>NZ_QEYD01000009.1 GCF_003122215.1 Pararhodobacter marinus | reverse complement strand
CATCGGCGGGGCTCCTCGTCACATCCCGAAGACCCTACCAGATCACGCCAGAACGCGCAGGTTTTTCAGACGTTCCTAAAGTACCTATCCGGAGTCGACCGCTAATTGAAGCAACATCTGGCACAGGAAGAAATTGGCCAAACGAAACCTGAGACATCCGGCGCACAACTTGGTCAAAGCCATCATCATGTCTGTCAAATGCCGGGCTGCCGTAATGTGTCTCGGACAAAGGGCCGGAAGCGGACGTCCGCCGCAGGTGCGGCGAGCGACCGGTCACCGCCCTTCCGGCCAACACGACGGACAAACGGAGCTGTGGCGAAGCGCCGCCCGGCGTGCGAATCGTGGTGAATGTCTGGAGTTCTGATAGCAACCCAACCGGCTTGCAGCATCGCGACTAGGCACCAAACGGCGCGATCCTGTGGCGAAGCTGTAGCGCCGGGAAATTTTCGAAACCGTCGAGGCTCACAAGCCATTGGTTTCATTGGTCGGAGTGAGAGGATTCGAACCTCCGGCCCCTGCCTCCCGAAGACAGTGCTCTACCAAGCTGAGCTACACTCCGACCGTGGCCGCGGGATTACCCCGCCCGCGCGCCCTTTGCAAGAGGCGAAAACAGGCTTTCTGCGGCGACTATGGGTCTTGTTCCCGGACAGCCACCCGCGGTCCTGTCGCAGCTACGTTCGCGGTGGGTGACACAGGATCAGCGCTTCCTGCGCTGCCAGACCGGTCCACGCCGCCGCAAACAAGACAAAGTGCCAGGCGCCTCGCGGACCACGCGGACGAGCCCGCGGCGGCGCCCGGTTGCAGGCTCCCAACCGGCGATTCGCCGGAGCGCCATGCACCGCGAAGACGGCACCGGGTTGCCCCGCGCGGACGCAAAAAGGGCGCCTGCCGGCGCCCTTGTCCCGAAACCGCCCCTATCCTCCGGGGTGCCCGGGGATCGAAGATCCCCGCGGGGCCGAGGGGGCTCGATGCCCCCGAGGCCCCGCCCCGCGCGCGACGGCCCTCCTGTCAGCCGCGCAGGACGCCCCCCGTGGCCTTGCCCACCTTCTCGACGATCTTGGCCGACACCGCCTCGATCTCCTTCTCGGTCAGCGTCTTGCCCTGCGGTTGCAGGCGCACGCTGATGGCCAGCGATTTCTTGCCCGCGCCCATCTGGCTTTCGGCCTTCTCGCCCGAGAATTCGTCGAACACGCGGACCGCTTCGATCAGTGCCTTGTCGGCACCCTGCGCGGCGTTCGTCACGGCCAGCGCCTCGACGGTGCTGTCGACGACGAAGGCGAAATCGCGCTCGACGGCCTGCAGGTCGTTCAGCACCAGCGCAGCCCGGGTCGCGCCCGCTTTCTTCGGCATCGGCGCCGCAGCCAGGGGCAGCGTGAAGGCCACCGCCGCGCCCTTGATCCCGTAGGCTTTCAGTACCTTGGGATGCACCTCGCCGAACGTGGCCAGCGCGTTCTTGCCCAGCGTCAGACGCCCGGCGCGGCCCGGATGGAACCAGCCCGCGACATTGCGGTCGCTTTGCGTCTTGGCCGGCGCACCGATCGCTGCCAGCACCGCTTCGGCGTCGCCCTTGGCATCGAACAGATCGACCGCGCGCCGGGCATGATGCGGATCGCGCGGGCCGTTGGCGCCGATCAGAAGGCCGGTCGCCTGGATCTCCTGCTCCCCCGGCTCGCCGCCGTGGAAGACCGGGCCCAGCTCGAACAGCGCCAGATCCATGAAGCCGCGCGCCTGGTTGCGGGCGGCGGCCTGCAACAGGCCCGGCAGCAGGTCGGGGCGCATATGCGTCATCTCGCTGGAAATCGGATTTTCCAGCTTCACCGCGTCCTCGCCACCGCCGAACAGAGCCGCCGAGGCGCTGTCGATGAAGGAATAGGTCACGCATTCATGGTAGCCGAGGCTCGCCAGCGTGCGCCGCATCAGCCGCTCGCGCTTTTGCAAGGGCGTCAGGATGGGCGCGGGAACGCCGGTCTGCGGCCGCGCCATCGGCTTGCCTTCCAGCTTCGTCAGCGACGCCACACGCGCCACTTCCTCGACCAGATCGGCATCGCCCAGCACGTCGGGCCGCCAGCTTGGCGGGGTGACCCTGTCGCCGTCCAGGACAAAGCCCAGCGCCTGCAGGATGCGACGCTGCTCGGCCTCGGGGATATCCATCCCCACGAGGCTGGAACAGCGCGCCGCGTCGAAGCGGTATTGCCGTGCCGTGTCGGGCACCGCGCCATCCGTCACCACCTCGGACGCCTCGCCGCCGCACAGATCGAGGATCATGCGCGTGGCCAGTTCCAGACCCGGCAGGGTGAATTCGGGGTCCACGCCGCGCTCGAACCGATAACGCGCATCCGAATTGATCTTCAGCGCACGGCCCGTCGCGGCGACGGTGATCGGATCCCAATAGGCGCTTTCCAGGAACACGTCCGTGGTCTCGTCGGTGCAGCCCGAATGCTCGCCGCCCATGATCCCGGCGATGCTTTCCACGCCCTTGGCGTCGGAAATCGCCATCATGCCGGGCGCCAGCCGGTACGCCTTGCCGTCGAGCGCAAGAATCTCCTCGCCGCCCTCGGCCGGATGCACGCGCAGCGCGCCGCCCTCGACCTTGGCCACATCAAAGACATGCAGCGGGCGGTTCAGGGCGATGGTGAAGAAGTTCGTCACATCGACCAGAGCCGAGATCGGCCGCAGCCCCACGGCGGTCAGGCGCTGTTGCAGCCATTTGGGCGATGGGCCGTTTTGCACGCCCCGGATCACGCGACCCCCGAAGAGCGGGCAGCCCTTTTCCTTCAGCGCCGGGTCAATGGCGACCGAGACCGGGCTGGGGAAACCGCCTTCGACCGGCACCACGTCGAGCGCCTTCAGGACACCGAGACCGCGCGCGGTCAGATCGCGCGCAATGCCGCGCACGCCCAGCGCATCGGGGCGGTTGGGGGTGATCTTGATATAGATCATCGGGTCGTTGAGACCCGCATAGTCGATATAGCGCATGCCCAGGGGCGCGTCCGACGGCAGCTCGATGATGCCGTCATGGTCTTCCGACAGCTCCAGCTCGCGTTCGGAGCACATCATCCCGTTCGACGCCTGCCCCCGGATCACGCCCGGCTTCAGGTCCACGCCCGTGCCTGGAATATGCGTGCCCACCGGCGCGAAGACGCCCACCAGCCCGGTCCTGGCATTGGGCGCGCCGCAGACGACCTGCACCTCTTCGACCGCGCCGCCGGGGGCGTCCATCACCTCGACCCGGCACAGGTTCAGCTTGTCGGCATCGGGATGCTTCACCGCCTCGGCGATCCGCGCGATGCGAAACGCGCCCAGGGTGGCGGCGGGATCGGCCACCTCCTCGACCTCGAGGCCCAGATCGGTCAGCGCGTCGACGATCTCGTCGAGCGTGGCCTCGGTTTCCAGGTGCTCCTTGAGCCAGGACAGGGTGAATTTCATCGCCAGACCTTCGGGTTCAGATATACGCGCGTCCTGTTAGCCGATCCGGCGGGATAAGGAAAGCCGAACCACGGTGGCCGCCGGCCCGGCCAACCGCCGGAATGCCGCATTTGCCGCTTGGCAGCCGCGCGCCGTTGCCGCAGTGTCAACCCTAATGCGGTGTCAGGATTCCTGCGCCCGATCCGACCAGACCAGCCCCGACCAGCCCCCGGTCCAATGTCCCGGTCCGCTGTCCCGCCACTGCCCGGAGTCCCGCCTTGAAACACCCCGTCATCCCGATCCTCGCGGCCGCGATATGGATCGTTCTCAGCGAATTCGTGCGCAACGAGTTCCTGCTGAAATCCTATTGGCAGCGCCATTACGCGGATATGGGACTGGCCTTTCCCGACGCGGCGCTCAACGGCGCGACCTGGGCGCTGTGGTCGCTCTGCCTGTCGGTCCTGCTGTGGATGCTGCTCAAACGCTTCGCGCTGATCGAAGGCATCGGCGTCGCGTGGTTCGCGGGCTTCCTGATGATGTGGGTGGTGACCGGCAATCTGGGCGTCCTGCCCTTCGCGCTGTTGCTCTACGCGGTGCCGCTCAGCCTGCTCGAGGTCGCGGTGGCCGCGCTGATCCTGCATTTCTGGCCGCGGCAGGCCTGAGCGCGCGCCCCTCGCAGAATGACGAAGGCGCGCCCCGAGGGACGCGCCTTTTTCCTTGTAACAGGAAGAACCGGATCAGCGGCGCGGATCGTCGTTGTCGTCGTCCTCGTCGTCGTCCTTGTCGGCATCGGGGAGGTTGAAGAAGCTGTCCGCGTTCGAATAATCGCGCGCCGAGGCGGCTTCTTCTTCCTCGGTGTCGTTGCCGCTGCCCAGCGTGAAGGTCTCCAGGCCGGCGATGTTGCGCGGCAGACGGGGCTCGGGCTCCATCTCCAGCGACTGCTCGGTGGAAACGAGCTTGCGGCGCTCGTCATCGGTCATGACCGAGCCCTCGGCCGCCTTCTTCGCCGCGGCCTTCTGCACTTCGCTGTCCAGCTCGGACTGACGGCACAGGCCCAGCGCGACCGGGTCGATCGGCTGGATGTTCTGGATGTTCCAGTGCGTGCGCTCGCGGATCGCCTGGATCGACGGGTTGGTCGTGCCCACCAGCTTGCGGATCTGCGCATCGGCCAGCTCGGGATGGAACTTGACCAGCCACAGGATCGCCGCCGGGCGGTCCTGGCGCTTGGACAGCGGGGTATAGCGCGGCCCCCGGCGCTTTTCCTCGCCGACCGAGGCCGGGTTGAATTTCAGCTTCAGCTTGTAGAGCGGATCGGCCTCGCCCTTCTTGATCTCGGTTTCCTCAAGCTGGTTATGCGCGATCGGGTCGAAACCCTTCACGCCGGTCGCCACATCGCCATCGGCGATGCCCTGCACCTCGAGCTCGTGAAGACCGCAGAAATCCGCCACCTGCTTGAAGGTCAGCGTGGTATTGTCAACGAGCCAGACGGCGGTCGCCTTGGCCATCAGGGGTTTTGCCATCGTCAATCGTCCTTCAACCTGCGAGAACCGCATGGCGCGGCGCTCGCCGGGGCGACCCGGCCACGGCCGCGGGCCGTGCATCCTCGATTTCGGGGAATGGGCCGTATATAAGCGGGCTGCCGCCCCGAGGAAAGAGAAAATGCAGCGCCTGACCCTTGCCCTGACCGCCCTCCTGCCGTTTTTCGCCGCTTCCGCCGCCCCCGCGCAGGACCGCGCGGGGGCCTTCGACAGCTACCTGCTCGCGCTGAGCTGGATCCCGGCCTATTGCGCCATGGACGGCGACGAGCGCGACGACCCGCGCTGCGACGATGGCAGCGCGATCGGCTGGGCCGTGCACGGGCTCTGGCCGCAATACGATGACGGCGACTGGCCGGAATATTGCAACACCACCGAACGCCGCCCCTCGCGCCGCGAGACCGAGGCGCAGGCGGATCTGTTCGGCACCTCGGGCGCGGCCTGGCATCAATGGAACAAGCACGGCCGCTGCACCGGGTTGTCCGCGGCGAATTACTACCGGCTGGTACAGGAAGCTGCGGACCGCGTCACCCTGCCGGAAATCTTCGACGGCATCGACCGCGAATTCCGCATCGATCCCGATATCGTCGAAGCCGCCTTCATCGAGGCCAATCCCGCCCTCACCCGCGCGCAGATGATCACCACCTGTCCACGCGGCGAGATCGTCGAACTGCGCCTGTGCCTGACCCGCGCGCTGGAACCCACCGATTGCGCCCCGGCCCTGACCAGCCGCGAATGCAACCGCACGGCCACGACCCTGCTGCCGCTGCGCTGACAAACCGGCCCGCACCGACCGGACAGGCCGCATCTTTGTTCCGGAAATATCCTCGGGGGGTGAGGCCGCAGGCCGAGGGGGGCAGACAGCCCCCCTTCTTTTTGATCCCGCCGCGGTGCCCGCATCCAGCCGCCGGGGGCGCTGCCCCCGGACCCCCGGAGTATTTTCGGCAAAGTGAAAGGGGCGGCGCGTCAGCCGTCGCTTTCCGGGGCCGCCTCGGCGCCGTCCTGCACGTCCTGCGCGGGGGCGGAAAGATCGGGCTCGACCAGCACGCCCTGCTCCCAGCGGCCGCTGGAGACCTGC
Source organism: Pararhodobacter marinus (assembly GCF_003122215.1). Classification (GTDB taxonomy): domain Bacteria; phylum Pseudomonadota; class Alphaproteobacteria; order Rhodobacterales; family Rhodobacteraceae; genus Pararhodobacter; species Pararhodobacter marinus. Next base: position 215,957 of record NZ_QEYD01000009.1, on the reverse strand, counting down.
CCCGTGGCATAGGTCAGCGTCCCCTGTCCCACACGCTGGCCGTCGACGAAGGCGCCCTCGTAGACATCGCCCGAGGGATAGGTGGCGGTGCCCTGCCCCTCGATCCGGCCCGCGCGCCACTGGCCGGTATAGGTAAAGCCGTCGGCCATGGTGATCGTGCCCTGCCCCTCGCGCTCGCCCGCGACGAAACCGCCTTCGTAGCGGGTAGCGTCGGGATAGGTCATCACGCCCTGTCCTTCGCGCACGCCGTTGACGAAATCGCCGACATAGATCCGGCCGTCGGGAAATTGCATCCGGCCCTGCCCATGCGGCTGGCCGGCGCGGAAATTGCCCTCGTAGATCAGCCCCTCGGCCAGCCGCGCGCGGCCCTGTCCCTCGACCCGGCCCTGCCGCCACTGGCCGTTATAGCCGGTGCCGTCGGCATAGGTGATGATCCCCTCGCCATCGGGCACCCCGTCGGAAAAGCCGCCATCGTAGCGCGCGCCGTCGGGGGCGGTCATGACGCCCGCGCCGTTGATGCGGTCGCTCTGCCATTCGCCCGAATAGACATAGCCCGTCGCGGTCGACAGCCGACCGCGCCCCTCGCGCTGGTCGTTGACGAAATCGCCCTCGTAGACCGAGCCGTCGGCCATGATGAGCCGTCCCACCCCCTGCAGCATGCCCTGCGCGAACGTGCCCTCGCGCCGGTCGCCATTGGGCAGCGTCAGCACGCCCGCGCCGTGGAGCATGCCTTCGGACCATTCGCCGGTATAGGTGGTGCCGTCGGGCCGGGTCAGCGTGCCTTCGCCGTGGCGCTGGTCGTTATGCATGGCGCCGGTATAGGTCGAGCCGTCGGGATAGGTGATCGTGCCCTGCCCTTCGCGCAGGCCATTTTCCCACTCGCCCTCGTAGGTCAGCCCGCCCGGGCGGGTCATCGTGCCGGTGCCGTCGGGCTGGCTGTCGTCGAAGGTTCCGGTATAGACCACGCCGGTCACGTAGCGCCGCGTGCCCTGCCCCATGATGCGCCCGGCATCCCAGTTGCCCTCGTAGGAGGAGCCGTCGGCGAAGACCATCCGCCCCTGTCCGTGCGGGCGCCCGTCCTCGAAGGCACCGGTATAGACCGAGCCGTTGGGATAGCGCGCGGTGCCGGTGCCGGTGATCTGGCCCTGCATCCATTCGCCGGAATACTCGAACCCGTTGGGCAGCCGGTAGGTCCCCTGCCCGTGTTGCAGCCCGTCGAGGAAGGTCCCCTCGTAGATGCCGCCATCGGCGTATTGGCGGGTGATCACCTCGCCCAGATCGGGCGCCGTGTCCTGCGCGGCGGCGGGGCCGACCGGCGCCGGGATGACGGAGGGCGCGATGGCGGGGAGGATGGACAGGCCGAGGATCAGCGACAATCCGAGCAACAGGGAACTGGTCGGGCGTATCATGGGTCTCCTGGCCGTCTCGTGACCGCATCTTGGTAAAGGTGGCGCCAACCTAGAATAGTCGGGCGCCGCAAGACAAGACGCGAGCGCATTCCCATGCGCCCGCGCCTCTCTTCGTGATCGGGTTTCAGCCGATGCCGTCAGCGCAGCGCGCCGTCGACGATCCGCCAGGAATAGCGCCCGCGAACCCCGATATTCGAGTTCTCGGCCAGAGCGCGCGGCCCGCCATCGATGAAGCTGCCGGGCACCGCGGAGCCGTCGAGTTCCAGTGCGCTGCCGCTGACACCCGGCACCATGCTGAAGCCGACGCGCGCGCTGCTGCCGCCCAGGCCGCCCTGCCCGCCCGAGGCGTCACCGGTTTCCCACTCGATGTGATCGTAGTTGAACTCGATGGTGAAGTTGCCGCTGTTCCAGCCATTCTCGATCAGCACCACCTGGAAGGTGTTCAGCCGGTCGGCATGGCGGGAATAATAGCCAACATCCTGCCAGATCGCCGAAAAGACCCGGCTTCCGGCATGCCAGCCGGTGCCGTAATAGACGATGCGGCTGTCGGAATCGCGGGTATCCACATCGGCGAAGAACGGCGCGATGATCGGCAGGCGCAGGTTCGACAGAAGCGTGTTCGGCGTGAAGGTCGACAGGCTGTCGCCGAAGGTCAGGTTGCCGTTGTTGTTCACCGACAGCTGCCAGTACGTCGTGGTGCCCAAGCGAACCGGGAAGCCGATCGGCACCGGGCCCGAGGCGGAATCGTCGTTATGCGGCACGCCGAAGCAATCGAAGCTAAAGGGCCGGCGGAAGATCCACGGCAGGTCGGTGTCGATGCAGACCGCACGATCCGCGATCACCTGATCGATCCAGGCGCGGTACGAGGCCACGCGGGTATAGACGCCGGGCAGGCGCGGACGGGCGCAGCCATAGCCCCAGCTGGTGACGCCGACCTGAACCCAGCCATTGGGCGTCCAGGCGGCCAGCGGCCCGCCGGAATCACCCTGGCAGCTGTCGCGCCCGCCGTTCCAGTAACCCGCACAGAGCATCGAATAGGGGATCGTTTCGTCCGCGTAATTGTTCTGACACTGCCGCGGCCAGACGATGGGCAGCTGCACCTGATGCAGCCGGTCGGGACCGTCGCCGCCTTCGGTGAGGTCCCCCCAGCCGATCGCCCAGACGTTGCGGCCCGGCGCGGCGTAGGTGCGGTTGGCCGCCCAGTCGGCCGGGGTCACGGTCGGGCCCCAAACGGGCTCGGCCAGGCGCAGAAGTGCGATGTCGTTCTCGTGCGTTGCCTCGACATAATCGGGATGGGGCACCATCCCCGCCACCGCGACGCGGCGACCGCCGCTCGACAGGGTCGGCGTACCCACGAGGATCTCGATCTGCGAGGCGACGAGCCCCGGGAGGCAATGCGCCGCGGTCAGCACCCAGCGCTGGTCGATCAGGCTGCCGCCGCAGAATTGCGCTCCGGTCGGCTCGTAGGTCAGCGCGACCATCCAGCGGAAATTGTTGCGCCAGCGCCAGTCCCAGACGGGCGTCCCGCCGACGATATCGGGCGCCATCGTCGGCTCTTCGGCGGCTTGTGCCACCTGTTCGGCAAAATTCAGGTCTTCGGGCTTGGGTTCGTCCGCCTGCGCGGTCGCGCCCCAGAACCCGACCACCCCCGCCAGCGCGAGGGCCAGCGCGCGGGGCGCCAAATGTGTTTTCGTGAATGAATGGATGCTCATCTGCACACCTAACTGACTGAAGAGAACAGGACCGGTCCGCAAAGACTAAGCCGTTCTTCCGGCGATTGTGTCAAATGAAATCATGTCCCTGGCGGGCGACCGGGGCCTTGTTTTGAAGGCCATACCCGGCTCAGGCGCCCGCGCGTGCGGAGTTGGGGACGGGGTCGGGCAGCGCCTCGATCACGACGAAGGCCTGTGCCCAGGGATGGTCATCGGTGAGCGAGACATGCACCACGGCGTGATGGCCCGCCGGGGTCATCGCGGCCAGCCGCTCGGCGGCCCAGCCGGTCAGCACCATGGTCGGCTGGCCTCCGCGCCGGTTCACCACCGCCATATCCTTCCACGAGATTCCCATCGCCAGCCCGGTGCCCAGCGCTTTCGAACAGGCCTCTTTCGCCGCCCAGCGCTTGGCCAGCGTCCCGGCCTCGTCCTTGCGCCGCGCGGCCTTGGCCAGTTCGATCTCGGTGAAGACCCGGTTGCGGAAGCGGTCGCCGAAGCGCGCCAGCGTGCGCTCGACACGCTCGATATTGGCAAGGTCGGTGCCGATGCCCAGGATCACGGGAAGACTTTCGGTATCACGGGATCACTCGACCGAAACCGTGCCGGTCGCCTGGTTGATGCGCACCCGCACCGCGCCGGGCAGGCCCGGTTCGCCCCGCTCGACGCCTTCGTGCCAGTAGCGCACCGGGACCGTCAGCAGCAGGCCCTTGGCGGGGTCGTAACTGGCCGTGACCCCGGGGATGTCGACATCGTAAAAGCCTGTGTTCCGGTCCGCCGACAACAGCGAGCATTGCCGATAGGCCGGCTCGTCCGACCCGTCGCCCGAGGGATGCAGGATCATCACATGCGCCGCGCAGCAGGCAGGTTCGGCAGTATCGGACCACGCGATTCGGATTGCGCCATTGGCGAAGGTGCGCGAGGTCTGCTCCCACGGCTCGACGATCGTCGCCGCGCTGCCCGCCCAGTCGCAGTCGGCGATGACCTGCGCGGGGGCGCTGAGCGGCAGGGCCAAAAGCCCGGCGGCCAGAAGTACGGATTTCATGGCAATCTCCCTCGGATGACGCAGGCGCCCAGTGTCGGCCACCCGCCCGGTTCCGCCAAGCCCCCTTGCGCAAGTGTGATCACGCCAGCCGCGCGCTCAGGATCTTCACGGCGGCGAAGCCGAACAGCGCCGCGAATACCGCGTCGAATCCGCGCTTTGCCTTCAGATACGCGCGCGAGACGGGACCGGCGGAAAACCCAAGCGCCATCAGCGTGAAGGTCACGACCGACACAGCAAGGCACGACAGTCCCACCTGCCACAGCACCCATGCGGGCGCCCCGGCCGGCACCGCCACGGCAAAGACCGCGCCCCAGAACAGCACCGCCTTGGGGTTGGTCAGGTGAATGAGCGCGCCCTTGACCCAGGAGCGGCGCAGCGATCCCTCGACCACCCGCGCCTGCGCGACCCCGCCGCCGCGCCAGGCCGAGCGCGCCGATTTCCACGCAAGCCAGGCCAGGTACGCGGCGCCGGCATAGCGCATCAGCTCGACCAGCCAGGCATGGGCGACCATCGCCGCCCCCAGCCCTGCCCCGGCCACCAGCGCCCAGACCGCCGAGCCCGCCGTCACGCCCCAGGCCAGCGCCAGCCCATGCGCGCGCCCCCGCTCCATCGCGGTGCCGCTGATGGCCAGCGTTGCGGGACCGGGCGAGGCGATGGCGATCACCCAGGCGACGAGAATCGGCAACAGGTCGGTTATCGGCATGACGGGTCTCCGGGCATCGCGGGCTCAGCCCCGCGCGTCGTCCATCAGGCGGCGCATTTCGCGGATCGCTGCGTCAAGGCCCAGGAACACCGCCTCGGAGATCAGGAAATGACCGATATTCAGCTCGCGGATCTCGGGTGTCGCGGCAAAGGGCGAGACGGTCGCGTAGCTCAGCCCGTGGCCCGCATGCACCTCGAGCCCGGCTTCGTGCGCGCGGCGCGCCCCTGCCAGCAGCTCGGCGAGTTCAAGCGCCGCCTCTTCCGCCGCGCCCTCGGCCACCAGATCGCAATAGCGCCCTGTATGCAGCTCGATCACCGGCGCGCGCACGCGGACGGCCGCCTCGATCTGGCGCGCATCATGGCCGATGAACAGCGACACGCGGCACCCGGCCTCGGAGAGCGGCGCGATGAAATCCGCCAGCCGGTTCATATCGGCCGCGACATCGAGCCCGCCCTCGGTCGTGCGCTCTTCGCGCTTCTCGGGCACCAGGCAGACGGCATGCGGCTTGTGGCGCAGCGCGATGGCCTGCATTTCGGCGGTCGCGGCCATCTCGAAATTCAGCGGCACGTCCAGCACGTCCATCAGCGCCTCGATATCGGCATCGCGGATATGGCGCCGGTCCTCGCGCAGATGCGCGGTGATGCCGTCGCAGCCCGCCTCCTGCGCGATGCGGGCCGCGCGCAGGGGATCGGGATAGGCGCCGCCGCGTGCGTTGCGCAGCGTCGCGACGTGGTCGATATTCACCCCAAGGCGCTGACGAGGGAACTGCGTGGCGGTCATGGCATCTCTCCGGTCTCTGGCCTGCTCTGGCGCTGGCGTTCGCGCGCGGCCTTGAAGCGCGCCTCCAGACGCTTCTGGCGGCTGCGCTGATAGGCCTGCACCAGCGGCAGGTGCACGAAATACGCCGCCACCGCAAAGGGCAAGCCCAGAAGCAGACCGCCGATGAAATAGGGCAGGTACACGTTGGAATAGAACCCCGCCAGCCGGCCCCAATGCGCGGCATCGCCCGTCACCACGGTCAAAAGGTTATGCGTCAGCTCGCCGCCCGCGCGCCCCACGGCGGCCATCACGCCCCCCACCGACATCTGCACGTCGCGACCCAGAAGCCAACCGCCCAGCTCCATCCCGCCTGCCGCCATCAGCGGAAAGGTGATCGGGTTGCCATAGAACGTGCCCAGCAAGGCGGCCAGAACATTTCCCCGGATCGCCCAGGCGACCAGCGCGGCGGACAGGAAATGCAGCCCGAAGATCGGCAGGAAGGACACGAACAGCCCCGCCGAGATGCCCAGCGCGATCCTCTCGGGCGTGTCGGGCAGACGGCGCATCCGGTGCAGGACGTAAGTCGCCGCCCGCCGCCACCCGCCGCGCGGCCAGAAGAACTCGCCGATCGCGGTCAGGACAGGTCTGGGATTTCGACGCTTGAAGATCACGCGCGGCCGTCCTGTTCAGGGGTGGCGGTGTCGGATGGCAGGGTCGCCTTGTTCGGCGGATCGGGGCGGGTCAGGGTTTTCGGGTCGGGTCGCGGTCTCGGGTTACCTGCGCGATATCGGTCTCTGCCGACAGGATCGTCAGGATACGGTGAAGATGGGCCGCATCCGATACCTCGATCTCGACGAAAATACGAAAATAATCGGGCTTTCGGTCGAGAAAGCGCAGATCCGAGATATTCGCCTTCTGCTCGCCCACAAGACTGCAGACCCGGCCCAGCACGCCCGCGCTGTTGGTGATCGTCAGCGTCAGCGAGACATTGTGCACCGCCGCGTGCTTGCCCTCGTGCCAGTGCAGATCGACCCAGCGCTCGGGCTGTTCCTCCAGCGAGGCCAGCACCTCGCAGTCGATGGCATGGGCGACGATGCCCTTGCCGCGATAGGTGATGCCGACGATCCGTTCGCCCGGCACCGGCTGACAGCAATTGGCGCGGCGGAACGGGATGTCGGGATCGAGCCCGACGACCGGGCGGCTGGCATCGACCTCGGCCTGCCCCATCGAGGCGATCTCGGGGTAAAGCTGTTCGACTACCGCGCGGGCGCTGATCTCGGCCGCGCCGATCTTTGCCAACAGCTCGGTCGGTCCCTTGACCGCCATCGAGCGCGCGGCGGTATCGAGCGCCTTGTCGGTAACCTTGCGCCCCACCCGGTCGAAGGCCACGCGGCTCAGCTCGCGGCCCAGCCGCACGAATCGCTCGCGGTCCTCTTCGCGCAGGCTGCGCCGGATCGCCGCCTTGGCGCGCCCGGTATGGACCAGCTCGATCCAGCTGGTCTGCGGACGCTGACCGTCGGCGGTGATGATCTCGACCTGCTGGCCATTCCTGAGCCGCGTCCATAGCGGCACGCGCATCCCGTCGACCTTGGCCGAGACCGTGGCATTGCCGATCCGCGTATGGATCGCATAGGCGAAATCGAGCGGCGTCGCGCCTTTCGGCAGCTGCACCACATCGCCCTTCGGCGTGAAGCAGAACACCTGGTCGGCGTACATTTCCAGCTTCACATGTTCCAGGAACTCGTCGTGATCCTCGTCGCGATCCAGCCGCGAGGTCAGGCTCTCGATCCATTTCGCCGGGTCGATGGCGAAAGGGTTCACCGACCGCGCGCCGTCCTTGTAGGCCCAGTGCGCGGCGACCCCGGCCTCGGCCACCTCGTGCATCTCGCGGGTGCGGATCTGCACCTCGACGCGCTTTCCGTCGCGGCCCGACACGGTGGTATGGATCGAGCGATAACCGTTCGATTTGGGCTGGCTGACGTAATCCTTGAACCGGCCCGGCACCGCGCGCCAGCGCTGGTGGATCAGCCCCAGCGCCTGATAGCATTCCTGCACGTCGTCGACGATGATGCGGAATCCGTAGATGTCGGACAGGCGGCTGAATTCCAGCTCCTTGTCCTGCATCTTGCGCCAGACCGAATAGGGCTTCTTCGCGCGGCCATAAACCGTCCCGTCGAGCCCCGCCTTTTCCAGCTCGAAACGGATATCGGCGGTGATCCGGGCGATCACGTCGCCCGATTCGCGCTGCAGGGTGATGAAGCGGCGCAGAATCGCGTTGCGACGCTCGGGGTCGAGCACGCGGAACGCCAGATCCTCGAGCTCCTCGCGCATCCATTGCATGCCCATCCGGCCTGCGAGCGGCGCGTAGATCTCCATCGTCTCGCGCGCTTTCTGCGCCTGTTTCTCGGGCCGCATCGAGCGGATCGTGCGCATGTTGTGCAGGCGGTCGGCCAGCTTGACCAGGATCACCCGCAGGTCGCGCGACATCGCCATCAACAGCTTGCGGAAATTCTCGGCCTGCTTGGCTTCGGGCGAGGGCCGTCCCGAGGCGCCGGCAGGCTCGAAGGCGTTCAGTTGCAGATTGGTCAGCTTGGTCACGCCATCGACCAGCTCGGCCACTTCGTGGCCGAACATGTGCTCGACCTCGCCATAGGTCGAGCGCGTGTCCTCGATCGTGTCGTGAAGCAGCGCGGTGACGATGGTCGCATCGTCCAGCCGCATCTCGGTCAGGATCGACGCCACCGCCACCGGGTGGGTGAAATACCGCTCGCCCGAATGCCGCATCTGACCGGCATGCATCGCCTCGCCATAATCCCAGGCGCGGCGAATCAATGCCTCGTCGCAAGTCGGGTTATAGTTGCGGATCAGAGCAACGAGATCATCGGGCGTGATCACAGCTCGGGCCGCCCGTGTCAGTTCAGTCGTTGTCGATCTGCGCGGCGACCAGCTGGCGCAACATCTGCTCTTCGGTCAGATCGTCCAGCTGCGGACGGTCCGGCTGCGAGCCCATGCGCATCGCCATGTCGTCGTCTTCCGGCATGTCGACCTCGTTCTGGGTGCGCATGCTTTCGATCAGCCGCTCGCGCAGCTGGTCGGCGCCCTGCGTCTCGTCCGCGACTTCGCGCAGCGCGACCACCGGGTCCTTGTCATTGTCGCGGTCGACGGTCAGCGCCGAACCGGCCCCGATCTCGCGCGCACGATGGGCAGCCAGGATCACCAGCTCGAATCGGTTCGGAACCTTGTCAACACAATCTTCGACCGTCACGCGGGCCATGGAGCACTCCATCTACGACAAAAGGGAGGATCAGCCCCCGGCATGTAACCGCATTTGCCCGCCTTGACAAGCGCAGCCGTCCGGCAATCGCCGGCAATCGGGTCAAATCGGCCTGATCGCGGCGATTTCCTCGGGGGCAAGCGCCGCCAGCATCTGCGCCACGCTTCTGTCCAGCACGGGATGCACCCAGTCCGGCGCCACGTCGGCCAGCGGCACCAGGACGAAGCCCCGCTCGTGCAGGCGCGGGTGCGGCAGGATCAGCTCGCCGGGCGCCTCTTTCATCTGGCGGGCAAGCGGCAGCGCCATCCAGCGGCGCAGCGTCTCGCCGTCGGGCAACACGCGGTCGCCGCAGGCCAGCAGGTCGATATCGATCACCCGTTGCCCCCAACGCTCCTTGCGCACGCGTCCAAGATCGGCCTCGATCCGGTGGCAGAGGGCCAGCATCTCGGCGGGGGACAGGTCGCTTTCCACCGCCACGCAGGCATTGACGAAATCGGGGCCCGCCCCCGCCGGGAAAGCGGGCGTGACATAGAACCGGCTGCAACGCAGCGTTACACCGCTCAGGCTATTGAATATGTCCAGCGCGCGATTAAGTAGCGACCTGTTCGCGGACGATTCGACCGACGCGTTGCTCCCGAGTGCCAGAAGGTGCAGGTTGCGGTGGACGGAGGGGGGAATTTTGTCCAAGTTGGTACGTGTCGCTATTTCGACGACCCGCCAGACCAGGTCACCAGGGTGTTAAGGCTGATAGCCGGTCGCGGCCAGTGTGTTTTATGACGCTGCGATTTTGAAAGGAAAGACGATGTTTTACAAGGATGAGCGTCTCGCCCTCTTCATCGATGGCGCGAACCTTTTCGCAGCGGGGAAGGCGCTTGGTTTCGACATCGACTACAAGCTCCTGCGCCAGGAGTTCATGCGCCGCGGCAAGCTGCTGCGCGCGTTCTACTACACGGCCCTGCTTGAAAACGATGACTATTCGCCGATCCGTCCGCTGATCGACTGGCTGAACTACAACGGCTACGCGATGGTGACGAAGCCCGCCAAGGAATACACCGATTCCATGGGGCGCCGGAAGGTGAAGGGCAACATGGATATCGAGCTGACGGTCGACGCGATGGAAATCGCCAACCGCATCGACCATGCCGTGCTGTTCTCGGGCGATGGCGATTTCCGCCCGCTGGTGGAATCGCTGCAGCGTCAGGGCGTGCGGGTCTCGGTCGTCTCGACCATCCGCTCGCAGCCGCCGATGATCGCCGATGAACTGCGCCGCCAGGCCGACAACTTCATCGAACTCGACGAGCTGCGCGACGTGATCGGCCGCCCGCCCCGCGAACCGCGCGAGCCGCGCGACATGCGGGCCCCGCGCGAAGAGGCCGAGGCCGATACCGGCGGCGATACCCAGGACTGACCGCTGCTCCTGTCGCTTCTGGGCCTGTTCGCCGCGGCTTTCGTCGCCGCGACCGTTCTGCCGTTCCAGTCCGAACTGATCTTTGCCGCCCTGCAACTGGGCGGGGTGGCGCCCGTCTGGGCGCTTGTCGTCGTGGCCTCTCTCGGCAACACGCTGGGCACCTATGTCAATTACTGGCTGGGCTGGCAGCTCGAGACGCGCGGCGGCCATCGCTGGCTGAAGATCCCCGACGAGACCTTCGCCAAGGCGCGCCGCTGGTGGGATCGCTGGGGCTATTGGACGCTGTTGCTGTCCTGGCTGCCCATCGGCGACGCGACCACCGTGCTGGCGGGCGCAATGCGCACTCCGCTCTGGCTGTTCACCCTGCTGGTGGCCGTGACCAAGACCACCCGCTACGTCCTTCTCGCCCTCATCACCGCCGGAATTTTCGGCTGAGCGCCGCCTGCGCAATCGTGATCGCCCGCGCCGGGACCTGATGGCTGGACGTCGCGGGCTCGATTGCTTACCTGTGGGGCCAAGCGGAGTATGTCATGACCAAGCCCCCCCTGACCCTGTATCTCGCCGCCCCGCGCGGCTTCTGCGCCGGTGTCGACCGCGCCATCAAGATCGTCGAGATGGCGATCGCGAAATGGGGCGCGCCGGTCTATGTCCGCCATGAGATCGTGCATAACAAGTTCGTCGTCGACAGCCTGCGCGATCAGGGCGCGGTCTTCGTCGAAGAGCTGGACGAATGCCCCGATGACCGGCCGGTGATCTTTTCGGCCCATGGCGTGCCCAAATCCGTGCCCTCGGCCGCGCAGGCGCGCAACATGACCTTCGTGGATGCCACCTGCCCGCTTGTCTCGAAGGTTCATATCGAGGCCGAGCGCCACCATGCCGCCGGTCTGCAGATGGTGATGATCGGCCATGCCGGTCACCCCGAGACGGTGGGCACGATGGGCCAGCTGCCCGAGGGCGAGGTGCTGCTGGTCGAAACCGTCGAGGATGTCGCCCATATCGCGCCGCGCGATCCGTCGAAGCTGGCCTTCATCACCCAGACCACGCTGTCGGTCGACGACACGAGCGACATCGTCGCCGCTCTTCAGGCGCGCTTTCCGGCCATCGTGGGCCCCCACAAGGAAGACATCTGCTACGCCACCACCAACCGGCAGGCAGCGGTCAAGGCGATTGCCGGGCGGATCGACGCACTTCTGGTGATCGGCGCCCCCAATTCGTCCAATTCCAAGCGCTTGGTCGAAGTCGGCCGCGCCGCCGGATGCCGTTATTCGCAACTGATCCAGCGGGCCGCCGATATCGACTGGCGTGCGCTTGAAGGCGCAGCCTCGGTCGGTGTGACGGCGGGCGCCTCGGCCCCGGAAGTGCTGATCCAGGAAGTGATCGACGCCTTCGATGACCGCTTCGACCTGACCCGCGAGATCGTCGAGACGGCGGTCGAGTCGGTCGAGTTCAAGGTGCCCCGCGTCTTGCGTCAGGCCAGCTGAGGGGCCCCGGGTCGCTCAACCGTAACGCGAGACTGGCTTTCGCAGCCCGGGCCGTTAAGATCCCCCCGAAACAGCCCCCAGCGAGAGCCCGCCATGAGCCCCGAATTCCTCTTCACCGCCTTCATCGTCTGCCTTGCCCCCGGTGTCGGCGTCATCTTCACGCTCTCGACCGTGCTGGGCCGCGGGCTGGGGGCCGGGCTCTGGGCGGTGCTGGGCTGCACGCTGGCCACTTTGGTGCATCTGGGCTTTGCCATGGCCGGGCTCGCCGCCGTGCTGCAGACCTCGGCGCTGCTGTTCAGCGCCATCAAATACGCGGGCGTCGCGTATCTTCTGTGGATGGCCTGGGGCACGCTGCAGGGCACCGGCGCGCTGCAGGTCACGCCCGACACGACCCGCCACGCCCCCGCCACCCTGGTCCGGCGCGGGGTGCTTCTGAACCTGCTCAACCCGAAACTGCCGATGTTCTTCGTGGCCTTCCTGCCGCAATTCATCCCCGCCGGTGCGCCCGATGCCACCGCCCTCCTGATCGAGCTGGGCCTCGGCTTCGTGGCGATGACGGCGGGCGTGTTCCTGCTTTACGCGCTGGCGGCGGGCTGGCTGCGCAGCCGCGTGTTGGGATCCGAGCGCGCGATGACTTGGCTGCGCCGCGCCTTTGCCGCCTCCTTCGCCGGCCTCGGCGCGAAACTGGCCTTCGAGCGCGCATGACCGACCCCGAGGCGCTGCGCTTCTACAATGCCGCGGCGGAACGACTGGGCGACGCGCTGCCCGCCGGGGCCACGATCCTCGATCTGGGCTGCGGCCATGGCGTCGCGGCGGCGCATCTTGCGAATGCCGGCTTCGACGTGACCGGGCTCGACCCGTCCGCACGGCTGCTCGCGGTGGCGCGCAGGATCGCCCTGGCGATGCTCGAAGGCAAGGGCCAGATCCGCGATCCGCGCGGCCTGCCCTATACCTTCGTCACCGAAGCCGACCTGACCGCGCTTCTGTCCGAGGCGGGCTTTCGCGATGTCGCCACCACCCGCGCCCCTGCCCCGGCCGGGGTCGCGGGGCGTGACAGCGCCCTGCATCTGCGCGCGACCCGCGCTCGAACGGTTGACCCCGGCGCCGTTTGACGGCACCCCCTGCCCCGGAAACAGCCGCAAGGACGATGCCCCATGCCCGAACTCTTCGCCTGGACCGATGGCGCCTGCTCCGGGAATCCCGGCCCCGGCGGCTGGGGCGTGCTGATGCGCGCCATGGAGGGCGACAGCGTGCTGAAGGAACGCACCCTGCAGGGCGGCGAGGCGGACACGACCAATAACCGCATGGAGCTGATGGCGGCGATCTCTGCGCTGGAAACCCTGACCCGGCCCTCGACCATCACCATCACCACCGATTCGGCCTATGTGAAGAACGGCGTCACCCAGTGGATCCACGGCTGGAAACGCAACGGCTGGAAGACCGCCGACAAGAAGCCGGTGAAGAACGCCGAACTCTGGCAGCGGCTGGATGCGGCGCAGAAAACCCATTCGGTGACCTGGAAATGGATCAAGGGCCATGCCGGCCATGCCGAGAACGAGCGCGCCGACGAACTGGCCCGCGCGGGCATGGCACCCTATAAGGGCTGAGCCCTAACGGAGCGCCGCCCATGACCGCCGTCGCCTTTCTCGATTACCTCTCGGTCTTCGTCTTCGCGCTGACCGGCGCGCTGGTTGCCTCGCGCGCGCAGCTCGACCTGCTGGGCTTTCTGTTCATCGCCTCGCTTACGGCTGTGGGCGGCGGCACTGTGCGCGACCTCGTTCTGAACCGCGAGACAATCTTCTGGATCGCCAATCCGCGCTATATCGGCGTGGCCTCCGCCGCCGCCCTGCTGGTGTTCTTCTTCGCCCACCGGCTGGAAAACCGCCGCCGCGCCATCGACTGGTTCGATGCCGGCGCGCTCGCGGTCGCGGTTCCGGCGGGGGTGGGTGTGGCGCTCGATCTCGGCCATGGCCCGGCGGTGGTGGTGATGATGGGCATGATGACCGGCGCGTTCGGCGGGCTCATGCGCGATGTCGTCTGCAACGAGGTGCCGCTGGTGCTGCGTCAGGGCGAACTCTATCTCTCCGCCGCCTTCGCGGGCGCCGCCGCTGCGCTGCTCATCCGCTGGGGTGTCGGCCCCACGCCGCTGGCGCTGCTGGGCTGCGCCGCCGTGACCTTCCTGTTGCGCGCCGGCTCGATGACCTATGGCTGGAAACTGCCGGTCTACAAATCGCGCCCGCCGCGCAACCGCGTCTGACCCTCTTGATTCCGCGCCCGTCCGCCCCCATTTCGCATTCAACACAATGAATACGAGACATCGCCATGGCTACCAAGATCAAGCTGACCTGCCCGGAATGCGCGCAGGTGAACCAGTTCCCCGCCGACAAGGCCGAAGCCTCGCCGAAATGCGGCATCTGCGGTCATGCGCTCAATGACGGCAAGGTCGCCAAGCTCGACCTCAAGACGCTCGAGAAGATGGCAAAGAACGACGACCTGCCGCTGCTGGTGGATTTCTGGGCGCCGTGGTGCGGACCCTGCCGCCAGATGGCGCCCGAATTCGAAAAGGCCGCGCGCGCGCTGAAAGGCAAGGTGCGGCTGGCCAAGATCGACACCCAGTCGAACCCGGACGCCACCGTGCGCTTCAATATCCGCGGCATCCCGGCCTTCATCCTGTTCCATCGCGGCCGCGAAGTCGCCCGCCTCGCCGGTGCCCGCCCGGCAAGCGACCTCTTGCGCTTCGTCGAGGACAAGCTCGCCCTCACCCGCTAAACGCCCGAACCGTATCCCGACAGCGAAAGGGTGCCCCGTCGCGGGACACCCTGTCATCTTTACGCCGAAAATATCCTCGGGGGGTGAATTTGCCGTCAGGCAAAGAGGGGGGCAGACAGCCCCCCTGCTTCCTTAACCCGGGCTCATCCCCCGCAGCCGCTCGTTGCGCCGCCGCAGGATTTCCAGCGTCGCCAGCAGCAGGATCGACAAGGCCACCATCAGCGAGGCCACGGCCAGGATCGTCGGCGAGATCTGCTCGCGCAGGCCGATGAACATCTGCCAGGGCAGCGTCTGCTGCGCGGCCGAGCCCACGAAGATCACCACCACGACCTCGTCGAACGAGGTGATGAAGGCAAACAGCGCGCCCGAGATCACCCCCGGCAGGATGAGCGGCAGCTGCACCTTGAAGAAGGTCTTCACCGGCCCCGCCCCCATCGATGCCGCCGCCCGCGTCAGCGAGCGGTCGAACCCCACCAGCGTCGCGGTGACGGTGATGATGACGAAGGGGATCCCCAGGATCGCATGCGCCAGCACGACGCCCCAATAGGTCCCCTGCAGCCCGATCGCCGAGAAGAAGAAATACATCCCCGCCGCCGAGATGATCAGCGGCACGATCATCGGCGAAATCAGGATCGCCATGATCGCCCGCTTGAACGGGACATGCGCCTGGCTCAGCCCGATCGCCGCCAGCGTGCCAAGGCTGACCGAGATCAGCGTCGCCATCGGCGCGATGGTCAGCGAGTTCCGGGTGGCGAGCTGCCAGTCGGGATTGGTGAAGAAGTCCACGTAATGCTTCAGCGAGAACCCGGCCGGATCCAGCGCCAGCATTTCCGGCGTGAAGGTGAAGAAGTTCTCGGCATTGAAGCTCAGCGGCACGATCACCAGGATCGGGAACATCAGGTAGAAGAACACCAGCGCGCAGATCACGCGGAAAGCGTAGTACCAGACCCGTTGCAGCGGGGATGCGTAGCTTGGAAGCGCCATGTCTCGTTACCCCAGCTTGACGTTATCGATACCGACCACGCGGTCGTAGACCCAGTAGAGCACCAGGACGGCGACCAGCAGGATCGTGCCCAGCGCGCCGACCAGACCCCAGTTGCCCGAGACGTACCATTGGTGCGCGATCCGGTTCGAGATGAACATGCCCGACGGGCCGCCCACCAGTTCCGGCGTGATGTAGTAGCCGACCGCCATGATGAACACGAGGATCGCGCCCGCGCCGATACCGGGGACGGATTGCGGGAAATAGACCCGCCAGAACGCCGTCCAGTCATTCGCGCCCAGGCTCTTGGCGGCGCGGACATAGCTGGGCGGGATGGTTTTCATCACCGAGTAGAGCGGCAGGATCATGAAGGGCAGCAGGATCTGCGTCATCGCGACGATCACGCCGAACTTGTTGTTGATCATCGTCAGCCGGTTGTCATCGGCCACCAGCCCGATCCAGACCAGCATCTGGTTGATGACGCCCTGTTCCTGCAACAGCACCTTCCAGGACGAGGTCCGCACCAGAAGCGATGTCCAGAAGGGCAGCAGAACCATGATCAGCAGCAGGTTCGCATAGCGTTCCTTCACATTCGCCAGAAGGAAGGCGATGGGATAGCCCAGAAGCAGCCCCAGGAAACAGATCAGCCCCGACATCCAGGCCGTGCGCCAGAACAGCATCAGGTGGATCGAGCGGTCGTCCGGAAGGGGCTCGATATGGCCCGAAACCATGGTGCGGTCCACGGCCGACAGGTAATAGCCGATGGTCGGATCCCCGGAATAGGCCTTGAGCGCGCGCCAGGTCGCCAGCTCGCCCCAGCCCTCATGCGACTCGATCATCATGTCGCGGAACGGGCCGTCGGTCTCCAGGTCGATGCGGCGGACCTCGCGTTGGGCGCGGCGCACCATCGTGGTGAAACCCGCCAGCTCGTAATTCATGCGTCGCGCGAAGGTCAGCGCGGTGCGGTTCTCGACCGCGACCTGCAGGTCGGCGACCAGCGCGCGGAAGGTTTCTTCGGGCGGCAATTCGGTGCTGTCGACATCCCAGTCCTCAAGCGCGGCAACGGTCCGCGGCATGATTTCCTCGACGACTTCGTTATCGACCGAGCGCGTCAGCATCGAGCCGATCGGCATCAGGAAGCCCAGGATGATGAAGGCCAGAAGCGGCGCGATCAGCAGCAGGGCGCGCATCTTCTGTCGGCGCAAAGCGCGGCCGAGGCTTTTCTTGAGCGGCTCGCCGTCATGGGTCGACAGCATATCCGTTTTGGTATCGCTGGAGCTCATCCTCGGGTCCCTGTCAGGGTCGGCGCCCGGACGAGCGAAGTCGCTCGGGCGCCGGTGCAACGGTCAGGATCCGGCCTCGGGACGAGGCCGGATCCAGTTCACATCGTTATTGGGCCAGCCAGGCCTGGAAGCGGGCGTCCATCTCGTCGCGATAGTCGGCCCACCAAGTGTAGTTGAACACGAAGGCGCCTTCGATGTTATCCGGCGCGGTCGGCATGTGCGGACCCATCGGAATACCCAGCTCGGCATGGTTGCCGACCAGCGGGGCCGAGGACGTCCGGGCCGGACCATACGAGATATACGCGGCCTGATCGGCCAGACGCTGGGTGTCGGTCGCGAAATAGAGATAGTCCATCACGCGGGCCAGGTGGTCTTCGGGCAGGCCTTCGGGGATCACCCAGCCGTCGAGGTCGAACATCTGGTAGCCCCAGGCCATGCCGATGGGCTGGTCCTGCTCGGCGATGGCCGAGAACAGACGACCGTTATAGGTCGAACCCATGAAGACTTCGCCATCGGCCAGAAGCTGCGGCGTTTCGGCGCCGGCGGTCCACCAGATGGTTTCGTCCTTGATCGTGTCCAGCATGGCGAAAGCGCGCTCGACGCCCTCGTCGGTTTCCAGCATGTCGTAGACGTCTTCGATGGCCACGCCGTCACACAGCAGCGCCCATTCCATGTTGCCGATCGGACGACGCTCCAGCGCGCGGCGGCCCGGATAGGTTTCCAGGTCGAACACGGCGCAGGCATCGGTCGGCGGCTCGGCGCCTTCGGGGACCATGTCGGTGCGGTAGCCGAAGGTCGTCGAATAGACGATCTGCGGGATGAAGCACTCGGAGATGATCATGTCGCCGAAATCTTCCGACGCCGAGGTGCCGTCCGGCGCAGCGGCCAGCACTTCGTCATGCTCGATCGGCATCGCCAGGCCTTCGTCGCACAGACGCATCGCGTCCGAGGCGACCACGTCGACCAGATCCCAGGTGACGTTGTTGGCTTCGAACATCGCGCGCATCCGCGCCACGGCATCGCCCGAGCTTTCGTCGGTGATGATCGTCACCTCGGGATGCATTTCCTGATAGGGCTCGTGATAGGCGTTCACCTGCGACTGCTGGTAAGCACCGCCCCAGGACACGATGGTCATTTCATTGGCCATATCCTGGGCGAACGCGCCACCAGCGGTCAGCGCGAGGACGCCGGCGGCCCCCATCATTGTGGTCTTGAGTTTCATTGAATTACTCCCTAGTCGAGTTGCCCGCTGTTGTCGCAAGCCGTCCTGCGGGCAAGGAATCGGCAAGAGTTTCCCACGCGCGGCGCTGTCAGGCGTCCAGCGCGCGGCAATCCTCGGCCTGCCATCCGATCTGGATCTTCTGACCCGGCGAATAGCGGCCCTGATCCTGAGCGTTGCGGTACTTCATGATGAAGTCGTCGTTTCCGGCCACCCGCAGGCGGACCCGGAACGTGTCGCCCATGTAAATGAATTCAAGCACTTCGGCATCGACAAGATGCGCATCCGAGGCCAGACGATCCGGATTCGATTCGACACGCTCGGGGCGGATCGACACGCGCGTCCGCTCGCCCGCCTTGGTCACGTTGACCGGCTTGGCGTCGATCACCGTGCCATCGTCCAGCCGCACGGTGCAGCGGTCGCCGTTGATCGTTTCGACCAC
Source organism: Pararhodobacter marinus (assembly GCF_003122215.1). Lineage (GTDB taxonomy): Bacteria > Pseudomonadota > Alphaproteobacteria > Rhodobacterales > Rhodobacteraceae > Pararhodobacter > Pararhodobacter marinus. The sequence continues at coordinate 197,474 of NZ_QEYD01000009.1, read as the reverse complement.
GCCTTCCAGCTTGTTGTTCTCGCCGATGAACTGCGCCACGAAGCTGTTCTCGGGGCGCTCGTACAGGTCCTCGGGCGGGGCAAGCTGCTGGATGCGACCGTCATTGAACACCGCCACGCGGTCCGACATGGTCAGCGCCTCGGTCTGGTCGTGCGTGACGTAGACCGTGGTGATGCCCAGCGTATGCGCGAGATTGGTGATTTCGAACTGCATGTGCTCGCGCAGCTGCTTGTCGAGCGCGCCGAGCGGCTCGTCCATCAACACCAGCTCGGGCTCGAAGACCAGCGCCCGCGCCAGCGCGACACGCTGCTGCTGACCGCCCGAAAGCTGCGCCGGACGCCGGTTGCCGAATTCGCCCATCTGCACCATGTCCAGCGCGCGGCGGATCTTGCCTTCGCGCTCGGACTTGCCCATGCCGCGCACCTCGAGCGGGAAGCTGAGATTCTCGGCGATCGTCATGTGCGGGAACAAGGCGTAGTTCTGGAAGACCATGCCGATCCCGCGCTTGTGCGGCGGGATGTTGTTGATCGGCTTGTGGTCCAGAAGGATTTCGCCATGGGTGGCGGTTTCGAAACCCGCCAGCATCATCAGGCAGGTCGTCTTCCCCGACCCCGACGGCCCGAGCATCGTAAGGAATTCCCCTTTCGGCATGCTCAGGTTCAGGTCTTTGACGACGAGGGTCTCACCGTCATAGCTTTTTTGCACACGATCGAACACGACGAAACCGTCGGTGCGGGTTTCTGACACTTAGCTTCCCCCTGTGGAAGTGCTTTTTTGTTCTTGTGGAAGAGTAAAACGGCCCCACCACTTGATTTCAAGCGTTAAACCGCCGATTCCCGCGATCGCCGCCCAAAGGCGACAATAGACGCATCAAACCCGTCATCTGCAGGACAGTGGCCTTAATTTCCCGCACCAGACAGTCGAATCGACTGCGGCCCCGCGGACGGGGGCGCCCGATGGGCTTGCTTTTCATTCAGGGGGAAAATGGTGCGGTCGAGAAGACTCGAACTTCCACGGGGGTTAGCCCACAGCGACCTCAACGCTGCGCGTCTACCAATTCCGCCACGACCGCACTGGATTGGTGCGCTGCATGTATCCGGTTCGCCCGGGGATGTGAAGAGGAAAATCGGGGAGACTTACGCATTTCTGCGCGGCGCCCGGCGCCGGCCGAGAAGGTGCCACGCGACAGCCACGAGCCCCAGCACCGCGACCACCCAGAGACCGGCCGCGCTGTCCGGCCCGAACAGGACGCGGCTCATCACGCGGCCCGGCAACAGGGTGAAGATCATCGGCACGCCCACCCCGTAATAGTAAAGGCCGCGCAGGACGGCGCGGTGCGTGGCGATATCGCGCCGGATGGCTGCCGCAAGGCCGCGCACCAGCGACACGAGGGCAAGAGCCGACAGCGCGTGGATCGGCCCGAAAGGTCCGATCACCGGCATCGAATGGATCCAGAAACTGGATATCGCGGCGGCGGCCATTGCCACGATCCAGACATAGCCGACGGTCTTGTGCAGCCGGTCGCGGCGTCGGCGATGGATCGCCACGGGCCCGAGCACCAGCGCCGCCAGCGCGCTTGCGGCGTGCATCTGGATCACAGGAGCGGCCTCGAGAAGAGGAGCAAGACTTGTCATGGGGGGGCCTCGTCGTGTCTGTATGCGATGCGGCAGACCTGCCCCACCCCATCAGCCGGATCGACGACGAATCCGCGAAGTCAACGAGGTTCCGCGTGAACGACAGCCCCTTGCGCCTTGCGATGCGTGACCTGCAACAGGTGTTCTCGCGCCCTTCGCCCTGGGTGATTCTCGGCGCGGTGATCGTGGCCGCCGGACTCTCGGGGCCGTTCGGGACGCTGCACTCGCTTGGGTTCGGCGCAAGGCTGATCTACTGGGCGGTGATCGGGTTGGTGACGCTGTTCTCGGGCTGGCTGTTCAGCCAATGGACGGTGATCGCCCTGATGCGGCGCGGCGCGGCGCGCATCGTGCAATGGCTTGTGGGCAGCGCGGTCGTGGCGGTGATCGTCGCGCTCGAAGTCGGGGTTGTGAACCTCGTGGCCTTCGGCATTTCCCCCTTGTCGCCGGGCGAGATAGGCGACCTGCTGTTGTCGACAACGCCGATTGCGCTGCTGATCACGGCGGCCTTCAGCCTGGGTTATGGCGGCAGCGATGCGCCGCCTGCGACCGTGGCGCCCCCTGTCGCCGGAACGCAGGCCGGCCCCCTGCCCCGCCTGCTGGCCCGCCTGCCCCTGGACAAGCGTGGCGCCCTGCTGTCGCTGTCGGTACAGGATCACTATGTCGACGTGGTGACCACGCGCGGCCACGAGATGCTGTTGATGCGGCTGAGCGATGCCATCGCCGAAACCGAGGGCTGCGCGGGCCTGCAGGTGCACCGCTCGCACTGGGTCGCGCTGGATCAGGTCCGCGCGGCGCGGCGCGAAGGGGCGCGCGGCGTGCTGACGCTGTCGGACGGGCGCGAGATCCCGGTCAGCCGGACCTATCTGCCGGATGCGAAAAAGGCCGGGCTGCTGTGAGCCCGGCCTTGTGGCGTTTCCGATCAGCGGGCAGGACGCCCGGTCACTTGCCGGCGGACGGCGCAGGCTGCGGCTGCGGCTGGGGCGCGACAGGCTGAACCTGCGGCGCGGTAGCCACCGGCATCGGCGCGGGGGCGTCGCCACTCGCGGCGGCCAGCGCCTGCAACACCAGCTGATTGCGCGAGGCCGGACCGGGCTGGAACGCGACCTCGGTCGTCAGCGAGACGGGGACCGAGGCGTTGAACCATTCCGCCGCCAGGTCGCGGCGCTGCACCGCGCCGATCCCCTGCATCAGGTGATGGGCGGGCAACTCGCCATAGGCGGTTTCCCCCAGCGCCGACAGGACCAGCGCCGAGGCGATGGCGACATCCAGGTTATCCGCCGAATAGCCCGCCGACAGGCAGATCCGCGCATAGGTCGCCAGATCCGTCGTGCTCATGCCCGAGCCGAGCATCCATTGCGTCGTCGCCCCCAGCACCACGTCGCGCGCCTGCAGCGACAGGGCCGAGACCTGCGGTTGAAGCTCGGCGCCGAGCGCCTCGCAATCGCCGCTCACGCTGGCCGGGGTGACGCCCAGCTGGCTCATCACCGCTTCGCCATCGGCGATGGCATAGCCGCGCGCGACGCAGAACTGCTCATTCAGCGTAAAGACCGGATCGGTCATGTTGCCCAGGTCGCTGTAGCCGCCATTGGCCGAGGTCACGAGGCCCACGCGGTTGCAATGCGAGGCGAGCGAGGCCGATTGCGCCCGGGCGCCGCCGCCCAGGAAGCTGGGACGCGCGGCCGTCGCCGCGCTGCCGGCGGCCGGGCTGGCGCCGGGATTGGGAACCATGGGCTGCGCGGCGGCAACCGGCGCGGCCAGCGACCCGGCGGGCGCGGTGCCCTGCGGCACGACCGGGGCCGAGACCGAGACGGTTGCGCCGTCGCTCAGGCGGCAGGCCGATTGCAGGCAGTCGAAGGCCGCGGGGGTTGCGTCGTTCGACTGGAAATCGTTGCGCGCATACCCGTCCGGGGTCGAGACGAAGACCTGGACCGTGCAGGCCTGTGCGTTGCACCAGAAGGCCGAGCCGGTGACCGAGGTATCGATGATGTAATCGGTGCGCCCGTCACCGTTCAGGTCGCTGAGCTGGATGAAGCCAGAGCGTTCGACAAGCTGTTCGGCCGACGGATCCGAGCTTTCGGCGATGCGGTCCACGGCCTCGGCCACCTCGCCGGGCAGGCCATAGGCGCCCGCCGTGCGCGAGCCGCCGCCACGCATCTCGTCCCGGACGGTTTCCAGAAGACCGCGGATGCCGTCGCGGTGGCGCGACGACACGCGGGTCACGTCAGGCCCGCCCGCGATGGCGCGCTGATAGGCCGTGACCAGGACCAGACGTTCGAATTCCAGCAACTGGCCGGTGACGGGGAAGCCCAGATAACCCTGGTAATTGCGGATGCCGTTGCGCGAATTGGGGCCCAGCGAGCCGTCGACGACGCCGACATTCCAGCCGAAATGGTTCAGCGCGGTCTGAATATCCCGCGCCTGTTGCCGGGCGGCGGTATCCACGACGACCGTCCGCTGGCGCACGACGGTGCGGGTGCGTTGCTGCGATTGCGCGGCCCCGGCGACGATGGCGCCGCCGATGATCCCGCCCAGCACGCCGGCGGCGAGACTGCGCTGGGCTTCCGCCCGTTCGACACTGGTGGCGACAAGCGCGGCGACAAGGGCTGTGGTGGTGAAAATCTTTGAGGTCATGGCAAGCATCCTGAACGAAACAACTGTATGGCGAAAAGGCTAGCACCCGCTTGCGGCCTGCGCCAAGCAATGTCTGCGGGTCGGGTGAATAAAATAAGGTAAAATCACCCGGGCCAGGCGGCGATGACCGGCAAGGCCGCGAGCGAGGCCACCAGAAGAGCGGTGGCAAAGGCGGTCTGACTGACGTGAAACATGGTCTCTCCCTGTCATGTCGGGCGCCCTTTTTCGCGGCGCCTCTGCTTGATCCCTGTCCGTCTGTCGTTACGTTGCCCGGATCGGTTCAATCGGGGTTCAGAGAAAGTTCGGCGCATGGAATGGACGGTGCTCGAGGGGCTGCAGCCCTATGCCGAAACCCTGGCGGCGATGGAGGACCGCGTCGCGGCGATCTCGCGCGGCGAGGCGGACGAGGCGATCTGGCTGCTGGAACACCCCCCGCTCTATACCGCCGGCACCTCGGCCCGGCCCGAGGATCTGACCCAGCCCGACCGTTTCCCGGTGTTCACCGCCGGGCGCGGCGGGCAATACACCTATCACGGCCCGGGCCAGCGCGTGGCCTATGTCATGCTGGATCTCAACAAGCGCGGGCGCGATGTGCGCTGTTTCGTACACCGTCTGGAAGACTGGGTGATCCGCACGCTGGGCGAGTTCAACGTCACCGGCGAACGGCGCGAGGGCCGCGTGGGCGTCTGGGTCCAGCGGCGCGACAAGGCGCCCAATCCCGACGGCACCCCGCGCGAGGACAAGATCGCCGCGATCGGCATCAAGCTGCGCCGCTGGGTCAGCTTTCACGGGATCTCGATCAATGTCGAACCCGACCTGTCCCATTTTGGCGGAATCGTGCCCTGCGGCATCCGCGAACATGGCGTGACCAGCCTGGTGGATCTGGGCCTGCCGGTGACGATGACGGACCTGGACGTGGCGCTGAAGCGGCAATTCGATCAGGTCTTCGCGGACGGCATCGCCTGCGACCTGTAAGACCGGGGCGGCGACGCACGCGCTTACATGCGCACCGCCGCCCGGCTCAATCGTTCTGTGTGCTGCGCTTCGGGTCGCGCCCCTCAGCCGGCAACCGGGGCTTCGGAACGGGCGCCGACCGATGACAGAAGGCGTCCGAGCCGCTTCATGCCTTCCTCGATCTGCGCCGCGTTTGCGCAGGAAAAGCTCAGCCGCAGGGTGTTGCCGTTCGATCCGTCGGCAAAGAACGCCCGTCCCGGCACGAAGGCCACGCGTTCGGTCTTCAGCGACTGAGCCAGCAACTCGGCCGCGTCCATGCCGGGTGGCAGGGTCAGCCAGACGAACATGCCGCCTTCGGGCTTGGTGAAGCGGACGCCCTCGGGCATGTAACGCGCAAGCGCCGAAAGCATCGCGTCCCGCCGCGCGGCATAGGTTGTGCGCAGCCTCGCGACGTGATCGTCGAAGATCGCGCGGGCGACATGGTTGGTGGCGATCTGGTTGAGCGTCGGCGAATGCAGGTCGGCGGCCTGCTTCATCAGCACCAGTTGCTGGATGACCGGCCGCGCCGCCACCACCCAGCCCACGCGCAGCCCCGGCGACAGCACCTTCGAAAACGACCCCGAATAGATCGTGCGGCATTCTTGCAGATCGCCCTTGCGCGCCAGTTCCAGCGCCAGGATCGGCGGCACCGGCTCGCCATCGTAGCGCAGCGCCTGATAGGCCGCGTCCTCGATCACCGCGATATCCAGCTCCTCGGCCAGATCGAGCAGCGCCTCGCGCCCGGCGCGGTCGAGCGTCTCGCCCGTCGGGTTGGCGAAATCGGCCGAGAGATAGGCGAATTTCACCCGCCCGCCGTCGGCCTGCGCCGCCTCGGCGATGTCGGCGCTTGTTCGGTTGCCCTTGGGATCGAGCCGGTCATAGCGCGGCTGATAGGCGTTGAAGGCACCGAGCGCGCCCATATAGGCGGGCCAGGTCACCAGCGCGGTGTCGCCCGGATCGAGCATCAGCTTGCCCAGATAATCGAGCGCCTGCTGCGAGCCCGAGGTGATCAGCACATCCTGCGCCGTGCAGGGGATGCCGATCTGCGCCATCCGCCCGGCGATCCAGTCGCGCAACGGCAGGTAACCCTCGGACACCGAATATTGCAGGGCGGCGCCCGAGGCGGGGCCGGACAGGGCCTCGGTCATCGCATCACGGAAGGTTTCGGTGGGAAAAAGCGCCGGATCCGGGATGCCGCCCGCAAAGGACAGAATGTCGGGCTGATCCAGAAGTTTCAAAAGCTCGCGGATTTCGGACGCTTTCATGCGTCCGTTGCGGGCTGCGAGCACGTTTTGCCAATCCATGGTCATTCTCCGGCTTTGTCCGGGCGACAAGGCACCCCGGCGGCATATAAGTCAATATTGCTGACTTAGATGTTTCAGAGGCTGGCCGAATTTGTGATCGGACAGGTCAAACCTGCAAGGCATGACCCGTCCGGAAGCCCGGTTTCGCCCCGGCAAAGCCCAAGGCGATTCGCCCCTCCCGCCCGGTCACAGCCGCGCGAGCGGTCCTTGACTTGCATCAAATTTTTCCCCTCTGCGACATCAGGGACATTGCCGCCGCAGCACGGGCATTCTAGAACGGGACCAAGTCTTTGCCGGAGTCTCGCGATTCACGGGCAGAGATCGCGTGAGAAAAAATGTTCGCAAGGGAACGGGAGCAACGAATGGCCAACGCAGCCGCCCACGGACATGAAGACCAGCGCGGGTTCTTTACCCGCTGGTTCATGTCCACCAACCACAAGGACATCGGCATCCTTTACCTGTTCACGGCAGGGATCGTCGGTTTCGTCGCGGTGGCCTTCACCGTTTACATGCGCCTCGAGCTGATGGAGCCGGGCGTTCAGTACATGTGCTCGCAATGGGCCGAGGATGGCTCTTGCGCCACGCCGAACGGCCATCTGTGGAACGTGCTGGTGACCGCGCACGGCGTGCTGATGATGTTCTTCGTCGTCATCCCGGGCCTGTTCGGCGGCTTTGGCAACTACTTCATGCCGCTGCAGATCGGCGCGCCGGACATGGCGTTCCCGCGTCTGAACAACCTGTCCTACTGGCTGTATGTCGCCGGCGCCTCGCTGGCGGTGGTGTCGCTGTTCGTTCCGGGCGGCGAGGGCGGCCGGGGTGCCGGGACCGGCTGGGTGCTGTATCCGCCGCTCTCGACCCGTGAATCGGGCTTCTCGATGGACTTCGCGATCTTCGCGGTCCACCTGTCGGGTGCCTCGTCGATCCTGGGCGCGATCAACATCATCACCACCTTCCTGAACATGCGCGCCCCCGGCATGACCATGCACAAGGTGCCGCTCTTCGCGTGGTCGGTCTTCATCACCGCGTGGATGATCCTGCTGGCCCTGCCCGTTCTGGCCGGCGCCATCACCATGCTGCTGACCGACCGTAACTTCGGGACGACCTTCTTCGACCCGGCCGGTGGCGGCGACCCGATCCTGTACCAGCACATCCTGTGGTTCTTCGGCCACCCGGAAGTGTACATCATCATCGTTCCGGGCTTCGGCATCATCAGCCACGTGATCGCCACCTTCTCGCGCAAGCCCGTCTTCGGCTACCTGCCGATGGTCTACGCGATGGTCGCGATTGCCGCTCTGGGCTTCGTCGTCTGGGCGCACCACATGTACACCGTCGGCATGTCGCTGACCCAGCAGACCTATTTCATGCTGGCCACGATGACGATCGCGGTGCCCACGGGCGTCAAGATCTTCTCGTGGATCGCCACCATGTGGCGGGGCTCGATCAGCTTCGAAACCCCGATGCTGTGGGCGTTCGGCTTCCTGTTCCTGTTCACGGTGGGCGGCGTGACCGGCATCGTGCTGTCGCAGGCGCCGCTGGACCGGATCTATCACGACACCTATTTCGTCGTGGCGCACTTCCACTACGTGATGTCGCTGGGCGCGGTCTTTGCCCTGTTCGCCGGCATCTATTACTGGATCGGCAAGATGTCGGGCCGCCAATACCCGGAATGGGCCGGCAAGCTGCACTTCTGGACGATGTTCATCGGTGCCAACCTGACCTTCTTCCCGCAGCACTTCCTGGGCCGTCAGGGCATGCCGCGCCGCTATATCGACTATCCCGACGCGTTCGCGCTGTGGAACTATGTCAGCTCGATCGGTGCGTTCCTGTCCTTTGCCTCGTTCCTGTTCTTCATCGGCGTGGTGTTCTACACGCTGACCCGCGGCAAGCGCGTGACCGAGAACAACTACTGGAACGAATACGCCGACACGCTGGAATGGACCCTGCCCTCGCCGCCGCCCGAACACACGTTCGAGCAGCTGCCGAAGCGCGAAGACTGGGACCGCAGCCACGCGCATTGAGCGCGGGCCTGGCCAGCAAGACAGACAAAGGCCCCGGAGTTCACTCCGGGGCCTTTTCAATGGGGGCGCCCCTGCCGGCGGCCGCCGATGGAGAGAGACCATGAACCCGATCCACTGGAGCGAGGCGCCGCATTATCTCTGGGCCGGCGATTGCGAGGGCTGGCGCCTGTGCGACACGCCCGAGCTGAGCGTGATCCACGAACGCATGCCCGCCGGACGCAGCGAAACGGCCCATCGTCACGCGCACGCCCGGCAGGTCTTTCGCTGCCTGAGCGGGCAGCTGCGGATTGCCACGCCCGACACGATCCACACGCTGTCCGAAGGCCAGTCGCTGGAAATTCCGCCCGGCACATGGCACCGCGCCCATTGCGAGACCGAAACCACATTCCTGGTGATCTCGGCCCCCTCGACACGCGGCGACCGCGAGGACGCCGCCGGCATGACGAGGTAACCCCATGCCCTATGTCCTGACCCGCGACACGGCGACGGCGGCCCACCTGCGCGCCTGGCCGCATAACGCGCTCAACCCGCGCGGCTTCGCCATGACCATCGGCATGAGTGCCGCAACGCTGGCGTTGCCGCTGATCGCGGTGCTGGGATCGCCGGTTCTGTGGGGGCTTCTGCCCTTTGCCGGGCTGGCGCTGTGGGGGCTGTGGTTCGGGCTGGACCGGAACTGGCGCGACCGCCAGATCGTCGAGGAAATGACCCTGTCGCGACAGGGCCTGTCGCTGATCCGCAAGAACCCGAGGGGGCCGCAGCAGGACTGGCAGGCAGACCCGCACTGGGCGACGATCCGCATGGTCCCGAGGGGCGGCCCGGTCGAGAATTACCTGATCCTGGGCGGTGGCGGGCGCGAGGTCGAGCTGGGCGCGTTCCTGACCCCCGACGAACGCGCGACGCTGCATGACGAGCTGGCCGCGCTGTTCATTAGCCTGAAATCCTACGTCTGAGCGCTCAGGACGCCGCGCCGCTGAGCCGCGCCTTGACCTGCGGGCCGACCGCGCCGAAATCCATCTGCCCGGTATAGCGCGACTTGAGCGCGTTCATCACCGGTCCCATGTCGCGAATCGATCCCGCTTCCAGCTCGGCGATGACCTCTTCGATCGCGGCGGCCACTTCGTCCTCGGACAATTGGCGCGGCAGATAGGTCTCGATCACCTTGATCTCGGCCTCTTCGCGCTCGACCAGCTCCAGCCGCCCCGCCTCTTCATAGGCGCGCGCGCTTTCCTGACGTTGCTTGACCATCCGCGACAGGACGGCGGTGATCTCGTCTTCGGACATTTCCCGATCCTCGCCGTCGCCGCGCAGGGCGATGTCGCGATCCTTGATCGCGGCATTGATCAGGCGCAGCGTGGACAGCCGAAGCTGGTCCTTGTTCTTCATCGCCTGCTTGAGGTCGTCTGTGATCCGGGCGCGAAGCGTCATCAGGTCGGTCCTGTTTGGGTCAACAGTCGCGCACCATACGCGCATGCCCCACCGAGGGCAATGTTTTCGCCGCACCTGCAAACAGCGAAAGCCGGGCCGGAAATTCCTGCGCGATGACCGGGGTTCAGGCCCTTGACACGCGCGCGGCGATACCGCAAATAGCGCCGCGTGGGGGCTGTAGCTCAGATGGGAGAGCGCGTCGTTCGCAATGACGAGGTCAGGGGTTCGATCCCCCTCAGCTCCACCACTTCTCTCTCTTTTTGGCGTTCTTTCCCCGCTGACGGCCCTGCCCTGAGCGGGTCTGCCGCTTTGTTGCAAGCCGCCGGCTCGCCGGGTCAAAGGACGCGCAGCAGCAGGGATTCCGCGAAACCGAAACGCTGTGTTCGCGACTCGCGGGCGGCCCTGCCCCCGGGTGTGACAAAATCGCCTTTACACCCGGACATGGGGCAGTAGAGTAAGGTCAAGTGGTTGGTGTGACCCTTGTTCTTGTTGTTCACCGTCCTTGCGTTCCCAGTATTCGAACATCGGTCAGGTGTGTTCCGGAAGGAGCTATGAAACTTCGTATCTTACAGGTCGATGACGATCCTCACGTCCTGGAAATCTCGCGCATTGCCCTCGAGGACATAGGCGGGAATGAGGTTTATCAGTTCCAGAACGGTCGTGACGCGATAGACAATGCCGCGGCATTGTCGCCGGATGTGATCCTGCTCGATCTCATGATGCCCCGGCTCGGGGGTCAGGATGTGCTGCAGGGATTGCGCCAGATCGCATCATGCGCCGATATTCCGGTTCTTTTTATGACCGGGCGGACGGACACCGCAGAAAGTGGCATCGGAAAGGAGCCGGGCGTTATCGGCTTTCTGAAGAAACCTTTCGATGCCATGACCCTGTCCCAGAGCATCCGCGATGCAATGGGATTGGAAAGGCCGGTGTAGTTTTTTTGATGCAACGCAATACCTGTTTCATCCGCGTAGACAATTAAGAGACGGCTAAGGCGCGGATCAGGAGGATCACAGGATGAAGCGAGCCAATATTGGCGCAAGCCAAGATCACGCCGCCGAAACGGGTGATGACGATCGCCCCGCGATGCGGGTGGCCGTCGTCGATGACGACCCCTTCATTCTGGAACTGGTCGAGCTTTTCATCAACGAGGTCAGCGCCTGCGACGTTGTGCCGTTCGATTCCCCGCTCAAGGCGCTGGACGCGATCCGCGAAGGCACGAAGGCATTCGATTGCCTGCTGCTCGATATCAGCATGCCGCGCATGGACGGTATCGAACTCTGCCGTGAAATCCGCAAGGTCGAGGGATATGCGCGCGCGCCGATCATCATGCTGACGGCGATGACCGAACGCGATTACGTCGACCGGGCCTTCCGCGCCGGGGCGACCGATTACCTGACAAAGCCCATCGACATGCTAGAGCTGCGCGCGCGGCTCAAAAGCGCGAACCAGATCGTCGAAGCGCTGCGCGATGCCCAGGAAAGCGTGCAGGAGAAAAAGAACGACGCCACCGCGTTCGAAAGAACGGCGCCGGTTCTGGGAATTTCCGGGCTTCTGGATTACGCCGCGCTGGTCAATTACCTGATGCAGCTGTCGCGCGGCAAGCTGGGCCAGGTGCAGGTCGCGGCCGTGGCCCTGCGCGACGCCGACCGCATCGTGCGCGAAAACGATTCCGAGGTTTTCCTGGCCCTCATGGCCGAGATCGCCCAGAGCGTCAGCGAGGTTTTCGACCCGCTCGACAGCGTGCTGGCCTATTGCGGCGGCGGCAGTTTCGTCGTGATGTTCCGCGACGAAAGCATCCGCCAATCGGCCGAGATCGAGAAACAGGTGCAAGAGGTTCTGGACCGCGCCATCGCCGGGAACCGGCAGGAGCGGCTGCCCGACGTGTCGATCACGATCAGCAACCCGATCAACTCGATCGCGGGGGATGCCAACCGGGTGCGCAAGATCCTCGACCGGGCGATCGAGCGCGCCCATGCCAAGGCCGCGATCTGAAAGACCGCGGCCCCTGCGCTTTGAACGTACAGTCCTTTGGTGGCTTGGCAGGCGGTGCCTATTCGGCGGCCTGCGCCTGATCCGTCGGCACGGTGAACCAGAACATCGTCTGGCCGCCCGGTTCGCTGTCGAAACCGATCGTGCCGCCCGATTGCTCGACGATCTCCTTGCAGATGCTCAGCCCCAGCCCGGTGCCGCCGCGGCTGCGCTTCGACGACATCTCGGCCTGTGCGAAGGGCTTGAACACGCTGTCGCGGAAATCGTCCGGAATGCCCGGCCCGTCATTGGTGACGCTGACGCGGATGGCATCGCCCGACTGGATCGCGATCACCCGGATGGTTGAATCCGGCGTCGCGAATTTCGAGGCATTGGACAGGAAATTCGCCATGACCTGCTGGAATTTCTTTGGGTCGCAATAGCCTTTGAGCGAGCGGTCATAGGCGATGATGCTGCAATGAACGCCGTATTCCCGGGCGATCGGATCGTTGGCCAGGATCGCCTCTTCGAGCATCGGCACGATCTCGCACCGGGTGATCGAAAACGCGGCCCGTCCGGTCGAGAATTTCTCGAAATCGAGGATATCGTCGATCAGCGCGTGCAGCCGGTGGCCGTTTTCCTCGGCGATGTACAAAAGCCGCGCCGCCTGTTCGGGCAGCTTGTCCGCCATCATCGAATTGAGCAGCGTCAGCGCGCCCAAAATCCCCGTCAGCGGCGTGCGCAATTCGTGGCTGACGGTCGCGATGAACTCGCCCTTCATGTCGGTCAGTCGGTGCTGCTCTGACACGTCGACGATCTGCAGAACCCATTCGACGGGCTGGCCGTCGCTATCATGCACGACGCCGGCGATCATCAGCCCCCAGATCAGCGACCCGTCCTTGCGCACGAACCTCTTCTCGACCTGATAGGTGCCGATCTCGCCCGCGATCATGCGCCGGACACGCGCCGTGGCCTGTTCGCAATCCTCGGGGCGGACGATGTCCTGGAAGCTGAGCTGCGACAGTTCTTCGGGCGTGTAGCCCAGAAGATCGGCAAGCGCCTGATTGGCGCGCAGGATCCGCAGGTCCAGCCCGTTGATCGCCTTGCCGATGGGCGCATGGTCGAAGGCGAGCCGCAGCGTTTCGGCACTGCGCCGGATCTCGTGCTCGGTTTCCTTCATGTCTGTCACGTCGATCATCGCTCCGGTCAGGCAGATCGGGTTGTTGTCGGCATCGCGTTCGCCCACGGTGACGCCTGCGCGCACCCAGCGCCATTCCTCGTCTTCGGATTTGCGCACCCGGTAGTCAGAATGCGCATGGCGTGCCCGACCGTCCAGACATTTCCGCACCGGCGCCAGGGCCCGTTCCAGATCGTCGGGATGCACGCGGCGACGCCATTCCGATTGCAGGTAATCGGAATCGCCGCCGAAAATCCCCATCATTTCGCGCCACACGCGCGAAACCTTGACGGTATCGGTCCGGGGATAGAACTCGAACACGCCGATCCGGGCGCTTCGCACCACGCTGTCCGACAACAGAAGCTCGTCGCGCAAAAGCCGTTCGGTGCGGACCTCGTGCCGGATGTCGCGCACCAGGATCGAGCACGACATGCCCCCGTCGGGATCGAGGAACGGCGAGATAAAAAGCCCCAGATCCAGATCCCGGCCCTTCAGATCGCGCCCTGCCACCCCCCGCACCACGGCATCCGAGGCCGCCGGGTTGACGTGTTCGATCAGCCGCTCCAGCGAGTATCCCGGCAGGAAGTCGGTGATCGGATGGCCGACGATCTCATCGGCAGGGCCGCCCAGCAACGGTTCGAGCAGCTCGCAGACATCGGCGACATGTCCGTCACGTCCGACAATCAGCATCGGAATCCCGCAATTGCGGCAATTCGGCTTCACCTGGGCAGTGATCATTGGGCGTCTATCCGTCTTGGTCCGTGGGAAACCGCAGGAGCCGGTTCACCATGATTCGACATATATTCTCGGCCAAGAATGTGGCTAAACTCTGGATCCGATGGAAAAATCCGGCTCCCGGCGCGCCGGCGCACGAGTCCTGCACACACACGCCGAGAGGCGTCGCCACGGGCCCGAAAGCCCCCTCAGTTGAACTAAACATTACTAAAAACACGCCAAACTTGCGCCACATTCGCCGACCACATTGGGTTCAGCGAAGGAGAAACCGGCGCGATGCAACCGAGAAACAGGTACGATTCCGATTCGGACTGGCAGCCCGCCTCATTGACCATGCTGGTGGTCGATGACGATGAGATCGCCTGCGAGTTGCTGAAGGCCGGGCTCGGCGCGTTCGGCAATTATAAGGTCGAATCCGTCAACAGCGCCGCAGAGGCGATGGAGGCGATCACCCGCCGCACGCGTCCCTACGATTGCTTCTTTCTCGATATCGAGATGCCGGGCGGCTCCGGGATCGAGCTGTGCAGCTGGATCAAGAGCCACGAGCAGTATCGCGAAACCCCGGCCATCATGGTGACGGCGCGCTCTGAACGCGCGTTCATCCGGGATGCCTTTGCCGCCGGGGCCATAGATTACATCACCAAGCCGTTCGACATGGCCGAGCTGCGGTCGCGCGCGCAAATGGCAGAGCGCCTGATCGCCGCGACCCGCGAGACCGGCAGCGCCTCTGCCAATGGCCCTGCCCGGCAAAGCGTCGGCTTTGACGAAGCCATCGTGATCGAGGGCATTCCCGGCGTGATCGACTACGTGGCGATGAAGAATTACCTCAAGCAGCTGTCGCGCTCGCGCCTGTTCTCGACGGCGCTGGTCGCGTTCCGGCTGGACGGACTGAATCATGCCTATGGCCGTCTCTCGGCGCGGGAATTCCGTGCGCTGCTGACGCTGGCCACGCGCAAGCTGAAACAGGCGATCGGGCATCCCGACGCGCTGATCGCCTATGCCGGCGAAGGGTGTTTCATCGCCGAACTGGAAAGCGTGACGGGCCTCGACGGCGCCGATATCGCCCGCAAGGCCAGTCTGGCGCTGTGGAATGCCGGGTTCCCCGGCAGCTTCGACTGCACGACGACCGCGTTTCAGGGCGGAACGCCGCAACGGATCGGCGTTCTGTTCTCGCATGGCGCTGTCGACAGGTCGCTCGACGTGGCCTTCGCGTCGGTGCACCACCACGTGGACCGGCCGCGGGCGATCCCGGCGAATGACAGTCGCTGGAGCATCGCGTGAACACGAATGCAAGAATTGTGGTTGGGAATGGACCGGAAACGATGGACGAATCGCAGCAACAGCTGAACGCGGCAATCGACCGCCTTAGGCCGCGCTACGTGTCGACCATGACGGATTTCTCCGAGCGCCTGAGCGCGGCACTGGACGAGCAGGCCCGCACCGGGCCCAATGATGCGGCCCTGGATGAGATCCGGTTCGTGGCGCACCGGCTGGCAGGCACGGCGGAATCCTTCGGCTGGGGCGAGATCGGCGCCCATGCCGCGCAGGTGGATACGCTGATGACCGGCTGCGACGCCGAGACTTGCGATTCGCATCGCCACCTGACACCGGTCCGAAAGCTGCGCGACATGCTGCTCAGGGCGACGCGCGCCGAAGCGACGCCCCGACGCTTGCGCTGACAAAGACCGCGCTGAAAAAGCGGCGGCTTTTCTTTTCCTACAGACAGGCAAGACCCCGGCCCCCGCCCCTTCGGCGGGGGCTTTCCTTTGCGCGTCAAGTTAACCGTTGACATAACAACGTCGATCCGTCATCCCTGAACCGTTGTCATGGCAACGCATTCCGGTCGGCTCTCGTTTCCCGGCTCAGGACGCGTTCGTGACCCGTGGAGGAGAGACACAATGAATGCTCAGGACAAGGCCCAGTCGCTCAGCGACCTGATGGAAACCGTGCCCAACATCACCGACCATCTGTTCAGCAATGCCCCCAAGGCGGCGCTGACCATCTACAGCCAGATGATGCCCGGCGACGGCGTGCGGCCCGAATTCACCACATGGCGCGACGAGCAATGGGCGTGGCGGAACACCATCGCCGTGCACGACCAGAGCTATCACATGCAGTCGCTGCATGTGCGCGGCAAGGATGCGCTGGCCTTCACGCAATACCTGTCGGTCAACAGCTTCAAGAATTTCGGCATCGGCGCGGCCAAGCAGCTCGTCTGCTGTTCGCCCGAAGGCTACCTGATCGGCGACGCGATCCTCTACCGCATGGACGAGGACGATTACATGGTCGTGGGCAACCCCGCGACGACCGAATGGGTCGAGTTCAACGCCCAGACGCTTTCCTATGACGTCACGACCGAGCTGGACCCGATGTGGACGCTCAACAAGGCCAAGAAGCGCGAATTCTACCGCTTCCAGGTCGAAGGCCCGAAGGCCTGGGAGCTGCTGGAAGAGCTGAACGGCGGCCCGCTGCCCGAAATCAAGTTCTTCAAATCGGCCGAGATCAACATGGGCCCGCACAAGGCGCGCGGGATGCGCCATTCGATGGGCGGGATGCCGGGGCTGGAAATCTCGGGTCCCTGGGCCGAGTACAAGGACGTGAAGCGGCTGTTGCAGAAGGCGGGCAAGAAATACGGCCTGCGCATGGTCGGCTCGATCGCCTATTTCACCACCGTGATCGAGAGCGGCTGGTGGGCCGTTCCGGTCTCGGGCGTTTATACCGGTCAGGGCACGAAACCCTATCGCGACTGGTGCTCGGCCAAGAACGCGGCGATGCGGATGTCGCTGGGCGGCAGCCTCTATAGCGAAAACATCGAGGATTACTACGTCACGCCCTATGACGTGAATTACGGCCATATCATCAAGTTTGACCACGATTTCATCGGCCGCGAGGCGCTGGAAGCGATGGCCGACAAGCCGCATCGCCGGAAGGTGACGCTGGTCTGGAACGCCGATGACGTGCTGTCGGTAATGCAGGCGCAGTTCGAGGGCGGCGAGGCCAAGGACAAGCCGCTGCCGATCACCCTGCCCTTGGCCGCGATTGGCCGGATGCACTACGACAAGGTGACGGACAAGGACGGCAACATGATCGGTCTGGCCACCTATCCCGGCTATACCGAGAACGAGCGCGCGATGATGTCGCTGGCCTCGGTCGATGCCGATTTCGCCGAGCCGGGCACCGAGGTCGTGCTGTATTGGGGCGAGGATGGCGGCGGCAGCCGCAGCGCGGGCAATATCGAGCCGCACAAGCAGGTGAAGATCCGCGCCACCGTCGCGCCCAGCCCGATCAGCCGCGCGGCGCAGAGCTACCGCTCGGATATCGGTATCAAGCGCGGCTCGCTTCAGGACGTGTGACCGGCAAGGCCCCGGCGCTCCCGGCGCCGGGGCTATCGCCAGAAGGCCGGTCGGTCGGCTCCTGACGCAAGAGGAGAAGCCATGCACACCTACATCCCTTACGGGGCCTATTGGTCGACACCCTTCGCCCGCTGGCAGGGGTCGCTCTCGCATCTGCATTCGATGGAATTCCTGGCCCACACCGCGAAATCCGAACTGGCGCGGCGGAATATCGACCCCGGCGTCTTCGACTTCGCCGCGCTTGGCATCACGATGATCCAGCATCACGCGTTCTACGGCCTGCCCTGGGTCACGGCGATGATGGGCATCGAGCATCTGCCCGGCCCGACCGTCAATCAGGTCTGCGCCACCGGCGCGCGGCTGGTCGCGACGGGCGTGGGCGAGATGGCGGCGGGCAACAGCGAGGTCGCGCTTCTAATGTCGGGCGACCGGACCTCGAACGCGGCGCAGGTCTATTACCCGGCGCCCCACGCGCCCGGCGGTGCCGGCGTCACCGAGAACGTGATGTTCGACAATTTCATGGACGATCCCTTCGCGAAATGCGCGATGGTCGACACGGCCGAGAATGTCGCGCGGAAATTCGGCATCACGACCGAGGAACAACACGACGTGGCGCTGTACCGTCACGAACAATACCAGGCGGCTCTGGCCGATGACCGGGCGTTTCAGAAGCGCTTCATGGCTGACAGCTTCGACGTTCCCGACGCGAAGTTCCGCAAGACCGTCACGACGCTCAGGGGCGACGAAGGCGTCTATCCGACCAGCGCCGACAAGATGGCGGGCCTGAAACCCATGCGTCCGGGCGGCACTGTGACCTATGCCGGGCAGACCCATCCCGCCGACGGCAACGCCGCGCTGGTGATGACGAAGACCGCCGAGCGCGCCCGCGACCTGTCGCCGGTCAGAGACGGGCCGCTGGTCAGGGTGCTGGCGACCGGATCGGGACGCGAAGACCCGGCTTTCATGCCCGCCGCACCGATCCTTGCGGCGAAACAGGCGCTCCAGCGCGCGGGGCTGGAGATGACGCAGATCGACGTCATCAAGTCGCACAACCCTTTCGCGGTGAACGACATCGCCTTTGCCCGCGCCTTTCAGCTCGACTGGAAGAGCATGAACAATTTCGGCTCGTCACTGATCTGGGGCCATCCGCAGGGCCCGACCGGGCTGCGCGCCATCATCGAGATGATCGAAGAGCTGGAACTGCGCGGGGGCGGCTATGGTCTGTTTCAGGGCTGTGCCGCGGGGGATAGCGGCATGGCGGTGATTATCGAGGTCCGCTGAGCGGTCCTTGACGCGCAACACGCGCCCGGCAGAGGCTGGCGGGCGGCATCGAGGGAGGGAAAGATGGCACAAGAACCCAAGCGGGCCGAGGAGACCCGCGCAGCGTGGAAAGCGGTGCTCGAAAAGTACGACGAGGACCGCAGCACGCCTCTGAACGCGCAATACTGGTCCGACAAGGACACCTGGTCGCGCGACAGGATCCGCGCCGTGCAGGATGAGAAGATCGCTGCCGTGGCGCCGTTTCTCTACGAGAACAGCGATTTCTACCGCCGCCGCTTCGACAGGCTGGGCGTGGCGCCGACCGATCTTCGCGACGTGGACAGCCTGGTCGCGAACTGGCCCGTCGTCACCAAGCAGGAGATGATGGAGGACGCGGTCGCGCATCCGCCCTATGGCACCTACACCACCTGCGGACAGGCGGAATGGGCCGATCGCGGCTGGATGCATTTCTCGTCCTCGGGCTCGACCGGCGTGCCGCGCGTCTTCCGCTACACCCATTTCGACCGCCGGTTCTGGGAGCAGGCCAATGCCAGGGCTCTTTTTTCCGGCGGGCTGCGCAAGGGCGATGTCGCCTTCCCGATGGTGGGTTTCGGCCCCCATGTCTTTGCCTGGGGGGTGCAATACACGCTGGCCAAGATGGAACTGCCGGTCATTCCCGGCGGCGGCATGGACGGCAAGGCGCGGGTCCATCATATCGACCGTTTCAAACCCACGGTTCTGGTCTGCACGCCGTCCTACGCGCTGTATCTGGGCCGGGTGATGCAGGATATGGGCCTCGATCCGGCCGCGTCGTCGGTCAAGTGGCTGGTGACGGGCGGCGAGCCGTTTTCGGGCGTCGCGGGCACGCTGGAGCGGTTGCAGGACCTGTGGGGCGCGAAGTCGCTGGAATTCTACGGCTGCACCGAGGTCTCGCCCCATTGCGGCGGCTATTCCTGCCCGGAATACCAGGAGGGGGACGAGAATTTCATCCACCTGATGGAAGATATCCAGGTCTGGGAAACCGTCGACCCGACGCAATTGAAGCCGGTGGGCGAAGGCGAAAGGGGCCTCACCGTCTGCACCAATCTCAACAGCGAAAGCTCGGCGCAGCTGCGGTTTCTGGTGGGGGATTACACCCGCCTGTCGACCGAGCCCTGCGCCTGTGGCCGCAACCACGTCCGCGCCATGGGCTGCATGACCGGGCGCTCGGACGACCTGATCAACCTGCGCGGCATCAAGTTCTTCCCGGTGCAGATCGAGGAAGCCGTGCGCGCCGTGCGCGGCACCGGCGACGAGTTCCAGATCAAGCTGGTGACGCAGGAAGACGGGCTTGATGTGATGACGGTGCTGGTCGAGCACACCGATCCCTCGGCGGGCGAGGCGGTCGCCAGGGAAATCCGCTCACGCTGCGAGATCCGCTGCGCGGTCGAGGTTCTGGCGCCCGACACGCTGCCCAAGACCGAGATGAAAGCCAAGCGCGTGAACGACCTGAGGAACAAGGGCTGATGCTGAAATCCACTCTGAGCCGCCGTGTCGAATGGGGCGATTGCGACCCCGCCGGCATCGTCTTCAATCCGCAATTCTTCCGCTGGTTCGACCACGGCACGACCATGCTGTACGAAGCCGCGGGCTGGCCCAAGCAGGAAATGCTGAAGCGCTTCGACGCGGCGGGCTGCCCGCTGGTCGATACCCGCGCGGTGTTCAAGGCGCCCTGCCGCTATGGCGACGATGTCGAGATCACCACCGAGATCGCCGAGGTGAAGGACCGCAGTTTCGACATCCGCCACACGCTGACCCTGAACGGCAAGCTTTGCGTCGAAGGGTTCGAAACCCGCGTCTGGACCGTCAAGGACCCCGAACGCGGCATCAAGTCGGCGCCGATCCCGGCCGAGCTGGTCGCGCGCTTCAAGGGCGAAGGCTGATGAGCGAGCCGCATCAGGGGCGCTGCCTGTGCGGCGATGTGGTCTACGAGGCACAGGGGCAGCCGTCCACCGTGACGGTCTGCCACTGCCGCTTCTGCCAGCGCGCGACCGGCGGCGCCTATCTGGTCGATGCGCTTTACAAACGGGCGCGGTTCCGGCTGGTTCAGGGGCAACCCGCCACCTATGACCACCTGTCCGAGGGCAGCGGCCACATCGTGCAGATCCGTTTCTGTCAGCGTTGCGGCACGAAACTGTGGCTGGAGTTTCAGCGCTGGCCCGACTTGGTCGGGATCTACGCCGGCACGCTGGACGACCCGAACGGCTTCGACCGCAGCCCGGCGCGGACGCATTACATCTTCGCCGATCAGGCGGCAGACTGGACGGTGATGCCCGAAGGCGCGCGGGTCTATGGCGGGGATCTGTCGACGCCCGAGGGCGCGCGCATCGCGCCGCTTTGTCTGGATGCACCCCGCATCAGCGGACAGTAGCGGGCCGGTGCCTCAGAAATCCTCGCTGTCGATGGCCAAGAGGTCGGGGATACGCTTGTGCATCCGGCGCAGCAGTGCGGCGAGCGTGGCGACCTCGTCGCGGCTGAGATCGGCCAGCATCAGCGCCTCGCGCCGCCTTGCGACGACGATGATGCGATCATGCAGCGCCCAGCCCTCGTCCGTCAGCTCGATCAGCTTGCGGTGATTCTGCGGGTCTTCCTGCCAGCTGCGCACGAGGCCGCGCGCTTCCATCGCCTTCAGTCCCCGGCTGGCCGCGGCCTTGTCCAGGCCGATGACCTGACACATCCGGTAGGCGGTGATGCGCGGCTCGATCGCCAGCATCGCCAGCATCCGCCACTCGGTCACGCCGATGCCGAATTCCTTCAGGTACAGGTTCGATGAACTGCGCGACCACTTGTTGCCGACGGCGCTGATCAGGAACGGAATATAGCCGTCGAGATCCAGAACGGAATGCCCGTCGCGGTCCAGCGCGGGCAGGTTCGATCCGTTGCTCAGGTCGCTCGGTGCCGCGCGGGCCGCATCGCGGGTCATGGCGTCTCTCTCCTCAGGTCACGTCCCCCTTTTACTGGCGCATCGCCGCGAAGACCACTGCCGCATTGCAGCGCAAGCCATCGTCGCAGGGACGGCCGTCACCGCATCAAAAGCGTTGACATAGCAAATATTGCTATGACAACCTGTCGCTGTCCATGGTTTTCCATGGACCGGCTGCGAAAGCAGTCCGGGGAGGAAACCGTCCAGGGGAGGACACCATGATTTCGCGGACCATCGCCCTTGCGGCGGCGGCCGGCCTTTTGGGTACGGCAGCCGGCGCACAAGACGCCTATCGCATCGGTCTGAGCGGCGCGCTCACCGGCCCCGTTGCCGGCAGCTACGCGCCCGCCATCGAGGGGCTTCAGCTGTATATCAACCGCCTGAACGAGGGCGGCGGCATCGACGGCCACCCGGTCGAGCTGATCGTGCTTGACGACAGCGGCGAGCCGTCGCGCGGCGCCACCAATTCGCGCCGCCTGCTGGGCCAGGAAGAGGTGGTGTTGATGATCAATGCCAGCCTGTCCTCGACCTATGCGCCGATGATGGCCGACGCCCGCCGCGCCGGGGTGCCGCTGCTCTTTGCCGCTTCGGCCTGCCCGGCCGAGGTCTATCCGCCGGCCGAGCCGCTTCTGTTCTGCACCACCGCTTTCGCCGCGCGCTATGACAGCCAGGCCACGCTGGACTTCATCGAGGCGCAGGCGGGCACCGATATCTCGCTGGGCCTGTCGGCCATGGCGATCCCGCTGTCGCGCGGCGAGATCGAAGCCGCCGAGGGGCTCGCCACCGAGCGCGGGATGCGCCCGCAGGCGCCGACCATCGTGCCGCCGCCCACCGCCGATTACACGCCCTTCGCCACGACGATCAGCCAGGCGGGAGCGGACTGGGTCTATTCCTGGGCGCCCTGGGTGACCGAAGTGCGCACCTTCGAAGCCCTGCGCCGTCTGGGCTGGGAGGGCGAATACATCGCCTGGGCCCATCTGGAAGCCGAAGGCGAACTCGCGCGTCTGCAGGATGAAGGCTTCTACGCCATCGGTGCCAATTCGCTCTTCGCCGAGGATCTGCCGGTCCACCAGGAAATCCGCGCAGCGGCCGAAGCGGCGGGCGCGACCTATGCCCCCGACCAGATGGCCGAGGGCTGGATCGCCGGTCTGGTGATCGACGCGGCGCTTCAATCGGCGGGCTGGCCCGCGGATGCCGAGGCCGTCAACGCCGCGATGGAGAATCTGAACGTCGATACGCAGGGCCTGCGCGGCGGTCCCATCGAATGGACGCCCGAGAACCATTTCCGCGCGACGCAATATTACCGCGTCTACCGCTGGAATGCCGATGAAGGCGCAATCGACGTGGTCCAGGACTGGGCCGCCTATACCGTCGAATAAGGACGTCCCATGCAGCTGGTTGCCAATATCATCGTCCTGAGCGCGATCTACGCGCTGATTTCCTGCGGCTACGTCCTGATCTACCGCGTCAGCCGCGTTCTGAACCTTGCCCATGGCGAGCTGATGATGGTGGGGGCGTATCTGCTTCTCATGACGGCCAGCTTCACCTCGAACCCGATGGTCGCGATTCCGGTCGCGGCCATCCTCAGCCTGACGATGGGGGCGCTGGTCTACCTGCTGCTGATGCGGCGGATGACCGGCGAATCGGTGCTGGCGGCGATCCTGACGACGATCGCTCTGGGCATCCTGTTGCGCGGGCTGATCGTCATCTTCTTCTCGGCCGCGCATCAATACCCGGCGGTCCCGCTGGGCATTCATTCCAGCTCGGTGCAGGTCCTGCCCGGCGCGCGGATCTCCAGCCTGTCGCTGATCCTGGTGATCGTGACGGCGCTGGTCTACGCCTCGCTCTTCGCCTTCCTGCGGCTCAGCCGCTGGGGGCTGCGGATGCGGGCGGCGGGGCAGAACCCGCTCTTGGCCGCGCAGCGCGGCATCAACCTGCACGGCATCTATGCCATGGTCTGGGCCATCGCGATGTTCACGGGGTCGGTCGCGGGGATGCTGATCTCGCTGGATGCAGGGCTGGACCAGACGCTGATCATGATCGGGCTCAAGGCCTTCCCGGCGGCGCTGGTGGGCGGGCTCGACAGCCTGCTGGGGGCGCTGATCGGCTCGCTGATCGTGGCCGCGGCCGAGGTGCTGCTGATCCAGTACGTCAACCCGCTGCTGGCCGATGTGGTACCCTTCCTGATCCTGATCGTGATGCTGGTCGTGCGGCCCTGGGGCCTTTTCGGCACGCGGGAGGCGCTGGACCGTGTCTGACCTGTCCCCTATGCGCGTCGTGACGGCGCTGGTCGCCATCGCGGCCCTGATCGCGCTGCCCTTCCTTGCCTCGGGCGCGACGCTCGACATCGCCAACCAGATCCTGCTGGCCACGATCGGCGCCATCGCGCTGATGCTGCTCACGGGCTTTGCCGGGCAGATCTCGCTGGGCCACGCGGGGCTCTTGGCGGCGGGGGCCTTCACCGCCGGGATCCTCGCGCAGGAGATCGCGGCGCCTTTCTGGATCGGCATCCCCGCCGCCGCGCTGACCGGCGCGCTTCTGGGCGTGATCTTCGGCCTGCCCTCGCTCAGGCTGCGCGGCATCTATCTGGCCGTCAGTACCCTGGCGCTGCATTTCCTCGTGGTCTATGTCGGCGGCGAATACGAAACGCGGCGCGGCTTTTCCACGGGCATCCTGATCGACCCGCCCGTCGTCTTCGGCTTTGAATTCTGGGACCCGGTCGCGTGGTACCCCGTTCTGCTGGTGGTCGCGGTGCTGGTCTGGCTGCTGGCGCGCAACCTTTTACGCTCGCGCACCGGGCGGGCCTGGGCGGCGATCCACGACACCGAGCCGGTCGCGGCGGCTCTGGGCATCAACGTGGCGCGCACCAAGCTATGGGCCTTCGTCATCAGCTCGGCCATCACCGCGATGGCGGGTGCGCTGTTCGCCTATTACCGCGGCTTCGTGTCGATCGAGGCGTTCTCGCTTTTCGTCACCATCCAGTATGTCGCGATGATCATCATCGGCGGCATGGGCAGCCTGCTGGGCGCGGTGCTGGGCGCGGCTTTCGTGACCATCCTGCCCCATGCCATCGAAGCCGCAAGCGGCGTTCTGCCGTCAAGCGGCGGTCTGGCCGGGTCAATCTTCGCCATGAACTACGCGGCTTTCGGGCTGATCATGATCGCCTTTCTGGTGTTCGAACCGGGCGGGCTGGTCGGCATCCTGCGGCGCATCGGCGGCAAGAGGGGAACGCGATGAGCACGCTTCTGACGGTCGAGAACCTGCATGTCTCGTATCAGCGGGCGATCACGGCGCTGACCGGCGTGTCGCTCAGCGTGGATTCGGGGCAGATCGTCGCCATCCTCGGCGCGAACGGCGCAGGCAAGACCACGACGCTGCGCGCGATCTCGGGCTTCATCGGGCTGGACAATGCGCGCGTGACACAGGGCAGCATCCGCTTCGACGGAACCGAACTGGCCCGCCGCCCGCCCTATCAGATCACCCGGCAGGGAATCGCCCTTGTGCCCGAGCGCGACAAGGTCTTTCCCAATCTCAGCGTGCACGAGAATCTCGAGGTCGTCTCGTCGCGCAGCGACGGGGCCGAGCGCGCGCGGCTGCAGGATCTGGTCTATACCCATTTCCCGCGTCTCGGCGCGCTGAAAAAACGCGAGGCGGGGCTTCTGTCGGGCGGCGAGCGGCAGATGCTGGCCCTGGGCAGCGCCATCGTCTGCGCGCCCCGGCTGATGCTGATCGACGAGCTGTCGCTGGGTCTGGCGCCGGTGATCGTGGAAGAGATCGTCGAGCATCTGAAATCCATCCGCACCGATCTGGGCCTGACCATCCTGCTGGTCGAGCAAAGCGCCGCCGTGGCCTTCCGTCTGGCTGAACGGGCCTTCGTGATGGAGCATGGCGGGGTGGTGCTCAGCGGCAGTTCAGCCGAGCTGGAATCGAATGACGCCGTGCGCAACGCCTATCTGGGCACCGGCAGCGAGGGGCGGCGCAGCTACCGCGATCTGGCAATGGCGCGCGACAAGGAGCTGAAGGCATGAGCGAACTGGTGGTCGACAAGATCTCGCTGTCCTTCGGCGGTCTGCAGGTCCTCAACGAGGTGTCGCTCTCGGTGAACGAGGGCGAGCTTCTGGCGCTGATCGGCCCCAATGGGGCGGGCAAGACGACGGTGTTCAACTGCATCAGCGGGCTTTACCGGCCGACGGGCGCGGTGCGCTTTCGCGGGCAGGACATCATCGGCAAGAAGCCGCATGAGGTGGCCGCCCTCGGCATCGCGCGCACCTTCCAGCACGGCGAGGTCTTCGCGCGGCTCAATGTCGCCGACAACCTGATGGCCGCGCGGCATCTGGCGATCCGCTCGAATCCCTTGTCCGAAATGCTGGGCCTGCCCGGCGCGCGACGACAGGAGCGCGAGCATCGCGCGCAGATCGCCCGGATCCTCGATCTGTGCGACCTGACGGCACTGGCCGACACGCCCGTCACCGACCTGCCCTATGGCACGCAGAAGCTCGTCGGTTTCGCCCGCGCGCTGGCGCTGGGTCCGTCGCTGTTGCTGCTTGACGAACCCTCGGCCGGGCTGACCCGCGAAGAGCGCGAGGATCTGGCCTATTACATCCTGAAGACCAAGGCGGAGCTGGGCATCGCGATGATCTGGATCGAGCATGACATGCAGATGGTCGCCGACCTTGCCGACCGGATCCATGTGCTCGATTACGGGCGTTCGCTGGCCGATGGCGCGCCCGAGGCTGTGCTCAACGATCCCGGGGTGATCAAGGCCTATCTCGGGACGGTTTGAACCTTACTCGGCGGGCGTCTGCTGCGCGCGCATCCAGTCGCGGCCGGGTGGTGGTGCGGGCTCGGCGGCTTGCGCGGCCTGTGCCTTGCCGGGCAGGCGCGCCTGCCATTCGGCCAGCGCCGCAACGGCAATGCTCAGCGCGATGCCGAGTGGGGGCAGCACCCACGCCATCCACACCGGGTCGCCATAGCCGTCCATCACGACCTGAAAGGCGAGCGACATCGCGGTTCCCGCCGAGAAGACCAGAAGCCCCTGCCGCCCCATCAGCCGCAACGGCGCGGCCCAGCCCATCGCGGTCAGGCGGCGCACGACGTCGAAATAGGACAGCACATAGACCATCGACAGAACATGCAGCAGGCGGGGCAGCGACAGGAAGGTCTTGTCATGCGAAACGATATGAAACGGCACGCCAAGCCCGCCCAGCCGCGCCATCTGATGGTTCATGAACGCGCCGAGAGCGGGGATGTATTTCCACGCCACGACCAGCAGCAGATACCCCGCCGTCAAAGCCAGAAGAACGCGGCTTTTCGGGACGAAGCGCTGTTCGCGCCGCAGCGCCATGCCGATCAGCAGCCCCACCAAGAAGACCAGCTGCCATGCCACCGGGTTGAAGAACCATCCGCCCGGATTGGGAAAATTGGGCAGGTTGAGCCGCCACCAGCCCGCCGCGAACCACAGCCCCACCGACGCCGCCGCCAGCGCCCAGGGCCGCCAATGTCCCAGCAGCATCGCGAGGGGGGCGAAGAACAGCAGCACTGCATAGGCGGGCAGGATGTTCACATAGCCCAGCTGATGCGTCATCAGCGGGATACCGATCAGCGCCTCGGCGGTGTTACCGAAAACCTGCCGCAGGTTGATCTTCTCAAGCAGCTCGGGAAGGTTGAACAGGATCGCCCCCGCCGCGAAAATCGCGATGGCCCAGAGGGTCAGCAGGATCTGCGCCTGATAAAGCGTCCATGCGCGCATCCACATCGGCTTGACCGCCGCCCACCATCCATTGCGCGCGCGGTTCTCGCCGGTGAAGCGCCCGCTATAGGCCAGCCCGGCGGCGATACCCGACATCACGAAGAAGGATTCCGCCGCATCCGAGAAGCCCCAGTTGCGCAGCGTCAGCGTCTCGTAGGGGTTTCCCGGCACGTGATCGACGAAGATCATCACCAGTGCCACGCCGCGAAACGCATCGATGCGCGGATCGCGCGGGCGACGGGCCGGGGCAGCGCCCGGAAACCGGACCAGCTTGGTGTCAGAGGGCGACATCGGCGACCCCGGTTTCAGGCGTCGCTTGCCGGGCTTTGCCTTGTGCGCCGTTCTGCCACGACGCATGCGTCACGGTGTAGAGCCGCACGATGTCGGGCATGTCGCGCTCTTCGGGGATGTCGAACAGGCTGCGGCCCAGACGGCGCGAGGTCAGCGTGATCAGCGCGGGCGCGGCCAGCATCGGCAGGCAGACGGGCAACAGCCACGGCGCCAGGTCGGGCGCCACGCTCGATGCGACCAGCAGCGTGACCGCGCCCACCGCCGAGATCCACAGCCCCGCCTGCACCCCGTCGCGCCAGCGCAGCCGACCCTCGCCGCGCTGATTGGCGGGCCAGCCGCCGTCGCGGCCCGACAGGACCTGCAACACCGAGCGGCTCTGATACATCAGCATGACGGGCGCGATGACCGAGCTGAGGGCGATCTCGGTCAAAACCGACAGCCCGGCTTTCAGCGTCCCGCCGAACCCCCGGTCGCGGCCGGACAGCGCCGCCCCGGTCCAGATCGCCACCTTGGGGAGGACCAGAAGCCCGGCGATGCCGAAGACCAGCGCCGTGATCTCTTTCGAGCGGTCCGAGGGAAAGACCGGGAACAGCGCATGGGGTTCGGGGAAGTAGTCGGGCGCGGGCGCATTCAGCGTAGCGGCGATCGAGGCCAGCATGAACCCACCCCAGAGCAGAGACACCAGATAGGCGAAAATGCCCTGCACGAAGACGAACCGGCTCCACGCCGACAGGCCGGGCGCGGTCAGAAGACGCATGTGCTGCAGGTTGCCCTGACACCAGCGGCGGTCGCGGCGGGCATAGGCGAGCAGGTTGTCGGGGCCTTCCTCGTACGAGCCTTCGATAGCCCCGTCGACGCGCACCGACCAGCCGGCGCGGGCCAGAAGCGCGGCCTCGACATAATCGTGGCTCAGGATATGGCCGCCGAACGGGGGCCGTCCGGTCAGTTCCGGCAGCGCACAGCTTTCAGCGAAAGCCCGCACGCGGACGATGGCGTTGTGGCCCCAGAACGGACCGGTATGCCCCTGCATCCGCGCAAGGCCGCGGGTAAAGACCGGGCCGTGGAACGCGGCGGCGAATTGCATCGCCCGCCCGAACAGCGAACGCGAACCGATCACGCGCGGCAGCGTCTGCAAGAGGCCCAGCCGGGGGTCGGCCTGCATCCGCGCGATCATCGTGCGGATCGTCGCGCCTTCCATCAGACTGTCGGCGTCAAGAATGACGGCAAACTCGTAAGCGCCGCCGGACGTGCGGATGAATTCCTCGATATTGCCCGCCTTGCGCCCCCGGTTCGAGCTGCGGCGCCGGTAGAAGATCCGCCCCTGCCCGCCGGTTTCCTCCAGCAGCCGGACATAGGCGTGGCGCTCTTTCAGCGCGGCGGCCTCGTCGCGGGTATCCGACAGGATGGCGAAATCGGCCCGGATACCGGCTGCGCGGCTCGAGCTGTCCATCGCGGCGATGCGGGCGAAGGTGGCGACCGGGTCTTCGTTGCAGATCGGCACCAGGACCACGGTCGGCGGTTGCGGGGCGCGCGGCGCTTCGTCCTGCGCGCGCAGGGCACGGCCCGGAAGGCCCGTGAAGGCCAGCGACGCGCCCCAGGCCAGCCAGGCCGTGGTGATGAAGATCAGCGCCGAGCGAACCACGTCCCATGCATCCAGCCCGTCCTGGATCGCTGCTTCGGCCAGCAGGACCGTCGCCGACAGTGCCGCGACCACCGACAGGGTGATCGCAAGGCTGCGCACCACGACGGTGCGGGTATCCGGGGCAAGCGGTTTGCGCATGAACCGCTGCCTCAGACGCGCTGACGAAAGATGAGAGAGGGCAAGAACCGCCGGCCACCCAGCCGGACGCGCGGACGCTCGAGCTGTTGCTCGGGCATCTCCATCGGCGCCTGCGGCGGCAGCCAGTGCGCGGCCTCGACGATGTCGAGATCCGATTGCGATGTCAGTTCAAGTTCCGGTTTCATTCTCGCACCCATTGGTACAGCCACGTCTCGGAAAGCGTCCTGTCATAACCCTTCAACACCGCGCGCAGTTCCACGACCGAGCCGGGATCCGCCCTGACTTCCAGCACCAGCCGCCAGGTATCGCTTCCGCTGATCTTGCTGAGCACCGTGCCGACCAATTCGCCGCGTCCGGTACTGACCTCGGGCTGAACGTCGGACTCGGCGGAAAGTTCCGACAGAAGCCCGCCTTTGAAATCAATGACGAATTTGCGCATGTTCGGATCGATTTCGGCGCCCGCGACGCCCGCGATTCCGGCACGGGTGCGCAAGACCTGTGCAAGTTCGGGATTGGCCGCGCCCCTCGGCTCGCCGCCCCAGAGCAGGCGATAGCCCACCTCGAAGGAGTCGCCGCGGCGCGTCGGCCGGTCGGGCACCCAATAGGCGACGATGTTGTCGTTGCCCTCGAAGGCCGAGGGGATCTCGATCAGCCGGATGGTCCCCTGCCCCCAGTCGCCGATCGGCTCGACGATCAACGAGGGGCGGCGTTCGTAATGCGCTTCGGCATCGAGATAATCCTCGAATGACCGGCTGCGCTGCACCAGACCGAAGGATTGCGGCGACTGCACGCCCATATAGGACGAGGCCAGCCGCGGCGGGTTGTTCAGCGCGCGCACATTGGTTTCCCCGCTGCGCATGTTCAGCACGAGGTATTCGCTGTCATGGACGGCGGGACGGAAATCCTGCGTTTCGTCGGGATCGGCACCGCCGAACATGAACATCGAGGTCAGCGGCGCCACGCCCAGCTGGCGGATATCGCTGCGCAGGAAGATGCGCGCCGTCACCTCGACCTCGGTCGTGTCGCCGGGGGTGATGACGAAGCGATAGGCGCCGGTGACCGACCGGCTTTCAAGCCGTGCATAGACCGTCATCGGCGCATTGTCCGATGCCGGACGCTCGAGCCAGAAATCGATGAAGCGCGGGAATTCCTCGCTGTCGGACAGACCGGTATTCACCGCCAGCCCGCGCGCGGACAGGCCATAGACATTGCCCCGCCCCAGCGCCCGGAAATAGCTGGCGCCCAGGAAAGAGATCACCTCGTCGAAATGGTCGGCGCGGTTCAGCGCGGCCAGCAGGCGGAAGCCCGCCACGCCCGGAAGCTGCGCATCGGCGGGGACTTCGTCCGCCAGCTCGCCCCGGTATTCGAAATCGGCGGTCGAGAAATCCAGGGGCTGCGCCGTGCCGTCGACGATCTCGTAGACATGCACCGGCTCGCGGAACAGCCAGCCCAGATGGAACGCCTGCAACCGCATCCGCTGGCCGGGATCGGACCAGCGCGTGTGGTCGGTGCGGAACTGGATCATCTGGTAGCGGTCATAGGTCAGGTCGGACAGGAAACCCTCGACCTGTTCGGCAGGCGCGGGTTCCACCAGGCTGGCCTCGCGCACCCGGTCGGTCAGCCAGTCGAAGGAAAAAGCCTGCGCTTGGGGTGCCGGGGCCTGCGACTCAGGCGCTGGCGATTCGGTGTCCGGAGTTTCCTGAGACAGCGCCGGCGCCGCGCGCAGCATCGCCAGAGACGCAACCGTTCCGGCCAGTCCGGCAAGCATTTGACGGCGGCTGTTTTGCAACCGAAGCGGCGCCGCCAAAGCGGCTTCAGACAAGGGCTTCAATCCGGGACTCCGTAAAAGTTCACTGACCGGGGTTGATCATGGTTTTGCAGATGCAAAAGGAAAGAGCTGTTGAGTTCCGCGTGGCGAAATCCCGCCAAGCGGGAATCCGGTTCACGCTCTGTTTCCTTGCGTCGCGTTCATATTCCGCTGCGAATTAAGGCGCCGCGATGCGTTCCGCCTTCTTGCTGCGCAGGCAGGATCCGCCCGGCATGAGGGCATCAGCGGAGAGTCGGAAAGGACACGGAATGGCAGACGGCATGGAAGGCCCCGAAGAAAAGATCTGCGTCGTGACCGGAGGCGCGGACAGCGTCTGCTGGCCTGCGCGCGGCAGCTGACCGGGCGGAACGCGCGACCAACGATGATGAATTATGCTGCCGCCGCGTTCTGCGCAAGACCCCATCAAGCGCCCGTGGCGGCGACTGGCAACGCTTGGCTTACCGTTTGAAGTTGCGCAGGAAAAGCGGGCCAGTCCCGCCGGGCGACCGGCCCCGCCCGCATCCGCGCTCCGCCCCGCTATTGCCCTTTCCCGCCCACGCGCGAGGGCTTCTCGACCAGGACGGGATTATGGCTGTTCGACGTGTCGAAGGACGCGATGGCGTCGTTGGGCGCAAGGAAGGGCGCGCGCGACCGGGCATAGACCTCGCGCCGGATATCGTACCAGAAGGTCGGCGGATCGAAGGTGCCGCCGGCGATGCCGGTCAGGCCGGGGAATACCTCGAGCGACCAAACAAGGGTGGTTCCGCATTCAGGGCAGAAGCGCTGGGTGAAGCGGCGATCCGATTCCGTGCGGAAGCTGTAATCCTTCAGCTCGCCCGAGAGCATCTCGACCGCCTCGTCACGGAAATAGACCGAGACGCCGAAAGCCGAGCCGGTGCGCAGCTGGCAATAGCGACAATGGCAGATCGCTGCCTTTTCCGGTGTGCCGTGCACGCGGTACCGCACGGCGCCACAGGCGCAACCGCCGTCGTGAAATGCGTCCATGACCAATCCTCCCCTTGGCGTAACCTGCCCCTCATCCCGCGACCGGGCAAGACGCTTGTCAGCGCATCGGGCGCGCCCTAGCCTGCCGCGGCAACCGGCAGGGATAAACATGGCCGACGCCGTCAAGACCATCCGGGCCCTCGCGCGCGGGCTCGACGTGCTGCAGCTTTTGCAAAGCTCGGGCGCGCTGACCCTGCACGCGCTGCACCAGCAGACCGGCCTGCCCAAGGCGACGATCCTGCGCATCCTGAAAACCCTGCGCGAGCGGGGCATGGTCTGGCAGCGGATGGCCGACGACGCCTATGTGCCGTCCTATTCGCTGGTCGAGCAGGCCGGCCGCATGGACCGCGAGCTTGCGCTGGTCGAAACCGCCTCGCCGCTGCTTGAGCGTCTGTCGGACCGGATCCGGTGGCCCTCGGTCCTGGCCGTGCCGCGGCTCACGCATATGGAGGTGATCGAGACCAACGCCTCGCGCGCCTATTTCGACCAGATCCCGCTGGGCCCGGTCGGGTTCCGGGTGAACATGCTGCGCTCGGCCTCGGGGCGGGCCTTCGTGACGTTTTGCGAGCCGCCTGTGCGCGAAGCGATCCTCGAGACGCTCAGACGCTCGGAACACGCGGGCGACGCCAAGGCGCGCAATCCCGATTACATCGCCCATCTGATGCGCGAGACCGAAGCGCAGGGCTACGGGCTGCGCGACCCCGATTTCGGGGGCGATTTCGACCGGGGCCGCGCGCAGGCCGATGACGGGCGGGAATCGCTGGCGGTGCCGATCCTGCTGGGCAGCCATGTGCCCGGGACGCTGAACATCACCTGGAGCCGCCGGGTCCACGGGCGCGAGAGCGGAGCCGCGCGGTTCGCGGGGCCCGTCCGCGAGGCGGCCGAGGCGGTGGCCGACCTGTTGGCCAAACGGCCTTAGGGTTTCACCATGTGAAACCTTCGGCGCCGCCAGATTGTCGTCGAAGCCGCCTCGCCTCTAGTCTTCCGGTCAAACGGGAGGAGCCTATGGCAGAGCTGACACGCGCCGATATCGACGAGATCCTGAAGCTGGTCGACGGATCGGAATTCGATGAACTGAAGCTTGAGATGGGCGATCTGAAGCTGGAATTGCGGCGCCGGGGGGCGAACCCGTCCGCGCCGGTGGCCGCCCCTGCACCCGCGCCCGCAGCCGCGAAAACGTCCGAGCCGGTGGCGGCGCCCATCGCGCCCGAGAGCGGCGGGACCGAGGTTCCGGCCCCGCTGCTGGGCACCTTCTGGCACGCCCCCCGCCCCGGCGCCGCTCCCTTCGTCAAGCCGGGCGACACGGTACAGGCCGACACGGTGATCGGCATCATCGAGGTCATGAAACTGATGAACTCGGTCGAGGCGGGCATCGCCGGCACGGTGACGGAAATTGCCGCGCCCAATGGCGAGCTGGTCGAGCATGGCCAGTGCCTGATCCGCGTCCGCCCGGCCTGATCCCATGCCGGACATCAAGCGTATCTTCATCGCCAATCGCGGCGAAATCGCCGTGCGCATCATCCGCACCGCGCGCGCCCTTGGACTGGAAACGGTGCTGGGCGTCTCGGCGGCCGATACCGAATCTCTGGGCGCGAAACTGGCCACGCGCGCGGTGGTGCTGGGACCGGCGCCCTCGAAGGACAGCTATCTGCGCGTGGGCACGGTGATCGAGGCCGCGAGGGGCACCGGCTGCGACGCCGTGCACCCGGGCTATGGCTTCCTGTCGGAAAATCGCGACCTGGCGCAGGCCTGCGCCGATGAGGGCCTGATCTTCATCGGCCCGTCGCCCGACAACCTGTCGGCGGTGGGCGACAAGCTGACCGCGCGCTCTCACGCGGTCGCGGCGCGGGTGCCGGTGGTGCCGGGCGGCACGGTCGAGACGCTCGACGACGCGACGGTGCTGGCCGACAAGGTGGGCTTTCCGCTGCTCATCAAGGCGGTCGCGGGGGGCGGCGGCAAGGGGATGAAGCGCGTCGACGACGCGACATCGCTGCCCGCCCAGCTGGACATGGCCATGGCCGAGGCCGAAGCGGCCTTTGGCGATTCGCGCGTCTATCTGGAACGCTTCGTCACCGTGGGCCGCCATGTCGAAGTGCAGATCCTGTCGGACGGCGACACGATCCTTCACGCGGGCGAGCGCGACTGCTCGGTCCAGCGCCGTTACCAGAAGGTGGTCGAGGAAGCGCCCGCGCCCCATCTGCCCCCCGAACTGCGGCGGGGCCTGCTGGACGCGGCCGTGCGCTATGCGCGCCATATCGGTTATCGCTCGCTGGGGACGGTCGAGTTTCTGGTCGATGTCGAGCGTTCGGAATTCTACTTTCTCGAGATGAATGCACGGGTGCAGGTGGAGCATCCGGTGACCGAGGCGATCACCGGCCTTGACCTGATCGCCCTGCAGATCGCGATTGCCGAGGGCAAGCCGCTGACGCTGACCCAGGACGATATCCGCCCGAGCGGCCACGCCGTCGAATGCCGGCTGAACGCCGAGGACATGGCGCAGGATTTCAGGCCCTCGCCCGGACGGGTCACGCAGGCATGGTTTCCCGCCCTGCCCGGTCTGCGCGTCGACACGCATATGCTGCCCGGCGCGATGATCCCGCCCTATTACGATTCGATGGTGGCCAAGCTGATCACCTGGGGGGCCACGCGCGACGAGGCGATCGCGCGGATGCTCACCGCACTCGATGTCTGCGTGCTGGACGGCATCACCACCAACGTCCCCCTGCATCGCGCGATCCTGTCGGATGCCGCGTTCCGCAAGGGCGGCGTCGATACCACCTACCTCGGCAAGTTGTTGGCCGGAACGGGAGAAAACGCATGAGCATCAAGCTGATCGACACGACGCTGCGCGACGGCAATCAGTCGAACTGGGGGGCCACGGGTCTCGATACCGGGATGATGCTGCAGATCGCCCCGGTGATGGAGCGCGTGGGCTTCCACGCCATAGACTTCCTGGCCTCGACGCATATGGGCGTCGCGGTGCGCTTCAAGAAGGAAAACCCGTGGGAACGCCTGCGCCTGATGGCCGAGGCCTGCCCGACAACGCCGCTGCAATTCCTCACGACGGGAATGCGCTTCATCTCGTGGGAAGTGGCCTCGGACGAGCTGATGGAATTCGCCTTCCGGCTGCTGGTCAAGAACGGCATTCGCCGGTTCGCCATCATGGACCCGATGAACAACGTCCCCGCGATGCTGAACATGGCGGGCATCACCCGACGCGCGGGCGGCAGCCAGATCGTCGCAGCGCTGACCTTCACCCTGTCGCCGCTGCATGACGACGCCCATTTCGCCGAAGCCGCGCGCAAGCTGACCGCGACCGGGCAATTCGACCGGCTGTATCTGAAAGACCCCGGCGGGCTGGTCACGCCAGAACGGGCGAAAACCCTGATCCCGGCGCTGAAGGCGGTGATGGGCGCGGTGCCGCTGGAATTCCATTCCCACACCACGATCGGGCTCGCGCCCTTCAGCTATCTCGAAGCCGCCCCGCTGGGCGCCACGACCCTGCACACGGCGGCCAAAGGCGCAGCTAACGGCACCGCGCAGCCTTGGGCCACCCCCGTGATCGGCAACCTGCGCGATCTGGGGCATTCGGTCGATGTCGATGACGAGGCCGTCGCGCAGATGGATGCCTATTTCGAGGCGCTGGTCGCCGCCGAGGGGCTGGTCCATGGTCAGCCCGGCGAATTCGACCGCGCCTATTTCCGCCACCAGATGCCGGGCGGGATGATGGGCACGATGAAGCGCCAGCTGGGGGAAATCCGCAGGCTCGACCTGCTGCCCAAGGTTCTGGACGAGGTCGAGCAGGTGCGCGCCGAGCTGGGCTATCCGATCATGGTCACGCCCTTTTCGCAGGTCGTGGGCACCATGGCGCTGATGAACGTCATGCAGGGCGAGCGCTACAAGACCATCCCCGACGAGGTGACGCGCTATGTGCTGGGCCGTTTCGGCCAGCCCGCGATGCCGATGGACAAGCATGTCGAGGCGCGGATCCGCGACACCAAACGCGCGCGCGAACTGGAGGAAGAGCCGCAGATGGGCTCGCTCGACGAATTGCGCGCGAAGATCGGCTCCGGCTACAGCGACGAGGAATTTCTCTTGCGCGCCGTCATGCCCGCGGACCAAGTAGACGCCATGGTCGCCGCCGGACCGGCGCGTCGCGGCTATGACCCCAAATCGCGGCCCGTCCTGCATCTGATGAAGGAACTGACCGCGCGCAAGGGTCTGGGCGCGATCCGGATCGAAAAGCCGGGGCTGAAACTGGAACTGAAAGGAAGCCCGTGATGCACACGCACCCGATCAAGGCCGTGGTCTTCGACATCGACGGCACGCTGGCGCTGATGGACAAGGAAAAGGGCACCTATACCGCCCTGCCCGGCGCCGTGCAGGCGCTGGCCGATTGCAAGGCGATGGGCCTGCCCGTCGTGGCCTATACCAACGGCACCTTCTTTCCGCCCGCGCATTATTATCCGGCGCTGGCCGAGGCTGGCCTGGTGCTTGAGCCCGGTCACGTCCTGACCCCCGCCGCCGTCGCGGCCCGCGCGCTCAGGGCCATGGGTTATACGCGCCTCATGGTGATGGGCGCCGAGGGCACGACCGTCCCCGTCGAAGAGGCCGGGATCGAGGTCATCGCCCCCACCAAGGACGCGCCCAAGGTCGATGCCGTGCTGCTGGGCTGGTGCAAGGATTTCAACGCCGAGCAGGTCGAGGCGGTGGTGCAGGCCGTGTGGAACGGCGCGAAACCCTATGCGGGCTCGGTCGCGCCTTATTTCGCGGGCGCGGGCGGCAAGAAGCTGCTGGGCATTTCGGGCGCCATCGCCGCCGCGCTGACCAATGCCACCGGCGTGCCCGTCACCGTCTTCGGCAAGCCCGAAGCGGCGGGGCTGGACATCGTCAGCGCGCTGACCGGCGCGCGCCCCGAGGAAATGGTCATCGTCGGCGACGACCCGAAGCTGGAAATCCGCATGGGCCGCAGGGCGGGGGCGTTTTGCGTCGGCGTCACCACCGGGGTAGTGGACGCCGACGGGTTCAAAGGGTACCCCTCTGACGAACGCGCGCAAGTGGTGCTCGCGTCACTCGAAGGCTTCGCCGACCAGCCCTGGTTCGCGAGGCGGACAAAGACCGAGGAGAGGGCATGATGGTCACCGAAGGCGATATTCTCTGGCAAGCATCGGACGACCGGCTGTCAAAAGCCGTCGTCACCGATTTTCTCGCTTTCCTGGCCGAACGGGGCCATGTCTTCGACGATTACGCCGCGCTTCATCACTGGTCGGTCACCGATCTTGACGGGTTCTGGCAGGCCGTGCGCGACTTCTTCGGCATCGAGATGGACGGCGACTTGCAAGAGGTCGTCACCAGCGACCCCATGCCCCGCACCCGCTGGTTCACCGGCACGCGGATGAACTTCGCCGAACAGGTCCTGCGCCACGAAGCCACCGGCGATCCGTCCCGCGTGATGCTGCATCATTGCTCGGAAACCCGCCCGCTCGCGGCGATGTCCTGGGCCGAGGTCGGCGGACAGGTGCGCAAGCTCGCCACCCGCCTGCGCCAGATGGGCGTGACCAAGGGCGACCGTGTCGTCGCCTACATGCCCAACATCCCCGAAACCGTGATCGCCATGCTGGCCGCCACGTCCCTTGGCGCGACCTGGGCCACGGCGGCGCCCGAATTCGGGCCGCAGACGGTGATCGACCGCTTCAGCCAGATCGAGCCCAAGCTGGTCTTCGCGGTCAACGGCTACCGCTACGGCGGCAAGGATTTCGACCGCACCGGCGATCTGAGCCGGATCCTGTCGCACCTGCCGAGCGCGACGACACTGGTGATGCTCGATTACCTGCCCGGCGCGGCGAAGGCGCCCGAGTTCCACGGCGAGGTGATCGACTGGGACGCGATGCTTGGCGGGCCCGAGGTCGCGCGCGAGGATTTCACCTTCGAGCGCGTCGCCTCGGACCACCCACTCTGGACGCTGTTCTCCTCGGGGACGACGGGCCTGCCCAAACCGATCGTGCATTCGCATCACGGCATCGTGCTGGAGCATCTGAAGAACGCGGCCTTCGGGCTCGATCTGGGCGCTGGCGACACGTATTTCTGCTATTCCACCACCGGCTGGATGGTCTGGAACACGCTGATGCACGGCCCGCTTCTGAACGGGCAGGCCACGCTCTATGACGGACACCCGACCTACCCCGATGCGGGCGCGCTCTGGCGGATCATCGAAGCCACCAGGGTCAGCCATTTCGGCGTCTCGCCCACCTTCATGACGATGGTGCGCCAGCAAGGCATCGTGCCGGGGAGGGACTACGACCTCTCGGCGCTGAAAAGCATGTTCCTGACCGGCTCGCCCGCCACGCCCGAGATCCTCGCCTGGATCCATGAGGGCGTGAAGAAAGACCTGTTCGCGACCACGCAATCGGGCGGCACCGAAGTTTGCGGCGGCATCCTCGCGGGCACGATCCTGCTGCCCGTGCGCGCCGGCGAGATCCAGGCGCCCGCGCTGGGCTGCGACGCCTGCGCCTTCGATGAAGACGGCAAGGTCGTGATCGACGAGGTGGGCGAGCTGGTGATCCGCAAGCCGATGCCCTCGATGCCGCTGTTTCTGTGGGGCGACGAGGATTTCGCGCGCTACGAGGACAGCTATTTCGACACCTATCCCGGCATCTGGCGCCATGGCGACCGCGTGCGCTTCAACGCGCGGGGCGGCAGCTACGTGCTGGGCCGTTCGGACGCCACGCTCAACCGGTTCGGCGTGCGCATCGGCTCGGCCGAGATCTATCGCACGATGGAGGGGATCGAGGGCGTGGCCGACAGCCTGATCATCTGCATCGAGGACGGCAAGGGCGGCTATTACATGCCGCTTTTCGTGCAGATGCACCCGGGCGCTGCGCTCGACGACGCCAAGCGCGCCGAGATCGTCAAGCGCCTGCGCTCGGAACGCAGCCCGCGCCACGTCCCCGACGAGATCGTCGAAGCGCCCGAGATCCCGACCACCCTGACCGGCAAGAAGATGGAGGTCCCGGTGCGCAAGCTGCTGCTGGGTCAGCCGGTGGACAAGGTGGCAAGCCGCGACGCGACGAAGAACCCCGCCGCGCTGGACTGGTTCGCCGATTTCGCCGCGGCGCGCGTCTCGGCCTGAGGCGCCCCGCCCGACAGACCACAGCGGCGGCGCCCCCCACCGGCGGCGCCCCCGCGCGCGCTAGCCCTTTCATTCTGCTTCAAATACTCAAATCCGCGCTCATCGCCCGCCGCGCCGCCGGGCGAACGCCGTCCGTCGATGCCCGGCTCAGCGCCCTGTCGCCACCTGGAACACCGCGCCCTCCAGCGCCTCGGTCACGGTGACCTGGCAGGTCAGCCGCGATACCGCGCGCGGTTCGTTGGCCATGAATTCCAGCGTGTCGGCCTCGGCCGGCTGCGGTTTGGGCAAGGGACCGTTGGGCGCCTCGAGCAGGTAGCAATGGCAGGTCGCGCACATCGCGGAGCCGCCGCACTCCGCGATGATCCCTTCGACGCCCGCGTCGCGGGCCGCATACATCAGCGGGTCGCCGGGCACCGCGTCGATCTCGCGCTTCGTGCCGTTTTCCTCGATGAAGGTGACTTTGACCATGGATCCCTCTCAGATGAATTGCTTGCCGCCGTCGATGACCAGCGTCTGACCGGTCACGAACGAGGACAGGGACGACGCAAGATACAGCGCGCCGCCGGTGATGTCTCCGGTCTCGGCGTTGCGCCTGAGCGCGGCGCGGTCGATGCCGTAGGCCGCCGCATCCTCGATCAGCGAGAGGCTCGCCTCGGTCAGGGTGAAGCCCGGCGCGATGACATTGACGCGGATCCCGTCGCGCCCCATCTCGCGCGCCATGGTGCGGCTCATGGCGATGACGGCGCCTTTCGAGGCGACGTAGTGCATCCACATCGGCGAGCCCGAAAACACCGTGGCCGAAGCGATATTGACGATCGAGCCGCCGCCGCCCGCGCGCATCGCGCCCGATACCGCGCGGGTCATCTGCCAGACGCCCTTGATATTCACCGCCATGACCCGGTCCCAGACATCCTCGTCGATCTGTTCGAAGGGGCGTCGTTCGAGCCCGGCATAGAGCGCGGCGTTATTGACCAGCGTGTCGATCCCGCCCAGCGCGCTCTGCGCCGTTTCCACCAGCGCCCGGCACGAGGCGGTTTTGGTCACATCGACCTCGGCAGCGACGGCTTCGTGGCCCTGCTCGACGATGAGGGCGGCGGTTTCCTCGGCCCCGGCGCGATTGATGTCGGCCGCCACGACCCGCGCACCGGCCCCGGCAAAGGCCTGCGCAAAGGCGCGGCCCAGCCCCGCCCCGGCGCCGGTGACGAGGACGCGGTTTCCGTTCAGGCTTATCTCGGTCACGATCCGGATCCTTCGCTGGGTTTCAGGCGGGTATAGGTCGGGCCGTGGCCCAGATAGCGGCGGATCGATTCCTCGGCCCAGACGGCGGCTGTGTTCGCCTCGGCCATGGCGCGGCCCTGCGGGGTCAGCATGAGCGGGTTCGACCGCTCGCGCAGCATGTGCAGGATCTCGGTCACCGGCACGTCGTACCAGCCCGCGATGGTGCGCATCCCGTGCGGCGTGGTACGCCAGCCCTTGTCGGCATCCTTCATCACCGCGTCGTTGATATCCTTGGCCTCTTTCACCGTGTCGTGGCCGTCGATCACCGCCAGAACCGCGTCGATATCCACGCCCTCGGGCCGGTGCTTTTCAAGGATCCCGCGCGCGATTTCGACCGAGTGCAGCTCGTGTTCGCGGACCAGGTCCTTGCGTGTGGGATTGCGCCCGATGGCCAGCAGCAGCAGGTCCTCGGGGATGCGTTTCCAGCCCACGTCATGCAGCACGATGGCGGGCAGGACGACGCTGTCGTCGGCCTCGGGGATCTGCGCCAGAAGCGCGCGCGCAAGGCCATAGGCGACGATCGTGTGTTCGTCGTTGTTGCGCACGTCGAGATAGGGCCGGGCCTCGTGCCAAAGCGGCAGGTCGCGGGGCAGAAAGGTTTCGTCGGGGGTCACAGCGCTTCCTCCCAGCTCAGATACATCGTCTTGTATTCAAGGTAGCTTTCGACGCCGTAGCGCCCCTTCTCGCGACCAAGGCCGCTTTCCTTCATGCCGCCGAAGGGCACATGATGGCTGGAGCGCCGGATATCGTTGAGCCAGACCGACCCGGCCTCGATCCCTTCGCACAGCGCCAGCCCCGTCGCGAGATCGCGGGTGAAGACGAAACCAGCCAGCCCGAAGCGTGACTCGTTGGTCAGCCGCAGCGCCTCGGCGGGGCTGTCGACCGGGGCGAGGCCGATGACCGGGCCGAAGGTCTCGTCCTGCATGATCAGCATCTCGGGCGTGGCCTCGGCGATCAGCGTGGGGGGCAGGTAGCAGCCAGCGTCATAGCCCGGCCCCGTGGCCCGCGTACCGCCTGTCAGGATACGCGCGCCCTTCGCCCGGGCGTCGGCGATCTGGCTTTCGCTGTTGGCGAAGATGCGGTCGTTGACCAGCGGGCCCAGATCCCCCTGCCCGCCCGCCGGGGCCAGCGTCAGCGCCTTGGCCCCAGCGGCGAGCCGCTCCAGCATCGCGTCGTAGACCGGGCGCTCGATATAGACGCGGTTGACGCGGTAGCAGAACTGCCCGGAATTGGCGAAGCCGTGCCGGGTGATGGCAGCCGCGGCGCGGTCCAGATCGGCATCGGCGCAGACGATGGCCGCCGAATGCCCGCCCAGCTCCAGCGTGACGCGCTTCATCGTGCCCGCGCAGGCGGCGGCGATGGCCTTGCCCGCCGGGACCGAGCCGGTGAACGCCACCTTGCGCGGCACCGGATGCGCGACCAGCGCCTCGCCCAGCGCGCGGTCGCCGGTGACGACGTTGAACAGGCCCGCGGGCAGACCCGTGTCGTGGAACAGCCGGGCCAGCATCAGGGTCGAGAGCGGCGTTTCCTCGCTGGGCTTGGCGACGACCGGGCAGCCGGCGATCAGCGCCGCGCCGAGTTTGAACATCAACAGCGTGATCGGGTAGTTGAAAGGCGTGATCGCCACGACCACGCCCACCGGGTCGCGGGTGATGACGATCCGCTCGCCCGGGGCCGATCCAAGCGGCATCGCCGCCCGAAGGCGCAATCCTTCTTCGGCATAGATGTCGAGCAGGTCGGCCGAGCGCGCGATCTCGCTCACGCACCCCGCCAGCGGGCGGCCCAGTTCACGCTGCAGGACCGCGCCGATGCTCTCGGCGTTCTCGCGCATCGCCTGTGCGCAGGCTTTCTGCAGCCGCGCGCGCTCGGTCATCGGCACGCGCTTCCAGCCTTCGAAGGTCCGCATGGCCGAGACGATGGCGGCATCAGCATCCTCGGACCCGCCCAGGGGCACGGTCTCGAACGCCTGCCCCGTCGTCGGGTCGGTGACCGTCATGCGCCGGCCCGACCGGGCAGGGACAGACAGACCGTCGATGAACATCTCCATCCGCAGCCCCCTAAAGCAGATGCGCCAGCAAAAGCGCGCGGGTCCTGGCCAGCTCGGCCTCGGCCATGGCGCGGCCCGGTTCGGTTTCGAATTTCGGCAGCACCTTTTCGTTGCGGTCGCAGTTCTGGACCGGCGTCTCCCCGAACCAGTCGCAGCCCACGGCGGTGCCCGTCACCTCGTAGCGCCACAGCTTGTCGCTGTCGCGCACGATGCGGTCGTTCAGATGGCGGGGTTCGGGGCGGGTATCGTGGCCGTCGATGATCTCGCAGACCTGCGCGATGATGGCGTCGGACCAGCCAGTTTGTTGCAGCACTTCGGTTCCCAGCCGCACGCCTTCGGCCTCGTGCCGGTAGCGGACATCGGATTGCAGGATATTCCCGGACCGGAACCCCTGCTCGAGGATCTCGTCCATGTCGATGGCCCACCAGCCGATATCGTGCAGCAGGATCGCCAGCAGGCAGACATCGCGGTCGGCCTCGGGGAAATGGTCGAGCAATTTCACGCACCACGCGAAGGACAGCGGGATATGCACATCGTTCTTGCGCGCGCGCATGTAGGGTTCGGCGGCGCGCCAGACGGCATCATAGCGCGACAGGTCGGCAGGCATCGGAAACTCCGCAGGCGGGACAGTCGGGGGGCCGCCGGAACGGCCCCCTTGAAGTCATTCAAGGATCGTCACGGTGCCGGCATTGCCGTCCACGCGCACCCGCATCCCCGTCTTGATCCGCGACGAGGCATTGCCGGTGCCGGTGACGGCGGGCAGGCCGTATTCCCGGCAGACGATGGCCGCGTGGCTCATCATCCCGCCGATATCCGTGACCGCCGCGCCGATCTTGCCGAAGACCGGCGCCCAGGACGGCGCGGTCACGGGGGTGACAAGGATCTCGCCCTTCTGCAGCTCGCCCAGCTGGTCGGGCGAGCGCAGCACGCGCGCGACGCCCTCGACCACACCGGGCGACCCGGCCATGCCGTGCAGCGCGCCATCGGTCGAGCCCTCGCCCACCCAGCGCTTGATCGAGTCGCTGGTGATGCCCCAGAGCATGATGGTGAAGGGTTCGGTGATGACCTCGGGCGGGTTGTTGAGCGCGGGCTGCGGCGATTGCGAGGCCAGCGCATCGACGATGCCACGGCGGCGGCGGATCTCTTCCGGCCAGTGGGTCGCGCCCTGAAGACTGGTACCGATGGCCCAGGCGGCAGAGTAATCCCACAGCACGTCGCGGACCTCGTTGCGCGACAGGAAGAACATGCCGTCCTCGCTGTCCCACAGGCCCTGATCCATGAGCAGCTTCGAAAGCTGCCGCATCTTGCGCCAGAACACACCGAGCGCCCAATGCTCGATGTAGAAATTGTGGTCCTCGACATAGGGGAACACGGTGCGCGACAGGCCCAGCTTCTGATCGAAGACCGCCTGCGCCTCGTCATCCATCATTTCGCGGTATTCGGCGGTGATGCGGTCCCGCTCGGCCAGCAGCTTGTCGGTCGGGCGCATGATCTCGTCGCCCGCCTCGATGCGTTTGATGTAGTCCTTCAGATAGGTCATCGGGATGTCGAGATGGTCGATCCAGTACTTGTCGGTCGAATAGAACCCGTTGCCGCTGGTGAAATTGAACCACGGATCCTTGGCTTCCTCCCACGCGGCCAGCCATTCCTTGCCGCCGGGCTTCGTCGCCAGATCGGCCAGGATCACGTCGACATGGTCGCTCTCGAACACGGGCGACAGACCCTTTTCCACCGCCAGCTTCGCCAGCTTCTTCAGCTCGTCATCGGGGCGGAACAGCTCGCTGTCGACGCCCTGAACCATCTTCGCGATGGCCTGATCGGGGATCTGCGGAAACTCGCCTTTCAGGAAGCCGAAGAAATCCAGATAGGCCGCGTAACCGAGGTTCAGGAACTCGAAATGGTATTGCCAGATCTTGTAGCACAGCCGGATCGCGTCGTCGTAGCGGTTGAACAGATCATAGGTGTTGTCGAGCCCCCTGCCCTCTTTCACCCAATCGACATCGACCACCTCGGGCAACGGTTCGAACTGGATCGCGTCGAGCTCTTCGATCGCCGCCATGACCTTGGTCTTCCAGTTGGCCAGCAACGCGTCCCAATTCATGTAGTAATGACCCGCCCGCTCCAGGAATTGCGGGATCCGGGCCTCGATATCCTCGGGCGCGACACCGAT
The DNA here is from genome assembly GCF_003122215.1 of Pararhodobacter marinus. Classification (GTDB taxonomy): domain Bacteria; phylum Pseudomonadota; class Alphaproteobacteria; order Rhodobacterales; family Rhodobacteraceae; genus Pararhodobacter; species Pararhodobacter marinus. Next base: position 152,755 of record NZ_QEYD01000009.1, on the reverse strand, counting down.
GGGCGAGAAATAGACGTAGCCGTTCAGGATGCGGTAATCGACGCCATTGGCGGGCGGTACCAGCAGGTGACGGGTGTTGTACTGGCCCAGCCCCTTGGTGGCGAAATCGACCATGATCGTATCGAAGGGACGGAAAGGCGTCGGCCAGTGCTGGCTGTTGCAGAACCAGAACTTGCCGTCCTCCTCGGCGCGTTTCTCGGGTCTGAACAGCACGTAATAAGGATAGATGCTTTCCCAGCCTTCGGCGCCGGCCGGCGCCTTCATGTCATAGGCGCTGGGAAACAGCGGCGTTTGCGCGTCCATTCTCGATCCTCCCTGAATGGCACAGATACTCGCCCCTTCGGCCCGCGCTCAGCGCTTCGAGCCGTAGGGATTGTTCAAGGTTCCGACGATACTCATCATTCCGGTCGCGTAGGGGTTGCGGGGTTTGTCCTTCTTCTTCTGCGACCAGATGGTTTCAGGGCGCGATTGCAGCGCCAGCAGGTTCTCGCCGTCGGGCAGATCGGCGTCGATGGCCCATTCCACGTCCTGCGGACAGCCATTCTGTTTCTCCAGCCGCTTGGCAAGCTGCGCCACGGCGATCACCTGCGCATCGCTCAGGCAAGGCGTCGCCCGGCGGGCCTCGTCGACCTCGCGCTCGACGGTTTCGCCCCGCTCGGCATCGCCGATCAGCTCGACATGCTTGTCGCTGATCTTGCGGTCGATGATCTCCATCAGAACCTTCTCGACGCTGTAATTGTCGGGCGTCACGACACCCGAGACGACCATTTCGCCCAACCCCCAGCTGGCATCGATGACGATCCGCGTGCGGTCTCCATTGACCGGGTCCAGCGACATCGCCACCCCGGCAGCGCGCGCGTTGACCATCTTCTGCACGCCCACGCTCATGTTCACGTCGGCATGGGGGATGCGGTTCCTTTCGCGGTAGGCGACGGCACGGGTGGCGAACAGCGAGGCCCAGCAATCGCGCACCTTCTCGACCACCGCGTCCGCGCCCCGCACCCACAGATAGGTGTCCTGCTGGCCCGCGAAGCTGGCATCCGGCAGGTCCTCGGCCGTGGCGGACGAGCGCACGGCGACGGGCGTATCCCCGCCCATCGAGGCATAGGCATCGCGGATCGCGGCCTCGACCTCGGACGGGATCCTGTGGCCGCGGATACGGATGCGGATCGCCTGCGCCGCGCGGTCCAGCGCGTCGAAATCCTCGGGATCGACGCCGTGCAGATGGCGCTCGATCTCGGCCCTGAGCCCGGTCTGTTCCAGCATTGCCAGATAGCCGTCGGTCGTCACGGCAAAACCCGGCGGCACCGCGACTCCTGCCTGCGTCATCTCGCCCAGCGAGGCGCATTTGCCGCCGACCCGCGCCAGATCGTGCTTGCCGATCGCATCGAAGCTCAGCGTGTACCTGCCGTCGGTCTTCATGCCGCGCCACCCAGTTGCACCATCACCGAGGTCGGGACGCGGAAGGTGATGTTGCGGTGGTACTCGGCCTCGAATCCCGGCGCGAGGCACAGGTCGGGGAAGCGCTCGGACAATTGCCGCAGCAAGACCGCGCCCTCCATCTTGGCCAGCTGGAAACCAAGGCAGTAATGGATCCCGTAGCCGAAGCTCAGATGCGTGCGGGCATTCTGCCGGGTGATGTCCAGCTTTTCGCCATCGGGGAACTGCGATTCGTCACGGTTGGCCGAGCCGGTGATCATCAGCACCTCGGCGCCGGCGGGCAGCCGGACGCCGCCAACCACGGCTTCGGTCCGAGCCTTGCGCCGCCAGCCCACGACCGACGGCATATAGCGCAGCATCTCTTCGACCGCGTTGGGAATGAGCGACGGATCGGCCTTGATCGCGTCCCAGGCCTCGGGGTTCTGCATCATCGCGATGACGTAATTGCCCATGAAGGTCGAGGTTGTCTCGTGCCCCGCGAACAGCGTCGAGTACAGGACGCCCGCGATCTCCTCGTTGGAGATGTCGGCGCCTTCGGCCTGAAGCCGCAAAAGATCCGAGGGGAAATCGTCGCCCGGCGCGTCGCGGCGCATGTCCAGAAGGTCGTGGATGTATTGCCAGTAGGCTACCATGTCATGCGCGACGGGGATCATTTCCTCGTCCGACAGGTCCGACCACGTCATCTTGCCCCGGCTGGCGCCGTATTGCTTGATCTTCGGCACGTCCCTGTCGGGGATGCCCATCAGCGTGAACAGCACATGCGCGGGCACCGGGTAGGCGACGATGTCCCAGAAATCGACGGGCTTGCCGTCGCGGCCCGCCGCTTCTAGTTTGTCGAGATGGGTCTTCACGATCTCTTCGATCTGCGGCTCGATCGACTTGAAGCGGCGCGGGCCGAAGCACGATTGCGCGACCTTGCGGATGCGGGTGTGGTCGGGCGGGACCCGGGCGGTCAGGCCGGAATAGGCCGTGAAGCCCCCCTCTTTCAGAATCTGCCGCCCGGCCTCCGACATCGGCCGCATGGGTTTCTGCGCGTTCTCCGAGCTGAAGGTCTTCCAGTCGTCGAAGATCGCCTTGATGTCGTCGAAACGGGACACGACCCAGTAACCGCTAGGCTCGTGATAAAAAATCGGCTCTTCCTTGCGGAACTGTTCCCACCGGGCATGAGGCCGGTTCAGGTCGAACGGATCAAAGCCGTCCGACGGCAAAATGCCGTCCATCGTTTCCATGTCGATATCCTCCCAGACGCGCCGACCCTGACACCGATAGCGGCGGGTGGCGAGCATGCGAATCAGCGTATGGCCAGTTCTTTGGTTTTTCTTTGGCCGGGCGTGAGGCGGTCCAGAGAGCGGCACAGCTCGTCATAAACCGCCCTGATTTCAACGCCTTCCCTGTCTTCGCCCAGACTGGCCATGGCCTTGCGGTATTGCCGATACTGGCGGTGCATCGCCGCGGGGCGACCCATCGCGTGGAACACGCGCATCGCTTCGGCATTGGCGGCCTCGCTGGTCGGATCCATCGCGATGGCCTTTTGCGACCAGTGCAGCGCCTCGGCATGGCGACGGTAGCGCCGCAGCAGTTTCGACAGGTCGTAGAGCACGCGCATCGCCATTTCGCGCAGCCATGTGCGGCGCGGCATGATCCAGTCCTCGGTTTCGGTGGCGAGGTAATCGAGCGGCAGATCCGCGAAGAGATCGCCCGCATAAAGCCGCTCGGCCTCGAAATAGACCGCGAAGGCCGCGTCCTCCTTGCCGTGCCGGGCCAGCGACAGGGCGCGGCGGCAAAGCTGTTCGAAGGTGGTGATATCCACAAGGCTTCCGGGCGGGACGTTCAGCCGGTAGTAATCGCCCATCCGCAAGACGGCATCGGCGCTGCCCAGCGTCTTGCGCAGCATCGCGACGGTGTGGTGCAGCCGCGCGCGCTTGGTCTTCTCCGATTCTGTCCCCTGCCACAGCAACTCGCCGATCTGGTCGGCATGGGCCCCCTTTTCGCCCGCGTTCAGCAGATAGGCGAACAGGGTCTTGGTCTTGCGCGGCGCACTGCCCGCGGTCTGCCAGTCGACCTCGCGGTAGCCTTCGACGAAGACACGCAGCGGACCCAGGCAATGGATATGCCACCGATCGCGTTGCCCCGGCATGGCCAGAAGCGGCGCGGATTGGTCCACCCAGTCGGGGGACGCCCCGCGCGCGGCGGCCTTGTCGAAAGTGCGGAAAAAGCTCTGCCCGGCAAAATCGGGCACCACCCGTCCCAGCATGAAGCCAAGCTGCTCGTCCAAGGTGGATTCACGCAGCAATTCGCGTGGCATCCAGTAGGGGTTTTCATAAAGCCCGCTGGGCGCAAGGAACTGCTGATGCGCGCGAAAGGCGGATTGAAGCTGTTCCTCGATCAGCCTTTGCCGGTTGTAGAGCGAGACCACCGCAAGCCCCGTCTCGGCTCCGATACGCTCGGCCAGGTTGCCCCAATGCTCGACCGCCGCCACGCCCATCATCGCCACCAGGGCCCAGCTCATGTCGATCAGAACCGCCTGCACGCCGTCGCGCCCGCCCAGCGCCTCGCGCAGCCTGGCGAGCGCGTGTTCGGGATCGAAGGGCAGCGTCTGCACCCCCAGCCCGGCATAGGCCAGCCGTTGCGCGGCGGGGATCTCGGGCAGAAGCTGCGGGTCGTCGGTGATCAGCAGCCGGCCTTCGGGCCACGCCGCCAGCGACCGGACCATGAAGTCCCGGTCGGAAAAGCCGCAAAAGAGCGCGGCGTTGATCTCGTGCTGGGCGGTCGACTCGGGCAGCGTGGCCATGTCCTCATCCCCTTCCTTTCCTTCGGGCCGCTGAAAGAGAGGTTGTCTCAGGAGAGTATGTCAGCTCACGACACATACCAAAGAAAAACCAAAGCGCTTGCGCCTAGGCTGTCCCCACCGGGCCGGGTTGCGAAACAATGCGCGGCACCGGCGGAGGAGTCTGTGACGGCTGAGACACCACACTTCGATTACGTCATCGTCGGCGCGGGATCGTCCGGCGCCGTGCTGGCCCACCGGCTGAGCGAGGACCCAGCCACCCGCGTCTGCCTGATTGAGGCCGGGCCACGGGACCGCAGCCCGCTGATCCGCGTTCCGCTGGGAGTGATGGTGCTGACGAAGGACCGGCGCCACAACTGGCTCTATGCCTCGACCCCGCAGGCCGCGCTGGACGGGCGCCGGATCTCGATCCCGCGCGGGCGGGTGCTGGGCGGGTCGTCGGCGATCAACGGGATGATCTATATCCGGGGCCACCGCGCGGATTACGACGACTGGGCGGCGATGGGCTGCACGGGCTGGGATTACGACTCGGTCCTGCCCTATTTCCGCAAGTCCGAGGCCAATTCGGACCCCGCGCTCGACGATGCCTATCACGGACGCGACGGCCCGCTTTCGGTATCGGACCTGCGCGACCCCTCGCCCGTGGATGCCGATTTCCTGGACGCGGCCGGGCAATTGCAACTGGGCGCCTGCGCCGATTTCAACACGCCCGAACCCGAGGGCATGGGCCTCTACCAGGTCACGCAGAAAGGGGGCAAACGCCACTCGACCGCCGAAGCCTTCCTGAAGCCGGTGCGTGGAAGGCCCAATCTGCGCATCGAAACCGGGATCGAGGTTGAGCGGATCGAGATCACCGACCGTCGCGCCACGGCGGTCCTCGGGCGCCGGGCGGATGGAACGATCATGCGGATCGCGGCGGCGGGCGAGATCATCCTGTCGGCGGGCGCCATCGGGTCGCCCGACATCCTGCTGCGCTCTGGGATCGGCCCGGCTGACGAGATCGCGGGCTGGGGCGGCGCGCCCGTGCACGATTTGCCGGGTGTCGGACGCAATCTGCAGGACCATGTGGATTGCATGGTGATCTGCCGCACGCAGAGCCGCGCGGCCTATGGCGTCTCGCTGCCCGCGCTGCCGCGCCGGGCGCTGGATCTGCTGAACTGGGTCACCCGGTCGCGCGGCATGTTCGCATCGAACATGGTCGAGGCGGGGGGCTTCGTGCGCTCATCGCCCGCCGAGCCGCGCCCGGATATCCAGTTCCACCTGATTCCCGGACTGAAAAGCCACCGGGGGCGGATGGTGGAATGGGGGCATGGCGTGTCGGTGCATACCTGCGTGCTTCGCCCCGACAGCCGGGGCTCGGTGACGCGCTCAGGCCCCGAGGGGCGCCCGCAGGTCGATCTGGGCCTGTTGCAGGCCGACAGCGATACCGAGCGGCTGCTCCGGGGCATCGCCCTTGCCCGGCGGATCCTGCGGCAAGACCCGATGGCGCGGCACGGCCTGACCGAGGTGATCCCGGGCGAGGCTGTCACGGACGAACCCGGCCTGCGCGCCTATCTGCGCCGCCACGCGCGCACCGTGTATCACCCGGTCGGGACCTGCGCGATGGGCACGGACGGGGCTGCCGTGGTCGATCCCGCGCTCAGGGTTAACGGGCTGCGCGGGATGCGGGTGGTCGATGCCTCGATCATGCCGCGTATCGTCTCGGGCAATACCAATGCCCCCGCGATCATGATCGCCGAAAAGGCCGCCGACATGATCCGGGCCGACCGCCGGGTCTGAAGCGGCGATGCGCGGAAATTGACGCGCCGCGGAGACGGGGTACGAAAACCTCGGCTGCTGCCTTGACTTGTTTCACATGCAAACGATATTCCCCGGACCCTTGCCCGGGCGCCGTCGCGCGCGGGTTTCCCGATTTCGACAGATCCACAGGTTTCCCGATGCGCGATCCCCGTTTCCGCATGGCCCTTTTGCTTGGGCTTCTCGCCGCTGTCGGTCCCTTTGCGATCGACATGTACCTGCCTGCCCTGCCGCAGGTCGCCACCGATCTCGGCACGACCGAGGCCGGGGCCGCGCTGACCCTGACCGCGTATTTCCTGGTTTTCGGCATCGCGCAGATGATCTACGGCCCGATGTCCGACGCGCTGGGGCGTAAGCGTCCGCTGGTGATCGGCGTGTCCATCTTCCTCGTGGCTTCGGTTCTGGCGGCGATGGCGCCCAATATCGGCACCCTGATCGGCGCGCGCGCGCTGCAGGCGCTGGGGGCGGCGACGCTGATGACGGTGCCGCGCGCGGTGATCCGCGACATGGCCTCGGGCGCCGATGCGGCGCGGATGATGTCGGCGATCATGATCGTGATCTCGGTCTCGCCGATGCTGGCGCCGCTGACCGGCTCGATGGTGATGACCTTCGGCGGCTGGCGCGAGATCTTCGGCGTTCTGGCCGGGGCCTCGGTGCTGAGCCTGTTGCTGATCCTGTTCGTGCTGCCCGAAAGCCTGCCTGCCGAGCGGCGCCAGCCGGTGCGGCTGCGGGCGATCTGGGCGGGCGCGCGGCGGTTGCTGACGGACCGGACCTTCCTGGGCCTGACGATGATCGGCGGCTTCGGCATGGCCAGCTTCTTCGTTTTCCTCGCCTCGGGCAGCTTCGTCTATACCCGCGAATTCGGCCTGTCGCCGACCGGCTTCTCGCTGGCTTTCGCGATCAACGCCGTGGGCTTCTTCGGCGCGTCGCAGCTTTCGGGCCGCCTGTCCGGCCGGTTCGGGCTGGAGCGCGTGATCTCGGGCGCGGTCAGCGGTTTCGCGGCGGCGACGGTGGTTCTGGCGCTGGTTGGCTGGGCGGGCTTTGCCTCGCTGCCCGTGGTCGTGGGCGGGCTGTTCGTCGCCAATGCCTGCCTTGGGCTGGCGCTGCCGACGACGATGGCGATGGCGATGGACCCGCATCCCGATATCGCGGGACTGGCGGCGTCGATCGGCGGAACGATCCAGATGCTGACCGGCGGCCTGATGATCGCCGTGACCAGCCTGTTCCTGGAGAACTCGGCGGTGAGCATGCTCAGCGTCATCGCGGGCTGCGGGATCCTGGCCTTCCTCAGCGCGGCCGCCGCGCTGACGACGCGCCAGCTTGCCGCCTGACATCGGCAAGCCGACCCTCTTGCGCCGCCTGAGCGATCAGGCGGCGTAAATCGTTCCCGGGCGGGGCCTGCGGGCCAGGAAAACGCTGGTCCGCGCCAGTCCCTCGCGCAGGATCTCGGTGGAATTGGCGAAACCGATCCGCAGATAGCCCTCGACGCCCAGCGCCGAGCCGGGCGTGAACATCACCCCGGTTTCCTCGAGCAGGTCGAGACAGAATTCCTGCGAGGTCAGCGGCAGGTCGTAGCGCACGAAAGCGGTTGTGCCCGAGCGCGGCGGCACCCAGTCGAGCAGCGGCTCGCGGTCGATCCAGTCCGACAGGATCTGCAGATTGGTGCGCGTGATGCGCTGCGAGCGGGCGAGGATCCGCTCGGCATTCTCCAGCGCGACACTGGCGAAATGATCGTCGATCCGCCCCACGCTGATCGTGTCGTAATCGCGGTGGACGGATACCGCGGCGATCACCTCGGGCGGGGCGGCGATCCAGCCCAGCCGCAGCCCCGCCAGCGAGAACGCCTTGGACATGCCGGCGGTCGAAATCCCCTTCTCGTAAAGATCGGCCATCGACGCGCTGCGCCCGTCGCCATCCTGATCGGTGCCGCGATAGACCTCGTCGCACAGCACATAGGCGCCGGCCTCGCGGGCGATGGCGGCGATCTCGTCCAGCATGGCGCGCGGGATGAGCGCGCCGGTCGGGTTGTTGGGATTGGTCAGCGCGATCAGCTTCGTGCCGGGCCGGACCAGCGCGCGCAGGCGGTCGAGATCGGGCAGCCAGCCATCCTCGGGCCGCAGATGCAGCAGGTGGACATCGGCGCCAAGGCTTTCGGGAATCGAATGGTGCTGCTGATAGGTCGGCACGATCGACACGACCCGGTCGCCCCGTCCGACCAGCGCCTTGTGCACCAGCATGTTCGCGCCGATCGTGCCGTGGGTGACGATGATCCGCTCGGGCGTCTGACGGTCATAGAGCTGCGCGATGGCGCGGCGCAGGCGGTCGGAGCCGTCGATATCGCCATAGCTCATGCGCATCGGCAGAAGCTGGGCCAGCATGTCCGCATTGGCCCCGGTGAGTTCCAGCAACTCACCGATGGTCAGGCTGTCGACGCAGGTCTCGGCAAGGTTCCATTCGCACTGGGTTTCCCATGCGTTCATCCAGATCTCGACCCCGAACGGTTCGATATGCATGCAACCCTCCTCTTTTCTCCCGTCCCCACGTAGCCCGTTGTCCGGGTGGGAAAACCTTGATGCGCGGGCTCTTGCGCACTTTCCGCCGCTCTCAGTTTGGAGCATGCTAAACACATGATCGACAAGCTTGAAATGCTTATTGCCCTGGCACGCGAGCGCCATTTCGGACGCGCGGCCGAGCTTTGCCATGTCACCCAGCCCACGCTGTCCTCGGCCCTCAAGTCGCTGGAACAGCAGCTGGGCGTTCAGCTTGTGCAGCGCGGCGCGCGGTTCATCGGCCTGACCCCCGAGGGCGAGCGCGTCCTTGCCCGCGCGAAGACCATCGTGGCCGAGGCGCGCGCGCTGAAATCCGACGTCGCCGTCGCGCGCGAGGGCCTGTCGGGCACGCTGCGGCTGGGGGTGATTCCGACCGCGCTGGCCTCGGTCCATGACCTGACGCAGCCGTTCCTGGCCCAGCATCCGGGCGTTCGGCTGCAGATCCTGTCGCTCAACAGCCACGAGATCCTGGAACGGCTGGCCGAGTTCGAAATCGACGCGGGCCTGTCCTATGCGCGCGCCGATCAGGCACAGGACCGGCTGCCCGGCTTCAAGACCCTGCCGCTTTACGAGGAAAGCTACGCGCTGGTGACGCAGGACGATCCCGACCTGCCCGACAGCATGAACTGGAAGGAGCTGGGCGGGTTTTCGCTGTGCCTGCTGACCCCGGACATGCAGAACCGCCGGATCATCGACCGCAACCTCGCCCATGCGCGGATCGCCACTGCGCCCAGGATCGAATCGAACTCGATCATCGCGCTGATCAGCCACATCACCGACCACGATACCGCGACGATCCTGCCGCTGACCACCGCGCTGTTCTACGCGCAGGGTCGCGCGCTGCGCTGCATCCCGCTGACGGGCTCTGTCGGCGGGATCTCGGATGTCGCTTTCATCCTTCCTCCGGTCGGTCGGCGCACCCTTTTGCTGGACGCTTTCGTCGAAAGCCTTGCCTGACCGGGCGGCCCGCGTGTTCGATAGATACAATCTATCAAACAACGGAATTCACAATTTGAATGGCAATCGCTTTCCCGGTAGGAAACCGTCAATCCGGTCGGAGGAGCCACATGCCAGCCACACCCGCCTTTGACGCTGCAGGCGAAGAAACCCTGCGCGACATTCTCAACGCCCATCGCGACCTCGAAGGGCCGCTGCTGCCGATCCTGCATGCCGTGCAGGAGGCTTTCGGCCATGTCCCGCAGGAAGCGCTGCCGATCATCGCGCAGGATCTGAACATCAGCCGCGCCGAGGCGCATGGCGTGATGTCCTTCTACCATGACTTCCGCGAGAACCCGGCGGGCCGCACGGTGCTGAAGCTGTGCCGCGCGGAAGCCTGCCAATCCGTGGGCGCCGACGCGCTGGCCGACCGCACGCGCGAAAAGCTGGGCATCGACTGGCACGACACGACCGCGGATGGCGCGATCACGCTGGAGCCGGTGTTCTGTCTGGGCCTGTGCGCCTGCGGACCGGCGGCCATGGTCAACGGCAAGCTGGTGGGCCGTGCCGACGCGGCGAAACTGGACAAGATCCTTGAGGGAGCGCGCTGATGAAGATCTGGGTCCCCCTTGATTCGGCCGCCGTCGCCCTGGGTGCCGATGACGTTGCCGACGCGATCACCGCCGAAGCCGCCAAGCGCGGCGTCGATATCACCATCGTGCGCAACGGCTCGCGCGGGATGGTCTGGCTGGAACCGCTGGTCGAAGTCGCCACCGACGATGGCCGCCTGGCCTTTGGCCCGATGGAGCCCGAAGACGTGGCCGCGCTGTTCGACGGGCTGGAAAGCCATCCCAAGGCGCTTGGCCTGACCGAGGAATTGCCGTGGATGGTGCGCCAGACGCGCCTGACCTTCGCGCGTTGCGGCATCATCGACCCGTTGTCGCTGCATGATTACGAATTGCATCACGGGCTGAAAGGCCTGAAACGCGCGCTGTCGATGGCGCCCGCCGAGATCGTGCAGGAAGTCACCGATTCGGGCCTGCGCGGCCGGGGCGGCGCGGGCTTCCCGACCGGGATCAAGTGGAAGACGGTGCACGACGCCGCCGGTCCGCAGAAATACATCGTCTGCAATGCCGACGAGGGCGACAGCGCCACCTTCGCCGACCGGATGCTGATGGAAGGCGACCCCTTCACCCTGATCGAAGGCATGGCCATCGCCGGTATCGCGGTGGGGGCGACCAAGGGCTATATCTATACCCGGTCGGAATACCCGGTCGCGATCAGCCAGTTCCAGAAGGCGATCGAGATCGCGCGTCGCGAAGGCATCCTTGGCCCGCGCGTCATGGGATCGGATTACAGCTTCGACATGGAAGTCCGCGTGGGCGCTGGCGCCTATGTCTGCGGCGAGGAGACGAGCCTTCTGAACTCGATGGAAGGCAAGCGCGCCGTGGTGCGCGCGAAGCCGCCGCTTCCGGCGCTCGAAGGCTTCATGGGCAAGCCCACGGTCGTCAACAACGTGATCTCGCTGGCATCGGTGCCGGTGATCATGGATCGCGGCGCGGCGTTCTACAAGAATTACGGCATGGGTCGTTCGCACGGGACGATGGCGCTGCAGATCGCCGGCAACGTGAAATACGGCGGCCTGTTCGAGACGGCCTTCGGCCTCTCGCTGGGCGAGATCGTCGAGGACATCGCCGGCGGCACGGCTTCGGGCCGTCCGGTGAAGGCGGTGCAGGTCGGCGGACCACTGGGCGCATGGTTCCCGCCCGCGCTGTTCGACACGCCCTTCACCTATGAGGATTTCGCGGCCAAGGACGGTCTCATCGGCCATGCCGGTCTGACCATCGCCGATGACAGCACCGACATGCTGAAAATGGCGCGCTTCGCGATGGAATTCTGCGCCATCGAAAGCTGCGGGAAATGCACGCCCTGCCGGATCGGCGCGGTGCGCGGGGTCGAGACGCTGGACCGCGTCGCGGCGGGCGATACCTCGGGCCTGCCGCTGATCACCGACCTGTGCAACACGATGAAATCGGGCTCGCTCTGTGCACTGGGCGGGTTCACCCCCTATCCGGTTCTGTCGGCGCTCACGCATTTCCCCGACGATTTCGCCACCGCGAAGGAGGCCGCCGAATGACCCGGCAGAACGACCTCGTTGAATGGCTCAAATCCGAACTGATCCTGAACCGCCAACCGAAGCCCGCAGCCACCTCGAACGGGAGGAAAGCCCAATGAAGGACTTCATCATTCCCTGGGACGACCGTGACTACGGCACGCCCGCCTCGAAATCCGAGAAACAGGTCACGCTGACCATCGACGGTTTCGAAGTCACCGTGCCCGAGGGCACCTCGATCATGCGCGCCGCCTCGATGGCCGGGATCCAGATTCCCAAGCTCTGCGCGACCGACAGCATCGACGCTTTCGGCTCGTGCCGCCTGTGCCTTGTGCAGATCGACGGCCGCAACGGCACGCCGGCCTCGTGCACCACGCCGGTGGCCGAGGGGCTGAACGTCCACACCCAGACCGAGACCGTCAAGCGCCTGCGCAAGGGCGTGATGGAGCTCTACATCTCGGATCACCCGCTGGACTGCCTGACCTGCGCGGCCAACGGCGATTGCGAGCTGCAGGACATGGCCGGTGCCGTGGGTCTGCGCGACGTGCGTTACGAGGCCGTGGATACCCATTTCCGCCCGCGCAACAACGGCCACGCCAACCCGCAATACATGGCCAAGGACACGTCGAACCCGTATTTCGACTACGATCCGTCCAAATGCATCGTCTGCTCGCGCTGCGTGCGGGCCTGCGAAGAGGTGCAGGGCACCTTCGCGCTGACGATCCAGGGGCGGGGCTTTGACAGCCGCGTGTCCGCCGGGACTGCGGCCGACAGCTTCCTGTCGTCCGATTGCGTGAGCTGCGGCGCCTGCGTGCAGGCCTGCCCGACCGCCACGCTTGTCGAGAAATCGGTCGTCGAGATCGGCACGCCCGAGCGTTCGGTCATCACCACCTGCGCCTATTGCGGCGTCGGCTGCTCGTTCAAGGCGGAAATGCGCGGCGACGAACTCGTCCGCATGGTGCCGCACAAGGACGGCAAGGCGAACCGCGGCCATAGCTGCGTCAAGGGCCGCTTCGCCTATGGCTATGCCACGCACAAGGAACGCATCCTGAACCCGATGATCCGCGACAAGGTCACGGATCCGTGGAAAGAAGTGTCGTGGGAAGAGGCGATGACCTTCGCCGCGAACCGCATGAAGGGCCTGATCGACAAGCATGGCCGCCAGTCGGTCGGCGTGATCACCTCGTCGCGCTGCACGAACGAGGAAACCTACCTCGTGCAGAAGCTGACCCGTGCGGTGTTCCAGAACAACAACACCGATACCTGCGCCCGTGTCTGCCACTCGCCCACCGGTTACGGGCTGGGCCAGACCTATGGCACTTCGGCCGGCACGCAGGACTTCGACTCGGTCGAGGAATCGGACGTGATCATGGTGATCGGCGCCAATCCCAGCGCCGCGCACCCGGTCTTTGCCAGCCGCATGAAGAAGCGCCTGCGCAAGGGCGCCAAGCTGATCGTGATCGACCCGCGCCGCACCGAGACGGTGGAGGCGCCGCATATCAAGGCGGCCCATCACCTGGCGCTGCGTCCGGGCACCAACGTGGCCGTCGTGACCGCACTGGCGCATGTGATCGTGACCGAGGGCCTGATGGACGAGGCCTTCATCCGCGAGCGCTGCGACTGGGACGAGTTCCAGGATTACGCGGATTTCGTCAGCGAAGAGCGTCATTCGCCCGAAGCCACCGAGATGCTGACCGGCGTGCCCGCCCAGACCCTGCGCGAAGCCGCGCGGCTTTATGCCAAGGGCGGCAACGGCGCGATCTATTACGGACTGGGCGTGACCGAGCACAGCCAGGGCTCGACCACCGTGATCGGGATCGCCAACCTCGCCATGCTGACCGGCAATATCGGTCGTCCGGGCGTGGGCGTGAACCCGCTGCGCGGCCAGAACAACGTGCAGGGCTCGTGCGACATGGGCTCGTTCCCGCACGAACTGCCGGGCTATCGCCATGTGAAACTCGACGAGGTGCGCAACCTGTTCGAGGAAACCTGGGGCGTGCAGATCGACAACGAGCCGGGCCTGCGCATCCCCAACATGCTGGACGCCGCGGTCGAGGGCACCTTCAAGGGCCTCTACTGCCAGGGCGAGGACATCCTGCAGTCGGATCCCGACACCAAGCATGTCGCCGCCGGCCTGGCCGCGATGGAATGCGTGATCGTCCATGACCTGTTCCTGAACGAGACCGCGAATTACGCGCATGTGTTCTTCCCGGGCTCGTCCTTCCTGGAAAAGGACGGCACCTTCACCAATGCCGAGCGCCGCATCAACCGCGTGCGCAAGGTCATGGCGCCGAAGAACGGCTATGCCGACTGGGAAGTCACGCAGATGTTCGCGCAGGCGATGGGCGCCAACTGGAACTATGCCCATCCCAGCCAGATCATGGACGAGATCGCGATGCTGACCCCGTCCTTCGCGGGCGTGAGCTACGATGCGCTCGAGGAAAAGAACTCGATCCAGTGGCCCTGCAACGACAAGGCGCCCGACGGCACGCCGATGATGCATATCGACGGCTTCGTGCGCGGCAAGGGCAAGTTCATCCGCACCGAATACGTGGCGACGGATGAAAAGACCGGGCCCCGCTTCCCGCTCTTGCTGACGACCGGGCGGATCCTGAGCCAGTACAACGTGGGCGCCCAGACCCGGCGCACCCACAACGTGGTCTGGCACGATCAGGACGTGCTGGAAATCCACCCGCACGACGCCGAAAACCGGGGCATCCGCGACGGCGATTACGTCCGGCTGGCCTCGCGTTCGGGGGAAACCACGCTGCGCGCGACGATCACCGACAAGGTGTCGCCGGGGGTGGTCTACACGACCTTCCACCACCCCGACACGCAGGCCAATGTCGTCACCACCGACTTCTCGGACTGGGCCACGAACTGCCCGGAATACAAGGTGACGGCGGTGCAGGTGAGCCCGTCGAACGGTCCGTCGCAATGGCAGGAAGACTATGCCGCGCAGGCCGAGATGGCACGCCGCATCCTGCCGGCGGCCGAGTGAGGCCATGCAGGGCGCCCGCCCCCGTCCCCGCCTGGCGTTCGGCACGGATATCGTGCCGGGCGACCGCGTGCTGCCCGAGGAGGTCGGCGTTGCGCTGACCTTCAACGGCACCACGCAGGCGGTGATGATGGCGACGCCCGACCATCTGGCCGATTTCGCCTATGGGTTCGCGCTGACCGAAGGGCTGGCGCGGCCCGAGGAGATCGACAGCGTCGACGTGGTCGAGACCGCGCGCGGGCTCGACGTGCAGCTTTGGGTCTCGGCCGCGGCCGAGGCGCGACTGACCGAACGCCGCCGCGTCATGGCGGGGCCGGTGGGCTGCGGGCTGTGCGGTATCGACAGCCTGGAACAGGCGATGCGCGACATGGCGCCGGTGGCGCCCGGCGGCTTCCGGCTGGTCCCCGCGCAGGTGCAGGACGCCATCGACGCCCTGCCCCGCCAGCAGGCCCTGCACGATGTCACGCGCAGCGCGCATTGCGCGGCGTTCTGGGACGGCGCGCGGATGATCGCCGCGCGCGAGGATGTCGGGCGGCACAACGCGCTCGACAAGCTCGCGGGCGCATTGGTGCGTGCCAGCACGCACCCTACAGCCGCGGGCGCGGTCGTCCTGACATCGCGCGTTTCCATCGACCTTGTGCAGAAAGTGGCGGCGATCGGCGCGCCGATGATCATCGCCGTCTCCTCGCCCACCGCCACGGCAGTGGATCTGGCCGAAAAGCTGGGCATCACGCTGATCGCCCAGGCCCGGCCCGACCGTTTCGAGCTATTCACCCATTCCGACCGTATCCAGACGAGAGAGCCTCATGTCCGCTGACAAGATCGTCCGCATGGCCAACCAGATCGCCGCCTTCATGGCCTCGAAGCCGCATGACGAGGGCGTCGCCGGCCTTGCCGCGCATATCAACGATTTCTGGGAACCGCGGATGCGCCGCCAGTTCTTCGACCTGATCGATGCGGGCGGCGACGGGTTCCATCCGCTGGTGATCGAAGCCGCCGGACAGATCCGCCGCCCCGCCGCGGCCTGATCCCCAACGAAAGAAAGGGCGCCACGCGGCGCCCTTTGGTCTGTCGCCCCGGATCCCGGGGTCAGATATTGTTGGTCCAGTTGTTCAGCATCAGGACCAGCGTCACGCCGCAACCGCGCATCCCGTTGAAATTGGTGATCCGCAGCCGCAGGCGGATATGTTCGCTGTATTCGTTGAAGGTGGTGGTCGCGAAGGGCACGCCTTCGCGCGCCAGCACGCGGACCCAGGTCTGCGCGCCCATGCTGTAAAGCCGCCCCCAGATGACATTGCCATAGGCCCGCATCCAGCCGTTATCGGGCTCGAGCGTGTTCCAGATGCGCAGCACGTTGCTGCCGCCCACGGCAAAGTTCAGCACCAGTTCGCTGGCGCCGCCGTCGATCTCGCGGGCGGAGTAGCGCGCGCGCACCATCTCGGTCTGGGTCGGAAAGCCGTAATCCTCGCATCCCCAGGGATCGGTGATGAAGCCCGCGCCGGTAAACTCGGCCCGGGCGGGCACGGCAAGGACGACCAACAGCAGGAAGGCCATCGGCGCGAGGTGGAACAGGGTGAAGCGGATCGGTCGGATCATTGTCTCGGTTCCTTGCTGAGGCTCAGGGACGATGCAGCGACAGATAGGCAATCATGTCGCAGCCTTCGTGCTCGTTGAAATTGGAAAATTCCATGATCAGTTGATCGAGCTCCTGATCCCAGCGCCCGGGAATGTCGCCGTAATAGTACCAGCTGAAGGACATGGTCGGATCGGCGGGCATGACCGGCCCGTTCCAGACATAGGCCGCGGTATCGATCACCTGCGTGCTGCGATAGCGGCCGTTGTTGTTGAAAGTGAAGGACACCGTGCCGGTACCGAACAGCAGCGACATCTGCGAGACGTTGCGTTCATTGCCGGGCGCGCCCTGTGGCTGCAGCCGCGCCAGCACCTGATGCGTGCCGGCCCAGCCAAATTGCGCGCAGATGTTGTTTTGCGCCACAAGATAGCCGCCGCCCAGCAATTCGGTCATGCCGATGGCCGGCGTTGCCGCGCCCGCGCCGAGGGCAAGGCTTGCCCAAACGGGGAACGAGGCCCGCCAACGGGCCTTTGGGGAAATTGCCGTCATACCGTTACCCTTGTCACCAGATACTACCCAAATCAGGGCGCCAGACTGGTGGCGGATCGCGGCCAAATTTCGACGGCTTCACGTAATTTTAAGGTAAATTTTGGGCGTTACCGCGAACGCCCGCCCCGGGAGCGCCTCGGGGCGCCTCGGGCACGAGGTCAGACCGATTGCAGATCCTGCGTGATCAGACTGGCCCGCGCGCGCATCGAGCCGGTGCTGTCCAGCGTGCCTTCCTGCGCGACGAAAGCGTTGATGTCGTTCTGCGCAGAGACCAGCAGCGCACGCGTATCGCCGTCGCGCAAACCTGCCGCCAGACGTTCACGCGCGGCTTCGTGGCGCGCGGTGCCCCGGACGGCCAGCGCCGAGGCGCGGATCGACCCGTCATGCCGCTGGATCAGAACGTCGGCCACCGTGATCGCCTGGAAATACTGGTTGGCCCGCAACAGGGCATGGGCATATTCAAGCTGCAGACGCGCCGCGGAATTGGCGTCGACGCTTTCGATCAGGCGCGCGTAATGGCGGATCGCGATGTCGTAATTGCCGGTTTCCAGCGCCTGCCGCGCCACCAGGTAATCCGATTGCGGACCGCCCCCCGCCATGGTGCCCGCTGCCTCGCAGCTGGCGAGAGCGAGAGCCGAGCACAAGGCCAGCCGGACGCTTCTGGACGTGACGGTTCTGAGCACTACTCTCACCTGCTTTTGTGATTTCATTCTATGCAGTGCGCCTGATAATGTCCAGAAAAACACCCCTCGGTTTTCAACTGGTTCGCCGACGCCCCTGAGACGGGCTTCCCTGCGCAGACCACCGGACCGGGGGACAGAGAATTCTGGGGCAACAGAGGCTCATCGCGCATGATTACGGCCACCGGCACCGCACGCGCCGCGTTCGCGTCCCGCGCTTCCGGCGGGCGGGCACCGGCGCTGGCGCTGCTTCCGGCGGGGATCGTGGCCGGGTTCGGGCTGGGCCTCGTTGCGCTGGCGCTTCTGGCCCCGGCGCCCGATATCCCGCCCTTGCCCGCGATCAGCGACGTCGCCTCGACCCCGGCTCCGGGCGTTGCGGGCCCCGGCTTGGACACGGAACCCGAAACCGGCTGGGCCCCGCTTTTCGGCACGCTTCCCGAAACGCCGGTCGAGACGCCGGTCGCGGCCGAGCCCGAACCCGTCGCGCCCCCGCCCGATCCGCGTGAATCCGTCGATCTGTCGACGATCCGGCTGCGCGGGCTCATCGTCAACGATGCCGAGGGCGACGCCTTCGCGCTGGTCGAAGGCCGCAACGGGATCGAGATCTTCCGCCAGGGCGACATCCTGCCCGACGGGTTCGAAATCCTTGCCGTGACGCGCGACGGACTGGTGATCGACGTGTTCGGCGAACAGGCGATCATCGACTTTGCCGAGAATGCCGGTCCCGTCGATGTGTCGCGCTACGAGGAACCGCGTCCCCGGCTGGAAAGGCGCCCCCCCGGCGGATCGCGTTCGATCGACCTGACCGAACCGCCCGGCGAGGGGGCTCCGGGCGGGGACCCGTTCGGACGCGACAGGCGCGACCCGTTCGGGCGCGGCGAGAGCTATGGCCGCGACCCCTACACACAGGATCCGTATGCCGGGGACCCTTATCAGCAGGACCCCTATGCGCAGGATCCTTACATGCAGGATCCCTACGCCCAAGATCCCTACGCTCAGGATCCCTATACGCAGGACCCTTACGCGCAGGATCCGGGCGATCCGTCCTATGGCGTTCCGGGCGGGCCCGGGGGTGAAACCTATGGCGGCTTTCCCGATGCCGGACCGTCCCAGCCCCCCGACAGCCGCCTGATGGGTATTGGCCGTTGATTTTTTGCGGAAACCTGCCCATTCACGTTGAATCTGCCGAGGATACGGAAACAATCGCGCCATGAACCGACTTGCCGCCCTTCTTATTGTCGCCGTTCTTGCGCTGACCTCGGTCGCGGGGGCGGTCAGGGCGCAGATCCGGCTGGATCTGCGCGATGTCGATCTGCGCAGCTATATCCAGCTGGTCAGCGAACAGACCAACCGCAACTTCCTGATCGATCCGCAGGTTCAGGGGTCGGTCTCGGTCTTCGCCCCGGTGCCGGTCAGCCCGGCGGCAAGCTACGAAATCTTCCTCAACGTGCTGGAGCTCAACGGCCTGGCGATTGTCGAGGGCGAGGGCATCGACCGGATCGTGCCGATGCGCGCCGCGCCGGGTCTGGCGCCCGGCACGACGGTCAGCCGCGCGGGCGGCGCCTTTGTGACCCGGGTGATCCCGGTTCCGACCGAGGATCTGGCCGAAGTCTTCGAAGTCGTCCAGCCGCTTGTCCCGCCTGAGGCGATCCTGACGCCCGTGCCCTCGGCCGGGCTGCTGATCCTGTCCGACCGGCGCGAGAATATCGGCCGGATCGAGCAGCTTGTCGCCCGGCTGGGTCAGGCCAGCAACCGCTCGGTCGAAACGATCCGCCTGAACCATGCCGTCGCCTCGGAACTGATCGGCGTGCTGCAGACCGCCCTGCCCTCGACCACCGGGGCGGGCAGCGTCGCCGCCGATGCGGGCGGCAATGCCATCGTCGTCTCGGGTCCGTCGGAATACCGCGACCGGGTTCGCAGCGTTGTCATGCAACTGGACCGTCCGCAGGTCGGTCCGACCTCGCGCGTGGTGCGGCTGAACTATGCGCAGGCGACCGAGCTGGCCGAGGTGGTACGCGAATCCATGGGCGGCAGCGCAGAGGGCGAAGGCAGCACCAACGGCGTCACCGTGGTGGCCGAACCGCAATCGAACTCGCTTCTGATCACCGCGCCGCGCGAACGGATGGAGGCGATTGCGCGGGCCGTGCAGGCGCTGGACGTGCGCCCGTCGCAGGTGCTGATCGAAGCGGTGATCTTCGAGATTTCGGCCGAGAATTTCAGCGACCTGTCCGTGCAGTTCGGCGGGCTTCTCAATCAGGCCATCGGCGGCGGTACCTCGTTCTCGATGGACGGACGCTCGTCGCTGATCACGCTGATCGCCTCGGCCATGGCCGGGGGTACGCCCAATCCCGGCAATGGCGGCTTCATCGGCTACAACGACGGCAATTTCGCCGCGCTCATCACCGCCATCGCGCGCGAGCGCACGACGCGGCTACTGTCGACCCCCGCCGTGCTGACGCTCAACAACCAGGAAGCCGAGATCGTCGTGGCACAGAACGTGCCCTTCGTGACCGGGCAGTACTCCTCGACCGAGGGCGGCTCGGCCGAGAACCCGTTCCAGACCATCGAACGGCAGGATGTGGGCCTGACGCTGACGGTGACGCCGCAGATCACCGACGATGCCACCGTGCGCATGGCGATTGCGCAGGAAGTGTCGAACCTGACGGGCTCGACCTCGGCTGCCGGCGGCGAGATCACGGCACGGCGCCGGCTGTCGACCAATGCTCTGGTGGGCGACGGCGAGGTGATCATCCTCGGCGGCCTGATCGAGGACAATTCGACCTCGCAGAACCAGCGCGTGCCGGGGCTCAGCGCCATTCCCGTCGTGGGCCAGCTGTTCCGCGGGCGTTCGGTGCAAGAGGGCCAGCGCGTGTTGCTCATCATGTTGCGCCCGCGTGTCGTGCGCAGCGAAACCGAAGCGCAGCGCATCACCCGCGAGATCGCGCGCGAGGGCGAGGCGCTCAGCCGCCAGATCATGCCGCGCTCGAATGCCGGGCTTTACCCCGATGTGCGCCGCACCGGCTTTCCCTTCGACGGGGTCGATCTGAACCAGCCCTTCGATCAGACCTATGTCGATCAAGCGGTGCGCGACCGTCTGTTCCCGCCGCTGCCGCCGCGGCTGAACGTCGATGTCGGGCAATGAGCGGGGCGCGGCTTCCCCTTGCCTTTGCGCGCGACAATCAGGTCGCGCTGGATGACACGACCCTGCTGGCAGGCCCCGAGGCCACGATGAACGGCCTGCGCGCGGCCCGGCGCGCGGCGGGCGCGGCTCTGGCGCCCGACATGCTGGACCTGGACACGTTCCAGCACCGCCTGTCGCGGCTCTACGATTCCGGCACCGAAGAGGGCGAGGAAGTCGCCTTCGACCTTGAAGACACCACCAGGCAGACCGCGCGGGACATTCTGGAAGATCCCGAGGACGCGCCGGTGATCCGGCTGGTGAACCAGCTTCTGCGGCAGGCGGTGCGCGGCTCGGCCTCGGACCTTCATCTTGAACCGCACGAATCCGGCCTGCGCGCGCGAATGCGCATCGACGGCACGATGCAGACCGTCTTCGACCGCCGCGACGTGCCCGCCAAGCGCGTCGTGTCGCGGCTGAAGGTCATGTCGGGCCTCGACATCGCCGAAACGCGCCTGCCGCAGGACGGGCGCATCGCGCTCAGGCTGGGCGGACGGGCCATCGACGTGCGTCTGTCCACCCTGCCCGGCCATCATGGCGAGCGGGTGGTGATGCGTCTTCTGGACCGCTCGGGCGGGTTGATGGAGCTGGACCGGCTGGGCTTGTCCCCGGAAAACGCGGCGCGGCTGAACCGGCTGGCGGCGCTGCCCAACGGAATCATCCTGGCCACCGGGCCGACCGGCTCGGGGAAAACCACGACGCTCTATTCGCTGCTCAGGCTCGCCGACCGGCGCGAGCGCACGATCCTGACGGTCGAGGACCCGGTCGAATACGACCTGCCCGGCATCAGCCAGACCCCGGTCAATCCCGATATCGGCCTGACCTTCGCGCGCGGCTTGCGCTCGATCCTGCGGCAGGATCCCGACGTCATCCTGGTGGGCGAGATCCGCGACGGCGAAACCGCGCAGACCGCCAGCGAGGCGGCGCTGACCGGGCACCTCGTTTTCTCGTCGCTGCACGCCAATACCGCGCTGTCGGCGGTGGTGCGGCTGCGCGAACTGGGGGTCGAGGGCTACCTGATTTCCGCCACGCTGCGGGGCGTTCTGGCCCAGCGGCTGGTGCGGCGGCTCTGTCCGAAATGCGCCAGAGCCGAGGCGCCCACGCCCGAGGATACCGCGCTGTTCCGGCTGCACAATGTCCCCGCCCCCGCGCAGATCCACCACGCGCAGGGCTGCGAGGCCTGCGACGGCACCGGATATTCCGGCCGGGTCGGCGTCTATGACATCCTGGAAATCGACGAAAAGCTGCGGGCCGCGATCGACAGCGACGCATCCGAAGTGCGGCTGCGCGAAGCGGCGGGCGAGCGGCCGTCGCTGATGCAATCCGCGCTGGCGCTGGTGGCCGAGGGCCAGACCTCGCCCGCCGAGGTGCGCCGCGTTCTGGGCGAGACCGCGTGAAATGCGCACCTATGCCTATACCGCCTACACGCCCGAGGGCAAACGCCGGCGCGGCATGGTCGTGGCCGAAGACGAAGCGACGGCCTCACAACGGGTGAGCGAGCTGGGCCTCATGCCCTCGTCGCTGGAAGCGCAGGCCGTCACACAGACCCGAACCCGCCGGCGCGAGCGCAAGGTCGACCGCGACCTGCTGGCCGTCTTCACCCGGCAGATGTCTGTGTTGCTGGGGGCCGGGCTTGCCGCGGATGCGGCACTGGAAGCGGTTCAGGGCGCCGCCGGGGCCGCGCGGATCGAAAAGCTCGCCGCCGAGGCCCGCGCGGGCCTCATGCAGGGCGAAAGCATGGCCGATGCGCTGGACCGTGCGGGCGGCGCCTTGCCCGCGTGGTACGCCGCCGCCGTGCGCGCGGGCGAACAATCGGGCGATCTGGCCGCCGTGTTCAAGACCCTGGCCGAGCATCTGGAAACCAGCGCCGGCGACCGCGCGGCGATCACCTCGGCGCTGATCTACCCGGCCTTCGTGACCGTGGTCGCGGTGGTGGTCTGCGCCATCCTGATGACCACCGTGGCGCCCGAAATCGTGTCGATGTTCGAAGGCTCGGGCCGCCCGCTGCCGCCGCTGACCGTCACCGTGATGGGCATCGTCGACTGGATCCGCGACAACTGGGTGCTGGAGCTGGTGATCGGCGTGCTTCTGGTCTTCGCGGTGATGACGATCAACCGCACCCCTTCGCTGCGCAACCGGCGCGACGAGATCTTGCTGCGCACGCCGCTGATCGGGCGTTTCCTGCGCATGGCCTCGGCCGCGCAATACCTGCGCACGCTGGCCGTGGTAATCAATTCCCGCCTGCCGCTGACCGAGGCCCTGCGCTTCTCGGCGGGTGTGCTGGACATCGCCAGCTACCGCGCCCATGCGGACGAGGCGGGCGAGGCGCTGCGCCGGGGCGAAAGCGTCAGCCAGGCGCTGGCTCGCTTGCCCTTCCTGCATCCCGTCGCGCGGCAACTGGTGCAGGCGGGCGAGGCCTCGGCCCGGCTGGGACCGATGACGGAACGCGCGGCGGTGCTGGCGGAAAGCTGGCTCAGGACCGAGCGCAAGCGCGTCTCGGTGATCATCGAGCCGGCCTCGATGGTGATCGTGGGCGGCATGGTGCTGACCATCGTCCTGGCGATCCTGCTGCCCATTTTCGACATGCAGGCGCTGGTCAACGGCTGAGCCTGCTCAGCGCGCCGACAAGATCCAGCCGCCGTTTTCGTGCACCAGCGTTACCGCCCCCTCGGGATCCGACCCGCGCGCGGTGCCGTCGATCCGGCCCTCGCGCAGCGTGCCGTCAAACGCGACGTCCAGCAGGCCCGCCTCGATCACCAGCGCGCCCTCGCCCGCCCCCAGGACGCCGAGTGGCAGAACCCCCGACAGGTCCGAAACGGCAAGCCCGCCCGGTCCCGGCATCCCCTGCCCCTGCACCTGCCAGTCGGGGCCGCTGAGCGACAGCCGCAGCCCGTCGAGCCCCGTCGCCCGCCAAGTCAGCGCCGCACCGTTCAGCGTGCCGCGCCCCTCGATCACCCGCGAGCCGGCGTCAAGCGTGTCGGTCCAGCCCGGCAGCGGCAGGTTCGCCTGTCTCAGATGGCCCAGCGTTCCGGCATAGAGCGCGGCCAGCGACAGCCCGATCAGCAGGCCAAGGACAAGGGCAAGGGCACGGATCATCGCAGCGGCTCCAGCCGGATCTCGGCATCGATCAGACCGGGCGATACCCGCTCGAAGGTCAGCGCCGCGACCCGGTAGCCCGAGCCGTCGCCCAGCGCATCGACCCAATCCATGACCCCCGCGAAGGGCGCTTCGGCAAAGGACAGGCGCACGCCCCGGTCGGGCGCATTGGCCAGCTGGCTGACCGCGTCGCGCAGATCCGCCGCGATCAGCCGCGCCTCGATCCCGCCCAGCCCCACAGGCGCGGGCGGCTCGGTGGCGGGCGCGGCGGTGTCGGGAGCGGGCAAAGCCGCGATCTCGACCTGACGGGCCGCGTACCAGTCGCGGGTCGCGCGCGCGGCGTCCAGCTCTGCCCGCGCGGCGGCCCGCGCCTCGATCAGCGGCAGCGCGACCAGCCCCACGAAGGCCACCGGCACTGCGCCCAGCGCCAGAAGCGCCAGAAGCGTGCGCTCGCGCTTCGAACGACGGGCGAGGAGACGGGCGAGCGCCGCGATCATGTTCCCGCCTCCAGATCCAGCGTCGCGCCGACCCCACCCTCTTCGGCATCGGTGGCCGATTGCGCGATGCGGGCGGCGATCCCGGCGTCGGCCAGCGCCTCGGACAACGCGTCGAGCGACTGGAAATCGGGCACGCGCACTTCGACCGACAGCCCGTCCGTCGCCATCGACACCGTGACCAGCTCGACCCCGGCCAGCACCGGCGCGGCGCGGCGCAACGTCTCCAACGGGGTTTCCGGCGCGGCCGTATCGCCGCCCGCGTTGCGCCGCCGCTCGATGGCCTGCATCACCTGCAGTTCCAGATCCAGGATCGGCCCCGAGGGCAGGATATCGCGCCGGACCGCTTCCAGCGTGCGGTCCTGCAGCGCCAGCGCCTCGACCCGGTCGTTGCGCATCGCCAGCGCCTGCGCCCCGGCCCAGGACAGCGCACCGATCACCACCAGTGCGGCGGGCCAGACGACGCGGCGCAGGCGGGTCTCGATCTGGTCGGCATCGGCCTGCGGGTCGCGCAGGAAATCGACGGCAAGCTCGTCATGGCCCAGGATCGCGGGCGCCCGGTCTGCCGGCAGGTCCGAGGCGTCGCGCAGGATGTCGATGCCGTCGAACAGATCGGCGAAGGCGCCCGAGGTCTCGCCCGTCAGCAGCACGGCGCGCGGGGCATTGCCCGCCGCGCGGGCCTCGGACAGCGCCAGCGTCAGCATCCTGCCTGCCAGCGCATGTTCCGCGCTGAACCCGTCGCCCGGCCCCAGACGCGCGCGCACGCCGTCGCGGTCGGCTTCGACCGTCCACAGGCCGGGCGCGGCGGGAAGGGCCAGGAAATCGGGCAGGACCGCCCGGCAGCGGGGCATCGCCGCGCCGATGGCCGCACGCCAGCGCAGCACGGCGGCACGCTCGGCCACGGCGACGCGGCTCCAGTCCTCGGCCCGGCCCAGCCGCGCGGGGCGCACATCCAGCCCGCCACCCAGCCGGTCCTGCGCCTGCCGTCGCGCGACATCCTCGCGCGCGGCGCCTTTCAGCGTCGCGGGCAGGCTGAGCGCGATCAGCGGCGCATCGGCCCCCGGCACCAGCGCCACGAAGGCGCCCGCCGGCGGCGGCGTGTCCGTCCCCATCCGCCAGAGCGCGGGCACGGAGGCGCGGCGACGCCGTATCGGGGCGGGTTCGGTCATGCGTCAGGGCCCAGGCAAGGACAAACGGACGGCGCTGTCGCCCTCGGGCGCGCCGGTATCGATCACAACTGACCGACGCAGAGTCACGCTGTCAAGGCGCGCTTCCAGTTCGGCGGCGAACAGCCGTGATTGCCCCGAGAGCGGCAGGGCCGTCAATTGTTGCGCCGCCGCTTCGCCCAATTGCGGCATGGCCCAGTTCATCAGCTCGTCGATCTCGTCGACCGGCTCGTCGCGCACGCGCTGAAAGATCAGGCGCCGTTGCTCGGCGGGGATCTCGGGCAGAAGGGCGTCGAGCACCGCGCGCGGCAATGTGTTGATGTTCATCGGCAGCCCGGTCCAGGCGGCGATCTGCGGGCGCAGGGTCTCCCAGGCGTCCAGCTCCGACGCGTCCAGATCCTCGGCCAGAAGGTCGGGCAGGATCAGCGGCAGCGGCCCCTCGATCCCGGCGATCCGGTCGATCATCGCGCGGGCCGCCCCCTCGGACAGCCCCGCCTCGGCAGCGAGACGGGCAAAGGCTGCGGCGAAAACCTCGCCTTCGTCCTCTTGCAGCAAAGAGAGGTTGAACCGGCCCTGCAGATCGCTGACCGCCCATCCCAAGGTGCCGCGGTCGATGTCGAGCGGGGCGCGTGTCTGCGCCCAGTCCTGTCCTTCATGCACCGTTTCGCGCGGCAGGGAACTGCGCAGGAATTCGACGCCGCTTGCCAGGTACAGCGCCGCCTGTTCCGAGGTCGCGCGCCATTGCAACCGTTCCTGCGCCCGGTCCACGCGCACCAGCAGCGCGACCGCGACCGCCGCGATGGCCGCCACGATCAGCAGCGCCTGGATCAGCGCCACGCCGCGCATCCGGCCCGGAGGACGCCTTGCGCTCATGGCGCCACCACGACGCGCAGGGCGCCCCAGCGGCGGGTTTCCAGCCGGGCCTCGTAGCCGCTGGCGATGGCGGGGACGGACGCCACCGACGTGCCCAGCGCGGTGATCGTGAACGCGGTCACGCCGGTCAGGACAGTTCGCGCCCCGGCCTCGTTTGGCGGATCGGTATCCGCGCGGTTGACGCGCCGTGTCAGCAACTCACCGTCGAGCGCCCATTCCACCGCGCCGAAGCGCCCGGCGCCGTCGCCGGGGATCGCCGCCAGCCCGCCACGCGCCCAGCCTATGGTGCCGCGCGTCTCCCGCAGGGCCTGCGTCCGGGAATCCTCGGGCTCGGCGATCACGATCGCTTCCAGATCCTGCCGCAGCAGCGACAGGGCGCGCGTCAGCTCCGCCGCCTCGTCATCGACTCGCGTCAGGACCGAGCGCTGGAAGAACACGCCGCTCAGCGCCTGAACCGCCATGACCGAGACGACGGCCAGGATCGCCATCGCGGCCAGCAATTCGATCAGCGTGAAGCCCCGGTTGCCGCGCCGCGCGCTCATGGCCGCGCCTCGGGAACGACGACGACATAGCGGGCACCCGGGCGCTCGTCGGCGGTCACAAGGATCGTGGCCTCGATCAGGCCACCCGCCGTGGCCGCCTCGGTGACGTCGACCGCCCAGCCGATACCGCCCATCGGTTCGGTGCCCGGCAGCGAGCGGCCCGCACGCATTCCTTCCAGCCGAAGCTCGGCCGCGCGGTTGAGCGCGACCTCGGTGGCGAGCGTCCGGTCCAGCTGCCCGCCGATCCCGCGCTGCGCCTGATCGAAGCTCCGGTACGCCGCGACGGTGCCGATGGCGAGGATCGCCACCGCGACCGCCAGTTCGATCAGGGTGAACCCCCGGGCCGGGCGCCGGCGGGGCGTCATCGGAGGCCGCATTCCAGCCTCCGCCCGGCTTCGGCGTCGCAGTCAAGGCGGTCACGGCCCTGTTCGACGCGCAGGGAAAAGCCGGTACTGCCGCCATCCGGTGCGAATTGCACGGGCGGCGCCTCGCGCGTGCCGGGCTCGGACAGGCCCGGCAGATAGCGCCGCCCGTCGACCTGCCATGTCAGCCGCGCATCGGCCACGCGAAGCGGCGCACCCTCGGGCTGCCAGCGCCCCGCGTCATCGCGGCGCGCCATGATCCAGCCGTCGCGGCGCGGGTAGATCCCGATCCGCGCGCGCCCCAGAACTGCCGCATCGCGCGCCCGCAGATCCGCCTGTGTCAGTTGGTCGGCGGTCGAGACGCCGCCGCGCGGCGCGAACAGCCCCCCGGCGGACAGGCCGACGCCCAGCGCCAGCACCGCCATGATCGTCACCACGACCAGAAGCTCGATCAGCGTCACGCCCCGGACGGCACCGACCGCGTTATTCGCCCTGCCAGCTGGTGATGTCCGCATCGGCCCCGGTTCCCCCGCTGCGCCCGTCCGCGCCATAGCTCACGAGGTCATAGGGCCCGTGCACGCCCGGCGCCAGATAGAGATAGGCGCGGCCCCAGGGATCTTCGGGGACGCGCTCGAGATAGCCGCCATCAGCCCAGTTCTGCGGTACCGGCGCGACGGTCGGACGGCTGACCAAAGCGGCAAGGCCCTGATCGGTCGTCGGGTAGCTGCCGGTATCGAGCCGGTAGAGATTGAGCGCCGAGCCGATCGCCGCGATATCCGACTGCGCCCGCGCCGCGCGGGCCTGGTCGGGCCGGTCGATGACGCGGGGCACGATCACCACGGCCAGAAGCGCAAGGATGACGACCACCACCATCAGCTCGATCAGCGTCAGACCGGCATCGCGGCGCAACCGCCGCCCGGGGCGTCTTTTCTTGGTGTACAAAGTCGATTTGGGGTTAAAGGGGACGCGAAACGTCATTCGGGAAACCTGCGAGTTCCAATGCTCTCCTCAGACCCTATCCCCGTGCCGGGGCCTCGGCAACCGCGACGGGAAGCGCTCGCATGGGGTTGATGATCGTTCTGGGACTTCTGGGGGCGGCGATGGGATCCTTCGCCGCCCTGGTGGCCGAGCGGCTGGTACGGGGCGAGCCCTTCGTCGCGGCCCGGTCGCATTGCCGGGGCTGCGGCACTGCGCTGGCGGCGGCGGACCTGGTGCCGCTTCTGTCATGGCCTTTGCTGAACGGACGCTGCCGGCATTGCGGCGTGAAGATCCCGTCGGTCCTGTGGCAAGCCGAGATCCTTGGTGCCGCGATGGGGGTTGCGGCAGCCTGGGTCGCCCCCGATCCCCTGCGCGCGCTGCTTCTGGGATTGTGGATGTGGTCGCTTCTGGCGCTCGCCGTGGCCGATCTGCGCTGGTTTCGCCTGCCCGAGCCGCTGATGGCCGCCGCCGCGCTGCTTGGCCTTGCGGTGGCGCTGGCGGGCGATGGCTACGCCTGGCCCCCCCTGGCCCAGCGCGCCAGCACCGCGATCCTGGGCGCGGCCCTCGGCGGCGGCGTGTTCTGGGCGATCCGCGAGGCGTATTTCCGCCTCACCGGGCGCGAGGGCATGGCGCTGGGCGATGTCTTCCTGCTGGCCGCGCTGGGACTGGCGCTGGGCGCGCCGCGTCTGCCGCTGGTCGTGCTGTTCGCCGCCGGGACGACGCTGGCGCTGTCGCTCTTGCGCGCGCGGCGCAAGGGGCGCGCGATGCGGCGGCTGGGGCGCGTGCCGTTCGGCGCGGCGCTGGCCTTGTCGGGGGTCTTGGTGGCACTCTTGCCCGGTTTCGTCTGAGACGTGCGCATTCGGCCATGAACAGGCGGCAAAGCCCCGCAAATGCTTGACACTTCCGCGACGGGCACGGACGCTGCCCGGACGTCCCGACCAAGGCCCCACCGATGCCCCCTGATACCCTGTCGACCACCTCGCATCCGCGTTTCGACGCCATCGTCGAGCATTGGCGCGCCAATGGCACGCCCGGCCTTGATCCGGCGCCCGCCGGGCTGGTGGTGATCTGCGAACATGCCTCGAACGCCTTGCCCGAGGGATACCCGCAGCTGGGCGGCGATCTGGGGCTGAGCGACGCGGCCCGCCTGTCGCACGCGGCCTATGACATCGGCGCGGCCGGGCTGGCGCGGGGGCTGGCCGCGCGGCTGGCGCCCGAAACCGGCGGCGCGCTTCTGGTCACGGCGCCGCTGTCGCGGCTGGCCTATGACCTCAACCGCGCGCCCGATCATCCGGGCGCGATGCCGCCGCGGTCGGAAATCCACGACATCCCCGGCAATCGCGACCTGACCCCCGCCGACCGGCTCGCCCGGACCGAGGCGATCTGCCTGCCCTTCCACGCCTCGCTCGCCGCAGAAATCGCCCGGCTCGTGGCGCTTGGCCGCCGCCCCGCGCTGATCGCCGTGCATTCCTTCACCCCGGTTTATCACGGCGAGACCCGCAGGGTGGAATTCGGCGTGATCCATGACGAGGATCCGACGCTGAGCCTTGCCGTGATCGAGGCCGCGCAGGGCAGCGGGCTGGAAACCCGGCTCAACGAACCCTATTCGGCCGCCGGCGACGTGACGCATACGATCCGCCTGCACGCCGTCCCCCTGCGGTTGCCCAACACGATGCTGGAAATCCGCAACGACCTGATCGCCGACGCCCCCGCGCAGAAGGCCATGGCCGAGCGCCTTGCGCCGATCCTGACGCAGGCCCTGCGCGCGGCGAACGCGCTGAGATGAGAGGATCCCATGAGCGGTAACCTGACGCTGGAACAACTGGCCGAAGCCTTCGATGCAGGCACGATCGACACCATCATCGTGGCCGCCGTCGACATGCAGGGGCGGCTGATGGGCAAGCGTTTCCACGCCGCGCATTTCCTTGAATCGGCGCATGAGGAAACGCATTGCTGCAACTACCTGCTGACCATCGACATGGAGATGTGGACGGTCCCGGGCTACAAGACCGCAAGCTGGGAACAGGGCTATGGCGACTACGTGCTGAAACCCGACCTGGCCACCCTGCGCCGGGTGCCGTGGCTTGACGGAACGGCGCTGGTCCTGTGCGACATCCTCGACCACGCCACCCATCAGGACGTGCCGCAATCGCCCCGCGCGATCCTCAAGCGCCAGATCGCCCGTGCCAGGGCGATGGGGTTCGAGGCGAAGATGGCGAGCGAGCTGGAATTCTTCGTCTTCGAGAACAGCTACGAAACCTTCCGCGCGCAGGGTCCGCGCGACCTGCAGCCCGTCGCCGGCTACAACGAGGATTACAACATCTTCCAGACCACCAAGGAAGAACCGCTGATGCGCGCCCTGCGCAACGGTCTTTACGGCGCGGGCATCCCGGTCGAATGCACCAAGGGCGAAGCCGAGATCGGACAGGCCGAGATCAACGTGCGCTACGGCGAGGCACTCGCCACCGCCGACAACCACGCGATCATCAAGACCGCGACCAAGGAAATCGCCCATGCGCAGGGCCAATCCGTGACCTTCATGGCCAAGTACCGGACCGACCGCGCGGGCTCGTCCAGCCATGTGCATCAATCGCTCTGGACACTCGACGGCACGCCCGCCTTTGCCGATCCGGACGGCCCGCACGGCATGTCCGGGCTGATGCGGCATTACCTTGCCGGGCAACTGGCGCATGCGCGCGAGCTGACGCTGTTCCTCGCGCCCTATGTCAACAGCTACAAGCGCTTCTGCGTGGGCCTCTTCGCCCCCACCAAGGCCGTGTGGTCCGCCGATAACCGCACCGCGGGCTTCCGCGTCTGCGGCGCGGGGACCAAGGGCGTGCGGGTCGAATGCCGGATCGGCGGCGCGGATCTGAACCCCTATATCGCCTGCGCGGCACTGCTGGCAGCCGGGCTCGACGGAATCGAGCGCAAGCTCGCGCTGGAGCCCGAGCAGAAAGGCGACATGTACGCCACGGACGGCCTGCGCGAAGTCCCCGCCACCCTGCGCGAGGCCGCGGACCTGACCGGAAACTCGGACTGGGCGCGCGCCGCGTTCGGCCACGACGTCGTCGACCATTATGTCCATGCCGCGCGCTGGGAACTCTCCGAAGCCGACCGCGTCGTCACCGATTTCGAGCTGCAGCGCGGGCTGGAACGGGCGTGACGCACAAGGCCCGGCACGACCGCGTGCCGCCGGACGCGCGCCGATGGGACGAAGCCCGGCGCGCGCCCTGCCGCTCTGGACGGGCGCGCGACTCTGTGGCCCCAATCCGGAAACCCGCGAAGGAAGCACGATGACCCTGCCCCCGATGAACTGGTCCTATCCCACCTCGGTGAAATTCGGCGCCGGCCGGATCGCTGAACTGCCGCAGCATGTCCGCGCTTCAGGCATCCGCGCGCCCTTGCTCGTCACCGACCGCGCGCTCGCCGCGCTGCCGATCACCGCGCAGGCGCTCGATGCGCTCGACGCAGGCGGGCTGGGCCGGGCGGTGTTTTCCGGGGTCGATGCCAATCCGACCGAAGACAACATGAAAGCCGGGATCGAGACCTACCGCGCGGGCGGCCATGACGGGGTGATCGGCTTCGGCGGCGGCTCGGCGCTGGACCTCGCCAAGATGATCGCGCTGATGGCGGGCCAGCCCGCCGCGCTGTCGGTCTGGGATCTGGAGGACGTGGGCGACTGGTGGACCCGCGCCGACGCCGCCGCCATCGCGCCGATCGTTGCCGTGCCGACCACGGCAGGGACCGGCTCGGAAGTGGGGCGTGCGGGCGTGCTGACCGATGCCACGACGCATCGCAAGAAGATCATCTTCCACCCCGGGCTCATGCCCGCCGTGACGATCTGCGACCCCGCGCTGACCGTCGGCATGCCGCCCGCGATCACCGCCGGCACCGGCATGGACGCGCTGGCGCATTGCCTCGAGGCCTATTGCTCGCCGCATTACCACCCGATGAGCCAGGGGATCGCGCTGGAAGGGATGCGGCTGGTGTTCGAGAACCTCGCCCGCGCTTATGCCACGCCCGAGGACCTGACCGCCCGTGGTCACATGATGTCGGCCGCCGCGATGGGCGCCGTGGCCTTCCAGAAGGGGCTGGGCGCGATCCACGCGCTGAGCCACCCGCTGGGCGCGGTCTACAACACCCATCACGGCACCACGAATGCGGTGGTCATGCCCATGGTGCTGGATTTCAACCGCCCCGCCATCGAAGACCGCCTGGCCCGCGCCGCCGCCTATCTGGACATTTCAGACGGTTTCGACGGGTTCCGCGCGGCGGTGATGGATTTGCGCGAGATGCTGTCGATCCCCGCCGACCTGACCGCGCTGGGGGTGACGGATCCCGATCTCGAAACGCTGACGGCGATGGCGCTGGAGGATCCGTCCTGCGGCGGGAACCCGGTCGCCATGACGGCCGAAAACACCCGCGCGCTGTTCGAGACGTGTCTCTGACGCGACCGGCAGAAGGGGGGCGCTGCCCCCCTCGGCCTGCGGCCTCACCCCCCGGGATATTTGGAGCGTAAAGATGGAGAGGCGACGCGCCCGGAAAAGTGACGTGCCCGCACGGGACACGTCACCATCTTCACGCGCGGTCATCGGCGTCCCCGCCTGTACCGCTCTGCCATGATCGCGCGGCAATCTTGATAAAGCGTAAACGCGCGCATCTTTACGCCACAAATATCCTGGGGGGAGCGAAGCGGGGGGCAAAGCCCCCCGCCGCCCTCAGCCGACCCAGACCGCCCGGCAGAGACCGCGCAGCGCATTGCCGACCCAGAGCGACACGCGTGGCAGGTCTTCGGGCAGCAGCACTTCTTCGGGAACGTCCATCTCGGCGCGCAGGATTCCGGGCAGCAGACCACAGGACAGGGGCGGCGTGCGCATGCCCCGGCCACGGTCGAAGAACAGCGTGGTGATCGAGCCCTCGCAGACCTCGCCGCGTTCATTGAGCAGGAGCACCTCGTCCAGTTCCGCGGGCATCGCCGCGCGGGCGCGGTCATAGGGCGCGCGGCGCGACGATTTCACCCGCAGCCAGGGATCGTCCGAGTGCAGCCGCTCGGAGGACAGGCCCAGCCGCCACAGATCGCGCGCCGGCGGCAAGGGGCCGGCCTGCAAATCGACCCGCCCCTCGGCATCGAGCGCGAGGCGCAGGCGCGCCGGCTCGGGCGGACCGGCCGGCGTGACCTCGGGCAGGCGCCACCCCAGCGCCGCGGCGCCCCGCGCCAGCCGGGCGCGGTGCAGCGGCCAGCGCGGCACGCTGTTGCCGTCCCAGTACATCGTTTCGAAGAGCGTCAGGCCGGGATCACCGGCCCCGCATAGGCGGCTTTCCACAGCGCCTCCTCCCATTCCCCCCGGGCGGTGGAATCGTGCACGATGCCGCCGCCGACATTCAAGGTGATCGCGCCGCCCGGATCGAGCGACAGCGTGCGGATCGCCACCGACCAAGCTTGCGATCCGTCCGGGCCCGCCCAGCCGATGGCGCCGCAATAGGCGCCGCGCGGATGGGGTTCCAGCGCGCGGATGATCTCCATCGCGCGGATTTTCGGCGCGCCGGTGATCGAGCCGCAGGGGAACAAGGCCGCCATCAGGCCGGGCAGGCCCGCGCCCGGCAACAACCGGCCCTCAACGGTCGATGACATCTGGTGCAAGGTGGCGAAGCTGTCGATGCCGTAAAGCTCGGGCACCCGGACCGAGCCCGGCTGCGCGATGCGCGCGATGTCGTTGCGCAAGAGGTCGACGATCATCAGGTTCTCGGCGCGGTCCTTGACCGATTGGCGCAGGTCCTCCGCCAGCCGCGCATCCTCGACCGGGTCGATGGCGCGCGGGCGGGTGCCCTTCATCGGGCGGCTTTCGATCCGCGCGCCCTCGGTTCGGAAAAACAATTCGGGCGAGCGTGAGATCAGCACCGGGCCTGCGCCGAGATCGGCCAGCGCGCCGAAGCCCACCGCCTGGCGCTGCCGGAGCGCACCGTAGAGCCCCAGCGCGGTGCCGCGTTCCAGCCGGGTGGTCAGCGGGAAGGTGAGGTTGATCTGGTAGCAATCGCCCGCCGCGATGTACTCGAGCACCCGGTCGATGGCGCGGGCATGGGCGGCCTCGTCGATCATCGGCACGAGGGGGGCGAGTTGCGCCTCGTCGGCTTCGGACGCCGCCCGGGTCAGAAGCGGGCCGGCGTCGCGCGGCGCCTCGAAAAGCCCCAGGACGGCCAGCGGCCCCGCCCCCTGCGGCAGGAGCGGCGCAAGACGCGGCTCGAGCGCGTATCCCGCCTCGTAGGCGAGCCACCCCGCAACCCAGGCGCCGGCTTGCCGCGCGGCCTCGGCCCGTTCCAGCACCGGCAGCAGTTCTGCCGCGTCCCGCGCCACCAGGAGGTGCGCGGCCTGCTCGAAAAGGGCGGGCTGTCCCGCCGGACCGTGTTCGATGAGGATCATGCGATTTCCGCGACTGGCAACGCGCCTGCGTGATGCTGCGGCGGCGCGTAGCACGGTTGCGCGGCGGGATACAGACCCCGCGTCCCCCGACGATCACCGGCTCGTCCAGCCCCCCGCCCGGGCGATGCCGAACCGGGGTTGCGCGGCGGCGCGCGCTCGCCTAAACCCCGCACAATTTGCTTGAAGCACGAATCCGCAGCACCGGGCCCGACGTCCCGTGCGCCGCGCTGGAAAGGGTCCGCCATGCCGAAAAGAACCGATATCAAGTCCATCATGATCATCGGAGCGGGGCCCATCGTGATCGGCCAGGCCTGCGAGTTCGACTATTCCGGCGCCCAGGCCTGCAAGGCCCTGCGCGAGGAAGGCTACCGGGTCATCCTGGTCAACTCGAACCCGGCCACGATCATGACCGATCCGCAGCTCGCCGATGCCACCTATATCGAGCCGATCACCCCCGAAGTCGTCGCCAAGATCATCGAGGCCGAGCGCCCCGATGCGTTGTTGCCGACGATGGGCGGGCAGACCGGCCTGAACACCGCGCTGGCGCTGGCCGATATGGGGGTGCTGGAAACCTTTGGCGTGCAGCTGATCGGCGCCAATCGCGAGGCCATCGAGATGGCCGAGGACCGCAAGCTGTTCCGCGAGGCGATGGACCGGATCGGGCTGGAAAACCCCAAGGCGACCATCGTGGCCGCGCCCAAGCTGGCCAACGGCAAATACGACATCAATGCCGGCGTCAGCCAGGCGATGCTGGATCTCGAGCATATCGGCCTGCCGGCGATCATCCGCCCGGCCTATACGCTGGGCGGCACCGGCGGCGGCGTGGCCTATAACCGCGATGATTACGAGGCCATCGTGCGCTCGGGCCTTGAAGCGTCACCCGTCGCGCAGGTCCTGGTGGATGAAAGCCTGCTGGGCTGGAAGGAATACGAAATGGAGGTTGTCCGCGACAAGGCGGACAACGCGATCATCGTCTGCTCGATCGAGAACGTCGATCCGATGGGCGTGCATACCGGCGATTCGATCACCGTGGCACCCGCGCTGACCCTGACCGACAAGGAATACCAAATCATGCGCAACGGCTCGATCGCCGTGCTGCGCGAGATCGGGGTCGAGACCGGCGGCTCGAACGTGCAATGGGCGATCAACCCGAAAGACGGCCGCATGGTCGTGATCGAGATGAACCCGCGCGTGTCGCGGTCCTCGGCGCTGGCCTCCAAGGCCACCGGCTTCCCGATCGCCAAGATCGCCGCGAAGCTGGCGGTGGGCTACACGCTGGATGAGCTTGACAACGACATCACCAAGGTCACGCCCGCCTCGTTCGAGCCGACCATCGATTATGTCGTCACCAAGATCCCGCGTTTCGCCTTCGAGAAATTCCCCGGCTCCACGCCCGAGCTGACCACCGCGATGAAATCGGTGGGCGAGGCGATGGCGATTGGCCGGACGATCCACGAATCGCTGCAAAAGGCGCTGGCCTCGCTGGAAACCGGGCTGTCGGGCTTCGACGAGATCGATATCCCCGGCGCGCCCGACAAGGCGGTGCTGTCGAAGGCGCTGAGCGAGAAGACCCCCGACCGGCTGCGCGTGATCGCCCAGGCGATGCGCCACGGCATGTCGGATGACGATATCCAGCACGTCACCGAATTCGATCCGTGGTTCCTGGCCCGCATCCGCGAGATCGTCGAGGCCGAAGAGGCCGTGCGCAAGGACGGCCTGCCCGGTGACGCCGACGGGCTGCGGCAGCTCAAGATGATGGGCTTCACCGATGCCCGTCTCGCCACGCTGACCGGCAAGCCCGAGGTCGAGATCCGCTCGGCCCGGCATTCGGCCGGGGTCAACGCGGTCTTCAAGCGCATCGATACCTGCGCCGCCGAGTTCGAAGCGCAGACGCCCTACATGTACTCGACCTACGAAGTCCCCGCGATGGGCGACGTGGAATGCGAAGCGCGCCCCTCGGACCGCAAGAAGGTCGTCATCCTGGGCGGCGGCCCCAACCGGATCGGCCAGGGGATCGAGTTCGATTATTGCTGCTGCCATGCCTGCTACGCGCTGACGGATGCGGGCTATGAGACCATCATGGTCAATTGCAACCCCGAGACGGTCTCGACCGATTACGACACCTCGGACCGGCTGTATTTCGAGCCGCTGACCATCGAGCATGTGATGGAGATCCTGCGGGTCGAGCAGACCAACGGTACGCTGCACGGCGTGATCGTGCAGTTCGGCGGCCAGACGCCGCTGAAGCTGGCCAACGAACTGGCCGCCGAAGGGATCCCGATCCTGGGCACCTCGCCCGACGCGATCGACCTGGCCGAGGACCGCGAGCGGTTCCAGCAGATGCTCAACGAGCTGGGGCTGAAGCAACCGATCAACGGCATCGCCTCGTCCGACGAGCAAGCCATTGCCATCGCCGAGAAAATCGGCTTCCCGCTGGTGATCCGGCCGTCTTACGTGCTGGGCGGGCGCGCGATGGAGATCGTGCGCGACATGGACCAGCTCAAGCGCTACATCCGGACGGCGGTGGACGTCTCGGGCAAGAACCCGGTTCTGCTGGACAGCTATCTGGCCGGCGCCATCGAGGTCGATGTCGACGCGCTGTCGGACGGCAAGACCGTGCATGTCGCGGGCATCATGGAGCATATCGAGGAAGCGGGCGTCCATTCGGGCGATTCCGCCTGCTGCCTGCCGCCGCATTCGCTGTCCCCCGCTCTGGTCGACGAGATGAAGGATCAGGCGACGAAGATGGCGCTGAAACTTGGCGTCGTGGGCCTGATGAACGTGCAGTTCGCGATCAAGGACGGGGTGATCTACGTCCTGGAAGTGAACCCGCGCGCCTCGCGCACGGTGCCTTTCGTGGCCAAGGCGACCGATTCGGCCATCGCGTCGATTGCCGCGCGGTTGATGGCGGGCGAGCCGATGGCGAATTTCCCGCTGCGCGCGCCCTATCCCGAAGGCGTCGGCCCGGACACACCGCTGCCCCTGGCCAACCCCGATACGCTGGCCGATCCGATCACGCCGTGGTTCTCGGTCAAGGAAGCCGTGCTGCCCTTCGCCCGCTTCCCGGGCGTCGATACGCTCCTGGGCCCGGAAATGCGCTCGACCGGCGAAGTCATGGGCTGGGACCGCTCCTTTGCCCTCGCCTTCCTCAAGGCGCAGATGGGAGCCGGCACGCATCTGCCCGAAGAGGGGCGGGTCTTCGTCTCGGTGCGCGATGACGACAAGACGGCGGCGCTGGCCGGCGCCATGCGCGACCTCGCGGGCATGGGGTTCGAGATCGTCGCGACCGGCGGCACCGCGCGCTGGCTGAAAGCCGAAGGAATCGAGGCCACGGCGGTGAACAAGGTCTATGAAGGCCGTCCCAACATCGTCGACCGGCTGAAGAACGGCGAGATCGCGCTGGTGTTCAACACCACCGAGGGCACGCAGGCGGTCGCCGACAGCCGCGACATCCGCCGGGTGTCGCTGATGGACAAGATCCCCTATTTCACCACCGCCGCGGGCGCCATTGCCGCGACGCAGGCGATGATGGCCCGGCGCGAGGGCTACGGGGTGCGCACGCTTCAGGGCTGAGCCGCGGTCCAAGACCCAGATTGACGCCCGGTGCAGAATGCTGCCCGGGCGTTTTTCGTCGCCGCGTTCAGCTTTCCTGCCGCAACAGCTCGGTGATCAGCACGTCCTGCACATCCGGGCCGACCTCGCCGCGGGCGGTCGTCACCAGCGCGCGGCGCAGCGACAGCAGGACCTCGCCCGAGGTGAACAACCCGTCGAAGCCGCCGATATTCGCGTGATCGAACAGCAGTTGCAAAAGCGCGGCGCGCAGCCGGGGCTCGTCGGTGGCCAGATCGAAGGCATGCCCCGTCCGCATCTCCAGCGCGAGCCCGATCACCACCAGCGCCTCGACCCGCCCGTCATGCAGCACCGGAACCACGAACTGGTTCGGCAACCGCACCGTCTCGGTCGGGCCGGTTTCTGGCGTGTAATGCCCGTCGCCACCGGAAGCGCCATCCCCGTGATCATCGGCGGCGCCATGGCCATCCGCTTCCGTTCCGCCACCGGAACTGGCACCGAAGCCGGCACCGTGGCCGGCATCGCCCCCGTCATGCGCCACCGCTTCGGACGGGGCCGGTCTGAGGAAGATCCCCGCGCCAGCGCCCAGCCCCAGGCCGAGAAGAAGCAAAAGAACGGGAACAAGCTTGCGTATCATGGGCCCGGCTCCCTTCAGAACGGCAGGATGATATCGGTGATCTGCTGGCCGTAACCCGGCTGCTGCATCTGGCTGATCGTGCCGCGCCCGCCATAGCTGATGCGCGCGCCCGCGATGCGGTCATAGGCGATCTCGTTGCGGCGCGAGATGTCCTCGGGGCGGATATAGCCGGTGACGATCAGCTCGCGCAGTTCGTGGTTCACGCGCACCTCCTGACTGCCCTCGATGCGCAGCACGCCGTTGGGCAGACGCTCGATGATCGTGGTCGCAACGCGCAGGGCAAGCTGTTCGTTGCGGCTGACACTGCCCTGGCCCTGAAAGCTGGTCGTGCCGTTGAACCCGACCGCATCGGCCATCGTCGCGCCGTCGGGCAGGTTGCGGTCGATGATCTGCGGCAGGCCCATGAATTGCGGGACGCCCATGCTCTGCGAGCCGGTCCGCCCCCGCCCGGTCGAGTTGGTCATCTGCGCGGAATCGTCGATCTCGATCACCACGGTCAGGATATCGCCGGGCTGCGCCGCGCGCCGGTCGCCGAAGAGCGACCGCTGGCTGGCCGTCCAGAGCGACGCCGCGTCGGTGGAACCGCGCCGCTCGGCCGTCTCGGGCAGCGGCACGTTGTAGAGCGCGTGATGTTCCAGCGTCGGCACCAGCGGCGAAAATTCGGGCGCGCGCCCCACCTCGGCCAGATCGCTGCAGGCGGCGAGCATAAGGGCGAGGCCCAGAAGGGGCCCGGTCAGCGGGAAGGCAAGACGCATGGAGGTTCCTTTCACGGTACGCTGACCAGTCCCGGCTCGACGATCGTGCCGGTGACGGTGGCGCGCGAACCGAGGTTCATGATCCGGATCGTGTCGCCCCCGGCGCCGCGCCCCA
The DNA here is from genome assembly GCF_003122215.1 of Pararhodobacter marinus. Lineage (GTDB taxonomy): Bacteria > Pseudomonadota > Alphaproteobacteria > Rhodobacterales > Rhodobacteraceae > Pararhodobacter > Pararhodobacter marinus. The sequence goes on along the minus strand of NZ_QEYD01000009.1, from coordinate 113,148 downwards.
GCGCGCGCCCCTCGGCGCGGATATCGAGCCCGCCTTGCCGGAAGACCAGCGTGACCAGCTCGTTGCGCTCGACCAGAGCGGGGGGGCCGAGGCTGCCGATAGGGATGGGCCGGCCGGCATAGAGCGTGACGCGCGCCTCCTGTCCGATGGCCTCGTCCGGGGTCTGCGCTATGCCCGGCGCCGCGGCTTCGCGCGAGACGACGACGTCGCCGGGCGCGATCTGGGTACCCGCCCGCAGGGTCCGGGCGGCCAGCAGGACCTCGGCCGGGACCGGCGGAGCGGCGCCGAGCGCAAGCGCCAGCGGGAGCGCGAGCCTGCGCATCAGCGCACCTGCGTCGTCGCGGCGAGCATCTGGTCGGCGGCGGTGATGACCTTGGCGTTCAGCTCGTAGCCGCGCTGCGCCTTGATCATCTCGGTCAATTCGCGCACCGGATCGACCGAGCTTTCCTCAAGATAGCCCTGCCGCAACAGGCCCAGGCCATCCTCGCCCGGTACCGATTGCACCGGCGGCCCCGAGGCTTCGGTCTCGACGAACAGGTTCGACCCCAAGGCTTCAAGCCCGCGTTCGTTGGTGAAGCCGGTCAGGGTGAGCTGGCCCAGAAGCTGCGGCTGCACCTGATCGAGGAAATAGGCGTAGATCTCGCCCTGCGCATTGACCGAGATCTGCCGCGCATCGGCGGGAATGGTGATGCCGGGCGCGACCTCGTAGCCGTCCGAGGTGACGATCAACCCCTCGCCCGTCCGCTTGAGCGAGCCGTCGCGCGTATAGGCCGCGCGCCCGTCGGGCAGCGTGACCTCCAGCCAGCCGCGCCCCTCGATGGCGATATCCAGATCGCCGCCCGTGGCGCTGAGCACGCCCTGCTGCACCATCATCGACACCGCCGCCGGACGCGCGCCCAGCCCCAGCTGCACGCCGGTCGGCACGATCGTGCCATCCGACGCGCTGATCGTGCCCGCGCGCGTATGTTGCTGATAATGCAGGTCGGCAAACTCGGCCCGGCGGGCGTTGTAGCCCGTGGTCGACATGTTGGCGAGGTTGTTGGCCACGGTATCGACCCGCATCTGCTGGGCGCTCATGCCGGTGGCGGCGATTTGCAGGGCTCTCATCGGAACCTCCTATTTGCCAAGGGTCTGGACCACGTTGCGGATGCGCTCATCCTCGCGGTCGAGGAATTTCTGCCCGGTCTCATAGGCGCGCTGGACCTGGATGAGACGGGCCATTTCGGAAATCGCGTTGACGTTCGACTCCTCCAGAAAACCCTGCAGGACGACCGGCGTCTCGACCGGCAGGACATCGCCGTCGATCCGGTGCAGAACGCCCGTTTCGCGCTTGAGATCGGCCTGTTCGGCCGGCACCACCAGGCCGATCTGCGCCAATGGCTGCCCGTCGGCCGAGATCGTGCCGTCGCGCGCGATGGCGATCTGGCCGGCCGCGGGCGGAATGAAGATGGGCGCGCCGCCGATATCCAGAACCGGGTGCCCGTCGGGCGTGACCAGATCGCCGGCCTGGTTGGGGGTGAAATGGCCGGCGCGGGTGTACCGCTCGCCGTCCGGGGTCTGGATGGTGAAGAACCCGTCGCCCTCGATCCCCAGATCGAGCGTTCCGCCCGTCATCGTCATCGTCCCCTGCGTCAGATAGGTCTGATGCGCGCGCGCCGCCGCCATCGACAGGGATTCTTCCTCGTGGCCCAGCGCGCTGACATATTCGGAGAACAACAGCCCCTCGCGCCGGAAACCGGTGGTCGACAGATTGGCGATGTTGTGGGCGATAAGCTGTATCTCGCGCAGCAGGCCCGACTGGCGCGTGAGCTGGGTGTATCCGGCATTGTCCATGCGGTCTCTCCGTTCCGGATGCGTCAGCCCCCTGCCACGACGGGCAGGACCTGACGGTGAAAGAAGTCCACCAGAAGCGCGGTCATCGCGCTCATCGACACCCAGAACACGACCAGCATGGCCAGGATCTTGGGGACGAAGGTAAGGGTCATTTCCTGAACCGAGGTCAGGGCCTGAAACAGCCCGACGGCCAGCCCCGCGATCAGCGCGATCCCGAGAAGCGGCGCGGACATCGCCACCGAAACCCAAAGCCCCTGCCGGAGGATGTCGTAGAAATCCACCTCGGTCATCGCCGTCTCCCTTGTCAGACCGGCATGCGCAGGATTTCGAGATAGGCCTCGACCACCTTGTCGCGCACGGCGACGGCGGTTTCGACCGCGAGCTGCGCCTCGCTCAGCGCGGAAACCAGCGCGTGGGGATCGGCGTCGCCCGTCATCGCCTGTTGCGCGGTGGTTTCGGCCCGCTGAAGCACCTGCGAGAAATCCTCGGCCGCGCGCTGCGCGCTGGCGGAGGGACCGGCGGCCTCGTCGGGGCGGGTGGCGGGCCGTGCCGCGCCGTAGGAACGGGCGGCGAAGGCGGCTGAAATGTCCATGAGATGTCTCCTTATCTGCGCAGAAGCCCGATCAGGCTTTGCGACATTTGCCGCGCCTGATCGAACATCCTGAGGTTCGCCTCGTAGGAACGCTGCGCTTCGCGCGCGTCTGCGATCTCGACCATCAGATCGACATTCGATCCATCGTAATGGCCGGATTCGTCGGCCAGGATATGGCCGGGGTCGTACACGCGGGTGAGTTCCGCGCGGTCGAGCTGGACGGGGCCGGGCCGCACGCCGCTTTCGTCGCCGAACGCGTCGCCCGGCATGGCGGCGGGCCGGAAATCGATGAATTTGCGGTGGTAGCCGGGCGTGTCGGCATTGGCGATGTTTTCCGAGACATGGCGCAGCCGCTGGGCCTGCGCCCGCATCCCCGAGGCGGACAGCGCGAGGGTATCGAACAGCGCGCTCATCTCACCGGCCCAGGCTGGCGCGCATCAGGTCGCGCGACATGGAATAGATGCCCAGCGCCATTTCGTGCTGCTGGCGCGCTTCGACCGCGCGCATCATCTCGTATTCGACCGACACGGTGTTGCCGTCGGGCGCGACGGTGGCGGGGTTTTCGTCCAGCCGCAGCCGTCCGCGATCCGCCAGCGACCCGTCGAGGCTGGCATTCCAGTAATCGGCGAAGGGAATCGCATCGCGCGAGCGGTAGCCGGGCGTGTCGGCATTCGCGACGTTTTGCGAGATGGCCTGCTGGCGGCTCGCGGCGTGGGTGGCATAGGCCTGCGCCATGCGCAGGACGTCCAGGCTTTCGAACATGGGATTCTCCCGTTGCTGGCTTACACGAAGGATTAAGGGTGATTCCTTTAGAAACCGTAATCGGGCGTCATCCCGGCGCCCGTTGCGCAAAGGAGCCTGCCGATGTCGGTTTTCGATCCCCTTCTGGCCGACCTGGCCACGATCCGGCCCGTGCGCCATTCCGGCCGGGTCGAGGCGATGCAGGCGACCACGCTGACGGTCTTGGGCCTGTCGCAGCGCGCGCGGCTGGGGGACCGGGTCGTGGTGCTTGACCAACAGGGCAATCGGATCGGCGGCGAAATCATCGCCCTCACGTCCGCCGGGGCCGAGATCCTGCCCGAGGACACGACCGAGGGGCTGGCCATCGGCGACCGGGTCGAGCATGTGGGCCGCAACATGATCGCCCCCGACGACCGATGGATCGGGCGCGTCATCGACCCTTACGGCGACCCTCTGGACGGACGACCGCTGGTGCGCGGCCAGACCCCGCGCAGCCTGCGCAGCGCGCCCCCCTCGCCCGCGCGGCGCAAGCGGCTGGGCGGGCGACTGTCCACGGGGCTCGACGCGTTCAACACGATGCTGCCCCTGGTGCGCGGCCAGCGGGTGGGCCTGTTCGCGGGCTCGGGCGTGGGCAAGACGATGCTTCTGGGTCAGCTTGCGCGCGGGATCGAATGCGACGTCGTCGTGCTGGCGCTGGTGGGCGAGCGCGGACGCGAATTGCGCGATTTCGTCGAGGATGTGCTGGGAGCCCAAGGGCTTGCCCGGTCGGTCGTGGTCAGCGCCACCTCGGACGAATCGCCGCTTGCCCGGCGCCGCGCGGCGCTGACCGCGATGAGCGTGGCCGAGCATTTCCGCGATGCGGGTCAGCATGTGCTGTTGCTGTTCGATTCCGTCACCCGCTTTGCCGAAGCGCATCGCGAGATCGCCCTGGCTGCGGGGGAACAACCGTCGCTCCGGGGCTTCCCGCCCTCGACCGCGCATCAGATCATGGCTCTGGCCGAACGCGCCGGACCGGGCGCGCCCGGAACGGGCGACATCACCGCGATCTTTACCGTGCTGGTCGCCGGATCGGACATGGACGAACCCGTCGCCGACATCCTGCGCGGAGTGCTGGACGGGCATGTGATCCTCGACCGGGCGATTGCCGAGCGCGGCCGCTTCCCCGCCATTGACCTGATGCGCAGCGTCTCGCGCTCGCTGCCCGCCGCCGCCTCGCCCAGCGAAAACGCGCAGATCACCGAAGCGCGGCGGCTGATCGGCGCCTGGGAACGGGCCGAGATGATGGTGCAGGCCGGGCTCTACGCGCAGGGCTCGGACCCGCTGACCGACCGGGCGATCAAGCTGTGGCCGAAGCTCGACGCGTTTCTGGGCGGACAGGGCGCGAAGTCGAATGCCGAAAGCTTCGGCAGGCTGAAAAAGGCGCTCGAAGGCTGACCCTTTCGGGCCCGTGGGCGCCTGGTGCTTGCCTTCGCGCCCGTAAAAGCCATTTGTCTCTGCACGAGACTGGCGCTATCAGCAGCGTCGAATCCGCAACCCAGTGCCTCGTCCGCCGGGCGGGGCCGGGCTGCGTTGCCAAAGACACGCCACACCCCGTGCCGACAGAAGGGCCCGAGATGCTGCAAACTCCCTATTACCTGATCGACAAAGCGCGGCTTCTGCCGAACATGGAAAAGATCGCCTGGCTGAGGGAGGCTTCGGGCGCGAAATCGCTGCTGGCCCTGAAATGCTTCGCCACATGGTCGGTCTTCGATTTCATGTCGGAATACATGGACGGCACGACCTCGTCCTCGCTCTACGAGGTCCGGCTGGGACGCGAGAAGTTCGGCAAGGAAACGCACGCCTATTCGGTCGCCTATGCGGATCACGAGATCGGCGAGGTGCTGGCGCATTCCGACAAGATCATCTTCAACACGATCGGCCAGCTCGAACGCTTCGAGACCCAGAGCGCCAACCATGTGCGCGGCCTGCGGGTCAATCCCGGCGTCTCGACCTCGGGCTTCGACCTCGCCGATCCGGCGCGCCCCTTCTCGCGGCTGGGCGAACACGACCCCGAAGAGATCGCCAAGGTCGCGGACAAGATTTCCGGCTTCATGTTCCACAACAATTGCGAGAACGCGGATTTCGACCGCTTCGACACCATGCTCTCGCTGATCGAACAGCGCTTCGGCCACCTGATCCGCGACATGGACTGGATCAGCCTCGGCGGCGGCATCCATTTCACCGGCGAGGGCTATCCGCTCGAGCGTCTGGCCGACCGGCTGAAACGCTTCGCCGACACGAACGGCGTGCAGGTCTACCTGGAACCGGGCGAGGCCTCGATCACCAAATCGACCACGCTCGAGGTGACGGTGCTGGATACGCTCTACAACGGCAAGAACCTCGCCATCGTCGACAGCTCGATCGAGGCGCATATGCTCGATCTGCTGATCTACCGCGAGCAGGCCAAGATGGAGCCGAATGCGGGCGATCACGAATGGATGGTCTGCGGGAAATCCTGCCTTGCGGGGGACATTTTCGGCGAATTCCGCTTTCCGCAGCCACTGAAAGCCGGCGACCGGCTGTCGGTGCAGGACGCGGGCGGTTACACGATGGTCAAAAAGAACTGGTTCAACGGCGTGAAGATGCCCGCCATCGCCATCCGCGAGATGGACGGAACCATCCGCGAGGTGCGCGATTTCGGCTATGACGATTTCGCCGCCGCGCTGAGCTGACAGAGTAAAGCCAACCAACACGGAGGTGCAGGGGCGAATGAAACGCAATGTCCTGATCATCGGAGCCGGGGGCGTCGCCCAGGTCGTGGCGCATAAATGCGCGCAGAACAACGACATCCTGGGCGACATCCATATCGCCAGCCGGACCCTTTCGAAATGCGAGGCGATCATCGCCTCGGTCCATGAGAAAGGCGCGATGAAGGGCGAGGGCGTTTTGAAAGCCCATGCCGTCAACGCCCGCAATTCGGACGAGGTCGCGGCGCTGATCCGCGAAACCGGCGTCGACATCGTGATCAACGTCGCGCAGGCCTTCGTGAACATGCCGGTGCTCGACGCCTGCATCGAGACGGGCGTGGCCTATATGGACACCGCGATCCACGAAGAGCCGAACCTGATCTGCGAAACGCCGCCGTGGTACGGCAATTACGAATGGAAGCGGAAGGAAGCCTGCGCCGAAAAGGGCGTGACGGCGATCCTGGGCGTGGGCTTCGATCCGGGCGTGGTGAACGCCTATGCCCGCTACGGCATCGACACCTATCTCGACGCGGTCGCCTCGATCGACATCGTCGACATCAACGCGGGCTCGCACGGGCGCTGGTTCTCGACCAATTTCGACCCCGAGATCAATTTCCGCGAATTCACCGGCACGGTCTATTCGTGGCAGAACGGCGCCTGGCAGTCGAACACGATGTTCGAAGTGGGCAAGGAATGGGACCTGCCGGTCGTGGGCATGCAGAAGGCCTACATGACCGGCCATGACGAGGTTCATTCGCTCGCCACCAATTACCCGCAGGCGGATGTGCGCTTCTGGATGGGCTTCGGCGACCATTACATCAACGTCTTCACGGTGCTGAAGAACCTGGGCCTTCTGTCGGAGAAACCCGTCACCACCGCCGAGGGGCTGGAAGTCATCCCGCTCAAGGTGGTGAAGGCGGTGCTGCCCGACCCCTCCTCGCTGGCGCCCGATTACGTCGGCAAAACCTGTATCGGAACGGTGGTCAAGGGCACCAAGGACGGCAAGGAGACCGAGGTCTTCGTCTATAACGTGGCCGATCACAAGGATGCCTATAACGAAGTCGGCAGCCAGGGCATCAGCTATACCGCCGGCGTCCCGCCCGTGGCCGCGGCGATGCTGATCGCGCAGGGGACCTGGGACGTGTCGAAGATGGTGAATGTCGAAGAGCTGGACCCGAAACCCTTCTTCGAGATCCTCGACCGGATCGGCCTGCCGACTCGGGTGAAGGACGCGTCAGGCGACCGGGCCTGGAACGCGTAACGGCCCGGGGAAAGGGGGGCTTTGCCCCCCTCGCCTGCGGCTCACCCCCCAGGATATTTGAAGAACAAAGACGGGCCTTAAGACTTCGTTAAGCCCCTTCACTTTGCCTTAAATACTCACGGCGCGGCGCTCCCGCCTGCGACGCGCTCACCCTGCCGGGCGCACCCGGCGCAGCACCGGTTCTTCGGCGCGGGCGATCACCGCGTCGAGCGCCTCCTCTGTCACCGCCATGTGGTGGGCATTGGCGTGGATCGTCCGGCCCGGGGCGCTGACGATCGCCACATGGCCCGCCCAGAAGATCAGGTCGCCCGCCTCTTCCTGCCCCGGCACCACCTCGGCCCCGGCCATCTGGCTCTGGATATCGCTGTCGCCCGCGCAGTCGCGGCCGAGCGCGCGGAACGCGGCCTGAACCAGCCCCGAACAATCGATGCCGCTGCGCGAATTGCCGCCCCACAGATAGGGCGTTCCCAGGAAGTCGCGCGCCACCGACACGAGGTCATCGCGCCAGTCGCCGATCGCGCGCAGGTGGCGGGCCGGGACATAGCCGTCGGGCGTGACGGCGAAGCGGCCTTCTTCACCCGTGACCCTCAGCCGCGCGCCCATGTTCAGGGCCATGCGGTCGCCTTGCTTGATGTCGGGCGCGTTATAGAGATGCGTCGCGGGCGCCGAGACCCAATGCGTGACCGCGCCGTCATCGCCCAGATCGCTCTCGCGCAGCCAGCCGCAATAGCCCTCGTCCTCGTCGAAGCCGAAGGCATGGCCGTCGCATTCGGTGATGATGCAGACCCGCGTGCCGTGCAGAAGCTGCCGGTCGCGCGCGCCGCCGGGCGTTTCGCGCAGATCCGCAAGTGGGGCCCTCACCCGCTGCCAGCGCCCGGCCACGAAGAGCACCCCGTCCAGCGCGCCGCGGAGGCTGTCATGCGCGACGCCGCCCGCCGCGCGCAGATAGCGACGATCGGTCATGACGCGGCACGGCCCCCCGGCGCGATATCGGGGCCGAGGATCTCGGGCAGGGCCCGCAGAAGCGCGCGCGCGCCCTGCCCGACGCCGCCCTTGGGCCGGCCGGGCGCGGCGGTGGGCTGCCAGCCATAGATATCGAAATGCGCGAAACGCTGCGCCCCTTCCGCGAAGCGACGCAGAAACAGCGCGGCGGTGATCGAGCCCGCCATGCCGCCCGAGGGCGCGTTGTCCAGATCGGCGATCCCGGGTTCGATCAGGCTTTCATAGGGCGCGTGGAAGGGCATCCGCCAGAGCGGATCGGATTCGGCGCGCGCGGCGCGGGCCAGCGCCTCGGCCAGCAGTTCGTCGTCGGTGTAGAAGGGCGGCAGGTCGGGCCCCAGCGCCACGCGTGCCGCTCCCGTCAGCGTCGCCATGCAGATCAGCGCGTCGGGCGCTTCCTCGCAGGCGAGTGCCAGCGCGTCGGCCAGCACCAGACGGCCTTCGGCATCAGTGTTGTTGACTTCGATGGTCTTGCCGTTGCGCGCGGTCAGCACGTCGCCCGGTCGCATCGCGCTGCCGGAAATGGCGTTTTCGACCGCCGGGATCAGCACGCGCAGGCGGACCTTCCAGCCCAGCGCCATGATCATCATCGCCAGCCCCAGAACGGTGGCCGCCCCGCCCATATCCTTCTTCATCAGCCCCATCGAGGCGCCCGGCTTGATGTTCAGCCCGCCGGTATCGAAACAGACGCCCTTGCCAACCAGCGTCAGGCGCGGCCCCTCATCGCCCCAGCGCAGGTCCAGAAGCCGCGGCATCCGGTCCGAGGCGCGGCCCACGGCGTGGATCAGCGGAAAATTCTCGACCAGGAGATCGTCGCCATAGGTGACCGATACTTCGGCCTTGTATTCCTCGGCCAGCGACAGGACCGTGGTTTCCAGCTCTTCGGGGCCAAGCTGCGAGGCGGGCGTGTTGATCAGGTCGCGCGTCAGCCATTCGGCCGCGGCGAGGATCTCAATGCGCTTGGCGTCGAGACCCGGCGGGGCCTTGAGCGCGGGAAGCGACAATTCCTCGGCCGGGCGATGGCGGAACCGCTCGAAACTGTAGCCGGCCAGAAGCCAGCCGAGCGCCTGTTCGGCGACGGCTTCAGGGTCAAGGCCGCCGGCAAGATGATAGGTTCCGGCAGGCAGTTTGAGCCGGGCCGCGCCCAGCGCGAAGCGGTTGCGGGCCTGCGCCGCGGCGCTGCCGAGGCCGGACAAGGCCATGTCGATCCCGCCCGAGGCATCCGGCACGCAGAGCGTCTCGCCCGAGCGGCCCTGGAAGCCCGTATTGGCGACCCAGGCGCGCACACGCTCGGGCTGTCCGTCAAGCCATTGCGCCAGACTGTCGGCGGTGACGACATGCAGCGGGATCGAGGCTTGATCGGTCGAAGCGAAGGCTGAGAGAGAACGGCGCATGGAAAGTCCCGGTTTCGATCTTTGCGCCACCCTATGCCGTCGGGGTCCCGAAGGGAAAGAGCGATTGAACCGCGCTCAGCGAGGCCCCGCCGGAACAGCCCGGATAAGAAAGCCGCATGAACAGCCGGCGTCGCGGCGCGCACCAAACTGCGCGCACCAATCCGGATGTCGAAACGGGTTCGCAGAAAGTCCTGGCGCCGGAGGGCGTGACAGGAATCCCCTGCCCGCCCGACGCAAGCGCGTGGCGGCGGGGGATACACCCGGTTCCGCCGCCCTGTCCGCGCGGGACCGCGACCGGCTACATCGACAGGCCGGGCACTTCCCAGACCAGCGCCAGCGAGCGGTCGCCGATGCGCACCAGCCGTTCCCAGATCGCCCGATAGGCGACGATATCGCCCTCACGCGCCGAAATCCCCATGTCGCGCGAGACACGCGCCAGCGAGGTCAGGCCGATATCCAAACTCAGCCGCGACACGCGCTGCGCCAGTTCCGGAATCCCGGCCAGATTATCGGCCCGCACCATCGCGTCGACCTCGGCCAGAAGGTCCGAGATCGCCTCGACGGTTTCGATGACATGACTCTCGGCCCCACGGTGGCCCAGAGTCTTAAAGACGGCATCCAAGGTCGCCGTGTCGATGATGACACGTTCGCTTGGACGCAATTCGACGACAATAGTCACGATCGCACCCTTTCTGCCCCAGTCTATTTCCCTTGCACCCGCCCGAAGGATCTTTGATCCGGGCTAACAATTCGTTGCCCCGGGTGCGGGAAAGCTGCTCGATTTTCCTGCAAATTGAGCTTAGCACCGGATTGTGGTGGAATTAAGAGGAAACGCCGATGCCGAATGCCCGCAAATTGCCCGGATACCTGACCAACCGGTTTCGTGGCTGGCGCGCTACGCATTACGCCGAGAACAAGAGCTGGTTTCGCCACCTCGCCCAGGAAGGCCAGCATCCGCGCTCGATGCTGATCGCCTGTTGTGACTCGCGCGTGCATGTGACCTCGATCTTCGGCGCGGATCCCGGCGAGTTCTTCATCCACCGCAACATCGCCAACCTGGTGCCGCCCTACACGCCGGATGGTCAGCAGCACGGCACCTCGGCGGCGGTCGAATATGCGGTAACCGCCTTGAAAGTCGCGCATTTGATCGTCGTCGGGCATTCAAATTGCGGCGGTGTGCGCGGCTGTCATGACATGTGCGCGGGCAAGGCGCCCGAGCTGTCGGCGGAGTCGAGCTTCGTGGGAACATGGATGGAGATCCTGCGCCCGGGATACGAGGCCACCGGCGCGATCGCCGACGAGGCCGAGCGCATCGCGGCGATGGAGAAAGAGGCGGTGAAGATCTCGCTCGCCAACCTGATGACCTTTCCCTTCGTGCGCGAGGCCGTCGAGTCCGAGACCCTGACGCTGCACGGATTGTGGCATAATATTGGCGAAGGCGGGCTGGACGCCTACGATTCCGACATCGACGCCTTCGTGCCGGTCGGCTGAGTCGCAGCCGGCGCGCCGCGCGCCGCTCTTGCGAAATCCGGGAACGGCGCGCTAAGTTCGCGCCGTTCCTTCTTTTCCGGCGGTCCCATGCCCTATTCCGACAGGCTCGTTCCGGCCCTGTATCCCGTCCTGCGCGAGGGATACTCGCTGACACATCTCAAACGCGACGCCCTTGCCGGGCTGACCGTCGCCATCGTCGCCCTGCCCCTGTCGATGGCCATCGCCATTGCCTCGGGCGGGACGCCGGCGATGGGGCTCTACACGGCGATCGTCGGCGGCTTCATGATCTCGGCCCTGGGCGGCTCGCGCTATCAGATCGGCGGGCCGGCGGGCGCGTTCATCGTGCTGGTCGCGGCGACGGTGGCGCAGCACGGGATCGGCGGGATGTTCCTGGCCACCATGCTGGCCGGGGTCATCATGGCCGCTCTCGGGCTTTTGCGGCTGGGCTCGTATATCCGTTTCATCCCCTATCCCGTCACCGTGGGCTTTACGACCGGCATCGGCACGATCATTTTCGCCAGCCAGATCAAGGATCTGCTGGGCCTGACGCTGGACGGCCCCGAGCCCGGCCCGATCCTTGAGAAACTGCCCGCGATCTGGCAGGCGCTGCCCACCGCCAACCCCGTCACCATCGCGCTGGCCGCCGTCACCATCGCGCTGATCCTTGGCCTCAAGCGCGTCGCCCCGCGCCTGCCCGAGCTGCTGATCGCGGTCGTGGTCACGACGCTGGCTGTGGCGCTTCTCGATCTGGACACGCCGACCATCGTGTCGACCTTCGGCGCGGTCCCGGCGATGCTGCCCGCGCCGTCCCTGCCGCCGGTCTCGTGGGAGCTGGTGGTCGCCGTGTTGCCCAATGCGGTGGGCTTTGCGCTCTTGGGTTCCATCGAGGCGCTGTTGTCGGCGGTGGTCGCGGACGGGATGAGCGGGCGGCGCCATTCCTCGAACATGGAGCTGATCGCGCAGGGGGCTGCGAACCTTGCCTCGGGGATGATGGGCGGCATGGTCGCGACCGGCACCATCGCCCGGACCGCGACCAATGTCCGCGCCAATGCGCATTCGCCGGTCGCGGGGATGCTGCATGCGGTCTTCGTCTTGGCCTTCATGATGCTGGCCGCGCCCCTTGTGGGGATGATCCCGCTCGCCGCGCTGGCGGGGGTTCTGGCGACGGTGGCGTGGAACATGATCGAGCGCCACGCCATCGCCACGCTGATCCGCAGTTCGAAAGCCGATGCGGCGGTGCTGGCCGTGACGCTGCTGCTGACCGTGTTCCGCGACCTGACCGAGGCGATCGTCGTCGGTTTCGCGCTGGGATCGGTGCTGTTCATCCACCGTATGAGCAAGGCAGCCGAGGTGGCGACGCTGGAGGGAGACGAGTCCGACACTGCCCCGACCGGGCTGCGCCGCGACGACGAGATCGTCGTCTACCGCATCCGGGGGGCGTTTTTCTTTGGCGCCGCGGCCTCGGTCGGGGCGGTGCTGGAACGGATCGGCGACACCCATCGCGCGATGGTCGTCGATTTCACCGAAGCGGCGATGGTGGATTCCACCGCGATCCACACCATCGCCGGGCTGGTGACAAGCGCGCAGCGGCGGGGTGTTCTGGTCGTGCTGTCCGGCGGCGACGAGGCCTTGCAAGCCGGGCTTCAGGCGCATGGCCTGGCGGCCCCGGGCGTCCCGCACGCCCCCGACATCCAGGCGGGCATCGCGCTGGCCCGCGCGGAACTGACGCGCGACACGGGTGCCGGGCAGATTACGGCCACCACGATGGGCGCGCATTGACGCGGGCGTTGACCTGCGCACGCCCCCGCCCTATGCCTGCGCGCAACCGCGCCGGGTCGGTCTGACGGCCGCGGCGCCCATCTGGCCGAGGTTAGGACATGTCCTGTTGCGCATTCTCCGCTATCCGCGCGCAACGCGGTCCCTTCAGATGCTAGGGGGTCGTCCCCGGCGATCCGGCCAGTCACCCAGCAGCATTTCAGCAAGGTAAGAGAACACGGTTTGGGCAAGGACATTCTGATCGTCGGCGCGGGCCTGTCGGGCGCGGTGATCGGCCGCGAATTGGCCGAGGCGGGACATTCCGTGCGCATTGTCGAGGCGCGCGACCACATCGCCGGCAATTGCCATACCGAGCGCTGCCCCGAAACGGGCGTGATGGTGCATGTCTACGGCCCGCACATCTTCCATACCGACGACACCGGCGTCTGGGACTATGTGAACGCGCATATGCGCTTTCTGCCCTACAAGAACCGGGTCAAGGCGCAAAGCGGCGGGCGGGTCTTTTCCCTGCCGATCAACCTGTTGACGATCAACCAGTTCTTCGGCCAGACCCTGCGTCCGGCCGAGGCCCGCGCCTTTATCGAAGCGCAGGCGGATACCACGATCGAGGATCCGCAGACCTTCGAGGAACAGGCGCTGCGCTTCGTGGGCCCCGCGCTGTACGAGGCGTTCTTCAAGGGCTACACGCAGAAGCAATGGGGCTGCCATCCGCGCGAATTGCCTGCGGCGATCCTCAAGCGCCTGCCCGTGCGCTTCAATTACGACGACGATTACTTCGCCCATCGCCATCAGGGGATGCCCGAAGGCGGCTATACCGAGATGGTGGCAAGCATCCTCGACCATCCGGGGATCGAGGTCGCGCTGAACACCCCCTACGCGCCGGACATGGCCGACGATGCCGATCACGTCTTCTGGTCGGGGCCGCTGGACGCGTATTTCGGGCACGATCTGGGGCGGCTGGGCTATCGCACGCTGGATTTCGAGCGGTTCACCGAACAGGGCGATTACCAGGGCTGCGCGGTGATGAATTATTGCGACGCCGAGGTGCCCTTCACGCGGATCACCGAACACAAGCATTTCGCGCCGTGGGAGACGCATGAAGGCTCGGTGATGTACCGTGAGTTTTCACGCGCCTGCGGACCCGACGACATCCCCTATTACCCGATCCGGCAGGTCGAAGAGAAAACCCTGCTGCGCGATTACGTCACCCGGGCCGAGACGCTGGCCGGCGTGACCTTTGTCGGGCGGCTGGGGACCTATCGCTATCTCGACATGGATGTCACGATCCGCGAGGCGCTGGACACCGCGCGGCACTTCTTGCGGTCTCGGGCCGGGAACAAGGCGATGCCGGCCTTCGTTCATGCGCCGCTGTAGCGCAGCATTTCCAAGACCCTCGCGCCGCACCGCAGCATCGCGACCTATGCGAAAATGCCACGGCATTGGGCAAAAGAATGCCCAAGCCTGACCATGTAGTCCAAATTATGATGCAATATCGGCCGTTTCATGCTCAGATAGGCCTGTTACGGCACCTGACGCGCATCGGTTCGAGTCGCACGATCAATCCCGTTTTGCCGCAGCTGCATTGAAGGTATTTATGCTGACCCGTTTGACCACCCTGTCCCGGCGGACCAAGCAATTGATCCTGCTCTGGCTGGACATCCTGCTGGTTCCCGTCTCGCTTCTGGTGTCGATGGCGGTGTCGTCCAGCACGATCCCCTTCCTGCAGGAAATCCGCGCCGAGCTTCCGGCGATGATCCTGTTGTCGGTCGCGGCGGGGTTCATCTCGGTCTCGCTGGGATTGCCGCGCGTGCAGCTCAAATCCTACGAATTGTCGGCGCTGGGCCGCTCGGCCGCGCTGGGCGGGATGCTGGCCGGGATGCTGGCGATCATGGTGCTGATGGGGCAGTCGAACGTCCAGGCGGGCACGCCCGTCATTCTGGCGCTGATGTATTCGGTCTTCTCGGCCACGTCGCGGCTGGTGCTGCTGCAGATCCTCCTCGCGCTGTACCGCAAGAATGTCGACGAGACCCGCGTGCTGATCTACGGCGCGGGCAAGACCGGCATCCAGCTGGCCATGGCGCTGAAATCGACCGAAGACGTGCGTCTGCTGGGCTTTCTGGACGACAACAGCGTCCTGCACGGCATGACCGTCGCCGGGCAGACCGTGTATCCCGCCCAGCGGATCGAGGCGCTGATCCGGTCGCAGAATGTCGACAAGGTGCTGCTGGCCATGCCGTCGCTCAGCCAGCCCCGTCAGGCGCAGATCGCGCGGCGCGTGGCGAAGATGAAGGTCGAGGTGCAGACGCTCCCCTCGTTCGCGCAGCTGATCGGGCAGGAAGAAATCGTCGACAAGCTGGCGCCGGTGCTGCCCAACCAGGTTCTGGGCCGCAAGCATCTGAAAGACGCGCTGGATGGCGGCTGCACCGCCTATCGCGGGCGCTGCGTGATGATCACCGGCGCGGGCGGTTCGATCGGGTCTGAAATCTGCCGCCAGATCCTCAGCTGCAAGCCCGAGCGGCTGGTCTTGCTGGAACTGACCGAATTCGCGCTGTTCTCCATCGACCGGGAATTGCGCGCCCTGGCCGAGGATACGGGCACCGAGATCGTGCCGATCCTGGGCTCGGTCAACGATGCGCGGCTTGTGGACGCGACGATCCGCGCGCAGGGCGTGCAGGTGATCCTGCATGCCGCCGCCTACAAGCATGTGCCGATGGTCGAAAAGAACCCGCTGGCCGGGATCGCGAACAACGTCTTCGGGACGCAGACCGTGGCCATGGCCGCGCTCGACAACAAGATCGAGCGTTTCGTGCTGGTCTCGACCGACAAGGCGGTGCGTCCGCTGGGCGTGATGGGGGCGACCAAGCGCATGGCCGAGCTGATCGTCGGCGATTGCGCCCGGCGCTCGAAGGAAACCGTGTTCTCGATGGTGCGGTTCGGCAATGTGCTGGGCTCGTCGGGATCGGTCGTGCCGATCTTCTACGATCAGGTCAGCCGCGGCGGGCCCGTCACCGTCACCGACCCCGAGGTCACGCGCTATTTCATGACGATCCAGGAAGCCTGTCGCCTGGTCCTGTGGGCGGGCACGCTGTCCGAGGGCGGCGAGATCTTCGTTCTGGACATGGGCAAGCCCGTGAAGATCGCCGATCTGGCGCGGCAGGTGATCGAAGCGGCCGGGTATTCCGTTCAGGACAAGGACAATCCCGACGGCGATATCGAGGTCATCACCACCGGCCTGCGCGAAGGCGAGAAGCTGCACGAGGAACTGACCGTCAGCCCGCGCCTGTCGCAGACCGCGCATCCCAAGCTGGGCTGCGCGCGCGAGGAATTGCTGACCGAATTCGAAATCGTCCGCGCCCTGCAATCGCTGCGCGGCGCGGTCGAGACGGGCGATGCCGACACCGCCGTCGCCGAGATGATGCACTGGCTGAAGCGCGATCTGGACAACAATTTGCGGCTTGCCGAAAGCCTCGCCCGCGGCTGACGGCCCGGCGATCGGATCAGCAACCGGGGCGCGTCGGGGTCAGAAGATCTCGATGTGATCGGACAGGCCGGCCAGGTCGTCATAGCCGTTCAGGATCACCACGTTCCCGCCGACATCGCTGAAATCCAGCACGACATTGCCCTGATCGTCGAGCGAGCCGAAGCGCTCGACCACCTGCTGCGGGGTCAGATCCCCCAGGCTGAACCAGATCCAGTCGTCGAGCCGGATCAGATCGCCCTCGGCCGGGTCGAAATCCATCACCCGCCCGGTATCGTGATCGCGGAAGAATTCGAACACGTCGGCCCCGGCGCCGCCCCAATAGACGTCGTATCCCGATCCGCCGCGCAGCGTGTCGTTGCCCGATCCGCCGTTCAGGATGTCGTTGCCCGCGCCGCCCGACAACCAGTCGTCGCCGCCCGCGCCCTCCATCGTGTCGTTGCCATCCTGCCCCCAGACGATGTCGTTGTCGCCCCCGGCATGCAGGCGGTCATTGCCGGTGCCGCCCCGCAACTGGTCGGCCCCGGCCCCGCCATCGGCGCGGTCATCGCCATCGCCCAGCCACAGGTTGTCGTTGCCCGCTCCGCCCAAAACGGTGTCGTTGCCGGTCGAGGCGAAAAGCAGGTCGTTGCCGTCGCCCCCGGAAATCATGTCGTTTCCTGCGGCGCCGTAGACCGTGTCGTTGCCGGCATCGCCATAGATCATGTCGTCGCCCAGCCCGGCCCCGATCTTGTCGTGCCCCTCGCCGCCGCGGGCGACGTCATCGCCCGTTCCGCACCAGATCGTGTCCTGCCCTGTCCCGCCCTGCGCTGTGTCGTTGCCGGTCGAAAGACCGATCATGTTCCGCCCGGCGGTAACGCTGACGAAGTCGTTGCCGGCGCCGCCGTAAAGCAGGTCATTGCCCGCCCCGCCATAGAGCGTGTCGTCCCCGTCATTCGCGAAAACGCTGTCGTTCCCGTCCCCGCCCGAGATCGAATCCGCGCCCGCGCCCCCGGCGATGAAATCGTTCCCCAGCCCGCCCAGAAGCGTGTTTTCGCCGTCGATGCCGCGCAACGTGTCGTGGCCGGCGCCGCCGTCGATATGGTCGTCCCCCTGCCCGCCGCTGATCTGGTCGTTGCCGCCGCCGCCCAGCAGCGTGTCGTCGCGCGCGCCGCCCCAGATCGTATCGGCGCCATTGCTTCCCCGCCGCCAGATCCCGGGATTGGACGTGTTGCCGTCATCGATCGGCGTGAAGGGAAAATGGTCCCCCCATGCAAACCCGTCGGGAAAGACGTCCGACAGGCTCAGCGGCTGCCCGTCCGCCGAGTTCAGCACGATCACCACGCCCCGGTAGGAAATCACCGCCCCCGTCCCTGTCACCGTGAAATCCAGCTGCGACACGTCGCGCAGCATCGGCAGGTCGGACAGGTTGAGTATGTCGCTTCCGGCCTGAAAATCCTCGATCGTGGTGGTGCCGCTGCCGTCGCGGATGACGAAGATATCCGCGCCCTCGCCGCCGGTCATCTGCGTGCCGGTCCCGCCCGAGACAAGGATATCGTCCCCGGCGCCGCCCAGAAGCGTGTCGTTCTGCCCCTTGGCCATCAGGATGTCGTTGCGCTGCGTGCCACTCACCGTCTCGGCCGCCCAGCCACTTTCCAGCACGCGGCCCAGATCGGCCAGATCCAGCGTGAAGGTGGTGATCCCCGCCTCGTTCTGCGAGGCCACGAAGATATAGAGCGTGCCGCCATCGACCGTCATCTCGATCGCGCTGACATTGTGCATCGCGGTATCGGCATCATCGCCCAGCGTCAGCACCTCGACCAGCGTTCCGTCGGGCAACAGGCTGAACAGCGTGATCCCGTTATCGGCACCGCCCGCGACGACAAAGACCTGGCCGCCGACCTCGATCACGTCCATGGCCTGCACGCCGCCGATCCTGAGCGCCCCGGTATCGACGACGTGGTCGACGGGTTCCAACTGACCGGTCGCCGTGAGTTCCATCACCGAAACGGACGAGGTATTGGCCGAGGCCAGCACGACGAAGGTCCGCCCGCCCAGCGTGATCGTCTCCATCGCCACCGGCGCGTCGATCCCCAACCCGCGCCCGGCGCCCAGCGAATCCACCTGCACCAGGTCGCCCGTCGCCGGGTCGATCCGGTAGGCCACGACATTGTCGGATTGTGCATTCGCGACGACGACGAAATCGCGCACGCCGATGGTCACGCATTCCAGATCGACCACCTGATCCCCGTCGAACCCGTTGGGGAAGATTCCCCAGGTGCTGCCATCCATCATCACGATGGCCTGCAGGAACGCGTCGCTTCCGGCATCGAAGGCCGCGCGCGCATCGGACCACGACACGTTGTAGAGATAGCCGATATCCCCGTCGTTGCGCAGCCCGTAGGCCATCAGCCCGCTGCCACGCCCGCCCAGCAACATTTCGGGCCCGTCGGCGCCGTCATTGAGGATGATCCGGTCGCTGACCACGCCCCGGATATTGGCCGGGAAGATCACGCTGGTGCTCAGGGTGATGTCACCATTGCCGCCGATCACGTATTCCGAAAGCCCGCCATTGCGCCCGGTCGACGCATAAAGATGCGTGACCCCGTCAATGACCGCGATCTCGAAATCGGTGATCCCCTGATCCAGCAGGTTGGTCCCGGTTTCGATGACCCCTTCCAAATGCAGCCGCATGGCCGAACCCTTTGCAACGCCTGCTTCCGTCATCGCCCGACGGCGTGGCGGTTGCAGGCGCCCGAATGCGGCAAGAATGAGGCAAACAGCTTGGATTTTACGGAACGCCCATACGAATGGCCGCATCGCTTGGCGTTTGACAAACTCCGCCGCCCCGCCTAGCTCTGCGCCGAAATCGGGCCCCGAGGGCCAGCAGCGGGCAGACGACGCGTGACGAAGACAGAACCTGCGGGCACGACATCTCTTTCCGACGCGGTCGCGGTGGGTCCGAACGGGCGGCTCGTCGCGGTGGTCGTGACCTATCAGCGGCTCGATCAGCTCAGAGTGACGCTGCAGGCGCTTCTGGACCAACCCACGCGCGACCTGTCCGCCGTGCTGGTCGTCGACAACGCCTCGCAGGACGGGACGGCGGAATGGCTGGCCGGGCAAAGCGATGCGCGGCTGATCACCCTGACCCTGCCCGAAAACCGCGGCGGCGCGGGCGGCTTCGAGGCCGGGATGCGCCACGCCGTCGAGCATCTGTCACCCGACTGGATCGTCGTCATGGATGACGACGCGCGGCCCGAACCGGGCGCCTTCGCCGCTTTTCAGGCGCTGGACCTGACCGGGTTCGACGGTTTCGCCGCCGCCGTACGCCATCCCGACGGCACCCTGTGCGAGATGAACCGCCCGACCTTCAACCCGTTCTGGCACAAGACGATCCTTGCCCGCACCCTGCTTGGCGGAGGCCGCGGCGCCTTCCATCTGGGGCCCGAGGATTTCGAGATCCCGGGCCTGCGCCGGGTCGATGGCGCGTCCTTCGTCGGCTTCTTTGTCCGCGCCCGCACGGTACGCCAGCGCGGCTATCCCGATCCGGCGCTGTTTCTTTATGGCGACGACGCGATCTACACGATGGGCCTGACCAAGGCGGGCCACGCGATCGGCTTCGATCCCTCGGTCCGCTTCGAGCATGACAGCAGCACCTATTCCAGCGCCGATCCACGCATCCGGCCGCTGTGGAAAGTCTATTACTACCACCGCAACCTGCTGATCCTGTACCGCATCGCCACCGGTCTCTTCTTTGGTCCGGTGCTGCTGCTCTACCTGCCGCGCTGGCTCTTCAGGCTGCGCCACCACAGGGGCGAGCGCGGGACGTTCCTTCGGCTTTTCGGGCTTGCGGTCGCCGATGGCCTGCGCCGGCGCACCGAGCGGTCGCATGACGAGATCCTGCGCCGCGCAGAGGGCCGCAAGCAGAAGCCCGGCACGGAAGGCTAAGGGTCACGCGGCCACGGGTCAGCGACCACGGGTCAGCGGTTGAGCAGGTACAGGTGATGCTTGCGCACCAGCATCAGCCCCAGCACCATCGGGATCATCCCGCAGGCCAGCACGAACGGGATCGAGATATAGCCGGGCGTGTAGGTCGAATAGAACCCTTCGCGCATCAGGCCGGTGATATGCAAAAGCGGGTTGTACCACAGGATTTCCTGCGCGACGGGCGGCAGATCCTCGTACAGGATGATAACCCCCGACACGATCATCAGCGGGCCGGTCATGATGCCCCAGACATTCGACCAGATATCGACGCGTTCGAACAGGTAGCAGTTCAGCGCTCCGATGCCGAAGGACAGGATCCACGCCAGGCAATAGGCCAGGAAGACCGGCTTCCAGTCCATGATCAGGGTCAGGTTCTCGGCGATGATGATCCCGCTCAAGATCAGGATGCTGACCACCAGGTTCACGAAGATGTTCAGGATGAACCGCGCCAGCAAGGCGTGCGGCCACTCAACCCCCGGATAGGACAGCAGCTTGTTGGAATAGCTCAGCGACTTGCCAATCATGTTCGAGGTGGTCTTGAACGCCTGAAACACCAGGATCCCGGTGGCTTTGAACAACAGAAAGCTGGTGCCCAGCGCCGGGTTTCGGGCGATCAGCGAAAAGGCGAAGCCCAGGATGATGATCTGCCCCAAGGGCTGCATGATCGCCCAGATGAACCCGCCCGGCGTGCGACCGAAACGGGTCGTCACCTCGCGCATGACCAAGGCCAGGAGCACGCGCGCGTCGTGATAGGATTGGCGGTGCTGCTTCAGCGGCGCCGGCGGCGCAGCAGGCAAATCCGGGTACGACCCAGCGCTCATCGAGCAGTCCTTTCACTGGTGTTTGCCCGCCGGACTATGTAGAAAACCGGCTGACAAGGCAAACAACACTTGGAGCGCTCCGTGGGCACCAACAATCCCGGCCAGCAACGGCCGAACGGGAGCTCTGACGCCGAGCAGAGAGGCCAAAGACGCGCCGCACGCCGCGCCCAGCAAGCCGGCGGGGGCACGGAGGATGCGATGGTGCGGCCGGTCGTCGGACGCGCCACGATCCGCCGCCGGCACAGCGCGCTGTTCCTGTCGCTGGTCGTGATCGTCTTCGCGCCGCTTCTGATCATCGCGACCTACCTCTATGTCTTCGCGCAGGACCAGTATGCCTCGAATACCGGGTTCACCGTGCGCAGCGACGAAACGAGCTCGGCTTCGGAACTGGTGGGCGGGCTTAGCTCCATCGTCGGCGGCAGCTCGTCGTCGAATACCGATGTTCTCTATGCCTTCATCCATAGCCAGCAGATGGTCGAACGGGCGCAGGAAGCACTGGATATCCGCGCGCATTACTCGCAGAACTGGAGCATCGACCCGGTCTTCTCGATCTGGCCTGACGCCACGGTCGAAGACCTGATGTCGTTCTGGGAACGCGTCGTCATCGTCTCTTATGACCAGAGCTCGGGGCTGATGGACGTCCAAGTGCGCGCCAACACCGCCGAGTTCGCCCAGCAGGTCGCCGAAGAGATCGTCGCCGAGAGCGAAGCGATGATCAACGCGCTCAACGCCCAGTCGCGCCGCGACAGCATCGCCAATGCGCAGCAGGATCTGGAAAACGCGCTCGAGCGGCTGCGCACCGCGCGTGAAGAGTTGGCCAGCTTCCGCGCCCGGACCCAGATCGTCGATCCGCAAGCCGATATCGCCGGCCGAATGGGCGTGATCAACGGGCTGCAAACCACGCTGGCTGAATCGCTGGTCGAATACGACCTGCTGCTGCAGACCACGGCCGAGAACGATCCCCGCGTGCGTCAGGCCGAGCGCCGGATCGAGGTGATCCGCGAGCGGATCTCGGAAGAGCGCCGCAACTTCGCCACGCAGGACGTGACGGTCTTCGATACCGATTATCCGCGCCTGATCGCGCAGTTCGAATCGCTGATGGTCAACCAGGAATTCGCCGAGCGCACCTATACCGCCGCGCTGGAAGCACTGGATGTCGCGCGCTCGAATGCCGACCGGCAGAGTCTGTATCTGGCCACCTATGTCCGTCCCACCCTGGCCCAGCGCGCCGAATATCCCCAGCGCAGCACCCTGATCCTGCTTTTCGGGTTCTTCCTGCTTCTGGCCTGGGGGGCCTTTACGCTGGTCTTCTACAGTCTTCGGGACCGCGGCTGACGCGAGACGCACGATGATCCAGTTCGAGAATCTGTCCAAGGGGTTCTGGATCCGCCGGCAATACCAGCCGGTGATCCGCAACCTGAACCTGACCCTGCCCAGCGGCAAGTCGATGGCTTTGCTGGGCGGGAACGGCGCGGGCAAGTCCACGCTTCTGGAACTGATCGCGGGCACCATGGCGCCCGACCGCGGACGCATCATCAGCGACGGCACGATTTCCTGGCCGGTCGGGTTCGGCGGCAGTTTCCACCGCGACCTGACCGGCGCGCAGAACACCCGTTTCCTGGCCCGCGTCTACGGCGTCGACACCGAGGAACTGGCCGATTTCGTTCAGGATTTCGCCGAGATCGGCAAACACTTCTACATGCCGATCCGGACCTATTCGTCGGGGATGCGCTCGCGGCTGACCTTCGGCATCTCGATGGGGATCCATTTCGACACCTACCTGGTGGACGAGGTGACCGCGGTCGGCGACCAGCGCTTCCGACGCAAGAGCCAGTTGCTGTTCCGGGACCGGATGCAGCGTTCCAGCGCTATTCTCGTCAATCACAACCTCAACGAACTGCGCGCCTTCTGCGATTCCGCTCTGGTCTTGCACGAAGGCCGTTTGCGGTATTTCGAGGATCTCGACGAAGCCATCAAACACCACGAGCAACTGCTCGCCTGAGTTTCTGGAGTTCCTGTTTGGTACGATTCTTCGACAAGACGCCGCCGGAAATCATTTTCCATATCGGTCACTTCAAGACCGGGACGACGGCGCTTCAGGTTTTTTTCCAGGCCAATCGCGGCAAGCTGGCGCGGCAGGGGCTGGTTTACGCCCGGACGCATGAAAAGCTGGCCAAGCATTCGCCGCTTGCGCATGTCCTCTATCACGAGGCGGGCGTGCAATCGCTGCTCTACAATTTCCAGCCCCCCGCCCCGGCGCGCGACATGTGGCAGGCGCTGTTCGACGAGGCGCTGGCGCTGAAGGGCGGGCAGTCGCTTCTGGTCAGCAGCGAGGAATTCATGCGGCTGGGCGCGCATCCCGGCGCCGAGGCGGCGCTGCGGGCGCTGATCGACACCGTGCGCGACAGGCTGCGCTTTCGCGTCGTGTGCTATCTGCGCGCGCCGCAAAGCCATCTGGAAAGCTGGTACAACCAGCTGATCAAGATCGGTTTCGACGTGCCCGGCTTCGATACCACGGTCGAGCAGGTGATGGAGCCGATCCACTGGGATTACGCGCAGGCGCTGCGGCCGTGGATCGACATCTTCGGGCGCGACGCGGTGATCCTGCGGGGCTTCACGCCGGCGCTGCGCCGCGATGATGCGATGTACCGCGATTTCCTGAACGCGATCGGCCAGCCCTTCCCCGCCCGTGCGGGAACGCCCGATGCCGATCCCAATCCCCGGCTCGATGAAAAGCTTCTGCCGATCAAGCGCGGGATGCAGCATGTGCCGGCGCGGCGGTGGGTCAAGACGGCGATGATGCAGGATGTGGACAGCGCGCTCGGCGCCGAGACCCGCGCGCCGCAATGGTCCGAACCGCGCCCGCCGCTGACCTTCGAGCAGATCCGCGACCGCGCGTTGACGGGGCTCGACACGCTGGCGGCGCTGCCGGGCGCGGCGCTGGATCTGGCGGCCATGCGCGCCGATCCGCCCCGCCCGCAGGACCCGGCGCGGCGCGAAACCGCCGAGATGTTCGCGATCCTGTCCAGCGAGATCGCCCGCCTGCGCGAAAGGCTGGCCACGCAGGCCCAGCGCATCAAGACGCTGGAGGATCAGCTGGGCAAGCCGCAGGCCCCGGCCCCGGCCAAGGCGCCGGACGAGACTCCGGCCAAGGCGCAGGGCAAGGCTCCGGGCAAGGACAAGCCGCAATGAGAATCCTGTATTACAACTGGGCCGATTACCTTGATCGCGAGCGGCGCGGCGGCGGCGTCAGCGTCTATCAGCGCAATGTCATCAACGGGATGGCCGCGCATGAGGACATCGAAACCGCCTTTCTGTCCTCGGGCCTGTCGCAGGAATTCCTGCGCCGCAAGCCGCATGTGATCACCGTCGAGGGTGGCAAGAGCCCGCGCTACACGCTGGTCAATTCCGGCCTGATCGCCCCGTCCCATGCCGATTTCGGCGGACGCGCGCAGCTTGACGATCCGGCGACCGAAGCGGCCTTTGCCGATTTCGTCGATCGCACCGGCCCGTGGGACGTCATCCATTTCAACAATCTCGAAGGCCTGCCCGCCAATGTGCTGAACCTCAAACGGCGCTGGCCCGGGACGAAATTCGTGCTGTCCCTGCACAATTACTACCCGTTCTGCCCGCAAGTGAACCTGTGGTATGCCGAGCGCGAGCATTGCGACGATTTCCACGGCGGATCGAGCTGCACGCGCTGTCTTGCCGCCCAGCCCGAGCCGCGCTCGATCCGCACGGCCTATGCCATCGCCTGGACCTTCGCCCGGACCGGGCTGGGACCGGGGACGCGGTTTTACGACCATGTGTTCCGTCCCGCGATGCGGCTGGCCTGGCGCAGCCTGCGGCGCATCCTGAACGTGCGGCGGCGCCGCCAGATGGCCGAGCCCGTGCGCCTTGTCGCCGCTGGTGCCGGCGCGGGGGCGAGCGCCAGCGCGCAGGCCGCGCAGGGCGGCAACGTGCCGACCGTGATCCCCCCCGCGAGCGACGACCAGCGCCGCGCCCATCCCAAGCCCAGCAGCGCCACCCCGGCCGAGGCTTTCGCCCGACGCCGCGCGCGCTTCGTGAGCCTGATCAACGCACATTGCGACAGCGTGCTGTGCGTGTCCGACCGGGTGCGCCAGATCGCGCTGCATCACGGGATCCATGCCTCGAAGCTGCAGACCAGCTATATCGGCTCGGCCGAGGCGGGCGAATGGCACTACAGCCGCCCGCGCACCACCTTTCTGCACGAAGACGGCACGCTGCGGATCGCCTATCTGGGCTACATGCGCCGCGACAAGGGCTATCACTTCCTGATGCGCGCGCTTGCCGCCCTGCCCGCCGAACTGGCCGCGCGCGTGCGGCTGAAACTGGCCGCCCTGCCCGGCGACGGCGAGGCGATGGGCCTTCTGGCCGATCTGCGTGGGCATCTGGCCGAGGTCACGCATATCGCCGGCTATTCGCATGACGACCTGAAGACCATGCTGTCCGATGTCGATCTGGGCGTGGTGCCGGTGGTGTGGGAAGACAACCTGCCGCAAGTCGCCATCGAGATGCATTCGCGCCACATCCCGCTGATCACCTCGGACCGCGGCGGCGCGCAGGAACTGGGGCGCTGCAACGACCTGGTGTTCCGCGCCGACAGCATCGACGCCTTCCACAGGGTGATGTCGCGGCTTCTGGACGGCAGCGTCACGCCAGCCAATTACTGGGCCAACGCCATCGCGCCCGTCAGCGTCCAGACCCATATCGAAGAGCTTCTGCAGATTTACCGGGAAACGCCATGAAAGCCGTCATTCACATCGGAACGCAGAAGACCGGCACGACGACGATCCAGTCGTTTCTGGCCCTGAACCGCCCGGCGCTGTCCTCGCAGGGGCTGCGTTTCGAGCCCTTCACGCCCCGCAACCCCGCGCAGATGGAGCTGGGCCTGACCGCCATCATCCGCTCGGGCGGCGAGCTGGAAGCGGCGAACAAGCTCTACGCCATGGGCGTCAAGGGCCGCGCCAGCCAGGAAGCCTATGTCGACCGGTTCGAGGCGATGCTGAGCAAGGGTGTGCGGACATGGCCCGAGCATACCTATCTGGCCTCAAGCGAGCAGATCCATGCCTGGTGCCACACGCTCGACCGGATGCAGGCGCTGCACGACACGCTGAACCGCCATTTCGACAGCGTGCGCTACATCGTCTATTACCGCCCGCAGGACGAGTTCATGCTCTCGACCTATTCCGAGGCGATCAAGCGCGGCGAGTTCCAGACACTCGACCAGCATATCGACACGATGCTGCCGAAGATGAATTTCTTCCGCCGCGCGCGCATGTGGGCTTCGGTCGTGGGGCAGGAAAACCTGACCGTCCGGCTGTTCGACCGGGGCGTGATGAAGAACGGCGATCTGCTGGATGATTTCTGCGCGGTGGCCGGGATCGATCGCGGCCCGCTGGAAGATCCGCCCTATCTGAACCAGTCGCTCAGCGCCGAAGAGGTGGATCTGTCGATCCGGATCGGGAAATGGACGCCGTCGCGGCTGAAAAGCGGCGGGCCGAACCCGCTGTTTCACGCGGTCATGGCGCTGAAGCGGCGCGGGCTGAAACAGCCGGGGTCGAAACTGGTCCTGAGCGACGCGCAGCGCGAACGGATCCGCGCCGCCCATGCCGAGAGCAACGAGCGCCTGCGCGCGCAGTTCTTCCCCGACCGCGAGCGGCTTTTCACCAGGTTCTGAGCGCCCTCCCGGGCCCGGCGGCTTTCAGCCGCCGCAGACCCGCCGCACGAAAGCGGCCTGATCCCACGGCACCGAGATTTCGGGATCGTGGATCACGTCGCGCCCCTCGCCCACCAGCGCCAGATACTTGCGGTATTCCTCGGCATTGTTGAAATGCTGGCTGCGCGCGACCTCGGCCTGCGCCTTGGCGCGGAAATGGGCGTTGTACTTGAAATGCGCGAACAGCAGCTCGCGCCGGGCCAGCCGCGTCTCGGACACGTAATGCAGCCCCGCCGACAGCCGCATCCACGGCCGATAGCGCAACAGCGCGTATTTCTGCGCAACGAACAGATCGCTGCGCGAGCCGGGGATAAGCCGGTGACGCAGCGCGCTGGTCCATGTGGGCGAGTTCGAAAACGGCCCCAGCGCCATCGACGCGGTGAGAAACGGCTCGCGCTCGACGAAGCCGGCCTGCGCGAAGGGATCGCCGCTCTTGAAATCCGCCGTCGAGAGCGAGCCTTCGGGATACATGTCCAGCATGAAGATCCGCGCGGCATCGGCGCCCTCGAATTCGGGCGATTGCACCAGCGTCGGCAGATCGCCCGACCGGTCGAGGTTCCAGAACAGGAATTCGTCTGCATCGACGGCCAGCGACCAGCGCCCGACACGGAAATTCGACATCAGCGCCTGTTGCCATGCCACGCCGTAGCCCGACTTGCCGTATTCGGTATCGACCGAGAACAGCGCCACGTCGGGCTGCTCGGCCAGATATTCGAAACTGCCGTCATCCGAGCCGTTATCGGCGATCAGGAACCCGCCGACGCCCAGCTTGCGGTAATGGTCAAGGAAGGCGGGCAGGATGAACATCTCGTTGCGCAGGCAGATGACCGCCGCCACCTCGGCCTCGTTCACAGTGTCGAGCCTTGCCTGCGAAGACACCAGATCCAGCGCGTTCGAATTGAAGCCCAAGGTAACCGGCTGATAGCTTGGCCAGATCTTGCGGTCGAGCGGGCGGTCCTGATCCATCCCGGCCAGTACCTCGGCCATGCGGTCGACGCCGTCCAGATGCGCCAGCTTCACCCGCGCGCCCCTGAACGGCAGGAAGCCGTTCACCCATTGTGGCACGATCGGACCGCCCGGTGCGGTGCGGCGCAGGACGCTGACATGATAGCCGGTATTGTCGAGCCCGATATTGCGCAGGCTCAGCAGGTCGCCGACCAGCTTGTCCTCCATGAAGGACAATTGCTCCAGCTCGCGCCCCTCGGCCGTCTGCGCGGCCTCGACCAGCGCGGCCATCGCCACGCGCGACAGCGAATAGCCCGTACCGCCATCGGCATAGGTCGACGGCTCGGGCGACTTGTCCAGTTCGAAGCGGCCCCGCTGCGAGCGGGACTTGCCCTGATGCCACGCGCGGTCGACCTGCCCGCGCGAGCGATGCAGCCGCCGGCCATGGTAATCGGCGCCCCGATGCGCGAGATCCCCGAACCACGCTTCGGGGTCGATGAAGCAATCGTCGTCGACCTTGACCAGATGCGCGAAATTGGTGTGTTCGAGCACCCATTTCGCCAGCGCGAGGCTCTTTTGCGGCAGCCCCTCGTAATCGTCGGGCGCGTCGAGATAGACGACATCGCCCTCGCGCCGCCCGTCGCCATTGCCCACGAAAACAAGAAACGGCACGCCCATCGCCTTCAGAAGCGGCAGCCATGTCTCGCGCATGATCCGGACCCGGGTGTCCAGATTGGGCTGACAGGTATAGACGCAAAGCAGCGTGTTCTGAAGCGGGCTGGCCGCCTGCATCAGGTCGGCGGCGCGGTCGTCGATCGCCTCGAGCGGCGCGGCGGGAAGACGGTGGGTCAGAAGACCGGCAAGCGCGCGGATGTCCGGCCTGTCGCCATGCGCCCTGTTCAGAGCATGAAACGACATTCCGACCAGCGACGAGGCCAGGAGCAGCCCGGTGGCCACCCTGTCGGACAGCTGCGTCGCGACAAGGCGGCGCGCCTGTTCCAGCACCTGCCCGGCTTCGTCGGCGCGGCCCCGGTCCAGAAGCCCGCGCGCGGTGGCAAAGGCCAGCATGATGCCGACGAACCGCCCCTGCGCGCCCGAAATCGGCGGCAGGGCCTCAAGCCAGCGCGTCAGCGCCGGGGCGTCCGCGTCGCCGGCGAGGATGGCCTCGGCCTGGGCGCGCAGATGATTGTTCTGATCCGCGAAAGGCAGGACGACGAGCTGTTCGTTACAGCGCTCCAGCCCGCGCAGGGCCTCCTGACGCTGGTCCTCGGTCAGGTCGACCCGGGCGCGCGGGAAGGTCAGAAGCCGCAGCGCGCCCTCGGCCGGATCCATGCCCGCCATCAGCGGGGCCAGCGCCCCCCCCATCGCCGTCTCGGCAATGCCCAGCGGCCCGAATAGTTCGCGCCGGAAACGGACCATCGCGCCGGTGCCGAGTTGCCGGTGCAGGTTCAGCGCGTGATCGACCCGCTCGGCATCGGCGATCGACAGAACCGGCCCGTTCAGGATCGCGGCCTCGATCGGCTCGAAGACCTCGCGCATCGCGCGCAGGCTGTCGGGCAGAACCCAGCCGGTGGCGGCCTGAGCCTCGTCCACCATCGCCCAGAAGCCGGGATTGAGCGCATAGACCTTGCCCGCAACCCAGATCGCGCGCTCGCGCACTTCGGGCGGCAGCGCCTTGTCGCGCGACAGGATCGCCACGGTCGCCCGCATCAGGCGCTGACAGGTCATGTGGCTCCAGTAATCGCCGCTGTGCCATTCGATCAGGTTCAGCGCGCCGGCCAGGATCTCGCGCGCAACCCAGTCGAGCGGCAGCGTGCCATCGAGCGCCGGCGCGCTTCGTGCCGCCTGTTCCATCACCCAGGCGATCACCGGCGTGTTCAGCCAGTCGCCGCCCGGCGCGGCGATCTGGTGCATGGCCTCCATCGCCTCCTGAAACCGGCCTTCGCCGTAATAGAGCGCGATCATCAGCGAGCGGGCCGAGCTGATCGGCCAGTCGAGCGGTCGGTACGGCAGTCCCGCATCGCGCCGGTAGCGCAGCAGATCGTCCATCCGGTCGTTCTGCGCGAACCAGATCATCAGCCGGTACAGGAACATCAGTTTCAGCATGTCCACCGGGGCGACGGGCGTGCCGTCCGCGGTGGCGGAAGGCTCCACCTCAGGCAGGCGGCTCTTCGGCAGATTGGCCGCCTGAGCCGCAAGAATCTTCATTTCGGCGTCAAGCAGCGCCACCGGGTCGCGCAACGGATCGGCGCGCATGGCGACGGTGAAACGCTCGACCGCCTCGATCGCCGGCTGCTCGGGATCCTCGGCCACAGCCGGGCGCAGGGGCGCCGCCCCGGCCGACGCGCGCTCGGGCAGGTAGTCCTTCAGCTTGAACCGCTCGGCCGCCTTCGACAGGACGCCCCAGACCTCGGGCGACAGGTCGTCGCCGATCTCGGCGAACTTGACGTGTTCGAGCGCCTGCAGGGCCGCCCGGTCGTTCTGATCGAGCCCCCCCGCGCGCGCCAGCTCGCTGATCCGTGCGGCCAGGTCGGCGCGGGTCAGAGTCATCTGCCCCAGCATGGCGCCATCCCGCGTGGTCATCGTCAGCACGAGCGTGTCGCCCGCCCCGGTCCAGATCCGGCCCGGCGGCAGCGCGACCATACCAAACTCGGCCCGGGCGCGGTCGGCCGCAGGGACGATCAGGCGCAGCGAGGCGCGGAACGTCTCTTCCATCCCGGCGATCCGCAGCACCCCGTCGCGCGCGTGTTCGGCCCGAAGCTTCCGCACCACCGCTTCGAACGAATCGTTCAGGTGCAGGCCGGTTTCGTTGCGCCAGCGGTCGCTGGACGTGTCCAGAACCATCCGGTCATAGGCCGACCAGCCCGTGACATTCACCTTGGCGATCTGGTCCAGCCGGGGAAAGCCGCGCCGCATCAACATGCGCCCCGACAGGTCCAGCCGGGGCAGCGAATCGAACAGCCCGATGCGCCGCTCGTCGACATGCACCTCGGCGGTGCCATTGGCGAAAACGATCTGAACCGGGGTGAGCCGGTTCTCGAACTCCATGGGAAAGCGGATCTCGCGGCGCCAGCCCTCGGGCGCCTTACGGTTCACCACGACCAGCTTCTCATCGCGCCGGACCGACAGGTGAAAGGGAATCTCGGTTTCGGCGTCGTTATAGAAATCGAGGTTCAGGACGAAGCCGGCGGAAAAATCGGCCAAAGTCCAGAATCTTGCCCCTTGGGCGGTACGAAAGGACTCCATTCAAACCCTGCCATTCAATCGACACTGCATCGCAGCATTAAATCCGGACCTTATGGCAAGCGCTGCTACGCGATGCAACTCTGCCTCAACGCCGCCCGCGAGTCAGCATCCTGCGTGCCAGAGCGGGCGTCTCGGGGTCGGGCTGACCATGCGGTTGTGCACGCGGATGGCCGGGTCCCCAGCCCGACAGCAGAACCAGCCCTGCCGCCAGCGCCCAGCGCAAGGCGCCGCGCAGCCCTGTCAGGCGCAGCAGGCGCAGATAGACCTGTCCGCGCCATCCCGGCGCCAGCCCGGCCTCGGGCAGATGCGCCACCGCGCGCCGCAGCGCAAACAGGCCGCGTCTGTCTGCCATGAAATCGGGAATGCAGGTGACCGCGTAGCGGGTATAGACGACATGGCGCGCGGATTGCGCCAGTTCGGTCACGATCATCTGAACCGAAAGCGGATCGCCGCGAAGCGCCTGGCGCTCGGGCATCGCGGCCAGCAGGTCGCGCCGGAGGATCCGGTTGCCCAGCGCGGGATATTGCCGGGTGACCGCCCCCTCGCCCATCGCGATCCTTCCCCCGGTCGCAGGCAGGGCGGTCGGATCGAACCCCAGGGCGGCGTTATTGGTCCAGCCGTCGTGATAGCCCTGCCGCTCGCGCAGCAGCGCCCCGATCGCCAGATCGCAACCGCTTTCCATCGCCAGGTTGAGCAGCCGCTTCAGCCCGTCCGGCGCGGGGATCTCGCCCGGGGCCAGCACGATCACCCAATCGCCGCGCGCGATCTCGCCCAGCCGCCGCGGCGTCAGCCCTTCGGGCGAGACCCGCTCCACCACCTGCCCGGACGGCAGGGTTTCCGGCGCGTCGGCGGCGGTGACCAGAAGCTCGAAATCGCCCTGCGCCGTGCGGTCGAGCGCCGCCAGCGCCCGGCCCGGATCGGGATCCAGCACGAGGATCGTCAGCGGCGTTTCGCCGGCCAGCACCCGGCCCAGCGCGCGGCTGATATCCGGGTCCCAGTCGGGCGACCATTGCGCATCCAGACGGTCGAACAGCGCGTAGGTGGCGGTCAGGAACCGGGTCCGGCGGGCGCGGTCGACCAGCACGGCCGCGCGCTCGTGGACCAGCCGGGTCGCCAGCCGGTCGAAAGCCTCCTTGCCGTGGGCCAGGGCCGTCAGCCGGGGATGCAGCCGGTCGAGCACGCGCAGCTGATCGAAGACCCGGTCGTCGTCGCGCCCGGTGATCTGGCCCGCCCGTTCGCGGCGATGCAGGTACAGCGGTTCGGGCGTATAGGCGAGCGCGGGCGCGCGGGCGACCATCTCCCAGAACACCTCGTGATCCTCGAACCAGATGCCTTCGGGAAAGCGCAGCCCGTCGAACAGGCTGCGCCGGTAGAGCTTGTTCCAGGCCGAGGGAAACACCCGCACGGCCGCGCGCGCATCGTCCAGCTGCAGGATCTGTTCGGCGTTCAGCGGTTCCGAGGCATGCAGCGCGGGATGGCTGATCCGCGTCCCGTCGGGATAGGCAAGCTCGATCGCGCAGGCGGCCCAGTCGGTCCCCTGCCGCGTCAGCGCCCCGTGCAGCCCCGACAGGTAGCCCGGCGCATAGGCGTCATCGCCGTCGAGAAAGGCCACGAACCGGCCCCGCGCCTGATCCAGCCCGGTATTGCGCGCGCCCGACAGACCCCGGTTGTCCTGCCGGATCACGCGAAAACGCGGATCCCCCGCGCAGGCCTCGGCCGCGACCGTGCCCGAGCCGTCGGTCGAGCCGTCATCGACGATCAGAGCCTCGAAATCGGTCAGGCTCTGCGCCCTGAGACTGGCCACCGCCGCGCCGACGTGATCGGCCACGTCATGCACTGCGACGATGACGGAGATGAGCGGTTCGTCGGTCTGCGTCATGGCGTGCCCCGCGCTCCGCTACGTCTTTCAGGCTTGCCTCCGCGCCGCCTTGGTGGCCGCCCCGAGGTCTGGTTTCCGCTTGTTCTCCACAATTCGCAACGATATTCAAGGCGCGTAGACGGTTAGAGGACGAACGGATGTCGTCAGGCGATGCCCAGAGCACCGACATAAAGGGTTATGTGTTCGTGGTCACTTATGGGCGTTCGGGATCGACACTGGTCCAGAACCTGCTCAACGCGATCGACGGGTACTGCATCCGCGGGGAGAACGCGAACGCGGCCGGTCCTCTGGCGCAGGCCTGGGTCAATGTCCGGGACAACGACGTCATCCGCAGCCATGCCCGCACAGGTGAGACGACACAGCCCAACAACCCTTGGTACGGGGCCGAGAACTGCAATCATCGCCGATATGGCGATGCGCTGGCCCGGACCTTTCGCAACCAGATCCTGATGCCGCCTGCCGGCACCCGGGTTACGGGGTTCAAGGAAATCCGCTGGGGCAACAGCTTCGCGGATCTCAGCAATACGCTGAATTTCCTGCACCGTTTCCTGAGCCCGGCCAAGTTCGTCTTCAACACCCGCAATCTGGACGAGGTGGTGCGCTCGGGCTGGTGGGCACAGCAGGACCCCAGCGAGGTCAAGAAGCGGCTGTCCGCGACCGAAGCGCTGTTCCATCGCTACATGCGCAACAATCCCGACCGTTGCCATCATATCCATTACAACGACTATACGAGCGACCACAGCAAGCTGGAGCCGCTGTTTGCCTTTCTGGGCGAGGACTACGACCCCGAGCTGGTGTCGAATGTCATGTCGCGGAAGCTGATGCACCTGAAGAAGACTGCGGAATAGGCGCGAAACCTAGGCCCAGGGCGGACTGCTTTTTGCTTTGCTATCCAGCAGCAGAACGGGCGCGACAAGAAGTAACGGCTTTCAGCCCGTTACAGGAACCGCAGCGCGCAAGACTTTTTCCAAGGCATCCTGCGACAGGTAGCTAAACATCCAAGCTCGCATTTGCTCACGCGCTTCTCGGTAGTCCGGAACATCCGGAGCTGCCGTTTCCAGAGCAAGCAAAGAATCGGAGCCAAGCAATGTGTCGTTATACCATTGGCACGCTTCGCGCGCGTTCCAACGAAGGATAGCCGCCATGGCAGGATCTTCCAGCTTAAGCGGCGGAAGATCTTTCAGGGCGAGATCCTCGCGCAGACGCCGGATCACTTGCCGGCGGAGCTCCAGATGTTTCGGCGCCTGAACGGAAAAACTTTCGTTCTGCGCCATGAGCCAAACTGTCGCCGCACCGCACAGGCTTTCATTCACGCGAGCCGCTTTTTGCGACACTGAAACAGGACGATCGGCAATAGAAGAGACAACATCGAAGAAATCATCTGCAACGTCACCGTTCTTCAAGTGTTTGCGGCTGAAATTCCGCGCCACAACCTTTTCGGAACCGATCTTCTCTAGCATCGCCGGCAGATGCGAGTATGCATAATATTGGTAGGCTACAGGGGTTTTCAGATTGCGAAACCGTGCGCCCCCTCGGATCAGCTGATTCAAGTGTGAGTTGTATTGCTCCACGGGGTCACGAAGATAAACCACGAGGGTTAGATCGTCGAAAATCCCGCTCAGGGCATCAAGAAGCCCGTTAGGGTCAGGCGTATTGAAGAAATGCTCGCTAGAAATGATCGCGAAATCATGGTCGCTCCGGGCGACCTGTTCAGCGAGTTCTCTCCAGCAGGCGTTGCTCCACGAAACAGGGTCAGGAATCTTCTCAAAGGCATGCTGCACTTGAGGAGGCCTCGGACCCTTTGCCGCTTCAAAACGTTCTGAAAGCGCTCGATCATTCGGACCGCGCGACGGCCAGTAACAGAAGAAGCCTTGATCCGACAGCTCCTGCCTGTTGTCGCGGATGTTACTCTGAATTGCGGTAGAGCCGGCTTTCGGGGCACCGATATGAACGATTGCACGCATGGAAATCTTATCCCGAGTTGCCCGCCGAACCGCTTTGGAAGAGTCATAGCGTGCCGGCTGAAGGCACCAATGATAAAGTGAAATGTCTTGCCCCGTCGGACGGGACAACGGCAGAATAAAAGGCTGATCGCGGCATCCAAGTTGATTTTCGATGCCGCGACCCGTTGGCAGTGTTTTTCCGAACCTCAGCCCTTCTTCAGGCAGCGCTGGCCCAGGACCTCGGCGATCTGCACGGCGTTGAGGGCCGCGCCCTTGCGCAGGTTGTCCGAGACGCACCAGAAGTTGATGCCGTTCTCGATCGTCACGTCCTGACGGATGCGGCTGACATAGGTGGCGTATTCGCCCACGCATTCGACCGGCGTGATGTAGCCGCCCGCCTCGCGCTTGTCGACGACCAGGATGCCGGGCGCCTCGCGCAGGATCTCGGTCGCCTCTTCCCAGTCGAGGAAATCCTCGAACTCGACATTGATCGATTCGGCATGGCCGACGAAGACCGGAACCCGGACGCAGGTCGCGGTGACCTTGATCTTGGGATCGACGATCTTCTTGGTCTCGGTGACCATCTTCCATTCTTCTTTCGTGTCGCCGCTGTCGAGGAAGACGTCGATATGCGGGATCACGTTGAAGGCGATCTGCTTGGGATAGACCGAGGGCGCGACCTCCTGACCCGGCACGAACACGCCCTTGGTCTGGTTCCACAGCTCGTCCATCGCGTCCTTGCCGGTGCCCGACACGGATTGATAGGTCGACACCACGACGCGCTTGATCTTCGCGCGGTCATGCAGCGGCTTCAGCGCGACGACCATCTGCGCGGTCGAGCAGTTGGGGTTCGCGATGATGTTCTTCTTGGTATAGCCGTCGACGGCGGCGGCGTTCACTTCCGGCACCACCAGCGGCACGTCGGGGTCGTAGCGGTAGAGCGACGAATTGTCGATCACCACGCAGCCGGCGGCGGCGGCCTTGGGCGCGTAGACCTTGGTCGCGTCCGAGCCGATGGCGAACAGCGCGATGTCCCAGCCGGTGAAATCGAAATGCTCGAGATCCTGGCATTTCAGCGTCTTGTCGCCGAAGCTGCATTCGGTTCCCAGCGAGCGACGCGAGGCCAGCGCGGCGATCTCGTCGACCGGAAACTCGCGCTCGGCGAGGATGTTCAGCATTTCGCGGCCCACATTCCCCGTGGCACCGACAACAACAACCTTGTAACCCATCAGATCCTCCTTGGACGTACGGACAGGCATGACCGCCCCGCCCGGAAGGACAGAAGCGTCATGGACAGCAGCGCGAATACGCGGTTTCCGCCCGGGATTAAAGCCCAATGGGGGGCCGGACCCCGCATAAGCGCCGATTAGGGCCCGAAAATCTCAGTCCGTGCGGTCCTGCGAGAACAGATAGATCGCGCAGCCCGCCAGCAAGAGCAGCCCGAACAGCAGGAAGATCGCCTGATAGGGGGCCTCGGGCGGGACCGGCGCGGTCGCGCGGTGCAGGCCGCCCGACACGGTCTGCATCACCCCGACCCCGCCGATGCCGAACAGGTTCATCAGCGTGACGCCGCGCCCCAGCAGATGCGGCGGAAAGAAGCTGCGGCCATGGGCGATCATCAGCGGAAAGGACGAGCCGAACAGCCCCACCCCCGCCAGAAG
Source organism: Pararhodobacter marinus (assembly GCF_003122215.1). Lineage (GTDB taxonomy): Bacteria > Pseudomonadota > Alphaproteobacteria > Rhodobacterales > Rhodobacteraceae > Pararhodobacter > Pararhodobacter marinus. The sequence goes on along the minus strand of NZ_QEYD01000009.1, from coordinate 76,656 downwards.
CGCCGTGGCGGGCAGGAAGCCGATGGTCGGCACCGCCCAGAGCGTCAGGATACAGGCCGCGCCCAGAACGTTGCCCGTCAGCACCACCCATTTGCGCGTGCCGAAGACGCGGTCGAGCGGACCATAAGCGAAGGATCCCGCCACCATCGCCAGCGCCATGGCCAGCGTGACCCAGCCGATATCGATCGCGCTGGCGCCGTAGACATCGGCAAAGAACGGCCCGGCCCAGAGCCCGCGCACGGCGGCGGCGGGGACATAGTTCACCGCCATCAAGGGCAGGATCAGCCACAGGGCCGGGATCCTCAGCACATCGAACAGCGATCCCCGGCCGGCCTCGTGCCGGGGCAGCGGCGGCGGGTCCTGCACCAGCCGCATGAGCGCCAGCGCCACCGCCAGCGTCACGCCTGCCAGCGTCAGCACGGTCAGCCGCCAGCCAAAGCTCTCCGCGGCCCAGGCCAGCGGCCAGGCGCCGGCCAGGTTGCCCAGCGTACCGAAGCCGATGATCGCGCCCGCCAGCGTGGCGAAGACCCGGGCGGGATACATCCGGCCGAAGATGTAATAGCTGGCCATCAGCACGGGCGAGCAGCCAATGCCGATCAGGATCATCGCCACATGGATGTGCCACGGCGCCTGCGCCAGCCCGAAGACCAGCGCGCCGCCAGCCCCCGCGACGCCCAGAAGCCAGGCCGAGATGCGGCGCGGTCCGATCCGGTCGAGCGCGGCGCCCACCGGGATCTGCATCAGGGCGAAGGTCAGGAACCAGAGGCCCGACGACAGCGCCAGATCCTCGGGCAGAGCGCCGATATCGCGCGACAGAAGCGGCGAGAGCACGGCCAGGAACGCGCGGTAGAACTGGCTCAGCACATAGGCGAGGACCAGAAAGGAGATGCCGAGTTTCACGCCGCTTTTCCCGAAATGATTAAACAGCGTGCAGTTATGCGGATTGCGCAGGCAACGTCCAGAGCGCGCGCGTCGATTCCGACGCCCGATTCGCCGCGCCGTTCGCCCTGCCGTGCGGAGTCAGGCCAGATGCGGGCGGAAGGCCGCGACCACCTGCTTGTAGATCTCGCGCTTGAAGGGGACGATCGCCTCGATCATCTCATCTGCCGTGACCCAGCGCCATTCGCTGAATTCCGGATGTTCCTGCTCCAGGTCGATCTGATCGTCGCGGCCGAGATAGCGCAGCAGGTACCATTTCTGCTGCTGGCCCCGGTAGCGGCCCTTCCACATCTTGCCCAGCAATTCGGGCGGAAGGTCATAGCACAGCCAGTCGGGCGTCTCGGCCAGCACCTGGACCAGCGCCGGGGCGACGCCGGTCTCTTCCTGAAGCTCGCGCAGGGCGGCGGCGCGGGGGTCTTCGCCCGCGTCGATCCCACCCTGCGGCATCTGCCAGGCCGGGACCGCGCTGTCGAGCCGCCTTGCGGCAAAGATCATGCCGCGCCCGTCGATCATCATCACGCCGACATTGGGCCGGTAGGGCAGCGCCTGAAGCTCTTCGGGCGTCATCAGTTGTCGTTCATCGCCGACAGGCCGCGCAGGATGTCGAGCGCGTAGGCCAGCTGATAATCCTCGTCGCGCAGCTGGGCGACCTCTTCGGCGGCGCGCTCTTCCTCCTCCATCTGCCGGCGTTCATCGTCGGTGATGTTGGTGTTGGACAGCGCGCCCCGCAGCGTCGATTCCGAGCGCAGCGGGCGCGGCACGGCGCCGTCTTCCTCGGGCGCGATGGCGGCATCGTGGCGCTGGGGCTGGTGCACGACGATGTCGGGAGCCACGCCCAGCGCCTGGATCGACCGCCCCGAGGGGGTGTAGTACAGGGCCGTCGTCAGCCGCATCGCGCCGTCGCCGCGCAGCGGGATCAGCGACTGGACCGAGCCCTTGCCGAAGCTGCGCTCGCCCACCACGACCGCGCGGCGGTGATCCTGCAGCGCGCCCGCGACGATCTCGCTTGCCGAGGCCGAGCCGCCGTTGATCAGCACCACCATGGGCCGCCCTTCGATCAGGTCGCCGGGCGTGGCGTTGTAACGCTCGCCCTCGGCCTCGTCGCGGCCGCGGGTCGAGACGACCTCGCCCTGTTCCAGGAACGCATCAGACACGCGGATCGCCTGCATCAGCAGGCCGCCGGGATTGTTGCGCAGGTCCAGCACGATCCCCTGAAGCTGGTCGATCCCGCCCAGTTCCTCGATGCCCTGCTGAAGCTCGGCTTCAAGATTGTCGTAGGTCTGTTCGTTGAAGGTCGTCACGCGCAGCACGACGATATTGCCCTCGACCCGCGAGCGCACCGCCTGAATGCGGATCGTGTCGCGGATGATCGACAGGTCGAAGGGCTCGCTCACGCCCTCGCGCAGGATCGTCACGACGATCTCGCTGCCGACCGGGCCGCGCATCAGATCGACCGCTTCGGGCAGCGTCAGGCCCAGAAGCGACACGCCGTCCACATGCGTCAGCAAATCGCCGGGCTGCACGCCGGCATCGGCGGCGGGGGTCTCGTCGATCGGGGTGATGACGCGGACATAACCGTCCTGCTGGGTGATCTCGATCCCCAGCCCGCCAAAGGCGCCCCGGGTCTGCACACGCATGTCTTCGTAATCGTCGGGCGGCAGATAGCTGGAATGCGGGTCGAGCGAGTTCAGCATGCCGTTGATCGCCGCCTCGATCAGCTGGCCGGTATCCGCTTCGTTGACATATTGCGCGCGGATCCGCTCGAAGACGTCGCCGAACAGGTCGAGCTGCTCATAGACCGACTGGTTGGCGTCCTGTTCCTGCGCCAGAAGCGGCGCGGCGACCTGCGTCGACAGCACGGCACCGCCCAGGATGCCCGCCGCCGCTGCCACCAGATACTTGTTCATGCTTCCATCCCGTCTGTCGGTCCTGCGCGCCCTGTCGCACGCGTGTCCAGCCGTTTCACGGCTCCTGTCCACTCAAATCGAACCAGTCGGCAGGGTCAATGGCCTGCCCGTTCCGCCGCAATTCCAGATACAGCGTTTCGCTGCGGCTCGCTACCTCGTCGGCGCGCACGAATTCGTCAGCCACGGGATCGCCCCCGGGCATCAGGCCCAGCGCGTCGCCCTGCGCCAGCACCTCGCCCGCGCGCGGATAGACCACGTCGAGCCCCGCCACCACGATCAGCCAGCCCTCGCCCGGTTCCAGAAGCACGACATTGCCGTAATCCAGAAGCGGCCCGCGATAGCGCACGGTGCCGTACCACGGCGCCACGACCAGCGCCCCCGGCTCGGTCGCCAGAACCAGCCCCGGACGTTCGATCCCGGCGGCGTCGGCCTCGCCCGCGCCGCGCAGGATCGTGGCGATGGCGGGCAGTTCCAGCCGCCCGCGCGCGGTTTCGAACAACGGCAGTTCCGAGGCCGTGCCCGAGGGCCGCTCGGCCAGCCCGGCCGCCAGTCCCTGCAGCGTGCGCACCGATTCCAGAAGCGCCAGCATCCGTGCCTCGTCATCGCCCACCCGGGGGGGCAATTCGCGCCGGTCGGCCATCGCCTGGCTCAACTCGGCGCGCGCGCCCTGCAGGCTGGCCAGCCCCGAGGCCAGGGTCTCGACCGCGTCCTCGCGCACCGCGCGCAGGTCGCGCAATTCGCGCACCAGCGTGCCGATACGATCGGCCTCGGCCTGCATGCCGGCCGCGACATCGGCGATCATCATTCCCGCCCGCGCCGTGGCCAGAGGCCCCTGCGGATGCACCATCATCACCGGCCCCTCGACCCGCTCGACGGCCATCATCGCGCCCAGAACGCGGCTGACCTGTGCCTGCTGCTGCTCAAGCACACGCGCGACGGCGGCCTCGCGCAGGGCGGCCTCGCGCATCCCCTCGCGCAGCGCCGACAACCCGGCCTCGTGCGCTTGGATCGCGCGGGTCAGCGCCTCGATCTGGTCGGGCGCCTGCCGGGCCTCGCCCAGGCTGTCGATCGCGGTCAGAAGGTCGATCGCGGCGGCCTGCGCGTTCTCGGCGGTATTGGCCAGACCCGGCGCCGCCGGGCTCAGTCCCAGCCCCGCCGCGAGCATCCAGCCCAGAAAGCCCCCGCGCCTCATGGATCAGGCCTTCCGGATCAGGCTTTTGCCGGTCATCTCGTCAGGCTGCGGCAATCCCATGAGCGCCAGCAGCGTGGGCGCCACATCGGCCAGCCGGCCATCGGCCAGCGTCGCGCCCTCGGGCCCGCCGATCAGCGCCACGGGAACCAGATTGGTGGTATGCGCGGTATGCGGCCCGCCGGTGGCGTAGTCGATCATCTGCTCGCAATTGCCATGGTCCGCGGTCAGCACCATCGCACCGCCCGCCTTCTCGAGAGCGGTCAGAACCGTGCCCAGGCCCTGATCCACCGCCTCAACCGCGCGGATCCCGGCCTCGACCACGCCGGTATGACCGACCATGTCGGGATTGGCGAAATTGGTGACGATCAGGTCATAGCCCGCCTCGATCGCCTCGACGAATTTCTCCGTCACCTGCGCGGCCGACATCTCGGGCTGCAGATCGTAGGTCGCCACTTTCGGCGAGGGCGGCATGAAACGGTCCTCGCCCTCTTCGGGCACTTCCTTGCCGCCGTTGAGGAAGAAGGTCACATGCGGGTATTTCTCGGTCTCGGCCAGCCGGAACTGGCGCAGCCCCTGCTTTGCCACCCATTCGCCCAGCGTGTTGCGGATCACCCGCTTGGGGAAGGCCGTCTTCATGAAGGCGTTGTGGGCCTCGGAATATTCCACCATGCCCAGCATCATCGCCCAGTCGGGCCGCTGGCGCGCCTCGAACCCGTTGAAGGCAGGCGCCCCCACCGCGGCGAGGATCTCGCGCGCGCGGTCGGCGCGGAAGTTCAGACAGAACAGGCCGTCGCCGCTGCGCGCGCCCTTGTAGTTGCCGATCACCGTGGGCAGGATGAACTCATCCGTCTCGCCCGCCGCGTAGGCCTGCGCGACGGCGGCCTGCGCATCGGGCGCCTCGCGCCCCGAAGCCCGAACCATCGCGTCATAGGCCTTCTCGACCCGCTCCCAGCGCGAATCGCGGTCCATCGCGTAATAGCGCCCGATCACGGTGCCGATGCTGGCCCCTTCGGGCAGGCTGGCCACCAGATCGGCGATGAACCCATCGGCCGATTTCGGCGCCACGTCGCGCCCGTCGGTGATCGCATGGATCACCACCGGCACGCCCGCGCCCGCGATCGCCGCGACGGCCGCCTTGAGATGGGTGATATGCCCGTGCACGCCGCCATCCGACACCAGCGCCATCAGATGCGCGGTGCCGCCCGTGCCTTGCAGCCGCTTGATGAAGGTCAGCAGCGCCGCGTTCTGCGCGAAGGAACCGTCCTCGACCGCCAGGTCGATCTGGCCCAGATCCATCGCCACCACCCGGCCCGCGCCGATATTGGTGTGGCCGACCTCGGAATTGCCCATCTGGCCGGCGGGCAGGCCCACGTCATTGCCGAAAGTCACCAGCGTCGCATGCGGGCAGGTCGCCATCACCCGGTCGAAATTCGGCGTATCGGCAAGAGCTACGGCATTGCCTTCGGTCTTCGGATTGATCCCCCATCCGTCGAGAATGCACAGAACGACGGGTTTCTTGCCGGTCATGCCGGGCCTCCGGTCTTTTGTGGCCTGTTGTCCGGCACTGTCTATGCCCCTGACCGGCCGGGAGCAATGCCGAAGACCCGCGCTGCGCATCATGTCGCGCGCGGCGGCCTCGAGACGCGGCGCGCCCGAAAGGGGGGCTGTCTGCCCCCCTCGGCCTGCGGCCTCACCCCCCGAGGATATTTGGGGAACAAAGATGCCGGTTAGCGACGCGTTAACGCCCATCTTTGTTCTTCAAATATCCCGGGGGTCCGGGGGCTGGCCCCCGGGGCTGTCGGCCAGCCCGGCGCCGGATCGACTCGACTCGTTTTGTCCGGCGCGCTAAATGAGAACATATCAAGAACAAATGGCCGATGTCCGCGCGTATCCTGTCCCTGTTCCTCCCCCGCCTCGCCAGCGATCTCGTGCGGCGGCGGGCGCGCAAGGTGAGCGAGCCTCTGGTGCTGGTGGCGCGCCGGGGCCGGGGCGAGGTCGTGGCCTGCCTGTCCCCGGCGGCCTCGGCCCAGGGGCTGCGCTGCGGGCAATCCCTGTCCGAGGCGCGCAGCCTGGTGCCCGGCCTGACCACCCGCCCGTACGATCCCGCCCTGCCCCGCCGCGCGCTGCAGGCGCTGCGCCGCCAAGCGCTGCGCTATGCGCCCTGGGTCGCGGTCGACGGCGAGGACGGGCTGGTGCTGGACCTGACGGGATCGGCGCATCTGATGGGGGGCGAGGCGGCGCTCTGCGCGGACATGGCGCAGCGCCTGGCGGCGATGGGGATCGAGGCGCGGATCGCCGTGGCGCCGACGCGCGGCGCGGCCTGGGGGCTGGCGCGGTTCGCGCCCGGCCCGGTCACGCTGGCCGAGGAGGCGGGCGCGGCGATTGCGCCGCTGCCGATGGCCGCGCTCAGGATCGAGGCCGAGACCGTCGCCGGGCTGGCGCGGCTGGGCCTGACGCGGATCGCGGATCTCGGGCGCACGCCCCGCGCGCCGCTGACCCGCCGTTTCGGGCCCGAGCTGATGATGCGGCTCGACCAGGCGCAGGGCGTGCTGCGCGAACCCGTCGCCGCGCCCGCCGAAACCGCGCCCCATGCCGTGCGCCTGTCGCTGCCCGAGCCGATCGGCACGTCGCAGGACGTGATGGCGGGGCTCACGCGGCTGCTGGAACGGCTGTGCCGCAGGCTCGAACGCGAAGAGGCCGGGGCGCGCCAGCTCCGGCTGGAACTGGCGCGCGCGGATGGCGGCCGGGCCGAGGCCGAGATCGCCCTGGCCCGGCCGATGCGCGAGGCGGCGGCGATGGCCGCGCTGTTCGAGCGCGCGATCGACGCGCTGGAGGCGGGGTTCGGCTTCGATGCGCTGCGGCTTTCGGCGCCCCTGGTCGAGGCCCTGCCGCCCGCGCAACTGACCGGCGGCGGCGGCACCCGGCGGGGCGGGACGTCGCCCGCGCAGGGCGGGGCGCGCAGCGGCAGCTCGGAGGCGCTGGCCGATCTGATGACGCGGCTGGGCAACCGGGTCGGGCTGGAGGCGCTGATCCGCCCCCTGCCCGCCGACAGCCATATCCCCGAGCGCGCCTTTCTCAGCGCCGCCGCCGCCTTCACCGAACCGCCGGACGGCTGGCCGCGTCCCGGGCCGGCCGACGGGCGCCCCGGCGCCGTGCGGCCGCTGGTGCTGTTCCCGCCCGAGCCGCTCGACGCCCCGGCCCTGCCCGATCCGCCCCGGCACCTGCGCTGGCGGCGGCAGGCGCTGACGCGGCTGCGGGTATTCGGTCCCGAGCGGCTGACGCCGGAATGGTGGCTGGACGATCCGCTCTGGCGCAGCGGGGTGCGCGATTACTGGCGGCTGGACACGCTCGAAGGGCCGCGGCTGTGGATCTTCTTCACGCCGCAGGATCCCGGCTGGGCGGTGCAGGGGGAGTTCGAATGATCCCCGAGGACAGGATGGAAGAGACCGGAACCGGTGGCGCTGCCGATGGCGGGTCTCCGGAGTATTTGGGACAAGGTGAAAGGCACGAAGGCACGCCGGACGAAAGGCGGGTCGATCTGGCCCCCGGCACGCGCTATGCCGAGCTTTGCGTGACGACGAATTTCACCTTCCTGACCGGGGCCTCGCATCCCGAGGAGATGGTCGCGCGCGCCGCCGAACTGGGGCTCGAGGCAGTGGCGATCACCGACCGCAACAGCCTTGCGGGCGTGGTCCGCGCGCATTCCGCGCTGCGCGAGATCCGGCGCGGACTGGCCGAGGGCGGCACGGTGACGATTCGCGGGCAGGTCGTGCACGACCCGTCCAGCCGGCAGGACGACCGCGGCGCGGGCCTTCCGGTTCCGCCGCGCCTGCCCCGGCTGATCGTCGGCGCGCGGCTTGTCTTCAGCGACAGCCCGGTCGAGTGGCTGGCCCTGCCCACCGACCGCGACGCCTATGCGCGGCTGTCGCGGATGCTGTCCACCGGCAAGCGGCGCGCCCGCAAGGGGCGGTGCGATCTGCATCTGGCCGACCTGCAGGCCGAGGGCGAGGGGCTGATCCTGATCGGGCTGCCGCCCGAGGAGGCCTCGCCCGGGGCCGAAGACCCGGAGGCGCGCACGACCGAGGCGCGGCTACGCGACATGATGCGGCGCTTTCCCGGCCATGTCTTCCTGGGCGCCGCGCCGCGTTACGACGGGCGCGACCGCGCGCGGCTGGCCGAGCGCGCGCGGCTGGCGCAGCGCACCGGGGTGCCGATGGTGGCCCTGGGCGACGTGCTGATGCATCACGCGCGGCGGCGGCGGCTGGCCGATGTGCTGACCTGTCTGCGCGAGGGCTGCACCATCGACCGGATCGGCCGGCGCGCCCTGCCCAATGCCGAGCGGCGGCTGAAAGCCCCCGCCGACATGGCGCGGATGTTCCGCGATCATCCGGCCGCGATCCGGCGCACGCTGGACATCGCCCGGCGCTGCACCTTCTCGCTGGATGAGCTGAGCTACGATTATCCCGACGAGATCAGCAACGGCGAACCGCCGCAGAAGCGGCTGGAGCGGCTGACCATCGAGGGGCTGCGCCGCCGCTTCCCGCGCGGCACACCGCAGGACACGCTGCAGAAGGTCGAGAAAGAGCTGCGCATCATCGGCACGCTGGGCTTTGCCGCCTATTTCCTGACCGTCAACGATATCGTGACCTTCGCGCGCTCGCGCGGGATCCTGTGTCAGGGCCGGGGCTCGGCCGCCAATTCGGTGATCTGCTACGCGCTGGGGATCACCGAGGTGGCGCCCGACACGATCAGCATGGTCTTCGAGCGCTTCATGTCCGAGGCGCGCGGCGAGCCGCCCGATATCGACGTCGATTTCGAGCACGAGCGCCGCGAAGAGGTGATCCAGCATATCTACGAGACCTATGGCCGCCACCGCGCCGGGCTGACCGCGACGGTGATCCATTTCCGCTCGCGCGCGGCGATCCGCGAGGTGGGCAAGGTCATGGGCCTGTCCGAGGATCTGCTGGCCGCCATCGCCTCGGGATCGTGGGGCTGGTCGTCGCGCGCGCCCTCGCGTGATTCGCTTCTGGAACTGGGGCTCAATCCCGACGACCGCAGGCTGGCGCAGACGCTGGACCTGATCGCCGAGATCATCGGCTTCCCGCGTCACCTGTCGCAGCATGTGGGCGGCTTCGTCATCACCCGGGGGCGGCTGGATGAACTCTGCCCCATCGAGAACGCGACGATGGACGGGCGCACCGTCATCGAATGGGACAAGGACGATATCGACGCGCTGGGGATCCTGAAGGTGGATGTGCTCAGCCTCGGGATGCTGACCTGCATCCGCAAGGCCTTCGACCTGATCGCGCAGCACCGGGGCCAGCACTGGGACCTTGAAAATCTGCCGCGCGAGGATCCCGACACCTATGACATGCTGTGCCGCGCCGATGCCATCGGGGTGTTTCAGGTCGAAAGCCGCGCGCAGATGGCCTTTCTGCCGCGCATGAAGCCGCGCGAATTCTACGATCTGGTGATCGAGGTGGCGATCATCCGCCCCGGCCCGATTCAGGGTGGGATGGTGCATCCCTATATCAACCGCCGTCAGGGCAAGGAGGAGGTCGTCCTGCCCTCGACCGAATTGCGCGCGGTGCTGGAGCGGACGATGGGCGTGCCGCTGTTCCAGGAACAGGCGATGCAGATCGCCGTGGTCGCGGCCGGTTTCACCCCCGAAGAGGCCGACCGCCTGCGCCGCTCGCTGGCGACCTTCAAGCGGATGGGCACGATCGGCACCTTCAAGGACCGCTTCATCGGCGGGATGCTGGCTCGCGGCTATGACCTGCCCTTCGCCGAGCAATGCTTCGCCCAGATCGAGGGCTTCGGCGAATACGGGTTCCCCGAAAGCCACGCCGCCAGCTTCGCGCTTCTGGTCTATGCCTCGGCCTGGCTGAAGCGGCACCACCCGGCGGCCTTTACCTGCGCGTTGCTCAATTCCCAGCCGATGGGCTTTTATGCCCCCGCCCAGCTGGTGCGCGACCTGCAGGAACACGGGCACGAGGTCCGGCCGATCAGCGTCAACCATTCGGAATGGGACAACACGCTGGAAAGGCGGCCCGACGGCGCGCTGGCGCTCAGGCTGGGGTTTCGCCAGATCAAGGGCCTGCGCGAAGAGGACGCGCAATGGATCACCGCCTGCCGGGGCAACGGCTATCCGGATGTGGAAAGCCTGTGGCGGCGCGCGGGCGTGGCGCCGGCCGCGCTGGAAAAGCTGGCACTGGCCGATGCTTTCGCGCCGATGCGGCTGAACCGGCGCGACGCGCTCTGGGCGGTGAAGGCCATTCGCGCGCCCAAGCCCCTGCCGCTGTTCGGCGATACCGGCGAGGGCGTCATCGAACCCGAGGCCGACCTGCCGCAGATGACGCTGGGCGAGCAGGTGATCGACGATTACCTGTCGCTGCGCCTGAGCCTGCGCGCGCATCCGATGGAGATCGTGCGCCCCAACCTGCCCGGTCTCACCGCTGCCGCCGATCTGGGACAATCCCCGCTTGCCGTCAGCGTCTGTGGGCTGGTCATCACCCGGCAGCGGCCCGGCACCGCCTCGGGGGTGATCTTCATCACGCTCGAGGACGAGACCGGCGTGTGCAACGTCGTCGTCTGGCCCAAGGTCTATGAACGCTTCCGCCGGATCGTCATCGGCGGGCGGCTGCTGAAGATCACCGGGCGGCTGCAGCGGCAGGAAGGCATCATCCACCTGATCGCCGAAACGGTCGAGGATTACTCGATGGCGCTGAACTACCTGGGCGAGCTGGGGACCGAGGCGATCGACCCGACCGAGGGGCGCGGCGACGAGACCCGCCGCCCGGTGCCGCTGCGCGAATTGCCGGGCAAGCATCCGCTGCGCTCGAAGACGGGCGGCGGCGGCGGGCGGGTGCATCCGCGCGATCAGGCGCGGATCCTGTTTCCCAGCCGGGACTTCCATTGAGCCCCCGAACCTGCCCCCGCTTGACCCCGGCCCTCGCAGCGGGCACCTGTGACACCACCCGATCCCCGAGACGAGAGCGTCATGGCCCTGACCGAAAGCGAACTGAACGACCTTCAAAGCCTGATGCAGGACGAGCGTTTCGACGACGCGATCGTCGCCGCGCGCGGCATGTTGCGGCGCAATGCCGATGTGCCGCTGCTCTACAACGTGATGGGCGTGGCGATGATGCAGACCGGGCGGCCCGACGACGCCACCCGCGCCTTCCAGCGCGCCCATGCCATGGCGCCCGATTACACCGAGGTGACGCATAACCTCGTCGCGGCGCTGATCGGAACCGGCCGCGTCGCCGAGGCCGAGGCGCCGATCCGCGCCGCGCTCAGGGACAGGCCCGGCGACCCTTCGCTGCTGCGCAACCTTGCCAGCGCGCTGGTGCTCAAGGCCGACTGGCCCGCCGCGCAAGAGGCCGCAAAGCAGGCGATGATCGCCGAACCCGGCCATCCCGCCGCCCGCGTCATGCTGGCCTCGATCCAGCGCGAGCAGGGGCAGCTGACCGAGGCGCTCGAAACCCTCGCCCCGCTTGCGGACGTGGCCGAGGCACAGCTGGTCCGGGGCGAGATCCTTGCGGCGCAGGGCGAACCCGGCGCGGCGCGCGCCGCCTTCGAGGCCGCGCTGGCGCTCGATCCGGCCGAGGTCGCCGCGTGGGAGGGCATCGCCGCCGTCACCACCTTCGCCCCGGACGATCCCCGGCTCGACCGGCTGCGCGCGGCGCTCGACGCGGCAAGCGGCGAGGCCCGCACGCGGCTGTCCTTCGTGCTGGCCCGGGCGCTGGCCGACAGCGGCGCCGACGCGCAGGTCTTCGCGCTGCTCGACACCGCGCAGGCCGTTCGTCGCCAGCAGGCCCCGGCCTATTCCCACGCCCAGCGCCGCAAGGAGATCGGCCGCATCCGCACGCTCTTTGGCCCGGAACAGGTCGCCGCCCTTTCCGCGCAGGGCCGGACGGATGTGCAGCCCGTCTTCCTGATCGGGATGCCCGGCACGGCGGCCGAGACCGTGGCGCGCGCGCTCGCCGCGCATCCGCAGATCCACGCCACCGACGCGCCCGGCGCGATCCCCGGGCTGGGCCGCGCCGTGCTGGCCGCGCCGCGCGTGATGACGCCGGACTGGGTTGCCGCGCGGGCCGGGGCGCTGGCCTCGGGGGCCAGCGATGCGCCGCGCCTTTTCGATCCCACGCCCGCCAATGCGGACTGGGCCGGGCTGATCCTGACGCTGTTCCCCAAGGCCCGCATCGTGCATGTCACGCGCGATCCCCGCGCCACCGCGCTTGATCTCTACGCGCAGGACATGCCCGCCGAGCCCTTCCCCTGGGCGCATGATCTGGAGGATATCGCCAGCTATCACGCCCAGCTTGACGCACTGATCGAGCATTGGCAGGCGCAGTTTCCCGATGCCTTCGTGACCTGCCGCTACGAGGGTCTGCGCGCCGATCCCGACCCGCAGCTTCGTGCTCTGGCCGAGGCTTTGGGCCTCGCGCCTCATCCGGCGATGATGGAAGCACTGGACGCCCCCGGCGCGTTCGAGGACTGGACGCGCCATGAGGATGCGCTCGCCCCCTTCATTCGCGCCATGGCCCGCCAGGACCGTCCGCTCTGACGAAAAGGCCCGGCAACAGCCGGGCCTTTTCTGTCGTCTTTGGCGGCGGTTACTTGCCTGCCGACGGTGCGGCCGGGGCTTCTGCTGCCGGCGCGGGCGCCGGTGCGGCCTCGTGACCCACGAAATCGTAGCTGCCCTGCCACGAGCCGTAATTCGAGGTCGTGACGCCATTCGCGCTCGACCCCTGATAGCTTTGCTGGCCGGGCACGATGCGGATCTCGACCACGCCGGTTTCGCCGACGGCCAGGGCGCCAGCATGAACCGCCGCCACGGCCACCGCCGAATCGTCGGTATAGGGCCCCGATCCCCAGACCGAACCGCGATCCGATCCCGTCACGCTGAAGCGGAAGGTCTGGCCCACGCGGTCACGGTAATCGGTCAGGCTGGCGGGCGCCGGTTCCACGGCGGCCTCGGGCAGGACGAACTGGTAGCTGCCGCTCCACGAGCCGTAATCCGACGTGGTCACCCCGTTCGCGGGCGAGCCCTGATAGCTTTGCTGCCCCGGCAGGATCGTCACCGTCACCGGCCCGGTTTCGCCCATGCCGATCGCCCCGGCATGAACCGCCGCCGCCGCCAGCGCGGAATCGTCGGTATAGATATCCGAGCCCCAGACCGATCCCCGGTCCGTGCCGGTCACGGTGAAGGTAAAGCTCTGCCCGACCCGGTCGCGGTAATCGGTCAGGTTGCCGGGATCGGCCATCGCCTGCATCCCGCCCCCGCCATCGCCGCCCTGCGACGCGCCGCCTTGCGAACCGCCCCCCGGCGGCGTGCCGAAGGTTTCCAGAACCAGCCGCGCCGCGCAGGTCTGCGGCGCATACGTTCCGACCCAGATGTCATAGGCCCCGGCGGGCGCGTTCGGGATACGGATCCCGGGATTGAGCTCGCGGTCGTCGTCGTTGAAATGCCACGTCCCCGAGGCATCGTTGACCAGAAGCACGGTATCGCAGGTCCCCTCGACCCGCAGCTCCAGCTCGCGCCCGGCATCGTTTTCCGAGAAGGTGAAGTCGAAATCCGGCTGCGTGATCACCCAGCCATAGCCCTCGACGGGACAGGTGGCGAGATCGACATTCCCGCCCGCCACGACATCCACGGCCTGCGGCACCCAGAGCTGTTCGGACCCGAATGCGATGGGCGTGCCCTGCAGGCTCCAGTCCGGGCAGGCGAAGGCGCCGCTGGCGCTCATGCTGCCGATCAGGGCCAGCGCAGCCACGGCCCGCGGGCGGGTGGGGGTGAAAACATGAATCATCTTGTCCTCCTGGTAAGAAATGCTCGGCCGGTCGACCCGGCCTGTTCAAAGGGCCGCGCGGCGCCTGTGCAAGGCGCAGGGCAAGGCGTTCCGCAAGCTGGCACGCCAGGCCGGGGCTGCGCTGATGCGATGCACAAGGGGCGGCGGCCAAACCGTGATCGGAGATGCGGGCCCATGCCGCTCCTTTCGCTGTCACTTGCCCGCGACCGGAACCAGAAAGGCTCGCAGCGCAGAAAATAGTCTTTTTCAAACGCCGCGAATGCTGCGCCGGACGGGCGACAAAGGCAAGAAATAAAGCCGTGAAGTCGGAAGGCGCATGGCGGCCCGCGCGGCTCAGTCCGCGCGCAAAAGAACCAGAAGCGCCACCGCGATCAGCGCGATTCCCGGCAGCACGATCGCCCCGGGCACACCATGGCCCAGCGCCAGTTCCCACAGGATCACCCAGGCGGGCGTGCCATAAGTATAGGCCATCACCCGCGAAGCCGGCAGACGCTGGGCGGCGAACTGCACCGCCGACCCCGCCAGCGCGGTTGCAAACACCACCAGATAGGCCAGCACCAACCAGACCCGCCCCGGCAGCGCCAGCCAGTCGGTCGCGGCGATCTCGCGCCAGCCATAGGTCGCGAACAGGATGAACCCGGCCAGCGTCATCAGCGAGGCGGTGACAAAAGCGCTTTCCCCGCGGTTCAGCCATTTCAGCGCGGGCGCGTAAAAGGCATGCAGCGCGCAGCCGACGAAATAAAGCTGTTCGCCAAACCCGATCTCGAACCGAACCATCGCCGTCCAGTCGCCGCGAAAGATCACCCAGGCCGCGCCAACCGCCCCGATGGCCAGAGCGCCCGCGACCCGCGGCAACAGCTTCTGGCCCAGAAGCGGCACCGCGATCAGCGCGGTCATCAGTGGCGTCAGGGTGAAGATCACGCCCGCCTGGACCGGATCGGCGGTCTTCAGCGCCTCGAACATCAGGACGAAATAGCCGCCATAGAACACCGCCAGCACCGCGTAGCGCCACGGTGCGCGCAAGTCCTCGCGCGTGAAGCCGCGCGCGCCGTGGCGCCCGGCGGCGGGCAACAGCACCACCATCACCGCCAGGACCGCCGAGGCCAGCAGGAACCGCACCGAGGTCAGCGCCACCGGCGCGATGTCGTTGGCGACCATCGCGCCCAGACTGAACGACCCCGACACGGCCGCCGAAAAGCCCAGCATCGCCGCGTGACCGCGCAGCGCCTGCTGGCGGCCGCGCATCGCGCCATAGCCGGGGGCGGGCCGGGATCCGGACGCGTCGGTCATTGCTTGAAGGCCTGCTTGATCACCGAAACCGCCGCCTGAACCTTGGGCGTGCGGTGCAGGTCGACATGGGTGACCAGCCAGATGGTGAAATCCCATTCCGGGCGGCTGGGCATGACCTGGACCAGATCCTCCGCATCCTCTTCCCCGAAGAGAAACCCGAGACCCAGCCCGTCGGCGATGGCGACGCGGCGCGCCTCGGCCTCGTTCGAGCGGAACACGACATGCGGCGCGGGGTCGAGACGGGCGAACCATTGCGCGAAGGGCGCGCGGTTGTCGTCCAGCTCCTCGGCCACGAACCGATGGTGTTGCAGCTCGGACACATCGGCGGGCCGGCCGTGTTCTTCCAGATAGGCGGGGCTGGCATAAAGAGAGACGGGGCAGGTCAGCAGCGGCTGCACGACATTGTCGGGTTCGGTCGGGCGGTTGCCTGCCCGCAGCGCCACATGCGCCTCGCCGTATTCCAGCCGCAGCACCCGCCGCTCTGTCTTCACCCGCAGCACCAGATCGGGATAGGTCTTGTTGAGCGTCAGGAGCGCCGGGCGCAGCAGCGGGACGATGCCCGGCAGCGTGGTGATGACCAGATCCCCCTCGATCCCGGTGCCGACGCCCGTCAGCCGCGTGCCGAGCTGGGCGAATTGCTCGTCGGTGACGCGGCCCACCTGCGCCAGCGCGTTGCCTGCCTCGGTCGGGGTGTAGCCGCGCGCGTGCCGCTGGAACAGCTTCACGCCCAGCCGGGCCTCGAGCGCGTCGATATGCCGGATCACCGTGGCATGGTGAACGCCCAGGATCTCGGCCGCGCCGCTGACCGTCCCCGCGCGCGCAACCTGCCACGCGGTGCGGATTTCATCCCAGGATTCGATGCTCATCGGGTCATTCTCTTGCGACGTCGGGCCTTTGCGATGTCGCGGGCATCTTGGGGGCGCAGGGCGGCCGGTGCAACCGGATTTACCGCCCCCGTGGCGACCCTGTGGCGACGCCCGGCCCCGCGCCACCGCCTTGACGCCGCCGGCTTGACGCCGCGCCGCAGAGCGCCTCTTATCGCCGTGAAACTGCCCGGCACGATGCCACGGGCACGAACCGCCCGGCAAGAACCGACGGAGGCCCCATGCAGCCCGACACCCACGCCCTTCTCGTCATCGACGTCCAGAACGATTTCTGCCCCGGCGGCGCGCTGGCGGTCAGCGACGGCGATGCCGTGATCGCGCCGATCAACGCGATGATGGAGGATTTCGCCGTCACCGTCCTGACGCAGGACTGGCACCCCGCCGACCACACGTCCTTTGCCGCCAATCATCCGGGGGCCGAGCCCTTCTCGCTGACCGAGATGCCCTATGGTCCGCAGGTGCTGTGGCCCACCCATTGCGTGCAGGGCAGCCGGGGCGCGGCATTTCACGAGGGCTTGCGCACCGATCCCGCCGATCTGATCATCCGCAAGGGCTTTCGCCCGGCCATCGACAGCTATTCGGCCTTTTTCGAGAACGACAAGACCACGCCCACCGGGCTGGACGGCTATCTGCGTGCACGGGGCGTCACGGCGGTCACGCTCGCGGGCCTTGCCACCGATTACTGCGTGGCCTTCTCGGCGCTTGATGCGGCCAAGCTGGGCTTTGACGTCAGCGTGAGGCTCGATGCCTGCCGGGCCATCGACCTCGACGGCTCGCTCGCCTCGGCGCTTGAGCAGATGCGCGCGGCGGGGGTGAGGCTGATCGGCTGATCAGCGCCCGCCGCCCACTTCCATCACGGCGCCCGTGACATAGGACGCGGCCGGGCTGCACAGCCACAGGATCATCTCGGCCACTTCCTCGGGGCGTCCGGGACGTCCCAGCGCGGCCAGATGTGCCAGGTCCTGCGCGCGACCCGGCCGCCCGCCACTGGCATGGATGCCGGTATCGATCAGCCCCGGGCGCACCGCGTTCACCCGCACCCCCTGCGCCGCCAACTCCCGGGAGAGCCCCAGCGCCAGCGTTTCGACACCGGCCTTGGCGGCGGCGTAATCCACGTATTCCCCGGCGGCCCCCAGCCGGGCCGCGACGGACGACACCAGCACGATCGCGCCGCCCTTACCCTTGCCGTTGCCGAGCCGCCGCGCCGCCTCGCGCGCCGTGAAAAGCGCGCCCAGAAGGTTCACCTCGACCACGCGGCGCAGCCGGTCGGTCCCGGTCCCGGCCAGGGACGACGAGGGCGCCACGATCCCCGCATTGACCACGACCGCGTCCAGCCCGCCCAACGCGCTTTCGGCGACATCGAACAGGGCCGCCACCGCGTCGGGATCGCTGACCTCGCCCGGCTTTGCCACCGCGCGGGCGCCCGTCGCCTCGAGATCGGCCACCAGCGCCTGCGCCGCCGCGTCGTCCCCGCGATAGCCCAGCGCCAGATCCCAGCCGCGCGCGGCGGCCATCCGCGCCGTCGCCCGCCCGATCCCGCGCGTCCCCCCGGTGATCAGCATCCGCTTGCGCATCCCGCCCCCCCTTTTTGCAAAGGCTAGCGGCGCGCCGGTGCAGGGTCCATCTTTACCAAGCGCCGGCCCGGCCTTACCGTGCAGCGCATGTCACGCATCCTTGTCAGCGCCTGCCTGCTGGGCGCCCCGGTCCGCTATGACGGACGCGCCAAGACCCTGAGCGGAACGCTCCTCGATACCTGGCGGGCCGAGGGGCGCCTCGTCCCGCTCTGCCCCGAGGTTTCGGCAGGCCTTGCCACCCCCCGCCGCCCCGCCGAGATCGAACCCGGCGCCACCGCTGCCGAGGTTCTCGACGGCAAGGCCCGCGTGCTGACCGATACCGGCGAGGATGTCACCGCCTTCTTCACGGATGGCGCACAGATCGCGCTCGATACCGCCCGCGCGCGCGATTGCCGCGTGGCGCTTCTCACCGATGCCAGCCCCTCCTGCGGCAGCCGCTGGGTTTATTCGGGCCATCACGACGGCACCCGGCTTGCGGGGCGCGGCGTGGTCAGCGAATTGCTGGAACGGCACGGCATCCGCGTCTTCAGCCCGCGCGACATCGCCGCCCTGGCCAGCCTGCTGGCCTGACGCCCCTTGCCCCGCCCGGCCACCGCGCCCATCTGTGCCGCATCCCGAAAGGCCAAGCCGTGTCACCGTCCAACCAGCCCCCCCGCCCCGACCTGCGCCGCGACCCGGCGGCATGGCTGGTTGCGCTGCCCGTCCGCGCCTACCGGCTGCTGCTCAGCCCGTGGGTGGGCCATGGCTGCCGTTTCCAGCCCACCTGCTCGGCCTATTCGATGGAAGCGCTGAGCCGGCATGGTGCGCTCAAGGGCGGCTGGCTGACGCTGAGACGCCTTGCCGCCTGCCACCCCTGGGGCCGGTCCGGCTATGACCCGGTGCCCGGCGCGGACCCGGAATGGGACGCGCGGCGCGGATGCGGCCACGATCACCACTGAGCCCGCGCTGCTTGACCTGCCAGGGCCAATGCCACTATGGCACGCGGTCAGGAGGGCCCAGCCCATGCGCGACGATCCCAAGCTCGACCCGATGCTCGACACAGACCGCCCGGAAGCCGGCGACGATATCCACGCGCTGTTCCACGGCGCGCCGAAATCGACCGAGTTCCGCAAGCTGCGCAAGCGGCTGGTCCAGCAGGTGCGCGAGGCGACCGAGACCTTCGGCATGATCCGCCCCGGCGACAAGTGGCTCGTCTGCCTGTCGGGGGGCAAGGACAGCTACACGCTGCTCGCCGTCCTGCACGAATTGCAATGGCGCGGCCTGCTGCCCGTCGAGCTTCTGGCCTGCAACCTCGATCAGGGTCAGCCCGGCTTTCCCGCGACGGTCCTGCCCGAGTTCCTGACGAAGATGGGCGTGCCCCACCGGATCGAGTATCAGGACACCTATTCCATCGTCGTCGACAAGGTCCCGCAGGGCCGGACCTATTGCGCGCTCTGCTCGCGCTTGCGCCGGGGCAACTTGTACCGGATCGCGCGCGAAGAGGGCTGCACCTCGGTCGTCCTGGGCCATCACCGCGACGACATGCTGGAAACCTTTTTCATGAACCTGTTCCATGGCGGGCGGCTGGCAACCATGCCGCCCAAGCTGTTGAACGAGGAAGGCGACCTGACCGTCCTGCGCCCGCTCGCCTTCGTGGCCGAGGCCGATTGCGAGAAATTCGCCCGCGCGATGAATTACCCGGTCATTCCCTGCGACCTGTGCGGCTCGCAGGACGGGCTGCAGCGCCAGCAGGTCAAGGGTATCCTCGATGAATGGGAGCGCCGGACGCCGGGTCGGCGCAACGTGATGTTCAAGGCGCTGATGAACGCACGCCCCTCGCATCTGGTGGACCCAAAGCTGTTCGATTTCGCGGGGCTCTGGCCCTCGGCCCCCAGCGAGGGAGAAGCCGCGCAGGCTCAGCCGGATGCCGGTTCAATTGACTCGAATTCGAGCGAAATTCCCCGTTTGCGTTAAACTTTCCGTCATGACCCGCGACCAGCCTGTGACCGCAGCCCGCATGACGGCGCGGAAACCGGAACGGCGCGCGGATGAAGACGACCGCATATCATTGGCTCATTCGACAGGCGGCGCGGCCGGGGCTCTGGCTACTGGTGCCGGTCCCGGTGCTGACGCTGGTGACCATCCTGGCGGACCTGCCGGAGGGGGTGCGACTGGCCGTGCTCATCCCCCAGGCGCTGCTGCTGCGGGCCGCGTTCCGCATCCTGCAACGGACCGGTCCGCGGGCGGGCATCGCCCCGGATAGCGACACCAGCCTGCGCCAGCGGGACGATATCCTCGCCCTGCTGCGCGCCGGGCGGACAGGCACCACCGGCGCGGCGGCGCTGGCGATCCGCCTCGACGAAGCCCCGAGGCTGCGCCGGCAGCTGGGCCCCGCCCGCTATGCCGCGCTTCTGGACGCGCTCACGCTGAACCTTGGCACGGTCCTGCGCGCGCAGGACCTGTTCTGTCCGCTGGACGACGATGGATTCGGCGTCGCCCTGGGCAATGTCGCGCGGGCGGGCGAGCCAGGAGGCGATGCGGGGGGCGATACGGGGACCGTTTTCCGGATCTGCCAGCGCATCGTCTCCCGGCTGAGCGAACCGCTCACGATCGACGGCGCCGCGCTCTGGCCCAGCGTGTCGATCGGCTATTGCCTGTCGCCCCGCGCGGCCATGCTGAACGGACTTGACATGCTGCAGGCTGCGGAAAGGGCGGCGCGCAAGGCGCTCGTTGCCGGGCCGGGTGCGGTGGTCAGCTATTCGGTCGTGGATTTTCCCGCCGCGCTCAGCGGCAACCGCGTCGCAGACCTGCGCCGCGCACTCGAGACGGGCGAAATCCGCGCGCATTTTCAGCCGCAGATAAAGACCGATACCGGTGCCGTCAGCGGCTTCGAAGCGCTGGCGCGCTGGCATCATCCGAAATCCGGCCTGCTGCCACCCGGCGAATTTCTGCCGCAGATCGAAGCGGCGGGATTGTCGGGAAAACTGGCCGCGCGAATGCTGACCGATGCCCTGACGATGCTGAGCGGCCTCGACGCGGCAGGACTGGCGGCCCCCAAAGTGTCGATCAATTGTTCGGCCGAGGACCTGCGCAACGCGCGGCTGGCCGACGAGATCGCGTGGGAGCTCGACCGCTTCGACCTGACACCCGACCGGCTGAGCATCGAGATCCTCGAAACCGTCGTGGCCAATGACGAAGACGATACCGCGGTCCGCACCATTGCCCGCCTCGCCACCATGGGCTGCGGCATCGACCTGGACGATTTCGGCACCGGCCACGCCTCGATCGCGACGATCCGCCGCTTCGCCATCAGCCGGATAAAGATCGACCGCAGTTTCGTCACCAACCTGCATGCCGACGAAGACCAATGCCGCATGGTGGCCGCGATCCTGTCGATGGCCCGACAGCTGGGTGTCGAGACCCTGGCCGAAGGGGTGGAGCATCCGGCCGAGCAAGTGAAGCTGGCGCAGATGGGCTGCGACCATCTGCAGGGATTCGCCATCGCCCGGCCGATGCCGGCCTCTGACCTTCCGACCTGGCTGAACGCTCACCGTCAGGCGCTGGAACGGGGCGAGCCCTGGCTCGACGACGTCGCGCAAACCCGCGCGCCTCCGGGTCACGCGGCCCAGTAAGGCCCGCGCCGCGCGGGTCTTCGGGCGGTCGGGCCTGCGGCGTGATCGCGGCCTACATGGGGGTCGGCGGCTGCGGGGCCGAGGCATGGTCGGAACGGCCAGACCGCGCGCAAAGGGCTCCCTCACCGGGCCCATGGTCCAAGACCCGGTCCAACTACCCTTCACGACACCGTTCAAGCCTCGGAGGCAAATCCGGGGCATCCAAAGCAGTGTCCTGAAAAAAGGGCGCGAGCGAAAGAAACGCGGCGGGCCCGGCAAGAACCACCCCGCCCCGAACGGTATCGGCCCGCTGCCGATTGGCGAAACCAGCGCCCGGCGGGAAGACCCGGCCGCGGCTCTCGCAAAGCGCATCCGCACCATCCTCTCGCCTTGCCGACGGGGCGACGGCTCTCGCGCTGCGACAGCCGGTCCGGCCTGTGTCCGGTATCGCCATTCCTCCTTTGTCGTCTTAGCCGAGGTCGGGAATGCGCCATGCGATCCCGCTTCGAGCCAACGGGCGTGACCTATCGCTGTCTATGGACCGTGTTGAACAGCCCCACGGCGCCTTCGCAGCGCCAGACGCCGAATGCATATTGTCCCGACTGCCGACCATACCGAGGGGCGTTCAAACGCGGCTTGGCAGATATGGTATCTCGATACCCGCCGCCCTTCAGGAGTGCCGCGACCACTCGGATGGTTCACGCATCCCGCTTCCGGCTGCCCGCAAAACAGGCGGGGCGCGCGCCGTTGCCGTGTTCGGTGCCCGCGCGTCCCCCTTCCGTGCACGTCGCGCCCCCGGCAGACCGCCGGATATGGCGGCCAAGCATTCGTCGCTTCGCGGGGGCACGGCCACAATGCCCCCCGCAGGGTTCAGAGCCCGCCGGTTCGGGAACATCGCGTCCCGAGCCGTCCGACGATCGTCAAGACTCCATGGGTTGCCGTCGGTCGAAAGATGCGCTCCCGGCCCAGGTCTTGCCTGTAACCAATCGGAACCTGCAGCGGACTTCCGGCGCCTGTGCGACTTGACCGCACGGCCCCGCCCCGACGCGGTCCCCTGCCTTTGCGGGACTGCCTTGCGCTCTCGCCGGGCATGGTTCTGACAGATCGCCCCCCCGTTCCGCCGGGCGCGGCGCATCGCCGCACAGGCAGCGCCCGGCACCGCAGCCCCTTGCCCCGGCGGACCTCCCTGCGCCGCGCCACCCGCGCCACAGGGAGGTCCGCCTGCATTCCCGGTCCGCCTCGACGGCCCTCGGCTCCGGACCGGCGCCCCCGGGTCCGGCCCGGCCGGACCCCGCTTCCGGCCCCGCGTCCAACCGCCCGCGCGGCCGGTTATCCGGGGAATCCGCTTGACCTTTGGGAGCAAGGTCTGTTGAACCGGCGCTGCACCAATACGCGTCCCGAAAGGTCAAGCGGAATCCCCTGATGGAAGATCAAACCAAGAACCTGATCCTCGCCTTCGCCCTGAGCCTCGCGGTCATCATGGGATGGTTCGCCCTGTTCCCGCCGCCCGAGCCTCAACCCGGTGAAACGGTCTCGCAAAGCGAACTGGTCCCGCCTCCGGCGCAGGACGCGCCCGCGGACGGCGACGCGACGCTGGCCGAACCGCTGGAACAGACGCCGCGCATCGCCATCGACACGCCGCACCTGACCGGCTCGATCGCGCTGATCGGCGGCCGGTTCGACGACATGCAGCTGCGCGACTATACCGAAACGCTGGACCCCGACAGCGACGCGGTGCACCTGCTCAACCCCAATGGCGGCAGCCGGCACCCGTTCTATGCGCTCTACGGCTGGACCCCGCGCGGCGGACTGACCTATGAACAGGTGCCCGGCCCGTCGACCCAGTGGCGCCAGGTCGGCGACAACGCGCTGAGCGTCGGCAACCCGGTGACGCTGGAATGGGACAATGGCGAAGGGCTGATCTTCACCCGCGTCATCAGCGTCGACGAGCAGTACATGTTCACCGTGGATCAGGCGGTCGAGAACACCACCGGCACCGCCGTCTCGCTCGATCCCTATTCGATCCTGGCCCAGCACGGCATCCCCGAGGATCTGGAACGGTTCTTCATCTCGCATGAGGGGCTCGTGCAGATGACCGACGGCGCGCTGCTCGAGGCGGATTACGGCGACATGGAGGATTACCAGGTCAGCGACCGCGAGCGGATCCCGACGCTGTCGACCACCGCCGCGAACAACGCCTGGATCGGTTTCACGTCGAAATACTTCATGGCCACGCTGGTCGGGATGCCCGGTCAGGGCATGACCGCGGTCGCGCAATACGTGCCGGGCGCGAATATCTACCAGGCCAGCCTGCGCCAGCCCGCGATCACCGTGCAGCCGGGCGAAACCGCGTCGTCCAGCTCGATGCTGTTCACCGGGGCCAAGGAATTCAACGTCCTGAACGCCTACGAGAACGACCTTCAGGTCGAGCGTTTCACCGACGCCATCGACTGGGGCTGGTTCTTCTTCCTGACCCGCCCGATCTTCCGCGTGCTCAACTTCTACTACCAGACGATCGGCAACATGGGCTGGGCGATCCTGGCGCTGACGCTGACGCTGAAGGCCATCCTGCTGCCGCTGGCGTGGAAATCCTACGTCTCGATGGCGCGGATGAAAGAGCTTCAGCCCGAGATGCAGAAGATCAAGGAGCGCGCCGGCGACGACCGCCAGAAGCTGCAACAGGAGATGATGTCGCTTTATCGCGACCGCAAGGTGAACCCGGCCGCCGGCTGTCTGCCGCTGCTGTTGCAGATCCCGATCTTCTTCTCGCTCTACAAGGTGATCTTCGTCACCATCGAATTGCGGCATGCCCCCTTCGTCGGCGTGTTCAATGACCTGTCCGCGCCCGATCCGACCTCGATCTACAACTTCTTCGGCCTGCTGCCCTGGGCGGCACCCGATCCGGGGTCGCTGATGGCGACGATCTTCCTGGGCGTGCTGCCGCTCCTGTTCGGCATCTCGATGTGGTTCCAGATGCGCCTGAACCCGGCGCCCGCGGATCCGATGCAGGCAACGATCTTCAACTGGATGCCGTGGATCTTCATGTTCGTGATGGGCGGCTTCGCCTCGGGGCTGCTGATCTACTGGATCGGGAACAACATCATCACCTTCATCCAGCAATATTCGATCATGACGGCGCATGGGTCGCGGCCCGACCTGTTCGGCAACATCCGATCCTCGTTCAAACGCAAAAAGGCGGCGAACAAGGACGCGAAACCGAGCGGCAAGGCGAAGTGAGCGACGCGCGGCTGGTGCATATCGTCCGCCACCCGGTGAAATCGCTGGGCTGGCAGATGCTGGAAAGGGCGGTCCTGTCTCAGGGCCGCCCGCTCCCGTTCGACCGGATCTTCGCCGTCGCGACCCAAGCCGCCAAGTTCGAAGGCGCGCCCGAAGGCTGGCAGCCAAAGCGCAGTTTCGCCCGGGGCGCGGCCGAGGGCCGGTTGATGGCGATCCGTGCCGCGTTCGACGAGACGACCGCGCAGATCACCCTCAGCCATCCCGACCTTGCCCCGTTCACCGGCACACTGCCCGAGGACGGCCCCGCGCTTGTCGACTGGCTGCGTCCGCTCTGGCCCGACTCGCGTCCGGCTTTGCGCGGTCTGGTCGCGCGCCGTGACGGTGGCGACCTGACGGACCGGCCCGGCGGACGCGTGTCGCTGATGAACCTCGCCTCGCTGCGGGCGCTGTCCGAGCGGATGGGCATGGACCTGTCGATCCACCGCTTCCGGGGCAACCTGTGGCTCGACGGGCTGGCGCCGTGGCAGGAATTCGACCTTGTCGGGCGCGAGCTGCGCATCGGTCAGACCCGCCTGCGCGTCGAGGCGCCGATCACCCGCTGCGTCGCCACGACCTATGACCCGCTGACCGGCAAAGCCGACGGCGATACGCTCGCCGCGCTCGAAACCGGCTGGCACCACCGCGACCTCGGCGCGCTGGCGAGCGTGCTCGACGGCGGCGAGATCGCTCTCGGAGACCCGGTGGAGATCCTGACATGACCATGCTGCCCTTCCCCGAGGCCCCGCAGCCCACGCCCGAAGACACCGAGGCCGGACGCAAGCTGTTCGCCGGGCCGGTCGATTTCGTCAAAGGCGTGGTCGCGATGTCCGGCCTGCCGCCCGCCGACCGGCTGGAGATCTGCTTTGCCGGGCGTTCGAATGTCGGCAAATCCAGCCTGATCAACGCGCTGACGGGCCGCAAGGCGCTGGCGCGGACGTCGAACACGCCGGGGCGGACGCAGGAAATCAACTATTTCGACGTGGGCGAGAAGCTCTTTCTCGTCGACCTGCCCGGCTATGGATTCGCCGAGGCGCCGGTTGCCGTGGTGCGTCAGTGGCAGGCGCTTCTGAAAAGCTACCTGTCGGGCCGCGCCACCCTGCGCCGGGCCTTCGTGCTGATCGACATGCGCCACGGCATCAAGAAGGTCGACGAAGAGATCCTCGACCTTCTCAACAAGGCCGCGGTGACCTTTCAGGTCGTGCTGACCAAGGCCGACAAGATCAGCGCCGCGCAGCGCGACAAGACGCTCGACCAGGTGCGCAAGGCACTGGCCAAGCATCCCGCCGCCTATCCCGAGCTGCTTGTCACCTCGTCGGAAAAGGGCGAGGGTATCGCCACGCTCCGCGCCATCATCGCCACCATGCAGTAACGCCATGAGAAACCAGAACATGAATCGTGACTGGACCGCCATCGCCCGCACCCTGTCGGAAGCCCTGCCCTATCTGCAGCGATTCTCGGGCGCCGTCGTCGTCGTCAAGTTCGGCGGCAACGCCATGGGCGATGCCGAGGACATGGCCGAATTCGCCCGCGACATCGTGCTGATGCGGCAGGTGGGGCTGAACCCGATCGTCGTGCATGGCGGCGGACCGATGATCAACGACATGCTGTCGAAACTGGGCATCAAGTCGGAATTCGTGCGCGGCAAGCGGGTCACCGACCAGGCCACCGTCGAAGTGGTCGAGATGGTGCTCACGGGCCTTGTGAACAAGCGCATCGTGCAGGCGATCATGGACGAGGGCGGCCGCGCCGTGGGCCTGTCGGGCAAGGATGACGACCTCATGGTCTGCGAGGCCGACGATCCCGAACTGGGCTTCGTCGGCCGCCCGGTCGAGATGAACGTGCAGGTGCTGCGCGACCTGTTCAAGGCGGGCATCATCCCCGTCGTCGCCCCCGTCGCCACCGGCATGAGCGCGCTGGAAACCTTCAACGTCAACGGCGACACCGCCGCCGGCGCCATCGCCGGCGCGCTGAAAGCCGACCGCCTGCTGTTGCTGACGGATGTGTCGGGCGTGAAGGACAAGGACGGCAACGTCGTGACTGAGCTGCACCCCGACCAGGTGCGCAGCATGATCGCCGACGGCTCGATCGCGGGCGGCATGATCCCCAAGACCGAGACGGCGCTCAAGGCGATCGAAGAGGGCGTGCGCGCGGTGGTGATCCTCGACGGACGGGTGCGCAATGCCTGCCTGCTCGAGCTCTTCACCGAGCATGGCGCGGGCTCGATGATCCGCGCCACGCCGCCGCGCGTGACCCCGCGCTCCGGCGATGCCGAGGCCTGAGACCACCGCGCTTTTCGCCGCTCTGGACGCGTCCGGGCTGGTGGCGCTGGCCGCCACCGCGCCCGACCCGATCTTCTGCCCGCCGGGCAGCCGCGCTCTGGTGCTGATAGGACCGCAGGGCGGGCGCGCCTTCTGGGACCGGCTCACCGCCGCGCCGGAATGGCAGGACGGCACGCCCGATCCCGTCGACCGCTGGTCCGCGCGGGTTCTGGGCGCGCTTGCCGCCCGTTTCGGCGGTGCGGCGCTCTACCCGTCTGACGGACCGCCCTGGCCGCCCTTCTTCGGCTGGGCGCTGGCCTCGGGGCATCTGTGGCAAAGCCCGGTCGGCATGCTGGTCCATGCGCAACAGGGCCTGTGGGTGTCGTTTCGCGGCGCTCTGGCGCTGCCTTTCGACGTCGCCCTGCCCCCCGCGGCAAATCCCTGCGACAATTGCGCGACGCGACCCTGCGTCACCGCCTGCCCGGTCGATGCGCTCTCGGCCAGGGAATACGACGTGCCGCGCTGCCATGCTTTCCTCGACCGGCCCGAGGGCGGCGACTGCCTGTCGCGGGGCTGCGCCGCGCGCCGCGCTTGCCCCGTCTCGAAAAGCCATGCAAGACTGGACGCCCAATCCGCCTATCACATGAGCAGGTTCCACCGATGATGAAGCGTCTGATCCTGACCCGCCACGCCAAGTCCAGCTGGGACGACCCGACCATGGCCGACAAGGATCGCCCGCTCAATGCGCGCGGACAGGCGGCGGCGGCGGATCTGGGCCAGTGGCTCGCCTCGCGCGGGGATATCCCCGACGAGGTCCTGTGCTCGGATGCCGCGCGCACCCGCGAAACCTGGGAGGGCATCGCCGCCTCCCTCGATTCCCAGCCGCGCCTGATCCTGAAACCTGCGCTCTACCATGCCAGCGCGGACGTGATGCTGGCGGTGCTGCGGCACGCGACCGGATCGACGGTGATGATGATCGGCCACAATCCCGGCATCTCGGAATTCGCCGAACGGATCGTCGCGCGGGCGCCCGCGAATGCCGAGTTTCACCGCTACCCGACCGGCGCCACGCTGGTCGTCAGCTTTGAAACCGACGACTGGAAACAGGTCGACTGGCATCAGGGATCGGTGCGCGATTTCATCGTCCCGCGCGAGCTGACCGCCTGAGGTCCCACCGTATGTCCCACGCTGGGACATCCCGGCGCCCCGACGAAAAACAAAGCCTTGCCGATTGCCGGTAAGGCTTTGTTCATCTCTGCCGCATCTTTACGCCGCAAATATCCTCGGGGGGTGAATTGGCCGCAGGCCAAGAGGGGGGCAGACAGCCCCCCTCTCTCCGGCCCGTCAAAAACTCCGGATCAGTGGCCCAGGATCTGGCTCAGGAACAGCTTGGTGCGATCCGATTGCGGGTTGTTGAAGAACTCGTAAGGTTCGTTCTGCTCGACGATCTGGCCCTGATCCATGAAGATCACCCGGTTCGCCACCGCCTGCGCGAAGCCCATTTCGTGGGTCACGCACAGCATCGTCATCCCCTCTTCGGCAAGCTGGATCATCGTATCCAGCACTTCCTTGATCATCTCGGGGTCAAGCGCCGATGTCGGTTCGTCGAACAGCATGATCCGCGGCTTCATGCACAGCGAGCGGGCGATCGCCACGCGCTGTTGCTGACCGCCCGAAAGCTGGCCGGGATATTTATGCGCCTGTTCGGGGATCTTCACCTTTTCCAGAAAGTGCATCGCCGTTTCCTCGGCTTCGCGCTTGGGGACCTTGCGCACCCAGATCGGCGCCAGCGTGCAGTTTTCCAGGATCGTCAGATGCGGGAACAGGTTGAAGTGCTGGAACACCATCCCGACCTCGGAGCGCACCTTGTCGATGTTCTTCAGGTCCGAGGACAGCTCGGTCCCGTCGACGATGATCTGGCCCTTCTGGTGTTCCTCGAGCCGGTTGATACAGCGGATCAGCGTCGATTTGCCCGATCCCGAGGGCCCGCAGATGACGATGCGTTCGCCCCGGTGCACCGTCATGTCGATGTCGCGCAGCACATGGAAGGCGCCGTACCACTTGTTCATGTTGGTGATCTGGATCGCGACCTCGTCCGAGACCGTCATCTGGCTGCGATTGACAGCGGTATTCGTGGTTTCCATGACAGGAACTCCTTAGCGATGGTCGGTCTGAAGGCGGCGCTCGAGATACATCGAATAGCGCGACATGCCGAAGCAGAAGACCCAGAAGACGGCACCGATGAAGATGAACAGCTCCCAGTAGATCCCCTGCCAGTCCGAGGTGGCGCGGATCGCGCTGGCCCGGCCGATCGGGTCGAGAAGGCCGATGAACACGACCAGCGTGGTGTCCTTGAACAGGCCGATGAAGGTGTTGACGATGCCCGGGATGGAGATTTTCAGCGCCTGCGGCATGATGATGAGCCGCTGCGCCTTCCAGTAATCGAGGCCCAGCGCGTCGGCGCCCTCATACTGTCCGCGCGGCAGCGCGGCGAGCCCGCCCCGGATCACCTCGGCCATGTAGGCGGTGGCGAACAGCGTCACCATGATGATCACGCGCAGGATCAGGTCGAAATTCGTACCCGGCGGCAGGAAATAGTTCAGCAGCAGCGAGGCCGTGAACAGCAGGGTGATCAACGGCACGCCGCGGATGAACTCGATGAAGACGACCGAGACGCCCTTGATCAGCGGCATGTTCGATTGCCGTCCCAGCGCCAGCAGGATCCCCAGCGGCAGCGACAGGGCGATGCCCGCGACGCCGATGATGATCGAGATCATGAAGCCGCCGAATTCCCGCGACGGCACCGCTTCGATGCCGATGGGAAGCGCCGCCGACAGCACATCGATGATCGGCGCGGCCAGCAGGATCCACCAGACCAGCGCGGCGATCACCGCGCCCCCGGTCTGGATCAGCGTGCCGAAGGACCCCAGAAGGCGCAGGGCCAGATAGCCCACGCCGAAGCCCATCGCCGCGACCAGCACGCCCCAGATCGTGCCGCCCCACAGCAGCCACACCGCAAGGAACGGGTAGACGGCCGAGAAATACAGCAGGTTCTTGGGCGCCGCCGGGAACAGCACGGGGGCAACCGCGACGATCAGCAGGACAAAGGCCAGGATCGGACGCCAGTACAGGTCCGGCGGGTAGAAGCCGAAGATCAGCTGCAGCCAGTTGACCCGGATCACCGCCCAGCAGGCGCCGGTCGCGCCGTCGAGGATCTGGCGGCATTCGGTCAGCGAGTTGGCGTTCCAGACCGAATTGGCGAACCACGGGAACAGTTCATAGACCAGGAACGCGACGACGGCGATCGACAGCACGGTCAGCACCGCGCTGACCCATCCGTTGAACAGGTTCTCGCGGATCCATTTCACCGCGCCCATTTCGCTGGCCGGGGGTTCGGCCTCGGGCAGCATCGTGTCGCGCACGAAAGGGACGGTTTGGGCATGGGTATCGCTCATCTCACCGCTCCTTCAGTCTGACACGGTTGTTGTAGACGTTCATCACCCCCGAGATCGCGAGGCTCACGAGCAGGTAGATGAGCATCATCAGCAACATCCCTTCCAGCTCGCGTCCGGTCTGGTTGATGGTGATGCCGCCCAGCGTCGAGCGCAGGTCCATGTAGCCCACCGCCAGACCCAGCGAGGTGTTCTTGGTGATGTTGAGATATTGCGAGATCAGCGGCGGAACGATGACGCGCAGCGCCTGCGGCAGGATCACCAGCCGCATCGTCTTGCTGGGCTGCACACCCAGCGCATAGGCGGCTTCGGTCTGGCCCTTGTTGATGGCCAGGATACCGGCGCGAACGATTTCGGCGATGAAGGCGGCGGTATAGATCGACAGGCCCAGCCACATCGCCAGAAGCGAGTTGCGCATCTGGATCCCGCCCTGGAAATTGAAGCCGCGCAGTTCGGGGTAATCCAGATGAAAGCCCAGCGCGAACAGCAGGATGGTGATCGGCGCCAGCAGGATCAGGATCGACTTCCACCAGGTCTTGGGACGGATGCCGGTGGCGTTCTGGACCTTGGCCGCGTGGCGCACCAGCCGGACATTGGCCCAGATCGACAGCGCCAGAACGACGATCACCGCGATGATGTCGAGCGACGGCTGCACGCCCAGGACGCTGACCGTCCCGAGGCTGTTGTCAAAGAGCGGACCGGGAACATAGACGCCGCGATTGGTGATGGCGATGGAGTCGAACAGCATCGAGGCGTCCGGCGTGTCGCCGCGGAAAGCGCTGGGTGCCGGCATCGATTCCGACATCACCGCCGAGACGACGATGATCCAGATCAGCACCGGGACGTTGCGGAAGGTCTCGATATAGACCGTCATCAGCTTGGCGACGATCCAGTTCTTCGACAGCCGCAGGACCCCGGCGATGACACCGATCACCGTCGCCGTGACGCAGGCCATGACCGCAAGGATCAGCGTGTTCAGCAGGCCCACGATGGCCGCGCGGCCATGGGTATAGGTGCTGTCATATTCGATCGGGCGCTGCGAGATGTCGTAACCCGAGGTGCTCCAGAGGAAATCGAACGAGAAGTCCTTACCGAGGGCTGCGAGGTTGCGGATCGTGTTGTCCACCAGCCAGGCGGCGCCCAGCATCAGCAGGATCAGGGCGAAGATCTGGATCGTGTACGACCGGTAGCGCGTGTCGTACAGCAACATACCCAGAGTGAAGGACCTCTGTGGGGCCCCGCTGTCCATTGCCATAAATTGTCTCCCTGCATCCGTACCGCTTTTGTTATGCCTCGCGCCGGTCAGCCGGCTGCGGGTGGTACGGTTATGCGTTGTCTGGATAGGAAAACGGCGCGCGATGGTCCCACCGCGCGCCGCTTGTCTTGCCCTTAGCGGAAGGGCGGTGCGTAGATCAGGCCGCCCTGCGTCCACTGCGCGTTCAGACCGCGCGCCAGACCGATCGGCGTGGCTTCACCGATGGTTGCGGCGAAGATCTCGCCGTAGTTGCCACCTGCGGCGATCGCGTTGCGGGCGAAGTCGGCCGACAGGCCCAGCATCGCGCCCAGATCACCCTCGGTGCCCAGCAGGCGGTTGATCTCCGGGTTGTCGGTGCCGGCAGCCATCTGCTCGAGATTGGCCGAGGTGACACCCAGCTCTTCCGCCGCGATCAGCGCGTTCAGCACCCAGCGGTTGATGTCGGCCCATTGATCGTCGCCCTGACGGACGAGCGGACCGAGCGGCTCTTTCGAGATGATCTCGGGCAGGATGACGTGATCGCCCGGGGTCTCGAACGAGGCGCGGGTGGCCGCGAGGCCCGACGCGTCGGTGGTGTACACGTCGCAGGCGCCGGCAAGGTATTGCTGCTGCGCCTCGGCGTTGGTTTCGATCGGCACCGGCTCGTAGCTCATGTTGTTGACGCGGAAGTAATCCGCGAGGTTCAGCTCGGTGGTGGTGCCGGTCTGGATGCAGACGGTGGCGCCATCGAGCTCGGTGGCCGAGGACACGCCCAGCTCACGCGGGACCATGAAGCCCTGACCGTCGTAGTAGTTCACGCCGACGAAGGTGAAGCCGAGGTCCACATCGCGCGAGAAGGTCCAGGTGGTGTTGCGCGCCAGCAGGTCGATTTCGCCCGAGGCCAGCGCGGTGAAGCGGGTCTGGCCGGTGGTCGGGACGAAATTCACGGCCATCGGGTCGCCCAGAACGGCGGCGGCGACAGCGCGGCAGACGGCAACGTCGAAGCCCTGCCAGACGCCGTTGGCGTCGGGAGCCGAGAAGCCGTTAACCCCGGTCGACACACCGCAGTTCAGCGTGCCGGCGGCCTGGACGTCTTCGAGCGTCGTGGCCGACGCGAAGCCCCCGGCAAGAGCCGCTGCGGCAAGCGTCCCCAGAAATACCGATTTTTTCATCTTTACCTCTTCCTGTTTACACCGCGCTTGGCGGCGGTCAGTTCGGCCCACTGCGGGGCCAATCGCTGCCGGGTTGGTCCCGGCTCGGCATTGCAGTGGCAATGCGGCGCACCTTTATGATGCTGCGTAAGCGAATTTGTGCCGATTATTATTGGCCGTCAAGTCAATCATTTCCCGCCTGACTGCCCAAGCAGGCGGCAAACGCCCGGCATCCGGCGCGTTTTCAGGCAACAAGGCGGCGATGCATCAGGGCGTGCTGGCGGCGAAAAAACGGGCCGCATCGTGAAAGGCCCGGCGGCGACCCGACGTCAGGATCGCGGCCTCTTCATCCTCGCCCCATTGCTCGGTCTGCCAGTCCTCGTCGATTCGCGAGGCGGCCCACAGATCCTCGGGCCGGGCGATTCCCCCGGCGGCGGCGAGACCGATCACCAGAGAGCCCGACATCGCCACCAGATCGTGGAACGCGGTCAGCTGGAACGGCGTGTAGCCGTCGACATGCGCGCGCAGGATCGCCAGCGTCTCGGGCGGTTGCGGGGTCGGCATCACGCCGGTGGTGACGTTCCACTGCACGCCGAACCGGCCTGCCGACCATTCCAGCAGCGGATCCCACGCCGCGCGCTGCCGCGCGACCAGCTCGGCCGGGCTGTCGGCGCGGTAACACAGCAGATCGGTCTCGCCATAGGCGGTGATGATCTCGGCCACTTCGTCGAACTGGTGCTGCACCTTGTCGATGGCGGCATTGGCAGCGCGGGTCGCGGGCATCGTGTCGGGCACGATCTTGTCGTCCTGCGCGTGCCATTCGGCGGCGACCAGCTCGGCCATCGTGCGGGTGGGGATGATCAGGGGCGCCTTGGCGGGCGTCTTCACCGGGCGGCCATCCAGCCGGACGGTAAAGCCCTCGGGCAGCTCGGCCACGCTGGCCTCGGTCCAGAATTTCTTCGGTGCCCACTCGCTCATGCCAGCCCCCAGATCGTTTCCAGCGCCGCGTCGAGCTCGTCGAAACCGTCGATCAGCCGGTCGGCCTGTGCCAGACGCGCGCGCGCATGATAGCCCCAGGTCACGCCGATGGTGCGGATGCCCGCGGCGCGGCCCATGTCGATGTCGAACTCGGTATCGCCCACGATCACCGCCTGCGCCGGGGCAACGCCCGTCGCGCGCAAACAGGCATGGATCATCGAGGGATGCGGTTTCGACGGGTGGTCATCGGCCACCTGCGTGGCGACAAAGACCCCTTGCAGCCCGTGCGACTCGATCAGGCTGTCCAGCCCGCGCCGGGACTTCCCGGTCGCGACGGCCAGTTGCACGTTCGGATCCGCCGCCAACCTTCCGAGCGCATCGCGCGCGCCGGGAAAAAGCGGGCTGCCCAGCGCGCCGTTCTTCAGCCGCAGCGCCTGATAGGCACGCTTGTAGCCTTCGACCAGCGCGTCATGCGTGGCGGCGGGCACGTCGGGCGCAAGCCGGATCATCGCCACGGGCAGGGACAGCCCGACGATCCCCTTGATCGCATCGACCGGCGGCACGACCAGCTCTTGCGCCAGAAAAGCCTGGGTCATCGAGGCGACGATATCAGCCTGGCTGTCGACCAGCGTGCCGTCGACATCGAAGATCACCAGTCGGGGGATTGTCATTCCTGCTCCTCGAACGGATCGGCAGGCACATCGGTTTCGCGCCAGCCCAGCGTTTTCCAGCTGCGCGCCATATGCTCGGGCAGCGGCGCCTCGATCAGCACGGGCTTGCCGGTGATCGGGTGTTCGAAGCTGATGCGGCGGGCGTGCAGGTGCAGCTTGCGGCTGATATCGCCGCCCAGCTGCGCGCCCCAGCCATCGCCCAGGTTTTCCTGCCCCGAGCCGCCATATTTGCCGTCGCCGATGATCGGGTGCCCCATCTCGGCCATATGCGCGCGCAGCTGGTGGGTGCGCCCGGTGATCGGAACCAGCGCGACCCAGGCGGCCCGGCTGCCCAGCCGGTCGAGCACGGCGTAATCGGTGGTCGCCCGCTTGGCGCCGTCGGTCTTGTCGACCTCATTGGGATGGATGCAGCGCATCTTCTCGCTTTCGCCGCGCAGGCCGGCTTTCACCAGCCCGTAGCGGATCGTGCCCATCAGCGGTTGCGGCACGCCCGCGACGATGGCCCAGTAGATCTTGCGCGTGTTGCGGGCGCGGAAGGCTTCGCCCAGACGGCGGGCGACGCGGGGGGTGCGCGCCAGCAGCAGCACGCCCGACGTGTCCTTGTCCAGCCGGTGGACCAGCACGGGCCGGTCCTTGTAGCCGAATTTCAGCGCCTCGGTCAGCCCGTCCACGTGGCGGTTGCCCTGCCCCGAGCCACCCTGCGACGGCAGCCCGGGGGGCTTGTTGAGGGCGATGATATGCTCGTCCTTCCACAGCACGCAGTCGCGGATCATCTCGGCATCGGCATCGGGAATACCCGGCACGCGCGTGGGCGGTGGCGGGGCGGCATCGGGCAGCGGCGGGATGCGCACGCTTTGCCCCGCCTCGATCCGGTCGCCCGACTTCACGCGCTTGCCGTCGAGCCGCAGCTCGCCCTTGCGGCAGAATTTCTCCACCATGCCCTGCGTGACCTGCGGGAATTTCTTTTTCAGCCAGCGGTCGAGGCGCTGATCGCCCTCGTCCTCGGCCACGGTTATGGTCTGCACGCCGCTCATGCCAAAAGGCTCCTTGCGATTGCCAGCCCGGCGAGGATCGCCGCCAGCGACAAGACCACCGAGGCCAGCACGTAAAGCCCCGCCGTCAGGTGGTCGCCGCGCTCCCAGATCGTTATCGCATCGAGGGAGAAGGCCGAGAAAGTGGTAAACCCGCCCAGCACGCCGGTCATCAGAAGCGGCGCGAAGCGGTTGGCGCCGAGATGACCCAGCGCGACGACGACAACGCCCATGACGAACGAGCCCACGACATTCACCGTAAGCGTCCCCCAGGGAAAGCCGGGACCCATGACGCGGATCGCCGCCACCCCGGTCAGGTAGCGGCCCGAAGCGCCGAGGGCGCCCCCGAGGGCGACTTGAAGAAGGGTTGTCAACATGGCGCTGCCTTCGCGCGGGCAAGCCGCAAAGTCAAGCTGAACAGGGAATCACGCGCTGCTGCGACGGCTGCGCAGCTTGGCGAAATACTCGGTCCGCTTCTTCAGCTCGCGCTCGAACCCGCGTTCGGGCGGGGCATAGAGAACCGGGCGCTTCACGCCCTCGGGGAAATAGTTCTGGCCGCTGAACCCGTCCTGCGCGTCATGGTCGTATTGATAGCCCGCGCCGTAGCCCTGTTCCTCCATCAGCTTGGTGGGAGCGTTGAGGATATGCGCGGGCGGCATCGCGCTGCCGGTCTTCTGCGCCAGCTGCCGCGCGGCCTTGTAAGCCACATAGACCGCGTTCGATTTGGGCGCGAGGGCGAGATAGACCACCGCTTGCGCCAGCGCCAGCTCGCCCTCGGGGCTGCCCAGTCGTTCATAGGTCTGCCACGCGTCCAGACACAAAGCCTGCGCCTGCGGATCGGCCAGCCCGATATCCTCGACCGCCATGCGGGTCAGGCGGCGGGCCAGAAAGCGGGGATCTTCGCCCCCTTCGAGCATCCGCGCGAACCAGTATAGCGCCGCGTCGGGATCCGATCCGCGCACCGATTTGTGCAGCGCCGAGATCAGGTTGTAATGCTCGTCGCCCGACTTGTCGTATTTCGCCGCCCGCCGCATCAGCCGCTTGGCCAGCGCATCGGGCGCCAGCGGGCCGGGCACTTTCCACGCCATGACCTGCTCGATCAGGTTCAGCATCGCCCGGCCGTCGCCATCGGCCATTTCCATCAGCACATCGCGCGCCTCGACCGTGAGGGGCAGCTTGCGGCCCATTTCGCGCTCGGCGCGCTCGGCCAGCCGCTCCAGATCGGCCAGCGACAGGCGTTTCAGCGTGATGACCTGCGCGCGCGAGAGCACGGCGGCGTTGAGCTCGAACGAGGGGTTCTCGGTCGTGGCGCCGATCAAAAGGATCGTGCCGTCTTCCATATGCGGCAGAAAGCCGTCCTGCTGGGCCTTGTTGAAGCGGTGGATCTCGTCCACGAACAACAGCGTCCCCTGCCCGTTCTGGCGCCGCATCCGGGCCGCCTCGAACACCTTGCGCAGCTCCGGCACGCCCGAGAAAATCGCGCTTATCTGGACGAAATGCAGGTCCGTCACCTTGGCCAGCAGCCGCGCGATGGTGGTCTTGCCCACGCCGGGCGGCCCCCACAGGATCAGCGAAGACAGCGTCCCCGCCGCCAGCATCGCGCCCAGCGGGCCGTCGGTGCCCAGCACGGATTCCTGTCCGATCACCTCGTCCAGCGCCTTGGGACGCAGGCGGTCGGCCAGCGGACGCGGGGCGTCGGCATGGGGCTCGGGGGTGCCGTCGGGCGAGGAATCGAAGAGATCGGCCATGGTGCCAATGTAGGGGCTGCGCGGGCGGGCGGAAAGAGAGGCCGAACGCGCGACGTCATTCTTGCAGTTGCAACGGCCCGGTTGCATTCCGGGGGCATGGATGCATGTTTGACAGCATCAGGGAGATCACGATGTCCGACACCAAAACCTATGTTCACCAATCCATCGCGCAGGCCGTGCTGGATCATGGAATCACCACGATGTACGGCCTGATGGGCGACGCGAATCTGTTCATGGTCGACCATTACGTCCGCGAGGGCGGCGGGCAGTTCGTGCCCGTGGCCTATGAGGGCAGCGCGGTCCTGATGGCGGCCGCCCATGCCCGGATCAGCCAGAGCGTCGCGGTCGCCACCGTGACGCATGGTCCGGCGCTGACGAATTGCGTGACCGCGCTGGTCGAGGCCGCGCGCGCGCAGGTGCCGATGGTGCTGCTTGCGGGCGATACGGCGGTGATGGCGCCGCAGAACCTGCAGAATATCGACCAGCGCGAGGTGGTGCACATCACCGGGGCCGGGTTCCTGCAGATGCGCGCCCCCGAAACCGCCAGCTACGACGTCGCCCATGCCTTTCACCGCGCGCGGGTCGAGAAGCGGCCCATCGTGCTGAACATGCCCGCCGATTTCATGTGGCAGGAGGTCCAGCACGAGGCCTGCGTCTTCCCGGTCTTCGGCGCGCCCGCCTATGTGCCCGAGGGGGACGATCTGGATCAGGCGGTGGGCATGATCGCCTCGGCCAAGCGGCCCATCGTTCTGGCCGGTGTGGGCGCCCTGGATGCGCGCGACAAGATCGTCGCGCTGGCCGAACGGATGGAGGCGCCGCTTGCCACCACGCTGAAGGCCAAGGACCTGTTCCGGGGCCATCCGTCGAATATGGGTATCTTCGGTACGCTTTCGACCCCGGCGGCCTATGAGGCGATCGACAAGGCCGATTGCATCGTCGCCTTCGGGTCGAGCCTGCACCATTTCACCACCGATCAGGGCAAGCTTCTGAAGGGCAAACGCGTGGTGCAGATCAATTCGGACGCGACGGCGGCGGCGAAGAATTTCCGGCCCGACGCGGTCCTGGTCTCGGATGCCGGGCTCACCGCCGACAATATCGTCTGGTGGCTGAACGAGGCCGAGATCGCGCCGACGGGCTTTGCCAAGGAGCTCGACATGGACGAGCTCACGCGCCATCCGGTCGGGCGCCCGGGCGACACCGCCGAGGGCTGCATCAACTTCGTGCAGGCGCTGGAACGGCTGGAAAAGGCGCTGCCGGAAAACCGGCTGGTGACCACCGATGGCGGACGCTTCATGACCGAGGTCTGGTGCCGGATTTCCAGTCCCGATGCGCGCAGCTTCATTGCCACAACCAATTTCGGCTCGATCGGGCTGGGCCTGCAGGTGGCGATCGGCGCGGGCATCGCCGCGCCGGACCGGCCTGTCGTGCTGTTCACCGGCGACGGCGGGTTCATGATGGGCGGCATCAACGAGTTCAACACCGCCGTGCGGCTGAAGCAGGACCTGATCGTGATCGTCGCCAATGACAATGCCTATGGCGCCGAGCATATCCAGTTCCTGGACCGACAGATGGATCCCGGCCTTGCGCAGTTCGAATGGCCGTCCTTCGCCGATGTCGCCACTGCCCTGGGCGGTCAGGGGATGGTCGTCACCTCGGACGAGGAGCTGGACGCGGCGATGAAGGCCATCGAGACCCGCGACAAGCCGCTGTTGATCGAATTGCGGCTCGATCCCAACGACGTGCCGCGCATGCGGGTCTGATCAGATCCGGAAACGCAGCACGCTGCGCCGACCGCCGCGCACCAGCTCGACCTCCCAATAGCGCGAGGGATCGCTGAGCGCGCGGTCGAGCGCGGCGGTATCGCCGACGCGCTGGCGGTTGACCGACAACAGCACGTCGCCCGGCTGCAGGCCAGCGCGGGCGGCGAGATCCGCGACCTCGACCACCACCACGCCCGAAGCTTGCGGGTCGAGCCCCTGCTCGGCCGCGACGGCGGGGTTGATCGTCTCGGCCACCAGCCCGCGCAGCGCGCTGCTGCGCACGGTCAGGCGGTTGCGGGCGGGCGTTTCCGGGGGCGCCACCAGCGCCACGCGGGCTTCGCGCCGCTCGGTGCCGCGCTGCCAGGTCAGCGTGGCCTCGCCACCGATCCCGCCGGCGGACAGGCGGAACATCATTTCCTGCGGCGAGTTCACCGGCTCGTCATTCACCGCCAGCACCACGTCGCCGCTTTGCAGCCCGGCGCGGGCCAGCGGGCTTTGCGGGTGCAGTTCGGTGATCGCCACGCCCTGCGGCAGGCCCAGCCCCAGAGCCTCGGCCAGCGCGGCATCGACAGACTGGCCGCTCATCCCCATCCATGGACGCTGAAAGGCGCTCGCGCCGCCCTCGGCCTGCGCCACGACCTGCGCCACAAGGTTCGCGGGGATCGCAAAGCCGATCCCGTTCGACCCGCCCGAGCGCGTGAGGATGGCCGAATTGATGCCCACCAGTCGCCCCGACATATCGACCAGCGCGCCGCCGGAATTGCCCGGATTGATCGCCGCGTCGGTCTGGATGAAATAGCCGGTCCCCGACCCCACCGCGAGCCCCGAACGCGCCAGCGCGCTGACGATGCCGCTGCTGACGGTCTGGCCCACGCCGAACGGGTTGCCGATGGCCAGCACCAGATCGCCCACTTCGGTGCGGTCGCTGTCGGCCAGTTCGATGGCGGGCAGGTCGTTGGCGCCCTGAAGCCGCAGGATGGCAAGGTCGCTGGTCTCATCCGCCAAAATCACCTCGGCGGTGAATTCCCGGCGGTCGTTCAGCACCACGCGGATATCGTCGGCATTGCCCACGACGTGGAAATTCGACACGACGATCCCGTCCGAGGTCAGGATCACCCCCGACCCCAGCGCGTTCTGCACCCGGGGCGGGCGGCCGCGATCGCCGAAGAGCTGGCCGAAAAGCGGATCGTTGAAGAAAGGCGATTGCCGCGCCTCGACCACGCGGCGGGCATAGATCGAGACGACGGCGGGCGCGGTCTGCCGCACCACGGGCGCAAAGCTGAGCTGGATCTGCGCCTGGCTGGCCGGGACCTGCACGCTTGGCGCCGCGGGTTGCTGCACCGGCACCGGCTGAATGGGCGCCGGGACCGGGTCCGATTGCTGGCCCAGTTGCGCATGGCCCGGCGCGGCGGGCGGAATGGGCGAGATCGCCGGCGGCGCGGGATTGGCAATCGATTCGGCGCTGACCGGCGGCAGCGCCTGCATCGCGCCCATGGTCAGCCCGATCCCCGTCACTGTGCCGATCAGGACCCATCCGATGACGCGCCGCATCCCTGCCTCCGATACCGTTTCACGCAAGGCAGAATGGTCATGCCGTCCCCGCCGCGCAAGGCGTCTCACGCGAATGCGAACGCAGGCTTACAGCAGCCAGACCGCCGCCAGAGCCAGAAGCGACGGCACGCCCTGAACCAGAAAGATCCGCCGGCTCGCCGTCAGCGCCCCGTAGCTGCCTGCCACCAGCACGAAGATCAGGAAACAGGTGGCGACGTTGCGCGCCCAGTCCGGATCGGCGATGAACAGCGACCAGATCAGCCCGGCGGCGAGAAAGCCGTTATAGAGCCCCTGATTGGCGGCAAGGGTCTTTGTCTGCGGGAACAAGTCGCGCGGAAGCGAGCGAAAGGCGGCGGGGCCGCGCGTCTCCCAGGCGAACATCTCGAGCCACAGGATATAGAGGTGCAGAAGCGCGACCAGCGCGACGAGGATCAGGGCGATCGGGGACATGGGCGTTGGCTCCTGCGGGTTGAGCCGGGCCGAGCTTACGCCCCTGCCCGGCCTGGTCAAGCACCCGGCAAGGGAGCGTCACACAGCGAAAAACCCCCGCAGCCGGGCTGCGGGGGTCTTGGTGTCGGGTCGCCAGAGGGCGGCGCGGCGCTCAGTCTTCCGAGGCGTCCTGCTCCAGACGGGCCTTGTCGGCGGCGCCCTTCGCGTTGACGTCGCGCTCGACGAATTCGATGATCGCCATCGGCGCCATGTCGCCATAGCGGAAGCCGGCTTTCAGGACGCGGGTGTAACCACCGGCGCGGTCCTTGTAGCGGGCGGCCAGCACGTCGAACAGCTTGGCGACGTCCTTGTCTTCCTTCAGCATGGCAGCGGCCTGACGGCGGGCATGCAGATCGCCGCGCTTGGCGAGCGTGATCAGCTTCTCGACGATCGGGCGCAGTTCCTTGGCCTTGGGCAGGGTGGTCTTGATCTGCTCGTGCTCGATCAGCGAGCCGGCCATGTTCGAGAACAGCGCCTTGCGGTGTTCATGGGTGCGGTTGAGGCGGCGGTAACCACGGGCGTGACGCATGATGATCTCCTATGACGTCTTTTGCTTTGTGTTGCCAGCCGTGCGTTGCGGCGGGCGTCGTTGGGGCGGGATGCCCAGTCTGTTCCCCGGCTATCCGGGCATTGTTCGGGAGGGGCGGCTGCCGCCCTTCCCTAAGGCTGTAGGGTGCGTGCTTGCACGCACCGATGCGCTTCAGAACTGGTCTTCGAAGCGCTTGGCCAGCTCTTCGATGTTCTCCGGCGGCCAGTCCTCGACTTCCATGCCCAGATGCAGACCCATGCCCGAAAGCACTTCCTTGATCTCGTTGAGCGACTTGCGGCCGAAGTTCGGGGTGCGCAGCATCTCGGCTTCGGTTTTCTGGATCAGGTCGCCGATATAGACGATGTTGTCGTTCTTCAGGCAGTTGGCCGAACGCACCGACAGTTCCAGCTCGTCCACCTTCTTCAACAGAAGCGGATTGAACTCGAGCCCGTCGTCATCCGCACCGCGGCCCGCCGCTTCCGGCTCTTCGAAGTTCACGAAGACCTGCAGCTGGTCCTGCAGGATGCGCGCGGCGAAGGCCACGGCGTCCTCGGGCGTGACCGAGCCGTCGGTTTCGATCTTCATCGTCAGCTTGTCGTAGTCCAGCACCTGGCCCTCGCGGGTGGGCGTGACTTCGTAGGCGACTTTCTTGACCGGCGAATAGATCGCGTCGATCGGGATCAGGCCGATAGGGGCGTCTTCGGGCCGGTTCTTGTCCGCGCCGACATAGCCCTTGCCGGTGTTCACCGTCAGCTCCATGAACAGCTCGGCGCCGTCATCGAGGTGGCAGATCACGTGATCCTTGTTCAGGACCTCGATCCCGTTGGTGACGGCGATATCGCCGGCTTTCACCAGCGCCGGACCGCGGGCCGAGATGGTGACGCGCTTGGGCCCGTCCACATCCATCCGCAGCGCGACGCCCTTGAGGTTCAGCACGATGTCGGTGACATCTTCGCGGACCCCGGCGACCGAGGAGAATTCGTGCAGGACGTTGTCGATCTGCACCGAGGTGATCGCCGCGCCTTGCAGCGACGACATCAGCACGCGGCGCAGCGCGTTGCCCAGCGTCAGGCCGAAACCGCGCTCGAGCGGCTCGGCGACGACGGTGGCCTTCCGCGACGGATCGGCACCGGCGCGCACGTCAAGCTGCGCGGGCTTGATCAGTTCCTGCCAGTTCTTGTGGATCATGGATGTGCCTCCATTCTTGTGACCGGCTCATGACCGAAGCCGGACACGCCCGAGGGTCTCTCAATGACAGCAGCGGACCGCACCCGTGAGGGCGCGGTCCGTGCAGGGTTTGAATGCGTCAGACGCGGCGACGTTTCGGCGGGCGGCAACCATTATGCGCCAGCGGGGTCACGTCACGGATCGAGGTGATGGTCAGGCCGGCAGCCGCCAGCGCACGCAGCGCCGATTCGCGGCCCGAACCGGGGCCCTGCACTTCGACTTCGAGCGTGCGCAGGCCGTGTTCCTGGGCCTTCTTCGCCGCATCTTCCGCCGCCAGCTGGGCGGCGTAGGGGGTCGATTTCCGCGAGCCCTTGAAGCCCATAGTGCCGGCCGACGACCACGAGATCGCGTTGCCCTGCACGTCCGAGATCAGGATCTTGGTGTTGTTGAACGTCGAGTTCACATGCGCCACGCCGGCTGCAATGTTCTTACGCTCTTTGCGCTTGACGCGCGCGACTTTGGTATCACGAGCCATTGGTCCTGCCTCCCCTTACTTCTTCTTGCCGGCGATCGGCTTCGCCGGGCCCTTGCGGGTACGGGCGTTGGTATGGGTACGCTGACCGCGGACAGGAAGGTTACGGCGGTGACGCAGGCCACGGTACGAGCCCATGTCCATCATGCGCTTGATGTTCATCTGCGTCTCGCGGCGAAGGTCGCCCTCGACGGTCAGATTGGCATCGATGTATTCGCGGATCGCCAGAACTTCGTCATCGGTCAGCTGGTTGACGCGACGGGTCGAGTCGATGTTCAGCGCTGCGACGATCTGTTCGGCGGTCGAGGGA
Organism: Pararhodobacter marinus; assembly: GCF_003122215.1. Taxonomy (GTDB): domain Bacteria; phylum Pseudomonadota; class Alphaproteobacteria; order Rhodobacterales; family Rhodobacteraceae; genus Pararhodobacter; species Pararhodobacter marinus. The sequence continues at coordinate 33,328 of NZ_QEYD01000009.1, read as the reverse complement.
CCGATACCGGTGATATAGGTCAGCGCGATCGGAACGCGCTTCCCCGTGGGGATGTTAACGCCAGCAATACGTGCCACGCGGTTATTCCTTCTGTTGCGGTTCCGTAGTCCCAGAACCTTTTTTCACAACACGAGCCTGCGGGGCCGTGCCAAGCGAACCGACCGGGGGGAGTGATCCACACAAACGATCCGAGCCGATGAACGACTCGGATGTTTCGGTCAGGGGCTTCGGGTAGGCGGTTTTCGGCTGGCCGTCAAGAGCCGCCGCGTTCTGTCAAGACGTTTTACGCCCGACAGCGCGATTTCCATGACGTCAGCGATCCGTATCGACCGGATCAGCGGTCTGCCCCTGATGATAGAGCACCCGGCAGGCCGTTTCCAGTGTGGCAGGGCGGAATTGGACAAAGGACCGCCCAGCCCAATGAAAACCCCTTCCGCGCGGGGCACGGAAGGGGTCTACTTGGTCAGGCCCTGGTGCCCGGTGCCGGGTCAGCCGTCCAGTGCGGCGGCCACGTCCGCCGTCACCTTGGCCATGTCCTGCAGCCCGTCCACCACTTTCAGGCTACCCTTGCAATGGTAGTAGCCGATCAGCGGCGAGGTTTTCTTGTAATATTCCATCAGGCGCTGGCGCAGGCTGTCCTCGTTGTCGTCCGCGCGGCGCTTCAGGTCGTGCGAGCCGCAGACATCGCAGGTGCCTTCCACCTTCGTGGGCTTCGTGCGGTCGTGATAGACCTCGCCGCAATTGCCGCAGGTGAAGCGGCCGGTGATGCGGTCCACGAGCGCCTCGTCATCGACGCGCAGTTCGACCACGGCGTCCAGCGACAGGCCCTTCCTCTCCAGCAGGTCGCCCAGCGCGTCGGCCTGGGCCAGCGTGCGCGGGAAACCGTCGAAGATGAAACCCGCGGCATCGACGGTTTCGATCTGCTCGGCGATCAGGCCGATGACGATCTCGTCCGTGACCAGCTGGCCCGCATCCATGATCGCCGCGACCTTCTGGCCCATCTCGGTGCCCGAGGAACGCGCCGCCCGCAGCATGTCCCCGGTCGAGAGCTGCACCATGCCACGCCCCTCCACGAGGATGCGCGCCTGCGTGCCCTTGCCTGCGCCCGGGGCGCCCAGAAGAATGATGTTCATCGCAGAGCCGGTCCTTTCCGCGGGTTCTTGCCGCGGTTCTTTCCGCGCAGTTGCGAGCGCTCAAGCAGGCTTTCGTACTGATGAGCGACGAGATGGGATTGCACCTGGCTCATCGTGTCCAGCGTGACCGCCACGACGATCAGCACCGATGTGCCGCCGAAGTAGAACGGGATCGAGAGCTGCGAGCGCAGGATCTCGGGCATCAGCGCCACGCCGGCCAGGTAGATGGCACCGACGGTGGTGAGACGGGTCACGACGTAATACAGGTATTCCTCGGTCCGTTTGCCGGGGCGGATGCCCGGGATGAACCCGTTCTGGTTCTTCAGGTTGTCGGCCACGTCATCGGGTTTGAACGACACGTTGAGCGTGTAGAAGAACGTGAAGAAGACGATCAGGGCCGTGAAGAACAGCAGGTAAAGCGGCTGGCCCGGCCCGAAATAGGCAAGGATCGTCGCCATGATCGGGTTGGTCGACTGCCCCGAGAAGGTCGACAGCGTGGTCGGCAGCAAGAGCAGCGACGAGGCGAAGATGGCCGGGATCACGTTGGCCGGGTTCACCTTGATCGGCAGGTGCGACGAGCCGCCGTCATAGACTTTCATCCCCACCTGACGGCGCGGATACTGGATATGCACCTTCCTGAGAGCCCGCTCCATGAACACCACGAAGGCCACGAGCGCCACCATCATCGCCATGATGCCGATGATCACCGCCCACGAGATCGTGCCGGTGCGGCCCTGGCTGAGGAACTGCGCCAGCTGCGAGGGAACCTCGGCGATGATGCCGACGAAGATGATCAGCGAGACGCCGTTGCCGATGCCGCGCGCGGTGATCTGCTCGCCCAGCCACATCAGGAACAGCGTGCCGCCCACAAGCGTGATCACGGTCGAGATGCGGAAGAACCAGCCCGGATCGGTCACAAGATCGCCCGCTTCCAGCGAGATGGCCAGACCATAGCTCTGCACCAGCGCCAGGAACACGGTGCCGTAGCGCGTGTACTGGTTCAGCTTGCGCCGCCCCAGCTCGCCTTCCTTGCGCAGCTGCTGCCACGGGCCGTACATCGCCGCGACAAGCTGCACGATGATCGAGGCCGAGATATAGGGCATGATGCCCAGTGCGAAGATCCCCATCCGCGCGATGGCACCGCCGGTGAACATGTTGAGCATGCCCCCGATCCCTGCCGCCGCCTCGGTCATGAACTCGCGCAGCGAGGCGCCGTCGATGCCGGGGACCGGGATATAGGTGCCCAGACGATAGACGATCAGCAATCCGATCGCGAAGAGGATGCGCTGGCGGAGGTCCTTCGCCTTGGCGAGCGTGGCCCACGAAGTGTTGGCCGCCATTTGCTCTGCAGCAGAAGCCATGTTCCCGTCTCTTTCATGACAGCGCCGCCGGCCCGGGTTCCGGTCGGCGGCGCAGCAAAACCCATGGTGAAGATGTAAGGGGCGATGGCCGCCCCCACAACACCTTATTCGGCGGTTTCAGCCGCCGCCACGGTGGTCTTCAGCGAACCGCCGGCTTTCTCGACGGCCTCGATGGCCGATTTCGAGGCGCCCGACACGGTGATCGTGACTTTCTGGGTCAATTCACCCTTGCCCAGAACGCGGATGCCGTCGAGCTTGCGGCGCACGAGGCCCGAAGCGACCAGCACGTCCTCGTTGATCTCGGCCTTGGCGTCGATCTTGCCGGCTTCGATGAACTTGGCGATGGCGCCCAGGTTCGTGACGGCCCATTCCTTGCGGTTCGGCTTCGAGAAGCCGCGCTTCGGCAGGCGGCGATACAGCGGCATCTGACCGCCTTCATAGGCGTTGATGGCCACGCCCGAACGCGATTTCTGACCCTTGATACCACGGCCAGCGGTCTTGCCCTTGCCCGAGCCGGGACCGCGCGCAACGCGCTTCTTGGTCTTGGTGGCGCCGGGATTGTCGCGAAGTTCGTTCAGTTTCATTGTCGCATCTCCTGTGCCGGAATACCCCGCCTGCGACGGAAAGGGGCAACTCGGCGTGACGTTTCGTGAATCGGCGGTTGCCGACCGGGGCGCGTATAGACGGGATGGCGCGCGCGTTCAAGTGGGGCGCTGAGCGGCGGCGCTAAAGCAGCAGCAGGACCAGCACCTGCGGCACGAATATCCGCAGCCCCATGACCAGCGGATAGACCGAGGCATAGGCGACCGACGCCGCGGGCGACTCGCTCTGGGCATTGGCGAAAGCCAGCGCTGGCGGGTCGGTCATTGATCCGGCCAGCACGCCACAGAGCGACAGGTAATTGAAGCCGAAGACCAGCCGCGCGATCAGCCCCACGGTCAGCAAGGGGATCAGCGTGATGGCGATGCTGTAGCCGATCCAGGCGAGCCCCGCGCCGTGGATCAGCGTTTCCAGAAAGCGGTCCCCCGCCTTGAGCCCGACCACGGCCAGAAACAGCACGATGCCGAGTTCCCGCAGCGCGCGGTTCGCGACCGGCGGCATGGCCCACATGAACGGCCCCCAATGGCCCAGCCGCCCCAGCACGATGGCCGCGACCAGGGGCCCGCCCGCAAGGCCCAGCTTCAGCGGCGCGGGCAGCCCCGGCAGCGCCAGCGGGATCGCCCCAAGCAACACACCCAGCGCGATGCCGACGAAGAGACCGGGGAAATCGACCTCGTCCAGCCGCTTGCGCTGATCGCCGAGGATGCCGCGCACGGCTTCCAGCGCCTCGGCCGGTCCCACCGCCGTGACGATGTCGCCGTATTCAAGCGTGCTGTCGGCCTCGACCGGCAGCTCGACGCCCGCGCGGAGGATACGGCTGATGGTGACCCCGTGGCTTTCCGTCAGCGCCAGCGCCCGCAGCCGGTGGCCCAGCACCCGGCGTTCGGTCACGACCATACGGGTCCAGCGCAGGGCGGTGCCCTTGGTTGTCAGCGGCTCGTCCACGCTCTGGCCGAGGATGCGCTGAAGCGCGCGGATGCGATCGTCGGGACCGACAAGGTGCAGCATGTCGCCCAGGGCAATCACCGTCTCGCGCCGGGGCACGATCAGCGCCCCGTCCTTGCGCATCCGCGAGGCGACGACACCCGCATCGAACAGCCCCGGCACGGACGATAGCGGCAGTCCGTCGAAATTGGCGTTGCGCAGCACGATGTTGAGGCTGGGCAGCGGGCCGGTCTGACGGCGGCCCGCGTCATAGGCGGCGGCCTCGGCCCCGATCGAGGGGCGGGTGGTGGCGCGGATCACGAGCATCGATACAAGGATCCCGACGACCCCGAAGGGATAGGCCACCGCATAGCCCAGGGGCGGCGTCGCGACCTGTTCCGCGGTGGCGCCCGCATCGGCCAGCGCCTGCACCGCAGCCCCCAGACCGGGCGTGTTGGTCACCGCGCCCGACATAAGCCCGACCAGCGCCGGGACCGGCACCGCAAAGAGCAGATGGATCGCCAGCGTCACCGCCACGCCAAGCCCCACGATGGAAGCCGCCGCGAGGTTGAAACGCAGCCCGGCTTTGCGCAGCGAGGCGAAGAAACCCGGCCCGACCTGGATGCCGATGGTAAAGACGAACAGGATCAGCCCGAATTCGCGGACGAATTCCAGCATCTCGGGGCTGAGCCCGACGCCCGCGCGCGCCAGCAGATCCCCCAGCAGGATCCCCGCGAACAGCACGCCGCCGATGCCCAGCCCGACGCCCCACAGGGACAGGCGTCCGAACAGAAGCCCCAGCGCCCCGGCCAGCGAGATCGCCAGCATTGTCAGGCCGATATCGCCCAGGACGTCGTTGAAGGGGGGCATTCCGGTCGCCTTGCGGTCGCTGCGTCGCGGCATGCTGACAGGACCCGGAGGCCACCGTCAAGGACAGCGGCCCCCTGCCCCGTCAGCGCACCCGCACCGGCAGGCTTTCATAGCCCCGGAAGCGCGCGAGCGGCACCATCCGCGCCTCGCCATTGGCCGCGAGCTTGGGGAAGCGTTTCACCAGCCCGCCGATGGCGATACGCCCCTCGACCCGCGCCAGCGTCGCGCCCAGACAGATATGGATTCCGGTGGCGAAGGCCAGATGCTTGTTCGGCTTGCGACCCAGATCCACCCGGTCGGGATCGTCGAACACCGCCGGATCGCGGTTGGCGGCGGCGATGGAGGTATGGATATAGGTCCCTGCCGGCAGCACCGTATCGCCCAGGTCGATATCCTCGCCCGCCATGCGGTTGCCCTGTTGCAGCGGACTCTCATAGCGCAGGAATTCCTCGACCGCCGTGGTGATCAGGTCGGGGTCGTCCAGAAGGCGCCGGTGCTGGTCGGGGTGGTTCAGCAGGATGCCGACCGAATTGCCCACGAGGCTCGTCGTCGTTTCATGCCCCGCATTGAGCAGGAAGATGCAGTTCTGCATCAACTCCTCCTCGGTCAGCTTGCGCCCGTCGATCTCGCCGAAGATCAGGCTTTCAAGCACCTCGCCCTCCATCGCGCCCTCGCGGTTGCGGCGGCGGTGGTCGATGATGTCGGTCAGGATCTCGGTGAATTCGGTGACCGCCTCGTTACCGGCCTTCAATCGCTCGGGTGGAACCACGGGATCCAGCGCGCCCAGGATGGCCAGCGAATAGCCGCGCAGCTTCTGGCGGTATTCGGGCGGGATACCCAGCATGAAGCTGATGATCTCGGTCGGCAGGACCTTGGCGAAATCGTCGATGAGGTCCAGCTCGCCCTTTTCCTCGACAGTGTCGAGCAGCCGGTCGACGATGCCCTCGATCAACCCTTCGAACACCGCCAGCTTGCGCGGGGTGAAGGCCGAAGCAAGCAGCTTGCGCACCATCGTGTGGTAAGGCGGATCGTTGAAGACGAGGCTGGTCGTGTGGTGGGTCTTCAGCGGGCATTCGCCGAATTTCTTGCCGAATTCCTCGGTCTTGTCCGACAGCATCGCGCGCGACTGGTAGACTTTCAGCACATCGGCATGGCGGGTCAGAAAGACCGAGCCGTCGGCGTTGCGGTGTATCGGGCTTTTGTCGCGCAGCGCGCGCAGCACCGGATAGGGATTGCGGATGTAATCCATCCCGATGGCGTTCAGATCGAAATCGGCGATGTCGAGCATGCTGGCCCTCCCTGGCTTGGGCGCAAAGTGGCGCAGGGGACCGGCGGGGGCAAGGGGTGTCGTGGCGTTTGCAACGATGACACGCGTTCAGCGCATGAAGATGGCGATGTCGCCCACGACCTCGTTCACGCCCCATTGCCGGTGCATCAGCGTGCCGTTCACGATGTAAAGCTGATCGACCCGGTATTCGCTGAGGTCGAAACCGTCATTGCGGCTGAGACGGATGAAGGCGTCATGCTCTTCCAGCCCCGGCTCGACCACGGCGAACAGGTCGGGCGGCATGGTCAGATCGACGGTGCGCAGGATGTCGAGCACGTCGTCATATTCGGTGATCCGCTCGTCGCCGAAGCGACAGAAGGCCTCGGCCCCCAGAGAGACCGCCGCGCTGCCCACCGACAGAAGCGGGCTGTCCCGCCCCACCAGCGCCACGGCCGAGCCCAGCAGCCGCGCGGTGCTGGCCAGCAGCCCGCCATCGTCGGCGCCGGCATCGCCGGGCTCCGTGGCGCCGACATGCGCGCGTCCGGTGCGGGGATCGACGAGGATATAAAGCATCGCGTCGCCGGTGCCGGTCTGCGTCCGCGCCGCCTCGGAAGCTGCGTTCACCGCGGGTGAGGCATTGCGGGTCAGGAATTGCGACAGCCGGTAATCGCAGATATCAGCCCGCGCCATGCCGGCGGCAAGCGTCGCGGCAAGGGTCAGTGTCAGTCTGAGAATCGCGGTCCGCATCGGCTCGTCCGTCGGGGTTGCGAGGCTCAGGGGTAGAGCTTTGGCTCGGGCGACAAAAGGGCCGGGCGATCAACTTCCGAAGAGGCAAGCCCGAGCCGGGCTATCGGCCAGGCGCATGCAAAAAGGGCGGGGAGAACCCCGCCCTTTCCGATTGGCACCGAACGCGAGGTTCAGGCTTTTTCTTCGACGATCGCCACGAGATGCGGGATCGAGTTCACCATGCCGCGCACCGAGGGGGTATCCTCGAGCTCGCGGGTGCGGTGCATCTTGTTCAGGCCCAGGCCCTTCAGCGTCTCGCGCTGCTTGGCGGGGCGACGGATCGGCGAGCCGATCTGCTTGACGACGATGGTAGCCATGTCCGTCTCTCCTTACGCTTCGGCCGAGGCCGGGGCATCGTCCTTGCGGAGGATGTCGGCGACCTTCTTGCTGCGACGCTGTGCGACCTGACGCGGGCTGACCTGCTTTTTCAGGCCGTCCATCGTGGCGCGGATCATGTTGTACGGGTTCTGCGAGCCGAGCGATTTCGCCACGACGTCCTGCAGGCCCAGCATCTCGAACACGGCGCGCATCGGGCCGCCCGCGATGATCCCGGTACCGGCAACGGCGGTCCGCATCACGACTTTACCGGCGCCATGACGGCCCTCGATGTCGTGGTGCAGCGTACGACCGTCGCGCAGCGGGACGCGGATCATGTTGCGCTTGGCTTGTTCGGTGGCTTTGCGAACGGCCTCGGGGACCTCTTTCGCCTTGCCTTTGCCGAAGCCGACGCGGCCTTTCTGGTCGCCGACGACGACGAGCGCGGCGAAGCCGAAGCGCTTACCACCCTTGACGGTCTTCGAGACGCGGTTGATCGCGACAAGACGATCGGCGAATTCCGGATTTTCGTCGCGGTCGTCACGACGGCTCCGGCGGTTATCACGTTCTGCCATGGATTGGCATCCTTTCGTGGTGGCGCGGCTTGGCGGCGCCGGTTGGATCCGATCGCAGTGGCCCCGCGCAAAGGCGGGGCCCTGGATCATCGAGGCGGCACGGAAACACCCGTGCCGCCTGCAAGCATCAGAACTTCAGGCCACCTTCGCGGGCGGCATCGGCCAGGGCCTTGATCTTCCCGTGGAACAGGAAGCCGCCACGGTCAAAGTAGCATTCCTCGATGCCGGCCGCTTTCGCGCGCTCGGCAATCTTGGCGCCAACCTTGGTCGCGGCGTCGATGTTGTTCACACCGACGACACCCAGCTCTTTTTCCAGCGTCGAGGCCGAGGCGACCGTGGTCCCCTTGGAATCGTCGATCAGCTGGACGCTGATGTTCTTGTTCGAACGGTGAACCGACAGGCGCAGACGGCCATTGGCGGTTTTCCGCAGTTTGTTCCGGACGCGTTGGCGACGCTTCTGGAACAGCTTGAGCTTTTTGTTCGCCATCTGTCGCGTCCTTACTTCTTCTTGCCTTCCTTGCGGAAGATGTACTCACCCTTGTAGCGGATGCCTTTGCCCTTGTAGGGCTCGGGCGCACGCCACTCGCGGATATTCGCGGCGACCTGGCCAACCTGCTGCGGATCGATGCCTTCGATCACGACTTCGGTCGGTTTCGGAACGGTGACGGTGATGCCCTGCGGAACCTCGAAGATCACTTCGTGGCTGTAGCCGAGCGAGAGTTTCAGGTCCTTGCCCTGCATCGCGGCGCGGTAACCCACACCCTGCAGTTCCAGTTCCTTCTTGAACCCGTCGGTCACACCGATGGTCAGGTTCTCGACCATCGAGCGGGTCATCCCCCATTGCTGACGGGCACGCTTCGAGGTGCCGCGCGGGGTCACCTTGATCGCACCGTCTTCCTGGGTGATCGTCACATCGTCGGTCGCGGTGAAGGTCAGGGTGCCTTTCGGACCCTTCACGCTCACCGTCTGACCGGAGATCGTCGCGGTTGCGCCCGAAGGCACGGCGACAGGCTTCTTGCCAATACGAGACATGATGCCCTCCTCAGAACACGCGGCAGAGCACTTCGCCGCCGACATTGGCAGCGCGTGCATTCGCATCGGACATGACGCCCTTCGGGGTCGAAACCACCGAGACGCCCAAGCCGTTGCGGACCGACGGGATTTCCTTGGCGCCGGCATAGACGCGGCGACCAGGGGTGGAGATACGCTTCAGCTCGCGGATCGCGGGCTCGCCCGAGGCATATTTGAGCTGGATTTCCAGCTCGGGATGGCCCTCGACCGAAGTCGTGCGCTCATAGCCACGGATATAGCCTTCGTCGGCCAGCACATCGAGCACCCAGGCGCGAAGCTTGGAGGCCGGCGTGCGGACGGTCGACTTGCCGCGAAGCTGGGCGTTGCGAATGCGGGTCAGCATATCGCCGAGAGGATCGTTCATCGACATGTGCGCTCCCCCTTACCAGCTCGACTTGACCATGCCGGGAATGTGGCCGTTCGACCCCAGTTCCCGCAGCATGATCCGCGACAGTTGCAGTTTGCGATAATACGCTTTCGGACGACCGGTCAGCTGGCAACGGTTGTGCAGCCGGGTGGCCGACGAGTTGCGCGGCAGTTCAGCCAGCTTCAGGTTGGCCTTGAAGCGGTCTTCCATCGAGGCATTCGGGTCGGTAGCGACTTCCTTCAGAGCGGCACGCTTGGCGGCGTATTGCTGCACCAGCTTCTGACGCTTCTTCTCGCGTTCGACCATGGATTTTTTAGCCATGTTTCTCTCTCCTTCCGCGTCAGGCCATGAACGGCATGTTGAAGTGCTTCAACAATGCCTTGGCTTCCGCGTCGGTTTTCGCGGTGGTGCAGATGATGATGTCCATGCCCAGAACGTCGTCGACCTTGTCGAAGTCGATTTCCGGGAAGACGATGTGCTCCTTCATGCCCATGGCATAGTTGCCACGGCCGTCGAACGAGTCGCCCTTGACGCCGCGGAAGTCGCGGACGCGGGGCAGCGCGATGACGATCAGGCGCTCGAGGAACTCGTACATCCGGTCGCCGCGCAGGGTGACCTTGGTACCGAGCGGCATTTCCTCGCGGACGCGGAAGCCGGCGATCGAGTTCTTCGCCTTGGTGATCACGGCCTGCTGACCGGCGATCAGGGTCAGGTCGGCCTGGGCCGATTTCACCTTCTTGGTGTCCTTGACCGCTTCGCCGACGCCCATGTTCAGGACGATCTTGTCCAGACGCGGGATCATCATGTCGTTCTTGTAGCCGAACTCTTCTTTCAGGGCCGCGCGGATGCGGTCCTTGTAGTCGGCCTTGAAGCGCGGGGTGTAGGTGGCTGCGTCGAGCATCAGATCACGTCTCCCGTGGTCTTGGCGAAACGCACCTTCTTGCCGTCTTCCACGCGGAAGCCGACACGGGTGGCTTTGCCGTTTGCGTCCACCAGCGCCAGGTTCGACAGGTCGATCGGCTTCGCGACCGGAAGGCGGCCGCCCTGGTCGGTCTGGCTTTGACGGGTGTGGCGGATGGCGATGTTGACGCCGTCGACGATCGCCTTGCCGTCTTTCGGCATCACAGTGGTGATTTCACCCTGCTTGCCTTTGTCCTTGCCGGCAAGAACGACGACCTTGTCGCCCTTCTTCAGTTTCGCAGCCATCAGAGCACCTCCGGCGCAAGCGAAATGATCTTCATGAAGTTCTTCGAGCGCAGCTCGCGCACGACCGGGCCGAAGATACGGGTCCCGACCGGCTCACCCTGGTTGTTCAGGATGACGGCGGCGTTGCGGTCGAAGCGGATGGCGGTGCCATCTTCGCGGCGAACTTCCTTGGCGGTGCGCACGACGACGGCCTTGCGGACGTCACCCTTTTTCACGCGGCCTTTCGGAATGGCTTCTTTGACCGACACCACGATGATGTCGCCCACAGAAGCATAGCGGCGATGCGAGCCGCCCAGAACCTTGATGCACTGCACCCGGCGAGCGCCGGAGTTGTCAGCAACATCCAGATTGGTCTGCATCTGGATCATGGAAAGTCTCCCGACCTTTGGGGGTTATCCCCAGGGTTTCGTAGAACCCTGGCGAGTGGTGTTCAGGCGTCAGCCCCGGTCACGACGCGCCAGCGCTTCGACTTCGAGATCGGCGCGCATTCTTCAATGCGAACGGTGTCACCGACCTTGAATTGGTTGTTCGCGTCATGCGCGCGGTACTTCTTCGAGGACCGCACGGTTTTCTTCATGACGGGATGCGTGAAGCGACGCTCGACGAGGACGGTGATCGTCTGCTCGTTCTTGTCCGAGGTCACGGTGCCTTGCAGGATGCGTTTGGGCATGTCTCGTTATCCTCAGTTCGCCGCCGCTTCAGCGGCTTTCTGGTTCAGAATCGTCTGCACGCGGGCGACGTCACGACGGACGGCGCGGATGCGGGCCGTGTTTTCCAGCTGGTTGGTGGCCTTCTGGAACCGAAGGTTGAAGGCCTCTTTCTTCAGCGAGACGAGCTGCTCGCGCAGCTCTTCCGGCGATTTGCCGGTCAGTTCAGCGGCGGTCATGCGCCTGCTCCTTTTTCAACATCACCAGAGGGCCCTTTCGGGGTGACCCTGCTTCCGGTGGAGTCAATGACAAGCCCGCTGATTCCGTCGCCGGAATCCGCAGGATGCGGCCCTATACGGGAGCCGCGCCCTCAAGGCAAGCCCGGAGGCCGGGAAACCGTGGGAAAGTTAAGGTCGGGACGGGTTTCGGCATCCTGCGCGGCGCGCCGGGTCGATCTGACGCTTCCGGTGGGTGGCAAGCAGGCGGCCTGACGGGAACGCGGCGGGTAGGAACGGGGTGTCTGGCGATGCTGGCTTGCGACGCCATCGGCCCCGCATGGCTGGCTGGCTGGAACCCGTTCCTGCCGCGGGGATTCAATTAGGCGAGCGGCACCGAGAATGCAAGACGTTCTCATTGAAATCAATAACTTGAGTAGTTTCATCGGGATTTCGTGCCAGCGAAGCTCGAAGCGCCGGCATGAAAGGCCCAGCGGCCCGGGAAACCGGATTCCGGACCAGGCGATCACGCACAAATCTATGAAAATGCTCTGTATTCTTGCGGCGCCAGCCCCTTGATCCGCACCGGGCCGGGGCCCATCGTGTCTCCTCGTTCCCGCCCGAGCGGGATCTCGTAAACGGTGTCAGGATTCGAATGTTCCTTATGAAATTCGCGGCGTCGGTGCTCGCGGTCATCCTTCTGGCCTTTCCGCCCGCGCCGGCGCCGGCGACCGAGTCGCACAGCGCCGCTCCGGGCGACACTCACGCCCTTCCCGCTGCGGCGCACGGAGCTGCCCCCGCGCCCCCGATGCCGGGGACGTCGGCCGGGAGGCATGACGATCATGGCGCGGTGTCCGGCGGCGGGGGTCCGGTCCCCGACGCGGTGATCGCCGCGCAGCGGGCCGCGCTGTACCAGTCCGCGATCGGCGCCGGGTTCGGCCCGCAATCCCCGCGCGACATCGACCGGGCCTTCGGCGCCAATGCACGGATCTTCGGCACCGCCCCGCATCACACGCGCATGAACCTGTGCAACATCCACCTGCACGAAGGGGCCGAGCATCGCGGCGGCGATTTCACGCTCTATATCGGCAATGGCAACGGCACGGGGTATGGCACGGGCTTTGCCTATTCCGGTCGCCTGACCCCGGACGAGCTGGCGCCTTTTCCCCGTCCGGTCGGCGCAACGGCGCATGGCGCGATCGAACCCGGCGACACGATCGAGGTGCATTTCGTCTACACGACCGCGGATGTCCGCCCCGGCCCGACACTGGGGGCCTGCCTGAACGACGCCACCGGCAACCCGCAGCTCCGCGTCGAAGCGCAGGTGATGGTCGTGGTCAACGACGACACCGCCCCGCGATTCACCACGCTGGCCGCTCTGTCGTCGGTCGATGGCTACGCCCAGGCGCCGAACCTGCCGATGACGATGGGAATGCCGGTCGTCTACCAAGGCTCGACCACCGGCCCCGCCTATAACGAGGCGGGCTCACCCTATCAGGTGACGTGGAGCGTCCGGCCGCAGGTCATGCGCGTCTCGATTGCGTCGCTGGAAGCGTGGTTCGCCGGCAATGTGTTCGAGGAAGATCACGCGCACGGGGTCCGCAACCTGGTCATAGAGCCCGAACTTCTGTCACCGATCCAGCGATAGATTGGGTCCGCACATTCACGCCCGGGAACCCGACAGGGCAAGTGCGGGGCCGACTGTGGGAGGATGAACGCGGCTGGCCACGGGGCTGAGCGCCCTCCCTTGGCCTATCAGAAGTCACGGGCAGCAGCCCCCTGCCCTATCAGGCTCTGGCTTACCTGGGGCGCTGCTGCACTCCGGTTCTTACCATAGTCACGGGCAAGAGGGAGGTTTCACGACTCTATATTTATAGGCGGGAACCAAAGTGAGGCAGGTTTCCCACCATCGACCCGAAGGCGTCTGAAGCCATCGGCGCGAAAGGGACCTGAGTTCGCGCGCGAGGGGCGCCCTGCGCCCAGCGGCGTCCCGGCCCGCGACCGCGATTGTCCCGGCGGTACGAAAGGGTGAAAAACCCCTCTTGATTTCCGCCCGCGCAGCCCGTATCCCCCGCCGCAGGCCTAGGGGTATAGCTCAGTTGGTAGAGCATCGGTCTCCAAAACCGAGGGTCGGGGGTTCGAGTCCCTCTGCCCCTGCCAGGCCCGATCCGGTTCCGCGCGCGACCATGCTCAATGCCGGACCGCCCTCCCCGAAATATGCGACACAGCGCCGCTTTCGCACGCGCGGTTTCTTTGCCCGACACCGAAACCCTGAGAAAACGCGCTTGAAGCCGGACCGAAAATCCGCTGTTCTGCACGGGTTAACCATTTTGTGTTGCACAAACGACATCAAGTCGGGCTTCCTGAGCGCCGCTCCGCCGGTCGCGGGTCCGACGGGTTGAAACGCGGGAAGGCCGGGCGTATCTCGGCGCGGTGCCGCAGACCTGCGGACGATTCTTGTGCCCAGAGGTAGTTTCCATGGCCCGGACCAACCCGTTGACGTTCCTCCAGCAGGTGCGCTCTGAGACCGCGAAAGTGTCGTGGCCGACGCGGCGCGAAGTCGGCGTGAGCACGGTCATGGTGCTGGTGCTGACCGGGCTGACGGCGGTGTTCTTCTTTCTCGTCGACCTGCTGATCCGCACCGGGCTGGGTGCGGTGCTGGGGCTGGTCAGCTAAGCGCCGGCGGCGGGGCCCGGGGCCGGAACGGCCTTGAAAACAGGGCCGCAGCCGGGGATCGAAGCGGGATACGGCCCTGAATTGCCCTTGAATCCCGCCCCCGCTGACGTTAAAGGCAGCAACACATTCCGGCAGACAGGCGCGCACCGATTCGGTGCGCACATTTTTTGTCTGCGGGACGCACAGGGTCCGGCAGCGACGAACCGCTTGACCTGAAACGATTTTCGCGACGGCACAGGCTGTCACAGACGGGGAAATGGCATGGCCAAGCGTTGGTACTCGGTGAGCGTTCTCTCGAACTTCGAGAAGAAGGTCGCCGAAGCGATCCGCCAGGCCGCCGCCGAGGCGGCGCTCGAGGACCAGATCGAAGAGGTTCTGGTCCCGACCGAAGAGGTCATCGAGGTCCGCCGCGGCAAGAAAGTCACCTCCGAGCGTCGCTTCATGCCCGGCTATGTGCTGGTGCGCATGGAACTGACGCCCCGCACGCAGCATCTGGTGAGCTCGATCAACCGCGTGACCGGCTTCCTCGGCCAGCACGGCAAGCCGAGCCCGATGCGCGACGAGGAAGTGAACCTGATCCTGAACCGCGTCGAGGAAGGCGAAACCGCACCGCGCAACCTGATCCGCTTCGAAGTGGGCGAACAGGTGAAGGTGTCGGACGGCCCGTTCGACGGGTTCTCCGGCATGGTCGAGGAAGTCGACGACGACAATGGCCGCCTGAAGGTCATGGTGTCGATCTTCGGCCGCCCGACGCCGGTGGAACTGGAATTCACCCAGGTGACCAAGGGCGCCTGAGTGATCACCGTGGGAGGGCGGCTTTCGGGCCCCCCGGACCACTAAGCAGGCCCCGTTTCGGGGCGTTGTGAGAAAGGAGCGGCCACATGGCCAAGAAAGTCATCGGGCAGCTGAAGCTGCAAGTTAAGGCCGGTCAGGCCAACCCCTCGCCGCCCGTGGGCCCCGCCCTGGGTCAGCGCGGCATCAACATCATGCAGTTCTGCAAGGACTTCAACGCGAAGTCGGCGGACATGGAACCCGGCGCGCCGGTTCCCGTGGTGATCACCTATTACCAGGACAAGTCGTTCAGCATGGAGCTGAAGACCCCGCCTGCGTCGTGGTACCTGAAGAAGGCCGCCGGCCTGAAGCCCGTGGGCAAGCGCAACCGCGCCCGCGGATCGGTCAAGCCGGGCCGCGAAGTCGCCGGCACCGTGACCGTCAAGCAGGTGCGCGAGATCGCCGAAGCGAAGATGAAGGACCTGAACGCCAACGACGTCGAAGGCGCGATGCAGATCATCCTCGGCTCGGCGAAGTCGTGCGGTATCGAGGTGAAAGGGTAAATCATGGCCAAGCTCGGTAAACGTACCCGCACCGCCCGCGAAGCCTTCGGCACCACCGCCAACGTCACCGTCGAAGACGCGGTGAAGCTGGTCAAGGGCGCCGCATCGGCCAAGTTCGACGAAACCGTCGAAGTCGCGATCAACCTGGGCGTCGACCCGCGCCACGCCGACCAGATGGTCCGCGGCGTCGTCTCGCTGCCCAACGGCACCGGCAAGACCGTCCGCGTCGCTGTCTTCGCCCGTGGCGCGAAGGCCGATGAGGCCCGCGAAGCCGGCGCCGATATCGTCGGCGACGAAGACCTGATGCAGGCGATCCAGGGCGGCGAGATCAATTTCGACCGCTGCATCGCGACCCCGGACATGATGCCGATCGTCGGCCGTCTGGGCAAGATCCTGGGCCCGCGCAACCTGATGCCGAACCCGAAGGTCGGCACCGTGACCATGGACGTGGCGACCGCCGTTGCCAACGCCAAGGGCGGCGAGGTCCAGTTCAAGGTCGAGAAAGCCGGGATCATCCATGCCGGCGTCGGCAAGGTCTCGTTCGATGAAGGCAAGCTCGTGGAAAACGTCCGCGCCATCGTCGACGCCGTGAACAAGGCGAAGCCGTCGGGCGCCAAGGGCGCCTACCTGAAAAAGGTCTCGCTGTCCTCGACCATGGGTCCGGGCGTCAGCGTCGACCTGGCCTCGGCCACCGGCGCCGCCTGATCGCGCCCCGGTTCCAACGCTTCGAAAGGCCCCGCCCCGCGCGGGGCCTTTTGCCTTTCGGGCATCCCGATTATCGGCCCCTGCCCGTCTGGCACGGAAATTGCTGAAGCCCCCCCCCTTGGCATCGGGTCGCTTAGCGGTTATCTGTCCGACCCTGTAGCGGGGGACGATTCGGTCGTGCCCCGTTGCGCATCGTCCGAGACGGTGGGCGGTCGGGATCTCCCTTCCATAAGTCCTGCCTGAGACGGGAAAGAATAAGAATTCTAGCGGGTGGCATCTGCTGACCCCGGGATGACTTGGACGGACCCGTAGCGGACCCGACATCGGGGTCTTCGTGAACCCGGTGAAAATAGAGCCGGAGGGTCCGCAAGGCCCTCCAAACTTGGAGCAAACCTGTGGATAGAGCCCAAAAAGAAGCAGTGGTCGACGAACTCGGCCAGATCTTCGAAAGCTCTGGCGTGGTTGTGGTTGCACACTACGCGGGTCTCACGGTTGCCGAGATGCAGGCCCTGCGCGCGAAAATGCGTGAAGCAGGCGGGGCCGTCCGCGTTGCCAAGAACAAGCTCGCCAAGATCGCCCTGGATGGTAAGCCGTGCGCCAGCATCGCGAACCTTCTGACGGGCATGACCGTACTCGCCTATTCCGAAGACCCCGTCGCCGCGGCGAAGGTGGTTGTGGACTACGCCAAGGAGAACAAGAAGTTCGAGATCCTTGGCGGTGCTATGGGCGGTTCGGCTCTGGACCAGAACGGTGTGAAGGCCGTGTCCGAAATGCCGTCGCGCGAGGAGCTTATCGCTTCGATCGTGTCGTGCATCGGGGCACCGGCTTCGAACATCGCTGGTGCGATTGGCGCGCCTGCTTCGAACATCGCGGGCATCCTCTCCACCCTGGAGGAGCGGGACGCCGCTTGAGCAATCCTTGGCCCGCGTGGCGGTATTCACCCCATGTCGGCAACACCCTGTTAGAATGGAACTGAACAATGGCTGATCTGAAAGCACTCGCCGAAAGCATCGTCAACCTGACCCTGCTGGAAGCCCAAGAACTGAAAACCATCCTGAAGGATGAGTACGGCATCGAGCCCGCCGCTGGCGGCGCTGTCATGATGGCCGGCCCGGCTGCCGGTGGCGACGCTGGCGCTGCCGAAGAAGAGAAAACCGAATTCGACGTCATCCTCGTCGAAGCCGGTGGCAACAAGATCGCGGTCATCAAAGAAGTCCGCGGCATCACCGGTCTTGGCCTGAAAGAAGCCAAGGAACTGGTCGAAGCCGGTGGCAAAGCCGTGAAAGAAGCTGCTCCGAAGGCGGAAGCCGAAGAGATCAAGACCAAGCTGGAAGCCGCTGGCGCCAAGGTCGAGCTGAAGTAATCGCCAGGGTGTCGCGCCTGTGCGCCGCACCTTGACCACCTGACATGGCTGGGTCCGGAGTTATCCGGGCCCGGCCAAAGCTGTTTTCTGGACGCTGTTTCCGGCAGGCGCTTGCATGACAAGCCCCTTCCAGAAGCAGTCGAGGCTCGGGAGCGAACCTTTGGGACGGTTCGCAGGAATGGAGCCTCCGCTTCTGTTTCGCACGGGATGCCCCGCCGAGGCCCGACGGCAGGCGCATCCGCGAACGATGAAAGGTGATACCGAGCATGGCTCAGTCCTATGTTGGCCAGAAGCGCATCCGCCGGATGTTCGGCAAGATCCGCGAAGTGCTGGAGATGCCCAACCTGATCGAGGTGCAGAAGTCGTCCTACGACCTGTTCCTGCGCTCGGGTGACAGCGACAAGCCCCTCGACGGCGAAGGTCTGATGGGCACGTTCCAGTCCGTCTTCCCGATCAAGGACTTCAACGAGACCGCAGTTCTGGAATTCGTCAAGTACGATCTGGAAAAGCCGAAATACGACATCGACGAGTGCCAGCAGCGCGACATGACCTATTCGGCGCCGCTGAAGGTCACGCTGCGCCTGATCGTGTTCGATGTGGACCCGGATACGGGCGCCAAGTCGGTCAAGGACATCAAGGAACAGGAAGTCTTCATGGGCGACATGCCCCTGATGACGCCGGTCGGCACCTTCATCGTCAACGGCACCGAGCGCGTTGTCGTGTCGCAGATGCACCGCTCGCCGGGCGTGTTCTTCGACCATGACAAGGGCAAGACGCATTCCTCGGGCAAGCTGTTGTTCCAGTGCCGGATCATCCCCTATCGCGGCTCGTGGCTGGACTTCGAATTCGACCCGAAGGACCTGGTCTTCGCGCGTATCGACCGTCGCCGCAAACTGCCGGTGACGACGCTTCTGTATGCGCTGGGGCTGGATCAGGAAGGCATCATGGATGCCTATTACGACAAGGTCAGCTACCGGCTTGAGAAGAACCGCGGTTGGGTCACCAAGTTCTTCCCCGAGCGCGTGCGCGGCACCCGTCCGACGATGGATCTGGTCGATGCCGCCACCGGCGAGGTCATCCTGAAAGCCGGTGACAAGGCCACCCCGCGTCTGGTCAAGAAGTGGATCGACGACGGCCAGATCACCGAGCTTCTGGTGCCGTTCGAGAATATCCTGGGCCGGTTCGCCGCGCAGGACGTGATCAACGAGGAAACCGGCGAGATCTGGATCGAAGCCGGGGACGAGATTACCTGGGAAGTCGACAAGGACGGCGACGTCAAGGGCGGCACGCTGAAGACGCTGCTGGACCAGGGCATCACCGAGCTGTCGGTTCTGGACATCGATAACGTCAACGTGGGCGCCTATATCCGCAACACGCTGGCCGCCGACAAGAACATGAACCGCGAACAGGCGCTGATGGATATCTATCGCGTCATGCGTCCGGGCGAGCCGCCGACCGTGGACGCCGCCGCCGCGCTGTTCGACACCCTGTTCTTCGACAGCGAGCGTTACGACCTGTCCGCCGTGGGCCGGGTGAAGATGAACATGCGTCTGGCTCTCGACGCGCCGGATACCCAGCGCACTCTGCGCCGCGAAGACATCATCGCCTGCATCAAGGCGCTGGTCGACCTGCGCGACGGCCGTGGCGAGATCGACGATATCGACCACCTCGGCAACCGCCGGGTGCGCTCGGTCGGCGAGCTGATGGAAAACCAGTACCGCCTGGGCCTTCTGCGCATGGAGCGCGCGATCCGCGAGCGCATGTCGTCGGTCGATATCGACACCGTCATGCCGCAGGACCTGATCAACGCGAAACCCGCCGCGGCGGCGGTGCGTGAATTCTTCGGCTCGTCGCAGCTGTCGCAGTTCATGGACCAGACCAACCCGCTGTCGGAAGTCACGCACAAGCGCCGTCTCTCGGCTCTCGGGCCGGGCGGTCTGACGCGCGAGCGTGCGGGCTTCGAGGTTCGCGACGTTCACCCGACCCATTACGGCCGGATGTGCCCGATCGAAACGCCGGAAGGTCAGAACATCGGTCTGATCAACTCGCTGGCCACCTATGCCCGCGTGAACAAATACGGCTTCATCGAGACCCCGTACCGCAAGGTCATCGACGGCAAGGTGACGGATGAGGTGCAATACCTCTCGGCAACCGAGGAACAGCGCCACGTCATCGCGCAGGCGAACGCCACGCTCAACGAGCAGGGCGAATTCGTCAACGATCTGGTGTCCACCCGTCAGGGCGGCGAGTTCATGCTGAACCCGCGCGAAGGCATCGACATGATCGACGTGTCGCCCAAGCAGCTGGTCTCGGTCGCGGCCTCGCTCATTCCGTTCCTTGAGAATGACGACGCCAACCGCGCGCTGATGGGCTCGAACATGATGCGTCAGGCCGTCCCGCTGCTGCAGTCGGACGCGCCGCTGGTCGGCACCGGGATCGAAGGCATCGTCGCCCGCGACTCGGGCGCCGCGATCATGGCGCGCCGGGCCGGTATCGTCGATCAGGTCGACGCGCAGCGGATCGTTATCCGCGCGACCGAGATGCTGGAGCCGGGCGAGCCGGGCGTCGACATCTACCGCCTGCGCAAGTTCAAGCGCTCGAACCAGTCGTCCTGCATCAACCAGCGCCCGCTGGTGAAGGTGGGTGACGTGGTCGAACGCGGCGCGGTCGTGGCCGATGGTCCGTCGACCGATATGGGCGAGCTGGCCGTGGGCCGGAACGTCGTCGTCGCGTTCATGCCGTGGAACGGCTACAACTACGAGGACTCGATCCTCATCTCCGAGCGGATCCTGAAGGACGACGTCTATACTTCGATCCATATCGAGGAATACGAAGTCGCCGCCCGCGACACCAAGCTCGGGCCGGAAGAGATCACCCGCGACATCCCGAACGTCGGCGAGGAAGCCCTGCGCAACCTCGACGAAGCCGGGATCGTGTATATCGGCGCCGAAGTGCAGGCCGGGGATATCCTGGTCGGCAAGATCACGCCCAAGGGCGAAAGCCCGATGACGCCGGAAGAAAAGCTTCTGCGCGCCATTTTCGGCGAGAAAGCCTCGGACGTGCGCGACACCTCGCTGCGCCTGCCGCCGGGTGCCTACGGGACGGTCGTGGAAGTCCGCGTCTTCAACCGTCACGGTGTCGACAAGGACGAGCGCGCGCTGCAGATCGAGCGTGAGGAAATCGAACGTCTGTCGCGCGACCGCGATGACGAGATGGCGATCCTTGAGCGCAACATCTACGCGCGTCTGAAGCAGCTGATCCTCGGCAAGGTCGCGGTGAAAGGCCCGAAAGGCGTTCGCCCGAACTCGGAAATCACCGAAGAACTGCTCGACAGCCTGTCGCGCGGTCAGTGGTGGCAGCTTGCGCTGGCCGAAGAGGCCGAAGCGCAGGAAGTCGAGGCGCTCAACGCGCTGTTCGATCAGCAGAAGCGTCAGCTGACGCACCGCTTCGACGACAAGGTCGAGAAGGTGCGCCGGGGCGACGATCTGCCGCCGGGCGTGATGAAGATGGTCAAGGTGTTCCTGGCGGTGAAGCGCAAGCTGCAGCCGGGCGACAAGATGGCCGGTCGTCACGGCAACAAGGGTGTCGTGTCGAAAGTGGTGCCGCAAGAGGACATGCCGTTCCTCGCCGACGGGACCACGGTCGACCTGGTGCTCAACCCGCTGGGCGTGCCGTCGCGGATGAACGTCGGTCAGATCCTGGAGACGCATATGGGCTGGGCCCTGCGCGGTCTGGGGATCCAGATCGACGAGGCGCTGCAGGAATACCGCCGCTCGGGCGACCTGACGCCGGTGCGCGACGCGCTCAAGCACGGCTATGGCGATCAGGTCTATGACGACGCGTTCGCCGGCATGGACGAAGAACGCCTGGTCGAGGCGGCCTCGGCCGTGACCAAGGGGGTGCCCATCGGCACGCCGGTCTTCAACGGCGCCAAGGAGATGGACGTCAACGACGCGCTCAAGCGGGCGGGCTTCAACGAAAGCGGTCAGTCGATCGTGTTCGACGGCCGCTCGGGCGAGCAGTTCGCGCGTCCGGTCACCGTGGGCGTCAAGTACATGCTGAAGCTGCACCACCTTGTCGACGACAAGCTGCACGCACGCTCCACCGGGCCGTACTCGCTCGTCACGCAGCAGCCGCTGGGTGGCAAGGCGCAGTTCGGCGGTCAGCGTCTGGGGGAAATGGAGGTCTGGGCTCTGGAAGCCTACGGCGCCGCCTATACCCTGCAGGAGATGCTGACGGTGAAGTCGGACGACGTGGCCGGCCGGACCAAGGTCTACGAGAGCATCGTCAAGGGCGAGGACAATTTCGAGGCCGGTGTGCCCGAATCCTTCAACGTTCTGGTGAAGGAAGTCCGCGGCCTCGGCCTGAACATGGAACTCCTGGATTCGGAGGAAGACGAGTAACGGCGCGTTCCGCCACGCATCCTGCACGACGCTGTAGGGTGCGTGGTCCCCACGCACCGCGCCCGTCCCCCCTCCGAGCCGCATCAAGGATCATACGATGAACCAGGAACTGACCACGAACCCGTTCAACCCGCTGGCCGCGCCCAAGCAGTTCGACGAGATCAAGATCTCGCTCGCCTCGCCGGAACGCATCCTGTCGTGGTCCTACGGGGAAATCAAAAAGCCCGAGACGATCAACTACCGCACGTTCAAGCCCGAGCGTGACGGCCTGTTCTGCGCGCGCATCTTCGGGCCGATCAAGGATTACGAATGCCTGTGCGGCAAGTACAAGCGCATGAAGTATCGCGGCGTCGTCTGCGAGAAATGCGGCGTCGAAGTCACGCTGCAGAAGGTCCGCCGCGAACGGATGGGCCATATCGAGCTGGCCTCGCCGGTCGCGCATATCTGGTTCCTCAAGTCGCTGCCCTCGCGCATCGGCCTGATGCTGGACATGACGCTGCGCGATCTGGAACGCATCCTCTATTTCGAGAACTACGTGGTGATCGAACCCGGTCTGACCGAGCTGTCCTATGGCCAGCTGATGACCGAAGAGGAATATCTCGACGCGCAGGACAATTTCGGCGCTGACGCCTTCACCGCCGGCATCGGCGCCGAGGCGATCCGCGAGATGCTGTCGGCCATCGACCTGGCGTCGGAAGCCGAGAAGCTGCGCGAAGAGCTGAAGGAAGCCACCGGCGAGCTGAAGCCCAAGAAGATCATCAAGCGCCTGAAGGTGGTTGAGAGCTTCCTGGAATCGGGCAACCGTCCCGAATGGATGATCCTGACCGTGCTGCCGGTCATCCCGCCCGAGCTGCGCCCGCTGGTGCCGCTGGACGGGGGCCGCTTCGCGACCTCGGATCTCAACGACCTGTATCGCCGGGTGATCAACCGGAACAACCGTCTGAAGCGTCTGATCGAGCTTCGTGCGCCCGACATCATCGTGCGCAACGAAAAGCGGATGCTGCAGGAATCGGTCGATGCGCTGTTCGATAACGGCCGTCGCGGCCGCGTCATCACGGGCAACAACAAGCGCCCGCTGAAGTCGCTGTCGGACATGCTGAAAGGCAAGCAGGGCCGCTTCCGCCAGAACCTTCTGGGCAAGCGGGTCGACTTTTCGGGCCGTTCGGTCATCGTGACCGGGCCTGAGCTGAAGCTGCATCAATGCGGCTTGCCCAAGAAGATGGCGCTCGAGCTGTTCAAGCCGTTCATCTATTCGCGGCTGGAAGCCAAGGGCCTGTCCTCGACGGTCAAGCAGGCGAAGAAGCTGGTCGAGAAAGAGCGTCCCGAGGTCTGGGATATCCTCGACGAGGTCATTCGCGAGCATCCGGTTCTTCTGAACCGCGCGCCGACGCTGCACCGTCTGGGCATCCAGGCGTTCGAACCCCAGCTGATCGAAGGGAAAGCCATCCAGCTTCACCCGCTGGTCTGCTCGGCCTTCAACGCCGACTTCGACGGGGACCAGATGGCCGTTCACGTCCCGCTCTCGCTGGAAGCCCAGCTGGAAGCGCGCGTGCTGATGATGTCGACGAACAACGTTCTGTCGCCCGCCAACGGCGCGCCGATCATCGTTCCGTCGCAGGACATGGTGCTGGGTCTCTACTACACCACCATGATGCGCGAGGGCATGAAGGGCGAAGGCATGGCTTTCGCCGATATCGACGAGGTCGAGCACGCGCTCGCCTCGGGCGAGGTGCATCTGCACGCCAAGGTCACCGGCCGGATCCTGCAGATCGACGAAAGCGGCAACGAGGTCGTCAAGCGCTACGAGACCACGCCGGGCCGTCTGCGTCTGGGCGGTCTCTTGCCGCTCAACGCCAAGGCGCCCTTCGAGCTGGTCAACCGCCTGCTGCGGAAGAAAGACGTGCAGAACGTCATCGACACCGTCTACCGCTATTGCGGTCAGAAGGAATCGGTCATCTTCTGCGACCAGATCATGGGTCTGGGCTTCCGTCAGGCGTTCCGCGCCGGCATCTCGTTCGGCAAGGACGACATGCTGATTCCGGGCACCAAGTGGGATCTCGTCAACGAGACCCGCGATCAGGTGAAGGAATTCGAACAGCAATATCTCGACGGTCTGATCACCCAGGGTGAGAAGTACAACAAGGTCGTCGATGCCTGGTCGAAAGCCTCGGACGCGGTCGCGGCGGCGATGATGGCGGAAATCTCGGCCGTCCGTTACGACGACGAGGGCCGCGAGCTCGAGCCGAACTCGGTCTACATGATGTCGCACTCGGGCGCGCGGGGTTCGCCCGCCCAGATGAAGCAGCTGGGCGGTATGCGCGGCCTCATGGCCAAGCCGTCGGGCGAGATCATCGAAACGCCGATCATCTCGAACTTCAAGGAAGGCCTGACCGTGCTCGAGTACTTCAACTCGACCCACGGCGCCCGGAAGGGTCTGGCCGATACCGCGCTGAAGACGGCGAACTCGGGTTACCTGACCCGCCGTCTGGTGGACGTGGCGCAGGACTGCATCGTCCGTGCGGACGATTGCGGCACCGACCGTTCGATCACCGCCTCGGCGGCGATCAACGACGGTGAGGTCGTCGCCTCGCTGGCCGAGCGTATCCTGGGCCGTGTCGCGGCCGAGGACGTGATCAACCCGGCCACCGGCGAGATCGTCGTCGAGCATAACCAGCTCATCGACGAACGCGACGCCGACCTGATCGAAGCCGCGGGCCTTGCCACGGTGAAGATCCGCTCGCCGCTGACCTGTGAAGCGGAAGAGGGCGTCTGCGCCAAGTGCTATGGTCGCGACCTGGCACGCGGTACGCTGGTCAACAAGGGCGAAGCGGTGGGCATCATCGCCGCGCAGTCGATCGGTGAACCGGGCACGCAGCTGACGATGCGGACCTTCCACATCGGCGGCATCGCGCAGGGCGGTTCGCAGTCGTTCCAGGAATCGGGTTCGGCGGGCAAGATCGAGTTCCGCAACACCAACGTTCTGGAAAACGCCTCGGGCGACCTGATCGTTCTGGGCCGGAACATGCAGATCGCGATCATCGACGAAAACGGTGTCGAGCGCGCCTCGCACAAGCTGACCTACGGCACGAAGCTCTTCGTGCGCGACGGTCAGGACGTGCAGCGTGGCGACAAGCTCTACGAATGGGACCCCTATACCCTGCCGATCATCGCCGAAAAGGCCGGTGTGACGAAGTTCGTGGACCTGATCGCGGGCCTGTCGGTGCGCGAAGACACCGACGATGCCACCGGCATGTCGCAGAAGATCGTCACGGATTGGCGTTCGGTTCCGCGTGGCGGCGATCTCAAGCCCGAGATCATCGTCATGAACAAGGAAACCGGCGAGCCGATGCGCAACGATGCGGGCAACCCGGTCACCTACCCGATGTCGGTCGACGCGATTCTGTCGGTCGAGGACGGGCAGGACGTGCGCCCGGGTGACGTTGTCGCCCGTATCCCGCGCGAAGGGGCCAAGACCAAGGACATCACCGGGGGTCTTCCCCGCGTGGCGGAACTGTTCGAAGCCCGTCGTCCGAAGGATCACGCGATCATCTGCGAAATCGACGGCTATGTGCGCTTTGCCAAGGACTACAAGAACAAGCGCCGTATCTCGATCGAGCCGGTGGACGAGAATGTCGAACCGGCCGAATACCTGGTGCCCAAGGGCAAGCACATCCCCGTGCAGGAGGGCGATTTCGTCCAGCGCGGCGACTACATCATGGATGGCAACCCCGCGCCGCACGACATCCTGCGGATCCTGGGGATCGAGGCTCTGGCGAACTATCTGATCGACGAAGTGCAGGACGTGTACCGCCTGCAGGGCGTGAAGATCAACGACAAGCACATCGAGGTTATCGTGCGGCAGATGCTGCAGAAATACGAGATCCTCGACAGCGGCGACACCACGCTGCTGAAGGGCGAAACCGTTGACAAGTTCGAGTTCGACGAGGCCAACGAAAAGGTCGAGGCGATGGGCCTGCGTCCCGCCAAGGGCGAGCCGATCCTTCTGGGCATCACCAAGGCGTCGCTGCAGACCCGCAGCTTCATCTCGGCGGCCTCGTTCCAGGAGACCACCCGCGTGCTGACCGAGGCTTCGGTCATCGGCAAGCGCGACAAGCTGGTGGGCCTGAAAGAGAACGTCATCGTCGGTCGTCTGATCCCGGCGGGCACGGGCGGCGTCGCCACCGCGACCCGCAAGATCGCCGCCGACCGCGATGCCGAGGTGATCGAACAGCGCCGCGCCGAAGCCGAAGCCGTGCTGGTCGCCCCCTCGGGCGAGCCCACCGCGGACCAGGTCTTCGCCGAGCCTCAGGCGGATGACGACGACCGCTGATCGCCGGATCTTTTTAGAACAAAGCCCCCCGCAAGCTGCTTGCGGGGGGCTTTTCGTTGGCATCGGCGGCTCACTCTCTGGCAGTGCCCCCACGCTGTCGCGCCCGCTCGGCGCAGGCGGCGTGATCGAAACGCGCCAGAAAGGCCCGCGCCCGGACAACCGCGTCGCCCCAATACTGATCCGGTCCCCGCATCTTGCGCGCGTTCAGTGCCAAGGTGTCGAGAAGGTCGAAACGCACGCTTTCCACCGTGCAGCGCCACTCGGGACCGCTCACCCGCCGCCATCCCCGGACATGATGCGTCAACAGGGCCTCCCGGTCGGAATACCCGTGGAAGTCGAAGGCAATCGTCCCATCGGTGACGTAGACATGGTTCCCGGGCTTGCCGTCGCCGGGGATGATGCGCTCGGCCCGGAAGCCGGGCAGCGGGGCGTCGTGCAGATACACCCCGGCCAGGATATGACAGGCGCCGTGACCGAAGAAGATCCGGTCAGGCAACCGCCAGCGGCGCAGCGGATCCTGCTTGATGCCGGGTTTGAGCCTGTACATTCGCTCAGGATACCCGTGTACCGGGGCGGGTAAAGGCCGCGTGGGCCTACTCGACCCCGCTGCGCCTTGCGTCCCACAGGGTGATCGCGAACAGCACGAAGCCCGCCGCGCTCAGCGCTGCGCCGACATAGCCCGCGACGGGGAAGTCGTAGCCCGCCGCGATGAAGCGCGCGGCCAGGAACGGTCCCAGCGCATTCGCCACGTTGAAGCCCGCATGGTGCAGCGAGGCCGCCAGTTGCTGCGCGTCGCCCGCGATGTTCATCAGGCGGGTCTGCAGCACGGTCGACACCCCGCTGAGCAGGCACATCATGAACACCGCGACGCCCATCGCCCACAGCCCGGTCTGCACCGCGAAGGGGAACAGGAGCAGCACCACCGCCCCGCCGCCGAAGGACACATAGGCGGTCAGGTTCAGGTTGCGGTCGGCGCACCAGCCCATGAACAGCGTGAAGAAGGTCATGCCGATGCCGGTGATGAACAGCATGATCGCCACCGCGCTTTCATCGGCGCCGAGCGTGCTTTGGACCGTCGAGGCGATATAGGTATAGACCGCGAAGAAGCCGCCGAAGCCGATCGCGCCGGTCAGCAGCGTCAGCCAGACCTGCCGGTTCTTCAGCGCGCCCAGCTCTTTCAGCGGCGCGGCATCGGGATTGGCAGGCGTGCGTGGCGCCTTCCACAGCACCGCCAGCGCGGTCAGCAGCGCCAGCACGACGACGATCAGGTACGCCGCGCGCCAGTTGAGCAGCTGCGCCAGAAGGCTCGCCGCGGGCACGCCGATGGTCGTGGCCAGCGTCAGGCCCAGAAAGACCCGCGCCACGGCATAGGCCTTGCGGTTGGGCGGCACGACCGACGCGGCGACCAGCATCGCCACGCCGAAATAGGCCCCATGCGGCAGGCCCGACAGGAACCGGGCAAGGGTGAAGGTGCCGAAACCGGGCGCCAGCGCCGAGAGAAGATTGAACAGCGCAAAGGCCACCATCAGCCAGATCAGCAGCATCCGCTTGCGAAACCGCGCGGCAGCCACGGCCAGAAGCGGGGCGCCGACGACGACCCCCAGCGCGTAGGCGCTGATCGCATCGGCCGCGCGGGCCTCGGTCACACCCAGTTCCGCGGCGAAATCGGGCAGCAAGGCCATCGAGGCAAATTCGGTCATGCCGATGGCGAAGCCGCCCATCGCCAGCGCGGTGATCACCGTTCCGGCGGGGATATGCCGGCCGCCGGGACGTCCGAGGCCGTTGGCGCAATCAGGCGCGAGATCGGTCATGCGTGTCGCTTCGTGTTCGGGGGACCAGGAGGCCGGTCCCGTATGGCGCCTCCCTGCCCCGCTCACCTAGCCCTTGCGCCCGGTCGCGGCAAGTCCGGCGCGCATCAGGACGCTTTTCTTTTCGCCTGTGAAATGCCATCACCGGCAGGTTCCTGCCGGGGTGGGCCCATGCTGTCCGACAATGCGCGCGGCGCGATTCTGATGATGACCGGCATGGCGGCCTTCACGCTGTCGGATTCGGTGATGAAATTGCTGGGCCAGACCCTGCCGATGTTCCAGACGCTGGCCTGGCGCGGACTTGGCGTGACGGTGATCCTGGGCCTGATCGCGTGGCGCGCGGGCGCGTTTCACGTTCGACTGGCGCGGCGCGACCGCTGGCTGGTGGCGGGACGCACGCTGGCCGATACCGGCTCGGTCTGGTTCTTCCTGCAGGCGCTC
Source organism: Pararhodobacter marinus (assembly GCF_003122215.1). Classification (GTDB taxonomy): domain Bacteria; phylum Pseudomonadota; class Alphaproteobacteria; order Rhodobacterales; family Rhodobacteraceae; genus Pararhodobacter; species Pararhodobacter marinus. Next base: position 4,931 of record NZ_QEYD01000009.1, on the reverse strand, counting down.
TACCACATGCCCATTGCCAACCTGACCGCGATCCTGCAGGCCCTGCCGCTGACCGTGACGCTGGGCGCGGCCTTGTTCCTGCGCGAGCCGGTCGGCTGGAAGCGCCTGGCGGCGATCGGCATGGGCTTTCTGGGCGTTCTCATGGTGGTCCGTCCGCAGGCCGGGGCCTTCGACATCCACGCGCTTTACGCGCTGGTTTGCGTGGCCTTCGTGACCCTGCGCGAATTGCTTACCCGCCGCGTGTCCCGCGAGGTGCCGTCGCTGCTGATCGCCTGGGCCAACGGCACGGCGGTGATGCTCTTCGGTCTGGCGGGGGCCATGGGCGAAAGCTTCGTGGCGCCCGATCTGGTGACCGGGCCGCTGTTGCTGGCGACCTCGGTCGCCATCGTCGCGGGCTATCTGATGGCGGTGATGGCGGTGCGGACGGGAGAGCTGGGTTTCGTCACGCCGTTTCGCTATTCGGGCCTTGTCTGGGCGCTGGTGCTGGGTTTCCTGCTATTCGCCGAATGGCCCGACCCGGTGACGCTGCTGGGGGCCGGGCTGATCGTGGCGACGGGGTTGTTCACCTTCTACCGCGAGCGCGTCACGCGCCGTCGGTTACATCGTGGTACACCGAGCGGACGTGTTCCTGGGTGACGCCGAAGGCTTTCTCGAACTTCGTCTCTTCCTCGGGCGTCAGGTAGCGCAGCTTGGTGCCAATCCGGTCGCCGGAATCGTTGTGATCGTTGACGCCCCGGATCCACATATCGGGATCGGTGCGGGTGATGGTCGGCATATGCTGCCAGACTTCGTGATGGGTGAAGTTCATCACGCACAGATCGGTATCGGGACGGAAGGCGATGGCGAAGGCCACGCCGAGATACAGCGCCTTCTGCCGCTCGGCCTGGAGGCCCTTGGCCGTCGGGCGGGCGTTCCAGCCACGGGTAAAGTCGATCGCCACGTGGCGCGAGCCTTCGAACAGCATGAAGTTCTGATCGAGGATGCGGCGGCATTTATGCACGAACCCCACGCCGATCGCGTCGTCGTCATCCAGCCGGAACTGGATCGAATAGCTGCCCGGCACGCGGTATTCGTCGATCACCTCTTTCATCACGTCGCGATGCCGGCCCGGCGCACGCGGGACGATGACGACCTGTTCGATATCGGCGGTGATCCGGCGCAGTTGCTCCATGCGCTCGGGCGGGAAATCCTCGCCCACGACGACCAGGAAGATGAAATCCTGGTCGGTCTGGGTGCGCAGGGACGGCAGGGTAAAGGTTTCGAACAGGCGAAAACGCTCGTCCAGCCGCTCGGGCGCGTAGAGGAACTTCGCCCGCTCCTCGGGCGTGTCGTGCTCGGTCTTGAAGCCGCCCAGGGCGGGATACGAGAAGCGGCACAGGCCGATGACATGGGCGCTGCGCGACGCGCGCCGGCGCTCGAGATACTCCTTGATGGCCATATGCCTGCCCCATTGTTTTTTCGTAACGTAGCAAGGGCGCGGGCGCGCGGCAACGCGGCTTGGACCGGGTGCGGCGTGTTGACAAGGGGGGCGACTCCCCCTATACGGCGCGCACCCGGGATCGGTCTGTGCCGAATCCGGGGCTTACAAGAACACAATAGTGGTCACGATCCGGGCGGTGCATGCCCCGATCCTCTGAGATTCCACCGCGACGCCAACCCCCGGAAAGGGCGCGTCGGCGGTTTTGTGCTTTGCGGACGCGCAAGGCAGACAAAACGAACTGCCCCCGGATTCCCCGTTGACGAACGGTGGTTGAACGGGCCGCAAGAGATAGGGCGAGCTGAATGCCTACGATTCAACAGCTGATCCGCAAGCCGCGGCAGCCGAAAGTGAAACGCTCCAAGTCGCAGCACCTGGAGAACTGCCCGCAGAAGCGCGGCGTCTGCACCCGCGTCTACACCACGACGCCGAAGAAGCCGAACTCGGCTATGCGGAAAGTCGCCAAAGTGCGTCTGACCAACGGCTACGAGGTGATCAGCTACATCCCCGGCGAAAAGCACAACCTGCAAGAGCACTCGGTCGTGCTGATCCGCGGCGGCCGCGTCAAGGACCTTCCGGGTGTCCGTTACCACATCCTGCGCGGCGTGCTCGATACGCAGGGCGTCAAAGACCGTCGTCAGCGCCGCTCGAAATACGGCGCGAAGCGTCCGAAGTAAGGAGAGACATCCATGTCGCGTCGTCACGCTGCTGAAAAGCGCGCAGTCCTGCCGGACGCCAAATTTGGCGATACCGTGCTGACCAAATTCATGAACAACCTGATGGTCGACGGCAAGAAGTCGGTCGCCGAATCCATCGTCTACAACGCGCTGGACCGCGTCGAGAAGCGCCTCAAGCGCGCGCCGATCGAGGTCTTCCACGAGGCGCTGGACAACATCAAGCCGGCCGTCGAAGTCCGTTCGCGCCGCGTCGGTGGTGCGACCTACCAGGTCCCCGTCGAAGTCCGCACCGAGCGCCGTGAAGCGCTGGCCATCCGCTGGCTGATCACCGCCGCGCGCAAGCGCAACGAAAACACCATGGAAGAGCGCCTCGCGGGCGAGCTGTCGGATGCGGTCAACAACCGCGGCACGGCCGTCAAGAAGCGTGAAGACACCCACAAGATGGCCGACGCGAACAAAGCGTTCAGCCACTACCGCTGGTAAGGATTCCCGACCATGGCACGCGACTATCCGCTCACGCGATATCGTAACTTCGGCATCATGGCCCACATCGATGCCGGCAAGACGACCACGACCGAGCGCATCCTCTTCTACACCGGCAAGTCCCACAAGATCGGCGAAGTCCATGACGGCGCCGCGACCATGGACTGGATGGAGCAGGAGCAGGAACGCGGGATCACGATCACCTCGGCCGCCACGACCACGTTCTGGCAGCGTCAGGAAGATCCGACCGCCGAAGGCACCTCGGACACCAAGTACCGCTTCAACATCATCGACACGCCCGGCCACGTCGACTTCACCATCGAAGTCGAGCGTTCGCTGGCGGTTCTCGACGGCGCCGTCTGCCTCCTGGACGGTAACGCCGGTGTCGAGCCGCAGACCGAAACGGTGTGGCGTCAGGCCGACCGCTACAAGGTCCCGCGGATCGTGTTCGTCAACAAGATGGACAAGATCGGCGCCGACTATTTCAAGTGCGTCGAGATGATCAAGGACCGCACCGGCGGCACCCCCTGCCCGATCGCGTTCCCGATCGGCGCCGAGGACCAGCTGGAAGGCATCGTCGACCTGATCAAGATGGAAGAATGGGTCTGGAAGGGTGAAGATCTCGGCGCAAGCTGGGTTCGTCAGCCGATCCGTGCCGAGCTTCAGGATCTCGCCGACGAATGGCGCGGCAAGATGATCGAAATGGCCGTCGACATGGACGACGAGGCGATGATGGAGTACCTCGAGGGCAACGAGCCCGACGAGGCGACCCTGCGCGCCCTGCTCCGCAAGGGCACCCTGTCGCTGTCGTTCTTCCCGGTCCTGGGTGGGTCGGCGTTCAAGAACAAGGGCGTCCAGCCCCTGCTGAACGCGGTCATCGACCTGCTGCCCGCGCCGATCGACGTGCCGCTGCTGAAGGGCTTCTCGCCCGACGACGAGACCGAAGAGCGCAACATCGAGCGTCCCGCCGACGATGCCGCGCCGTTCTCGGCCCTGGCGTTCAAGATCATGAACGACCCGTTCGTGGGTTCGCTGACCTTCACCCGGATCTATTCGGGCGTCCTGAAGAAGGGCGACCAGATCATGAACACCACGAAGGGCAAGCGCGAGCGCATTGGCCGGATGATGATGATGCACGCCATCAACCGCGAGGAAATCGAAGAAGCCTTCGCGGGCGACATCATCGCGCTGGCGGGTCTGAAGGAAACCACCACCGGCGACACGCTGTCGGATGCCCAGAAGCAGGTGGTTCTGGAAACCATGTCGTTCCCCGAGCCGGTGATCGAGATCGCCGTCGAGCCGAAGTCGAAAGCCGACCAGGAGAAGATGGGCCTCGCCCTGGCGCGCCTGGCTGCCGAAGACCCCTCGTTCCGCGTCGAGACCAACTTCGAATCGGGCCAGACGATCATGAAAGGGATGGGCGAACTCCATCTCGACATCCTCGTCGACCGCATGAAGCGCGAATTCAAGGTCGAGGCCAATATCGGTGCGCCGCAGGTGGCGTATCGTGAGACCATCTCGCACCCCGCCGAGGTCGACTACACGCACAAGAAACAGACCGGTGGTACCGGCCAGTTCGCGCGCGTGAAGCTCGAGATCACCCCGACCGAACCGGGCGAGGGTTATTCGTTCGAAAGCCGCATCATCGGTGGTGCGGTGCCGAAGGAATACATCCCCGGTGTCGAGAAGGGCATCAAGTCGGTGATGGATTCGGGCCCGCTGGCCGGCTTCCCGGTGATCGACTTCAAGGTCGCGCTGCTTGACGGTGCGTTCCACGACGTCGACTCGTCGGTGCTGGCCTTCGAAATCGCCTCGCGCGCCGCGATGCGGGAAGGTCTGAAAAAGGCCGGTGCGAAGCTGCTCGAGCCGATCATGAAGGTCGAGGTCGTGACGCCGGAAGAATATACCGGTTCGATCATCGGCGACCTCACCAGCCGTCGTGGCATGGTCCAGGGTCAGGAATCGCGCGGCAACGCCAACGTCATCAACGCGATGGTGCCCCTGGCGAACATGTTCGGCTACATCAACAACCTGCGCTCGATGTCCTCGGGCCGGGCGGTGTTCACGATGCTGTTCGACCATTACGACGCGGTTCCGCAGAACCTCTCGGAAGAGATCCAGAAGAAATACGCTTGACGGTGAGGCGGGGATAACCCCGCCCTACCACCCCTGTAGGCCGGGATCTGCCCGGCATCACCGACACACGAACAAGGAGCTGCCATCATGGCGAAGGCAAAGTTTGAACGGACGAAACCGCACGTTAACATCGGCACGATCGGCCACGTTGACCACGG
>NZ_QEYD01000008.1 GCF_003122215.1 Pararhodobacter marinus | reverse complement strand
ACGAAAGCCTGCCGCGCCATCTTTGTTCCCCAAATATCCCAGGGGGTCCGGGGGAGGATCCCCCGCCTTCGGGAGCAGCAGCAAAAAAAGGACGCGCGGGGTATCAGCGCACCAGCAATTCCAGCGGGTCGTAGCCGATGCCGCCTTCACCGAACGCGATGTCGGGCAGCGTATCGGGCTTGAAGCGCAGCGCGCGCAGCTCGGGCTCGCTCACCCAGCGCTGACGGTTCACGACACCTTCGCTATCCATCCACGGGCCCTTGGGAACCGCGACCACGCGTGCGCGGAAATAGATGTCGACCTGGTGGAAACCGCGCGCGGGGTCGTGGAATTCGTTGACCAGGCACGGGGTGCCGACGCGGATGGCGATGCCGGTCTCCTCGTGCACTTCGCGGACAAGATTGTCGGGCAGCGAGGCGCCCGGCTCGGCGCCGCCGCCCGGCGCGCACCACAGGTCGCTCTGATCCCCCGGATAGGCGTTCACGATCAGCAGGCGCCCGGCGCGCAATATCAGGGCGCGCACTGCCAGCCGGATCGGTCTTGCTCCTCGCGTCATCGTGTCCCCGTCCCCTCGCGTCTCGCCCCTGCGCGGTCTCGTGCATTCCCGCGGGGCGGCTTATAGTCGGACCATGCGACAGCTTTTCCTGATCCTGTTCCTGGCCCTGCCCCTACCTGCCCGCGCCGATTGCGTGGTGCTGCTGCACGGGCTTGCGCGGTCCGAGGCCTCGATGCTGATCCTGCAGCAGGTGCTGGCTTACCACGGCTACCGGGTGATCAACGAGACCTATCCCTCGGACGATGCCCCGATTTCCGAGCTGGTAAGCTATGTCGGGCGTTCGGCGCGCCAATGCGGGATGGAACGGATGCATTTCGTCACCCATTCCCTGGGCGGCATCCTGGTGCGCGCCTGGCTGTCGCAGGGACATCCGCCCAATCTGGGCCGCGTGGTGATGCTGGCGCCGCCCAATCATGGCAGCGAGCTGGTCGATGCGATCCGCGCGAACGAGTTTCTCGACGAGGTGGCGACTTTTCTCAACGGCCCCGCCACGGTGCAGCTGGGAACCGGCGCCGATTCGGTGCCCAACCAGCTGCCGCCCGTCGATTTCGAGCTGGGAGTGATCGCGGGCGATGTGCCGATCAACCCGATCGGCGCGGCGATGATCGGCGCGCGCTCGGACGGCACGGTCTCGGTCGCCAGCACGAGGGTCGAGGGGATGCGCGACCATGTCACCGTCAATGCCTCGCATACGCTGATCATGATGAATCCGCTCGCCATGGCCGAGGTGCTTGAATTCCTGCGCAACGGCGTGTTCGATCACGGCATCACGCTGGCCGGCGCCTTTCGCAAGCTGGCGCAGCGGGGGCCGGCCTGAGCCGCTCCGATCCGGGAGACGCAACAGCATGACGATCCGCATCGCGATGTGGTCAGGGCCGCGCAACCTGTCGACGGCGATGATGTATGCCTTCGCCGCGCGGGGCGATTGCACGGTCAGCGACGAGCCCTTCTATGCCGCCTATCTGGCGAAGACCGGGCTCGAGCACCCGATGCGGGCCGAGGTGATGGCCAGTCAGCATCAGGATCCGGCACAGGTGGCACGGGATCTGCAGGCCGAGACCGATCAGCCGCTCTGGTATCAGAAGCACATGACGCAACACATGCTGGACGGCGTGCCGCTCGACTGGATGGCGGCCTGCCGCCACGCGTTCCTGATCCGTCACCCGGCGCGGGTCGTGGCGTCCTATCTGCAAAAGCGCGAACGCCCCGACCTGGCCGAGCTGGGATTCCAGCGGCAGGTCGAGCTGTTCGACCGCGTGGCGCAGCAGACGGGCACGGCGCCGCCGGTCTTGGATTCCACCGCGCTCAGGGCCGATCCCGAGGGCAGGCTGCGCGCGCTCTGCGCCGCGCTCGGGATCGGCTGGCGCCCGCAGATGCTGCACTGGTCCGCCGGGCCGAAAGCCTATGACGGGGTCTGGGCTGCGCATTGGTACAACGCCGTCCACCGCTCGACCGGGTTCGAGGTCGCCGAGGGGCCGCTGCCGCAACTCGATGATTGGGGCGCGCGGCTGGCCGAGGCGGCCTTGCCCGCCTATCGGACGATGGCCGCCCACGCGCTCTAGCCACCCTCGCCTAATGCAAGGCTTCGTGGCAGGATGAAGCATGCGTGACGCCTTTTCCGACCAGCTCGACACCATCGTCTCTGCACTGCCCCTGCGCGCGGCGGGGTTCATCGTCACGCTTTACGGCGACGCGGTGGTGCCAAGGGGCGGCGAGGTCTGGATCGGCACGATCATCGAGACCTGCGCCATGGCGGGCATATCCGAAACGCTGGTGCGGACCGCCGTTTCGCGGCTGGTCGCGGCCGGGCAGCTTGAAGGCTGGCGGCGCGGGCGGCGCAGCTTCTACCGCCTGAGCGACGCCGCGCGCGCCGAGTTCGACGAGGCCTCGCGCCTGATCTACGGCCCGCCCGAACCCTGGTCGTGGCGCTTCGTGCACCTGCCCGAGGGCGAGGCAGAAACCCGGATGGTTCAGCTCGAGCGGCAGGGCTATGCGCGGCTGAAGCCGACACTGGCGGTCGGGCCCGCGCGCGGGACGCCACCGAAAGGACTGCTGAGTTTCGACGCCGTGCCCGCCGGCGCCGAGGCGTTGCTCGCCGATTTCGCCGCGCAGGCCTGGGATCTGGCGCCTCATGCTGCCGCGTATCGCGCGCTGATCGGTCATTTCGCGCCGCTGGAAACCTGCGCGCCCGGCGACGGGGCGCAGGCGCTCGCGGCCCGGCTGCTGCTCGTTCACGCCTGGCGCCACGCGCTGTTGCGCGACCCGCGCCTGCCACCCGAGGCTCTTCCCGCCGACTGGCCCGGCCATGCCGCGCGGGACCTGTTCCACCGGCTCTATGCCGCGCTCTCGCCGCTCGCCGATTCGCATATCGGCCGGCGCTTCGAGGGCGCGCAGGGCTTACTGCCGCCGCAGGCCGCCCCCCTGCCCGGCGCAAAGATCGAAGCGGGTCAGACACTTGGCGGCGGGGTGCGCCGCACAGGCTGATATGTCACAAGCCAACGGGAAAAACGAATTGATTTGTGACACGTCAGCGCCTATACAGTGACCGAACGGTCAGCGATTAGGGAGGAGCTGATGTCCGAGGCTTTCATCTGCGATGCGGTCCGCACGCCGATCGGGCGCTATGGCGGCGCGCTGTCGGCGGTTCGCGCCGACGATCTGGCCGCCGCCCCCCTCAAGGCGCTGATCGACCGCCATCCCGGCATGGACTGGTCGGCCATCGACGACGTGATCTATGGCTGCGCCAATCAGGCGGGCGAGGACAATCGCAACGTGGCGCGCATGGCGGTGCTTCTGGCGGGCCTGCCCGTCTCGGTTCCCGGCACCACGATCAACCGGCTCTGCGGCTCGGGCATGGACGCGGTGGGTCAGGCGGCCCGCGCGATCCGGGCGGGCGATGCCGACATGATGCTGGCGGGCGGCGTCGAAAGCATGTCGCGCGCGCCCTTCGTGATGCCCAAGGCCGATGCGGCCTTCAGCCGCGCCAACGCGGTCTATGACACCACGATCGGCTGGCGCTTCGTCAACAAGGCGATGGAAAAAGCCTACGGCACCCATTCGATGCCGCAGACCGCCGACAATGTCGCCGCCGACTGGGGCATCAGCCGCGAGGATCAGGACGCCTTCGCGCTGCGCTCGCAGCAGGCCTGGGCCAGGGCGCAGGCGGCAGGGCTTTTCGCCGATGAAATCGCGCCGGTGACGATCCCGCAACGCAAGGGCGATCCCCGGGTCGTCGATACCGACGAACATCCCCGTCCGGACGTGACGCCCGACCAGCTGGCCAAGCTGCGCGGCGTGAACGGCGCCGATCTGACGGTGACGGCGGGCAATGCCTCGGGCGTCAATGACGGGGCGGCGGCGACGATCATCGCCTCGGAAGCCGCCGCGAAGGCCCATGGCCTGACGCCGCGCGCGCGCATCGTCGGCATGGCCGCCGCCGGGGTCGAACCCCGCGTGATGGGCGTGGGCCCGGTCCCTGCCGTGCGCAAGCTGATGGAGCGCACCGGCCTGAGCCTCGATCAGATGGACGTCATCGAGCTGAACGAAGCCTTCGCCGCCCAAGGTCTGGCCGTTCTGCGCGATCTGGGGATCGAAGACGCGGATCCCCGCGTTAACCCTCAGGGCGGCGCGATCGCGCTGGGCCATCCGCTGGGCATGTCGGGCGCGCGGCTTGTCGGTACGGCGATGTGGCAGTTGCAACGCAATGGCGGGCGCTATGCCCTGTGTACGATGTGCGTCGGTGTCGGACAGGGCATCGCGCTGGTTATGGAACGCGTCTGATCCGGTCCCCCGGCCAAGGCCGGAGCGGAATCAGGGGCCAACAGCAAAGGAAAGACCCATGTATGCACAAATGGTGAAGTCCGAAGCCACCGAGGAAGATCCCGAAAAGCTCGCGGCCTTTCAGGCCCGCATCGACGCGGGCGAGCGGATCGAGCCCAAGGACTGGATGCCCGAGGGCTATCGCAAGACGCTGATCCGCCAGATCGGCCAGCACGCGCATTCCGAGATCGTCGGCCAGCTGCCCGAGGGCAACTGGATCACCCGCGCCCCCACGCTGGAGCGCAAGGCGATCCTGCTGGCCAAGGTCCAGGACGAGGCGGGCCATGGCCTGTATCTGTACTGCGCGGCGGAAACGCTGGGCATCTCGCGCGACGAGCTGACCGAGCAGCTTCTGTCTGGGAAGATGAAGTATTCGTCGATCTTCAACTACCCGACGCTGACCTGGGCCGATATCGGCGCGGTGGGCTGGCTGGTCGATGGTGCCGCGATCATGAACCAGGTGCCGCTGCAGCGGACCTCGTTCGGTCCCTATGCCCGGGCCATGGTGCGGATCTGCAAGGAAGAGAGCTTCCACCAGCGGCAGGGCTACGACCTGATCCGCAAGATGGCCGAAGGCACGCCCGAGCAGAAGGCGATGGCGCAGGATGCGCTGAACCGCTTCTGGTATCCGTCGCTGATGATGTTCGGCCCGTCGGACAAGGATTCGGTGCACTCGACCCAGTCGATGGCGTGGAAGATCAAGATCAACACCAATGACGAGCTGCGCCAGAAATTCGTCGACCAGACGGTGCCGCAGGCCGAGTTCCTGGGCCTGACGATCCCCGACGAGAACCTGAAATGGAACGAGGACAAGGGCGGCTACGATTTCTCCGAGCCGGACTGGAACGAGTTCTACGAGGTCCTCAAGGGCAACGGCCCGTGCAATGCCGACCGGATGGAAGCCCGCACCCGCGCCTGGCGCGACGGGGCATGGGTCCGCGACGGGTTGATGGCGCATGCGCGCAAACAGGCGACCCGCCGGGTGGCGGCCGAATAAGCGGGGGATTTTGCATCCCCCGCACCCCCTGCAGAGTATTTCAGGCAGAATGAAAGGGCTTTAGCCATGTCCAGCGAATGGCCGCTTTGGGAAGTCTTCATCCGGGGTCAGCACGGCCTCAACCACCGTCACGTCGGCAGCCTGCACGCGCCCGATGCCGAACTGGCGATCCGCCATGCCCGCGACGTCTACACGCGGCGCAACGAGGGTGTCTCGATCTGGGTCGTGCCCTCGGCGCAGATCACCGCCTCGGCGCCGTCCGAGAAGGGGCCTCTGTTCGAGCCGGCGAATGACAAGGTCTATCGTCACCCCACCTTTTACGACATTCCCGACGAAGTGGGGCATATGTGATGGCCCCCTCGTTGTCTGACGTCATGACGCCCGATGCCGCCGCGCTTGCGGCCGCGCAGAAGGGTGAGGGGCGCGCGCCGCTGGAAGTGGGCTCGCCCGGGCACGACCTGTTCACGGGTCTTACAAGACTGGGCGATAATTGCCTGATTCTGGGGCATCGCGTGTCGGAATGGTGCGGTCATGCGCCGGTGCTGGAAGAGGATATCGCGCTGGCCAACATGGCGCTGGACCTGATCGGGCAGACGCAGCTCTGGCTGGGTCTGGCGGGCGAGGTCGAGGGGCGCGGGCGCGATGCCGACGCGCTGGCCTTTCGCCGCGACGGATGGGACTTTCGCAACCTTCTGCTGGTGGAACGCCCGAACGGCGATTTCGGCCAGACGCTGATGCGGCAATTCCTGTTCGACGCCTGGCATGCGCCGATGCTGAAGGCGCTGGAAGGCTCGTCGGACGACCGCATCGCCGCCATCGCGCGCAAGGCGGGCAAGGAAGTGGCCTATCATATCGAGCGCTCCGCCGATCTGGTGATCCGGCTGGGCGACGGCACCGAGGAAAGCCACGCGCGGATGCAGGCGGCGCTGGAGGCGCTGTGGGGCTATGCGGGCGAGGCCTTCATCGCCGATGCGGTCGACACACGGCTGGCCGAGGCCGGGCTCATGCCCGCGCCCGAAAGCCTGCGCGCGACCTTCGACGAGACCGTGAACGCGGTCTTTGCCGAGGCCACGCTGACCCGGCCCGAGAGCGATTTCGCGCATCAGGGCGGCAAGCAGGGCCGTCACAGCGAGCATATGGGTCATCTGCTGACGCATATGCAGTGGCTGCAGCGCGCCTATCCGGACGCCACGTGGTGAGACCGGCGCTGGAACAGGTCTGGGACTGGCTGGGCGAGATCCCTGACCCGGAGATCCCGGTGATCTCGCTCACCGATCTGGGCATCATCCGCGATGTTGCGTGGGACGATGACACGTTGGTGGTGACCGTGACGCCCACCTATTCGGGTTGCCCGGCCACCAGCGTGATCAATTTCGAGATCGAGAAGAAACTGCGCGACGAAGGGATCGGACAGATGCGGCTGGAGCGCCAGCTCACGCCGCCCTGGACCACCGACTGGATCAGGCCGCAAGCCCGCGAGGCGCTCAAGGCTTACGGCATCGCCCCCCCCGTCGACGGCACCGCTGCCGATGGCGTGCTGGCGGGCCGGATCAGCCGCTTGAGCGGGCAGAGCAACTTGGCGGTCGAATGCCCGCGCTGCGGATCGACCAGGACCGAAAAGGTCAGCCAGTTCGGATCGACCCCCTGCAAGGCGGCCTATCGCTGCACCGACTGCCTTGAGCCCTTCGATTATTTCAAATGCATCTGAGGTTTTGGACATGGCGCGTTTCCTGCCCCTCGACGTGATCGACGTGAAGAAAGACACCCGCGACGCGGTGGTCGTAACCCTGCGCCCGCGGCCCGAAGATGCCGAGCGCTTCGCCTTCATTCAGGGTCAGTACCTGACCTTCCGCCGCGATTTCGACGGCGAGGAGTTGCGCCGGTCCTATTCGATCTGCGCAGGGCTCGACGAGGGGCTGTTGAAGGTCGGCATCAAGCGGGTCGATGGCGGCGCGTTCAGCACCTGGGCCAACGAGAACCTGGCGCCCGGCGAGACGCTGGAAGCGATGCCGCCGATGGGGAATTTCCACACCGTTCTGGAACCGGCGGCCGGGCGTCATTACCTGGGCTTCGCGGGCGGATCGGGAATCACGCCGGTGCTGTCGATCCTGAAAACCGTGCTGACGCGCGAGCCGAAAAGCCGCTTCACGCTGGTCTACGCCAACCGGCAGATCAACTCGATCATGTTCCGCGAAGAGCTGGAGGATCTGAAGAACAGCTTCCTCGGGCGTCTGTCGGTGATCCATGTTCTGGAAGCCGAAGGACAGGAGATCGAGCTGTTCACGGGCCGCGTCGATGCAGACAAGATGACCGCGCTTTTCACCCATTGGGTCGATCCGAAGACGGTCGATACCGCCTTCATCTGCGGGCCCGAGCCGATGATGCTGGCCATCGCCGACAGCCTGCGCGCGCACGGGCTGAGCGATGACCAGATCAAGTTCGAACTCTTCGCCTCAGGCCAGCCCGGCCGCGCGAAGAAAAAGGCCGTGAGCCAGGTCGCCGATAGCGGCGAGGCCTGCGAGGCGACCGTCACGCTCGACGGCACCACCCGCACCTTCCGCATGCCGAAATCGGGCGAGAGCCTGCTCGACGCGGCCCTGGGGGCCGATCTGGACGCGCCCTATGCCTGCAAGGCGGGCGTATGCTCGACCTGCCGGGCCAAGGTGCTCGAGGGCGAGGCCGAGATGATGACGAACCATGCGCTGGAAGATTACGAGGTCCGGCAGGGCTATGTGCTGACCTGCCAGTGCTACCCGCTCAGCGACCGGATCGTCGTGAGCTACGACCAGTAAAAGCCGCTGCGCCGGACCCTATCGGGGGAGGAGAGACCCATGACCGACGACATGTCCATCGACGACTACCTCGCCCATGGCGGCAAGCTGACCTCGCCGGGGAACGTGCCCGCGCGCTACCGGGGCGAGCTGCTGCGCCTGATGGCCAGCTTCGTCGACAGCGAACTGGCGGCCTCGGCCGGGTTCGCCGAGTCGATCAACGACGCGCCCGGCATCAAGAGCCGCATCGCCGCCGCGCGCATCACGCTGGAAAAAGCCGACCATGCCGAGCGCGTGCTGCGGATCATGGCCGAGTTCGGTGTCGATACCGAGCGCTACGAGGGCGTGCATCCCTGGGCCGCCCGCCTGCCCCGCGAGGCCGATATCGGGGCAACGCGCCGCGACGGGGACATGCGGCTCAGCGTGTTCCACTACCCGCTCGAAGGCTGGATCGACGCGGTGGTGATGAACGTGTTGCAGGGGCTGGCCGCCAAAGTGCAGCTGTCCGAGCTGTCGCAGGTCAGCTACCAGCCGCTGGCCGAGGTGTTCCGCGCCGTGGCGCCCGTCGAGACCCGCCATGCCGAGCTGGGCATCGAGGGGCTTGCCCATATCGCCCAATCCGAGGAAGGCCGCGCCGCCGCCGAGGCCGCGCTGGCCTATTGGCGCCCGCGCGTCGCCACCGGCTTCGGCTCGGAAACCTCGGACCGTTTCGACCGGCTCAAGCGGATGGGGCTGCGCCATCGTCCCAATGCCGATCTCAAGGCCGAGTGGGAGGCGTCCGTGGACGCCACGCTCGCCGATCTCACGCTCTGAAAGGACCCGTCATGACGGATCAGACCCCCATCCGGCTGAAAAGCTACATCTGCGGCACCTGGAATCCAGGCGCGCGCGACGGCCAGCTTCTGCGCGACGCGGGTACCGGCGCACCGGTCGCCACGATCGACGCCTCGGGGATCGACATGGCCGAGGCGCTGGCCTATGGCCGCAAGTCCGGCGCGGCGCTGTGGGCGATGACCTTTCACCAGCGCGCCGAGATGCTCAAGGCGCTGGGCAAGCACCTGTCGGCGCTGAAGGATGAATTCCACGCGCTCTCGCTGGCGACGGGCGCCACGCCGCGCGACGGGATGGTCGATATCGAGGGCGGGTTTCACACGCTCTTCAGCTATTCGGGACAGGGCCGGCGCGAGTTGCCCAATACCCGCACGCTGGTCGAGGGCAATGTCGAGCCCCTGTCCAAGGATGGCAGCTTCTCAGCGCAACATATCCTAACCCCGCTTCAGGGCGTGGCGGTGCATATCAACGCCTTCAACTTCCCCGTCTGGGGGATGCTGGAGAAATTGTCGCCCACCCTGCTGGCGGGGATGCCCGCGATCGTCAAACCCGCCTCGCAAACGGCCTACCTGACCGAGCTGGTCGTGCGCCGCATCGTCGAGAGCGGGATCCTGCCCGAGGGCGCGCTGCAGCTCATCTGCGGCTCGACCGGCGATCTGCTGGACCATGTGACCGAACAGGACGTGGTCACCTTCACCGGCTCGGCCAGGACCGGGCGGATGCTGCGGACCTCGAAAGCCATCGTCGAGAACTCGGTGCGCTTCACGATGGAGGCCGACAGCCTCAACGCCGCGATCCTCGGCCCCGACGCGGTCGCGGGCACGCCGGAATTCGACCTCTTCGTCAAGGAAGTGGTGCGCGAGATGACGGTGAAGGCGGGGCAGAAATGCACCGCGATCCGTCGGGTCATCGTGCCCCGCGCACAGGTTCAGGCGGTGACCGAGGCGCTGGAAACCGCGCTGGCCAGGATGGGCGTGGGCCTGCCGGGGGACGAGGGCACACGCATGGGCGCGCTCGCCTCGCTGTCGCAGCGCGACGAGGTCCGCGCGCGCATCCGCGACCTGCAGGCGGATGCCGAGATCGTCGTGGGCAATCCTGACGCGGTGACGCTGGTGTCGGGCGATCCCGATGAGGGCGCCTTCCTGAACCCTGTGGTTCTTTATTGCGACAAACCGGGCAAAGCGCAGGCGGTCCACGATGTCGAAGCCTTCGGGCCCGTCTCGACGCTCATGCCCTATGACGATCTCGGCGAAGCGGTGGTGCTCAGCCAGCGCGGCAAGGGCTCGCTCGCGGCCTCGGTCTTCACCGACTCGCCCGAAGTGGCGGAAGAGGCGGTGCTGGGCATGGCGCCCTTCCACGGGCGCATCCTCTTGGGCAATCGCGCCTCGGCGAAAAGTTCGACGGGCCATGGCGCGCCGCTGCCGAACCTTGTCCATGGCGGCCCCGGCCGCGCGGGCGGCGGCGAGGAAATGGGCGGCATCCGTGGCGTGAAGCATTTCATGCAGCGCACGGCGGTGCAGGGCACGCCGAAACTCCTGTCCGCCGTGACCGGCCGCTGGATCGCCGGCGCGCCCACGCGCGACGACACGCACCCGTTCCGCAAATCGTTGGCCGAGCTGAAGGTGGGCGACCGGATCGTCACCGAAAAGCGCGAGATCACTCTGGCCGATATTGAGCATTTCGCGAATTTCACCGGCGACACGTTCTACGCCCATATGGACGAGGACGCGGCCAAGGCGAACCCGTTCTTCGACGGCCGCGTCGCGCATGGCTACCTGATCGTCAGCTTCGCGGCGGGGCTCTTCGTGCAGCCCGATCCCGGCCCGGTTCTGGCCAATTACGGCGTTGACAACCTGCGGTTCCTGGCCCCGGTCTATCCCGGCGACGTGCTGGGCGTCGCGCTGACCTGCAAGGAGATCAACCCGCGCGAAACCGCCGATCACGGCGAGGTGCGCTGGGATTGCGTCGTCACCAAGCAGGACGGCAGCCCGGTCGCGCAATACGACGTGCTGACCATGGTGGCCAAGACCTGGCCCGCGTGAGATCCCGCGTGAAGACGCCCGGCCGCGGCCCCGGCGGCACGGCCGGCTGAGTATTTGACGCAGAGTGAGGGGGCTTAACGCTTTCTTAAGCCCCGTCTTTGTTCTCTAAATATCCTCGGGGGTGTCCAGAGGGGGCAGACGGCCCCCTCTGGTCCGCACCCGCCGCCAGAGCCGCGCGTCAAGGATCAGAAGCCCCAGCGCGATCAGCGCCATGCCCGCGACTTGGCGGGGGGCCAGCGCTTCGCCCAGGAAGGCGATGCCCAGCGCCACGGCGCTGACCGGCACGAGGAAGGTCACGAGGAACGCGTTCACCGCGCCTGCGCTGGCGATCAGGCGAAAATAGAGCCCGTAGGCGAACGAGGTCGACAGCACCGCCAGCCCCAGCAGGGCTGCGATCACCGGCAGGGGCGGCAGCGCCAGCGTCCAGGGCCGGTCGACCAGCGCCACCAGCGGCACGAGGATCAGCGTCGCGCACGCCAGCTGTCCCAGCGCCAGCGACAGCGGCGCCAGTCCCAGCGGCTTGAAGCGGCGGGCCCAGACACCGGCCAGCGCGTAGCTGAGCGCCGCGCAGAGGCAGGCCGCCTGCGCCCAGAATGTGCCGCCGTCGCCGGCCTGCCCCATCATCACCGCGACGCCCAGAAAGCCTGTGAGCACGCCCAATGCCTTGGGCCAGCTCAGGCGTTCGTCCTGTGTCGCCAGATGCGCCACCGCGACGCCCCAGAGCGGTGTGGTCGCGTTCAGGATCGAGGCCAGCCCCGACGAGATCTGCCCCTGCGCCACGACATAGAGCGAGAAGGGCACGACATTGTTGAGAAATCCCATCACCATAAGCGCGGCCCAGACGGCCCGCCCGCGCGGCAGAGCGACCCCGAGCGCGGGCAGCGCGAACGCCAGAACCAAGGCGGCGACACCGACGCGGATCAGCACGATGGTGAAGGGCGGCAGCCACGGCACCGCCACGCCCACGAAAAAGAACGATCCGCCCCACAGGACGGAAAGCAGGATCAGGCTCAGCCAGTCTTTGCCGGACATCGGGGGCTCCCTTGCGTGTCGGGACACCCTGCCCGTTCCGGGTCGCGTGGGGCGACCCGGATGTTGCGCAAAGTCAGTTGTCCCGGGTCCAGGTCTGGTCGCGGCAGATGAACAGCACGCAGCCCGCGACGGTCAGCCGGTCGCCTGCCAGATCCATCCGCGAGCGATAGGTCTGGTCGCGGTCGGGCGCATAGATCTGCCCGTCGCGATATTCGCCATTGCCATGCGGCTCCATGTCCCAGACGATCTGGCGGCCGTTATTGGGCGTTTGCAGCGCGTTGCCCGCGCCATCGTAGCTTTCCACCAGCGTGCCGCAGAGCGTGTTGCCGCACATCGACATCTGGATGACGCCGTAATTGCCGTTGTCGTCGGGCTGGGTGCGCCAGCGGCCCTCGGCCGGGTCGGCAAGCGCCGCGGTGGCGCTCAGGGCCAGCCCGGCGGCGAAGGCGAGAATCGCGGATTTCATGGTCAGTCCTCCCGTTTTCGCGCAGCATCCTCCGCCACGGGGCCGCTGGCAAGCGTGGCGTTGCGTCCGCATCAGGCCGGGCGCATGGCATCGGCGATCACCGCCATGTCCTCGGCCGTGATCTCGAACAGCCCGTAGCGAAAAGGCGCACCCCAATGCGGGCCCCCGAAGGACAGATGCGCCAGAAGGGGCCGGATCGGCGCATCCTGCGTGGCCTGCCAGGTCACGTCGCGGCGATGCGCCGTGTCGCCATTGCCCATTTCGCCGCGATAGATCGGGCCGTCGGCCACCACGCCCAAAGCGGTGAAAGCCTGCCTCGGCTCGCCGCCGCGCATCTGTTGGCGGGGCGAGTAATAGGCCACAACATCGCCGGGACGGAGGCGCCGCAGGGGCGCCTCCTTGCCGTGATTGACCTGCATGAAGCCGCCCTGCCGCCCCTTGGCGACGTGATCGGCCGAGGCCACGGCGATCCAGTTCCGCACGCTCATTGCGGATCGGCCGCCGGGACGTAGACGCGCAGGCGGTGCCCGTCGGGATCGGCCAGCATGAAGGCCTGACCGAAAGGCAGCGCCATGACCGGGTGCAGGATCGTCGCCCCCTGCCCCGCCAGCCGGTCGTGCAGCGCGGTGAGCGCGGTCAGGTCGGGGGCCACGGCGTTCAGCTCGCTCGCGCCGGGTTGGGCGTCGCCCGCCGGCGGCTGGACCTCGCTGCGGCGCCACAGGCCAAGGCGCGCGCCGTCGCCCAGCTTGAGCATGGTGAAATCGTCGGCCTCGTAAAGCACCGGCGCGTTCAGCGCATCGGCGTAGAACGCGGTGCTGGCGGCGATGTCCGTGACGTAGTGGATGATCATCGGGGTGGATTTCATGGTAGCCTCCTTGGTTGCGATGGAGGCCTTGTCGCAGGGGGCTGTGTCAGCCTCTGTCAGCAGCATCGCGCGCCTGCCGTTCGGTTGCCGTCCAGTCGCGCATCAAGGCCGCGCGGCGCTTGGGGTAGCGGTCAGGCAGGATGATGCAGGCGGTGATGCGATCCTCGCGGAAATGGCGATAGCCCTGCCGCAATTCGCACCAGGCGACCAGCGTCTGGACGCTTTCGAAGAACCCCATGGCCAGCGGCCAGATCACCCGCTCGCTCTCCGCGCCCTGCAGGCTGCGATAGGCGATGCGCGCCTTGCGCTCGGTGCGCATCGCCTCGCGCAGATCGGCCATGACGGGGCTTGCGGCATTCGGCAGCCGCCCGGGCACCAACAGGGGCGAGCTGTCGACGAAAGCACGCAGATCCTCGGGCAGCACCGCGCCGATCCGGCCCAGCGCGGCGCCCGCCGCCCCGGCCAGCGCCGGATCGGCGCGGGCGGCGACCAGCCTTGCGCCCAGCACCAGCGCTTCAAGCTCGTCGCGGGTGAACATCAAGGGCGGCAGCAGATAGCCGGGGCGCAGGATATAGCCGATCCCTGCCTCGCCCTCGATCACCGCGCCTTGGGCACGCAACGCCTCGACATCGCGGTAGACGGTGCGCAGCGAGGTGCCGGTCTCGTCCGCGATGGCCTGCGCCGCCAGCGGGCGGCGGTGGCGCTGCAGGATCTGCAGCACGGCAAGCAGGCGTTCGGAGCGCGTCGTCATGACGGCCGGTGTCGCGCAAGCCGCCCTTTGGAACAAGGGAAAAGCCGCGCAAAAGCCGCCAGCGCCGCCGATGAAGACATCGTGAGGCCCGTCGCGGCGAATTCGCGCCGAGTGCACCGAGCGGGGGCCTTTACGGCGCAGGGCAAGGGGGCCTATAAGGGCCGCGCTCGCCCCCGCCCTTGTGCGGGGGCCTTCCATGCATTTCGGGACACGCACCACATGTTGGGACTGACTGGCATCTTTTCGTCGGACATGGCGATCGACCTCGGCACGGCGAATACGCTGGTCTACGTGAAGGGTCGGGGCATCATCCTGAACGAGCCGTCGGTGGTGGCCTATCACGTCAAGGACGGACGCAAGCAGGTGCTGGCGGTCGGCGAGGACGCGAAGCTGATGCTGGGCCGCACGCCCGGCTCGATCGAGGCGATCCGCCCGATGCGCGACGGTGTCATCGCCGATTTCGACGTCGCCGAAGAGATGATCAAGCACTTCATCCGCAAGGTGCACAAGCGCTCGACCTTCTCGAAGCCCAAGGTCATCGTCTGCGTGCCCTATGGCGCGACACCGGTCGAAAAGCGCGCGATCCGTCAGTCGGTCCTGTCGGCGGGCGCGCGGCGCGCGGGCCTGATCTCGGAGCCGATCGCGGCCGCCATCGGTGCGGGCATGCCGATCACCGATCCCACGGGCTCGATGGTCGTCGATATCGGCGGCGGCACCACCGAGGTGGCCGTGCTGTCGCTGGGCGACATCGTCTATGCGCGCTCGGTCCGCGTCGGCGGCGACCGGATGGACGAGGCGATCATTTCCTACCTGCGGCGCCATCAGAACCTGCTGATCGGCGAATCGACCGCCGAGCGGATCAAGACCACGATCGGTACCGCGCGGATGCCCGATGACGGGCGCGGCAAGGTGATGCAGATCCGGGGTCGCGACCTTCTGAACGGCGTGCCCAAGGAAATCGAGATCACGCAGGGCCAGGTGGCCGAGGCGCTCAGCGAAACCGTGCAGACGATCTGCGAAGCGGTGATGATCGCGCTGGAAACCACGCCGCCCGATCTGGCCGCCGACATCGTCGACCGGGGCGTCATGCTGACCGGCGGCGGCGCGCTGCTGGGCGATCTGGATCTGGCCCTGCGCGAGCAGACCGGGCTGATCATCACCGTGGCCGACCAGTCGCTGAACTGCGTCGCGCTGGGCACCGGCAAGGCGCTGGAATACGAAAAGCAACTGCGTCACGCCATTGATTACGAAAGCTGATCCGTCCGGATCGGCCATGAGGGGTCACCGTGGCTTCCGATCGTAGCAACGAGGCCGATTATGTCCGCCCCGTGCGACGTCTCGTCATCGGGGTGCTGGCGCTGGTCCTGCTGGCGCTGTTCCTGCTGTGGCGCATCGACAGTCCCCGGATCGAACGCTTCCGCACCGCCGTGGTCGATGCCGTCGTGCCCAATATGGAATGGGCGATGGCCCCGGTGACGCGTGTCGCGCGGATGATCGAGGATTTCCGCTCGTATACCCGCATCTACGAGCAGAATCAGGAACTGCGCCGCGAGCTTCAGCAGATGCGCGCCTGGCGCGAGGCAGCTTTGCAGCTGGAACAGCGCAACGCGCAGCTTCTGGACATGGCGCGGGTGCGGCTGGACCCGCAGCTGACGCATGTGACGGGCGTGGTGATGGCCGATGCGGGCAGCCCCTATCGCCAGTCGGTGCTGCTGAACGTGGGCGCGCGCGACGGCATCGTCGATGGCTGGGCGGTGATGGACGGGCTGGGCCTTGCCGGACGCATCGCGGGGGTGGGCGACCGCTCGTCGCGGGTGATCCTGCTGACCGATTCCAACAGCCGGGTGCCGGTGATCGTGCAGCCCTCGGGCCAGCGTGCGCTGATTTCCGGCGACAACACGCCCCTGCCGGTTCTGGATTTCGTCGAAAATGCGGAAACCCTGCGCCCCGGTGACCGGGTGGTCAGCGCCTCGGATGGCGGGGTCTTTCCGCCCGGCCTTCTGGTCGGCGAGATCGTCATGGCGACCGACGGACGGATGCGCGTGCGGCTGGCAGCCGATTACGGGCGGCTCGATTTCCTGCGCGTGCTGCGCTCGCGTCCGGCCGAGCGGATCGAGCAATCGGGCACGCTGCTGCGCCCGGTGACCGAGGACGGCGAGCTGATCGACCCGATGACCGGCCATACCGCGCCGCCGCCGATCCCCGACATCATCCCCGACCCGGTCGACGGCACCCTGCCGCAGATCCCGGCCCTGCCCGTCCCCGGCGCCGAACCGCCCGGGGCCGAAACCGACCCCGCGGGCGGCAGCGGGGGCTGAACCATGGGCGAATTCTGGCGTCTTGATACGCTGTCCTATCTGGGTCTGTGGCTGTTGATCGCGGCGGTGGCGATCCTGGGTCGGATCCTGCCTTTGTCCAATCCCTATGGCGGCTGGCCCGCGCCCGATTTCCTGCTGGCGCTGACCTTCGCGTGGATCCTGCGGCGGCCCAGCCAGATCCCGGCCGTGGCGGTGGTTCTTGTCTTCCTGATCGAGGATCTGTTCGTCATGCGCCCGCCGGGCCTCTGGGCGCTGGCGGTGCTGGTGGGCAGCGAGTTCCTGCGCCGCCGCAGCCAGGTCGTGCGCGAGATGAACCTGCTTCTGGAATGGGGCATGGTCGCGGGCGTGATGCTGGCAATGACCGTCGCAAACCGGCTGGCACTCGTGATCGTGATGTCGCCGCGCGACCCGATCGACTTGAGCGCGGCCAAGCTTGCGGTCACAATCGCGGTCTATCCGCTGGTGGTCTGGGTGCTGCAGGGCGTGCTGCGCGTGCGCAAGCCCGCAACCGGCGAAGTCGATGAATTGGGGCGCAAGCTATGAAACGATCGCCCAAGGACAACGAAGATTCTGCCCGCCGGATCTCGCGCCGTGCCGCCCTTCTGGGCGGCGCACAGCTGGTTTTTGCCGGGGTGCTGGTGCTGCGGATGCGCTCGCTTCAGCTGGGCCAGTCCGAGGAATTCCGCCTGCTGGCCGAGGAAAACCGCATCAACATCCGCCTGCTGCCGCCTGCGCGCGGGGTGATCTACGACCGCGCGGGCGCGGTGCTGGCCACCAACGTGCAGAATTACCGCATCGTTCTGGTGCGCGAGGATGCGGGCGAGCCGCGCGAGGCGCTGGAGCGTCTGGCGCAGATCATCGCGCTGACGCCCGAGGATATCGAACGCGCCGAGCGCGAGATCATGCGCCACCGGCCTTTCGTGCCGGTCACCATCGCCGACCAGCTCAACTGGGAGGAAGTCGCGCGCGTCGCCGCCAACGCCCCCGCCATGCCCGGCGTCACGCCCGAGGTGGGCTGGACCCGCTTCTACCCGTTCGGCGCGGAATTCGCGCATTCGGTGGGCTATGTCGGCCCGGTTTCCGAACGCGACCTGGAAGAGCGCGAGAATCCCGATCCTCTGCTGATGATCCCGCGCTTCCAGATCGGCAAGATCGGGGTCGAGCGCGAATACGAGGACACGCTGCGCGGCTCGGCCGGGCATCGCCGGATCGAGGTCAACGCCGTCGGCCGCGAAATGCGCGAGCTTGACCGGCAAGAGGGCGATCCCGGATCGAATGTGCGCCTGACGCTGGACCGTCAGCTTCAGGCCTTCGCGCTGGCCCGGCTGGGCGAGGACAGCGCGTCGGCGGTGGTGATGGAGGTGCAGACCGGCAACGTGCTGGCGCTGGCCTCGGCGCCGTCCTTCGACCCCAACCTGTTCGTCCGGGGCATCTCGGTCGCCGATTACGCCGGGTTGCGCGACGACGATCACCGCCCGATGTCGAACAAGACCGTGCAGGGCGCCTATCCGCCCGGCTCGACCTTCAAGATGGTCACCGCGCTGGCCGCCTTCGAGGCGGGGCTCGCCACGCCCGACGAGCGCGTCTTCTGCCCAGGCTACCTGGAAGCCGCCGGGCGGCGCTTCCATTGCTGGAACCGGGGCGGGCACGGGCGCGTGAACCTGACCTCGGCGCTGTCGGAAAGCTGCGACGTCTATTTCTACGACCTGTCGCAGCGCGTCGGCATCGACCGCATCAACGCCATGGCGGAACGGCTGGGTCTGGGTATCCGGTATGACCTGCCCTTGTCGGGGATCTCCTCGGGGCTGAACCCGTCGCGGGAATGGAAACGCGACCGTCGCGGCGCCGACTGGGTGATCGGCGACACGATCAACGCGTCGATCGGCCAGGGCTTCGTCCTGGCGACGCCGTTGCAGCTGGCGGTGATGACCTGCCGCCTGGCGACCAACCGGGCCATCATGCCCCGGCTGATCCATGCCATCGACGATATCGAACAGCCGATCCCCGACCAGCCGCCGCTGGGCCTGACCCCCGCCGTGCTGGCGCAGGTGCAGCGCGGGATGTACGAGGCGTCGAACTCGAACCGGGGCACGGCCTATGGCTCGCGCATCGTCGAGGCCAGCCTGCGCATGGCCGGAAAGACCGGCTCCAGCCAGGTCTTCTCGATCACCGCGGCCGAGCGCGCGGCGGGCGTGCGGCGGCAGGATCAGCTGCCGTGGAACCGCCGCGACCACGCGCTTTTCGTCTGCTACGCCCCCGATGTGGATCCGCGCTACGCGGTTTCGGTGGTGGTGGAACATGGCGGCGGCGGCTCGTCGGTCGCGGCGCCCATCGCCCGCGACATTATTCTCGCCGCGCAGAATGGCGGCCTGCCCCCGCTCGAGGCCTACCCCACCCCGCAGCGCAACCGGATCGAGACGATGATCCGCACCATCAGCGAACAGATCGGCCCGCCCGCCACCCCCGATAACGGGCGAAGCCGCGCATGAGCTATCTCGAATACAACGTCAAACGCTCGCCCAGCGGCCTGCGCAAGGTGCTCTACGTCAACTGGCCGCTGGTGCTGCTGCTGACCGCGGTGGCCTCGGTCGGGTTCCTGCAGCTCTATTCCGTCTCGGGCGGCGATTTCGACCGCTGGGCCGAACCGCAGATGCAGCGCTACGCGCTGTCGCTGGCGGTGATGCTGGCCATCGGCTTCGTGCCGCTGTGGTTCTGGCGCTCGATGTCGGTGCTGGCCTATGCGGTGTCTTTCCTGCTTCTGGTCGGGGTCGAGTTCTTCGGCTCGGTCGGGATGGGCGCCCAGCGCTGGCTGGAACTGGGCCCGATCCGGCTGCAGCCTTCGGAAATGATGAAGATCGCCATCGTGATGATGATGGCGACCTATTACGACTGGCTCGACATCAAGCGCGTGTCGCATCCCTTCTGGGTCTTACTGGCGGTGGTGCTGATCGCCGCGCCCGCCTTCCTCGTGCTGGTGCAACCCGACCTCGGCACCGCGCTGATGATCCTCGGCGCGGGCGGCATGGTGATGTTCTTCGCCGGGGTCAGCCTGTGGTATTTCGGCGCGGTGATCGGCGCGGGCGTGGGGCTGGTCACGCTGGTCTTCGCCTCGCGCGGGACCGAGTGGCAATTGCTGCGCGACTACCAGTTCCGCCGCATCGACGCCTTCCTGGACCCGACGCTGGACCCTCTGGGCTCGTCCTATCACATCAACCAGGCGATGATCGCGCTGGGATCGGGCGGATGGTCGGGTCGCGGCTTCATGCAGGGCACGCAATCGCGGCTGAACTTCCTGCCCGAGAAGCATACCGACTTCATCTTCAACACGCTGGCCGAGGAATTCGGCTTCATCGGCAGCGTGTTCCTGCTCACGCTCTATATCGGCATCATCGTTACCTGCGTCATCGCCGCGATGCAGGCGAAGAACCGCTTCGCCTCGCTGCTGATCTTGGGCATCGCCGGGAACTTCTTCCTGTATTTCGCCATCAACATGGCGATGGTGATGGGGCTGGCGCCGGTGGTGGGCGTGCCGCTGCCGCTGGTCAGCTATGGCGGCTCGGCGATGCTGATGATCCTGATCGGCTTCGGGCTGGTGCAATCGGCCTGTATCCACCGGCCAAGGGAGAAATCATGAAGGTTCTGTTCGCCGCCGGGGAAGACCGCTGGCCGCTGTGGGAAGCGCCGCTGACCAAGGCGCTGGCCGAAGCGGGGGTCAAGGCCGAGATCCTGCGCAAGGCCGATCCCACGGAGATCGAGGCGATGATCTACGCGCCGGGCGGCGAGACGCCCGACGATTTCACCCCCTTCGTGAATTGCCGCGCGGTGCTGAGCCTCTGGGCGGGGGTCGAGAAGATCGTCACCAACCGAACGCTGACACAGCCCCTGTGCCGGATGGTCGACCCGGGGCTCACGCAGGGCATGGTGGAATATGTCGTCGGCCACACAATGCGCGCGCATATCGGCATCGACCGCGTGCTGGCGACGCAGGACCGATGGGAGGTCGTGCTGCCGCCCCTCGCTTCAGAACGCCCGGTGGCAATGCTGGGTCTGGGCGCGCTGGGAGCGGCCTGCGCTCAGGCGCTGGCGGGGCTGGGTTTCCCGGTTCTGGGCTGGAGCCGCAACCCGAAAGAGGTCGCGGGCATCGCCTGCCATCATGGGCCCGAAGGGCTGAGGACGGTGCTGGAACAGGCGCAGATTGTCGTCCTTCTGCTGCCGCTGACGGCTGAGACCCGCGACACGCTGATCGCGGAGCGGCTGTCCTGGCTGCCCGACGGCGCGGTGATCATCAATCCGGGCCGTGGCCCGCTGATCGACGACGAGGCCCTGATCGAGGCGCTCGATGCGGGCCGCGTGGCGCAGGCAACGCTCGACGTGTTCCGCACCGAGCCATTGCCGTCCGATCATCCGTTCTGGGCGCATCCCAAGGTCACGGTGACACCGCATATCGCCGCCGAGACGCGCCCCGCTACCGCCGCACGCGTCATCGCCGAGAATCTCAGACGCCTGCGCGACGGTGAACCGCTTCTGCACCGCGTGGACCGCGAAGCGGGATACTGACCAAAGGGCAACTGGCCACAGAACAGCCAGCGCGCTTGAACCGGCCGCGCAGGGCGCCTATTCTGACGGACGGACCGATCGCAACGTGATCGGCCGCTCCAAGAGGACTGGATGTCAGAGCTTGTGCAATAAGGCTCTCTGATCTGCAGAGAGCCGGGTGAATCCGAAACCGCCGGCGCCACGCGCCCGCGGTGGTTTATCACACCTGTTGCACGAGACATCCATGAACATCTCCCGACCCGAACAACGTGTCCTGCACGTTCTGGCTCTGGGTGGCCATATCCTGCACGAACGCGGCGAAGGCCCCAAGATCACCGACATCACCTGCGTCACCCGTGACGGCATGGTGCTGTCCGATTGCACGCGGCCGGTTTTCGACCGCCTGCGACGCAAACGCCTGATCGAATCGCGGGGCGGCAACCCCTACCGCATCTCGAAACGCGGGCGCCTTTTCGTGCGCGCGCAACTCGACAACCAGGGATGAGGACGCAAGGTCCCTTGCGGCGCACGACGCACCACAAGGGGCTGCGCCCCCGCTTCGCCCGCCCGTTAACGAGGTCTTTGTCCCTCGCTTTGCTTGGACGACGCCGAGGTGTTTCGCCCTCGCTTCGCTTGGGCGACGGGAGCGCGCCTCGCTGCGCTCGGCGCGCATAGGGGGGCTGCTCGCCCCCCTCGTCGCTGCGCGCCTCACCCCCTCGGGATATTTCCGGAACAAAGACGAAGGGCCCCGGCCGCCCCTTCATTCTGCTGAAAATACTCCCTTCGGGAGCCCGTTTTCCGATCCCGCGCAACGCTGGACGTTGGCGGCCGCAACCCGACCGGAAACGCCTCTCAGCGCTTCTGACGTTCGCGCTTGCGGCGCGCCTTGATCTTGCCCGCCTTCTTCGCCGCCCCCTTTCGCGGCGCGTAGCCCCGCGAGCGGCCGCGCGCGGCGCGGGCCATCGGCTTGCCCTCGATCCCGAGAAGTTCCAGCACCAGCCCGCCGGTCATCCCGTCTGCCTCGGCCAGCTTGACCTCGACCCGCTGGCCGAGGCCGATCACCGTGCCGCTCTTCTCGCCCGTCAGACTCTGCGTCTCCGGGTCGTGGCGGAAATATTCATTCCCCAACGAGCGGATCGGGATCAGCCCGTCGGCGCCTGTCTCGTCCATCTTCACGAAGAGCCCGAAGCGCGCAACGCCGCTAATGCGCCCCTTGAACTCTGCGCCGATCCGGTCGGCCATGAAGGCCGCAAGGTAGCGGTCGGTCGTGTCGCGTTCGGCTGCCATCGAGCGGCGCTCGGTGTCCGAGATCTGCTTGGCGGTCTCGCCCAGATTCTCGATATCCCAGTCGCTGAGCCCGTCATCGCCCCATTTATGCGCCCGGATCAGCGCGCGGTGCACGATCAGGTCCGAATAGCGCCGTATGGGCGAGGTGAAATGCGCGTAATTGCGCAGCGCCAGCCCGAAATGGCCGAAATTCTCGGGCGCGTAATAGGCCTGTGTCATCGAGCGCAGCGTGGCCATGTTGATGAGCTCGTCGAACTCGCTGCCCTCGGCGTCACCCAGAAGCTTGTTGAGATGACGCGTCTGCAGCACCTGCCCTTTCGCCAGGACCAGCCCCGCCCCCTGTGCCACTTCGCGCAGCGCCTCGATCTTCTCGGGCGTGGGTTCTTCGTGGACGCGGAACAGGAGCGGCGAGCGGCGGGCGTTCAGCTCTTCGGCGGCGGCGACATTGGCCATCACCATGAATTCCTCGATCACCTTGTGCGCGTCGAGCCGGTCCTTGAACGCAACAGAGGTAACCTGCCCCGCCTCGTCCAGCACGATCCGCCGCTCGGGCAGATCCAGGTCCAGCGGCTGGCGCGCGGCGCGGGCAATCTGGGTGGCTTTCCACGCCGCGTAAAGGTGCCCCAGATCCGCCATCAGCGGCTCGGTCGCGGCCTCGCTCTGCCCCTCGAAGGCGGCCTGCGCCTGCTCGTAGCTCAGCGAGGCGCGCGAGCGCATGAGGCCGCGAACGAAGCGATGGCCGGTTTTCTCGCCCTGCGCCGAGACCTTCATCTCGACGGCCAGCACCGGGCGCTCGACATCCTCGTGCAGCGAACACAGGTCGCCCGACAGCCGGTCGGGCAGCATCGGCACGACACGGTCGGGGAAATAGCTGGAATTGCCACGCTTGCGGGCCTCGCGGTCCAGCTCGGAGCCGGGGCGCACATAGGCCGCGACATCGGCGATGGCGACCCACACGATGAACCCGCCCGCCGCGTCAGGGTCCGGCGCGGCGCAAACCGCGTCGTCATGGTCGCGCGCATCCGACGGGTCGATGGTCAGAAGCGGCAGGGCGCGCAGGTCCTCGCGCCGGCCAGAGGGCATATCGGGCGCCGCCTCGGCCTCGGCCAGCACCGCGTCGGGAAACTGATCGGGGATGCCGTGCTGATGGATGGCGATCAGGCTCACCGCGCGGGGCGCGCCGGGATCGCCCAGCCGCGCGGTGATGCGCGCGCGGGGCAGGCCCAGGCGCGCGGGGCCCGTTTGCTCGGCTTCGACCAGTTCGCCGTCGCGCGCGCCCTGGGCATCGTCGCGCGAGACCCGCCATTCCATGTCGGCGCCCTTGTCGATGGGCAGGATTCGACCGAATTCCGGACCCTGCCGGTAGATTCCCAGAACCAGCTTCGGCCCCGATTGCAGCTTGCGGATCGGATGGGCGTGATAGCCCTCGGCCACCGGCAGAAGCTTGGCAAGGACCCGGTCGCCCGGCCCCATCGCGGGCTGGCCCGGACGCTCGATCACCACGATCCGCGCGGTCTTGTCACCGGCGCGGCCCTCGGCATCCGCAGGCTCGGCTAGAAGCGCGCCCTGCGCATCGGGCCCGGTGACCCGCACGATCCCCACAGGCGGCAGACCCGCGCCGCGCGCCCCGCGCTTGCGCCGCTCGTAAAGTCCCTCGCGCTCAAGCTCCTTGAGCAGCGCTTTCAGATCGACCTTGTCCGCCCCCCCCTTGATGCCGAAGGCCTTGGCGACATCCCGCATCGAGGGCCTGTCCGTCTGATCGGCGAGCCATTGGGCGAGTTCGGTTTTCGAAGGCAGTTTGGTCATGTCTTGGCGCTACCACGCCCCCCGTCCGCCGTCACGCAGAAAGGCGGATCGCGCTCCCGAAGGGAGTATTTCCAGCAGAATGAAGGGGCGGCCGGGGCCCTTCGTCTTTGTTCCGGAAATATCCCGAGGGGGTGAGGCGCGCAGCGACGAGGGGGGCGGGCAGCCCCCCTCCGCGCGCCGAGCGAAGCGAGGCGCGCCCCCGTCGCCCGAGCGAAGCGAGGGCGAAATACCTCGGCGTCGCCCGAGCGAAGCGAGGGAGAAAGACCTAGGACCCGCCCAAGCGTCGCCACGGGGGAAGCCCCTCAGGGCGCGGGAGAGGGTACTTTGCGCATCGCCTTTCCGTCAGAGCGACCATTTCGGCGTGAAGGGCAATTGCGCCGACAGCGCGCCATCGACGGCGAGTACCTGTCCGTTGAGATACGAGGCCGCGTCCGAGGCGAGGAAGGCCACGACCTCGGCCACTTCCTCAGCCCGGCCGCCGCGGCGCAGCGGGTTGAGTTGGCCGATCCGGTCCTCGCGTCCCCGGGCGCGCGCTTCGTCGAAGAGGGGCGCGGTCATCGGCGTGTCGATGAGGCCCGGCGCCACGCCGTTGACGCGGATCCCGCGCCCGGTCAGGGCCATGGCGGTGGTCTGCACGAGGTTCACCACCCCCGCTTTCGAGGCCGAATAGGGGATCGGTCCCGCGCCCGCGCGCAGTCCCGCGACCGAGGCGGTGCAGATGATGGCCGCGCCCGGCTGCAGATGCGGCAGGGTCTCGCGGATGGCGATCCAGGGCCCCAGCAGGTTGATGCGCAGGACCTCCATGAAATCCGCGCTCGGCGTGTCGAGCCGCGGCAGCAACCCGCCGGTGATGCCGGCATTGGCGTGCAGGATATCGACGCGACCGAAGGCCTTCATCGCATGGTCGACGAGGGCCCGGACGCCGTCATCCGTCGCGCAATCGGTGACGAGGGCCTCGGCCCGGCCGCCTTTGGCGCGGATCTGCGCGGCCGTTTCTTCCACGCCCGCGCCGATATCGGCCAGCATCAGCGACGCGCCCCGACGGGCCATCAGCAATGCGGTTGCCCGGCCGATCCCGCCGGCGGCGCCGGTGACGATGGCTGTCTTGCCCTGCAAGTCGCTCATGGGGAGTCTCCGCCGAGGCCGTGGATGGGGGCGCTGCCCCCGTCGCCCGACGGCGACTCCCCCGGAGTATTTGTGACAAAGTGAAAGGGCGCGGTTCAGAGGCCCGGGTTGCGCCCTCGGGCGGTGACATGGGGTTCCCAGCCGGGGTGGTTGAGGCCCTTGCGCTTCTTGATCTCCATCCGCGCGAGTTGATCGCGATGCACCTCGTCGGGGCCATCGGCCAGCCGCAGGGTGCGCAGCCCCGCATAGGCCAGCGCGGTGCCGAAATCGTTGCCGGTGCCGCCGCCGCCGCAGGCCTGGATCGCCCAGTCGGCGATCTGGCAGGCCATATTGGGCGCGGCGATCTTGATCATGGCGATCTCGGCGCGGGCTTCCTTGTTGCCGACGGTGTCCATCTTGTGCGCCGCGTGCAGGGTCAGAAGACGGCACTGGTCGATCATGATCCGCGCCTCGGCGATGCGTTCGCGCGTCACGCCCTGATCGGCCACGGGTTTGCCGAAGGCCACGCGCTGCAGCGAGCGGTCGATCATGGTTTCCAGAAGCCGCTCGGCCATGCCGATCGTGCGCATGCAATGGTGGATGCGGCCCGGCCCGAGCCGCCCCTGCGCGATCTCAAAGCCGCGCCCTTCGCCCAGAAGCAGGTTCTCGGCCGGCACGCGGACGTTGTCGAACAGCACTTCCGAAGCCCGGTCGGGCACGCCGTAATAGCCGAAGACCGGCAGCGAGCGGGTCACGGTGATGCCGGGCGTGTCCATCGGCACGAGGATCATGGATTGCTGTTTATGGCGGTCGGGGTTGCCCGGATCGGTCTTGCCCATGAAGATGCAGATCTTCGTTTTCGGGTTCGAGGCGCCGGTCGTGTACCATTTATGCGCGTTGATGACGTAATGGTCGCCGTCGCGCTTGATCTCGGCCTGGATGTTCGTGGCATCCGACGAGGCCACGGCGGGTTCGGTCATGGCAAAGCACGACCGGATCTCGCCGTTCAGCAGGGGTTTCAGCCAGCGCTCCTTGTCGGCCTCGGTGCCGTAGCGTTCGATCACCTCCATGTTGCCGGTATCGGGCGCGTTGCAGTTGAAAACCTCGGGGGCGAGGAAGCTGCGGCCCATGATCTCGCACAGATAGCCGTATTCGACATTGCTGAGGCCCGCGCCCTTGTCGCTGTCGGGCAGGAACAGGTTCCACAGCCCGGCCTCGCGCGCCTTGGGCTTGAGCCGGTCGAACATCGGGTAGACCGCGAAGGGGCCCAGCTCCTCGGCCTCGCGGAAGAATTCGGCCTCGTTGGGGTAGATATGCGTGTCCATGAAGGCCTTGAGCCGGGCCTCGTAATCGAGCACGCGGGCGCTTTTGTCGGGAACCATGGTATCCTCCTCGTGTTGGGGCGAGCCTAGCGCCCCGAAAGACATCTGACAAGATCGTCTGACGATCTGGCTTGACGATGCGCGGGGCGCCCGCCATCCTTTCGCCAAAGGGGAGGATGGTCATGGCCGAGGCAGAACTGGATGCGTGGATGGCGGCGCATGTCGAGGGCTATCGCGGCCCGCTGACGCTGACGCGGCTTAAGGGCGGGCAATCGAACCCGACCTGGCGGGTCGAGGCGTCATCGGGTCGCTACGTGCTGCGGCAGAAGCCCCTGGGCAAGACCCTGCCCTCGGCTCACCAGGTCGATCGCGAGTACCGGGTGATGAAGGCGCTCGGCGCGACGGATGTGCCGGTGCCGCGCATGCTGGGCCTGTGCGAGGATGACAGCGTCATGGGCTCGATGTTCTTCGTGATGGAGCATCTGGAGGGCCGCACCTTGTGGGACCCGCGCCTGCCCGACATGACGCCCTCGGAGCGGGGCGCGATCTTCGAGGCGATGAATGACGCGATCGCGAAGATCTCGCGGGTCGATCCGGTAGCGGTGGGGCTTGGCGATTACGGGCGTCAGGGCGGTTATGTCGAGCGCCAGATCGCGCGCTGGTCGAAGCAGTACCGCGCCTCCGAAACCCACCGGATCGAGGCCATGGACCGGCTGATCGAGTGGCTGCCCGAGAACCGGCCCACCGCGCCCGAAGAGGTGCGCGTGGCGCATGGCGATTTCCGGCTCGACAACCTGATGTTCCATCCGACCGAGCCGCGGGTGCTGGGCGTGCTGGACTGGGAGCTGTCGACGCTGGGCGATCCCTATGCCGATTTCGCCTATAACGTGATGGTCTGGCGGATCGTCCCGGGGATCTTCCGCGGTCTCGGCGGGGTCGAACTGCAGGGGACCGGCATCCCGACGGAAGATCAATATATCGACATGTGGTGCCGCAAGACCGGCCGGAAACGCCCCGAGAACTTCGACTTTTACGTCATTCTCAGCCTGTTTCGCATCGCCGCCATCGTGCAGGGCATCGCCAAGCGCGCGCAGGACGGGACGGCGAACGATCCGCAGGCGGCCGAGATGGGGCGCGTGGCCGGGCCTCTGGCCGAGATCGCCTGGGGCATGGTGCGCGCGTGAGGGACGGTGTGGCCTCGGGGCCCGAGACGCTGGTGCGCGACGTGCTGCAGGGGCTGGCCGAGGGGCGGTTCGTGCCGGGTCAACGGCTGATCGAGCCCGACCTGATGGCGCGCTACGGGCTGGGTCGCTCGACCGTGCGCGAGGGGCTGGGTCGGCTTGCGGCCTCGGGGATCGTCGTGCAGATGCCCCACCGGGGGGCGCAGATCCGCCTGCTGAGCCGGCGTGCGGCCACCGATGTGCTGCGCGTGACCGAGCCGCTTCTGGGCCTGGCCGCGCGTCAGGCGGCCGAGGCGGTGGCGGCGGGCACCGATCCGGCCCCGCTGGTCGAGGCGCTGCATGCCTATGACGCGGCGCCGCCCGGAGAGCGACCGCGCGCGCGGGGCCGCTATTACCGGGCCTTGACGCAGCTTGCCGGGAATGCCGAACTGGAACGCCTGTTGCCCATGTTGCAGGTGCATCTGATCCGCGCGCAGCTTCGGCTGAACCGCCCTGCGGGTGGCGCGGCGCGCAAGGCGCTGGTCTCGGCCGTCGCGCGCGGCGCGCCCGACGCGGCCGAGGCCGAGGCGCGCGACTATATCCGGGCGCTGATCGCCGCCCTGCCCGGCCTGCCCGACAGCGCCTTCGCGCCGGAGTGACGGGCGGGGCCCGCTGCCAGGTAACCGCGCGCAAAAAGGCGGCGCGATGTGCGATCACGCCGCCTTTGCCGGAGATCTTCCCAACCTCAAACGAGCATGCGGATCCGCGAACAGGGACGTCTGAAGAGCGGTCGCGCGCGAATTGCGCATGCCTGCCCCGTTTTAGCCCCGCAGATCCGTGTCCGGACGCCATACAATCACAGCGAGTGTCGCCGTAACCGTTAAGTATATCTGCTCAAGGGGCTGTCCACCCGTCAAGGCAGGTTTGGCGTGAACGCTAACGAGATCGGCGGAATCGTGCGCAAGTCGGGGGATCCAGCGCAATATCTGACAAGAGAGCCCGTCTTTCGCCCAGCACCGTGGCAAAAAACCGAGACTTTACCAAGGGGTCAGCTTTCGGCCCTCTCGGCCCCTTTTGCCGCCCCGACCGCCGCACGGCCCAGCAGGATATCGACCGTACGAGGATGGGCCCGCACTGCCTCGGCCAGGGTGAAGCGGTTGAGGCTGGCATAGAACGCGTCCTTGGCTTCGTAGAGACCGCGCACCAGACCGCAGGCGCCCTGGATCACGCAGCTTGTGCAATCGACCAGCGGCGTGTCGCCCTCCATGTAACGCGCGATGTCGCCCACCCGCAGATCGGTCGCCGGTTTCGCCAACCGGACGCCCCCGGCGCGGCCCCGTGTACTGGCCAGGAAGCCGCCATCCACCAGCAGGTTCACCACCTTCATCACGCTGCTTTGCGGGACGCGATGCGCCGCGGCGATTTCCGAGATCGACACCAGCCGGTCCTCCTGCGCCGCGAGATACAGCGATGTCCGAAGGGCGTAGTCGGTAAATTTCGAAAGATTCATGGCACATCGCAGTCTTGCATTCTCGTTTCAGAATGCGAGCTTTGTCGGGCAATGCAAGCAAGAAGCGAGCGCATGCGGCTTAAGTCTCGTGCCTTGGCGGATCCTTGCCCTTGGCCGATCACTCGCGCCCGGTCAGCCGGTTTCCGAAACGTGCCAGCGCCGAGGGCGGGCCGCCGGCCCGTTCGCGCCGGTCGGCGATGTCATAGAGCCGGTACATGCCATGCACGCCCAGCCAGCGCAGCGGCTCGGGTTCCCATTCGCGCACGCGCCGGTTGACCCAGGGCAGGCCCGTCAGCTCGGTCCGGCGGCCCAGCGCCAGGTCGGCCAGCGTGCGCCCGGCAAGGTTCGAGGTGCTGACGCCCACGCCGACATAACCGCCCGCCCAACCGATCCCGTCCGCGCCAAGGCCCACGGTGGCGCACCAGTCGCGCGGCACGCCCAGCACGCCGCACCAGGCGTGGTCGATGCGCGCCTTGCGGGCGGCGGGGAAATGGCGGTGCAGGATCGCGGTCAGCCGACGCACCGTCTCGGCATCGGGGGTGCCGTCGCGGTCCAGTTGCGACCCGAAGCGATAGGGCACGCCCCGCGCGCCTACGGTGATCCGGCCCTCGCGCGTGCGTTGGCAATAGCAATAGGTATGGTCGAAGTCGCCGAGGATCTCGTGCCCGTCCCACCCGATCTGTTCCCAGATTTCAGGCGCCAGCGGCTCGGTCGCGATCTGCGCGGAATTGAGGGGCAGCCAGGTCCGCCGGTAGCCCGGCAGCGTCGCGGTGAAGCCCTCGGTGCAGCGCAACACGACGGGCGCGCGCAGAATCCCCGTGGCGGTATGCGCCGCGCCGCTGACAATGCGCGTGACCTCGGTGCCCTCGTGGATCGTGACACCGCGCCGCTCGACCGCCTCGGCCAGCCCGCGCACCAGCTTCGCGGGCTGTATCCGCGCGGTGCCGGTGACGATCATGCCGCCCTTTGCATCGGGGATGCGCACCCGCTCGCGCACCGCGTCCGCGTCGATCGAGAAGACGCGCCCCTGCTCGCCCCAGGTCGCGCGATGCTTCACCTCGTCGCTCAGCCTTTGCCGCTGCGCGTCATTGGTGGCCACCATGAGTTCGTCGCAGCGGCGAATATCGGCGTCGATCCCCTCGGCTTCGGCCACGGCGATGACCTCGTCCACGGTGCCCATCATCGCCTGCACCATGCGCCGCACGGCAGGCGCGCCCGCCATCTCGGCATAGCGTTCGTGGTTCCAGGCAAAGCCCCCCGACAGCCAGCCGCCATTGCGTCCCGAGGCCCCGTAGCCCGCGAAGTGCTTTTCCAGCACCGTCACACGCAGGCCGGGATCCAGCGCTTTCAGGTAATAGGCCGTCCAGAGCCCGGTATAACCCGCGCCCACGATCACCACATCGGCCTCGGCATCACCCGAAAGCGCCGGACGGCGGGTCCGCGGCAGGCCGATATCGCTGTACCAGAAGGAAACGTCGCCCAGAGTCGTCATGTCGGTTCCGAAGGTTAAGGGCCCAAAGAGCGCAGGATCTCGTCGCGATGCTGATCGCGCCGGGGGGCGGGTGCCGGGTCAAGCGCCTTGCCATCGAAACGGGGGGCCGGGCGGGGCTGCAAGGCGCCGGTATCGGACCAGACGCCGCGCGCCGCCAGATGCGGATCGCGCGCGGCTTCTGCAGGCGACAGCACCGGGGCCACGCAGGCATCCGTATCCGAGAACAGCGCCGTCCAGTGGTCGCGCGGCTTCGCGCCAAAAATCGCGGCCAGCCGGCGCGCGGCCTGCGGCCAGCTTTGCGGGTCGTTTTGTCTGGCAAATTCCGGATCGTCAGATAGGGACATTTTCAACAAAAACTCGGCGTAGAACTTGGGTTCAAGGCATTGGACTGTCACAAATCCACCATCGGCGCATTCATAGCTACGCGACCAGTGCGGCCCGTCCAGAAGCGAGACGCCGCGCCGATCGCGGAACATCCCGCCCGAGCGCATCAGCATCAGCAGCGTCATCATATGCGCCGAGCCATCCACGATGGCGGCATCGACCACGGTGCCCTGCCCCGTACGCCCCGCCCGGATCAGCCCGGCCAGCATCCCCGCCACGAGGTACAGCGCCCCGCCGCCGATATCGCCCAACAAGGTCGGCGGCGTCACCGGCGGCTGACCGGGGGGCGAGGCGTACCAGAGCGCGCCCGACAGCGCGATATAGTTCAGGTCGTGCCCCGCCTGTTTCGCGCGCGGCCCGTCCTGGCCCCAGCCGGTCATGCGGCCATAGACCAGACGCGGGTTCCAGCCCTGGCAGGTCTCGGGACCCAGACCCAGGCGCTCCATCACGCCGGGGCGAAAGCCCTCGATCAGCCCGTCGGCCGAGCGGATCAGCGCGGTCAGCACCGGGCGGTCGGCGTCCGATTTCAGATCCAGCGCGATGGTCTTCTTGCCCCGGTCGAGCAGGTTCTCGGCCGGAAGGCCCGGAAGGGGCGGGCCGTCGGGACGCTGCACGCAGATCACCTCGGCGCCCAGATCGGCCAGCATCATCGCCGCGAAAGGACCTGGGCCAAGACCCTCGATCTCGATGATCCGGATGCCGTCAAGCATCGCTGCCCCTCCAGTCTCCGCGCGCGATCAGCACGTCCTTCAGCACGCTGGGCCGGTCGGTCATGATCGCATCCACCCCCATATCCAGAAACGCGTGCATCTGGGCCGGGTCGTCCACCGTCCAGACCTGCACCCGGATACCCCGCCGGTGGGCCGCGCGCACGAAGCGCGGCGTGACCACCCGGATCCCGCGATAGACGGGCGGAACCTGTACCATCGGGAAGGCCGGGCGCGGGATCGGCACGCCCCATCCCGCCGCCCAGAGGCTCGCCACGCCGCCATAGCCCGGCGACCAGCACAGCGCCTCGCCGAAATGCGTGCGAAGCCGCCGGGTCCGCGCGGTGGCGAAACTGCCGCATCCCACGCAATGCGCAACGCCCATCTTGCGCAGCAGCGCCGCCAGCGGATCGACCACCGCGTCGGATTTCGTTTCGATGTTGAACAGAATGCCGGGAAATTCCTCGAGCATATCGGCCAGCCGGGGGATACCGGCCCCCGAGCGGGTTCTGAGCCGCGACACCTGCGCCCAGGTCAGATCCGCGATCGCGCGGGGATCGCCGGTCATCCGCCTGAGTGTCGGATCGTGATGGATCACCACCTCGCCATCCGCCGTTAGATGCACATCGGTCTCGATATGGCGAAAGCCCAGGGCGGCGGCATGGGCAAAGGCCGCCTGCGTGTTCTCGTCCTGCTCATGCGCGCCGCCGCGATGGGCGATCGGCACCGGGCCGTCCTGTGCCAGCCAGGTCTCGCTCATGCCGGGACCCCGCCGCGCAGGGGCCGCGACAGGATGCGCGCGCCCAGTCCCAGCAACAGAAGGTAGGCGACGGCGCCGTAGGACAGCGTCTCGCGCGCATGGGCCGCGCGCGCCTCCCAGGACATGCCAGCCGTCGAGATCGCGTGGATCATCCCCCAGCCGCCCGCGACCCACACCAACGCGTAAAGCAGCACCAGCTCGACCCCCGAAGCCCGCGCCCGCAAATCCCCCATGATCAGCGCCAGCCCCACGCCCAGAACCGTCATGTCATAATCATAGAGATACGGGCTGACGAGCGCCGAGGCGAAACAGGCCATGGCCAGCGTATGGCGCAGCGGCAGGCCCCGCCGCACCGACAGAGCAACCAGCGCGCAGGCACCCAGCGCCACCGCGCCCTGCAGCCAGATTGCCAGACCGGGCGGCACACCCAGCGTGTGCAGCAGCGCATAGACCGAGGTCATGCGGAACATCGGATAGAACTCGACCGCCAGCGCTGCCTGCGCATTCGCCATGCCCTGCCGGAAGGCGGGCCAGATCTGAACACCCAGAACGGCCGTGGCGATCCCCGCGCTGACGACAGCGATGGCCAAGGCAAGCCCGATCACCCGCCAGCGGCCCGAGGCCAGCGCATGCACGCCCAGCCCGATCCCCAGATGCGGCTTGATGACCAGAAGCCCAAGCGGCCAGCCCGCCCGTCCGCTGCCCTTCAGCGTCAGCAGCGCGAAAAGGCCCATCAGCGCGCCGGTGACGAACGCGTTCTGCCCGATGGTCAGCGTGACGTAGATCGGCGGCACCAGCGCCAGCAACACGGGCACCAGCTGCCGTCCCGCCAGCTGCGCCAGCACCCAAAGATACAGCGTCAGGCCCAGCCCGGTGACCAGCGCATAGGCGATCCCGCGCGGCAAGAGCGGCAGAGCGGCGACCAGCAGGTCGAATTGCGGCGGATAGGTCCAGGGCATGAAGCCCTCCTGCCCAGTCAGCCCGCGCTGGATCCCCGCCATGACCGACAGGTCATATGCCTCGACCGCGCGGCCCTCGGCCACCAATCCGCCGACGATGTAGAACGCGTCGAAATCGACCAGCACGCCCTCGGAACCAAGGTCGGGCAGCATCAGCGCCGACTGCCAGATCGCGAAGTAGAAGAATGCCATCAGCAGCCCGGCAATCAGCCGGCTGCGCAGCGCGCCGGTTCCGGCTTCCGTCATGGCTGATGGCCCCTGCGCCGCATCGCGTTCCGTCTCCCGTCTGGATTGGCGCAAGACTAGCGGTCAGCCCCGCGGCTGACAACGCGCGACGTGGAGAAGGTGGTGGCGAAGGCGGGCGGCGGCTCTCAGTCTTTCAGCGCCGCCAGTGCCTCGGCCAGGTCGAGCTTGCCATCATACAGCGCGCGCCCGGAAATCGCGCCGTTCAGCGGCGCGCCGGTCTCTTTCAGCGCGACCAGATCGGCCAGCGAGGACACCCCGCCTGAGGCAATGACCGGGATCGAGGTGGCCCAGGCCAGGTCTGCCGTCGCCTTGACATTGGGTCCGCCCATCGCGCCGTCGCGGTCGATATCGGTATAGATGATCGCCGCCACGCCCGCATCCTCGAAAGCCAGCGCCAGCTCGGTCACCTGCACGTCGGTCTCTTCGGCCCAGCCCTTGGTCGCCACGCGCCCGTTGCGCGCATCGATCCCGACCGCGACCTGACCGGGGAAGGCCCGCGCCGCCTCGCGCACCAGATCGGGGTTCTCGACCGCCACCGTGCCCAGGATCACCCGCGCCAGCCCCTTGTCGAGCCACGCCTCGATCGTCGCCATGTCGCGGATGCCGCCGCCCAGCTGGCAGGGCACGCTCACGGCTTGCAGGATCGCCTCGACCGCACCGGCATTGACCGGCTTGCCCGCGAAGGCGCCGTTCAGATCGACCAGGTGGATCCATTCCGCGCCCTGATCGGCAAAGGCGCGCGCCTGCGCCGCCGGGTCGTCGTTGAACACCGTCGCCTTCTCCATCGCGCCCTTGTACAGGCGGACGCACTGGCCGTCCTTCAGGTCGATGGCGGGGTACAGGATCATGGGGGCCTCCGGTCTGTGCTGGCCTGCGGTGTAGCGCCGCCGCAATCGGGATGCAATTGCCCAACCGCCGGGCGCAGGCCTGCCAATTGCTTGACCGTATAGTAAAAAATCAAATATTTTCAGGCACTAAGCCCGCATTTGCTTGCACATACCCCAAGCAAACCGTACACCGCAGCCCCGATTATCGGCGATGGAGGTGACGGAATGAGCACGCGACGCGGACTTGGACCCTGGCTGGCGGCGCTTGTCGTTCTGGTCGTTCTCGGCGGCGGGGTGCCCCATGGCCTGCTGGCCGACCAGCGCGGCTGGTTCACGGCACTCTTCTGGACCGGCTTCGGTCTGGCGGTGGTGGTGCTGATCGCGCTGGGCCTGCGCGGCTGGAGGGATCGTTGATGGAACCGCAGCTTCTCAGCCCCGCCACGATCTGGGCCGCGATCGGCGCCTTCGCGCTGTTCGGCCTGTTCATCGCCTTTCGCGCCACCCGCCAGAATGCCGGCACGGCCGAGGATTACTATCTCGGCAGCCGCAATTTCGGCGGCGTGGTCGCCGGCCTCAGCTATGCCGCGACCACCTATTCCGCCTTCATGCTGGTGGTGCTGACAGGCCTCACCTATCGCGGCGGGATCGGCGCGCTGGGATTCGAGCTGATCTATTTCGCGGGTCTGGGCCTGCTGGTCATCTTCGCGCCCCGCTTCTGGCTGGCGGCGAAACGCTGGGGCTTCATCTCGCCGGCCGAGATGCTGGGCGCGCGCTATGGCAGCGCCTGGGTCGCGCGCGCGGCGGCCTTGGTCGGGCTTGTCTTCCTCATGCCCTATTGCACGACGCAGATGGCCGGGATCGGGCTGCTTCTGTCGGGCGTGACGGGGGGCGAGATCACGCTGGTGCAGGCGGTGGCGACGGGCGGGCTTCTGGCCGCGCTCTGGACGCTGTTCGCGGGCCTGCGCTCGGTCGCGTGGACCGATGCGGTGCAGGCGGTGGTGATGCTCGTCTCCGCGCTGCTGGCCATCGGCTTCGCGGTCGCGGCGATCGGCGGCTGGGGCACGTTTGCCCGCGTCACGCTGGAAACGCAGGCCGAGCGCCTCTCGGTCCCCGGCCCCGGCCTGTGGAGCCTCGGCACCTTCACCGCGCTGTCGCTGCCGTGGTTCTTCTTCGCCATTTCCAACCCGCAGGTCAGCCAGCGGCTGTTCATCCTGCGCGACATGGCGGCGATGAAGCGGATGATCTTCTGGGTGCTGGGCTTCGGCCTGGTCTTCACGCTGATCGCGGTGATCTGGGGCTTTGCCGCGCTGCAACTGGCGCCCGATCTGGAGAACAGCGCCACCGCGACGCCCGCTCTGCTGATCTCGGGCGCGATCCCGGCGCCGGTGGCGGTGCTGCTGATCCTCGGCATCCTCGCCGCGGCGGTCTCGACGCTCGATTCCATCGCCCTGACGCTGGGCGCGATGGTCGCGCGCGACGTGCTCAAGGGCGCCGAGCCCGCGCGGCAAGTGCTGGCCGGGCGGGCGGTGGTGATCCTCGTGATCCTGTTCGCCAGCCTCTTTGCCATCGACAAGGCGCAGATCGTCGACCAGCTTGCCGCCCTCGCCGCCGCCGGGCTGATGGTCACCGTGCCCGCCACGATCGGCGCCTTTTTCTGGCGCCGGGCCACGGCGGCGGGCGCGCTGGCCTCGATCCTCGGCGGCGCGGTGCTGGCGGTGTGGATGGCGATGATCCAAGGGATGAGCGTGTTCAACCCGGTGCTCGCCCTCACCGTGGGCGGGGTCTGCCTTGCGCTCTTCGTGCTGGTCTCGCTGCTGACGAAACCGCGCGAGAAAGCGCTCGATTTCGGCGCTGCCCTGCGCGCGGAGCTCGACGCCCACGGGGTCTGGTAACCCACGCCGATACCCCGAAAGACCGAAAAACGCCGGGCGGGATTGCCATCCTGCCCGGCGTCATCTTTGTTCCACAAATATCCTCAGGGGGGTGAGGCCGTCAGGCCGAGGGGGGCAGAATGCCCCCCTGTCCCTGCATGTTTCAGCCCGCCGCCGAGGTCTGCAGCGCCGAGTTGTTCGCCCGCCCCTGCCCGGCATGCATCCGGTTCAGCGCATTGACATAAGCCTTGACCGAGGCCAGCACCGTGTCGGTATCGGCCGATTGCCCGGTATAGACCGTGCCGTCGCGGCTGATGCGCACCGACACCGTCGCCTGCGCATCCGTCCCCTCGGTCACCGCCGAAACCTGGTACAGGTCCAGCTTGGCACTGTGCGGATAGAGCATCTTCACCGCGTTGAAACAGGCATCGACCGGACCGTCGCCGGTGGCGTCGATGGATTTCTCCTCGCCGCCGACGGCCATCGTCAGCTCGGCTTCCTGCGGGCCTTCGGTACCACAGACGACGCGCAATTTCTGCACCTTCAGATGCTCGTCGCCCGCGCTGCTATCGGCCATCAGCGCAACCAGGTCGTCGTCGTAGACTTCCTTCTTGCGATCGGCCAGCGCCTTGAACCGCACGAACACGTCCTTGAGCTGGTTGTCGCCCAGATCATAGCCCAGCTCGGCCATCTTCGCGCGCAAAGCGGCGCGACCCGAATGCTTGCCCATGGCGATGTTCTTCGCCGTCAGGCCGATATCCTCGGGGCGCATGATCTCGAAGGTCTGGACGTTCTTCAGCACGCCGTCCTGGTGGATGCCGGATTCGTGCAGGAAGGCGTTCTTGCCCACCACGGCCTTGTTGTACTGAACGGCAAAGCCCGAGACCTGGCTCACGCGGCGCGACAGGTGCATGATCTTCGTCGTGTCGATGCCGGTGCGGTAGGGCATGATGTCGTTGCGCACGCGCATCGCCATCACCACCTCTTCCAGCGCCGTGTTGCCGGCGCGCTCGCCCAGGCCGTTGATCGTGCATTCGATCTGCCGTGCCCCCGCCTCGACCGCGGCCAGCGCATTGGCGGTCGCCATGCCCAGATCGTTGTGGCAATGCGTGGCGAAGGTGATCTTCTCGGCCCCCGGCACCCGCTCGAGCAACATGCGGATCAGATCGGCGCTTTCGCGCGGCGCGGTATAGCCGACCGTGTCGGGGATGTTGATCGTCGTGGCGCCGCATTTGATCGCCGTTTCCACCACCCGGCACAGGTAATCATGCTCGGTCCGCGTCGCGTCCATCGGCGACCATTGCACGTCGTCGCACAGATTGCGCGCATGGCTCACGGTGGCCGCGATCTTCTCGACCATGCCGTCCTGATCCAGCGCGGTGATGTCGCGATGCAGCGGCGAGGTGCCGATGAACGTGTGGATCCGTCCGCGCGGCGCGTGTTTCACCGCCTCCCAAGCGCGGTCGATATCGGCGAAATTCGCCCGGGCGAGACCGCAGATGACCGAGTTCTTCGCGTTCTTGGCGATGTCGCTGACGGCGGCGAAATCGCCCTCCGAGGCAATCGGGAACCCCGCCTCGATGATGTCCACGCCCATCTCGTCGAGGAGACCGGCAATCTCCATCTTCTCGTCGTGGCTCATCGTCGCGCCGGGCGATTGCTCGCCGTCGCGCAGGGTGGTGTCGAAGATCTGAACGCGATCCTGCTGTGCGGTGGTGATATCGGTCATGGTTCTGTCCGTGAAGTCCTGCGGTGTCTCTTTAGCGGGCGGGGCGGGCGCTGGCTACCTCTGAGCGGCGCGCCCGGACAGGCACGCTCAGAGGTCGCTAAGAAGGAGGAGACCGGACATCGGACGGGCCGCGCAACCGCAGGCCCCGGGCAGACCCGGCAGGCTGACAGCGATGATGGCGGCGTTGCGTTCCATGGCGCGGATCATAAGCGGGGGATCGGAAAAGGAAAGGGGGAAAAACGCCATCGCCCTCACCGCGCCGCCGCGCCCGTGGCCGGTCCCGGGGGCCAGCCCCCGGACCCCCGGGATATTTGGGGAACAAAGATGGGTGTTAAGGTGTCGTTAACCCGCCATCTTTGTTCCACAAATATCCTGCGGGAGGGTCCGGGAGGGTGCAAAACCCTCCCGGGTCTATCCATCCACGCGATGGCGGCGGGGTCAGGCGGCGAAGTAGCGTTCGGCAGGCAGGTAGAAGGCCAGTTTCCCGGCCGCGGCCCATTGGCGTTCCTCGGCCGTGTCGCCGATCAGCACCACGCCGTCCGAGGGCCATTTCCCCTGCGCCAGCGCGGCGCGCAGGGCGGTGCGGGTCTCGCCCCAACCGGCGAAAGGGCGCGGTCCCGGGCTGGCCCGGTCGATCAGCCCCGGGGCGAGGGCGAGCACCGCCTCGGGCGTCAGCGGCGCGCGGGTCAGCGCGGCACGCCCGGCATCAAGACGGGCGAGATGCCGCGCACGGTCTTCGGGCAGCGCGGGCGCCCCGTGCCCCGGCAGCAGCCGAAGCGCGTTGGTCGAGAACAGGAACGCCACCACGTCATGCCCCGAAGCCGCGCGGATCGATGCATAGGTCTTGTAATCGAGCCCGATCTCGGCGGCGCGGCGCACCCGCAGGCGCAGCACCTCGATGGGCAGCGTGGGCAGCAGGGTCGAGCGGGCGCGGCGCCAGGCATGGCGGCGCCAGCTTGCGCCGGATTCCATCGTGGGGCCGTTGTTGTGTCCGATCAGGCTCATGTACCGCATCCCGTCTGGCAGGTCCTTGGCGCCAGTCTAGCCGGGAATCCGCGCAAGGAAAGACCCGCCGGTCAGTCGCGCGCCGGCGGCCAGGGGCGTCCGGCATCAGCGGCGATCCAGGCCTGCACCCAGTCGGGCAGCGCCGGGCTTTCCAGCCCTGCCTGCCCCATTGCCGCGACCATTTTCGCGGGCGGCACGATGCCCTCCGCGCTGGTCACGGCGGTGCGCAGCAGGACGTGGTTCAGCGCCTCGTCCCCGCGCCACATGCTCTGCTCGATATAGATGAAGCGATGGTCCCAGCCCAGAACGCGGCTTTGCATCTCGATGCGCTGGAACATCCGGATGCGGCGGCGATAGCGCACGCTCGAGCCCGCCACCGTCATGCCCCAACGCTGCGACCGCAGGATCGCGGTGATGCCGATCCGGGTGGCAAAGGGCACGCGGCCCAGATCGTAGAGCGTCAGCGTGCGCCCGTTATTGAGCTCGTTCCACGGATCCAGATCCCAGGGCCAGCAGCGATGCTGCGAGTGATGCGTCTCGAACAATCCCAGCGGCTTGCCGCGGAATTTGAGCGTCTCTTTCACCAGCCGGATCACGG
Source organism: Pararhodobacter marinus (assembly GCF_003122215.1). Lineage (GTDB taxonomy): Bacteria > Pseudomonadota > Alphaproteobacteria > Rhodobacterales > Rhodobacteraceae > Pararhodobacter > Pararhodobacter marinus. Next base: position 193,169 of record NZ_QEYD01000008.1, on the reverse strand, counting down.
GATACATGGCATGTCCTCTTTTGCCCCGCGCCATGGACCCTGCATCCGGCGGGGTCAAGACGGGGCGCGGCGTCACGCGCAGCGCCCGGTCCGGCGGTGTTGACGAAACGGTTACACGCAGGCGCTAAGGTTGACCGAGGGTCGCAATTGCCCGCGCCGCCCGCGCGCGGTACACTGCCCCGATCCAAGGAGAGCCCGATGACCACCGCCCTGCGCACCATCTACACGCGAGCCGAGCAGGTCTCGGACGCGGTCGTGCATGTCGCGGGGCTGACGCTGGTGCTGATGGCGGTGCCGGTGCTGATCGTGCTGACCGCGCTCTACCGGGGCGATGCGGCGTCGATCACCGGGGTGTCGGTCTATGGCGGCGCGCTGATCGCGATGATCCTGTTCTCGGCGCTCTACAATATCGGCGAAACCTCGGGCTTCGGCGCGGCCAAGGAATGGCTGCTGCGGCGGCTCGACCATTCGGCGATCTACCTGAAAATCGCGGGCACCTACACGCCCTTCACGCTGCTGTCGGGCCATGGCGTGGCGATGACCGTGGGGGTGTGGTTCGCGGCATTGGCGGGCATCGCGCTGAAGATCGTCTCGCCCGAGAAATTCAAATGGGCCGCGCTGGCGCTTTATCTGGGCATGGGCTGGGTTGGCGTGGTGCTGGGCGGGCCGATGTTCGCCGCCCTGCCGACGCCGGTTCTGGTGCTGATGGCGGTGGGCGGCGGGCTTTATACGCTGGGCGTGGTGTTCTACCTCTGGCGCCGCCTGCCTTTCCATTACACGATCTGGCATGTCTTCGTGCTGGCGGCGAGCTTCGTGTTCTACTCGGCGGTGCTGGTCTTCGTGCTGCTGGGACCGCAGAGCGTGCTGGCCTGACCCGGCAGGCGCCCCACGATCGGGCGCCCCGCGGTCAGTCGTCCAGCAGGATATCCAGAAAGGCCTCACCGAAACGCTCGGTCCGCGCGGCGCCCATGCCGGGCAGGCGCTCGATCTCGGGCAGGCTGCGCGGGCGGCGCTCGGCCAGCGTCTTGAGCGTATTGTTCGAGCACGACATCGGCTTTTCCGTCCCGTCCGCCCCGCGCGCCAGATCGGCCTGCGCCTGCAGCAGCCGGTCGAAAACCGCGCCCGCGTCGCGCCCGGCCAGCTTGCGGCGCATCGGGTGCTGGTCGGCCACCGTGGCGCCGGTGATGATTTCCAGAAAGGCCGCGCCGTAACGTTCGAGCTTGGTGGCCCCGACCCCCGAGATCCGCGCGAAATCATCAAGGGTCTGCGGCCGTGTCTCGGCCATCTCGATCAGCGACCGGTCGTTGAAGATCACGTAGGGCGGCATCCCCGCCGCATCGGCCAGCGCGCGACGCTTGGCTTTCAGCGCCGACAGAAGCGGGGCATCCTCGTCCGAGACCAGCGCGCGCGGTTCGGCGCGGGTTGCCACGCGCTGCACACTGTCGGCGCGGAAGGTAAGGCTGGCCTCCCCCCTGAGGACCGGGCGCGCATCCTCGGTCATGCGCAGCGCGCCGTGACGCTCGGCATCGGGGCGCACCAGGTCGCGGCCCATCATCTGCCGGAATACCCCCTGCCAGGCCGATTTCGACAGATCCCGCCCGACGCCGAACGTGGGCAGGCCGTCATGGCCACGCTGGGTGATCTTCGGCGTGACATGGCCGGTCAGGATGTCGATCAGATGGCCGGTGCCGAAGCTCTCGCCGGTGCGCAGCATGGCCGACAGCGCCTTGCGCACGGCTTCGGTCGCGTCGAAGGTCTTGACCGGGCTGGCGCAGAGATCGCAATTGCCGCAGGGCTCGCTCACCTCGCCGAAATAGGCCAGCAGCATCCGGCGCCGGCAGGACGTGGCCTCGGCCAGTCCCAAGAGCGTGTTCAGCCTTGCGTGATCGGCCTCACGCCGTTCGGGCGGGGCGTTGGATTCGTCGATCTGCGCGCGGCGCAGGCGGATATCGTCCTGCCCGTAAAGCGTCAGCGTGTCGGCGGCCAGCCCGTCGCGCCCGGCGCGGCCGATCTCCTGGTAATAGGCCTCGATGGATTTGGGCAAATCGGCATGGGCGACCCAGCGCACATCGGGCTTGTCGACCCCCATGCCGAAGGCGACGGTGGCGCAGACAATCAGCCCCTCTTCGACCTGAAACTGGGTTTCGACCTTGCGCCGTTCCCAGTCTTCCATCCCGCCGTGATAGGCGCAGGCATTGTGCCCGGCCTCTTGCAGCGCGCGCGCCAGCGTTTCGGTCCGCGCGCGGGTGGCGCAATAAACGATGCCCGACTGACCTTTGCGCGCGGCGGCGAAGGCCATGATCTGCTTGCGCGGATTGTCCTTGGCGGCAAAGGCCAGCCGGATATTGGGCCGGTCGAAGCCGCGCAGAAAGGTCTCGGGCGCGCCGTAGTCGAACAGCCGGTGCACGATCTCGTCGCGGGTGGCGGCGTCGGCCGTGGCGGTGAAGGCGGCGAGCGGCACGCCCAGCATGCGCCGCAGCTCGCCGATGCGCAGGTAATCGGGGCGGAAATCGTGGCCCCACTGGCTGACGCAATGCGCCTCGTCCACCGCGATCAGCCGGCAATTCGAGCGCCGCAACAGGTTGGTCGCAGCGGATGAGGCCAGCCGTTCGGGCGCGATATAGAGCAGCTTGAGCCGCTGCTCTTCCAGCGCGTCGAAGATCGCGTCGTTTTCGTCCTGGCTGTTGCCCGAGGTCAGCGCAGCGGCCGCGACGCCCGCCTCCTGCAGCCCGCGCACCTGATCGCGCATCAGCGCGATCAGCGGCGAGATGACCACGGTCAGCCCCTCGCGCACCAGGGCGGGCAGCTGATAACACAGCGATTTGCCGCCGCCGGTGGGCATGATGGCCAGCACGTCGCTGCCCGCGATGACCGCGTCGACGATTTCCTCCTGACCCGGGCGGAAGGCGGAAAAGCCGAAGACCCGCGCCAGGATCTGCGCGGGATCGGCCGGCGGCGCGCCCCGGTCCAGTTCAGAGGAGGACGGCGCGCTCACGGATCAGAAGGGCGCTACGAAATTGTTGTAGAGCACGATGCGCAGCGCATAGATCGCCAGAAGCAGGATCAGCGGCGCCAGGTCCAGCCCGCCCATATCCGGCAGGAAGGCGCGGATGCGACGATAAATCGGGTCGAGGATACGGTTCAGCCCGTCCCAGATCTGCGCGACCAGCGGCTGGCGCAGGTTGAGAACCTGAAAATTGATCAGCCAGCTCATGATGACGTGGACGATGACGATCCACCAGATCACGTTGAGGATCATGAACAGGATCTGGATCAGGGAAACCATGGGGTCCTCATTTGTAAGCTGTCTTCTCAGGTAAGGCCTGCCCGCGCGCTGCGCAACCCTTCGGGGGCCGGGATGCGTCACCGTGAATCATCGGTGCCGGTATCACCCCTGCGTCACGGGATCGGCCCCGCCCTGCGGCGCGCGCGTGCCCTCTGGGCGGTAGCGGTCGATGACATCCAGAAGAAGCGGCTTTTTCAGCGGCTTCGTCAGCACATGGTCCAGCCCGGCGGCGAGAATCTCGTCCTCGTCGCCGGCCATGGCGTGGGCGGTCAGCGCGACGATCGGCACCTGCGCGCCGCCCGGCATCTGGCGGATCGCCCGGGTCGCGCTGCGCCCGTCCATGCCGGGCATCGAGATATCCATGAAGATCAGGTCGGGTTTGGTGTCGCGAAACGCGGCGACCGCCTGTTCGCCGTCCTCGGCAAAGGTCAGCTCGATCGCCAGCCCGTCGACCATCCGCGAAAAGACCAGCCGGTTGGTTTTGTTATCTTCCGCCGCGAGGATGCGCATGCAGCGCGCGCCGGTTTGGCACTTGGGCGCCGGGCGTCCGGTTTCTGGCGCTGTCGGCATATCGGGGGCAGCGATTATATCGGGGTCGGGCGCATCGGTGGCGTCGGGGTCGGACAGGCGCGCAAGCTGGTGCCGCAGGTCGTGGCGCAGGACGGGCTTTTGCAACACCGCGCGCACCTGGCTGAGCGCGGGCTCCCCGCGCAGGGCCGCCGGGTTGGCGCTGAGCAGGATCAACGGCACGTCATGCCCCGCCTCGTGTAGCGCGCGCGCCAGATCCAGCCCCGATTGCCCGGCCAGTTCGGCATCCGCAAGGACCAGGTCGACGCCGCGCCCGCGCACCGCCTGCAGGAGAGCCAGCGCCTGCTGCGCGGTATCGCAAGGCGTCACTTCAAGCCCCTGCCCCTGCAATTGCCGCTCAAGGATCGCACGGCCCAAGGGATGCGGATCGACCAGCACGACATGCCGCAGCGACGGCGCCAGAGGCCCGGACGCGTCCGCATCCCCGATGCAGGGCAGCGTGAGCGAGAAGGCAAAGGACGAGCCCTTGCCCGGCTCGCTTTCAAGCCAGATCTCGCCCCCCATCAGGGCGATCAGCCGCCGCGTGATCGCCAGCCCCAGCCCGGTGCCTTCGAACTTGCGGCTCGACTGGTCGTCGACCTGCGCGAATTCCGAAAAGATCCGCGTGGTATGTTCAGGGGCAATGCCGATGCCCGTATCCTCGACCGTGACGGTCAGGGTGCGCCGGCCCGCGGACGGTTCCACGCCGGTGACGCGGATCAGCACATGCCCGGCCTCGGTGAATTTCACCGCATTTCCGATCAGGTTGGTCAGCACCTGCCGCATCCGCCCGGGATCGGCCCGGTAGCGGCGGGGCAAGGACAGGTCGTAATCCAGCAAAAGCGCGATGTCGCGGTTGCGCGCGCCGGCCTGCAGAAGGATCAGCACTTCGTGGATGCAGCGCTCCAGGTCGAAAGGTTCGGGGTGCAGGACCAGCTTGTCCGCCTCGATCTTCGAGTAATCGAGCACGTCGTTGATGATGTTGAGCAGCGCCTCACCCGAAGAGCGGATCGTGTCGGCGTAAAGCTTCTGTTCGGACGACAGCGGCGTGTCGCAAAGCAATTCCGCCATGCCGACCACGCCGTTCATGGGCGTGCGGATTTCATGGCTCATATTGGCCAGAAAGGCCGATTTCGCGCGGTTGGCCGCTTCCGCGCGTTCGCGTGCCTCTTCCAGCTCGGCGGCGTGGCGCTGCTGATCGGTGATGTCGCGCACGAGGCTGACGATATCCCCACCCCGTGCCCGCCGGTCGTGAATACGGGCGATGTCGCCGCGCGCGAAGAACAGCGTCACCGGCTCGATCCGGTCAACATCCCAGCGCGCGACCATGGCGTCGATCCAGGCCTCGCGCGGCTCGTCGCCCGGCAGCACGCGCTCTTCATGCGCGAGGATCTCGACCAGCCGGCGATAGGTGATGCCGATCTGCACCTCGGGGATGCCCGAGAACACGCCCAGATAGGCTTGGTTGGCGATCACCAGCTCCTGACGGGCGTTGAACACGGCGAAACCGTCGCGGATCGTGTTGATGGAATCCCACAGCCGCCGCTCGGCCTGCGTGGCGCTGCGCTGCGCGGTTTCGGTCTCTGCGCGTGCGCGCAACTGGATGCTTTCCAGCGCGGCGGCGTGCAGCGCTTCGTCCAGCGCGCTGGTCCGGCCCTGCCGGCGCAGCTGCGCCATCTCGCTGCGCAGGGCGTCGATCTGCGCCAGCGCCGCGTCGCGTTCGCGCTGGCAGAAATCGAGCCGTCGCTCTGCCGTCAGCCGCAAGCGGCGTTCCTGCGTGAGCTTGTCGAACAACGTCATCGGCGGCGGCTACCCTGGAACTGACCGGGCCGCCCGACGCCCGAAGACGCCCGGCGGCCCGCCCAGAATTGCCGCTATCGGTGAAGACGCCCTTAACCGGGGCGCGAAAACCGCGCCCCGCGGCGTTGAGTCTCAGAGCCGTTCGATGGCCAGCGCGATGCCCTGGCCGCCGCCGATGCACATGGTGATCAGGCCATAGCGGCCGCCCGTCCGCTCGAGTTCATACATCGCCTTCACGGTGACGATGGCGCCGGTCGCGCCGACCGGGTGGCCCAGCGCGATGGCGCCGCCATTGGGGTTCACCTTGGCCGGGTCCAGGCCCAGCCCCTTGTTCACCGCCAGCGCCTGCGCCGCGAAGGCCTCGTTCGATTCGATCACGTCGAAATCCGACACGCTCAGCCCGGTACGCTCGCACAGCTGCTCGACCGCCGGGATCGGGCCGATGCCCATCACCTCGGGACGCACGCCCGCGACGGCATAGCCCACGATCCGCGCGCGGGGCTTCAGGCCCGCCGCCTCGGCCGCGTCGCGCCGCGCCAGAACCAGCGCCGCCGCACCGTCATTGATGCCCGAGGCATTGCCCGCCGTGACCGAGCCGTCCTTCTTGAAGGCGGGTTTCAGCGCGGCCAGCTTTTCAAGGCTGGTCTCCTTGGGGTGCTCGTCGGTGTCGAAGACGATCTCGCCCTTGCGGCCCTTCATCACGATCGGCACGATCTGATCCTTGAACCGGCCCTCGGCAATGGCGCGCGCTGCGCGCTGCTGGCTTTCCAGCGCGAAGGCATCCTGCGCCTCGCGGCTGATGTCATGCTCGTCCGAGACATTCTCGGCGGTGACGCCCATATGGCCGGTGCCGAAGGGACAGGTCAGCGCGCCCAGCATCATGTCCAGGAAGGTGGCATCGCCCATCTTGTGGCCGAACCGCGCGGCGGGCACCGAATAGGGCGCGTTGCTCATCGATTCCGCGCCGCCCGCCAGGCCGAACTCTGCGTCGCCCAGAGCCAGCGCCTGCAGGGTCGAGACGATGGCCTGCGCACCCGATCCGCACAGCCGGTTCACGTTCATCGCGGGGGTCGTATCGGGGATGCCCGCCCCCATCGCCGCGACGCGCGACAGATAGGCGTCGCGCGGCACGGTGTTGATGACATGGCCGAAGACCACGGTGCCGATCTTCGCGGGCTCGATCCCGGCGCGCTCGATCGCCGCCTTGGCCACGGTCGTGGCCAGATCCGCCACCGGAAGCCCCGACAGGCTGCCGCCGAACGTGCCGATCGGGCTGCGCGCGCCGCTGAGAATGACGATATCGTCCATATCCGTCCCTTTCACTGAAGTCCTCGCCCTCTCTATACCCCCCCGCCCCGAGGGGGGAAAAGCGCCCTTCGGGGAAGTCACGCAGCGTTAGAGTGGCCGCAGGCCGTCAGCGGCAATAGGTGCCGCCGCCCCGGTGCTGGGCCAGGTCGAAATGGAAATGGTCCTGATGGAACCGGTCCGAATCGGGGCTGAGCGTGGTGCGGAAGATGCCGCAGGCCGCCTCGTACATCCGCCGGAGCGAGCGCGAATGCCGCCCGCGCCGGTAATCGTCGAGCACGCTGACCGTCTCGCCGTCGCGCAGCTGATAACCGGCCACGTCGATGGCACGGCCCCGCCCGTGTTCGGAAATCCGCGCGCCCCGCTGGCTGTTGCGGGTGCGGCAGGAATAATGCCCGATCACCCGGATCTGCGCGATGCCGCCGCCCGTGCGCCCGACGGTCGGGATCATTTCCGTGCGCACCCAGCGCTCGAAAGCGCGCGCGGTGTCGCAATCCATCGTCGCGGCCAGCGACAAAGGGATGCCCTGCACATTGGTCACGCTGACGGGCTCGGTCACGCCGCACCCCTGCGTGCGGCTGCGGATCCGGTCCAGAACCCGGCCTTCGAGCCCCGGCGTGCCGCACAGATTGCCCCGCACTCCCCCGCCCGAGGCCCGCGCCAGCGTGGGCGTCGTCGAGGGGGCCTCGCTCCGTGCCGGGCTGGGCGCGCGCCGCAAGGCCAGCGCGGCGAACCGCTCGCGCACGAGGGGCGAGGCAGGCCGGGGCACCAGGCTGCGCGCCACGGCAAGCGGGCTGACCGGCCTGTCCGAGGCCGCCAGCGCAGCCGCCGAGGCCCGCGCCTCGGCCCGTTCAGCGGCGATGCGGCGCGCTTCCTCGCGCGCGGCGGCGATGCGGGCGGCCTCGGCCTCCTGCCGCGCGCGAAACGCGGCCATCTCGGCCTCGGCGGCTTCGCTGATCACCACGCCGCCCGCGCCCCCGGCAACGGCTGCCATCGCCTCGGCGGCGGCGCGGTCGCTTGCCGCGCTCAGCGCCTCTGCCTGCCGGGCGGCCTGCGCCGCGCTGTCCGAAGCCGCCCGCGCCCGGGCCGCCGCCGCGGCGCGCGCCGCTTCCTGCGCGGCGGCTTCGGCGATGGTCAGCCGCACAGCGCCCCCCAATGTGCCGGGTCGGGCGCGCGGAAAAAGCGAGCTGTCGGGCGCTTCGGCGCGCAAGGGTTGCGTCCCGCCCGCCAGCGGCAGCGCCCCCAGCGCGGCCACCAGCAGACACAGACGCAGCCGCCGCATCCGCTCAGTCCTTCCGCGCGCGACCGAAATCGGGCGCGTCGGTATCCTGCCCGGCTTCGATGATCCCGCGCCGGATTGCCCGCGTGCGCGTGAAATACTCGTACAGGTGGTCGCCGTCCCCCATCCGGATGGCGCGCTGCAGGACGAAAAGCTCTTCGGTGAAGCGGCCCAGAATATCCAGCGTCGCCTCCTTGTTGGTCAGGAACACGTCGCGCCACATCGTCGGGTCCGACGCGGCGATCCGCGTGAAATCGCGAAACCCCGAGGCCGAATACTTGATGACCTCGGATTGCGAAACGCGCCGCAGGTGATCCGCCACCCCCACCATCGTATAGGCGATCAGGTGCGGCGTGTGCGACACGACCGCCAGAACCAGATCATGATGGCCGGGCTCCATCTCGTCAACCTGTGCGCCGACGCCCTCGAACAGCCGACGCAGACGCGCCGTCGCGGCCTCATCGGCCCCGTCGAGCGGCGTGATCAGCCACCAGCGGTTTTCAAAGAGCGTGGCGAAACCCGAATAGGGGCCGGAATGCTCGGTCCCCGCGAGCGGGTGCGAGGGGATGAAATGCACGCCATCGGGCAGATGCGGGCCGACCGCGTCGATCACCGCCTGCTTGACCGAGCCCACATCCGTGACGGTGGCCCCCGGTGCCAGATGCGGCGCGATTTCCTCGGCCACCGCGCCCATCGCCCCCACCGGCACGGCCAGCACGACCAGATCGGCGCCCTTCACGGCCTCGGCGGCGCTGTCATGCACGCTGTCGACAAAGCCGATCTCGGCCGCCGCCCGGCGCGTCTCGGCCGAGCGCGCGAAGCCCGCGACATGACCCGCCAGCTTGTGACGCTTCATCGCATGCGCCATCGAGCCCGCGATCAGGCCCAGCCCGATCAGCGCGACGCGCTCAAAGACCTGTGCCATCAGCGCACCCCCTTGAACGCGGCCAGCACGCCGAGGATCCGGCGGCAGGCGGCTTCGTCGCCCACGGTGATGCGCAGGCACTCGGGCAGCTTGTAGCCCGCCACCTTGCGCACGAGGATCCCGTCCTCTTTCAGCGCCGCATCCGCCGCATCCGCCTCGTCCGGCGTGTCGAAGCGGGCCAGCACGAAATTGGCGAAGCTCTCGTCGCAGGCGATGCCCATCTGCACCAACCCGTTGCGCAGGAAATCGCGCCAGCGCGCGTTCTCGGCCGCGCACCAGCGGGTGTATTCGACATCCCGCACCGCCGCTTCCGCCGCCGCCATCTGCCCGAGGCTGAGGTTGAAAGGCTGGCGCACGCGATTGAGCACGTCGATGATCTCGCGCCGCGCATAGCCCCAGCCGATCCGCAGACCGCCCAGCCCGTGGATCTTCGAGAAGGTGCGCGTCATCACAACGTTGGGAAAGTCCTCGACCAGCGATACGCCGCCGTCGTAATCCCCGGCGAATTCCGCATAGGCGCCGTCCAGCACCAGGATCACGCCCATGGGCAACGCCCCGGCGAGGCGCCGCAATTCGGCCCCGGGCACCATCGTGCCGGTCGGGTTGGCCGGATTGGCGATGAACACGATCTTCGTGCGCGCCGTGACCGCCGCCAGGATCTTGTCCACATCGACCCGGCGGTCGGTCTCGGCCACCTCGACCGGCACCGCACCCGCCGCATGGGCCAGGATCGGGTACATCGAGAACCCGTGCTCGGTGGTGATGCATTCATCGCCCGGCCCGGCGAAGCTCTGGGTGATGAATTGCAACACCTCGTCCGAGCCGACGCCGCAGATGATGCGGTCGGGATCGAGCCCGTGCACCGCGCCGATCGCCGCGCGCAACTCGGCATGATCGGTCGAGGGATAGCGATGCAGCGTCGCGGCGGCTTCGGCATAGGCCGCCTGCGCCTTGGGCGAGGGGCCGTACGGGTTCTCGTTCGAGGACAGTTTCAGCACCTCGGCCTTGCCGGCAAGGCTGCTCTGCCCGCTGACATACAGCGCGATCTCCATGATGCCGGGCTGCGGCCTGATCTGTGGCAGGATCTCGTCGTTCATCGTCTGGTGTCCCTCAACACGCGTGTATCCCGGGGCGGCCCCGGCGGCGCTTCGCCGGTCGATAGGCCGCGCCCCCTGGCTTCATTCTGCCGAAAATACTCTCTTCGGGGGCAACGGCAGCGAAGAGAGCGTGAATGCGAAAAGGGCCACGCCGGTTCCCCGGCGCGGCCCTTCCAAGTGGCAAGACCTCAGCCGTGGCCGGATCAGTTCTTCGCGTAATATTCGACGACGAGGTTCGGTTCCATCTGAACCGCGTAGGGCACATCGCCCAGACCCGGCGTGCGCACGAAGGTCGCGGTCAGCTTGGAATGGTCGACTTCGAGATAATCGGGCACGTCACGCTCGGCCGAGGCGACGGCTTCCAACACCAGCGCCATCTGCTTCGAACGGTCGCGGACGGCGACGACATCGCCTTCCTTGACGCGGTACGACGCGATGTTCACGCGCTTGCCGTTCACGGTCACGTGGCCGTGGTTCACGAACTGGCGGGCGGCAAAGATGGTGGGGACGAACTTGGCGCGGTAGACGACGGCATCCAGGCGGCGCTCGAGCAGGCCGATCAGGTTCTCGCCGGTGTCACCCTTCACCCGGGCGGCTTCGCCGTAGATGCGCTTGAACTGCTTCTCGGTCAGGTCGCCGTAATAGCCCTTCAGCTTCTGCTTGGCGCGCAGCTGGGTGCCGAAATCCGACATCTTGCCCTTGCGGCGCTGACCATGCTGGCCGGGGCCGTATTCACGGCGGTTGACCGGCGACTTGGCGCGGCCCCAGATGTTCTCGCCCATGCGGCGGTCGATCTTGTACTTGGCAGTCGTGCGTTTGGTCACGGCTGATCTCCTTCCTTGTTTTGCGTCCCCGACTTTGTCCGAAAACCGGGTCCCACGTTTCGGGTCTCAGATCGTCCGGTGACGCTCCGTTTCCCCGTGGTCTCCGGCCCCGGCCAGAGCGGGACAGAAGGGCGTTGTCCTTCCCGGGTCTCCCCGGTGACAGGTTTCCCCTTGCGAGGTCCACCAACACCAATGAAAAGCCGGGTCGTGCCAAGAGCAGCAACCCGGACGGCGCGCTTATACAGCCTGCCCCCGCGCTGTCAATGCGCCAATCCGCCCGGATGCAGCGGGCCAGCGGCGCCCCTTCGCCGATAGCGCGCAATTGAGCGGCATTCTCGGTTTCGCGCCCTTGCACGACGGAACAGGATCGCCCACATCGCGTTTTCAGCAGGACACCGCCACAACGCGCGGGTCTGAGGGCGCCGCCCGGCGCGGACCGCAACACAAGGACCGGACCCATTCCCGCCGCAAACCGCGAAATGAACCGCGAGCATCAACGTTTCGAGCGTCAGCTCAACCGCCTCGGGCGCAGCCTGCCGGGCATGGACGGCCCGATGCGAGGCCTCACCGCGCCCGGTCGCGGCTGGCTGCGCGCGCCGATGGCGCTGCTGTTCATCTTCGGCGGGTTTCTGGGGTTTCTGCCGGTGCTGGGATTCTGGATGATCCCGGTGGGCATCGCGCTTCTGGCCATCGACATTCCCGGCATCCGGCCCATCGTCGCGCGGTTCCTGATCCGGCTGCAGGTCAGCTGGCGCTACTGGCGCGCGCGGCTGCCGCGTCCGTTCCGACGCTGAGCTACACCAGCGCGTCGCGCAGGATCCCGGCTTCGCCCCGGCTGAGGCATTGCCGCGCCGGATCGCCGAACCGCGCCAGATCCCCCAGAAGCCCCGGCGCCGCCTGCTCCAGAGAGCGCGCGTGCCATTTCAGCACGCGCGGCTCGGCCAGACCGGGATGGAAACTCTCGCAGGCCACGCCATTGGCGGTGAGGATCTCGTGGCGCGCCAGCATCAGATGGACATAGCGCACGGCGCTGGCGGTAAAATCGCGCCGGATGCCGCGACCATCCTCCAGATCGCCCGCCGCGACCAGCACCTCGTCCGATTGCAGGCAGCCGGGCGCCCGCAGCAGCAGCCGATGCGCGGGCGAGACCAGCAGATCGCCCTTGGGCCGCCCGCCGGGCAGTGCGCCCGAGGCGATGCGCACCGGGCGAAGATGCGGATGCAGGTACAGTTCGGCCCCCGACAGCCGCGTCTCGCCACGCCAGATCACCGGCTGCGCGCCGTTGTCGCGCGTGAGCACCCGCTCGCCGGGCGCCAGGGTCTCGACCGCGCGCGGCCCGTCGGGCGTGGCGATGGCGGTGCCGGGCAGGAAGCAGATCACACCGCTATGCCCCGCCCCGGGCTGCGCCGCCTCTCGGCCCCCGATCCGCGGATCGAGGCTCAGCGCCGCGATCCACAGCGCGGTGTCAGGCGCGGGCAGCATCGGGTGGAAGACGACCAGAAGCCGCCCCGAAACCCGGACCAGCCGCGCCGGATACAGCCGTTCTCCATCGGTGAGCAGCATTGCCTCGGGACGCGGGGCGCCGGGCAGCGTGCCGGCAGGCGTCTCGCCGTCGAACCCTGCCTGCAGCGTGCCGTCCACTGACGGATCGGCCCTGTCGCGGACCGGGTGAAGGGGCATCCCGGCCAGCGCGAGCCGCCGCAACCGGCGCCGCGCGCGGCTGCGGGGATTGGTGCGGTCCTGTGGCCTGGCAAGCCATAAAGCGGCGACCCCGGCATCCAGCCGTTGTGCATCGCCGCGCCAGCGCCACGACATGCCGACCGCAAGCATGTCTGGCGACAGGCCCCATTCCTCGCCGGGCGCGGTCTGCGCCCATTCAACGACATAGACGCCGCTGAAGCCGGATACACTGCTCATTATCTTGCCTGTTTGTTTCCGTAACGCTAACAAACGGCGTTCAGCGTTTCCAGTTTTTCATGCCCGTTGCGCCAGTCACGGCACGGTTGCAGCGGCAAGTGTTGCACGGGGGACTCAGACCGGGCCCCCTGCCCGCTCAGCGTCGCCCGCTCCACGGCCTGCGGCCCGTCAGTGCCTCGGCCGTCACGACGCGGCCATCGGGCCAGAGCGCCATCGCCCCGGTGCGCCCCAGCGCGCGGCGGTCGATCACCCGGCAATCGCCCGGCGGCGGGGCCTCGAGCCGCTGATCCGTCACCACGGTGACGCCGCTGGCGCAATGCGCATCCAGTTGCGCGATGCCGCGTTGCCCGGTCAGATGCACCCATTCCGACCCGCCAAAGGTGAACCGCGCGCCGCCCGGCACCGGCTGCATCCCTGCCCGCGCAGCCGCCACGTCCTGCGACGCGCCGTCGCCATCGGCCTCCAGCCAGTTGCGCGCGACGAAGCCCGCGCCCCGCGCGCGGCTCAGTGCGCGGCCTTCGGGCGTCATCAGGCCGACCAGAGCGCCCTCGCCCTCGATCAGCAGCGGCGGTCTTTCCGACCCGGTCCAGAAGGCCAGCGCCGCCACCGCCACGACGGCGCCCGCATGGCGCGCGCGTCCGGGCCACAGGATCAGCCACAAGGCGCCCAGCGACAAGGCCGGGATCACCCAGAGCGGCGGCGCAGGCACCATCGTCACGGCCCCATCGCGCCCGCCCACGGCATCGGCGACGAACAGGATCCAGCGCGTTCCGAGCTGCATCAGCCAGAGCCCGATCCCGTCCAGCCCCACGGGCCACAGCACCGCCGCCAGCACCGCCGCCGGCATCACCAGCGCGCCCATCAGCGGCACGCTGACGATATTGGCCAGCAGCCCGTAATCGACCACGCGGTGAAATTGCGCGGCGGCATAGGGCGCGGTGGCAAGCCCCGCGACCAGCGAACAGAGGGCAGCGCCCGAAAGCCCCGCCAGGACCCGCCGCCAGCCGCGCGGGCGCGCGGCGCCCGGCCTGCGGTCGCGCAGCCAGCGGAACACCGCAACCAGCGCCACGGTCGCGGCAAAGGACATGTGAAAGCCGACCGATAGCAACGCCTCGGGCCGCAACGCGAGCACGATGACGGCGGCCACCGCGACCGACCGGATCGAAATCGCGCGCCGGTCCACCATCACCGCGATCAGCATCACCGCCGCCATGATGAAGGCGCGCTGTGTCGCCACATTGCCCCCCGACAGCGCCAGATAGGCCAGCCCCGCCGCCAGCGCGCCCAGCGCCGCCAGCTTGCGGATCGGCCAGCGCAGCGCCAGCACCGGGATCAGCGCCATGCCGCCGCGCAGGGCGGCAAAGACCACGCCGGTCAGAAGCCCCATATGCAGCCCGGAAATCGCCAGCAGATGCGCCAGGTTCGAACGGCGCAGATCGTCGAGCGTATCCTGACCGACGCCCGAGCGGTCGCCCGTCAGGATCGCCGCGACAAAGCCCCCCGCCTCGCCCGGAAGCCGCGCGCGGATAGCCTCGGCCAGCCGGTAGCGCAGCCGCGTCAACGCAAGCGCGCGCGCCGGATCCTCGACCGCAAGGACCGGGTTCCGGGTATAGCCCACCGCGCCCAGCCCCTCGAACCAGGCCAGCCTTCGAAACGAGAAACCGCCCGGCTCGACCGGACCGCCGGGCGGGGCCAGAAAGCCGGTCAGCACCACCACGGTGCCGGCAACGGGGTCGAGATCGGGCTCGTCATCGGGTTCCCCGTGGATCGACACCCGCACCCGTTCGGGCACGCGTGCGGGCGGCAGGCCGGGCAACACCACGCGGTCCAGCGTCAGCCGCAGCGCGTCCGAGCCCGAGCGGTCCACCGCAACGATGCGCCCTTCGATCGGTCCATAGCGCGCCCAGCCCAGCACCGGCGCCGCCACAGCCTGCGTGCGAAGCGCCGCCAGCAGCGCGCCCAGCGCCACCAGCGCAAGCGCCCAGATCAGGGGCCGCAGCGCGCCCTCTGCCCGGCAGCCCAGGACCAGCCCCGCCAGCGCCAGCCCCGACAGCAGCGTCAGCCCCCCGCGCGTCGGTTCGGCAGGGGCTGCGAAATACAGCCCGATCCCCAGTCCCAGCGCCACCGGCACGAAGGGAAACAACGTCCCGCGCGCCTGCACGATCGCGTCGGCCGGCAGCGACCAGAGGGCCCTTCGCCGCGAGGGCCCGGCCCCTGCCCGCTTGCGAACCGGGTCGGGCACAAGAGGCCCCTCCTCGTCCTCCAGCGCCGCATGGCTCGACACTTGTTCTCGCCCCTGTCATTGCCTAGAGCTTCGGCAAGTTTAAATCCCTCGTGGTTTCCGAAAGGTTAACACCTGATGACTACCCCCCCGGCAGGCTCTGCCATCGTCACCCGCTTCGCCCCCTCGCCCACCGGTTTTCTGCATATCGGCGGGGCGCGGACCGCGCTCTTCAACTGGCTCTACGCGCGCGGGCGTGGGGGCCGGTTCCTGCTGCGCATCGAGGATACCGACCGCGCCCGCTCGACGCCCGAGGCCACGGCGGCGATCCTGTCGGGCCTGACATGGCTGGGGCTCGACTGGGACGGCGAGGCGGTCAGCCAGCACGAACAGGCCCCCCGCCATGCCGAGGTGGCGCTGGAAATGCTGGCGCGCGGACATGCCTACAAATGCTTCTCGACCCAAGACGAGATCGAGGCCTTTCGCGAGGCCGCGCGCGCCGAGAACCGCTCGACCCTGTTCCAGTCGCCCTGGCGCGACGCCGATCCCGCGACCCATCCCGACGCGCCCTATGTCGTCCGGCTGAAAGCGCCGCGCGACGGCGAGACGGTGATCGAGGACGCCGTGCAGGGCCGTGTCGTGTTCCGGAACGACCAGCTCGATGACATGGTTTGTTTACGCTCGGATGGTACGCCCACCTACATGCTCGCCGTGGTGGTCGACGACCACGACATGGGCGTGACGCATGTGATCCGGGGGGACGACCATCTGAACAACGCGGCGCGACAGATGCAGGTCTATCAGGCGATGGGCTGGGACGTGCCGGTCTTCGCCCATATCCCGCTGATCCATGGCGAGGACGGCAAGAAGCTGTCCAAGCGCCACGGCGCGCTGGGGGTCGAGGATTACCAGAAGATGGGCTATCCCGCCGCCGCGATCCGCAACTATCTGGCGCGGCTGGGCTGGAGCCATGGGGACGCCGAATTCTTCACTGACGAACAGGCGCTAGACTGGTTCGATCTGGGCGGAATCGGCAAGGCGCCGGCGCGGCTGGACCTGAAGAAACTCGACCATCTGACGGCGCAGCATTTCACCGCCATGGACGATGCCGCAGCGCTGCAAGAACTCGACGATTTCCTTGCCGCAACCGGGGCAGAACCGCTGACCCAACGGCAGCGCCCGCTGGTCGCGGCAGCGATGCCCCAATTGAAGGACAAGGCGCGCAACTTCGGCCAAATCCTTGAAAGGGCTCATTTTGTCCTGACGGAACGGCCAATCGAGCCGGATCAGAAATCGGCGAAAGCGCTGGATCCGGTATCCCGTAGTATACTGAAAGAATTGACGCCGCATCTGCAAAATGCTAGCTGGGAGCGCGAGAGACTCGAAGCTATTGTCACCGAACTCGCGGCACAACACGGCCTCGGCCTCGGCAAGATCGCGCAGCCCCTTCGCGCCGCTCTTGCCGGGCGGACCGTGTCACCCAGCGTGTTCGACATGATGGTTGTGCTGGGTCGAGACGAATCCCTTGCACGGATCCAGGATGCGGCAATGGAACACTAAGCCGCCGCGCTGCCAGGGGCAGCCCGGCTCAACCGGACAATAACAAAAGGGGACCTCGATGGCCGACACCAAGGGAAGCGCGAAACTCACGTTTGGCGACAAGTCGATCGATCTGCCGATGCATTCACCGACCGTCGGACCGGACGTGGTGGACATCCGCAAGCTCTACGCGCAGGGCGATGTCTTCACCTACGACCCGGGCTTCACCTCGACGGCGGCGTGCTCCTCGACCATCACCTATATCGACGGCGACAAGGGCGAATTGCTGTATCGCGGCTACCCGATCGAACAGCTCGCCGACAAGTCGCACCATCTGGAAGTGTGCTACCTGCTTCTCTACGGAGAGCTGCCCTCGGCCCAGCAGATGGTCGATTTCGAGACCCGCGTGACCCGTCACACGATGGTCCACGAACAGATGCATAACTTCTTCCGCGGCTTCCGCCGCGACGCGCATCCGATGGCGACGATGGTGGGCGTGGTCGGCGCGATGTCGGCCTTCTACCACGATTCGACCGACATCTCGGACCCCTGGCAGCGGGAAGTCGCGGCGATCCGCATGATCGCCAAGATCCCGACGATCGCCGCCATGGCCTACAAGTACTCGATCGGCCAGCCCTTCGTCTATCCGAAGAACTCGCTCGATTACGCTGGCAACTTCCTGAACATGTGCTTCTCGGTCCCCGCCGAGGATTACGTGGTCGACCCGATCCTCGCCAAGGCGATGGACCGGATCATGATGCTGCATGCCGACCATGAGCAGAACGCCTCGACCTCGACCGTGCGTCTGGCGGGCTCGTCGGGCGCCAACCCCTTCGCCTGCGTCGCCGCCGGGATCGCCTGCCTCTGGGGCCCCGCCCATGGCGGCGCCAACCAGGCCTGCCTGGAAATGCTGCGCGAGATCGGCACCGTCGACCGGATCCCCGAATTCATCGCCCGCGCCAAGGACAAGGACGATCCCTTCCGCCTGATGGGCTTCGGCCACCGGGTCTACAAGAACTTCGACCCGCGCGCGAAAGTGATGAAGGAATCCGCCGACGAGGTGCTGGGCCTTCTGGGGATCGAGGACAACGAAACCCTGGCCGTGGCCAAGGAACTCGAACGGATCGCGCTGGAAGACGAGTATTTCGTCTCGAAAAAGCTCTATCCCAACGTCGATTTCTACTCGGGCATCATCCTCGAGGCGATGGGTTTCCCCACCTCGATGTTCACCCCGATCTTCGCGCTGTCGCGCGCGGTCGGCTGGATCGCGCAGTGGAAAGAGATGATCGGCGATCCCGAACAGAAGATCGGCCGCCCGCGCCAGCTCTATACCGGTGCGCCGCGCCGCGACTATGTCGAGGTCGAAGGCCGCTGAGGGCCCGGCGCTCCGTCAACATCGAAACTCCGCCCCCCGGGGCGGCGTTTTCCGTTTCCGCGACCGTCCTTTGCGCCGCGCTATCGCTTTCATTCTGCCCGAAATACTCACGCGACGCAGCCCGCCCCGCTTTGCCGCCGGGACAGGGCGGCGCGCGCGCAAGCGGGGTGGGTGGGCGGGAGCGCCGCGCGCGCGCCCTGCCCTCTCAGCTCTCCAGCGGTTCGATCAGGTCGGGCCCCTCGGCGCGGTTCGAATTGACCGCCGTGCCGACGCGGCGAAAGGCCAGCACGCCGTCCTCGGGTGCCACCATGGCCCGTGCCGCACCATGGCCTTTCTCGCCCAGCCACAAGGCCCAGTTCTCGGGCGCCACCAGGACCGGGACGCGGTCATGCAGCGCCGCCATCTCGCCCTTCGCCGCGGCGGTGACGATGGCGCAACTGGCCACGCGCACGCCTTCGGGTCCTTCCCAGCTCTGCCAGATGCCGGCGAAGACCATCGGCGCGCCATCCGCACGGGTGATGAACCACGGCAGCCGCGTCTCGCCCTCGCGCGTCCATTCGTAGAACCCCGAAGCCGGGATCAGGCAGCGCCGCCGACGCGCCGCCTCGCGGAACGCGCTTTTCTCGGCAAGGGTTTCCGACCGGGCGTTGAACAGAAGCGGCCCGTCGGTGGGCGTCTTGTACCAGGTCGGAATGAAGCCCCAGCGCATCGGACCGTAGCGCCGTCGTCCCTCGGCGGCGATCACCACCGAAACGGGTTGCGTGGGGCAGATATTGTAACGCGGCACCGGCGGCAGATCATTGGCCGGCACCGCGTCGAACAACTGCGTCATCGCATCATCGGGCAGGGTAATGGCAAAGCGTCCGCACATCCTGCGACAGGGACACTTGCGCAGAGGCCGGGTCAACCCCCGTTTGGGTGAAAGAGTGTTTCCACAACCGCCTGAAGCCGAGCCGGATTCACCCCCTCAACCCCCGGTTTAACCCTCGACGCAATCTGCAACGGCCTGCGCCAGGTTGCGAAGCAAATCGCGATACAGCATCGGGCCGGGTTCCAGCGTCACCCCGGCCGGGTCCAGCGGCGCCCCCAGCCGGATCTCGGTGCCTTCGATCACCACGCGGGCGAAATCGTCGGAATGGTTGGCTTCGGGGAACAGGCAGACCGCGCCCTCTTCCTGCAGCTCGGACCTGAGCGCCGACAGCCGCGCCGCGCCCGGGGCGGTCGCATCGCCGCCCGTGATCGTCGCGACGATGCTCAGATCGAAGGTTTCCGCGAAATAGCCATAAGCGTCGTGAAACATCACCAGACCACGCCCCGAAGCCGGCGCAAGCTGCAGCGCCAGTTCGGCCTGCAACGACAGCGTCGTGTCGATCGCGGCCTGCGCATTGGCCTCGTAGACCATCGCGTTGTCGGGATCGAGCCCGCCCAGCGTCTCGGCAATCGTCTCGAGCCAGATCACCGTGTTCCCGGGATCGAGCCACAGATGCGGATCGAGGCCCGAATGCACGTGGTCATGGCCGTCATGCTCGTGGTCGTGGCTTTCGTGGTCCTCATGCCCATGGTCGTCATGATCATGCGCGTCATGGTCATGATCGTGGCCGTCGTAATCGTGACCCTCGTGGTCGTGATCGTGATCATGATCGTGATCGTGACCGTGATCCGCAGCCTCCTCGCCGAACGCCCGCAGATGCAGACCCTCAACCTCGGACAATGTCAGAACCGCGCCCGATGCCAGCGTTTCCACCGGCTCGCCCAGCCAGGGCGTCAGCCCCTCGCCGACCCACACGACCAGATCGGCGCCGGACAGCGCGCGTGCCTGCGACGGGCGGAACTGCATGTGATGGGGATCGCCGCCTTGGTCGAGCAGCATCGCGGGCGTCCCCAGATCGCCCATCACCTGCGCGACCAGGGATTGGGTGACGGGCGTATCCGTCAGCACGCGCGGCGCTTCGGCGAAAGCCGGTGTCGCGATCAGCGAAAGGGCGAGTAAGGGGCGCATCATGGGTCTTGGCTCTGTCGTCAGGAATGTTATACTGTCACTTGTTATGATATAACACTTCCATGCGCAAGGCCCCTCCCCCATGCCCGAGCCCAAAGCCCCGCCGAAATCCCCGCCGAAAGCCGATCCGCAGCACGGCGCCCATGCGGCCTTCGAACCGCACGACCACCACGAATGCGTGGATGCCACGCTGCAGCGGGCGGACGACATGGTGCGCGCGCGCGGGTTGCGGCTGACGCCGGTGCGCCGCCGCACGCTGGAAATCCTGCTGGAACGCCACGGCGCGATGGGGGCCTATGACGTGCTGCAGCGGTTGTCGGACGAGGGCTTCGGCCACCAGCCGCCGGTCGCCTATCGCGCCCTCGATTTCCTTGTGGAAAACGGGCTTGCTCACCGCATTCGCCGCCTCAACGCCTTCACCGCCTGCAACCATCCGGGCGAGTCGCATCACGCGGCGTTCCTGATCTGCCGGGGCTGCGACAGCGTGGCGGAAATCCCCGCCGATCCGCTGCGCGGCACGCTCGACCAGGGCGCCGCCGGCATGGGCTTCCATATCGAGCGCGCCACGATCGAGGCGGTGGGCCTGTGCACCGCCTGCAGCGCGGAGGCCGCGCAATGAGCACCCTGATCGAGGCGCGCGGGCTCTCCGTCGCCTATGGCCCGGCCGCGCCGGTGCTGACGCATGTCGATTTCACGCTGAACCCGGGCGAGATCGTCACCATCGTCGGCCCCAACGGCTCGGGCAAGTCCACGCTGCTGCGCGCGCTCCTGGGCATGGTTCCGGCGTCCGAGGGCCACGTCCGGCGCGCGCCGGGGCTGCGCGTGGGCTATGTGCCCCAGAAGCTGCATCTCGACGCGAACCTGCCGCTGTCGGTCGAACGCTTCCTGCGCCTGACGCGCAAGCTCGACCGCGACGCGGTGGCGCATCTCTTGTCGCGGGTGGGCGCGCCGGG
Source organism: Pararhodobacter marinus (assembly GCF_003122215.1). Lineage (GTDB taxonomy): Bacteria > Pseudomonadota > Alphaproteobacteria > Rhodobacterales > Rhodobacteraceae > Pararhodobacter > Pararhodobacter marinus. Next base: position 172,082 of record NZ_QEYD01000008.1, on the reverse strand, counting down.
GCTCGAAGCCCGCGCCATGGCGACCCTGTCGGGCGGCCAGATGCAGCGCGTGATGCTGGCGCGGGCGCTGGCCGGCGATCCGCAGCTTCTGGTGCTGGACGAACCCACGCAGGGACTCGACCAGCCCGGCACCGCCGCCTTCTACCGCCTGATCGAGACGGTGCGCCAGGAACTGGGCTGCGCCGTTCTCAGCGTCAGCCACGATCTGCACGTCGTGATGAGCGCCTCGGACCGCGTCGTGTGCCTCAACGGCCATGTCTGCTGCGAGGGCACGCCCTCGGTCGTATCGAACGCGCCCGAATACCGCGCGCTGTTCGGACTGGGCACGCAGGGTGCCTTCGCGCTCTATCAGCACCACCACGACCACGGCGCCGATCACCCCGACCACCCCCACGACCACGAGACCTGCGACCATGATCATTGACGCCTTCCTGCTGCGTGCGCTGGCGGCCGGGCTGATGGCCGCGCTGGCGGCGGCCCCGCTGGGCTGCTTCGTCGTCTGGCGGCGCATGGCCTATTTCGGCGACGCGACCGCCCATGCCGCGATCCTGGGCGTCGCGCTGGCTCTGGGGTTCGATCTGTCGATCTTCGTGGGCACGCTGGTCACGGCCTTTGCCATGGCGCTGTTCGTCAGCGCGCTGGCCGGGCGCGGCTGGGCAATGGACACCACGCTGGGCGTGCTGGCGCATTCCGCGCTGGCGCTGGGGCTGGTCGCCGCGTCCTTCCTGACCGGCACGCGCGTCGATCTGACCGCCTTCCTGTTCGGCGACATCCTGACCGTGCGCCCGTCCGAGCTGTGGGGCATGGCGGCGGGCACGCTTGGCGTGCTGGCGCTGATGGCCTGGCGGTGGGAGGCGCTGCTCACCGCCACGATCAGCGAGGATCTGGCCCTGTCGCTGGGCGTCAAGCCCGAGCGCGAGCGCCTGATCCTGACGCTGGCGCTGGCACTGGCCGTCGCGGTGTCGCTGAAAGTGGTGGGGGCACTTCTGATCGGTGCGCTTCTGGTCGTGCCGCCCGCGACGGCCCGCGTCTTCGCCCGCTCGCCCGAGCGGATGGCCGTTGGCGCCGTCTTCGTCGCAGCACTGGCCGTGGTGGCGGGTTTGGGCGCCTCGCTCACCTGGGACACGCCGGCGGGGCCGTCTATCGTGGTGGCGGCGGCGACGCTGTTCGTCGCCGCCCTGAGTGTCGGCAGCCTGTCGTCAGACCGGCGGGCGCGCTAAAGCGCCGCCTCGATCTCGGCCACCAGCCCCGCGACGATCTCATCCAGAAGCGCGGGATCCTCGCATTCCGCCATCACCCGCACCAGGGGCTCGGTGCCCGATTTGCGGATCAGCAGCCGCCCCTGGCCGTTCAGCCGCGCCTCGGCGGCGCGAATGGCGTCCTTGACGCTGCCTGCCTCCATCGGTGCCTGCCCGGCGGCATAGCGCACGTTCTGCAGCTTCTGCGGCACCGGCTCGAATTGCCGGGTCAGAGTGCTGGCGGGGGTGCCGGTCTCGGCCATCGCCAGCAGGAATTGCAGCCCCGCAATCAGCCCGTCGCCGGTGGTGGCGTAATCGGTCATCACGATATGGCCCGATTGCTCGCCGCCAAGGTTCAGCCCCCGGTCGCGCATCCGCTCGACGACATAGCGGTCGCCCACCGCCGTACGCTCCAGCCGCAGCCCCTGCCCCTGCAGGAACCGCTCGAGCCCCAGATTGGACATCACCGTGGCCACCAGCGTGCCGTCGTTCAGACGCTCTTCCATCGCCCAGCGGGCCGCCATCAGCGCCATGATCTGATCGCCATCGGCGACGCGCCCGTGTTCGTCGATGATCTGCACCCGGTCGGCATCGCCATCCAGGCAGATCCCCAGATCCGCGCCATGCGCCACCACTGTCTCGGCGGCGAGCTTGGGATGGGTCGAGCCGACGCCGTCATTGATGTTGAACCCGTTGGGGTTGACGCCCACCGGGATCACATCGGCGCCCAGTTCCCACAGCACCTCGGGGGCCGCGCGGTAGGCGGCGCCATGGGCGCAATCGATCACCACCTTGAGCCCGCGCAGGCTGGCGCCGCGCGGCAGCGTGGTCTTGGCGTATTCGACATAGCGCCCCAAACCGTCATCAATCCGCTTCGCGCGCCCGATCTCCAAAGGCGGCGCCAGCGCCATCGGCCCCTCCAGGATCGCCTCGATCTCGGCCTCGGCCTCGTCCGACAGCTTGAACCCGTCAGGGCCGAAGAACTTGATGCCGTTATCCGTGGCCGGGTTGTGGCTGGCCGAGATCATGATCCCCAGATCCGCCCGCATCGACCGCGTGAGAAACCCCACGGCAGGCGTCGGCACCGGGCCCAGCAGCAGCACGTTCATCCCCGTCGAGGTCAGCCCGGCGGTCAGCGCATTCTCCAGCATGTAGCACGACAGCCGCGTGTCCTTGCCGATCACCACACGGTGTACATTGCCCCCGTCGCGGCGGAAATACCGCCCCGCCGCCGCGCCCAGCTTCAGCGCGATCTCGGCGGTCATCGGCGCGGAATTGGCCTGTCCGCGCACCCCGTCGGTGCCAAAGAATTTCCGGCTCATGCCTCGTCTCCCGTCTGATCCGTCAGCGCCCGCCACAAGGCCAGGGCCTGCACGGTTTCCGCCACGTCGTGAACCCGCAGGATCTGCGCACCCTGCCCGGCGGCCCAGAGCGCCACGGCGACCGATCCGGGCATCCGCGCGGCGGCCTCCTCGACCCCCGACAACGTGCCCACGAAGCGCTTGCGCGAGGCGCCCAGAAGGATCGGCGCCCCCAGCGAATGAAACCGCGACAGGCCCCGCAGCAGCGTCAGGTTATGACCCAGCGTCTTGCCGAAACCGATGCCCGGATCGGTGATGATCCGCGCGGGATCGATTCCCTGCGACACGGCATGATCCATGCGCCGCGCCAGCCAGTCGTAGACGTCCCGCAACACGTCGTCATAGCGCGGATCGGCCTGCATCGTCTGCGGCGTCCCCTGCGCATGCATCAGACAGATGGGCACGCCCGCCTCGGCGGTGACCCGCGCCAGATCGGCATCCCAGGTCAGCGCCGAGACGTCGTTGACGATATCCGCCCCCGCCTCGATCGCCGCCCGCGCGACGCCCGCCTTGCGCGTGTCGATGGAGATCGGCGTGTCGATCCCGGCCGCGCGGATCGCGGCGATCACCGGCGCGGTGCGGGCAGTCTCTTCCAGCACCGGCACTTCGGCCGCGCCGGGCCGCGTGCTCTCGCCCCCGATATCGAGGATATCCGCCCCCGCCATCACCTGCGCGCGCGCCCGCTCGACCGCCGCCGCGACGCTGCCCAGCGTGCCGCCATCGCTGAAACTGTCAGGCGTCACGTTGACGATGCCCATGACCAGCGGACGGTCGGCGGGCAGCCCCGGCAGAACGGGTTTCGGCGCGGACAGGCGCGCGGCATCGGGCGCATCGCCCTGCCACCAGACATGGGCACTGCCGGCGAGCGGCAGGGCGCCCTCGGGCCGGGGAAGATCGGAACGGGGAACGGGATGGAACGGGACTGTCATGCCCTCCTGAGAATCAGATCGCGGCCCGCTTGGCAAGCAAGCCCGCAAGCCCGGCGCCAATGTTTCAGCCCCTTCGCGGTTTGCCGCCGATCGGCCCCCGCTCGAGAGGGTCGCCCGGCCCCTTCATTCTGCTCCAAATACTCAAGCTGCCTGCGCAACCTGCGCAACGGCTGTACTCGACCACAGCACAGCCACGCGGCGGCCCGGCCAAGCGGGGTGGGCGGGCGGGAGCGTCGGCCGGGCCGCCGCCCCCTCTGCATCGCGTCAGGGGAAGGTCTCGACCGGGACCCGGCTGCCCGCCGGCAGGGACACGCCCCAGGGCACCAGGAACGCCTCGGCCGCCAGCGTCTCGGCCAGCCATTGCGCCAGCGCCGGCCCGTTCGAGGCATGGCCCAGCGGGCCGTCCGGCGCATCGAGCACCAGCTTCGAGGGCGCCCAGACGATGATCCGCCCCTGCCGGATCGCCCAGTCGATCTCGGTCCGGCTTTCGACCACCAGGCAGCGCTGATCGCGCGAGGCCAGCGCCCAGGCGTTCTGCTCGACGGCCAGCAGGTCGATGCGGCGCTGCACGGCGGTCACGGCCACGCGCGGCGGATGCGCCTCGGGCAGGCCCACGCAGATCACAACGGGCGCGCCGCGCGCGGCCAGCCGGTCGATGCGGTCGCTGAAATCCTGCGCGGCGATGGCGGCGTTGTCCATGTAGACCACGACCGGGTGCAGGCTTGCATCCTCGGCCTGGTTCTGCACCGGCACGGCGGCGCGGGTGCGCACGATCTCGACGCCCAGCTTGAACGGCCCGCGGTCGAGCTTCTCGACCCGCACGAAGGCGCGCATGGCCCGGGGATGGGCGAGGATGCGCTCGGCCACATGCTCGGACAGGGTCTCCAGCAGGTTCAGCCGCCCCGCCGCAAGCTCGTCGGCGATGGCCTCGGTGATCGTGTCATAGGACATGATGCGGTCGACATCGTCGTCGATCGGCCCGGATTGCGGTCGCACCTCGACGACGACGTTGAACATCAGCCGCTGGGTATGGCCGCGCTCGGTCTGGAAGGCGCCGATCTCGGCCTCGACGGCGTAATCGCGCAGCGAGATCCGGTCGCGCGGATCGGCCGAGGCGGTGGCTTCGGCGCGCTCTTCGGGATGGGCGAAGGCAAGATGGATATCGGTGCTCATGCTCAGAGCCTCCGGTCAGCGTCGGGGACGGGTTCGGTGCCCCGCCTTACCCCGCCGCGACGCGGTTGCACAGCCCGAACCCGGCATCATGGCGCCCATGCGCGACGCCCGGCGTTTCCGATAGACGCCCGCCCGTCCTCGCAGCGGGAATCCGCCGGCGCGGTGCGCTGGCGGGCGCTCAGTTGAAGGTCAGCCGCAGCGGTTCGCGGTAGAACAGGTGCGAGCCGTATTGCGCCGTGCGCTGAAAGCTCGACGCCCAACGCGGGCGCACGCCCGTGGTGTGGAAATGCGTCGCACCGTCGGTCAATTCGCGCGGCGCACCCGACATCATCACCTGCGCGATGGCATTGGCCATACGCCGCGCGCCGGGTTCGGTCATCGCGCGCGAGCGACCGTTGCAGGCATACGAGAACTGGCAGGCGTTCAGGCGGGTCGCGTTCTGATGCACGACGCCGCAGACGCTGTCGGGATAGGCAGGCAGGTCGACGCGGTTCAGGATCACCTCGGCCACCGCGAATTGCCCGTAGACATCCTCGCCCCGCGCCTCGTGATAGATTGCCTCGGCCAGGCAACTGGTTTCGGTATCGCCCGATTGCGGCATGGTCATGAGATAGGACGCATCGTAGCGCAGGATCGCGGTCGGATCGTCAAGCGGGGTCGTCGCCCGCGACACGAGAGAGGTCGACACCCCGCGCATCGCCTCGCGCTCGGCGCTGAAGGCCAGAGCCAGCGATTGCTCGAGCGGAAATTCGGCCGCCGCCCGATGCGAGGTCGCAGCCAGTGACGTCAATGCAAGTACCGAGGCCAGCCCAAGGGCCGCCATCCTGCTCACCGTTCCCATACCGTCCATCCTCTGTCAGCCACAGGCAGCACGAAGGCTTTGCCAGCGACGTCCGGTGTGCCGCCTCAACAGAGCGGCCTCTTGTCGATTGTCGGGATGGCGTTCCGGCCCGGTTCCCCCCAAGGCCGCAAGGCATCCCGTCACGAGAGATACCTCAAAACGCGTCGCAAGTCCACAAACCGCAAGGGTTTTCCCCGGCTGGCCACTGTGCAGGCGCAGCAGCGATATGCGGCATCGCAGGATCGATGGTGCCGGGTCGCGTGCGGCGTCGGGCTCGCTGCGGGGCCGGCAACGATTTTCGTAATGAAATCAACACCTATTAATGACTGACATTCACCGCTCAACGAAGGTCAGGCATTTTTTCCCCGCTATCGTCATCGGTGATCGTCAGCTGCGCCGCAGCGAGCCGCGCGACCGGCACCCGGAAGGGCGAGCACGAGACGTAATCGAACCCCGCATCGCGGCAGAAGGCTATCGATTCGGGACTGCCTCCGTGTTCCCCGCAGATGGACAATGTCAGACCTTTTCGGGTCTTGCGTCCGCGCTCGGCGGCGATCAGCAGAAGCTCGCCCACCCCGTCGGTATCGAGCACATGGAACGGGTCTTCGGGGAAGACACCCGCCTGCACGTAATAGGACATGAAGCGTCCGGCATCGTCGCGTGACAGGCCATAGGTCATCTGCGTCAGGTCGTTGGTGCCGAAGGACATGAAGTCGGCATGCTGGGCGATCTCGGCGGCGCGCAGGGCGGCGCGCGGGGTTTCGACCATCACCCCCAGCCGGTATTCGAAGGGCTGGCCCTTCTCGACCCGCACGGCGGCGGCGACGGCGTCGATGCGCGCCTTGACCAGCTCGACCTCACGCATGGCGCTGACCAGCGGGATCATGATCTCGGGCACGACCTTCTCTCCGCGCCGCCCGGTCTCGATCGTCGCCTCGAAGATGGCGCGCGCCTGCATCTCGTAGATCTCGGGCACCGTCACGCCCAGCCGCACGCCGCGCAGGCCCAGCATCGGGTTGAACTCGGCCAGATCCTCTGCCCGGCGCGTCACCTCGCTGAGGGGGCGGTCCAGCGCGTCGGCCAGCTGTTTGAGCCCCTCGCGGGTATGCGGCAGGAATTCGTGCAGCGGCGGGTCGAACAGCCGGATACAGACCGGCAGCCCGTGCATGATCGAGAACAGCTCGATGAAATCCGAGCGCTGCATCGGCAACAGGCGGGTCAGCGCCTCGGCCCGGTCCTGCGCGCTGCCCGCGAAGATCATCTCGCGCATGACGGTCAGGCGGTCGTCTTCGAAGAACATGTGCTCGGTGCGGCACAGGCCGATGCCCTTGGCCTTGAAATCGCGCGCGATCCGGGCATCGGCGGGCGTGTCGGCATTCGCCCGCACGTCGATGTCGCGCAGCGCGTCGGCCCATTCCAGCAGCGTGTTGAACCACTGATCCGTCGCCGGTTCCAGAAACTCCGCCTCGCCCAGCAACACCTCGCCCACCGTGCCATCGATGGTGATCAGGTCGCCTTCGTTCAGCACCGCGCGTCCGGTATGCAATTGCCGCGCCTTCAGGTCGATGCGCAGCCCCGTGGCGCCGACGATGCAGGGCACGCCCAGCCCCCGCCCGATCACCGCCGCGTGGCTGGTCATGCCGCCCCGCTCGGTCAGGACGCCGGCCGCCGCATGCATGCCGCGAATATCCTCGGGCGAGGTTTCGCGCCGCACCAGAATGCATTTCTCGCCGCGCGAGGCGCTGGCCTGCGCCGCGGTCGAGGTAAAGACCAGCCGCCCCGTCGCCGCCCCCGGGCTGGCGGCCATGCCCCGCGCCACGACCGCGCGCGCGCCGCGCGGATCGACCTGCCGGTGCAACAGCTCGGACAGGGCGCGCGGCGTGACCCGCATCAGCGCTTCCTTGCGCGTGATGATGCCGTCCTCGGCCAGCGAGACCGCGACCCGCACCGCCGCACGGCTGGCGCGCCGGACCTTCAGCGCGTCCAGCACCGTGAGCTTGCCGTTCACCACCGTGAACTCGATCTGCATTTCCTCGCGCAGCTTCTCGCGGCAGATGCCACCATGGCGCACCAGTTCGGCAAAAGCGTCGGGATGACGGTCTTCCAGCGAGGGACCGCGCGGATCGCGCGTCAGGTACATCGCCTGCGGATTGTTCGAGATCGCGTCCCCGTCCTGCCCCCTCTCGGCATAGCGGCCGGTGATCTGCGGCACGCCCGTCACCGGATCGATGAACTGGATCACCCCGGCGCCGCTTTCCGTCGCGCCGAAACCCCCGGCCATCGCCTGCACGATCAGCCCGAGCCCGGCATCGGCGGGCGCGCCCTTGGCCTGCCGCAAGAGCCGCGCCGAGGTTCCTTCCCACGCGCGCGCCATCGAGCGCAGCACCTCGGCCAGCTGCTTGCCGGGATCCTGGGGAAACGGCTCTTCCATTTCCTTTTCGTAATCGTAGAGCGCGGCCTGCAATGCGGGCAGGCAAGGCTCGCTGACCGGGAACATATCGGGGTCCAGCCGCGCGACATGCTGGGCATAGCTTTGCACGAAGGCCAGATAGAGCGCCGTCGCCACGTCCTCGCCATGGCTTTCGGAAATCCGCGCATGCAGGTCGTCATTCATGCCGATATTCAGGATCGCCCCGGGACCGCCCCAATCGGGGTTTTCCGCCGAGGGGCGCACCGACAGAAGCTGACCGGGTTCGAACCGCGCCACCAGCCCGCCCAGATCCGGCACCTGCCCGGCCGCGATGGCCCGCACTGCATTGAACGACAGCGCGATGGTGCGCGGCACCGGCAGATCCAGCCGCACCAGCCTTTGCAGGCATTTCGCCCGCCAGCCATGGCTGCGCAGCGCGATCGGCGCGGATCCGGTGATCTCGGAGTAATCGAGCAGGTTGAGATATCTGGTGGCCATGGCGCGATCTCCGTTGCGCGGCGCAGGATAGGCTTAAACGGCCACCGTGCAAGCGCAGAAATCCGGCGCCGGGCGCAGGCATGAAGGCTGTCCGGTGCACCGACCGGCGGTTTCCCGCCGCCTTGCGCCGGGATCCGCCGGCGGAACGAGAAACTGAGGAACCACCCGGCCTCGGCGGTGTTTTCCAGCCATACCGGCGGCGCAAAGCCGCGAAGGAAACGGAGACACGACCATGATGACCAAGACCCTGACGCTCGCCACTGTTTCGGCGCTGGCCCTTGCCTCGTCGGCGACGATTGCCGGCGCGGTCACGGCGACGGCTGCCGCCGATATCAATCTGCGTTCGGGCCCGGGCGGCCAGTATCAGATCGACGGCGTCATCCTGACCGGCGACGAGGTCGAAGTCGCGGGCTGCAACGCCGAGCAAAGCTGGTGCCAGGTGACCAGCTCGTCGGGCGAAGGCTGGGCCTATGCGCCGTACCTGACCTTCGATCAGGGTGGCGAGATGAAGCCGCTGTCGGAAGCCTCGGCGCAGCAGATCACCATCATCGAAGACAATAGCCAGGACGAAGCGACCGCTCTGGGTGCCGGCATGGGCGCCGTCGCCGGCGCGCTGCTCGCGGGTCCGGTGGGCGCCGTTGCGGGCTCGATGATGACGGGCATCGCCGCGCACAACTCGGTCAGCGACGAAACAACCGTCTATATCCAGGAAAACCCGGTCGATCCGGTCTTCCTGACGGGTGAGCCGGTGGTCGGTGCCGCGGTGCCGGGCGAAGTGACGCTGTACGACGTCCCCGAGAACCAGGAAATCGCCTATCTGAACGTGAACGGCAACGATGTCGTGGTCGAGCGCGAAACCCGCCGCATCGTCTACGTGATCCGCTAAGCGATCCCCGGCTCCGACCTAACCGGTGCCGACAGGGCGCAACCCGATCAATCTCGGGTTGCGCCCTCATTTTGTTCGAATGCAAAATCAACCATCTGAATTTATTTCAGAAAAAACGTCCTCTACAGAGAAGAATCCTGCGGATCTCCGGAACCGATCTCACGCCCGGACGTTGTATTCCCAGAGACGCAAACGCGCGTCACAACGACTGGAGAGAAGACATGAAACCGAACAAATTTCTGCCGTTCGCCCTGATCCTCGGCATGACCGCCGGCTCGACCGCCGTTTACGCGCAGGCGATGGACAACACGACCGATGTCGACGCCAATGCCGCGACCGAGCTGTGCGAGGGCGAAGACTGCACCACGATGGAACAGTCGGCTGATGCCGAATCCGATATCGCGCCGCTCGACGAAACCGATGCGACCGCCGATGCCGAAACCGACATGATGCCGGCCGACGACACCGAGATGTCGACCACCGCCGACGCCGATGCGACCATGGGCACCACGGCTGACGACGATGCCGTTGCCGCGGACGAGCCGCTGCTGCCGATGGGCGACGCGGAAACCGATATGGCCGCCGATGGCGACATGGACACGATGGCGACCGAAGAAGGCCACTCGATTGTCGACATCGCCTCGCTCGCCAGCAGCGAAGACCTGGTCGGCACGCGCGCCTATGACACCAACGACGAATGGGTCGGCGAAATCAGCGCCGTGATCCCCGCCGATGCCGAAGGCGGCGAAGAGCGCTTCGTGATCGACGTGGGCGGTTTCCTGGGCATTGGCGAAAAGCCGGTGGCTCTGGGTTCGGAATCGCTGCAGGTCTCGGTTGACGAAGACGGCGACATCGACCACGTGGTCATCGACCATTCGATGGAAGAACTCGAAGCGATGCCCGAAGTCGAAATGTAATCCGACTATGGTATCTTTGAACGCGGGGCTCCGGCCCCGCGTTTCGCGTACGCGATCGCGTCGACCATGACGCACCGACTCCGGGGGTATGCCGCCTGCCATTGGGCGTCCCCCTGTCCCGGTCGTCCTGCATGTCGAAGCGCTGACCCGAAGCGCTGCCCCGGCGAGCCATCCATGCAGGAGAGCCCATGACCACCTTCATTCGCCAGCGCTGGCCCGAGACGCTTCTGGCCGTTCTCGCGGGCCTTGCCGCCCTGAAATACGCCGAGGCGGTGATGGCACCGCTGGTTCTGGCCTTTGTCATCGCGCTGGTGCTGACCCCGATCCAGAACCGCCTGCGTCGCCTCGGCGTGCCAGTGGCGCTGGCCAGCACGATCACCCTGATCGCCACGATGATGACGCTTTTGGGTATCGCGCTGTTGCTGCGGCCCTGGGTCAACGAGGTGATCGTCTCGTGGCCGGGTGTGGTGGCCGAGCTGCGCTCGGCCGCGCTGGATCTGCGCTACAAGCTCAGCGGCCTGTTCGACATGCAGCGCGAGATGATGGAGGCCATCACTCCCGCCGGCGGCGATGGCAGCGGGGACGGCGGCGGCGATGCGCTGCCCACTCTGGCCGATGCGGCATGGCTGGCACCGCAACTGGGCGCGCAGTTCCTGATCTTTCTGGGCGGGCTGTTCTTCTTCCTTTACGGCAAGGAACGCGCCTATGACTGGGCGAAGCTGATCGGCTTCCGCCCCTCGACCTTCCGGCTGGCCGAAGAGCGCGTCGCCAGCTACTTCGCCATCGTCACCGTGATCAATACCGGGCTCGGCATCGCCGTGGGCCTTGCGCTGACCGCCTATGGCCTGCCCGGCGCGCCGGTCTGGGGGCTGGTCGCGGGGCTGGCGAATTTCGTCATCTATCTGGGCCCGGCGATCACGGCGGCGATGCTTCTGCTCGCCGGGACGGTGTCGTTCGACGGGCTCGCAGTGGCGGGCGTGCCGCTCATCTACCTGACGATCAACCTGATGGAGGCGCAATTCGTCACGCCGATGCTGATCGGTCAGCGGATGCGGCTCGACCCGCTCCTGGTCTTCCTGTCGCTGACCGTCTGGCTGTGGCTCTGGGGCCCGATCGGCGGCATCGTGGCGATCCCGCTGGTGCTGTGGTTCCAGTCGCTGTGGAAAGACAGCTCGATCTACAAGCAGGGGCAGGAGCTGATCCTGTCGGACACCGCGCGCGACGAGTGATCCGGTTGGTCACGCCTCACGCAAGGTCCAGCCGATACATCTCGCCCCGCGGCCCCGAAAGTTCCGGGTCGCGCTGGAAACCCGCCTTCTGCAACACGCGGGCCGAGGCCGGGTTGTCCCGATCCACCCCACCCAGCAGACTGATCGGCGCCCGGCCTCGCAGCGATGCCAGCAGTCCGCCCAGAACCTCGGACGCGGCCCCCTGCCCCCAGACCGGCTGCGCGAACAGGTAGCCCAGATGCAGCACCGCCGGCGCGGCGTCATTCGGCCCGGCTGCAAGGATCACCAAGCCGACCAGACGCCCATCGCGCTGTGCGTGGATGGTCAGCACATCGCTTTCCGCCGCGCGCGCGTCGATCCAGCGCGATGCGCTGCCTTTGCCGGGATCCGGGCGGAAGCTTTCGGGCAGGTGTGCCAGAACGGCCGGTGTCAGTATGTCACGCAGCGCCTCTTCCAGCGCCCGGCGCGCAGAAGCGTCGCCCAAGAGCGGGCACCAATGGGCAACGCGGAAGCGCGCGGTCTGGAAGGGCATGAAACGCATGGGGGCTCGCCATCGGAACAAGGTCTGGCAAGTTTAGCATGAAAGCTGCCCTGCGACGTCAACCCGTGCCTCGCGGTCGCCGGTCCGCTTACTCGTCATCCAGTTCGGGAACGTTGTGATCGGCCGGGTCGGGATCGAAGACCGAGCCTTCGAAGACCAGCCGGAAATCGTAATAATCCTCGGTCACGTCGGTGGTGACGACGCCGCCGACCTGCGTCGCGAAGCCGGCGATCAGCGACCGACCCAGCCCCGAACCCAGCACCTGTTCGCGCGGGACGAAGGGCGTGCCGCAGGTATTGACCACCCGCAGCGTGGCCTCGGTATCCGTCGTCGCTTCCAGCGAGATCCGCAGCGACGCTTCACCATCTTCCCGCCGGCCCATGTATTTCAGGGCGTTGGTGACGGCTTCGGTCGCCATCAGAAGCAGCGGCACCGCCTGGTCGGGGTACAGAAGGATCGGCGCGTAATCCTGCTCGATGGTGATCTGACGTTCGTCCGTCACGCCCGCCGCGATGGTCGAATTGACCACCGTGTTCAGCAGATCGTCCGCCCGCACCTGACCGCTGGTGGGTTCGGAATAAAGCGCGCGATGCACGGCGGCGATCGACATCACCCGCATCTGCACTTCCCTCAGCGACCGCCGGGCCTCGGGCGAGGTCGCGCGGCGGATCTTCAGGTTCACGATCGAGGCGATAAGTTGCAGGTTGTTCTTGACGCGGTGGTGCACCTCTTTGAGCAAGACGCTCTTTTCGTGCACCATGTTTTCCAGCTCGGCCTCGTCGCGCACCAGATGATTGGCCAGATCGCTCCAGGTCTCGTCGATGTCGACCAGTTCCTGCGGCAGCGAGGCGCGGTTGGACGACAGGGGCAGGATGCGGCGCGAGCGCGAGAATTCGTTCAGGTTGTCCTTGAGCTTGCGGATATAGCGGATGACCAGCGCGTTGACCGCCCCGAAAGCCACGATCAACCCGGTCAGCAGCATCAGCACCGGGAACAGGACGGGCGACAGGCGCATCCAGCCCAGCGCCTCGCGCGGCCAGCTGCCCAGCGCATAAACCGCGCCCGGAATGATGGGCACCACGGCAAAGACGCGCTGTTCGCCGCCGGCCGACATGGCGGTGAAGGCGAATTGCCGGTTCGACACCAAAGAGGGCAGAGGCCGGCCCACGGGAAGGGTCGCCTCGACCTGGCCGAATTCGCGGTCGGCCGACAACAGATCGCCGTTCGCGTTGAAGGTGATGATGTTGATCGACTGTTCCAGCCCGGCGCTGCCGGGGATGCCGAAGATCCGCGAATGGGGCACCGACACGGCGACGAAGCCGATATAGGTGCGCCCGTCATAGACCGGCGCGGCCGAGACGATGACCGAGGTTCCGCTGATCGAGCCGAAGCCGCTGGCCAGAACCATCGGCTCGCGCTCGACATCCATGCGCGGGAACAAAAGCCCGTCCGTCATGTCGCGCCCGACATCGGCCGAGCCGCATTGCAGGATACCATCGGCCGAGACATAGCCCGCAAACGAGTATTGCGGCGTATCGCGCACCACGTTGCGAAACATGTCCGAACAGCCATCCGTCGGGCCCGCATTCGCCGCGACCATCGCCGCCAGCGTCGCGACCGCGCCCGAGGCCGAGGAAATCGCCAGCGCCTCGCCCGCCGCCGCTTCGGCCGTCGAGGTCAGCAGCGCCACTTCCATGCGGCTCTGCTCTTCGGCGGCAATCTGCACGGCCTGATAGACGGCAATCGCGCCGATGGGCATCAGCGCGATTGCTAGCGTTCCTGCAATTCTCGTGGCCAGCCCCCGGAATGGCCACGTCACCCTTCTGCTCACGCGGTTAGTCGTCCCTGGGCGCCGGCATTCACGATGGCCGAGGTGACACGATCCGTCATGTCCCCGTAGCCGTCTTCGCCAGCGTGCAACATTTCAACGAGGCGCGCGCGCCCACGATTGGCGCGGCTCTTGATGGTCCCCACCGCCACGCCGCACATCGCCGCCGCTTCCTCGTAGGAGAACCCCGAAGCCCCGACCAGTGCCAGAGCTTCGCGCTGTTCGACCGGCAACTGGGCGAACACTTCGAGAAACTCCGACAATTGCAACCGCCCGTCATGTGCGGGCTTGACCGACAATTGCCCTGCGGCGATGCCGTCGGGGTCGGCCACCTCGCGCGAGCGCTTGCGCCGGAGCGAGTAAAAGGTGTTGCGCAGGATGGTGAACAGCCAGGCCTGCATATTCGTGCCGACCTGAAAACTTTCGATATTCTTCCAGGCCTTGACCAGCGCTTCCTGCACAAGGTCGTCGGCCTCTGCGCCGTTGCGTGTCAGCGACAGCGCAAAGGCCCGCATCGGACCCAGATGGGTAACGATTTCGTCGCGCGGATCCACGACGGGGCTTTTAGTTGTCATTCGACGACCGATCGTTGCGGGGTGAATCCTGCTCTCTCAGTTGCTGGAGAAGATCCATGAACCTGTCCGGCACCTTTTCTTCAGCACGTTCACTGAACGCCCGGCGAAGGTTCTCGGCGATCTGGTCTTCCAGCGCATTGTTGTGATTATCTTGCTGCATGGCGTCCTTCGGCAAACGGCCCTCAACCTGACAAAATTCTTACTAGGTCGGGAACCAAACCCCTGTCCACGCGTTTGGTTCCAAGAATTTCGCGAAAAGGACAGAAAAAAAGATGCCGATCGCTCAGAAGGAACAGTTCCTGTCAACCATCGTTGCCGACCTTCTGCCCTATCTGCGCCGGTATGCACGCGCCCTGAGTGGCAGCCAGCTTACCGGCGACAAGTATGCGGCCCTGACGTTGGAGGCACTGCTCATCGACCGTTCGGTCTTTGACGGCGACTACTCGCACAAGGTGGCGCTGTTCAAAGCGTTCCACGCGATCTGGTCGTCCTCGGGGGCGTTGACGGAAGACACCGAAAGCGGGATCTCGGCACGCGCCCAGGCGCATCTGGCCAAGCTCGCCCCCAATACGCGTGAGGTTCTTCTGCTGAAGACGATCGAGGAATTCTCGGAAGACGAGGTTGCCACGATCATGGACATGGACGCCTCCGAGGTACGCGAGCTTTACGCCCTGGCGCTGCGTGACATGGAAGACAGCGTGTCGGGCCGCGTTCTGGTGATCGAGGACGAGGCGATCATCGCGCTGGATCTGCAATCCATCGTCGCCGATATGGGCCACCGCATCACCGGCGTGGCGCCCACCCACAAGGCGGCCGTCGAGCTGTTCGGGCGCGAGAAGCCCGACCTGATCCTCTCGGACATCCAGCTTGCGGACGGGTCGTCGGGGATCGAGGCTGTGAACGAGATCCTCAAGACCGCCAAGGATACCCCGGTGATCTTCATCACCGCCTTCCCCGAGCGTCTGCTCACGGGCGAACGCCCCGAGCCCGCCTTCGTCATCACCAAGCCCTATACCGAGGAACAGGTCCGCTCGGCGGTCAGCCAGGCGATGTTCTTCTCGTCGACGGAAACGCTCCGCGCGTGATGCTTCCGGCGTGGCGCTGACGATCCTTGCCACTGGCCTTGCAACGGGGCGCCTTTCGGGGCGCCCTTTTTGCGGCGTCCTGTCCTCATCCGAACGCCGGACAGACAAACCCCGCGCCGCCGGGTTCCGGCCGGGCGCGGGGCTGTGCGGGGCCGGGCGGCAAGCGCCCGGCAAACCGGGGCGGGCGATCAGTCCGCCGCCATCGACCGCAGCATCCACGCGGCCTTTTCATGCACGGCCGACCGCCCGTTGCACAGATCGGCGGTGACGGGATCGTTGACATCCTCGCCTTCGCACAGATCGGTCGTTTCGTGGCACAGACGCGCCAGCGCCTCGTGACGGTCCTTCAGCATGGTCAGCATCTTGGCCGTCGTGGTCTTTTCTCCGGCGACGGTGTCGCCGCTGGTATCGACCAGAGCCTTCGGCGTCGCCGGCGCCAGATGCCCCAGCGCGCGGATGCGCTCGGCCAGAACGTCGGTGGCGGCGAACAGCTCGCCATATTGCTCTTCGGTCAGCATGTGCACGCCGTAGAACATCGGGCCTTCGACGTTCCAGTGCACCTCGTGCGTGCGGATCAGCAGCTCATAGGTGCCGGTCAGGATCTCGGCCAGCTTCTCGGAAACCTCGGCGGGCTTCTTCACGCCGGTATTCACCTTGACGGCTTCGGGCGAAACGTTGCGGACATCTTTCATAACAAACCTCTGGTATCTTGGGATCAAGTTGGGAGGGGTTGAAGGGCCGGATGCGCCGGGCGGAAGAGACCGCCCGGCGCCCGTCTGCCCTTAAACCCGGGACGATCCGCGCACGGCGCGGGCCACCAGGGCGATCACGAACAGGGCAAGGAACACGACGAACAGGATCTGGGCGATACCCGCCGACGCGCTGGCGATGCCACCAAAGCCGAACACGGCGGCAATGAGGGCGATAACAAAGAATGTGAGGGCCCAACCAAGCATGGAAGGTCTCCTTTCTTTCTGTTGAACGAGGCCCGCATGCTGCAGGGCCTTTTGATCAAGTAACCGCGCCAGGGGGCAGTTGGTTCCGACTCTTTGTGACTCTTGTGGCGAGTCCGGCAAAAGAGCCTTCACGCCCGGGTTGCAGGCAAGTCCCGGCACAGCCTGACGATGAGCGCTGCCGCTGCGCGCGCCGCCCGGGCGCAGACGCGCGGGAACCATTGCGCCGCCTGCGCGTTTCATTGCCTGACACATTCATTCATCACGGAGGCTTATCATGGCCCGAGCCAGCCAACCCAGCACGGCGCAGCTGAAGCGTGAATTCGATGCCCTCAAGGCCGATCTCGGCGCCCTCGCGCACGAGATGCGTGCTTACGCCCAAGCGCAGGAAAGCAGCCTCAGCTCGCGCGCGCAGGCCAAGGCCAACACCGCCGCCGATGCGGCGCGGGGCGCGGCGGAATCGCTGTTCAGCGGCGCAGACCACCAGTTCCAGCATATCCGCCAGTTCGCCGAAAGCGCGGCGGGCGGGGCCGAGGACATGGTGCGCGAACGTCCCGCCGCGATCGTTGCGGGCGCTGCGGCGATCGGCTTTCTTGTCGGGGCTCTCGCCGCGCGCAAGGGTTGAGCGGCATGCTTGCGCTGGCCGCCCGTCAAATCGCGATCCGGGCAGCGGTTGCGCTGTTCGGGCTCGCCTTCGTCGGCGCGGGGGTGGTGTTCGCCCTCCGCGCCCTCTGGCTGTCCCTGGTGCTGACCTACGGACCGATGGCCACGGCGCTCATCATGGGCGGGGGCTTGCTGGCTGTGGGCATGTTGGTTTTGTGGCTGGCGCTGCGCCGCCCGCGCGTTCCCGTGCCGCCCCCTGCCCCGGTCGCCGCGAACCCGCTGAACTCTGTGGTTGCCGCCTTCGCGCAGGGCTACGGCGTCGCGCAGGCGATGAAATCGAAACACACGCCGTGATGGATCGCGCCAGGCCGCGCAAGCGAGGCGCCTGACCGCTTCCGGTCGGCGCCTTTGCCTGTCGTCAGGGCCGGATCATCACCTTTCCCGCGCTGCGGGCATAGGCGGGCAGGATCCGGTCCAGCGCGGTGTCCAGCGGGATTTCCTCGGCCACGCGCGTCTGCCAGTCGCCCCTGGCAAACCGCTTTTGCACCTGCGCAATGGCCGCGGCAGCGCGTTCGGGTGACAGGGCGGGCAGAACGCGGCTCAGCCAGAAGCCTTCGACCGTTTTGCCCATGAAGATGAACTGCCCCATCTGCCCGAGGCTCGGGGCCTCGTCCGACATCTTGCCATAGATTACCCAGGCCGCGCGGGCGGGCATGGCGAAAAACAGATCCGCCGTCGCCTGATCGCCCACAGCATCGAGAAGCACGCGCGGTTTCAGCGCCTTGATGGCGGCGCCCGCCTGATCCATGAAATCGGGCGCCGAGCTGACCAGAACCTCGGTCGCGCCCGCCGCGCGCAGGGCGTCTTCCTCGCCCGGCCGGCGGATTACCGCGACGGGTTTCAGCCCCTCGTCGCGCGCCAGTCCCAGCATCAGCCGTCCCAGTTGCGAGGCGGCGGCGTTGAGGATGAAGGCATCCCCGCCCTCCCGCGCACGGTCGACCAGGGCCACGGCGGTCAGCGGGTTCACGATCAGCGCCGCGCCGTCGACATCGCTGACCGCGTCGTGCAGCGGAATGCACAGGGCCGCTTCGGCCACCGCGTGCTTTGCCCAGGCGCCCGACAAGCTGCCCAGAAACGCCACGCGCTGTCCGATCAGCTTTTCACCCGCCGCGCCGCCCGCCGCGATCACCCGTCCGCAGCCTTCAAAACCTGCCGCCTGTCCCTGCTGGCGCGGTTGGCCGTATGCACCCTGCAGATAGAAGAAATCCGACGGGTTGACCGGGCTCAGGATCACCTCGACCAGCACCTGACCCGCGCCCAGCTCCGGCAGCGTGACCTCGCGCAGCTCCAGATGGGCGTGCAGGTCCTCGGGCACCTGCGGACGCGGCCCCCTGGCAAAGCCACCCTCGCGCAAGGCCAGCGCCTGTGTCACCTGAGCCATGATCTCTCCTCCCGTTTTGAGGCCATGCTAACCCGGCCCGGGCGCCCGGCCCAGCCCCCGCTGCCACACCCGCCGTGACGTCAAGCGCGATGCGCGATTCGTCCAAGTTTCGGCGCGACCCGTCCCTGTGAAAGATGCACGGCTCATCTATGATTTGCGCCAGAAAAACGGGAGAGTTTCATGCGCACTCAGGTTGCCATTATCGGCGGCGGTCCTTCGGGGCTGCTTTTGTCGCAACTGCTGATGAAAGCGGGCATTTCCACCGTGGTGCTGGAACGCAAGAGCCGCGATTACGTGCTCAGCCGGATCCGCGCGGGCGTGCTGGAACAGGGCATGGCCGATCTTCTGCGCGAGGCGGGCGTGGCCGAACGGATGGAGCGCGAGGGCCATGTCCACGACGGCACCAACCTGTCGACCGCGCACGGCATGTTCCGCGTGAACTTCAAGGAGCGTGTCGGCAAATCCGTGATCGTCTACGGCCAGACCGAAGTGACGCAGGATCTGTACGAAGCGCAGGATGCGTTGGGCGCCACCATCGTGCACGAAGCCGACAACGTGGCGCTGCACGATGTCACCACCGACAAACCCTATGTCACCTATGAAAAGGACGGTCAGACCCATCGGCTGGACTGCGATTACATTGCCGGCTGCGACGGGTTCCACGGCGTCAGCCGCCCAACCATCCCCGCAGAAAAACGGCAGGAATTCGAGCGCGTCTATCCCTTCGGCTGGCTGGGCATCCTGTCGCGCACCAAGCCCGCCGCCGAAGAGCTGATCTATGCCAACCACCCGCGCGGCTTCGCGCTGGCCTCGATGCGCTCGGACACGCTGTCGCGCTATTACGTGCAGGTGCCGCTGACCGACAAGGTCGAGCAATGGTCCGATCAGGCCTTCTGGGACGAGCTGCGCCGCCGCCTGCCTGACGAGGTTTCCCAGACCATGGAGACCGGCCCCTCGATCGAGAAATCCATCGCGCCGCTGCGGTCTTTCGTGAACGAGCCGATGCAATGGGGACGCCTGTTCCTTGTCGGCGACGCCGCGCATATCGTGCCTCCGACCGGCGCCAAGGGGCTGAACCTTGCCGCGTCGGATGTGCATTATCTGCTCGAAGCGCTGAAGGCCGCGATCCTCGACAAGGATGCGGGGGCGCTGGATCAGTACGGCCCGCGCGCGCTGACGCGGATCTGGGCGGCCATGCGGTTCAGCTGGTGGATGACGACACTGATGCACCGCTTCCCCGACCAGACCGATTTCGACCAGAAGATCCAGGAGGCCGAGCTGCACCAGCTCGAAACCATGGAAAGCGCGCAGATCACCATGGCGCGCAATTACGTGGGCCTGCCGTACTGAGCTTGCGGCGCCCCCCGTCGCGCGGCAGGATGCCGGGCAAACGGGGGGCGTCATGGCGCGGATCATTCTGGTACACGGGGCGTGGGGCAACGCGCTGAGCTGGGCGGCGGTCGCGCCGCTGCTGAAAGCGGCAGGACACGATGTCGAGGCGCTCGACCTGCCCGGCCACGGCCGGAACCCACCCTCGGGCGAGATCGGGCAGCCCGATTATGTCGACCATGTCTGCGCCCGGCTGGCCGACGGCCCGCCCGCGCTCTTGGTCGGGCATTCGATGGGCGGGATCGTCATCGCACAGGCGGCGTCGCGCCTGCCCGCGCAGGTCACCGCCTGCGTCTTCGTCGCGGCCCTTCTGCCGCGCGACGGCGAAAGCCTTCTGGACCTCATCCGCCAGCAGGACGCGCCGGGCGTTCAGGCCTATGTCCGCCCCGGCCCGGTTCCCGGCACAACGACGCTGACCGACGAGGCCCCCGCCGCCCTGTTCCCCGATGCCTCGCCCCGCGCGGCGGCGGCGGCAATGTCGGCGCTCAGCCCGCAGCCCAACAAGGCCCAGACCGACAAGGCACAGATCGGCCCGGCGCTGGCGGGCGTGCCCAAGGCCTATATCCATTGCACCGAGGATCGGGTCGTGTCCTACCCGCTGCAACAGCAGATGGTCGCGGCGACGCCCTGCGAGGCGGTCTTCACCCTGGAATGCGGCCATGTGCCCCTGCTGACGCAGCCCAAGGCCCTGTCCGAGATCCTGCTGGGGCTCACCGGCTAGACCAGCGGCGTGCCACCCGCCAGAACCTGCGCGTACCAGTCGCGGTCGATATTGCCGCCCGACAGGACCAGCCCGACCTTGCGGCCCGCCAGTTCGTCACGCTCGGCCACGGCAAGCGCCAGCGCGGCCGCCCCGGCGCCTTCGGCCAGATTGTGGGTCGCGGTGAAATAAAGCCGGATCGCCTCGGCCACCTGCGCATCGGTGACGGCGCCCAGATGATGCGCGCCGGGGCCGTAGATCGCCAGCGCCTCGGGCACCGGCACGCGCACCGCCATACCGTCGGCAAAGGTGCGCGCGCTCTCGGTGGGCACCGCCCGCCCCTCGGCCACCGAGCGCAACGCGCCATCAGCGGCGGTGCTCACCACGCCCACCACCTCGCACGACAGGCCCAGCGCGTCGCGCGCGGCGATCACCCCGCAGATGCCCGAGCCGCAGCCGATCGGCACATAGACCCGGTCCAGATCGGGATGCGCGCGAAACAGCTCCAGCCCGTAGGTCGCGACGCCGCGCACCAGTTCGCGGTGAAAGGGCGGCACCGGGAACAGCGGCTGAGTCTCGGCCAGCCGCATCGCCTCGTCCTTGGCGTCGTCGAAATCGCTGCCATGCTCGACCAGATCGGCGCCATAAGCCCGCATCGCGGCGTTCTTCTCGACCGAATTGCCCTGCGGCACGAGAATCTTCGCCCTGAGCCCCATCGCGGTCGCCGCACGTGCCTGGCTCTGGCCGTGATTGCCGCGCGTGGCGGTGATCACGCCCTCCATCCGAGGATGCGTGCGCCGGAGCCAGTCCATGAAAGTGACGCCGCCGCGCACCTTGAAGGCGCCGGTGGGGGCGTGGTTCTCGTGCTTGACGATCACCTGCCGCGCGCCCAGCGCCACGGAAAGCAGCGGCCAGTCCAGCGCGGGCGTCGGCGGAACATGGCGGGAGACGAGGGCATGGGCGGCGTCGAGATCGGCAAGCGTGAACATCGGTCCAGAATGCCCGTATCCCCGCGAAGTGCAAGACGAGGCATCGGCAGACCGTGTTCCCGGCGGAACAGCCCGCGCGCGCGATCCGGGCGACAAGAGGGTCTCAGCGCAGGAGCCCCCGATGCACACCGATTTCCGCCGCACGATCTATGTCATTCCCGGCGCCAATGCCGCCGCCGAATGCCCGATGGCCGAAACCTATGAAGACCTTATGGAAGACCTCGACGCGCGGATGCGCGCGTTGGAGGCCGAGATGGACAGCGCCTATGAGAGCGCGCAGGGCCTCGCGCGGACCGTGGACATGCTGTTCAACGACACGAACGCCGTTGAGACGCTGGAGCGCGCGCAGACCGCCTGGCGGAGCTATCGTCAGGCGCAATGCCATGCGCTGGTCCAGACCCATGCGCTGCGCGAGGCGGCGGGCTATGTCTTTCTCGCCTGCCGCATCGCGCTGACACGCGCGCGCATCGCCCAGCTTCGCCGCCCGGAATCGTGATCGGGCTGGGCAGCGCATCCACGGCGCGCTAGGCTGAAGCCGACCCAACCGGAGGCTACCCCATGCGCCGTCTCGCCCTCGCCCCGTGCCTGACCCTGCTGCTGTGCGCTTCTGCCGCGCAGGCCGATCCGGAAATGGAATGCCCCGGCGGCAGCCAGATCGAGATCGGCGCCTGCCTGCGCGACACGCTCGAACGCGTCGACGACACGGTCGAGACGGCCTATAGCTACGCCCTGATCGCCGCCGCCGAAATCGACAGCGCGACGGGACGCCCGACGGCCGCCCCCGCGCTGGAAACCGCGCAGGGGGCGTGGAACGCCTATCGCGACGCGCATTGCGCCTATATCGGCGAAACCTTCGGCGGCGGTTCGGGCACCTCCCTGGGGATCGCGTCCTGCCGCATCATGCTGGGCCGCGACCGGGTCGCGACGCTGCTCGAGCTCGCGCGTTAGTTCCCCTCGCTTTTTTCCCCGGCCAGCTTGTCGAGCCCCGCTTTCAGCGCCTCGGGCGTGCCAGCGTGTTCCATATGGACGCGCAGCCGCTGGTTATAGCCGCCGGGCGTGTTCAGCGCCGCGATCATCGGCGCGCATGCGCTCGATTGCAGGCTGCTGCCGACCAGAAGCCGCAGGAAGGCCTCGCCCGTCCCGGCATCGACCCCGCGGGCGGCCATCCATTCCGCCGCCGCGCCCACCATCGCCACGGCCGGCGACAGCACCGCCTGCGCGCTCAGATAGGTCTGCATCTGCGCGGCGTCGGGCACGGTGAAGACCGTGTTCGTGCTGCCGAAGATCAGCGCCACCAGATCGGTGTCGCCCATCGCCAGAATTGGCGAGCCGCCCTGCGCGATGCCCGGAAAAGGCAACATCAGCGCCGAGGCCCCGGCGGGCGCGCACAGCGCCGCCACCTCGGCCAGATCGACACCCGCCATGAACGAGATCACCCGCTGCCCGGGGCGGAACCGCAAGCCGCTCAGGATTTCGGGCGCGGCCTCGGGCAACAGGCCCAGAAACACCACGTCGCTGGCATCGACCACGCCCTGATTGCCGGCCACCGCCAGATCCGGGATTTCCGCCGCCAGCGCCGCCGAATGCCGCGCACCGCGCTCCGAGACGGTGATCGCATGACCCTCGCGCGCCAGCCCGCGCACCACCGCCGAGGCGATGGTGCCGGTGCCGACGAAACCCAGCCGCAGTCCCGCCATCAGCGCATCCGCGCCAGCAGGTGGTCTTTCAGCACGAACTGATGGAACAGGGCGGCCGCGACATGCAGGCCGACCAGAACCAGGCCCAGCGTGAACAGCACTTCATGCACCTCGCCCACATCGGTGATCCCGCCGAACCACGCCGCCATCCCGCTCAGAGGCAGCGCCAGCAGAACCAGGTAGATCAGCCCATGCACGATGGACGAGGCCACGGTCAGCATCGGCGGCTGTCCGGCGACGGGTTTCGGCCCCCGCCGCGTGACCCGCAGCGCAAGGCGCCACAGCGTCAGCACCAGAACCGCGATCCCCACCGCGACATGGATCTGCGCGCCCAGCACCGGCTCGGTCACGCCGTCGCGGGTAAAGGCGCGCCACGCGCTTTTCATGCCTTCGTGGCTGATGAAGCTCACCAGAAGCAAGGCAAGCGTCGTCCAGTGCAGGATGACCTGCATGCGGGCATAGCGTTCGACCGGGGCTGACATCGGGTATCCTTTCGTTGCCTGTCCCCGCTTAACGTCCGGGAACCCGCTTTCCGTCGCCAGACTTGCACGAAGCCCGTGATGCGGCAATGGTGCAGCATGACCCGCCCGCAGCCCCCCTTGATCCGCCCCGCCGTTCCGCAGGATGCCCCCGCGCTCGCCGCGCTTCATGTCGCGGTGTGGCGTGACACCTATGGCGCGCTGGCCCCGGCCGTGGCGCTTGAAAAGCTCGACCTGGCGCACCGGCTGCGCGGCTGGCAGGCCCGGCTGCAGGACCCTGCGCAAACGACGTGGATCGCGCTCGATGACTGCGGCGCGGTGGCGGGGCTGGTAAGCGGCGGCGCGGCGGGCGACGGCGTCAGCGGCGCCCGGCCCGACGAGAGCGTCAGCGCCGAAATCGCGCATCTCTACGTTGCCCCGGACACCCGCAAGCAGGGACTGGGCCGGGCGCTGATGCAGGCGGCGTTCGACGCGCTGGCGGATCAGGGTCATCGCGGCGTGGGGCTGGGCGTCGTGCGGCAGAATTACGAGGCGCGGCTGTTCTATGCACGCCTCGCGGGGCGCGAAAGCGCCAGCTACACCGATCCCGGCCCGCTTTGGCGCTCGCTGATGATGCTGGTCACCTGGCCCCTGCCCGCGCGGCTGACGGATCGCTGACGGGTACCTTGACGGGCCAGCCGCGCATCGCTGCGGTTGCAAAGAAACGCTTGCCAAGGCAAGAAAGACATCAGCCCAGCCGGATACGCCATGTCAGACCGCTCTCTTTCACAGGCCCTGCTCGACACGTTCCACCGCGTCGTCATCATCAACCTGCCCGAGCGTGCCGACCGGCGGCGCGGCATTGCGCAGGAACTGGCCAAGGCCGGCCTGTCACCGGATCATCCGCAGGTCGAGATCTTCGCGGCGAAACGCCCCGACGGCGCGGCGGGTTTCCCGTCGGTCGGCGCGCATGGCGCGTTTCTCAGCCATCTGGGCGTGATGGAGCGGATGCTCGATCACGACTGGGAACGGTGCCTGGTGCTGGAAGACGATATGGGCTTCGCGCCCGGCGCCCCCGCCCGCCTGCCGGCGCTGGCCCGTGCGCTGGCGGGCCGAGACTGGCAGATCTTCTACGGCCATCCCGGCGACATGCCCGCGCGCACGCCCGCGCCCGATGTCGACGGGCTCATCGCCTTTCCCGCCGATCTGGGCCTGATCCAGCTTCACTTCCTGGGCCTGACCCGAAGCGCCGCCCAAACCGTCGCGCCCGAGTTGCGCCGGATGCTCACTCGTCCGGCGGGCAGCCCCGAGGGCGGCCCGATGCATGTCGACGGCGCGCTCAACGTGCTGCGCGCGCGCCATCCGGCGCTGACCTCGCTGGGCATCGCGCCCGAAATCGCCGTGCAGCGCGCCTCGCGCTCGGATATCGCCGAGACCCGCTGGTTCGACCGACTGCCCGGGTTGCGCCGCGTCTCGGGCGCGCTGCGCGCCCTGCGCTGAAGAGGACACCATGACCAAAGCCCAAGCGACAGACGCCCCCCTGACCGCCGACGCCTTCGACGCGCTGGTGCGCGCCCGCCGGTCGGTGCGCGGCTACAAACCCGACCCGGTCGCGCCCGAGCTGATCGCCGCTGCGATGCAGGCTTCGCTCTGGGCGCCGTCCAATTGCAACGTTCAGCCATGGTCGGTGCATCTGGTCTCGGGCGAGAAACTGCGCGCGCTGGGTCAGGCGATGATGGACCACGCCAGCGCGGGCCGCCCGGCGCCGGATGTGCCGATGGATACCGCCTATCGCGGCGTCTATCGCGACCGGCAGATCGGCTCGGCCAAGGCGCTCTACGGCGCGATGGGCATCGCCCGCGACGACCGGGCTGGGCGCGCCTCGGCCTTTCTGCGCAATCTCGACGCCTTCGGCGCGCCGCATGCGGCCTTTGTTTTCCTGCCCGAGAATTTCGGCATCCGCGAGGCCGCCGATCTGGGCGGTTTCGTGCAGACCTTCCTGCTGGCGCTGACCGCGCGGGGGTTGGGAAGCTGCGCGCAGGGGGCGCTGTCGCTCTATCCCGACATCGTGCGCGAGCATCTGGGCCTGGCCCCCGGAGCGCTGCTGATGGTCGGCATCGCCTTCGGCTACGAGGATCCCGACCACCCCGCCAACGCCGCCCGCACCGACCGCGAGGGGATCGAGGGCATCGTGCGCTGGCACGGCTGACGGGGCCCGCAGGGGCAGGAATGCCTTGGGGCGGCGGGCGTTTCAGGGGCAGTCCGGGCACCGCTGCGGGTCGTCGACCCGGATTACCGGATTTTGTGAATGCGTTTTGTTCCCCTGCTGCGCCCGAGCGCGCGGCGCGTTCTTGCGGTCCTTGGCTGGGCGTCGGCCTTCGTGGCGTTCCTCGCCTCGTCGCTCGCGGTCGCCTCGAGCTTCCGCCCCTCGCTTCCGACAGGCGGCGTCATGTGGGACTGCAGACTCGGGGATCGCCCCGCCGCCGAGCGGGACCACGCCATCGAAGAGGCGGCGCTCGCCTTCGAGCGTCTCTTCGACGTCTTCGACCAGAACCGCGACCGCGTCCTTCTGTTTACCGCCGGTCTTGATGCCGGAACCCGGCTTCCGGTCTGCGATCTGGGCCGCGCGGCAACGCGGTCCGATCGGTATGCCATCGAACTTCATGCACCGAACGAGGGGCCCAATGGCCTTGTCCTCAGCGCGTGGGTGGACGGTATTCTCCACGACCTCGCTCTGCCGGACGAGGAGGACGCGCCCGCCGACGGCCTGCATTCCGCCGGTCTGGAGTATTTCCATTATTACCTGCACGCCCCTGTTGTCGTCAGGCTGCGCCATGCCAACGGCATGACCTTTGCCGAGCTGCATTTCCTGCGCGACCCGGGCGCCTATCGCGATGACGTCGACTGCACCGAAATGCGGCTCGGGTGGCACCGCTTCCTGCGCCCCTTCATCCCCTGCCTGTAGCGCCTCAGGACAGCGCGGTGTGGCGACACGAACCCTTGCGCTCGGTCCGGGCAATGGGTCACATGGCGCCCGACAGATATCCGGAGCCCCGATGACCCAGCCGCAACGCCAACAGCCCTCGGCCCTGACGCGCCAGTTGCTCGAATTCGGGCCGCTGCTGATCTTTCTGGCGGTGTATCTCTACATGCGCGACGCGACCGTCACCTGGGGCGGGACCGAGTATGGCGGCTTCGTCGTCGCCGTCGTTGTCTTCGTGCCGCTTCAGGTCGCCTCGGCCATCGCCATGCGGATCCTGACCGGGCGGCTGAGCCGGATGCAGCTGGTGACGCTGATCATGGTGATCGTGCTGGGCCTGGCCACGGTGCTTTTCAACGACGAGCGGGTGTTCAAGATGAAGTCCACCTTCATCTTCGGCCTGTTCGGCATCCTTCTGTTCATCGGCCTGTGGCGCGGGCAGTCCTGGCTGGCCTTCGTGCTGGATCAGGCGCTGCCCATCGACCACGAGGGCTGGATGATCCTGACCCGCCGCATGGCGTGGTTCTTCCTTGTCTTCGCGGCGATGAACGAGGTCGTCTGGCGCAATTTCTCGACCGATACCTACGTGTTGTGGGACACGTTCGGGCAGATGGCGGTGATGTTCCTGTTCCTGATCTCGAACTACAAGCTGATCGAGAAACACTGGATCGGCGAGCGCTGAGCGCTCAGGCCCGCTTGCCGAACGGGGTCGCCCCGGGCCAGCGGCGCGGAAGCAGCCGGGGAAACCGGCTCCAGCGGGGATCGGGGGTCAGCGGCAACGCCGCGCGCAGCTGCGCCATCGTCAGCCCGTCGCGGTCATGCACGAGCCGGCGGTACAGCCGGAACACGCCGGGCCGCAGATAGACCGAGAAATGGCAGATCCTGAGCGGCGGCGCGGCCAGCGGCAGGCCCATCGCGCGCAGGCCCTGGACCGTGGCGGCATGGTCGATCTGGATGTCGAGCCAGTTCTCCGCCCCGCCCAGACCGCGCCCCAGCGCCGCCTCACGGCCGAGGGGCGACAGCGCACGCTCGAACAGGAAATCGAACAGGTCGTTCTCGCGCGAGGTGACGTTGAAGAACTCGGCCGCGCGACCGGCGGGCGTGTCCAGCACCTGCCGCGCCCGCCCGGTGAAATCCGCGCCCGCGAGCAGGATCGCGCGACCCACCGAGCCCGCCTCGGCCTGCGCGACCGCGCCCAGGATCACCCGCGCGCCCAGCGAATGGCCGATCAGGTCCACCCGGCGCCCCGGCGCGAACCGGCGGATCAGCGCGATCAGCGCGGCGAGCTGCCCCGAGGCCGCATCGGCCTTCGCCGTCGCCGCCCAGATCCGCCCGCTGGCTTCCCAGCCGAAGGCAATGCACAGGCCCAGCGGATCGCGCGGCCCGGGCAAGGCAAAGCCCAGCCGCCGCGGCCACGAGATGTTGCGGCTGTTTCCATGCCCTCCGCGCGGCGCGAACAGCAGGTTATGCGGGTCGCGGTCGAATTGTCCGGGGCGGTAGCCCTTGCCATGCACCATGATCACGACGGGGGCGTTGTGCGGCAGATCCGCCAAAGCCGCGGCGATGGCCGCATCGGGGGGTTCCGATCCACCGGCAAGGGCCAGACCTTCGGGAATTGCGGTGATCGGAATCAGCGTCATGTCAGCCTCGGGGCAAGGGGAACGGGGTCAGGTCAAAAGCGGGTCCATTCTGTCGGTCAGTCTGGTTTCACTCGGGTTCGGTCAGCGGTCTGCGGCAACGGGCCGCGCAAATACAGCTATGAGTCGTCGCGCGGCGTCCCTTGGTTCAGCCTGCGGGGGAAGCATGGCCAAAGCGTGAACACAAAAAGAAAGTCGCATGGCACAAACGCGCCACACGACTGAATTGTTTCGTCAATCCGGAACCGACCCGCACACGACACGGTGAACGCGCCGCCGCGCTCCCCCGCCCCGGCGGACAGGTGTCACATCACCAGTTCGTAGGTGGTCAGCATCTCGCGCGCGGTCGGCGTGCCCGAGGGACGGCGGATGCCGCGCGCCTCCATCTCGGCCTGCGCCAGCACCGCGTAGTCCACAAGCGCGCGCGCCACCGACAGATCGTCATGGCCGACATAGTCGCGGAAGGTCGCGTAGATCCGCGCATAGGTCAGGCTCAGATCGCTGTCCGACATCGCGCGCAAAGCGGTCTCTACCTCGGTCCGCGCCACAGAGGTCATCTGCACCTCGGCATTGGGCATCTGCAGCGCGATCTCGGTGCTCAGCGCGGCAAGCGTCTGCGCCTGCGCGTCGTCCAGCACCCGGCCGAAGCCGAACAGGGCGGCAGCAAAGATCGACGCGCTCAGGGCGACGGATTTAAGGGCAACTCCACGATACTGGTCCTGCACATGGTCCTGAAAGGCAGATTTCATTGGTCTCATGTCCGGTCGGTCAATTGTCATGGGATCAGGCTGCGCGGGAATCCGGGCGATTCGTGGGCGTGGCATGGACCATTCGGGGACAATCCCGGGCCGCAATCGCCCGAATCCGGCAGAAAAAAGCCCTTCTGCTTGACCCTCGCCACGTTTCCGGCGTATTGGCCGGGCCGTGGGGGTTTGTGCCGGCTTGTGGCCCACGTTAAAGAATCCGCTAAAGAGGCGTGGCGTGGTCGATGGGCCCCGCTGCCTCCCGCCGGTATGGACCGCGCCCCGACTCAGGCAGGGCGCAAGGGGGCGAAAACGATGATCCCGAAAGACCGATTGAAAAGCCGCACCATCGCCGTGCATGGCGGTGCCCGTCGCAGCCAGTACGGCGAGATGGCCGAAGCGATGTATCTCACGCAGGGCTTCGCCTATCCCGATGCCGAAAGCGCCGAGGCGCGCTTCGTCAAGGCGGGCGAGGACGAGTTCATCTATGCCCGCTACGGCAACCCCACCACCGCGGTTTTCGAGGAACGCATCGCCGCGCTCGAAGGGACCGAGGACGCATTCGCCACCGCCTCGGGCATGGCCGCCGTTTCGGGCGCACTGACAGCCCTGCTGAAGGCCGGCGACCGCGTCGTCGCCAGCCGCGCGCTGTTCGGCTCGTGCCTGTACGTTCTTGAAGAGGTGCTGGCGCGGTTCGGCGTCACCGTCGATTTCGTCGACGGCACGGATGCCGCGCAATGGGTCGATGCGCTGTCCGCCCCCGCGCAGGTGGTGTTCCTGGAAAGCGTGTCGAACCCGACGCTGGAAGTGATCGACCTGCCCAATGTCTGCCGTCTGGCCCATCAGGCGGGTGCGCTGGTCGTGGTGGACAACGCTTTCGCCACCCCCGTCTTTTCGCGCGCGGTCGAGCATGGCGCGGACCTGATCGTCTATTCCGCGACCAAGCATATCGACGGCCAGGGCCGCTGCCTGGGCGGCGTGATCTGCGGCCCGCGCGAGCTGATCCGCGGCAAGATCGAGCCCTATCTCAAGCATACCGGCGGGGCGATGAGCCCGTTCAACGCCTGGGTGATGATGAACGGCCTGACGACGCTGGAGCTGCGCGTGCGCGCGCAGGCGCATTCCGCCCAGACCATCGCCGAGGCGCTGGAAAAGCATGACGCGGTCGCCAAGGTCCTGTTCCCGGGCCTTCCCAGCCATCCCCAGCACGCGCTGACGCAGGCGACGATGGACGGGCCGGGCACTGTGCTCGCCTTCGACCTGAAGGGCGGCAAGGCGGCGGCCTTTGCCTTCATGAACGCGCTGCAGGTGGTGCTGATTTCGAACAATCTGGGCGATGCGCGCACCATCGCCACGCATCCCGCGACCACGACCCATCAGCGGCTTCCTGATCCGCAGAAGGAAACGCTGGGCATCACGCCGGGCCTGATCCGGCTGTCGGTCGGTCTGGAAGCGGTCGAGGACCTGCTCGACGATCTGGAAACCGCGCTGGCGGCGATCTGATCGGAACCAAAGACCTACGATAGGGGCGGCGCGGTTGTGATCCGATGCGTCGCCCCGGTCGTAGAAGCGTTGAAAAAGGGTGGTAACTGCTTACGTTACGCCTGCGCGCCAACGGAGGGGCGAAGCCATGAACATCCACATGCCGCTCGACGAACGGGATCCCACGCAATCCGAGGCCGAGGCCGCGCTCGATACGCTGCGCGCCTGGGCAAACCGTGCCAGCGACGAGGACATCTCGGCGCTCGACCCGCGTCTGCGCCGGCTGATCCCCGGCCTGCCGGACCCGGCCTATCCCGATCTCAGTGCCACCTACCCCGCCGATTTCGCCCCGGACGAGGCCTATAAGCGCTCGATGCCGGATCTGCAGAACGGCCCGGCCAGCCTGATCCGCGGCGCCCGCGCGCCGATCCAGCATGTGGGAATCTCGAATTTCCGCCTGCCCGTGCGCTTCCGCAACCGCGAAGGCGGCGACACGACGCTTCAGGCCTCGGTCACCGGCACGGTCAGTCTGGATGCCGACAAGAAGGGCATCAACATGTCGCGCATCATGCGCAGCTTCTATCAGCACGCCGAGAAGCTGTTCTCGGTCAAGGTGATCGAAGCCGCGCTCGACGACTACAAGGCGGACCTGGAAAGCTTCGACGCGCGCATCCAGATGCGGTTTTCCTTCCCGATGAAGGTGGACAGCCTGCGCTCGGGCCTGTCGGGCTGGCAATATTACGACATCGCGCTGGAACTCGTCGATCAGGGCGGGGTGCGGCGGCAGTTCCTGCATCTGGACTATGTCTATTCCTCGACCTGCCCCTGCTCGCTGGAACTCAGCGAACATGCGCGCTCGGGGCGCGGCCAGCTGGCCACGCCGCATTCGCAACGCTCGGTTGCGCGAATCTCGGTCGAGGTCGTCGCCGGGCAGGTGCTGTGGTTCGAGGACCTGATCGACCTGTGCCGCCGCGCCGTTCCCACGGAAACGCAGGTCATGGTCAAGCGCGAGGACGAACAGGCTTTCGCCGAGCTCAACGCCGCCAACCCGATCTTCGTCGAGGATGCGGCGCGGCTGTTCTGCGAAGCGATGCGCAGCGACAGCCGGATCGGGGATTTCCGCGTCGTCGCCAGCCATCAGGAAAGCCTGCACAGCCACGATGCGGTCAGCGTCCTGACCCAGGGGCCCACCTTCCAGAGCGAAAGCCTGGACCCGAAGCTGTTCTCGACGCTCATCCATGTCGGCTGAATGATCGCTTGCGGCCCGGCCTTTCCGGCCCGGCCGCAAGCCGCTAGGCTCGCCCCGTGCCCCAGCATGAAGGCAAGCCATGGCCAAGTCCCGCCCCGATCTTCTCACCGTCACGCTCAATCCCGCGCTCGATGTCTCGAGCGCGACCGAGCGCGTCACGCCCGGCCCGAAATTGCGTCTGGACCGGCCGCTGAGCGAGCCGGGCGGCGGGGGCCTCAATGTCGCGCGCGCGGCGGCCAAGCTGGGGGGAAGGCCCTGCGCGATCGCGGCACTGGGCGGCCCGACCGGCGCGCGGATTGCCGCGCTGATGGCGGAGAGCGGCGTCACCCTGCGCGCCTTCGACCCCGGGGGCGAGACGCGCACCAACCTTGCCGTCACCGAAACCGCCACCGGCCAGCAATACCGCCTGCAGATGCCCGGCCCCGACTGGACGGCGGAAACCGGGGCGGCGATGATCGCGCTGATCGAGGCCGAGGCCGCGCGGATCGGCGACGCCGCCGTGATCGTGCTGAGCGGGAGCCAGCCGCCGGGCCTTTCAGACGGCTTTCCGCAGGATCTGGCCGCGCGACTGGGGCCGCGCTGCCGGCTGATCGTCGATACGTCGGGACCCGCGTTGCAGCGGCTGGTCGCGCAGCCGCGCGAAGGCGCGGCGCCCCATGTCCTGCGCATGGACCAAGCCGAATCCGAAGGCATCGCGGGAGGTCCCCTGCCCGATCCGGCAGCCAGTCTCGATGTCGCCGCCGCGCTGGTGGCACGGGGTGTGGCCGATTGCGTGGTCATCGCGCGCGGGGCCGAGGGGTCGGTGCTGGCCACAGGCGACACCCGGCTGCACTGCCAGCCACCCGTCGTGCCGGTGGTCTCGAAGATCGGCGCCGGCGACAGTTTCACCGCGGCTTTCGCGCTGGCACTGGCCCGGAACGCGGGCTGGGCCGAGGCGCTCATTGCCGGAACGGCCGCCGCGGCAGCCGCAGTCATGACGCCCGGGACCGAGCTTTGCCGCGCCGGGGATGCCAGCAATATCACACCCCGCTGCAGGCTGAACGCGTCTGGCTGACGCGCGCTTGACACGCGACCGGGGCGCCGCCATGGCTGTCAGCATGATCGACTTCCGCCCCGTCGCGAACATCATCGGCTGGCTGCTCGTGGCGCTCGGAGCCATCATGCTGGTGCCGTCGCTCGTCGACCTTGCCTATGGCTCGCTGGATTACCGGGTCTTCCTGATCTCGGCCTTCGTGACGATGATCGCGGGCGGGCTGGTGGTGATCGCCACCTCGAACGCGCTGAGCCCGGCGCTGACCCTGCGCCAGAGCTTTCTGGTCACCACGCTGTCCTGGGTGGTGCTGCCCGTCTTCGGGGCGATCCCGCTGGAGATGGGGCTCGACCATGTCAACTGGACCGACGCGATCTTCGAATCCATGTCGGGCATCACCACCACCGGCTCGACCGTGTTCGACAATCTCGAATCCATGCCGCCCGGGATTTTGCTGTGGCGCTCGATCCTGCAATGGCTGGGCGGGCTGGGCATCGTGCTGGTGGCGCTGATCTTCCTGCCGGTGATGAAGGTGGGCGGGATGCAGCACTTCCGCTCGGAAGGCTTCGACACGATGGGCAAGGTGCTGCCGCGCGCCGCCGATATCAGCTGGATGCTGTTGCAGATCTATGCCGGGCTGACGATCCTGTGCGCCGCGGCCTATCTGCTGTGCGGCATGTCGACTTTCGACGCGGTCAACCACGCGCTGACCACGCTGTCGACCGGGGGGTTTTCCACCCGAGACACGTCCTTTGCGCTGTTCGACAGCGCCACGCATTGGGTCAGCATCGCGTTCATGTGGCTCGCGGGGCTGCCCTTCATCCGCTACCTGCAACTCATCAACGGCTCGTACAAGCCGTTCTTCGCCGATATCCAGATCCGCGCCTATTTCCGCTGGACGCTCTACGCGATCGGCGCGGTGCTGGCCTACCGGCTGCTGCACGAGAATCCCGAGACCGACGGGATCCTGCGCGAGACGGCGTTCAACGTGGTCTCGGTGTTTTCCGGCACGGGCTTCGGCAGCGCCGATGTCTCGGCCTGGGGCGATTTCCCGATCCTCGTGCTGATCGTGGTGGGCTTCATTGGCGCCTGTACCGCGTCGACCGGCTGCTCGCTGAAAGTGTTCCGCTTTCTTGTCCTGTTCGAGGCGATCCGCGCGCAGCTCAAGCAGCTGGTTTATCCCAACCGGGTGGTGCCGCTGCATCTGGACGGCCGGCGGCTCGACAGCGGGGTGGTGGATTCGGTAGTGGTCATGTTCACCGCCTTCGTCGTGGGGTTCGGCGTGCTGACCGTGCTGCTGTCGCTGTCAGGGCTGGAGATGCGCACCGCGCTGACGGCGGCCTGGACCTCGATCTGCAACGTGGGCCCGGCCTTCGGGCCCGGCGTCGGCCCGACTGGCGCGATGCACGAATTTCCCACCCTGTCGAAATGGCTGATGATCCTGGCCATGCTGATGGGGCGGCTGGAAATGGTGGCGGTGCTGGTGCTGGTGCTGCCGCGTTTCTGGCGCGGCTGAGGCCGGGTAAGGATCTCGCAGGCGCGTGCCCGATGCCCGGCCGGAAGGGGGCATTCTGCCCCCTCTTGGCTGCGCCAATTCACCCCCTGAGGATACTTCGGGAACAAAGATGGGGCGGGCCGCGGCGCCTTCGGGGGCCTGCGCCAGACCGTGTTCGTCCTGTCCCTGCTGGGGCCGGGCCATATGGAAAGCCGCCCCCGATGGATCGGGAGCGGCTCTGGCAGATCGGCGATCCGGGCCCGGATCAGGCGGCGAAGAGACCCCGCGCTTCGGCGCCCGAAAGAACCGGGCGGGCGGCGGCGTAGGCGGCGCGGCCTTCTTCGGTCGCGAGTTCCGGGAACAGGCCCAGAAGCTCGGCGCGGGCCTCGGCATCGAGCGTGTCGATCACCACCGCCGAAGGCTGGAAGCTTTCGCTCCAGGCGCCCTCGGCGCGGATGATCTGGTGGCTGTCGCACATCACGTGGATATAGGTGACCGGCGCGTCGGTGACCCGGCTCACGCCCGGCAGGTCGAGCAGGTCGCCCGCCGCGACCAGCACTTCGCGCTCGCCGAACATCAGCTCGGCGCGGGCGCCGGTGATCAGCATCCGGTGGCGCGGCGAAACGGTCATGGCGCGTTCGGGCAGGCCGGCGCCCAATGCGCCCGCTTCGATGCGCACCGGCACGATGGACGGGCTGACGGCCAGCTCGGCCATCGTCAGGTCGCGCCGCCCGGTCCAGGTGAGTTCTTGGTAGCCATGGTCACGGGTCAGGACCTTGTCACCGACCGACAGGTCCTCGACCGCGATCCGCCCGCGCAGCGTGTCGATCAGCGTGCCGGGGGTGAAGCAGATGCAGACCTTCTCGACCTTCTCGAAGCTCTCGAAATCCAGCCGCGAGCCATCCTTGAAGACGATATAGCCGGTTTTCGAGGTCGCACCCGGCACGTCGTCATAGGGGACTTCGGCGGTGATATACACCTCGGCCTCGTCATCGACGACGAGCGTATCGAAGCTGTCGCCGCCATTGACATAGCCGGTGGTCGAGCTGTCGATCACCTCGACGAAATCGTCGCCGGTGCCGAGGAAGGTCTTCTCGATCTCGGCGAAGTTGAGCGTCGAGGCGCTGCCGTTGATCAGGCCCTGCTCGTCACCGGTGTAATACATCCGCACCGCGTCGCTGACCGAGGTCAGATCGAGCGTGTCGCCCGTCGCGGACTCGCCGGTTTCACCGCCGACGATGCGATGCGCGCCGAAATCGTTGAACACGCGGAACACGTCGTCGCCCGAGCCGCCATAAGCGGTGTCGTTGCCGTTATCGGTCACCAGCGTGTCGTTGCCATAGCCCGCTTCGGGCGCATCGCCCGGCTCGCGGCCACCGAAATCGCCCGGGTTGTTGTCGCCGATCAGCAGATCGTCGCCCGCGCCGCCGGTGATCAGGTCGTCGCCCGCGCCGCCGATGAGCTTGTCGTCGCCTTCGTTGCCTTCCAGCGTGTCGTCGCCGTCATCGCCCCACAGCGTGTCGTCGCCCATGCCGCCCAGCAGGCTGTCTTCGCCGTCACCGCCGAAGACCCAGTCATGACCCCAGCCGCCATTGAGCGTGTCGTTGCCCAGACCGCCATAGACGGTGTCGTTGCCGCCCCTTGCGTTGACAACAGAACCGGCATCGGTGAACTCGTCGCCCTCGGGGTCGGTATAGGGAACCGAAATCACCTCACCGGCGTCGGTGCCTTCCACGATCCCGACGGCATCCGGAGCAATGGTTACGGGGCCTTCGTTTCTCGGCGGCATATTCACTCTCTCCTCAAGTCCGGTTTCGGACATTGCTGACTACTCGCCGGGCCCGGTGTCGGGTGGCTCTGAAAAACCGGCCTTCGCCGGGCGAGATGCCTGGACATGCGCGGAGGAGCGCGCGGCGGCTAGCCACGATCGCTGACACAATTCACCCCGGACACATTGGCAGCATCCCGTCAGATCACCCCCATGACCTGACCACCCATTTCGGGCCTGAAGCAAATATAGCAGAGGCCCCTAGAAAACAAAAAGAAATCGGTATTTCAGCGCCGTTTCGGCGTCGCTCGGTTCAAATCAAAGCCTGCACCAAGGGCCAAGCGATCCACGATATGGAAACAATCACCGCCACACTTGCGCCACATTTCAGCCCCTTCTCCGCCGCTTTTGCGCCTTTCTTGCCCGATTTCCGCCTTGGGAGGGCCAAATTGGGGCGGGCATTGTCGCGGCTGAGGAACCAGAAGAAACGGCATCGGCGGGCCAGATGCCCGTTTCCTCATCGGAGCCGAGCCCCCCGGAAATCCCCGATTGTCGCGAATCTCGCCTCTCAGCGTGATTCGCCGCTGCGTTGCAGAGAGGGGCTCACTCGCCGGGCACGACCAGGGCCGCGATCACCGACGCCGTCGACTGGTGGCTGCGCGCGGCGATCGCGGCAAGCGTATCGGCGGGCTCTACCGCGGGGTCGGCAGCACGCAGGCGTGAGATGAGCGTATCCGCCGGAACATGCAGGATGTCCGCGATCTGCGAGACCTGGGCCTGCATCATCCGTTCGGAAAACGCGAATTGCGGCGGGCCACCGCGCGCGGGCCCTTCCTGCTGAACCGGGATCACGAAGAAAGCCGCCAGCACGACCGAGACAGCCATGGCAATCCAGAAGGGGGCGCGCCGCAGATAGCAGGTGACAGGCCGCCAGTTCTTCCACAGATGCAGCACGAAGGGCACGATCAGCAGCAGGCTGAGCCATTCATGCATACCGCGAAACCAGGCCGAGCCGAAATGAAAGAACAGCGCGACGCCCGAAACAAGGGACACCAGGAACAGGCCGGTGATGAAGGGTGTGGCGTAGCGGTTGACAAGGGATCGCATGACAGGCTCCTGCGGATGACAGCGATTGGGTGTTGCATCGAGCCTTGAAACGCAGGGACCGCCGGGTTCCGCCGCCGCACCCCTGTGACAGGGTGTCGCAACAAAAAAGGGGCCGCCCGAAGGCAGCCCCGTGCATCAACCATCGCGTGCCGGTCAGTTCTGCTTGCGATAGCTCTCGCGCGCGGCCTGATGGATCGGCCAGGGATGGACCTCGGCGCCGACTCCCATCTGCACATGCTCTTCGACATGCGGCTTGTCCGAGCCGCCATTCGCCTCGCCCCACAGGATCGACACTTTCGACCCCTGTTCGGACAGGTCCGCGCGCACCATCGCCAGCGAAATCCACGCGCGCTCATTCGCCGAATAGACCGGATAGGTCGAAATCCCGACCATCTCGCCATCCTTCAGCACCTGATCGTAGGGATGCGCGGCATAATGCCCCGAGGGCAGCTCCATCAGCTTCGGCCCGGGGAAGTCGCCCATCAGCCCGTCGAAGATCTTCAGCACGTCCGCGCGGTCCCAGACCAGCGTGACCTTCACGCGGTGCGGGCCGTCCTGCATCTTTTCCAGCGCTTCGCGGCCAATGAAATCGTGGTCGAACTTGATGACCCGCTGATAATCCAGATCCCACGGCGTGAGGTAATAATCCTCGACATTCTCGGGCTCGAACGAGCCGCCGACCGAGCTGATCGCTTCGAAGCTGTCGGCGCTCAGCCAGTCGCGATAGGGCTTCATCTTGTCGCCGGTATAGATCGCCGGCAGCGGCGAGGGGATCCAGCCCGATTCCTGCGAGGCAGTGGAATAGGCCCGTGCGCCGGCGCGGAGCATCCCGTATTTCGCGCCCACTTCCAGCAGCCGGTCATAGACCTTCTGGTGTTCCTCGTAGGGGCCCCAGATCTCCAGCCCCTGCGCGCCGCCCATGCCGTGCGACAGCGTGCGCGCCTTGCAGCCGGCGATCGTGATCTCGCCCATGTTGAAGAACTTGGTGGTCAGCGGTCCGCCCTCGTTCACCTCGTTGAGGATATCCAGCGCCTTGGGCCCCTGCACCTCGTAGCGGTACAGCTTGCGCGGCTTGTCGGGGTTCTCGAGGCTGCGGATGTCGAATTCGGTGGTGACGTTCAGGCCCGAGATCTCGGCCTGGTAGGCGACCCAGTTGCAGACCGGCGGGCGGCCGATGAGCAGCGCCTCGTCCTCTTCCAGACCGAAGACGATCACGTCGCCGATGACATAGCCGTCGTAATTGACGCAGACGAGTTGCTTGGCCTTGTTCTTGCCCCAGGTCTTGAAGCTGTTGATGCCGACGCGTTCGAGCAGCGCCTTCACGTCGGCGCCGCGCACGTAAAGATCGGTCATGTGATAGGACTGGTTCAGCAGCACCGCGCCGTTACGCCAGGCGCGCACTTCCTCGATCCAGTTGGTATAGGCAGGCGGGACCGGGAACTGGTAGGGGCCGGTCTGCGCGTTCTGCAGCATCTTGGCGGGATTGCCGCCGGCTTCGGCGATGCGGTCCGACAGGGATCTGGTGGTCATCGTGTTGTCCTCCCAACGATTGCCGGCACGATAACCGCAAGGCGCGGCGCGCGCTTATGCGCAGATTGAATAAGCCATTCCGTTTTGCTTATATCCGGGAATGCCCCTTCCCCTGACCGCCCGTGAAGCCCGTGTGATCCGCGCCCTGTCCGAGCACCGGCGCCTTGCGCTTGTGGCCGAAACGCTGGCGACGAGCCAGTCCTCGGTGTCCCGCGCGCTGGGCGAGGCCGAGGCGCGGCTGGGCGTCGCCCTGTTCCAGCGCGGCTGGACGGGGAGCGAGCCCACGGCACAGGGCGATGTCGTGGTCGATCTGTGCCAGCGCATCCTCGCCGATCTGGAGCGTGTCGCCGCCGACTTGTCCGAGGGCGCGCCGCGACTGCCCGCGCTGGTCCGATGGCGGCATCTTGATGCCCTGTCGGCGGTGGTGCGCCAAGGCAGCGCGCAGGCCGCCGCCCGCGATCTGGGGTTGACGCAGCCGGCGGTCAGCCAGGCGCTGCGCGATCTTTCCGGCTTTGTCTCGGCGCCGCTGTTCAGGCGCCATGCGAAAGGGCTGACCCCCCTGCCCGGCGCCTATGCGCTGGCGGCCCTGTGGGACCGGATCGAGACCGACCTGCGCGCCCTGCCCGATCTTCTGGAACGGGCGTCGCGGGGCATGAGCGGGCGCGTGGCGGTGGGGATGATGCCGTTTTCCGGACAGGCCAAGGTGATGGCGGCCTTCGGAGACCTGACACGCCTGCATCCCAACCTGCGGCTTATCGGCGTGCCGGGCAACTACACCGCGCTTTGCGAGGCGCTGAAGCGGCGCGAGATCGACGTGATCGTCGGGCTCTTGCGCAGCCCCGCGCCGTTTCCGGGTTTCATCGAGGAACCGCTTTACGACGAGCGGTTCACCCTGGTGGCACGGCGCGACCACCCGGTGCATGACGCGCCCGTCACCATCGACACGCTGGCGCGGCAAAGCTGGGTCGTGGCCCCGCACGGCACGCCGGTACGGCGCTATTTCGAGACGGTGTTTCGCAGGCTCGGCGCGGTGCCCCCGGCGCAGAGCTATGAAATCTGGTCCTTCGCCGATGCCGAGCAGATGATCGCCGACAGCGACTCGGTCGCGCTGCTCAGCTATTCCGACGAGACGCTGGCGGGGTTGCGCCCGGATCTGAAACGTGTGGCCTTCGATCTGCCCGATGCCGGGATCAGCGTGGGCCTGACCCGGCTGGGCGATGCCGCGCCGCCGCCCGCGATCCGGGCCTTTGCCCTGGCGCTGGCCACGCAGCTTGCGCGCATCGCGTCACCAGAAGGATAGCTGCCCGCCCTCGTCATCGCTCTCGGGCGCGTCGCGGCTCAGCGTCGACAGGGTCACACCCAGCAACCGGATCCCCTTGGGCGTGGGAAAAAGCGGCTCGAGCATCGCGTTGACGAGCGACAGCATGTCGTCTTGCGACGCGAAGGGCACCTGCAGCGTGCGCGAGCGGGTGATCTGCTGGAAATCGTTGTACTTCACCTTCAGCACGACGGTGCGGGCCTTCAGATCCTTGTCGCAGGTATGCCGCCAGACCCGCGCGCCCAGCGCAGCGATCTCGTCGCGCGCGCGGGCGATGTCGTGGATATCTTCCATGAAGGTATCTTCGGACCCCACGGATTTCCGCTCGCGATGCGCCTTGACCTCGCGCTCGTCGATGCCGCGCGAAATGCGGTAATACCAGCTGCCCGACTTGCCGAAATGCCGGGTCAGGAACTCAAGCGGCTTGGCGCGCAGATCGGCGCCCGTCTCGATCCCCAGCCGCGCCATCTTGTTCGCCGTTGCGGGGCCCACGCCGTGGAATTTCTTCACCGGCAGGGCCGCCACGAAATCGGCGCCCTGGCTGGGGCGGATGACGGCCTGCCCATTGGGTTTGTTCAGGTCGGAAGCGATCTTGGCCAGAAACTTGCAATAGCTGATCCCGGCCGAGGCATTGAGGCCCGTCACCTCCTTGATCCGGGCGCGGATCACCTGCGCCAGTTCCGTGGCCGAGCCGATGCCCTGCTTGTTCTCGGTCACGTCGAGATAGGCTTCGTCCAGCGACAGAGGCTCGATCAGGTCGGTATGCTCGGCAAAGATCTCGCGGATCTGGGCCGAAACCGCGCGATAGACATCGAAGCGGGCGCGCACGAAGATCAGCTCGGGACATTTGCGCCGCGCCGTGACCGAGGGCATGGCCGAGCGGACGCCGAATTGCCGCGCTTCGTAGCTGGCCGCCGCCACCACGCCGCGCGGACCGGCACCGCCCACGGCGACGGGCTTGCCGCGCAGATCGGGATCGTCGCGCTGTTCGACCGAGGCATAGAAGGCGTCCATGTCGACATGGATGATCTTGCGCTGCGGCATGGCGCCGCCCGCCTGCTGAAGATCCCTGAAGCTGTCCGCGCCGTCCATGGCCTGGCCCTCCGGTGCCCGCCTTCGGTGCCACTATACAGGCTGCGCCCGGCGCAGGGAAGAACAAAGCGGGAATATGGGCAAGCGCCGCTAGGTCGCCCGCTCTTGCGGGGTGCCGATATCCTCGGGCGCGACGGCCACGCTTTTCAGAATCGCGTGGCAGGCGACACCCGGCACCAGGTCCAGCGCCTGCGCCGAGCGGCGGGTGATCCGCGCCAGCATCCGCCCCGCCGCCGTATCGAGCGAGACGATCGCGCCCGGCCCGTCGCCGGGCCGGACCTCGTGCACCGTGGCGGGCAGGATGTTGAGCGCGGACAGTCCCTCGGGCCGCCGACGCGACAGGATCACGTCATGCGCGGCGATCCGCAGGCGCAACCGGCTGCCCGGAGCCTGCGCCACGCGCGGCAGGAACAGGGGCACGCCGCCCAGATCCAACTCGCTCAATCCGTCCGCGTGATGACGCAGGACGGTCGCCACCAGAAGCGCCCCCGCCGCCCGCGCGCCCATGGGCGTGACGGCGGGGTCTGCCAGCACCTCGGCCGCCGGTCCCTGCCGGATGACCCGGCCCTGATCGAGCACGACGATGGTCGTGGCCAGCCGCGCGACCTCGGCGGCGGAATGGCTGACATAAAGGATCGGCACCTCGCCGCGCAGACGCTCGAAATAGGGCAGGATCTCGGATTTCCGGGCCTCGTCCAGCGCGGCGAGCGGCTCATCGGCCAGGATCAGGCCGGGCCGGGCCAGCAGCGCGCGCCCGATGGCCACGCGCTGTTTCTCGCCCCCCGACAGCGCGGCGGGGCGACGCTCCAGAAGCGGGCCGATGCCCAGCATGTCGACGATCCGGTCGAACTCGGCCTTCTCGGCAGCCCGCGCGCGACGCGGCGCGAACCAGCGACCATAGGTCAGGTTCTGACGCACGCTCAGATGCGGGAACAGCCGGCCTTCCTGAAACACATAGCCCAGCCTGCGGCGATGGGGCGGCAGGAAAACACCGGCCGCGCTGTCGAAGACCGGCTGTCCATCCAGCACGATCCGCCCCGCCTGCGGGCGCTGCAACCCGGCGACCGCGTTTATCAGCGTGGTCTTCCCGCTGCCCGAGCATCCGAACAGCACGGTGATTCCGGGCGGCGCCTCGAACGCGGCGTCGAGCGTGAAGGCGCCCTGCCGATGGGTGATCGCAACCTGCAGGCTCATGTGCCACTCACCCGTTTCTGCACCCGCCGCGCCAGCATTTCAGAGGCCAGAAGCGCGCCCATGGCGATCACGATGGACACCAGAACCAGCCGCATGGCCGAGGCTTCGCCGCCCGGAACCTGAAGGAAAGTATAGATGGCCGAGGGCAGCGTCTGGGTCTGACCGGGGATGTTGGACACGAAGGTGATGGTCGCGCCGAATTCGCCCATCGCCTTGGCGAAGGCCAGCACCGCGCCGGCCAGCACGCCGGGCAGGATGAGCGGCAGCGTCACGGTCAGGAAGACCCAGACGCGCGAGGCCCCCAGCGTCGAGGCGGCCTCTTCCAGCCTGGGATCGACCGCGTCGAAAGACAGCCGGATCGCGCGGACCATCAGCGGAAAGGCCATGATCCCGGCGGCCAGCGCAGCCCCGGTCCAGCGGAAGGCGAAAACGATGCCGAGGGGTTCAAGCAGCGCACCGATGGGACCACGCGGGCCGAACCCCAGCAACAGCAGGTAACCGGTCACCACCGGCGGCAGGATCAGCGGCAGGTGGATGATCCCGTTGAGCAGCGCCTTGCCCGGAAAGTCACGCCGCGAGAGGACATGCGCGGCAAGGATCCCCAGGGGCAGCGACACCAGCGTCGCCCAGATCGCCACTTTCAGCGACAGGGCGACGGCTTGCCATTCCTCGGGGCCCAGCCACTCCATTCACGCGCCGGGGCGGGAAAAGCCGTGACGGGCGAAGATCGCCTGCGCGGGGGCGCTTGCCAGCCAGTCAAGGAACGCGCCCACCGCTTCGGGCTGCGCGGCGTCGGCAGTGACGGCGGCGGGGTAGCGGATCGCGGGATAGCTGCCCTCGGGGAAGGTCATCACCACCGAAACGCGCGGCTCGGCGGCGGCATCGGTGCCATAGACGATGCCCAGCGGCGCCGCCCCGGTGGCGACGAAGGCCAGAGCCGCGCGCACGTTGTCGCCCTGCGCGACCTGCCCCTGCACCGCTTCCCATTGGCCAAGGCTTTCAAGCGCGGCCTGCCCGTAGATGCCTGCGGGCACCGCGTCGAGCAGCGCCATGGCCAGCCGCCCGTTCCCCAGAAGCGCGGGCAGGTCCAGCGCGTCCGGGGTGATGGGCTCGGCCGGGGCGGGCGCGATCAGCACCAGCGAATTGCCCAGCAGGTCGATGCGGGTTTCGGACGCGATCAGACCCTCGGCGGCCAGCGTGTCCATCCAGTCGGTATTGGCCGAGATGAACAGATCGGCGGGCGCGCCCTGCTGGATCTGCCGCGCCAGCGCCGAGGAGCCGGCGAAGGCGAGCGTGGCCTCGGTGCCGGTCTCGTCTTCGTAGCGTGCCGCCGCCTCGGTCAGCGCATCGGCCAGGCTGGCGGCGGCGAAGACTGTTATTGTCTGGGCGCCGACGGGGGACGCGACAAGAAGCGCAGCGGCAAGAGCGAAGCGGACGGACATGGGCGACCTCGACAGCGATATGTTTCGTCGAACATATTGCAGCCATGCGCCGGCGAGGCAAGCGTTATTTCTCATCGGGAATATCGCTC
Organism: Pararhodobacter marinus; assembly: GCF_003122215.1. Classification (GTDB taxonomy): domain Bacteria; phylum Pseudomonadota; class Alphaproteobacteria; order Rhodobacterales; family Rhodobacteraceae; genus Pararhodobacter; species Pararhodobacter marinus. The sequence goes on along the minus strand of NZ_QEYD01000008.1, from coordinate 128,185 downwards.
AGGAGCGCGCGGATCGCCGCGATCTCGTCCTTGGCGGCAGAGGCGGCCAGGGCAACGACCTTGCGGTAATGCGCCAGCACCGCCTCGCCCGTGTCGCTGAGCGACGCCCCGCCCCCCGACGCGCCCCCGCGCACGCTCAGCACGAGAGGCTCGCGAAACGCGGCGTTCATCTCTTCGACAAGGCTCCAGGCGCGTTTGTAGCTCATGCCCATCGCGCGCCCCGCGCCGGAAATCGACCCGGTCTCGGCGATATGCTCCAGCAGATCGGCCTTGCCCGGCCCCAGCATGACATCGGGCGGGAACAGAAGGCGCAGGCGCAGGCGGGCGGGATCGTCAGGTTGGCTCATGCGTCACCTTGGGACCAGGAAGGCGGCGCATGCAAGCGGCTTGGCGCTGCGGCGATTCGTTCGCCGAGAGCCGGTTCTTTGACCGGGCAGCGCGCCGGGACCGGTTTTCCGATCAAATGCCGTGCAGTTTTCTGCACCGCCGCATCCCGGGCCCCGCGCCGGCGGCTTTGGCCTGTACCTTGTCCCGGATCGGCCGGATAAACGAAACCATAGGAAACAAAGACCTCTTCCCGCCATCGGGGATATCTGAGCACAGCCGCGCGACCGCCTGCCTCCTCCCGCAGGATCTGTCGGCGGCTGTTTTTCTTTTCTCAGTCTTTGGCGCGCATCCTTTCAGCCGCCCCGGCGTCGCGGGGACCGGAAAGGACGTGACCATGAACCGCTTCCTGTCATTCCTACTGGGATGGGTGCTTCTTGTGGGCGCCCCGGCGCCTGCCCTGGCAAGCCATGCCCGGGAACCGGAAATCCGCGCGCTGACCTTCGGCTTCATCAAGCTGACCGACATGGCGCCGCTCGCCATCGCGCTGGAACGCGGCTATTTCGCCGAGGAAGGGCTGAGCGTCACGCTGGAAGCGCAGGCCAACTGGCGCATCCTTCTGGACGGGGTGATCGCGGGCACCTTGCAGGGAGCGCATATGCTGGCGGGCCAGCCGTTGGCCGCGACCATCGGCTACGGTCCGCAGGCGCATATCGTCACGCCCCTGTCGATGGATCTGAACGGCAACGGCATCACCGTCTCGAACGAGGTCTGGCAGATGATGCGCCCGCATGTCCCGTCCAGGCCCGATGGCCGCCCCGCCCATCCCATCAGCGCCGCCGCGCTGGCGCCCGTCGTGCGGGCGTTCCGCGAGGAAGGCCGCCGTTTCGACATGGGAATGGTGTTCCCCGTCTCGACCCATAATTACGAGCTGCGCTACTGGCTGGCCGCGGGCGGGCTGCATCCGGGTCTCTACGCGCCGCACGATGCCTCGGGCCAGATCGGCGCCGATGTCTTCCTGTCGGTGACGCCCCCGCCGCAGATGACCGCCGCGCTCGAAGCGGGGACGATCTCTGGCTATTGCGTGGGCGAGCCCTGGAACCAGGCCGCCGTGCAACGCGGGATCGGCGTGGCGGTGATCACCGATTACCAGATCTGGGCCGACAATCCCGAAAAGGTCTTCGGCCTGCGCGCCGATTTCGCCGAGGCCTATCCCAACACCACCCGCGCGATCCTGCGTGCGCTGATCCGCGCGGCGATGTGGCTCGATGCGGATGACAACGCCAACCGGCGCGCGGCGGCCGAGATCCTGAGCCGGTCGGACTATGTGGGCGCGGAAACGGAGGTGATCGCGGCCTCGATGACCGGGACGTTCGAGTATGAGCCGGGCGACATGCGCGCCGTGCCCGATTTCAACGTCTTCTTTCGCGGCTACGCGACCTATCCGTTTTATTCGGACGCGATCTGGTACCTGACGCAGATGCGCCGCTGGGGGCAGATCCCGCAGGCCCAGACCGATCAGTGGTATGCCGACATCGCCGCGTCGGTCTATCGGCCCGACATCTACAGCGACGCCGCCCGCAGCCTGATCCGCGACGGGCTCGCCCGGCCCGAGGACTTCCCGCTCGACTCGGACGGCTTCCGCCCGCCGGTCACGCTGTTTGACGGCATCCCCTATGACGGCCGCGCGCCAAACACCTATATCGACAGCCTGCCGCTGGGCCTGACCGGCGCGCAACGCGTCAGGGACGAGGCGCAGGACGGGTGACGCGGCACGCCGGTGCCCGCCCTTGCCGGGGGTCCGCCGCGTGATACCTTGCGCGCATGGCGACGGCACGGGCAGCAGAGCATGAACAGGGCCTGACGCGCGTGTTCGCGCGGCTGCTCGCGCGCCCGCTGATCCCGGCCCTTGCGCTGGTGCTGATCACCCTTCTGGCGCTCTGGCAAACCACGCAGATCCGCGTCGCGGTGGACCTGTCCGGGCTGATCGGCAGCCAGACGCAGGGCGCGCAGGCGATGACCCGCTATTCCGAACGTTTCGCCCCGTTCCGCGCCGAAGAGGTGCTGCTCGTCCGCGCGCCGAGTTTCGCCAGCGACGCGGCGCTCACGGCGCTGGAAAACCTTGTGCTGGAGCTGCAATTCGTCGATGGCGTGGCGCAGGTGATCTCGCTGCCCGGACTGCCCGCACCGGGGCGCACCGGCGCGTGGCTGAGCGGGCCGGAACTGGCCGGACTGTCCCCCGCAGCACGGCTGCAATTGATGCGCGCGGAAAGCCCGCTTGCGGCGCAGATCCTGTCCGAAAGCCTCGACGCCACGCTGATCTCGGTCGCGGCCGAGCGGGGCGCGGCGGGCGACGGTTTTGCCGCGCGCGTCATGGCCGCCGCCGGCAGCGTGCCGGAGCTCGACGTCACGCCCGTGGGCCTGCTGGAAGTCCAGCGTGCCATCGCGGTCGAGCTGATCCACGATCTTCGCGTCCTTGTGCCTGCCGCCGTGGTGATCTGCCTGCTGGTTTCGGCGGTGCTGTTCCGGTCGGTGCGGGCGGTGGCGGTGATCTCGCTGCCGCCCATCGCGGGCCTCGTGTGGTTTCTGGGCTTTCTCGGCGCGACGGGCACCGCCATCGACCCGCTGATGGGGGCGCTGCCGGTCGTGCTGATCGTGCTGGCCTTCTCGGATTCGATCCATGTCTACCACGCGGCGATCGGGGCGCTGTCGTCGGATACGCCCCGCGCCGAAGGGCTGGCGCGGGCGCTGGCGCAGACCGCCCCGGCGGCTGCGTTCACCTCGCTGACGACGCTCATTGCCTTTGCCTCGCTGGCCTTGCCCGACTCGCCCTCGCTCAACGCGATGGCCTGGGCCGGGGCGGTGGGAATGGTGCTGTGCCTGATCGCCGTTCTGGCGATGACGCCGGTGCTGATGTGGGCGCTGGGCGTGCCGCGCGCGGGCACGCGGGCGCCGGGCCTCTTTTCGCGCATCGTGCCGCCCGCGCTGGCCCTGTCGCGGCACGGGCGTCTCGTGGCGGTGCTTGCTCTCGGGCTTCTGGGCGGGGTCTGGGCGTTGCAGAGCCGCTCGGAAGTGGGGTTCCGCTATGCCGATTACCTGCCGCAGGGCGCCCCGGTGACCGAGGCGCTGGCGATGATGGACGATAGCGGGCTGGGTTCGGACCGGATGCTGGTCGTGGTCGAGGCCGATCCCGACGCGCCGCTCGACCGGGTGCGCCGAGCGGCGAACGCGATCTACGGCCCCGACGCCGCAGCCTTTACCGAAGGCGAAGCCGGCGCGCGGATGCTGGAACGGATGTCCGCGCAGGACGGCAGCGCCCATGCCCTGCCTGTCCAGATGCCCATCGCCGCCCGCGACATCCGCGCCGACGAGGCCCTGTCGGCGCTGGAAACCCGGCTCGCCGGGGCCGGACTGGCAGCCGAGACCCACGTCGTCGGTCCCGGCTATGCGCTGCTGGTCGAAGGCCCCCGCATCGTCGAGAGCCTGCGCTTCGGGCTTTACGCAACGATCCTGTCGATCACCCTGCTGGTCGCGCTGGTCTATCGCTCGATCCGGCTGGCGCTGGCGGGGCTGGTGGCGAACCTGATCCCGATCATGGGGGTCGAGGCGTGGCTGGTCCTTCTGGGTCGCGAGGTCACGATCATGAACATGATCGCGCTGACCGTCGCGTTCGGGATCGCCATCGACGACACACTGCATTTCCTCAACCGCTTCCGGCTGGCGCGGGGCGACACCGCCGGGCGCGTGACGCAGGCCGTGCACGAAGCCGGGCCGCCGATGGCGGCGACGACGCTGATTCTGCTCGCCGGGCTGGTGGTGACGCTGGCCTCCAGCCTGCCGGGCCTGTCGATTTTCGGCGGGCTGATCGCGCTGGCCGTGGGGCTGGCGCTGCTGGCCGACCTGTTCCTTCTGCCCGGCCTGATCCGATGGAGCCTGAAATGACCCGATCCGCCGCTGCCTTTCTTGCCCTTCTCTGCCTTGCTGCGCAGGCGCAGGCGCAGGTTCTGCCCGATTTCGCGGGCAACTGGGACGGCGACGGCACGCTCACGCGCGCGGGCGAACCGGCGCAGACCTTTCGGTGCCGTCTGCGCATCGTCCCGCTGGACCCGCGCGAGGCGCAGTTCGTCGGTCGCTGCGTGACCGCGCAGGGATCGCAAAGCGTGAATTACACGCTGACGGAACGCGCGGATGGCACGCTGATCGCCACCGACCGCCGCCCCCTGCCCGACACACGCCCGACCGAGCTGACCGGAACGGCCAGCGCCGGACAGTTGCGGTTCAGCGACGAAGACGGGGCGGGCGTGACGCTGACGCGCGATGGCGAGCGGCTGCAGTTCCTGATTGCGGGCACGGACGACGCCGGGCCGGTGCGGGGCGAGGCGGTGTTGCACATGCGTGACTAGCCCCGCCCCGCCGGTGCTGAGCGCTTTCCATTCCCGCCGGTGCCCCGTAGAACCGGAAGACCAGCGGGATGACCCCGCCAGGCGAGGCGGAATGAACATAATCACCACGACCGATGCCCTGGCCGACGTTTGCGCCGAGGCCGCCAACGAGCCCTTCGTGACGCTCGACACCGAATTCCTTCGAGAACGCACCTATTACGCCAAGCTTTGTCTTGTGCAGATGGCCCTGCCCGGCAAGGGTCCCGAGCGCGCCTATCTGATCGACCCGCTGGCCGAGGGCCTGTCGCTGGACCCGCTTCTGGAGCTGATGCGCAACAAGGACGTGGTGAAGGTCTTCCACGCCGCGCGGCAGGATCTGGAAATCTTCTTCATCGATGGCGGCGTGATCCCCGAGCCCCTGTTCGACACCCAGATCGCCGCCATGGTCTGCGGTTTCGGCGAACAGGTGGGTTACGAGACGCTGGTCAAGAAGATCGCCCGCGCGCCTCTGGACAAGACTTCGCGCTTCACCGACTGGTCGCAGCGACCGCTCACCGAAGCCCAGCAGCGTTATGCGCTCGACGACGTGACGCATCTGCGCCAGATCTACGAACACCTGAAAGCCGCCATCGACAAGAACGGCCGCGCGGCCTGGGTAGCCGAGGAACTGGCGGTGCTGACCTCGCCCGAGACCTATATCTCGCGCCCCGAAGATGCGTGGAAGCGCGTGCGCACGCGGGGGCAGTCGGGCAAGTTCATGGCCATGGTGCGCGAACTGGCCCGCTTCCGCGAGGATTACGCGCAGACCCGCAATGTGCCGCGCTCGCGCGTGTTCAAGGACGACGCGCTGCTGGAACTGGCCTCGACCAAGCCCGAGACGATCGAGGCGCTGGGCCGTTCGCGGCTGTTGTTGCGCGAAGCCCGGCGCGGCGAGATCGCCGAGGGCATCCTGGAAGCCGTGCAGCAGGCGCAGCGGCTGGGGCCCAAGGACTGGCCCGCCACCGCCGATGAAGGGCCGCCCTTGCAGGTCAACCCGGCGCTGGCCGATCTGTTGCGGGTGCTGCTGAAGGCCAAGGCCGACAGCGCGGGCGTGGCGCAACGGCTGATCGCGCCGACCTCGGATCTGGACGCCATCGCGGCGGGCCGGCGCGACGTGGATTGCCTGAAGGGCTGGCGGGCCGAGCTGTTCGGCGCCGATGCGCTGCGGCTGTGCGCGGGCGACCTGGCGCTGGCGGCGAAGGGGCAGCAGGTTCAGGTGATCGAACTCTGATCGGACCCCGGGCGGCCGCGCTCCAAAGGCAAGCAAAGAAAAACCCCGGATCGCTATGGTGCGATCCGGGGTTTTCTGTGTCGCGTCACGCGGTTGCCGTCAGCCGCCGATTTCCAGCACTTCGTTGCGCCCGCTGCGGACATAGCGCAGCTCGCTCTCGCCGATGGCCGCAACCTGCCCGCCATCGAGCCGGTCGCCCACGCCGACGCGCACGACGCGGCCATTCGACATCCGCACCAGCGCGCGACGATTGTTGGGGCTGCCGAAGACGGCGATCAGGTTGATGCGGTTCAGCCGGATCGCGTCTTCCTCGGTGGCCTGCCGCGCGACCGAGGCCGCGCTGGGGATCACCGGATCGTTGCTGCCCGCCACGTTGGCAGGCGCGGCGGCGGCCGGCGCGGGGGCCGCAGCCGCGGCCGCGGCAGCGGCGGCAAGCACTTCGCGACCGCGTTCCTCGACATCGCTGGGACGCGCGCCGGGCATCGGCGATTCCGCGACAGCCTCGGGCGTGGCGCCGGACAGGTCCAGTTCCGGCACAGGCGCGGCTTCGGGCACCAGGTCGCTGGGCCGGCGCTGCGGGCGCAGGGCGTCGAGCGACAGCGCCCCCGGCCCCGGCGAGGGCGCTTCCAGCGCCGCAAGCTCGGTCGTGGCCGCGCCGTCGCTGGCCCGGGTTGCCGCGCTGTCCTCGCCTGCGACGGCGGTGGCCGCGGCGGGAACGAGCGATGCCGCGCCCGTCTGCGCCCCGTCTTCCGGGGCCAGGCTGGTCTGATCGCCGGGCGCCTCTTCCTGCGCGCGCTCGGCCTCGAGCTGTTCACCGATCAGGCGGACGGCTTCAGGGCGCGGCTGCGGGCGGGCATCGGCCAGTTCGGGATCGGCGCGAGGCGTATCGTCATAGACGACCTCGGGCTCGGCGGGCGTCTCTGCCGTCCCTTCCGGGGCGGGCACCTCTTCGCCCACCGCCTCGGCGATGGCGCTTTCGATCGCGGCGGCGACGGGTTCGTCGGTCGGCAAGGGCGCGATCTCGGCCACGGTTTCCGGCGCGGTGGTGTCGTCGGTGGCCTCGTCGGCGGGCGCTTCCGGCTGAGCGTCGGGCGCGGCTTCGGCGTCCGCCTCGGGCGCGGCGGGCAGGACGGTGCCCGCGCGCGGCGCGGGAACCACGTCGGGACGCCCGGCGAAGACCGTGACCCCCGACGGCGTCAGCGCGCCTTCGGGCGTCGCCACGACCAGACCGCGATCGTCGAAGACGAACTCGGTGCCGAAGGGCGGCGGCGGCGGCGGCGGGGTGAAGGCGACTTCCTCGACCGGCGGGACGGCCATGCCCGAGGGCAGCGACAAGCGCTGAACGGTCGCGGTTTCGCTGTCCAGCTGGGGCGAATCGCTGGCGATGGCGACCGGGGATTGCGCGCCCTCGCTCGCAGTCTCGGTCGTTGTCTCGGTCCCGGCTGCCGCCGCGGTGTCCGTATCGGGCGACGGCTGCTGCGGCTCGGACGGATCGCCCGCCTGATCGACGGGCGTGGCCTCGGCAAGCGCGGTCTCGGCGGGGCTGTCAGCCTCGGGCGCCTCGGTCAGCGCGTCGGCGACAAGCGCGTCGACCTGCTCTTCGGGCGAAAGCGCCTCGCCCTCGCCTGCATCGGCCAGCGCATCGGCCCCGGTGACCGGGTCCTCGGGCGTGTCCAACGCCTCGGGCGCGGCGACATCCGGCTCGGCGGTGGCCAGCGTTTCGGGCGCCTCGATACCCCCCGCGCCGTCGCCTTCCGCCATTGCCGTGCTCTCGGCCAGCGCCGGGGTCTCGTCGCGGCTACCGGCGATCTGCGTGCCGTCGGGGCTGTTGAAATAGATGAACCAGACCGCGACGGCGATCAGCAGAAGCAGGGCGCCGCCCGCCGCCATCAGGCCGCGTTGAGCGAAATTGCCGGCATTCTTCTGCGCCCCCCGGGCGCCGAAAATGGTCATCGCTTCGGCTTCGCGCGCCTTGTCCTGCTCGTTCACGGGCGGGCGCGAGGCCGGGACCGTGGTTTGCAAAGGGGCTTCGCGGCGTGCAGGGCGCTCGGACGAGACCGGCGCAGCGGCTATGCCGGGCGCCGGACGCGCCGCCGGTTTGGACGAAAGCGCGGCGGATGCAGGTTGCGCGGCGGGCGTCGAGGACGAGGTGGCGCCGCTCGTGGCGGCGGCGGCCGAGGCCGCGCCGGTCGCGGGCGGCGCAGCGACGGGTTTTTCGGCTGCCTTTTCGTGGCTCTGGTCCTGCTTCGGGCGGGCGGATTGCGCCGTGGTCCCCGCCCCGGCGAAGATCCCGCGCGCCCGCGCCAAGAGGCCCTGCGCCCCGGCCATTCCGGGCAGGGCAGCGGGCGCGCTTGCGTTGCGCGTCACAGCCAGCCGGCCGCCGGGGCCGGTCTTCGGATCCGGGGGCGCGGCATTGCTGGCGGCCACGACCGGCGCCGGGCGGCGGCGCGACGAGAACGCCACGGAGTCGGCGCCGGTGTCGGCAGGGGTCGACGGCGCGTCGGCAGCTTTCGGGGCGCCCTTGGCAGCACCCATCGCCGCGTTCTTGTCGGTCGCGGGGGTCCCCGCATCGGCCTTGATCTCGGACGCGGTCGGGATCTCGGGCGCCTCACCGGCCACGGCGGGGCGCACGGGCGGCACGGCGCGTTTGGTCGCAAAATCGGCGGGAAGCGCGGGCTTGGCCGGCGGGGTTGCCTCGGCCGTGCTCTGGTCGCGGCGCAGGCGGCTGCTCATGCGGCGGACAAGGCTGCCCACGCCGCGCTTGCCCCCGTCATCGGACAGCGCCGGCGAGAGCGGCGGCGTGCGGGGACGCGCCAAGCCCATGTCGTCCCCGGCATCGGCCCCCGTTGCGGCGGCAGAGGACGCGGCGCGCGGCGGGATATCGACCTTGGCGCGCGCAGGCGGTGCAGTGACAGGCTTCGGTGTCGCGGGCGCCGGGGCGGCAGGAGAAGACGGCGCCGGGCGCGGGCTGGCGATCTGCGGCGCGGCGGTGGGGACGACCGGGTCGGCCTTGGGCGCGGGGCGCGGCTGGGGCTTTTCGTCTTGCGCGGGCTTTGCCTCGGCTTTCGCAGACGCCACCGGGGCGTCCTTGGGTGCCTCGGTGCCCGCTGGTGCGGCGGGCGCTTTGGCGGGGGTTGCGCGCGCGGTGATCTCGCGGATCGGCTCGGCATCGGGCTGGACGTGATCGCCCTGCGCCATGAAGCGGGGCGCCACCATGGTTTCGCCGAAGAAGGGCTCGCCCGAAAACTCGCCCGCTCCCGGCTTGGCCACGAAGGAAACCGGGTTGAATCCGTAGCCATCGGCAAAGGATTCGGCCTCGATCAGCGTTTCGCGCGCGGCGATCACCACAAGGGCGTAATCGTCCTCGACCGACCAGTCATAGGCCAGTTCGTCGATCCGGTAGGGCGTCAGACGCTCGATCTCGGCTTCGATCTGATAGCGCCGCGCCTCGTCCGTCGGACCGGGGGCGACGACGCTGGTATAGCGGACCTCGCTGTCGGGCAGCACAAGCTTGGTGCGCAACCCGCCGGGTTCGAGCGCTTCCGCTTCCTTAACCAAACCTGCACAGGCTTCGGCGATGTTGTCGTTGTCAAAGTCGACCGATCCGACCCGCGCCCAACCGCCAGCGGTGCGGTGGAGCAGTTCGACACCTTCGTTCGACAGCTTCAGAGCAAAATTTGGTTTCATACCGCGCGTTTATCACAGCCAACCTGAAAGAGCCGAGTCACCGGCTTGTGTGTTTCAATGCGTATAGCAGGAATCCGCCGAAGGAAACAAAAAGCCCGGCAGTGATGCTGCCGGGCCACAATTCTTTGAACGCCTTCGCGAAAAACCGCCTCAGGCCGAGGCTTTCGCCAGCGCCTGGTCCAGATCCGCGATGATGTCGTCGGCATTCTCGGTGCCGATCGACAGCCGCACGAGGTTCGGCGCCGCGCCAGCCGCTTTCTGCTGCTCGGGCGTGAGCTGGCGGTGCGTGGTGCTGGCCGAGTGGATGATCAGGCTGCGGGTATCGCCCAGATTGGCCACATGGCTGAACAATTCCAGCGAATCCACCAGCTTGACGCAGGCGTCATACCCGCCTTTCAGCGTGACGGTGAACAGCGCTCCGGCGCCCTTGGGCACGATCTTGGCGGCGCGATCCTTGTAGGGCGAGCTGTCGAGACCGGCATAGGTGACGCCTTCGACCGCCGGGTGCTTTTCCAGCCACGCGGCCACTTTCGCGGCATTGGCGACGTGCTTGTCCATGCGCAGGCTGAGCGTTTCGATGCCCATCAGCGTGTAATGCGCGGCCTGGGGGTTCAGCGTCATGCCCAGATCGCGCAGACCGATGGCGATGCTGAAGAAGGTGAAAGCCAGCGCGCCGAAGGTCTCGTGGAACTTCAGGCCGTGATAGGCGGGCTCGGGCTGCGACAGCGACGGGAACTTGTCCGAGGCCGACCAGTCGAACTTGCCCGAATCGATGATCGCGCCGCCGGTCACGGTGCCGTTGCCGGTCAGGTACTTGGTCAGCGAATGCACGACCAGCGTCGCGCCCATCTCGATGGGTTTCGCCAGATATGGCGTGGCGGTGGTGTTGTCGACAATCAGCGGCAGGCCGTGCTTGTCGGCGATCTTGGCCAGCGCCGGAATGTCGCTGACATAGCCGCCCGGATTGGCGATGGTTTCGCAGAACACCGCGCGGGTGTTGTCGTCGATGGCGGCCTCGACCGCGGCCAGATCATCGGTATCGACAAAGGTGCATTCCCAGCCGAAGCGCTTGAAGACCTGCGTGAACTGGGTGATGGTGCCGCCATAGAGACGGGTCGAGGCGACGATGTTCTTGCCCGGCGCCATCAGCGGATACAGCGCCATGATCTGCGCCGCGTGGCCCGACGAGGTGCAGACCGCGCCAGCGCCCCCTTCCAGCGCCGCCAGCCGCTCGGCCAGGGCCGCGACGGTCGGGTTGGTCAGGCGCGAATAGATGTAGCCCACTTCCTGCAGGTTGAAGAGCGCCGCCGCATGATCGGCATCGCGGAAAACATAGGCGGTGGTCTGGTAGATCGGCACCTGCCGCGCGCCGGTCGCCGGATCGGGGCGCGCGCCCGCATGGATCTGCAGCGTGTCGAAACCGTAGTCTTGGGCCATCACGACCTCCCTGTCTGATGTGATCGGGTCCGGCGCGACGCTAGTGTATCGGCAGGGGCCGTACAACTGTTCACGCAAGGCGCTGCGGGGCGCCCGCCCGGAACGCTGTTCCGCAGCACATGCCCTTTGCGACACCGAAGTTCCCCGCCCCTGCCCGGCTACGGGTCTGCGGTCCGGTTTCGGGACGATTGGCGCGACGATGGTTCGCGTCGCGAAAATAGTATCGGACAGCGCGCAACCTTGCAGCGACGTAAAAAAGCGCCCCGGGAGAACCCGGGGCGCCGACTTGATCGAAAAGGGATAGAACAGGATTTGGTCATGAAAACCGGGGAACCCGGTGCAGGGAAGGGTTTGGATCTTAACAACTTTCGCGGCGAACCCGCTTCGATGCCCATAGGTCGGCCGACCCCGGCGCAGCGTTCAAAGAATTTCGCCCGAGCCGCGATTTTTTTCCGTTCCCCAGGGAACAGCCGCCGGGGGTCGCGAGGCGCTGGCGCAGAAAAAAAAGCCCCGGAGCACGCTCCGGGGCAGGTATGGGACAGAAGGCGAGGCATGATCCGGGCAGAAAGCGGAGAGGCGGGCCGACAGGGGCAGCGGTTCTGCAGCGCCGGGATCACGGCATCGCATCCATGGGTCGCTCGAGGTGAGAACCCGGTTCAAAGATAATCGCGCCGCGTGACGCTTGCGCGACAGGGATCGCAAAGCTGGGGCGGCTGGCTAACGTGGGGCAAACACGAAGCAGGCCGCCGGGGATCAATCCGGCGGCCCGTTCGGGTCTTGTGCGATGTCAGGCGCTCAGCAGCCGCCGCGGGCCAGCCCGAAGCCGAAATCCGGGTTGCGCCCGCCCGCGCCCAGCGGACGCACGTCCGAGCGCAACGCCGCGCGGATCGCCGCGACCGAGCCCCGGCCCGCCGCCATCTCGCGCGCGGCAAGCGCGGTGACGATCGGGGCTGCGAACGAGGTGCCGCTGACATAGCCGCCGCCCGTCCCGCGCGCGGCGTAGATATCGACGCCGGGCGCCGCGAATTCCAGCTCGGGGCCGGTATTGGCCATCCGGAAGCGCCGCAGCGCCGCGTCGATGGCGGTCACGGCAATGACCTCGGGCGCGGCGGCGGGCCAGGCGACGACCGGGCGACGTTCGTTCCCCGAGGCGGCGATCAGCACCGCGCCCCGGCTTGCGGCGGCCCGGATGGCCGCACCCAGCGCCTCGTTCGGGGGGCCGGCCAGCGACAGGTTGATCAGCCGCACGCCATTGCCGACCAGCCGGTCGATGGCCTGCGTGATCCGCTCGACGCTGGCCATGTCGGTTTCGTCGCGGGTGTCGAAGACAGAGATCGCGTGCAGCTGCGCTCCTTGCGCGAAGCCCGCCAGCGCCCCGGTGCTGTCCTGACCCACCAGAAGCGCGGCCACCGCCGTCCCGTGGTCCTGCGACGGCACCGCCCCGATCGGCAACAGCGACTCGTATCTCACGTCCGCTCCGCGCAGGGCCGGATGGTCGGTATTCACCGGCCCGTCGATCATGCCGATCCGCACCGAGGACGAAACCCGGCACCGGCCCGGCCCGGCATCGCCGATCAGGTCGGGCGCATAGATCCGGGGGCTGCCGGCGCTTTGGGCGAAGTAATAGGCGTGCTGCGCGGCCAGTACCGAGGACGGCGCCATGCGCAACAGCGCCTCGCCGATCTGCGCGCGGGACAATTGCGTGGGCAGGATCGCCACGGTGCTGGTCTGGCCCAGGCTGCCCAGCTGGCGCACCCGCAGCACCTCTCCGCGCACGCTTTCGATGGCCGCGCGCACGGCGTCGGCATCACCCTGCGGCCCGATGACGATCCATTCGGGTTGCCCGTTGGGAGTGGTCAGAATCCGCACCGGACGGCTGCGCCCCTCGGCGCGCGGCGGCGCGTGGCCGATCCCGTAATCGTGGTATTCATGCGGCGTCTCTTCGCCCGGCCCCTCGCCGCCCCCGGTCTGCGCAAGGGCATACGGCGCCGACAGCAGCAGAGCGGCGAGAACGACGACAAGACGGCTGACGGGGCTGATGCGATTAGTTCCGGACATTCTCCACGCTCTCGACGATTCCCTCGGCCGACCGGAGCAGTCCGGTCGCGGTTTCCACATCCGCCCCGTCGAGCACATCGAGCCGGTACAGCCCGAGCGCCGAAGGACCGGCAACGATTTCAAGTTCGGCATCCAGCAGAAGGCCGCGGATCGCGGCCTCGGTCGCGCCGGCGGCGAAACCCACCAAAAGCGCGCCCCGCTCTTCGCTGCCCGCCAGCACATACCCCGCCGGCGCCACGTTGACCTCCAGATTGGTGGCCGGGCGCAGGAAATAGCTCTGGGCGACGATGCCCAGCACCGCCACGGCGGCCACGGCCTGCCACAGCGTCGTGCGCGACCGGAATGGGGCCACGCCGCGACGCGCCCCCCCGGCATCGGCCCGGTGATCCGCCGCGCGCGCGGTTTGCCGGTCAACGTCGCGCATCAGCCGCGCCAGCCCGAATTCACCGGGCGTCTTCGTGTCCTCAGCCTGCATGCCGCTGCGGATGGCCGCCAGCGCCTCGTGCTCGGCCGCCAGGTGCGGATCCTCGGCCAGCGCGGCCTCGATCTCGGCGCGCGCTTCGGCGTCGAGCGTGCCGTTGACCAGAAACGGCAGGTCCAGTTCGATCTCGTCACGGGAGCGGGTCATGCCAGCGCCCTCCCCCGGATGCGACCCGACAGGCAATGAAGCAGCAGCTTCTTCGCGTGATGCAGGCGCGACTTGATCGTGCCCTCGGGCACTCCGGCGATCTGCGCGATCTCGGCGCAGGTCATGTCCTCGTAGAAGGCCAGCGACACCGCGCTGCGATGTTCGTCGGACAGCGTGCCCATGCAGTAGCGCAGGTGCTCGGCCTCCTGCTTCGCGGCGAAACCCGCATCGGCGGCCTCGGCCACGTCGCCGGTTTCCGGCACCTCGTCGGTCACCGTCACCCGCGCGCGCTTGCGATGCGCGTCGATCACCTTGCGATAGGCGATTCCAAAGATCCAGGTACGCACTTGGCTTCTCCCCTCGAAGCTGGCGGCCACCCGCCATATGTCCATGAAGACTTCGTGGAGTATGTCGGCCGCTTCGTGCGGATCGTTCAAACGCGAGACGATGAATCGGTAGACCGGGCGCTCATAGGCACGATAGAGCGCGGCCAGGGCCTGCTTGTCCCCCTGCCCGACCTGCTGAACCAGAAAATGATGGTTCTCGCTCATGTCCAACGCGCCTTCGATCAATGCGCCGGACGCTACACCAGGAACGGGACGCAGGGAAGCGCTCAACCGCCTGTGCGTGTTCAGGCTTTGGCAAAGCTCACGGAAACCGCCCCGAAGCCTCCGAAATCGGCATCGAAGCGGCTGCCCGGCGGCGCCTCGACCGGGCGCACGAAAGAGCCCGACAGCACCACCTCGCCCGCCGCCAGCCCCTGACCATACTGCGCCAGCCGCCGCACCAGCCAGACGATGCCGGTGACCGGATCGTCGAGCACCCCCGCGCCGAGGCCGGTTTCCTCGACCACCCCGTCGCGCTTCACGATGGCCCCCGCCCAGCGCAGGTCGACCGCACGCGGATCGTGACGCTGACGGCCCAGCACGATGCCCGCATTGGCGGCGTTGTCGCTGATCGTATCGGTGATGACGCGCGCCTTGCCGGTGGCCGGATCGGCGCGCAGGATACGGGTATCGAGGATCTCGAGCGACGGCGCGACCGCCTCGGTGGCATCCAGAACCGCCTCGCGCGTGACATCGCCGCCCGACACGGGCGCCTTCATCAGAAACGCGATCTCGGCCTCGATGCGCGGCTGGATGAACCGCCCCGCCGGGATCTCGGCGCCGTCCTCGAACAGCATGTCGTCGAACAGCACGCCCGAATCCGGCGTGTCGATCTTCAGCGCGTCCTGCATGGCCCGGCTGGTCAGGCCGATCTTCCAGCCGATCACCCGCCGCCCGGCTTCCTTCCGGTGCGCCACCAGAGCGGCCTGCACGGCATAGGCATCGTCCAGGCTCATCCCGGGATGGGCCAGCGACAGCAGCCCGATCTGGCGCCCGTCGCGCTCGGCCTCGAACAGCGCGCGCCCGGCGGCCTTGTGCTCGTCCGGCGTCATTCGTCCACCACCCCGTTCGACAACACCCCGATGCCCGCCACCTCGACCTCGACCACGTCGCCGGGCTTCAGGTATTTCGGCGGATCGAACCGCGCGCCCGCGCCGGTGGGGGTGCCGGTGACGATCATGTCGCCGGGCTCGAGCGTGGTGAAGGTCGAGATATAGGCGATCTCCTCGCGAACGGGGAACATCATCCGGCTCAGCACATCGTCCTGCCGCACCTCGCCATTCACCCGTGTGACGATCCGCGCCTCGTCCAGCTGCGCGGAATCCTCGAACGGCACCAGCCACGGGCCGATCGCGCCTGATCTGTCCCAGTTCTTGCCCTGCGTGACGTTGAACTTCGCATGCCGCACCCAGTCGCGGATCGTACCCTCGTTGCACAGCGTCAGCGCGGCGATATGGTCATAGGCATCCTCCGCCGCGATCCGCCGTCCGCCCCTCCCGATCACCACCACGACTTCGCCCTCGTAATCCAGCGTATGGTTCTCGGGCGGGCGCACCAGCGGCTGGCCGTGCCCCGTGAAGCTCGAGGCGAAGCGGGGGAACAGCGACATGTATTTCGGCTGCGCCGAGCCGTCCTTGTACTCGGCGTTGCGGTCGGGAAAATTCACCCCCACGCACAGGATCTTCCCGGGATCGGGCACCGGGATCGCATAGGTGAAATCGCCCTCTCGATGCGTCACCGCCCGTCCCGTGCCCGCCGCAACCAGCTCGCCCAGCGCGCCCGCTTCGATCACGGCCTTCAGCGTCGGCCAGTGCGGAAAATCGTCCGACAGGGCCACGAAACCGCCCTCGACCACCAAACCGTAGTGCTGGCGACCCGCGGCCTCCACTGTCGCGATCCGTGCTGTCATCTTTGTTCTCCAAATATCCGGGGGGGGATTTTCAAGGGGGGCAGACAGCCCCCCTTGAAGCGGGGGTGCGGGGGCGGCAGCCCCCGCCGCTTCGCGCGAAGGCCCTCAGGGCGCCACGATCGGCTGCGCTTTCAGCACCGAGGCCGTCAATGCCGCGCCCTCGAAAACCGATCCTTCCTCGAACCACGAGCGCGGCGCCGGCGCGCCCCAGAGCGTCTGGCGCTGCGGGTCCTTCAGATCCCACTTGATCGGCTCCAGATCCGGGTCGACCGTCATGTAATCCGAACAATAGATCTCGATCCGGTGCCCGTCGGGGTCGCGGACATAGAGGAAGAACGCGTTCGAAATCCCGTGCCGGCCCGGTCCGCGTTCGATATTGCCGACATAGCCGGTGGTCGCCATCAGATCCAGAAGGTCGATGATGTTCAGGGGCGTCGGCACCCAGAAAGCCGTGTGGTGCAGCCGGGGGCCGGTGCCGTTGGTGAAAGCCACGTCATGCACGCCGCCCTTGCGGTGCATCCAGGCGGCCCAGCACTTTCCGGTTTCCGCATCCTCGGTATATTCGGTCACCCGGAAGCCGATCGAATTGTAGAACGCGACCGAAGCGTCGACATCCGACGAGAACATGTTGAAATGGTCGATCCGGAGCGGCTTCACCCCCCGGTAGAGTTTGTATTGCTGGTGGATCGGCGGCAGGCGGTCCATGCGGCAATAGAATTCCAGCGGAATGCCGAACGGGTCGCGGGTGCGGAAGGCGCGGCCGATGAAGGGACGCTCGACCCAGTCCACGCCCAGCCCCTGCGCGTCGAACCACGCCGCCGCCTTGTCGAGTTCCTGCTCGTCGAAGACCTTGAAGCCCAGACCGCCGACATAGGCGGTGTCGGATTGCACCAGCGCGATGCAATGGTGGCCGCGTTCTTCCATCGCGCGCAGGTAGATGGTCGTGTCGTCCTCGTCCGTGACCTGCAGGCCCAGCGTGTCGACATAGAAGGCGCGGGACGCCGCAAGATCGGTCACGCCGTATTCCACATGGCTCAGGCGGACGATGTTGAAGGGCGGGTAGAGATTGGGTTCGGGGATCGGCATCGGGAACTCCTCAGACCGGGAAAATCACGTTGACCTGTCCGGTGCCGGACGAGGGGAAATAGGGCGTCACGATCTCGCACCGGCCGGTATAATCGTCCCAGCCCAGCGCGCCGTACAGCATCGCCGTGTCATGCATCGCGCCCTCGCCCGAGCAATGATGCGCGTAATCGCCCAGCATTTTCAGGAAGGTCGCATGGTCGCCGCGCTGCCACATCTCCAGCACCATCAGATCCACCTGCCGGTTGAATTCCGAGCTGATGGTGAAAGTGCCGTTATTGGGCGCGTATTCCTTGTTCGACCAGATCTTGTGGCTGAGCGAGCCCGAGGCGACCAGCATCACGCGGCTGTCGCTGTCCTCGATCGCCTTGCGGATCGCCTGCCCCAGCACCCGGCTTTCGTCATGGCCATGCACCGTGCAGAAGGCGGCGACCGAGACGACCTTCATGTCGTGTTCGCGCGCCATGAAGCTCATCGGCACCAGCGTGCCGTATTCCAGATCCAGGCTGTCGAGGTGATGGGCCAGCGTGAAGACGCCCATATCCGTCGCGGCCTTGGCGATGGCGTCGCCCAGTTCCGGATTGCCCCGGTGGGAATAGGGCATGTCGCGGATGAATTGCGGAAATTCCGACGAGGTCAGCAGCCCTTCGAAGCGGTCATTGGCGTTGACGTGGAAGCCCGCATTGACCAGCCAATGCGTGTCGCAGATCACCACCGTATCGACCTCCAGCGCCTTGGCGCGGCGGGCGATTTCCAGATGACCGTCGATGGCCGCCTGTCGCTTGCCCTTGATGGGACCCTCCTGTTCCGACATCTGCAAGGTCGGCACATGGGTCATCTTGGCGGCGAGAACCAGCTCTCCCATTCTTCCCCCTCCCCGCTCAGGCGCCCAGGCGCTGGATCTTGTGGCTTCCCAGCGCGAAGGACGTGTTCTTCGTCTCCATGTAGAAATCGAACGACCAGTCGCCCCCGTCGCGCCCCACGCCCGAGGCCTTGACGCCACCGAACGGCGTCGGCAGGTGGCGGACATTTTCGGAGTTCACCCAGATCATGCCCGCTTCCAGCTTGTCGCTGAAATTGAGCGCACGGGTCAGGTCGTTGGTCCACAGATAGCCCGACAGGCCATATGCCACGTCATTGGCGATATCGAGCGCCTCGGCCTCGTCCTTGAAGGTGATCGAGGTCAGGAAGGGGCCGAACACCTCTTCCTGCGCGATGCGCATGTTGCGGGTGGCGTCCGTGAACAGCGTGGGTTTCACGAACCACCCCTCCTCGCCCGCGCGCGCGCCGCCGGCCCGGCAGGTGGCGCCTTCGGATTTGCCGATCTCGACATAGGACATGACCTTGTCGTAATGCACCTTGTGGATGAGCGGCCCCACCTCGGTCGCAGGATCCAGCGGATGGCCGACCCGGATGTTCCGGACCCGCGCTTCCAGCTTGTCGTGGAACTCGGCGGCGATGCTTTCCTGCACCAGAAGCCGCGAGGACGAGGTGCAGCGCTCGCCGTTGAGCGAATAGATCATGAAGATCACCGCATCCAGCGCGCGCTCCAGGTCGGCATCTTCGAACACGATCACCGGGTTCTTGCCGCCCAGCTCGAAATGCACGCGTTTCAGCGTGTCGGCGCCCTGTTTCATGATCATCGAGCCGGTTTTCGACTCGCCCACGAAGGCGATGGCCTTGATGTCGGGATGCTCGGTCAGCGCGCGGCCCGCATCCTCGCCGAACCCGTTCACAAGGTTCAAGACGCCGTCGGGCAGCCCCGCCTCGCGGCAGATTTCCGACAAGAGCCGCGCCGTCAGCGGGCTGAACTCGGCCGGTTTGTGCACCACCGTGCAGCCCGCGGCCAGCGCCGGCGCGATTTTCCACGTCGACAGCATGAAGGGCGTGTTCCAAGGCGTGATGACGCCCACGGGGCCGATCGGGTGGCGCGCGGTGACGTTCATCTGACCGGGCGCGAACAGCGTCTGGCCGTCGCGCGCGGTCGGGGCCTGATCGGCGAAGAAGCGGAAATTCTCGGCCGCGCGCAAAGCCGCCTTGGACATGAAGCGCCAGGCCTGCCCGGTATCCCAGCATTCGCACAGCGCGATTTCCTCGGCGCGGTCGACGATGGCATCCGCGACGCGGTGCAGGATCTTCTTGCGCTCCTTGCCATCCATCGCGGCCCAGGCCGGAAACGCCGCCTTCGCAGCCTTCGCGGCAGCGTCCACGTCTTCGGCAGTCGAGCGCGAGACGCTGCAGATCAGGCTGTCATCCACCGGCGAGCGGGTCTCGAACGCGCCGCCCGATCCGGGGATATCCTGACCGTTGATCAGGTTGACGATGCCGCTGTCGCGGAACCGGGCGAGATGGGTGTCGAGCTGGGCGAGACGGGTGGCGAGATCACTCATGCTTGCATGTCCTTCGGCAGGAAACGGCGGATGGAGCTGGATTTGGGGCTCAGCTCGGGGTCGATGTCGCGCATTTCCAGCGAGAGCATCAGCGAGTTCCGGGCAAGATCGTCGGCGCAATAGGCTTCGAGCGCCGCGAACAGATGGTTGGTCGCCCTGAGCTTGTCCTCGGGGCTGCGGCCGCCGCGCAGGCGGACTGAGATGTCGATGAAGGCGTGTTTCGGGTCGCCGTCGGCGATCAGGACATGATCGGCGGCAAAGGCGCGCACCCGGATGCCCGCAGGCGGAAAGACCCCGGTCTCGACCGCCGCATCGCGCAGCACGACCAGAAGACCCGGCATGTCGAGCCGCTCTTCCAGATTGCGCGAATACTGGATCTGCAGATGTGGCAAGGCTCCCCCCTCTCCGATTAATTGCTTTGTTAAGGGTTTTGCGCGGGAATGTCAATTGCCGATTCACCGGGCGTCCCCGGCGCCCCTGCCGGCGTGGCCCAAGCAAAGCGCTTGCCTAGCCCGCGATGTTCGGCCACTGCTTGTCCATGAGCAAGACTTCCCTCCGCACGACCTCCCGCTCGCTGCCGATCGCCTTGCTGCGGGCGCGCGAGACCGTCATGGGCCCCGTCCGCGAAATGCTCGCCGACAGCGGGATCAACGAGCAGAAATGGCGGGTCCTGCGGGTGCTGGACGAATCCGGCCCACTGGATCAGAGCCTGCTGGCCGAGAAAAGCTGCCTGCAACTGCCCTCGCTGACCCGGATCCTGCGCGCGATGGAGGAGCAGGGCCTTGTGACCCGCGCCATGGACCCGGCCGACCGCCGCCGCTCGATCGTGAGCATCTCGGAGGCCGGGCATACCGTGATCCAGGACCGCGCCGACGCCAATCGCAGACTGTTCGACCGGCTGGAAGCGGCCTATGGCAAAGAGCGGATGGAGACGCTGCTCGACATGCTCGAAGACCTCAACAACACCGATTTCCGCGGCTGACGGACGCGATGCGCCGATTGCCCGCAGAAGATGGGTGGAACTCGGGCGCCGGGATGCCTAGTGTCTGGGCGACACCAGCCCCCGGAATTCGATGAGTCAGACCTACCAGGTTCTCGCCCGCAAGTACCGCCCGGAAACCTTTGCCGACCTGATCGGGCAAGAGGCGATGGTGCGCACGCTGAAAAACGCCTTCGCGGCCGACCGCATCCACCATGCCTTCGTGATGACCGGCATTCGCGGCACCGGCAAGACGACGACCGCGCGGATCATCGCCAAGGGGCTGAACTGCGTGGGTCCGGACGGCAACGGCGGCCCCACGACCGAGCCCTGCGGCGTCTGCGAGCCCTGCCGCGCGATCACCGAGGGGCGGCATGTCGACGTGATGGAGATGGACGCCGCCAGCCGCACGGGCGTGGGCGACATCCGCGAGATCATCGATTCCGTGGCCTACCGGGCGGCCAGTGCGCGCTACAAGATCTACATCATCGACGAGGTGCACATGCTCTCGAACAGCGCGTTCAACGCGCTGCTCAAGACACTGGAAGAGCCGCCCGCGCATGTGAAATTCATCTTCGCCACGACCGAAATCCGCAAGGTGCCCGTCACCGTGCTGTCGCGCTGCCAGCGCTTCGACCTGCGGCGGATCGAACCCGAGGTGATGATCGCCCATCTGCAAAAGATCGCCGGCAAGGAAAACGCGCAGGTCGCGGACGAGGCGCTGGCGCTGATCGCGCGCGCCGCCGAAGGCTCGGTGCGCGACGCGATGAGCCTGCTCGATCAGGCGATCAGCCACGGCGCGGGCGAAACCGGCGCCGATCAGGTGCGCGCGATGCTGGGCCTGGCCGACCGGGGACGTGTGATGGACCTGTTCGAGGCGGTGATGCGCGGCGACGCGGCGGGCGCGCTGGAAGAGCTGGCGGCGCAATATGCCGACGGCGCCGATCCGGTCGCCGTGCTGCGCGACCTGGCCGAGATCACGCATTGGGTGAGCATCATCAAGGTCACGCCCGGCGCGGCCGAGGATCCGACCGTCAGTCCCGACGAGCGCCAGCGCGGCAGTGATCTGGCCGGGCGGCTGGATCTGCGGATCCTTGCGCGGATGTGGCAGATGCTGCTGAAATCGCTGGAAGAGGTGGCGATGGCGCCAAACGCGATGATGGCCGCCGAAATGGCGATCATCCGCATGACGCATGTCGCCGACCTGCCCACCCCCGACGAGCTGATCAAGCGCCTGCAGGACAGCCCGCCGCCGCCCTCTCCGGGCGGCGGGGGCAGCGGTGGCGCAGCCGCGCCGGGCATGGGCGGCGGCGCGCAGGCCATGGGACGCGGCGCCCCGATGCGCGGCGGCGGTGGTGGTGTTGGTGGCGGCGGAGGAGGTGCGCAGGCGGCGCTGGCCGGGCAGGTCAACGCGCTGGCGCAGTATGCGACCTTCGACAGCGTCGTGACCCTGATCCGCGAGCGGCGTGACATCCGGCTGCTGACCGAGGTCGAGACCTGCCTGCGGCTGGTGCGGTATTCGCCCGGGCGAATCGAGTTCGAACCCACCGACAACGCCGCCCCCGATTTCGCCGCGCGGCTGGCCGGACGTTTGCAGAACTGGACCGGCGCGCGCTGGGGCGTGTCGATCGCGCAGGGCGGCGGGCAGACCATCGCCGAGGTGCAGGCGGCCGAAGAAGCTGCCCGCAACGCGCAGGCGATGGAGGACCCGCTGGTCAAGGCGATTTTCGACGCCTTCCCGGGCGCCAGAATCACCGCCTTCCGGGCGCCGGCCGAGACCGTGCAGGACGTCGCCGAAAGCGCCCTGCAAGAGGTCGAGGACGAATGGGATCCGTTCGAGGACTGAGCGCCCTCGCCTTGCGGGTCGCGGGGCCGGTGCCTACATGGTCACCAACACGGAACACGGACCACGGGAGCAGATCATGCTGAAGGGATTGGGCGGCCTCGGTGGCTTGGGCGATATGTCCAAGATGATGAAGGCCGCACAGGAAATGCAGGACAAGATGGCGGAGCTGCAGACCCGTCTGGACGACACGATCGTCGACGGGGAATCCGGCGCCGGGCTGGTGCGCGCCACGGCGAATGCCAAGGGCGTGCTGAAAAGCCTGTCCATCGACCCGTCGATCTTTTCCGCCGACGACAAGGAAGTGGTCGAGGACCTGATCCTTGCCGCGATCAAGGATGTTCAGTCCCGCGCGCAAGAGCGCACCAAGTGGGAGATGGGCAATCTGGCCGAATCGATGGGCCTGCCGCGCGACATGAACCTGCCGGGGATGTGACGTGGCGAAAGCGCCGGGCGAGATCGAGGCGCTGATCGCGCTCATGTCGCGGCTGCCCGGGCTTGGCCCCCGCAGCGCCCGGCGCGCCGTGCTCGCCATGCTGAAAAAGCGCGGGCTGGTAATGGAACCGCTGGCGCAGGCGCTGACTCGCGTGGCGCAGAGTGCGCGCGATTGCCAGGTCTGCGGCAATATCTCGGATCACGACATATGCCCGATCTGCGCCGACGAGGCGCGCGCGACCGGCATTGTCTGCGTGGTCGAGGATGTGAGCGATCTATGGGCGATGGAGCGCGCGGGCGGCTTCAAGGGGCGCTACCACGTTCTGGGCGGGACACTGTCAGCCTTGGAATCGGTGGGGCCCGAAACCCTGCGCATTCCGGCGCTCGAGGAACGGATCGGCGCCGAGGGGATCAGCGAGGTGATCCTCGCGCTCAATGCCACGGTCGAGGGCCAGACCACCGCGCATTACATCGCCGAAACGCTCGCGCCCACCGGCGTCTCGGTCAGCGCGCTGGCGCGGGGCCTGCCGATGGGGGGCGAGCTGGATTATCTCGATGACGGGACGATTGCCGCGGCGCTCGCCGCGCGGCGGCAGCTCTGATCAGGCATAGTCCGCGTCGTATTGCCGGACCCTCAGCCGCCGCGTCGGAACCAGATGCCGGGGCTTCGCCCAGGGAAGCGGAAACCGCGCCGCAGCGCTTTCGGTGACGACCCATTGGGCCCAGCGCGACCTTGCCATCGAGAATGTCCTTGCCTGCCGGCGCGCTTTGGCGCCTTTCCCCGACAGACTGACCCCGAAATGAGGCTAAAACGCGGCAAAGAGCGGGATTCTTTCCGATCAGGAAACGGATCAGAGCCGGATGGCCGAAATCAGCCGCCCGTAATCGGCTTGCTTCTGATGCACCGACCGGCGGTAGGAATAGAATTGCTCGGGGCTGGAATAGGTGCAGTGGCGGCTCCAGCTGGCGGCACCGATGCCAGCATCGCGCAGCCGTTTCAGCCCGAAGCCCGGCAGGTCGAACAGGTAGCGGTCGCCGTCGCCATTGGCAAAGAACCATTCCGAGTCAGGGTCTTCGGCCAGGAAGGCGTCCAGAAATTCCGGCCCGACCTCATAGGCGCGCTGGCTGATGCACGGCCCGATCACCGCAGCGGTTTCGCTCCGGTCGCCGCCCAGATCCTCGATCGCATCGAGCGTCGCCTCAAGGATGCCGCCCAGCGCCCCCTTCCAGCCCGCATGGACCGCGCCGACGATCCCGGCCGAGGGATCGTGCAGCAGGACCGGCATGCAATCGGCGGTCAGGATCGACAGCGCGAGGCCCGGCACATCGGTGACCATCGCATCGCCCTCGCCCTGCTCGCCCAGTCCGGTGACCGTCACGACCTTGGCCGAATGCACCTGCCGCACGCCGACCAGCGCCTCGGGCGGAACGGCCATCGCGGCGGCAACGCGGGCGCGGTTGATCGCCACCACCTCGCGCTGATCGGTCGAACCGCCGCCGCAATTCAGCCCGGCAAACACCCCCGACGACGCCCCGCCCCGGCGCGTGAAAAAGCCGTGGCGGACGTCCGAGAGGTCGTCAGATGTCAGGATTTCCAATGTCATCCGTCATCCTTGGCTGCGGAACGGGCGGCGAAACCGGGTGGAAAAGGGGCACCATCAGGCACCAACGCAAGCGCTTTGAACAACGTTCCCATTTCCTCGGCATGGGTCAAGCGGCGAAACGCGGCGATATGCGCGTCGAGCGCCGCACCGTCGAGCGATTGCGCCAGCCGCGCCGCGCGCGCCTCGATCCCCAGAGCGGCCAGCAGCACCCCCTGCGGCATCAGCGCGCTGGCGCTCAGAGGAACGGCAAACCGCGCAAGGGCTTCGAAATCGACATGCGCGGTCAGGTCGGCCTGCCCCGGACGGGCGAAGGGATCGGCATAGGCGTGGTTCTCAAGCGCCTGGAACGTGTCCCCTTTCGAGCGCCAGTTGCCGTAATCCACGATCAGCGCCGCGCCGCCCTGGCGGGCGACGCGGCCCGCGACGGCCTCGATCGCCGGGCGGGCGGCGGGGCAGGTTTCTACGATATCGCCGTCCCGCGTGTCGATCAGGCGATGCTGCAACTCGGCCAGGGGCGCGCGCGGCGACAGGCCGGGGACAAGGGCGTCACCTTGCAGGCCCACGACGACCTCGCGCCAGCCGTCGCCGTCGCGGCGAAACTGGCGAATCGGCAGGGCGTCGAAGAACTCGTTGGCCACGAACCAGGTCGGCGCCTCGGGCAGCGCATCGAGGCTTTCCAGCCAGTCGACCGGCGCCCCCGTCAGCCGCTCGGCCTGGGCCTTGCGCAGGACGGGGGAGGCCTCGATCAGCCGGATCGTCACGCGGTCGTGGAAGCCCGGCACGCCCCGGGTGGCGCGCCAGATATCGGCCATCAGCGTGCCCCGGCCCGGACCGGCCTCGGCCAGAACGGCGCGCGGGGCGCCTTGGTCGAGCCAGCTTTGCGCCAGGCACAGGCCGATCAGCTCGCCGAACATCTGGCTGATTTCCGGCGCGGTGGTGAAATCCCCCGCCGCGCCCAGCGGATCGCGCGTGGCGTAATAGCCATGCGCGGGGTTGAGCAGGCATTCGGCCATATACTCGGCCAGCGAGAGCGGGCCCGCCGCGGCGATGCGGCGCGCAAGGATGCCGGCCAGTGCGGTCATGCGGGCGCCGGGCGCGCGCGCCGCGACCACAGGATCAACGCGATGCCGATCAGCACCATGGGCAGGCTCAGCGTCTGGCCCATGGTCAGCCCGAATTCGCCCAGCCGGATCACGTATCCTTCGGGGTCGCGGGCCAGGAACTGGTCGTCGGGCATACGCCAGAACTCGACGGCGATGCGCGACAGGCCATAGATCGTCAGGAAAACCCCGGTGATGAACCACGGCTGCTTCAGCCCGCCACGCCGCGTCACCAGATACCAGATCACCAGCCCCAGAAGCAGGCCTTCCAGCCCCGCCTCGTAAAGCTGAGTGGGGTGGCGCGCGCAGATGCCCGGCCATTCGGGAGGGCAGACGCTGCCCATGCCCGGGAACACGACGCCCCAGGGCAGGTTGGTGGGATGGCCCCAGAGTTCGGCATTGATGAAATTCGACAGCCGCCCCAGCCCCAGCCCGACCGGAATCACCATCGCCATGGAATCGCCGACCGCCGAGGCCGGGATACCGTTGCGGCGCGCGAACAGGAAACCCGCCAGCGTGGCGCCCGCCAGCCCGCCATGGAAGGACATGCCGCCCTCCCAGACCTGCAGGATCTGCAGCGGGTGGGACAGGTAATAGCTCGGCTGGTAGAACAGCACGAAGCCCAGCCGCCCGCCCAGGATCACGCCAAGGATGATCCAGGTCAGCAGGGATTCCACATGCACCGGCGTCATCGGCGCCGTGTCGCCGCGCCACAGATGCGGGCGTTTCACCGCCGCGACGATCAGCCGCCAGCCGATCACGAAGCCCGCGATATAAGCCAGCGCGTACCAGCGCAGGGCGAAGGTGAAAAAGCCCAGATCCAGCGAAAAGATCTCGGGGCGGAGATAGGAAGGAAAGTCGATGACCAGATGCATGGTGGTCCTGTTTGCTTTGCAACGGGTTTCCCGTGGCGGCCCCCGGAAGTCAACCGGGCGGCTCGGCTGCCTGTAAGCCAAAGGCAGCCCGGTTGCCCAACCTTGCGCTGCCCGCCGGCCCGTCCCATATAGGTGGCAAGCCAGTAAAGGAGCGCCCGATGCAGCCCGGCAACAAGATCTTCGACGACCTGTCGAAACTGATGACCAATGCGATGGGTGTCGCCCAAGGCGCCCGGACCGAGGCCGAAACCGCGATGAAATCGCTGATGGATCGCTGGTTGGCCGATCGCGACTTCGTCACGCGCGAGGAATTCGACGCGGTGCGCGCGATGGCCCAGAAGGCGCGCGAGGAAAACGAGTCGCTCAAGGCGCGCATCGACGCGCTGGAATCGCGCCTGAACGGCTGAGCGCCCGGCGGGGCAAGACCGCCCCCGCTTCACAGCATTGTCATCCCGGCTTAACCTGCGCCTGACCCCTTCGCGGGGTGTGCGTCGGGGAGGACGGGATGAAGGCGTGGCTTGCCGCCGAGGCGCGGCGGTTCTGGGGGACCTGCGTCTATTCGTGGCGGGGCTGGCGCGCCGCCTGGGCCTCGGAGAAAACGCTGCGGCAATGGACGTTGGCCAATGCGCTGTCTATCGCTGCCGCGCTGCTTCTGCCGCTCAGCCCCGGGGAACGCGCGCTGATCGTCGCGCTGGGGCTCTTGTTGCTGGCCGCCGAACTGATGAACACTGCGATCGAGACGGTGGTGAATCAGCTCTCTCCCCAACGGCATCCGCTGGCCGCCAAGGCCAAGGATTGCGGCAGCGCCGCCGTCGCCCTGACCGCTATCGCGGCGGGCGCAGCCTGGGTTTTCGTGCTGTGGGGGCTCTGGGTGGACTGAGGGTCAGCCGCCCGGCCGTCAACCGCCGAGCAGATTGCGCAGCGCCCCCGCCATCGAGGCGCGCAGGCTGTCCACCAGCCCGACATAGGACAGAAGCGGCCCGCGCAGGAACGGCACCGCGTTCGAGATCATCGGCGCCAGAAGATACAGCACGGTCAGGGCGATGACGATCAGCACGACCAATGACAGGCCCCGGCGGAACCCCTTGCCGTCCTCGTCGTCCTCGTCGTAGCCGTCCTCGTCGCGCTCGCTGCCGGGTTCCAGCGTCGAGGTCAGTTCCTCGATATCCGGCAGAAGCTTGCGGCGGCTGACCGGCGTTTCCTCGGCGCGGGTATCCTCGGTCGCGGTTTCTTCGGGCTCGTCGGGCGGCGCGGGATCGTCCTCGCCATACACGCGCGAGGGCGCGGCTTTCGAGCGTTGCGGCCGCGTCAGGCCCAGATCGCCCTGCGTCTCGATCCCGCCGCGCGCGCGCTTGCGCTCGCCCATCTCGCGCTCGGCCTCTTCGCGCAACACGTCGAGCACCGTCTTGTCGATGCGCGGCGCGGCCTGCGGCCGCCCGGGCACCGGGCCCTGCGCGTCGTCATCGTCGCCCAACGCGCCCCCGGTCTCGAAATCCTCGTCATCCTCGTCGTCGTCGAGATCGGCGGCGCGCATCTGCAGCGCGACATCCATCGGATATTGATACCATGTGTGACCGCAGGCCGAGCACTGCACGTCACGCCCGCCCTTGGGAATGACCTTTTCATCCACCTCGTACTGCGCATTGCAGTTGGGACAGGTCAGTCTCATCGGGACTCCTTGGGACGATTTTTGCCGTTTGCCTGCCACGGCCATTGGCTCTGCTCACCGGACGTTGTAGCAATCCCCATGTCAACTTCCAAGGGCGCAGCCCGCGTTTCGACTGCTCGCAAAGGGGTTAACTTGTGATCCGATTGGCGAACGTCTCGCACGATTATGGCGGGCGCGGCTTGTTGAAGAATATCGACCTGCATATCGCGCCGGGGGCCTTTCATTTCCTCACCGGGCCGTCCGGTGCTGGCAAATCCACGCTTCTCAAACTGTGTTACGGAGAATTGCGGCCCAATGACGGCGATGTCGAACTTTTCGGCCAGCCGCTTTCCGCGCTGAGCCGCGACGCGCTGGCCGATACACGCCGGCGCATCGGGGTCATCCACCAGGATTGCCAGTTTCTCGACCATCTGAGCCTCGCCGAGAACGTGGCGCTGCCCTTCGTCGCCACCGGCCGCCAGGTCCCCGAGGCCGATCTGCGCGAATTGCTGGCCTGGGTCGGGCTGGCGGGACAGGCCGACAGCCTGCCGCCCACCCTGTCGGGCGGCGAGCGTCAGCGCGCGGCACTGGCACGGGCGGTGATTATGTCGCCCGAAGTCGTGCTGGCCGACGAGCCCACGGGCAATGTCGACCCCGAGATGTCGCAGCGCCTGCTGTCGCTTCTGGTCGAG
This sequence comes from Pararhodobacter marinus, assembly GCF_003122215.1. Lineage (GTDB taxonomy): Bacteria > Pseudomonadota > Alphaproteobacteria > Rhodobacterales > Rhodobacteraceae > Pararhodobacter > Pararhodobacter marinus. Next base: position 99,455 of record NZ_QEYD01000008.1, on the reverse strand, counting down.
CTCAACCGCATGGGCACGGCGGTGATGATCGCCACCCACGACCTGCCCTTGATTCGCAGCGCCAAGACGATGGTTTCGGCGCGGGTGTTGCGAATCGTCGATCAGGGCCTTCAATCAGCCGGGAGCGATTTGTGAGCGACGCCAAGCCCCGCATCCTGCGCGCCAAGGGCGGCGCGCGCCGCACGCCCGGTTTCGCCGACCCCGCCGGGATCGTCCCCGCGACCGGCTCGGCCGCGTGGCTGACCGCGCTGATCTCGGCGGCGATGGCCTTCCTGGCCGTCTTCGCGCTGGCGATGTCGCTCAGCTCCAGCCAGCTGGCGCAGCGCTGGTCCGACACCCTGTCGCAAAGCGCGACGCTGCGGATCTCGGCCCCGCCCAGCGAGCTTGAGGCGCAGACACAGGCGGTGCTGGAAATCCTGCGCACCACGCCCGGCGTGCAATCGACCCGCGTGATGGACGAGGACGAGCAACGGCGCCTGCTGGAACCGTGGTTCGGCCCCGACCTGCCGGTCGAGTCGCTCGCCCTGCCCCGCCTGATCGAGATCGCCGAAGAGCCCGGCGGCTTCGATTCCGTCGGGCTGCGGATGCGGCTCGCGACCGAGGCGCCGGGTGCGGTGCTGGACGACCATACCCGCTGGCGCCGCCCGCTGGTTCAGGCCGCGGCGTCGCTGCGCGGGCTGGCCTGGTTCGCCGTGGCGCTGATCGCGGTGATGGTGGCGGCGATGATCACGCTGGCCGCCGGGTTCTCGCTGGCGGCGAATGCGCAGGTCATCCGCGTTTTGCGGCTGGTGGGCGCGCGCGACCTGTTCATCGCCCGCGCCTTTACCCGGCGCTTTACGCTGCGGGTCTTTCTGGGGGCGGCGGCGGGCACGTTTCTGGGCCTCGGGGCCTTCGCCATCCTGCCGGTGGCCGGCGATGCCGGGTTCTTCACCGGGCTGGGCTTTCAGGGCGCGGGCTGGCTGACGCCGCTGATCATTCCGCCCGTTGCCGCGCTGATCGGCTGGGCGGCGACGCGCGCCGCGGCGATGCGCGTTCTGAAAAGGGACACCTGATGGGCTACGCATTCCAGTGGCTGCGCTCGCTGATCTTTACCGCGCAGGCCTATGCGATGATGGTGCCAATGGCGGTGGTCTTCCTGCCCTGGGCGATGGTCAGCCGCAAGGGCGCCTGGGCGGCGGTCCATGCATGGACAAGCTGGGTGCGCTGGACAGCATCCTGGATGATCGGGCTGAAATCCGAGATCCGCGGCCCGATCCCCGAAGGCGAGGTGATGATCGCCGCGAAGCATCAGAGCTTTTTCGACATCATCCTGATCTGCAACGTGCTGCCCCGCCCCAAATTCATCATGAAAAAGCAGCTCGTCTGGGCGCCGATCCTGGGCTGGTACGCGCTGCGCATCGGCTGCGTGCCGGTGGATCGCGGGCGGCGCGGGGCGGCGATCAAGGCGATGGTCGAGCAGGTGAACTCCGGCAAGCTGGAACCCGGCCAGCTGATCATCTTCCCGCAGGGCACGCGCGTCGCGCCGGGCGTGAAGCAGGATTACAAGGTCGGCGTCGCGGTCCTGTACCAGGAACTGGGCGCCCCGGTGGTGCCCGCCGCCTGCAATGTCGGCGTGTTCTGGCCGCGGCACGCGGTCTATCGCAAGCCCGGCCTCGCGGTGGTCGAGTTCGGCCCGCCGATCGAGCCGGGGATGCCCTTGCGCGACTTCCTCGGGCGGGTCGAACAGGTCGTTGAAGAGCGGTCGGACGCGCTGATGGCCGAGGCGGGCTTCCCGCAGATCGGGCGCTGAGTTGGCCAGCAGCGCCGAAACCGTGGCGTTCATGCGCGAACAGCTTTCCGGAGCCGGCATGGTCGAGGCGAAGCGCATGTTCGGCGAATGGGGTCTCTACCTGGACGGCAAGTTCATCGGCGTGATCTGCGACGACACGCTCTATCTGAAGGATCTGCCGGGCGCGCGCGCGGCCTTCCCCGAGGCCGAGACCGCACCCCCCTATCCCGGCGCGAAGCCCGCGCTTGTCGCCTCGCCGCTTCTGGACGAACCCGAGCGCCTGTGCCGGGTCGCCCGCGCGGTCTGGGACGACTTGCCCGTGCCCCGGCCGAAGACGCCGCGCAAGAAGCCCTGAGGCGCAGGCGCCCGACGCGTTGACAGGAAGACAAGGAGCGCAGGATGAGCTGGATCACCGATATGGCCGCGCTGGAGGCGCTTTACGACACGCCCGCCGAGGCCACGCAGATCAAGGTCACCTCCCGGCTGACCCCGGCCTATACGCGCTGGATCGAAGCCTCGCGTTTCTGCTTTCTGGCCAGCGTCGGCCCCGAGGGCACCGATTGCACGCCGCGCGGCGATGACGGCCCGGTGGTGCAGATCGCCGATCCCGGGACGCTTCTGCTGCCCGACTGGCGCGGCAACAACCGCATCGACAGCTTGCGCAACATCCTGCGCGACGGTCGGGTGTCGCTGTCTTTCATGGTCCCCGGCTCGACCAATGTGGTGCGGGTGAACGGCACAGCGCGGCTATCGACCGATACCGCGCTCACCGGCCGTTTCGAGCGAAAGGGGCAGCGCCCGAAGCTGGTGATCGTCATCGCGGTGGCCGAGGTCTACGTGCAATGCGCGCGGGCGCTGATCCGCTCGGGCCTGTGGCGGCGCGACGACAGCGAGGGACTGCCCAGCGTGGGCGGCATCCTGTCCGAGATCACGGCAGGCGCCTTCGACGGCGCGGCGTATGACACGGCCTGGCCCAAGCGCGCTGCGGAAACGATGTGGTGAGGCTCGGGCGCGGCGTCAGACCGCGCGCTTGTGCTTGATGCGGTCGACGGGCGTGCCATCCGCCAACGGCACCGCGCGCATGACGTCGTATTCGACGAAGCCCATCTTGGTGTAATAAGCCAGCCCCGGCACGTTATCGGCGCGGATCGTGGCGTTCATCGCCACCAGACCCAGCGCCCGCGCCCGGGCCAGCGTGGCCGCGAACAGCGCGGTGCCCGCACCCGGCACGCGGGGCACCTGCCGCGTGAAGCTGCCGATATCGCCCCAGCCTTCGGGCAGGTCCGGGCTGCGGTAAAGCCCCTGAAAGCCCACCGGCTCTGCATCCAGCGTCACCACGTGGCAACACAGCACCCCGGGTCCGCCCAGGCTGTACTCCCACAGCCGCGCCGGCGTGAACGGGGTTTCGTTCGCCGTGGTGCCGCCCGCCGCGATGATCGCGTTGATCACCGCGCAGAGCGGTTCTGCATCGGTCTCGACCGGCGGCCGGACCTGCAGGCTCACGCAGCGAGGCCCTTCTTGCCCATATCGAGGTATTTCTGCCGCCGCGCCTTGATCAGCTCGTCGCCGCTCTTGCCGTCGAATTTCGACAGCACCTCGTCCAGCGCCTTGCCGACCGAGGCGATCGTGCCCTTGCGGTCGCGCTGCGCGCCGCCCCTTGGTTCGGCGATGATCTGGTCGATGACGCCGAGCTTCAGCAGGTCCTGCGCGGTCAGGCGCATGGCTTCCGCCGCCTCGCGCATCTTCTCGGAATCCTTCCACAGGATCGAGGCGCAGCCTTCGGGCGTAATGACCGAATAGACCGAGTGTTCCAGCATCAGGATCCGGTCGGCGGTGGCCAGCGCGACCGCACCGCCCGAGCCGCCCTCGCCGATGATGACCGAGATCACCGGGACGCCGACTTGCAGGCATTTCTCGGTCGAGCGCGCGATCGCCTCGGCCTGACCGCGTTCCTCGGCGCCCTTGCCGGGATAGGCGCCGGGCGTGTCGACCAGCGTGACCACCGGTAGGCCGAACCGCGCGGCCAGATCCATCAGACGGATCGCCTTGCGATAGCCCTCGGGGCGCGCCATGCCGAAATTGCGTTCGATCCGCGACTTGGTGTCAGAGCCTTTTTCCTGCCCGATCACCACGACGGGCCGGTCATTCAGTCGCGCAAGGCCACCCATGATGGCGTGATCGTCCGCGAAGTTCCGGTCGCCCGCGAGCGGCGTGTATTCGGTGAACAGCGCGTCGATGTAATCCTTGCAATGGGGCCGGTCCTGATGCCGCGCGACCTGACATTTGCGCCACGGCGACAGGTTCTTGTACAGATCGTTCAGAAGCTGCTCGGCCTTCTTGTCCAGCGCTTCGGCTTCCTTCTCGACATCCATCTCGGGCGTGGTCTGGGCCATGGCACGCAGCTCGGCGGCCTTGCCTTCGATCTCGGCGAGGGGTTTCTCGAATTCAAGGTAATTCATCGACGGCACCTGTTGTGACGGCTTCTATATGCAATGCCTCATGCGGTGTTGCAACCGATCCCGTCCCCTGAGCGTCGCGCAGACCCGTCCGTCAGGCCCGGTTCCGCCGGATCCCCGCTTGCACAAGCGCGCGGAAATTCTATTTTGTGCACGGTCTAAGGGGATGATGCCGCGATGATCCGCTACAGTCTGCAATGCGATCAGGGACATGTTTTCGAAAGCTGGTTCGCCTCGGCTTCGGCCTATGACGCGCTGGCAAAGGGCAAGCATCTGAGCTGCGCGCATTGCGGCAGCCCGAAGGTGGAAAAGGCGCTGATGGCGCCCTCGGTTTCCAGCACCGAAAACGACGGCGGCAAACCCGCACAACCCCGCCCCGCCGCGCCGCTGGGCCCGCGCAACGCCGTGGAAGAGCGGATCGCGGCCTTCCGCAAACATATCGAGACGACGTCGGATTACGTGGGCGACAATTTCGTGCGCGAGGCACGGGCGATTCATCTGGGCGAAAGCCCCGAGCGTCCGATCTGGGGCGAAGCGAAGATCGAGGAGGCGCGCGCGCTGGCCGAAGAAGGCGTGCCCGTGGCCCCCCTGCCCTTCATGAGCAAGGCCCGCACCAACTGAGGCGGGCAGCATGAGGGGCCGCGCTGACATTGTTCGGGTTTTGTTAACCATGATCGACAAAGCCCGCGATGGTTAACAAGACGTCAACAAAGAAACCCGAAACCGGCGCAATCTCGCCATAATGCCCGCGTCAATCTGGGACATCGCCCTTCACGCAGGTGTCGCCATGACCGTCTCGACCAAGTTCTCGCCCGCCCGCTTTCCGCAATCCCCTGTCGCCCGGCCACGCCGCTCGGGGCGCGTCGACTGGGTCGTACCGCTGGCCGCCGTGATCGGTCTGGGGCTGGCCGGTCTGGCCGCGATGCGCGCGGGCGGCAGCGAGATGAATGCCGCGCCGATGCTCAACCGCGCCTCTCTGGTGCCGATCTCGGCCCCTGCAGAGCCGGGGGCACCGCGCATCCACCAGGCGATCGGCACCGACAGCCGCGCCATCAGCCGCTGCGACGCGGTCAGCGGCGATTGTCGGATGCTGCCGGTCGAGGATACGCGCTACCGCATGAGCGATGGCAGCGAATGGCTGGCGCGCACCGCGTTCGACGATGCCGGGCAGATCGAATACACGCTGTGGTACGACGGGTCCGGCGCCATGGTCGGCGCGCCTCTGGGCCTGTAAGCAGGCCCGCGCCGACACGGCACGAAACGCCTTTCGGGGCCTGATTTTCCTGTCGCTGCGGCCCTTGCGCCATCCCCCACCCGCGCGTAAGACGAGCGCGCGCTGCACAAGGTGTGCGGCATGCGTCTTGCGGGGGTATTCATGCCGATCCTTGTGATGAAATTCGGCGGCACGTCGGTCGCCGATCTGGACCGGATCGCCAATGCGGCCGAGAAGGTCAAACGCGAGGTCGAGCGGGGCTATGACGTGATCGTCATCGTCTCGGCCATGTCCGGCAAGACCAACGAACTGGTGCGCTGGGTCAACGAGACCTCGCCCTTCTACGATGCGCGCGAATACGACGCCGTCGTGTCCTCGGGCGAGAACGTGACCGCCGGGCTGATGGCGCTGCGCCTGCAGGAAATGGGCGTCTCGGCGCGCAGCTGGCAGGGCTGGCAGGTGCCGATCAACACCACCTCGGCGCATGGCGCGGCCCGCTTCGAATCCATCCCGCGCGAGAATATCGACGCCAAATTCGCCGAAGGCTTCAAGGTCGCCGTCGTGGCAGGCTTCCAGGGTCTCAGCCCCGAGGGCCGGATCACCACGCTGGGCCGGGGCGGCAGCGACACCACCGCCGTGGCCTTCGCCGCCGCGTTCGAGGCCGAGCGCTGCGACATCTATACCGATGTCGACGGCATCTACACGACCGATCCGCGCATCACCTCGAAAGCGCGCAAGCTCGACAGGATCAGCTTCGAGGAGATGCTCGAACTGGCCTCGCTGGGCGCGAAGGTGCTGCAGACCCGCTCGGTCGAGCTGGCGATGCGCTACAAGGTGCGCCTGCGGGTGCTGTCCTCGTTTGATGAAACCGATGAAACGTCCGGCACGATTGTCTGCGACGAGGAGGAAATCATGGAATCGAAAGTCGTCTCCGGCGTCGCCCATTCGCGCGACGAAGCCAAGATCACCCTCTTCACCATCGAGGACCGCCCCGGCATCGCCGCCGCGATCTTCGGACCGCTGGCGGATGCGGGCGTGAATGTCGACATGATCGTGCAGAACATCTCGGAAAAGGATTACGACGACGATCACCCGGGCGCGGTTACCGACATGACCTTCTCGTGCCCCGTCGATCAAGTCGCCCGCGCCAAGAAGGCGATGGAAGAGGCCAAGGCAGGCGGCAAGATCAACTATGAAGAGCTGATCATCGACACCGACGTGTCGAAAGTGTCGGTCGTGGGGATCGGCATGCGCAGCCATGCCGGCGTCGCCGCGAAGATGTTCCAGGCGCTGTCGGCGGACAATATCAACATCAAGGTGATCGCCACCTCCGAGATCAAGATCTCGGTTCTGATCGACCGACGCTACATGGAACTTGCCGTGCAGACGCTGCACGACGCGTTCGGACTCGACCGCGCTTCGTGACCGCGCTTTGAGCAATGGCACCGAAAGACGAATGCGCCGTCAGCATTCGCCTTTCGGGCCACCAGCGGGCATGGGGCCGTCGCAAAGCCGTTTCCATTCCGCCATAAGTTGATCTAAGGTCCAGTCGCCCCAACGCTTGTGAACAGGACAGCCGCACAGATGCAGGACCGGAGCGAAAGCGAAAGCCGCCGACTGCTGCGCCGACTGCGCGATACGCTGGCCGAGCCCGCGCGCGGACAGGAAAGGCTGGACCGGATCGTCGGCATGATCGCCGAATCCATGCGCACGGATGTGTGCTCGATTTATCTGTTCCGCGACCGCGAAACGCTTGAACTCTGCGCCACGCGCGGTCTGAAGGCGGAATCGGTGCATCGCACGCGGATGCGTCTGGGCGAGGGTCTGGTGGGCCGCGTCGCGCGCACGGCGACCGCCGTGAACACCGCCGATGCCCCCGCCGAACGCGGTTTCCGCTACATGCCCGAGACCGGCGAAGAGATCTATCCCAGCTTTCTCGGCGTGCCGATCCAGCGGCTGGGCGAAAAGCTGGGCGTGCTGGTCGTACAGTCGCGCGACGCCCGGCTGTTTTCGGATGACGAGATCTATGCGCTCGACGTGACGGCCATGGTGCTGGCCGAAATGACCGAACTGGGCGCTTTCACCAGCGACGACACGCCGATGGCCTCGGCCCACAAGCATCCGGTGATGCTGCGCGGCGGCTCGGGACAGGAAGGCACCGCCGAAGGGCAGGTCTGGCTGCACGAACCGCGCGTCGTGGTGACGAACCTCGTCAACGACGACCCGGCCGCGGAAAGCGAGCGCCTGCGCGCCGCTGTCGACCGTCTGCGGGTGTCGGTCGACGATCTGATGAATGCGGCCGGCACCGCCGACAAAGAGCATCGCGACGTTCTCGAAGCCTACCGCATGTTCGCCAATTCGCGCGGCTGGCTGCGGCGGATGGAGCAGTCGATCGAAAGCGGCCTGTCCGCCGAGGCGGCGGTCGAGAAGGAACAATCCGAGGCCCGCGCGCGGCTGCAGGTGGTCCCCGATCCCTATCTGCGCGACCGGCTGCACGATCTGGACGATCTGTCCAACAAGCTTTTGCGCATCCTGACCGGACAGGGCAGCGATACCGGCGCGCAGATGCCCGAGCGCCCGATCCTGGTCGCGCGCAATATCGGCCCCGGCGAGCTCTTGGAATACGGCAAGCGGCTGAAGGGCGTGGTGCTGGAAGAGGGCTCGGTCGGCTCTCACGCCGCCGTGGTCGCCCGCGCGCTGGCCATTCCGCTGGTGGTCCATGCCGAGGGCATCACCACCGAGGCGCTGACCGGCGACAGCATCATCGTCGATGGCGACGAGGGCGTCGTGCATCTGCGCCCCGATGACAGCGTCGCCGCCGCCTATCGCGACAAGATCGTCATGCAGACGCAGGCGGCCGCGCGGTTCGCCGAGCTGCGCGACAAGCCTGCCTCGGACCGCAAGGGCACCCGCGTTTCGCTTGCCATGAATGCGGGGATCATGGCCGACCTGCCCTCGCTGGCGGGATCGGGCGCCGAAGGCGTGGGCCTGTTTCGCACCGAGCTGCAATTCCTGTTGCGCAATTCGATGCCCCGCCGCGCCGATCTGGCTGCGCTCTATGCGCGGGTGCTGAAGGCGGCGGACGGGCGGCGGGTGATCTTCCGCACGCTCGATATCGGTTCGGACAAGGTCATGCCCTACATGAACCGTCCCGAGGAACCGAACCCCGCCATGGGCTGGCGCGCGGTGCGCGTGGGGCTGGACAAGAAAGGCGTGATGCGGATGCAGCTTCAGGCGCTGATCCGCGCCTCGAACGGACGCCCGCTCTGCGTGATGTTCCCGCTGGTCGCCAATTTCGAAGAATTCCGCACCGCGCGCGAACTCTTGCTGCGCGAGATCGAGCGCGAGGCGCATCTGGGCCATCCCCTGCCCGAAAAGCTGGAAATCGGCGCGATGCTGGAAACCCCCAGCCTCGCCTTCGCGCCCGATGCCTTCTTCAAGCTTGCCGATTTCGTGTCGATCGGCGGCAACGACCTGAAACAGTTCTTCTATGCCGCCGACCGCGAAAACGAACTCGTCCGCCGGCGCTATGACACGCTGTCGCTGAGCTTCATCACCTTCATCCAGAAGATCGTCAAACGCTGCGCCGATAACGGCACCGCGCTCAGCTTCTGTGGCGAGGATGCGGGCCGCCCGGTCGAAGCGCTGACCCTCGCGGGCGCGGGCCTGCGCAGCCTGTCGATGCGCCCGGCCTCGATCGGCCCGGTCAAGGACCTGATCCTGCGTTCGGACCTGGACGAGGTCGCGGCGATCATCGAACACGCCAAGGAACAAGGCGAGGATACGCTGCGCCGCTCGATGATCGACTATATCCGCAGCCTGCCCATCGGCTGAGCCGGGGGCCTGAAGCGCGGGGCTGAAGCTGAGGGCAGGCCCGGAACACTTAATCGGGGCTGCGCGCCCGTGCCCCCGCGCGCGCAATGGCACCTCAGTGGATGTCGATCCAGCGCGTGACGGCGCCCCGCACCCCCTGCCAGGCACCGGGCGTCAGCTCCAGCCCCAGAACCCGCTCGGGGTTGGTGGGCGGCGGCATGACCACGCCCTCGAGCTTCTGAAACCCGAACCGGCCGTAATAGGGCGCGTCGCCCACCAGCATGACGCGGTCCCAGTTGTAGCGCGTGGCACGGCGCAGGCTTTCACGGATCAACAGTCCCGCCAGCCCCTCGCCCTGTCGCGTCGGGTGCACGGCGACGGGCCCCAGAAGCAACGCGGGCGTTCCCCCCACGCGTACCGGCCAGTAACGGATGACCCCTGCCAGCGCCTCGGTCTCGTCCCACAGGCACAGGCAGAGCTGCGCGACGGGCGGCACGTCGTCGCGCAGACGATACGAGGACAGGGCCGTGCGGCCCGGCGCGAAACACAGATCGTAGAGCGCCTCGACCTCCCACCAATCGGCGGGTTCTTCCTGTTCCAGATCCATGCCAGCTCCAGATCTAGGGGCGCCTCGGGATCGCGCAGAACAAGCCCGGCCAAACTGTCTGGACTCGGCCCTAGCACGCGTTAAATCCAAGATCAAATCCCCGCAGCGCCCCGCTGCGCCCGCGAAGGAAACCCATGTTCTACCGCCCCGCCGACGGCCACGGCCTGCCGCATAACCCGTTCAACGCCATCGTCTCGCCCCGGCCCATCGGCTGGATCTCGACCCGCGATGCCGAGGGCCACGACAATCTCGCGCCCTATTCCTTCTTCAACGCCGTCGCCTATGTGCCGCCGCAGGTGATGTTCGCCTCGACCGGCGCCAAGCCCGACCGGCCGGCCAACAAGGACAGCGTCGCGAATATCCGCGAGACCGGGGTATTCTGCGTCAATGTCGTGTCGAAAGCGCTGCTGATGGCGATGAATACCAGCTCGGGGGCATGGGACCGTGAAGTGGACGAATTCTCGCTCGCGGCCCTTGAGCGGGGCGAATGCGACACGATTGCCTGTTCCTATGTCAGGGACGCCCCCGCCACGCTGGAATGCCGCATGACGCAGATCGTCGAGCTGGGCGGCAAGGACAACACGATGGTGATCGGCGAGGTTACGGGCATCCGGCTGCACGACGATTGCCTGGTCGACGGACGCTTCGCCTACGAGACCTTCACCCCGGTGGGCCGGCTGGGCTATCGCGACTACGCCTATGTCGACGACCCGTTCCAGCTGGCGCGTCCCGGGGAACGCTGACGGAGAACGCACCGGGAAGCGAGGGGGCGGCCGCCCCCTCGCGCTCCCCTGCCCAGGAGGGGGAGCACGCTCCCCCTCCTGGACCTCCCCCGTGAGTATTTGAGACAAAGTGAAGCCCCTTCATTCTGCCTTAAATACTCGGATCCTCGCGTCTGCGCGGCTTGCGGCCGGGACATTGCCCGCGCGCGCGAGCGGGGTGGGTGGGCGGGAGCGACGCGCGCGCGCCTATCCGCCGAGGACCGCGCCGGGATTGAGGATACCCGCCGGGTCGAGCGCGGATTTGATCGCGCGCATGGTCGCGACTGCGACCGGATCGACATAACGCTGCAGATCCGCCGTCTTCAGGCGCCCGACCCCGTGCTCGGCGCTGACCGAACCGCCGAAGGAATGCACCAGGTCGTGCACCGTCCCGATCACCTGCGGGCGCAGCGCCTCGTAGGCGTCGCGCGATTTCCCGGGGGCAGGGAAGACGTTGTAATGCAGATTGCCGTCGCCCACATGGCCGAAGCAATTGATCCGCATATCCCCCAGCGCACCCAGCGCCGGCCCCGCGCGGTCGATGAAATCCGGCAGCGCGGCCAGGGGCAGCGAGACATCGTGGCTGGCCACCGCGCCGATCTTGCGATTGGCCTCGGGGATCGCTTCGCGCAGACGCCAGAACTGGGCGCGCTGTGCCTCGGAACTGGCGATGACCCCGTCGAGCGCGAGCCCGGCTTCGGCGGCGTCCCCGAACAGCGCCTCGAGTTCCGCGGCCGGGTCTAGCGACGCCACCAGCCCCAGATCCACCAGAACCATCCAGTCGGGGATCTGCGCGAAGGGTTGCCGGATCTCGGGCATGACCTCGGACAGGAAGCGCGGCCCCTGTCCGCCGATCAGTTCGAACCCCGACACGCCCTCGCCCAGCCGCGCCTGCGCCAGCGCGAGCAGGCTCAGCGCCGCCTGCGGAGAGGGCACCACGATCATCGCCGCCCCGGTGCGTGCGGGGCGCGGGAACAGCCGCAGCGAGGCCGCGGTGATCACGCCCAGCGTGCCCTCGGAACCGATCAGCAGGTGGCGCAGATCGTAGCCCATGTTGTTCTTGCGCAGCCGTTTGAGCCCGTGCATCACGCGGCCGTCGGCCATCACCGCCTCGATCCCCAGGCAGAGGTCGCGCATATTGCCCCAGCGCAGCACGCCCGTGCCGCCCGCATTGGTGCCCAGCAGCCCGCCGATCCGCGCCGTGCCCTCGGATCCCAGCGACAGCGGGAACAGCCGGTCCGCCGCTTCGGCCGCCGCCTGCACCTCGGCCAGGATGCAGCCCGCTTCGGCCACCAGGACCCCGCCTTCGGGCTCGATCAGGCGAAGGGCGTTCATCCGTTCCAGCGACAGAAGCAACGGCGCCGGCCCGCCGGTCATCACCTGGCCACCGACCAGTCCCGTGCCGCCGCCATAGGGCACGATGCCGACCCGGGCGGCCTGTGCGGCGCTCACGATCGCCGAGACCTCGTCCACTGAGGCCGGGCAGGCCACCGCGCCCGCCTGCCCCCGGTAGCGCCCGCGCGGTTCGCTCAGGTAGCGGTCGTCGGCCGGCCGGAGAGTGCCTTCGGGCAGGGTCGCCTCGAGCGCCTGCAGAAAGGCGCCGTCGCAGGGGGAGAGCATGGTCAAAGCTCCTCGGCCAGTGTGAGGATTGCCCGGCAGACGCGGGGATTGCGCATCGTCAGCGGCGCGCCCACGGCTTTCTCGGCGCCGGCGGCGAGTTTCGAGCGACCGACGCCATGCGGCAGATGCAGGTAAATCGCCACCTCGCTCGCCTGCCAGGCCTCGTCGCCCTGGGTCAGCCCGTCGAGCCGACGGTCATCGATGGCAGCGGGGCGGGCAAGGAAGCCGATCTGCGCGGTGTCATCGCCAAAGGGATTGGCGGCAAGGATCGCGGCGAAGGCGGGCGGATCGAAGATCAGCGCTTCGGGCGCGACGGGGAAATCGGCGGCGAGGGCCTGCGCGATATCGGCGCCAAGACCGGCGCGGCGGGCGGGGTCGCGGAACACCGCGTTGCCGCTCTGGATATGCGTCGTTACCTTTTCAAGCCCCAACCCGGTCAGAGCCGCGCGCAGATCGGCCATCGGCAGCTTGCGGTTCGATCCGACATTCACGCCCCTCAGCAGCAGGATCCGCCGGTCATCCGACATCCGTTCTCCCCCTCCGGTCGCCCCGGAGGTTGGCATAGAGCACGTGGTTGCGCCAGCGTCCGTTGATCTGCAGATAGCTCTGCGCGACGCCCTCGTATTTGAAGCCGCATTTTTCCAGGACCGCGCGCGAGGCCGCGTTTTCGGGCAGGCAGGCGGCTTCGATCCGGCTGATATCGAGCTCGGTAAAGGCGTGGTGCACGACCGCGTTCAGTGCCTCGCGCATGTAGCCGTGGCGCGCGAAGGGTTCACCGATCCAGTAGCCGACCGTTCCGACCTGCGCGGGGCCCCGGCGGATATTGTCGAGCGTGATCGCGCCCAAAAGCTGGTCGTCGGCGCGCCGCACAAGGAACAGCGGCAGGCCCGTACCCTGCTGGCGCACCCGCGCGGCCCATTGCACGCGCCCGGTAAAGGCGCGGCGGTGCAGGTGGTCTTCGGACCATGTGGGCTCCCAAGGTACCAGGAACGCCGCCGAGGACGCGCGCAGGGCCGTCCACATGCGGAAATCCGAATGCTCGGGCAGACGCAGCACCATCCGTTCGGTGTCCAACCGGAATCGTCGTCTCGACGCCAGCAGGAACCCCGCCATCAGGCAACGAGCCTTTCGCGCAGCTCCTGCAGCGTGGGCGCGGTGGCGACGGGGCCGTACAGAGCCATCGACATGCGCGCTTCGGAAGCGAGCTTTTCGGCATAGGCCTTGATCGACGGCAGATCGACCGCATCGATCCGCTCGACCGTTTCCGACAGGTCCGGAATCCGGCCCCAGATCGCCAGCAGCCGCGCCAGACGCTCGGCCCGGCTGGACGGGCTTTCCAGCCCCATCAGCAGCCCGGCTTTCATCTGCGTGCGGGCGCGCGCGATCTCGGCTTCCTTCATGTCCTGCGTGGCACGGCGGAATTCGTCGATGGTCAAATTCGCCAGATCGCGAATATCCTCGCCGCCCGTTCCCGCATAGACGGTGATCGAGCCGGTATCGTCATGCGCGCCGGCCTGGGCAAAGGTGGTGTAGCACAGGCCCCGCTCTTCGCGCAGCTTCTGGAACAGCCTGGACGACATGCCGCCGCCCATCGCGCCCGCGAAGATCTGCGCGGTGAACAGGTCGGGATCGCGGAAAGCCGGGCCTTCGATCGCCAGCGCGAAATGCGCCTGTTCCAGCGTCTTGATCTCGCGCCGTTCGTTGCAGTGGAACGCGGCGGGTTCGGCGACGCTCATGTCGAAAGCGGGCAGTTGGCCGAAAAGCTCTTCGGCCAGTTTCACCAGCGTGTCGTGATGGACCGCGCCCGCGGCGGCCAGGATCATCTGGCCCGGGCCGTAATGGCCTTTGACGAAGCTGCGCAGGTCGCTGGCGCCGTAATGCGCGATGCGCTCGGCCGGGCCCAGGATCGGGCGGCCGATGGGCTGGTCGGGATAGGTCGCTTCCTGCAGCCAGTCGAAGATCACGTCGTCGGGCGTGTCCGCCGCCTGGCCGATCTCCTGCAAGATGACATGGCGTTCGGTTTCGATCTCGCGCGGGTCGAAGGCGCCGTTCAGCACGATGTCCGCGACCACGTCCAGCGCCAGCGGCACGTCGGCTTCGAGCACGCGGGCGTAATAGGCGGTCATCTCGCGCGAGGTATAGGCGTTGATATAGCCGCCCACATCCTCGATCTCTTCGGCGATCTGCAGGGCCGAGCGCGTGGCCGTGCCCTTGAATGCCATGTGTTCGAGGAAATGCGCGATGCCGTTCTGCTCGGCCCGCTCGTGCCGGGCACCCGCCATCACCCAGATGCCGACCGCCGCCGAGGCAAGGCCGGGCATGGGTTCCGTGACGATGCGGAAGCCGTTGGGGAGTGTCGTGATGCGGTGCATCAGGCCCCCGTCCGTTCGAGGATCAGCGCTTCGAGCGCCTTCAGGTCGCCCGGCATCCGCGTCACGCGCTCAGGCCGGTCGAACAGGTCGCCCATGCGCGGCGGCAGGGCGGGGTGGATGCCCGTCGCCTCTTCGACCGCGGCCGGGAACTTGGCGGGGTGGGCGGTGGCCAGCGTCACCATCGGGTTCGCGCCCAGATGGTTCTCGGCCACGGCCACGCCGACCGCCGAATGCGGGCAGAGCAGCTCGGCCGAATGCGCCAGCGTGCGCTTGATCGAGGCCGAGGTGCCCTCTTCGCTGACACGGCCCGATTCGAACGTGTCCTGCAGGGATTGCAGCGCGCCCTGGCTCACGGTGAATTTGCCCGTGCCTTTCAGCTCGTCCATCAACTGCGCCACAGCGCGCCCGTCGCGCCCATAGGCGTCGAACAGAACCCGTTCGAAATTCGAGCTGACCTGAATATCCATACTCGGAGAGATGGAGGGCAAAACGCTTTCGGTCTGGTAAACGCCGGTCGTCAGGCAGCGGTGCAGAATGTCGTTCTGGTTCGTCGCGACCACCAGCTTGCCGATCGGCAGGCCCATCGTCTTGGCGATGTAACCCGCGAAGATATCGCCGAAATTGCCGGTGGGGACGGTGAAATCGACCGCCCGGTGCGGGGCGCCAAGGCTGGTCGCCGCGCTGAAATAATAAACCACCTGCGCCAGAACGCGCGCCCAGTTGATCGAGTTGACCCCCGCAAGCCGCACCCGGTCGCGGAAGTCGAAATCGTTGAACATGTCCTTGAGCAGACCCTGGCAGGTGTCGAAATCGCCATCGACCGCCAGCGCATGGACATTGGCGTCGGCGGGCGTCGTCATCTGACGGCGCTGGACCTCGGACACCCGGCCATGCGGGAACAGGATGAACACGTCGACATTCTTCAGCCCGCGAAATGCCTCGATCGCGGCCGAGCCGGTATCGCCCGAGGTGGCGCCGACAATCGTCACCCGGTCACCCGACCGGCTGAGCGAGGCCTGGAACAGCTGACCGATCAGCTGCATGGCGAAGTCTTTGAAGGCGAGCGTCGGGCCGTGGAACAGTTCCAGCAGGAAATGGTTCGGGCCAAGCTGCTTGAGCGGCGCGCGCGCATCGTGGCCGAAGCCCGCATAGGCCTTGGCGATCAGCGCCTTGAATTCGTCGTCGGTGAAGGTCTCGCCGATGAAGGGGCGCATCACGCGAAAGGCGATTTCCTCGTAGGGCAGACCGGCCAGCGCGGCGATCTCGCCTTCGTTCATCGTGGGCACGGTTTCGGGGACATAAAGGCCGCCATCGCGCGCGAGCCCGGTCAGCATCGCCTGTTCGAAGGTCAGGGCCGGTGCCGCACCCCGAGTCGAGATATACTGCATAAGTCTTTCCTCAGACACTTGTCCGCCTGATACGCCACAGAAGGGCGATTGTCATCACTGCCCAGACGGTTGCCAGCATGAACCAGGTGAGCGCGTATTCCAGGTGGTCGTTCTTCAGCGCGGCGCCGCTGATCGGCTCGGTCGAGAGCGGCGGCGCGGCGGCGCTGTCCTCGCGCGCGACGATCAGTACGGGCTCTGTGTCCAGCGCCTCGGCAATCGGCAGCGGGTCGCGGGCGAAATACAGGTTGCGGCCCTGGTCGGGATCGGGCGTGAAACTGTCGCGGTCCCCCGGCCAGTCGAGATTGCCGATCACCGTCACGCCGTCGGCCTGCGCGACATAGGCGTCGCGCTGCGATTCCCGCACGAAGCCGCGATCCACCAGCAACCGGCGACCGTCATCGGTTTCCAGCACGGCGATGATCCGCACACCCTGCCCCGCTTCGCGCTGGCTGGAGAGGACATTGGCGAATTCGCCGGTGAACCGTCCCTGCGCGATCACCGGCAGGTAGCGGTCGTCTCCGGGCGTGGCGTCGGTCGGCACCGGCACCGGGTCGTTGTGGATGCGGGTTTCGATCCGCTCGATCAGGTCGAGCTTCCATTGCAGCCGGTCGAGTTGCCAGAAGCCCAGCCACAACAGCACCGCCACACCGGCAATGCCGAAGATCGCCGCCCCGATGAATCGTCCGTTCACGTCGCTATCCCGTCCCAGAAAAGAAGAACGGGGGGCACATAGCCCCCCGAACCCATCGCATCAAGTGTGAGGCTCAGACGCCTGCGCTGCCCCAGATATAGATCGAGGCGAAGAGGAACAGCCAGACCACGTCGACGAAGTGCCAGTACCAAGCGGCGGCTTCGAAACCGACATGGCGTTCCTTCGTGAAGTGGCCGGCGCGGACGCGCAGGTAGCACACGAACAGGAAGATCGTGCCGATGATCACGTGCGCACCGTGGAAGCCGGTCGCCATGAAGAAGTTGGCGCCGTAGATGTTGCCGGCGAAGCCAAAGCCCGCATGGCTGTATTCGTAGCCTTGCAGCACGGTGAAGATCACGCCCAGGATCACCGCCAGAAGCAGGCCGGTGGCGACGTCCTTGCGGTTGTCCTCATGCACCAGCGCGTGGTGCGCCCAGGTCGCGGCGCAGCCCGACAGCAGCAGGATCAGCGTGTTGATCAGCGGCAGGTGCCAGGGGTCGAACAGCTCGACACCGGCGGGCGGCCAGACGCCGTCGACGGCCGGGCTTTCGGGGCCCATGGGATACATGGCGTGCTTGAAGAAGCTCCAGAACCAAGCCGCGAAGAACATCACTTCGGACATGATGAACAGGATGAAGCCATAGCGCAGGCCGATCACGACGACCGGCGTGTGATCGCCCGAATGGCTTTCGGTGACGACGTCCGACCACCACGCGTACATCACGTAGAGCACGCCGACCAGGCCGATGGCAAACACCCACGGGCCCATGTCGTGCATCCACATGATGGCGCCCGTCAGCATGACGAAGGCCGAAACGGCACCGACGAAGGGCCAGATCGACGGCGGAAGGACGTGGTAATCGTGGTTTTTTGCGTGGGCCATTTCCGTTCCCTCAGATTTTCCGTTTCGTGCCGCTTGCGCGGTCCCTGTCTTTGGCGCCCCGGGCCCGGCAGAGCCGGGGCGCGTTAACTCAGTTCGTTTCCACCGGAGCCGCCGCCTGTTCTGGCAGGTCGGCCGGGTGGAACGTGTAGCTCAAGGTGATCGTGTTCAGGCCCTGCGCCCGCACATCCGGATCGTCGACGATCTCGGGATCGACATAGAAGGTCACTGGCATCAGGACGCTTTCGCCCGGCTGCAGAACCTGCATGTCGAAGCAGAAACAGGCGATCTTGATGAAATAGCCGCCTGCCGCATACGGCGTGACATTGTAGCTGGCCGTGCCCGCGATCGGGTGGTCGGTGGGGTTCGTGGCCTCGTAAAAGGCCAGCCCGGTTTCCCCGATCCGCAGCTCCATCGTGCGCTCGACCGGGCGGAATTCCCATGGGAAGCCCCGTTCGACCGAGGCGTCGAACCGCACCTGCACGGTCTGATCCAGCACCGTGTCGGATTCGGTTTCGGCCCGCTGGGTCGTGCCGCCGAAGCCGGTGACGCGGCAGAACAGGTTATAGGCCGGCACCGCCGCCCAGGCCAGCGCGCCCATCACCACGACGACCCCCACCAGCGAGGCCAGTGTGCGTTGCGATTGCTCCAGACTGCGCCACCAACGTTTCATTGGCCCGCCTCCCCGGTCCGCGCGCCGGGATCCATCTCGATCCGATAGGTATGATCGAAGCCCTGCAACTGGTCGCCCGTGGTCATCTTGGCGATGGTCAGCCCGAAGACGAGCGCGACGAAGGCCAGCAGCACCACGAGCACGCCGATATTGCGGCCCTGGCGGCGTTTGTGCAGGTCGTGTTCGCGGGTCAGAGCCATGTCACGGCCTCCCATCCGGCGTAAGCCGACAGCGCATCGGCCCAAGGCGTGGCCTCGACCGCGAAAGCGGCGAAATGCAGGAACAGATAGGCCAGCGACAGCGCGAAGAAGCGTTTCTCGGCGGCGTACTTATCCGCCTCGGCCCGTTCCTCGCGGCGCATCCACAGGCGGAAGGCGCCGATCACGAAGAGCAGGTTCAAGACCAGCGACACGGCGAAATAGATCGGCCCGCCGATCGAGGTGAAGGCGGCGACCAGCGCCACCGGCGCCAGCAGCAGCGTGTAGACAAGGATATGGTTCCGGGTCGAGCGGCGACCGTGGGTCACGGTCAGCATCGGCACCTTCGCCTTTTCGTAATCCGAGTTCATGAACAGCGCCAGCGCCCAGAAATGCGGCGGCGTCCACATGAAGATCAGCAGGAACATCAGCACCGCTTCGACGCTGACCGAGCCGGTCGCGGCCACCCAGCCGACCATCGGCGGGAACGCCCCGGCCGCGCCGCCGATGACGATGTTCTGCGGCGTCGAGCGCTTCAGCCACATCGTGTAGATGACGGCATAGAAGAAGATGGTGAAAGCCAGCAGCGCGGCGGCCAGCGCATTCGTGGCCAGCCACAGCATGACCACCGACAGCACCGATAGAGTCGCGCCCAGGCCCAGCGCCTCGCCGGGTTCGACGGCGCCCGACGGGACCGGACGCTTGGCGGTGCGACGCATGACGCGGTCGATATCGGCGTCCCACCACATGTTCAGCGCGCCCGAGGCTCCGGCCCCCAGCGCGATGAAGATGATCGCGGCCAAGGCCTCGACCGGATGCAGGCGGACGGGCGCGACGACCAGCCCCACCAGCGCGGTGAAAACCACCAGCGACATGACACGCGGCTTCAGAAGCTGGACGTAGTCGCCGAAGCCGGCGTCTCCCGGCCCGCTCTGGTCTGCAATGTCTGCACGGATGTCGGTCATTCAACCCTCGGCATTCAGCCCTCGGAATGGTCCGGCGCCGCGTCGCGGGGGGCATTCCCGCGCGCGACGCCGGTTACTCTTGGATCAGTTCGACGCCAGCTCGACGGCGGCGGCGTCATAGCCCGGCGCGGCGGCGAGGTTCTCGGCGCCCTGCTCCTGCAGCCAGGCGACGTAGTCTTCGGGCGAGACGGCGCGGACGGTGATCGGCATGTAGGCATGGCCCTGGCCGCACAGTTCAGAGCACTGGCCGAAATAGATGCCGGGTTCGTCGACATTGAACCACAGCTGCGCCAGACGGCCCGGAACCGCGTCCTGCTTCACGCCGAAAGCCGGGATGGTCCAGGAATGGATCACGTCGCCGCCGGTGACCTGCATCACGACGTTCTGGCCCACCGGCACCACGACCTGGCTGTCGGTCGCCAGCAGGTAGTGACGGTCCTCGTAGCCGTTCTCGGCCAGTTCGTCGCGCTGCAGCGGGTAGGCCGACAGCTCGACCCCGTGGTCGACATATTCATAGCCCCAGTACCACTGGTAGCCCGTCACCTTGATGGTCACGTCGGCGTCGGGCATCGTCTGGTCGCGGAACAGTGCGGGAACGGTGAACGAGCCGATGAAGATCAGGATGAAGATCGGCAGGATCGTCCAGGCGATTTCCAGCGGCGAATTGTGCGTGAAGCGCGACGGCACCGGGTTCGAACGCTGGTTGTAGCGCACGATGACCCACAACAGCAGGACACAGACAAAGACCGTGATCGCGCCGATGATGTACAGCAGCATATGGTCAATCCAGTGGCTGCTTTCGGCGACGGGGCTGTGGGCGCGTTGCAGCGCGATCCCCGCATCGTGCGGTTCGCCCAGGAAGGGCAGATCCTGCGCCATCGCCTGGCCGGCGACGGCCATCGACAAGGCGGCAGCCCCCATGCGACCACCCAATCCGGCGGCGAAGCGGGTGAGGTCCTTGAAAAGATGCATCTTGTGTTCCCGTTTTGCGCGGCCTTCCGACCGTCTGTCTCCGCCGCCCCCGCGCGATGCGCCATCAGTCATGGACGGACCGGCCGCGAACAGACGGGAGGCGGTTTCCCTCTCTCCTAAAATCATATTAGCATTCCCATAACAAGCCAAACCGATGCGTCATGGTGCCGCCTTTTGACTTAAGTCAAAGACATGCTGCACTGCCGCAACGGTCGCGCAACGCTCACGTGAAAGGAGCTTCATGTCCGCCCCCGCCCATCCCCTCCCCGAGGCCGACCGCTTCCGCCCCTTCGAGACCGCGCTCGACCGGGACGCGGCCCTCGCCACCCTGCGCGAGGCCACGCAGGGCGCGGATGACGGCGAGTTGTTCCTCGAACGCCGCCGCTCCGAATCACTGGTCCTCGATGACGGCCGCATCCGCAACGCCGCCTATGACGCCGCCGAGGGTTTCGGCCTGCGCGCGGTCAGGGGCGATGTCGCAGGCTATGCGCATTCCTCGGAAATGACCGAAAGCGCGCTCAAACGCGCCGCCGCCACCGCGCGGCTGGCGGTGGGCGCGGGCGGCGGCACGATGGCCCCGCCGCCCAAGGGCACGAATACGCGCCTGTACGGCGATTTCGACCCGATCACCGATGCCAGCTTCGCCGCCAAGATCGAGACCCTGCGCGCGATCGACGATTTCCTGCGCGGGCTCGATGCGCGGGTGGTGCAGGTGACGGCCTCGCTCGCGGCCTCGATCCAGGAGGTGGCGATCCTGCGGCCCGAGGGCGGGCTGGTCAGCGATATCCGCCCGATGGCCCGAATCTCGATCGCGGTGATCGTTGAGCGGGACGGCCGCCGCGAATCAGGCCATTACGGCGGCGGCGGGCGCATCAACCTGTCGGGCCTGATGGAACCCGCGCATTGGCAGCCGGTCGCGCGCGAGGCTTTGCGCGTGGCGTTGGTCAACCTGGATGCCGTGCCGGCGCCGGCCGGGGCGCTCGACGTGGTGCTGGGGCCGGGCTGGCCCGGGATCCTGCTGCACGAGGCGGTGGGCCACGGGCTGGAAGGCGATTTCAACCGCAAGAAAACCTCGGCCTTCGCCGGTCTGATGGGCAGGCAGGTCGCGGCCAAGGGCGTGACGGTGCTCGATGACGGCACGATCCCGGACCGGCGCGGCTCGATCACGGTCGACGATGAGGGCACGCCCTCGGGCCGGAACGTGCTGATCGAGGACGGGGTGTTGGTGGGCTACATGCAGGACCGCCAGAACGCGCGGCTGATGGGGGTCGACGTCACCGGCAACGGGCGGCGTGAAAGCTATGCCCACACGCCCATGCCGCGCATGACCAACACCTACATGCTGGGCGGCGACACCGATCCCGCATCGCTGGTGGCCGACATGAAGGACGGGATCTGGGCCGTGGGCTTTGGCGGCGGGCAGGTCGACATCACCTCGGGCAAGTTCGTGTTTTCCTGCACCGAGGCCTACCGGGTGCGCGACGGCAAGATCGGCGAGCCGGTGAAAGGCGCGACCCTGATCGGCGACGGCCCCACCGCGCTGAACAACGTGCACGGGATCGGCAACGACATGGCGCTGGACCCGGGCATCGGCAATTGCGGCAAGGCCGGGCAATGGGTGCCGGTGGGCGTGGGCCAGCCATCCCTGAAGATCGGCGGGCTGACGGTCGGCGGGGTGGCCTGAGGCGGCTCCCGCCCGTCGCTCGCGGATCTGACGATCCGGTCGCTCCCGTTGGGCCGGGCGGGGGGCTGCCGCCCCCCGCACCCCCCGCGAGTATTTGTCGCAAAGTGAAGGCCTGAGCGGTTTCATGAGCGGTTTCGTGCGGTCTTCGTTCTGACGTTCACGGCCTGTTAACCTTCCTGTTGCACTCTCCGAATCGAATGAGGCGAGGTTGCGATGGACGGGAACACACTTTCTTCTCCCACACCCTTCACCCCACCCACCACGGAAGAAGACCGTCTGGCGTGGCTTCGTCTCATTCGCTCGCGCCGCGTCGGGCCCAGCACGTTCCTGCGCCTGATGAGCGAGCATGACAGCGTCCATGACGCGCTGGATGCCCTGCCCGCGATCGCCCGCGCGGCGGGGGTCGCGGATTACGCGCCCTGCCCGGCCGACATGGCCCGGCGCGAGATCGAGGCCGGGCTGAAGGCCGGGGCGCGGCTGGTGATGCTGGGCATGCCGGACTATCCCCTGCCCCTTGCCGCCATCCCGGACCCGCCGCCGGTTCTGTGGCTGCGCGGAAGGGCGCAGGTGATGGCGCGTCCGGGTGTAGCCCTTGTGGGCGCGCGCAATGCGTCGTCGCTGGGCGCGCGGATGACCCGCCGGCTGGCCGAGGGGCTGGGCTATCACGGCTATTGCGTCGTCTCGGGGCTGGCGCGCGGGATCGACACGGTCGCGCATGGCGGCGCGCTGAAAACGGGCACCATCGCGGTGATGGCCGGCGGCGTCGACGTCATCTACCCGGCAGAGAACGCCGTTCTGGGCGCGGCCATCGCGGATCAGGGGCTTCTGGTTTCCGAGCAGCCGGTCGGCCTGCAGCCACAGGCGCGCCATTTCCCCCGGCGCAACCGGCTGATCGCCGGGCTCTCGCGGGCCGTGATCGTGGTCGAGGCCGCGGAAGGGTCGGGCAGCCTGATCACCGCGCGCGACGCGCTGGACCAGGGGCGTGAGGTCATGGCGGTGCCGGGTCATCCGATGGATGCCCGCGCCGCGGGCTGCAATGCTCTTCTGCGCGAGGGCGCGCGGCTGGTGCGCGGGGTCGAGGACATCATCGATGCCCTGAACGAAGGGAGCGAGCCGCCCGTCGCACGGCCCGAACGGATGGCCACCGAGGGATCCGGCGCGAAAGCCCCACCGGCGAAAGCCCCACCGGCGAAAGCGGGGCCCGGTGCCGCGGTCCGGAGCGGCGCGCCCGGGACCGGGTCGCCGCCCGACATGCTGACGCTGCACCGGATGATCCTGGACCGGCTCGGCGCGGCGCCGGTGGCCGAGGACCAGCTTCTGCGCGATCTGGATCTGCCGCATCCGGTGGTCGCCCCGGCCCTTCTGTTCCTGGAACTGGACGGCCGGGTGCAGCGACAGCCGGGGGGCATGCTGGCGCGGATATAGGCGCCGGGGGCCATGTGCGGTCGTGAGCATGGCTTTGCGCAGACCAGAAGGAAGGCTGCGCGTTTCATCCCTGCGCCGGGAAGTAAGGGGCTGAGTGGGGGCAGAGGATGACGGCGCGGACGACAAGGCGCAGCATCTTGGCGTGGGCGGGCACGAATGCGCGCATGCTGCACAGCGGCGGCCAAGCGCGCTGTCGGCAATGGGGGCCTCGTGAGACCAGGGAGGGCGTCGCGGAAGGAACGTGCATCGGAAAGGCGCGCGTTTGACCCGGTGATCCGCGTGCGAGTCATAGCGGGCAGCCCGAGGAAAGCCAGACGAGGCACGGCTGCCAGCGCGCGGCGACCCTCCTGGCGGGTTTCGAGCGGGGACAACCGGGGCAGGATGCCCGGTCAGACCTTGGACCGTTGCAGCGCCGGGATGCCGGCGTGGCGATGTTACTGTCTGTGGGCCGAGAGGAGCCGGTGGTGACATGACGGGCAAGCCACAGCCGGCCTTTGCCCGTGCGGTGCTGAAGCGCGCTCGTCGCGGCACGGAAAAGCGTGTTGCGCCCCGGCGAAAGGCGAAAGGGGCCTGCCGATGCTGCTGCCGCAAACGGCGCTTTTGGCCGATCGGGAGCCGCCCGTGGCTGGCCAGAGGGCCCGGAAGTCTCGACAACGCGGCCTGGTCTGGACCCGGGCGGCGTCTCCCAAGGGGCGCTCTGGCAGGGTGTCGGTTCTCTCCTTGAAAAAAAGCCGGTTCACCTTGTGGCGCCGGGCGCCTGGTTCTTGGTGCCGCTGTGTCCTGTATCGGCGCGCACGCGGATGCGGGGCTGGCCGCGTAAAGTGAAGAGCCGGGGGGGTGTCGGCCCGGGCGCAAAGGGCGAGGTCGTCCGGAATGCTGCGGGAGCGTTCCGCCGGGATGCGGGCCGGGCGGCCGGGGCTGCGCGATGAGGGTCTTGCGGCGTGTCCTGTGCGGTGGCCAGGCTATTGCAGCAGACGGCGGCGGCGCAATTCCCAGGTGAAAGCGCGCGGACCTGCCGCGCGGGATCGTCAGGGGAAAGTGCGGGAGGGCCGCGTGCGAGAGCCCCTGCACCAGCGCCCCCACCGACCGGGCGACTGGCCGAGCGGCGCGGTTCGCTCAAAACCGGCTCGGGCGCAGCGCCTTTCCGTGCGACGCGGTGACGACCGCCCCCGCGACAACGCGCGGAGAAGGCGGCCCGAAACATAAGCGCCCCCCGGGGCAGCTCCGGGAACGCGGCGTCGCCGGGGACCGGGGCCGGCACGGACGCGCGGGGCAGATGGGCGCGGCAGCATCATCGCGCCCCGTCGCCAGCCCCGTCGCCAGCCCCGTCGCCACCGGCGCGGAGGGGAACCCGGTCACGACCGCTACGGGGCCAACGGGCTCTCGCGCAACCGGACGGATCCCTCGCCATCGCCCCAAGCCAGCCCCACGAGAACCCGCCCCGCGCGGCGGCACCGGATCCTCGGGGCGCGGTTGTGCGACGACGTGCCCGCGGCGCCGGGCGCCCGGGCCGGCGGCCTGCTGCCCGCCTCTTCCGCGGTGGCCGGCGTACCGGGTCAGATTGACAACCCCCCCCATTCGCCCCCATCTAGGCATCGCGGCCCGAACGGCGCATTGCCGCAGCATCCAGCCGATCTGGTGCGAAAAGCGTTTTCTATCTGAGGTTTGCATGGCAGTTGTCGTCGTCGAGTCCCCGGCCAAGGCCAAAACGATCAACAAGTATCTGGGCTCGGATTACACCGTCCTCGCCTCGTTCGGCCATGTCCGCGACCTGCCGCCCAAGGACGGCTCGGTCGATCCCGAACACGATTTCGACATGAAATGGGAGGTGGCCGCAGACAGCAAGAAGCATGTCCGCGCCATCGCCGAGGCGCTGAAGAACGACAACGACCTGATCCTCGCCACCGACCCTGACCGCGAAGGCGAGGCGA
This sequence comes from Pararhodobacter marinus, assembly GCF_003122215.1. Taxonomy (GTDB): domain Bacteria; phylum Pseudomonadota; class Alphaproteobacteria; order Rhodobacterales; family Rhodobacteraceae; genus Pararhodobacter; species Pararhodobacter marinus. Next base: position 74,039 of record NZ_QEYD01000008.1, on the reverse strand, counting down.
TCAGCTGGCACCTGACCGAGGCGCTGTCGAAATCGAAGGCGATCAAGAAGGACACGCCGGTCAAGCGCGTGGTGTTCAACGCGATCACCAAATCCGCCGTGACCGAGGCGATGAAGAACCCGCGCGATGTCGACATGCCGCTGGTGCGGGCCTATCTGGCGCGCCGGGCGCTCGACTATCTGGTGGGCTTCAACCTGTCGCCGGTGCTGTGGCGCAAGCTGCCCGGCGCGAAGTCGGCCGGCCGGGTGCAATCGGTCTGCCTGCGGCTCATCGTCGAGCGCGAAATGGAGATCGAGGCGTTCCGCGCCCGCGAATACTGGTCGGTGACGGCGAACCTGGCCAATACGCGGGGCGCCGAATTCACCGCCCGGCTGGTGACGCTGGGCGGCAAGAAGCTGGAGCGCTACGACCTCGCCACACAGGCCTCGGCCGAGCTGGCCGTCGAGGCGGTGAAGAAACGCGACCTGTCGGTGCAGTCTGTCGAGGCAAAGCCCGCCAACCGCAACCCGACCGCGCCCTTCATGACCTCGACCCTGCAGCAGGAAGCGAGCCGCAAGTTCGGTATGGGCGCGCGCCAGACGATGAACGCGGCACAGCGTCTCTACGAGGCCGGGCTCATCACCTATATGCGGACCGACGGGATCGACATGGCGCCCGAGGCCGTGACCGCCTGCCGCGCCGAGATCGAGAAACGCTTCGGCAAGGATTACGTGCCGGCCGCGCCGCGCATCTACAAGAACAAGGCGAAGAACGCGCAGGAAGCGCACGAATGTATCCGTCCGACCGACATGTCGGCCGATCCCGACAGCCTGAAGCTGACCGACAGCGACCAGCGAAAGCTCTATGACCTGATCTGGAAGCGCACCATCGCCTGCCAGATGGAAGCCGCACGACTGGAACGTACCACGGTCGAGATCGACTCGAAGGACGGTCAGGTCGGGCTGCGCGCGACCGGACAGGTCATGCTGTTCGACGGCTTCCTCAAGGTCTACGAGGAAGGCCGCGACGATGACGAGGGCGAAGACGGTCGCCTGCCGCAGCTGGGTCAGGGCGAGGGCGTGAGCAAGAAAGCCGTCACGCCCGAGCAGCATTTCACCCAGCCCCCGCCCCGCTATACCGAGGCCACGCTGGTCAAGCGGATGGAAGAGCTGGGCATCGGCCGCCCGTCGACCTATGCCTCGATCGTCACGACGATCCAGGAGCGCGGCTATGTCCTGAAGGACAAGAACCGCCTGAAGCCCGAGGACAAGGGCCGCTTGGTGACGATCTTCCTGACCTCTTATTTCCCGCGCTATCTGGGCTACGATTTCACCGCCGGGATGGAAGAGCAGCTTGACGATATCTCGGCGGGCTCGCGCGACTATAAAGACGTGCTGCAGAATTTCTGGGCGGATTTCTCGGCGGCTCTGGCCGAAACCTCGGATCTGCGCATCACCGAAGTGCTGGAGAAGATCGACGAGGTGCTGGCACCGCATCTCTACCCCCCGCGCGAAGACGGCAGCGACCCGCGTGTCTGCCCGACCTGTGGCGAGGGCCGGCTGAACCTGAAGACCGCGCGCTCGGGCGGGGCGTTCATCGGCTGCTCGAACTATCCCAATTGCCGCTATACCCGTCCCCTGTCGGGCGATGAGGGCGATGCGGAACTGGCGGGCGACGGCAAGCTTCTGGGCTATGACGGCGAGGATGCAATCCGCCTGAAAACCGGGCGTTTCGGCCCCTATGTCCAGCGCGGCGAGGCCACCGAAGAGGTGCCGAAACCGCCCCGGTCCAGCCTGCCCAAGGGCTGGTCGGTCGAGGATATGGATCTGGACAAGGCGCTGATGCTGCTCAGTCTGCCGCGTCTGGTCGGCCAGCATCCCGAGGATGGCGAGCCCGTCGAAGCCGCGATCGGGCGTTTCGGGCCCTATGTGAAGCATAACAAGACCTATGCGAACCTGCCCGAGGTGGACGAGGTCTTCACCATCGGCATGAACCGCGCGGTCGAGCTGATCGCCGCCAAGGCCGCACGCGGTCCGGGCCGCGGGGCTGCCGCGCAGCCGCTGAAGGTGCTGGGCGATCACCCCGAGGGCGGCGCGATCCAGGTGATGCCGGGGCGCTACGGGCCGTATGTGAAATGGGAAAAGATCAACGCCACGCTGCCCAAGGAAATCGAGCCCGAGGCGGTGACGATGGAACAGGCGCTGGAGCTGATCCAGGCCAAGGCCGCGACCAAGGGCAAGAAGAAGGCGGCGCCGAAAAAAGCGCCCGCCAAGAAAGCGGCCCCCAAGAAGACCGCCGCGAAGACGACTGCAAAGAAAACCACCGCCAAAAAGGCCCCGGCCAAGAAAAAGGCCGAGCCTGAGGGCGACGACTAACCCCGCCGCGCGCCCGCAGACCCCGCAGACATTGTCGGGCGCGCGTCAGCCTTTCGGCGTGAAACGATTGAGCGGCACGCGCAGCACCGCGCGGCCCTGCGCGTCAGCTTCGGGCAGGCGCCCGCCCCTCAGGTTCACCTGAAGCGCGTGCAGCATCCGGTCCGGCAGGCCCAGCGTCGCGTCGCGGGCCTCGCGGGTCTCGATGAATTCCGACTTCGTGATGCCGTCCTTCACATGCTTGTTTGTCGCGCGGTGTTCGGCCACCGCCGCCATGCAGGCGGGGGCCTCGCCGTAATCGTGGCCGATGAAAACCCGTGTTTCGACGGACAGGTCGAGGATCGTACGGATCGTGTGCCAGAGTTCCTCGGTCGAGCCGCCCGGGAAATCGGCGCGCGCCGAGCCGCTTTCGGGCATCATCAGCGTGTCATGGGCAAAGACCGCGTCCCCCACCAGATAGCTGACCGAAGCCAGCGTATGCCCGGTCGACAGGATCACCCGCACCTGAAGCTCGCCAAGGGCGATGCTGTCGCCATCGTCGAACAGGCGGTCCCAGTAATCGGGGCGGTTCTGAAGGTCGTCCTGCGCGTAAAGGTCGGCCCAGATGCGCTGCACCTCCAGCACGCGCTGCCCGATCCCCTGCCGGGCGCCCAGCTTTTGCGCCAGATAATGCGCGGCGGAAAAGTGATCGGCATGGGGATGGGTATCAAGCACCCAGGCCACCTCGAGCCCCTTCTCGGCGACATAAGACAGGATCTCGTCAGCGCAGGCGGTCCATGTCGCCCCGGCGGCGGGGTCGAAATTCAGGACCGGGTCGATGATCGCCGCTTGCCCGGTCGCCGGGTCCGACGCCACGTATTGCCACGAGCCGGTCGCCTTGTCGTAGAAGGCTCCGACATCGGGGCTGTTCTGGCTGCGGGTTGCGGGAAAGTGCTGCATGACGACTCCTGAGATTTGTGGCACGTCTTGCATTCTGAAACGCGAATGTTTGGCGATGGTTCCGGGCCGACCAGATCAGAATCCGCGCTCGACGAAGCCGAACGTCGCGAAGAATCGCATCCAGCGGGACAGGTCCTGACCGCTCGTGACGCGCTCGCCGCCGTCGAGATAGCTCTGGATCAGGGCATCGGCCTGCGCCGCGATCCCGCGATCAAGGATCACCACCCCGTTTTCCAGATCGTGCAGGAAACTGCGCTGGTTCAGGTTGACCGACCCCGCGACGACCAGACGGTCGTCGATGACGATCAGCTTCGAATGCAAGAGCCGGGGCATCGGGTCGTAATCCACGAACCGGACCCAGTCCGCGTAGCGATTGGCGAAGCGGCGGTTCAGTCCCGAGACCATGAAATCCGTGACCTCGCGCACCCGGACGGTGGCCACGACATCGACCGTGACCCCGCGCTCGCGGGCGCGCGTCAGCGCTGCGGCGATCAGCGGCGGCAGGTTGAGATAGGGCGAGGAAATCCGGATCCGCCGTTCTGCCGCGTCCAGAAGGCCCGCGTAATACCGCTCAAGCGCGGCGCCGTCGGTATAGGGCACCGAGATGAAGTGCCGCATCGTCCCCTCGGGCACCGCGCCCGCGCCGCCCGAGGCGATCCCCGGCCGCAGGGTCTGGCGTTCGTGATCGCGAAGCCACAGCGCCCCCATATGCTGCACGATGGCCCTGACCTGGGCATCGCCGAAAAAGGCCAGTTCGACATCCTGATAGGCGGTGAACCCGCCGGTCAGGCGCATCTGCGACGGGTCGTATTGATGCAGGAACGGAAAGCGCGACAAGTCGCGCGGCGCTTCGAAGAAATAGCCTTCGTGCATGTTGCGCCCGCCGACGATGGCGACCGAGCGCCCGGGCTCGCGCGCAAGGGTCGCGAACAGCTTCACATGCGTCACCCGGTGCAGGCGGGCGAACTGGCCCTCGAAGCCGCGGGCATCCTCGGGGGGCGTGCGGTAAAGCTGCAGCTGCACATTGGGATAACGCGCTGAAAGCCCTTCGAACAGCGCGCGGTCGGCATCGGCCAGCATCACGTCGGACACGAGGATCCGCACGATCGTGCCCCGCGCCGCGTGCCAGGCCAGCATCCGCGCGGTCAGGTAGCCCACGAAATCCGCGTTCATGTTCAGATAGTTGACATAGATCAGGTCCAGCTCCGGCGCGCGGGAATAATCCAGCGGCAGATCCGGATCGCCGGTTTCCAGCGCAGCGCGCGACACCCGGCTGCCGGTCAGCGCCTCGATCCGCGCGTTGAGCGCCTCGGTCCCGTCCGCCAGAAACGCGGTCCGTCCGGCCGGCATCGGACAGGTCGTGCTCAGCGCCCCGGACGCCATCATCGCTTGCGCCAACCGGTCGCCGTCGCGCTCGCCTTCGCAGCTGGAAAAGCCCGCATCCAGCGCGGCGACGGCCGGAACGGCCCGCGCGGCCGCGTCAAGCTGCAAGGACCACGGCCGGCCTCCGCCCGGCGTAACGACCAGCGCGCAGCCCCCGGTCCCGGGCCGGATATCCAGGAAGCTGCCACGCCGCTCGCCCGGCGCGATCCGCAGGGCCAAGGGCACGCCCGCCGGCACCCAGGCCGGATTGTCGACCCCGGTATCGGGCTGACGCACCCGGGCCGGGCCGGTACAGGTGGCGCGGATCCCGTAGGCACCGCGCCCACGGGCAAGGAAGGTGAAGGAAACCTGCCGCACGCCCTGCATGTCGAACGTGGTGTGCCCCTGCCCCGCCGCCGGCCCCTCTTCGGTGAGAACCAGGTAGCGCAGCGTCTGCGCACCCTCTGCGGGCGGCGGGACCAGCGGCACCTGCGCAGGCGCCGGGCCGCGCTGCACCGCCGCGCATCCGGCCAGCATCGCCAGACAACACAGCAACACTCGGCGCAGCCCCTTTACCATACCGTCACAATACTGCGCGCAATCCGTGCCGCAAGCCCGTCTCACGAAGCCATGACCGTTCGGCGCGCGCTGCAATTGACTTCGCCGCACTGCCGCGTCACAAACGAGACGCGCCTAGCGAGGGGGAAAGTATGCAGAAGATTTACGGTTCGGCAGCCGAGGCCCTGGACGGGCTCGTTTTCGACGGAATGACCATCGCGGCCGGCGGTTTCGGCCTGTGCGGCATTCCGGAACTGCTGATCGACGCGCTGGTCGAAAGCGGCGTCAAGGACCTGACGATTGCCTCGAACAATTGCGGCGTCGACGGCTTCGGTCTGGGCAAGCTTCTGGACACCAAGCAGATCAAGAAGATGATCTCGTCCTATGTCGGCGAGAACGCGGAATTCATGCGCCAGTACCTGTCCGGCGAGCTTGAGCTTGAATTCAACCCGCAGGGCACGCTGGCCGAGCGGATGCGCGCCGCCGGCGCCGGCATCCCGGGGTTCTACACCAAGACCGGCGTCGGCACGCAGATCGCCGAGGGCAAGGAACACAAGGATTTCAACGGGGAAACCTATATCCTTGAAACCGGCCTGTTCATGGACTTGTCGATCGTCAAGGCGTGGAAAGCCGACGAAACCGGGAACCTCGTGTTCCGCAAGACCGCACGCAACTTCAACCCGCCGGCGGCGACCTGCGGCAAGGTCTGCATCGTCGAGGTCGAGGAAATCGTGCCCAATGGTTCGCTCGATCCCGATCATATCCACCTGCCCGGGATCTACGTGAACCGCATCATCCAGGGCGAGCACGAGAAGCGCATCGAGAAGGTGACGACCCGCCCGCGCGAGACCGCCGCGGAATGAACTCGCCCTATTCCGGCCTTCCCAAACGCGCCTATTGGCGCAGCGGCGTCGCCGAACGCGCGCCGCTTGATCCCGGCGATCTGTATCAGCCGCGGTTCGAGGTCGGGATGTCGACGCGCGTGGCCACGGCCGGCAGCTGTTTCGCGCAGCATGTCGGTCGCGCACTGCGCGGCGCCGGGCTGGATGTGATCGATGCCGAACCCCTGCCCGACGCGGTCCCCGACAGCGTGGCCACGGGTTTCGGCTACCGACTGTATTCGGCGCGCTACGGCAATATCTACACGGCCCGCCAGCTCTTGCAGCTCGTCCGCGAGGCTGAAGGCCAAGTCACCCCCGCCGATCCCGTCTGGACAAGAGACGGACGCTATTACGACGCGCAGCGCCCTTCGGTTGAACCCGGCGGGCTGGACAGTGCCGAGTCGGTCCAGGCGCATCGTGCCGGCCATCTGGCGGCGATCCGCAGCATCCTGCGGCAGGCGGACCTGTTCGTTTTCACCTTCGGGCTGACCGAATGCTGGATGCATCGCGACAGCGGCACCGTGTTCCCGACCGCGCCGGGCACCCTCGCCGGCACCTACGATCCCGAGCATTACGTCTTCAAGAATTTCGACGCGATCGAGGTGCTCGAGGATTTCGAAGCGTTCCGCAGTCTCGCCAAGACCATCAATCCCGGTCTGCGGTTCCTTGTCACCGTCTCTCCCGTGCCGCTGACTGCCACGGCAAGCGGCCAGCATGTCGAGGTCGCGACCAGCTATTCCAAATCCGTTCTGCGCGCGGTGACCGGGATGCTGTACGCCCGGCACGAGGATATCGACTACTTCCCCTCCTACGAGGTGATTACCGCGCTCAATACGCGCGGCGCCTATTACGACGCGAACCAGCGCAACGTGAACGCCCGGGGCGTCGCCACCGCGATGCAGATGTTTCTGGGCGCGCATCGGCTCGACACCACCGGGCGCGGTGGTGCCGTGCAGGCCCGCAACGGCAACTTCGGCAAGGCCGCCGACATCGTCTGCGAGGACGCCTTGCTAGAGGCTTTCGCGCAATGACGCGGCTCGTGATCCTGGGCAACTCCCATCTCGGCGCCCTGCGCGCCGCGCTGCGCGACGAGCCCGCCCTGGCGCAGGGAACCGAGATCGCGTTCTTCGGCGGCATTGCCCCGGTCTTCAAGGCGATGACGCTCGGCCCCGATCTGCGTTTCGGTCTGTTCGGCCCTCACGGCGTGGCAGAGGCCAATGTCGAACAGACGAAGAAACTGTTCGGCGGCACATCCATCGATCTGAACAAGGCCGATACGGTGGCGATTGCCGGAATAGCCTGGCATGTCTGGCCGCTGATCGACCTGCTCGACCGCTACGCGGTCGATGGGCTGACCGCCACGGAAGAGGCGGGCGACAATGCTCTGCGGCTCTCGCGCCCGGCCTTCGACGCGGTGCTTGCCGCGCTGGCCGAGGCGAGCCTCGCGCCCTTCGGATGGACCCGGTCGCTGGGAAAGCCCGTGCGGCTTCTTCTGCGCCCGGTGCCGCCCGAAACCCTGATTACCGAGGGCAAGCCCGGCACGCGGCCCGAGCGCGCGACGCGACGAGGCTTCGCGCAGGCGCTGTCTCTGCTTGAGCACAGCCTGACCGAGACCGGGGCGCGGCTCGGCCTCGGCGTGGTGGTCCAACCCGCGCAGACGCGCGCAGCCAGCGGCTGGACGCTGGCCGAGTATCAGCGCGGGGCGGTCCGCCTGGCGCCGGGGGCCCGGGCGGCACCGGCGCAAAAGGACAACGAGCACATGAACACCGCCTATGGCGCGGCGTGCCTGACCGATTTACTGACCCGGATCACCGCCGAGACACACCCGTCCGGCCCCGATCTTGCACCTATTCAAGGAGGATGACGACATGGCCTGGGATCGCAACCAGATGGCCGCCCGCGCGGCGCTCGAACTCGAAGACGGCATGTATGTGAACCTCGGGATCGGCATCCCGACGCTCGTCGCCAATTATGTCGGCGACAAGGACATCACGCTGCAATCGGAAAACGGCATGCTGGGCATGGGCCCCTTCCCCTACGAGGGCGAGGAAGACCCCGACCTGATCAATGCCGGCAAGCAGACCATCACCGAACTGCCCCGCACCGCCTATTTCGACAGCGCGACGTCCTTCGCGATGATCCGCGGCGGCAAGATTGCGGCGGCTATCCTGGGCGCGATGGAAGTGGCCGAGAACGGCGACCTGGCGAACTGGATGATCCCCGGCAAGCTGGTCAAAGGCATGGGCGGCGCGATGGACCTGGTGGCGGGCGTGAAGCGCGTGATCGTGGTCATGGATCACACCAACAAGCACGGTGAATCGAAGGTGCTGAAGGCCTGCACGCTGCCGCTGACCGGCACCGGCGTCGTCGACCGCATCATCACCAATCTGGGCGTGCTCGACGTGGTCGAGGGCGGGCTGAAGATCGTCGAATGCGCCGAGGGCGTGACCGAGGACGAACTCCGCGCAGCGACCGAGGCGACGATTGTCAACTGATCAGCCCATCGAGCGCGAGATCAGCGGCTCGAAGGGTCGCTACGTGATGCGGCGGGACGGCGACGAGGCGGAACTCACCTTCTCGATCGTCTCGCTCACGCTGATCATCGCCGATCACACCGGCGTGCCCGACAGCTTCCGCGGCACCGGCGCCGGCAAGGCGCTGGTCGAGCGGCTGGTGGCGGATGCCCGGGCCGAGGGGGTGAAGATCGTCCCGCTCTGTCCCTTCGTGAACGCCCTGCGCGCGCGGCACCCCGAATGGGCGGACGTGTTCCAGGTCTGACACCGCGCCATGCCGGCCCGGCCCGCGCCAGCCCTGCGGCGGCGCGCGGCGGAAGCGTTGATTGAGTATTTTCAGCAGAATGAAAGGGCGCGCGCGCAGCACGGCGCCGCATCTTTATTCGGGCATCTCTGTTCCGGAAATATCCTCGGGGGTGAATCTGCCGTCAGGCAAAGAGGGGGCAGACAGCCCCCTCCCCCATCCGACAGGCGTGGCGCCCTTGGCTTATTCCTCGCCCGGCAGGATCCGCACGCCGCCCTTGTCCGCCGACGAAGCGAACATCGCATAGGCCTTGAGCGCGGTCGAAACGGCGCGCTTGCGGGGCGCTGCGGGTTTCCACGGCAGCGGGCCCTTTTCCTCGCGCCGGGCGGCCAGCGTGGCATCGTCCACCATCAGGTTGATCGAGCGGTTGGGGATGTCGATCTCGATCCGGTCGCCGGTCTCGACCAGCCCGATCAGCCCGCCTTCCGCCGCTTCGGGCGAGGCATGGCCGATCGACAGCCCCGACGTGCCGCCCGAGAAACGGCCATCCGTCAGCAGCGCGCAGGCCTTGCCCAAGCCTTTCGATTTCAGGTAGCTGGTCGGGTAGAGCATTTCCTGCATCCCCGGCCCGCCCTGCGGTCCCTCGAAGCGGATGACCACGACCTCGCCTTCCTTGACCTTGCCGGTCAGGATGCCGCTGACGGCGTCGTCCTGGCTTTCATAAACGCGCGCGGTGCCGGTGAATTTCAGGATCGATTCATCGACGCCCGCGGTTTTCACGATGCAGCCGTTGAGCGCGATGTTTCCGAACAGGACCGCCAGACCGCCATCCTTGGAAAAGGCATGCTCGACATTGCGGATGACGCCCGCGTCGCGGTCGTCGTCCAGCGCCTTGTAGCGGTTCTCGGTCGAGAAGGCCTGCGTGGTGCGCACGCCCCCGGGGGCCGCGCGGTAGAATTCGTCGACCTTCGGGTCATTCGCGGTCTTGATGTCCCAGGTCGACAGCGCCTCGGCCATCGATCCCGAATGCACCGTGCGCACCGTGTCATGCAGCAGCCCGCCGCGATTCATCTCGCCCAGGATGCCCATGATCCCGCCCGCGCGGTGGACGTCTTCCATATGCACGTTCTGAGTGTTGGGCGCGACCTTGCACAGGCAGGGGACCTTGCGGCTCAGCCGGTCGATATCCTGCATGGTGAAATCGACGCCGCCCTCATGGGCGATGGCCAGAAGGTGCAGCACGGTGTTGGTCGAGCCGCCCATGGCGATATCGAGCGACATGGCGTTCTCGAAGGCCTCGAAGGTTGCCACCTCGCGCGGCAGGTAGCCGGGTTCGTCGCGTTCGTAATGCGCCTTGGTGATCTCGACGATGCGGCGCCCGGCGCGCAGGAAGATCTCCTTGCGGTCGGCATGGGTGGCCAGCATCGAGCCGTTGCCCGGCAGCGCGAGGCCCAGCGCCTCGGCCAGGCAGTTCATCGAGTTCGCGGTGAACATGCCCGAGCACGAGCCGCAGGTCGGGCAGGCATTCTGTTCGAATTCCTCGACCTGTTCGTCGGAATAATGGTCGTCGGCGGCGACGATCATCGCGTCGATGAGGTCGACCTTGCGCACGAGGTCGCCCACCTGCACCTTGCCCGCTTCCATCGGCCCGCCCGAGACGAAGATCGTCGGGATGTTGAGCCGCATCGAGGCCATCATCATGCCCGGCGTGATCTTGTCGCAGTTCGAGATGCAGACCATCGCGTCGGCGCAATGGGCGTTGACCATGTATTCGACCGAATCCGCGATCAGTTCGCGCGAGGGCAGCGAGTAGAGCATCCCGTCATGGCCCATCGCGATCCCGTCATCGACGGCGATGGTGTTGAATTCCTTGGCGACGCCGCCCGCCGCTTCGATTTCACGCGCGACCATCTGGCCCAGATCCTTGAGATGGACATGGCCGGGCACGAACTGGGTGAAGCTGTTGACGACGGCGATGATCGGCTTGCCGAAATCGCTGTCGGTCATCCCCGTGGCACGCCAGAGACCCCGGGCCCCGGCCATGTTGCGGCCATGGGTGGAACGGCGGGAGCGGTAATGCGGCATGGTTGCGTCCTCGTGGCTGTCTGGGCGCTCAATAGCGCAGATCGGGCGGGCGGGACAAGAAACTTGACCCCGTTGGCCCAGAAATCGTGCCTCTGCGGGCAAGGATCAAGGGAGGGCCCGTCGATTGCAGACAGGCGTATGGGACGAGGCGCGTGCGACGTGACGAACACGGGGGCGGGATGCGGGCTTGGCCCCGGCGGCGGCATCGGGTTTACTTGCGCCAAACAGGGAGACCTATATGAGCATCCGCAAACTCGCCGCCGGGAACTGGAAGATGAACGGGCTGACCGCCCAGCTGACCGAGGCCATGGCACTGGCCGCGGCCCATCCGCAGCCCGATCTGGATATCCTGATCTGCCCGCCCGCGACGCTGCTGGCGCCGATGGCGACGGCCATGACCGGCACCTCGGTCGCGGTCGGCGGGCAGGATTGCCACGCCGCCGAGAAGGGCGCGCATACCGGCGACATTTCCGCCGCGATGCTCAGCGATGCAGGCGCGTCCCACGTGATCCTGGGGCATTCCGAACGCCGCGCCGATCACGGTGAAAGCTCGGCCGACGTGGCCGCGAAGACGCAGGCCGCCTGGGCCGCCGGGTTGATTGCCGTGGTCTGCCTGGGTGAAACCGAGACGCAGCGCGATGCGGGCGAGACGCTTTCGGTGATCGGCGCGCAACTGGCAGAATCGCTGCCCGAGGGCGCGACGGCCGAGAATACCGTGATCGCCTATGAACCGGTCTGGGCCATCGGCACCGGCCGCACCCCGACCGAGGAGCAGATCGCCGAGGTCCACGCCTTCCTGCGCAAGAACGCACCCGATGCGGGGATCCGGCTGCTTTACGGCGGGTCGGTCAATCCCAAGAACGCGGCAACGATCTTCGCCATCGCCGATGTCGACGGCGCGCTGGTGGGCGGCGCGTCGCTGAAGGCCGAGGATTTCGGCGCCATCGTCACCGCGCTGCAGAACGCCTGAGCGGCGCGCCGGGTTGCAGCGGGGCGAGGGGGCTGTCTGCCCCCTCTTTGCCTGCGGCAAATTCACCCCCGAGGATATTTCCGGAACAAAGACGGGCACATCGCGTCGGATTGTCCGGCGTTTTCGCCGCTAGGCAGCCTTGTCGCTCTCTGCGACACGGGGCTGCGCGCGTTCCACCAGGCGGGCGAAATAGCTGGCGCCGATCGGCGCGATCGCATCGTTGAAATCGTAGCGCGGGTGATGAAGCCCGGCGCCGTCGCCCTGTCCGAGGAACAGATAGGCGCCGGGTCGGGCTTCGAGCATGTAGGCGAAGTCCTCGGCGCCCATCGTCGGCTCGCATTCCCCCGCGCCGCTGCCGATCTCGGCCGCCACGCCCAGCGCGAAGTCGAAATCCCCGGCATGGTTGACGGTGGCCGGATAGCCGCGCTCGAACGTGATCTCGGCCCGCACCCCCATTGCCGCGGCGATGCCCGAGAGCATCTCGTGGCAGCGCGTCTCGACCATGGTCTGAACCGCCTTGTCATAGGTGCGAATGGTGGCGCAGAACCAGCCGGTCTCGGGGATGATGTTGTCGGCGGTGCCGGTATGGATCTGCGTGACCGAGATCACCAGCGCATCGGTGCCCTTGCGGTTGCGCGAGACGATGGTCTGCAGACCGTTCACCATCTGCACGATGGCCGCGACCGGGTCGGCGCATTCCTCGGGATGGGCGCCGTGGCCACCCTGGCCCGTCACCGTTACCCAGAGCGTATCGACCGCCGCCATGATCGGGCCGGGCGCGCCTTCGAACCGGCCTTCGGGCACGCCCGGCGCGTTGTGCAGGGCGAAGACGCGGGTGATGCCGAAGCGCTCCATGATCCCCTCTTTGACCATCACCTCGGCGCCGCCGCCCCATTCCTCGGCCGGCTGGAAGATGAGCGCGACGCGGCCCGAGAAGTTGCGCGTCTCGGCCAGGTAGCGCGCGGCGCCCAGAAGCATGGTCGTGTGCCCGTCATGGCCGCAGGCATGCATCTTGCCCGCGACTTCCGAGGCATGCGGCAGCCCGGTTTCCTCGGTGATCGGCAGCGCGTCGATATCGGCGCGCAGGCCGATGGTCGGGCCCGCGCCCTGCCCCTCGATGATCGCCACGATCCCCGATTGCGCGATGCCTTCGTGGATCTCGGTGATGCCGAAGTCGCGCAGTCGCGCGGCGATGAAGGCCGCCGTCCGGTGGCATTCGAAGCGGGTTTCGGGATGCTGGTGCAGGTGGCGGCGCCAGGCCGTCATCTCGGGGGCGTAATCGGCGATGCGGTTTAGGGCGGGCATGGTGGACTCCGGCGCGGGGCTTTGGGATAGAGGGCGCAAGCTTCCTCCAGACAGCGGGTGCGTGCAATGGCCGACGATCCCCTTATCAACGATCCCGAGGGCGGCCTGCCCCGGCTGGCACGGATCATGGCGCGGCTGCGCGACCGCGAGACCGGCTGCCCGTGGGATATCGAGCAGGATTTCGACTCCATCGCGCCCTACACGATCGAAGAAGCCTACGAGGTCGCCGATGCCATTGCACGCCGGGACTGGGACGGGCTGAAGGGCGAGTTGGGCGACCTGATGTTCCAGTCGGTGTATCATGCGCAGATGGCCGAAGAGGCCGGGCTGTTCACGCTGGACGACGTCTTGCGCGGTATCGCCGACAAGATGGTCGCGCGCCATCCGCATGTCTTCGGCGACGCCGTGATCGACAGCGCCGAGGCGCAGACCGATGCCTGGGAAACCCTGAAGGCCCGGGAACGCGCGGCGCGGGCGCAGGGCGGGGTTCTGGACGATGTTCCGGTGGGTCATGCCGGGCTGACGCGCGCGGTGAAGCTGCAAAAGCGGGCCGCGCGGGTGGGGTTCGATTGGCCGGAGATTGGCCAGGTCGTCGCCAAGATCGCCGAGGAAGCGCAGGAACTGACCGAGGCCGCGCCCGAGGACCGGTTCGAGGAATATGGCGACCTGCTCTTCGTGATGGCCAATCTGGCGCGGCATCTCGATATCGACCCCGAGGCGGCGCTCAGGGCCGCGAATGACAAGTTCACCCGCCGTTTCCGGTCCATCGAGGCCGCGCTGGCGGCGCAGGGACGCAGCCCTGCCGACAGCGATCTGGCCGAGATGGACGCCCTGTGGGACGCGGCCAAGGCAGCGGAGAAGGCGGCGCGCCAAGGTTAGGGACTTCCGGCGCGGGCGGGCGCGCAGTAAGCCTGTGGGATGCAACGTCTCACGCTCCGTTCCGTCGCCGATATCCTGTCGCTTCCCTATGACGAGGTGATCGACACCCGCTCGCCCGGCGAATACGCCGAGGATCATGTGCCGGGCGCGGTCAACCTGCCCTCGCTGGACAATGACGAGCGCGCGCGGGTCGGCACCGTCTATGTGCAGGACAGCCGTTTCAAGGCGCGGCGCATGGGGGCCGCGCTGGTGGCGAAAAACGCGGCGCGGCATCTGGAGACCTATCTGGCCGACAAACCCGCCGGATATCGCCCGCTGGTCTATTGCTGGCGCGGCGGGATGCGCTCGAACGCGATTGCGCTGATCTACGGGCAGATCGGCTGGCGGGTGGGCGTGCTCGAGGGCGGCTGGCGGAGCTGGCGGCGGCTGGTGCAGCAGGCGCTTTACGACGCTCCGTTTCCCGCGCCGGTGGTGGTGCTCGACGGCAATACCGGGACCGCCAAGACGGCGCTGCTGCAGCGTATCCGGGCGATGGGCGGGCAGGTTCTGGACCTCGAGGGCCTGGCGCGGCACCGGGGCAGCCTGTTCGGGCTGACCGTCGGGGAAAGCCAGCCCGCGCAGAAAGGGTTCGAGAGCGCGCTCGCGGTCGAGATGGCAAAACTCGACCCCGCCCGCCCGGTGCTGGTGGAAGCGGAATCGAACCGGATCGGCGAGATCCGCGTGCCCCCGGCCTTGTGGTCCTCGATGCAGGCGGCCCCCCGGATCGAGATCGCCGCACCGCTTGAGGCGCGCGCGGAATGGCTCACGCACGCCTATGCCGATGTGACGGCGGATCCCGCGGAACTGGCCGCGCGCATCGCCGCGCTGCAACCCTACCAGTCGCGCGAGACGATCGAGGCCTGGCAGAAACTGGCCGGAGAACGGGATTTCCTGCGCCTCGCCGCGGCGCTGATGCAGGGGCATTACGATCCGCGCTATGCCCGGACCCGGCTGCGCCAGGGCAAGCCGGCCTTGCGCGTCTATGCTTCGGACAGCCTGGACGACGCGGCGCAGGACACGCTCGCGCAACGGATCGCAGCGGATCTGGAAGGGTATTTTTCCAACCGGTGATGCGCGATCAGCCGCGTCGAGAGGCCGACAAAGGGGACAAATCCGATATCGGGTAAATGTCTGACCGTCAGTCGCGCCAGTCGAAGAAACCGCGCGGCGTGCGCTCGAGCAGGCGGCGCGCGATCTCGGTGCCCAGATCGGCAGCGTCAAAAATCGACGCCCGGCCCTCGTCGCTCAGCGATTCCGAGCCGTCCGGGCGCAGTACCTCGCCGCGCAGCCAGATCTCGTCACCTTCCAGCACGGCAAGCCCGGCAATCGGCGTCTCGCACGAGCCGTCCAACGTGGCAAGAAAGGCGCGCTCGGCGGCCAGACGGTGGCCGGTATCGGCGTCGTGGATCGCGCGCAGCATCGCCTCGGCGCGGGGATCGTCCAGGCGCCGCTCGATGCCGATGGCGCCCTGCGCGATGGCGGGCAGCATCTCGTCCACGCCGATGGGGGAACGCGCGACCCTGGCCATGCCCAGCCGGTTGAGCCCCGCCATGGCCAGAAAGGTGCAATCCGCCACGCCCTCGGACAGCTTGCGCAGCCGGGTCTGCACATTGCCGCGGAACTCGACGACGGTCAGGTCCGGGCGCCGGTGCAGAAGCTGCGCCCGACGGCGCAGCGACGACGTGCCCACCACCTGCCCCGGTTCAAGATCGGCAAGGCGCGCGACGCCCGGCGAGACGAACGCATCACGCACATCCTCGCGCGGCAGGTAGCAGTCCAGGACCAGCCCCTCGGGCTGTTCGACCGGCATGTCCTTCATCGAGTGGACCGCCAGGTCGATACGTCCGTCGCCCAGTTGTTCCTCGATCTCGCGGGTGAACAGGCCCTTGTTGCCGATCTCCTTGAGCGGGCGGTCGGCCTCGATCATCGAGCGGTCGTCGCCGGTGGTCTTGATCACCACGATCTCGAACGCGGCTTCGGGCAGGTCGAAGGCCGCCATCAGCCGGTCGCGCGTCTCATGCGCCTGCGCAAGCGCCAGCGGCGAGCCGCGTGTGCCGATCTTGAGGGTCTGGTCGGGGGTCGGAAGGGTCACGCTCATGGCCCCTGCTTAGCCGCGCGGCGGCGCGCGCGCAATCACCCAGACCGGCGCCCGGGCCGCGACCTTTTGTTTGAACCCTGCATCCGGCCCGCGCGACTCACCACCATTGACCGAGGGAGATTTTCCATGCCGACCCGTTTCAAAGCCACGCGATTCTGGGCCGTCGTCACGGCTTTCGCCCTGACTGCCGCCACGATCAGCGCGGGAAGCGCCGCGATTGGTGACGATGGCCTAACAATCGCGCCGATCCCCGTGCATTCCAGCGCGATCTGAGCCTACTATACGCCCACGCCGCTTTCTTGCCGTATTCCGCGTTCATTGCGCACTGAACTTGTAGAAGGAAACGGTGCTATGAAAGATGTCTCAGGCCTGCTTGAACGAACGGCCCAGTCGCAGGGAGCGCAACCGCGTTGTCCCCTGACCGGAACCCTCATGACGCGCGGCCTGACCGTCCCGATGGACTGGCGCCGCCCGGTCACGTCGCGTGAGCGGCAGATCTGGTGGAATGCCGATCACAGCTTCGGCCAGATCCATCCGCGCCCCGCGCTGGACGAGATCCCCGAATTCTACGATTTCCCCACCTATTACACGCATGACGACCCCAATTCGCTGGACAGCGCCGAGGAAGAGCGCCGCATCGGCGCGCTGGGGCGTTTGCTGGGCTCGATCGCCTACCGGTTCGAACGCGGCGCGGAGCCGACCGTGGAATGGTGGGGCTCGGTCATTCCCCGGGGCGCCCGTAACGGGCTTGAAATCGGTTGCGGCAACGGCGACCGGATGAAGACCTTCGGCGCCCATGTCGAAGCCACCGTCGGCATCGAGCCCGATCAGCGCGCGGCGGCCGTCGCGCGTGAAAAAGGGCTCGAGGTCCATGCTGGCACGGCCGAGGATCTTCCCCCCGCCATCCGCGCGCGCAAATACGACGCCATCGTGTTCTCGCATGTGCTGGAACACACGATGGATCCGATCCTTGCGCTGCAGAACGCCCGCGACCTGCTCACCGATACCGGCATCCTGTCGGTGGAAGTGCCCAACAACGCCTCGACCGGCAGTCGCTGGATGGGCGAGCGCTGGCGCTGGCTGGACACGCCGCGGCATCTGAATTTCTTCACGCCCGACAGCCTGCGCGCCTGTGCGCAATCGGCGGGACTGACGGTACGCGCGGTCCTGTTCCGGGGCTATGTCCGCCAGTTCATGCCCGACTGGATCCTGGACGAGGCGCGCATCACCGCCGCCCAGCAGCGCCGCGCGGTGACGCAGGCCGATATCGACCGGCAGGTCCGCCACTCGGCGCGGCTTCTGGCCGCCACGGCGATGGCTGCGCCCGAGAAGAAATACGATTCCGTGCGGCTGATCTGCACCCGCTGACGATCCGTTGTCCCCATGGAATGAAAAAACCCGGCCTTGCGCCGGGTTTTCTCGTATCGCGCTCGTCGCGACGCTCAGCCATCGGCCCCGGCCTGCGGGCCATAGGCATTGCAGGTCTGGTTGCGCGCGGCCAGCCTGAGGCAGGCAAGCTCGGCCTCCTGCTCGGTCAACGAATTGACCTCGGCAACGTGACGCCCGCCGCGCGGCACGACCCTCAACACGCCGTTCCCCAGCGTCGCCGCTTCCGAAAGCGCCACGCTCAACAGCACGCGGTCGGCCTCGAAGGCGCTGCCGAACCGGCCCAGCTCGACCCGCCAGAGCCGCCCGCCCGATGTCGAGACGCGGGTGATCACCTCGGTCGCGCGCTCTTCCTCGGGCTCGTCCGGCGTGTCTTCGAGCGACGAGGTCAGCACGATGGTGGGCTGCAGAACCGGGTCTTCGGGATTCTCGCCATCGAGAGCGACCAGCAATTCCTCGTCGCGCCACAGGATCCGGCCTTCGTCATCGACGCTCAGATCCTGCGCGACCGGCTCGATCTGCGGCAGGGCCGGCATGGCCGGCGCCGGGCTGGCCGCGGCAAGCGCGGTTTCCGCCGCGCGCGCGGACTCGGGAGTTCCGGCGGCCTCGGTGCCGCGCGCGCCTTCCTCGGGGACCGAGATGGGCGGCAGGCCGGGGATGACCAGCCCGTCGGACGTGACCTCGGCCACCGAGACGCTGTCGGGATCGTGGTCGAACTGGCGGGGCTCCGAGCTGTCGTCGCCGCCGGCCGTTTCCGTCGCGGCGCCCACGGGGCCGATATCGGGCGTGGCGGAGCCGGCTTCGGCCAGAGCGGCAAAGATGCTGGCATCCACCGCGCTGGTCCCCGCGCGCGCGACTTCGACCCCATGGTCGGTGCCGTTATCGGCGGTTTCGGGTTCGTCCTGAACAAGCTGAACCACATCGACCGCGGGACGGGCGGGTGGAACGGGTGAGGCCTGGGGCGCAATCGCGGCGATCATCGTCTCTGCCGTGGTCTCGGCATCGACGGCGTCTTCGCCGTCGGCCAGCGCAGGATCACCGCTTTCGCCGCCCTCTTCGATCTCGCGGGCGATGGCCAGCGCTTCGTCCACGGCCGCGGCCACCTCGACGGGTTGCTGCCCGGTCTCGGGCTCCAGCACGTCGTCCAGAACCTCGTCGATCCCGTCGCGCAGGGCGGCGATCATTTCGGCGGGCATCTCGGCGGGGGGTGCCTCTTCGGGGCCCGGACGGGGACGCGGAAAGATCGAGCGGGCGGGCGCGGTCTGCAGCCGGATCGTGCGCCCGGCGGCGACACCGCCGCCCCGGTCATCGGCGCCGCGCACATAGTCCGGGCGCGCCGGCCTGCGCGTCGCCACGCTGCGGGGCGCGTCGCGGAAACCGCGATCCAGAAGCGCCGAAACGCGCCGCAGCCGGTCAGGAGAGGACCGCGCGCCGAACACCACCGCCAGCATCCGCACGCCGTTGCGCTCGGCCATGGCGGCAAGGTTGTAGCCCGCCGCGTTGGTAAAGCCCGTCTTGATGCCATCGGCGCCGCGATAGCTGCTCAGGAACAGCCGGTTGGTGTTGCGCACGGTGGCGATGCCCGCATTGTCCGACATGCGCGAGAAGATGTTGTAGTAAGCCGGATGGTCGAAATAGAGCTGCCGCGCCAGCAACGCCATGTCATGCGCCGAGGACAAATGCCCCGATGCCGTCAGCCCGTGCGGATTGACGAAATGGGTCCGCGTCATGCCGATGGCCCGCGCGGTGCGGTTCATCCGGTCGGCAAAGGCCGAGACCGAGCCTTCGAGCGCTTCGGCGATGGCCACGGCCGCATCGTTGCCCGACCGCAGGGCGGCGGCGCGAATCAGGTAGCGGAACGCGATCTCCTGCCCCGAGCGCAGGCCCAGCCGCGACGGCGGCTGCGCGGCGGCATGGGACGAGATGCGCACCCGCGCATCGGCGTCGATCTCGCCGTTTTCCAGCGCCTCGAAGGCGATGTAGAGGGTCATCATCTTGGTCAACGACGCAGGATGAAGCCGCGCGTTGGCATTGTCGGTCTGATAAAGGATCTCGCCGGTCCGGACATCCATGAGAAGCCCTGCATAGGGCTGGGCGTGGGCGCGATTCGGCACGCCAAGCGCCATCAGCACGACCAGAACGGTCGCGAATCCCAAGATACCAAAGCCGCGGAACCAACGCCCGGTGTGCGTTGTCACGTGCCTGTCCTCTGCCTCTGCGCCCCGTCTTGTGCGGGGACGTCATTTCTGCTCTGGGATCAGAGTATCATCTATCCACAGACCTGAAAACCCCCCGCCTTTTCAAGGTCTTTTCGCGCGTTGTTCACGTGAATCCCAGATATTGCAGCGCCACCGGGCACGGCCACTAGATCGGGGATCAGCGCAGATCGGCCAACAGATCGGGCAGTTCCGACAAGGTGGAAATCCGCCGAAAGCGCGGATGGTCTTCGGGGGCTTCGGCCCGTTCCAGCGCCCATTCCAGCCCGTGCGGCACGAAGACGCCGAACGCGCCCGCCTCGATGGGCGGGACGACGTCGGATTTCATCGAATTGCCGGCCATCAGCGCCCTCTCGGGCCCGTCACCGTGCCGTTCGAAGATCTGCGCATAGATCTCGGGCGTCTTGTGGCTGACGATCTCGACCGCGTCGAACAGATCGCCCAGCCCCGACTGCGCCAGTTTGCGCTCCTGGTCCAGCAAATCGCCCTTGGTGATCAGCACCAGCCGGTGCCCGTCGGCAAGCCGTTCGACCGTCTCCTGCGCGCCCGGCAACAATTCGATCGGATGGGCCAGCATCTCTTGCCCGGCGGCGATGATCTGGCCGATCACCGTGCCCGGCACGCGCCCCTCGGTCACGTCGATGGCGGTTTCGATCATCGACAGCGTGAAGCCTTTCACCCCGAACCCGTATTGCCCCAGATTGCGCCGTTCGGCATCGAGCAGCCTTTCGGCCAGATGCCCGGGTTCGGCATGGTCGGACAGCAATTCGGCGAAACGCTGATGCGTCAGGGTAAA
The DNA here is from genome assembly GCF_003122215.1 of Pararhodobacter marinus. Lineage (GTDB taxonomy): Bacteria > Pseudomonadota > Alphaproteobacteria > Rhodobacterales > Rhodobacteraceae > Pararhodobacter > Pararhodobacter marinus. The sequence continues at coordinate 53,417 of NZ_QEYD01000008.1, read as the reverse complement.
GAAGCGCTCGTTATGCCAGAGCGTATCGTCGGCATCGAGCCCGATCGTGGTCAGTTGCATGGCTGCTCGCGGCTGGTAGGGTTTTCTTGAAGATAATCGGCGCTATATAGTCGGTTTAACGCGAATCTGTCACTCAGGCTCAAACACCGCATGGTTCTGTCCCCCACGATGACCGAGCGCAAGGACGGCGATGGCGATCCCGGCGATCCGGGTATTGCGCTGAAGACGCGCACGCGGACGGCAAAGCCGCCGATGTACAAGGTCCTGCTGCTCAACGACGATTATACGCCGATGGAGTTCGTGGTCCATGTTCTGGAACGCTTCTTCGGGCTGAACCACAGCCAGGCGTTCGAGATCATGCTCACGGTCCACAAGAAGGGCCTCGCCGTGGTCGGCGTCTTCAGCTACGAGATCGCCGAAACCAAGGTCGCGCAGGTGATGGACTTCGCCCGGCGCCACCAACATCCGCTGCAATGCACCCTGGAAAAGGAGTAGGGCGTCCCCGCGCCCTGTGACGCGCATGTCCCTCAATGATCCGGCGCCGCGCGCGCTGCGGCTTGAGCTTGCCCTCGAGGCAGGCTTGGTGCTGCCCGACAGCGGCACGATAGCCGTCTTCCACCCCCATGCCGGCGAAATGCTGACCCCTCTCCCGCGCGAGCGCGTGGTGATCGTGTCGCCCCATGCCGCCGACGTCTCGGCATTCCAGGCGCAGGGCTATGCCTGCATCCCGGCGGCCGAGGGTCCCTACGCCGCCGCGATGGTCTGCCTGCCGCGCGGACGGGCGGAAGGGCGCGACCTGCTGTCACAGGCGGTGGCGCTGACCCGCGGGCCGGTGATCGTCGACGGGCAGAAGACCGACGGCGCCGATACCACGCTCAAGGATCTGCGCGCCCGCGTCGACCTGAGCGAGGCCATCGCCAAGGGCCATGGCAAGATCGCGTGGTTCGACGCCACGGACGGCACCGACACGCTGGCCGACTGGCGCGCCCTGCCCGGTCAGGCGCAGGACGAGACGCGCAGCTACCGCACGCTGCCCGGCCTGTTCTCGGCGGACGGGATCGACCCGGCCTCGGCGCTGCTGGCCAGCACCTTTCCCGCCGGGCTGAAAGGCGTCGCGGCCGATCTGGGTGCGGGCTGGGGCTATCTGTCGGCGCAATTGCTGGCGATGGCGCCCGGACTGGCCGAGCTTCACCTGATCGAATCCGATATCCGCGCGCTCGATTGTGCGAAAGAGAACGTCACCGATCCCCGCGCGCGCTTTCACTGGGCCGACGCGACCAGCCTGTTGAAATTGCAGCTTGATGCGGTGATCATGAACCCGCCCTTCCATCAGGGCCGCGACGCCAACCCAAGGCTGGGTGCGCAGTTCATCCGCACCGCGGCGGCGATGCTGAAGCCCTCGGGCCAGCTGTTCATGGTCGCCAACCGGCATCTGCCCTACGAGGCGACGCTGGCCGAGTGTTTCCGCAAGCACAGCGAGCTGCCGGGCACCAACAGCTTCAAGATCTTCCATGCCGAGGGGCCGCAGCGCGCGCCCGCTCAGGCGCCGCGCGGTCGCGTGGCGCAGACCCGGGGACGCCGCGCATGAGTTTCTCGATCCAGGGCAAGACCGCCATCATCACCGGCGCCGCGACCGGCATCGGCCATGCCATCGCCCGGCACTTCCTGGATGAGGGCGCGAATGTCGTGTTCTCGGACCAGAACGAGAAGCGGCTGAAGAGCAATTGCGACGATCTGGCCAGTTCCGAGAATTGCCGCCTTTTCGTCGGCGATCTGCGCGAGAAACTGGCGGTGGCGAACCTGTTGTCGACCACGCTCGATGCCTTCGACCGCGTCGACGTGCTGATCAATGCCACCCGGTCCTTCATGCTGACCGATCCGCTGGATGCCGCCGACGACTCGGTCGAAACACTTCTCGACCAGAATCTCAATGTCGCGCTGCGGACCTCGCAGGCGGTGGCGCGCCGGATGATCCTGCAGGCCGAGCAGGAAGACGAGAAGCCGCAGGAAGCGGGGACGATCATCAACATCTCGTCGATCGCCGCGCATCGCACCCAGCCGCAACTGATGGGGTTCTCGATCTCAAATGCCGCGTTGGAACAGATGACGCGCTCGATGGGCGTGGCGCTGGCCCCCCATGCGATCCGGGTGAATGCCATCGCGGTCGGTTCGCTGATGTCGGGGACGCTGCGCGACACGATTGCCGAACATCCCGAATACCGCGATTCGATCATTCAGGGGACGCCCCTGCACCGGATCGGCACCGCCTCGGAAGTGGCGGAACTGGCGCAGTTCCTCGCCTCGGGCGCGTCGGCCTTCATGACCGGGCAGGTGATGACGCTGGATGGCGGGCGCTCGGTTCTGGATACCGTGCAGCGCCCGGCGCATTGACTCAGGAATTGCCGCCGGCGCGCGTCAGAAGCTCTTCGACCACCGGACCCAGTTGCTCGACCACCAGCCCGACCCCCGTCGCGTTGGGGTGGACCATGTCGCCCTGCATGACGGTTTCCGGCGCGGCGCCGGATTCCACCCGCGCCATCAGCGGCGCCAGCATGTCGGGCACCAGAAGCGCGTCGTGCTCGGCGGCAAGCTCGGGATACATGGCGGCGAAATCCTGCTGATACTCGGGCCCGTAATTGGCGGGCGCGGGCAGACCCACCAGCAAGGCGGGGATCTGCTCGGTCTCCAGCCGCGACAGGATCCGGTCGAGATTGTCGCGGCTCAGCGCCGGGTCGATCCCCCGAAGCAGGTCGTTCCCGCCCAGCGCCACGATCATCGCGTCCGGTTCGTCCGCCAGCGTCCAGTCAAGCCGCGCCAGTCCGCCGCTGGTCGTGTCACCGCTGACGCCGGCGTTCAGGATTTCGACATCGTGGCCCCGCGCATCGAGCCAGGCCTGCAATTGCGGCACCAGCCCCTCGCCCTGTTCCAGCCCGTAGCCCTGTGTCAGCGAGTCCCCCAGTGCCGTGATCCTGAGCGTTTCGGCCTGTGCGACAGAAATTCCGGCCCCCAGCGTGAAAAGCCCAACCGTCACCGCCCTGCGAAGCTTGCCTGCCCAGTCCGAGACCCCATATCGGCTGAAGGTACAAAGGACTTTTTTCATGCCGGATTCCATCGTCTCGCCTGTTCTGTCGCTGCGTGATGCCTCTCTGACCTTGCAAGGCAATGCCGGGCCTGTCGAGATCCTCAAGGGGATCTCTCTGGAAATTGAGCAGGGCCAGTCGGTCGGGCTGATCGGGCCGTCGGGGTCGGGGAAATCCTCGCTTCTGATGCTGATGGGAGGACTCGAGCGTGCCACGGGCGGCAGCGTCATGGCGCTGGGGCACGACCTGACAACGATGAACGAAGACGCGCTCGCCCGCTTCCGGCGCGGGAATATGGGGGTGGTCTTCCAGTCCTTTCACCTGATCCCGACGATGACCGCGCTGGAAAACGTGGCGACGCCACTGGAACTTGCGGGCCGCAAGGATGCGTTCGAGCGGGCCGAGGCCGAGCTCACCGCCGTGGGCCTCGCCAAGCGGATGCACCATTATCCCGCGCAGATGTCGGGCGGCGAGCAGCAGCGCGTGGCGCTGGCCCGCGCCGCCGCGCCGCGCCCGGCGATCCTGCTGGCGGACGAGCCGACGGGCAATCTGGACGGCCCCAATGGCGAAGCGATCATGGAGCTGCTGTTCGGCCTGCGCGACCGGCACGGCGCGACGCTGGTGCTGGTGACCCACGCGCCCGAACTGGCAGACCGCTGCGACCGGGTGATCGGGCTACGCGACGGCAGCATCGACGGCGAGACCCGCAAGACCCGGCCCGATAATACCCGGCCCGAGGCCGCGCAATGAGCCTGGCCGTTGCCGCCCGCCTGGCCCGCCGCGAACTGCGCGGGGGCCTTGGCGGCTTCCGCATCTTCCTGTTGTGCCTGACGCTGGGCGTGGGCGCCATCGCCGCCGTAGGATCGGTCGGATCAGCGATCGAGGCCGGGCTGGCCCGCGAGGGGCGCGCGCTTCTGGGCGGCGATGCCGAGCTTGAGCTGACCTATCGCTTCGCGGGGGACGCCGAACGCGCTTGGCTGGACGAGAACGCCGCCGCCTGGGGCGAGGTGGTCGATTTCCGCTCGATGGCCGTGGGGCCCGATGGCGACCGCGCGCTGACGCAGGTGAAGGGCATCGACGCCAACTGGCCGCTTGTCGGCGAGGCCCGGTTCGAGCCCGCGATGTCCGTGGCGCAGATGCTGGCCGGTCGCGACGGCCTGCCCGGCGCCGCGCTCGAGCGGGTGCTGATCGACCGGCTGGGGCTGGAAGTGGGCGATACGGTCCGGCTGGGCACGCAGGATTTCGCCCTGATGGCCGCGCTGGAACGCGAACCCGACAGCGTGAGCACCGGCTTTGCGCTGGGGCCGCGTACGCTGGTAGGGCTGGCACCCCTGCGCGAGGCGGGACTTCTGGGCGCGGGCTCGATGTTCGAGACCTCGTACCGGCTTGTCCTGAACGAGGGCGACACGCTGGACCGCGTGCGCCGTTCGCTCATTGACACGTTCCACGACGCAGGCATCCGCTGGCGCGATTCCACCCGCGCGGTGCCCGGCGTCGCGCGGTTCGTCGACCGGATCGGCGCGTTCCTGGTGCTGGTCGGGCTGGCCGGTCTGGCCGTGGGCGGGATCGGCGTATCGGCTGCGGTGCGCGCCTATCTCGACGCCAAGACCGGCGTCATCGCCACGCTGAAGACGCTGGGCGCCGAGGGACGGACCATTTTCGCCGTGTATTTCCTGCAGATCGGCGCGCTGACGCTTCTGGGCGTCGGGCTGGGCGTCGCGCTGGGCGCGGGCGCGCTACTGGTGGCGGCGCCCTTCGCGCAGGAAAGCCTGCCCGTCCCGCTTCAGGCCGGGATCTACTGGCAACCGCTGGGCGAGGCCGCGCTGTACGGCGTGCTGACCGCGCTGGTCTTCACGCTCTGGCCACTGTCGCGCGTCGAGCAGGTCCGCGCGGCGGCGCTGTTTCGCGGCATCGGCGGCGGCACCCGCGCGCGCCCGCGCCCCGGCCCGCTGCTGGCACTGATCCTCAGCGTCGCGGCGCTGATCGCGGCCGCCGTGCTGTTCTCGGGCACGTGGCAGCTGGCGCTCGGCGCCGCCCTTGGCATCGCCGGCGCCTTGGCCATCCTGTCGGTCGTGGCGCTCGGCCTGCGGGCGCTGGCGCGCCGCGCTGCGCGGACCCGCGCCCTGCGCGGCAAGACGGCGCTCAGGCTGGCGCTGGGGGCCGTGGGCAACCCGCGCGAGGGCGCGGTGGCCGTCGTGCTGTCGCTGGGGCTGGGCCTGACCGTGCTGGCCTCGGTGGGGCAGATTGACACCAACCTGCGCAACGCCATCTCGACCGAGATGCCCGACCGTGCGCCCAGCTTCTTCTTCCTCGACATCCAGCCCGATCAGGTCGACCGTTTCCGCGGGATCGTCTCGGGTTTCGAGGGCGTCCACGACATCCAGCTCGCCCCGCAGCTGCGCGGCGTGATCAGCCAGATCAACGACCGCCCGGCCCGCGAATACGGCAGCCACTGGGTGCTGCGCGGCGACCGGGGCGTGACCTATGCCGCCGAACAGGGCGACTTGCGGCTGACCCAGGGCGAATGGTGGCCCGACGGCTATGACGGCCCGCCGCTGATTTCCTTCGGCGCCGAGGAAGGCGCCGAGCTGGGCCTGTCGCTGGGCGACACGATCACGGTCAACGTCATGGGCCGCGACATCACCGGCACCATCGCCAATTTCCGCGAACTGGATTTCTCGACCGGCGGCATCGGCTTCGTCATGACCTTCAACCCCGCGGCCTTTGCCGGGGCGCCGCACACGGTCATCGCGACGCTGCGCGCGCCCGAAGGCAGCGAGGGCGCGATCCTGCGCGCGGTCGGCGACGCCCTGCCCAACGTCACCGCCATCCCGATCCGCGAGACGACCCAGCGCGTCGCCGAGGCGCTGGACGCGCTGGCCGCCGCCACCTCGATTGCCGCGCTGGCGACGCTGGCCACCGGCTTCGTGGTGCTGATCGGCGCGGCAGCGGCGGGCGAGCGCGCGCGGGTCTTCGAGGCTGCCGTCCTGAAGACAGTGGGCGCCACGCGGGGCCGCATCCTGCTGAGCTTCGCGTTGCGCTCGGTGCTGATGGGCGGCGCGGCGGGTCTCGTGGCCATCGGCGCGGGCGGGCTGGCCGCCTGGGCGGTGATCACGCAGGTGATGGAGCTGACCTATCGCTTCGCGCCCGGCTCGGCGCTGTCCGTGGTTGTCGGGGGTATCCTCGCCGTGCTTCTGGCGGGCCTCGTCTTCGCGCTCAGACCGCTCGCTGCACGCCCTGCCGGCATTCTGCGCGCGCAGGAATAGCGCTCAGTATCCCAGCGCCTTGCGCAGCATGTTGAGCGCCATCAGCATGATGAAGACCGCGAACACGCGCCGGAGCGGCTTCGGGTCCATCGCATGCGCCAGCTTCACGCCCAAGGGCGCTGTCAGGTTGGTCATCGCGATGACCAGCAGGAAGGCGGGGATGTTGACCGCACCCAGCGTATAGGGCGGCGGCGCGTCGATCGGCATCAGCAGGAAACCCAGAACCGAGGGCACGGCGATGGTGATCCCGAAACCCGCCGCCGTCGCCACCGCGCGATGGATCGGCACGCCGAACAGCGTCATCAGCGGCACCCCGAACGAGCCGCCGCCGATCCCCATCAGGACCGACAGGAACCCGATCCCGGCGCCCGTCGCCCCGCGCGCGCCGCCTTTCGGCATCGCCTCGCCCAGCCGCCAATGCTCGCGTCCCAGCGCCAGGTAGAGCCCCACCACCACGCCGACCCCGCCAAAGATCGCCTGCAGCGCCACCGAGCGCAGGCCCGACGCGGCCAGCACGCCGACCACCGCGCCGATTGCGATCCAGGCTGCCCAGCCTTTCAGGATCTCCCAATCCACGGCGCCGCGCTTGTTATGCGTGCGCACCGATTTCAGCGAGGTCACGATGATCGTCGCCAGCGAGGTCGCCAGACAGACCTGCATCAGCTGCGGCCCGGCATAGCCCAGAAGCGTGAAGGCGTAGAAAAACGCCGGCACCAGCACGATGCCGCCGCCCACGCCCAGAAGCCCGGCGATGATCCCGGCGAACCCGCCGATCACCGCCAGCAGCGCCGCCATCAGCGCCAGCAGCGTGGGATCAGGCATCGCCGCCATCCAGCGCCTGCGCCGCGACCAGCCGGATCCGCTCGACCATCGCGCGCAGCCCGTTCGAGCGCTGCGAGGACAGATGCTCGTCCAGCCCCAGCCGTTTCAGCGCCCCGCTTGCATCGACGCCCGGCACCTCGGCCAGCGGCCGCCCGGCATAAAGCGCGTGCAGCACCGCGATCAGCCCGCGCACGATCATCGCGTCGCTGTCGCCCATGAAATCGAACCGCCCGTCCTCGATCCGGGGGAAAAGCCAGACCTGGCTGGCGCAGCCATTGACCTTGTTGGCGGGCACTTTCAGCGCCTCGTCCATCTCGGGCAACTCGCGGCCCAGCTCGATGACATGCCGGTAGCGCTCTTCCCAATCGTCCAGGAAATCGAAGGTTTCCGCGATCTCGTCGAACTCGTCCTGCGCCATCTGCCGCCCTGCCTGCTGCCCCTGATCCGCGCGCCCGCCTGCCTGCGCCTGCGCGCGCGCCCTGCGATGCCAGACCTAGGGCGGCACGCGCCAAAGGTCCAGCCCGCCCTTTTCAACGGCCCCGCTTTGCGCTAGGCGGAAGACGCATCCGCTGCGTCTTTCGTCTGCCTCCCGGAGGGACTTCCATGAAAACCCCGCTCGCGCTGCTGCTGATCGCCTCGCTGAGTGTCACCGCCTGCGGCGGCCTGCGCGAGTCGCGGATGAATCCGCGCAACTGGTTCGGGTCCTCGTCGGAGGAAGCCGCGCGCCCCGATCTGGGCGAAACGAGCAACGTCGCCGATTTCCGCCCGCTGGTGCCGCAGGTCGATACGCTGACGATCGAGCGGACCTCGTCGGGCGCGATCATCCGCGCCGATGCGGTGATGCCCTCGGCCGGGTGGTGGGACCCGCAACTGGTGGCCGAGAATTTCGGCCGCCCGCAGGGCGGCGTGCTGACCTTCCGCTTCGTTGCCGCCGCGCCGCGAACCCCGGTCGCCGCGCCCGGCGCCGCCGCACGCACGATCTCGGCGGTCTATGCGATGACGCAGGCCCAGCTCGACACCACGGTCGAAGTGGTCGTCGTGGGCGCCAACAACAGCCGCCGCGCCCGCCGCTGACCAGGGCGCACGGGGGCGCGCCCCGCGCCCCTCTCGCGGCCCTTCCGCGGCCCTGTCATCTTTGTTCCGAAAATATCCTCGGGGGGTGAGGCGCGTCCGCGCCGAGGGGGGCAGACAGCCCCCCTGCCCCGTCAGCCGCGTGGCAGGACGCCTGCCGCGATCCAGTCATCGACCACCGCCAGCGCCGCCTCGGCAAAGGCCGGGTCGTTGATATGTGCGTCCAGCTCGACCAGCCGCACATTGTCCGGGCAGCTTGCGCGGATCTCATCGACAAAGGCCGCCAGCGCCTCGGGATCCGAGAGCGGGCCGCCGGGCCGGTCCCATTCGTTGCCACCCAGGACGGGCAGCAGGAACACCACCGGCCCTTCGGCCTGCGCCAGCCGCTCGCACAGGGTGCGCGCCATCGCGCGGCGCTCCTCGGCCGTCATGATGACCGAGGTCAGCAGCCGGTTATGCGCATGGGCCGGGCGGTCCTGCAAAGGCTCGGGCATGGGCTGCCAGCCCACAAGGTCGACAAGGTCGTAGCAGCCGATCGACACGATCTGCGGCACGCCAGCCTTTCCCGCCGCCGTCATCCGGTCGGGCCCCGCGCTGATGGCCGAGCCGTGCAGGTGATTGCCCACTTCCTGCGGCGCGAAGTCCATGACGGCGGCAAAGGCGCCCTCGGCGGCCAAAGCCTCGAAAGCCCGCCCGCCCATGCCGGTGGCGTGGAACACCGCCACCTCGAAGCCGCGCTCTTCCAGCGCCGGTTTCAGCGCAACCATGTATCTCAGGACGGTCTTCCCGAACGAAGTCATGCCGATCAGGGGCCGGTCGCGCGCCGGTTTCTCGACCGCGCGCGCGGCACCCAGAACGGCGCCCGCCGCCTGTGACAGCGACGCCTTGCAGACCGAGTTCAGGCCGTAAAGCCCGCCCGCCCACAGGATCATCTGCACATCCGCCGCCAGCCGCTCGGGCGGGATCATCGGCGAGAAACTGACGGTCGAGACGATGTATTTCGGCACGCCCAAGGGCAGCGCCGCGCAAAGGTCGAGCGCCAGATCCGTGCCCATCGACCCGCCCAACACCACGACGCCGTCGAAGACGCCCTGCGCGTGAAGCCGGGCTGCCAGCGCGGCGGCGCCGCGCGCCATGATCTGCATGGCAAGGTTCTCGTCCTCGCCCGCGATCGCCTCGGCGATGGACGACCCGCCCGCTTCGGCCACATCGTGCTTGGAATAATCGGTGGGCTGCGCGGGATCGCCCAGCACGCTGACATCCATGGTCTTCACGCCGCCGCCTTGCTGGCGGATGACCTGCGCCAGGTAGCCCAGCTCGTCCTGCTTGGTGTCGTAGGTGCCGACGATAAGAATGGTCCGATCCGTCACAGCGCAATCCATGCCGTTTTCAGGTTCACGTATTTGTCCAGCGCGTGCAGCGACTTGTCATGCCCGTTGCCGGATTGGCGGTGCCCACCCAGCGGCACGGTATTGTCCGCGCCACCATAGGTGTTGACGTGGACGACGCCCGCGTCGATCGCCCGCACCATGCGGTGCGCTCGGCTGAGATTGCCGGTCCAGACCGCCGAGGCCAGCCCGAAATCGGTCCCGTTGGCCATGCGAACGGCGTCTTCCTCGGTGTCGAAGGGCGTGATCGCGGCGACCGGGCCGAAGACCTCTTCGCGCGCCAGCGTCATCTCGGGCGCGACCTTGTCGAAGATCGTCGGCGCGTAATAGCTACCGCCGGTCTCGGTCAGGATCCGCTCGCCCCCGGCCAGCAGCGCGCCGCCCTCGTCCTGCGCCTTCTCGACGAAATGCTGCACGCGGGCCAGTTGCGCCTCGGACGATATCGCGCCCGCTTGCGTGTCCAGCTTCAGCGGGTTGCCGATCTTCATCGCGCGCGCTTCCTCGGCCAGCATGCCGGCGAATTCCTCGTGCACCGAGCGTTCGACCAGCAGCCGCGAGCCCGCGACGCAGACCTGACCGGAATTGCGGAAGATCCCCGCCGCGCTGACCTTGGCCGCCTGCCGCAGATCGGGCGCGTCGGCGAAGACGATGTTGGGGGATTTGCCGCCCAGTTCCAGATAGACGCGCTTGAGGTTCGAGCGCGCGGAATATTCCAGCAACCGGCGCCCGACCCCGCCCGAGCCGGTGAAGACCAGCACGTCGACATCCATATGCAGGCCCAGAGCCTCGCCCGAGGTCGCGCCCGCGCCGGTCACGACGTTCAGCACGCCGTCGGGCAGGCCGCATTCGGCGCAGATCTCGGCCAGCCGCAAGAGCGAGAGCGAGGCCACTTCCGAGGGTTTCAGCACCACCGAATTGCCCATCGCCAGCGCCGGGGCGATCTTCCACGCGCCGATCATCATCGGGAAGTTCCACGGCACGATGGCGCCGACCACGCCCACCGGCTCGCGGTGGATCAGGCCCAGCACGTTGCCGGGGGTGGGTGCGATCTCGCCGCCCACCTTGTCGAGCGCCTCGGCATAATAGCGGAAGGTGCCCGCGGCACTCATCGGTTCGGCCTTGAGCGCCATCGAGATCTCGGTCCCGTTGTCGCGCACGCCCAGCACGGCCAGCGCCAGCGCCTCGCGCTCGATCGCCTCAGCGATGCGGAACAGGACTTTCTTGCGCTCGGCCGGTGCCGCGCGCGACCAGACGCCCGATTGAAAGGCCGCGCGCGCCGTCTTCACGGCCAGATCCACATCCCCGGCCGAGGCATCGGCGATCTGCGCGAATTCGCGTCCGTCGATGGGCGAGGTCACGGGCAGCGAGGCGCCGCCCATGGCCGACACCCACTTGCCGCCGATGAACAGGCCCTGCGGGCCGACCGGCGCCTGCGCCAGCGCATCAATGCTGGACTGATCCATTCCGTTTTCCTTTCCAGTCGCGCCACAGTCCCCAGACATGCAGCGCCAGAACAATGCAGATGAGACAGAAGATCGCCATCGCCACGGGCCGGTCGATCCATGAATACAGGGACTGAATGCGCGGCAGCGAGGTGCGGAACTTGTTTTCCATGATGCCGCCCAGAACCATGCCCAGGATGATCGGCACGATCGGCAGGTTCAGCCGCTTCAGCATCACGCCCAGCAGCCCGAACGCCGCCGCCATCATGCAATCCACCGCCGAATTGCGCAGCGAATAGATCCCCACGAAGCTGAGCGCGAGGATGATCATCCCGAGGTAGCGGTTGGGGATCACCAGCACCTTCAGCAGCGGTTTTGTCGCCACCAGAAGGAAAGCCAGCGCGAGGATATTCAGCAGCGCCAGGCAGATATAGAGCGCCATCACGAAATCCATCTGGTTCCGGAACAGGCCCGGACCGGGGATCACGTTATGGACGTAGAACACGCTGAGCATCATCGCCGTCAGCGCCTCGCCCGGGATGCCCAGCGCCAGAAGCGGCACCATGGCGGCGGGCGGGACCGAGTTGTTGGCGGTTTCCGAGGCGATCAGCCCTTCGGGACTGCCCTTGCCGAACAGCTCGGGCTTTTTCGAGGTCGCCCGCGCGAAGCTGTAGCTGAGGAATTGCGACGTGAACTCGCCCACGCCCGGGATGATCCCCATGATCGTGCCCGACAGCGACCCGGCAGTGGCGACGCGGGGGTGACGGAACACCTCGCGCACGCCCTTGCCCACGCTGCCGCTGATCGTCGGCGCCTCGCCTTTCTCGTCGGCGCCGATCAGCAGCACGAAGGCCTGCGAGACGGCGAACAGGCCCAGCACGACGACGATCAGGTCGACCCCCTGCGTCAGGAACGGCAGGTCGAAGGTGAAACGCTGGGAATAGGTGTTGGCCTCCATCCCCACGGTATTCAGGAACAGCCCGAACATCAGCAGCGCTCCCGCCGCCAGCGACTGCCCGCGATGCGCGACGACGACCAGGATGCAGCCCAGCAAAGCGGCGAGGAAGATCTCACGCGAGCCGAACATGGGCGCGATCCGGGCCAGAACCGGCGACAGCAGCATCAGCGCGATGACCGCGAAGATGCCGCCGAAGAACGACGCGCCAAAGCTCAGGCCCAGCGCGCGCGGCGCCTCGCCCGCCTTGGTCATCGGGTAGCCGTCATAGGTGGTCAGCGCGTTGACCGGCGTGCCGGGCGTGTTGATCAGGATCGACGGGATCGAGCCGCCGAACAGGGCCGAACCGTAGATGCCCAGAAGCAGCGTCAGCCCGACGATCGGCTCCATGCCGAAGGTCGCGGGCAGCAGGATGGCGATGGCGACCGCCGGGCCCACGCCGGGGATCGCGCCGATGATCACGCCGCCGACCGACCCCGCGATCAGCGCGGCGATGACATCCCAGCGCGAGACGATGCCCAGCGCGTCAATGAACGTGTCCAAATCCGGACCCTCTTACAGATAGACGACAAGGAAATTGCGCAGCCCCTGCGGCAGCAGGTCATAGACCGCGCCCCCCGGGATGCGGACCGACAGCCCGGCCTTGAAGACGACGACGATGCCCAGCGCGATCAGCGGTGCCAGCAGCAGCGGCAGCCCGCGATACCCCAGCCGGAACGCGAGCAGCGTGGCGAACAGAACCGACGCAGGCAGATAGCCGATATAGGGCACCGCCATCACGTAGATCAGGAACCAGACGACATATTCGCCCGCCTTGGCCCAGATGCCCAGCTCGGCCAGCACGTTCCCGCCACCGGCCCGCGCGTTGCGCACCAGGCAGGCGATCAGCTCGCCCGCCCCGAAAACCAGCATCCCGACGATGGCGATCAGGGGCCACAGGCCCGGCTGTCGGCTCCAGGGTTGCCCGCTCGCCCAGCTCGTTTCCGACGACCACAGCGCGGCCAGGATCACGGCGATCAGGAACGAGGTGACGGCGAAGACGATCTCGGCGCGGTGATGGGGCGGGTGGGTCAGCTCTGACAGGTCGTGACGCTCGTCGCTCATGCGGATCCCGTATGGAAAGAGGCCCCGGCGATCCTTGCGCCGGGGCCGGGTTGCTTACTCGGCGGTCAGCTCGTCGATCCGCGCCATCGTCGCGATGTCGCTTTCGATCTGGGCGGTCGCGGCGGCGGTGTCCTGCCAGTAGATCTGCGCGCCGGTCTCGGCGGCGAAGGTCTGCGCGCGCTCGGACGCGATGGTCTCCTGCGCGACGGCCGCGATGGCGTCGATGGCTTCTTGCGGCGTGTCCTTGTGCACGAAGAGCCCGTTCCAGAGCGAAATCGACAGGTCCGGCGCAAGCTCGCCCACGGTCGGCGCGTCGGGCGCAAGTTCGAGCCGCTCGCCGGTCACCGAGGCCAGGATCGTCACATCGTCGAGGCACGGCATGATCAGCTGGATCGTGGTGTTGATCACGTCCACATCGCCCGAGGCCAGGGTATTGCAATCGAGCGCGTCATAGGCCGCGTCCGCGCCCCAGCTGAAGCCCATGGTCTCGGCCAGCGCGAAGCTGACGGCGGTCGGCGTCAGCGCGGCGCCGAAATGGCCCAGCAGAACCTCGTTGTCCTGCGCATAGGCGGCCAGCTCTTCCATCGTCTGGAACTCGGACGAGCCCGAGGTCGCCAGCACGAAAGGATAGGTCAGGAAGATACCGACCGGCACGAAAGGATCGGGGCTGAGCTCTTCGATCCCCAGCGTCGGGCCGACGACCGGCACACCGATCACGAAGGACCCGACCATCGACCCATCGGCCGGGGCGTTGGCTACCTCAATGGCGCCCGGGAACGGGCCGCCCCCGCCGCCCGGACGGTTCACCACCGCGGCAGGCTGGCCGTACGCCTCCTGGAAATCCTCGGCGATCATGCGGGTCAGCACGTCTTCCAGATCCCCCGGCGGCCAGGGCACGACGAATTGCACGGGACCTTCGGGATACTCGGCCAGCGCGGTACCCGCGGGCAGCGCCATCGCTGCGGCCAGGGCCAGTGAGACGGGGAATTTCATCGGGCTTCTCCTTGTCGGTTGGGTCTGTCTTTGATTGCTCGCCGGTTCATTATATACACCGACGTTTCAAATTTAGCTTGCGCGACGACCCGGATTCGGTCAAGGCTTTTCTTGCGCTTGCAATGAGTGTTTTTCGCCCCTGATCCCGGACCCCCGATGCGAACCGTCGAGAAAGCCCTGAGATTACTGGATTTCTTCACCGACAAACGGGTCGAGATCGGTCTCTCCGATCTGGCGCGGCTCTCGGGAATCGACAAGGCGACGGTGCTGCGGATGCTGGCCGACATGGCCGAATGCGGCTTTGTCGAGCAGAATCCGGAAACCCGCCGCTGGCGGCTGGGGGCGGGCGTGCTGCGGCTTGCGCGGCTGCGCGAACATGCCCAGCCGGTGACGCGCGTGCTGACCCCGATCCTGGAAAAACTGGCGCAGGAGACCGGCGAGACGGCGCATGCCTCGCTCCTGTCGGGGCGCGACCTGGCCAATATCGGCGTGATCGAGCCCGCCCGCGCCAACCGCGTCTATATCGAGCCGGGCCTGGTTCTGCCGCTGCATGCCACCGCCTCGGGCATCGCCGTCACCGCCTTCCTGCGCCCCGAACAGCAAGAGCGCGTGCTGGCGCGGACGCTGACCGCCGTGACCGGCATGACTCCCACCTCGCGCGCGGCGCTTGAACAGGTGGTGCGCCGCACCCGCGAGCGGGGCTACGCGGTCGCCGACCAGACCTTCGAGGCGGAAGTCTACGGCATCGCCGTGCCGATCTTCGGCCCCGACGGCTATGCCGCGGGCGCGCTGGCGGTGGCGATCCCCGCCTCTCGCGCCAGCGACGAGCACGAACGCAAGATCATCGCCGCACTCGAACCCGCCGCGCAAAGCGCGACGACCGGGCTCGGCGGGCGGCCCAGCCCCGAACACCGCATCTCATCATAAGGGAGAGCCCGATGCCGAAGGACGAGAATTTCCTCAAGGCCAACAATGCCCGCCACCTGTGGCACCCGATGACCCATCCGGCCGATCACCACAGAAACCCGCCGACCATCGTCACCGGCGGTCAGGGCGTACGGATCACCGATATCGACGGTCATTCCGTGATCGACGGCGTGGGCGGGCTGTGGAACGTCAATCTGGGCTATTCGTGCCAGCCGGTGAAGGACGCGATCGCGGGCCAGCTGGACGAGCTGCCCTATTACTCGATCTTCCGCGGCACCTCGAACGACAAGGTGATCGAGCTGGCCGAGGCGCTGAAGGATTTCTTCGCCCCCGACGGGCTGAGCCGCGCTTTCTTCACCTCGGGCGGCGGCGACAGCGTGGAAACCGCGCTGCGGCTTGCCCGCCAATACCACAAGATCCGCGGCGAGGCCGGGCGGATCAAGTTCCTGTCCCTGAAGAAGGGCTATCACGGCACCCATTTCGGCGGCGCCTCGGTCAATGGCAACGCCAATTTCCGCACGATGTACGAGCCGCTCCTGCCCGGCTGCTACCATATCCCCGCCCCCTATCCCTATCGCAACCCGTTCAACGAAAGCGATCCCGCGCGTCTGGCACAGCTCTGCCTGCAGGCGCTCGAGGACGAAATCGCCTTCCAGGGCGCGGGAACCATCGCGGCGATGATCATGGAGCCGATCCTTGGCGCGGGCGGTGTCATCGTGCCGCATGAAAGCTTCATGCCCGGCGTGGCCGAGATCTGCCGCAAGAACGGCATCCTGCTGATCGCCGACGAGGTCATCACCGCGTTCGGCCGCACCGGCGCCTGGAGCGGCTCGCGGCTCTGGGGTGTGCAGCCCGACATGATGTCGACCGCCAAGGCCATCACCAACGGCTATTTCCCCTTCGGCGCGACGATGATCTCGGACGGCGTGGCCGAGGTGTTCGAAAAGGACGAAACCGGCAAGGCCGCGATCGGCCATGGCTACACCTATTCCGGCCATCCGGTGGGTGCGGCAGCGGCGCTGGCCTGCCTTGCGGAAACGCAGCGGCTCGACGTCGCCGCGAATGCCAAGGCGCGCGGCGCCGAGCTGTTCGCGGGCGTGCAGGCACTCAAGGACAAGTACGACGTGATCGGCGACGTGCGCGGCGGCTACGGGCTGATGGTGGCGCTGGAACTGGTTTCGGACCGCGCGACCAAGGCCGCGCCCGACAAGGCCACCGCCGCGAAGGTGCAGCAGGTCGCTTATGAAAACGGCGCCATGGTGCGGGTTTCGGGGCCGAACATCATCCTGTCGCCGTCGCTGGTTCTGACGGCGGACGATGTGCAGGGGATCCTCGGCGCGCTCGACGCGGGCTTCCGCGCACTGTGAGGCTGACGAGAGGGGGGCTGTCTGCCCCCCTCGGCCTGCGGCCTCACCCCCCGAGGATATTTGCGGAACAAAGATGCGCGGTTAAGGAAATTTAGGGCGCGGCGCCTCAACGCGCCTCACCTTCATTTTGCTAAAAATACTCCACGGGTGTCCGGGGGTGTGAAACCCCCGGGGGCCGCCGCCGGCGCGTTTCTCAGGCGTGGATCGCGCCGTCGCCGCAAGCGAGGGCGGCTTCGCGCACCGCTTCCGAATAGGTCGGGTGCGCGTGGCAGGTCAGGGCCACGTCCTGCGCCGAGGCGCCGAATTCCATCGCCACGCAGATTTCGTGGATCAGGTCGCCCGCGCCCGGACCGATGATGTGGCAGCCCAGCACGCGGTCGGTCTTCTTGTCGGCGAGGATCTTCACGAAGCCCTCGGCCTGGAAGACCGCCTTGGCGCGCGCGTTGCCCATGAAGGGGAACTTGCCGACCTTGTATTCGACGCCCGCTTCTTTCAGCTGCTCTTCCGTCTTGCCGACATTGGCCACTTCGGGCGCGGTGTAGATCACGCCCGGGATCACGCCGTAATTCACGTGGCCATGCTTGCCGGCGATCACCTCGGCCACGGCCATGCCCTCGTCCTCGGCCTTGTGGGCCAGCATCGGGCCGACCACGGCATCGCCGATGGCGTAGATGCCCTTGACGCTGGTCGCCCAGTGGTCGTCGATCTTGACCTGACCGCGCTTCTCCATCTCGACGCCCAGATCGGCCAGACCCAGCCCGTCGGTGAAGGGCTTGCGGCCGGTCGCGACCAGCACGATATCGGCGTCGATCGAATGCTCGCTGTCGTCTTTCTTCAGCCTGTAGGTGACGCTGGCGCCGCCGTCTTTCTTTTCGGCCTTCTGCACCGCCGCGCCGAGGACGAACTTGAAGCCCTGCTTGGTGAGGATCTTCTGGAAGTTCTTGGCGATTTCGGCATCCATGCCCGGCGTGATCGCGTCGAGATACTCGACCACCGTCACCTCGGCGCCCAGGCGCTGATAGACCGAGCCCATTTCCAGACCGATCACACCCGCGCCGATCACCACGACCGATTTCGGGATCTTGCCCAGCGACAGGGCGCCGGTCGAGGTGACGATCACCTCTTCATCGACCTCGACGCCGGGCAGCGAAGCCGCTTCCGAGCCGGTGGCGATGACGATGTTCTTGGCCGAATGCACCTCGTCGCCGACCTTGACCTTGCCGGCCTCGGGGATCGAGCCCCAGCCCTTGAGCCAGGTGACCTTGTTCTTCTTGAACAGGAATTCGATGCCCTTGGTGTTGCCGTTCACCACATCCTGCTTGTAGGCCTGCATCTTTTCCCAATCGACCGTCGGCGCGTCGCCCATCAGGCCCATCTTGGCGAAGTTCTCATGCGCCTCGTGCAGGTGGTGGGTCGCGTTCAGAAGCGCCTTCGACGGGATGCAGCCGACATTGAGGCAGGTGCCGCCCAGGGTCTCGCGTCCTTCGACGCAGGCAACCTTGAGGCCCAGCTGCGCCGCGTGGATGGCGCAGACATAGCCGCCCGGGCCCGCGCCGATGACGATGAGGTCGAAGTCAGCCATAATCGTTTCCTTCCGTATGCCCCGCGCGGGGGCCAGTCGTGGGCGGTGCTCAGATCAGCGCCGCGATCAGCATGAGGATCGTGGCGAGAAATCCCACGAACCAGATGGCCGAGCGCCAGGGCACCCAGCCGAAGAGATAGGCGGGCACGTAGAGCACCCGCGCGCCGAGATAGGTCCAGGCCGCGGCCTGCGTCACGCCGGTCGACTGGCCGCCCTGCGTGACGACCAGAACCGCGATGGTGAAAAGGATGAGCCCTTCGAAATGGTTGTTCATCGCCCGGTGCGCGCGCCCGGCAAGGCCGGTCAACTGGCGCGGCTCATCGCGCGGCGACGCCGCGTATTTCGGGCCGACCTGCTGCTGCGCGGTGACCGAGAACAGCGCGAATTGCACCGCCTGCAACAGCGCCGCGAGGGTCAGGACAAGAAGTTCGGGTGTCATCATCCCCCTCAGATAAGGCCGAGAACCAGAAGCGCCAGCGTCGACAGCATGCCCACGCCGAAAATCAAAGTGCGCCACGGCACCCAGGCCAACGCGTAGGCGGGCACGTAGAGCACCCGCGCGCCGACATAGATCCAGGCCAGAACGGCGGTCGCGGTCGAGCTCTTGCCCGCCAGGACCACGACCAGAACGGCGATGATGAAGGGGCCGACATTCTCGGTGAAATTGTCGGTGGCGCGGCGCAGGCGCTTGGTCAGCGGCGACAGGCGTTCGTCGAGGTTTTCGCGCGTGCCGGTATTGCCCTCGGTGCCGATATCGCGCGTGAGAAACCGCTGGGCTATGAAGATCGTCGCGAAATGCACGAAGGCGAGGGCCGAGAGGGCGGCGAGTTCGGGGGTCAGGCCGGGCATCATGGGCGGATCTCGATCACGGTGCCATCGGGGACGAGCGACCAGATCTCGCGCATCTCGCCATTGGTGACGGCGATGCAGCCCGCCGTCCAGTCGCGGGTGCGCTGCAGGGCGCCCAGGAAACCCCAGCCATTGTTGATGCCGTGGATCATGATGTCGCCCCCGGCGCTGCGGCCATGCGAGGCGGCATAGGCCACGTCCTGCTCGTTGGGATACGAGATGTGCAGGCTGAGATAGGCCAGCGAATTGGGGTTGCGCCAGTCGATGACATAGGTGCCCTCGGGCGTGCGGCCGTCGCCTTCGAAGCGCTTCGGCCCGTCATTGGCGCCGTCGCCCATCGAGATGCGGTATTCGCGGATCGGCTGCCCCTGCCGGTACAGGATCAGCCGCCGCGCGTCTTTCAGCACGAGGATGAAATCCGCCTGTTCATGCGCGGGCGCCATCTCGGGCAGGCCGCGGCGGAAAAGCTGGGCGCTGGCCGGGCTGGCGGTGCTCAGCGCGAGGGCTGACGCGACGGACAGAAGGGCGGTGCGGCGGTTCATGGCGGATTGCTCCGGCGAAAGGGGCGGTGCGTGCAAGCACGCACCCTACAGCGTGGGTGCGTGCCCGCCTGTCGGTCTTACAGGTCCAAAAGCAGGCGCTGCGGATCTTCCAGCGCCTCCTTGACCCGCACAAGGAAGGTCACGGCGCCCTTGCCGTCGACGATCCGGTGATCGTAGGACAGGGCGAGGTACATCATCGGCCGGATGACGATCTGACCGTCCACCACGACCGGGCGGTCCTGGATCTTGTGCATGCCCAGGATCCCCGATTGCGGGGGGTTCAGGATGGGCGAGGACATCAGCGAGCCATAGACGCCGCCGTTCGAGATGGTGAACGAACCGCCCTGCATTTCCGCCATCGACAGCTTGCCGTCGCGGGCGCGCAGGCCCAGTTCGCCGATCTTCTTCTCGATGCCGGCAAAGCTCATCTGGTCGGCATCGCGCACGACCGGCACGACCAGGCCCGACGGCGTGCCCACGGCCACGCCCATATGAACGTAGTTCTTGTAGACAATTTCCTGGCCGTCGATCTCGGCGTTGACTTCGGGCACTTCCTTCAGCGCATGGCAGCAGGCTTTGACGAAGAAGGACATGAAGCCCATCTTCACGCCGTGCTTCTTCTCGAACTGCGCCTTGTACTCGTTGCGCAGCGCCATCACCGCCGACATGTCCACCTCGTTATAGGTGGTCAGCATCGCGGCGGTGTTCTGCGCGTCCTTCAGGCGGCGCGCGATGGTGGCGCGCAGGCGGGTCATCTTCACCCGCTCTTCGCGCACCGCGTCATCGGCGGGAACCGGGCCGCGCGGCACCGAGACCGGCGCGGGGGCCGAGGTCTGGGCGGGGGAGGCCTTGGTACCGTCGGACACTGCGCGCTGCACGTCTTCCTTCATCACCCGGCCGTCGCGGCCGGTGCCCTGAACCTGATCCGACGACAGGCCCGCTTCGGCCATCGCCTTCTTGGCCGAGGGAGCATCCTCGCCCTTTTTCTCGCCGTCTTTCTTGGGCTCTTCCTTGGGCGCGTCGGCCTTCGGCTCTTCGGCGGGCTTGTCGTCTGCCTTGGCGTCGGACTTGGCGTCCGATTTCGGCGCGGGGGCGGCGCCCTCGCCTTCCGAGATCATCGCCAGAAGGGCGTTCACGCCGACCGTTTCACCCTCGGCGGCGATGATTTCGGACAGGGTGCCCGAGGCGGGCGCCGGAACCTCGACCGTGACCTTGTCGGTTTCCAGCTCGCACAGCATCTCATCGGCAGAGACGGCATCGCCCGGCTTCTTGAACCAGGTGGCGATGGTCGCTTCCGAGACGCTCTCCCCAAGCGTGGGCACGCGGACTTCGATGCTCATGACGTTACTTTCCTTCCGACGACAGCGCTTCGTTGACGAGCGCTTCTTGCTGAGACTTGTGCCGCGACGCCAGACCCGTGGCGGGCGAGGCCGAGGCGGCGCGACCGGCATAGCGGGCGCGCGTTTGCTTGGCGCCGATTTCGATCAGCGACTCTTCCAGCAGGGGCGCGATGAACGACCACGACCCCTGGTTTTTCGGTTCTTCCTGGCACCAGACCATCTCGGCATTCTTGAAGCGCGCGAGCTCCTGGCAGATCGACTGCGCCGGGAACGGATACAGCTGTTCGACACGCAGAAGATAAGTGTCGTCGAGCCCCCGCGCGTCGCGCTCGGCCAGCAGGTCGAAATAGACCTTGCCCGAGCACATCACCACGCGCTTGATCTCGGCGTCGGGCTTCAGCGTGATCGTCGAGTTGTTGCCCTTTTCGGCATCGTCCCACAGGATCCGGTGGAAGGTGGACCCTTCCGTGAAATCGGCGCTGGTCGAGGTGCACATCGGGTGGCGCAGCAGCGACTTCGGCGTCATCAGCACCAGCGGCTTGCGATAGTCGCGGTGCATCTGGCGACGCAGGATGTGGAAATAGTTCGCCGGGGTCGAACAGTTGGCGACGATCCAGTTATCTTCGGCCGACATCTGCAGGAAGCGCTCCAGACGCGCCGAGCTGTGCTCGGGGCCCTGCCCCTCGAAGCCGTGCGGCAGCAGCAGGACCAGGCCCGACATCCGCAGCCATTTCGACTCGCCCGAGTTGATGAACTGGTCGAACATGATCTGCGCGCCGTTGGCGAAGTCGCCAAACTGCGCTTCCCACGCGACCAGCGCGTTGGGTTCCGACAGCGAATAGCCGTATTCGAAACCCAGCACCGCGTATTCAGAGAGCATCGAGTCGATGACCTCGTAGCGGGCCTGACCGGCGCGGATGTGGTTGAGCGGGTAATACCGCTCTTCGGTGCTTTGATCGACGAAGGCCGAGTGCCGCTGCGAGAAGGTCCCGCGCGAGCAATCCTGACCGGCCAGACGGACCGGATAACCCTCGACCATGAGCGAACCGAAGGCCATCGCCTCGGCCGTGGCCCAGTCGAAACCCTCCCCGGTCTCGAACATCTTCTTCTTCGCGTCGAGCTGGCGGGACACCGTGCGGTGCAGATCGAAATCCGCCGGATGGCTGGTCAGCGCCGCGCCGATTTCCTGCAGCGTCTCTTCCTTGATCGCCGTCTGGCCGCGCTGATAGTTCTGATCCTTCGGCTTCATGGTCTTCCAGCGCCCGTCCAGCCAGTCGGCCTTGTTGGGGCGGAATTCCTTGGCGATCTCGAACTCGCTGTTGAGATGCGACTGGAACGCGGCCTTCATGTCCTCGATCTCGCCCTCGGGGATGAGACCGTCATTGACCAGACGCTCGGTGTAAAGCTGCAGCGTCGTCTTGTGGCGCTTGATGTTCTTGTACATCGCCGGGTTGGTGAACATGGGCTCGTCGCCCTCGTTGTGACCGAAGCGGCGGTAGCAGAAGATGTCGATGACCACGTCCTTGCCGAAGCGCTGGCGGAACTCGGTCGCGACCTTGGCGGCGTGGACCACGGCTTCGGGATCGTCGCCGTTGACGTGGAAGATCGGCGCTTCGACCATCAGCGCGATATCCGTCGGATAGGGCGAGGTGCGCGAGAAATGCGGCGCGGTGGTAAAGCCGATCTGGTTGTTGACGATGATGTGGATGCAGCCGCCGGTGCGGTGCCCCTTGATCCCCGACAGCTGCAGGCATTCGGCGACGACGCCCTGCCCGGCAAAGGCCGCGTCCCCGTGCAACAGGATCGGCAGCACGGCGGTGCGCTCGGCATCGTTGAGCTGGTCCTGCTTGGCGCGGACCTTGCCCAGGACGACCGGGTTCACGGCCTCCAGGTGCGACGGGTTCGCGGTCAGCGAGAGGTGCACGACATTGCCGTCGAATTCCCGGTCCGACGAGGCGCCGAGGTGGTATTTCACGTCGCCCGAACCGTCGACATCGTCGGGCTTGAAGCTGCCGCCCTGGAACTCGTTGAAGATCGCGCGATAGGGTTTGGACATCACGTTGGCCAGCACCGACAGGCGCCCGCGATGCGGCATGCCGATGACGATATCCTTCACGCCCAGCGCGCCACCGCGCTTGACGATCTGCTCCATCGCAGGGATCAGCGCTTCGCCGCCGTCAAGCCCGAAGCGCTTGGTGCCCATGAACTTGACGTGGCAGAACTTCTCGAAGCCCTCGGCCTCGACCAGTTTGTTCAGGATCGCGCGGCGACCCATCTTGGTGAAGGTGATTTCCTTGCCGTAGCCCTCGATCCGCTCTTTCAGCCACGCGGCTTCCTGCGGGTTCGAGATATGCATGAATTGCAGCGCGAAGGTGCCGCAATAGGTCCGCTTGAGGATCTCGATGATCTGCCGCATCGAGGCGACCTGCAGGCCCAGCACGTTGTCGATGAAGATCGGGCGATCCATGTCGGCATCGGTGAAGCCGTAGGCTTTCGGATCCAGCTCGGGATGCATCGACTCGTCGCGCATGCTCAGCGGGTCGAGATTGGCGATCAGGTGGCCGCGGATCCGGTAGGCGCGAATGATCATCAGCGCGCGCAGGCTGTCCAGAACGGCGCGCTGCACTTCGCTGTCGGTGATCTCGACGCCCTTCTCGGCGGCCTTGGCGCGGATCTTGTCGCCCGCGGCCTTGCCCTCGGTCGCGGCGGGCCACATGCCGGTCAGCGCGCCCATCACCTCGTCATCGGGGGTCGGCGGCCAGTCCTTGCGGGCCCAGCTCGGGCCTTCGGCCTGCTTGGTGGCGGTGGCGTAATCGTCGCCATTCGCCTCGAAGAACGCAGCCCAGGCGGCGTCCACGCTCGCCGGATCCTGCGCGTAGCGCGCCTGCATCTGGTCGATGTAATCGGCATTCGCCCCGTCCAGGAAGGACGTGGCATGCATGGCGTCGTTGGGGCTTTGATCGTTCATCTGTTTGTCCTCGGCATGAGGGAAGGAAGCTTAGGGGTTCGAACGGATCGACGTCGGTGTCTTGTCACCCGCGACGCCGCCGATACGCGTCATGGTGATAGTCTGGGGCACGATCGTGACCGGAATGTTGATGCCTGCACCCTGAAGCGCAGGGGTGGCGGGAAAGGGGTCTCTCCCAACCATAGGGCGCGACCGGCGCGCCGCCAGAAGTTTGTCGCCCGGACCGGATCTGTCATCCGCCCGGAGCGTCCCTGCGCACCCGCCGGCTGCACGCGGAAGGCGGGCCGTCTCCGGCCCGCCATCGGTGAGGCGCCGTGCGCCCGCCGGCTGCGCGCCCCCGCGACCAGCCACCAGTGCCCCGCCCGCTGGAGCGGGGGCACTGACTGGGATCGCAGGGGCAGCCGGAGGGTGCATGACGCTTAGCCCTTGATCGCCTTCATGACGGCTTCGCCCAGCGTGGCGGGGCTGTCGGCAACGACGATCCCGGCCGATTTCATGGCCTCGATCTTCGATTCCGCGTCGCCCTTGCCGCCCGAGACGATGGCACCGGCATGGCCCATGCGACGGCCCGGAGGGGCGGTGCGCCCGGCGATGAAACCGGCGGTCGGCTTGTAGCGGCCTTTTTTCTTCTGTTCCTTCAGGAACTCGGCCGCTTCTTCCTCGGCCGAGCCGCCGATCTCGCCGATCATGATGATCGACTGCGTCTCGTCGTCGTCGAGGAACATGTTCAGCACGTCGATATGCTCGGTGCCCTTGATCGGGTCGCCGCCGATGCCGACTGCGGTCGACTGGCCCAGGCCCATGTCCGAGGTCTGCTTGACGGCTTCGTAGGTCAGCGTGCCCGACCGCGACACGACACCGACCGAGCCGCGCTTGTGGATATGACCGGGCATGATGCCGATCTTGCAGGCGTCGGGGGTGATGACACCGGGGCAGTTCGGGCCGATCAGGCGCGACTTGCTGTCGATCAGCGCCCGCTTCACGCGCATCATGTCGAGCACCGGAATGCCCTCGGTGATGCAGATGATCAGCTCCATCTCGGCGTCGATCGCTTCGAGGATCGAGTCGGCCGCGAAGGGCGGCGGCACATAGATGACCGAGGCATTCGCTTCGGTCACGTGCTTGGCCTCGTGCACCGAGTTGAAGACCGGCAGCTCCAGATGCGTGGTGCCGCCTTTGCCGGGCGTCACGCCGCCGACCATCTTGGTGCCGTAGGCGATGGCCTGTTCGCTGTGGAAGGTCCCCTGCGAGCCGGTCAGGCCCTGGCAGATCACCTTGGTGTTTTCGTTGACAAGAATGGCCATTCTATTACCCCTTCACCGCTTTCACGATTTTCTCGGCGGCGTCGGACAGGTTGTCCGCGGCGATCACGTTGAGACCGCTGTCGTTGATGATCTGCTTGCCCTGTTCGACATTGGTGCCCTCTAGCCGCACGACCAGCGGAACCTGCAGGCCGACTTCCTTCACCGCGGCGATGGTGCCCTCGGCGATGATGTCGCAGCGCATGATGCCGCCGAAGATGTTCACCAGGATGCCCTTCACGTTCGGGTCCGAGGTGATGATCTTGAAGGCTTCGGTCACTTTCTCTTTCGTGGCGCCACCGCCGACATCGAGGAAGTTCGCAGGCTCGGCGCCGTAGAGCTTGATGATGTCCATCGTGGCCATCGCCAGGCCTGCGCCGTTGACCATGCAGCCGATCTCGCCGTCGAGCGCGATGTAGTTCAGGTCGTATTTCGACGCGGCGAGTTCCTTCGGATCCTCTTCCGTCTCGTCGCGCAGCGCGGCGATATCGGCGTGGCGGTAGATCGCGTTGCCGTCGAAGCCGATTTTCGCGTCCAGAGCCTTCAGGTTGCCGTCGGTCATCACGATCAGCGGGTTGATCTCGAGCATCTCCATGTCCTTCTCGATGAAGGCGCGATAGAGATTCTTGACCAGGGCCACGCATTGCTTGACCTGCGGGCCTTTCAGACCCAGCGCGAAAGCGACGCGGCGACCGTGGAAATCCGACAGGCCCGATGCGGGATCAACGCTGAAGGACAGGATCTTCTCGGGCGTCTTTGCGGCGACTTCCTCGATGTCCATGCCGCCCTCGGTCGAGCAGACGAAGGACACGCGCGAGGTGCCGCGGTCGACCAGCAGCGCGAGGTAGAGTTCGGTCTCGATATCCGAGCCGTCCTCGATATAGATGCGGTTGACCTGCTTGCCGGCCGGGCCGGTCTGGTGGGTGACGAGCGTGCGACCCAGCATCTGCTTGGTCATCGCCTCGGCCTCTTCCACCGACTTGGCCAGACGCACACCGCCCTTTTCGCCCGCTTCGGCTTCCTTGAACGAGCCCTTGCCACGGCCCCCGGCATGGATCTGCGCCTTGACGACCCAGAGCGGACCGTCGAGCTCGCCCGCCGCCGTCTTGGCTTCTTCGGCTCTCAGGACGACGCGGCCGTCCGACACCGGCACGCCATAGCTGCGCAGAAGCGCCTTGGCCTGGTATTCATGGATGTTCACGGAACTGCCCCCGTTGCTGCGAATTTTGCCGTGTAATGACACAGGACCATCGTGGCACAAACGAAATATTCGTGCAAAACTGCGCGATGAAGGGTTTTTCTTTGTTTTGTGATCACGCCCTGAAAACGTGTGATCACAAGTCTCGGAACCGTGATCGCGCGATGATGGCCCGGCCCGCATCGCGTCAAACGGGTATCGAAGAGAGCAGGGTCACGAGTCGTCTCCATGGCAGCGCAAACACGACCCTCTGCGTCCGACCCGGGACCGCGCGCACCCCGGGAGCGTCCGTTCGGCGGCTGGCGCGCGGCGATCCAGCCCGTTCTGACGCTGGGACTCACGCAGATCGTGGGCTTCGGGTCGATCTATTACGCGTTCGGCGTGCTGGTCGCGCCCCTCAGCGCCGAGCTGGGCATTTCCCCGACCACCGCCTTCGCCTGTTTGTCCGTGGCCCTGCTGTCGGGCGCCCTGACCGCGCCGCTGGCCGGGCGGCTGATCGACCGGCGGGGCGCGCGGACGATGATGGCCGCAGGCTCGGTCGGCTGCGCGCTGGCCTTCGCGCTTCTGTCGCAGGCCGGCGCGGTCTGGAGCCTTGTGCTGGCGCTGATCGCGGTCGAGATGCTGGCGCCCCTGGTGCTGTATGACGCGGCCTTCGCCGCCGTCGCGCAGGCCGTCGGCGAAGCCCGGGCGCGCGCGGCGATCACCATGACGACGATGATCGGCGGCTTTGCATCGACCGTGTTCTGGCCGCTGACGCTGTATCTGTCGCAGGGCTGGGGCTGGCGCGAGACCTACCTGGCCTTTGCCGCGCTCCACCTGATCCTGTGCCTGCCGCTGCACCTGTCCTTGCCGCGCGGCCCGGGATCGGACGCGCCCCGCGATCCGGCCGCGCCCCGCTTCGCCCCCCTGCCCGCGCGCCTGCACGGCCGGGCGATGGTGCTTCTGGCGCTGGGGCTGAGCCTGAGCTGGGCGGTGATGTCGGCGTTCAGCGCGCAATGGGTGCCGGTGCTGGGCGCGGTCGGCCTGCCCGAGGCCACGGCGGTCGCCGCGGGGGCGCTGATGGGGCCGTCGCAGGTGGGCGCGCGGGTGCTCGACATGCTGTTCGCCAGCCACCGCCACCCGATGGGAACCGCGCTGGTCGCGATGGCCTGCCTGGCGCTGGCGCTGGTGGTTCTGGTGCTGGCACCGGTCGGAGTGGTGACGGTCTCGGTCTTCGCGGTGCTGTTCGGCATCGGCCAGGGCCTGGCCACAACCGTGCGCGGCACTGTGCCGCTGGCGCTGTTCGGGCTGCTGGGCTACGCGGCGCGGCTGGGCAAGCTGGCCGGTCTGCGGATGCTGGTCGCGGCTGTGTCACCCTTTGCCATGGCCGCCTCGCTGGCCACGCTGGGGCCGTGGATCACGCTTTGGCTGTTCGCCGCCCTGGCCGCGTTGTCGCTGGCGCTGCTGGCCTGCGTGCCGTGGCGCGTCACAGAATGAGCGGCGCGCGCTCGCCCTCGACGAAACGCCGCAGCACGGCGGGATAAAGCCGGTGCTCCTGCACCAGCACCCGCGCGGCGAGCGTCTCGGCATCGTCGCCCGGCAGAACGGGGACCCGCGCCTGCCCCAGAAGCGGCCCGGCATCCAGTTCGGCGGTGACTTCGTGCACGGTGCAGCCGGCCTCGGTATCGCCGGCGTCCAGCGCGCGCTGATGGGTATGCAGGCCGGGATAATTCGGCAGAAGCGAAGGATGGATATTCAGCATCCGCCCTTCGAAGCGCCGGATGAATTCCGGCGTGAGGATGCGCATGAACCCGGCAAGGCACACGACATCCGGCTCGGCCCTCTGCAGCGGCTCAAGCAGCGCGGCCTCGAAAGCGGCGCGGTCGCCCTTGAAATCGCGATGATCGACTGCCGCTGTGGCGATGCCCATGGCGGCGGCGCGCTCCAGCCCCTTGGCCGCGGGGTCGTTCGACAGGACCAGAACCGGACGGGCCGGGTGATCGCCGGTCATCGACTGTGCCAGCGCCACCATGTTCGAGCCACCGCCCGAAATCAGGATGGCGACGCGCGTCACAGAAGCGACCCGGAATAGGCCACGCCCTCTCCCTCGATCACATGACCCAGCCGCGACACGACCTCGCCCGCGCCGATCAGAAGCGCTTCCAGATCGTCGGCGCGTCCGGGCTCGACCACCAGGATCATGCCGATGCCCGAGTTGAAGGTCTTCAGCAGCTCGGCCTGTTCCAGCTCGGCATTCTGGGCGAGCCAGCGGAAGACCGGCGGCAGGCTCCACGACGTCAGGTCGATCCTGGCGCCCAGCCCCTCGGGCAGCACGCGCGGCAGGTTCTCGGTCAAGCCGCCGCCGGTAATATGCGCCAGCGCATGAACGCCGCCCGCCTTGATGGCGCCCAGGACCGGGCGGACATACAGCCGCGTCGGCGCCAGAAGCGCAGCACCCAGCGTGCCGGGGCCGAAGGGGCAGGAATCGTCCCATGACAGGCCCGTCTTCTCGACGATCTTGCGCACCAGCGAATAGCCGTTCGAATGCACCCCGTCCGAGGCAAGCCCCAGCAACACGTCGCCCGCCTTCACGCCCTTGGGCAGGTCCTGCCCGCGCTCCATCGCGCCGACCGCGAACCCGGCAAGGTCGAAATCGCCCGTGTGGTACATGCCCGGCATCTCGGCCGTCTCGCCGCCGATCAGCGCGCAGCCGGAATGCGCGCACCCCTCGGCGATGCCCTCGATGATGCGCGCGGCCTCGTCGACCTCGAGCTTGCCGGTGGCGAAGTAATCAAGGAAGAAGAGCGGCTCGGCGCCCTGACAGACCAGATCGTTGACGCACATCGCCACGAGGTCGATACCGATCGTGTCCACGTTGCCGGTATCGATGGCGATGCGCAGCTTGGTCCCCACCCCGTCGGTCGCGGCGACAAGGATCGGGTCCTCGTAGCCCGCGCCCTTCAGGTCGAACAGCGCGCCGAACCCGCCAAGGCCCGACATCGTGCCCGCGCGCGTCGTGCGTTTTGCCGCCGGCTTGATCCGCTCGACAAGCGCGTTGCCGGCATCGATATCGACGCCCGCCTGAGCATAGGTCAGTCCCTTGGTCCCGGTCATCGTGTCCCCCGAGGAAGTTTGGCGCCGGTTACCCCATCCCGGCCCGGTGATCAATGCGCTTGACGGTCCCGGTCCCGCGGGATTGCGCGGCGTCAGCTTCCGCGGCGCGGGGTCCGCGGATTGAGGATCGGCGCGGGGCATGACGCGGCCTCGGCTTCGGTCAGGGGCCGCGTGCCGCTGGCGCGCCAGCGATCGGGCGGTCCCACGCGCAGGTCCGGTGCCGGGCGCGCATCGCTCAGCCCCACCGCCGAGGCGCGCCGCGCGCCCACGCGCTCCCAGTTCAGACGCTCGGCCCGGGTCAGGCTGTCGTCCAGCGCGTCGATATAATAGGTGACGTCGCGCCCCATCCGGGGCCCGCGTTGCGACCGGTTCGACACCAGCGCCTGCCGGGCAAAGGCGCGTCGGATCTGCGCGGGCGTCATCTCGGCCCCGCCCCGCGCCATGATCCGCCGCAGGATGCGCCGGATTTCCACGTTGCGCACGGCGGTATGCGCGGCGCGGTCGCTGAAAAAGGCGAAGTCCACCTCGGTAGGCTCCAGCCCGGCATGCCGCCACGCCTCGAGAAAGGTGCGGATCTTGCCGCCGTCGAAACTGGCCGAGTCATAGAGCCGGCGATAGATCGACCGCACCTCGGGGCTTCTCCCCAGATCGGCAAAGCCCTGCGCCCAGTATTCGCGCCGTTCCGGATCGGCATAGACGCCGCACAGGTAACGCCGCAATTCGCTATCGTCACCCAAGGGCAGAGACAGGTCGAACATCCGCCGCACCGCATCCGCCTCTGTCGCGAAGGCGCGGTCGATCAGGTCAGTGTCGAAGCGCTCGACGCGGGCGAGGATGGCCAGGATTTCGCGCCCGTGCCCGGCCGTGGCCCCGTTCGGCCCCCAGGTGAGATAGGACCAGCGGTCATTCGTCAGGCAGGTCGGATCTGCGGCGCCGGGATCGTAGGTCTCGCGGTTGTTCTGGCAGAAATTCCAGCGCGCCGGTTCGGTGATATCGGTGCCCTCGAAGGACAGAAGCAGCGCGCGGGCGCGGGCACGCGGCCCCGGCGGCGGCTGCATCGGCACCAGAAGCGACCACAGCGCCTGCGTGATCGCCCCGTCGCGCGCCGCGCTGTTTTCGGGCAGGCGCGCGGCGATCCCCTCGCATTCCGCCAGACGACGGATCGCCTGCCGTGTGCGCGGGCCGAACATGCCGTCGGGGTCGATGCCCATCCCGGCGCCGCATCCCAGAAGCGCCACGTTCAGCGCGTGCTGGAAAGTGGCGATATGGCCGCGCGCCCCGTCGATGAGGATGCCTTCGACCTCGCCCTGTTCTGGTCCGGAATAGGCGTAGAGCACCGGATCGGGCGGCGGCGGGGGATCTCCGGCCTGTTCTGGCCCGGCCTGTTGCGTCTCGCTTTGTTGCGGCGCCGCTTCCTGCGTGACGGCCTCGCCCGTCGACGGCTGCGCCGGTCCGGGCGGCGTCACATTCGCCGGTGGTGCCTGCGCCACGGCGCCCGTATCGGCCGATCCCGCAGGTGCCTGCGCCATCGCCGAACAGGCGAGACACAGCCACACGACCGCCCCTAAACCAACGCCCTGCATCTATCCCCGGAATGAATGAACAAAGAAATATCGGCGCAGGATACGGAAACCGGCGCCACCGGGTCAAGCTGAGCCGTTCAGGCCCCCGGGGCGCCCTGCCGTCACACCCGGAAAGGCGCGCTCCCAGATGCTTGACCCCCGCGTACAACCTGCTACGCAAGACGCGGCTGGGCCTGTAGCTCAATGGTCAGAGCAGGGCGCTCATAACGCCTTGGTTGGGGGTTCGAGTCCCTCCGGGCCTACCACCCTGCATGAACCGATGATGAACGTCTGCTGATTTCAAAACGAAAAATCCGGCGTGGTACATTGCGCGACTTTCGCGTGGTACGCTTTCATCTTTCGGGCATCCAGACGCGGCGAGCCTCGCCACCACGCCATTCCTGACGCCGCCCTTCACCTATTGTTGCCGGCCGATCCGGCACAGATCCCGGCGCCTCATCGTCTTGAAGGCCGCGAGCATCAGCGCGCGCCTCTCACCCCGGCGCCGGATCGGGCGTTACGTCTCTGCCGTTCCCTTCGGGCCCGCGAACACCCTTCTTTGCGCGGTCATGGCGTTGTCGCGGCGGAAAGCGTGGAACCTCCCGGCGAGGATACGGTTTCCTTTGCAGGAGGATCCTGTGATGAGCTTTCGCCGCGACCAGATAACCCGCCGCATCTTCAACTGGGCGCAGACCGCGCTGCCCAGCCTGTCCAAGACGGAATCCGAAGCCATCGCGGCGGGCGATGTGCATTTCGAAGCCGAACTGTTCGCGGGCAACCCGGATTGGTCCATGCTGCGCGACATCCCCGCGCCGACCCTGACCGGAGACGAGCGCGCCTTCATCGACGGCCCCTGCCGCGATTTCTGCAACATGCTGGATACGTGGCAGATCGACCGTCACGCCGCCGACCTGCCGCCCGAAGCGTGGGATTTCCTGCGCGAGAAGGGCTTTTTCGGGATGATCATCCCCAAGGAGCATGGCGGGCTGGGATTCTCGGCCTTCGCGCATTCCGAAGTCGTGCGCTACATCTCCAGCCATTCGGTCGTGGGCGCGGTCACGGTGATGGTGCCCAATTCGCTTGGCCCCGGTGAGCTGATCCTTCAATTCGGCACCGAGGCGCAGAAAAGCCACTGGCTGCCACGCCTTGCCCGGGGCGAGGAATTGCCGGCCTTCGGGCTGACCAGCGAACAGGCGGGCTCGGACGCATCGGCGATGGTCGATGACGGCGTGATCTGCAAGGGCGAGTGGCAGGGCGAAGAGGTTCTCGGCATCCGCCTGAACTGGGCCAAGCGCTATATCACACTGGCGCCAGTCTCGACCGTTCTGGGGCTGGCCTTCAAGCTGCGCGATCCCGATGGACTTCTGGGCGACGATCCCGAGCCGGGGATCACCTGCGCGCTGGTGCCGACCGACCTGCCCGGCGTCGTGACCGGACGGCGGCACATGCCCTCAGGGACGATGTTCATGAACGGCCCGACCGAGGGGCATGACGTCTTCATCCCGCTGGAAAACATCATCGGCGGTCCCGATTACGCGGGCAAGGGCTGGATGATGCTGATGAGCGCGCTGGCCGCCGGGCGCGGGATCTCGCTGCCGTCGCTTTCCGCCGCCGCGACCGCGTTGTCAGCGCATTCCACCGGCGCCTATGCCCGGATCCGTACCCAGTTCAACCTGCCCATCGGCCTGTTCGGGGGCGTGCAGGAGCCGCTGGCGCGCATCGCCGCCAATGCCTATGCCATCGATTCCGGGCGTCGCCTGACGACGGCGATCCTGGATCAGGGCAAGAAGCTGGCCGTAATCTCGGCGATCATGAAATACCACGCGACCGAGCGGATGCGCGCCAGCGTCAACGACGCGATGGATGTGCATTCGGGCAAGGCGGTGATCGACGGGCCGCTGAACTACCTGCAACCCGCCTATCGCGCGATCCCCATCGGCATCACCGTCGAGGGCGCCAACATCGTCACGCGCAACCTGATCATCTTCGGTCAGGGCGCGATCCGCGCGCATCCCTACCTGCTGGATGAAATGACCGCCCTGCAGAACGAGGACCGCGACAAGGCGCTCGACGATTTCGACCGTCTGTTCTGGGGGCATGTCGGGCATTCCACCAAGAACGCGTTCCGCGCCTTTGGCTCGTCGCTGACCGGCAAGGGCCGGGCGCCCGAGAATGCGGGCAAGGTGCGCGATCTCTACGGGCGGCTGGCCCGCTGGTCGTCGGCCTTCGCGATGACCGCCGACCTGGCTTTCCTGACGCTGGGCGGTGCGCTGAAGCGCAAGGAGATGATCTCGGCCCGGCTGGGCGATGCGCTGTCGGAAATGTTCCTTGTCGCCGCGGTGCTGAAACGGTGGGAAGATGACGGCCGCAATGAGGCCGACCTGCCGCTTGTGCGATACGCTGCCGAAACCTCGTTCCAGTCGATCGGGCGGGCGCTGGAAGCCACGATCGACAATTTTCCCGCCACCTGGGCCCGCTGGCTGTTGCGCCTGATGACGCGCCCGGGCGCGCATTCGCGCGGCCCCTCGGACGACCTGACCGAAAAAGTGGCGATGCTGGCCTATCAGCCGTCCGAGACGCGCAACCGGCTGGTCAGCGGCCTGCATCCGCCCGCGCCCGAAAGCGGGCTGGGCCTGCTGGAAACCGCCTATCGGCTGGTCCTGGATACCGAACCCTTGCGCAAGCGCCTGCGCGACCTGAAGAAAAGCCCGGCGGATGCGAAAGCGGCGGGTGTGTTGTCGGATGCTGAAATGGCCCGCCTGCAAGAAGCCGATGCCGCCGTGCAACGCGTCGTGGCGGTAGACGATTTCACGCCCGAGGCTTTGTCGGATCTTTTCCCCGGCACGACCACCGATCCCCGCCCCGACCACCGCGAGGCCGCAGAATGAGCAGACCCGTCTATATCGTCGATGGCGCGCGCACCCCGTTTCTGAAAGCGCGCGGCAAGCCCGGCCCTTTCACCCCCGTGGATCTGGCCGTGCAATGTGGCCGCCCCCTGTTGATGCGCCAGCCCTTCGCGCCCGAGGCCATCGACCTTGTGGTGCTGGGCTGCGTCAACGTCATTCAGGATGAAATGAACCCCGCCCGCGTCGCTGCCCTGCGGCTGGGGCTGGGCGACGAAACGGTGGCCTTCACCGTCCAGATCAATTGCGGCTCTGGGATGCAGAGCATCGACACCGCTTACCGCTACATCCGCGATGGCAGCCACCAGATGATCCTTGCCGGCGGGGCCGAGGCGCTGAGCCATGCGCCGCTGGTCTATCGTCACGAGGCGACGGAATGGTTCGGCGACATGGCCCGCGCCAGGTCTCCGGTCGACAAGCTGCAGACGCTGGCCGATCTGCGGCCCAACTTCTTCTCGCCGGTGATCGGGCTTGAACGGGGCCTGACCGATCCGATCACCAAGCTGAACATGGGGCAGACCGCCGAGGTGCTGGCGCATCGCTTCAATATCGACCGTGCCACCGCCGATGCCTATGCCGTGGAAAGCCACAAGCGGCTTGCCCGCGCGCAGGAAAGCGGCGCGTTGAAGACCGAGGTATTGCCCGCCTTCGCCCGGTCGGGCGAGGCCTACGAGCGCGACGATGGCGTGCGCCCCGACAGCTCGCTCGAGAAACTGGGCAAGCTCAAACCCGTCTTCGAGCCGCCCTATGGCAAGGTCACGGCCGGCAATTCCAGCCAGATCACCGACGGCGCCTCGTGGGTGCTGCTGGCCTCGGAAACCGCGGTCGAGGCGCATGGCCTGACGCCCATCGCCCGGATCGTGGACAGCGAATGGGCCGCGCTCGATCCGTCGATCATGGGCTTGGGGCCGGTTCTGGCGTCGACCCCGCTTGCGCAGCGCCACGATCTCGGGGTGACCGATATCGACCTGTGGGAACTCAACGAAGCCTTCGCGGCGCAGGTGCTGTCGTGCCTCGCCGCGTGGCAGGACGACGATTTCTGCCGCGAGGTGCTGGGCTACGACGCGGCCTTCGGGCGGATCGACCGCGACCGGCTGAATGTCGATGGCGGCGCGATCAGCCTCGGTCACCCGGTCGGCACCAGCGGCAACCGCATCGTGCTGCATCTGGCCAATGCGCTGAAGGCCCGCAATGGGCGCCGCGGCATCGCCACCGAATGCATCGGTGGCGGCCTTGGCGGCGCGATGCTTCTGGAGGCGGCATGAGCGATTTCCTCAACACCCTGACCCCCGACGCCGGGCCTGACGGGGCCTCGGACGTGCCCCGTGCCGACGGCGCCTCCGCGTGGCGACGCAGCGACGCGAAAGGCGTTGTGACGCTGTGGCTCGATTGCCCCGATACCGGCACCAACGTCATTTCCGAGACCGTCCTGCGCGAGCTGGACGGCCTTCTGGATACCTTGGGCGGTGCGAAAGCGCTGGTCATCCGTTCGGCCAAGCGGTCCGGCTTTGCTGCGGGCGCGGATATCGACGGGTTCGCCGATATCGGTCGCGACGCCGCGCTGGATCTGATCCGGCAGGGCCACGCCGTGCTTGACCGTCTGGCCGGGCTCGAGGTTCCCACCATAGCGGTGATCCACGGCAACACGCTGGGCGGGGGGCTGGAACTGGCGCTGGCCTGCGACCGGCGGATCGGGATCGACGGCGTCAAGGCGGGCTTTCCCGAGGTTCAGCTGGGCTTGCATCCGGGGCTGGGCGGCACCTTTCGCCTGACCCGGCTGATCGACCCCATCGAGGCGATGCAGGCCATGCTGACCGGCAAGTCGATCCATGACCGCAAGGTCAAGAAACTGGGTCTGGTCGACGCGCTGGTCCCCGAACGCCATGTGGACGCCGCCATCGAGGCCGCGATCCGGGGCGACTTGCCCGCGCGCGAGACGGGGCTCAAGGCCGGCGCGATGCGCCTGTCGCCCGCGCGCAGCCTTGCCGCGACCCGAATGCGGCAGGAGGCCGAGAAATCCGCGCCGCGCCGCCACTATCCCGCGCCCTATGCGCTGATCGACCTGTGGCACGACCATGGCGGCGACGCGGACGCCATGCAGAAGGCCGAGATCGAGTCGTTCGCGACGCTTCTCGAAAGCGCCACCGCGCAGGCGCTGATCCGCGTCTTCTTTCTGCGCCGGACGCTGAAATCGGGCGCCAGCGGGGCCTCGGGGATCGGGCATGTGCA
Source organism: Pararhodobacter marinus (assembly GCF_003122215.1). Classification (GTDB taxonomy): domain Bacteria; phylum Pseudomonadota; class Alphaproteobacteria; order Rhodobacterales; family Rhodobacteraceae; genus Pararhodobacter; species Pararhodobacter marinus. The sequence continues at coordinate 17,435 of NZ_QEYD01000008.1, read as the reverse complement.
CGTGATCGGCGCGGGCGCCATGGGCGCGGAAATCGCCGCCTGGTCCGCGCTTCGGGGCAAGCGGGTTACGCTGGAAGACGTCAAGCTTGCCCCCCTGGGCAAGGCGGTAAAGCGCGCCGCCAAGATTTACGAAAAGCGCCACCTGTCTGGCATCGACGCGCGCGATGCGCTCGACCGGATGATGCCCGATCCCGACGGCCTGGGCCGCGCCCGCGCCGATCTGGTGATCGAAGCGGCGCCGGAACGCGCCGAGCTGAAGGAAAAGATCTATTCCGGGCTGGTCAACACGATGAAACCGGACGCGATCCTGGCGACCAACACCTCCAGCCTGCGGCTTGAGACATTGTTCGACGCAGCCCCCGATCCCGCCCGCTTCGCCGGGCTGCACTTCTTCAACCCCGTCTCGCGGATGCCCCTGGTCGAGCTGGTCTCGCACGAGGGTGTCGCCGCCGAGACGCTGGACCGGCTCGCGGCCTTCGTGGGCGAGCTGGATCGCCTGCCGGTGCGGGTCCGCGATTACCCCGGCTTCCTGGTGAACCGCGTGCTGGCGCCCTACATGCTGGAAGCCATGCTGATGCTGGACGAGGGCATGGACAAAGAGCGCCTCGACCGCGCCGCGCTGGCTTTCGGGATGCCGATGGGGCCGGTGACGCTGGCCGATCAGGTGGGGCTGGATATCTGTCTGGAAGTCGCGCGCTCGCTCGGCCGTGGGCTGGACCGCCCGGTGGCCGACGTGCCCGACTGGCTGGCCCGCAAGGTCGAGGACGGCGAAACCGGACGCAAGGCGGGCAAGGGTCTTTACGATTACGACAAGGAAGCGCCGCCCGAGACCGCTTCGGGCGACGACGAGGATGCGCGCATCATCGACCGGCTGATCCTGCCGATGTGCAATGCCGCCGTCGAATGCCTGCGCGAGGGCGTCGTGGACGATGCCGACCGGCTGGATGCCGCGATGATCTTCGGCACCGGCTGGGCGCCGTTCCGCGGCGGGCCGATGCATTACGCGCGGGTCCGGGGCGACGTGCCGGACACGCTGCGCCGGCTCGAAGAACAACACGGGCCCCGTTTCGCCCCCGATCCGGGCTGGGACCGTTTTGCCTGACGTTCCGCCAAGCGACGCGCCGATCAGCGGCGGGGCCATGCGCGTGGGGCCGGTTCTGGCCGATGCCGACGCCATCGCCGAAGCCCTGATCGCGCGCTGTGGCCCCGAGATCCGGCTGGCGCTGCCCCTGGGGCTGGGCAAGCCCGTGACGCTGGTCGATGCGCTGACCCGCTCCGTTGCCCGTCAGCCCGACATCCGCCTGTCCATCGTCACCGCGCTGACGCTCGAGCCGCCCGAGGCAGAGGCGGGGATGGCGAAGCGCTTCCTCGGGCCCGCGCGAACCCGGCTGTTCGGCGATTACCCGGTGCCGGAATACGCGCGCCTTCTGCGCGCGGGGCAACTGCCCGCGAATATCGAGGTGGCCGAGTTCTTCATGCTGGCCGGGCGCTGGCTGGGCGTGGAACAGGCGCAGCGCCACTATATCGCGTCGAACTATACCCACGCGCTGGAGGTGGTGCGCCGCTGGCAGCCCAACTTGGTGCTGCAGCTTCTGGCCGAAGAGCCTGACGGCGCGCTGAACCTGTCGTGCAATACCGACATCACCGCCGACCTGCTCCGCGACCGCGAGGCGGGACGGCTGGACTTCATCCTGGCGGGGGAGACGAACGCGCATCTTCCCGCCCTGCCCGGTCCTTCGGCGACGATCTCGGGCGCCGAGCTGGATTACCTTCTGCGCGACCCGCCGGATTTCGACCTTTTCTCGGTCGTGAAGCGCCCGGTGGGGCTGGCCGAGCACGCGATCGGGTTGCAGGTGGCGGGCATGATCCGCGACGGCGGCACGCTGCAGATCGGCATCGGCGCCATCGGTGACGCGGTCGCCCATGCGCTGATCGCCCGGCACGAGGGCCGGCTCGACGCGATGACCTCGGGCCGCCCCTTTGCCGCCCGCCTTCCCGCCGATCTGGCCGAACGCGGCGCCTTCGACACCGGGCTGTATTGCGTGACCGAAATGCTGGTGGACGGGCTTTTGCACCTGTTCGAAGCGGGCGTTATCCGCCGCGAGGTGGAGGGTGCGGCGATCCATGCGGGCTTTTTCGTGGATTGCCGGGATTTCTATCAGCGGCTGGCGTCCCTGCCGCCCGAGGCCCGCGCGCGCCTGCAGATGGTGCCCGTCTCGTTCACCAACCAGCTTTACGGCGACGAAAGCGCGAAACGGGCCGCAAGGCGGGATGCGCGTTTCGTCAATTCCGCGATGAAGGCGACGCTTCTGGGCGGGATCGTCAGCGATGCCACCTCGGACGGGCGCGAAGTCTCCGGTATCGGCGGGCAGTTCAACTTCATCGAACAGGCCTTCGCTCTTGATGGCGCGCGGGCGATCATCACCCTGCCCGCGACCCGCGAAAGCGGAGGGGAGGTGCGCTCGAACATCGTCTGGGAGCATCCGCATGAAAGCGTGCCGCGCGCCTATCGCGACGTGGTGGTGACGGAATACGGCGTGGCCGACCTTCGCGGCAGGCGCGACGAAGAGGTCGTCCGGGCGATGCTGCGCGTGGCCGACAGCCGCTTTCAGCCCGATCTGGTGGCGCAGGCGAAAAAGGCGGGGAAACTGCCGGACGACTTCACCCTTCCCGAAGACTGGACGCGCAACACGCCCGAGGCGCTGGCCGCATGGCTGGGCCCCAAGGCGCTGCCCGATTTCCCGTTCGGCACCGATTTCACCCCGGTGGAACAACGCCTTCTGCCCGCGCTGGACCGGCTGTCACAGGCGCAGGCCTCGCGCCGGGCCTTGGCCGGGCTGATCTGGGAAGGGCTGCGCGCGGATCCGAAGCGTCACGCCGGGGCGCTGGACCGGATGGCACTCGACCGCCCCGCCGGGCTGAAAGACCGGCTGGAACGCTGGGCCCTGCTTGGCGCGCTGGAACGCACCGACCGGGCCTGACGCCTCAGCGCAGCGTCAGCAGCCGCGCCGGATTCGTGACCAGAATATGGTCCACCTGAGCCTGATCGAACCCGCGCCGCAGCATCAGCGGCACCACATTGGCGAAGATATGCTGGAACCCGTGCCCGCCGAAACGTTCGAGCCGCCCCTTGGTGCAGACATCGTGGCTGATGAGGATCTGGTCGATATGCCCGCGCTCGACCAGCTTGCGCAGCCACTGGATGCGGGTCGCGTCATTGGGCAGGTCGATATCGGGATTGGGCCAGTAATAGCTCGTCTCCCAGCCGAACAGGTCATATTCGATCACCGCGCCGGTATCGGCCAGCCGGAACAGCGTGTCCTCGTCAAAGATCGTCCGGTCGATATGGCTCAGGATCAGCCGGTCCATCGGCCCGCCGCGCGCGGCCACGAAATCCGCCACTTCCTGCGGCTGGTCGGCCTCGCGCCCCGGATGCACATTCAGCGCGGCCCCGGTCGCCGCCTGCGCCTCGATGGCGGCTTCCATCACCTTCTTCTCGCGCTCGGTCCAAGGCGACTGGCAGCCGATCTCGCCGATGATCCCGGCCTTCACATCCGTGCCCCAGGCGCCGACCAGAACCTGATCGGTGATCTGGGCCACCAGCTGCTCCACGCTCATCCCGGCGGTTTCGGCCAGCTGGTATTCCTCGACATAATGCCCCGCGCCCATGACGATGGGCACGCCCGTTTCCTCGGCCATCCGGCGCAGCAGCAGCGGGCGCGGCCCCAGCCCGCCGACGGTCAGATCGACGATCGCCCCGCCGCCGGCGCGGGCCATTTCCTGCACCTCGTCGCGGACCACGGCGAAATCGTCGATGCGGTAATTGTCGGTGAAATGCCCCTGCCCGTAGCGCGCGCGAAAGCAGTTGCACATGTCCAGCGGGTCGTCGGTGACGCCCTCGGGCAGGGTGTCGCCGCGAAAGGCGGGCGGATTGAGATCGATGAACAGATGCTCATGCATCAGCGTGGCGCCCAGCGTTCCGGGCTCGACCAGTCCCGTAACGGTCTGAACCTTGCCGTGTCTGTCGCTCATGGCGCGTCTCCTTCTGCCAGTGCCGTCAGCCGTCCGCGGGCCATCTCGACATCGAATGTCTCCCGCGCGCCGATCAGCACCAGACGACAGCCCGCGACGGGCTTCGCCGCGGGCTCGAACGTGGCGCGTCGTCCGACCATCTGGAACAAGAGCGGCGCACCGGGCCGTTCGATCAGCGACACGAAGCCCTTCGCGCGGTAAAGCGCCGGGGCCAGATCCTCCATCAGCCGCTGGAACCCGTTGAACGGCAACGGCGCCGCGCTTTCCCAGTTCAGCGAGGCAAAGCGGGACGCGTCCTGCACGATCCCGGCGGGGTCATGGGCGGCCGTCCCCCCGGCCCCCGAGAACAGCACGTCCATCGGCAGCGCGTCGCGCGTGTCGAAGACCCGGACGCGGAAACCGGCCCCGATCCGCACACGCAGCGCCGACGCATCCCCGTCGCCCGCCTTCGACAGAAAGGCGAAATCCGAACCCTGCACCTGCGCGCGCCAGACCGGGTCGTCCATGCGTTCCGGGGTCTCGGCGATGTCCTCGGCGTCGATGAGGCACAGCGTGCAATCCAGCCGCAGATCGGCCCAGAGCACCGGATCCGCCAGCGTCTGCACGATGCCGCGCGGGTCGGACACGCCCGAGGCCTCGATCACGATGGCTTCGGGATCATGCGCCAGCACCTGCTTGAGCGCGCGCAGCAGGTCGCCCTGCAGGCTGCAGCAGATGCAGCCGTTATCCAGCCCGATCACCGCGTCGACCTGCCCCTCGATCAGCTCGACATCGACATTGATCGCGCCGAAATCGTTGACGATGGCGGCGATGCGGCGCTGTCCGCTGTCGAGCAGTCGGTTGATGAACGTCGTCTTGCCCGCGCCCAGAAAGCCCGTGACCACGATGACCGGAACGGGCGCGCTCATGGCGACAGGCCCCGGCCCCGGATCGCCCGGCCGGGCGCCGCGTCCGTATCCAGCGCGCCGTCGCGGATGACCGGGACGCCGTTGACGATCACGTGCCGCATCCCCTGCGCCGGACGGTTCATGTCCCGGAACGTGGCGCAGTCGCGCAGGCCGGCGGGGTCGAAGACGACCAGATCGGCATCGCAGCCCACCTGCACCCGCCCCTTGCGCCGCATGGCCGGGGCCGATGCCTCGATCACCCGCGTGGGAATGATCGTGCATTTGGCCAGCGCCTCCATCAGGCCGATCTTGCCCCGCTCGCGCACATAGTCGCCCAGAAATCGCGTGAAGGTCCCGGACGAGCGCGGATGCGACACCGCCGTTTCCGGCAGCGGCCAGGCTTCGCCTTCGTACAGGCTGCCATCGGGCATCACCCAGGGCAGCGCGTCCGAGGCGATGGCCCCGCCGGGATAGAGCACCGACACGTCCAGCAGGCGCTGATGCTCGGGATCGTTCTGGGTATCGAGGAAATGCCACAGGATGATATCGCCCGAATCCCGCGCCGCGGCGTCGCGTACGGCGCCCGCATCGGTGAACCGCTCGCCCGTGCGCAACAGCTCGACCCGGTCATAGGTCGATCCGGTGCGGCCGGTGAAATCGGGCTGTTGCAGGAAGCCCGCGCTGACCACCGTCGAGCCGGTGCCATAGGGATAGGCCTCGACCGTGATCGGCAGGCCCTGCGCCTGTGCCCGGCCCAGCACCTGCGCGGCCCGCTCGACATCCAGAAGCGAGGTCGAGTTCAGGTGGCAGACATGCATATGCGCGCCGGTGGCCCCGGCCAGTCCGATGATCTGCACATAGCTGTCGACCGAGCTTTCCAGGTCGATATTCGAGGCATTGGCGATATGGGTGAAGGTCACGCTTCCGGCCTCGGCGGCCAGATCGCAGACGAGCGCAAGCTCCTTGATCCCGGCGCCGGGCGCGTAGCCATTGGGGATGCCGATGCCGATGGCGCCGTCTTCCAGCGCCGCGCGCAGATGGTCGGCGATGCGTTCCGCCTCGGTGTCGCTTGCGGCCTCGACCGACCAGCGGCGGTCGTCCGCCCCCTGCCCCATGCCGATCATCGACGACACGCTGGCATCCGGCGCCAGGCCGATCTTCACCTGTTGGCGGGCGAAGAGCCAGGCCGCCGAGGTGCCGTAATTGCACACCCGCCGGCGCCCGGATTGCGCGGCGTACCAGTCCCGGACCGGCAGCGCGCCCACTTCCAGTTCCAGCGCGGTAGTCACGCCGTCGAAAGCCTGCATCCGGTCGGCGGCCAGCGACTGGCCATGCGCGTGGATGTCGACAAAGCCCGGCGCCACGACCAGCCCCTCAGCCTGCAATTCGACGCGCCCCGCGCCCAGGTCGCCGCCGATGGCAACGATCCGGCCGTCGCACAGCCCGATATCCGCGACACGGTCGAACCCGGTCGCAGGATCCATCACCCGGCCCCCGCGCAGAACGCAGTCGAAGCCCCTTTCGATCACAGCCCGATCCCTTCGCCCAGAGCGGCCAGAAAGCCGGCGATCTCGTCATCGCCGATGGCAAAGGACAGCGCCATGAGACCCCGCGCGGCGAAGTAATAGCCCCGTTCCTGCATCGTCAGGTGCAACAGCGCGAGCAGCTTGCGATCCATTTCGGCCGAGACGCCGCTGTCGGGATGGATGTTCATGATCGCGCCCATGCCGCTGACCCGGAAGGGCAGCCCGCGCTCGGCGAAAAGGGCAGTGAGGCTCGCCCGCAGCGTCTCGCCGCGCGCATAGAGCGCGTCAAGCGATACGGCGGTCAGGTAGGTGTCGATCGCCGTCACGCCCGCCGCCATGGTCAGGCTGTTGTTGTTGAACGTGCCCGCATGCGGCAGCGACCCGGCGCGCGAGGGGTCGAAATGGTCCATGATGTCGGCCCGCCCGCCGAAGGCGCCAAAGGCCAGACCGCCGCCGAAGAACTTGCCCACCGTGGTCATGTCGGGTGTGATGCCCAGCCGCGCCTGCGCGCCGCCTTCGCTCATCCGCGCGGTCTGCACCTCGTCGAAAATCAGGAAGGCACCGTGTTCGCTGGCAAGCTTGCGCAAGGCCTGCAGAAAGTCCGGCGCGCCCGGAATGCAGCCCCCCGCGCCCAGCATCGGCTCGACCAGCACGCAGGCGATCTTGTCCCCATGCGCCGCGAACTCGGCCGTGGCCGCGTCGATGTCGTTATAGGGCAGGCAGGCATAGTCGAAGGGCACGTTGACCGGCGATCCGCCGCCGCCGAAGGTCAGGAACCCGCCGTGATAGCCGCCCTTGAACACCACGACCGTGCCGCGCCCGGTGACCAGCCGCGCGGCGGTCACGGCCATCAGGTTGGCCTCGGTCCCGGAATTGGCGAAGCGCACGCGATCCATCGAGGGGAACCGGGCGCAAAGCCGCTCGGCCAGCTCGACCTCGTAGGGCGTGTGCGAGGACAGGTTGATCCCGCGCGCATGGGCATCGGCCAGCGCCTTGGCCAGGACCGGCGAGGAATGGCCGAAGATGCCCGCGGTGAACTCGCCCAGCAGGTCGACATAGACATGCCCGTCCACGTCGCGGATGCGGCAGCCCTCGCCGCCCTCGATGCAGAGCGGGAAGGGTTCGGACCAGAGCGAGGTGCGGGTATTGCCGCCGGGCAGGACCCGGCGCGCGCGGTCGAGCGCGGCGGCACTGCCCGGGTTGCGCGCGACATAGGCGTTCAGTGCGGCGGCATGGGCGGCATCGAGACGCGCGGCATCGACCGGGATCTTCGGGTTCGGAGTGGCGAGCGGTTGCGTCATCGAATTGTCCTTTTGAGCTGCGTGGCGGGCGCCAGCGCATCGTGAAGCGGGGAAGTCTCGCCCGCCATGGCTTGGGCCAGCAGGCCGGCGGTGGTCGGGCCCAGCGTGAGGCCCTGGTGGCCGTGACCGAAATTGACCCACAGGCCGGTCTGGCCCGGCACCGCGCCGACCATCGGCAGCATTCCGGGCAGGCAGGGGCGCGTGCCGAACCATTGCGGCGCCTCGACGCGCGGTCCCAGCTCGATCAGGTCCGCGACCTGGCGCTCGGCCCGGCGCAACTGGCGCGGATCGGCGGGCGCGCCCTGCGGCACCAGCGCGGCGCCGGTGGCCATCCGCAAACCGTCGCGCATGGGCGTCAGGACAACGCCGTTATCGGCATCCAGATAGGGGCGGCGCGGACGCTGCGGCGCATCGTAATGCGCGTGATAGCCACGCTTCAGAACCATCGGCACGCGCAGGCCGAACCGGCGCAGCAGCGCGCCGGTCCAGGGCCCCAGGCACAGCACGGCCCGCGCGGCCGAGATCGGGCCTTCGGGTCCCCTGACGCGCCAGCCGGACGGCGTGGCGCTCAGGCTGTCGGCGTCCACCTGCACGAACCGCCCGCCGCGCCGCACGAACAGGTCGGCATAGGCCGCCGTCAGGGCGCCGGGATCGGCGACGCTCCAGCTTTTGGTGTAATGCACCGCGCCCGCCGGTGCCGCTTTCAGCGCCGGCTCCTCGCGCAGCCATTCGGCGCCGTCCAGAACGCGCGATTCGATGCCATAGGTTTCGGCCAGCCGCGCGGCATTCGCCGCTTCGGCCTCGAACCCGGCGGCATGTCGGAACACCAGCGCCAGCCCGTCGCGCGCGATCAGGTTCTCGGATCCCGAGGCCGCGATCAGCGGCGCGTGATCGGCGGTCGAGCGCGCGGTCATCTGCGCATAGACCGCGCCCAGCGCCGCCCGGCGCGACGGCGCCGAGGCCAGCCAGTAGCGCCACAGGGCGGGCGCCATGCCGGCGACGCCCGAGGGCGACCAGACAAGATCGTTCGACCGCCCCAGCGCATAGCGCAAGAGCTCGCCCATGGCGCGCGGCATCGCGTAGGGTTCGGCGGCTTCGACCTGAATGATGCCCGCATTGCCGAAGCTGGTCTCGCGCCCCGGTTCGCGGCGGTCGGCCAGCGTGACCGCATGGCCCTTTTCCTGCAGCGCCAGCGCGGTGGAGACCCCCACCATCCCGGCCCCGAGAACAAGAATTTCCGACATGTCGTTTCTTTCAGGTTGCGCGCCGCTCTCCCCCGGCGCGGCGGATCAGGCCTTGGCGATGACGGTGATCTCGACCTTGGCGTCGATCATCAGGTCCGCGCGAACGGTCGTGCGCACGGGAAGCGGATCGGCGAAGAACTGGCCGTAGACCGCGTTGAACGCCGCAAAATCGGCGGTATCGGTCAGATAGCAGGTGCACGACACCACATTGGCCAGCCCCAGCCCTTCGGTTTCCAGCGTCGCCTGAATGCGGTTCAGGCAGTTGCGGGTCTGCGCTTCGATCCCGGCGGGGATCTTGCCCTCGGCGTCAAAGCCAAGCTCGCCCGACAGGTAGACGGTGCTGTCGATGCGGCGGGTTTTCGAGAACGGGAGCTTGGGAAGATCGGTCATGGTCGTGTCCTTTGTTTCACGATGTGGGGGTTTGGTTGGGGGCATGGGCCGAAAGGCCTTCGATCAGCAGATCGAGCAGGAAGTCGAAACTGCTGGCATAAGAGACGTCCTTGCCGTTTTCCCAGCGCAGGACGAAGATCCGGTTCGAAAATTCCGGCAACACCGAATGGGTGTAGGGAAAGAGCGCAGGATCGATGCCGGCCACGCGTTCGGCGAACAGCGCCTCCCATTCCTGCGCCTTGTCGTCGGGCGCGGGCGCGAATTCCATCGTCACGAAACCGCACAGCCCGCCGATCAGCGCGTTGAACGCGTCCCGCATCCCCGGCCCGCGATAGCCCGCGTCGTGCAGCGCGGTCAGCACCGCCTCGACCAGCGCGAGGTTGGCGACGCCGTTGGATTTCAGCTGCGCACCCAGAAGCGGCGCGACATTGGCGTGATCGCTGACGGCTTCGCGGTAGGACAGGAACACCGTGCGCAACCGGTCCTGCCACGGCTTGTCGCGCGGCAGGCTCTGGCTCACCTCCGCGGTGAAGCGCGCGGCGATCTCGCCGAACAGGTCTTCCTTGGTGCCGCCGACATGCCAGTAGATGTTGTTGGGAGACACGCCCAGCGCGCGGGCCAGTTCGCGCATCGAGAAGGCGTGAAAGCCCTTCTCGTCGATCTGCGCGATGGCGACATCGACAATCCGGTCCTTGGTCAGCCCGACCGCCGCCGCGCGTCCGCGCGGCTTGCCGTTGGTTTTCTGTTCTTTTTTCTCGCTCATCTCCACCACGCTGCAAAATATTTAGGCTAAATCTAATTATTTCTTGCAATGGGGCGCTTGCTCCATTCATTTATAGAACACTGTGCAATTGAAAGATCAACAGACCTCGACATCGCACGGCGCAGTTTTTTCCCCGACGCCGTCACAACACCACGACCAGGAGCGCCCATGGCCGCACTTCCGATCCTCCTTTTGTCCATCGCCTTGCTGTTCGGCGGGGCGGTGCTGGCGCATCTGATCGGGGCCGCCTCGGTGCTGTCGTTCTTCGCGGCTGACCGCGCGCGGTTCCTGGCCGCCGCGCCGCAACGGATCATCGCCCATATCGACCTGTTCTCGATCATGTCGATGCCGCTGTTCATCCTGGCGGGCGAGATCATGAACCGCTCGGGCGTGACCAAGGCGCTCATCGATCTGGCCATGGCGCTGATGGCACGGCTCAAGGGCGGGCTGGGGCATGTGAACATCCTCACCTCGGTCTTCTTCGCGGGCATCTCGGGCTCGGCCATGGCTGATGCGGCCTCGGTATCGAATACGCTGGTTCCGGCGATGCGCAAGGCGGGCTATACCTCCAGCTACGCGGGCGCGATCACGGCGGCCTCGTCGGTGATCGGACCGATCATTCCGCCGTCCATCATCATGATCTTCTACGGCGCGCTGATGAACACCTCGGTCGCGGCCATGTTCATCGCCGGGATCCTGCCGGGTCTGGTGATGGCCGGCGCGCTGTTCGCCGCCAATGCGTGGATCGCCCACCGCCACAACCACCCCACGGGCGAACGCATGCCCCCGCGCGAGATCCTGCGCCGCTTTGTCTATGCCCTGCCCGCGACGGTCATTCCGGTGATCATCCTGTCGGGGATCGTGTTCGGGATCATGACCCCGACCGAGGCCGCGGGCGTCGCCGTCTGCTGCGCGATCATCGCGGGCCTGATCTATCGGCAGATGACGATCCGCAAGCTGATCGAAAGCCTCGAGCGCACCGCGATCCTGTCAGGGTCGATCTTCATCCTGCTCTCGGCGGTGGCGATCTTCGGCTATCTGGCGGGCCTGGAACAGATCCCCGCGCGACTGGCCGAGCAACTGATCGGGCTGGGCTTCGAGGGCTGGAAATACCTGCTGCTGCTCAACGTCGTCTTCCTGGTCGCGGGCATGTTTCTGGAGGTTCCCGTGGCGCTGGCGCTGCTGGTGCCGCTGCTCGTCCCCACCGGGATCGAGATGGGCGCCGATCCCGTGCATCTGGGCATCGTGATCATCGTCAACCTGACGCTGGGCATCGTCACCCCCCCGTTCGGCGCGGCGCTTCTGGTCGTGTCGGCGGTGTCGGGGACGCCCTACTGGTCGATCGCGCGCAAGGCCGCGCCCTTCCTGCTGGTGCAACTGGGCGTGCTTCTGCTGCTGACCTTCGTGCCGGAAATCAGCCTGTTCCTGCCGCGCCTGACCGGCTTCGTGAATTGAGGATCCGACGATGACCAACGTGTTTTCCTCCGACTCCGTCCTCGTCCGTATCGCCGACCGCGTCTATGCGCTCTCGGAAGCGATCAACTGGATCGCGCGCCGCGCGGCCGGGCTGTTCTTTCTGGGCATGCTGGCCACGATGATGCTGCAGGTCATCGCCCGCTACGCCTTTGACTCACCCCCCTTCTGGACCGAGGAGCTGGCCCGCTGGCTGATGGTCTGGGGCGGGCTTCTGGGCGCGTCCTGCGCGTTCCATACCCATGCCGACCCGGCAATGGTGAACCCGCCTGCGAACGTGGTCTGGCGGCTGAAGGCGCAGGCCTTTTCGCGCTTCGTGGGCTCGTGGCTCTTCTTCCTGCCGGTGCTGTGGTTCACCTACCCGTTCTTCATCCGCCAGATCGGCCGCACCTCGGAAGGGCTGGAAGTGTCGACCGCGTGGATGGCGGCGGCACTGCCGGTCGCGCTGATCCTCATCCTCTTCCACGGCCTTGCGGGACTTGGCGCCCTCGTTTCGCCGCGCGTGCTGGCACGCGAAACCGTCTATGCCACTCAATTCTCATCCCATGCCACGGAGTGATCAATGACCCTTTCCTTCCGCCCCCTTACCGCCGCAGCCGCGCTGGCCTTTGCCTTTGCCGCGCCCGCCGCGCATGCCCAGTCGATCGCCATCGCGCTCGATTCCACCCCCGACCGTGAAACGCAGGGCAGCTATCGCTATGTCGACACGATGCTGTCGACCCTGCGCGACATGGGCTGGGAGACCGAGAGCTTCCCGCGCGATTCCATCGGCGGCGAAGACGAGCGTCTGGACCAGATCCGCGCCGGGATCCTCGACATGTCGATGTCGAACTATGCCGTGACCTATCAGTTCGTGCCCGAAATGCGGGTGATGCAGCTGCCCTATACCTTCGCCAATTCGCAGCATGTCTTCGACTTCTTCACCGAGAGCGACTATCTCGACACGATCAACGAAGAGCTGGCGGCCGAAGGGATGCACGTTCTGGCCATCGTGCCCACGGGCGGTATGCTGGGCATCTTCAACAACCAGAAGGAAGTGCGCAGCGTGTCGGACATGCAGGGCCTGCGGATGCGCGCGCTCGATGCCAACCAGCTGGAAATGTTCCGCATGATGGGCGCCGACGGCGTCGTCATCCCGTTCTCGGAAGTCCCGAACGCGCTGCAGACCGGCATCGCCAACGGCTATGTCAACGCCTCGGTCGTGCCGCTTGCCTTCGGCCAGGCCGACCTGTTCACCAACTTCACCGATGCCCGCGTGATCATGTCGGCCCGCGTCGCGCTGGCCTCGACCGCGTGGTGGGACGGGCTGTCGGACGAACAGCGCGCCCAGCTCGAAGAAGCCTCGCTCGCCGGTCTGCGTGATGTCTTCGCCTGGGTCGAGACCTCGCAGGAGGAATCGATGGAGGCACTCGAAGCCGCCGGGATCGCGGTCTACCGCCCGAACGACGATGAAATCGCCACGTTCCGCGACGCGACCGCCAGCATGGCCGAGCTGCTTGAAGACGTCGACCCGGCCCGGATCGAGGAACTGCGCGCGATGGTCGCCGACTACGCGCCCGAATAATCCCGCCTTCATCAAGAACGTGAAGGGCGCCGTTCCGCGGCGCCCTTTTTCATGCGCGGGACGGCTGACGCCCCATCAGGACGCAAAATGCCGCCCCGGCAGGACCGGAGCGGCACAGGACAGCATGGGGAAGCCCGGGGCTGCGCTCAGAAGCTGAGGAAACCGGGCGCGTCCGAGAGCGGCGGGGCCGAGCGCAGCGCGGCAAGGTCGGGCGCGCGCGGCGCCAGGTCGGGGATCGACGCGATGATCGCCTCGATCTCGGCGGCGACGGCCAGCACAGCGCGGTCGGCATGGCGCCGCCCGACGATCTGCAGACCGAAGGGCATTCCGTTCGCATCGAACCCGCAGGGCACGGTGATCGACGGGTGGCCCGCCAGGGTCGAGGCATAGGCCATCGCCAGCCAGTGGTAATAGCTCTGCGTGGGCTTGCCGTCGATCTCGGCGGGATAAAGCTCGTGCCAGTCGCGCGGGCTGACCGTCACCGCGGGCGACAGGATCACGTCGTGATCCCGGAACCAGTCCTGCCAGCGAAGGTAATAGGCCGTCTGATCGGTGAAGGCAGCGGCGAAATCGTCGGCGCCGTAACCGCGGCCTTCGATCACGTTGTCGCGGACATTCGGCCCCACCTTGTCGGGATGCTGATCGAAGCGCGTGCCATGCGTGGACACGAACAACAGCCCGCGCAGCACCGCGAAGATGCGGTCGGCGCCGGTGCAGTCGGGCGTGGTATCCTCGACCCGCCCCATGAAGGGCGCAAGCGCCGCGACAGCCTTGCGGAAATGGTCGCGGACGATCGATTCCGTCGGCGCGAAGCCGTAATCCTCGGTCACGGCGATACGCAGCGCCGACAGATCGACCGGCGGCAGCGTGGCGAAATCGGACGGCTCCCACGCGGTGCGCCCGTCCACGACCGTGGTGAAGGGATCGCGGCCGTCGGGGCGGGCCAGCACCGACAGCATCAGCCCCGCATCGGCGACATTGCGCGCCATCGGTCCCGAGGTCGAGAGCGGCACAAGGCCGATCCCGCGCTTGTCGCCGGGCACGACGCCCGGGCTGGGCCGGAACCCCACCACGCCGCAATAAGCCGCCGGGTTGCGCAGTGAACCGCCGGTATCCGAGCCGGTGGCGAGCGGCGCATACCCGCAGGCCAGCGCCGCCGCCGACCCGCCCGAGGATCCCGCGCAGGTCCGCGTCAGGTCATAGGGATTGGCCGTCGCCCCATAGACCCGGTTGCGGGTGTTGCCGCCCGCGCTCCATTCCGGGTTGTTGGTCTTGCCGAGCGGGATCGCGCCCGCGCCGCGCATGGCGGTGACCATCGCATCGTCCCCGGTCGCGATATTGCCCGCGAACAGCTCGGACCCGAAGGTGGTGGGCAGCCCCGTGACGTCGATCATGTCCTTCACGCCAAACGGCAGCCCGTGCAGCAAGCCCAGCGCGTCGCCCCGCGCCTGCGCCTCGTCTGCCGCGCGCGCGGCCTTGCGCACCGCGTCGAAATCCCGCGCGACCAGCGCGTTCACCGCGTGATCCACGGCCTCGACCCGGGCGATGCAGGCCTCGGCCAACTCGCCGGCGCTGAGCGCCTTGCGCGAGATCGCCCGGCGCGCCTCGGTGGCCGACAGATCCGCGGGATCGGTGGCGTCTGGTTTCGTCATCTGTCGCTCCATCTCTGCCCCTTTGGCAGGGGCCGTCTTCCGTCACTGACCGCGCGCGATGTCGCGATAGGTCTCGCGCAAGGCCGCCTTTTGCACCTTGCCCATCGTGTTGCGCGGCAGCGCGTCGATCACGATGTAATGGCGCGGCTGCTTGAAACGGGCGAGCGTCGCGTCCAGCGCGGCGCGGATCGCGTCGGTATCGGGGGTCGCGCCGGGCTCGGGCACCAGAACCGCCAGCACCGTTTCGCCGAAATCGGGATGCGGGACGCCCACCACCGCGCTTTCCAGCACGCCGGGCTGCGCGTCGAGTTCCAGCTCCACCTCCTTGGGGTAGATGTTGTAGCCGCCCGAGATGATCAGGTCCTTGCCGCGCCCCACGATCGAGACATAGCCGTCCTCGCTGATCGTCCCCAGGTCGCCGGTGATGAAGAACCCGTCCGCGCGCAATTCCTCGGCGGTCTTCTCGGGCATGTTCCAGTAGCCCTTGAAGACATTGGGACCGCGCACCTCGATCATGCCGACTTCGCCGCGGGGCAGCTCCGCGCCCGTGGCCGGGTCGGTGACCTTCACCTCGATCCCCGGCATCGCCGGCCCGACGGTGCCCGGCCTGCGGTCGCCCTCGTAGGGGTTCGAGGTGTTCATGTTGGTTTCCGTCATGCCGTAGCGTTCGAGGATCCGGTGCCCCGTCCGCGCCTCGAACTGGCGATGCGTTTCCTCCAGAAGCGGCGCGCTGCCCGAGATGAACAGCCGCATCCCCGCCGTGACCTCGCGGTCAAGCCGGGGATCGGCCAGCAGCCGGGTATAGAAGGTGGGCACCCCCATCAGCGTGGTCGCGCGCGGCATGTGGTCCAACAGCGCCGGCACGTCGAGCCTGGGGAAGAACACCATGCTCGCGCCCGCCGACAGGATCACGTTGGTCGCCACGAACAGCCCGTGGGTATGGAAGACCGGCAGCGCATGCAGCAGCACATCGTCTGCCGTGAAGCGCCACAGATCGACCAGCGTCTGCGCGTTCGACATCAGGTTCGACTGCAACAGCATCGCGCCCTTGGACCGGCCCGTCGTGCCCGAGGTGTAGAGAAGCGCCGCCAGGTCGTCCGCCGCGCGGGTCTCGACCGGGCGGATCGCGGTCACGTCGCGCGCCCGATCGACAAGGCTTCCGCCGCCCGAAGCATCGAGCGTCAGCACCTGCCCGCCGATCTTGCCCGCGATCGGCGCCAGCGTTTCGGCATCCTTCGGATCGCACACCGTCAGCGCCGCGCCGCTATCGGTAACGAAATAGTCCAGCTCGGCGCCGGTATAGGCGGTGT
Organism: Pararhodobacter marinus; assembly: GCF_003122215.1. Lineage (GTDB taxonomy): Bacteria > Pseudomonadota > Alphaproteobacteria > Rhodobacterales > Rhodobacteraceae > Pararhodobacter > Pararhodobacter marinus. Next base: position 1,293 of record NZ_QEYD01000008.1, on the reverse strand, counting down.
TGAGCGGCAGGAAGACGAAACCGCCCCGCACGCAGGCGGCGTAGAGCATCAGCGCCTCGGGCGATTTCTCGACCTGCACCGCGACACGGTCGCCCGGCTTCAGCCCCAGATCCGCCAGCGCGCTGGCCATCGCCGCGGCGCGGGCCAGGAAATCGCGATACGCGATCTCGGCGCCGTCGGGCAGATAGAGAAACACCCGGTCGCTGCCCTCGTGCGGGGCGAACAGGCGGTCGTAAAGCGGGTTGGTCATGGCGTTCTCCTTTCCGGCTGGGGCGTCGGGTCCGCAAACGGCGACACTGCCCGCGGCTGCGTACCGATGCCCGGACGATCCGGGCGGATCGACAGCCGGACGCGTGCGATTGTCGTCTGTGTAGCAAGAATTGCACTTTATGCAAACGAAATTGTATGCAATCTTTCTGTTGCGCCGCATGTCGCGGCTGGCTAGGCAAGGCTATGGCCCGGGATCACGTCGAACGCATAGAAAGCGCGCTGCAGGACGCGATTTTCGAAGGACGCTATGCCGATGGCGAGCGCCTGGACGAAACACGGCTGGCCACGCAATTCGGCGTCTCCCGCACGCCGGTGCGCGAAGCACTGCGCCGGCTCTCGGCTACCGGTCTGGTCGAGCAGCACGCCAATCGCGGCGTCTTCGTACGTCAGCCGGGGCCGGTGGACCTGTACGAAATGTTCCAGGTCATGGCCGAGCTCGAAGCCTTCTGCGCGCGGCTTGCCTGCAGCCGGATCGCGCCCGACACCGTCACCGCCCTGCGCCATGCCAACGATGCCTGCGCCGCTGCCGCGGACAACAACGATATCGACACCTATTACGAAGCGAACGAGACCTTTCACCGCCTGATCTACGATGAAAGCGGCAACGCGTTCCTGGCGGCACGGTGCCGCGACCTGCAGAAACGGCTGCGTCCCTATCGGCGCACGCAGCTGCGCGCGCCGGGACGGCTGACACAATCGCTCGCCGAACACGCGCAGGTCGTCGACGCCATCGCGGCGGGCCAGCCCGACCGGGCGGCGGCTGCCCTGCGCGATCATGTGTCGGTGCAGGGCGAGAAATTCCACCGCCTGATGAGCGCCTGGCGCGCGGTGGCCAGAACGGACTCGCCCCGAACCGGCTGATACACCCGGTTTCCCGGTTGATATACACAACAGATCGCCGTTAGTGTCCCCGAGCCATGGATGGGAGAGACCGATGCAGACCTCGAAACACACGCGCGTGCTGATCATCGGCTCGGGGCCTGCGGGCTATACGGCGGCGGTTTACGCGTCGCGGGCGATGCT
>NZ_QEYD01000007.1 GCF_003122215.1 Pararhodobacter marinus | reverse complement strand
TACTGCGACCCAAGTCGTGGGAGAGTAGGTCACCGCCAAACCTGATAAGAAACAAAAAAACCTCATTCTATACGATGTCCGAATACCAAGCCGCCGCCCCATGGGGCGGCTGTTTGCGTTTCAGACTCCCGGAGCCTGCTGGCATCTGACCGCCCAGATGCGTCCATGCGGTGCCCGTGCGACACCGGGCTACGACTTCGGGCCATCAAGCGGCCCGCGGACTCAGCCCATGTCCTGAAGATTCCCGATCATCTGTTTCATGACACGGATGAACACTGCCAGATCCTCGCTGTCGATGCCGTTGATCAGCCGTTCTTCGCGTTCGAGCGCGAGATCGAGCACCGCGTCATACAGCGCAAGCCCCCTTGCGTTGAGCGTCCAGGTCTTGCGGCGGGTATCGTGTTCCGCGGCTTCGTGTTCCAGGTAGCCCAACTCGTCAAGCTTGGTCAGCGCGCGGCTGGCCGCGCCCTTGTCGAGTTCGATCAGCTGGCAGATGCGGGACGCCGAGGCGCCGGGTTCCAGCACCAGGCTGGCCATGACGCGCCAATCGACGATGCCGATCCCGAACCGTTCGAGATAAATCGCCGAAGAGCCCCGCGCGAGCTTGTTGTGAACGACGGTGATGAAATACGGAACATAGCGACCGATATCGAGGATAACGCGTCCGTCGCGGATGAAGGTCGAGTTATGGCTGTGTCCGGTGTCGAGGCGTGTCAGGCTTTCGTCCGGCTGGGACACAAGGTTGCCTTGCTGGGCGAGCAGGGAAGGGCGGGGCGCTGCGGGCATGGGCAAGAGGGCCGACGTGGAGACGCTGCTTGTCTGTGGCGTGACGGAACGCTGACGGTTTGGCATGGGCGTCACGCCTGCGCGCGCCGAGAGCGCCCCGCCCCGGCGTCATATCTGATGGGGACGCGCCGGTGACGTCGTGTTTGGATTGCCGATGCAGGTTCGCCTATGGGTTGAAAGCCGCTGGTTCTTAGCGGTGCCAGTGCCAAGCGCCCGGCGATGCGCGGCGCGAGGTTCTGAACGATCCGGTTGGGGATTGAACGGGGTAACACAGCAAGATGGACACGTTGACAGACCATCGGAGCCCTCCCTTTAGATACTAATACATTCGCATAAACTGAAGTAAAAGGTAACGGAGTTACCTAATGCGTCAACCCCTTAGGTTGTATGCGCGACAAAAAGGCCCGGTCTGTTGACCGGGCCTTTGTCGTTTCGGGCACGAGAAGCGGACGCCTCAGCGGCTGAATTTCTTGTATTTCACCCGCTTGGGTTCGACCGCATCGGGGCCGAGGCGGCGGATCTTGTCTTCCTCATAGGCTTCGAAATTGCCTTCGAACCATTCGACATGCGCTTCGCCTTCGAAAGCGAGGATATGCGTGCAGAGCCGGTCAAGGAAGAAGCGGTCGTGCGAAATGATGATCGCGTTGCCGGCGAAATCCTCGATCGCGGCCTCGAGTGCCTGCAGGGTTTCGACGTCCAGATCGTTGGTCGGCTCGTCGAGAAGCAGCACGTTGCCGCCCTCTTTCAGAAGCTTGGCCATATGCACGCGGTTGCGTTCACCGCCCGACAGCAGGCCTACCTTCTTCTGCTGGTCGCCGCCCTTGAAGTTGAACGCCCCGCAATAGGCGCGGCTGTTGACCTGCGCATCGCCCAGCTCGATCAGCTCGGCCCCGCCCGAGATTTCTTCCCAGACCGTGGCGTCGGGGTCGAGCGCGTCGCGCGACTGGTCGACATAGGCCAGCTTCACCGTGTCCCCCAGCGTGACCGAGCCCGAATCCGGCTCTTCGTTGCCGGTGATCATGCGGAACAGCGTCGATTTGCCCGCGCCGTTGGGGCCGATCACCCCGACGATGGCGCCGGGCGGGATCGAGAAGGACAGGTTTTCGATCAGCTGGCGGTCGCCGTAATGCTTGTTGAGGTTTTCGACCTCGATCACCTTGCCGCCCAGACGAGGACCGTTGGGGATGATGATCTGGGCCTTGCCCACGCGGTCCTTCTCGGACTGGTCGGCCATCTTTTCATAGGCCGAGATACGCGCTTTCGACTTGGCCTGACGGGCCTTGGCGCCGGCGCGGATCCATTCCAGTTCCTTCTCCAGAACCTTCTGCTTGGCCTTGTCTTCGCGCGCTTCCTGCGCGACGCGCTTGGCCTTCTGTTCCAGCCACGAGGAATAGTTCCCTTCGTAGGGGATGCCGCGCCCGCGCTCGAGCTCGAGAATCCACGAGGTGATGTCGTCGAGGAAGTAGCGATCGTGCGTGACGCACAGGATCGTGCCCTTGTACTCGATCAGGTGCTTTTGCAGCCAGGCGATGGTTTCCGCGTCGAGGTGGTTGGTCGGTTCGTCCAGCAGCAGCATGTCCGGGGCTTCCAGCAGCAGCTTGCACAAAGCGACGCGCCGACGCTCGCCGCCCGACAGTTTCGAGACATCGGCCTCGTCGGGCGGGCAGCGCAGCGCTTCCATCGCGACGTCGACCTGGCTGTCCAGATCCCAGAGGTTCTCGGCGTCGATCTCGTCCTGAAGCTGGGCCATTTCCTCGGCCGTTTCGTCCGAGTAATTCATCGCCAGCTCGTTGTAGCGGTCGAGCTTGGCCTGTTTCGCGGCCACGCCCAGCATCACGTTGCCGCGCACGTCGAGGGTTTCGTCCAGCTGCGGCTCCTGCGGCAGGTAGCCGACTTTGGCGCCCTTCGCGGCCCAGGCCTCGCCCGAGAAATCCTTGTCGATGCCTGCCATGATGCGCAGCAGCGTGGATTTACCCGCGCCGTTGACGCCGACGACACCGATCTTCACACCGGGCAGAAAGTTCAGGCGGATGTTTTCGAAGCATTTCTTGCCGCCGGGATAGGTCTTGGACACGCCATCCATGTGATAGACGTACTGATACGAGGCCATGTCAGCTCCAGTGTTTTGAGCACCCGCGCAGGGCGCCAGATATAACGGGAATTTGCAGAGATCCCTACAGGTGCGGCGCCTTGGCTGCAAGCACCGGCTCTTTCCCTCGCAAAGCCCCGGCGGCATAATGGGGCCGAGATTTATGGATTTGGCCCCGCTGTGAAACCTGATTCTGTCGAGATGACACAGCCCCTTGTACCGGAGACGTTCATGCCCTTCGATTTTATCGGCGGCGGTACCATCGTGCTGCTTCTGCTTGCGCTTTTCATCATCCTGTCGATCTTTCTGGGCGTGCGGATCGTGCCGCAATCGCAGAAATTCGTGGTCGAGCGGTTTGGCCGCCTGCGCGCGGTGCTGGGGCCCGGGATCAACCTGATCGTGCCCTTCATCGACACGGTGGCGCACAAGGTGTCGATCCTTGAGCGCCAGTTGCCCAACCAGCAACAGGACGCGATCACCTCGGACAACGTGCTGGTGCAGGTCGAAACCTCGGTCTTCTACCGCATCATGGAGCCCGAAAAGACGGTTTACCGGATCCGCGACGTGGATGCCGCGATCCTGACGACGGTGGCGGGCATCGTGCGTTCGGAGATCGGCACGATGGAGCTGGACGAGGTGCAGTCGAACCGCGCGCGGCTGACGCAGAAGATCGGCGCCTCGATCGCGGATGTGGTCGATGACTGGGGCATACAGGTGACGCGGGCGGAATTGCTGGACGTCAACCTTGATGAGGCGACGCGCGCGGCGATGCTGCAGCAGCTCAATGCCGAGCGCGCGCGCCGCGCCGCCGTGACCGAGGCCGAGGGCAAGCGTCGCGCGGTCGAGCTGGCCGCAGACGGGGAGCTGTACGCCGCCGAGCAGGCCGCCAAGGCCAAGCGCATCAGCGCCGATGCCGAAGCCTATGCGACCGGTGTCATCGCCGAGGCCATCGCCCGCAACGGGCTGGAAGCCGCGCAATACCAGATCGCCATCGCGCAGGTCGAGGCGATGAAGAACGTGGCCGAGGGCGCGGGCAAGCAGACCATCGTGTTGCCGGCGCATATGATCGATGCCTTCGGCGATGCGTTCAAGCTGCTGAAAGGACGCGGGTGATGGACGAATTCTGGTGGGTCTGGATCGCCGCCGGGCTGGGGCTTGCGATCCTTGAGGTGATCGTGCCGGGCTTTCTGTTCGCGGGCTTCGCGGTGGGCGCGGTGATCACCGGCGCGCTGGTCTGGGTCGGGATGCCTTCGACCGAGTGGATCGTGGATTCGCTGGTCCTGTCGCTGTTGATGTTCGCGGTGATCTCGGTCGCCGCCTGGCTGGTGATGCGGGCGGTGCTGGGGGTCCGGCAGGGCCAGATGAAGCGCATCGACCACGACATCAACGAGGATTGACGAAAGGGCCCTGCGGGGCCCTTTTGCTTAGCGGGCGGATGAGAACAGCGTCTTGCGCACCACGTTGAGATCGAAGCAGAAGCTCCAGTTTCGCTGATACATCATGTCAATGCGGGCCTTGCGCGGCACGCAGTTGCGCCGGTAGACCGCGTCGGTTTCCGCGCGCGAGGTGGTGCGGCCCAGAAGCATGTATTCGTGGCGCGAGTAATAGATCGTCGCGAAGCCGGTCAGGCCGGGGCGGCATTTCAGGACTTCGTTGTAGATGTCGGGATACTGCTCGACATATTGCCGCAGCGGCGGGCGCGGCCCGACGACCGAGATGTCGCCGCGCCACAGGTTCCAGAGCTGCGGCAGCTCATCGAGGCGCTTCTTGCGAAGCCAGCGGCCGATGGGCGTGATCCGCGCGCTCTTGTCGCCGCCCGAAACGCCGCTGTCGGTCGGGTCGACCTTCATGCTGCGGAATTTCCACAGGCTGAATCCCTTGGTCGGGGTTTTCATCCGCTCGCCGCCATAGAAGATCGGCCGCCCGTCGGTGATCAGGATCGCCAGCGAGATCACCACGATCAGCGGCAGCACGATGGGGGTGATCATCGCCGCGGTCCACAGGTCGAAAGCGCGTTTGAGCGGGTTCATGACGGCTCCTTGCAGGCGCGCCACTGGGCGATCATCGCCGCGGGCGCGCTGTCGGTATCGGCGAAGGGGAAAAGCTGTTCAAGCCGCGTCGTGTCGAGTGTCAGCGCGGCAATCGCCTCGGGCGGCGCGGGCTGGCGTTCCACGGGCAAACCGGCGGCAAGGGCCAGATCGGCCATATCCACCGGGCGCGGCGCGCCGATATTCAGCACCGGCGGCAGGGTAGGGGCCTGCGCCAGCCTGTGCAGCAGCCGGGCCAGCGTCTGCGGGCCGATATAGCTGCGGACGGGGCCGGTGCCATCGGCGAAACGGTCCAGTCGCAGCGGACGGCGGGGATTGGTCAGCAGCGCGTCCGCGCCCGCGACATTGCCGATGCGCAGCATGGTGACGCCCGGCGCGGCGCAGGCACGCTCCATCGCCAGCTTGGCCTCGCCATAGGGATTGGCGGGACGGGTGGGGTCGTCCTCGGACCACGGGCGCGCGCGGCCGTGGCCATAGACCGCCGAGCTGGAGGCAAGCAGCACGCGCGGGATGCCGGCCGCCTGCGCGGCCTCGACGGCGGCGCGGCCGAGGGCTGCATTGTCCTCGATCCGGGCGCCGGGACCGGGGGTGACACCGGCCAGCATGCACAACGTGCCGGGCACCCCGTGGCGCGCGCAATGGTCGAGCAGCGCTTGCGGCCCGTCGAGCGGCGACCAGTCGAGATCGGCGCCCGGTCCGCGCTGCGACCACAGCGCGCCCGGGACGGAGGCGCGGCGCAGAAGCCGGGCGACGCGGCCATTGGCACCGGTGACAAGAAGAGTGTTCATGCGCCCTGATTGCCATGATGGCGGAAGCAAGACCAGCGTTCGCGCCACCATACCGGCCGCAGATATTCATTGACTGACCGTACGGTTGATGAAAAAATCAGCCCCGAAGCGCAGAAATGCGCAGGGAGGACAAGATGACCGAATCGGACACCGTGCTGGTGCGCCTTGAGGCGGGCGTGCTGCATGTGACGCTGAACCGCCCCGAGCGGCTGAATTCATTCACCGAAGAGATGCACGCCGCGCTGCGCGCAGCCCTGACCCGGGCCGAGGCCGAAGCGCGCTGCGTGCTGCTGACCGGCGCCGGCCGGGGCTTTTGCGCCGGGCAGGATCTGGGCGACCGCGATCCGCGCAAGATGGACGGTCCGCCCGATCTGGGCGACACGGTGCGCCGGCTCTGGGCGCCGCTGATCCGGCAGATCAAGGCGCTGCCGATGCCGGTGATCTGCGCGGTCAATGGCGTGGCGGCGGGGGCGGGCTCGTCTCTGGCCATCGCCTGCGACATCACCCTTGCCGCCGAAGGCGCGAAATTCATCCAGTCTTTCAGCAAGGTGGGCCTGATCCCCGACACGTCGGGAAGCTGGCATCTGCCGAAGCTTCTGGGGCCGCAACGGGCGATGGGGCTGGCCCTGACCGCCGAGCCGCTGCCCGCGCAGACAGCCGCGGATTGGGGACTGATCTGGAAGTGCCTGCCCGACGCGGCGCTGTTGGACGAAGCGGGCGCGCTGGCGGCGAAGTTCGCCTCGGGGCCGACCTTTGGCTATGCCTCGACCAAACGGGCGATGCAGGCGGCGGCGACCAACACGCTCGACGCGCATCTGGAACTGGAAGAACAGTTGATGAAAGCCTGCGGCGAAAGCGCGGATTACGCCGAGGGCGTGGCCGCGTTCCTCGACAAGCGGCAGCCGGAGTTCCGGGGGAAATGACGGTGCGGGACATGACACCCGACGAAATGGCCCAGGCCTGCGCCGATGCGATGTGGGCCGACGACAACGCCACACAACATCTGGGCATGGTGCTGTCGGACGTCCGGGCGGGACAGGCGGTGATGACCATGACGGTGCGTCCCGAAATGACCAATGGCCACAAGATCTGCCATGGCGGCTATATCTTTACCCTGTCCGACAGCGCCTTCGCCTTTGCCTGCAACACCTACAACCAGCGGGTCGTCGCGCAGATGGCGCAGGTGACGTTCCTTGCCCCGGCTTTCGAGGGCGACGTGCTGCGCGCCGAGGCCCGCGAAGTCTGGCGGCAGGGGCGCGGCGGTATCTACGACATCAGCGTGACCCGTGACGACGGCGTGAAGATCGCGGAGTTCCGCGGCCATTCGCGCACCGTCAAGGGCACCCATCTACCCGAGGAGTGAGACATGGAAGACCTGTCACCCCGTCCCGGCGATCTGGAGCCGATCGAGACCGCCTCGCGCGATGAAATCGCCGCGCTGCAGCTTGAGCGTCTCAAATGGTCGCTGCGCCATGCCTATGAAAATTCGCCGTTTTACCGCAAGCGTTTCGACGATCACGGGGTTCATCCCGACGATCTGAAGACGCTCGCGGATCTGGCCAAGTTTCCCTTCACGGTGAAGACCGACCTGCGCGACAATTACCCGTTCGGCATGTTCGCCGTCCCGCGCGAGAAGATCGCGCGCATCCATGCGTCCTCGGGGACGACGGGGAAGCCCACGGTGGTGGGCTATACCGCGAAGGATATCGACACCTGGGCCGATCTGGGCGCGCGCTCGATCCGCGCCTCGGGCGGGCGCGCGGGCGATATCGTGCATGTGGCCTATGGTTACGGGCTGTTCACCGGCGGTCTTGGCGCGCATTACGCGGCCGAGAAGCTGGGCGCGACGGTTGTGCCGGTGTCGGGCGGGATGACCGAGCGGCAGGTGACGCTCATTCAGGATTTCAAGCCGCGGGTGATCATGGTCACGCCCAGCTACATGCTGTCGATCCTGGACGAGTTCAACCGGCAGGGGATCGACCCGCGCGAGAGCTCGCTGGCGGTGGGGATCTTCGGGGCCGAGCCCTGGACCAATGCGATGCGCCGCGAGATCGAGGACGCGTTCGACATGCATGCGGTCGACATCTACGGCCTGTCCGAGGTGATGGGCCCGGGCGTGGCCAATGAATGCGTCGAGACCAAGGACGGGCTGCATATCTGGGAGGATCATTTCTATCCCGAGATCATCACCCCCGAAACCGGCGAGCCGGTCGCCGATGGCGAGATGGGCGAGCTGGTCTTTACCACGCTGACGAAAGAGGGCCTGCCGATCATCCGCTACCGCACGCGCGACCTGACGCGGCTGTTGCCGGGCACCGCGCGCTCGATGCGGCGGATGGAAAAGATCACCGGGCGCTCGGACGACATGATCATCCTGCGCGGCGTCAACGTGTTCCCCACGCAGGTCGAGGAACAGATCCTGAAATGCGCGGGCCTTGCGCCGCATTTCCAGATCGAGCTGACGCGCAAGGACCGGATGGACGTCATGGTCGTGCATTGCGAGGCGACCGGGGCGGCCTCGGATGCCGAGGCGCGCGCGGCCTCGGCCAGGGAACTGGCGCATCACATCAAGTCGGTGGTGGGCGTGTCGACCAAGATCACCGTGCACGAACCCGGCGGCGCGCCGCGCTCCGAAGGCAAGGCCAAACGCGTGGTCGACAACCGGCCCAAAGAGTGACAGCCCCGCCGCGCGCGCCCCGTCCGGGCGGCGCGCGGTCCGGGTCAAGGCGGGAGGCGGGCGATGGCGCGCACCAGAGCGGCGGATTTTGAGGACAAGCAGCGCGCGATTCTGTCGAGCGCGGCGGATGTGCTGGCCGAACAGGGCATGGACAAGGCGTCGATGGCGCAGATCGCGCGGGCGGCGGGCGTATCCAAGGCTTTGTTGTACCATTATTATCCCGGCAAGGACGCGCTGATCTTCGACATCATCCGCACCCATCTGTCCGAGCTGGACGCGGCGCTGGAACAGGCCGACGCGCCTGATCGCGCGCCGCGTGAGCGGCTGCGCATTCTGGTCGGCGCGGTGCTGGAATGCTACCGGGACGCCGATAATTACCACAAGGTCCAGCTGAACGGCACGCCGACCCTGCCGCCCGAGCAGAAGGACGAGATCCACGCGATCGAACGGCGGGTGGTGCGGCGGTTCTCGGTCTTGTTGGCGGGCCTGCGGCCCGATCTGCCGGCCGAGACGCTGATGCCCGTGACGATGTCGCTCTTCGGGATGCTGAACTGGGTCTATATGTGGTTTCGCGACGGCGGCGCGGTCACGCGCGAGGATTACGCGCAGATCGCCACGGCGCTGGTTCTGGACGGGCTCGACGGGGTGCCGGCCGTGCGGTCAGGTTGCGTCACTCGGTGATCAGCGGCGCAAGTGCCTCGCGCAGGCGGGCGCTTTCGCTCAGCAGCGTCGAGCTGCGCTGAACCAGCCCCAGCCGGTCGAAAACGGCGCCGGGATCAGCGGCAAGCGACGCGTCCGGGGCCAGCGGGTCACTTTCGGTGTCCGGCGGAGGGGCGGTGTCGCTGTCAGGCGCGCCCGCCGGAGCAGTGGTTTCCTGTTGCAGGACGATTTCGGCATGGCCCGGATCGCGGCCCAGAAGAGGGCCGATCGTCGCGGCGTCGGTCTGGCCGGACGAGAGTTCTTCGACCCGCCGCCAGTCGCCTGCCAGGATCGCCGCACGCAAGGCCGCGTTGGTGATCCCCAGCTCGGCAAAGGCACGCGCGGCGGCGGCGTGGTCACCCAGTCGGTCCATCGCCGCGGCGCGGACCTGCGCCGCCGATGCGCTGTCATCGTCCCCCAGAAGCGCGAGCGCGCCTTCGGGATCGCCGGTTTCCAGCGCCGCGCGGGCCTGCAGAACCCGCGCCTGCCCTGCCGGGCCCGTGGTCAGGTCCCGCGCCGGCAGCACGAGACCCAGATCCAGCAGCCGGGCGGCCAGGATTTCGCGCGTCGTGTCGCTCAGCGCCGGATCGCGCCAGTCGTCCCGCGCCAGCACCGTTTCGGTGAGCGCGAAGTCGGTGCCGGTTTCGGCCAGAGCGGACCATACCGTGTCGCGCAAATCCGCAATCATGCGCCGGTTTTCGCCGGTTTCCGGCATCCAGGTTTCCAGCCGGTCGAGCGCGGCAAACGCGTCGATATGCGCGCCTGACCGCGCGTGAAGACGAATGACCGCCGCCATCATGTCGGGACCGGACCCCGCCGACCGCTCGGTCGCAGCGAGCCCTTCGGCCTGAGCGAGATAGCCGGGATCGAGTGGTTCCTGCGTGTCGAGCGCAAGGTCAAGCCGCGTGGTGACCGTGTCGGGATCGGTTCCCCCCGCATGGTCGAGCCGCGCGATGGCATCGCGCGGCAAGCCCCGTGCCTGATCGAGCCGGGCTTCGATCAGGGCGATCTGCGCGGCGGGGATCCAGGGCGAGCGTTGCAGCCGTTCGGCCACCACGCGCGCGGCGTCGATCGCGCCAGCCTCGATCAGGGCGGTCGCGAGGTCGAGGCCGAAGATGTCCTGCAAGCTATCGGGAAGATTGAGAAATCTCAGGGCGATGCTGTCGGCCTGCTCGCGGATGCGGTCTTGTTCGGCGCCGGCAAGGACGGCCAGCACCGAGGCCGCGCCGCCGCAATCGAGGCTCTGCGCCAGCAGCAGGCGCGAATTGGTCGAGCGGTCTTCGAGGATATCGGCCATGCCCAGCAGGAAATCCTGACCGTCAAGCGGCGTTTCCGCCGCATCGATGAGCGCGCGCGCCTCGGCGCCAAAGCCGGCGGCAAGGTAAAGGCCCGCGAGATTGCGCAGGACCTGCGGATCGGGCTGATCGAATTCGCCGTAAAGCGCGCGGGAAAGCTCGCTGAAACGATTATCGAAATCGCCGACGTCGCGGGCGATGATGGTGTCGAGCACATCGCTTTGCGCGCAATGCTGTGGCGGCGGCGGATCGGGCATTCGCGACGGGTCGGCGCGGTCCAGCACCGAGCTGATGCGCATGTTGGGGGGGAAGCCGGCGGGGTCTTCGGGGGGGCCGGACAGAACCTGCGTCGCCGAAACCGGCGCCTCGACGGCCGGGTCGAGCAGCCCCTGTCCCAGCGCGGTGGACAGGATCGCGCCCAGATCCTGCCCCAGCCTTTGCAGCGCTTCGTCCGCCTCGGTCGGTTCCGTCGGTGCGGGCGTCGGGGCAACGGCCAGGGCCGGGCGGCTGCGCGCCAGCGCGGCACCGGCGGCGCGCGCGGCGGCGAGCGGATCGGGGCGCCGGGGCAGCGCGGGGCGGGGCGTCACGGCGGGCAGTGGCGAGATGTCAGGGCCCTGGTCGGGCGCGTCGGAAATGTCGAGGATCAGCAGGCCCGGCCGTTCTTCCCAGGCGCGGATCGGGCAGTCGCAGGCCAGCTCGAGGACGAGCGTGGCGCCGTCCGCCGTGACCGAGGCCAGCCGGTCGCGCGGGATGCGCCGGAAGACCCGGTCGAGCCCGAGGCGCAATGTTTCGGCGTCAAGCGTGAGGCGGCGGGTCCGGCCATCGGGGTCAAGCGACCACCCGGTGCCGGGCGGGAGGGGGACGACGAGGCGGGTGAAGCTGTCGTGCTCGCCTGCATAGGGCGTGACGATCTGCGCCGCGGCGGGGGCGCCGAGCAGCAGGCAGACAGCCGAGGCGAGAGCGTGTCGCAGGGCCATCACGCCGCCTCGCGCTTGAGGGCGCGCATCGCTTCTTCCAGCTCGCCATAGCTGGGCCGGACATGGTGCGGCGTGTTCTGGCGCCCGACCTCGATGCACATATTGGCGGGGTGATTGTGCAGGTTCGCGATCAGTACCTCGCGGATAAGCTTGTAGAAATGCGCGTCCTCCTGCACGACCATCGCCATTTTCGAGGCGAAGGGTCCGACGAAACCATAGGCGAGGAACACGCCCAGAAACGTGCCCACGAGCGCGCCGCCGATGAGCCCGCCCAGCACCTCGGGCGGCTGGTCGATGGCCGCCATGGTCTTGATCACGCCCAGAACGGCGGCGACGATACCCAGCGCGGGCAGCCCGTCGGCCACCGTCTGCATCGCGTGGCTGGAATGCATGGCGTGGTTGAGCGAGGCTTCCATCCGCTTGTCAAGCACTTCTTCGACCTGCATCGGGTCGTCATAGCTGAGCGTCATCGAGCGCAGCGTGTCGCAGATCAGTTCGGTGGCTTCGTGGTCTTTAAGGACCTTGGGGTAGCGGCCGAAAATCTCCGAACTGTCGGGGGCTTCGATATGCTCTTCCAGCGCGACGGGATTCTGACGCGCGAGGCGGATCAGTTCGAAAAGAAGGCACAGCAATTCACGGTAATCCTGCGGCTTCCACGCCGCGCCCTTGAACACCTTGCCGATATCCTTGAGCGTGTGCTTCACCCCTGCGCCGTTATTGGCGATCAGGAAGGCACCGACCGCGGCGCCGCCGATCATGGTCATCTCATAGGGCAGCGAGTGCAGGATGATGTCGAAATGCCCGCCAGCCATGACGAACCCCCCGAACACCATCACGAACACGACGACGATGCCGATGATTCCAATCATGACGCACTCCGATTCTCCTGCGTATCGAGGGTGGCAAAAGGGCGTTAAGAAAGCCTGACCGGCGGCCGGTCGCGGCCATGATTCCGCGCCTCGCCCACGCGTTTTCGCGCCGGTTACTCCCGCGGCACCAGGGCGTTGCGGCCCGCGACGATGGCGCTGAGCGTATAGGCCAGGCGCGGCTCCATCCCCGCCAGGATGTCAGCCGCGCTTTGCGGCTCAAGCCGGGCGAGGAAGCCCGCTGCGAAATCGGGATCCATCTCGGTGAAGACGGCGGCCGCGTCCTCGGGCTTCATCGAGCCGAAGACGGCGACCAGCCGGGCGATATCGTCCTCGGCGGCGCGGTCGGCCAGCGCCATGGTTGCGGACAGGTCGGATTCCGCCGATTGCAGCGCGTCGATCTGGGCGCGCAGCCGCTCTTCCGCCGCCGCCATCAGCGCCGCGCGTTCCTCAAGCTGCGCTTCCCGCTCGGCAACCTGACGCTCGCGTTCGCGGATCTGCAGCGACAATTCGGCATCGCTTGCAGGGCTGGTGCGCAGGGGGCGCTGCGGATCGGCGGGAAGCTCGGCCTGAACCGGCTGCGCGGTGGTCGGATCCGTTGCCGGATCGCGGGCCAGCGCTTCGGGGACAAGCGGGACCAGCCGCAGCGTCCCGCCCGCGACGAAGAGCAGCGCGAGCAGTGGCAGGACGCGGATGGCGCGGCGACGGGGCCGCCGCCGGGTGGCGGTCGGAGCGGCTTTGGTTCGGCGACCCATCAGCGGCTCTCGGCGGTCTGGGCGCTGGGGCGGCGGCGCAGGACGCGGCCGCGCGACGGGGCAGAGGCCTTTTCGCCACTGTCGGGATGGGCATCATCCTCCGGGTCCGACGGCTGATTCAGGGGGGCGCGGCGCCCGGCGCTGGCGGGCCAGGGGCTGGGCGGGCGCGCCGAACGCAGGCCCGTCGATCGGAACAAGGCGGGCTTTGACCCCGACGCGGCGCTCCCCAGGGGCGGTTGTGGCTGCCCGTCATCGCCCGGATCGCGCGGCGGCCCGTCGGGCAGATCGTGCATCGAGGCCACCAGCAATTCGAGCTTGCGCGCCACGGTTTCGGCCCGCGCGGCCTGCGCGTCGAGCCGGGCGCCCGTTTTGCCCGACGCCTCGCGCGCGGCATTAAGCGAGCGCGAAAGATCGTCGACCTGCGTGGAGAGCAGCGCGATTGCGCTGCCCATCCCGCCTTCGAGCGATCCCAGCGCCTTGAGCCGGCGCGAGAGCACGACGCAATAGGCGGCGGCGCCGATCGTCGCGGCGGCGAGCAGGAGGTCAGACAGAAATTCCATGCGAAAAGCCCCTCAGTTTATGACGAATTCCATGATGAGCAGGTCGTTGACCATGCCCGGCCCGGTGACGATCTGAACCCGGCGCAGCATCTGTGCGCGCAGCCGCATCAGTGCGGCGGGTTCTTCAAGCTCGAAGGGATCCAGCGCGCGCAGGTAGATGTTGAGCACGTCGACGATGCGCGGCAGCAGGTTGGTCACGGCCCCCGCCGCGCCGGGCGCAACGGCAAGCTGGGCCAGAAAACGCAGGTGGCGGGTTTCCCCGCGCTGGCCGATCGTGACGACGATGGGCGAGAGCGGCACGTAGCCCGCCGCACTGCCGTCGCCCGAGTCGCCACCATGGCCGTCATCGGCCGCCGCCGCCCCGTGGCCGGTATCGGCGGGCGCGCCGTGGGCGTCCTCGGACGGGGCGGCATGGTCGCCGGCCTCGCCGCCCAGAAGCGAATCGAGCATCCCCGAATAGGTCACGAAGAATCCCCCGCCCGCGCCCAGAAGCGCCAGCACGATCCCGATGATCAGCGGGAGTTTGGATTTCTTCTCAGGCGTTTGGGCGTCCGTGTCTGCACTGGCCATGGCGGAGGTTCCTTGAATCCGGATCTGCATTGCGAGGCTGTTCCGGGCTTCGTTTTCGCACGAGGTGGCTAACCGATTGTTAATCGAGTCAGGGCAAGGATCGGCGCATCGGGACAGAACGTCCGCGCAAAGGAATGCCCTTGGAACAGCTCCTATCGACCTGGAATTCACTCGAGCCCCGGCGCCGGATCATCGTCGCGCTCGCCGCCATCGGGGTCTTCGCCGCCGTGCTTGGCCTGACCCGACTGGCGACCGCCCCGGGCATGGCGTTGCTCTATGCGGGGCTCGAAGGGCCGCAATCGGGCGAGGTGATCCAGGCGCTCGATCAGCGCGGCGTGGCCTATGAGGTGCGCGGCGATGCGATCTATGTGGACGCCACCCAGCGCGACGAGATGCGCATGGCGCTGGCCGGGCAGGGGCTGCCGGCCAATTCGTCCTCGGGTTACGAACTGCTCGACGGGCTGACGGGATTCGGCACCACCGCGCAGATGTTCGACGCCGCCTATTGGCGCGCGAAAGAGGGCGAGCTGGCGCGCACGATCATGGCCAGCCCGCATATCCGGCAGGCGCGGGTGCATATCTCGCAGGGGGCGGCGCAACCGTTCCGGCGCGATGGCGAGATGTCGGCCTCGGTCACGGTGACGCCGGTCGGCCCCGCGCTGTCACCGCAGCAGGGGCAGGCCCTGCGCTATCTGGTGGCCTCGGCGGTGGCGGGGATGCGGCCCGAGGCCGTGGCGGTGATCGATTCGGCGGGCGGCATGGTCGTCGCCGAAGAGGAAGGCCCCGACATGCAGGGTCATGACCGCGCCGAACAGATGCGCCGCAATGTCGAGCGCCTGCTCGAAGCGCGCGTGGGGCAGGGCCGCGCCGTGGTCGAGCTGAATATCGAAACCGTCACCGACCGCGAGACGATCACCGAGCGACGCATCGACCCCGAGGCGCGTGTGCCGGTCAGCCAAGAGACCGAGGAAAGCACGCAGACCAGCTCGGATACCGGCGGTGCGGGCGTGACGGTGGCGTCAAACCTGCCCGACGGACAGGCCGGCGGCACGGAGGGCCGATCGGAATCGCGCGAACAGACCTCGCGCGAGCGGATCGCTTGGGAGGTCAGCGAAACCAGCCGCGAGCTGGAACGCGGCCCGGGCGCGATCCGGCGCCTGACGGTGGCGGTCCTCGTCGACGGTGTGCGCAGCACCGACGACGCGGGCGAGACACAATGGACGCCGCGCTCGGACGATGAACTGGCGGCGTTGCGCGAACTGGTGGCCTCGGCCGTGGGCTACGACGAGGCGCGCGGCGATGTGATCACGCTCAGATCGCTGGAATTCCAGCCGGTCTCGACCGAGCTGGGTACGGCGGGGGTGCAAAGCTGGCTGTCCGCGCTTGACCTGATGGGACTGATCCGGCTGGCCGCTCTGGCCGCCGTGGCGCTGGTGCTGGCGCTCTTCGTGTTGCGGCCGATCCTGAAGGGCGGCGGCTCGGGCAGCGGCCAGGCTGCGGCGGCCGAGGACGAGGACGACCCCATGGCCGGTTTCGCGCCGATGATCGCCATGGCGCCCGGCCTGACGGGCGAGATCGACGGCGATTTCGGCGGGTCCGAGTCGGGGGACGCGCAGGATTCGGTCGACCGGATGCGCCAGCTCATCGCCGAGCGCCAGGATGAGACGATCGAGGTGTTGCGCGCCTGGATGGACGAAACCGAGGAGGCCCGCTGATGTCCCAGCCCCTGCGTCTTGAAGTCTTCGAGACCGCCGATGCGGTGGAGGGCCCCGTGTTGATGACGCCCGAGGAACTCGAGGATCTGCGGCTCAATGCCTATGAGAAAGGCTATGTCGCGGGCTGGGACGATTGCGGCCGGCAGGCCGATGCCGAGGCCAGCACCCGCCGCGCCGCCATCGAGCGCCAGGTCGAGCAACTGAACTTCACCTATCACGAAGCGCGCGGTCATGTGCTTTCGGCGCTCGATCCGCTTCTGCGCGCGATCGCCGAAACGGTTCTGCCGCCGATGGCGCGTGCCTCGGTCGTGCCGCTCGTCGTCGACCAGCTACTGCCGCTGGCGCAGGCCGGGGCCGAGGCGCCGATCACCCTGCATGTCGGGCCGGGCAGCGAGAAGGCGTTTCGCGATGCCATGGAGGGGCTGCTGTTGCCGCCCGTCGAGATCGTCGAGACCGAAGACCTGACCGAGGGGCAGGCATCCTTCGCGCTGGGCGCCGCGCAGACGCGGGTCGACCTGACCGATGCGGCGCTGGCGATCGGCCTTGCCATCGACCGTTTCTACCAGATCCAGTCCGAGGAGAGTCAAAGTGCCTGATACCGACACCCCCGACAGCGCTCCGCAAGGCGCCTCCGGCCTTGGCCGCAGCGCCTTTACCCAGGTGCCCATCGAGATCGTGGTGGCCGTGGGCCGCGCCCGCCCGCTGGTGCGGGACCTGCTGAAATTGCAGCGCGAATCGGTGCTGCCGCTGGACCGGCGGGTCGAGGACCCGGTCGAGCTGTTCGTGGGCGACCGGCTGATCGCGCGCGGCGTGCTGGAAGAGCTGGAAGACGATCAGGCCGGCCAGATGGCCGTGCGCCTGACCGAAGTGGCCGACCTGTCGAACGGGCTGTGACCATGCCGCAGGTGCGCGCCGGGCATTCCGGCGAAACTGCGGCTGGCGCCGTACGGGCGGCCCGGACTTTGGTGGCCGGGCAAGTGCCGGCCTCGTCCGGTTTTCGCGAAACCGCATCCCGGTCCTGTTCCGCACCGGCAGTCGCGGATGCTGCCCCTTGCCCGGACTTGCCCGGCGCGAATGGCAGGCGCCGTGGCACGGAACCCGCGAGGGCCCCGGACACGTCCGGAAAGTTGCCGCGCCGCTCTGATCGAGCGCCTGCGTCGATGCGCCCGCAGGTCGTCGACCCCTCGCAACCCGCCCTGCGACGCGGGCATTCTCGGTTGCGCCCTTTCGCGCTTCTCGCGGGTCCGGCGGCCATTGCCGTGCTGCTGACGCTCTTCGCGCTTCTGCCCGGCACGGCATCCGCGCAGGAACTGACGCTGTCGATGGGCGAGGGCGGCAGTCTTGCCGTGCGTTCGGTGCAGCTTCTGGTGCTGTTGACGCTGCTCAGCCTCGTGCCCGGGCTGATGGTCATGGTGACCTGCTTTCCCTTCCTCGTCACCGTGCTGGCGATCCTGCGCCAGGCGGTCGGCCTGCAGCAATCGCCTCCGGGGATGCTGTTGACGACGCTGGCCCTGTTCCTGACCTACTTCATCATGGAACCGGTCTTCATGGCCGCGTGGGAGGCGGGCGTGGTGCCGCTGGAGGCCGGGCGGATCGGCGTCGAGGAAGCCGCGATCCGCGCGATCGAGCCGTTCCGCGCGTTCATGGCCGCACGGACCGATCCCGCGACCTGGCAGGGTCTGGCCGATCTGCGCCCCGACCCGCCCGCCTTCGGCCCCGACGGCCCGCTTTCGGTGCTGATCCCCTCGTTCCTGCTGTCGGAACTGAGCCATGCTTTCGAAGTCGGCTTCGTGATCTTCCTGCCCTTCCTCATCATCGATCTGGTGGTCGCGGCGGTGCTGATGTCGATGGGGATGATGATGGTCCCGCCCGCCATCGTCTCGCTGCCCTTCAAGCTGGCCTTCTTCGTCGTGGCGGATGGCTGGACGCTGGTCTCGGCGTCGCTGGTGCGCGGGTATTTCTGAAGACCGGAGCGGGTGGCAAGCGGGGAAGGGGGCTGTCTGCCCCCTCTTGGCCTGCGGCCAATTCACCCCCGAGGATATTTCCGGCGCAAAGATGAGGGTTAACGCTGTGTTAAGGCCCCATCTTTGTTCTGAAAATATCCACGGGGAGGTCCGGAGGGGGCGTGCGCCCTCCGGGGGGTGCCGTTCGCGCGCGGCCGGGGGGAAGGGTCAGCTCCAGGTCACGTCGCCAAGAAAGATGTAGCCCGCGCCGTAGATCGTCTTGATCAGGCGGGGATTTTTCGGATCCTCACCCAGTTTCGCGCGCAGCCTCGAGATGCGGACATCCATCGCCCGGTCGAAGCTTTCGCCCGCCGCGCCGCCAAGGCTTTCCTGCATCTGGTGGCGCGAGATCAGCCGTTTGGGAGAATCGAGGAACAGCCGCAGGACCTCGCCCTCGGCATGGCTGAACGGGACCTGCGTGCCGTCTTCCGAGACCAGCATGTACTGGTCGAACTGCGCTTCCCAGCCGTTGAAGCGGGCGAGATTGGCGCTGGCTTCGGGGGCCGGGCGGGACTTCCGCAGGCGGGCGCGGATGCGGGCCACGACCTCGGCGGGCTCGAAGGGTTTGATGATGTAGTCGTCGGCACCCAGCTCCAGCCCCGTCACCCGGTCGGCGGTATTGGCGCGGCCCGAGATGATGATGATCGTGGCGCCCGATTCCAGCGCCAGCCGGTGCACCAGCGCCAGCCCGTCGCGGTCGGGCAGCCCTAGATCGACGAGGCAGACATCGGGCGCCGTGCGCTTGAGCGCCGCTTCGAAATCCGAGGCGCGCGAATAGGTCGAGGTGCGGAAGCCCGCCTCGCCCAGCGCATCGGCGAGGATGCGGCGGATCTCGGCCTCGTCGTCGAGGATCGCGACATGGGGCGGCGTGTCGGTGCCCGGGCGCAGGGCGCCGGCGGTCTGGTTCTGCATCACGAGGAATCCGGAAGAAGGGACGGGGAGGAGGGGCTTTCCGCGGCGGCCGGCAGGGAGCCCGGAAAACCGGGCTTGGCCGCGCCCGTAAGCCCCTGGAGGAAGGCGGCGAGATCGCGGGCGTCGAAGGGTTTGGCCAGAAGCGGGCAGGTCCGCGCGGCGGCGCCGTGCAGCGGGTCCGAGGCCGGCAGCGAGGTCATCAGCCCGCCCGCCAGCCCCGGCCGCTCACGCGCGAGAGAGGCCAGCAGCGCAAGGCCCGTCTCGCCGCCCTTGAGCTGGATGTCGGACAGCACGATGCCGATTTCCGGCAGCTGCGCCAGCGCGCGCGCATCGGCGGCGGTTTCGGCCTCGATCACGCGGTGGCCGAGCGCGACCAGCATCTCGCGCACATGGGTGCGGATTTCCGGGCTGTCCTCGACCAGCAGCACGAGTTGCGACGGATCCGGCCCACCAGCGGGATCGTCGGCGGGATCGGCGGGGCGCAGGGGCAGGCGCAAGGTCACCCGCGCGCCGCCGCCCGCGCGATTGGCCAGCCGCACCGAGCCGCCGCCCAGCGTGGCGTGGTCATAGACCATGGCCAGCCCCAGCCCCGAGCCCTCGCCGCCCTTGGTGGTGAAGAACGGGTCGAGCCCGCGGCGCAGCGCTTCGGGCGTGAAGCCGGGACCGTCATCCTCGACGGTGAGTTCCAGCCATGTATCCTGCACGCGATGCGCGGTGAGCAGGATCGCACCCCCGGTGGTGCCGTCCGGATGCGCGCCGGCAATCGCGTCGCGGGCATTGAGCACGAGGTTCAGAAGCGCGTCCTGAAGCGCCCCTTGGTCCAGCATCACCCGGCCCAGCCCCGGTTCGAGCGCGATCTCGAAGCGCAGGCCGTCGGGCAGTGACGGCGAGGCCATCATGCGTAGATCGTCGAGCAGCGGTTCCAGCTCGGTCGGCGTGGGCTTGAGCGCGCGGGCGCCCGAAATCTCGCCGATCCGGCGCAGAAGCGTGCCGCCGCGCCGCGCCGCCGCGACGGTGCCGCGCACGAGGTCGGCGGCCTCAGGCGGCAGGTCAGGGAGCCGCGCCAGCTTGTCCTGCTGGCCAAGGATGATGGTCAGCAGATTGGCGAAATCATGCGCCAGCCCCGAGGTCAGCTGCGCCGCCAGTTCGCGTTTGCGGGTCTGCAGCAGCGCCGCGCGGGCCTGCGTTTCGGCGGTGATGTCGGTGGTCAGCAGGTAGACGCCGCCATCGCCATTACCTGCGCGCGCCGCGTCGTCCGTGGTATTGCGCGGGTCGGGGGTCATCACCACGCGGATGCGCCGCCCGCTGTCTTCGTGGTTGAGTTCGCGCACCGACGGCTCGCCCGCGAGCGCGCGCTGCATATGCGGCAGAAGGCTGGCCGCAAGCTGCGGCCCCACCGCTTCGGCAAAGGCCATGCCCACGACATTCGCGGGCAGCCCCGGCACCAGCGACGAGAGCCGCCGGTTGGAATAGGTGTAGACGAGGTTGCGGTCGAGATGGGCGATATGTGCGGGCATCATCTCGGTCACCAGCCGGGTGCGTGCCTCCATCTCGGTCAGTTCGCGCTGCGTTTCGGCCAGCGCGGCATTGGTCGCGGCCAGTTCACGGTTGGCCATGCCCAGACGTTCGGCATGCGCCAGAAGCTGATCGGACAGCTCTTCCGAGCGCGCGCGCAGCAATTGCTCCTGCAGCTTGATCTCGGTGATGTCGGTATAGACCGTGACCCAGCCGCCCTGTGCCAGCGGCGCCCCCTCGACCGAGACCCAGCGGCCATTGGCGCGCTGGCGCTCCATGTAATGCGGGCGGAAGGCGCGGGCGGTCTCGACGCGCAGGCGCACGGCGGCTTCCTCGTCGGGTTGTGGCCCGTATTCGCCACGCTGGACCAGAAAGCGGATCGTGTCCTCGAAGGCCGCGCCGGGGCGGACCAGCGCGTCGGGCAGGCCGAACATCTCCTGATAGCGCGGATTGCACACCGCCAGCCGCAGGTCGCTGTCGAAGATCGACAGCGCCTGCTGGATCAGCGTCAGCCCGGCACGGGTGAGCTTTTCGAACGTGTCGCCCGAGGGCGAGAGGGAAGGCGAGGGGGACGGGGCCTGCATGGCGCGACGCTACCGCCTGCGCGGGGGGTCAGTCCAGCACTTCGCCGGGTTCCAGCCCCCAGACATCCCCGCGCGAGATCCAGCCGCGCGTCCCGTCGATGCTGACGCGGCACCAGCCGGGGTCGCATTCCATGATCCGCGCGACGACACCGGCTTCCAGATAGGCGACCTGCGGCGCTTCGGGGCGCGGGCGGCTGCGCAGCGCGGCCATGTCGTTGACGACGAGGACCGTGCGAACGCCCGACAACAGCGAGTAATGGACCCAGCCGCCTTCGCCCTCGGAATCCTCGACCCGGCGCCAATGTTCGAATTCGCCGGTCACGCGCACGGGCAGGTCGCGGCGCTCGTAGATCCAGTCGACGCGGTGGGTCTCCGAGGGGCCCCGCCTTGCGAAGGCGCGCGAGGTCTTGATCGAGACGAATCGCGGCAACGGCAGGTTGGTGACCGGACCCGTGGAGGGCATCGGCTGGCTTTGCACGGGGGCCGGTGCGGGGGCCGGTGCGGTGTCCGGGGCCGGTGCGGGGTCCGGTGCGGTGTCCGGGGCCGGTGCGGCGGACGCCTGGCTTTGCGCCTTGGCGGCCCCGAGCGGCGATGCGCCCAGAAGGACGCCCAAAACGGCGATCGCAAATACGTTTCGCATTCTGTCCTGCCCGGCCCGCTTGCGCGGGTCTCGATGCGCCATGGCCGCCCTTTCTGTCCCCCGGTTGCCGGGTGGTTGCGCAATTTTATTTCGCGCAGGGTCGTGCGGATGGCTTGTGCCTCGGTTCGCTCTGCGCCACTTTGCCAGCAGCCGGACGGATTTGAAAGACCCAAGGAGGTTTCCATGCCCCTCAAGCGCCTGAGTGTTGTCGTGACGCGACGCCTGCCCGACCCGGTCGAGACCCGGCTGAAGGAATTGTTCGACGCCGAGCTGCGCGACGACGACAAGCCGATGTCGCGCGAGGATCTGGTTGCGGCGATGGCGCGCGCCGACGTGCTGGTCCCGACCCTGTGCGACCATATCGACGCAAGTATGCTGGGCGGCGCGGGCGAGCGGCTGAAGCTGATCGCAAATTACGGCGCCGGGATCGACCATATCGACGTGCAATCGGCCCGCCAGCGCGGGATCCTTGTCTCCAACACGCCCGGCGTGGTGACCGAGGATACCGCCGACATGGCGATGGCGCTGATGCTGGCGGTGACGCGACGCATCCCCGAAGGTCTGGCCGAGATGCAGGCGGGCGACTGGCGCGGCTGGTCGCCGATGACGCATCTGGGCGGACGGATCGGCGGCAAGCGGCTGGGCATCCTCGGCATGGGCCGGATCGGTCAGGCCGTGGCACGGCGCGCGCAGGCCTTCGGCATGCAGATCCACTACCACAACCGCAAGCGTCTGCGCCCCGAAATCGAGGAGCCGCTCGAGGCAACCTATTGGGAGAGCCTCGACCAGATGGTCGCGCGGATGGATGTGATCTCGATCAACTGTCCGCACACGCCCTCGACCTTCCACCTGATGAATGCGCGGCGGCTGAAGCTGCTGAAGCCCTCGGCGGTGATCGTGAACACCTCGCGTGGCGAGGTCATCGACGAGAACGCGCTGACCCGGATGCTGCGCGCGGGCGATATCGCCGGCGCGGCGCTCGACGTCTACGAGCGCGGCGCCGAGGTCAACCCGCGCCTTCGCGAGCTGCCCAACGTGGTGCTCTTGCCGCATATGGGCTCGGCCACGATGGAGGGCCGGATCGAGATGGGCGAAAAGGTGATCCTGAACATCAAGACCTTCGCCGACGGCCACCGCCCGCCCGACCAGGTGCTGCCCGGAATGCTGTAACGGGATTTTTCCAGCCCGGCATTCGCGTG
Organism: Pararhodobacter marinus; assembly: GCF_003122215.1. Taxonomy (GTDB): domain Bacteria; phylum Pseudomonadota; class Alphaproteobacteria; order Rhodobacterales; family Rhodobacteraceae; genus Pararhodobacter; species Pararhodobacter marinus. The sequence goes on along the minus strand of NZ_QEYD01000007.1, from coordinate 250,347 downwards.
AGCGACGATACCGGGGGATCCTCCCCCGGACCCCCTGGGATATTTTCAGAACAAAGACGCGGCGGTAGGGTTTGGTTAACCGCCCATCTTTGCGCCGGAAATATCCTCGGGGGTGAATTTTCCGCAGGAAAAGAGGGGGCAGACAGCCCCCTCTCTTGTCGCCTTACGATTTTGGCCGCGACGGACGCCCGGGTTTCGCGAACGGCTTCGCGCCGGGTTTGCCCGCCGGTTTCCGCGCCGGCTTGCCCAGCCGGGCCGAGGGGTTGCGGGCCGCTTCAGGGTCTATGCGCGGCTTTGCGGGGGCGCCGTCGGTGCGCGGCTTTTTCGCCTTCGCGTCGTATTTCGCCCCGCGCGGCTTGTCGCCGTCGGCGGCACGCGGTTTCCCACCATAGGGTTTGGGCGCAGAGGCTTTCTCGGGGCGGTCGCCCTTGTCGAAGTCCTTCTTGCCGAAATCCTTCTTGTCGAAATCCCTGCGCGGGCCGCGCGGCGCGTCACCGTCCTCGCGGCGCGGCTTGTAGGGCCGTTCACCCTCGGGGCGCGGGGCGCGGGGCTTGTAGCCGCTGTCACCGTCCTCGCGGCGGGCCTTGTAGGGGCGGGCGCCTTCGGGTTTCGGGCCGCGCGGCTTGTAGCCGTCGCCGTCATTGTCGCGCCGTCCCTTGAAGGGGCGATCGCCCTCGGGGCGCGGGCGCGGCGCGGGGCGCTCGCCCTCGGCAGGGGCTTCGGCCTCGGCGAGGCTGACCTCGCCTTCGAGCATGCCGTCCTTGCCCGCAGCCGCCCAGAAGCGGTCGGCGCAATCGGCGTGAAGCTGGGCCAGCGTGTGATCCTGGTAGATCCGGATCGCGCCGATATCGGCTTTCGTCAGGTCGCCCGCGCGGCACAGCATCGGCAAGAGCCAGCGCGGTTCGGCGCGTTGTTCGTGGCCGACGCCGAGGCGGATCCAGAAGCTGCGGTCGAACTCGGCGCGGGCGCGGGGTTTGGGGCCGTCGGCGGTGATCGGCACCACGTCCTCGGGCGCCGAGCGGCCACCGAGATAGAGCCGCGCCACGGCCGCGGCCAGCGCGCGCGGCTCGAAGCTTTCGGTAAGCTGGGTGATCAGCGCCGCCTCGTCCTCGGTCTCGGGCGCGGTCAGCGCGGCGTCCGACAACAGCCGCTCGCTGTCACGGGCCGAGACTTCGGCGGCGGTGGGGGCGGGGCCCCACTCGGCCGCGACACCGGCAAAGCCCAGCAGGCGCTCGGTCTTCTTGCGCGCCGAGGACGGCACGACCAGAACGCTGACGCCCTTGCGGCCCGCGCGCCCGGTGCGGCCCGACCGGTGCAGCAGGGTTTCCTTGTTCGACGGCAGGTCGGCATGGATCACCAGTTCCAGCCCCGGCAGGTCGATGCCGCGCGCCGCAACGTCGGTCGCCACGCAGACCCGCGCCCGACCGTCGCGCATTGCCTGCAGCGCGCGCGAGCGTTCTTCCTGCGCCAGTTCGCCCGACAGCGGCACGACCGAGAAGCCGCGATTGAGCAGCCGCGCGGTCAGGTGGTTGACCGCAGCCCGGGTCTTGCAGAAGACCAGCGCGTTCTGCGCCTCGTAGAAGCGCAGGACGTTGACGATGGCATGTTCGGCATCCTCGTTCGCGACGATCATCGCGCGGTAGGAAATATCGCCATGTTGTTCGCGCGCGGCCTCGGTGGCGATGCGCTGGGCGTCTTTCTGGTAGGTCTGCGCAAGGCGCGCGATCTGCGGCGAGACGGTGGCCGAGAACAGCAGCGTGCGGCGCTCTTCGGGCAATTGCTGCAGGATGTATTCAAGGTCTTCGCGGAAGCCCAGATCGAGCATCTCGTCGGCTTCGTCCAGCGCGACCGAGGCCACGGTCGACAGGTCCAGCGCGCCGCGTTCGATATGGTCGCGCAGGCGCCCGGGAGTGCCCACCACGATATGCGTGCCGCGTTCCAGCGCGCGGCGTTCGGCGCGCGCATCCATCCCGCCCACGCAGGACGCGATCACGCCGCCCGCCGGGCCGTAGAGCCATTCGAATTCGCGCCGCACCTGCATCGCCAGTTCGCGCGTCGGCGCGATCACCAGCGCGCGCGCGGTGTCGGGCGGCGGCATCATCGTCGCGTCGCCCAGAAGGCTGTCGGCCATGGCAAGCCCGAAGGCCACGGTCTTGCCCGAGCCGGTCTGTGCCGAGACCAGAAGGTCCTGACCGGCCACCTCGGGTGCCAGCACCGCCGCCTGTACGGGCGTCAGTGTCTCATAGCCCTTGTCGGCGAGGGCGCGCGACAGCGGGGCGGGCAGGGGAGGAAGGGCGGTCATGGCAGGTCCTTTTGGATGAAGGCGCCCCAATACGCCCCAAGGACGCCGCTGTATAGGGTAAGAATAGCAAGACAGGCAAATTCCGGCCATGCAAATAAGGGGCGGGCAGGGTCCGGACGGAAAGGCAGGGGACGATGGCGGTGAATTACCGGGAACGGCTGAAGCGGGTCTATGCCGCGATCCACGACGATCCGGCCCGCAGCTATTCGCTCGACGAGATGGCCGAACTGGCCGCGCTGTCGCGGTTCCACTTTCACCGCGTCTTCGCGGCAATGACCGGCGAGACGCTGGCGGGGGCCTTGCGCCGCATCCGGCTTAACGGCGCGGCGCATGCGCTGGTGCGCGAGGATGCGCCGGTGGCGGCGATCGGGCGCGCGCATGGCTATCCCTCGGCGGCCGGATTCTCGCGGGCGTTCCGCGCGGCCTATGGCGTGACACCGGCCCGGTTCAGGGCGCGCGGACTGGCTTTGCCGGCGGCTCTGGAGAAACAGAAAGGAGGACAGGCCATGTTTCCGGTCGAGATTCGCAACGAAGAGCCCCGGTGGCTGATCGGTCTGCCGCATCGGGGCGCCTATCACGGGATCAACCGCACTTATGCCGTCCTGGGCGCGGAGCTGGCGGCGCGGGATCTGTGGCGGCATTCGCGCGGGATGGCGGCGGTCTATTACGATGACCCTGCGGTCACGCCCGAGGCGGATCTGCGTTCCTTCGCCGCGATCGCGGTGCCGGCGGATGTCGCCTGTCCCGAGCCGTTGCAGCGTCTGCAGATTGCGGGCGGGCGCCATGCGGTCATGGCGTTCACCGGCCCCTATACCGGTCTGGGCGCGGCCTATGACTGGCTGTTCGGGGGCTGGCTGGCACAGAGTGGCGCGGCCTTGCGCGATGCGCCAAGCTGGGAATTGTATCTGAATTCGCCCATGGACACCGCGCCCGATGCGCTGGAGACGCTGATTTTCGTTCCGCTGGAGGATGAGGCATGAAGGATCCGCTTCTGAGCGGCAAGGCGGGGCGGATCGACCGTGTCGAGGTCCCCGCGCTGCGGTTCTTCGCCATCGAGGGGCAGGGCGCCCCCGAAAGCGCGGGTTACGCGGCCTCGGTGGGGGCGCTTTACGCGCTGGCCTATGGCGCGCGTTTCGCGGGCAAGGCGCAGGGCCATGAGGACAAGGTCGGGCCGCTGGAAGGGTTGTGGTGGGCCGACGACATGCAGGTCTTCCAGCCCGGCGGTGCGCGCGAAAGCTGGCGCTGGCGGATGATGATCCGCGCGCCGGGGTGGCTGGACCCGGAAGCGTTCGAAACCTTGCGCGCGGCGGCGCTGGCGAAGCGGCGCACGGACAAGCCCGACGTCGCGGAGGCGCTGCCACGGGTCGCGTTGCAGGAATACGCCGAGGGGACGTGCCTGCAGGCCCTGCATGTCGGACCCTATGCCGAAGAGGGGCCGCTGATCGCGCGCATCCATGACGAGGCCGCGGCGCAGGGCATGGCGTTGAGCGGGCCGCATCACGAAATCTACCTGTCGGACCCGAACCGCTCGGCGCCCGACAAGCTGAAGACCATCCTGCGCCAGCCTGTCCGTGCCCATGGGTAAGCGCGGCGGGACCGATGCCGTTGGCGTCGCGATCGAGGCCGCACCGGAGCCGGCGCGCGCCGGGTTGCGGGCGCTGCGGGCGCTGATCCACCGGGTGGCGGCGCAAGAGGGTGTCGCGCTGGACGAGGGGCTGCGCTGGGGCCAGCCCGCTTTTCTGGCCGCGAAGGGCGCGAGCCTGCGTATCGGTGTGCCGTCGAAGGCGATGCGGGACCGGGCGGATTTCGCGCTTTATGTCCATTGCCAGACACCGCTGATCGCCGGGTTCCTGCAAGGTCCCGGTGCCGGGCATCGGGTCGAGGGCACGCGCGCGGTACTGTTCCGGCAGGGAGAGACGCTGGACGAGGCGGCGCTGGGCTTCCTGATCCGGCAGGCCCTGACATGGCATGCGCGCTAAGACTCTTTCGACCTTTTCGTCGCGATACTTGAGCCGATCAGGGGCTGAGAGATCCTTTATCCGATCTGTCCCCGTTGCCAGACAACAAGGCCCGAAACGACGGCGCGCGCCGGGTTGCCCCGACGCGCGCTCTCCTCCCCAATGCCCGGCTGACCCTCCCCGGTCGCCGGGCCGGGTTTACGTCCGGGCGATCAGCTCGGCCTGTTTGACGATGACTTCCGCCTGTTTCATCGAGGCGATGTCGATCAGCTTGCCCTTGTAGGTCGTGGCGCCCTGACCGTTGGCCTTGGCCTCTTCCATCGCGCTCAGGATGGCACGGGCATCGGCGACGGATTCGTCCGAGGGGGTGAAGACCTCGTTGGCGAGCGCGACCTGCTTGGGGTGGATCGCCCATTTGCCGACCATGCCCAGCGTGGCCGAGCGGCGCGCCTGCGCGCGGAAGCCGTCATCGTCGGAAAAATCGCCGAACGGGCCATCAACGGGCAGCACGCCATGGGTGCGGCAGGCGGCGACGATCTTGGCCTGCGCCCAGTGCCACGGATCCGACCAATAGGACGCGCCGCCATGCAGCATGTAGTAGTTTTCCTGCGTGCCGCCGATGCCGGTGGTCTGCATTCCCATCGAGGCCGCGAAATCGGCGGCGCCCAGGCTCATCGCCTGCAGGCGCGGCGAGGCGGCGGCGATTTCCTCGGCATGGGCGATGCCGGCGGCGCTTTCGATGATGACCTCGAAACTGATGGGCTTGGTGCGGCCCTTGGCGCGTTCGATCGCCGTGACCAGCGCGTCGACGGCGTAGATATCTGCCGCACAGCCCACTTTCGGGATCATGATCTGATCCAGCCGGTCCGAGGCCTGTTCGAGCAGATCGACGACATCCCGGTACCAGTACGGCGTGTCGAGACCGTTGATGCGCACCGACAGATACTTGGTGTTCCAGTCCACCTCGTGCGTGGCCTGGATGATGTTGGCGCGGGCGGTGTCCTTGTCCGAGGGCGCGACGCTGTCTTCGAGATCGAGATTGATCACATCCGCCGCCGAGGCCGCCATCTTCTCGAACAGCGCGGTGCGCGAGCCGGGGCCGAAAAGCTGGCAGCGGTTCGGACGGGCCGGAGAAGCGGGCTGGATACGGAAGGACATTCGGGCCTCGCGATAGGAAGTTTCGAATTTCTTGTCCCTGTGGTTATTATGTTGCGCTGCGCTGCGCAAGGTGTTTTCTGCAACTGCGAAAAATCCGGGCAAAGGCGTCGAAATCCGGCGCGAAAACCGGCGCGCCGAGAGCTGCCCCGGGGGAGCAGGCCGCGCCAGAGAATCCGGCGCAGGCCGCGCGAAATCGGCGGGTCTCGGGCGAAGCTGTGGAAGAAACTATCGCGATTTCGTCAATGGTCAGAAGAATCTTCGATAGTTCGGGCCCGGCCTGTCCGAAATATCAAGGACATTTACCGTATCCCGTTGCATGCTGGTCAGAACCTGAATTGGAGCCTGCGATGATCGAAACCCCTTACCTGCTCTTCCTGGGCGATGCGCCCGACATGCTGGCCGCCAAGGTCGCCCAGGGCATCAAGGACTGGCGCCCGGAATACGCCGTGGGCCAGTTCCGGCTGGAAGGCTGCAAGGCCGATATGGGCCTGCCCGACATGACGCTGGCCGAAGCCAAGGCGGCGGGCGTGAAGACTGTGGTGATCGGCGTCGCGAATCGCGGCGGGGTCATCAGCCAGACATGGAAAAAAGTGCTGATCCAGGCGCTGGAGGAAGGGTTCGACCTGGCCTCGGGGCTGCACAACCTGCTGCGCGACGAGGAAGACCTTGCCGCCGTCGCCAAGGCGACCGGCCGCACGCTGCATGATGTGCGCATTCCCTCGGTCAAGTATCCCATCGCCAATGGCGAGAAGCGGACCGGCAAGCGCTGTCTGGCCGTGGGCACCGATTGCTCGGTCGGGAAGATGTACACGGCCCTGTGCATGGAGAAGGAAATGCGCGAGCGGGGCATGAAGGCCTCGTTCCGGGCGACCGGCCAGACCGGGATCCTGATCACCGGCGAGGGCGTGCCGCTCGATGCCGTGATCGCCGATTTCATGGCGGGGTCCATCGAGTACCTGACGCCCGACAACGACGCCGATCACTGGGACCTGATCGAGGGTCAGGGCTCGTTGTTCCATGTCAGCTATTCGGGCGTGACGCTGGCGCTGATCCATGGCGGCCAGCCCGACGCGCTGATCATCTGCCACGAGCCGACCCGCAGCCATATGCGCGGCCTGCCGGGCTATCAGCTGCCCGCGATCACCACGGTGCGCGACACCGCGCTGGCGCTGGCCCGCGTGGCGAACCCGGCCTGCGTGGCGGTGGGGGTTTCGGTCAACACCCAGCACATGAGCGACGACGAGGCAAAGGTCTATCTGGCCAAGGTCGAGTCCGAGACCGGGCTGCCGGCGACCGATCCGTTCCGCTATGGCGCGGCCAAGCTGGTCGATGCGCTGGAAGCGGTGTGAGCCGGGTCTTCTGAAGGCGTGGCGAGGGGCTTCGCGCCCCCTTCCGGTGAGAGAGGCGAGGGGGGCTTCGCGTCCCCGTGCTATGAGTGAGGCGAGGGGGCACGCGCCCCCTCGCGCTCCCTGCGCCAAAGGGGGGCACGCCCCCCTTTGGAAACCCCGTGGATATTTCTGGAAAAAAGATGAGGGTGACATGATCAGCGTTGAGGCCGAGAGCTTTCGACTGGCGGAAGTGTTCACCATCTCGCGCGGGTCGCGCAGCGAGGCGAAAGTGCTGACCGTGCGCGTCGAGCGGGACGGGCTGGTGGGCTGGGGCGAATGCGTGCCCTATGCGCGCTATGACGAGACGCTCGACAGCGTGGCCGAGGAAATCCGGGCGCTGCCCGAGGGGATCGGGCGCGCCGAGTTGCAGGAGGCGCTGCCCGCCGGGGCCGCCCGCAATGCCGTCGATTGCGCGTTGTGGGACCTGGAAGCCAAGCGCGCGGGCAAGCGGGTCTGGGAGCTGGCCGGGCTGAGCCGTCCGGGACCCGAGATCACCTGTTTCACCCTGTCGCTGGACACGCCCGAGAAGATGCAGGCGGCGGCGGCGCGTCATGCGCATCGCCCGGTGCTGAAGATCAAGCTGGGCACGCCCGACGACATGGCGCGGCTGGAAGCGGTGCGGCGGGGCGCGCCCGAGGCGCGGATCGTCGTCGATGCGAACGAGGGTTGGACCGCCGAGGTCTATTCCGACCTGGCGCCACATCTGCTGCGGCTGGGCGTGGCGATGGTCGAGCAGCCTTTGCCCGCGGGCGAGGACGATCTTCTGGCCGGGATCGAGCGGCCGCTGCCGGTCTGCGCCGATGAAAGCTGCCATGACCGGGCGTCGCTGCCGGGGCTGAAGGGCAAGTACGACATGGTGAACATCAAGCTCGACAAGACCGGCGGGCTGACCGAGGCGCTGGCTTTGCGCGATGCGGCCCGGGCCGAAGGCTACCGGGTGATGGTGGGCTGCATGGTGGGGACCTCGCTGGCCATGGCGCCCGCCGTTCTGGTGGCGCAGGGGGCGGAGGTGACGGATCTTGACGGGCCCTTGCTGCTGGCCGAGGACCGCGAGACGCCGCTGACCTTCGACGAGCAGGGCGTGCATCCGTCCGAGCCGGGGCTCTGGGGATGAAACTCGCCGCGCTTGCGGATATTCACGGCAATGCCGATGCGCTGGCGGCGGTGCTGGCGGATGCGCGGGCGCGGGGCGCGGAGCGGCTGGTGATCCTGGGCGATCATTTCAGCGGGCCGCTGGATGCCGCCGGCACTTGGGCGCAGCTTGAGGGGCTGGACGCGCTGTGCCTGCGCGGCAATCACGACCGCTACCTGCTGGATCAGCCGCGCGCGGCGATGGGGCCCTCGGATGGCGCGGCGCATGACGCGCTGCCGGGCGCGGCGCTGGACTGGCTGGCCACGTTGCCGCCGGTGCTGCGTTTCGACGGCGTCTTCTGCTGCCACGGGACGCCCGCCAGCGACGAGACCTATCTGTGCGAGCGTATCACCGGGGATGGCGCGGTGGCGCAGCGTGACGGCGGGACGATCGCGCGGTTGCTGTCGGGGATCGAGGCCGGGCTGATCTTGTGCGCGCATTCGCACCTGCCGCGTGCGCTGCGGCTGGCCGACGGGCGACAGGTGGTCAATCCCGGCTCGGTCGGCTGCCCGGCTTATGTCGATGAAGACCCCGTGCCGCACCGGGTGGAATCGGGTTTCCCCGAGGCGAGCTACGCGCTGCTGGAGCCGGGCGCGGGCGGCTGGGATGTCCTGTTTCGCCGCGTCCGCTACGACAGCGCGGCGATGGTGGCCCGGGCGGGATCGGCGGAGCGGGGCGAATGGGCGTCGGCCCTGCGCACCGGCTGGATCGCCCCTTGACGCGCCGCCCGGCAGGGCGGAAGAACCTGACAAACTGATGGAGACCCGCATGACCCGCACCGTGTATCTGAACGGCGAATTCCTGCCCGAGGACGAGGCCAAGGTCTCGATCTTCGACCGTGCCTTCCTGATGGCGGACGGCGTCTACGAGGTGACCTCGGTTCTGGGCGGCAAGCTGATCGATTTCGACGGCCATGTGACGCGGCTGCAGCGCTCGCTCGACGAGCTGGAGATGGTCAACCCCCTGAGCCGCGACGAATGGCTGGCGATCCACCGCAAGCTGGTCGAGATCAACGGCATCGACGAGGGCATGATCTATCTGCAGGTCTCGCGCGGGGCGCCGGGCGACCGCGATTTCGTCTGGCCCGATCCCGCGACCTGCCCGCCGACGGTGGTTCTGTTCACCCAGAACAAGCCGGGGCTGGCCGACAGCCCGGCGGCGAAGAAGGGCATTTCGGTCATCTCGATCCCCGATATCCGCTGGGGCCGGCGCGACATCAAGACGACGCAGCTGCTGTACCCGTCGATGGGCAAGATGCTGGCCAAGAAGGCAGGTGCGGACGATGCGTGGCTGGTCGAAGACGGGCTGGTGACCGAGGGGACCTCGAACAACGCCTATATCGTCAAGGGCAACCAGATCATCACGCGCCAGCTGTCCAACGACATCCTGCACGGGATCACCCGCGCTGCGGTGCTGAAATTCGCGCGCGAGGCGCAGATGGAGGTCGTCGAGCGCCCCTTCACCATCGAAGAGGCGCAGCAGGCGGACGAGGCTTTCGTGACCTCGGCCTCGACCTTCGTGATGCCGGTCGTCTCGGTCGATGGCGCGGCGCTGGGCGATGGCACGCCGGGGCGCGTGGCGGCACGGATGCGCGAGATCTATCTCGACGAGATGCGCAAGGCGGCGATCTGAGCGCCATCGCTCACGGGTTACGGAAAGGGGGGGCACGCGGATCGCGGCCCCCTCTTTTTTTTGGTGTTTGTCAGCCGGGAACGCGTATCTGGCCGCGTCAGAGCAACGTCAGATTGATGTCGTCCAGCGTGAGGCCGCTGACCCCTTCGAGCACGACGGCTGGCGAGTCATTCACCATGATGGTTGAGGTGCCCGTCTCGGGGTCTTCGACGATAGAGATTTCAGGCGGGTCGATGGGCGGGTTGTCCGGGTCGGTGTAATTGCTGTCGGGGTAGCTCACGGTCAGGTCCAGACGATCCTCGCCGGGGACGAAATCGGTGATGACCGTCGCTTGGGGATGAACGAGCATGCCGTTGCCGTCGAAGGTATGCGAATTGTTCACCACGAAGGTGTCGGCACCCTCGCCACCGGTTATGCTTCCCCCACCATATGCCTGAACCAAGGTGTCATCGCCGCGCGAGCCGATCAGATCGGTGTCACTTCCGCTTTCGTCTTCATACGCAGCCTCGACCCAGACGCCCGCATCGCTTTCCGAGGCATCGAAGCGCGTGACGCCCTGCCCCAGAACGATACGTTCGATGCCCGAGAACCGGCCTTCGCCGTCGGGGCCTGAAATCGTGCCGACATTATCGGCGCTGACCGAGATTTCGGTGCCGTACCAAGTGCCCCACATCTCGAGCGTGTCGTCGCCTTCGCCGCCCTCGAGCATGCCGCTGCGCTGACCCTCGGAGAACACGTTGTTCAGCCGGAATATGTCGTCTCCGGCTCCCCCGTTCAGCGTGGCCTCGCCTTCATCCCAGATGAGCAGGTCGTCGCCGTCGCCTGCGTCGCCGATCGTGGTTCCTGAGGTGCTGGCGATCAGGGTGTCGTTGCCATCGTCGCCGAAAAGCGTGTTGTTACCAAGCCGGCTTTCCAGCACATCGTTGCCGTTCCCGCCATGCAGGATGTTGTTGCCGCCGTCGCCGTAAAGCTGGTCGTCGCCGTCGCCGCCGAGAAGGGTGTCGTCTCCGCCCCCGCTGCTGATCGTGTCGTTTCCGCCGAGGCCGTGCAACGCCTCGTCCTCGCCGCCCCCCTGCATAAGGTCGTCGCCTTCGGTGCCTTCCTCGGGCGGGTTTTCCGGATCGATCGGGGGATCTTCGGGGTCTATCGGGTCATCGGGGCCGGGGGCAAAGCCCGCGGCTGCGAAAGCCAGAGCGGCGCCGAGCAACAGAAACGCAAAAACCATGATACACCTCGGGGACACGAATAGGTTGAAAGGGTCGACCGCGGGGCGGGAATTGTCAAGTTAAATCAAAATGTTCCGGACTGATCGGGGTAGGGGGCTTTCATTGGTGCGCAAATAGAAACGGGCACGTCATTTCGATGGGCCTGTTTCCATTGCCAACACAATTGACCTGACCTGCTAAGCCGTGGTCGCGGTGGTATATTGCACCTCGAGATCGGTCTCGGGATCGAAGTCGCTGCCATTGCCGATCACCGCCCAGACCTGCCCGCCGACAAGCACGCTGAGCGCGCCGGTGTCGGGGTCGAGTTCGGTGGTCACTTCGGGCTGGGTCTGACCGTCGGTCTCGATGCGCAGGATCATCGTGTCCTGGCCGGGTTCGAAGTAACCGAGCTGCAGCGCCTCGCCGCTATCGGTGTCGACATAGCTGTCGGCCAGAACAAAGGTGTCCTGCCCCTCGCCGCCCTCCATGGAATCCATGCGGTCGCCGACCAGGGTGTCGTCGCCCATGCCACCCGTGAGCGTATCCGCCCCGTCGCCGCCTGCGACGAAATCCGCCCCGTCGCCGCCGGACAGGAAATCGTTGCCGATCCCGCCATAGACCGAGTCGTCGCCGGTGCCGCCTTCCAGGTCGTCCCTGCCGCTGCCACCGTAAAGCGTGTCGTCATGGTCGCCGCCCAGCAGGCTGTCATCGCCTTCGCCGCCGAACAGCAGGTCGACGCCGTTATCGCCTGCGAGCGTGTCATTGCCGAAGCCGCCGTCCAGAATGTCGTTGCCGTTGCCGCCGGCGAGGTAGTCCCAGCCGCCCTCGCCATGGAGCGTGTCGTTCCATTCTCCGCCGGCCAGCACGTCTCCGCCCTCGCCGCCGTGGATCAGGTCGCGCCCGCCGCCGCCGTTGATGTTGTCGCGTCCGTCGCCGCCCAGCAGCGTGTCGTCGCCTTCGTCGCCGTTCAGGCCGTCATCGCCATCGCCGCCATAGATCAGGTCGTCGCCGATGCCCCCGTTCAGGCCGTCATTGCTGCCGCCGCCATACAGCGTGTCGTCACCCTCGTTGCCGAAAATCCGGTCCGAGCCGACCCCGCCGCCCAGCGCATCGTCGCCGCGCCCGCCTTCGAGCACATCGTTACCCGAACCGCCCCAGAGGCTGTCATCGCCGTTGCCGCCGAACAGCCGGTCATGCCAGTCGCCGCCCGACAGCATGTCATCGCCGTCATCGCCGTAAAGCCAGTCACGCCCGCCATCGCCGTAAATCGAGTCGTTGCCGCCCGCGCCGGTGATCGTGTCGTCGCCGCGCAGGCCCCGGATGAAGTCGTCGGCATCGGTGCCGTCGATGCTGTCACCACCGTTGGATCCCAGACGGTCGATGTCCATCCCGTCATCGGGCTGGGCGTCGTCGTCGACGGGACTTGCCGTGGCAACTCCTCCGAGCGCTGCGGCAAGGCCGAGCGTCGCAAACAATCCGATCAAAGCCATCGCGGTTACCTCGTGAACAAACCGTCTTTAATTAGTTAACGAACTCTTAATGCCCTTGGAGATCAAGGTCCGTTGACGCCGCAACTCGTCAAGCTGCCGTTTCTGAGCGTCAGAACGGAAACAATGAATCTTCTTGGGCCGAATTGTTTCAAAATTCGCGCCCCGCTTTCAGCTTCGTGTCGCCACCAGGTCCACGATCACCTCCGATTCGAGGTCAATCATCGCCCCGCCCGACAGGATCGTCATAACCGCGCCATCGACGATCACCAGCAGGTCCCCGGCATCATTGGCATGGAACGAGACCTGCGGCGGCGGGGTGCCGCGCCGGTAGGGGATGGCCAGGTGCAGGCGGTCGCCGGCCTCGAAATCGGTGATCACGCGGGCGTCGCGCGGACGGGCGGAGCGCTCGGCATGATCGGTCGGGGCGGTGGCGTACGGGGCGCGGGTGGTCATCGGAGTCTGTTTTGCCTCTTGCTCGATGCGGGGGATTGCCGGTCGGCCGCACCGGATTTCTCGCGGGCGCGCCGAACCCGGAGACCCGGCGTGTCGGTCGTTTCTTCGTATTCCAGCGACCTGACGCTATTCGCCACATCTTCGTCAAGTTTTCGCCGTAATTCACCCCTGTTTCGTTCTCATGCGAAAACAGTCGCTTGCCGCGTGACTTATTGTCGGGACGGCGGAAATGGCCGGGCGCGCCGTCCTGCGGATCCGCCGCCGAAACGCGAACGCCCGGCGCAGGCGCCGGGCGTCGTGATTCGCGCAGGACTTCCGGGCACCTCAGTCCTTGGTCGCGTCCGTTTTCGGGCCGACATTCTGCTCGAAAGCGGTGTCGAAGGCTTTCAGCTGTTCGGGCGTCGCCTCGCGCTGGTTCTTCGCGCGCCAGTCGTCATAGGGCATGCCGTAGACGATCTCGCGCGATTCCTCTTTCGACAGGTCGATACCTTCTTTCGCGGCCGCCTCGCCGTACCAGCGGCTCAGGCAGTTGCGGCAAAAACCCGCAAGGTTCATCAGGTCGATATTCTGCGCGTCGGGGCGGTCGTGCATCAGGTGCTCGATCAGCCGCCGATAGGTCGCGGCCTCGATCCGGGTCCGGGTTGCGTCATCCATGACAGCCTCGCTCAATCCTTGTTCGCCTGACGCAAGAACTGGCGTTTTGCTCCGCACGGGTCAAGGCGCGCGCTGCGGGGCAGGGGGACGGGTGGCGCTTAACATTTGACGAAAACTGGTGTTAGCGTTCACACGAACCCCGTCTGGGCGGTTGCCGCATCGTAACATTTGCGCGATAGGAAACAGCAACGCCCAAGAACAGCAGGAAGGAGGCGCCATGCGCCGCAACCGCAACGTCAAGATCGTGGCCACGCTGGGCCCGGCATCGTCGGACATGGCGACCATCCGCGCGCTGTTCGATGCCGGCGCCGACGTGTTCCGCCTGAACATGAGCCACGGCTCGCATTCCGAGATCGCGGCGCGCCATGCCATCGTGCGCCAGATCGAAAAGGAGACCGGTCGCCCGATCGCGCTTCTGGCCGATCTGCAGGGGCCGAAGCTGCGGGTGGGCACGTTCGCGGCGGGCGCGGTCGAGCTGGAAGAGGGCGAGCGTTTCCGCTTCGACCTGGACGAGGCCGAGGGCGACCACAAGCGCGTCACGCTGCCCCATCCCGAGATTTTCGCGGCACTGAAACCGGGCGCCAGCCTGCTTGTCAACGACGGCAAGATCCGGCTGAAGGTCGAGGATTGCGGCGCGGATTACGCCGAGTGCACCGTCGTGGTGGCGGGCGTCATCTCGAACCGCAAGGGCGTCAACGTTCCCGACGTGGTGTTGCCGCTGCGCGCGCTGTCGGACAAGGACAAGGCCGACCTGGAATTCGTCTGCGACCTGGGGGTCGACTGGCTGGCGCTGAGCTTCGTGCAGCGCCCCGAGGACGTGGAAGAGGCCCGTGAACTGGCGCGGGGCCGGGCCGCGATCCTGGCCAAGATCGAGAAACCGGCGGCGGTGAATTGCTTCGACGAGATCGCCGCGGTGTCCGACGGGATCATGGTCGCGCGCGGGGATCTGGGGGTCGAGCTGCCGGTCCATGCCGTGCCGCCGATCCAGAAGCGGCTGGTGCGGCGCTCGCGCGCGCTGGCCAAGCCGGTGATCGTGGCCACGCAGATGATGGAATCGATGATCGAAAGCCCGATGCCCACACGGGCCGAGGTATCGGACGTCGCCACCGCGATCTATGAGGGCGCCGACGCGGTGATGCTGTCGGCGGAATCGGCGGCGGGGAATTACCCGGTCGAGGCCGTGCGCACGATGCACAACACCGCCCTGTCGGTGGAAAAGGACGCGACCTACCGGCAGGTGATCGCCGCCTTCCGGGTCTACGAGCGGACCTCGATCGCCGATGGCATCGTCTCGGCGGCGCGCGAAATCGCGGAATCGACGGATATCAAGGCGATCTGCTGTTTCACCGAATCCGGCACCACCGCGCTGAAAGTCGCGCGCGAGCGGCCGCATGTGCCGATCCTTGCGCTGAGCACCTCGGTCCATACGCTGCGGCGGCTCTGCCTTGTCTGGGGTGTCACCTGCGTGGCGACCGGCCCGATCGAGCGGTTCAAATCCGCCGTGGTCAGCGCCGCGCGGGCGGTGCGCGAATTGGGTTTCGGGACGCAGGCCGATCAGATCGTGGTCACGGCGGGCGTGCCGTTCAACCAGCAGGGTACGACCAACATCCTGCGCGTCGCCCCCTGCGACGAGCGCTTGATTTACCGCGCCGAGGGCGATTGACTGCGCGCCAGACAATAAAGGCCGCCGATCCATGGATATGCTCGACCGCGACCTCCTCTTTCTCGTGGGGCTGGTCTTTTTCCCGCTCGCCTTCGTGGCGCTGGTCTCGGCCTGGGCCGACCGGCGCTTTCCCTGGGCTGCGCTGATTCTGGTGGTTCTGGGGGGGCTGGTGGTGGTCTGGGCGCAACTCACCCATCCCGGCGGCGGCTATGACTGGCGCACGATCCCCGACCTGCTGATCGAGACCGCGGCGCGGTACTGGCCGCGCTGAGGCGCGCGGCCAGACGGGGCCAACCAGGGCAGGCGGGGCCGGGTCAGTACCGGCCGGAAGAGGGCCGGTCGACCACCGCCAGCGTCATGCGCGACACGCAGACAAGCTTGCCGTCGTCATTGGTGATGTGGATTTCCCAGACATGCGAGCGGCGTCCCAGATGCAGGGGCCGCGCGGTGCCGGTGACATGGCCCGACGTGGCCGAGCGCAGGTGGTTGGCGTTGATTTCCTGCCCGACGACGGATTGCGTTTCCGGATCGACGCAGAACGCCCCGGCAAAGGACGCCAGCGTTTCGGCCAGCAGCACCGAGGCGCCGCCATGCAGGATGCCGGCGGGCTGCTTGGTGCGCTCGTCGACCGGCATCCGGCCCACGACGTAATCGGGGCCGGCCTCGATCAGCTCGATCCCCAGCCGTTCGTTCGCGCATCCCTTGCTGAGCTGGTTGGCGCGGTCGATGGAGAAGGGGGTTTTCCAGATCGGTTCGGGGGTGTTTGTCTCGGTCATGGGGCACCTCTGTTGTTGCAACAGGGCTACTCCGGTGGCGCGCCGATGCAAAGCTGCCGGTGGCGTGACCTTGCGTCGGGGCGTTTTCTGCGCGACAGCCGCGATCGCGGGCCGATGGCCCTTGCAAAGCCTGCGGGCGCGCGGTAGAGGGCGCGCTCATCACCCGCGTGACCGGCCCAAGTGGCATGCCGAGTCGCGCGTTCTGACCTCTCGCCAAGACAGGAGACGGAAATGCCCAAGATGAAGACCAAGGCGAGCGCCAAGAAGCGCTTCAAGGTCACGGCCAATGGCCACGTGAAATCGGCTCAGGCCGGCAAGCGCCATGGCATGATCAAGCGGACCAAGAAGTTCATTCGCGACGCGCGCGGCACCACGGTGCTGAGCGATCAGGACGCGAAGATCGTCAAGTCCTACATGCCTTACGA
Source organism: Pararhodobacter marinus (assembly GCF_003122215.1). Classification (GTDB taxonomy): domain Bacteria; phylum Pseudomonadota; class Alphaproteobacteria; order Rhodobacterales; family Rhodobacteraceae; genus Pararhodobacter; species Pararhodobacter marinus. Next base: position 234,111 of record NZ_QEYD01000007.1, on the reverse strand, counting down.
CCGCTGAGCTGAGGAGAGACACACATGGCACGCGTCAAATCCGGCAAGGTCACCCACGCCCGTCACCGCAAGGTTATCAAGCAGGCGTCCGGTTACTACAGCGCCCGTTCGCGCAACTTCCGTACCGCCACGCAGGCGGTCGACAAGGCGAACCAATACGCCACCCGTGACCGCAAGGCCCGCAAGCGCAGCTTCCGCGCGCTGTGGATCCAGCGGATCAACGCTGCGGTCCGCGCGATCGATCCGTCGCTGACCTATTCGCGCTTCATCCACATGCTGGACGTGGCGGGGATCGAAGTCGACCGCAAGGTTCTGGCCGATCTGGCCGTTCACGAGCCCGAGGCGTTTGCCCAGATCGTGAGCAGCGCGCAGGACGCCGCCGCCAAGGCGTAAGCGATCCTTCGGACGTTTGGAAATCCGGCAGGGGCCGTCCTTCGGGGCGGCCCCTTCTTCTTGGCGCCTGTTTTGCCATGCGCGGCGCGGTGCGCCGCATTGGCGCGGCGCGCGCGATAGGCTAGGGTCGCGCGCATGAACGCGGCGATGGATTGGCACTTGGCCCGGGCCTTGCTGGAATGGCAGGTGGAACTGGGCGTGACGGAGGCGCTGGGCGCCGATCCGGTGGACCGATTCGCTTCGGTCGCCGAAGCCCGGGCCGAGCGTGAGGCGGCGCGCGAGGCTTCGCCAGAACCCCGGCACGAGGCCCCGTCCGGCGCCGCTGCGGCTGCGCCCGCCGCACCCCCGCCGGACGAGGCCGCCGTCGCCATCGACGCCGCCGAACGCGCGGCGCGCGCGGCGCAGGACTTGCCGTCGCTGCACGAGGCGTTGTCGGTCTTCCCGCATTGCGGCCTGAAGCGCGGCGCGCGCAATTGCGTCTTCGCCGATGGCAATCCGCAGGCGCGTGTGATGATCGTGGGCGAGGGGCCGGGCGCCGACGAGGACCGCACAGGGCGTCCCTTCGTGGGCCGCGCGGGCCAGCTTCTGGACGTGATGTTCGGCGCGATCCGCCTGTCGCGCGAAAGTCCTGATCCGGGGCAGGCCTTGTACATCACCAACACCGTCCCATGGCGTCCGCCCGCCAATCGCGAGCCCACGAAGGACGAGCTGGCGATGCTGCGGCCCTTCCTGCTGCGCCATATCGAACTGGCCGATCCCGAGATTCTGGTCGTGGTGGGCAACGTCGCCTGCGACGCGCTCCTGGGCCGGCGCGGGATCCTGAAACTGCGCGGCAAATGGGCCGAGGTCGCGGGGCGTCCGGCGATCCCGATGCTGCATCCGGCCTATCTGCTGCGCTCGCCCGACGCCAAGCGCGAGGCCTGGGCCGATCTTCTGGAATTGCAGGCGCGTCTGCGCAGCCTGCCATGATCGACCCGTGGACCCTTCTGACCTTTGTCCCGGCCGCGCTGGCGCTGAACCTGACGCCCGGCGCGGACATGATGTTCTGTCTGGGACAGGGGCTGCGCGGCGGGCCACGGGCGGCGATGGCGGCCAATCTGGGTATCGCACTGGGCGGCATGGTGCATGTCGGGGTGGCGGGGCTGGGGCTGGGCGCGCTGGTCGCGGCGCATCCGGCGCTGTTCGACGCGATCCGCTGGCTGGGCGTGGCCTATCTTCTTTGGCTCGCGTGGAAATCCCTGCGCGCGTCGGGCCTGCCCGATATGCCGCCGGTCTCGCCCCGGCGGGCATTTCGCGAAGGACTGATGGTCAACCTGACCAATCCCAAGGTCATCCTGTTCGTGCTGGCGTTCATCCCGCAATTCCTTGACCCTGCCGGGCCGATCCTGCCGCAATTCCTGCTGTTCGGCGGCATTCTCAGTCTGGGCGGATTGCTGGTGAACGGCGCGGTGGGGCTTGCGGCCGGGGGGCTGGCCGGACGGCTGATGCGCTCGGCGCGCTTTGCCACGGTGCTGGGCCGTCTCTCGGCCGTGATCTTTGCCGGGCTGGCGGCCCGGCTTGCATTCCTGAAATGAGGCAGAGCATGGGCCGTATCGACGAAAGCAAATCCTTCATCCCGGTGCGGATCGCCGTGCTGACCGTGTCGGATACCCGCAGGCTGGAAGACGACCGTTCGGGGGATGTGCTTGTCGAGAGGCTGACGGCGGACGGGCATCAACTTGCCGGGCGGATGATCCTACCCGACGAGCGCGCCTTGATCGCCCAGCAATTGCGGCAGTGGATCGATGACGAGGGCGTCGATGTCATCCTGTCCACCGGCGGCACGGGCCTGACCGGCCGCGACGTGACGGTCGAGGCGCATCGCGATGTCTACGAGAAAGAGATCGAAGCCTTCGCCACGGTTTTCACCATGGTGTCGATGCAGAAGATCGGTACCTCGGCGGTCCAGAGCCGGGCCACCGGCGGCGTCGCGGGCGGGACGTACCTGTTCGCGCTGCCCGGATCGCCCGGTGCGTGCAAGGATGCGTGGGACGAAATCCTGCACTGGCAGCTCGATTTCCGTCACCGGCCCTGCAATTTCGTCGAAATCATGCCCCGGCTTGACGAACATCTGCGACGGAAGTGACGCGCCGGGACGTGACAGGCTTGCCCGGTGATCCAGCGGGCGGCATTCTTCGTAGGTTAAGTATCACGAAAGTCCCGCAATGCGATTTCTGACCCGAAGCCTGATTGCCGTGTTCCTCGGTGCCGTCGCGCTGGGCCTTCTGGGCCTGGCGGGTGGCATGGTGCGCGACACGCTGGCCGAACGGGCCGCGCAGGAAGACCGCACGCGCGCGCCCCGCGAGAGGGTTTTCACCGCGCGCGTGCTGACGCTGGAGCCGGGCGTGGTGGCGCCGGTTCTGTCGGCTTTCGGCGAGGTCGTCTCGCGTCGGACGCTGGAACTGCGCGCGCCGTCGGCGGGGCGGATCCTGGAACTCGCCGAGGGGTTCGAAGAAGGGGCCGAGGTCAGCGAGGGGCAGGTTCTGGTCCGGCTCGATCCGGCCGATGCGCAGGCGACGCTGCAACTGGTGCGCGCGGATCTGGCGCAGGCGGAGGACGAGTTGCGCGATGCCGAGCTGGCGCTGGAGCTGGTCGGGCTGGACCGGGCCGAAGCCGAAGCGCAGGTGGATCTGCGGCGCCGGGCGTTTGAGCGGCAGGAAACGATCCAGGAGCGCGGCATCGGTTCGGCCTCGGCGGTCGAGGAGGCGGAGCTGGCTTTTGCCGGGGCCCGCGCGGCGCTGATCTCGCGGCGGCAGGCGGAAGCGACGGCGCTGGCACGGGTCGCCACGGCGCGCTCGGCGCTGGAGCGCCAGCGGATCAACCTGTCGGAAGCCGAGCGCGCGCTGGCCGAGACCGAGATTACCGCAAGCTTCGCCGGCGTCCTGAGCGGGACGGTGGCAGTGGCGGGCGGGCAGGTCGCGTCGAACGAGCAGCTGGCCTCGATCATCGACCCGGACCGGCTGGAAGTGTCGTTCCGGCTGTCGACCGCGCAATATCTGCGGCTTCTGGACGACGCGGGCGATCTGGTCGATGCCGAGGCCGAGATCTCGCTTGAGCTGGGCGGGGTCGAGATCACCTCGACCGGGCGGCTGAGCCGCGTGGCGCCCTCGGTCGGCGACGGGCAGTCGGGGCGGGTGATCTTCGCCTCGATCCTGCAGCCGCGCGGCTTCCGGCCCGGCGATTTCGTCGTCGTGCGGATCACCGAGCCGGAAATGGTGGACGTGGCGCTGGTTCCCGCCGCCGCTGTCGACGCCGAGGGCGAGGTGCTGGTGCTGGGCGCCGAGGACCGGCTGGAAGCGGCGCAGGTCGCGGTGGTGCGGCGGCAGGGCGATGACGTGCTGATCCGGGCCGGGGATCTGGCCGGGCGCGAGATCGTCGCGGCGCGCAACCCGCTTTTGGGCGCTGGGATCCGCATCAACCCGCAGCGCAGCGCCGATGCCGCGCAGGCCGAGATTCCGGCGGCGCCCGAACTGGTGACGCTGGATGCCGAGCGGCGCGCGGCGCTGATCGCGCGGGTCGAGACCAATCGCGGACTCCCCGAGCCGGTGCGCACGCGCATCCTGGCCCAGCTGGAGCAGGAGGCCGTTCCCGCCCGGCTGATAGAGCGTCTGGAAGGCGGCGGGCGGCAGGGCGGATGAATGGGCGCGGGGCAGGGAGCGTGATCCATGGCGCGTGACAAGTCGATCATCTCGGGCGCATTTGGCCTGTTCCGCTATTTCACGCGCCACCGCACCGCGGCCAATCTGGTTCTGGTCCTGATGCTGGCCGCGGGGCTGTTGTCGCTGCCGCGGATGCATGCGCAGTTCTTCCCCGATGTCGTCGTGGATTCGGTTTCGGTCAGCATCGCCTGGCCGGGCGCCGGGTCGGGCGATGTGGACGCCGCCATCGTGCAGGTGGTCGAGCCCGCGCTGATGGCGGTCGAGGGGGTGATGTCCACCGAGACGCGCGCGACCGAGGGGCGGGCGTCCTTTTCGCTGGAATTCGAACCCGGTTGGGATATCGAGCGCGCGACCGCGGATGTCGAGGATGCGATCGACAGCGTCTCGACCCTGCCCGAAGAGGCCGAGGATGCGCGCATTCTGCGCTCGACCTGGCGCGACCGGGTGACGAATGTCATCATCTCGGGGCCCGTTTCCATCGAACAACTGGCGCTGTTTACCGATGAATTCGTCGCGCGTCTGTTCGCCGCCGGGATCACGCGGGCGTCGATACAGGGCATCGCCTCGCCCGAGATATCGGTCGAGGTGCCGTCGATGCGGCTGGTGCAATACGACGTGACCATGGCCGAGATCGCGGCGGCCATCGACGCCTCGGTCTCGGTCGATCCGTCGGGCGAGTTGTCGGGCGGCGCGCAGCGGGTGCGCACGGGGCAGGAGCGGCGCAATGCCGACGAGATCCGCGCCATCGTGCTGCGCTCGGCCCCGGACGGCAGCACGCTGACCGTGGGCGACGTGGCGGATGTGCGCGAAGAGGCGGTGGACCGCGATCTGGCCTATTACTCGGATGCCGGGCAGGCGCTGACGGTGCGGGTGGACCGCTCGGAGAACGGCGACGCGATCGGCATCCAGGAAACCGTGCAGACTGTCGCGGACGAGATGACGCTGTCGCTGCCCGAGGGCACGACGATCATGCTGGCCAATGCGCGGGCGGACATGATCTCGGGGCGGCTGAACATTCTTGTCTCGAACGGGCTGCAGGGGCTGGGGCTGGTCGTGGTGCTGCTGTTCCTGTTCCTGAACGCGCGCACCGCCTTGTGGGTCGCGGCCGGGATTCCGGTATCGATGCTGGCGGCGGTGGCCTTCATGTACGCGACCGGCATGAGCCTGAACATGATCTCGCTTTTCGCGCTGATCATCACGCTGGGGATCGTGGTCGACGATGCCATCGTGGTGGGGGAACATGCCGACTGGCGGTTCCGGGTGCTGAAAGAGTCCCCGTTCGAGGCCGCCGAAAACGCCGCGACCCGGATGGGGTTGCCGGTCATTGCCGCGTCGCTGACCACGGTCATCGCCTTTGGCGGGCTGACGGCGGTGGGCGGACGGTTCGGCGACATGATCGCCGATATTCCCTGGACGGTGATCGCGGTGCTGATCGCCTCGGTGATCGAGTGTTTCCTGATCCTGCCCAACCACATGGCCCACGCGCTGGCCGGCGCGGCCAAGGAACATTGGTACGACTGGCCCTCGCGCATGGTGAACCGGGGCTTCGACTGGTTCCGCGACCGGGTTTTCTTGCGCTTCATGCATCTGGTGATCCGCGCGCGCTATGTCGTGCTGGCGGGGCTGGTCGTGTTGCTGGCCTGGGGTGCGACGGCGTTTTTGGGCGGCACGGTGACGTGGCGCTTCTTCTCGTCCCCCGAACAGGGGACGCTGCGGGCCAATTTCGTCATGACCTCGGACGCCACGCGCGAGGATACGATGGCAGTGGTGCGCGAATTGCAGCGCGCCGCGTCGGCCCTGTCCGAGCGGCTGGAGGCCGAGCACGGGGCATGGCCCGTGGCGTCGATCCTGGCCGAGGTGGGCGCCAATTCCGGGCGCGGGCTGGCGGCGTCGGAAAACCGCACGCCCGATCAGCTGGGATCGCTGACCATCGACCTGATCGACGCGGATAACCGGCCCTATTCTTCCTTTGAATTCACCGCCATGCTGCAAGACGAGGTGCGCGAGCATCCGCTGCTGGAAGAGCTGAGTTTCCGCTCGTATGGCATGGGGCCGGGCGGGGACTCGCTGTCGGTGGACCTGATCGGCGGGGATGCCGAGACGCTGAAAGCCGCCGCCGAGGCGCTGAAGGCGCTGCTGGAAGCCTATCCGATCGTCACCGGGCTGGAAGACACGCTCGCCTATGACAAGGAAGAGCTGGTTCTGGAGCTGACGCCGCAGGGGCAGGCGCTGGGCTTTTCGACCGACATTCTGGCGCGCGAATTGCGCCAGCGGCTCAGCGGGATCGAAGCGGCGGTCTTTCCCGATGGCGTGCGCTCGGCCGAGATTTGGGTGCGCCTGCCCGAAAGCGAGCGTGCCGCCGATTTTCTGGAAAGCACGCTGTTGCGCAGCGAACAGGGGCGCTATCTGCCCTTGGGCGACATCGTGCGGGTGCGCACGCAGCAGGGCTTCAGCGCGATCAACCGCGAGAACGGGCTGCAACTGGTCACGGTGAGCGGCACGCTGGACGAAGAGGATGCCGCCGCCGCCTCGGCACTGCTGGCGCAACTGGAAACCGAGATCCTGCCGCAGCTTGCCTCGGATTTCGGCGTGACCTTCCGGCTGTCGGGCCTGAGCGAGCAGGAGGACCAGTTCCTCAGCGACGCCGCTCTGGGCGCGATGATCTGCCTGATCGCGATCTACCTCGTTCTGGCTTGGGTGTTCTCAAGCTGGCTCAGGCCGCTGATCGTGATGTCGGTCATCCCTTTCGGCATGATCGGGGTAATCTATGGCCATGCGGCGTGGAACATTCCGCTGACGATGTTCTCGGTCGTGGGGATCATCGGCATGGCGGGGATCATCATCAACGATTCCATCGTGCTGGTGACGACGGTGGACGATTACGCCAAGGATCGTGGCCTTTTGCCCTCGATCGCCGATGCCGCCGCCGACCGTTTGCGGCCCGTCTTCCTGACCACGGCGACCACGGTGATGGGGCTGGGCCCGCTGCTGTTCGAACGCTCGAACGACGCGCAATTCCTACGGCCCACGGTGGTGACGCTGGCTTATGGGCTGGGCTTCGGAATGTTCCTTGTGCTGCTCATCGTGCCATCGCTGCTGGCGGCGGGGCACGACATGAGCCGGGCGGTGCGGTCTCTGAAGCGGGCTTTGCGCATGCCCCGCGCGCAGGTGGGGGCGGGGCTGAGGGCGCTGCCATGGCTTGCCGCCGGGCTGGTCGCTGTGGCCTTCGCGCTGACGATGGGCTGGACGCTGGTGACGCAACAGGCCGGGCCGCTGACCGCGCTGGTCCTGCCGGGGGCCGGGGGCATGGCGCCCGCCTTCGGCGTGTTCCTGACAGCGGTGGGCGGTGGCGTGCTGGCGCTTTGGGGGCTGGGCGGGTTGCTGACGCTGTTGCCGGGGCGCAGGCGGGCCTTGCCGCCGGCGGCGGAATAGCGGCTCAGCCGCCCGTGCAGCCCTGACCCCAGACCATGCCGGTATCGCTGAGCACGGTGAAGATCACCGTTGAGCGGTCGATGGCGGCGGCCTCGCCCCGGCGCGGCGCGCGCAGCTGGGTTTCGGCCACCAGTTCGGCGCCGTCGCGGCGGGTATCGCGGCGGATGATGCGATAGGCCGATCCAGGAAGCTCGACGATCACATGTTCGGCCCCGCCCTGCGGCGGAAACGGCGCGCGCAGGGTCAGTTCGGCTCCGTTCGCGTCGGGCACCAGACGGCAGGTCGCGGCGCCCAGTCCCGCGCGGCTGCCGGGACGCGCGGCGCTGTCGAGCGCGGCCTGAATGCGCGGATCTTGTCCGCCCGCGCCGCGGATGACCTGCGCGACCGAGACATCGGCGGGCACGCAGGTCTCGTTGCAGACCCCCAGCGCCATCTGCCCCATCAGCGCCACCGGGCGCGCGGGATCGGCGGGGGTGATCTCGATGGGCAGGATCAGCTCATCTTCATAGCCGTAGCTGCGATAGCCGTTCTGGTCGAACACCTCGGGGCGCGGCCAGATCGGCCGGATCGAGGCCACGTTCTGCGAGCGGCTCCAGTCGAAGCGCGGCGCGATGCCCGCATCGCCCGGCACCCGCCAATAGGTATGCCAGCCCGGCGACAGGCGCAGATGCAGCGCGGCCATATGGGTGCCGCGATCGGTGGCCCAGCCGGGCAGGATCTCGGCCTCGACGACAGGCGCGCCGCGCGACTGGGCGGGGGCGGCGAGCGGGGCAGTGACAAGAGCGATGGCTGCCAGCGCGGTCCGGAGGGCGGCGCCGAGGGTCGGGCGATGCGAAGTCATGGACCGTGCTTAGCAGAACGGTCCCGGGCGAAAAGTCACAAAACGGCGAGAGCCGGGCGCGCGTGGCCTTGGCAAGCGCGGGGCTGCGCGCCACATTGAAGGGATGAGGGGGCACGCCACGATGTCGATGACTTTGGACCTGACCGGAAAGCTGCTGATTTCGACCCCGGCGATGGGGGATCGGCGCTTCAATCACTCGGTGATCTATATCTGCGCGCACAACGCCGAAGGGGCTTTCGGGCTGGTCCTGAACCGGCCGCTGCCGCATCTGTCACTGGGCGATGTGCTGGAGCAGATCGGCATCGAGGCCGACGAGGCGCTGGCCGACGGTCCGGTCCTGTCGGGCGGCCCGGTCGAGACCCAGCGCGGTTTCGTGCTGCATGGCGATGACGGGTTCGAAGACGAGGATGCGCAGCCCTTGCCCGGCGGGCTGATGCTGAGCGCCTCGACCGATATCCTGCGCGCCATCGCCACCGGCACCGGGCCGCATCAATGGCTGCTGGCGCTGGGCTATTCGGGCTGGGGGCCCGGGCAATTGGAAGACGAGATCGCGCAGAACGCGTGGCTCACGACTTCGGCGCCGCGTGGGCTGATCTTTTCCGACGATCCGGGCGAGCATCAGTGGAACGGCGCGCTGAAATCCATGGGCGTCGATCCCGTTGGCCTGTCGGCGGTGGCGGGGCGCGCCTGACCGCGCGCCCGGCCGTCACGTTTCAATCGGGTTCGGGCAGGGCTTCGGTGATCTCGCGCAGTTCGTTGAGCAGATCGAGCAGCAGCGCCATCTTTTCAGGGCCGAACGCATCGTAGATCTCGCGCCGGGAATTTTCCGACGCGCCCACCAGTTCGTCGAACAGCGCCTGTCCCTTGTCGCTGAGGGCCACCATATGGCGGCGCGCATCGGCACAATCGACCTGACGCGTCAGGCCGCGTTCGGCCAGCGCGCGCAGGATCCGCGTCAGCGAGGGTGGCAGGATCACGCAGCGTTCGCACAGGGTCCCGGCATCGAGCGGCTCGCCTTCGGCCAGCGCGCGCAGGACCCGCCACTGCGGCAGGGACAGGTCCCGTTCGTCGACGTATTTCTTGAAGCGCCGCATGGTCGATTCCCGGGCCCGGAGCAGGGCCACGGTCAGCGACCGTTCGTAGTAATTGGTGTCCGAAGACTTTTCCTGCGACGGATGCGTTTCGGCATCGGCATCTGCGGGAAGGGCGGCAGCGGTGTGGGCGACTGATGTTACCATACGAAAACAATTCATCTGTGGGCGGGAAAATCAAGCCTTTTTCACGCGTGAAGCATCGTGTCGCAGGGGCAGGCAGGAAGCGCACTTTTCCCGCTCTTGCGCTGTCATGGCGTGCCTCGGAAAGGGCCAGCCGGAGGGCCCGGCGCTGTGCGGCGCAGCCGCTGCCCCCTTTACCCCGATGGCCGTGCGGCCTATACGCCGGCTCATGTGGTATCGTCTCGCGGCCATCATTCGAATTAGCGGCCCGGCGCTCTGACCAGAGTTGCCGGGACAAGGCGTATGGCGACCTGCGCCGACCTTTGCTATTTCCCCTGTGATCGAGACGACCGGAGCTCACGCGATGTGCGCGGATACCCCTGACTACAAAGACACCCTTTTCCTGCCCGAAACGGATTTCCCGATGCGCGCGGGCCTGCCCCAGCGCGAGCCCGAATGGCTGGCCCGTTGGGAACGGCTCGGCGTCTACGAGGCGCTGCGCGAAAAGGCCCGCGCCTCGGGCAACCGCAAGCCCTTCATCCTGCATGACGGCCCTCCCTATGCGAACGGGCATCTGCATATCGGCCACGCGCTGAACAAGACGATCAAGGACATCATCGTGCGCTCGCACCAGATGATGGGCTTTGACAGCCGCTACGTGCCGGGCTGGGATTGCCACGGTCTGCCCATCGAGTGGAAGATCGAGGAACAATACCGCGCCAAGGGGCTGGACAAGGACGAGGTCGACATCGTCGATTTCCGTCAGGAATGCCGCAAATTCGCCGAAGGCTGGATCGACGTCCAGCGCGAGGAATTCAAGCGCCTGGGCGTGACCGGGACGTGGAACGACCCCTATCTGACGATGGACTTCCACGCCGAGGCAGTGATCGCCGAGGAATTCATGAAATTCCTGATGAACGGCGCGCTGTATCAGGGGTCGAAACCCGTGATGTGGTCCCCGGTCGAGAAGACCGCGCTGGCCGAGGCCGAGGTCGAGTATCACGACCATACCAGCCACCAGATCTGGGTGCGGTTCAAACCTGTGGACGGCGCGCTGGACGGGGCCTCGGTCGTGATCTGGACCACGACGCCCTGGACCATCCCGCAAAACCGCGCGGTCGCCTATAACCCGTCGATCACCTATGGCCTCTACCGCGTGACCGAGGCCGAGGAAAAGGCCACGGTGACGGTGGGCGAGACGATCCTTCTGGCCGATGCGCTGGCCGAGGGCGTGATGGCGGCGGCCAAGGTGACCGGCTTCGAGAAGCTGCGCGACGTTCCGGCCGACGAGCTGTCGGGGCTGGTGCTGGCCCACCCGTTCCGCGGTGTCGAGAACGGCAACGGCGAATGGGATTACGACGTGCCCATGCTGCCCGGTGACCACGTCACCGACGATGCCGGGACCGGCTTCGTGCATACCGCGCCCAGCCACGGCGATGACGATTACCAGCTTGGCCTGAAATTCAAGCTGCCGATGACCTATAACGTCGAGCCCGACGGCACCTACCGCGCCGATCTGCCGATCTTCGGTGGCGAGGCGATCATCGTGCAGGACGGCAAGGACGGCCCGGCCAATGTGAGCGTCATCAAGAACCTCGCCTGGGCCGGGGCGCTTCTGGCCAAGGGCAAGCTCAAGCACAGCTATCCGCATAGCTGGCGCTCGAAGGCGCCGGTGATCTTCCGCAACACGCCGCAATGGTTCGCCGCGATCGACAAGGTGCTCGATGACGGGATGGGCCAGTATGGCGACACGATCCGCCAGCGCGCGCTGAAGTCGATCGAGGATCTGGTCAAGTTCACGCCCGTTTCGGGGCGCAACCGGCTTCATTCGATGATGGAAAGCCGCCCCGACTGGGTGCTGTCGCGCCAGCGTGCCTGGGGCGTGCCGCTGACCTGCTTCGTCAAGAAGGGCGCCAAGCCGACCGATCCGGACTTCCTGCTGAAGGACGCGCAGGTCAATACGCGGATTCGTCTGGCCTTTGAAGAAGAAGGCGCGGATGTCTGGTATGTGAAAGGCTTCAAGGAGCGAGTGCTGAAAGACCTGCACGATCCCGAAGCCTATGATCAGGTTTTTGACATTCTCGACGTGTGGTTCGACTCCGGCTCGACCCATGCCTTCGTGCTGCGCGACCGCGAAGACGGCGTGCCGGACGGCATCGCCGATGTCTACATGGAAGGCACCGACCAGCATCGCGGCTGGTTCCATTCCTCGATGCTGCAGGGCTGCGGCACCAAGGGGCGTGCGCCTTACCGCAACGTGGTGACGCATGGCTTCACGCTGGACGAGAAGGGCATGAAGATGTCCAAGTCCATCGGCAACACCATCGTCCCGCAGGAGGTCATCGACCAGTACGGCGCGGATATCCTGCGGCTGTGGGTGGCGCTGTCGGATTACACGCAGGATCAGCGCATCGGTCCCGAGATCCTGAAGGGCACCGCCGACAGCTACCGCCGCCTGCGCAACACGCTGCGCTTCATGCTGGGGGCGCTGGGCGCCTATGATCCGGCCAAGGCGGTGGCGCGAGACGCCATGCCCGAGCTGGAGCAGTTGATGCTGCACCGGTTGGCCGAGCTGGACGCGCAGGTGCGCAAGAGCTATGCCGCCTTCGACTTCCAGGGTGTGTTCCAGTCGCTGTTCGCCTTCGCCACGACGGATCTGTCGGCCTTCTATTTCGACATCCGCAAGGACGCGCTCTACTGCGATCCGGCGGACAGCCCGGTTCGGCTGGCCTCGCTGACGGTGATGGATGCGCTGTTCCACCGGCTGACGACGTGGCTGGCGCCGATCCTGCCCTTCACGATGGAGGATGTCTGGCTGTCGCGCTTCCCCGGCGATGACGAGAGCGTGCATCTGCAGGACTTCCCCGACACGCCGGAAAGCTGGCTCGATCCGGAACTGGCGGCGCGGGCGCAGAAGGTGCGCGCGGTGCGCCGGGTCGTCACCGGCGCGCTGGAAGTCGAGCGGCGCAACAAGACCATCGGCGCCAGCCTCGAAGCCGCGCCGACGGTCTACCTGTCGCCGGAACTGGCGCAGATCGTGACCAATCCGGACACGTTCTCGACGCTGTGCATCACCTCGGGCATCACGCTGACGCAGGGCGAGGCGCCTGAAGGAGCCTTCGCGGCCGAGGACGTGCCGGGCGTGGGCGTTGTCTTCCATCATGCCGAGGGCGAGAAATGCCAGCGCTGCTGGAAGATCCTGCCCGATGTCGGCACGCATAAGCATCCCGGCACCTGCGCGCGCTGCGATGCCGCGCTCGGATGACAGGTTGCCGCCCCGGTCACTGGCCGGGGCGGCGCCAAGGGTTCGGCCGCTGAGCAGAGAGATCGGGCATGAAACTGCGCCTTCTGACCGGGCTGATGATGGGCACGCTGATGTCCGTCGTGATGTCGGGCTTCATCACGCTGGTGAATACCGGCTTCGACAGCCATTTCCATATCCGCTGGGCCACCGCCTGGGTGCTGGCATGGCTGATCGCGGTGCCGCTGGCGGTTCTGGTCGGTCCCATCGCGCGGCGCTGGGCCGAGCGGCTGGCGGGGATGTAGGGCTCGAATCCCGCGGTGGCGGTGCTATCGTTGCGCCATGAGCGGATTCGAACACATGGTCGAGCGTCAGATCGCGCTGGCGCAGGCCGAGGGCAAGATGGACCATATCGCCGGGCAGGGGAAACCATTGCCCAAACGCCCCGAGGATGCCTTCGTCTCGGCTGCTGAGCGCGCCTCGATGCGGATCGTTGCCGAGGCGGGCGGGCTGCCCGATGAGATCACGCTGAAGAAACAGGCCGTCCAGATCCGCGCCGCTTACCGTGCCGCGACCGATCCCGAGCAGAAGCGCGAGATCATGGCCGAACTCTCGAAGGTCGAGCTGCGGCTGGCGCTGGCGCAGGACGGGCGCCGCAAGCTGATGCGCTGATGCCCGGTCTGACGCTGGACACGCCGACCGGGCGTTTCACCCTGATCGAAGACGACGGCGCGCTGGTCCGTGCGCGATGGGGCGGCGACGAAAGCCATGACGACACGCCGCTTCTGGCCGAGGCCGCGCGTCAGGTGCGGGCGTATTTCGACGGCGGGCCCGTGGCCTTCGACCTGCCGTTGCGGATAAAAGCGAGCCCGGCGCAGATCCGGGCCTGCGCGGCGATGGCGGCGATTCCCGTGGGCGAGACCCGCAGCTATGGCGAACTGGCGCGCGAGCTGGGGATCAGCGCGCAGGCGATGGGCCAGCTTTGCGGCGGCAATCCGGTGCCGCTGATCGTGCCGTGCCACCGGGTTCTGGGCGCAAGCGGGCTTGGCGGGTTCTCGGCCCCCGGCGGGGTGGAAACCAAGGTCTGGCTCTTGCGCCACGAACGCGCGGGCGGGCTGCTGATCTAGCGCGCCTGCGCAAGCAGCCAGTCGCGAAACAGCCGCGCAGGTCGCGACGGATCGGGTCGGGTCAGCGCGACATAGGTCATGCCGCTGGACTGAAAGCCATAGGGGGCGATCAGGCGACCGGCGGCAAGCTCGGCGCGGATCAGGACTTCGGGCAGGACTGCGGCGCCGAGGCCCGACAGCGCCGCCTCGATCTTGTAGTGGAAATGTTCGAACTCGGTGGGCTTGGCGGGGGACAGCGCGTGGCCCGCCGCCTGCGCCCATGTCTCCCACGTGCCAAGGCGCGAGGACGCGCTGAGACGGGGAATGCGCGCGAAATCGCGGGTGACATCGGCTTCCCATCGGGGCGCGATGACCGGGCCGATCGTGTCGGGAAAGAGCGGGTCTATGCCCCAGCCCGCGGGCCAGCCGCCCGTGCCGACGCGGATCGCCACGTCGGGTCCCGAGGGCGAGGTATCCACCGGCGCGTAATCCGAGGTCAGGCGCACACGCAGCCCGGGATGCTGCGTCTGGAAACGGTGCAGGCGGGGGATCAGCCAGCGCATGGCAAAGGTCGCAAGGCTGGAGACATCGATGCTGTCGGTCTGTCGGGGCAGGGCGCGCAGCGCTTCCTCGAGCGTATCGAAACCGCGCGAGAGCATCGGCAGAAGCTGCGCGCCGGCCTCGGTCGGGCGGGTGGCATTGCGCGGGCCTTCGACCAGCGCGACGCCGAGCCTTTCCTCCAGCTGCCGGATCTGCCGCGAAACGGCGGAATGCGTGACCCCCAGCGTCGCCGCCGCGGCCGACATCGAGCCGGTGGTGCCGAAGACCTCGAAGGCGCGCAAAGCGGTCAGGGGGAGGTTGCGGCGGCTCATGTTCCAAAAACGCACGAAACGGGGAAAATTTGTTCTTTGTCTTCTTAGTCGCTTTGTGATGTCTGCGCGAGTGAAACATCCGCTCCGAGGCCCCCGCCATGACCCCTGCCGTCCTGATTGCCGTCCTGATCGCCGCGCTGTTGCATGCCGGCTGGAACGCGGTCATCAAGACCGGCTTGTCGAAGCAGAGCGCGATGTTCGTCCTGTCCACGACGCAGGCCCTGTTCGGGTTGGCGCTGGCGCTGACGCAGCCCTTTCCGGCGCCTGCGGCCTGGCCCTGGATCGCCGCCTCGGCGCTGGTGCACATGGCGTATCAGCTGTTCCTTGCCTATGCCTATGAACAGGGCGATCTGAGCCGGGTCTATCCCATCGCGCGCGGCACGGCGCCGATGATCGTGCTGGTCGTGTCGATCCTGTTCCTGTCCGACCCGCTGGCAAGCCACGAGCTTTGGGGGATCGTGATCCTGGGCTGCGGCATCGCGCTGATGGCGCGGGGTGTGCTGACCTCGGGCGAGTCGCGGCGGCTTCTGCCCTTTGCCTTTGGCGCGGCGATGGCGACGGCGGGCTACACGCTAGTTGACGGGCTGGGCGCGCGGGCCACGGGCGAGCCGCTGGCCTATGTCGGCTGGCTGATGGTCGGCGCGGCGCTGGTCTACACGCCCGCCATCGTCGCGCTCAGGGGCCGGGCGGTGCTGCGCGTGTCGCCGCGCGGCTGGGCCGTGGGGCTGGCAGCGGGGGCTGCGTCGTTCGGCGCCTATGCGATCGTCGTCTGGGCGATGACCCGGGCGCCCATCGCGCTGGTCGGCGCGCTGCGCGAGACCTCGATCCTGTTCGCGGTGCTGCTGGGCTGGCTGTTCTTCGGCGAGCGGATGGACCGAAGCAAGGCGGTGGCGGCGCTGCTCATCGTTGCCGGCGTCGGGCTGACGCGGCTTTAGAGCCGTTCGCGGAACAGCACCTGCTGCACCGCGCCCGCGCCCAGAAGGTAGATGCTGGTCGCGATCAGGCCGATGGTCACGGCCTGCGGCTGCTGGAAATCCATCCACGCGGCGACGGTGGCCAGCGCGACCCAGATCAGCGCCACGGGCAGGGTGATGAACCGCCAGCGCTGGGTGCGGACCGGGTGCACGAACTTGATGCGCAGGAACATCGTCACCGACAGGACGACGATCAGACCGAGGATCGTCCAGAATTCGGGACGCACGGCGAAGATCACCACCGCAAGCATGTTCCAGCATCCCGGAAAGCCCGAGAACGACGCATCCGCCGTCTTCATCCGCGTATCGGCGAAATACAGGACCGAGGCGAAGGTGATGACGATGATCGCGGTCCAGCCGGTCCAGCCCGGCAGAAGGCCCGAATGGAACAGCGCGAAGGCGGGGATGAAGACATAGGTCAGGTAGTCGATGATCAGGTCCAGAAGCACGCCGTCGATGATCGGTGCCTTGGTCTTCACGTCGTATTTCCGCGCCATCGGCCCGTCGATGCCGTCGACGATGAAGGCGACGACCAGCCACAGGAACATCAGCGACCATTTGCCCTCGGCCGCGGCGAGCATCGCCAGCATCGAGAAGACCGCCCCGGTGGCGGTGAACATATGGACGAAATAGGCGCGGAAGGTTTCCATCATTTTCCCTGTCTGCCGCGAATGCGCCGCTGTGGCAAGGCGTCGCGGTTAACGATTTTGCAAGCGCAGCAACCGGAAGGGCGGGCGCCGCGGGCTGGTACAGGACGCGCAGGCGGCGCAGAATGCACGGGTCATGCCGGGTCGGGAGCGCGGGCAATGCTGTATCATCGTTGGCACCATGTGGCGCAGAAGGACGAGGTTTCGACAATCATGCCCGATGGCTGCCGCGACATTCTGGTCGTGTCGCCGCCGGGCGGGGCGTCCTCGGTCACCCTGACGGATTGGGATGACGGCCCGCGCCGGGTGGCGATCCGGGCGGGGACGACGCTGACGGGCTACCGGCTGCGGCCCGGCGTGGGGGTGGGGGCGCCGGTCGACACGCTGGATGCGGCGCGGCTGGATCAGCAGATCGGCACCGCCTTGCGGGTGGACGGGGATTGCCCGGACCTGATCGCGGCTTTGGCCGAAGCCGGTGAGGATGTCGACGCGGTGGCCCGGCAACAGGGCGTCTCGGCGCGGACGCTGCAGCGCCACTTCGCCGGGCTGGCCTTGCCGCCGCCTCGGTTCTGGCGGCTGTTGGGCCGGGCGCGGCGGGCGGTTCTGGCCTTGCGCGGGGAAGAGCCCTTGTCGGATGTGGCGTTCGACCACGGATACAGCGATCAGGCGCATATGAATCGCGAGGTGCTGCGCTGGTTCGGGCGCACGCCCGGCCAGCTGCGGCGTGACCCGGCCACGCTGACGGATTTGTCGCAGCCGGGTCTGGGGAACTGGTCGACCGGCGCCCCGGGTGGCTGAGATACCGCCCGTCGCGCGCCGGTCAACGGCCTGTCACGCGCCGGAAACCGGGGTGCAGATCTCGATCAGGTAGCCGTTCGGATCCGAGACATAGGCGGTCGTCTGGCCCCAGGGCTCGTCCCGCGTGTCCTGCAAGAGCGTCGCGCCCGCCTTCAGCGCTCGCGCGAGGGCGCCCACGACATCATCGGTTTCGAAGGCGATCTCGAAGGTCGGTTTGCCGGGCTGGGGGGTGGCCGGGGACTTGCCAAGCTGCCGCATCAGGGCGGTCGAGGAAAACGCGAGTTTCGTCTCGCCCGTCACCAGCTCGCCGTAATCGCCGCTTTCATGCAGGAAACCCCGCGCAAAGCCGAAGGCGGCTTCGAAGAATTCCAGCGTTTCCCGCACGTTGTCGACGTAGAAGATCGTGTAGCGAAAGATCATGATGGCCTCGTTGGGTTGTCTTGAGAGCGCATCCCTAGAGCCGGCGAGGCGGGCGGTCTTGAAGATTTCCGACAGCGGCGCGTAGCGAGGGCTCAGGCGTCGGTTTTCTCGATCATCGCCACGCGGGTGGCGTGGCGACCGCCTTCGAACTCGGCGCCGAGGAAGGCCTCGACGATTTCCAGCGCCAGCCCTTCGCCCACGACGCGGGCGCCGATGGACAGGATCTGGGCGTCGTTATGCTGGCGGATCATCTTGGCCGAGAACGTGTCCGAACAGACGCCGCAGCGGATGCCGGGGACCTTGTTGGCAGCCATCATGATGCCTTGCCCGGTGCCGCACAGGATGATCCCCAGCGCGCAATCGCCCGAAGCGACGCGCTCGGCGGCGGCCTGTCCGTGCAGCGGGTAATGGGTGCTTTCCGGGCTGGTCGGGCCGATATCGACCGCCTCGTATCCCAGCGCGGTGACGTGGCGGGCGATGGTCTGCCGCAGCTCGATGGCGGCGTGGTCGCTGGAAAGAACGATGCGCTTGGTCATGGCAGGATCCGTGGCTGGGAGGCGAGTCGCGCTTCCCTTAGCCTGTTTGCGCGGGGCGTGCCACTCAGCCTTTGCGCGCGCGGGGATGGGCGGCGTTATAGGCTTCCATCAGGCGCGCGGTATCGACGCCGGTATAGATCTGCGTGGTGGACAGGTTGGCGTGGCCCAGAAGCTCCTGAATCGCGCGCAGATCGCCGCCCCGGCTGAGCAGATGCGTGGCGAAGGAATGGCGCAGGGCATGCGGCGTCGCGCTGGCGGGCAGCCCCAGCCGCAGGCGCACGCCCTCCATCGCGCGGGTGATGAGGCGCGGGTTCAGCGGCCCGCCGCGCATCCCGCGAAAGAGCGGTGCGTCGGGGTCGATCGGGTAGGGGCAGAGCCCTGTATAGCGTGCCACGGCCTGCGCGGCTGCGGGGATTACCGGCACCAGCCGCTCCTTGCCGCCCTTGCCCAAGATGCGCAGGCTGGCGCCCGGCGTCTCGGCGATGGCGGCATCGCGCCCGGTGAGACCCAGCGCCTCGGAGATCCGCAGGCCGCAACCATAGAGCAGGGTGGCGACGGCAGTGTCGCGGGCGCGGATCCAGGCCTCGGACTTGTCGTCGCTGATCGATTGGGTCACGGCGCGGGCGGCGTCTTCGTCCAGCGGGCGGGGCAGGGGCCGCTGGTGGCGCGGCGCGCGCGCGGACAGGATGGCGGTGGCATCGAAATCCTCGTGCCGGTCGGACAGCCAGCGCGCGAAGCCCTTGAGCGCCGACAAGGCGCGCGCAAGCGAACGCGCGCCCCGGTCATGGGCGCGCGCATGGGCCATCCAGCTGCGCAGGTCGCGGGTTTCGACCGCGCGGAGCTGAGCCATCCCGGCGGCGCCGCCATGATGCCGGGCGAGGAAATCGAGAAATTCGGCCACGTCGGCGCGGTAGGCGTCGATCGTGTGATCGGACGCATCGTCGAGCGCCGCAAGCTGGGTGAGCCATTGCTCCAGCGCGTCGCGCAGCGCCGGAGAGATCGCCCCCGACAGCGCGCGCGTCACGACAGCCAGCGCCTGAGGACGCGCTCGAACGTGCCGGTGAAAAAGGCCAGAAGATCGGTGCCCTGTCCGGGCTTGAAGCGATGCGGGTCTTCCGAGCCCATCGCCAGCATACCGGGCAGACGGCCCCGGCCCAGATCCAGCCGCATCAGCGCCTCGGAGCGCAGATCGGCGGCAACTTCGCCGTAGGGGCCGGACGAGGGCGGGACACCCTGGCGCAGCACGATGGGACGCGCGGGGGCGGGGCGCCCGGCGCGCATGTAATGCTCGGCATAGCCGGGCTTGCGGACGCGCAGGATCGCGTCGAGCTTGCCCAGACCGCCGCCCGGCTCGGCGCTTTCCAGCACCAGCCGGATCGCGTCGACGCCCAGGATCTCGGCGACCGAACCGCCCAGATCCATGACGAAATCCTCGAACCGTTCGGCATCGAGCAGCCGCAACAGCGCGCGGTGGATCTGGTTGGTCGAGGACAGGTTTTCATACGCGGCGGCGATGACCGCACGATGCGTTTCCTCGAGCCGCGCAAGACGCGACTCGAGCCGTTCCATGGCCATGCTGCGCAGATCGACGACATTGCCGCCCATGGCGCGTTCCGAGGTCAGAACCAGTGCGCGCATGAGCTCGGAATCATCGAGCACCAGGCCGGGATCGGCGAGCACGCGGGCGCGCCATTCCTCCTGCATGCCGGTGTCTTCGGCCGGTCCCGTAGCTGCCATGTCTGCCCCGATCTTGTATCTTTGCAGCGATGCTACACCAGATCAGATGATTTTCTGACCCGTTTTTTCCCAGTCCTTCATGAACTGTGCCAGACCTGCATCGGTCAGCGGGTGCTGGGCCAGCTTCCGGATCACCTCGGGCGGGGCGGTCATCACGTCCGAACCGGCCAGCGCGGCTTCGCGCACATGGTTCACCGTGCGGACCGAGGCCGACAGGATCTGCGTCTTGAAATCGTAATTGTCGTAGATCTCGCGGATGTCGCGGATCAGCTCCATCCCGTCGAGGTTGATATCGTCCAAGCGCCCGATGAAGGGCGAGATGAAGGTCGCGCCCGCCTTGGCCGCCAGAAGCGCCTGATTGGCCGAGAAGCACAGCGTGACATTGACCATGTGGCCCTTGTCGGTGAGGTGCTTGCAGGCCTTCAGCCCGTCCCAGGTCAGCGGCAGCTTGATGGCGATATTGGGCGCGATCTCGGCCAGTTTCAGGCCCTCGGCGATCATCGCCTCGGCTTCCAGCGCCACGACCTCGGCCGAGACCGGACCGTCGACGATCGAGCAGATCTCTTTCGTGACTTCCAGAATGTTGCGACCCGATTTCAGGATCAGCGACGGATTGGTGGTCACGCCGTCGACCATGCCCAGTTCGTGCAGTTCGCGGATGGCCGCGACGTCAGCGGTATCGACAAAGAATTTCATCGCTCTCTCAGTCCTTGGCAGAAGGGTGGGCGGTTGCAGTAAGGGTTCGGGGGCGTCATATCGTATCGCAAGCCCGCCTGAAAGGTCTTTTGCCCGTGTCCGTGTTCGCGGTAACATCCTTCGCGCCTGGTCAGCCCGTCGCCGTGCTGACCGCGCAACCGCTGGACCGGTTCCTCGATTACCGCGCGCCCGAGGGGGGCGCCCGGCTGGGCGATTTCGTCGAGGTGCCGCTGGGTCCGCGCAAGGTTCTGGGCTGCGTCTGGGGCGAGGCCGAGGGCGATTTTCCGGTCGAGAAGTTGCGCCCGATCACCCGCGTTCTGGACGTGCCGCCGATGCGCGACGAACTGCGCGAGTTCCTCGTGCGGGCCGCCGATTACACGCTGACGCCGCTGTCGCTGATGCTGTTTCTGGCGACCCGCGCGCCGGGACTGTTCTCGGGGCCGCAGATGATCCGCGTCTATCGCCCCGGCGAGCCGCCCGCCCGCCTGACCGAGGCCCGCAAGCGCGTGCTCGACGTGTTCGAAGGCTATGGCGGCGCCGCGCTCACGGTGGGCGAGATCACGCGCGCCGCCGATGTCACCGGTTCGGTCGTGCACACGATGGCCGCGCAGGGCGCGCTGATCGAAGCCGAGGCGCCCAAGGATCAGCCCTATCCGCTGCTCGACCCCTCCCTGCCAAGCAAGACCCTGTCCGACGATCAGGCCGCCGCCGCCGAGGTCTTGAAATCCCGCGCCGATGCCTTCGGGGTGACGCTGCTCAAGGGCGTCACCGGCTCGGGCAAGACCGAGGTCTATCTCGAAGCGGTGGCCGAATGCCTGCGCAAGGGGCGGCAAGCGCTGGTCCTGTTGCCCGAGATCGGCCTGACCGAGGGGTTCCTCGAACGGGTCGAGGCCCGCTTCGGCCAGCGTCCCGGCGAATGGCATTCGGGCGCCACGATGACCGAGCGCCGGCGGCTGTGGCGGATGGCGGGCGAGGGGCGCGTGCAGCTTGTGGTGGGGGCGCGTTCGGCGCTGTTCCTGCCCTATCGCGACCTTGGCCTCATCGTCATCGACGAGGAACATGACGGCTCGTACAAGCAGGACGAAGGGGTGCTTTACAACGCCCGCGACATGGCCGTGCTGCGCGCCTCGCTGGCGCAGGCGCAGGTGGTGCTGGCCTCGGCCACGCCATCGCTGGAAAGCTGGGCCAATGCGCAAAGCGGCAAATACCATCGGCTCGATCTGCACGCGCGGTTCGGGGTGGCCGAACTGCCCGAGATGCGCGCGCTGGATCTGCGCGGGCAGAAACTGCCGCATGGGCGCTGGATCTCCGAGGGCCTGAAAGCCGCGGTGGATGAGCGGCTGGCGAACAAAGAGCAATCGCTGCTTTTCCTCAACCGCCGGGGCTATGCGCCGGTGACCACATGCCGCGCCTGCGGCCACCAGATCGCCTGTTCGCAATGCGATGCAAGGATGGTCGAGCACCGGTTTCTCAACCGCCTGATGTGCCACCAATGCGGTGCCACCGCGCCCATCCCGACGGCCTGCCCGGACTGCAAGACCGAAGGCTCGATGCATCCGATCGGCCCGGGCGTCGAGCGGCTGGAAGAAGAGACGCGCGCGACATGGCCCGAGGCCCGCGTGGCGGTTCTGTCCTCGGACCTGTTCGGCTCGGCCCGGGCGCTGAAGGAGCAGATCGCGGCCATCGCCGGGGGCGAGGCGGATATCGTCATCGGCACCCAGCTGGTGGCCAAGGGGCATAACTTTCCGCTGCTGACGCTCGTGGGCGTGATCGACGCCGATCTGGGCCTGCATGGCGGCGATCTGCGCGCGGCGGAACGTACGTTTCAGCTGATCCGTCAGGTCGCCGGGCGCGCCGGGCGGCATGACAAGCCGGGGCTGGCGCTGTTGCAGACCCACCAGCCCGATCACCCGGTGATCCAGGCCATTCTCAGCGGCGATGACGAAGGCTTCTGGCGCGCCGAGGCGGCCGAGCGTGAGGCGCTGGGCATGCCGCCCTATGGACGGCTCGCGGGGATCATCCTCTCGTCTTCGTCGCTGGAACAGGCCTTCGATCTGGGCAACCACCTGGCGATGAACGCCGACCCGCTGCTGGCCATCGGCGCGCAGATCTTCGGCCCCGCGCCCGCGCCGATCGCGCGCGTGCGCGGGCGCCACCGCGTGCGGCTTCTGATCAAGGCGGCCAAGGGCGCGCCGCTGCAAGCGGCGATCCGGCAATGGCTTGCAGGGATCAAACCACCGGGCGATACACGGCTCGCCGTCGATATCGATCCGCAGAATTTCTGGTGAGCGCGCGCCCGGGGGCTTATGTCAGGGCATGGCAGAACGGAGACGACCATGTGGGAAGACCGCTATCGCAAAGAAGGGGATTACCTCTTCGGCACCGAACCCGCGCGGTTCCTGACCGAGAACCCGTGGCTGACCCGGCCGGGCCAGCGCGCGCTCAGCGTGGCCGATGGCGAGGGGCGCAATTCGGTGGAACTGGCGCGCCGGGGAATGCAGGTCACGGCCTTCGACCTGTCGCCCACGGCGGTGGAACGTGCCCGTGCGCTGGCCTCGAAAGCGGGCGTCGCGCTCGATACGCGGGTCTCGGACTGGGCGGGCTGGGACTGGTCGGCGCAATACGATCTGGTGATGGGGATCTTCATCCAGTTCATCACCCCGGATGAACGCCCCGCGCGCTTTGCCGATCTCGCGCGCGCAGTGGCGCCGGGCGGACGGCTGGTGCTGCACGGCTACCTGCCCGAACAGGTGGCACTCGGCACCGGCGGGCCATCGGATCCGGCGCAGATGTGGACGCCCGACATGCTGCGCGCGGCTTTCCCCGGTTTCCGCATCGACCGCCTCGCCGCCTATGAGCGCGACGTGCAGGAGGGACGCGGCCATTCCGGGCGCTCGGCGCTTCTTGACTTCGTCGCCACCAAGGCCTGACGCAAAAAAGCCTGACGCGAAACCCGCCCCTTCACTTTGCCACAAATACTCACCGGAGGGGTCCGGGGAGGGGGCGTGCCCCCGCCCCGGCGGGGGGTGCGGGGGGCTGGCCCCCCGCCTGCCCGTTATCCGCGCAGGATGATGCAGGTGGTCGAGCCGGTGGCGTACAGCTTGCCGTCCTCGACGCCCCGGATCGTGCCCTCGGCCACCGCGGTCGAGCGCCCGGCATGCTGCACCCGCGCGCGGCATTCGACCAGCGTGCCGGGTTTCAGCGCGCGCGTCAGGTTCACCTTGTATTCGAGCGTCGTGTAGCCCGCGCCGCGCGGCAGGGTGGTGGCTACCGCACAGCCCAGCGCGCTGTCCAGAAGCGTGCCGTACCAGCCGCCATGCAGCCCGCCCATCGGGTTCAGATGTTCGAATTTCGGCTCGCCGCGAAAGGCGACCTCGCCCTCGCTGACCTCGTGCGGCCAGAAGTGCATGACGCCCGCGATCGGCGCGCCAGCCATGCGGCCGTCGAAGATCGCCTGCATGTATTCAAGCCCGGTCAGCTGCGCGACCGCGTCGCGGCTGGGCATCTCCTCGGGGCGGGTGGCGAAAAAGGGATCTGGCATCCTGCGTTCCTTCTGCGGTCCGGGAAAGGCTAGGCAGCGCTGCGTCCGGCGACCAGTGCGCTTGGGCGCAGGAGACGCAACGTCACCGCCCGCGCCCGCTCATTCGAACCGGGCAAGCCAGACCAGCATCGCGTCGAGCTGCGGACGCCGTGTCTCGATCACCGCTTCGGCCATGGCGCGGACCTCGGGGTTGTGGCCGTGCTCCAGCACCAGTTCAGCCATCTCGATGGCGCGCTGGTGCTGGGGAATCATATGGCGCACGAAATCGATATCGGCATCCCCGGTCAGCGGCACATCCAGCATCCGCGTCTGGATGTCGAGTTCGGCAAAGGCCCGGGCCGAGGGCGTATCGGGCAGGCTCTGTGCCGGCAAAAGCGTCGGGCACAGGGTCAGCAACAGGGCGATCAGGCAGCGACGCATGGGATCTCCGGCATATCGGGCGGCTTGGGGACAGAACGGCGCACCGGGCGCGCGGGTTCCCTCAACCGCCGGTTCCGACCTGCCCAGGCGCCCGCGCGGCGGCCAGCGCTTCGGGCAACACGCGGGCGAAGGCGTCGAGCTCGGCCTCGGGGCCGGTGCTGACGCGGATGCAGCGGTCTTGCGGTGCGACGAAGGGCATGCGGATGAAGACCCCGCGTTTCACGGTCTCGGCCAGCACCCGCCGCGCGAAATCGCCGTCGGCGCCGCAATCGATGGTGACGAAATTGGTGGCCGAGGGCAGGGCGCTCAGCCCGTTATCGGCAGCGATCCGTGCGATGCGGTCGCGTGCCGCCGCCACCTTGTTCGTGATGTCCTGCAGGTAGGCCGCGTCCTCCAGCGCGGCCAGCGCGCCGATCTGCGCCGCGCGGTTCATGCCGAAATGGTTGCGCACCTTGTCGAAGGCCGCGACCAGCCCCTTCGCGGCGATCGCGTATCCAACCCGCGCGCCCGCCAGCCCATAGGCTTTGGAAAAGGTCCGGAAGCGGATCACGCGCTCGTCCCGCGCGTCGATCCTGGGCGCGGTGCCGTCGGGCGCGAAGTCGACATAGGCTTCGTCGAGCACGAAAAGCGTGCCCTCGGGCACCCGCTCGAGCGCGGCTTCCAGCGTCGCCGCGTCGTGCCATGTGCCCATCGGGTTGTCTGGATTGGCGAGGTAGACAAGTTTCGCCTGCATCTCACGCGCCTTGTCCATCAGCGCTGCGGGGTCTTCGTGGTCATCCCGGTAGGGCACCTTGTGCAACACGCCGCCGAAACCCGCGACATGGTAGTTGAAGGTGGGATAGGCGCCTTCGGAGGTCACGACCGCGTCGCCGGGTTCGACCACAAGCCGCACGAGATACCCGAGCAACCCGTCGATGCCTTCGCCGATGATAATGTTGTCAGGGCTGACGCCGTGCTTCTGCGCAAGGGCCTGCTTCAGGTCGTGGCTTTGCGCGTCGCCGTATTTCCACTGTTCGCCCGCCGCCTGCCGCATCGCCTCGATGACGCGGGGCGAGGGGCCGAAGCCGTTCTCATTCGCGCCAAGCCGGGCGATGAAGGGCGCGCCGCGCTCGCGTTCGGCGGTTTCGGGGCCGACGAAGGGCACGGTGGCGGGCAGGCTGGCGACGAGGGCGGTGTAGCGCGGGCTCATGCGGGTTTGTCCTTGGCGTCGTTGAGCCAGCTCCAGATGCGGAGCGGCGTGAGCGGCATGTCGACATGGCGTACGCCGCGCGACCACAGCGCGTCGAGCGCGGCGTTCGAGACGGCCGCAAGCGCCCCCACGGTGCCCGCCTCGCCGCAGCCTTTCATGCCGATGGGGTTGTTTTTCGACGGCGTGGGGTCGCTGACGAAGCGGATATTGGGCACATCCGTCGCGCGCGGCACCGCGTAATCCATGAGCGAGCCGGTCAGAAGCTGGCCGTCGGCATCGAAGCGGATGTCCTCGGACGCGGCCTGACCGAAGCCCTGCACCACGCCGCCATGGACCTGACCCTCGGCCAGCTGGGGATGCATCAGCACGCCCAGATCGTCCACCGCAAGATAGCGGTCGAGCCGCATCGCGCCGGTTTCGGGGTCGATCTCGACCTCGCACAGATGCGCGCCGTTGGGGAACGACCGGCCGGGCAGTTTTGTGCGTTTTTCATGCCGCAGAAGGTCGCTGCGGCCCTTGGCGCGCGCCAGCTCGGCCGCTTCCATCAGCGTGAGCCTGCGGTTCGAGCCGGGGGCCGAGAAGATGCCGTCCTCGAAGGTGAAGGGAGCGGCCTCGATCTCGTCCTCCAGAAAGGCGGCGAAGGCCTCGACCATCGCCTCGGCGGTGCCGTGGGTGGCGGTGGTCTGCACGGTGACCGAGCGTGAGCCGCCCGTCCCGCCGCCGCGTCCGATCAGGTCGCTGTCGCCCTGCACGACCTCGATCGCGTCGAAGGGCAGGCCGGAAATATCGGCAAGATATTGGGCATAGACGGTTTCGTGGCCCTGTCCGTTCGACTGGGTGCCGACATAGAGCTTCACGCCGCCCGTGTCGGTGAATTCGATGGCCGCGCCTTCGCTGTCCTCGCCCAGAATGGATTCGATGTAATAGGCAAAGCCCATCCCGCGCAGCAGGCCCTTGCCCTCGCTCTCGGCGCGCCGGGCGGGAAAGCCCGCGACATCGCCCAGCTCCTGCGCGCGGGCCTGGACGCGGGCGAACGAGCCCACGTCATAGGTCATCTCGCCGGGCGTGGTATAGGGGAAGGCGTCGGGGGCAATGAAGTTCTTCGCGCGCAGCTCGAAGGGCGAGAGGCCCAGCTCGCGCGCGGCCATGTCCATTGTGCGCTCAAG
Source organism: Pararhodobacter marinus (assembly GCF_003122215.1). Lineage (GTDB taxonomy): Bacteria > Pseudomonadota > Alphaproteobacteria > Rhodobacterales > Rhodobacteraceae > Pararhodobacter > Pararhodobacter marinus. The sequence continues at coordinate 207,190 of NZ_QEYD01000007.1, read as the reverse complement.
CAGCGTGATCGCCTCGGGGCGGCCCGCGCCGCGATAGGCGTCGACGGGCGTGGTGTTGGTGTAGATCCCCTGCACGTCGAGCGTGGCGCAGGGGATGTCGTAGACGCCGGTGAACACCTTAGAGAACAGCTCGGCCTGAATCATCTGACCGAACTGCGAATTGTAGGCGCCGATATTCGAGCGGGTCTCGACCCGGTAGGCGAGGATCCGGTGATCGGCGTCGAAGGCCAGTTCCGCCGTGCTTTCCAGATCGCGCGCGCCGTTATCGGCCAGCATCGCCTCGGATCGGTCCGAGATCCACGCGACCGGCTTGCCCAACGTGATCGCCGCCTGCGCGGTCGCGTATTGCTCGGGGTATTGCATGGTCTTCATGCCGAAACCGCCGCCCACGTCGGGGGTCGTGGCGCGGACCTGTTCGGGGTCGAGATTCAGGACGCGGGCCAGTTCCCGCTTGTGGTTCCACACACCCTGACCGTTGAAGGCGAAATGCAGCCGCTTGCCGTCCCATTCCGCCAGCGCCGCGCGGGGCTCCATGCTGACGGTGGTGACGCGGTTCTGGCGCACGGTCAGGCGGGTGGTATGGGCGGCTTTGGCGAAGGCGGCCTCGACCGCTTCGGTATCGCCCAGGTGGAATTCCACTGGCAGGTTGTCGGGCACGCTGTCATGCACCGTCGCGCCGCCGGGGGCGAGGTCGAGATGCGCGGGCCGTTCGTCGAAATCGAGCATGATCGCCTCGACCGCGTCCTGCGCCAGGGCGCGGGTGTCGGCCACGACGATGGCGATGGGTTCGCCCACATGGCGGATGACGCCATCGGCCAACACCGGACGGTGCGTGGCCTTGCCCTTGCGGCCCAGCCGGTCGTTGGTCAGAACCGCCCAGAGGCCGGCAGTGACTCCCGCCGCTTTCAGGTCTTCGGCCGTCAGGACGGCATGGACGCCGGGCATCGCGGCCGCGTCCGACGTGTCGAGCCCGGTGATCACCGCATGCGCCACGGGCGCGCGCAGGAAAGCCACATGCAGGCAGCCCTCGGGCAGGATGTCGTCGAGATAGCGCCCGTTGCCGGTCAGGAAGCGCAGGTCCTCGCGGCGGCTCACGCCCTGTGATTGTCCGAATGCGCGCATGGTGTCCCCCGTCGTTCGCGGCGCGAGGATACAAACCTTCGGGGCGAGGGCAAGGGGCCGGGGAGCAAGGCAGCAGGCCGCAAGGGGCAAGAAGACGAGGCGCAGCGCGCGCTCAGTAATCGCCGTGCCACCAGCCCTTGCCGGTCACGGGGTCGCGGTAGATGGCCACGATCGTGCCGGGCTCGGGGGCTTCGGCGCCGGGATGGCCACGGCTGAGGCCGGTCAGCCCGTCTTCGGTTTCCCAGCGGATGCGCCACTGGTCCAGCGCCTTGCGGCCATGGCTCAGCCGCTGGGTGACGCGGGCCAGCTGGCGCGGGCCGTCCCGGACCGCGCGGCGCTGCGAAGCCAGCTCACGCCGGATGAGCAGCAGGCAGATCAGCGCCACAAGCGCGCAGATCAGCCCGCCCGCCCCGGCGATAAAGGCGCGGCGGCGGTCCTGCGCGGGCTCGATCTGCGCGATATCGGGCGCGGTACGGGAATATCGCAGGGCCACGCTGTCGGCGTTGCCCTCGCCCAGGTAGTAATCCGAGGTGACCGAAAAGACCTGTTCATGCGGCGTTCCGTCGCTGTCGGTATAGGACACGGTCACCAGGTAGCGGCGGCTGGTCGTGCCGTTATAGCTGCGCAGCCGCTCGATCTGGCGGTCGGTGACGGTGGCCGTGGTCAAGACCCCGTCGCCGGCGATCAGCTGGTCTTCGAGCGTGTACCAGCCCGACCATAACAGCCCGGCAATGCCCAGAATGCCGAACAGCACCACCGCGACGAAGCTGTCATGCCGCGTATAGGTGCGGCGGGACATGTCGGGGCGGGGCTGCGTGGCGGGGTTCGGGTCACTCATGCAAGGCTCCGGGCCAGCGGGTTTGCCGGTCGTTTGGTGTGACGGGCGGTTACACCGCCACCGGGCGCGGCGCGCTTTGTCCGGCGCTCTGTGCGCTCGCCAGCGCCTGCGCCGCGGCGTCGAGCGCGCCCGAGCCATGCGGGATGCCGAGCGCCTTCATGCCGGCATCCATCGTCGCCAGTGCCCCCAGCGTCATCGGCGCGTTGACATGGCCCATATGCGCGATGCGGAAATAGGCGTCGCCCGCCGGATCGCCCGGCTCGGCCATGCCCAGCCCGATCCCCAGCGTGACGCCGGCCTCGAACTCGGTCCAGCGGCGCAGGCGGGTGCCGTCGTTGCCCGACAGCCGCGCCGCCGTGACCGAGCGTCCGCGCTGGTCGGGGTTGGTGATGTTGAGCCGGAACGCGCCGTCCTTGCCCCAGGCCTCGGCGGCGGCCCAGACGGCGTGGGCCAGTGCATCGTGGCGCGCCCAGACATTTTCCAGCCCTTCCTCGTGGATCATCGTCACCGCTTCGCGCAGGCCGAACAGGTGATGGGTGGGCGCGGTGCCGTACCAGTTCTCATAGAACCACGTCGCCTCGTTGCGGGGTGTCCAGTCCCAGTAGGGCGTGCGCATGTCCGAGGCTTTCGAGCGTTCGCGCGCGCGTTCCGAGAAAAACACGAAACCCAGCCCCGGCGGCGTCATCAGGCCCTTCTGGCTGGCGGCGATCATCACGTCGGCGCCCCAGGCGTCCATGCGGAATTCGTCGCAGGCGAGGCTGGCGATGCAATCGACCATCAGCAGACCCGGGTGGCCCAGATCGTCCATCAGCCTGCGCACCGCCGCCACGTCGTTGCGGGCGCTGGTGGCGGTGTCGACATGCGTGACCATCACCGCCTTGGCGTCAGGATTCGCGCGCAGCGCCGCCTCGGCCCGCTCCAGGTCGATGGGCGAGGCCTTGCCGAAATCGGTGACGACGGTGTTGATTCCCAGCTGGCGCGCATTCTCGGCCCAGCCATGACCGAAGCGACCTGTGGCCAGAATGACAGCCGTGTCACCACGGTTGAACACATTCGTATTTGTCGCTTCCCAGGTCGCGTGGCCGTTGCCAATGTAGATGGCAAGGTTTTGCGACGTGCAGGCCACGGCCTTCAGATCCTTGCGCAGACCCGCGACCATGTCGACGAGATCGCCTTCGTAGATATTGGGTGCGGCCCGGTGCATCGCGGCGAGAACGCGATCGGGCATCACCGAGGGACCGGGAATGGCAAGGTACTGACGGCCGTTGGAAAGGTTCATGTGAGTGTCTCCTTGAGCCTGTATCGTTAGTGGCGGCGGCTCACACGGTCAACGCCGCAAGACTGGAGTGAACCGGCCCGGATGTGTGTAGCGGGCCGGAAGTCGGGGGGGCGATGGAAAACAGCAAGGCAGGGCGCCCGGTGATGGGGGATTGGGCGCTGGACGTTTGCGACGGCGATGTAAGCCCGCAAACGGCGCGAACCCTCGCCAGATTGTACCTGTTGATCTTCGATCACGGTCTGGCGCGTTTGGTGTGGAAAAACCGTTTCGAGATCGCGCCGGGCATCTGGCGCTCGAACCAGCCGGCAGAGGCGGATCTTGCCAGGATGCGCGCTGCGGGAATCACCACCATCGTCAATCTGCGCGGTGCCAGCAACCGGGGGTATCGTCTGCTTGAGGATGAATGCTGTCGCGGGCTCGGGCTGGACCTGGTGCATATCCGGCTGACCGCGAAGCGGGCGCCAAGCCGGGAAACCCTGCTTGACCTGGTGGACCTGATCCAGCGGCTGCAACCGCCGCTTTTGCTGCATTGCAAATCGGGCGCCGACCGGACGGGTTTCGTCGCGGCCTTGTGGCGGCTCTTGCGCGAAGGGGACAGTGTCGAGGCGGCAATGCGTCAGCTTTCGCCGCGCTACGGCCATTTCCCGCGCTGCCGCCGCGGTGTTCAGGGGCAGATCCTGCGCAGCTACGCGCGCGACGGCGCCGCCGAGGGGCTGAGCTTTCGCAGTTGGGTGGCCAACCGCTATTCGCCCGATGCCGTGACGCGCGATTTCCAGCACTGGCTGGCCGGGGCGCGATGACTCCGCTTGCACGCAATCGGCGCGCGGGGCTGTCAAGCCGGCCCTGCGCGCCTATATCCGCCCCATGAGCCAGACAGACCCCAACCTTCCCCCCGATACCCGTTGCGCCCCGGCCGAGGGGCGCGCGATCCTGCGCGTCGACGGCGTGGACCGCGTCAAGTTCCTGCAGGGCATGATCACGCAGGATATGGGCCGGATCACCCGCGCGGGGATCGGCTATGCCGCGCTGCTGACGCCGCAGGGCAAGCTGATCGCGGATTTCCTTGTCGTCCCGCGCGACGAGGACGTGTTGCTGGACGTGGCCGAGGATCTGGCCGACGAGCTGGCCAAGCGTCTGACGATGTTCAAGCTGCGCTCGAAAGTGACGATAGAACGGAGCGATCTGCCGGTGACGCGGGGACTTGGTCCGATGCCCGAGGGCGCGCTGCCGGAACCGCGCGATCCGGCGCTGGGCTGGCGGCTGTATGGCGCCGCGCTGAGCCAGGGCGAGGCGCCCGACTGGGATGCGATCCGCATCGCGCACCGGATCCCGGAAACCGGGTTCGAACTGGTGCCGGGCGACAGTTTCATCCTTGAGCTGGGCTTCGAGCGGCTGGGCGGGGTGGATTTCCGCAAGGGCTGCTATGTCGGTCAGGAAGTCACCGCGCGGATGCACCACAAGACCAGCCTGCGGCGCGGGCTGGTGCGCGTGGCGCTGGAGACGCCGGTGGCGCCGGGCACGGCTGTGGTGATGGAGGACGGACGCGAGGCCGGGACGGTCTGGACGCAGGCAGGGGGCGAGGGGCTGGCGCTGATGCGGCTGGACCGGATCGACGGCCCGCTCAGCGCGCAGGGTGTCGCGGTCCGGGTGCTGGACAGCCCGGAGGGCTGAAAGGCGCCTCAGCCCACCGGCAGGAGCGCCACGGCAACGCGCCGCCCCTCGGAGAGCAACACGTTATAGGTGCGGCAGGCCGCGGGCGAGGCCATCGGCTCGACCGCGAGGCCCGCCTCTTCCAGCGTTTTCCGGAAGTCAGAGGGCAGGTGGGCGATATCGCCGCCGGTTCCCACGAACAGGACGTCGATCTCGCCCGCAAGGGGCAGAAGCGCGGCGGTATCGTCGAAGCCGCCCCAAGCGATGACATGGCCGGGCGCGAAGGCCACGGGCGCGGGATGGGCGACACCGTCCAGACGGAAGAAATCGGCGCCGTATCCCTCCACGGGGCGGGCATTGCCGAAATCCATTTCGTTCAGACGCATGTCGCTCCTCCCGTTTGCCTTGGGCCGATCAGGCCGAGGTGCCGAACTGGGTGCCGGCCTTGTCGCCGCCCTTGCCCCAGTCGCGCTTGACCCCCAGCCGCTTCACGACGACCGCAGCGACGTAGACCGACGACCAGGTACCGACGAAGACGCCCCAGATCATCGCGAAGACGAAGCCCCGGATCACGTCGCCGCCCAGCATGAACAGCGAAATCAGCGCGATCAGCGTCGTGAACGAGGTCATCAGGGTCCGGGTGAGCGTTTCGTTCAGCGACAGGTTCATCACGTCGATGATCTCGCGCTGTTTGAACTTGATGAGGTTCTCGCGCATCCGGTCGAACACGACCACGGTATCGTTCAGCGAATAGCCCACGATGGTCAGCAGCGCCGCGATGATGGCCAGGTCGAACTTGAGCTGCAGCACGACGAAAACCCCGATGGTCAGGATGATGTCGTGCACCAGTGCGGCGACCGCACCCAGCGCGAACTGCCATTCGAAGCGCAGCCAGATATAGACCAGCACCGCGCCCAGAGCGGCCAGAACGGCGATCATCGCATCGCGGACCAGCTCGCCCGAGACCTTGGGGCCGACCGATTCCACCGAGGTGAATTGCAGCGTCTCGTCATAGCCCTGCAGAGCCTCTTCGACCTGCGACAGGATTTCGGGCGAGACCGATTCCTCGTCGCCCTGCGCCTGGATGCGCACCGTGGCGACGTTCTCGTCCGGGCCATAGGTCGGGTCGAAGACCTCGGTGATCGCCACGTCGCCCAGTTCGAGCGGAGCGATGGCGTCGCGGTAGGCGCCGATATCGACCGGCTGCGTTGCCTCGGTCCGGATCGAGGTGCCGCCCCGGAAGTCGATGCCGAAATTCAGACCGATGGTGAAGAAGACGGTGATCGAGGCGACGATCAGGATCATCGACAGGCCGAAGGTGTATTTCCACGGCCCCATGAAGTTGATGTCGGTATCGTCGGGAACGAGTTTCAGGCGGTACATGATAGTCGCTCCTTACAGGGCCAGCGTCTTCGGACGGCGGCGTTCGAACCACCACACGACGATCAGGCGCGTGACGAACAGCGCCGAGAAGACCGAGGTGATGATCCCCAGCCCCAGCGTGATCGAGAAGCCCCGCACCGGGCCCGAGCCCAGCGCGAACAGGATCGCGGCGGTGATGAGGGTGGTGATGTTGGCGTCGAGAATGGCGGACATGGCTTTCTCGTAGCCCAGCTCGATGGCGCGGGCCGGGCCGCGCGCGGTGCGCATCTCCTCGCGGATCCGCTCGAAGATCAGCACGTTGGCGTCGACCGCCATGCCGATCGTCAGCACGATGCCGCCGATCCCGGGCAGGGTCAGCGTGGCGCCGATGAGCGACAGAAGGGCGAAGATCAGCGCCACGTTGAGGATCAGCGCGATATTGGCGATCCAGCCGAACAGCCCGTAGCTGAGACCCATGTAGAGCAGCACCAGCACCATCGCGACCACGGCCGCGATCTTGCCCGCATCGACGCTGTCCTGACCCAGTTCCGGGCCGATCGTGCGCTCTTCGAGGAAGGTCATCTCGGCGGGCAGGGCGCCCGCGCGCAAAAGCACGGCAAGCTGAGTCGATTCCTCGACCGTGAAGCGGCCGGTGATGATGCCCGAGCCGCCGGGAATGGCGCTCTGGATGACCGGGGCCGAGACAACCTCGCCGTCGAGCACGATGGCGAAGGGGCTGCCGATATTCTCGGCGGTGTAGAGCCCGAAGGCCCGCGCGCCCGCAGGGTTGAAGCGGAAGCTCACCGCCGGACGTCCGTTCTGGTCGAAGGTCGGCTGCGCGTCGGTCAGCTGCTCGCCATTCACCACGGGCGTGGGTTCGAGGATGTAATAGAGGTCCGGATTTTCCATGTCCGGATAAACCAGCTGGCGCGGATCGCTGGCGGCATCGGCGGAGCCGGCGGTGCCCACGACGGGGTGGAAGGTCAGCCGCGCGGTGGTGCCGATCAGCGCTTTCAGCTCGTCGGCCGACCCGATTCCGGGCACCTGGATCAGGATCCGGTCGGCGCCCTGGCGCAGGATGGTGGGCTCGCGCGTGCCGACTTCGTCGACGCGGCGGCGGATGATTTCCAGCGACTGGCGCATCGTCCGGTCATCGGTGGCAAGGCGCTCGGCCTCGGACAGCGAGACGACGATCTCGTTGCCCTCCGTATGGATGTCGAGATCCTGCTGGCCGATGCCGGTCAGCGTCTGCATCGGCTGCGACAGCTGGCGCACCAGCGTCAGCGCCTGTGGCAGCTGGTCGGTATTGGCAATGGTCACGCGCAGCACGCCCGGATCGTCCGAGGGCATCCGCCGCACGCCGCCCAGGGTCGCGCGTTCCTGCCGCAGAAGGTCGCGGACCTCGGGCCAGAGCGCATCGATCCGGTCGGCATAGACATCGGTGACATGCACCTCTGCCAGAAGATGCGCGCCGCCGCGCAGGTCGAGGCCCAGATTGATCAGGTCCGAGGGCAGCCAGTCGGGCCAGAGCGCGCGGTCGGCCTCGATCTCGGGCGTGGACTGGCCCGCCTCGATGCTGGCAAGGGCGTCGTTGTGACGCTCGACCCTGTCATAGAACAGGTTGGGCGCCGCGAAGACGACGGCGCCGAGACAGATCAGCACGATGAGCGCGCGCTTCCACAGGGAGAGTTGCAGCATGGTCGGGCCTTGGGGCTAAAGACGGGCAGGACCCGGGCGGCTGGCCTGAAACATGCGGCGCGCGCGCGGGCAGGGCCGGAAACGACCGATGCCGCACCCCAGGGCGCGGCATCGGCCATGACGGGTTACTCGGTGGTCGCGGGTTCGGTCTTCGACAGGACGCTGGTGATCGTCGAACGCACGACGCGGACCTTCACGCCCTCGGCGATCTCGACCTCGACTTCGCCGTCTTCCTTGACCTTCGACACCTTGCCGATCAGGCCGCCCGCGGTCACCACCTGGTCCCCGCGACGCAGCGCGGCGACCATGTTGCGGTGTTCCTTCATCTTCTTCTGCTGGGGACGGATCAGCAGCAGCCACATGATCCCGAAAATCAGGACAAAGGGGACGAGATTCTGCAGAAGGGCTGCGCCGCCGGCGGCATCTGCGGCCTGGGCGTAAGCGGGGGTGATGAACATTGGGCTCCTCGGGATGGACAGGGGGCCGGGACACCCCCGGCAGAAGTCGCGCGCACCCTATATGCGGGCCGGTGCGAGTTCAAGCGAGAGGGGTGGGACGAGAGAGCGCATGACGCGGCTGTGTAGCGGGGCCGAAGAACCCGCGGGAAAAGCGGGGCGGGATGGCGGGGGCATCGAGCCCCCGCCATCCCGGCGGGCTGCCGCCCGCGCCCGCCCAGGGAAGGGGCACGCCCCTCCCCCGGACCCCCACGGTGGATAGTTCCGGAACAAAGATGCCGTCCCGTTTGGCCTTCCCCGCATCTTTGTTCGAAAAATATCCTCGGGGGTGAGCCGCGCAGCGGCGAGGGGGCAGACAGCCCCCTGAACGCGCGGCGCGCAGCGCCGCGCCCGGTCGCGCGAGACCTGCGCGCCGGAGGCGTGCCGGGCGAGGGCGAAACTGCTCACCCGTTTCGTTGCCGGGCGCCCGGGAATGCGAAAAGGCCCCGCGGGGGCGGGGCCTTTCCAAACGCTGTCCGCGCTGTCAGCGCGCGGCAAGGTCGCGCAGCACGTAGTGCAGCACGCCGCCATGCTTGACGTAATCGACTTCGATCTCGGTATCGATCCGGCATTTCAGATCGATGGTCTTGGTCGAGCCGTCCTTGAAGGTGATCGTGCAGGGCACGGTCGAGAGTGGCTTGATGTCGTCCGACAGCCCGTCGATCGACACCGTCTCGTCGCCGGTCAGGCCCAGCGTCTTGCGCGTGTCGCCATTCGTGAACTCGAACGGGATCACGCCCATGCCGACGAGGTTCGAGCGGTGGATGCGCTCGAAGCTTTCGGCGATGACCGCCTTGACGCCCAGCAGGTTGGTGCCCTTCGCCGCCCAGTCGCGCGACGAGCCGGCGCCGTATTCGATGCCGCCGAAGATCACCAGCGGCGTGCCCGCTTCCTGGTACGCCATGGCCGCGTCGTAGATCGAGGTCTGCGCGCCGTCCGGCCCCTTGGTATAGCCGCCCTCGACGCCTTCCAGCATCTCGTTGCGGATGCGGATATTGGCGAAGGTGCCGCGCATCATGACTTCGTGGTTGCCGCGGCGCGAGCCGTAGCTGTTGAAGTCCTTGGGCGCGACCTGCCGGTCGGTCAGGTACTGGCCGGCCGGAGTCGTCGGCTTGAACGAACCCGCGGGCGAGATGTGGTCCGTGGTGATCATGTCGCCCAGCAGCGCAAGCACGCGGGCGCCGGTGATCGGCGCGATATGGCCCTTTTCCTTGCCCATGCCCTGGAAGTAGGGCGGGTTCTGGATATAGGTCGATTGCGGCGGCCAGTCATAGGTTTCGCCGCCCGAGACCTCGACCGCCTGCCAGCGCTCGTCGCCCTTGAAGACATCGGCGTATTTCGACTGGAAGGCTTCGCGGGTGACCACGCGGTCGACCAGTTCGGCGATCTCGGCATCCGAGGGCCAGATGTCTTTCAGGTAGACGTCCTTGCCGTCGGGCGTCTGCGCCAGCGGCTCGGTGGTCAGGTCGATATTCATGTCGCCGGCCAGCGCATAGGCCACCACGAGCGGCGGCGAGGCGAGGTAGTTGGCGCGCACATCGGGCGAGATCCGGCCTTCGAAGTTGCGGTTGCCCGAGAGCACCGAGGTCGCGATCAGATCGTTATCGTTGATCGCCTTCGAGATTTCCGGCTGCAGCGGGCCCGAATTGCCGATGCAGGTGGTGCAGCCGAAGCCCACGATGTTGAAGCCCACGGCGTCCAGGTCTTCCTGCAGGCCGGCGGCCTCCAGGTATTCCTGAACGACCTGCGAGCCCGGCGCGAGCGAGGTTTTCACCCACGGCTTGCGGTTGAGGCCCAGTTCGCGCGCCTTGCGCGCCACGAGGCCCGCGCCGATCAGCACATAGGGGTTCGAGGTGTTGGTGCAGGACGTGATCGAGGCGATCACGACCGAGCCGTCGCGGATCTCGTAATCCTCGCCCTCGACCTTGGCGGTCTTGCCGATGGTGACGGGCTTGGTCGCGACCGGACCTTCGGCCGCCATGTCCTTGGCATCCGCCGACATGTCGATGCCGCGGTAATCGGCGACGACTTTCTCGAACGACTCGGCCGAGGCGGTCAGCGCGACGTAATCCTGCGGGCGTTTGGGGCCCGAGATCGCGGGCACGATGTCGCCCATGTCGAGTTCCAGCGTCGAGGTGTAGACCGGCGCATAATCCGCGCCGCGCCAGAAGCCGTTTTCCTTGGCATAGGCTTCGACCAGCTTGACGCGGGCCTCGTCGCGGCCGGTGTTGCGCAGGTAGCGCAGGGTTTCGTCGTCGATCGGGAAGAAGCCGCAGGTCGCGCCGTATTCGGGCGCCATGTTGGCGATCGTCGCGCGCTGAGCCAGCGGCAGGTTGTCGAGGCCGTCGCCGTAGAATTCGACGAATTTGCCGACGACGCCGTGCTTGCGCAGCATCTGCACGACCTTCAGCACGAGGTCGGTGCCGGTGGTGCCTTCGACCATCTTGCCGGTCAGTTTGAAGCCCACGACTTCGGGGATCAGCATCGAGATCGGCTGACCCAGCATCGCGGCCTCGGCCTCGATGCCGCCCACGCCCCAGCCCAGAACGGCGGCGCCGTTCACCATGGTGGTGTGGCTGTCGGTGCCGACGAGCGTGTCGGGATAGGCGATTTCGGTGCCGTTCTGATCGTTGTCGGTCCAGACCGTCTGCGCGAGGTATTCGAGGTTCACTTGGTGGCAGATGCCGGTGCCCGGGGGCACGACGCGGAAGTTTTCAAACGCGGTCTGGCCCCATTTCAGGAACTGGTAGCGCTCCATGTTGCGCTGGTATTCCAGCTCGACATTGCGCTGGAAGGCGCGCGGGTTGCCGAATTCGTCGATCATCACCGAGTGGTCGATCACCAGGTCGACGGGCACCAGCGGGTTGATCTTCTGCGCGTCGCCGCCCAGCCCCTTGATGCCGTCGCGCATCGCCGCAAGGTCGACCACGGCGGGAACGCCGGTGAAGTCCTGCATCAGCACGCGGGCCGGACGATAGGCGATCTCGCGCGGGTTCTTGCCGCCCTTTTCCGCCCATTCGCCGAACGCCTTGATGTCGTCGACCGAGACGGTGAAGCCGCCATCTTCGAAGCGCAGCATGTTCTCGAGCACGACCTTCAGCGAGGCGGGCAGTTTCGAGAAGTCACCGAGACCCGCATCCTGCGCGGCGGGGATCGAGTAATAGGCAACCTGCTGGCCGTCGACGGTCAGCGTCTTGCGCGTCTTGGCGGTATCTTTACCGACATTCACTGTCATGGAGGGGGCTCCCTTCGGAATAAGAGGGGTTTGGCTGGGATGCTCATGCCTCATATGGCCTCACCGATCAAGGGGGAGGCGGCGATTTTGTATACCATTGTGCACAAAAACTCTTGGGCATCGGGCAGGGATGGGCCGCTTCGCGCCGATCCGCCCGGAAACCGGGCAGGGAGAGGCTGACCGCGCGCTTTGTGTCGATCTGGCCTTCGGAACTTTCCGCCGCCTCACGCGCCGTTGCCGAGCTGTCACAAGGTGGTGTTTGAGGGCGCAAGACGGCTTGCCCCCGCTTGCACGAAAGGACATTTGCCGGTTCAGTAACGGCAAGGTTTTCAGGAGAAGCGCATGTCGCTGAACGCTCGGATGCACGATCGCATCGCGGCGCGAAAGTTTTCGAGTGCCCTCGGCGAGGGGATTCGGCTTGCGGGATTGTCCGCCGCTGTCGTGCTTGGCCTGACGATCGCTTCGGTGGTGCCGGCGGGCGCGCAGGCGCAAATGCAGGCCCAGGCACCCGGTCAGGCCGGGGATCAGTCTGGCGCTCAGCCTGGCCGTGAAGAACCTGCGGGCGCGGTGGATCATCCCGTTCTGCTGGAGCTTTACACCGCGCAGGGCTGTGCCTCGTGCCCGCCCGCCGACGAGATGATGCTCGACCTCGCCTCGCGCGAGGACGTGATCGCGCTGGCGCTGCATGTCGATTACTGGGATTACATCGGCTGGACCGATACCTTCGCCAGCCGTGACAATACCGAACGCCAGCAGCGCTATGCGCGCCGTTACGGGCATTCGACGATCTATACGCCACAGGTGGTGATCAACGGGTTGCAGATCCTCGAAGGGTTCCGGGTGATGGAGGTGATGGATACCATCGCCACCCAGCGCGAGCGCATGGCCGAGGTCGAGCTGGAATTGGTCCGGAACGACGGGGCGCTGGAGATCCGCGCCGAGCCGACCGAGAACGCCGCACCGCAGATCGCCATGGCCTCGCGCCGTTCGGCCATCAGCGGAATGGCCACGAACTCGGTGGTGGGCACGCTGTCGATGTCGCGCCGGGCGCAGGCTGACCGCGCCGAAAGCGCGGATGACACCGCGGGCGAGGTCGCGGCGGATGCCGCCGGCGCCGCGCCGGAAAGCGCGGCGAGCGCGGCTGCAGCGGCGCCGCAGTCCGAGACGCCCCGCGCCAGCACCGGCATCACCCGCGCCGGGACCGGGCCGTTCCTGTTGCAGCTGATCCGTTACCGGCCGGTCGAGACGGTCGATATCCATGCCGGAGAGAATGCCGGTCGGACGATGCGCTATGCCAACATCGTCACCAGCTGGGAGCCTCTGGGCAGCTGGGACATGATGACGCCGCTGCGTTTTACCGTCGATCTTCCGGGCGACGAGCCTGCGGTGGTGATCATCCAGGAAGCCGGGCAGGGCGAGATCGTCGCCGCAGCGCGGCTGCGCTGACTTAGGCGGTTTCCGTCGGCGAATTCGACGGGGACTTGTCGCCGCGTTGATCGCCGCGCAGATCGGGTTCGGCGCGCTTCCACCGCCGGTGCAGCCAGAACCACTGCCCGGGATGCGCGCGCACGCGGGCCGAGGCGCTGTCGTTGAGCGCCCTGGTCATCGTCAGCGGGTCGGTATGCGGGATCGGCGCCTCGATCTCGATGGTGAAGCTCAGCCCGTCGGGACTGCGCGTGGCATAGAGCGGCACCAGAAGCGCCTTGTACTTCATCGCCATTTTCGCCGCCGAGGTCGCGGTCCGGGCGGGTTTGCCAAGGAAATCGATCAGCTCGCCATTGGCCATGTAGTGATCGCCCAGAAGCCCCAGCATTCCGCCCGATTTCAGGAAGCGGATCATGTCGGCCATGCCCTCGGCCCCGCGCGGGAAAAGCGGGCTGGCGATGCTTTCGATCGTGGCGACGTAGCGGCGATTGGTGGCCGGGTTGGTCATCGGCATGTAGAGCCCGCCCACCCGGAAGCCGCGCTGGCTGAGATTGGCGCGCCAGGCATCGTAATTGCCGAAATGCGCCGAGACGAGGATCACCGGGCGTCCCTCGGCATGGGCCCGTTCCAGCGCCATCAGGCCGGGGCCGGTCGGGGTGAGGTGCGTCACCCGCTCGGCAAATTCGCGGCCTGAATTGATCTCGATGAGCGAGCGGCCGAAATTGTCGGCCACATCGCGGCAGATCCGCCGGATTTCCGCCGGCGGCATGTCGGGATAGACGTGCTTGAGATTGGCGCGGGTCCGGCGGTTGAGCGCCAGGGGACCCAGGATCGTGCGGGCAAACCACCCCATCGCGGGCACCCGGCGTTCATAGGGCAGAAGCTTCGCGGCCCCGACCACGGCCGCGCTGGCGCGGTCCTCGATCCGGTGGCGGAACGAAAGGCGGGTCCGGGATTCTGTGGTCGCGCGTGCCATGGGCAGGGTTCTAGTCCCGGCGCCGGGGGCTGTCCACTGGCCGGGTGCGGGACGGTCGATGCCGTGGCGGGCAGTGGCTCAGGGATGCGACTTCTTGCGCCGGTTGTGCCACCAGACCCATTGCTCGGGATACTTCCGAACCTGCGCGCCGAAGGCGTCGTTGAGCGCCTGCGTCATGGTTTCCGGGTCGGAATGCGGGATCGGCAGATCGGCCTCGACCCGGAAGAAGGGGGCTTCGGACGTGCGGATGCCCCAGACGGGAATCAGCAGCGCGTCGTAGCGCAGGGCCATTTCGGCGATCGAGGTGACGGTGCGCGTGGGCTGGCCGAGGAAATCGAGCATCGTGCCGTTGGGGCGGTCGAGATCGATCAGGATGCCCAGCATCCCGCCCTTGCGCAGGAACCGCACCAGCGCGCGCAGGCCTTCGCCGGTATCGGGGAACATCGGGTGACCCGAAACGGCCATCGCCTCGACATAGTGGCGATTGAGCGCGGGGCTGCCCAGTTCCTTGAAATAGCCGCCCATCTGGTAGCCGCGATGGATCAGCGCGTAGCGGGCGAGTTCGTAATTGCCGAAATGGGCCGAGACCATGATCACCGGGCGCCCGGCGGCATGGGCCTCGTCGAGCGCGGCGAGACCCGGGCCGCCCTGCGGCACCGAGGCACCGAGTCGCGTCAGGTCGCGCGGCGAGAGCACCTCGACGATGAGCCGGGCGAGGTTGCCGGGCACGGCGCGGGCGATACGGCGGATTTCCGCCTCGGGGAGATCGGGGCGGAAATGGCGCACGCCTTTCGCCACCCGGCTGCCCAAAGCGGTCACCCGCCCGATCAGCGTCCCCACCGCGCCGGCGAGCGCCACGCGCGGGCGGAAGGGCAGGCGCAGAAGCGCCAGCACGACAAGCATGGTGAGCCGGTCGCGCAGCGTTTCGGGCCGGGCGGGCGCGGTCTCGGGATCGTCGGCGAGCGGAGGCGGCGGGGTATCGGCCGTCATGCGGAAAACCGGGTCCTGGAATGAAAGCGACCGCTCCGGGGGCCGGAGCGGTCGCGGGCGTCTCGGTGTCCTTGCGGGCCTGCGGGCGGCTGTGTCGCGCCCGGGCCCGTCGGGGACCGCAGCGGGATCAGACCGCTTCGCTGATGAACTTCACCGCGTCGCCGAAGGTCTGGATGTTCTCGGCCGCATCGTCCGGGATCTCGATGCCGAATTCTTCTTCGAAGGCCATGACCAGTTCGACGGTGTCGAGCGAGTCAGCGCCCAGATCGTCGATGAACGAGGCGTTCTCGGTGATCTTGTCCTCTTCGACGCCCAGGTGCTCGACCACAATCTTCTTCACGCGATCCGCGATGTCGCTCATGATTTTGTCCTCGTTTACCTTTCGGCGGAACCCGCCCAAGTGTTGACTACGCCGTTTTGGCGATGAAGCAAAGGCGCCGCTTCGGCGCCCCGACCCGATGTCTTCGGGCCCGACCAGCGCGGGCAGGCCCCGGCTCAATCAGCGCCGCCTATAGCACAAGCTTGGGCATAGGCAAACGCTTTCGCAACCTCGATTTGCGCCCTATCCAGCCGGGGCTTGTGCGTCGGAACCGACCCAGGGTCGCGCATCGGACCCGCAAGAAAGACCCCGATGAGGATCCCGGAAACATGGCGCTGCTCTATTATGTCCTGCACCTGCCGGTGATCCCGGCCTGGCTGTTGCTCATCCTGGCGCCCGGCGCGCGCGCGACCCGGGCCTATGTGCATTCGGGCGTGGTGCCGGTGATGCTGGGGCCCGTCTACGCGGTGTTTCTGTTTTGCGGAGCGGTGCTGGGGTTTTCCGCCGAGGGCGCGGGGATGGGGTCGCTCGAGGGCGTGACGGCGCTGTTCTCGCATCCCGTGGGCGTGCTGACGGGATGGGCGCATTTCATCGTCTTCGACCTGTTCGTCGGAGCGTGGATCGCGCGCGATGCGGCCAGGCTGGGCATGGGCCACTCGGCCAGCGTGCCGATCCTGATCCTGACGCTGGTCTTTGGCCCCCTGGGCCTTGTGGCCCATATCCTGCGCCGGGTGGCGGGCGGTCACGGCTGGCGAATCGGGTGATCCGTCAGCCGCACGACGCGCTCAGAGCATCGCCATGCCGCCATTGACGTGGATCGTGGTGCCGGTGACGTAGCCCGCTTCGGGCGAGGCGAGGTAGAGCACCGCGGCGGCGATTTCCTCGGGCGTGCCCATCCGGCCCGCCGGGATCTGCGCGTCGATCTTCGCCTTCTGGTCGTCCGACAGCTTGTCGGTCATTGGCGTCGCGATGAAGCCCGGCGCGACGGCGTTGGCGGTGATCCCGCGCGAGGCGACCTCGGCGGCGATGGACTTGGTCAGGCCGATGAGGCCCGCTTTCGAAGCCGCGTAGTTCACCTGGCCCGCATTGCCGGTGGCGCCGACGATGGAGGAGATGTTCACGATCCGGCCCCAGCGCGCCTTCATCATCGGGCGCATCACCGCGCGGCAGAGCCGCATCGAGGCGGTGAGGTTGACGTCGATCACCTGCGCCCAGTCATCGTCGGACATGCGCATGAAGATCTGGTCGCGGGTGATACCGGCATTGTTGACGAGGATGTCGAGCCCGCCCATCGCCTCGATCGCCTGTTTCGGCAGGGCCTCGACCGCGGCGCTGTCGGACAGGTTGCAGGGCAGGACATGCGCGCGTTCGCCCAGCTCGGCGGCGAGTTCCTGCAGCGGCGCCTCGCGCGTGCCCGAGAGGCCGACGGTGGCGCCCGCCTGATGGAGCGCGCGGGCGATGGCGGCGCCGATGCCGCCCGAAGCGCCGGTCACGAGGGCGCGTTTGCCGCTGAGGTCGAACATGCGAAGGATCCTTTCGTCAGGCTGTACGGAGACCGGGCAGGGGGCGCTGCCCCCTCACTGGCCTCTGGCCAGTTCACCCCCGGAGTATTTCCGGCAGAGTGAAAGGGCGGGACGTCCGGCCCGGCGATTGGCGCCGGTTCTAGCAGCCGGCGGGGGCTGACGCCAGCGGGCAGGGTTTCGCCGCAGCGCGCCGCCGCTCTTTTCCCGCGCGGGAACAATGTGTATGTGGCAGGACAAAGGATTGGATCGGCCACGGGCCGGAGACGGAGGATTGCAGATGCGTCGAGTCGTTGTCACGGGGCTGGGGATGCTGACGCCGCTTGCCTGCGGGGTGGAAGAGACCTGGAAGCGGCTTCTGGATGGCCAGTCGGGGGCGGGGCCGATCACGCGCTTCGATGCGAGTCACCTGGCCACCACCTATGCCTGCGAAATCCCGTTCGGCGATGGAAGCGACGGAACCTTCAATCCCGACGACTGGATGGCCGCCAAGGACCGCCGGAAGATCGACGATTTCATCCTGTACGGGATGGTCGCGGCGACCCAGGCGGTCGAGGATTCGGGCTGGGAGCCCCGGACCGACGAGGACCGCGAGCGCACCGGGGTGATGATCGGTTCGGGTATCGGCGGGCTGACGACGATTGCCGAGACCGCGATCCTGATCAAGGAGAAGGGGCCGAAGCGGGTCTCGCCCTTTTTCATCCCCGGCAGTTTGATCAACCTCGTCTCGGGGCAGGTCAGCATCAAATACGGCTTCAAGGGGCCCAACCACGCGGTCGTCACCGCCTGTTCGACCGGCGCGCATGCCATCGGCGACGCGGCGCGGCTGATCATGCTGGGCGATGCGGACGTGATGGTCGCGGGCGGGGCCGAGGCGCCGATCAGCGAGATCGGCATCGCCGGGTTCAACGCCTGCAAGGCGCTCAGCACCAAGCGCGGCGACGAGCCGCAGAAGGCCAGCCGTCCCTATGACGCGGACCGGGACGGCTTCGTCATGGGCGAGGGCGCAGGGATCGTCGTGCTGGAGGAATACGAGCACGCCAAGGCGCGCGGGGCGAAGATCTATTGCGAAGTGCTGGGCTACGGCCTGTCTGGCGATGCCTATCACATCACCGCGCCCTCGGAAGACGGCGACGGCGGCTATCGCAGCATGAAGGCGGCGCTGGCGCGGGCGGGGATCGAGCCCTCGGATGTCGATTACATCAATGCGCACGGGACCTCGACCATGGCCGACACGATCGAGCTGGGCGCGGTCGAGCGGCTGATGGGCGAGGCGGCGTCGAAGGCCACGATGTCCTCGACGAAATCGGCGATCGGGCATCTTCTGGGGGCGGCGGGCTCGGTCGAGGCGATCTTCTGCGTGCTGGCGATTCGCGATCAGGTCGCGCCGCCGACGATCAACCTGGACAACCCGGCCATCGAGCCGAAGCTGGATCTTGCGCCCAATGCCAGGCGTGAGCGCAAGATCGACGTGGCGCTGTCGAATTCGTTCGGCTTCGGCGGCACGAATGCCAGCCTCGTTCTGGGCAAGGTCCGCGACTGATGTGGAAACACGTCGTGGCCAATGCGCTGACGTTGCTCATCGTCGGCTTCATCATGCTGGCCGGTGTGGTGGCGCTGGGCCAGCGCAGCTTTCACGGCGAAGGCCCTCTGGAACAGGCGATCTGCCTGCGCGTCGAGCAGGGCGCGACGCTGCGCGCGGTGGCCGAGGATCTGGGCGAGCAGGGCGCGGTGTCGAGCCCGATGCTGTTCCGGGTGGGCGCGCAATATGACGGGCGCCACGAGCGGCTGCGTTTCGGTTCGTACCTGGTGCCCGAGCGGGCGTCGATGGAGCAGATCCTCGATATCGTCACGCGCGGCGGGGCCTCGACCTGCGGCACCGAGGTGGTGTTCCGCATCGGCGTGACGGCGGTGAATTACGAAGTGCGCGAGCTCGATCCGGCGACCAGCCGCTTCGTGGAAACCGTCGAGCTGCCGCTGGAGACGGCCGAGTTCCCGGCGGAATACACGCAGGTGGCCGAGCAGGCCGATACCCGGTTCCGCATCGTCGTCGCCGAGGGCACCACCAGCTGGCAGATCTGGAACGCGCTGGAGAATGCCGAATTCCTGTCGGGCAGCGTGGGCGAGGTCCCGCCTGAAGGGCACCTCATGCCCGATGGCTACGAAGTGCGGCGCGGCGCGGATCGCGGCGAATTGCTGGCGCTGATGCAGGAGCGGCAGGAGGCTTTCCTGGCGCAGGCCTGGGAGAACCGGGTCGAGGGCCTGCCCTTCGAGACGGCGCAGGAAGCGCTGATCCTGGCCTCGATCGTCGAGAAGGAAACCGGCGTGGCCGAAGAGCGCCGCGTGGTGGCGAGCGTGTTCATCAACCGGCTGGGCGTGCCGATGCGGCTGCAGACCGACCCGACGGTGATTTATGGCATCACTCGTGGCGAAGGGGTTCTGGGGCGCGGTCTGCGGCGCTCGGAGCTGAACGCGGATACGCCGTATAACACCTACCGCATCGACGGCCTGCCGCCGACGCCGATTGCCAATCCCGGACGCGCCGCGATCGAGGCGGTGCTGGATCCCGAGGAGACGGAGTATCTGTACTTCGTGGCCGACGGGACGGGTGGACATGCCTTTGCCACCACGCTGGCCGAGCATAACGAGAATGTCGCGCGCTGGCGGCAGATCGAGGCGGGGCAGTAGGCGCAATCGTTAAGGTTTTAGCCATCCCGGCGTTGCGTGCCGGGGCGCGCGAGATTGACTTTTCGCACGGTTTGCGCTAACGCTATCGGCATGCTGGCAGAGTTCGGCTCAGGGCCCGGGGTTTTCCCCGGGCCTTTGTCGTTTTCGTCGCGCGGGGCAGCGAGACACGGGCAGCACTCATGAAGAAACGGGACCTTTCGACGGGGCAAGAGCCGCCGCACCATCTTGTGGCGCAGGCGGAACGGCAACTGGCCGCCTATGGCGCAGAGCTGGATGCGCTGATCGAAACCATCGGAAGCGGGGATGTCACGGCGTCGCGGGAACTCGCGACGCTGGTGGCATCCCTGCGCAAGGCTTTGGAGGCAGTTTTCAGTGAACGGGCTAAACTTGAAAAGATCGCCGAGTCGACGGGACCACGACGCGGAGAGCTGGATCTCGATGCCGCAGGCGCCGAGGTGCGACGCCGAATGGCTCGCCTGCGCGCCGCACAGGATCCGCGAGGATTTCCTGAAGGGGCTGAGTGAGGGGGCGCTTCTGGCGCTGCCCTTCCTGTTCGATTTCTGGGCGCTGCCGCATCAGGTGGCGCCCAAAGGGGCGTGGAAGACATGGGTCTGCATGGGCGGGCGCGGCGCGGGGAAGACGCGCGCGGGCGCCGAATGGGTGCGCGCGCAGGTCGAAGGCGCCGGGCCGCGCGATCCGGGCCGGGCGCGGCGTGTGGCGCTGGTGGGCGAGACGCTCGACCAGGTGCGGGAAGTGATGGTGATGGGCGACAGCGGGATCCTTGCCTGTTCGCCGCCCGACCGCCGCCCGGTCTGGGAAGCCACGCGCAAGCGGCTTGTCTGGCCCAACGGGGCGGTGGCGCAGGCCTTTTCGGCCCATGCGCCCGAGGCGATGCGGGGTCCGCAATTCGACGCCGCCTGGGCCGACGAACTGGGCAAGTGGAAGAAATCCGAAGAGGCCTGGGACCAGCTGCAATTCGCGCTGCGGCTGGGCGAGGATCCGCGCTGCGTGGTGACGACGACGCCGCGCGCCGAGGGCGTGTTGCGGCGCGTGCTGGGGCTGGACACGACCGTGGTGAGCCGGGCGCCGACCAGCGAGAACCGGGCCTTTCTGGCGCCGTCCTTCCTGCGCGAGGTCGAAGCGCGCTATGGCGGCACCAGGCTGGGCCGGCAGGAGCTGGACGGCGCGCTCTTGGAGGATGTCGAGGGCACGCTGTTCCCGCAGGCGCTGATCGACGGTTGCCGGATCGAGGCTGCGCCCGCCTTGTCGCGGGTCGTGGTGGCGGTCGATCCGGCGGTCAGCGGCAATGCGGGATCGGACCTGTGCGGTATCGTCGTGGTCGGCGCGATGACCGAGGGGCCGGTCGGGACATGGCGCGCCGTCGTGCTGGAAGATGCAAGCGTGAAGGCCACAAGTCCCACGGACTGGGCCCGCGCAGCCATAGCGGCGCGGGACCGTCACGGGGCCGAGCGGCTGGTGGCCGAGGTCAATCAGGGCGGCGATCTGGTGGCGCAGGTTTTGCGACAGGTCGATCCGCTGGTCCCGGTGCGCGCCGTTCATGCCGCGCGCGGCAAGGCCGCGCGGGCCGAGCCGGTGGCGGCGCTTTACGAACAGGGGCGGGTCAGCCATCTGCGGGGGCTGGGCGCTCTGGAGGAACAGATGGCGCAGATGACCGCGCAGGGCTTTCGCGGGCGCGGCAGCCCGGACCGGGTGGATGCGCTGGTCTGGGCGCTGCACGAGCTGATCCTCGCCCCGGCCGAACATCACCGCGCCCCGCGCACACGGGTTCTCTGACGCAACGGGGAAAAGGGGCTTCGGCCCCTTTTTTCGCGGCTGTCCACGGCCCCGTTGCGCGCGGTCGGGGCCGGCGCACGGTGGCTTCCGGCAATGTCAGGACTTTCGCCGCATCTTTGCGCCAAGGCCGAGGCGACGGGGCGTCCCGCTCCGCCCCGAGCCACCGACGCGGCAAGGAGGCACAGGCATGTTCGATTTTCTTCGCAAGGCCCCGGCAGAGCCGCCCGAGGCCAAGGCCTCGGCGGTCGGGCCGCTGAATGCGGGATTTGGCACGGGAATCGGCTCAGGCCGCGTGAAGGCGATGCAGGGACTGGCGCAGGCGCGCTGGACGGCTCGGGACACGGTGTCGCTGACCCGCGCGGGATTCCAGGGCAACCCGGTGGGCTTTCGCGTGGTGCGGCTGATCTCGGAAGCCGCCGCCGCGCTGCCCCTCGTGTTGCAGGATGCCGAGCGGCGCTATGAGGCGCACCCGCTTCTGAGCCTGCTGCGTCGCCCCAATCCGGCGCAGGGGCGCGCCGAGTTCCTGGAGGCGGTCTTCGCGCAGCTTCTGTTGTCGGGCAACGCCTATATCGAGGCCGTGGCCATGCCCGAGGGCGGTGTGCCCGCCGAACTGCATGTTCTGCGCGCGGACCGGATGTCGGTGGTGCCGGGGCCGGATGGCTGGCCCGCCGCCTATGATTACGCGGTGGGCGGGCGCAAGCACCGCTTCGCGATGGTCGAGGGCGTGGCGCCGATCTGCCATATCCGCGCCTTCCATCCGCTTGACGACCATTACGGCCTGTCCCCAATCGAGGCAGCGGCGACGGCGGTGGATGTGCATAACAGCGCCTCGCGCTGGTCGAAGGCGCTTCTGGACAACGCCGCGCGGCCCTCGGGCGCCATCGTGTTCAAGGGGGCGGACGGGCAGGGCAACCTGACCAACGAACAATTCGAGCGCCTGCAGGCCGAGATGGAAACCCATCACCAGGGCGCGCGCAATGCCGGGCGGCCGATGCTGCTGGAAGGCGGGCTCGACTGGAAACCGATGGGGTTCAGCCCCTCGGACATGGAATTTCACAAGACGAAGGATGCCGCCGCGCGCGAGATCGCGCTGGCCTTCGGGGTGCCGCCGATGTTGCTGGGGATTCCGGGCGACGCGACCTATGCGAATTACCAGGAGGCCAACCGCGCCTTCTACCGGCTGACGGTGCTGCCCTTGGCGTCCAAGGTCACGGATGCGCTGTCGCACTGGCTGTCGGGCCATGGCGGGGTCGACCTGCACTTGCGCCCCGACCTGGATCAGGTGCCGGCGCTGTCCATCGAGCGAGAGGCGCAATGGCGCCGCGTGGCGGGCGCGTCGTTCCTGACCGAGGACGAAAAGCGCGCGCTGCTGGGCCTGCCGCCGAAAGGGCAGGGATGAGCGCGCAGCGAAAGACCGTCGGCGGGTCGCGGTTTCTCTATGACAGTTTCGATCTCGCCCAGGCGCGGATCGACGCGCAGGAAAAGGTCGAAACCGAGCGCCGCGCCGGGCTGGAATACCGGCTGAGCCGGATCGAGGACGAGTTGAAGCGGCTGGAAAAACGGCTGTGGCTGGCGGTTTACGGCGTGGCCTCGGGCGTGGTGGTGCATGGCGCGCTGGCCTTCTTGGCAACGCAGGTTTGAAGGGGGACCGATGACGGGTCTTGAGACGAAATTCCAGGCGCGGGTGCAGCCGGTGGCGCTGGGAGCCGGTGCGGTGATCTCTGGCTATGCCTCGGTCTTCGGGCTGCGTGACCAGGGCGGCGACGTGGTCATGCCGGGGGCCTATTCGGCCTCGCTGAACCGGCTGGCGGCGCGGGGCGGGCGCGTGCGGATGCTCTGGCAGCACGATCAGGCCCAGCCGATCGGCGTCTGGGACGAGGTGGCCGAGGATGCACATGGGTTGCGCGTGAAAGGGAGGCTTCTGACCGAAGTGAGCAAGGCGCGCGAGGCGGCGGCGCTGATCGCGGCGGGCGCGGTCGACGGGCTTTCGATCGGCTATCGCACGATCCGGGCCGAGAAGCTGCCCGAAGGCGGACGCCGGCTGCTCGAGCTGGAGCTGTGGGAAGTGTCGCTGGTGACCTTTCCGATGCTGCCTGTGGCGCGGGCCTCGGCCAAGTCGCAGGGCGGTTTGCTGCTGGATTTCGCGCGCGGGATCGAGGCGGCGCGCGACGCGCTCCGGGGCTGAGGCGCCGGAAAAATCAGGATGAACGGCGCGCGGGATGTCCCCGCGCGGACGGTGGCGGATTGCCGTTCGCGGCCCGCTTTCCCGCGAATGGCAGCGGGGCATCAACGAAAGGAAGGATGCGATGAGCAGCGAATTTCCCGGCCCGGCGCAGGCCGGCGAGGAGAAGAGCGCGGCGCCCGGCGACGAGGCGGCGCGGCTGAAGACGGCGCTGGAGGATTTCGTGACCGAGATCAAGAGCTTCCGCGCCGATGTGACGGGCAATCTGAAAGAACAGGACAAGCGACTGACCATGCTGGACCGCAAGATTTCCACCAAGACCGCGCGCCCCTTGCTGGCGCAGGCCGATGCCGGCGAGGGGCTGCATCTGAAGGCGTTCGACGCCTATCTGCGCCAGGGCGACGATGACGCGCTGCGCGGGCTGGTGCTGGAGGGCAAGGGGCTGACGGCCTCGGTCAATACCGAGGGCGGCTACCTGGTCGATCCGCAGACTTCCGAGCGCATTCACGCGGTGCTCGACGCTTCGGCCTCGATCCGCGCCATCGCCAGCGTCGTGCAGGTCGAGGCGGGCTCGTTCGACGTGCTGGTCGATCACGGCGACGTCGGGTCGGGTTGGGAAAACGAATCCTCGACCCTGACCGAGACCGGCACGGCGGCCATCGACCGTATCTCGATCAAGCTGCACGAGCTGTCGGCGATGCCCAAGGCCTCGCAGCGGCTGCTGGAAGACAGCGCCTTCGATGTTGAAGGCTGGCTGGCCGAACGGATCGCGAAGAAATTCGCGCGGGCCGAGGCGGCGGCCTTCATCTCGGGCACAGGCACCGACCAGCCGCGCGGCTTCCTGACCCATACCATCGTCGCCAATGGCACCGAGGACTGGGAAGAGCTGGGCTATGTCGCGACCGGCGCGGCGGGCGATTTCGCGGCGTCGAACCCGGCCGACGCGATCGTCGATCTGGTCTATGCGCTGGATGCCGGCTACCGCGCGAATGCGGCCTTCGTGATGAATTCGAAGACCGCGGGCGCTGTGCGCAAGATGAAGGACGGCGACGGGCGGTTCCTGTGGTCGGACGGTCTGGCCTCGGGCGAGCCGGCGCGGCTGATGGGCTATCCCGTGCTGATCGCCGAGGACATGCCCGACATCGCCGCCGATGCCCATGCCATCGCTTTCGGCGATTTCCAGGCGGGCTATACCATCGCCGAGCGCCCGGACCTGCGCGTGCTGCGTGATCCGTTCAGCGCGAAGCCGCATGTGCTGTTCTACGCCACCAAGCGCGTCGGCGGCGACGTGACCGATTTCCAGGCAATCAAGCTGCTGAAATTCGCCGCCAGCTGAGCGGTTCACGGGATCGGGCCGGGTCTTTGGCCCCGGCCCGGTGGCGGCGCAGGCGCGCGGGTCGGGGCCGCAGGGCCGGGACACCCGCATCGTGTCCGGCTGCTCCCTTCCGTGCGAGCGGTGCGGGAGCGCGTCTGCGCCGGTCTGACCGGTATTCGGGATGAAGGGAAGGCGAGGATGGAGCTGATTGAGACCAGCGTCGTGGCGGATGCCGATCTGCCGGTTGCCGCATTTCGCGCGCATCTGCGGCTGGGCACCGGCTTTGCCGACGAGGCAACGGGCGACGCGCTGCTGATCCAGTATCTGCGTGGCGCGATCTCGGCCATCGAGACGCGGATCGGCAAGGCGTTGATGACGAGGGATTTCATGCTGATCCTGCCCTGCTGGCGCTGGGCCGACGCGCAGGCCCTGCCGGTCGCGCCGGTCAGCGCCGTGGCTTCGGTCACGCTGGTGGATGCGCAGGGCGCGGAAACGCCGGTCGATGCGGCGCGCTGGCGGCTGGTGGTGGACCGTCACCGCCCGCAGATCATCGCCACTGGCGCCGTGCTGCCGGGGGTGCCCACGGGTGGGCGGGTCGAGATCGCCTTCACGGCGGGGTTCGGTGCGACATGGGACGCGGTGCCCGACGATCTGCGACAGGCGGTGATGCTGCTGGCCGCGCAGTTCTACGACGGCCGCACCGGCGCTGATCCGGTGACCGGCCCGGTCGATGCGCTGTTGCGGCGCTGGGCGCCTTTGCGCGTGACGGCCGGAGGGCATCGCTGATGGGCTATGCGCTGAACCGGCCGATGGTGCTGGAGGAAGCGGTCACCACGCCCGACGGAGCGGGGGGATATTCGCAAAGCTGGTCCGGGCTGGGGACGCTGTGGTGCGAGCTGCGCGCGGGTTCGGCCAGCGAACGGCGGGGCCTGATCGCGCCCGAGGGACGGATGCTGTTCCGCATCTATCTGCGCGCCGCGCCGCAGGGCAGCCCGCAGCGCCCGCGCCCCGATCAGCGGCTCCGCGAGGGGGCGCGGGTGTTCACCATCCTCGCCGTGTCCGAGGCCGATGCCTCGGGTGCCTATCTGGTCTGCCACGCGCGCGAAGAGGTGCCGGCATGAGCTATCAATCCGCCGATGCGCTGCAGGAGGCGCTTTATGCCCTGCTGTCGGGGGACGGTCCGCTGGCTGCGCTGGTGCCGGGCGGGATCTTCGACGCGCCGCCCCCCGCCACGCCGCAGGGCACCTACGTGGTGCTGGGCGAAGAGGACGTGATCGACCGCTCGGATGTCAGCGGATCCGGCGCCGAGCACCGGGTGCTGGTGCAGGTCGTGAGCGACGCGGCGGGTTTCCTGACCGCAAAGAGCGCCGCCGCGCGCATCGCCGAGATCCTGCCCGGCGCGCAGCCGGCGCTGGGCGCCGGGCGCGTGGTGGCGATCTGGTTTCACGAGGCGCGCGCGCGCCGGGCCGAGGGGGCGTCGCTCAGGCGGATCGACCTGCGGTTCCGGGTGCGCGTCGAAAACTGACGCATTCAAAGGAGGGGTCGGCATGGCTGTGCAAAGCGGCAAGGATCTTCTGATCAAGATGGACATGACCGGAACGGGTCTGTTCGAGACCATCGCGGGCCTGCGCGCCACGCGGATCAGCTTCAACGCCGAGACGGTCGATGTGACCAGTCTGGACAGCGCGGGGGGGTGGCGCGAATTGCTGGCCGGCGCCGGGGTGAAGGCGGCGGCATTGTCGGGGTCGGGCGTGTTCCGCGACGCGGCCACGGATGAGCGCGCGCGCGCGGTATTCTTCAACGGCGAGATCCCGGCCTTTCAGGTGGTGATCCCCGATTTCGGCACGGTCGAAGGCCCGTTCCAGATCACCAGCCTGGAATATGGCGGCAGCCATAACGGCGAGGCGACCTTCGAGATGGCGATGGCCTCGGCCGGGGCGCTGGACTTCGTGGCAGCGACCGCCCTGGCCGCCGATCCGCTGGATTATCAAGGCGATGGCGGCGATCAGCCGGAGACGCAGCCCGAAAGCGGCGAGCCGGTCTGATGGTGAACCCGATGGCGGGCGAGGTGGCGTTGGTCATGGACGGCGACGCCTATGCGCTGAAGCTGACCCTGGGCGCGCTGGCCGAGCTGGAAGAGGCGCTGGGGGCCGAGAGCCTCGTCGATCTGGTCGAACGGTTCGAGACCGGGCGCTTTCGGACCCGCGACGTGATGGCGCTGCTTCTGGCAGGGCTCCATGGCGGCGGGCATCCGGTCCGCGCCGAGGCGCTGCTTTCGGCCGAGATCGAGGGCGGCCCGCTCGAGGCCGCGCGCGTGGCGGGGCTGCTTCTGGCGCGCGCCTTCGCGATGCCGGCGGCGGCGGGATGACGGGTCTGGACTGGCCCGGGCTCATGCGCGCGGGGCTGCAGGGGCTGGGGCTGCGCCCGGCCGAGTTCTGGGCACTCACGCCGGTGGAACTGATGATCATGCTGGGCCGCGACGAGGCATCGCGACCCGGCTTCACGCGCGCGCGGCTGGAAGCGTTGCTGCAACGCTATCCCGATGGGCCGCGCGCAGGCAGGAAGGACGGGACGGATGGCAACGCTGGACGAGCTGAACACCCAGCTGGCCGAGCTGGATGCGCGGATCACGACGACGGCGGACAGCGTGGCGGGCTTCGATTCAAGTCTGGCCGCGATGGGGCGCAATCTGGGTGAGACAAGCCGCGAGATGGCCGGGCTGTCGCGCGCTCTGGGGGGCGGGCTCAGGCGGGCCTTCGACGGGGTGATCTTTGACGGACAGCGGCTGTCGGACGCGATGCGCGGCCTGGGGCAGTCGATTTCGAACGCGATCTACAGCGCAGCGATGCGTCCGGTGCAGAACGCGGTCGGCGGCGCCGTCTCGTCTGTGCTGGGCGGGCTGATGGGGGGGCTTCTGCCCTTCGCCAACGGCGCGTCCTTCAGCCAGGGGCGGGTGATGCCCTTCGCGCAGGGCGGCATCGTCTCGCAGCCCGTGACATTTCCGATGCGGGGCGGCACCGGGCTGATGGGCGAAGCCGGCCCCGAGGCGATCCTGCCTCTGGCGCGGGGCGCGGACGGCAAGCTGGGCGTCCGCGGCGCGGGCGGCGGACGGGCGGTCACCGTCACGATCAACGTCTCGACCCCCGACGTCGCCGGGTTCCGGCGCAGCCAGAGCCAGATCGCCGCGCAGATGCAACGGCTGCTGGCGCAGGGCCAGCGCAATTACTGACGGGCGAGGGACCGACATGGCTTTCCACGATATCCGCTTTCCCGCCTCGCTGAGCTTCGGCTCGCTGGGCGGGCCCGAACGGCGCACCGAGATCGTTACGCTGGCCAATGGCCACGAAGAGCGCAACACGCCCTGGGCACAGGCGCGGCGGCGCTACGATGCGGGGCTTGGCCTGCGCTCGCTCGATGATGTCGAGGTGCTGATCGCGTTTTTTGAAGCGCGGCAGGGCCGGCTTCATGCGTTCCGCTGGAAGGACTGGGCGGATTACAAGACTTGCCCGGCGTCGAAGCAGGTCAGCCCGCTCGATCAGCACATCGGCACCGGCGACGGCGTCACGCGTGCCTTCGCGCTGGCGAAGACCTATCGCTCGGGCGACTGGGACGCGGTGCGGATGATCACCAAGCCCGTGGCGGGAAGCGTGCGCGTCGCGGTGGGGGGCGCCGAGCTGGACGAAAGCGTCGGCTGGGCGCTGGACACCGTTACCGGGATCGTCACCTTCGAAGCCCCGCCGCCCGTAGGGGCCGAAGTCACCTTCGGCGGCGAGTTCGACGTGCCGGTGCGGTTCGATACCGACCTGGTGCAGGTCTCGGTGGCGAATTTCCAGGCGGGCGACGTGCCGCAGGTGCCGGTGATCGAGGTGCGCGAATGAGCGGGCTGACCACCACCCGTGCGCGGGCCTGGGCGCTGACGCGGTCGGATGGCACCGTGCTGGGCTTCACAGACCATGACCGGGATCTGAGCTTCGACGGGATCAGCTTTCGCGCGGGCACCGGCATGAGCGCCGGCGCCATCGTGCAGGGAACCGGCCTTTCTGTCGACAATACCGAAGCCTCGGGCGCCCTGAGCGATGCCGCGCTGAGCGAGCGCGACATCCTTGCCGGGCGCTACGACAACGCGGCGCTGACGATCTGGGAGGTCGACTGGCAGGACCCGGCATGGCGGCGCGTGCTGTTTCGTGGCTCGCTGGGCGAGATCACGCGCGCGGGCGGCGCCTTTCGCGCCGAGCTCCGCGGGCTGACCGAGCCCCTGTCGAAAACCGGCGGTCGGGTTTTCGGCGCGGCCTGCCCTGCGGTTCTGGGCGACGCGCAATGCGGCGTCGATCTGGACCAGCCGGTGTTTCGCGCCGAGGTCGCGCTTCTGGCGGTGGACGAGGGCGGCGCGGTGCTGGAGGTCCCGCCGCTTGGGGATTTCGCCGCCGACTGGTTCGTCGACGGCAACGTGGTCTTCCTGACCGGAGCGGCCGAGGGCGCGACGGTCCCGGTCCGTCGCGAGGAGGCGCTGGGCGACAAGCGGCGGCTGCATCTGTGGCAGGCCCCGGGATTCGCGCCCGACGTGGGCGACAGCGTGCGTCTGCAGGCGGGTTGCGACAAACGCTTCGCCACCTGCCGTTTCAAGTTCGCCAATACCGAGAATTTTCGCGGCTTCCCGCATGTCCCCGACGACGACTGGCTGCAGGTGACGCCGCGCGCGGATGGCGACAATACGGGCGGTCCCCGTGGCCGCTGATCCCCGCGCGGCGCTTCTGGCCGAGGCGCGGCTCTGGCTGGGCACGCCCTATTGCCATCAGGCCTCGGCCCGGGGGGCGGGTTGCGATTGCCTGGGGCTGATCCGGGGCCTGTGGCGTGCCCTGCACGGGAGCGAGCCGGGGGACCTGCCCGCCTATAGCGCCGACTGGGGCGAAAGCGGCGGGGACGAGATGTTGTGGCAGGCCCTCTCGCGGCATCTGCGCCAGATCGGCGCCCCGCCCGCGCCCGGCGACATCCTGCTGTTCCGGATGCGGTCGCGGGGCGTGGCGAAGCATCTGGGGATCCTCAGCCGCGCGGGCCCTGCGCCGCGTTTCATCCATGCCTATTGCGGCCACGGGGTCGTCGAGAGCCCGCTGAGCCGCCCCTGGGCGCGCCGGATCGTGGCGCGCTTCGAGATGACCTGACCACAAAGGAGCCATCCGATGGCCACTCTGCTTCTGTCCGCCGCCGGTGCGGCGATCGGCGCGAATTTCGGCGGCGCGGTGCTGGGGCTTTCGGGCCTTGTCATCGGGCGCGCGGTGGGGGCGACCGTGGGCCGGCTGATCGATCAGCGGCTTCTGGGCCTCGGCTCGGGGCGGGTCGAGACCGGCCGCATCGAGCGGCTGCAGATCACCGGCGCGGGCGAGGGCGTGCCGATCCCCCGGCTCTGGGGGCGTATGCGCACGGCGGGGCACGTCATCTGGGCATCACGGTTTCAGGAAATCCCCGGCCGTTCGCAGCGCACCAAGCACGGGTTCGGCCCGCGCGTCACCGAGGAATCGCGCTATGTCGTCAGCGTTGCCATCGCCCTGTGCGAGGGCGAGATCGGCGGCATCGGCCGGATCTGGGCCTACGGCGAGGAAATCGCCCGCTCGGAAATGAATATCCGTGTCTATACCGGCACCGATGACCAGCTTCCCGATCCGAAGATCGAAGCGGTCGAGGGTCTTGGCAACGCGCCCGCCTATCGCGGCACGGCTTATGTCGTGATCGAGGATCTCGACCTGGGGCCGTTCGGCAACCGCCTGCCGAATTTCGTGTTCGAGGTGGTGCGCGGCGCTCAGGCGCCGGGCGTCACCACGTTGCAGGACGCCGTTCAGGGCGTGGCATGGCTTCCCGGCGCGGGGGAATACGCGCTGGCGACCGAGCCGGTCGTGCTGACGCCGAATACCGGCGGGCCCTTCGATCCCGGTTATTCGGTGGTCGAGGCGCAGGAGACGCGGCTGGCCAACCGGCACACGCCGTCGGGGTTCACGGATCTGGAAACCTCGCTCGCCGCGCTTCAGACCGAATTGCCCCGGGTGCAATCGGGGCTTCTGGTCGTGTCGTGGTTCGGCGACGACCTGCGCTGCGGCGAATGCCGGGTGAAGCCCAAAGTCGAATATCTTGAACGCGACGGCGATCCGCAGCCCTGGACCGTGGCCGGATTGGCGCGCGAGGCGGCCGAAACGGTCGCGCGCGACGGCGACAAGCCGGTCTATGGCGGCACGCCGTCCGATGCGTCGGTCCTGCAGGCGATCGCGGCGATGAACGCGGCGGGGCAGGCGGTGGTATTCTACCCGTTCCTGCTGATGGAGCAACTGGCGGGCAATGGCCTGCCCGATCCATGGTCCGATGCCGCCGATCAGCCTGTCCTGCCTTGGCGCGGGCGCATCACGCTGGCCAGGGCGCCGGGCCAGCCCGGCACCAGCGACCGCACGGCAGCGGCCGAGGCCGAGGTCGCCGATTTCTTCGGCACCGCGCAGGCGTCGGATTTCAGCGTCGCGCCCGGGTCGGTCAGCTATTCCGGCCCCGCCGAATGGTCCTATCGCCGCTTCATCCTGCATTATGCCGCGCTCTGCGCCGCGTCGGACGGCGTCGAGGCGTTCTGCATCGGTTCGGAAATGCGGTCGCTGACGCAGATCCGGGGTGCGGGCGACAGCTTCCCGGCGGTGGCCGCGATGATCGACCTGCTGCACGAGGTGCGCGCGATCCTCGGCCCGTCGGTCAAGCTGGTCTATGCGGCGGACTGGTCGGAATATTTCGGCTATGACGCGGGCGAGGGGAACCGCTATTTCCATCTCGATCCGCTCTGGGCCGATGACGAACTCGACGTGATCGGGATCGACAATTACATGCCGCTGTCCGACTGGCGCGAGGGCGAGACCCATCTCGACTGGCAGGCGGGCTGGAGCGATATCTACGACACCGGTTATCTGGAGGCCAATGTCGCGGGGGGCGAGGTCTATGACTGGTATTACCGCACGTCGCAGCATCGCGATGCCCAGCTTCGCACGCCGATCACCGATCCGGGCGAATCCGAGCCGTGGATCTGGCGCTACAAGGACCTGCGCGCGTGGTGGGAGAACGCGCATACCGAACGTCTGGGCGGGGTGAAGCAATCCGAGTCGACGGTATGGGAGCCGCGCTCGAAACCCGTCTGGTTCACCGAATACGGCTGCGCGGCGATCGACAAGGGGACGAACCAGCCCAACGTTTTCCTCGATCCGAAATCCTCGGAAAGCTTCGCGCCCTATCATTCCACCGGCGCGCGCGACGACCTGATGCAGATGCAATATCTGCGCGCGATGCATGGCTTCTGGACCGAACCGGCCAACAACCCGCTATCGGATGTCTATGGCGGGCGCATGGTCGACTGGTCGCGCAGCCATGCCTGGGCGTGGGATGCGCGGCCCTGGCCTTGGTTCCCGGCGCTGACGGACGAATGGTCGGATGGCGGCAACTGGCTGCGCGGGCACTGGATCACCGGGCGCGCGGCGGCGCAGCCGCTCGATGCCGTCGTGGCCGAGATCTGCCAGCGCGCGGGGCTCACGGATTTCGACGTAAGCGGGCTTTACGGCGTGGTGCGCGGCTATGGCGTCGCCTCGACCGCCAGCGCGCGCTCGGCGCTACAACCCCTGATGCTGGCGCATGGATTCGAGGCGGTCGAGCGCGAGGGCGTCCTGGTGTTCCGGATGCGCACCGGGCGCGATCCGGTGGCGCTGACCCCGGACGCGATCATCGCGCGCGAGGAGGGCGATCTGGAACTGGTGCGCGCCCCGGGGCCGGAAATCGCCGGGCGGCTCAGGCTGACCTATATCGAGGCCGAAGGCAGTTTCGAGACCCGCAGCGCCGAAGCCGTGCATCCCGGGGATCCGGCGGGTGACGTGGCCGAAAGCGAGCTGCCGATGGCGCTGACGCGCGGCGAAGCGCGCGCGGCGGTCAAGCGCTGGCTGACCGAATCGCGGATCGCGGCGGATGTGGCCCGGTTCGGGGTGCCGATGTCCTCGGACCTGTCGGCGGGCGATATCGTGGCGCTGACTCATGCCGGGAGCGAGCGGCATTACCGCGTCGACCGGATCGAGCTGGCCGGCGCACGTCTGGTCGAGGCGGTGCGCATCGAGCCGGCGCTCTACCGCCATCGCGAGGCGTCCGACGATCTGCCCTATGCGGCGGGGTTTCAGGGGCCGGTGCCGGTCCTGCCGCTCTGGCTGGACCTGCCGCTGATGCGCGGCGACGAGGTAGCCCACGCGCCGCATCTGGCGGTGACCGGGCGCCCCTGGCCCGGCGTGGTCGCGGTCCACGATGCGCCAGCAGAGAGCGGGTCTTTCACGCTCAACACCCGGATCGCGCGACGCGCCAGCATCGGCGAAACGCGCGGCACGCTCGACCATGGCACGCCGTCGCTCATCCAGCGCGGCGCGGGGGTCGAGGTGGCGTTTCCCGAGGGCATCGCCCTGGCCTCGGTCAGCGACGAGGAATTGTGGCAGGGCGCCAATCTGGCCGCGATCGGCGCGGGCGGGGAATGGGAGCTGTTCCAGTTCCGCCGTGCCACGCTGATCGAACCGGGGCTTTGGCGCCTGCAGGATCTGCTGCGCGGCCAGTTCGGGACCGAGCCGTTGCAGCCGCAGGCCTGGGCGCCGGGCGCGGTGGTGGTGCTGATGGACGGCGCGCCCGCGCAGGTCGACCTTCCCGCCGCCCTGCGCGGGATCGACCGGCGCTGGCGGATCGGTCCGGCGGCGCTGCCCTATGACGATCCCGCCTATGTGGAAAGCGTGAGGGCCTTCGCCGGCAACGGTCTGCGCCCCTATGCGCCCGCGCATCTGCAGGCCCGGCACTCGGGCGGCGATGTGCATCTGACATGGATCCGGCGCACGCGGCTGGACGGCGATTCCTGGATCGGGCCCGACGTGCCCCTCAACGAGGAAACCGAGCGCTACACGCTGCGCATCCGCGCAGCCGGCGAAGTGGTGCGCGAAGAGCCGCTGAGTGCGCCCGCCTTCACCTACACCGCCGCCGACCGGACGGCGGACGGGGTGAGCGGCGTCTTCACCGTCGAGGTGGCGCAGGTCTCGGCGCTTTACGGAAACGGGTTGTGGGCGGTGCTGTCGGTCGCAGCGTGACGGCTCCGGGGCCCGGCATGGCGTCCGGCATGGCGCCCGTCACGCTGACCGATATCGCCGCCGCCGCGCGCGTGCTTCTGGCGTTGCCCGAAGCGCGGCGCCGGGCGGGAATGGCGGCGCTGATCGCGCGGGCCGAGCTGGCCGCGCGCCACCGTGCCGCGACCGGGCGCTGCCATCCGCTTTACGGCAATGGCACGCTTCTGTCTGCGGCGCTGGTGCATCCCGGGCGCGATCCGGCGCGGCCCGGCGCGCCCGATTACCTCGCCTGTCTCGCGCTGGTGACCGAGATGCTTTGCATCCATCACACCCGGCGATAGGCGGGATCACGGATCGTGCTGTCCCGCCCACTGGAAATCCGGGCGCAATCGGCTATGTTTTCGGGGACGTTTTTGCGGAGATGCGCCATGCCCGAGATCAAAGCCAGACTCGCCCCGTTCGATCCCGTGTGGCAGCGCATCTGCACCGAAGCCCAGCAGGTGGTGCAGGACGAACCGCTTCTGGGCGGGGTGATGCACAACAACCTTCTGCACCATGCGACGATGGAGCGGGCGCTCGCGTACCGATTCGCGCTGAAGCTGTCCTCGGCCGAGATCAGCGAACAGATCCTGCGCGAGATCGCCGACGAAGCCTATGCCTCGGCCGCCTCGCTGGGCGAAGCCGCGCGTGCCGATCTGGTCGCGGTGGAAGAGCGTGACCCGGCCTGCAACCGCTTCCTGCAGCCGGTCATGTATTTCAAGGGCTATCAGGCCGTGCAGGCCTACCGCGTCGGGCACTGGCTGTGGACGACCGGGCGCCGTGACATGGCGCTGTTCGTGCAGATGCGCGTGTCCGAGATGTTCGGCGTCGATATCCATCCGGCGGCGAAGCTTGGCAAGGGCATCATGATCGACCACGCGCATTCCATCGTGATCGGTGAAACGGCGGTGGTGGGCGACAACGTCTCGATGCTGCATTCGGTGACGCTGGGCGGGACCGGCAAGGAAGACGGCGACCGCCATCCGAAAATCGGCGACGGCGTCCTTATCGGCGCGGGGGCCAAGGTGCTGGGCAATATCCATGTCGGCGCCAACAGCCGCATCGCCGCCGGGTCGGTCGTTCTGAACGACGTGCCGCGCTGCAAGACGGTGGCGGGCGTGCCCGCGAAGATCGTCGGCGAGGCGGGGTGCAACCAGCCTGCGCTGTCGATGGATCACCGGCTGTCGCCCGAATAAGCGCCGCCTGCGACGGGCCGCGTCATGGGTATCTCCGCCGATCTGCTGTGGCTTCTGGGCGTCACGGCGGCGATCCTGATCGTCGCGACCGCCATCGGGCAGGGGCTCAGGCGCCGCCTGCCCGCAGGCCAGCCGCATCCCGTTATCGACAACCTCAACGCCCGGATCTGGGCGTGGTGGGTGATGGTCGCGCTTCTGGCGCTGGCCTTTGCCACCGGGCGCGCGGGCGTGGTGGTGTTGTTCGGGGCGCTGAGCGCGCTTGCCCTGCGTGAATTCCTGACCGTCACGGCGCGCGACCGCGCGGATTTCTGGGTCATCGCCGGCGTCTATGCCATCGTGCTCCCGGTGCAGTTCTGGGCGGTCTATACCGACTGGTACGGTTTCTACGCCATCTTCATCCCCGTCTATGCCTTCCTGCTCATGCCCGCGCTGGCCGCCGTGTCAGGCGGTGCGCAGGGCTTCATGGCGCGCGCGGCGGAAACGCAATGGGGCCTCATGGTCTGCGTCTATTGCGTCAGCCACGTTCCCGCGATCCTGTCCTTGGGGATCGAGGGCGGGGATGCCCGGCGCGTGCTGCTGATCGCGTGGTTCCTGTTCGTCGTGCAGGCCTCGGACGTGGCGCAGTATATCTGGGGCAAGCTGCTGGGCCGCCACAAACTGGCGCCCGAGCTGTCACCCTCCAAGACATGGGAAGGACTGGTTGGCGGCATCGCCACGGCCGTTGCCCTGGGCGCCGGGCTGTTCGCACTGACGCCCTTCACCCTGCCCGAGGCGGCGCTGATGGCCTTCGTCGTGGCCGCGATGGGTACGCTGGGCGGGCTGGTCATGTCGGCCATCAAGCGCGACAAGGGGGCCAAGGACTGGGGGGCGGTCATAAAGGGGCATGGCGGGTTTCTCGACCGGCTCGACAGCGTGATCTTCTCGGCGCC
This sequence comes from Pararhodobacter marinus, assembly GCF_003122215.1. GTDB lineage: Bacteria > Pseudomonadota > Alphaproteobacteria > Rhodobacterales > Rhodobacteraceae > Pararhodobacter > Pararhodobacter marinus. Next base: position 171,047 of record NZ_QEYD01000007.1, on the reverse strand, counting down.
GGTCTTCTTTCACCTGACCCGCTATTACTGGACCTGACGCATGGACGAAAACCGCCGCCCCATCGCCGCGCGCCGTCTGGGCGTGATGCAGGGCATCGCCCGCTTTCTGGCCGCGCGGGGCGTCAGTCCGAACGCGATCTCGATCGCCTCGGTGGTTTTCGCGGCGCTGGGCTTCGGGGCGTTCTGGCTGATGCCGGGCGCGGGCGGGGGCCGGATTGCGGCGCTCTTGCTGGCCGCTTCGTGCATCCAGCTTCGGCTTCTGTGCAACCTGATCGACGGTCTGGTGGCGGTCGAAGGCGGGAAGGGCAGCGCGACAGGCCCCTTCTGGAACGAGGCTCCGGACCGCGCCGCCGATACGCTGTTCCTGTGGGGCGCGGGGCTGGCGGCGGGGATGCCGGCGCTGGGTCTGGGCTGCGCGGTGCTGGCGCTGAGCACGGCCTATCTGCGCGAGTTCGGCCGGGCCGAGGGCTTTGCCCCCGATTTCGGCGGGCCCTTCGCCAAGCAACAGCGGATGGCGGCCCTGACGCTGGGCTGCGTTGTCGCGGCTTTCGCGCCGGGCTGGCCGGCTCTGGCAGTGGCGCTATGGATCATCGCGGGCGGCACCGCGCTGACGGCGGCGTTGCGGGCCGGACGCGTCTTGCGGAGGATGGGCTGAGCTTTTGCGCAGGAAAAAGCCCGGACGGCGGAACCGTCCGGGCCGATCTCGTCGCATGGAGCCGGGTCAGGCCAGCATCGCCAGCGGGTTTTCCAGGTTCTCGATGATCGCCGCCAGGAACTCAGCCCCCAGCGCGCCGTCGATCACCCGGTGATCGACCGACAGCGTCATCGACATCACTGTCGCCACGCCGATTTCGCCATCCTCTTTCACCACCGGCTGCTTGATGCCTGCGCCCACGGCCAGGATCGAGCCATGCGGCGGGTTGATGACCGCGTCGAAATTCTCGATCCCGAACATGCCGAGATTGGAAATCGCGAAGCTGCCGCCGACATATTCATGCGGCGCAAGCTTGCGGTTGCGCGCACGGGTCGCCAGATCCTTCATCTCGGCCGACAGGGCGCTCAGCGACTTTTGGTGCGAATCCTTCAGCACCGGCGTGAACAGCCCGCCATCGACCGCGACGGCGACCGCCACGTCCGAAGGCTTCAGCTTCAAAATCCGGTCGCCCGCCCAGACGGCATTGGCATCCGGCACCTTCTGCAGCGCCATGGCGCAGGCCTTGATGATGAAGTCGTTGACGCTGAGCTTGACGCCCCGATCCGCAAGCTGGCCGTTAAGCTGCGCGCGGAAGGCCATCAGCGCATCCAGCTGCACCGAGCGGCGCAGGTAGAAATGCGGGATGGTCTGCTTGGCCTCGGTCAGGCGCGCTGCCACCGTCTTGCGCATCCCGTCGAGCTTGACCTCTTCGAAGTCGCGGCCCTCGAACATCTTCATGACGGTATTCGCATCGGCGCCCGTGGGCATCGCGGCGGCCTTGGCGGGGGCTGCGTCGGACTTGGCGGGAGCGGCCTCGGCCTTGGCGGCTTTGGGCTGTGCACTGGCGCCCTCGACATCGGCCTTGACGATCCGGCCATGCGGGCCCGAGCCCTTGATCTGGCTCAGGTCCAGCCCCTTGTCGGCGGCGATCCGACGCGCGAGCGGCGAAGCGAAGATACGCTTGCCATCGGCGACCGGGGCGGCGGGCGCGGCGGTCACCGAGTCCGATTTCGCCGGTTCCGATGCCTTGGCGTCTCCGCCATCGGCCTTGGCCGGGGCTTCCGGCTTGGCCGGTTCCTTGGGCGCCGAGGTCTTGCCGATATCGTCGGCGCTTTCCCCTTCTTCCAGCAGGACCGCGATGGGGGTGTTGACCTTCACCCCTTCGCTGCCCTCCTCGATCAGGATCTTGCCGATCACGCCTTCGTCGACGGCTTCGAATTCCATCGTCGCCTTGTCGGTCTCGATCTCGGCGATGATGTCGCCCGAGCTGACCGTGTCGCCTTCCTTGACCAGCCATTTGGCCAGCGTGCCCTCTTCCATCGTGGGCGAGAGGGCGGGCATCAGGATTTCCGTGGGCATGACGTCCTCCTCAGCGATAGGTGACTTTGTGCACGGCCTCGATCACCTCGTCGGTGGTCACGAGCGCCAGCTTTTCCAGATTGGCCGCATAGGGCATCGGCACATCCTTGCCGCAGAGGTTGATGACCGGCGCGTCAAGGTAATCGAACGCTTCCATCATCACCGTGGCCGAGATGAAGTTGCCGACCGAGGATTGCGGGAAGCCTTCCTCGACGGTGACCAGACGGTTGGTCTTTTTTACCGAGCTGATGATCGTCGCGGTGTCCATCGGTCGGATCGTGCGCAGGTCGATGACCTCGGCGTCGATCCCGTCGGCGGCGAGCTTCTCGGCCGCTTCCAGCGCATAGGTCATGCCGATGCCGAAGCTGACGATGGTGACGTCCTTGCCCTCGCGCGCGATCCGGGCCTTGCCGATCGGTACGGTGAAATCGTCCATGTCCGGCACGTCGAAGCTGCGGCCATAGAGGATCTCGTTTTCAAGGAACACGACCGGGTTGCCGTCGCGGATGGCCGATTTCAGCAGGCCTTTCGCGTCGGCGGCCGAATAGGGCATGACGACTTTCAGGCCCGGAATATGGCCGTACCACGCCGCGTAATCCTGGCTGTGCTGGGCCGCCACGCGGGCGGCGGCGCCGTTCGGACCACGGAACACGATAGGGCAGGGCAGCTGGCCGCCCGACATGTAGTTCGTCTTCGCGGCCGAGTTGATCAGGTGGTCGATCGCCTGCATCGCGAAGTTGAAGGTCATGAACTCGACGATCGGGTTCAGACCGCCCCAGGCGGCGCCGACGGCAAGGCCGGTGAAGCCGGCTTCGGTGATCGGCGTGTCGATCACGCGCTTGGCGCCGAATTCGTCCAGCAGGCCCTGGCTGATCTTGTAGGCGCCCTGGTATTCGCCGACTTCCTCGCCCATCAGGAACACGGTGTCGTTGCGGCGCATTTCTTCGGCCATGGCCTCGCGCAGGGCCTCGCGCACGGTCATCGACTTCATCTTGGTGCCTTCGGGCCAGTCGGGCTCGGGCACCGGGGGAAGCTCGGCGGCGGGCTGGGCGGCGACCGGCTTGTCGGCGGCGACGTCACTGTCGGAGTTGGCGGCGGGCTTTTCGTCCGTGTCGCCGTTCGTGTCGCCGTCCGTGTCTTCGGATTTCGCACCGGCTTTCGGCGCGCTGTCCTTGATGTCGTCGGCGCTTTCGCCCTCTTCCAGCAGCACGGCGATGGGGGTGTTGACCTTCACGCCCTCGGTGCCTTCGTCGATCAGGATCTTGCCCATCGTGCCTTCGTCGACCGCCTCGAATTCCATCGTGGCCTTGTCGGTTTCGATCTCGGCAATGATCATGCCCGAGGTGATTTCATCGCCCTCTTTCACCAGCCATTTGGCCAGCGTGCCCTCTTCCATCGTGGGCGAAAGGGCCGGCATCAGGATTTCGGTAGCCATGTCAGTTACTCCCCCTCTTCGCTCGAGGCGCATTCGGATTGCAGCGCCCGCAGGTCAGCCAGAACGAAATCCGCGCGCGATCCGGCATTCGGACCGGCGACGACCAGAGTCGCGTTCTCCATCTCAAGGCTGATCGAGCAGCTGTTGTCTTCGCAGACCGCACCCTGGGATTCCCAGCCGGCGCGGGTTTCGGCATTGTCGGTCACCAGCGTGCTGGAGAACGGAAAGCCCTCCGAGCCGGCGCGGTGGTCCAGCATGATCTGTGCCAGCACGCCGCCCTCGGCTTCGGCGATCTGGTAATCGTCCAGCACCAGGTCGGTGACCTGAAACTCGGTCCGGGTGCTGCGCACGTCGCCCGCCTGATAGCGCTGGGTCATCGCAAGATGGCCGGTGCAGCCGTCCCGCTCGAAGCTGAACTCGATCATGCCGTCCAGCGCGCTGCCGTTCAGGTACATCGCCATCCTCGCGCCGGTGGATTGCGCAGAGGCCGGCAGCGACGCCAGCGCGGCGGCTGCCGTCAGAAGGGCCGAAACGACTGATCTCATGCTTCCGCCTCCTCGGGGGCGGCGTAGATGTCGGTCCACAGCTCGTCGAGCGAGGGCTCGGGGCTGTCCTTGGCGAATTCGGCGCTGTCGTTGACGACCGCCTTGATTTCCTTGTCGATCGCCTTGAGGTCCTCGTCGGTGGCCAGCCCGCCGGTAGTGAGCATCTCGCGCACGCGCTCGATCGGGTCGCGCTCTTCGCGCATCTTCTGCACTTCCTCGCGGGTCCGGTACTTGGCCGGATCCGACATCGAGTGACCGCGATAGCGATAGGTCATGACTTCAAGGATATAGGGACCGTCGCCGGCGCGGCAGGCGGCAATTGCCTTTTCGCCCGCGGCCTTGACCGCCATCACGTCCATGCCGTCGACCGCTTCGCCCTTGATCCCGTAGGCTGCGCCGCGTTCCCAAAGGTTGGGGGACTTCGTCGAGCGCTTGGTCGAGGTGCCCATGGCATACTGGTTGTTCTCGATCACGTAGACGACCGGCAGGTTCCACAGCTCGGCCATGTTGTAGCTCTCGTAGACTTGGCCCTGGTTCGCCGCGCCGTCGCCGAAATAGACGAAGGTGACGTTGTCGTTGCCCTTGTACTTGTCGGCAAAGCCCAGCCCGGTGCCCAGCGGCACCTGCGCGCCGACGATGCCGTGGCCGCCGTAGAAATGCTTCTCTTTCGAGAACATGTGCATCGAGCCGCCCTTGCCCTTCGAATAGCCGCCTTCGCGGCCCGTGAGCTCGGCCATGACGCCTTTCGGGTCCATGCCGCAGGCCAGCATGTGGCCGTGGTCGCGGTAGCTGGTGATGCGCTTGTCGCCGTCCTTGGCCGCGGCTTCCAGGCCCACGACGACGGCTTCCTGCCCGATATACAGGTGGCAGAACCCGCCGATCAGGCCCATGCCGTACAATTGCCCCGCCTTTTCCTCGAATCGACGGATCAGCAGCATGTCCTTGTAGTATTTCAGAAGTTCATCCGCCGAGACGTTTGATTTCCCGGTCGTTTTTCTCGCAGCCATCGGTGCCTCCCCCTGGTCGCGTCAGGAATAGTTTAACACTAAACCATCTTCTATACGATCCCCCGCAAAATTGCGAGGCTGATTTCCCGCCCGGTTGCGCAATCATGCGCACAGCCGGTCTTCGTGCCGCGCATGGCTGCGCGGTGCCGCTAACAACGTAGCACGGTAGCACGGAAATTCGATTAGCGAAGGACGATCTCGTCGCGACGCACATAGCCCAGCACTTCGCGCGCCTGTTCGTCCAGAAGATCGAGGTCGAGGAAGTTGTCCGACAACCTGTGCGTGCGGTTCTCGATCTCGGCCAGTTCCGCGGCCAGCCGGTCGCGCTCTTCGCGCAATTGCTCGGCATCCGCTTCGATCTGGATGCGGCGGAACAATCCGTATTCGCCCTGCACGGCGGCAAAGGTCAGGTAGGCGCCGAAGGTGCAGGTGATCGCGTAAAAGATGACGGGCCCGAAGGCGGGACGTTTTTTGTTCATGGTGCCGTGCGACTGCTCTGGTGCGGCCTCTGCCGGGCCTTCGGGTCAGCATGCCATAGCGGCGGCCTCAGGGGAAGCGCCGTTGCGCTGGCGCCGCGGGAAGGGACCGACGCCGGGTTATGCTGGACACAGGCACCGGGGATCTCCACGCTGAAACAAGGGAGTACTGCCATGACCGACACCATCCGCATCAGCGCCCCGCGCAGCGATCTGGGCACGCATGAGGTCCTGAACCAGCCGGATTTTTCCTACCGCGATCCCTGGGCCGGGGACCGCACCCTGCGCCGGGCGCTGGTTGACGATCCCGGGCTGGCCGCTCTGGGCGCGCGCCTTGCCACGCCCGGCATCCGCGAGGCCGCCCGCGACGCGCAGGTCGTGAAGCCCGTGTTGCGCAGCTTCGACCGGTCGGGCCGCCGGCTTGACGAGGTGCATTTTCATCCGGGCTATCACGCGCTGATGAAACTGGGGCTCGAGGCGGGCTATGCCGCCACCGCCTGGGACGGCACCGGGACCCATCTGCGCCACGCCGCGATCAACTACATGCTCAGCCAGGTCGAGCCGGGCGTGTGTTGTCCGATGACCATGACCTACGCCGCCGTGCCCGCTTTGCAGGCCGATCCCGCGCTGGCCGCTCTGTGGCAGCCGCGCCTGACCGAACCGGCCTATGATCCTGCGCCCATAGCCGTCGGGCGCAAGGCGGCGGTGACCATGGGCATGGCGATGACGGAAAAGCAGGGCGGCTCGGATGTGCGCGCCAATGCCACGCGGGCGGTGCCGGATGGCGAGGGGTATCGCCTGCATGGCCATAAATGGTTCTGCTCGGCGCCGATGTGCGACGGCTTCCTGACGCTCGCGCAGCTGGACGGGGCGATCACCTGTTTCCTCGTGCCGCGCTGGCTGCCCGACGGCACCCGCAACCCGTTCACCATCCTGCGGCTCAAGGACAAGCTGGGCAACACTGCCAATGCCTCGTCCGAGATCGAATATGACGGCACCTGGGCGCATCGGCTGGGCGAGCCGGGGCGGGGCGTCCAGACCATCATCGAGATGGTGCATCACACGCGGCTCGACACCGCGATGGCGCCCGCGGGCCTGATGCGCGCCGCTCTGGCCGAGGCGCTGCAATGGGCGCGGGGGCGGCGGGTGTTCCAGAAGGGCCTGATCGACCAGCCGCTGATGCGCGCGGTGCTGGCCGACCTGTCGCTCGATGCCGAGGCGGCGTTGCTGCTCGCGCTCGACGTGGCGCGGGCCTTCGACGATCCGGCGCGGCGGCCCTATGCGCGGATCTCGGTGGCTCTGGCCAAGTTCATCTCGAACAAGGTGGCGCCCGGCATGATCTATGAATGCATGGAGTGCCTTGGCGGCATGGGTTATGTCGAGGACACGCCGCTGCCGATGCTCTATCGCGAGGCGCCGCTCAACTCGATCTGGGAAGGGTCGGGGAACGTGATCTGCCTGGACATTCTGCGCACGCTCCTGCGCGAGCCCGAAGCGGGCGCGATGCTGAACGCGCGGCTCGATGCGGCGCGGGAGAACGACCCGCGCTATGATGCGGCGCTGGTCGCGCATCGCGAGCGTTGGCCCGCCCTGCCGCCCGAAGCCGAGGCGCGGTGGTTCGCCGAGTCACTGGCGACGCTGCTGACGGGCGCGGTGATGATCGCCGAAAGCCCCTTCGCGGGCGAGTGGTTCTCGGTGCGACTGGGCGCGCGGGGCCGGGTTGCAGGGGCTGTCGGGGCGCTCGATGCCGGCGCGCTGCTGGAGGCGATGCAGGCATGACCGACGACTCCCTGCGGCCCGCCGCCGAGGCGCTGTATCTCGCGCTTAAGGACGATCCGTTCTACGCCGCGCTCGAAGCCGTGGCCGACCGTCCTGATGGCCCGCGCGAGGCAATGCTGCGCTACTATCTGGCCTCGATGGCCGAGGCCGAGCGCTTCGGCCTGCTCTCGCTCGCGCCCGGCAAGGCACGGGGCGCGGCGATCTGGTGGCTGCCACAGCCTCCGGCGATCCGGGACGAAAAGGCCGTCGCGCAACAGGCGGCGCTGCAGGCAGCGATCGGCTCGCGCGGGCGGGCGCTCTATAACCGGATCTGCGCGTTCATGTCCGATGCCAGCGCGGACCTGACGGCACAAGGCGACTGGTACTTGTCGATCCTTGGCCTGCATCCCGACGATCAGGGGCAGGGCCTTGGCCGGGCGCTGATCGAACCCATGATCGCGCGCGCCGATGCCGAGGGCGCGGCGACCTATCTGGAAACCTTCGTGCCCCGCAATCACGCCTTCTACCGGCGGCTGGGCTACCGCGAGGCCGGGGCCTTCACCGAGCCCGAGACAGACAGCCGCTATTCCCTGATGCGGCGCCCGGCGGGTGGGTGATCCTTACTCGCCGTCATGGCCGGCGAATTCGTCCAGCACCCGCGTCATGATCAGCGCCACGCCGCCAACCAACAGCGAGCGGCCGATGGAATCGGTCACGTTGGACGGGGCAAAGGCGCGGGCGCCGTCGCGACTGACCTGGGCCGCCCGGCGCAGCCGTTTGTGGCGCGGAAGATCGCCCGCCTGCGCGGGTTCGGGCACACGGCCGATTCGCGGCTGGGCCACCAGAAGGCCCGCGCCGATGGCCAGCATGCCGCCCGCATAGGCGACGGGTGCCCAGCGGTCGCGTCGCGTGGCGGGCATCGCGTGGTCAATCGTATCGAGGATCTCGTCGGAATCCGGCAGCGCGGAACGCGACTTGCTGAACAACATGGGCGCCTCCTGTTTGCAAGAAAACGTGTCAAGGGCGCCTGTCGTTCCATCCTGCCGCGAAGGAAGGCTATTTAACAGGCGAAAAAAACACATCTCAGGTAGAGGAAAGCCGTGCATTGGCAGAAAACCTCGATACAGTTGATCTTTGTCCGCCTCGCGCAAGCCTGAGTCTGTTGCGTGCAGGCGGGACCCTTCCTGGATGCGCAAACCCGATGACGTTTCAATTCACCGACGACGCTCCGGCGATCTATGACCGCGTGCTGGTCCCGCTCTGGTTCGGGCGCTGGGCCGCGGCGCTTGTCGATCTGGTCGATCCCAAGCCGGGCGAGCAGGTGCTCGATGTCGGCTGCGCGACCGGCGTCGCCACGCGGCTGATCTATGACCGGGTCGCACCGGCCGGACGCGTCGACGGGATGGACGCGAATCCGAAAATGCTGGCACAGGCCCAGAAACTGTCCGAGGGACGACCGATCGCCTGGATCCGGTCCGATGTCACCCAGCGCGCCGATCCGGACGAAGGCTATGACGCGATCCTGTCGCAATTCGGCTATCACGCGTTTGCCGACAAGCCCGTCGCGCTCGCCTCGCTGACGGCGCAGCTTGCGCCGCGCGGGCGGCTGGCCTGCTCTATCTGGGACGGGCACAGCGTTTACACCAGCGCATTGTGCAAGGCCGTGGCGCGCATCGTCTCGCCCGACCTGGCCGCCCAGCTTGCCGCGCCGCGCGAAGCCCAGGGACCCGAGCAGTTGGCGCAGGATTTCCTGGCCGCCGGGCTGCGGGATGTGCGGATGACGCGGCAGGAACGGACCATCGACATCCCTGATCTGCGCGATTTCCTGCCCCAGCATCTGGCCGCGACGCCGCAAACGGGGCTGTTCGGCGCGGCCGATCCCTGCCTGCGCGACGCCCTCGTCGCCGAGGTCGAATCGCACCTTGCCCCCTACCTGCAGGACGGGCGGCTGGTTTACACCGACGCCGTCCATGTCGTGATGGGCTACCGGTAAGCCCGGCGGAGTCCGGGGTCAGATCCAGTCGGCCATCCGGCTTTTGCGCCGTCCCGTCAGCACCATGCCCGGCGCGTTCAGCCGTTCCTCGGGGCCGATCCAGGCATAGGCCAACAGGCAGGGGTCCAGATCGGCGGTGGTGATCCGGTGCTCGTGCTCGGCGCGGTTGAGGATCAGCGAGCCGGGCGCATGGACGGCGGCGTCGTTCTCCGACCAAGCGCCCGCGATCGAGATATAGCTTTCCTCGATATCCTTGTGGCTGTGCTGCGGATAGACCGTTTTCGGCGCGAACAGCACGAAGCCCAGGATCAGCCGCTCCGACAGGACCGGGCCGCGCGGACCCAGCACTTCGCAATAGGCGTATTTCTTCGCCAGCGTTTTCGGCACTTTCTCGTAGCCGTATTCCCATGTCAGCCGGGGCGCGACGCGCGACAGGGCGCGCGCCATGCCCGCCATCGCCCCGCGCTCGCCCAGATCCAGCGCGCGGGGCAGATGGGCGGTGACGGGCTTCTCGGCGGCCGGGCGCGGGGCCAGCGCCGGGTTGGCATCGATGAGTAGCGACAGCGCATCGCGCACCCGCTTGCGATGCGCCCGGATCAGCCGGCTGCCGCCCGCCGATCCGTGCCGGTAAAGCGCGTCGAATTCCCGCAGCAGGTACAGCCAGGCGGGGATGTCGTGAAGGCGCTGGGCCTCGGGCCCGAGATCCGGCGAAGTGGCTGGCTCCATCGCTTACCCCAGTTCCGGCGCCACGGGGACGATCACCCGGCCGCGGATCTGCCCCTTCAGGAATTTGGGCGCGGCGTCGATCACCTCTGAGAAGGGCAGCTCGACCGACAGCGCATCGAGCTTTTCCATATCCAGCTCGGCGGCCAGCGCATCCCATGCCGCGCGGCGACGCGGGGCAGGGCACATCACGCTGTCCACCCCCGCCAGCGTCACCCCGCGCAGGATGAAGGGGGCGACGCTGGCGGGCAGGTCCATTCCCGCCGCCAGCCCGCAGGCCGCGACCGTGCCGCCATAGCGCGTCATCGACAGCAGGTTCGCCAGAACGGTCGAGCCCGCGACATCCACGCCGCCCGCGAAACGCTCCTTGTTCAGCGCGCGCGGCTTGCCCGACAGCTCATCGCGCGCGACGATGCTCGACGCACCCAGCGAGGTCAGGAAATCGGCCTCTTCCTCCCGCCCGGTGACGGCCGCAACCTCGTAGCCCCGGCCCGCCAGCAGAGTCACCGCGACGCTGCCCACGCCGCCCGCCGCACCGGTCACGGCCACGGGGCCCGCATCGGGTGCCACGCCGTGTTCTTCCAGCGCCTGCACGCACAGCATCGCCGTATAGCCCGCCGTACCGATCGCCATCGCCCGCTTCATCGAGATCGCCTCGGGCAGCGGCACCAGCCAGTCGCCCTTGACGCGGGCGAACTTGGCCAACCCGCCCCAATGGACCTCACCCACGCCCCAGCCGTTCAGCACGACCTTGTCGCCAGCCTTGTAATCCGGGTGGCTGCTCTCGCGCACGATGCCGGCAAAGTCGATGCCGGGCACCATCGGGAATTTGCGCACCACGGGAGAGGCGCCGGTGATCGCCAGCGCGTCCTTGTAGTTGAGGGTCGAATAGGCGATTTCGACCAGCACGTCGCCCTCGGGCAAATGGTCGGTGTCGATCTGCGTCTGCGAAACGCTCTGCGCGTCGTCGGTCTTGTCGATCAGGATCGCGTCGAACATGCGGGCTCCTCCTTGGGGCTTGGGGAAATCAGGGTGAAAAACGTCCCGGCGAACAGGCGCAGCGGAGCAGGTCCGCCTTCGAGCTTGGCGCGCAGCACCGCGCCTTCCCAGCCGGTCCAGAACAGCGCGGCAAGCGCGTCGGGGTCGGTGCCCGCGGGCAGCGGTGCCGCGCTCAGGCAGCGCGCGGTGCGGGCCTGCCAGTCCGTCAGAACGTCGATCAACGCCGCGCGGAAATCCTCGGGCAGGGCGGCGGTTTCCTGTCCCAGATTGCCGATCAGACAGCCGCGCCGGAACCCGTGGCGGGCCATCCCGGCCTCGGCATCGCGGGTGAAGGCGCGCAGGCGCTCGACCGGCGGCAGGCTGTCATCGGACAGGGCACGGTCCAGCCGGGCCACGAAATAGGCATGATACGCCTCGATCAGCGCCGCGCCGAAGGCCGCTTTCGACGGGAAGTGGTGGTAGAAACTGCCCTTCGGCACGCCCGAGGCTTTCAGGATCTCGTCGATCCCGGTGGCGCCGTAGCCTTTCTCCGTCAGGTGGATCAATCCCGTGCGGATCAGCCGCTGCCGCGTTTCCGACAGGTCGGGCGCGGTACGGGGCCGGCCTCGCGGGCGCGGTCGGCTGTGTCGGCTGTCAGGGGCGGATAACGGGCTCATCAGAATTATTAGACAGATCGGTCCAATAAAAGCAAGCCTGGTGTTTCGGGGCCTCAGACCTCGCCCAGCCCCGCCTGGGGCAACAGCGTCGCGACCTTGTAGAGAAGGGATTTCGCGGCGCGGTGGCGGGGATGGTCTTCGTCCCCGGCAATGGCGCGCAGGGCCTCGCCCAGAACGGCGGCTTCGTCGGGGGTCAGGGCGGTAGCCGGCAAAACAAGCGGCGCGCGCAGGATGTAGCCAAGCCCGCGCTCGCCCTCGACGGGGATGCCGGTGGCCGCCATCATCGCCATGTCGCGCCAGATCGTGCGGGTCGAGACATCCATGGCCTCGGCCAGCTCGGCCGCCGTGTGCAGCTTGCCGTCGCGCAGGATCTGGACGAGGTCGTAAAGCCTTTGGTCGCGGTTCATCAATCTGCCTCCAACTGACAAAATACTGTCAGGAGAACCGCGCCGCCACCCCCTCCGGCACCGGATTCAGTCTAGGATACCCGCGCGCACTGCCCTATTTCAGGGATGAAATCAGCGCCCGGCCGGACGATCCGCATCGGACGGGCCCCGCAGAAAGGGACTGAGCCATGCTCAACAATATCGGTATTCCCGGCCTTCTTCTGATCGCCGTGATCGTCCTCGTGCTTTTCGGCCGCGGCAAGGTCGCAAGCCTGATGGGCGAAGTCGGCAAGGGCATCACGGCCTTCAAGCGCGGCGTCAAGGACGGTAGCGAAGAGCTGGAAAATCAGCGCGAGACCTCGGCCGACGGCGCGCGCGACGTGACCCCCGCCGAAGCCGACCGCGACCGCACCTGAGCGCTGCACGGCGCGGCTTGGCCGCGCATTCTCCGGTCGCAGCAAGGAGCGGCGCATGTTCGACATCGGTTGGTCGGAAATGATGGTCGTCGGCGTGGTGGCGCTGATCGTGGTGGGTCCCAAGGACCTGCCAAAGATGTTCCACACGCTGGGCGAGTTCACGGGCAAGGCCCGGGGCATGGCGCGCGAATTCCAGCGCGCGATGGATGCTGCGGCCAAGGAATCCGGCGTCGGCGACATCGCCCGCGATTTCAAGCGCACCGCATCGGGCAAAAGCCTGAAGGAAGCCGCCGGTCTGGACGATCTGGAAAAGGATTTCCGCGACATGGGGCGGCTGAAACCGGATCTGCGCACGCCCAGCACGCAGACCGGCAAGAGCTATTCCAAGAACGGCGCGACGCTTCCTCCCGATCCCGACGCGCCGCGCCCGCCCGCCGGGAACCCGGTGCAATCGGCCGAGGCCATGGCCGACGATTTCGAGCCCGAGGATGACGAGATCCTGGCGCAGGATCTGGCGCGGCGGAATGCCGAGATGTCGGCGACCGAGGCCGAGCGCCTGAAGAAGGTCGAGAAATCCGAAGCCGCGCGCCGCAAGGCCGCCGATATCCGCGCCCGGCGCGAGGCCGATGCACCGGATGCGCCCGCGCCGACCGCCTCGCCGGCCGAGGCCGGGACAAACGAGTCACCCACGCCCCAGGCTGCCCCGAAGACGTCGACGGCCCGCAAGGCGCCCGCGACGAAATCCGCGCCCGCGACGAAAACGGCGGCCAAGAAAACCGCGTCCAAAGCCGCGCCCGCGACCGAAGGCGCGACAAAGACGGCCAGGAAAACGGCCCCCCGGAAATCGCGGGCCAAGGCTCCGGCCGCGGGGACGACCACCGATAGCGCCTCGGGAAGCGGCAGCGCCGCAAGCCCGACTGACAGCGAGTCCTGACCGACATGGCCGCGAATACCAAGAACCCGGATTCGATCGACGATACCTCGGCCCCGCTGATCGAGCATCTGGCCGAATTGCGCAGCCGCCTGATTTGGTCGGTGGTGGCCTTCGTCGTCGCGATGGTGCTGTGCTTCACCGTCGGCGACCAGCTTCTCGATTTCCTGCTGCGTCCGATCGAGTCGACGATGCGGTCGCTGGGCAACCCCAATCCGGTGATGCAATATACCGCGCCGCAGGAATATTTCTTCACGCTGGTGCAGATCTCGGTCGTGGGCGGTTTCGTGCTGTCCTTCCCGGTGATCGGTTACCAGCTCTGGCGTTTCGTCGCGCCCGGCCTCTACAAGTCCGAGCAAAGCGCCTTCCTGCCCTTCCTGATCTCGTCGCCCGTGCTTTTCCTCGCCGGCGCCGCCTTCGCGCATTACGTCGTCGTGCCGATGGCGATGAGCTTTTTCCTGGGCTTCGCCGACCTGCCGTCGCTGGTCGCGGCCTATTTCTCGCAAGGCGATCTGAGCGTGACGCCGAGCGAGGTGGCGACCCGTGAAGGGATCGAGATCGTCTTCAACGGCAAGGTCAACGAAACGCTCGACATCACGCTGAAGATGATCATCGCCTTCGGCCTGTGCTTCCAGTTGCCGGTCCTCTTGACGCTGATGGGCAAGGCCGGGCTGATTTCGGCGGCGGCCCTGCGCAACGGGCGCAAATGGGCGGTCGTGGGCATCCTGACGCTGGCCGCTCTGGTGACGCCGCCCGACGTGATCACCCAGGTGATCCTGTTCTCGGTCGTCTATGCGCTTTACGAAATCTCGGTCCTGCTGGTCGCGCGCGTCGAGAAGAAGCGCAATGCCGACCTGATGGCCGAGGGCCTGCTGGACCCCGAAGATCTCGAAGATTGATGGACGACAATTCGCTGAAACGGATCGCCGAGGCGCTTGAACGTCTCAGCCCGCCGCCCGCCGCCGCGCCGGATTTCACCCGCGCCGACGCTTTCGTCTGGCATACAGGCCCCGAGCGGCTGGTGCCTGTGGCGCAGGTCAACCGCGTGCCGCTGGCGCTTTTGAAGGCCATCGGCCGGGCGCGCGACATCCTGCTGCAGAACACGCTGCAATTCGCGCGCGGCTATGGCGCGAACAACGCGCTGTTGTGGGGCGCGCGCGGGATGGGCAAGTCGTCGCTGGTGAAGGCGGTCCATGCCGAGGTGCTGGCCCAGGGCCTGCCCTGCACGCTGGTCGAGATCCAGCGCGAGGACCTGCCCAGCGTGGGGCGCCTGCTGGACCATCTGCGCGCGGCGCCGGAACAGCGCTTCGTGTTGTTCTGCGATGACCTGTCTTTTTCGCATGATGACCAGCATTACAAATCGCTCAAGGCGCTGCTCGATGGCGGGATCGAGGGCCGGCCGGCCAATGTGATCCTGTATGCCACCTCGAACCGGCGCCACCTGATGCCCCGGGACATGATCGAGAACGAGCGGTCTTCGGCCATTTCGCCCTCAGAGGCGGTCGAGGAAAAGGTCTCGTTGTCGGACCGCTTCGGGCTGTGGCTGGGCTTCCACCCCTGTTCGCAGGACGAATACCTGGCGATGATCGACGGCTATGTGGCCGAATACGGGCTGAGTGTCGATCCCGACACGCTGCGCGCCGAAGCGATCGAATGGCAGGCCACGCGCGGTGGACGGTCGGGCCGGGTGGCGTGGCAGTTCTTCTGCGATCTGGCCGGTCGGATGGGCAGGGCGGTTTAAGGCGGGCCGGGTCAGGCTGGGCGGCGTTGGGCAGATGGTGCGTGAATCACGCACCCTACAGCCGCGCGCCTAGTCCGGGATCCAGCGCCCCAGCCGCGCGGCGTTCACGCCCCGGTCCGAATAGCCGAACCGCGCGCGCGACAGCGCCGTGACGCGGGTGCCCTCGCCTTCGGGTGTCAGGCGGATCGACACGTAATCGGGATACCGCATCAGCGCGGTCCGGGCGATCCATGTGCCGAACATCTCGTCCCCGGCCAGGAGCGTGGCGCCCTCGCGCCGGGCCTGGGCGGCGATCTGCGCCGCCGCGTCGTCGGGGGACAAGGCGACCACGCGGTCGATGCGGGCGAAATTGGGCCGCTCGGGATCGGGCGCGGTGGCCGGATCGACATGCCAGTCCTGCGGATCCGACGGTGCGAGCCGGACATAGACGGCGAAGACGAGAAACAGCGCCACCAGCGCCGCGAGCACGATCAGGATGAACTTGAGAGGGCGCAGCATCGGGGCCTCGGGCGTGGGATCGCGGCGGCGCGCGGGCTGCCGGGTCTCGCCCGAGTTAACACCCGATGCCCCCCGCTTGTCACGCCCGCTTGTCACGCCCTTGCCGGCCGTGCCCCTGACCAGGACCGCGCGACAGGAGCACAGGAGACAACCGAACAGGCAGCAAGGCAGGGTTCTGCCCGTGTTTCAGCCTGTCACGCAGTGTGATAAGCGGCCTGCTTGCATTGGTGCCCCCTTAGGCTAGAACCAGCAAAAATCGAGAGCAGGAACAACATGTCGGTATCCCTCGTGATCCTTGCCGCCGGTCTTGGCAGCCGGATGAATTCGGACCGCCCGAAGGTCTTGCACCCGGTCGGCGGGGCACCGCTTCTGGCCCATGCGATGCGCGCGGGCGATACGCTGGAGCCTGAGCGCGTCGTGGTGGTCACGGGCCACGGCGCCGAGGCCGTCGCCAAGGCCGCGCGGGCCGAGAACCCGGAGGTCCTGATCGCTCATCAGGCCGAGCAGCGCGGCACCGCCCATGCGGTCGCGCAGGCGCGCGCGGCGCTGGAGGGCTTCGGGGGCGACGCGGTGGTCCTGTACGGCGACACACCCTTCGTCAGCGGCGAGACGCTGACCGCCATGCGCGAGGCGCGGGCACGTCACGCCGTCGTGGTGCTGGGATTCGAGGCCGCCGATCCGGGCCGCTACGGGCGGCTGGTGATGGCGGGCGACAGCCTGGAGCGGATCGTCGAGTTCAAGGACGCGAGCGAGGACGAGCGCGCGATCACGCTCTGCAACTCGGGCGTGATCTGCGCCGATACATCGGTCCTTTTCGAACTGATCGACGGCGTCGGCGACGAGAATGCTGCCGGGGAATTCTACTTAACCGACATTGTCGCCATTGCCAGACAAAAGGGCCTGTCGGTCGGCGTGGTCCGCTGCGACGAGGCGGAGACGCTGGGGATCAACACCCGTGCCGAGCTGGCCGCCGCCGAGAGCGCCTTTCAGGCCCGCAAGCGGGCCGAGGCGCTGGAAGACGGCGTGACGCTGATCGCGCCCGAAACGATCTTCTTCTCGCTCGACACGTTTATCGGGCGTGATGCGGTGGTCGGCCCGAACGTCGTCTTCGGCCCCGGGGTCACGGTGGAAAGCGACGCGGTGATCCGCGCCTTCTGCCATCTTGAGGGATGTCATGTCAGCCGGGGCGCCTCGGTCGGGCCCTTCGCGCGGCTGCGCCCTGATGCCTATCTGGCCGAACACACGCATGTCGGCAATTTCGTCGAGATCAAGAACGCCAATATCGACGAGGGCGCGAAGATCAATCACCTGACCTATATCGGCGATGCCGATGTGGGCGAGCGCACGAATGTCGGCGCGGGCACGATCACCTGCAATTACGACGGCGTCTTCAAGCACCGGACGGTGATCGGGAAGGACGTCTTCGTGGGGTCGAACACGATGCTGGTGGCGCCGGTCCGTGTGGGGGACGAGGCGATGACCGGCTCGGGGTCGGTCATCACGGCGGATGTCGAAGCCGGGGCGCTGGCGCTGGGACGCGCGCGGCAGGTGGTCAAGCCGGGCCTTGCGCGCAGCCTGATGGCGCGGCTGAAGGCCAGGAAGGCCGAGACGAAGAAAAGCGAGGGCTGAGCGATGTGCGGAATTGTCGGTGTGCTGGGATCGCACGAGGTCGCGCCCCTCATCCTGGAAAGCCTGAAACGGCTGGAATACCGCGGCTATGACAGTGCGGGCATTGCCACGGTGAATGCGGGCAAGCTGGATCGCCGCCGGGCGGTGGGCAAGCTCGTCAACCTGTCGGACCTCATGGTGCACGAGGCGCTGCCGGGCAAGGCCGGGATCGGCCATACCCGCTGGGCCACGCATGGCGAGCCGAACGTGGCGAATGCGCATCCCCATCGCTCGGGGCCGGTCGCCGTGGTCCATAACGGCATCATCGAGAATTTCCGCCCGCTGCGCGAAGAGCTCGCCGCCGCCGGGATAGCCCGCGAAAGCGACACCGATACCGAGGTGATCGCGCAGCTGACCCGCCATCACATGGATCAGGGCATGGACCCGCAACAGGCGGTGGGCGCGACGCTGACCCGGCTGGAAGGGGCTTTCGCGCTGGCCTTCCTGTTCGACGGACAGGACAACCTGATGATCGGCGCGCGCAAGGGCTCGCCCTTGGCGGTGGGCTGGGGCGAGGGCGAGATGTTCCTCGGCTCGGACGCGATCGCGCTGGCGCCGATGACCGACCGCATCACCTATCTCGAGGAAGGCGACTGGGTCGTCGTCACCCGCGAGGGCGCGACCTTCTACGATCGGGCCGGGCAGCGGGTGAACCGTTCGGTGGCCAAGATCCAGCTTGAACAGACGCGCGTCGACAAGGCCGGGCACAAGCATTTCATGGCCAAGGAAATCGCCGAGCAGCCCTCGGTCCTGGGTGCCGGGCTGACCCATCACCTGAGCGCCGACGGCCATGCTCTGGCCTTCCCGCCCGAGGTGGATTTCAGCCGCTGCGACCGGGTGACGATGGTCGCCTGCGGCACCGGGCATTACGCGACGCAGGTGGCGAAATACTGGTTCGAACAGATCGCGGGCCTGCCCTGCGACATCGATATCGCCAGCGAATTCCGCTACCGCGAGCCGGTGCTCAGCGACAAGGGGGTGGGGATCTTCGTCAGCCAGTCGGGCGAGACCGCCGACACGCTGGCCGCGTTGCGCCATGTCGACGGCAAGCTGGCCTTCACGCTGGGCGTGGTCAACGTGGCGACCTCGTCCATCGCGCGAGAGACCGATGTGGCGCTGCCGATCCTTGCGGGGCCCGAAATCAGCGTGGCCTCGACCAAGGGCTTCACCGCGCAATTGCTGGTGCTGCTGCTTCTGGCGCTGAAGGCGGCGCATGATCGCGGGCGGCTCGACGATGCCGGGTTGGCCGCGAAACTGGCCGAGATCAAGATGCTGCCCGGCACGCTGGCGCAGGCGCTCGACCGCGAGCCCGAGATCGAGGCGCTGGCGCACAAGATCTCGGCCGCGCAGGACGTGCTGTTTCTGGGCCGCGGCGTGATGTACCCGCTGGCGCTGGAAGGCGCGCTCAAGCTCAAGGAACTGAGCTATATCCATGCCGAGGGTTACGCCTCGGGCGAATTGAAGCACGGCCCCATCGCGCTCATCGACGAGACGCTGCCGGTGATCGTGCTGGCCCCGCGCGACGCGCTTTACGAGAAGACCGTGTCGAACATGCAGGAAGTGATGGCGCGGCAGGGCAAGGTGGTGCTGATCTCGGACCGCGCGGGTCTGGACGAGGCGGGCGCAGTCTGGGCGACGCTGGCGATGCCCGGCGTCTCGGACCTGATCGCGCCCATCGTCTACGCGGTTCCGGCGCAGATGCTGGCCTATCACACCGCGCTCGCCCGCGGCACGGATGTCGACCAGCCGCGCAATCTGGCGAAATCGGTGACGGTGGAATAACCTCGCCCGGCGTCAGCCGGGGAGGGGATCATGGCCAAGCAATTCGCGTCGTTCGAGGACGACCATCTGACGACCATCGCCGCGCAGCACATGTTCTTCGTGGGCACCGCCGCGCCCGAGGGGCGGGTGAACATCTCGCCCAAGGGGATGGACAGCCTGCGCGTGACCGGCCCGAACGAGGTGGTGTGGCTCAATGTCACCGGCTCGGGCAACGAGACCGCCGGCCATCTGCAGCGCGATCCGCGCATGACGCTGATGTGGTGTTCGTTCGAGAAGCGGCCGATGATCCTGCGGGCCTATGGCACCGCGCAGACCCTCCATCCCCGCGATGCCCGCTGGGCCGGGCTATACGCGCTGTTCCCGCCGATTCCCGGCGCCCGCCAGATCTATGTCATGGCGGTGGACATGGTGCAGACCTCGTGCGGCTACGCGGTGCCGTTCTACGACCATGTCGGCCCGCGCGACACCTTGCGCCGCTGGGCCGAGCAGAAGGGCGACGAGGGCGTCGCGGCCTATTGGGACGAAAAGAACCGCGAGACGCTGGACGGTTACCCGACGGGTATCCTGGGCTGAGACGGGACAATCGCAGCTGGCCGGCTTGATCCGGGGGGCTTTGCCGCACGTATCCGGTGCCTATGCCCGAATCCCGCAGCCACCGGAGGCCCGTTCCCATGTCCCTTTCCCGTCGCCTGATGCTCTTGGCGCTGCCCGCGCTTGCCGTGACCGCCTGCGCCCGGAGTCCCGAAGCCACCGAGCCGCCAAGCGGCGCCATCACGCTGGACGAGGTCTTCGTGGGCGAGATCCGGGGGCGCGGTCTGTTCGTGGTCGACCTGACCGGCGCCGAACGGCGGTTCTCGGCCCGTCTGCACGGGCGGATGGAAGGCGGGCGGCTGATCGTGGCCGAGGATTTCGTCTATGATGACGGGCAGGAAGGGCGGCTGACCTGGGTGTTCGAGCGCGCCGGGCCGAACCGCTGGACCGGGCAGCGCGAGGATACGGTGGGACTGGCCGAGGTGGTCGAAGAGGGGGACACGATCCGCATGGATTACACCGCCGATTTCGAGACCGGCGACGGGGTGACGCGGCTGGCATTCTCGGACGTGATCTATCGCGCGCCGGACGGAAAGGTTATCAACGAGGCGATCGTGCGGCGCTGGGGTCTTCCCGTCGGCCGCGTCCGCTTCGAGATGACCCGGGAATGACACAGACCACAATTGATGATGCCCTGGCCGCGCTGAACGCGCAGGCCGATCCTGCGCGTGCTGAAGAGATGCGCGCCTATCACAAGATCGAGCGGGGCTATCTGGGCCTGTCGAACCCGCAGGTGGATGACCTGGTCAAGACATGGCGCGACGGCGCCAGCGTCGAGGATCGCGTGGCGCTGGCAGCGGATCTGTGGGCCACGGATATCCACGAGGCGATGGTCGCGGCGGCGAAGCTGCTGACGCAGGCGCGAATGAAACCGGATGCCGATGCCTGGGCGTTGATCGCGCGCTGGGCCGAAGGGTTCGAGGGCTGGGCGGTGGCCGATCATGCCGCGTCGGCGGGCGCGCGGCGGCTGGTGGCCGAGCCGTCGCGGCTCGATCAGCTCGAGGCTTGGACCACTCATGACAACATGTGGACCCGGCGCGCCGCGCTGGTGATGACGCTGCCCTGGGCGCGGCTCAACAATCTCAAACCCGCTGATACCGAGGCGCGCGAGCGCGTGCTGGGCTGGGCGGCGGGCTATGCCGACGACCGCGACTGGTTCATCCAGAAGGCGGTGGCGTGGTGGCTGCGCGATCTGTCGAAACATGACGGCGAGCGGGTCGTGGCCTGGATGGCCGAACATGGCGACCGGCTGAAGCCTTTCGCGCGCAAGGAGGCGTTGCGCATCCTGGAAGGGTAGGGCGGCCCGGCCACGCTCCCGCCCACCCACCCCGCTTGGCCGGGCCGCCCCGCGCGGCAATCGGCGGGCGCGCATCCGGCGTCGCGGGAGTATTTGGGGCAGAGTGAGGGCGCAGGCGCGCTTCCCCTCTGCCGGTGTTCAGCAGAAGCCGGGGGCCAGGCGCAGCGCGCCCACCGGGATGTCGCGGCGGTTGAGCATCGGCGCGCCGAGACGTTTCATCGCCATCGGATGGGCGGGGTCCAGCACGCCCAGCCGCGACAGGATCGCGGTGATCGCCGCTTCCGACGCGCGGGTGCCGCCATCGACGATCTTGAGCGCGACGCCCAGGCCCTTCGAGGGCACGATCGCCACGAAGACCGCCTCGGCACCGGTCTTGATCGCCACGCCGTCCATCGCCCGCATGAGTTCGGTACAGGCGCGGGTTTCGCCCGCGACCATCTCGGGATGGGCGACCATCGCCTCGCGCAGGGCGACTATGGCGCGGCCGCGCGCATCGCTTTCGCTCGCGGTGGCGAAGCGCGCCATGGCGCGTCCCAGCCCGGCGACGGTGGTGGCGAAATTCGGCGCCGAGCAGCCGTCGATGCCGTAGCCGGGGCTGTCTTCGCCGGTGACGTCCTCGAACGCCTCCTTCACCGCTGTCTGCACCGGGTGATCGGGTTCGACATAATCCGGCCCGGCGCCCAGATGCCGGTTCAGCATCAGGAAGCCCGCATGTTTGCCCGAGCAGTTATTGTGCAGCTGGCAGGCGGAATCGCCGGTGCAGATCAGCCGGTCACGCTCGGGGATGTCGTCGGGGATCTGCACGCCGCAGCGCAGGTCGCTTTCCGACAGGCCCAGATCGGCGAGCCAGGCCGCGACCTCGGTCGTGTGGATCGCCGCGCCCTGATGCGAGGCGCAGGCCAGCGCGAGGCGCTTTTGCGGCAGATCCCGGCCCGCGCCCGACTCCAGAAGCGGCAGGGCCTGCAGCATCTTGCACGAGGAGCGCGGGAAGATCACGGCGGACGGATCGCCCCAGGCCTCGACCACGCCCGAGGCATCGCAGATCACCGCATGGCCGCGATGCAGCCCTTCCAGAATGTCGCCTCGCCAGACCTCGATCATCGGGACGGCCCCCGAACCCACGTCGCCCACGCCGGACTCCTTCACAGTTGCGCAATATTCCGCCAACAGGGGTTTCTCAGCCCCCGAAATTCACGGTATGACGCATAGTACCGGGCAAACCCCTGTTGCGCCATACGAAAGCCTTGTGCGACAAGGCCCGGACGCGAGGGGAACAGAGACACGCTGGAGGCACGAAAGGCAGATGGCAGCATCTATGAAATTCGGCGCGGTTGGCGCGGTCATGGCGCTTATGGCGGCAATCCCCGCGCAGGCGCAGGATTCGACCAACCGGGTCGCGGTGGAAACCGCGTGGAGCGTGTTCGTCGACGGGACGCCGCGCGAATGCTGGGCCGTGTCGGCCCCGCAGGAGACGGTCAACACGCGCGACGGTCGCGCGGTGACCGTGCGGCGCGGCGATATCCTGTTGTTCGCGACCTTCCGGCAGGGCCAGAGCGGCGCGCCCGAAGTGTCGTTCACGGGCGGCTATCCCTTTGCCCCCGATTCGACCGTCGAGGTCACGGTGGGCACCGATACCTACCAGCTGATCACCGACGGCGAATGGGCCTGGGCCGCGTCGCCCGAAGAGGATGCGCGCATCCTCAACTCGTTCCGCGCGGGGCAGGAAGCGGTGCTGGTCGCGCGCTCGACCCGCGGCACCCGGACCGAGGATCACTTCTCGCTGTTCGGCCTGACCGCCGCGACCGAGGAAGCCCAGAGCCGCTGCGCGGAATAATCCGCGTCACGCTTCCGCTTCGGGGCGAGAAAATCGGGCCGCCGGGCTGTTCAGCCCGGCGGCTTTTTCCTATATGCTGCGCTTGCCTTTCGCGCACCCAGACGGAGACGCGCATGACTGCCCCCATCACGCAAGACGTCCTGACCATCCCCCGGAAGACCGCGGAGGGCGAGACGCCCAACCTTATCGGCATGACCCGCGAGCAGTTGCGCGCGGCGCTGATCGCGCATGGCACGCCCGAGAAACAGGCGAAGATGCGGGAGGGGCAGGTCTGGCAATGGCTCTATTACTGGGGCGCGCGCGAATTCACGCAGATGACCAACCTGTCGAAGGATTACCGCGCCTTTCTGGACCGGACCTTCCAGATCAAGCTGCCCGAGGTGGTGACGCGGCAGGTCTCGGCCGACGGGACGCGCAAATACCTGCTGCGGATCGATGGCGGGCACGAGGTCGAGGCGGTCTATATCCCCGAAGAGGGACGCGGGACGCTCTGCATCTCGAGCCAGGTGGGCTGCACGCTGACCTGTTCCTTCTGTCATACCGGCACGCAGAAATTGGTGCGCAACCTGACCCCGGCCGAGATCGTGGGCCAGGTCATGGTGGCGCGCGACGATCTGGGCGAATGGCCCGAACCCGGCCAGCCCAAGCCCGAGGAACGGCTGATTTCCAATGTCGTGCTGATGGGCATGGGCGAGCCGCTCTATAATTTCGACAATGTCCGCGACGCGATGAAGATCGTCATGGATGGCGAGGGGATCTCGCTGTCGCGCCGGCGCATCACGCTGTCGACGAGCGGCATCGTGCCGGAAATCGCCCGCACCGCCGAGGAAATCGGCTGCCTGCTGGCGGTCAGCTTCCACGCGACCACCGACGCGGTCCGCGACAGGCTGGTACCGGTGAACAAGAAGTGGAATATCGAGACGCTGCTGGGCGCGCTGCGCGACTATCCGCGGCTGTCCAACAGCGAGCGGATCACGTTCGAATACGTGATGCTCAAGGACGTCAATGACAGCGACGAGGATGCGCGGCGGCTGGTGAAGCTGATCCGGGGCATCCCGGCGAAGATCAACCTGATCCCGTTCAACGAATGGCCCGGTGCGCCCTATCAGCGTTCGGACTGGGAGCGGATCGAGGCCTTCGCCGACATCATCTTCAAGGCGGGCTATGCCTCGCCCATCCGCACGCCGCGCGGCGAGGATATCATGGCCGCCTGCGGGCAGCTGAAATCCGCGACCGAGCGGGGCCGCAAGAGCCGCGCCGAGATCGCCGCCGAAGCCGGGCAGTGACATGCCCGGGCTGCTGATCCTGATCGTCATCGGCGCGGCGGCGGGCGTGCTGGCCACAAGGCTGATGGGCGCGCGGGTGGACATGCCGACGGCGCTGGTTCTGGGCGTGATCGGGGCGATCCTGGGCGGTGTGGGGTTGCGGCTTCTGGTGACGGTGGGCGGCTGGGCCGTGACCTTCGTGCTGGCGGTGCTGGCCTCGATGGCGCTGATCTGGGTGTGGCAGCGGCTGCGGCGCTGACGTCTCACGCAGGATAGGGGGGAGGGGTTTCGCCCTCGTCCCGGCTGCCTGCGGCATCCGCTCCTCGGGCGACCGGCGCGCCGCCTGCGGCGGCGCGGAAGGGGGCTGTCTGCCCCCTCGGCGCTGCGCGCCTCACCCCCGAGGATACTTCCGGAACAAAGATGGGCCGGGATCCGTCGGAGCGGAAAACGGGCGCCTTGTCAGGGGCGCCCGTTGCGGTTTCAGGAGATGACCGGTGCGTGGAGAACCGGGGCGTGGCGCCTCAATCGGCGCCGCGTGTCACATTGCGCGCGTTGAGCAATCCCCGCTGGATCCCGATCACGATCACCGCGATGACGAGGCCCACCAGATCGGACATCCAGCCGCCGGCGATCATGCCGAGCGCGCCGACCAGCGTCACCACCCGCAGCACCGGGTTCAGCCGGCCCCACATCCAGCCCTGCACCGCCGAGGCCATCATGTAGATGCCGAACAGCGCCGAGACGAAGACGTGCAGGATGTCCAGCCATGCGCCCTGCATCAGCATCTCGGACGAATAGAAGAACATGAAGGGCACGACGAAGGCCGCAAGGCCGAACTTGAAGCTTTCGACCGAGGTGCGCATCGGATCCGATTGCGCGATCGCCGCGCCCGCATAGGCGGCCAGGGCCACCGGCGGCGTGATGGCCGAGATCACCGCGTAGTAGAAGATGAAGAAATGCGCGGTCAGCGGGTCGACGCCCATGCGGATGAGGCCCGGTGCGATCACCGCCGCGGCGACGGCATAGGCCGCGGTCGTGGGCATCCCCATGCCGAGGATGATCGCCACCAGCATGGCGAAGACCATCGCGATCAGTTGCGATTGCCCGGCCAGATCCAGGAGCAGCGACGAGAACCGCGTGCCGACGCCCGTGAGGGCGATGACGCCGACGATGATGCCCGCGGCGGCGCAGACGGCGACCATCTGCAGCGCCATGCGCGCGGCGATCTCGAGCCCCCAGAGGATCTCTTTCAGCAGCATCTTCTGCGGGGTGAACCAGCTCACCACGGCGGCGGCGCCCATCGCGAGCGTGCCCGCGCGGATCACCGAATAGCCCATGAACAGCGCGCCGATCAGGATCAGGATCGGGATGAACAGGAAGATCCGGCGCATCATCAGCGGCAGCGAGGGCAGTTCGTTGCGCGGCAGGCCCTTCATGCCCAGTTTCAGCGCTTCCTTGTCGACCATGAACAGGATCGACACGAAATACAGGATCGCCGGGATCAGCGCCGCGATGGCGATGTCCTGATAGGGGATCCCTGTCACCTCGGCCATGATGAAGGCGCCTGCGCCCATGATCGGCGGCATGATCTGCCCGCCGGTCGAGGCCGCGGCCTCGACCGAGGCGGCGGTGCGGGGCTGGTAGCCCACCTTCTTCATCAGCGGGATGGTGAGCGAGCCGGTCGCCACCACGTTGCCCGCCGAGGTGCCGTTGATCATCCCCATCAGGCCCGAGGCAAAGACCGCCACCTTGGCCGGGCCGCCGCGCTGCGAGCCGGCGGCGGCGAAGGCGAAGTTGACGAAGTACTCGCCCACCCGCGAGGCCTGCAGGAAGGCGGCAAAGGCGATGAACAGGATGATGTAGGTCGACGAGATCGCCGTGGTCGGGCCGAGGATCCCGTTATCGGTATAGATGAAGGCGAAGAACCGCGCCGGCGCATAGCCGTTGTGGAACAGGACGCCCGGCAGCCAGGGGCCGAGGAAGCCGTAGGCGATGAACACCGCGACGATCATCACCAGCGCCATGCCGGCAAGCCGGCGCGTCAGTTCGAGGATCAGCGCGATGCCGGTGATCGAGGCCCACATGTCGTTGGCATGGGGGAAGACCTGCGCGCGCATGCGCAGGAAATCGGCATGGCTGATGATATAAGCGGCGACGATGGCGGCGCTGAGGGCCAGCAGCATGTCGGCCCAGGACAACACGTCCCGGTTGCGACGGGGGGCGATCCAGGCCGAGACGAGCGCCAGCGCGGTGCCCGCCGCCAGCGGATAGGCGAAGGTATAGAGATAGGTGTCCGCCGGGGCGCCGGTCGCCACCAGGCCGCCGGTCACCCACATCGCCACAAGCTGCGCGCCCGCGCCGATCACCAGCACCGCGGCGACGATGTCGAGCAGCAGTTCGGCCGGGCTGAGCCGGCGTGCGGCGGCATCGTCAGGCAGAGGCCGGGCGGCATACAGGATGAAACCCAGGAACAGTCCGCCGCCGACATGCAGAAGCCGGTAGCGCCACGGTTCGGTCAGGTCGATGGACGGCAGGCCGAACAGATCGCTGATGCGGTCGTGGATGCCGTTCATCACGCCGATATGGAACGCGGTGTAGAACACGCAGAGCGCGGCCATGGTCAGGCCGAGCGTGCCGGTGAACACCCGCTGGTTCGAGGCCACGACCTCTTCGTCGACGCCGTCGGCGATGGTCTCGGCTCCGGCGGCCGTCGCCGCGAGATTGTTTGCAGACATGGGATCCCTCCGCCCCTTCTGAAAAGGCCGGGGCGCATCGACTGCGCGCCCCGGCCCGTTATCGCAGTGCCGGTTGGTCAGCCGCGCAGGTTCTCGGGGATCTCGATCCCCTGTTCTTCGTAGTAGCGCACGGCACCGGGATGGAACGGCAGGAAGGTGTTGTTGCCCACGTTCTCCAGGATGGTCTCGGAGGCGGCGCGGTGGATTTCCATCATCCGGTCGTTGTTTTCCATCACCAGCTTGGTGATTTCATAGGCAAGGCTTTCGGGCATCGAGGCATTGGCGATGGCGAAGTTCCACATCGCGCCGGTCAGCTGATCGTAATCATGGCCGGTATAGGTGCCCGCCGGGATGGTCAGCTCGGACACCGCCGGGTGCGCTTCGAGGATCGTCGCCAGTTCATCCTGGGTGAAGCCGAACATCACGACGTCGGCTTCGGCCGACAGTTGCGAGAAGGCCGAGATCGGCACGCCCGCGGCGAAGGCGAAAGCGTCGATCAGGCCGTCTTTCAGCTGGCCCACGGCGTCCGAGGCGCCGGCATTCGACACCGTGGCCGAGATGCCCAGCGTTTCGAAGAAGCGCGGCCAGTAGGTGCCCGAGGTCCCGCCCGCAGGACCGAACGAGACGCGGCGGCCTTCGAGATCCGACACCGAGGTGATGCCCGAATCGGCCAGCGCGATGACCTGGAACGGGGTCATGTACATCGGGAACAGCGCGCGCAGGTCCGAATGCTCGAGCCCCGGGGCCAGTTCCGACACGCCGGTCCAGGCTTCATAGGCCGGGCCCATGGTCACAAGGCCGACCGCATGGTCGCCCATCTGCACCAGCGTGGCGTTCTGCACCGGGCCGCCGGTGACTTCGCCCGAGGCGTTGATGCCGAGTTCTTCGCCGATGAAGCTGGCCAGACCGTTGCCATAGACGAAATAGGTGCCACCCTGGCTGGCGGTGCCGATGGTCATCGAGGCGGGCCAGCCGTCACGATCCTGCGCGACGGCAGGTGCGGCGGCGATCAGCGCGGCGGAAGCCAGCGCAGCGAGATTGAACAGACGCATAGGGGTCCTCCCATGGACAAGTGCGTGTTTTGGCAATTCCCGACCGTGTCCTCGCGCGGCGTGGGATGCGGAGGGCATCAGGCCGCTCGCGGGGTTGTGATTCAAGGATGCGGGCCCGGCCGGCGCGAAAAAACGCGGCTGCCCTGTGCGTGGTTGGGTGGAAATCCACCCATCCGGGGGCGTCGTGGGTGGAAACGCGCCCAAAGGAGGCTCAGGTCTCGGTATACTGCGCCTTGTCGATGCCGAGTTTCTGCATCTTCTCGTAGAGCGTCTTGCGCGACAGGCCGAGGGATTCGTAGACCGGCTTCAGCGCCCCGCCCGATGCGATGAGCGCGCGCTCGATCTCGGCTTTCTCGAAAGCCGCGACCCGGTCCGACAGCTTGCCCGCTTGCGGCGATCCCTGGGGTGTCTCGCCCGGTTCGCCGGGGGCCTCGATGCCCAGTCCCAGCGCGATGCGTTCGGCGGCGTTGCGCAATTCGCGCACATTGCCGGGCCAGTCGCGCGCGACGATGGCCTCGACCGTCGCGGGCGGTGGCGTGACCGGCTCGATCCGGTGGCGCCCGGCGGCCTCGGCCAGAAGGCGGGCGAAGAGCAGCGGGATATCCTCGCGCCGCGCGGCGAGCGGCGGCACCGTCAGGCTGACCACGGCCAGCCGATAGAACAGATCGGCGCGGAACCGGCCCTCGGCGACCTCTTCGTCGAGCGGCGTGCGGGATGTGGCGATGAAACGGATATCGACGGGCCGCGTCTCGTTCGAGCCCAGAGGCTGGATCGTGCGCTCCTGAATGACCCGCAGCAGCCGTCCCTGCACCGAAAGCGGCATCGAGCCGATATCGTCCAACAGCACCGTCCCGCCCCGCGCATGCTCGAACCGGCCATAGCGGGTGCGCATCGCGCCGGGAAAGGCGCCGGGCTCGTGGCCGAACAATTCGGATTCGATCTGCGCCTCGGGCAGGGCGGCGCAGTCGATGGCGATGAAGGGCCGCGCCGCGCGCTGCGACAGGTCGTGCAGAGCGCGCGCGACCACTTCCTTGCCGGTGCCGGTATCGCCGGTGATCAGCACGTCGGTTTCCGCCGGACCGATGGTGCGCAAGCGGCGGCGCAGGTCGATCATCACGGTCGAGCGCCCGACCAGCCGCTGTTCCAGGTCGTCCTTCTGCCCGGCCGCGGCGCGCAGCACGCGGTTTTCCAGAACCAGCCGCCGGTAATCGAGCGCCCGCGCGCAGGTCTCGGCCAGTTGCGTGCCCGAAAACGGCTTCTCGATGAAATCATGCGCGCCCTCGCGCATCGCCCGCACCGCCAGCTGGACGTCGGAATGCCCGGTGATCAGGATCACGGGAACCTCGCGGTCGAGCGTGTGGATCTGGTTCATCAGGCTGATCCCGTCGAGTCGGGGCATCCGGATATCGGTCACGACGATGCCGTTGAAACCGAAGGAAATCAGCGCGGGCACGTCCTCGGGCTGGTCGGTATCGGTGACGTCGAAGCCCGCAAGATCCAGCGCCTGCGCGGTCGAAAGCCGCAGGTCGGGGTCGTCGTCGACCAGAAGGATGCGTCCCTTACTCATCGTATCATCTTCTAGGCGGGCACCGAAACGGCGGCCAGCGGCAGGGTCAGGGTAAAGACCGCGCCGCCCCCCGGCGCGTTGTGGACCGACAGCGTGCCGCCAAAATCGTGCACGATGTTGTAGCTGATCGACAGCCCCAGCCCCAGCCCCTTGCCCACGCCCTTGGTCGAGAAGAACGGATCGAAGATCCGCTCGACCAGCTGGGGCGCGATGCCCGGGCCGTTATCGGCGATGGTCAGCACGGCCTGGTCGCCCGCCGCCCGCGCGCTCAGGGAAATCGCGCGCGCCTCGCGGCCTTCGAGCGCGTCGATGGCATTCGACAGGATATTGACCAGCACCTGCTGCAATCGCACCGGCCCCGCGCGCACGACGAGGGGCGGGATGTCCATCCGCAGGTCGATCCCCTGGCCGCGCAGCCGCCAGCCAAGGATCTCACGCACCGCGTCCAGTGCCTCGGCCAGCGGCACGTCAGAAAGCTGCGCATTGGGCTTGCGGGCGAAATTGCGCAGATGCTTGGACAATTCGCTCATTCGGCCGACAAGCCCGAGGATCCGGTCGATATTCGACGCGGCCTCGTCGATGCGCCCGCGCGCGATATAGGCCTGCGCGTTCTCGGCATAGTTCTGCGCGGCGCCCAGGGGCTGGTTGAATTCATGGCTCAGCGCCGCCGACATCTGGCCCAGCGCGGCCAGCTTGCCCGCCTGCACCAGATCGGCCTGCGTGGCGCGCAGCCGCTCCTCGGTCGCGGTCCGCTCGGCCACTTCCTCGGCCAGCTGGCTGTTGACGGCGGCCAGTTCGGCGGTGCGCTCGACCACCCGGCGTTCCAGTTGCGCCTGCGCCGCGTCCTGCAGGGCCATGCGTTCGCGCAGGGCGGCGCGGCGCTGCCAGACGATCACCAGCGCCAGCATCGCGAACCCCGCCAGAAGCGCGCCCAGCGCCAGACGCGTCAGCGCCTGCTGGCGCGCGGGCGAGGTATCGACCAGGACCTGCACGCTCCAGCCCGCATCGGGCATGTCTTCACGGATCACGCGGTACTCGGTCGCGCCGCCCGCGCGGCTGATGCGCCAGAGCGGCTGGCCGTCGGGGCCGGTCGCGGCCCGGATCGGCAGTTCCGCCAGCGGGCGGTCGGCATAACGCCTTGTCGCGCGCGTCCGCGCGAGGCGTTCGGCGGTCAGCGGCAGGGTCGCGCCGAAGGTCCAGTCGGGCGTCGTCGACATGAAGACGATGCCTTCGGGATCGGTGACGATCACCTCGGTGCCCGAGCCGCGCCAGCTTTCCTCGATCGGGTGCAGGTCGATCTTGATCGCCAGCACGCCCGCCGGTTCGTCATCCATGAGGACCGGCGCCCCGAAATAATAGCCGCGCACCTGGGACGTGGTGCCAAGCCCGTAGAAGCGGCCCTGACCGTTCGCCAGCGCATCGAGGAAATAGGGCCGGAAAGCGAAATTGCCGCCCACGAAGCTGAGCGGCTGGGCATGGTTCGAGGCGGCGAGCGTCGTGCCGCTCAGGTCCATGACATAGATGTCCGAGGTTTCCATCATCCGCGCGGTGGTGGCGAGATAGGTGTTCGCGGCGTGAACCCGCTCGGCCTCGCGCGGACGGCCCAGAAGCTCGCGGATCACCTCTTGCTGGGCCAGAAGACCCGGCAGCCGGTCGTAGCGGCGCAGCTCGCCATTGAGCGCAGCCACGGCAAGGCGCAGCGTGCTGCGGCCCTGATCGGTGAGCTCTTCGAGCGCGGCGCGATGCAGGCGCTGATAGGCGAAACTGCCCAGCCCCAGCGCCAGGAGCAGCGCCACGAGGCCCAGCGTCCCCCACATCGCGCGGCGCGCGGGACGTTGCACGCGCGGGCGCAATCGCTCGGTTTGCAGGCTGTGAAAGGGCGCGTCGCTCATGTCCGCGTCTTACCACGCGCCGGGGAGAGGCCAAAGCCCCGAAGCGGGGGCGCGCATCGGTGGCGGGGGCAGGCGGGCAAAGCGCGCTCCCACCCGCCCACCCGCGCGCTTTGCCCGCCTGCGCAGGGACGGGCCTAGCGGCGCGTCACTCGTTGGGGCGCACCCGCGCGGCCGATTTGTCGGCGAAAGCGGCCAGACGGCCACGGCTGGCGGGCTGGGTGTTGACGATCCCCGCCACGACGGCCTCGGCATAGGCGGCATCGAGGCCCGACATGTTCTGCATATGGCTGATGGCCGAGCAGATGGCGAAATTCGACAGCGGCGGGTTCGAGGCCGCGGCGCGCGCGAGTTCATAGGCCTTGGCCTCGCTGTCCTCGACGAGATATTGCGCAAGGCCCAAACGGATCGCTTCCTCGCCCTGATAGACGCGGCCCGTCAGCATCATGTCGATCATCCGCGCCTTGCCGACCAGATCGGCCACCCGGATCGTCGCGCCGCCGCCGGTGAACAGGCCGCGTTGGCCCTCGGGCAGGGCGAAATAGGTGCTGGCATCGGCCACCCGGATATGCGCCGACGAGGCCAGTTCCAGCCCGCCGCCGACCACCGCGCCCTTGAGCGCGGCGATCACCGGCACGCCGCCATATTCCATCTTGTTGAAGGCTTCGTGCCACCGCAGGCAGACATGCATGAAATCCTCGGGGCGGCGGTCCTCGGTGTGATGCTCGACCAGATCGAGGCCGGCGCAGAAATGCGTCCCCGCGGCTTTCAGGACCACCGCACGCACGCCCGCGCGCGGCACGACGCTGAAGATGTCGATCAACTCGTCCACCGTCGCCGCGTTGAGCGCGTTGCGCTTCTCGGGGCGGTTCAGGGTCAGCGTGGCGATGCCGTCGTCATCCACCGTGAGCGTGGTGAAGGTCAGGTCCAGATCGTCGAGTGAGCGCATGATTTTCCTCCGTAATTGCCGCCACGTTAGGCGCGCCCGCAGGCGGGCGCCAGCCGCGACGCGGCGTCTTGCGCGGGCTGCGACGTGACGGCATTCTCGGCGCGCAGAAGCGGCGCCCGGACGGTCCCGGCGCCTTCGGAGACCTGTCATGTCCGCCCAAGATCTTGCCTTCTACCTGAGCACCGACGATGTCGAACCCGTCGTCAGCCGCCCCGATCCCGACAAGGTGGTGTCGGGCGATCCGGTCCATACGAGCTGGGATTTCGAGGATCGCGACGGGCTGTATTGCGGCATGTGGCAATCGACGCCGGGCGCCTGGCGCTTTGCCTACGAGGAATGGGAATATATCCGCGTTCATTCCGGCCGCTCGGTCCTGACCTGCGACGACGGCACGGTGATCGAGATGCGCGCGGGCGACAGCGTGGTGATCCGGCCGGGCCTGTCAGGCATCTGGGAAGTGACCGAGACGATGCTGAAGGATTACGTGATCCGGACCTGAAGCGCCGCGCCCGTGGCGCGGGCGGATGAGTATTTGGGGCAGAATGAAAGAGCGGGACGCACGAGGCGGCGCGCCCTTTCCCTTGCGGCTGGGCCTGCTATGTATCGCGCGTGCAGAAAGACGGATTTGTCATGACCCAGAGCTTCCGCCTGACCCTTGCCCAGCTGAACCCGGTCGTGGGCGCGCTGGCCGACAATGCCGCGCAGGCGCGCGAGGCCTGGGCGCAGGCACGCGATGCGGGCGCCGACATGGTGGCCTTCCCCGAGATGTTCATCACCGGCTACCAGACGCAGGATCTGGTGATGAAACCGGCCTTCGCGCGCGCCGCCGAAGCCGAGATCGCGCGGCTCGCTGCCGATTGCGCCGAGGGGCCGGCGATCGGCATCGGCGGGCCGCTGATCGAGGGCGGCAAGCTTTACAACGTGTATTTCGTGCTGGAGGGCGGGCGCATCGCGGCGGTGGTGAAGAAGCATCACCTGCCCAACGACCTGGTCTTCGACGAGAAGCGGCTGTTCACCCCCGCCGATATTTCCGGCCCCTACCGCGTCGGCCCCTTGCGCATCGGCACGCCCATCTGCGAGGACGCCTGGCACGAGGACGTGGCCGAGGCGCAGGCCGAAAGCGGCGCCGAGATCCTGCTGGTGCCCAACGGCTCGCCCTATTCGCGCGCGCGCCACGACACGCGCATGGGGCTGATGGTCCAGCGCGTGGTCGAGACAGGGCTGCCGCTGGTCTATCTGAACATGGTGGGCGGGCAGGACGATCAGGTCTTCGACGGCACGTCCTTCGTGCTCAATCCCGGCGGGCATCTGACGCATCTGGTGCCGGGCTTCGTCGACCGGATCGTGCATGTCGATTTCACCGAGACCGAGGACGGCTGGCGCGCCGAGCCGGGCGAGAAGACGCCGCTGCCCGATGACTGGGAGCGCGATTACCACGCGATGGTGACGGGCACGCGCGATTACCTGCTCAAATCGGGTTTTTCCAAGGTCTTGCTGGGCCTGTCGGGCGGGATCGATTCGGCGCTGGTGGCGACCATCGCCTCGGATGCGCTGGGCCCCGAGAACGTGCATTGCGTGATGTTGCCTTCGGAATATACCTCGGCCCATTCTCTGGAGGACGCGGCGGATGTCGCGCGGCGGCTGGGCACCAGGCTGGACACGGTGTCTATTGGCGGACCGCGCGCGGCGGTGACCGAGGCGCTGGCGCCGGTTTTCGAGGGCTACGCGCCCGACGTGACCGAGGAAAACATCCAGTCGCGCCTGCGCGGCGTGCTGTTGATGGCGATTTCCAACAAGACAGGCGCCATGCTGCTGACCACCGGCAACAAATCCGAGGTCGCGGTGGGCTATGCCACGATCTACGGCGACATGAACGGCGGCTACAACCCCATCAAGGATCTCTACAAGACCCGCGTCTTCGAGACCTGTCGCTGGCGCAATCTCAATCACCGCGACTGGATGCTGGCGCCCGCGGGCGAGGTGATCCCGCCGCGCGTCATCGACAAGCCGCCCTCGGCCGAACTGCGCGAGGACCAGAAGGATGAAGACAGCCTCCCGCCCTATCCGGTGTTGGATTCGATCCTCGAAGGGCTGGTGGATCGCGAGGCCTCGATCGAGACGCTGGTGGCCGAGGGCCATGACCGCGACACGGTGCGCAAGATCGAGCGGTTGCTCTATATCAGCGAGTGGAAACGCTACCAGTCGGCGCCCGGCGCGCGACTGACCACGCGCAGCTTTTACCTGGACCGCCGCTATCCGATGGTGAACCGCTGGCGCGATCCGTCCTGAAGGGGCCTGCGCGGGCGGTGTCGGCATGTTGATGCCGCGCCTGTTCGCGCGCGCGGCAAAATGCTTTCCTTGACGGCGGGTTGTCGCTATTCTTGCGAAAAAACAAGCCCGCCTGACTTGCGAAACGGACGGGCAAATGACGTGTGCGGGCGTGCATCTGGCCGACAGCGGCGCCGATGGGCGCGCGACATGCCGGGGCACGAGGGCAGTTTGATGAACAAGGTTTCCATCGCTTTTCCGCGACGGAGTGCAGGATCCGCCCTGACAGCGCTGCCGATTGCGGCGATGCTGGCGCTGGGCGGCTGCCAGACCTCGCAGGGGGCCGAGGGCACGCCCACCCTGATGAGCGCGCCGCAATCCACGCAGGGGCCGGGCGAGCGCGTGATCGAACGCGATGTCGAGGCGCCGGAAGTCTTCCGGATGCAGGAAAGCGGGCTGTGGGACGGTCGCCCCTCGCTGGGCGGTGTCTGGGTCGCGCATCCGGCCGCGCAGGACCCCGAACGCGTGGTGATCCGCAACACCCGGACCGGCGAGTCGGTGATCGGGGCGCTGTTCCGGCGCGAACGCGACAATCCCGGGCCGCGCTTTCAGGTCTCGTCCGAGGCGGCGGGGGCGCTGGGCATTCTGGCCGGCGCGCCCACTGAGATCGAGGTGACGGCCCTGCGCCTGCAGCGTGTCGAGATGGAGATCGACCCGGCGCCGCAGGACGAACCCGTGACCGCCGCCACCGAAACGCTGGCCATCGCGCCGGTCGCCACGGCGGATGCGGAAACCGGGCCCGCCATGCCTGTGGGCGCGCCGCAGGGGCAGGTGCAGATCACCAGCGTTGAAGCGCCCGAGCCCGAGCGGCGCGGGTTCCTCAGCCGTCTTTTCGGCCGCGACGAGTCCGGCGCGCCGGCGGAAGCGCCGATCGCGCAGTCCGCGCTTGACGCACCCGCCGCAGCACCCGCCGCAGCACCGACCCCGGTGCCCGCGCCCGCCGCAGAGCCCGAACCGCGGCGCCGATCCTTCCTGGACCGGTTCCGCCGCAGCGACCCCGAACCCGAAACGACCGCATTGCCGGAACTGGGCGACGCGCAGGCCGCCGCCGCGACCGCTCCGCTTCATGCCACCGGAACCGCGCCCCTGCCCGAGCAGGTGACGCAGCCCGCGCCGCGCATCGACCGGCCCTATGTGCAGATCGGCATCTTCAGCGTCGAGCAGAACGCGATCAACGCGCGCGCTTCGATGCAGGCCGCCGGGCTCAATTCCGAGATCCGCCGGGGCGCTGCCGGGGACAACCAGTTCTGGCGCGTCGTCGTCGGTCCCGCCGCGACCACCTCCGAACGGGCCGCGTTCCTGTCGCGGGTGCGCGAGATGGGCTTTGCCGATGCTTACGCAGTTGTGCGCTGAGCGGATTTGAAACCCGTCATCAAATGGCGCTAATGTAGCGCGCGAACGGGGCCGCCTGCGGTTCCCGTGCGTCCTGCCCGCCGGAACCCGCCAGAAGGAGACCTCCATGCCCTTGAAGCGCCTGCTCATTGCCTGCGCTCTTGTCGTGGTCAGCGCCACGGCCAGTCTTGCCCAGTCGCCCTATGGGGGCCGGGCGCCGAATTACTACATTCTCGATGTCGGCTCGGGGCAGGTGCTGGCGCAGCAGAACGCCGATATTCCGCTGCCGCCCGCCTCGATGTCGAAGCTGGTGACGCTGGCCATGCTCTATGACGCCATCGCCGAGGGCCGGGTGGCCATGGACACGACCTGGAACGTGTCCGAGCGCGCGCACAACATGGGCGGCTCGTCGATGTTTCTGGAAACCCGCGACCGTCCGACGACCGAAGACCTGATCCGGGGGCTGGCCGTGGTGTCGGGCAACGACGCGGCGGTGGTCATCGCCGAAGGGCTGGGCGGCTCGGAAGACGCGTTCGCGCAGATGGCGCAGGACTGGGCCGAATCGATCGGCATGACGCAGACCACGGTCGCCAATGCCTCGGGCTGGCCCGATCCGCGCCACCGCATGAGCCTGCACGATCTGGCCGTTCTGGCCAATTACATCATCACCGAACATCCCGATCTGTACCACTATCTGGGCGAGGCCGAGTTCACCTGGAACGACATCACCCAGCCCAACCGCGTGCCGCTTCTGTCGGCGGGGGTGGGGATGGACGGCTTCAAGACCGGCCATACCGAGGAAGCGGGCTATTCGCTGGTCGGTTCCGCGCATCAGGGCGACCGCCGGGTGATCTTTGTCTTCTCGGGGCTCAACTCCACGGTCGAGCGCGTGGAGGAATCCGAGCGCATCATCACCTGGGCCTTCCGGCAATTCGTCGAACGCGACGTGCTGGAACAGGGGCAGGAGGTCGCCCTGGCCGAGGTCTGGCTGGGCGCTCAGGACAGCGTGCCGATGGTCGCGGCGCGGGACCTGTCGGTGCTCATGCCCGCGATCAGCCAGGGCGAGCCGCAGGCGCGCGTCGAATATGAAGGCCCGCTCGCGGCGCCGGTCGAACAGGGCGCCGAAATCGGCCGCCTGATCGTCGAGGTGCCGGGCCTGCCCGAACCCTTCACCCTGCCGCTGGTGGCCGGGGCCTCGGTGCCCGAGGGCGGGATCGTGCCGCGCATGCGCACGGCGGCGATGGTCCTGGGCGGACAGCTGGGTCTGGTCACCCCGTGAGCGGGACGACGGCGGCGGTGCCGGGGCGCGGTCTGTTCATCACCTTCGAGGGAATCGACGGTTCGGGCAAGTCGACGCAGGCCCGGCTTCTGGCCGAAGGGCTGCGCGAAGCCGGGCGCGACGTGGTCCTGACGCGCGAACCCGGCGGCTCGCCGGGGGCCGAGGAAATCCGCCGTCTGGTGCTGGAAGGCGATCCCGACCGCTGGTCAGCGGAAACCGAGATCCTGCTGTTCACCGCCGCGCGTCGCGACCATCTGGAACGCACGATCGACCCCGCGCTGAAAGCAGGCAAGGTGGTGATCTGCGACCGTTTCGCCGACAGTACGCGGATGTATCAGGGCCTGTCGCGCGGCGATCTTCGGCCGGTCGTCGACCAGTTGCACGCGCTGATGATCGGTCGCGAGCCGGATCTGACGATCCTGATCGACATGGATCCGGAAATCGGCCTGTCGCGCGCCAAGGGGCGGCGCGGGACCGAAGAGCGGTTCGAGGATTTCGGGCTGGAGCTTCAGCAGAAGATGCGCGCGGGCTTCCTGTCGCTGGCCGACGAATTCGCGCCGCGCTTTCGGGTGATCGACGGCGCGCGCGCGATGGACGCGGTCGCGGCCGAGATCCGCGCGACGGTGGACCGGGCGCTGGCATGAGCGACGCGCCCGAAGCCGACCGCATCGCCGGTGCCCCCCACCCGCGGGAAACCGCGCGGCTGTTCGGGCAGGAGCGGGCCGAGCGCCTGTTTCTCGACGCCTTCGCGCAGGACCGGCTGCACCATGGCTGGCTGCTGACCGGGCCGCGCGGCGTCGGCAAGGCGACGCTCGCCTGGCGGATGGCGAAGTTCCTTCTGGCGACCGAGGCGGGCGGCGGCCTGTTCGGCGCGCCCGAGACGCTGGCAGTGGATCCCGACCACCCGGTCGCGCATCGCGTCGCCGCGGGCTCCGAGCCCGGGTTGTTGCCGATCCGGCGGGTCGCGGACGAGAAGTCGGGCAAGCTGAAAACGCAGATCACCGTGGACGAAGTGCGCAAGCTGCGCGACTTCTTCGGCCTGTCCTCGACCGAGGGCGGGCGGCGCGTGGTGATCGTCGACAGCGCCGACGAGATGAACCCCAACGCCGCGAACGCGCTGTTGAAGCTTCTGGAAGAGCCGCCCGCCGGCGCGGTGCTGATCCTGATCTCGCACCAGCCTTCGCGGCTGTTGCCGACGATCCGCTCGCGCTGCCGCGAATTGCGGCTGGTGCCGCTGGGCGCGGACGACATGGCGCGCGCACTGGAACAGGCGACCGGCGAGCCGGGCGACAGCGCCGCCGCCGCCGCTCTGGCCGAATTGTCGGGCGGGTCGGTGGGCGAGGCCCTGCGCGTCGCGAATGGCGGCGGTCTGGCGCTCTATGCCGAGATTGTGGAAATTCTGTCCGGACTACCGCGCCTTTCCCGGCCCGACGTGTTGAAATTGTGCAATTCGCTGGGAGGGCGCGAAGCCGAGCCGCGCTTCGACCTGACCGTCCGGCTGATCGACCTTGCGCTGGCCCGGCTGGCGCGGGCGGGCGCCACGCGGCAGCCGCTGACCGAAGCCGCCCCCGGCGAGGCGCGGCTGGCCGAGCGCCTGTCGCCCGACCCCCGCGCCGCCCGCCACTGGGCGGAGCTGGCGGGCGAGCTGGGCGCCCGGGCGCGGGGCGGACGGGCGGTCAACCTTGACCCCGGCGCGCTGGTGCTCGATATGTTCCTGCGACTGGAATCCGCCGCGCAGACAGCGCCTGGATGAACTGCCAAAGGCCTCATGACCGCGACCCTGCCCCCGACGCTTGTCGACAGCCACACCCATCTGGACTTCGCCGATTTCGACGGGGAGCGCGACGATATCGTCGCCCGCGCCGCCGAAGCGGGGGTTACGCGCATGGTGACAATCTGCACCAGGCTCGCCAATGAGCCGCGCGTGCGCGCGCTGGCCGAAACCTATCCGGGGGTCTTCTACGCTGCCGGCACGCATCCGATGTCGGCCGACAAGGAGCCGCTGGCGACGCTCGAGCACCTGCTGAAGCTGGCCGAGAACCCGAAATTCGTGGGCATCGGCGAAACCGGGCTCGATTACCATTACACGCCCGAAAGCGCGCCGATCCAGCAGGAAAGCCTGCGCGTGCATATCGAGGCCGCGCGCCAGACCGAGCTGCCGCTGATCATCCATGCCCGCGACGCGGACGAGGATATGGCGCGCATCCTGGCCGAGGAGCACCGCGCGGGCGCCTATTCCTGCGTCATGCATTGCTTTTCGTCGGGGCCGGAACTGGCCGCCGCCGCGCTGGATCTGGGTTTTTACCTGTCTGCCTCGGGCATCGCCGCGTTCAAGAAATCCGAGGCGCTGCGCGAGATCTTCGCCAGCGCGCCGGTGGATCGGATCCTTGTCGAGACCGACGCGCCCTATCTGGCGCCGCCGCCCCATCGCGGCAAGCGCAATGAGCCGGGCTATACCGCGCTCACCGCGCAGGCCATCGCCTCGGTCTGGGGGATGGATTACGCCGATTTCGCCCGCCAGACGGTCGAGAATTTCGACCGGCTCTTTACCAAGGCCCATCTGTCATGACCGACATCCTGCGCGCGACGATCCTTGGCTGCGGCTCGTCGGGCGGCGTGCCCCGGCTGGGCGGCGAATGGGGCGCCTGCGATCCCGCGAATCCCAAGAACCGCCGCCGCCGCTGCTCGCTGCTGGTCGAGCGGGTGGGGAAGGGCGGCACCACGCGGGTGCTGATCGACACGTCGCCCGACATGCGCTCGCAGCTTCTGGACGCGGGCGTGGGTGAGCTGGACGCGGTCGTCTATACCCATGCCCATGCCGATCATGTGCACGGGATCGACGATCTGCGGATGATCGTCTTCAATACCCGCAAACGGTTGCAGGTCTGGGCTGACCCCTCCACGCAGGACGCGCTTCTGTCGCGTTTCGGCTATGCCTTCGTGCAGCCCGCAGGCTCGCCCTATCCGCCGATCCTGGACCTCAACACGATCCATGGCGATGTCACGATCGACGGCGCCGGCGGCGCGCTCACGCTGACCCCGTTCGAGGTCGATCACGGCAGCATCGACGCGCTGGGCTTCCGCATCGGCGGGCTGGCCTATCTGCCCGACGTGGTGCGCATCCCCGAACCCGCCTGGGCGCAGCTTCGGGGGCTTGATTGCTGGATCGTCGATGCGCTGCGCTACAAGCCGCACCCGACCCATGCCCATGTCGAGATGACGCTTGACTGGATCGCCCGCGCGGCGCCCCGGCGGGCGGTGCTGACCAACATGCATGTCGATATCGACCACGCGACCATCGAATCGGAAACGCCCGACCATGTGCAGGCGGCCTTTGACGGCATGGTGCTGGAACTGGCGCTGTGATGCCTGACATCCCGCACGGCCGGGCCTGAGATGCAGGCGCTGGTCCAGGTCATCCTGCCCGTCTTTCTGGTCGTGGGCGCGGGCTATCTGGCGACATGGCGGCGCTGGATCGGCGAGGATGCCGTCGAAGGCATCATGAAATTCGCCCAGAGCTTCGCCATTCCGATGCTGCTGTTCTTGGCGCTGACGCGGCTGGATCTGGGCGCGGCCTTCGACTGGCGGTTGCTGGTCAGCTTCTATGGCGGCGCGGTCACGGGATTTCTGGCCGGGCTTCTGGGTGCGCGTTTCCTGTTCGGGCGCGACTGGGAGGACGCGGTCGCCGTGGGCTTCGTCGGGCTGTTCTCGAATTCGATGCTGCTGGGCGTGCCGATCACCGAGCGCGCCTACGGCGCCGACGCGCTGGCGCCCAATTACGCCATCATCGCGCTGCATGCGCCGACCTGCTACCTGATCGGCATCACCGCGATGGAGGGGGTGCGGGCGCGCGGCGCCGGGGTGGGGCGCACCGCGCTCAAGGCCCTGAACGGGCTGTGGCACAACCCGCTGGTGATCGGCATCGCGCTGGGGGCTGCGCTGAACCTCAGCGGGCTGTCGCTGCCGGGCGTGGTGACCGAAGCGGTCGAGATGATCTCGCGCGCGGGCCTTCCCGCCGCGTTGTTCGGGCTGGGCGGCGTGCTCTACCGCTACCGCCCCGAGGGCGATCTGCGGCTCATCGCCTATGTCGTGG
Source organism: Pararhodobacter marinus (assembly GCF_003122215.1). Classification (GTDB taxonomy): domain Bacteria; phylum Pseudomonadota; class Alphaproteobacteria; order Rhodobacterales; family Rhodobacteraceae; genus Pararhodobacter; species Pararhodobacter marinus. The sequence continues at coordinate 129,769 of NZ_QEYD01000007.1, read as the reverse complement.
CGGTATCGCTGGTGCTGCATCCGGTCGTCACATGGGCGCTGGGTCGCGGGCTGGATCTGGGCGAGGGGCCGTTCCGCTCGGCCGTGCTGACGGCGGCGATGGCGCCGGGGGTCAATGCCTACCTCTTCGCCAACATGTATGGCCGCGCGAAGCGGGTCGCGGCCTCGTCGGTGCTGATCGCCACCGGGCTGTGCATGCTGACGGCCTGGGGCTGGATGAGTCTGCTGGGCTGAGCCTGCTGCCCCGAGTCGGTGCTGAAGACCGGCGCGGAGCAGGGGGCTGTCTGCCCCCTCTTGGCCTGCGGCCAATTCACCCCCGAGGATATTTCCGGAACAAAGATGCTCATGCCTGAGGCAGGGGCGGGGCGGCGCCGTGACGCGGCGGTCACGCCGCGGGCGCGCGGCACCGATGGCTGGCGAATCCTCTTTCCTCGCGGCGCGGCGCGGCGTAGGAAACGGGCATGCGAATACTCTTTCTGGGCGATGTGATGGGGCGGTCCGGACGCAAGGCGGTGGCCGAGCGGCTGCCGGCGCTGCGGCGGGACTGGAACCTCGATTTCGTGGTGGTCAACGGCGAGAACGCGACCTCGGGGATGGGGCTGTCGCCCGATCACGCCGTGGGCCTGTTCGAGGCCGGCGCCGATGTGGTGACTCTGGGCGACCATGCCTTCGATCAGAAGGCGATGCTGAGCCATATCGACAGCGAACCGCGGCTGATCCGGGCGGTCAATTTCTCGAAAGTGGCGCCGGGCGGCGGCGCGCGGGTCTTCACCCTGCGCGACGGGCGCGCGGTGCTGGTGGCGCAGGTGATGGGGCAGGTCTTCATGAAGCGCCCCTTCGACGATCCGTTCAGCGCCATCGAGCCGGTGCTCAGGGCGCATCCGCTGGGCGGGCGCGTGCAGGCCATCGTGGTCGATGTCCATGCCGAGGCCACGTCCGAGAAGATGGCGCTGGGCCATTGGTGCGACGGGCGGGCGAGCCTTGTGGTGGGGACGCATACGCATGTGCCCACGGGCGACGCGCAGATCCTCAACGGCGGCACCGCCTATCTGACCGATGCCGGCATGTCGGGCGATTACGACAGCGTCATCGGCATGCAGAAGGACGAGCCGTTGCGCCGTTTCATCACCGGCATGGCGCGCGGGCGGTTCGAGCCGGCTTTGGGCGAGGCCACCGTGTCGGGGGTGTTCGTCGAGACCGACGACCGCACCGGCAAGGCGCTGAGCGTGAGCATGGTGCGGCAGGGCGGGCGGCTGGCCCCGTCGGGGCCGGCGGTTCCCGCGGGCAGAGAGAAGGCGCCATCGTGACAGAACAGGGCGCGCGGGTTTTGCCGGGCGGCACCGCGAAGCGGGCAGAGGGAATGCATGTTCGGACTTGAAGTGCCGGCCTCGGCCGCGCCCGTGATGGCCATCCTCATCGTCGCCGGCATGCTGGTGATGTTCGTGCGCGAACGCTACCCTGTCGAGGTGGTGGCGCTGTCGGGCGCCGCGCTGATGCTGGCGCTGGGCATCGTGCCCGAGGCGAGCGCGCTGGCCGTCTTTTCCAACCCCGCGCCCTGGACCATCGCCGCGATGTTCCTGATCGTCGGCGGGCTGGTACGCACGGGGGCGCTGGATTTCCTGTCGCAGATCGCGGTCAGCCATGCCGCCGAGCGCCCGCGCGCGACGCTGCTGATCCTGACGCTGACGGTCCTGGCAATGTCGGCCTTCGTCAACAACACGCCCATCGTCGTGGTGATGATCCCGATCTTCATGCAGCTGGCCAAGGCGATGAAGGTCGCGCCGTCGAAACTGCTGATGCCGCTGAGCTATTTCTCGATCTTCGGCGGCACGATCACGCTGGTCGGGACCTCGACCAACCTTCTGGTCGACGGCGTCGCGCAAAGCGCGGGGCTCGCCCCGTTCGGGATTTTCGAGATGTCGCTGGTCGGGCTGGCCGTGGCGGTGGTCGGGGTCAGCTATCTGGCGCTGGTGGGACGCTGGCTGTTGCCCGAGCGCGATTCGATGGCGGCGATCCTGGGCGACCGGGCGCCGATGAAATTCTTCACCGAGGTGGCGCTGCCCGAGGGGTCGTCGCTGATCGGAACCCGGCTGGAAGATGCGGACGTGTTCCGCCGCGGCGGCGCGCGGGTGATCGACGTGCTGCGCGGCGATGCCTCGTTGCGCCGGGCGCTGGGGGACGTGGTGCTGGAAGCGGGCGACCGCGTGGTCTTGCGCACGCAGATGTCCGAAGTGCTGGGCCTGCAGCACAATCCCGAGCTGCGGGTGGTGGACCAGCTCAGTTCGGTGCGGACCTCGACGGTGGAAGTGCTGATCACCCCGGGCTGCCGCATGATCGGCCGGTCGCTGGGCCAGATGCGCCTGCGCCGCCGCTATGGCGTCTATCCGCTGGCCGTGCATCGCCGGAGTCAGAATATCGGCCGTCAGCTCGACGATCTGGTCGTGCAGGTGGGCGATACGCTGCTTCTGGAAGGCGCGATGGAGGATATCCGCCGCCTTGCCGCCGACATGGACATGGTCGATGTGAGCCAGCCGTCCGAGCGCGCCTTCCGCCGCAGCCACGCGCCCATCGTGATCGGCGTGCTGGCGGGCGTGGTGGGGCTGTCGGCGCTGGGCGTGGCCTCGATCCAGATGCTGGCCCTGTTCGGCGTGGTGATCGTGTTGCTGACGCGCTGCATCGATGCCGACGAAGCCTTTGCCTTCATCGAGGGGCGGCTGCTGGCGCTGATCTTCGGGATGCTGATCGTGGGCGCCGGGCTTGAAGCTTCGGGCGCGGTGCAGCTTCTGGTCGATGCCGTGGCGCCCTTTCTTCAGGGGCTGCCGCATTGGGCGCTGTTGCTGGCCGTCTATGCCATCGCCGGTATCCTGACCGAGCTGGTGTCGAACAATGCGGTGGCGGTGATCGTCACGCCGGTGGCCATCGGGCTGGCACAGTCGATGGGGGTCGATCCGCGCCCGCTGGTCGTGGCGGTGATGTTCGCGGCCTCGGCGGCCTTCGCGACTCCCATCGGCTACCAGACCAACACGCTGGTCTACGGGCCGGGCGGCTACCGCTTCAGCGACTTCCTGAAGGTGGGCGTGCCGCTCAACGTGCTGATGGCGGCCACGGTGTGCCTGCTGGTGCCGCTGATCTGGCCGTTGTGATCGCCGTGCCTCTTGCGCCGCGGCACCAACGGGGGCAAGGGTTGTATTCATGAACGCGTTAAATACCCGCCCCGATCCCGCGCCCGCAGCGAATGGCTTGCCCGAGCCGCGCGACCAGAGACCCGTTGCCGGCGTTCTCTACATGCTGGGCGCGGGCCTGTGCTTCGTCGCGCTGACGGCGGGCGTGAAGGTGCTGGGCGGAACGATCCCTGCCGCGCAATCGGCCTTCCTGCGCTATGCGCTGGGGCTGATCTTCGTCTTGCCGGCAATCGGAACGCTGCGGCGGATTTCGCTGCCGTCGCGGGTCTGGTGGGCCTTTGGCTGGCGCGGGGTGGTACACAGCCTTGCGGTCCTGTTGTGGTTCTTCGCGATGACGCGCATTCCCTTGGCCGAGGTCTCGGCCATGGGCTATCTGAACCCGATCTGGATCACCATCGGCGCCGCGCTGTTTCTGGGCGAAGGGCTGAAGCTGCGCCGGATCATGGCCATCATCGTCGCCATTGCCGGGGCCATGGTGATCCTGCGGCCGGGCATGCGCGCGCTGGATCTGGGCCATTTCGCAATGCTGGCGACCTCGCTGGGTTTCGGGATCTCGTACCTGATGGCCAAGCCGCTGAGCGCGCTCGCGCCGCCGTCGATCGTGGTGGGGATGCTGTCGCTGACGGTGACAATCGGGCTGGCGCCCTTTGCCCTTGCGGTCTGGGTGCCGGTCAGCTGGGAGCAGCTTGGCCTGCTTTTCCTGATCGCCAGCGTGGCGACAGGGGCGCATTTCCTGATGACGATGGCCTTCGTTGCGGCGCCGATCACGGTCACGCAGCCGGTCACGGCGCTGCAACTGGTCTGGGCGGTGGCACTGGGGGCGATTTTCTTCGGCGAGCCGGTCGATCCCTATGTGGTGGCGGGCGGCGTGATGGTCGTCGCGGCGGTGATCTTCATCGCGCTGCGCGAGCATCAATTGCGCCTGCGCGAGAAAAGTGAGAGCGTCGTTCCATGACGACGAAAAGCCTTCTGGCGTTGACCGCTTCCCTTTGCATGGCGTTCCTTGCGGGCGCCGCTTTGGCCTGCGCGATGCCCGCCGATCTGGGCGCTCTCAGGGGCGAGCTTCTGGTGCGCACCAATGCCGAGCGCGGGACCCAGGGCCTGCCCGCGCTGGCCATGGACACAAGGCTGGGCGATGCCGCACAGATCCAGGCCTGCCGCATGGCCGAGCGCGAGCGTCTGTCGCATCGCGGAAGCTGGTGGGCCGGGCTGGGCCGCCGCCTGCGGCGCGAGGATTATCCCTATGCCATGGCGGTCGAAAACACCGGGGTGGGCTACCGCGATACCGGGGGCATCATCCGGGGCTGGATGGACAGCCCCGAGCACCGCGTGAACATGCTGTCGCGCGATGCCCGCGACGCGGGCTATGGGGCGGCCGTCGGCGCGGACGGGCGGATGTACTGGTCGATGGTGGCGGCCGCGCCCCGCGCGGCCGAGTAGGCCTCAGGGCGCATCTCAGGCGTCCTCTTTCGCCATCCCTTCCTTGCCGCGCTGTGCGACCAGTGCCGCCACCGCGCTGGCATCGGTCAACATGCCGATGACATGCCCGTTGTCCGTCAGCAGGATGCGGCCGCGCGCGTCGGCCAGCCGCAGCATGGCCTCTCGAAGCGGGGTGTCGGCCTGCAACGCCACGCCGGCAGGTGCAGGGCGGGGCGCGTCGACCATCGCATCACGCGCGGTCAGCACGCCCAACGGGTTCATGTGCGCGACGAAATCCGCCACATATTCGTTGGCCGGGTTTGTGTAGATCTCGGACGGGGTGCCGCATTGGATGATGCGCCCGCCCTCCATGATGGCGATGCGGTTGCCCAGCTTGAAGGCCTCGTCCAGGTCGTGGCTGACGAAGACGATGGTACGCTTCAGTCGCTGTTGCAGGTCCAGAAGCTCGTCCTGCAGCCGCGTGCGAATGAGCGGGTCGAGCGCCGAGAAGGGCTCGTCCATCAGCAGGATCGGCGCATCGGTGGCAAAGGCGCGGGCCAGCCCCACGCGCTGCTGCATCCCGCCCGACAATTCGCCCACCTTGCGCGTCGCCCATTGCGACAGGCCCACCAGCTCCAGCTGTTCGTCCACGCGCTTGGCCCGCTTGGTCCGGCCCATGCCCGCCAGTTCCAGGCCCAGCCCGACATTCTCGCGCACGCTGCGCCAGGGCAGCAGGCCGAATTGCTGGAATACCATCGCGACGATGTTGGTCCTCAGCTTGCGCAGCGCTCCTTTCGAGGCTTTCGGCACCGACACCATCTCATCGCCCGAGCGTATCAGCACATCGCCCTGCACGATGGGATTGAGCCCGTTCACCGCGCGCAGAAGCGTCGACTTGCCCGAGCCCGACAGGCCCATCAGCACGAGGATCTCACCCTCGGCCACGTCGAGCGTGCAATCGTGCACGCCCAGCACCTGTCCGGTTTCCTTCTGGATATCGGCGCGGGACTGGCCGGTCTCCATCAGCGGGATCGCGCGCCACGGATTGTCGCCGAACACGATCGAGACATGCTGAAAGCTGACGGCCGTCCGCGGGCTCTGAGCCTCGGTCCCGGCCTGTGTCGCATGGGGCGAAGCGGTCTGGGTCTGATCGGTCTCGGTCACGATTTCACCTCTACGCGCAGCATCCGGTCCAGCATGATGGCGACGGCGACGATCACCGCCCCCGATTCAAAGCCCAAAGCCGCGTTCACCGTGTTCAGCGCGCGCACGACGGGCACGCCCAGCCCCGGCGCGCCGACAAGGCCCGCGATGACCACCATCGACAGCGACAGCATGATCGTCTGGTTGAGCCCCGCCATGATCTGCGGGAAGGCATAGGGCAGTTCGACCTTGAAGATCCGCTGCATCGTCGTCGCGCCAAAGGATGTCGCGGCCTCGGACAGCGCGGTCGGGGTCGAGCGGATGCCCAGCTCGGTCAGGCGGATCGCGGCGGGCATGGCAAAGATCACCGTCGCCACAAGGCCCGGCACCATGCCCAGCCCGAACAGCACCAGAACCGGGATCAGGTAGACGAAGGTGGGCAGCGTCTGCATCAGGTCCAGAACCGGCGTCAGGCCCCGATAGAAGCGCGGGTGATGCGCGCTGAAGATACCCAGCGGCACGCCGATCGCCATGCAGACCGCGCACGACCCCAGCACCAGCGTCAGCGTCTCCATCGTTTCTTCCCAATAGCCCTGGTTCCACGCGAACAGCGCGCAGCCCGCGACCAGCGCGACGGCAATCCAGTTGCGTTGCAGAAGAAAGGCGATGGCGGCGAAGATCGCCACGATGATCAGCGGATGCGGCGTCATCAGGCCGCTTGCCAGCGTGTCGATGACGCTGCGCAGGCCCAGTTCGACGGCGTCGAAGAAGGGCCAGAAATTGTCCTGAACCCAGGTGAAGGCATCGGCGACGACGCGCCCCACGGGAATTTTCGCCCCGGTGACGGCGTCGGAAATCGGATCTGACATCTTGGTCCCGTTGAAAAGGAAACCCCGGCCCGCTGGGGGGCGGGCCGGGGAGACGGGTTAACCTTCGAGCGCTTCGGTGACGGCACTCATCGCATCGCCGCCATCGACGGTCATCACGCCGTTCAGCCACGGCTCGAGCACCTCGGGATTGGCGGCAAGCCAGGCGCGCGCGGCCTCTTCCGGCGCCGTGCCGTCATTGAGGATCGCGCCCATGATCTCGTTTTCCATCGCCAGCGTGAACTCGAGATTGTTGAGCAGCGCGCCGACATTGGCGCATTCCTCGACATAGCCCGCGCGGGTGTTGGTATAGACCTCGGCGCCGCCGAAATTGGGGCCGAAATAATCGTCGCCGCCTTCCAGATAGGTCAGGTCGAAATTGGCGTTCATCGGGTGCGGTTCCCAGCCCAGGAACACGACCGGCTCGTCGCGGCGGTCCGAGCGCTGCACCTGCGACAGCATCCCCTGTTCCGAGCTTTCGACGACCTCGAAGCCCTGCAGGTCGAACGCGTCCGCCTCGATCATGTCGAGGATCAGGCGGTTGCCGTCATTGCCCGGCTCGATGCCGTAGATGCGGCTGCCGAGCGCGTCGGCATGCTCGGCGATGTCGCCGAAGCTGGTGATCCCCAGCGCCGCGCCGGCGGCATTGGTGGCCAGCGTGTACTTGGCGCCCGCCAGGTTCATGCGCACGGTGTCGACGGTGCCGGCATCACGATAGGGCGCGATGTCCGCCTCCATCGTCGGCATCCAGTTGCCGAGGAACACGTCGATATCGCCATTGGCCATCGAGGTGTAGGTCACCGGCACCGACAGGACCAGCGTTTCGGTCTCGTATCCCAGCGCGTCCAGGATCGTCGTGGTGACGGCCGTGGTCGCGGTGATGTCGGTCCAGCCGACATCCGAAAAACGCACGGTGCCGCAATCGGCAAAGGCCGGCGCGGCGGCAAGGGTCAGCGCAGCAGTGGTCAGGCTCAGTCGGGACATGGACATGGGTCTCTCCTGTCAGGTCTTTTTGTTGATTGACTGATCAATAAACCATGGTCTAGCACGGAATCAACAAAGTTTGCGGTTTCGGGCAAGGTCCGGACCGGGTGGAAGGGATGAACGATGCCCAAGATTGGGATGGAGCCTATACGACGCGCCTCGCTGATCAAGGCCACAATCGCCGAGATCGGGAATGTCGGCTCACTGGAGGTGACGGTCAGCCGGATCGCCAAGCGCGCGGGGATGTCCTCGGCGCTGGCGCATCACTATTTCGGCTCGAAAGAGGCGATGTTCCTGGCCGCGATGCGCCATGTGCTGACCACTTACGGGGCCGAGATCCGCGGCGCGCTGATCGCCGCCGAAAGCCCCGAGGCCCGGGTCAAGGCGATCATTCGCGTGTCCTTCACCGGCAGCAATTTCCGCCGCGAGGTCGTTGCGGCCTGGCTGAATTTCTACGTTCTGGCGCAGACCCAGCCCGAGGTGCGGCGCCTGCTCAACGTCTATCAGCGGCGAATCGTGTCGAACCTGACCCATGCCCTGCGCCCGCTTCTGGCACAGGACGCGCCGCAGGTCGCGCGCTCGCTGGCCGAGATGATCGACGGCGCGTATCTGCATGCCGCGCTGGGTCCCGACACGCCCGACGGCCCCGCCGCCGTGGCACGGGTCGAAGACTATCTTGCCCTTGCGCTGAAGGGGGGGCGCTGATGCGCGCGCAGCCCGAAGCCAGCCATTTCATCGACGGCGCTTATGTCGAGGATACGTCCGGCGCGCCCATCGAATGCCGCTATGCCGCGACGGGCGAGGTGATCGCGACCCTGCACGAAGCGACGCCCGCGCTGATCGACCGTGCGCTTGACGCCGCGCAGCGCGCGCAGGTCGAATGGGCCGCCTTGCGTCCGGTCGAGCGCGGGCGCGTGCTGCACAAGGCCGCCGATATTATCCGGGCCCGCAACCGCGAACTCAGCGAACTGGAAACGCTGGATACCGGCAAGCCGCTGCAGGAAACGCTGGTCGCGGATGCGACGTCGGGCGCCGATGCGCTGGAGTATTTCGCCGGATTCGTGGCCACCGTGACGGGCCAGACAATCCCCGTCGGCGGCGGCGACTTCGTCTATACCACGCGCGAGCCGCTGGGCGTCTGCGTCGGCATCGGCGCGTGGAACTATCCCACCCAGATCGCCTGTTGGAAGGCCGCTCCGGCGCTGGCTTTCGGCAACGCGATGGTCTTCAAACCCTCGGATGTGACGCCGCTTTGCGCGCTGAAACTGGCCGAGATCCTGATCGAAGCGGGCGCGCCCAAAGGCCTGTTCAACGTCGTGCAGGGTCGCGGCGGGGTCGGCGCATCGCTGGTCACCGACAGCCGTGTCGCCAAGGTCTCGCTCACCGGCTCGGTGCCTACAGGCCGCAAGGTCTATGCCGCCGCCGCCGAGGGCATCCGCCACGTCACGATGGAACTGGGCGGCAAGTCGCCCCTGGTCATCTTCGACGATGCCAGTCTGGAAGATGCGATCGGTGCGGCGATGCTGGGGAATTTCTATTCCACCGGGCAGATCTGCTCGAACGGGACGCGGGTCTTTGTGCAGAAGGGCCTGAAAGAGCGTTTCCTGTCCCGCCTGAAGGAGCGCACCGATGCCATCGTCATCGGCGAACCCATGATTGAGGCCACGCAGATGGGCCCGATGATCACCGCCGATCAGCTGGGCAAGGTGATGGGCTATATCGCGCAGGGCAAGGCCGAGGGCGCGCGGCTGATTACCGGCGGTTCGCGGATCGAGGGGCCGGGCAATTTCGTGCAGCCGACGGTCTTCGCGGATGTGACCGATGCCATGGTCATCGCGCGGGAAGAAATCTTCGGCCCCGTCATGGCGGTTCTGGATTTCGAAACCGAGGACGAGGTCATCGCCCGCGCCAACGCGACCGAGTTCGGGCTGGCGGCGGGCGTCTTCACCGCCGATCTGGCCCGCGCGCACCGCGTGGCGGCCAAGCTGCAGGCGGGTACCTGCTGGATCAACGCCTATAACCTCACGCCCGTCGAGGCGCCGTTCGGCGGCTCGAAACTGTCGGGCGTGGGGCGCGAGAACGGGCACGCCGCGCTCGAGCATTATACCGAGATTAAATCCGTCTATGTCGGGGTGAACCCCGTCGACGCCCCGTATTGAGGCCCGCCATGAATGCCGATTACATCATCGTGGGGGCAGGCTCGGGCGGGTCGGCCGTGGCCTACCGGCTGGCCGAGGCCGGGCATTCGGTCGTGGTGATCGAATATGGCGGGTCGGATGCGGGGCCGTTCATCAACATGCCCGGCGCGCTGTCCTATCCGATGAACATGAAGCGCTACGACTGGGGCATGTCCTCGGAACCCGAGCCGGGGCTGGGCGGGCGGCGCCTCGTCACCCCGCGCGGCAAGGTGATCGGCGGCTCGTCCTCGATCAACGGCATGGTCTATGTGCGTGGCCACGCCAAGGATTACGACCATTGGGAAGAGCAGGGCGCCGAGGGCTGGGGATTCTCTGACGTCCTGCCCTATTTCAAGCGCATGGAAAGCTGGCATGGCGGGTCCGATGCCGGCGGCGGCGAGGATTGGCGCGGGCATGACGGCCCGCTGCATGTCAGCCGGGGCGCACGCGAGAACCCGCTTTTCAATGCCTTCATCGAGGCAGGCCAGCAGGCGGGCTACCCCGTCACGCGCGACTACAATGGCCAGCAGCAGGAAGGCTTCGGCGCCATGGAGGCGACGATCTGGAACGGCCAGCGCTGGTCTGCTGCCAAGGCCTATCTGAAACCCGCGATCCGCACCGGGCGCGTGCGCATCGAGCGTGGTCTGGCCGCGCGGGTGCATATCGAGGACGGTCGCGCCACCGGCGTGGTGATGAGCGACGGGCGCATCCTGACCGCGGGGCGTGAGGTGGTGCTGGCGGCGTCGTCGCTCAACACGCCGAAGATCCTGATGCTGTCGGGCATCGGCCCCGCGCAGCACCTGCGCGAACACGGGATCAAGGTCATCGCCGACCGCCCCGGCGTCGGATCGAACCTGCAGGACCATCTGGAGCTGTACCTCCAATTCGCCACGATCGACCCGATCAGCCTGTTTCGCTACTGGAACCTCTGGGGCAAGGCCTATGTCGGCGCCAAATGGCTGTTGTCCAAGACCGGGCCGGGCGCGTCGAACCAGTTCGAAAGCTGCGGCTTCATCCGTTCGGCGGCGGGGATCGACTATCCCGATATCCAGTACCATTTCCTGCCCATCGCGGTGCGCTATGACGGGCAGGCAGTGGCCGAGGGGCATGGTTTCCAGACCCATGTCGGGCCGATGCGCTCGAAATCGCGCGGCACGGTGCGGCTGCGCTCGACCGATCCCGCCGACAACCCGGTGATCCGCTTCAACTACATGAGCCATCCCGACGACTGGACCGAGTTCCGCACCGCGATCCGTCTGACGCGCGAGATCATCGCCCAGCCCGCGATGGCAAAATTCGTCAAGCACGAGATCCAGCCGGGTGCCGCGGTGCAGTCGGATGACGAGCTCGACGCCTTCATCCGGGAACATGCCGAATCGGCCTATCACCCCTGCGGCACCGCCCGGATGGGACGGCGCGACGACCCTGACGCCGTGGTCGACGGACAGGGCCGGGTGATCGGCGTCGAAGGGCTGCGCGTGGCCGACAGCTCGGTCTTTCCGCGCATCACGAACGGGAACCTGAACGGCCCGTCGATCATGACGGGCGAGAAGATGGCCGACCATATCTTGGGCAAAGACCCGCTTCCGGCGTCAAATCTTGAGCCCTGGATCAATCCGGACTGGGCCACCGCCCAGCGTTAAGCGTTAACAAATCCTTTCCTTGCCCCGCCTTCCGGCTGCGGCTACATCCGGGGCATGTTAAGGATTTGTTCACTTTTCGTCCTCATTCTCGCCGGCACTGCGCAGGCGGATGTGCGGGGCGCTGCGCGGGTCATCGACGGCGACACGCTGGATGTCGCCGGCACGACCGTGCGGATCGAAGGCATCGACGCCCCCGAACTCGACCAGCGCTGCGAAGGGCCGGGCGAAGACTGGGCCTGCGGGGCATGGTCGCGGGACCGCATGGTTGCCCTGATCGCCGGGCGCGAGGTCATCTGCGCCGGCGATGTTCAGGACCGATATGACCGGCTCGTCGCGCGATGCCGGGCAGGGCAGGGCGATCTGGGAGCGGAAATGGTCCGCGACGGGGCCGCGCTGGCCTATCGCCGCTATTCCCGCGCCTATATCCGCGATGAACGCGCGGCGCATAGTGCCGGGCGCGGGGTCTGGCAGCATGGCGGCCGCTATGTCACCCGTCCTGCCGATTATCGCGCCACACGGCGCACGGGCGGGCAGGCGGACGGGGCGCCGGAAACGCCGCCCCGGGTGGATTGCGCGATCAAGGGGAATATCTCGTCCAGCGGGCAGATCTATCATCTGCCCGGGCAGCGCGATTACGCGCGCACAAGAATCGACACCACGCGCGGCGAGCGCTGGTTTTGCACCGAGGAACAGGCCCGGGCTGCCGGCTGGCGCCCGGCGCGGCGCTGAAAGCGTCCGGAAAGGAACGAAGTGAGCGATTTCGAAGACCTCGAACACCGCGCGGCGCTGCCCGATGCGCTGCGCGTTCTGGTGGCCGATTACCCGCGCGAAAGCTGGCAGGGGCACCCCAATTTCGACGGGCTCACACGGTTCTGGCTGGAGCGGCATCTGGCCTTCCGGCAGATGCTGCCGATGCTGCAGTCCCGGGCGCGTGCGATTGTCGAGCGTGACGCCGAACCCGATCCCCGCGCGCTGATCCAGATTGCCGGTGGCCTGCTCAACGATCTCCACGGCCATCACCAGATCGAGGATCATCATTATTTTCCGATGCTGGCCCGCGCAGAGCCGCGGCTGGAGCGTGGATTCGACCTGCTTGACGCCGATCACCACCTGCTGGACGCGCATATCCGCGGGCTGGCCGACAGCACCAATGCCGTGCTGCAGGCGATCAGCAGGAACGAACCCCCGCGCGAGACGGCGGCGCGACTGGACGAGGCGCTGACACCGTTCGAGACCTTTCTCGACCGGCATCTGGAAGACGAGGAAGAGATCGTCGTGCCGGTAATCCTGCATCACGCACTCAGCTTGTGATCCAGATCAAAGGCGGCAGGAATCGTGCGCGCTAATCTGTTGGGGACAGCAAGACGGAGAGCACGATGTCGAACACGCCCCACGGACTGGCCGAGGAGTTTCCCGCCGATGCCGACAAGATTCAGGCGCTCAAGGGCAGCGACGCGCATTTCGCGAAGATCGCCGAAGAGTATCAGCGGGTGAACGACCAGATTCACCGCGCCGAGACCCAGGTCGAACCGATGTCGGACGACCACGAAACCGAGCTTCGCAAGAAGCGGCTCGCCCTGAAGGACGAAATCGCCGCGATGCTGCGCGCAGCCGTCTGACAAGTCTACAAGGGTTGAGACACCCAAGGCCGCCTCTGTCCGGGGCGGCCTGTTTCGTTCCGGGTCTCAGCTCAGCGAAGGGCCGGCGATTCCGTAAGGCAGGATGCCGCGCGTGTCGTGATCGACACGCAGCTCCTGTTCCAGCGGCGGAACCGAGCGCTGGTGACAATCTGGCCGCGCGCAGATCCGGCAGGAAATGCCGATCGGCTCGAAAGCCTGCGGATTGGTCAGGTCCATGTCGTCGGCATAGGTCAGCGCCTCGGCATGGCGGATCTCGCAGCCCAGCCCGATCGCATAGCGACGCACCGGCGCCCGGAACGAGCCGCCGGGTTTCGACACATCGCGCGCCAGCGAAAAATACCGCACGCCGTCGGGCGTCTCGGCCAGCTGGCGCAGGAACCGGCCCGGCGTCTCGAAGGCGCGGTGCACGTTCCACAACGGGCAAGCGCCGCCATAGCGCGCGAATTGCAGCCGCGTGGCCGAGTGCCGCTTGGTGATCGTGCCCGCCTGGTCCACCCGCACGAACCAGAAGGGCACGCCTTTGGCGCCCGGACGCTGCAGGGTCGAAAGCCGGTGCGCCACCTGTTCGATCGAGGCGCCGAAACGGTCGGCGAGGATTTCCAGGTCGTGACGGCTTTCCTGCGCCGCAGAGAGAAAGGCGCGATAGGGCAACAGCGCGGCACCGGCAAAGTAATTGGCCAGCCCGATCTTGGCGATGCTGCGCGCCTCGTCGGACTGGAACCGGGCCAGATCCAGCGTCGCCTCCAGCAGGTCGTTCTGCGTCAGCAGCGCCAGCTGGTGCAGCATCTGGAAGCGCCGCGTGGCGCTGCTGGCCTTGTCCGACAGTTTCAGGATCCGGCGCTGCGGATCATAGCTGCGCAAGACCGGCGCGTCGGTCGCCTGCATCACCACGCCGCGCCGCTCGAGCAGGCGGGCGATCTTCGTGTCCAGCGTGTCGGGACCGCTGGCGAAATGCTCGGCCGCGCGATCCACCGCGTCGAGGTAATTGTCGCAATAATGGAAGAAGTCGCGCACCTCCTCCCAGGGCGAGGCCCGGAGAACGCGGTCCTCGCGCCCCAGAGCCTCGTCCAGCGAGGCGAGCCGCTCATGCGTCTGCCGGTAAGCACGGTGCAGCGCCAGAAGCGCGCGCGCCACGCCCGGCGCGTTCGATGCGACCAACCGCAGGTCCGCCGCGCTGGGGGCGGGGGCGGGAAAGACCGGATCGGCCAGAGCCTCGCGCAGATCGGTGACCATGCGCTCGCTGTCGCCAGTCGACAATTCGGTGACATCGGTGCCGAATTCCCGCGCCAGCGCCAGCACCACGGCGGTCGAAACCGGGCGGTTGTTGTTCTCCATCTGGTTGAGATAGGGCAGCGACACGCCGAGCCGGGCCGCGAATTCCTTCTGCGTCAGCTCCATCCGCACGCGGATCTCCCGCAGCTTCGCCCCGGCATAGAGTTTCTGGACCGCCATGATTCCGCCTCGCAGGAAGGGTTTGCAAGTCCGAAGACTAGCTTTGCAAACTCTCGCTGCCAAGGGTTCCTTGGATCGCCCCGCCCTGGGGCCTACAGGCCCAGCTGCTTCGCCCGCCGGATCACCAGCAGGATCGACAGGAAGGATCCCAGCGTCGAGGCGGTCATGATCGCAATGAGCGGCCAGGCGCCCGTTTCCTCGGTCAGCCAGGCGCCGGCCAGCGCCGACAGAAGCGCCCCGCCGCCGATCATGAAGGCCCCGCCCAGGCCCGCCGCCGTCCCTGCCAGCGCGGGCCGCACCGACAGCATCCCGGCATTGGAATTGGGCAGGATCAGCCCGTTGCCGATGCCGATCACCAGGAAGGGCGAGAAGAACCCGACCGCCCCGCCGATGCCGGTTGCGACGGCCAGGATTTGCAGCACCATCCCGAAGCCCATCATGACGTTGCCGTAGATGATCATCCGGTTCACGCCGGCCCGCATCGAGAACCGGCCCGACAGGTAATTGCCCAGCCCGTAGCCCAGCCCCGCCGCGCTGAAGAACAGGCCCAGTTCGCTGGGCTCCAGCCCGTACAACACCGTTCCCACGAAGGGCGCGCCGCCCAGATACGCGAAGAACACGCCCGACGCGAAGGCGGTGGACAGGACATAGCCCCAGAACCGCGGCGAGGTCAGCAATTCGGGATAATCGGCGATCTGCGCGCGGAAGCTCGTGGGCTTGCGCTCCATTGTTTCGCCCAGATCGGTATAGACCAGCCACAGAACGGCGATGCCCAGGATCGTCAGCAGCGCGAAACTGGCCTTCCAGCCGAAGACCTCGTCCAGGGCGCCGCCGATCACCGGGCCGATCATCGGCACGATCGACATGCCCAGCGTGACATAGGCGATCATCGAGGCCGCACGTTCCTCGTCCACCATGTCGCGCACGATCGCCCGGCTCAGCGCCATGCCGGTCGCGACCGAGGCCTGCAACATGCGGAAGATCAGGAACGTCGTGGCATTGGGCGCAACCAGCGTTCCGATCGAGGCAATGACGAAAATCGCCAGCGATCCCAAGAGGATATTGCGACGGCCGAAGCGGTCCGACAGCGGGCCGATCAGGATCTGCAGCAGCGCGCTGAAACCCAGATAGACCGAGACCGACAATTGCATCACGCGATAATCGGCGTTGAAATACTCGGACATGTTCGGCAGCGAGGGCAGGAACACGTTCATCGACAGCGCCGAGACCCCGGAAATCAGGATCAGCGTGGCCAGATGCGGGGGGGTTTTACGGTCCAGAAACCGGGGTGTCATACCATTCATTTTACAAGTGTAGAGTTGCGCGCAGAGAGTGTCCAGATAGCCCGGTGCGCTTTCGTGCCTCTGCCCCCGCCAACGGGCGGAAACCCCCGGCAGGAAGCGTGAATTTGCGAATTCGCAATTCGCAGCGTGACCTTGGCAATAGCTTTGCAAATTTTCTCGTTTTTGCTTTCTTTGCTGCGCCTGCAGCCGTAGATTGCCGCCAGATCCGAGGAGGCGCCGATGAAAGATATCCTGCAAGAACTCGAAACCCGCCGCGCGCAAGCACGACTGGGAGGCGGGCAGCGGCGCATCGATGCACAGCATGCCAAAGGCAAGCTGACCGCCCGCGAGCGTCTGGAATTGCTGCTCGACGAAGGCTCATTCGAGGAATTCGACACCTTCGTCGCCCATCGCTGCACCGATTTCGGGATGGAGCAGGATCGCCCCTATGGCGACGGCGTGGTGACCGGCTGGGGCACGATCAACGGCCGCATGGTCTATGTGTTCAGCCAGGACTTCACCGTCTTCGGCGGGTCGCTGTCGGAAACCCATGCGCAGAAGATCTGCAAGATCATGGACATGGCGATCCAGAACGGCGCGCCGGTGATCGGGTTGAACGATTCGGGCGGTGCCCGCATCCAGGAAGGCGTGGCCTCGCTCGCGGGCTATGCCGACGTGTTCCAGCGCAACATCATGGCCTCGGGCGTGGTGCCGCAGATTTCCGTCATCATGGGGCCCTGCGCGGGCGGGGCGGTCTATTCGCCGGCGATGACCGACTTCATCTTCATGGTGCG
Source organism: Pararhodobacter marinus (assembly GCF_003122215.1). Lineage (GTDB taxonomy): Bacteria > Pseudomonadota > Alphaproteobacteria > Rhodobacterales > Rhodobacteraceae > Pararhodobacter > Pararhodobacter marinus. The sequence continues at coordinate 113,187 of NZ_QEYD01000007.1, read as the reverse complement.
CGATTCGTCCTATATGTTCGTGACCGGCCCCGACGTGGTGAAGACCGTCACCAACGAGATCGTCACCGCCGAGGAACTGGGCGGCGCCTCGACCCATACGAAGAAATCCTCGGTCGCGGACGGGGCCTTCGAGAACGATGTCGAAGCCCTGATCGAGGTCCGCCGGCTGGTCGATTTCCTGCCGCTCAACAACCGCGAGAAACCCCCGGTGCGTCCCTTTTTCGACGAGCCGGGCCGGGTCGAGGACAGTCTCGATACGCTGATCCCCGACAATCCCAACACGCCCTACGACATGAAGGAACTGATCCACAAGGTCGCGGACGAGGGCGATTTCTACGAGATCCAGCAGGATTTCGCGAAGAACATCATCACCGGCTTCGTCCGGATCGAAGGCCAGACCGTAGGCGTGGTCGCGAACCAGCCGATGGTGCTGGCGGGCTGCCTGGATATCGACAGCTCGCGCAAGGCCGCGCGCTTCGTGCGCTTCTGCGATGCGTTCGAAATCCCGATCCTGACCTTCGTCGACGTGCCGGGCTTCCTGCCGGGGACGGGGCAGGAATATGGCGGCGTCATCAAGCACGGCGCGAAGCTGCTCTTTGCCTATGGCGAGGCGACGGTGCCCAAGGTCACGGTCATCACCCGCAAGGCCTATGGTGGCGCTTATGACGTGATGGCGTCGAAGCATCTGCGCGGCGATTTCAACTATGCCTGGCCCACCGCCGAGATCGCGGTGATGGGCGCCAAGGGCGCGGTCGAGATCCTCTATCGCAGCGAGCTGGCCGACAAGGACAAGATCGCCGCGCGCACAAAGGATTACGAGGACCGCTTCGCGAATCCGTTCGTCGCCGCGGAAAAGGGCTTCATCGACGAGGTGATCCAGCCGCGCTCGACACGGCGCCGGGTGGCCCGCGCTTTTGCCAGCCTGCGCGGCAAGAAGCTGTCCAATCCGTGGAAGAAGCACGACAACATCCCGCTGTGACGGCGGGGTGCTCCCCCAGCATCAGAGGCCCGCAAGCGTCGGGGCGCTAGATGTTGATTTCCTGACACTGCCGCAACGCCCTTCGATGCGGCAAAACCACAGAACGCCTTGCAAGCCCCCATGTTTGAACACAAAAACTGGATTTGGCCCTTCTCTTGGGATATGCTCGCCCTTAGCGCATCCGCTGTGGATTGCGTGATAAAGAGCATTCGGCGTATCGGGATTGCCCGGCGACCGGATCGCGCAGAGAGCAGGAGCAATCAATGTCCAAAGCCCCGATCGGCGCCCTTGTCGCCGTTCTCGGTCTGGCGGTTCTGGGTGGCTGCAGCCACTTCGCCGGCCACCATCAGGACGAATACGTCCCCGTCGACCCGCAGCCGGCACCCGCGCCGATCTACGTGGAACCCGTCGACCCGAAATACGGCTGATCCTTTCCGCATCGCCATGATTTCGCGCCGGGCGGGGCTGTTTCAGGTCTCGCCCGCGTCTTGCCGCGCGCCGCTGGGAGATGTCCCATGCTGAAGCATCGCGGCTTTCCCGGGCGCCTGCCCGGCACCGATTTCCAGTTCACGATCCGTCGCGCCAACGTCAAGGAAGGCGCCACGCCCCTGATCGCGCGCGAGCGCTTCAAGGACCGGCGCGCGCCCGACCGCCGCGCCGACGAAGCCTTCATCGCCGCGCTCTGGGAGCATTTCGGCGAAGACCCGTTCGAGCGCGGCAATCTCGATGCCGGGCGCCTGTCCTGGCTGTTCGGCCGCGAGGTGGTCGCCGCCGAGGACCCGTTCGATCCCAAAAGCTACGAGGCATTGCTGCGCATCGATGTCCGGCGCGCGCGCCAATCCTATCCCGATGTCTTCTGGGACGCCGATGTCGACGATGACGATGACAATGACGATGCGGATGACGACGCCTGATGACCCAGAGCGTCCGGACGAATTCTGAGGCCCCGACGGGGCAGGGGGAGTGAGCATGTTCAAGAAGATCCTGATCGCCAATCGCGGCGAAATCGCCTGCCGGGTCATCAAATCCGCGCGCAAGATGGGCATCCAGACCGTCGCGATCTATTCCGATGCTGACCGCAACGCGTTGCATGTGCAGATGGCCGACGAGGCCGTGCATATCGGCCCGTCCCCCGCCAACCAGTCCTATATCGTCATCGACAAGGTGATGGAGGCGATCCGCCGGACCGGCGCAGAGGCGGTTCATCCGGGTTACGGGTTTCTTAGTGAAAACAGGAAGTTCGCCGAAGCGCTCGAAGCCGAGGGCGTGGCGTTCATCGGCCCGCCCTCGGGCGCGATCGAATCGATGGGCGACAAGATCACCTCGAAGAAGATCGCCAGGGAAGCGGGCGTCAGCACCGTGCCCGGCTATATGGGCCTCATCGCCGATGCCGAGGAGGCGGTGAAGATCTCGGGCGAGATCGGTTATCCGGTGATGATCAAGGCCTCGGCCGGCGGCGGCGGCAAGGGCATGCGCATCGCCTGGAACGATCAGGAAGCGCGCGAAGGGTTCGAATCGTCCAAGAACGAGGCGGCGAACAGCTTCGGCGACGACCGGATCTTCATCGAGAAATTCGTGACGCAACCGCGCCATATCGAGATCCAGGTGCTGGCCGACCAGCACGGCAATTGCGTCTATCTGCACGAGCGCGAATGCTCGATCCAGCGCCGCAACCAGAAGGTCATCGAAGAGGCGCCCTCGCCCTTCCTCGACCCCGAGACGCGCAAGGCGATGGGCGAGCAGGCCTGCGCGCTGGCCCGGGCCGTGGGCTATACCTCGGCCGGGACGGTCGAGTTCATCGTCGACGGCGACAGGAACTTCTACTTCCTTGAAATGAACACCCGTCTGCAGGTGGAGCATCCGGTGACCGAGCTGATCACCGGCGTCGATCTGGTCGAGCAGATGATCCGCGTGGCCAATGGCGAGGCCCTGCCTTTCCGCCAGGAAGACCTGACGATCAACGGCTGGGCGATGGAAAGCCGCCTCTATGCCGAGGATCCCTATCGCAACTTCCTGCCCTCGATCGGCCGGCTGACCCGCTACCGGCCCCCGGTCGAAGGCCCGACGCAGGGCGGCGGCATCGTGCGCAACGATACCGGCGTCTATGAGGGCGGCGAGATCTCGATGTATTACGACCCGATGATCGCCAAGCTCTGCACCTGGGGGCAGACCCGCGACGCGGCGATCGAGGAGATGCGCCTCGCGCTCGACACGTTCGAGGTCGAAGGCATCGGCCACAACCTGCCGTTCTGCGCGGCGGTGATGGACCACCCGAAATTCGTTTCGGGCGACATCACCACTGCCTTCATCGCCGAGGAATTCCCCGAGGGCTTCGATGGCGTCAGCCTGCCCGATCCGATGCTGCGCAAGGTCGCGGCGGCGGCGGCGGCGATGAACCGCGTGGCCGAGATCCGGCGCACCCGCGTGTCAGGCCGCATGGACAATCACGAGCGCATGGTCGGCGACGACTGGGTCGTGGTGCTGCAGGGGCAGGAATATCCGGTCGCGGTCCAGGCCGATCGCGGCGGCGCGACCGTGGCCTTCGCCGATGGCGCGGCGATGCGGGTCGAATCCGACTGGACCCCCGGCCAGACGCTGGCCCGGCTTCTGGTCGATGGCGAGCCCCTGGTGCTGAAGGTCGGACGCCTCAGCGGCGGCTACCGGCTGCGCCTTCGCGGCGCCGATCTGAAAGTCCATGTGCGCAGCCCGCGGCAGGCGGAGCTCGCGCGCCTCATGCCCGAGAAACTGCCGCCCGACACCTCGAAGCTGCTGCTCTGCCCGATGCCGGGGCTGATGGTGAAACTGTCGGTCGCCGAGGGCGACGAGGTGTTCGAAGGCCAGGCGCTCTGCACGGTCGAAGCGATGAAGATGGAAAACATCCTGCGCGCCGAGAAAAAGGGCGTGGTCAAGTCCATCAATGCCGAGATCGGCGGCTCGCTCATGGTCGACGACGTGATCATGGAATTCGAGTAAGGCTTCGTTAACCCCGATGCGCGCGCGGCCCTTTCACTTTGCCACAAATACTCCGGGGGTCCGGGGGCAGCGCCCCCGGCGCTCTGGCACCGCGCGCTTAGGCACCGGCCGCCCGTATCGCCGTCAGCGTCCCGAGGGCATCCGCTCCAGCATCTCCTGCCGTCGCAGCGGAAAGCGGTCGATATTGGCCGAAATCTCGCGCACCGAGCGGGGAGCCGGGCGGCGCTGCTTGATCTCGCCATCCTTGTCGATGATCGCCAGCATGAAGCCGCGCGGCCTCAGCCGCAGGCGCAGCGGACTGTCGGACCGGCGGTCGGTATCGACGATGACGATCACGTCGCGCGTCACCAGATCCTGCGGCAATTCCGCGATCTCGCGCATCTGGCGCTGGAAGGCGGGGTCGTTGGGACTGTCGGCCAGCACCGCCACGATCCGCTGCTCCCACAGGAACTGGTCCAGATCGACATCGGCCGCGTCCAGGATCACCAGGCCCGCCATCGGCGCCTCGGCGCTTTCCAGCGGGACTACGTCGGATACGTCCTGGGCCTGCAAATCCGGGGGGACGGCCACGGCCATTGCCGCGGCAAGGCCGAGGGTCAGCAAGGTGGCGGGCAGCGTGAATCTCATGGGCGATGGCTCTCCATTCGTCCCAGATATAGGCAATCCGCGCCGGATTGCACCCGTGAACACACAGATTTCGTCGCGGCACGGAACCGCCGCGATCTGACGCATTGGAGGAACGCCGCATGTCCGAGACCGACAAGAAGGCCGAATGGGAAGAGCTGGCCGCGAAAGAGCTGAAGGGGCGCAGCCCCGACGATCTGACCTGGCACACGCTGGAAGGCATCGACATCAAGCCGCTCTATACCGAGGCCGATCTCGACGGGCTCGGGCATCTGGGCTCGATGCCGGGTCTTGCGCCCTTCACCCGCGGGCCGCGCGCGACGATGTATGCCGGGCGCCCGTGGACGATCCGCCAATATGCCGGCTTCTCGACAGCCGAGGACTCGAACGCCTTCTACCGCAAGGCGCTGGCCGCCGGGCAGCAGGGCGTCTCGGTCGCTTTCGACCTGGCGACGCATCGGGGCTATGACAGCGACCATCCCCGCGTGGTGGGCGATGTCGGCAAGGCGGGTGTGGCCATCGACAGCGTCGAGGACATGAAGATCCTGTTCGACGGGATTCCCCTGGACAAGGTGTCGGTCTCGATGACGATGAACGGCGCGGTGATCCCGATCCTCGCCAATTTCATCGTTGCGGGCGAAGAGCAGGGCGTCGAGCGTGCGGCTTTGTCGGGCACGATCCAGAACGACATTCTCAAGGAATTCATGGTCCGCAACACCTATGTCTATCCGCCCGAGCCTTCGATGCGGATCATCGCGGATATCATCGAATATACCTCGAACGAGATGCCGAAATTCAATTCGATCTCGATTTCCGGCTACCACATGCAGGAAGCCGGCGCGAACCTCGTGCAGGAGCTGGCCTATACCCTGGCAGACGGGCGCGAATATGTCCGCGCGGCCATCGCGCGCGGCATGGATGTCGACCGGTTCGCGGGCCGGCTGTCGTTCTTTTTCGCCATCGGCATGAATTTCTTCATGGAAGCCGCCAAGCTGCGCGCCGCGCGGCTGCTGTGGCACCGCATCATGACCGAGTTCGAGCCAAAGAAACCCGGCAGCCTGATGCTGCGCACCCATTGCCAGACCTCGGGCGTCTCGTTGCAGGAACAGGACCCTTACAACAACGTCGTGCGCACCGCCTACGAGGCGCTGGCTGCGGCTCTGGGCGGCACGCAGTCGCTGCATACCAACGCGCTGGACGAAGCCATCGCGCTGCCCACCGAGTTCAGCGCGCGCATCGCCCGCAACACGCAGCTCATCTTGCAGGAAGAGACCGGCGTGACGAAGGTCGTCGATCCGCTGGCGGGGTCGTATTATGTTGAGAAACTGACAGCGGACCTGGCGGAAGCGGCGTGGAAACTGATCGAAGAAGTTGAAGAAATGGGAGGCATGACCAAGGCCGTGGCCTCGGGGATGCCCAAGCTTCGCATCGAGGAATCCGCCGCCCGCCGTCAGGCACAGATCGACCGGGGCGAAGAGGTGATCGTCGGCGTCAACAAATATCGCCGCGATACCGAAGACCCGATCGACATTCTCGATATCGACAACGTCAAGGTTCGCGAAGGACAGGTCGCGCGGCTGCAGAAGATCCGCGAGACCCGGGACGACGCCGCCTGCACCGCCGCGCTTGCCGCGCTCGAGACTTGCGCCAAGGAGGGCGGCAACCTTCTGGAAGCGGCGGTCGAGGCGGCGCGCGCGCGCGCCAGCGTGGGAGAGATCAGCATGGCGATGGAGAAAGTGTTCGGCCGCCACCGGGCCGAGGTGAAGACCCTCGCGGGCGTTTATGGCGCGGCATACGAGGGCGATGCGAGCTTCGCGCAGATCCAGAAGGATGTCGAGACCTTCGCCGAGGAAGAAGGCCGCCGCCCGCGGATGCTGGTGGTCAAGATGGGGCAGGACGGTCACGACCGGGGCGCCAAGGTGATCGCCACCGCCTTTGCCGATATCGGCTTCGATGTCGATGTGGGCCCGCTCTTCCAGACGCCCGAGGAAGCCGCGCAGGACGCCGTCGACAACGATGTCCATGTGATCGGCATCAGCTCGCAGGCGGCGGGTCACAAGACCCTTGCGCCCAAGCTGATCGAGGCGCTCAAGGAGCAGGGCGCCGGGGATATCCTGGTGATCTGCGGCGGCGTCATCCCGCAACAGGATTACGCGTTCCTCAAGGCGGCCGGCGTGAAGGCGATCTTCGGACCCGGCACCAACATTCCCGCCGCCGCGCGCGACATTCTGGACCTGATCCGTCAGGCGCGGCGCTGAGCGTTACCCGGCCCGCCCCCTGAGGAGGGGCTGCGGGCCGAAGAGGGGCGGCGCTGGAGGGTGCCGCTCCTTTCTGTTGCGCGGGGGGATTGGCCCATGCCGACCCCCTTGCACGGGCCCGGATTTGCGGCCAGTTTCTGCCGCATCGTCAGTGACACGCCCCGCGCGCTGTTTCCCTGGACATCTCGGTTAACAAACGGAATTTCATGGCCATCTTCGACCACCTCGCCTTTGCCGCCGCCTCGCTCGAGGAAGGCGCCGCCGCCGTTGAACGGGCGCTCGGCGTGCCGCTCGAACCCGGCGGGGCGCATGCCCAGATGGGCACCCATAACCGCCTTTTGTCGTTGGGCCCGGGCGAGTATTTCGAGCTGATCGCCATCGACCCCGAGGGCACGCCGCCGGGCCGTCCCCGCTGGTTCGCGCTGGACGATTTCTCGGGCGCGCCCCGGCCGCAAAGCTGGATCGTCCAGGCCCCCGATCTGGAAGAGGCGCTGAAGATCGCGCCTTTCGGCAGTGGCGAGCCGATGCTGTTTCAGCGCAACGCGCTGACCTGGCGGTTCGCGGTTCCCGACAGCGGGTTGCAGCCTTTCGACGGGATCTCGCCCGCCGTGATCGAGTGGGGCGAGGGCGTGCCGCACCCGTCCGAGCGCCTGCCCGATCGTGGTGTCCGCCTGACCGGGCTGGTGCTGCGCCATCCGCGACCGCAGGATCTGGCGCGGGCGCTGGAGCCGCTGATCGACGATCCGCGCTTGCGGTTCGATACGGGCGCGCCGGGCATCCGCGCCGAATTCGACACGCCCGACGGTCCGCGCGTGCTGGAATGATCCGGGCACTTGCCGCGGGGCGGCGGTGCTGCCAATCCTTGGTTGCGCACCGCCCCCCCGAATCCGAGCCATGCCCCTGATCCGCCCTGCCACCCCCGCCGACGAAGCCGCCATCCTGTCCATCTGGACGCCGGTTATCCGCGACACGACGATCACCTTTTCCTCGGTCCTGAAAAGCGCTGCGGACATCGCCGATTACGTTGTCACCCGCCGCGCCCATGGCCGCGAGGTGCTGGTGGCCGAGATCGACGGCAGTGTCTGCGGCTTCGCCAGCTACGATCAGTTCCGGGGCGGCAATGGCTATGCCCATGCGATGGAACACAGCATCCTGCTGGCGCCGCCTGCCTGGGGGCGGGGCGCGGGGCGGGCGCTGATGACGGCGCTCGAAGCCCATGCCCGAGCGGGCGGCGCGCATGCGATGGTCGCGGGCGTCAGTGCCGAGAACGCCGCCGGCATCGCCTTTCACGCAGCCCTTGGCTATATCGAGCGCGGCCGGATGCCGCAGGTCGGTTACAAGTTCGGCCGCTGGCTGGATCTTGTGCTGATGCAGAAATTGTTGTGACTGTCGCATGTTCAAATTAACGAGCGGCGCGTAAACTGGGCTCATGTCACTCTGGTCACGGATCACCGATGCAATCGAAGCGCTGCGCTCTGGCGAACCCCTGAGCGTCGTGTTCGACCGGCTGCGCCAGCGGCCGGAGCGGACGATCGCCTTCACCATTGGTGTGATCGCGCTGGGGGCCAAGCTGGCCAAGGCCGATGGCACCGTCACCCGCGACGAGGTGACGATGTTCCGCTCGGTCTTCACCATCCCGCCCGAGGATGAGAAACACGCGGCCCGCGTGTTCAACCTTGCGCGGCAGGACGTGGCGGGATTCGACGCCTATGCGCGCAAGATTGCCGCGCTGTTCCCCTCGGGCGACCCGGTCTTGCGCGATCTTCTGGACGGTCTGTTCCATGTCGCGCTGGCCGATGGCGACATGCACCCGGCTGAAGAGGCTTTTCTGCAGGAAGTGGCCAGTATTTTCGGGCTGGGGCAGGGGTGTTACCGCTCGATCTATGCGCGGCTGGTGCCCGGTGCCGCGCCCGATCCCTACGAATTGCTGGAACTGCCGCCCGACGCCTCGCTGGACGAGGCGCGGCGCGCGTTCCGCCGCATGGTGCGCGAGGCGCATCCCGACGCCCTGCGCGCGCGGGGCGTCCCGGACGAGGCGGTGACATTGGCCGAAGAACGGCTCAAGGCGCTGAATCAGGCCTGGGAAGAGGTGCAGCAGCGCCACGCGGCCTGATCGGGGCCCGCCTGCCGCTCACGCGGTTGGCATTTTTCACGCGGCGCCGGTCCGGTTATGCTGTGCCTTGTGGCTCCCACGGGCCGGGCCCGCAGGACCCGCCCGCCGCGTGAAGCCGAAAGGACCGGAATGCTGAACCATCGCGTCAAACCCGCCCTTCTCGCCGCCCTTCTGGCGTCGCTGCCCGTGGCCTCGGGCGCGCAGGATGCCGAGGGCGATACCTCGAACCGGCTGCGCGGGCTGTTCGACGACATGATCGGTGCGGTCGATCCGTGGCTGTCGGATCTGTCCGAGATGCTGGGCGACCTGTCGGGCTGGCATGCGCCCGAAAGGCTGCCCAATGGCGATATTCTGATCCGCCGCCGCGACGATCAGGAGCCGGACGCCGTGCCCGGGGACGAGTCCGAAGAAGACGGATCCGAAGACGGCGCCGATCCCGGCGATACCCTCGAATTGTAAGCGCGCCCGACCCGGTAGCTGGTCGTCACCCCCAGATTCTTCGCCAGCGCGGCGAAACGCGAGGCCGCCACCTCGCCGAACAGCGCCTTGCGTTCGGGCTGCAGGATCAGCTCCAGCACCTTCTTCTTGGGGAAGTAACGCAGCTCGCCCGCCGCCTGCGGGCCGCCCGCCGAGAACATCGCGCCGAAACGCATCGCCCGGCCCAGCATGATCGCGTGGCGGATCTCTTCATCGGTCAGAAGCTTCAGCAACGGGGTGATCCGGCTGTCGGCGCCCGGTGACTTGTAGCGGTTCATCAGCGCCAGACCCAGATAGACCCGGCCCTTGTGATCCAGCCCGCCCAGGTTGGCGCGGGTGGCGGTGTCGAAACAGCTTTCGGCCCGGTAATCGGGATGAGCGCGCCAGTTCACGTCATGCAGAAGGCACGCGGCCTTGATCAGGCGCTTGCGCTCGTCCGGGACGGTGCGGAACAGCGGCATGAGGAAATCGAACAGGTTCCGCCCGAAGCCGGGCATCCGGGCGCTGGTGGTTTCCAGATGGCGGCAGGCCTCGATCAGCGGATCGCGGGCGCGCAGGACATCGGGCATCTGCTCGAACAGCACGCCCTCGCGGATGCCGTAGCTGGAAATGTAGATCTCGCGCGGGCGGAACACGGTGAGGATCTGGCGCAGCACCACGGTCGCCAGCGGGACCAGCGTGATCCGTTCAGGCGAGATGCCGGTGCGGTTGCGCAGGGTCTTCAGGTCCTGCGTTTCCAGCCAGTCGATGGTCTTGCGGATCGACTTCGGCGTCATCTCGTATTCGTGCAACACCGTCAGCGGATAGCCGCGCCGCTCCATGTCGAGCCGCGCCAGCGCGCGCCATGACCCGCCCACCAGATAGAGCGCCTTGTGATCGCTGCCGACCTGTTCGCGCAGGTCTTTCAGGGTGTCGGTGATATGGGTCTTCAGGCCCTTCTTGCCGCCCGTGATCTGCTGCAGCCGGAACGGACCCAGGGACGAGCTGACGCGGCGCCCGACGGTGTTGTCGCCGACCTCGGCCAGTTCCATCGACGAGCCGCCGATGTCGCAGACCAGTCCGCGCGCGCCGGGCCAGCCCAGAAGCACGCCCTGCGCCGATAGCCGCGCCTCTTCGGTCCCCGGCACGATCAGCATCTCGAGCCCGGTCTCGGCCTCGACCTCGGCCTTGAAGGCCGCGCCATCCTCGGCCTCGCGCACGGCGGCGGTGGCGACCATGGTCAGGCTGGTCAGGTCCATGTCACGCGCCAGGCAGCCGAAGCGCTTGATCGCAGCCAGGGCCCGCGCCCGGCCCTCGGGATGCAGGCGGCCGGTCTGGGCCAGATCGCGGCCCAGACCGCACAGCACCTTCTCGTTGAAGAAATAGGCGGGCGAGCGCGCGGCGCCGTCGAACACCACCATCCGGATCGAGTTTGACCCAACGTCGATCACGCCCACCCGGTCGAGCGCGCGCATCTGGTCGTCGTCGAACAGCGGCGTGCCGCCGAAATAGCCGCGCACCGGCGTCGTTTCGGGGGCCACGCCGGTCGTGTCCGACGTGTCGGTCTTGGTGGGGGCCGCCGCCGGAGCGGGCATCTCCGGGCTGGACGGCTGCCCGGTTCCGGGATCACCGGGCGCCGCGGCCGCATCGGAGGCGGCCTTGCCATCGGGAAGCGTGGTTTCGCGGTCGGCGGGCATGGCCGTCTCCTCGATCATCGTCGGGCAGGTGTCATCTAGTCTTCGCACCCGTGCAACGTCAACGTCTTGGCGGCTTGTCGCCGCCAAGCGTGGCGTTTCGATGGCCGTGGACGCGGCGGCAGGGTCGTCAGATGTCGGTATGGGTCAGTTCCGGCACATCCGTCGCCCCGGCCGATCCGCGGCCCGACAGAGACGGGTTTTCCATGAAGAACTTGTGGCAGCTGAACATCGGCTTGTCGGGATCGTCCGAACTGGCACGGGTAAAGGTGCCCATCCCGTCCAGAACCCATGTCTGCGCCTCGTCATACAGATTCGCGGCCATGATCTGGCGCACGATCTGGGCGCGGACCGTGGGGTTCTTGATCTCGACCAGCGTCTCGACGCGGCGCATCAGGTTGCGCCCCATCCAGTCGGCCGAGGACATGAAGACCCGCACGGGCTCCGAGGGCAGCCCGTTCCCCGAGCCGAAACAGACGATGCGCGAATGTTCAAGGAAGCGCCCGACGATGGATTTCACCCGGATATTCTCCGAAAAGCCGCGGATCCCGGGCCGCAGACCGCAGATCCCGCGCACGATCAGGCTGATCTTCACCCCCGCCTGACCGGCGGCATAAAGCGCGTCGATCACGTCGGAATCGACGATCGAGTTCATCTTCGCCCAGATCTGCGCGGGACGGCCCGCGCGGGCGTGATCGGCCTCGCGCGCGATCATCTCGATCAGCCGGTCTTTCAGCGAGATCGGCGAAATCGCCAGGTTCTCCAGCTTGTCGGGCTGGGCATAGCCCGACAGGTAGTTGAACACCCGCGCCGCATCCCGGCCCAGCGGTGCCTCGCAGGTGAAGAGGCTCAGGTCGGTGTAGATGCGCGCGGTGATCGGGTGATAGTTGCCGGTGCCCCAATGGGTATAGGTGACCAGCTTGTCGCCCTCGCGCCGGACCACCGCCGAGATCTTGGCGTGGGTCTTGTACTGGATGAAGCCATAGACGACATGCGCGCCCGCGCGTTCCAGCCGGCGAGACTGGCGGATATTCGCCGCCTCGTCGAAGCGCGCCTTCAGCTCGACGAAGGCGGTGACGGATTTGCCCGCCTCGGCCGCCTCGCACAGCGCATCGACGATCGGGCTGTCGCGCGAGGTCCGGTAAAGCGTCTGCTTGATCGCCAGCACGTCGGGGTCGTTCGCGGCCTGCTTGAGAAAGCGCACGACCGTGTCGAAGGTCTCGTAGGGATGGTGCAGCAGCATGTCCTTCTGGCGAATCGCCGCGAACATGTCGCCGTTATGATCCTGCACGCGTTCGGGAATGCGCGGGCTGAACGGCGCCCATTGCAGGTCGCGCCGCTCGTCGATGACCAGTTCCTTGATATCGGCCATGCCCAGAAGGCCGTCGACCTCGACCACCTCGTCGGCAGCGACATCGAGCTCTTCCATGATCAGCGCGCGCACCGAGGGCTCGGCGCCGCCCGTCAGCTTCAGGCGCACCACCTCGCCCCGGCGGCGGCGCTTGAGCGCGACCTCGAACTCGCGCACCAGATCCTCGGCCTCTTCCTCGACCTCCATGTCCGAATCGCGCAACACGCGGAAACCGCAATGGTTGAGCGTCTCGTAGCCCGGGAACAGCGATTCGAGCTGATCGAGCAGCAGCTCTTCCAGCGGCAGGAAGCGGAAGGCGAGCCCCTCGGCGGGCAGGCGAATGAAACGGTCGATCTGTTGCGGTACCGGCAGAAGCGCGCTGCGTTTCAGCCCGTCGGCCTTGCGCCGGATCGTCAGCGCCAGACAGAAGCCCGTGTTGGGAATGAAGGGGAAGGGATGCGCCGGGTCGATAGCCAGCGGCGACAGCATCGGAAAGACATTGGCAAGGAAGTATTCGTCCAGGAATGCGCGATCCGCCTCGGTCAGGGCGCTGCGTTCCAGAATGAACATGTTCTCGGCTTCCAGAAGCCCGCGCAGTTCCTGGTAGGTTTCCTGCTGGGTCTGCATCAGGCGCCGGGCCTGATCATTGATCTGGGTCAGCTGTTCGTACGGCGTCTTGCCATCGGTCGAGGGATTGGTGTTCCCCGCCCGGTGCAATTCGCGCAGGCCCGCGACGCGGACGGTATAGAACTCGTCCAGATTGGTGGCCGAGATCGACAGGAACCGCACCCGTTCAAGCAGCGGAACCTTGGGGTTCGACGCCTCTTCCAGCACCCGCCAGTTGAAGGCGATCCAGGACAATTCGCGGTTGAAGAAGCGCGACGGGCCTTCGGGATCGAATCCCTCGGGTGGGTCGATCGGGTCGGGGAACGGGCCGTGAAGGAAATCCGAAGTGGTCATGCGGGGTCTGTAGCGCTCAATTGCGACGGTTTGGTGATACCGTCATGATGCGTCGGGGCCCGGATCCGTGTCGAGATCTTTGCTCAGAGCCTCGCGAACCATGGCAGCGGTGATCTTCTTCTGAAGCTGCAAGGCGCGCAGGTCCAGCTCGGCCACGAGCGAGCGCGCGGCATCGAGCGAGCGCTCCATCCGGGGGAGGATATAGTCGATCAGGCCGGGATCGATTCGCACCTGCCGGTCGGTGAACAGCTTGACCAGAACGGCCGCGAGCAGGGCGTCCTCGGGCTCGCCCAGCGGCTGATGCGCGGCGGCGGACAGGCGCGACAGCAGATCGGGCAGCCTGAGGCCCCAGTCGCGCACCGGGCGGTCGGCGGTCATCAGCAATTCGCCCCGGCCGCGCAGGTGATTGACCAGGTGGAACAGCGCCTCTTCGCCCGCGCCGCCCGCGAGCAGATGCGCGTCGTCGATGACGATCCGGTCGGGCGCGCCGGGCTGCACCAGCGCTTCAAGCCGCTCGGTCAGAGTGTCCGCCGGCTGCCACAGCGCGCCGGTCCGCGCGGCCCAGATATGCGCCAGATGCGTCTTGCCCGAGCCGGGCGGCCCGACCAGCACGGTCAGCCCGTTGGGAAGCCCGCGCGGGGCCTCGACCGCGGCGAGGGCCACGGCATTCGACGGCGCTTCGAGAAAGTCGTCGCGGCCCGTCGATTCCGCGCTAGGCAGAACCAGCGGCAGTTGCTCGGCGCGCTTACGACCGGTCATCCGGGGCCCCGGGCCGGTAGGCGGGGGCGTCCGCCACGGGCGGATCGCCGCGATAGAGCGCGCTGTCCTTGTAGGCCGCCGCCATATGCCGCGCGACCACGCCCAGAGCGGCGGCGACCGGCACCGCGACCAGCATCCCGACGAAGCCGAACAGCGCGCCGAACACGCTGAGCGCAAGGATCAGCCAGACAGGATGCAGGCCGACCGAGCTGCCGACCAGTTTCGGCGTCAGCACGTTGCCCTCGATCATCTGGCCCGCCGCGAAGACCGCCGCGACAAGGCCCAGCTGCACCCAGTCGCCCCAAAACTGCACCAGTCCGAAGCCCAGAGCCAGCGCGCCGCCCAGGATGGCCCCGACATAGGGAATGAAGGTGATGAGACCGGCAAAGGCCCCGATCACCAGCCCGAATTGCAGCCCGACCAGCATCAGCCCGGTGGCATAAAAGGCGCCCATCAGCAGACAGACGGTGCCCATGCCCCGGATGAACGAGGCGACGGTGCGGTCGACGTCGCGCGCGATGGTACGGATCTTGGGCGCGTGCTGGCGCGGAAGCAGCTCGTCGACCTTGGCCACCGCCTTGTCCCAGTCGAGCAGCATGTAGAAGGCGACGACCGGCACGATGACGACCAGCAGGCCGATATTGAGCAGCGACATGGCCGAGCCCAGCACCGCATTGGCCAGCTCGCCCGACCGCGCCTGCACCGCCTCGGCCAGACCGCGGAGCGACTGGCGCAGCGTGGAATCGTTGTCCAGGATCGACGGGAACCGCTCGACCAGCTGGTTACTGCCGCGTTCGATCAGCCCCGGAAGCGAGTCACTCAGCGCCTGCCCCTGTTCGATCAGCAACGGCACGACCAGCACCAGCGCCAGCACGAAGACCAGCACCATCATCACCGAGATCGTCACCGTCGCCAGAACCCGGCTCATGCCCAGCTTTTCCAGCCGGTCGGCGACCGGGTCCAGGAAATAGGCCAGCGTCGTTCCCAGGATATAGGGCAGGATCGTGTTCCCCAGCCCCCACAACGCCAGGATCAGCAGCGCGGCCAGCACGCCCCAGAACCAGGCCTGGCGTTTGACGCTGGTGGCCATCGGATCAGATCTGCCGCTCGGGCAGCCGCACGACCAGACCTTCGAGCGCGGGCGTGACCTTGATCTGGCAGGTCAGGCGCGATTTCTCGGGATCGGGCTCGTAGGCGAAATCGAGCATGTCTTCTTCCATCGGATCGCGCGCCGGCAGTTTGTCGACCCAGGCTTCGTCGACATAGACATGGCAGGTCGAACAGGCGCAGGCGCCGCCGCAATCGGCCTCGATGCCGTTGACGCCGTTGTCGCGCGCGCCTTCCATCACCGTGAGCCCTTCGGCCACGTCGATGACATGCTCGGTACCGTCAAATTCGATATAGGTGATCTTGACCATCTCTGCCTCGCGTCTCTCTCACTGGGTTCGGACATACGAAAGTGTACGCCCTTTGACCAGAGGCCAGAGCTTTCCGGCAACCGTGCGTTCCACCCGTGAAATCACGCGCCCCGCGCGCGTGTTCGGGGCGCCGGGCTGCCGCGAAATGGTGCCGGTGCCGCCCGCACTTGGCCGTTTCCGTGCCCGGAAAATGCCGCGTTTCAGCGCCACATTGCTCTCAACACAGAAACAATGCGCGAATCGCGCTCCGGGAATATCATGCTCCGACTCGCTTCCACTCTGGTTATCGTCTCGGCCCTGCTCTCCGCCTGCCAGACCGCCGCGCCCGACGCGACGGCCAGCCGCGCCGAACCCGCCCCCGTCAGCGAGGCCCCCATGCTGGGCAATTCCAGCGGCTGCTGGTCCACCGACCGTATCCCCGCCGTCACGCAGGTCGAGTTCGTGTCGGTCGAAGGGGCCGAGGGTCTGCAGCCGCGCGAACGCGTGCTCCAGCCGGCCGAGGACCGCCTTTTTGCCGTGCCGTGCCCCGAACAGATCGACGACGATACCGTCGCCACCCTGCAACGCGCGCTGGCCGCGCGGGGCCATTACGCCGGGCCGATCACCGGGGAATGGGATCAGGCGACCTCGGAGGCGGTGCGCCGCTTTCAGGCTCCCCTGGGGCTGGATAGCGGGATCCTGACGCTGCAGGCCGCGCAGATGATGGGACTTGTCGTCATCCCGCGCGAATCGTTCTGAGCGCTCATCGCCACAGCCACGCATAGCTTGCAAACGCGCCCTGCAGCTTGGACACAAGCCGCAGGGCGTTTCCCTGTCGGCCTCCGTGGCCGCAGGCCAGACGCTCGACCGCCAGTTCGGGCGGACAAAGCTGCCCCGTGACGGGATCGAGATAGCGCGGATAGGCGATCAGCGCGGCATGGACCAGCTGGTCCAGCGTCGGACGCGGATGCACTGCCAGACGCCGGTCGGGCACGTCGCCCCGGTCCTCGGTCAGGCCCCAGCCGGCATAGAACGGCGCGCCCGTCACGGTCACGGGGATGCCGCGCAAGAGCGCCTCGAATCCCAGCCCCGAGGTCATCGTCCAGACCCGGTCGGCCAGCGTCAGCGCGGTCTGCGCATCGACCCCGCTCAGGACCAGATCGGCCAGATCGCCCGCATCGGGCACCGCGCCGGGTCGCAGGCCGGCCTCGACATCGGGATGCGGCTTGTAGAGCAGGATCGCCTCGGGCTCGGCCTCGCGCGCCGCATCCAGCAGCGCGCGGTTGGTTCGGATCGCACCCGCGCCCAGCCGGATCGAGGCGTCGTCCTCGACCTGTCCGGGGATCAGGATCACGGCGGCATCCGGCCGCGCTGCCTTCAGCGCCGCCACCTGCGCGGCGAAAGCGCCGGTCGAACCGTTCAGGTTGTACTTCGTCACCCCTGCCGCCAGCACAGCCTCGCGCAGCGCGTGGGCGCGCCGGGCCTGATCCGCGCGCAGGGGCGTGGCGATGAGCCGCTCAAGCCGGCTTTCGCGCGTCGGGTCGTAATAGATGCCCAGATCGTCCACCGCCAGCGACAGCGGCGGCACCAGTTCGGCGCCAAGACCCTTCGAGCGCAGAAACCCGTCCTCGACCCGCAGGCCGGTAAAATCCGGCCCGGTTTTTGACGCCCAGGCCAGCGTCGCGCCCTCTTCGGCAAAGCGCACCGGCCGTTCGCGCCCGAAGAACCGCTGCATCGCCCCGCGTTTCCACCGGCTGATGCCCGCCGCCACATGCCCTGCGCGATCCTGCCGGAACGCCGTGACCCGCGCTTCGAGCTGGTCGATCACCTCGCCCAGATCGCAAAGCCGGTCGCGGAGGGGATCGTACCAGGCGGGATAGACCAGCATGGCGATGGCGAAAAGCTGCAGCCTGGTCAGCGCGCGCTGGCGCCGGGGCAGGGGGTCTTCGTCCTCGCTCAGCCCCCAGCCGGCGTAGAAGGGCTGGCCGAAGACGCGCGGGCGATGGCCTGCCAGGATCGCCTCGAATCCCAGCTGCGACGACACGGTATAGACCGCGATGGCACCATCGAGCAGCGACCACGGAGAATGCGGCCCGTCGACGAACGAGATCTGATTGTCCGTGTCGGCGGCGCTGAAATATCCCGCGCGCGCGCCTCCTGTCGTTTCGGGATGCGCGCGGATCAGGATCGGCGCGTGCGGATGCTCGATCCGCGCCGCCAGCAGCATGTCGCGGAACCGTTTCGCCGCGCCCTCGGCCCCGCCAAGCCCGCCCTGCAACAGCGCCGCATCGTCGCGCACCTGATCGACGATCAGCACATAGCCGGGCGGCGGCGGCGGCAGAGCCGGGTCATGGGCATTGTATTTCGACAGATGCAGCGCCCGCAGCCGGGCCAGACAGTCGCGCGCGCTGGCCATCAGCGCGCCGTCATCCAGCGGATGCGTGGCCAGAAGCTGTTCCAGTTCCGAAGGTTGCGCCGGGTCGTAAGGCATCCCCAGCCGGTCGATCAGCAGGCCCATGGGCGGCTCGCCCGCCACCCGGCCCGGATGGACCGATCGCAGCCAGGCATCCTCGATCCGCAGCATCGGCGCGCCGCTGCGCCGCGCCAGCCATTCGGCGCGATAGGCGCGCGGGCTGTGGCCCCAGGCCAGAACCGCGTCGCCCGGCCCCGGCCAGCCGGGAACCGGGCGCGCAAGGGCGAGTTCGAGGATACGCCGCACCCGGCGCGACGGGGCGCGGGGGCCCAGAAAGCCGAGGCTCGTGGCGATCAGGCGGCGCGGAGGGGCGTCGGCCATGGGGACGCGCCGCCCGTTGTTACTCGCCGGCCGCCCGGATCCGCGTCAGCGTGGCCGAGGCCGAGCCCGTCGCGCTCAGGGCGCCCGAGATGACCGAGATCTGGCGGTTCCACGCCACCGAAGAGGCCTCGGTCACGTAGATCGTGTCGCCGTCGCGGATCTGGAAATCGCGGGCCATGAACATGCCGTTGGGCGCGGTCAGGTCCAGCACGTAGACGAAACGCTGGTCTCCCACGAGCCCGGTCTGGTTCAGGATGCGCTGGGCCACTTCCACGGGTTCGTCGCGGAACACGAAGACGCCGGTCGGATCGGCGCGCGTGGGATCCAGCCCGCCGACCTGCGCCAGGGCTTCGATCGCGGTCAGTTCACGCCGGTCGAAGGTGATCAAAGCCTGGTCGCCGGTCGCGCCCAGCACGGTATAGCGGCGCTGATCGGCCTCGACATAGATCCGGTCGCCGCCGCGCATGGCGATGTCCAGCTCGGGGTGATCGAACAGGTCGTCCAGCCAGATCCGATCGGTGATCGACCCGCGCGAGACAGTGATCATGGCGGTCTGCGTGGGGATGTCGACGCCGCCCGCCGTGGCCAGCATGGCCGTCAGGCGGCGGTTGGGACGGGTGATCGGATAGACCCCCTGCGCGCCCACGGCCCCGACCACGCTGACGCTGGCCCCGTCGCCGCCGGTGCGGCTGACATAGACCTGCGGGTCGGGCGTCTGCTGGTCAAGCTGGTTGGCGATGGTGGCGCGCAGGTTCTCGGGCGAGCTGCCGGCGGCGCGCACGCGCCCCGCGAAGGGGACGTAGATGAAGCCCTCGGAATCGACCTGCAACTCGGTCAGCTGCGCGCCCGGCGTCTCGGACGAGGTGAGCAGCCCCTCGGGCACGTTTTCATAGACGGTGACCGCAACGGTGTCGCCGGTGCGGATCGTGTCGCCGCCCAGTAGCGCCGCGTTGCGCAGCGAAGACGAGAAGCCCATCGCCATCGGCGTGTCGAGCGCCCGGTTCACCCGGTCGCCCACGGCCACGACATAGGCATTCCCCTCGCGAAGGACGGAGCCCGAGAAGATCTCGTTACTGTTGGGGCCGGGCCGCGGCATGGTGCAGGCACCGACGCTCGCCACGAACACGCCAAGCGCCAGCGCAACGGCGCGGCGGGAAGGTCTGACAATCACTGCTCGGGCTCCTTGTATGGATCTGCCTCAAGTTTTTTGTGCAACTATACGCAATACCGCGAAAAAAACCAAGCGGGGATATACGCGGAACCCAAGGATCGCGTGGCGCCGGGCCGTTCGAGGCTTGGGCGGTCGCCGCGATAGGTCTGACGTTGCCAGAAGCGGTTGCGCCCGGATTGGCCAAACCGACAAGATAAAGCGCCGGTCGCGGCACGATCGCGCCTATCTGGTAGCGAAAGCAGGGCGCGGGAGGCGGCACCGCGCGCTCAGGGCACCAGCCGCAGGTGTTGCCGAGGTGCCGCACGTCCCGACAGGACGGCGCCATACGGGTCTTCGGGCGACAGGATCATGTCGACCACCTGACGCAGCAATTGCCGCCGGCCGGCCGCTGAATAGAACCCGCCGGGCAATTGCGAGGTTTCCAGCAGGAAGCGCCGATAATCGCGATAGGCGCGCAGGTCGGGCCGCGTGGGCTGGGCGAAAAACTCGGCCAGCGGCTGGGTCGAGACGAATTCCGGCTTGTCATAGACCGCCCCGCCGAACACCTTCAGCGGCATGCCCCGCCACAGCACCTGCTGGGCGGCGGTGGAATTCGTGGTCACCGCGCTGCGGGCATGGTTGAGAAGCTGCGCCAGCTTGCCGCCCCGGATGAAATGGATCCGTCCCTCGACCCCCGCCTCGCGGGCGATGCGGGCGATGTCGGATTTCAGCTGCGTGCGCCCGTCCTCCAGCGGATGGGCCTTGAAGACCAGGTGGTGATGGCGGGGCGCCCCCTCGGCAAAGCCGCGGATCGCGACGTCGAGAAACTCGGTCATCGTCGAGAAGGGGGAATGCTGCTGGAAATTGCTGTCATGCTCCAGCTGCAACAGCGCCAGGTGATAGGGAAAGCCGCCCACCCGGACCCGCCGCGTGGCGAGCCGCCGCTCTACCGCGTGCAGCGGCATCGCCATCAGCCGCTTCAGATGCAGCAGGAATTCCTGCACCACATTCTGCGCCCGGTGCGGGCGGAAACCCTTGTAGCGGCGGTTGGCCAAGAGAATCCGCGCGTGGTAGGCGACGCCGTAAAAGACGTGCTGACGCATGTCGCCCCAATGCGCGGGCGCGTCGATCAGGTCGGTTTCGAACGCCTCCAGCGCGCGGCGCATCTCGGGCACCGACAGCGTCATCAGCCGCGAATTGCCGTTCGAGCCGCCGCGCTCATAGGTCACCCACCACGGGCGCAGATAGCCTTCCTCGAAGATATGCACCTCGATCCCGCGGGCACGGGCATGGCGCACGGCCTCGGCATGGATGAACCGCGTGTCGCCGTACAGGATCAGGTCGGTGATGCGCAGGCGGTCCAGCTCGGCGCCGATGCGCGCGGGCCAGTCCTCCTGCGTGCCCAGATAGGGGATGAAGCCCTGCTTGCCCCAGTAGGCCTCGTCGCCGCGGTTGAAACCGATGCGCCAGACCTCGGCTCCGGCGCTGCGCAACAAGGTGCCCAGCTCGCGGAAGAACGGGCCATGCGGGCCCTGCAACATCAGGAATCGGCGTCCGTCGCCTGTCATCGGTACCATGGTCTGCCTGCGCGCCTGTCGCCCGTTGCGGGCCCGGGTTTTCCCTGTCCGGGGTATCCCCGGGGTGTTCCCCTTGTGTTGAAATGATGCCAGAGATAGCCACATCCATAAAGCGCGAAGATGGCCGAATGATGGCCTAGGAAATCACGGGACCGGCTTATGTTCACAGGCATCATCACCGATATCGGGCGCGTCGTCGCCCTTGAGCAGCGCGGCGACCTGCGCGCGCGGATCGCCACCCGCTACGATGTGGACGGTATCGATATCGGCGCCTCCATCGCCTGCGACGGGGTCTGCCTGACCGTGGTCGCACTGGGGGCCGAGCCGGAAAACTGGTTCGATGTCGACATCTCGGCGGAAACCGTCGCCAAGACGGCCATCGGCCGCAACGGCTGGGCCGCGGGTCGGCGTATCAATCTCGAACGCGCGCTCAAGGTCGGAGACGAGCTGGGCGGGCATATCGTCTCGGGCCATGTCGACGGCGTGGCCGAGGTGATCGCGATGGAGACCGAGGGCGACAGCACCCGCGTCACCTTCCGCGCGCCCGAGGCGCTGGCGCGCTTCATCGCGCCCAAAGGGTCGGTCGCGCTGAACGGGACGTCGCTGACGGTCAACGATGTCGACGGGCGCGATTTCGGCGTCAACCTGATCCCGCATACCCAGGAGGTCACGACCTGGGGCGATGTGAAGACCGGCGACGCGATCAATCTCGAGATCGACACGCTGGCGCGCTACGTGGCGCGGATGCGGGACTGGGATCAGCAGGGCTGAGCGACGCCCGCGCGCCTGCGACCGCACCCGTAGCAATCGGCGCGGCCCGATCTTTGTTCCGCAAATATCCTCGGGGGTGAATTGGCCGCAGGCCAAGAGGGGGCAGACAGCCCCCTTTCTTGTTCCCGTCGGGCGTTACGCCCGGTCGCTCGCAGTCAAATCAGCCGCGCCGAAACCGCCATCGGTGAATTGCAGCCGTGCCAGCCGGGCATACAGTCCACCTTCGGCCACCAGCGCGTCATGCGTGCCGCTGGCGACGATATGGCCGCCTTCGAAGACGACGATCCGGTCGGCCTTGCGCACGGTGGCCAGCCGGTGCGCCACGACCAGCGTGGTGCGGCCTTCGCTCAGCCGGTCGACCGCCTCCTGCACCAGCCGCTCGCTTTCCGCGTCCAGCGCCGAGGTCGCCTCGTCCAGCAACAGCACCGGCGCGTCGCGCAGGATCGCGCGGGCGATGGCGATGCGCTGTTTCTGCCCGCCCGACAGCATCACCCCGCGCTCGCCCAGCTGGGTCTCGTAGCCCTCGGGCAGGGCGGTGATGAAGTCATGTGCGGCGGCGGCCTTCGCGGCCTCGTCGATCTCGGCGTCGGTGGCCTCGGGGCGGCCGAAGCGGATATTCTCGCGCGCGGTGGTGGCGAAGATCACCGGGTCCTGCGGCACCAGCGCCATCGCGCCGCGCAGCTGGGCGCGGCTGAGCTCGCGCAGATCGGTCCCGTCCAGCGTCACGCGGCCCTGTTGCGGGTCGTAAAAGCGCATCAAGAGCTGGATGATCGTCGATTTCCCCGCGCCCGAGGGGCCGACCAGCGCCACGGTCTCGCCCGGCGCCACGCTGAGCGAGATCCCGTCGAGCGCCGATTGCGTCGGCCGCGAGGGATAGTGGAAGCGCACATTCTCGAAGGCCACCGCGCCCCGCACCGGGGCGGCGAGCGCGACGGGCGCGTCGGGATCCTGGATCGTGTCGATGGTTTCCATCAGCTCGACCAGCCGCTCGGTCGCGCCCGCCGCGCGTTGCAGCTCGCCCCAGATCTCCGACAGCGCTCCGACCGAGCCCGCGACCAGCACCGAGTAGATGACGAACTGCACCAGCTCGCCGATGGACATCGTGCCTTCGCGCACGTCGATGGCGCCGATCCACAGCACGCCGACAATGCCCGAGAAGACCAGCGCGATGATCACCACGGTCATCGCCGCGCGGGTCAGGATCCGCACCATGGCGACATCGAAGCTTTTCTCGGTGACACGGTCGAAGGTGGCGATCGAGCGGGTCTCGTGCGTGAAGGCCTGCACGGTCTGCGCCGCGCCCAGCGCCTCCGAGGCGTTGCCCGAGGATTGCGCGATCCAGTCCTGGTTTTCGCGCGACAGGCGGCGCAGGCGGCGGCCCAGCACGACGATGGGCACGATCACTGCCGGCACCAGCAGCAGCACCAGCCCGGTGAGTTTCGGCGAGGTCAGCGCCAGCATCACCAGCCCCCCCACCAGCATCAGCAGGTTCCTGAGCGCGATCGACACCGACGAGCCGACGATCGACTGGATCAGCGTGGTGTCGGTGGTGATGCGCGACAGCACTTCGCCCGACAGGATCTTTTCGAAGAACGCCGGCGACATGCCGATCACGCGGGCGAACAGCGCCTTGCGGATATCGGCCACCACGCGCTCGCCCAGCCGCGTGACCATGTAGTACCGCAGCCCGGTGCCCAGCGCGAGCAGCGCCGCCAGCCCCAGCGCCGCGCCGAAATACTGGTTGAGCAGCTCCAGCGCGCCCTCGCCGAAGCCATCGACCACTCGCCGCACCGCCAGCGGCAGCGCCAGCGAAACCCCGGCGGTCAGCACCAGCGCGACCAGTGCCCCGGCCAGCAGCCCCTTATACGCCCCGAGGAACGGCCAGAGCCCGGCCAGCGCGGCGATCCGGCGCGAGCTTGCGCGCTGTTGCGTGTGCGATGCGTCGCTCATGAAACCCGGCCTCTTTCGTCCTCGTCTAAGGACTTCGCGTTTAGGCGCCCGGCGCCGTCAGGGCAAGCATTGCACGGCCCGGGCGCCGGCGCAGCGCCCTTGTGAGGCCTTGTGACGCAGTGTGAGGCAGGAACCGACCGACCGGACCGGGGCACCGGGACCCGGCGCCGGATCGGGCCTGCGGATCGGGGCTGCGGTGCAAAGCCTGCGCGCGATTTGGAAGAATCTCCCGCATATGCGACACTTTGCCACAGAAATGTCGCAAAAGCCTCCGCCCGGGCCGGGTTTGCGGAGAAAATCCCGCTCTGCTCGGCCTAGGGTTGTCGAAGCCCGGTTTCAACGGGCACAACAGTGGAGAGAAAACATGACAACACCCCCGATCGTCGTTGCCTACGACGGATCCGGCGCCGGAGAACGCGCCGTCACGCTGGCCCAGAGCTTTGCGCAAAGCAGCGGCGCCGCGCTGGTCGTGGCGCATGTGCTTGAATGGTCGCCCTACAGCTTCCTGACCAAGGAAGAGATCGAAGAACGTCACAAGCGGCGCAAGGAAGAGATGACGCGCGCCGAAGACGTTCTGGTCAGCCCGGTCGTGGCAAAGCTGCAGGCGGCGGGACTGACGGTGTCGAGCGATATCCGCTTTGGCCATGTCGCCGAGACGCTGGTCGATATCGCCAAGGCGCGCAACGCCTCGCAGATCGTCATCGGGCGGATCGGCTCGTCGGGGCTGGGGGCGCGGCTGTTCGGCTCCGTCACCGGCACGCTGGCGCAAATCGCCACCGTTCCCGTCACCATCGTGCCCTGAGCCAGCGGAGTTTCCCATGCAACGATTGACCCAACGCGCCGCTCTGGGCGCCTTTCTGACCGCGCTGCCAGCCATGGCGATGGCGCAGGACGAAGCCGCCGCGACCATCGGCGACACCATCAACGACATCTTCGCCGCCTCGACCGGCTGGTTCGTCGCGCTCATCTTCGCCAATGTGCCGGGCACCGGCGTGCCGTGGATCGTCGGCTGGCTGGTGATCGCCGCGGCGGTGTTTTCGCTGTATTTCGGCTTCATCCAGTTTCGCGCCTTCAAACATTCCATCCAGCTTGTGAAGGGCGACTACTCGGATCCCAACGACGCGGGCGAGGTCAGCCATTTCCAGGCGCTGGCGACCGCTTTGTCGGGCACCGTGGGACTGGGCAACATCGCGGGGGTCGCGGTGGCGGTCAGCATCGGCGGGGCCGGGGCCACGTTCTGGATGATCCTCGCGGGCCTGCTGGGCATGGCCACGAAATTCACCGAATGCACGCTGGGCGTTAAGTACCGCAACGAATATCCCGACGGCAGCGTGTCGGGCGGGCCGATGTACTATCTCGACAAGGGGTTCAAGGAACGCGGCCTGCCGCTGGGCAAGTTCATGGCGGTGATGTTCGCGATCTTCTGCGTGCTGGGCGCGATGGGCGGGGGCAACATGTTCCAGGCCAATCAGGCCCATGCGGCGATTTCCGGCGTGGTGGGGGATTATCCCGGCTGGATCACCGGCGTGATCCTGGCGGCGGTGGTCTTCGCCGTCATCATCGGCGGGCTGAAGTCGATCGCGCAGGTGACGGAAAAGGTCGTGCCCTTCATGGGCGTGCTTTACGTGCTGTCGGCGCTGGTCATCATCGCGATGAATCTCGACATGGTGGGCGAGGCCTTCCGCGAGATCTTCGCGGGCGCTTTCACCGGGCTGGGCGTCACCGGCGGCATCATCGGCGCGCTGATCCAGGGCTTCCGCCGCGCCGCGTTCTCGAACGAGGCGGGGATCGGCTCGGCCGCCATCGCCCACTCGGCGGTGCGCACCAAGGAGCCGATCACCGAGGGCTTCGTGTCGCTGCTGGAACCCTTCATCGACACGGTGGTGATCTGCACCATGACCTCGCTGGTCATCATCATCACCGGGCAATTGATGGTGAACCCTGAGACCGGTCTCTACATCCTGAACGACAGCGGCGGGATCGCCACGGTGGGCGACACGTCGGGCGTGGCGCTGACGGCGGCGGCGTTCAGCTCGGTCTTCGGCTGGTTCGGCTATGTGCTGGCCGTCGCGGTGTTCCTGTTCGCCTTCTCGACCATGATCTCGTGGAGCTATTACGGCCTCAAGGCATGGACCTACCTGTTCGGCGAAGGCAAGGGCAAGGAGCTGGTCTTCAAGCTGCTGTTTTGCTTTTTCGTGATCGTCGGCGCGGCGTCGAGCCTCGGCGCGGTTCTGGACTTCTCGGACGCGGCCCTGTTCGCGATGGGCGTCGTGAACATCATCGGGCTGTATTTCCTGATGCCGGTCGTCAAACGCGAGCTGGCCAGCTATCAGGCGCGGCTGAAATCGGGCGAAATCAAGAAGTTCAAATAACGCTTCAGGCGGGCCCGGCGACGATGCCGGGCCCGTTCGCTGTCACGCGCCGCACACGTCTTGCTGGCGCTTTGGTGAACGTCCTCCCCCTTGGCCTGTGATCGCCGATTGGGCAGTGTGGCGTCGAAGATATCCTTCGCCCGGAGTTCCCCGAATGCTTTTTCATCTGCCCCATTCCCGTCTGCGCCGCCGCCTGCGCAACACCGTGATCCTGTCGCTGAGCGGCCTTGCGCTGGCCATGCCGCTGCACGCCGAAACCGCGATCAACGCCGTCACGCTGTCGACCGCCGGGCTTGCGATGATCGAGGCCGAGGGCCAGATGGGCGTCGAGCCGATCACCCTGTCGGTCGCGCGCGACGATATCGACGATTTCCTGAAAAGCCTGTGGGTGCTCGATCCCGCCGGGGCCGTGCCTTTCGTGACGATGACCGGGCCCGGCAGTTTCGAGGACGCTTTCGCGCATTTCCCCTTCGCGCCGCAGGATGTGACCGATCCGGTCCGGCTGTTCGGCACGATGATCGGCGCGCCGCTGATCGTCGAGCGCCGGGGCGAGCAATGGCAGGGCCTCAACATGGGCGTCACGCAGCGCGAGGGCGAGCATGGCACCGTGCCTGTGCTGAACCTGCAGGCCGAGGACGGAACGTTGCACAGTTTCGAGATGGACGACGCGCTGGGCGTGCGCTTCGCCGATGCGGCCGATCAGGCCACGCTGAGCGATGCGCTGCGGGCGTGGCGGGCCTCGGCCAATCCGCGCCGGGTCGAGCTGACGCTCGACAGCGAGGACCGCACCCCGCGCGATGTGGGGCTGGTCTATCTGCAGGACGCGCCGCTCTGGCGCACAGCGTGGCGCGCGGTCGATACCGATGAGGGCATTCGCCTGATCGGCTGGGCGGTGGTGGAAAACACCACCGGCATCGACTGGGACAATATCCAGCTGACGCTGGCGACGGGCTCGGTTCGCGCGATCGAGGCGCAGCTTTACGCGCGCACCTATGCCCATCGCGAACAGGCGGGCGATTATCCCGCGCCCGCGCCGATGATCGCCGCCGAGCCGCAATTCCGCGGCGCGATTGCCGAGATGGCCCCGTCAGGCGGGCGCGCGGCGATGGCTGACATGGCCGACAGCGCGGCCTCGGTTTCGGTCAGTGCCGATGACGGCGACAGCTTCAGCCGCTTCACGCTGGGCACGCCGGTGACGCTGGCCGCGGGGCAGATGATGAGCGTGCCGTTCCTGTCCGAAGACCTGCCCGATGCGCGGCTGGTCCTGTATCGCGGCGGGCAGGGGGATGTGCATCCGGTGATCGCGCTGTCCCTGGAAAACCCGCTGCCGCTGCGTCTGCCCGCGGGCGTGCTGACGCTCTACGAGGATGGGCGCGGCCATGCCGGGGATGCGATGATCCCCGAACTGGCGCCGGGCGCGACCGAGATCGTCGATTTCGCCCGCGACACGGCGGTCGAGGTGCGCGAGGAAACCACCAGTACCGAAGCCGTGCGAGAGATGCGCATCGCGGGCGGGATGCTGCATGTGTCCGAGGATCTGGAGCGCCGCGTCACCTACCGGATCGAAGGCGCCGCCGACGAGGCGCGCGAGGTCACGATCGACCACCCGCGCCGCGCGGGCTGGCGCGTGAGCAGCGCGACGGGCCCCGAAGAGCGCCCCGATGCCTGGCGCTGGGTGGTCGAGGTCCCGGCGGGCGAGCGCGCGCAGCTGGTCGTGACCGAGCGCCAGCCACGCACCCGCCGGGTCGGTGTGCTGGACATGGACGTGCCGACGCTGGCCTATTGGGAAGGCCGCGCGGTCAGCGACGAGGTGCGCGAGACGCTGGCCCGCATCGCCGAGCTGCGCCGCGAGGTGCTGGAGAGCGAGAATGCGCAGCGCCGTCTGGCGGGCGAGGTTCAGGCGCTGGAGCGTGAACAGGAGCGGCTGGTCAACCTGATCGTTCAACTGGGCGATGACAGCCAGGCCAACCGCGAGCGCCGGGCGCGGGTCGATGCCATCGACGCCGAGATCGTGCAGGCGCGCGACGCCAGCGAGGCAGCGGGCGAGCGGGTCGAGACCCTGCGCGCGCAGATCCGCGAGATCGTCGGGGCACGCTAAGCGCTCACGGCGCCCCAGAAAAAACGGCCACCGGGGTTCCGGTGGCCGTTTCTCGTGGTCGGGACGCCTTTGGCGGTCAGCCGAAGCGATAGCTCGACGCGGTGACGCCGCCCATCAGGTCGACATCGTGGTAGATCCGCGTGGCAGGTTCGCCCTCGGCCGCGCCCAGGGCGGCGAAGAGGGGGACGAAATGGTCCTCCTGCGCGTGGCAGGTGCGGGCATGGGGGGCCTCTTCCCAGTGCAGAAGCGCCTCGGTCCGGGCCTCGGGCTCATGCGCGAGCGTGTCGCCCAGCCATGCGTCGAAGGCCTCGGACGGGACTTTCGCGCCTGGCCCGAAAAGGCGCAGGTTATGAAAGCTCAGCCCCGACCCCACGATCATAACGCCCTCGTCGCGCAAGGGCGCCAGCGCGCGGCCCATCGCGAAATGCTCTTCGGGCGAATACCCTTTGCGCAGCGACACCTGATAGACCGGGACATCGGCCTGCGGATACATGATGTAGAGCGGCGCGAAAGTGCCGTGGTCGAAGCCCTGTTCGGTATCCAGCCGGCTGGGCAGGCCCGCCTTTTGCAACAGCGCCATCGTGCGCTGCGCCAGCTCGGGGGCGCCGGGGGCGGGATAGGTTATCTCGTAGGTTTCCTTGGGGAAGCCGTAATAATCGTAGACCATCGGCGGCTTCGGCGCGGCCATCACGGCGAAGCTGTCGTCCTCCCAATGGCCGGAAATCGACAGCACGGCCCTGGGCTTTTCGGGCAGGTCCTCGACCATCTGCCGCAGGCTGGCCTCGAGATTGTGGAATTGCGCGCGCATCTGCGGGATCCACGGCCAGGGGCCGCCGCCATGCGAGATGAAATAGGTGGGAAGGCGCGTCATGGGGATGCTCCGTCAGACGGTGAGGGCGGCAGGCCGCCGCCCCCGTGGTTGCGGTCAGTCGCGGCGCAGGGCCCAGGCACCGCCGCCCAGCAGGGCCTGCACCACCAGCACGATGGTCCAGAACGCGGTGTATTCCCAGCCGCCGCCTTCGTTCGAGAAGAAGAAGCCGTTGGCGCCGTGGCCGAAATAGCCCGCGCCGATCATCAGCGGGATGAAGGCGACCGAAACCCAGCGGGTCCAGAGGCCGGCGATCAGCGCGGCACCGCCAAGGATCTCGGCCGCGATGGTGACATAGCCCAGGAACGCGGGCAGGCCGATGGCGGCGAAATATTGCGCGGTGCCGGCGGGGGTGAAGACGGAGTACTTCATCCAGCCATGCAGGATGAACAGAACGCCCATCGAGACCCGCAGGATCAGGGCGGCGAGCTCGGCATTGGTGATCTTGCCGGCGGAAAGATCGGAAGCGGTGGCAGTGGTCATTGTCGGTCTCCAAGGTCTGATGCGGCGGCGTTGCGCCTGATGAGCCTCAGATGTCATGCAAGAGATCGGATTGTAATCCGGTGAGATGGCAGATCATTCCTTCCAATTAGGAAGTAATCAGCCGGGCATCCGGTCGGGGAGGACCAGCAACGGGTCGTGACGGATGAAATCGTCGCTGAGGTAGTCGATCAGCAGCCGGACCTTGCGCGGCAGATGCCGCCCGGCGGGATACATCGCGAAAACCCCCATCGGTGCGGGCTCATAATCGGTCAGAAGCTCGCGCACGCGCCCCTCGGCGATGCTGGGAAGGGCCGCGAAACCCGGTACGCGGGCGATGCCCAGCCCCTGTTCGGCGGCCAGAAGGCAGGCCACGCCGTTGGAATAGCGCAGCCGCCCCGAGACGATGACGCTGCGGTCGGCAAAGCGCCAATGCGTGGGTTCGCGCAGGTTGGTGTCCAGAATGCAGGCATGGCGGGTCAGCGCATCGGGCGTCTCGACCGGGCCGTTGCACGCCAGGTATTCGGGGCTGGCCAGCGTGATGATCCGCACCCGGCCCAGTTTGCGCGCGATCAGCGAGGAATCGGCGGGCGTGCCCACGCGGATCGCCGCGTCGAAGCCTTCATCAACCAGATTGACGTAGCGGTCGGTGAACGAGACATCCATCTCGATCCCCGGAAAGGTCAGCGCGAAATCGTTGAGCGCACGGGTCAGCTGGATCGTGCCCAGAGACAGCGGCGCCGAGAGCCGCAGCCGCCCGCGCGGTGCCTCGCCCGCATCGCGCAGCGTCTGGTCCAGCGCGTCAAGATCGCCGACGATGTTGCGGATCTGGGCGAAATAGGTCTGTCCCAGCTCGGTCGGGGCCAGCGCGCGCGTGGTGCGGTTCATCAGTCGCGTGCCCAGCTCGGCCTCGAGCGCGGAGACGAGTTTCGAGGCCTGCCCCGAACTGGTCCCCAGCTTTCGCGCGGCGGCGGCGAAACTTCCGGTCTCCATGACCGCGATGAACATCCGATCGGCGGCGAGCCTGTCCATGCCACAACTCCTGATACTTATACACGTCACTGAAAGTTCGTCTAACATGCAAGGGGGCAGGCGACACCCGGCTTTGCATCGGGGCATCGCCCGGGCATCGTCCTTCCGTGGCGTCAGGTTCGACAGGGCGGGGCTGCAGGCAAGGGAAGCGAAGGCAGATGAAACTCTTCAGGCCGCTCTCGAAGCCGCATATGTGGGAAACCGAAGCCGAGGCGCGCGGGACGCTGATGCCCGACATGCTGGCCCGTGAGCGCCGGCTGGCCGATCAGAAGATCGAGCAGGATCTGAAGCAGCGCCGCGCAGAGGAGGAAAGGCGCGCCAAGGAACAGGCCCGGCGCGCGGAGATCGCGGCGCGGCAGGATCTGTCGCTTGAGCGGCCGGCGAAGCATGCGCCGCCGGCAAGCCCCGAACCGCTGGAGCGCGCGCTTGCCCGGGGGCAATGTCGTTTCGACGATGCCAGTCTCGATTTCGACGGGGCCGAGGTCAGTCTCGATCTGGCCGGGATGAGTTTCCGGGGAGCCAGTCTGCGCAACGTGCGTTTCTCGGCAGCGTCGTCGCTGGAGGCCGCGAACTTCGCCGGGGCGCGGCTACACAATGTCACTTTTGCGCCGGGCTGCACCTGCCGGAATACGAATTTCGCCCGTGCCGAGTTCAGAAATGTGACTTTTGAAGAAGGCTGTATTGTCACCCGCGCGTCGTTTCAGGGGCTGGCCTATGTGCAGGGCTGGACGGTTCAGCTGGACGCCAACGCGGTCGCAGGGACGGACCTGTCGCGCACCGGCAGCGACTGGGTCAGGCTGAGCCGACGCTATCGCGGCATGGCGCAGGTACTGGGCATGATCCTGTCGCTGGGCTATGGCGCGGTGCTGATCCTGAAGATTTTCCTGCTGGCCACCCTGGCGCAAGGGCAGAGCTGGGCGCTGGACGCGGCAGCGCTTGGCGGGGCTGGCGTGCCCGAGGGACTGCCCGCGGGAGTGCGAGAGGGAGTGCGGGGCGTCCCCGTCTGGCGGCTGGCTTTCGAGGGGTTCATGCCGGGCGATTATTCCCTGCTCATCGCGCTTCTGATCGCGCTGCATCAGGGGGCGCGGTACGTCGTGACGACGCGGCTGGCCCCGCTTCTGGATCTGCAGCGCTATGACGGGGTGACGCCACCGCGCGAGGCCTTCGCGATGCTCGCGGTGCTGGACCGCCTGACCGCCCTTCTGGGTTTCGTCGTCGTGGTGATCTTCTCGGCGAACCTTTATCTGGCCGCGACCTCGGTGATCTATCTGGGCGCGCTGCCCTGAGAAATCGCCCTGAGAAACGGGAAAGGGCGCCGGCATCGAGGCGCCCTTTCAGGCCTTGGCGGTCAGTGAACGACCTTCATGCGCGGCAGGTCGTCGTCATCGGCGAAACTCTCGCCGTTGATGATCAGCCCGGCGGGACCGGCCGAAACCGGGACCTCGGCGCCGTCCAGAACCGTGCCGCCCAGAAGCATCTCGGCCAGCGGGTCCTGCAGGTAGCGCTGAATCACGCGCTTCAGGGGCCGGGCGCCATAGACCGGGTCGTAGCCCTTGTCGGCCAGCCACGTCATCGCCGCATCGTCCAGCGTCAGCGTGATCTTGCGCGATTCCAGACGCTTCATCAGACGCTTCAGCTGGATGCGGACGATGCCGTCCATATCCTCGCGCCTCAGGCGGTCGAAGATCACCGTCTCGTCTAGCCGGTTCAGGAACTCGGGCCGGAAATGCGCGCGGACCGCTTCCATGACATGCGCCTTCGCCTCGGAGACGTCGGTGCCGTCGGGCAGCGTGCTGAGCGCCTGCGACCCCAGGTTCGAGGTCAGGATGATCAGCGTCTGCTTGAAGTCCACGGTGCGGCCCTGGCTGTCGGTCAGGACACCGTCATCAAGCACCTGCAGCAGCACGTTGAACACGTCCGGATGGGCTTTTTCGACCTCGTCGAACAGCACGACCTGATAGGGCCGGCGCCGCACGGCTTCGGTCAGAACGCCGCCCTCGTCATAGCCGACATAGCCCGGAGGCGCGCCGATCAGGCGGGCGACGGCGTGTTTCTCCATGTATTCCGACATGTCGATCCGCACCATCGCCTGATCGTCATCGAACAGGAACTCGGCCACCGCCTTGGTCAGCTCGGTTTTCCCCACGCCGGTCGGCCCGAGGAACAGGAACGAGCCCAGCGGGCGGTTCTCATCGTTGAGCCCCGCGCGCGCCCGGCGGACGGCATTCGCCACCGCGTGAACGGCGTGGTGCTGGCCGATGACCCGCTTGTGCAGACCGTCTTCCATGCGCAGAAGCTTCTCGCGCTCGCCTTCCAGCATCTTGGTCGTCGGAATGCCGGTCCAGCGTTCGACCACCTCGGCGATCTCGTCGGGGCGCACGGCGTCGCCCACCAGCTTCTCGGCCTCGCGCGCTTCGGCCTCGGTCAGCGCGCGCTCCAGCTCGGGGATCGTGCCGTATTGCAGCTCGCCCGCCTTGGCGAAATCGCCCACCCGCTTGGCGTGATCAAGGTCGAGCCGGGCTTTCTCGAGCTTCTCCTTGAGCCCCCGCGCAGCTTCGAGCGCGTCGCGCTCGGCCTGCCAGGTCGCGGTCATCTCGGCCGATTTCTGCTGCAGATCGGCCAGTTCGACCTCGATCTTGCCCAGACGGTCGCGGCTGGCCGCGTCGTCTTCCTTGCGCAGGGCTTCGACCTCGATCTGCTTTTGCAGGATGTCGCGGTCCAGCGCGTCCAGCTCTTCGGGCTTGCTGTCGATCTGCATCCGCAGCCGCGAGGCGGCCTCGTCCACAAGGTCGATCGCCTTGTCGGGCAGGAAGCGGTCGGTGATGTAGCGATGCGACAGCGTCGCCGCCGCCACCAGCGCCGAGTCCGAGATCCGCACGCCGTGGTGCAGCTCGTACTTTTCCTTGATGCCGCGCAGGATCGAGATCGTGTCCTCGACCGTGGGCTCAGCCACGAAAACCGGCTGGAAACGCCGGGCCAGAGCCGCGTCCTTTTCGACATGCTTGCGGTATTCATCAAGCGTGGTCGCGCCGATGCAATGCAGCTCACCCCGCGCCAGCGCCGGCTTGATCAGATTCGCGGCATCCATCGCGCCTTCGGATTTGCCCGCGCCCACCAGCGTGTGCATCTCGTCGATGAACAGCACGATTTCGCCCGCCGCGGCGGTGATCTCGTTCAAGACGCCCTTCAGACGTTCCTCGAACTCGCCGCGATACTTGGCACCCGCGATCAGCGCGCCCATGTCCAGCGCCATCAGCGTCTTGTCGCGCAAGGATTCCGGCACGTCGCCGTTGACGATGCGCAGGGCCAGACCCTCGGCAATCGCGGTTTTCCCGACGCCGGGTTCCCCGATCAGCACGGGGTTGTTCTTGGAACGGCGGCTGAGCACCTGCATGGCGCGGCGGATTTCCTCGTCGCGGCCGATGATCGGGTCGATCTTGCCGTCGCGCGCGGCCTGGGTCAGGTCGCGGGCGTATTTCTTCAGCGCCTCGAAGCTGTCCTCGGCATTGGCGCTGTCGGCAGTGCGGCCCTTGCGGATGTCGTTGATCGCGGCATTGAGCGCCTGCGCGGTCACGGCGCCGGTATCGAGCGCCTCCTTGGCGGGCGACTTGACCATGGCCAGCGCCATCAGCAGGCGTTCGACGGGCACGTAGCTGTCGCCCGCTTTCTGCGCCAGTTTCTCGGCCTCGTCGAGGACGCGCACCAGCGCGCTGTCGGTATAGACCTGCCCGACATCGCCGGAAACCTTGGCATGCTTGCCGACGGCCAGATCGGTCGCCTGAACGACGCGTTCGGGATTGCCCCCGGCGCGGCGGATCAGGTTCGACGCCATGCCCTGATCGTCATCCATCAGAGCCTTCAGCAGGTGTTCGGGGGTCAGCCGCTGATGCTGTTCGCGCGCGGCGATGGTGTTGGCGGCCTGGAGGAATCCACGCGCCCGTTCCGTGAACTTTTCAAGGTTCATCGCAGTCTCCATGTCAAAGCGCCCGGCTGTCGCGGAACGCCCGTCGCGGCGCGTCCCTCTTGCGGGCCTCAGGTCCTAGATGGGGATCGCTTCGGGCCAATCAAGAGCGCTGTTAACGGCACGGCAACCTCTTGGGCGGACAGTGAAGAAAAAGCCATCGGGAGAACGAAGATGCCGAATCGCGCGTTGCGGCTGTCGACGCGGGCCTTCGTCCAGGTTCGGGCGCCCATGGGCGCCTTCGACGCCACGCTGGGCAACGTCTCGTCCGGCGGGGCGCGGCTTCTGGGCGTGCCCGACCGGATGCTGCGGATCAGCGACTGGGTGGCCATCCACGCCGCGGGCCTGAGCCTGAGCGCGGAAGTCCGCTGGCATTTCGACGATACCTGCGGGGTGATGTTCGAAGACCCGCTGACGGATTGCCAGATCACGATGATCCTGGGCGGGCGGGGGCTGTATTAGGGCCTGGAACGACGACGGGGCACAGACCTGCGCAGGGGCGGGCTCGGCCGACCGCAGGCCCGTGCCGACATCCGGCGTGGCCGAACGGCTCTTCCTTGACTTGCAGGGCGGTCATACGCATATCCCCGGTGAAACGGAGGCCCGCCATGTTCATCCAGACCGAATCCACCCCGAACCCTGCCACGCTGAAATTCCTGCCCGGACAAGACGTTCTGGGTCAGGGCACGGCCGATTTCCCCGACCGCGACAGCGCGGCCTCCTCGCCGCTTGCGCAGGCGGTCTTCGCCGCGCCGGGTGTCACGGCCGTGTTTCTGGGCGCCGATTTCGTCACCGTGACCAAGGATGCCAGCGCCGACTGGTCGCATGTGAAGCCCTCGGTTCTGGGGGCGATCCTTGAACATTTCCAGTCGGGCCGCCCCGCGATCGAGGGCGAAACCGAAGCCGCCCATGTCACCCAGGACGGCCCCGATGGCGAAGTCGTGGACCAGATCAAGGAATTGCTGGATACCCGCGTGCGTCCCGCCGTGGCGCAGGATGGCGGCGACATCACGTTCCACGGCTTTGATCGCGGCGTGGTCTATCTGCACATGAAAGGCGCCTGCGCGGGCTGCCCGTCATCGACGATGACGCTGAAAATGGGCATCGAGAACCTGCTGCGCCACTACATCCCCGAAGTGACCGAGGTTCGCCCGGTTGCCGTCTGACAGCGGACGGGCGGGGGACACCATACTCGCCTTCGACACGTCGGGGCCCTGGCTGAGCGGCGCGGTGCTGCAGGGCGGGCAGGTGCGCGCGCAGGCGGAACAGCCGTTGCCCAAAGGGCAGGGCGAGGCTCTGGTCGGCTTTCTCGAGGAGCTCCTGGCCGAGGCGGGTCTCGGCTGGGAGGATCTCGACGCGCTGGGCGCGGGCACCGGGCCGGGGAATTTTACCGGCATCCGCATCACCACTTCCACCGCGCGCGGCCTGGCGCTGGGGCTGGGCATCCCGGCCATCGGCGTCGACCGCTTCAGCGCGCTGGCGCTCGACGGGCCGGATCTGCCGGTCGTCCTGCCGGCGATGCGCGGCGCCGTCTGGATCCGTGAGACGCCCGCGGCCACGCCCGTGCAATCGGACAGCCCGCCCGCTTTCCATATCGGCGAGGGTGGGACGCCCCCCGCGCATCCACTGGCCGTGGCGATTGCCCGGATCGCGGCCATGCGGATGGATACCCCGCAGCCCCGGCCCGCGCCCGCCTATCTGCGCGCGCCCGATGCCGCGCCGCCTTCCGAACGCCCGCCCGCCCTTCTGGACTGAGCCTGCTCATGGATCCCGCGCGGCGCGCAGCGCCGCGGCCGGTCGCGCGAGACCTGCGCGCCGGAGGCGTGCCGGGCGAGGGCGAAACCCCTCACCCGTCCCCTCTGGCCGCCGCGCCCGCAAGCGGCTAAGCCCGCCGCATGACACCCGATCAGCTTGCCGCCCTCCATGCCCGCGCCTTCACCACGCCCGCCCCGTGGCGCGCCGGGAGTTTCGCTGCGCTTCTGGACAGCCCGCATGTCTTCCTGACCGCCGATGCCGATCACCGCAGCTTCGCACTGGGCCGCGTCGTCGCGGGCGAGGCCGAGTTGCTCACGCTGGCCACCGATCCCGCTTGCCGGCGGCAGGGGCTGGCCCGCGCGCGGCTCGACGCCTTCGATGCCGAAGCCCGCGCCCGGGGGGCAGAACGCGCGTTTCTGGAAGTGGCCGAGGACAATGCCGCCGCCCGCGCGCTCTATGCCGCCTGCGGCTGGACGGCACAGGGACGCAGGCCCGGCTATTACGTCGCGCCAACCGGTGCCAGCGTCGCGGCATTGATCCTTTGCAAGTCCTTCGCCTGAGATTTAACCTGCCGGTTACCAGACGATTCCCTGATTTGTCCGTTTGGTAAAAATCGCTTGACGGGCTGCAAGGACGTGGACCTAACTTGACCCCTGTGCGGTCGGATCCGCTTCGATCCGGCGGATCGGCCGATAGAGGGACCGCGACCGCGGCATGACGACCCAACTGGGAGAAAAAACCACATGAAACTGACCCGCACATTTCTTGGCGCCACCGCCACGCTGGCGCTGACGGCTGGTGTCGCCTGGGCCGATCCGGCGCTGATCTACGATCTCGGCGGCAAGTTCGACCGCTCGTTCAACGAAGCCGCCTTCGGCGGTGCGCAGCGCTGGGCCGACGAGACCGGCGGCGAGTATCGCGATATCGAGATGCAGTCGGAAGCGCAGCGCGAACAGGCGATCCGCCGCTTCGCCGAGGCCGGCTACAACCCGGTCGTGATGACCGGCTTCTCGATGGCCACGCCGCTGGAAACCGTCGCCGCCGATTATCCCGACACCAACTTCGTCATCATCGACGGCGTGGTCGACCTGCCCAACGTGCGGTCGGTCGTCTTCACCGAGCATGAAGGCTCGTACCTCGTCGGCATGATGGCCGCCATGGCCTCGGAAACCGGCACCGTCAGCTTCGTCGGCGGCATGGACATCCCGCTGATCCGCCGCTTCGCCTGCGGCTACGCGCAGGGCGTCGTCGCGGCAAACCCCGAAGCCAACGTGATCGTCAACTATACTGGCACCACCCCCGCCGCCTGGAACGACCCGGTGCGCGGCGGCGAGATCACCTCGTCGCAGATCAGCCAGGGCTCGGACGTGGTCTTCGCCGCTGCCGGCGGGACCGGCGTGGGCGTGCTGCAGACCGCCGCCGATGCCGGCATCCTGTCGATCGGCGTCGATTCGAACCAGAACCACCTGCATCCCGGCCAGGTTCTGACCTCGATGGTCAAGCGCGTCGACAACGCCGTCTATGAAGCCTTCACCGCCGGTGAAGATCTGGAAACGGGCCTCGTCGTCATGGATCTGGCCGCCGGTGGCGTGGGCTATGCGCTTGACGACAACAACGCCGAGCTGGTGACCGCCGACATGCAGGAAGCGCTGGACGCGGCCTCGGCCGCCATTGCCTCGGGCGAGACGGTTGTGCACGACTACATGTCGGACAACACCTGCCCTGTTTCGGTCGAGTAAGGCGGAAGCAGGATGGTCGCTGACGTGACCGGCACCGGGATGGCGGGGGCGGCGGATGCCGCCCCCGCCATCGAGCTTCGCGGGATCTCGAAGGCCTTCGGCCCGGTCCAGGCGAACAAGGACATCAACATCCGGGTGCGCAAGGGCACCATTCACGGCATCATCGGCGAGAACGGCGCCGGGAAATCGACGCTGATGTCGATCCTGTACGGCTTCTACAAGGCCGATTCCGGCGAGATCCTGATCGACGGCAAGCCCACGCAGATTTCCGACAGCCAGGACGCGATCCGCGCCGGCATCGGCATGGTGTTCCAGCATTTCAAGCTGGTCGAGAATTTCACCGTGCTGGAAAACGTCATTCTGGGCGCCGAGGGCAATGCATTGCTCAAGCCGTCCAAGGCCCGCGCGCGCAAGCTTCTGACCCAGCTTGCGGCGGATTACGAACTCAGCGTCGATCCCGACGCCGTGGTCGAGGATCTGGGGGTGGGCAACCAGCAGCGCGTCGAGATCCTCAAGGCGCTCTACCGCGAGGCCAACATCCTGATCCTCGACGAGCCGACCGGCGTGCTGACGCCCGCCGAAGCCGATCACCTGTTCCGCATCCTTCAGGGGCTGAAAGAGCAGGGCAAGACGATCATCCTGATCACCCACAAGCTGCGCGAGATCATGGAAGTGACCG
The DNA here is from genome assembly GCF_003122215.1 of Pararhodobacter marinus. Taxonomy (GTDB): domain Bacteria; phylum Pseudomonadota; class Alphaproteobacteria; order Rhodobacterales; family Rhodobacteraceae; genus Pararhodobacter; species Pararhodobacter marinus. The sequence continues at coordinate 74,397 of NZ_QEYD01000007.1, read as the reverse complement.
ACGAGGTCAGCGTGATGCGGCGCGGCGAGATGGTGGCGACGGTCAAGACCGCCGAGACCAGCCCCACCGAGCTGGCCGAACTGATGGTCGGACGCAAGGTGCTGCTGGATGTGCAGAAGGCCCCGGCGCAGCCCGGCGAGGTCGTCCTGTCGGCGCGCAACCTCAAGGTCGTGGACCGGCACGGCGTGGAAAAGCTGCGCGGCATTGATCTGGACATCCGCCGGGGCGAGATCCTGGGTATTGCGGGCGTGGCCGGGAACGGCCAGTCCGAGCTTCTGGAAGTGCTGGCGGGCATGATCCCCGGCACCGGCGAGGTCACGCTTCTGGGCAAGCCCCTGGACCTGTCGCTGAAGCGCGACAACGCGCGCACCCGGCGCGAGGATTCGGTGGGCCATGTGCACGAGGACCGTCATCGCTGCGGCCTGATCCTGGATTTCATGGCCTGGGAAAACATCGCCTTCGGTCACCATAACGCGCCCGAATACCAGAAGAACGCGCTGTTGATGGACAACCACGCGATCCTTGAGGACGCGAAGGGCAAGATCGAACGCTTCGATGTGCGCCCGCCCAATCCGATGCTGACCGCCGAGAGTTTTTCGGGCGGCAACCAGCAGAAGATCGTCCTGGCCCGCGAGATCGAGCGCAATCCCGACCTGTTGCTGGTGGGTCAGCCGACGCGCGGCGTCGATATCGGCGCCATCGAGTTCATCCACAAGCGGCTCATCGAGCTGCGCGATCAGGGCAAGGCGATCCTGCTCGTCTCGGTCGAGCTGGACGAGATCTTCGGCCTGTCCGACCGCATCGCGGTCATGTTCGACGGCCGGATCATGGGCGAGCGCGAGCCCGAGAAGACCGACAGGCAGGAGCTGGGCCTGTTGATGGCCGGCGTGACGGGGGATGCGGCATGAGTTCGACACGGATGCCGAAATGGGCCGACGTCCTGCTCGTCCCGCTGTTTTCGCTGCTGATCGCCTTCGCGATCTCGGCGCTGGTGATCCTGGCCATCGGCGAGGACCCGGTCGAGGCGCTGGTCATCATGGTGCGCGGCTCGCTGGGGTCGACCTATGGCTGGGGCTACACGCTTTATTACACGACCAATTTCCTGCTGACCGGGCTGGCCGTGGCGATCGCCTTTCAGGCACGGCTGTTCAATATCGGCGGCGAGGGGCAGGCGCTGATCGGCGGTCTGGGCGTCGCTCTGGTCTGCCTGTTCATCCCGTGGCCCAACTGGTGGACGGCGATGATTGCCGCGATCCTTGCCTCGGCCGCGTTCGGCGCGCTCTGGGCGGCGATCCCGGCTTTCCTGCAGGCCAAGCGGGGCAGCCATATCGTCATCACCACGATCATGTTCAACTTCATCGCCGCGTCGGTGATGAACTACATGCTCAGCCATGTCCTGCGCCCGCCGACCGCGATGGACCCGGCCACGGCTCGGTTCGACGACGTGCTGCGCCTGCCGCGGCTGCATGACATCCTGGGCCTTGTGGGGATCGAATTCTCGCGCTCGGGGCCGGCGAACATCATGCTGTTCGTGGCGCTTCTGTTCTGCGGGCTGGCCTATATGCTGATGTGGCGCACGCGGCTGGGTTTCGAGATCCGGGCCTTCGGCCAATCCGAACCGGCGGCGCATTACGCGGGCATTTCGGGCGTCAAGATCATCATGGTCGCGATGCTGATCTCGGGCGCGCTGGCGGGGACGATGGCGGTCAACTCGGTCATGGGCGGCCCGCAGCGGCTGGTTCTGAACGCGGTCGAGGGCGCGGGCTTCATCGGCATCGCCGTGGCGCTGATGGGCCGTTCGCACCCGATCGGGATCATCGCGCCGGCACTGTTGTTCGGGTTCCTCTATCAGGGCGGCGGCGAGCTGGCGATCGAAACGACCATTCCGCGCGAGATGATCATCGTCATCCAGGCGCTGGTCATCATGTTCACGGGGGCCCTGGACAACATGGTCCGACAACCGCTGGAAGCCGTCTTCCTGCGCCTGCGGCGGAGGGGCTGACATGGATCTTGCAACCATCGTCCAGATCCTCGAATCCACCCTGCGGCTGGCGACGCCCCTGCTGTTCGCCTGTCTGGCCGGGCTGTTTTCGGAACGCGCGGGCATCGTCGATATCGGGCTCGAGGGGAAACTGCTGATCGCGGCCTTCTTCTCGGCCGCCATCGCCTTCGTCACCGGCTCGGCCTGGCTGGGCCTGCTGGCGGGTATCGCCGCCTCGGTCGTGTTCTCGCTGATCCACGGCATCGCCTCGATCACCTTCCGGGGCAACCAGCTGATCTCGGGCGTGGCGATCAACTTCCTCGCCTCGGGGATGAGCGTGGTCATCGCGCAAAGCTGGTTCCGGCAGGGCGGGCGCACGCCGTCGCTGATGGGCGAGGGGCGTTTCCCGCCGCTGGAGCTGCCCTTTGCCGACGCGGTGGCGGATGTGCCCGTCATCGGCCCGCTTTACAGCGAGATCCTGTCGGGGAACTCGATCCTCGTCTTCGTGGGGCTTCTGGCCGTACCGGCGACATGGTGGGTGCTCTACCGCTCGCGCTTTGGTCTGCGGATGCGCGCGGTGGGCGAGAACCCGGCGGCGGTCGATACGGCGGGCATCTCGGTCGTCCGTCTGCGCTATTACGCGATCCTGATCGCGGGCGTGCTGTGCGGCATCGGCGGGGCCTACCTGTCGACCTCGCTGGCGGCGGGCTTCGTGCGCGAGATGTCGGCGGGTCGGGGCTATATCGCGCTGGCGGCGCTGATCTTCGCCAAGTGGCGGCCGTGGCAGGCGCTGTTCGCGGTGCTGTTGTTCGGCGCGCTGGAAGCCATCGCCAACCGCTGGCCGAACCTGGATCTGGGCTTCATCACGCTGCCCAACCAGGTCATGACGGCGCTGCCCTATATCCTGACGGTGATCATTCTGGCCGGCTTCGTGGGCAAGGCAATCCCGCCGCGCGCGGGCGGCGAACCCTACGTCAAGGAGCGCTGAGCGCGCCGCCCCCGTCCGCGCGCAAAGAGGCGGGCGGGGCTATAACAGAAATGTATCCCCGATACATAAATTTCATGGAAAAGCCCCTGTTAAGCACAGGGGCTTTATCCTATTCAAAGCCATGTTGATCTACCTGCCCATCGCCGAGGTCTCGACAAACCTCTTTACCCTGCTGGGGGTTGGCGCGGGTGTGGGCATGCTGTCGGGCATGTTCGGGGTAGGCGGCGGTTTCCTGATCACGCCGCTTCTGTTCTTCATCGGCATCCCCCCCGCCGTGGCCGTCGCGACCGGCGCGAACCAGGTCGTGGCCTCGTCGATTTCCGGCGTTCTGGCGCATCTGCGGCGCAAGACCGTCGATCTGAAGATGGGCACCGTGCTGCTGATCGGCGGTCTTATCGGCTCGTCTTTCGGGATCGTGCTGTTCCGCTGGCTCAGCGCGCTGGGCCAGGTCGATCTGGCCGTGCAGCTGAGCTACGTGCTGTTTCTGGGCATCGTCGGCGCGCTGATGCTGCAGGAAAGCGTGCGGGCCTGGTACCGGACCAAGAAGGTCGGTGCGAAGCGGCGCAAGCTGCACCAGCACACCTGGGTCCACGCGCTGCCCTTCAAGATGAAGTTCCGCGTCTCGGGCCTGTATATCAGTGTCATTCCCCCGATCCTGGTCGGCGCCTCGGTCGGCGTCCTGTCGGCGGTGATGGGCGTCGGCGGCGGCTTCATCATGGTGCCGGCGATGATCTACCTGCTGGGGATGCCCACCAAGGTGGTTGTCGGCACCTCCCTGTTCCAGATCATCTTTACCACCGCCTATACGACGATCATGCACGCCGTGACCGGGCACAGCGTCGATATCATGCTGGCCACGTTCCTGATCCTGGGCGGGGTGATCGGCGCGCAGCTGGGCACGCAGATCGGGCTGCGCCTGAAGGCCGAGCAATTGCGCATCCTGCTGGCGCTTCTGGTGCTGGCGGTCTGCATCAAGGTGGCGCTGGACCTGCTGATCCGCCCTGACGAGCTGTATTCGATCACCATCGCGGGGGGCCTGTGATGGCGCGCGCGTGGCTGGCCGGGCTGCTTTTGCTTCTGGGTTCGCTGCCCCTGGGCGCGAGCGAGATCATCGGCGCGCTCAGCCAGAACCGGGTGTCGCTGACGGCGAATTTCTCGGGGTCCGAGATCCTGATCTTCGGCGCCATCCGCCGCAGCGCCGACGAGGTCCTCGCCGAGGCCGAGGCGGAAGCGGCCGGGCTTGAGGATTTCGACGTCGTCGTGGTGATCGAGGGCCCGCGCCAGCGGACCGAGGTCTGGCGCAAGGACCGCGTCGCGGGCATCTGGATGAACGTGGATTCGGTGACGCTGGCCTCGGTTCCGTCCTTTTACGCGGTGGCGACCAGCGCGCCCCTGACCGAGATCCTGTCGCCCGAGGAAGACGAGATCTACCGCATCTCGCCCCGGCAGGCGATCCGCGCCGAGCAGGCGGGGGACGGCTCGCCCGAAGCGCTGCTCTTTGCCGAAGCCTTGCTCAGGATCCGCGAACGCACGGCGCATTTCATGACGCTCGACCGCTTCGTCCATGTCGATGAAGGCATCCTGTTTCGCGCCAATGTACGGCTGCCGCCGAACCTGACCGAGGGCGCCTATACGACGCGGATGTACCTGATGCAGGGCGGGCAGGTGGTCAGCCAGTACCGCACGGCGATTTTCGTGCGCAAGGACGGGCTGGAGCGCTGGCTTTACGAGCTGGCCTATGAACAGCCGTTCCTCTATGGCCTGCTGGCCCTGGTCATCGCGCTGATCGCGGGCTGGGCGGCATCGGCGGTGTTCCGGCTGATCCGGCAATCGTGACCCGCTGAAAGACGGGCGCCGGCCTCGACACGAGACCGGCGCGGACCTTCGGGCGGATCGGACGCCGGTTACAGGTCGTTCTGGACCTGCTGCGCGCCGGTGCTCACGGCCTGCCCGGCGGATTGCAGATCGCGGCCTGCGCCCTGCACGGTTTCACAGGCCGACAGCATCGCGGCAGCGACGATAAGAAGCGGGATCAGGGTTTTCATGGCGGTCTCTCTTGTGACGTCTTGCTGAATGGAACCCGGCAGGGGGCGAAATGGTTCCCGCGCGCGTTACCCCGTCATCCCCGGCCCAGCCACGGCATGTTGGTGGCCATGATCGTCAGGAAGGGGATATTCGCGCCCTTGGGCTGGCTGGCCATGTGCAGCACCGCCTCGGTCACCTGCGGCAGGTCCATCATCGGCTCGGCACGGACCGAGCCATCGGCCTGCGGCATCCCCTTGGCGATCTGGGCCGCAAGGTCCGTGCGCACATTGCCGATATCGATCTGTCCCGCCGCGATGTCGAAGGGCCGCCCGTCCAGCGCCAGCGTCTTCGTCAGTCCCGTTACCGCGTGCTTGGTCGCGGTATAGGCGACCGAGCCGGGGCGCGGCGCATGGGCGCTGACCGAGCCGTTATTGATGATCCGCCCGCCCGCCGGCTCCTGCCGCCGCATCTGGCCGAAAGCGGCGCGGGCGCACAGGAACATGCCGGTCAGGTTAACGTCGACCATGCTGCGCCAGTCGGTGACGGACATCTCGTCGATCAGCTGGCCGGGCAGCATCCGGCCGGCATTGTTGAACAGCACGTCGAGCCGCCCGAAGCGCCGGGCAATGGCCCCGAAGGCTGCGTCGACCGCGTCCTCGTCGGTGACGTCGCAGGGCAGGGGCAGGGCGGTCTGATGCTCGCCCGCCACCTCGGCCAGCGCGTCGGCGCGGCGGGCCAGTAGCGCGACCTCCCAGCCCTTCGACAGGAACAGCTCGGCCGTCGCGCGCCCGATCCCCGCGCTGGCGCCGGTGATGGCGATGACCGGCATCGCTCAGAACGCCTTGAAGGTCATGGTGGTGAGCGTGCGCACGATATCGGGGATGTCGAACAGCTTCTCGCTCAGGTAATGGCCGACATCGGCGTCGGAGGGGATGTAGATCTTGGCGATCAGGTCCCAGTCGCCCGAGGTCGAGAACAGCTCGGACACGATTTCGCGGTCATAGATCGCCGTGGCGACCTCGTAGGTCTTGCCGGGCGTGCAGCGGAACTGGACGAAGACGCAATTCATGGGGGACTCCTGTGATTGGCCGCAGGTTAGGCCGGGGGCGCGTGCGGGCGCAAGATGGGCTCAGCCCCGAAGCGGGTATTCCGCCAGCGGATCGTAGACCGGCCCGTCCGCGCGCAGGGTCGAGCGGTACAGCACCAAAGTCTCCGCGAGCCAAGGCTGCGAGGTGACCTCGCCCAGCGCGCCCAGAGCCCGCGCCAGCGTCTCGGGACCGACCTCGTGCTTGCGCAGCCGTCCCAGCGTGATGTGGGGGACGAATTTTCGCGCCTTGACCGCGATCCCGGCCTCGCGCGCGGCGCGGGTCAGCTTGGCGCTGAGCGCGCTCAGGGCGGGATCGTCGGCGAGCCGGGCATGGACGGCGTCGGGCTCGTTGCCGCCGAAACTGCCCAGCCCGTCAAGCCGCAGGCGCGGCGCGGGCAGGGTCATCGTCTCGATCGCATGGTGCAGCTCTTCGAGCAGCGGTTCGGGCTGGCGATCAAGGAACGTCAGGGTGACGTGGAAATTCTCGTAGGGGATGGGCCGGGGCAGCGGCAGCCGGTGTTGCAGCGCCGAAAGGCGCAGTCGGATGTCGTCGGGCACCGGCAGGGCAAGAAAGGCACGGATCATTCGCCAAGGGCTATCTTCGGACTTGCGCCAGATCAAGGCAAAGCCGGGCGGCGCGTGGCAGGCTGGACCCGGGGCAGAGAGGCGGGCGTCAGACCTGTCGGGCACTCATCCCGGCCAAGGAGGGCCAGCAAGGAGAGAAAGCGATGATGGAGCGATTCCTGCGCATGTTCCGGCTCAGCCGCGACCTGCACGAGATCAACGCACTGAGCGATGCCGAACTGGCGGATATGGGCGTCACCCGGACCGAGGCGCTGCAACTGGTCGCATTGCCCGACGAGGTGCCCGCGCGCGTGGCCGAGATGGCACGGCTGTTCGGGCTGAGCATGGCCGAGCTGATGGCCGACCGCCGCGTCTGGCACGAGGTCTTGGGGCGCTGCAACGGCTGCACCGATCCGGGCACCTGTCACCGTTTCATGGCACGCGAGGAACCCGGGGCGTCGGTCGATACCGCGACGCTGACCTTCTGCCCCAACCGCGCCACATTCGACGAACTGGCACAGGGCGTGCGCGGCTGAAAGGGAAAAGGGCGGCAGGTTACCCCGCCGCCCCTTGTCTTCAGGTCTCCGGTTGTCTTGCGTGTCAGGCGCGCGGTTCGGCCATCAGGCCCTTGACCAGCGCCCAACAGCCCAGAAGCAGCACGATGGCGAAGGGGAAGCCCGTCGACACCGCCATCGCCTGAAGCGCCACCAGCCCGCCGCCGATCAGCAGCGCCGCCGCGACCAGGCCTTCGAACACGCACCAGAACACGCGCTGCGCGACCGGGGCGTCGACCTTGCCGCCGGCAGTGATCGTGTCGATCACAAGCGAGCCGGAATCCGACGAGGTGACGAAGAACACGATGACCAGCACGATGCCGATGATCGAGGTGATTTGCGCCATCGGCAATTCCGAGAGCATGCCGAACAGCGACAATTCGGGCACGTAGTTCTCGATGACATAGCCGTAGACGGCGCTGTCGGTCGCGCGCTCGATGATCTGTTCGATGGCGGTGCCGCCGAAGGTGGTCATCCAGATCATCGACACCGCCGTCGGGATCAGCAGCACGCAGGTGATGAACTCGCGCACGGTACGGCCACGGCTGACGCGGGCGATGAACATGCCCACGAACGGCGACCAGCTGATCCACCACGCCCAGTAGAACGCGGTCCAGCCCTGGCGGAAGCCGTCGTCCTCACGGCCGATCGGGTTCGACAGCGGGATCAGGTCGACGAAATAGGCGCCGATATTGCTGAAAAACTGGGTGACCAGCGTCATCGTCGGGCCGACGAAGATCACGAACAGCAGCAGGATCGCGGCGAGGCCCATGTTGATCTCGGACAGCAGCTTGACGCCCCCGTCGAGCCCGCGCAGCACCGAGATCAGCGCGATCGCGGTGATGCCCGCGATCAGGAAGACCGCCACGGTCACCGTGTCGTTGATGCCGTCAATGCCGAACACGAAGCCGATACCGGCCGAGGCCTGTTGCGCGCCGAAGCCCAGCGACGTGGCCAGGCCGAACAGCGTGGCCAGCACCGCGAGGATGTCGATGATGTGGCCCGGCCAGCCCCAGATCCGCTCGCCGAAGATCGGGTAGAAGATCGAGCGCACGGTCAGCGGCAGGCCCTTGTTGAAGGCAAAGAGCGCCAGCGCCAGCGCCACCACGGCATACATCGCCCAGGGGTGCAGGCCCCAGTGATACATCGTCGACGCCATCGCCATCGAGCGGGCGGCTTCCACGGTCGCGGGATCGGCAAGCACGCCGTCCACGATGCCAAGGTCATTGCCCAGCGGCTGATCGCCCCACGGCGTGCCGAAGTAATAGACGGGCTCGAGCACCCCGAAGAACATCAGGCCGATGCCCATGCCGGCGGCGAAAAGCATCGCGAACCAGCCGAGATAACCGTAATCGGGTGTGGCATCGACGCCGCCGATGCGGACCTTGCCCAGGGGAGAGACCAGAAGGCCGAGGCAGACGAGCACGAAGATGTTGCCCGCGATCAGGAAGAACCAGTCCAGCTTCGAGGTCAGGAAGCCCCGCATCGCCGAGAAGGCCGGTTCGATCTGCGTCTGGAAGGCCAGCGTGACGATCACGAAGGCCACAACCGCCAGTCCCGAAATCAGGAAAACAGGGTTGTGGATGTCCAGGCCGAAGGGTTGGATATTGTTCTGACCGATCTCGTAATCGGTCTCGATGATGTCCGCCGGTCCCTCGGGAGCCGGGATCGCTTCGCTGTCAGTACTGTCTGACATGCATGATCTCCTGTTGTTTGTTGGTGTTTGCCGCCTGCGGGAGGCGGCTTGGAGCAAAGGTAACGTCCTGTGTTGCAGTCGGTTCGACGGAGGTCGTGATATTCGTCTCGCGGGCGCGGGGCGCGCGCGGGACGGCCGGTGTCAGCGCACGACGAAAACCGAAACGCCGGTATGCGCGGCCAGCGACGCGCCATGCGAGCCCCAGAAGAAATCGGCGATGCCGGGCTTGTGCGAGGCCATCACGACCAGATCCGCGCCGGTCTCGTCGATCGCCTTGAGCAGCGTCTTGTCGATATCGATCGCCGGATCGTGCGCCGAGTAGCTCTTGGTCGTGCTCTTGCCCGGCCGCCCGGCGGCGAAGGCTTCGAGTTTCTGGGCGAACTCTTTGGGGTTATGCGCGATCTTCGTGGGCGTCTCGGCCGTGACCGAAACATACACGATCTCGGCGCCGAAGCTCTGTGCGAGTTCCTCGCTGACGGTCAGGGCTTTGTCGAGTTGCTCAAGGTGCGTCAGGTCCACGGGGACCATGATCCTTGAAAACATGCTGTCCCTCCTTGTTGCCGTGGTTGGGAGCTGGCTGCGGTCGAATGTCACAGCCGGCTCCCCTATGGGTAACAAGCCCGTTAACCGGGCCGAAACCCAAAAGCGACATGATTGCCAAAAAAAGTCGCTTTCCGGGCGGGCGATTCGGGGGTTACGATTCCTGTGCCTGCAAGGTAAGGGGCGCCGCCGGCTGGGCCAGGTCGTCGATTCGCAGCGGGCCTTCGGGCCGCGCCAGACGGTTGCGCACCACCCAGAGCAAGCGATGCTCGGCGCGGGTGATGGCGACATAGGCCAGCCGTTTCCACAGGGGGATGCCCGCCTCGGTCCGTCCCGCGCGCGCCGCGGCGTAGAGATCGGGCGCGAAAACCTGCACGTCGCGCCACTGGCTGCCCTGCGCCTTGTGGATAGTCACCGCCGCGCCGTGCAAAAAGGCCGCGCCCATGGTCGCGGCGAAGGGAATGAAGGGTTCTTCCTCGCCCTCGCGCTCGATCTTCACGATCGAGGCCGCCGACAGGCGCGGCTCCTCGGACCCCATCACATGCAGACGCGAGAATCCGGGTTTCGATCCGGGACCCAGATAGATGCATTGCGCGCCCTTGATCAGCCCGCGCGCCTCAAGATCGATCCGGCGCTTGCGGTGCTTGAGCGGCAGTTCCAGCCCGTCGCAGATCAGCGGCTCGCCCGGCAACAGCTCGGTCTCGGGCGCGCCATGGGCCGCGCGAAAGGCATGGATCAGCCGGATCCGCGTGGCATTGCGCCAGACCAGCACCGGCGAGCGCGCCATAAGGTCGCTTTCCACCCGCCCGGCCCAGACGACGCGCTCGTCGCGCTGCGCGGCGTCCTCGATCATGCGCTCGAATTGTTCGAAACCCAGATCGGGATCGGCCAGCGCATGGGCAAGATCGAGGATCGGGTTATCGTCGGCCTGCCGGTGGATGCGGTGCAGTTCCAGCTTCTGTTTCGCGGGCAGGGTGTCGAAGACCATCTCGCCCGACTGGCCCACCGGCGCCAGCTGCGCGGGGTCGCCGAACAGAACGAGGGTCTGGAAGATTTCCTGCAGATCCTCCATCTGGCGGGCATCCAGCATCGAGCTTTCGTCGATGAAACCAACATCCAGCGGATCCTCGCGCCGTTTCCAGCCCTTGATGAAATCCGAGCCGCGCAGACCGGCGGCGGCCAGCGCGCCGGGGATCGACTTGACCGTCTCGTAGAACGCCTTTGCGCGGTCAAGCGCGGTGTCGGTCAGATCCTCGATCTCGGGCTTCGAGGCATTGCCTTCCAGCCATTCGGCGATCTTCTCGTATTCCGGGTCATAGACCGGGGTATAGAGAATGCGGTGGATCGTCGTCGCGGGCACCCCGCGGTTTCGCAGGACCGAGGCCGCCTTGTTGGTAGGGGCCAGGATCGCCAGCGTGCGCCGTTCCTTGCGCCGCTTGCCCTCGTAATCGCCGCTGACGGTTTCCACCCCCGCCGCAGACAGCGCCTTGGTCAGCTCGGCCAGCAGCATGGTCTTGCCCGAACCCGCCTTGCCCAGAACCGCCATCACCGCGCCGTCGCCATCAGGATCGGGCGGCAGCAGCGTTTCGTCGGCCAGATCAATTCCGGCCTTGCCCAGAAGCTCGGCCAGCGCATCCCAGGCGGCGGCCTGATCGTCGGAGAAAGTCAAGGCGGGAGAGGCATTTGTCATGGCGCGACCCTAATCCAAGGGGCGGGGGGAAGGAAGCCTGCCGCGCAATCGCGCAGCTGCCTTCGGGGCGGGCAGGAACCGGCGCGGCGGCGCGCAAGGACGGTTCCGCGCTTCCCGCGCCGGGCGGGCGGCGATAGGCTGAGCCGGACGATGACGGGGGACCCCTTGAGATTGCTGGTTTTCACCGATCTGGACGGCACCCTGCTGGACCATGAAACCTATGATTACGCCCCGGCGCTGCCGATGCTGGCGCGGCTTCGGGACAGGGGCGCGGTGGTGGTGCTGGCTTCGTCCAAGACCGGAGCCGAGATCGCCGAGTGGCAGGACCGGCTGGGCCTGAGCGATTGCCCCGCCATCGTCGAGAACGGGGCCGCGCTTTATGACGGCACGTTCGACGACCGCGACTACCGGCGTATCCGCGCGGTTCTGGCGACGCTGGACGCGCCCTTCCGGGGTTTCGGCGACATGGACGCGGCGGGCGTCGCCGCCGTCACCGGCCTGTCGCCCGAGGCCGCCGGAAAGGCCCGGACGCGCGCGCATTCCGAGCCGGGGCTCTGGCTGGGAACAGAAGCGCAGCTCGACGGTTTCCTGTCGGCGCTGGGCGAACAGGGCATCCATGCGCGGCGCGGCGGGCGGTTCCTGACGCTGAGTTTCGGCGGCACGAAGGCCGCGCAGATGCAGGCCTTGATCGACCGCCTTGCGCCCGAGGTGACGGTGGCTCTGGGCGACGCGCCCAACGATGCCGAGATGCTGGCGCGCGCCGATTACGGCATCGTCGTGCGCAACGATCACGGGCCGGGGCTACCGCCTTTGCCCGGGGAAGAAACGGGCCGGATCCTGCGCACGCGCGCCGAGGGTCCGGCGGGATGGGGCGAAGGCATGACCGCGCTTCTGGCGCGGCCGGAACTAGCAGGAGCAGCGGATGGCTGACTTTCACCAGAACGGCAATATCGCGCAGTTTCACAACCTGCGCACGCGCTCGCTCGACGAGCTGGAATACCGGCTGGCGACCTTCGCGCAGACCCGCAAGATCAGCCTCATCCTGCCCTCGCTGTTCTCGGAACTCGAAGGCCCGGCGCTGCAGAACATTCTCGATGAGCTGTCGCAGGTGAAATACCTGCACCGGATCATCATCGGGCTGGATGCGGCCAGCGAAGAGCAGTTCCGCCATGCGCGGCAGTTCTTTGCCCGCCTGCCGCAAAACCACGTCGTGATCTGGAATGACGGCCCGCGCATGAAGGCGCTGATGGAGCGGCTGGAGCCTCTGGGGCTGGGCCCGATCGAGAAGGGCAAGGGGCGCAATGTCTGGACCTGCATCGGCTACCTGATCGCGTGCGCCGACAGCGCGGTGATGGCGATCCACGATTGCGACATCGTCACCTACAAGCGCGAGATGCTGTCGCGGCTGGTCTTCCCGGTGGCACATCCGGCCTTTCCCTACCAGATGTCCAAGGGCTTCTATCCGCGCATCGGCAACAACCGTCTGGGCGGGCGGGTCACGCGCAACCTTGTCAGCCCGCTGCTGATTTCGCTGAAGAAAGTGCTGGGGGACAGCGAATACATCGATTACCTGCGTGCCTTCCGCTACCCGCTGTCGGGCGAATTCGCGATGCGCACCGCGTCGCTGCCCGATCTGCGCATGCCGTCCGACTGGGGGCTGGAGATCGGCGTGCTGTCCGAAGCCTGGCGCAATCTGGGGCCGCGCGCGGTCTGTCAGGTGGAAATCGCCGATGTCTACGATCACAAGCATCAGGACCTGTCGGCGGCGGATGCGCTGACCGGGCTGAACCGGATGTCGCTGGATATCTGCAAGGCGATTTTCCGCAAGCTGGCGGCGGACGGCAAGGTTCTGTCGCCGCATATCTTCCGCACGCTCAGGGCCACCTACTACCGCCGCGCGCTGGACATGCTGGAAACCTATTCGCACGACGCGCAGATGAACGGGCTGGATTTCGACCGCCCGGCCGAGGAGCGCTCGATCCAGCTTTTCGCCGAGAATATCGTGCAGGCGGGGCAGGTCTTTCTGGAGAACCCGCAGGAATTGCCGTTCATCCCGAACTGGAACCTGGTTCACGCCGCCGATCCCGCATTCCTGAGCGATTTCCGCAACGCCGTCACCGCCGACATGGCCGACAGCGAGCCGGACCGCGTGGTCTGAGCGGGCTTAACCGGCGTCGTTGGTGATCCAGCGGACCTGATAGGGCGCCATCGGGATCATGCCATCGGCATCGATGGGCTCGCCCGACAGCAGGTCGTACCATTCCTCGTCCTCGATGAGGTTGAGCGCATAGGCGTCCAGATCCACCGCCGCGGCCGAGACATTGTGCAGCGCGAAGATGGATTGCCGCCGGTCGAGCGATTGCCGCCACACGCCCAGCAACTGCTCGTCAAGCTGCAGCGTCAGCTGCGTGGCATTGGGATGAAACGCGGCCTGCCGCGCGCGGATCTTCAACCGCCGCGTCAGTTCGCCCAGCACCCGCGCCTGATCGCTTTCGGGATCGGCCAGCCTGTCCTGCAGCGCGGGGTAATGCCATCGGTGGCGGTTGATCGCCCGGTTCATGCCGCGCCGCGTGACGGCCTCGTGGTCGTTGGGCGTGCCGATCATCGAATGCAGGTAGAAAGCGGGCATCCCTTCAAGCGACATGACGATGCTTTGCGAGCACAGAAAGCGCTCGATCTTCAGCGTGTCCTCGCCGTCGAAGGTCTTGGTCATCGCGTCGAAATAGGCGCAGTTGATCTCGTAGACCGACTGCCCGCCGCCCGCGAGCGCGCGCATCGACACAAGGCCTCCGACCTCTTCCACCGTGTCGATGATCTGCGCGATTTCCTCGGTGGGCAGGATGCCTTCGACCGGGCGCATCCCGATGCCGTCATGCGAGGCGGTGAAATTGAAATAGGCGCAGCCCAGCGGCGCGGGTGGCATCGCCCTGAGCCAGCGGCGCAGGTAGCGCACATTGCCCGACAGAAGCGCGTGCAGCACCAGCGGCGGCAGCGGGAAGTTGTAGACCATGTGCGCCTCGTCCCGGCGGCCGAAATAGGACAGGTTCTCGGTCTTGGGGACGTTGGTTTCGGTCAGCAGGATGACCTTTTCCTGCGCGAAATCGGCCAGCACGCGCATCAGTTTGACGATCGCATGGGTCTGCGGCAGGTGGATCGAGGGCGAGCCGATTTCCTTCCAGACGAAGGCCACCGCATCCAGCCGGATCGTGCGCACGCCCTGATCGATGTGGAAGCGCAGGATGCGGATGATTTCCAGCAGGACCTCGGGGTTGTGGAAATCCAGATCGACCTGATCGTGACTGAAGGTGCACCAGACATGGCGCGGGCCGGTCGCGGTATCGACCTCGCGCAGAAGCGGCGTGGTGCGGGGGCGGACGACGTCGGACAGGTCGTCCTCGGGCGAGGCTTCCTTGAAGAACCGGTCATAGGGCGCCTTCCCCTGCAGGTAATCGTTGAACCACGCGCCCTGACTGCTGACGTGGTTGAGCACCATGTCCGACATCAGGTGAAAATCCTTGCCGATCCGGCGGATATCGGGCCAGTCCCCGAGCGAGGCATCGACCTTGTAATAATCGGTGACGGCGAAACCGTCATCCGAGGTATAGGGGAAGAACGGCAGGATATGCACGCCGTTGACCGCGCCCTTCAGATTCCGTTCCAGGAAATCGTGCAGAAGGTCGAGCGGCTTGTGGCTGCCATCCGAGATCGTGTTGCCATAGGTGATGACCATGGCGTCGGCTTCGGACCACAGGTTGTTCGACGGGCGGCGCGGGCGCTGGCGGCGGGGATGACCTTCGGGCCAGAAGGCGGCGATCACCTCGCGGGTCAGCGCGCCGGCATCGTGATCGGGATAGATCTGGGCAAGCAGGGTATAGAGACGCGTGCGCAGGCTTGTGGCGGCGGCTTTGGGAATGGGCTTTCTCCCGGTCCTGAACGGCTTGGGGCGAGTGTAACGCGTTGACGACAGGGGTAAAGGCCCGCGCGGCGGGGCAGTCGCGCGCTGCCTGTTCGATGGGCACCGGCGCCACCGTATCGGGCAGCGTCGGAAAGTGCGGCCCCCGCTGCGGCGGTGTCAGAACAGCGAGCCCTGGCTGGGCGGTTTCGCGCCTTCTTCCTTCGGATCGCTCTCCGCCGCGCGCGCGCGCTGTTTCTTCGGCTTGGGCGCATCGCCGACCGGCAGGGCCTCGAACCGACCATCGCGCATCTCGACGGTGATCTGCGGCAGCGCGCGGGCGGCTTCGGCGCTGGTCAGCGGCGTGTCCCCGGCGCCCCGGATCACCGCGAAACCGCGCGCCAGCGTCTGTTCGTAACCCAGCGAGCGGTGCATCCGGTCCAGCGCCTTCAGCGCCTCGGCGGCATCGCGGGCATGGCGGGTGACGGCCGCCTGCGCGCGCTGGGCAAAGCGCGGGGTCGTCAGGCGTTCGGATTTGCGCGCGACGCTCTGGGTCAGCGCGGGCGCAAGCCGGCCCGCCGATTGCGCCAGCCGCTCCCCCCGCTGGTCGAGCTTGGCGCGCAGCGCGCCGGGGCGCAGGCCCGCGCCCGCGCGGTTGAGCTCAAGCGCCTTGCGCTGCGCAAGCGCGCGCAAGGAGCCCGCGAACCGGTCCGAGGCCCGGTCGAGCCGTTGCACGGGTGTCGCCAGCAGCGCATCCGGGCGTGGCAGGGCGCGCGCAAGGTCGCGCAGGCGCTGCGCGCGCAGTTGTGCCGAGGCGGTGCCCGCCCGGTGCAGCCGCGCGCCCAGATTGGCCACATGCGCCAGCAGGTCGGCGCGCACGGGCACCGCCAGCTCGGCCGCCGCGGTGGGCGTGGGCGCGCGCAGATCGGCGGCGTGGTCAATCAGCGTGGTATCGGTTTCATGCCCCACGGCCGAGATCAGCGGAATGTCCGAGGCAGCGGCGGCGCGCACCACCGCCTCGTCGTTGAAGCCCCACAGATCCTCGATCGAGCCGCCGCCGCGCGCGACGATCAGCACATCGGGGCGGGGCACCGGCCCGCCGGGTGCCAGCGCGTTGAATCCCTCGATGGCGCGGACCACATCCGCCGGGCAGCGCTCGCCCTGAACGGCGACGGGCCAGACGATGACCCGGCGCGGGAAACGGTCGGCCAGCCGGTGCAGGATATCGCGGATCACCGCCCCCGAGGGCGAGGTCACGACACCGATCACCTGCGGCAGAAACGGCACCGGGCGCTTGCGGGCGGCGTCGAACAGGCCCTCGGCAGCCAGCTTCTTGCGCCGCGCTTCCAGCATCGCCATCAGCGCCCCGGCGCCCGCCGGTTCCACATTCTCGACCTGAAGCTGGTACTTGGATTGCGGTCCGTAGGTGGTCAGCCGCCCGGTGGCGATGACTTCCATCCCCTCCTCGGGGCGCACCGCCATGCGCGCGACCTGTCCCTTCCAGCTGACCGAGGCGATGACCGAACGGTCGTCCTTGAGGTCGAAATACATATGCCCGGTGCGCGCGATGACCACGCGCCCGACCTCGCCGCGCACGCGCACGCGGCCGAATTCGCCCTCGAGCGTGCGTTTCACCGCGCCCGAGAGTTCAGACACCGTGAAGTCATGGGCATTCGTGGGGCCGCCGGGTCGCGGTTCGTCGTCGTCGATCAGGTCCATGGCCGGCAATCTAACGCGGCCGCGGCCCGGGCGGAAGGCGGGTCGCGTGTCGATCCCGCAAACCGCTTGAGAGCGGGGGGCAAGCGTCCTAAAAGCGCCCGGACCATCGGAATTTGTCTCTATCACGGGCGGGCGGCATGAATATCCTCATCCTCGGCGGCGGCGGGCGCGAACATGCGCTGGCCTGGGCGATCAAGCAGAACCCCAAATGCGACAAGCTGATCGCCGCGCCGGGCAATGCGGGCATCGCGGCCATCGCCGAATGCGCGACGATCGACGCCGAGGACGGCGCCGCCGTCGTCACCTTCTGCGAGGATAACGCCATCGATTTCGTGGTCATCGGCCCCGAAGCGCCGCTCGCCGCCGGTGTCGCCGATGCATTGCGCGCGGCGGGGATCCTGTGCTTTGGCCCTTCGGCGGCGGCGGCGCGGCTGGAAGCCTCGAAAGCCTTCACCAAGGAGATCTGCGACGCGGCCAACGCGCCCACGGCGGGTTATGCGCGGTTCGACGATCTGGAGGCCGCGAAGGCCCATGTGCGCGAGCAGGGCGCGCCCATCGTGGTCAAGGCCGATGGCCTGGCCGCGGGCAAGGGCGTGATCGTGGCGATGACGCTCGACGAGGCGCTGGCGGGTCTGGACGAGATCTTCGGCGGGGCCTTCGGCGATGCGGGCGCCGAGGTGGTGATCGAGGAATTCATGGAAGGCGAGGAAGCCTCGTTCTTCGTGCTGGTCGATGGCGAGACCTGCCTGCCCATCGGCACCGCGCAGGACCACAAGCGCGTGGGCGAGGGCGATACCGGCCCCAATACCGGCGGCATGGGCGCCTATTCGCCCGCCCCGGTGCTGACCGACGCCATCGCGCAGCAGGCACTGGACGAGATCGTGCGCCCGACAATGGCCGAGATGGTGAAGCGCGGCGCGCCCTATCAGGGCGTGCTTTATGCCGGGCTGATGATCAAGGACGGGCACGCGCGGCTTGTCGAGTACAATGTCCGTTTCGGCGACCCGGAATGTCAGGTGCTGATGATGCGGCTCGGCGCGCAGGCGCTTGACCTCATGTTGGCCTGCGCCGAGGGCCGGCTCTCCGAGGCCCGCGTGAACTGGGCCGCGGATCACGCGATGACCGTGGTCATGGCGGCCGAGGGCTATCCCGGCGCCTATCGGAAGGGGACCGGGATCAGGGGCCTCGACGCGCTGCCCGAGGACAGCTTCAACATGGTGTTCCATGCCGGCACGAAAGAGGATCACGGACAAATCCTGGCCAATGGCGGGCGCGTTCTCAACGTCACCGCGCGCGGCGCCACCCTGGCCGAGGCGCATCAGCGCGCCTATGCGATGGTCGATGCGATCGACTGGCCCGAGGGCTTCTGCCGCCGCGATATCGGCTGGCGGGCGCTGTGAATGGACTGGGCGGGTGAAGGGCTTCTGCTCGGCACGCGCCCGCATGGCGAGAGCGCGGCGATCATCGAGGTCTTCACCGCCGAACACGGGCTGCACCGCGGCGTCGTGCGCGGCGGTGTCTCGCGCAAGCTGACGCCGATCCTGCAGCCGGGCAACACGCTGGCGCTGCGCTGGCGCGCGCGGCTCGACGATCATCTGGGCAATTTCACCGTCGAACCCGCGCGCGAACGGGCGGCGGCGATCCTGACCGATGCCGAGCGGCTGGCCGCGCTCAACGCGGTCTGCGCGCTTCTGGTCTTCGCGCTGCCCGACCGCGATCCGCATCCTCGCCTGCACGCGCTGACCGCCCATCTCTTCGACCGGCTGGCCGGGGGGGATCGCTGGTTCGGCGCCTATCTCTTGTGGGAGCGCACGCTGCTCGACGAAACGGGCTACGGGCTCGACTTCTCGGCCTGCGCGGTGACGGGGGCGGTGGACGGGCTGGCCTATGTCTCGCCACGGACCGGGCGCGCCGTTACGCGCGAAGGCGCGGGCGACTACGCCGACCGGCTGCTGCCGCTGCCCGCGCTGCTGATCGACGCCACCGCGCCCGAGGACCGCGCGCAGATGGCGCAGGGACTGCAGACCACCGGCCATTTCCTGCGCGACGTGCTGGCGCCTGCACTGGGGTCGAAACCTGTTCCCGAAGCCCGGAACCGTCTCGCGGCCCGCTTCGATCGTTGAGCGGTATTCTCAAGCCACCAGGATCCACAGGGAGCGTCGCGGGAGGGGAGGTCCGGAGGGGGCGCCTGCGTCCCCTCCGGGCAGGGGCGGGCGGCAGCCCGCCGGGCGCTGGGGGGCTCGATGCCCCTCAGCGCCCGCCTTCCTTGACCGATTCCATCGCCACATGGGTCGAAGTCGACGACACATGCGGCAGCGCCGAGATCCGTTCGGCCAGCGTCCGGCGGTAATCGAGGATATCCTGCGAGCGCACCTTCAGCAGGTAATCGAACGCCCCGGCGATCATGTGGCATTCCTCGATCTCGGGCGTCAGCAGCACCGCCTTATTGAAGGCCGTCAGCGCCGCCTCGCGGGTATCGGACAGCTTCACCTCGACGAAGGCGACATGCGCCTGTCCCAGCCGGTGATGATCCAGCCGCGCCTGGTAGCCGGTGATGAATCCCTCGCGTTCCAGCCGTCGCAGCCGCGCCTGGGTGGGCGATTTCGACAGGCTGATCCGGCTGGCCAGTTCGGTGACGCTGATCCGGCCGTTCTGCTGCATCAGCCGCAGGATCGCATGGTCGAAACTGTCGAGATCCTCGCGGTTCATATTCCTGCCTTCCTGCCGAAAATCGGCGTATTTGCCTGCCGCGCGACCGTAATCGGGAAGAAGGTGGGCCGCAACCGGGGTATCATGGGTCCGATTTCTGTTGGCCTTCACCCCTTCGCGCGCAGGTTTCCCCCGATGAGCATGGATCCCCTTCTCGACCCTATTCCCGCCAGCGAAGAGGCGCTGGTCAGCCGCCTTGCCGCGCAGGTCGCGCTTGACGACACGGCGCGCGCCCGGGTGCGGGACCGCGCCGTCACGCTGGTGCGCCAGATCCGCGACGGCGCCCGTCCGGGTCTGATGGAGGTCTTCCTTGCCGAGTACGGGTTGTCCACCGAAGAGGGCATCGCGCTGATGTGCCTGGCCGAGGCGCTTCTACGCGTGCCCGATGCCGCCACCATGGACGCGCTGATCGAGGACAAGATCGCGCCCTCGGACTGGGGCAAGCATCTGGGGCATTCGGCCTCGTCGCTGGTCAATGCCTCGACCTGGGCGCTGATGCTGACGGGCCGCGTGCTCGACGAGCGCGAGCCGGGCATTGCCGGCCATCTGCGGGGCGCCGTGAAACGACTGGGCGAGCCGGTGATCCGCACCGCCGTGGGGCGCGCGATGAAGGAGATGGGCCGTCAGTTCGTGCTGGGCGAGACAATCCAGTCGGCGATGAGCCGCGCGCAGGGGATGGAGGCGCGGGGTTATGCTTATTCCTACGACATGCTGGGCGAGGCCGCGCGCACCGAGGCCGATGCGCTGCGCTATCTCGACGCCTATGCCCGCGCGATCGAGGCGATCGGCAAGGGCTGCAAGGGGCGCGACGTGAAGGCCAATCCGGGCATCTCGGTCAAGCTGTCGGCGCTGCATCCGCGCTACGAGGAAGCGCAGCGCGAACAGGTGATGGAAGACCTCGTGCCCCGCGTGACGAAGCTGGCGCGCATGGCGGCCAAACGCGGCATGGGCTTCAACATCGACGCCGAGGAACAGGACCGGCTGGTCCTGTCGCGCGACGTGATCGCCGCTGTGCTGGCCGATCCGGCGCTCGAAGGCTGGGACGGGTTCGGCGTCGTCGTGCAGGCCTACGGGCCGCGCGCCGGCGCGATGATCGACTGGCTTTACGCCGAGGCCACGCGGCTTGACCGCAAGCTGATGCTGCGGCTGGTCAAAGGTGCCTATTGGGATACCGAGGTCAAGCGCGCGCAGGTGATGGGCCTGCCCGGTTTCCCGGTCTTCACCGCCAAGACCGCGACCGACATTTCCTACATGGCCAATGCGCGCAAGCTTCTGGGCATGACCGACCGGATCTATCCGCAATTCGCCACCCATAACGCGCATTCGGTCGCCACCGTGCTGGAAATGGCCGGCGACCTGCCGCGCGACGCCTTCGAATTCCAGCGCCTGCACGGAATGGGCGAAAGCCTGCACGACATCGTGCTGGAAGCCGAAGGCACGCGCTGCCGGATCTACGCGCCCGTGGGGGCGCATCGCGACCTCTTGGCTTATCTGGTGCGGCGCCTGCTGGAAAACGGCGCGAACAGCTCGTTCGTGAACCGCATCGTCGATGACAGCGTGCCGCCCGAGGACGTGGTCCCCGATCCGCTGGCGGCGCACAAACCCTTCGCGCTGACCACCGGGCCCGACCTGTTCCGCCCGGACCGTGCCAATTCGCGCGGCTGGGACCTGACCGCCGCGCCGGATCTTGCCGCGATTGGCGCCGCGCGCCAGCCCTTCGCCATCGAGCATTTCGACGCCGCGCCGCTGCTCGCCGTGCCCGCGCAGGGCGGTGCGGCGGTCGATGCACTGAACCCCGCGCGCCCCGGCGAGCGGGTGGGCCGCGTGACGCAGGCCAGCCGCGCGGATGTCGACGCCGCTCTGGGCGCCGCCAAGGTCTGGGACGCCCCCCCCGAAGAGCGCGCGGCGGTGCTGGTCCGCGCGGCGACGCTGTACGAGCGCGATTTCGGCCGGTTCTTCGCGTTGCTCGCGCGCGAGGCGGGGAAAACCCATCTCGATTGCGTGGGCGAGGTCCGCGAAGCGGTCGATTTCCTGCATTACTACGCCGCCTGCATCACCCCCGACATGGCCCCGCGCGGGCGGATCGTCTGCATCTCGCCGTGGAACTTTCCGCTGGCCATCTTTACCGGCCAGATCGCCGGGGCGCTGGCCGCGGGCAACGCGGTGCTGGCGAAGCCGGCCGAGCAGACGCCGCTGATCGCCGCCCATGCCGTGGCGCTTCTGCACGAAGCGGGTGTGCCGCGCGCGGTGCTGCAATTCCTGCCGGGCGAAGGCGCCGAGGTGGGCGCCGCGCTGACCTCGGACCCGCGCGTCGACGGGGTCGTGTTCACCGGCTCGACCGACACCGCACAGGCGATCCGCCGGGCGATGGCCGACAATCTCGCCCCCGGCGCGCCGCTGCTCGCGGAAACCGGCGGACTGAACGCGATGGTGGTGGATTCCACCGCCCTGCCCGAACAGGCGGTGCGCGACATAGTCGCCTCGGCCTTCCAGTCGGCGGGCCAGCGGTGTTCGGCCCTGCGCTGCCTCTATGTGCAGGAAGACGTGGCGGATCACATGCTGGAGATGCTGGGCGGCGCGATGGAGGCGCTGGTGATGGGCGATCCGTGGCACCTGACCACCGATGTGGGCCCGGTGATCGACGCCGACGCCGCGCGCGAGATCCGCGCCTATGTCGCCGAGGCGCGCAAGGCGGGGCGCGTGCTGCACGAATTGCGCGCGCCGGGATCGGGCCATTTCGTGGCGCCCGTGGTGATCGAGGTGAACGGCATCGACGATCTGCCGCGCGAGGTTTTCGGGCCTGTGCTGCATGTCGCGCGGTTCAAGGGCCGCGACCTGCCCAAGGTGATGGCGGCGGTCAATGCGCGCGGCTACGGGCTGACATTCGGGCTGCACACGCGGATCGACAACCGCGTGCAGGAGGTGGTCGAGGCGATGCGCGTCGGCAATCTCTACGTCAACCGCAACCAGATCGGCGCGGTGGTGGGCAGCCAGCCCTTCGGCGGCGAGGGCCTGTCAGGCACCGGTCCCAAGGCGGGCGGTCCCGATTACGTCGCGCGGCTGGCCGCGCCGGCGGGCGGCCTTTCCGGCGAGGAGGCCGCGGGCGAGGCGGATCTGAAGGCGCTGGAACGCGCGCTGGCCCGGCCGGTGCCGCAAGAGCCGGTCGCGGTGCACGACATGCCCGGACCCACGGGCGAATCGAACCGGCTGAGCCTCTATCCCCGCGCGGCAGTGCTGTGTCTGGGGCCGGGGGCCGGGGCCGAAGCGGCGCAGGCGGCGGCGATCCGCGCGGCAGGCGGCGTCGCCCTCGAGGCGGGCGGCACGGTTCCGGCCGCTTGGCTCGAGACGGCGCAGGGATTCTCGGGCGTTGTCTGGTGGGGCGATGACGAGACCGCGCGGTCCTATGCGCAGGCGCTGGCACGGCGCAAGGGAGCGATCCTGCCCGTCATCACCGCCATGCCCGATGCCGCCCATGCCCTGACCGAGCGGCATCTGTGCGTCGATACGACGGCATCGGGCGGAAACGCGCAACTGCTTGTTGACGCATCGGCGGCTTGACGGAGGCGCGCGCGTCGCGCATCCCCTTTGCCATGCTGCCGTTTCGTGACCGTAACCCGTCGGGGTGTGTGCCCTATGTGACCTGGGCGGTGATCATCGCCAATGTGCTGGCCTTTGCGGCGTTTTACCCGCTTGGCACGGATGCCTCGGTGGCGCGGATCTATCACGACTGGGGCCTGATCCCCGACCGTTTCCTGCGGGGCGAGGGGCTTGTGACGCCGCTCACGGCGATGTTCGTGCATGGCGGCTGGATCCATCTGGCGCTCAACATGCTGTTCCTGCGCGTCTTCGGCGACAATCTGGAGGCCGAGCTGGGCTCCTTGCGATTCGGGCTGTTCTATCTCGCCTGCGGGATCGTCGCCTTCGCGCTGCAGGTGCTGGCCGAACCGTCGAGCCCCGTCGCCATCGCCGGGGCCTCGGGCGCGGTGGCGGGCGTGATGGGGGGCTATCTGCTGATGTTCCCCCGCGCCCGGGTCGAGATGCTGTTGTGGTACGTCGTCGGTCTGCGGGTCGTCGCGGTGCCCGCCTGGGCGCTTTTAGGCGCGTGGTTCGTCGTGCAGGTCGCGGGGGGTATGACGACGCCCGCCGATGGCGGGGTCGCGTTCTGGGCGCATGTCGGCGGCTTCCTTGCGGGCGTGGCTTTGTGTTCGCGCACATGGCGGCTGAGGGGCGGGCGGATCTTCTGGCGCCGCTTCGGCGGGGTGCCCCCGCATCCCACCGCGCAGGTGGTGATCCCGGTGGTCCGCCGCCGCGGCGCGGCCCCGTTGCCGCCCGCCCAGCCCAACGGCCTGTTCCGGCGCTGAGCGTGCCCTGAGCGGGGATTGTGCCGTCGAGGGGGCGGGCTATTGTGCAGGGGTGCAGGTCTTGTCTGCACCGGTTGCCGCCGGTGCCGCCAACGCCATCTTAAAGAGACGACCCGACAGAGGAGCCTCAGGATGAGCTGGAACCCCAATTTCGACCCCGGTCCCTTGACCACGGATCCCGACGCGATCGAGACCGTGATCATCCCGCGAACGCGCGATCTGGGCGGGTTCGAGGTCAGGCGCGCGCTGCCCGCGGCAGAGCGGCGCATGGTGGGGCCGTTCGTGTTCTTCGACCAGATGGGACCGGCCGAGTTCATCACCGGCGAGGGCATCGACGTGCGCCCGCATCCGCATATCGGGCTGGGCACGGTGACCTACCTGCTGGAGGGGCATTTCATCCACAAGGACAGCCTCGGCTCGGACCAGCGGATCAATCCGGGCGAGGTCAACTGGATGATCGCCGGGCGCGGCATCACCCATTCCGAGCGCACCGACGCCCAGAGCCGCCAGGGCCGCCACGACCTGTTCGGGGTGCAGACCTGGCTGGCGCTGCCCGAGGACCGCGAAGAAATGGAGCCGGCCTTCGAGCATCACGGCAAGGAAGTGCTGCCGCTGCTCGATGCCGAGGGCAAGCGCGCGCGGGTGATCCTGGGCCATGCCTGGGGCGTGAAGGCGCCGGTCTCGACCTTCGGCGACGTGTTCTATGCCGATGTCCGGCTGGAAGCCGAGGCCAAGCTGCCGATGCCCGACGGGCACGAGGATCGCGGCCTGCACGTGCTGTCGGGTTCGGTCCATGTTGGCGGGCAGGAGATCAGTGCGGGGCAGATGGCGGTGTTCCGTCCGGGTGACGCGATCACCCTGCAGGCGGGCGCGGCGGGCGCACGGCTGCTTGTGCTGGGCGGCGATACGCTGAACGGTCCGCGCTACCTGTGGTGGAACTTCGTCAGCTCGTCGAAAGAGCGGATCGAGGAGGCCAAGGAAGAATGGCGCCAGGGCCGCTGGGGCAAGGGGTTGTTCGACCTGCCGCCGGGGGATGACGCGGAATACATCCCGCTGCCGGACTGAGATCCGGCGCATGGTGCGTGCACAGCACGCACCCTACAGCGTCCGGCTCGGGCTGCCGGGCGCGCGCGCCTGCCGGAGGCGGCCGGCGCCCTCGGCTTGCTCCGGGTTCTGGTCGTGTCGCCGCGCAGTTCTGGCTCGGATTGCCGGGAGCATCATTCCCGGCGGGACGCGGCTGTAGGGTGCGTGCTTTGCACGCACCACCCCCTCACCAGCGCAAGAGCCGCGCGCCCAGCAGCGCGCCGGCCAGCGTCACCCCCGCCATCGCCACGCCATAGGCCGGGAAGAAATACATCAGGTGGTCATGCGGGCAATGCAGCGAATAGATCGCGGCCGCCGCCCCGCCTGCGATCAGCCCGGCCGCCGCCCCACTCGTGGCCGGATGCAGCGTCGCCCCCGCCCGCAGGGCCCAGAGCGCGCCGGCCAGCGGCAGCGCCGCCAGCACGGGCACCGAGATCAGGCAATTGGCGTAATCGGGCGTATCGAGGATCTCGGCGATGCGCGGCACGGGCGTCACCGCCAGCCCCCAGGCCAGCGCCAGCGCCAGCCCCGCCATCAACACGCCGATCAGCGCCCATTCCCGGCCCGCCCGCGCCTCGGGACGGGCAAGCCCGCGCGCCAGCCACAGCGCGCTCAGCGCCAGCGCCAGCGGCACCGCCGTCTTGTAGACCGCGACCGAGCCCAGCGCCGAGGCCAGGTCGGCGCGTACATGCCAGCCCGTCAGCAGCGCCGTCAGCGACAGCGCCACCGCCAGGGGCAGCACACGCACCATCCGCGCGCCCGGCGAGGGGCGCGGCGTGGTGTCGGCGGCAAGCGCCGCGATCAGCGCGTCGGTCTTCATTCGATCATCCTTTCCCGCAGCCGGGCCACCGCTTTCAGCGCCCGGTGCAATGCCACTCTGACCGCCCCCTCGGTCATGCCCAGTTTCGCCCCCGTCTCGGCGGTGCTGTCGCCGTCGATGCCGATCGCGCGCAGGATCTGCGCCGCGCGCGGGTCGAGCTGCCCCAGCACCCGCTCCATGTCATGCGCCTCGAACGGGTCGACCCCTTCGGCGGCGGGCAGGATCTCGGCCATCTCCTCGACCGGGATCTCGACCCGCGTGCCGCGCGCCCGCAGCGCGTCGATCACCTTGTGGCGCGTCACCGCGTAGAGCCACGGGCGCAGCGGCGCATCCTCGCGCCATGTCTGGCGCTTCAGATGGATCGTCAGCAACACCTCCTGCACCACGTCCTCGCAGCCCTCGGCCCCCAGCGCACCGCCGCGGGCCCGGACGATGCCGCGGACGACGGGTGCGATTTCGCCCAGAAGCCGGGCATAGGCACGCTGGTCGCCGCGATTGGCGGCGTGCATCAGCGCTTCCCATGACAGGCTCTCGGACGGTCTCACACAGGCTCCAATACGCAGGCGGCGGGGCTGTTGTTACACCGCCCCCGGCCAATTTCGACGAAAATTCCACCGATGTCACGGCTGCGTGAGCGGGCGTAACGGCGAGGAGGCCTCCTGCGTCTTGGCGATCAGGACCGCATGGTGCGGGCCGTTCCAACGGGAGAGTTCCGATGACCAAGACCAAACCGACCGCCGCCCCGCTTCTTGCCGCCTCGATCGCCGCCGCTCTGGCGATGGCCGCGGGCGCCGCGCAGGCCCAGGAGCAAGAGCGCTGCTACGGCGTGTCGCTGGCGGGCGAGAACGATTGCGCGGCTGGCCCCGGCACCAGCTGCGCGGGCACCTCGACGCTCGATTATCAGGGCAATGCCTGGACGCTGGTTCCGGCGGGCACCTGCGCCGAGATGATGCTGCCCGAGGACGGTATGGGCCATGCCCGGATGGGCGTCACCGCCGCCACGCTCGAGGAAGGCGGCTATGGCCCCGGCATCGCCCGCGACCTTCCTGCCAGCCTCGATCCCGAGGTGGTCGCCACCTACATGCCCGCCATGATGGACGGCGACATGATGCATGACGACATGTCCGACGAATCGATGACCAACGAGGGCTGACCCTCGCCGCGGCCCCGGTGATCGCCCTTGCCGGGGCCGCGACTGTCTGACGGAGGATTTGCCATGCATCCCGATTTTTGCCGGCCCGATACGCGCCTGCCCGCCACGAGTCTGCCCCGGCGCGCCGGGCTGGGCTTCAAGGCCGAGCATTTCGAGGCCGCGCTGCAAGCGCCGGTGGCGTTCTACGAGATCCATGCCGAGAACTACCTCGGCGCCGGCGGCGCACCGCATGCGATGCTGACGCAGCTGCGCGCGGATCATGCGCTGTCGGTGCATGGCGTGGGCCTGTCGATCGGCGGGGCCGGGCCTCT
The DNA here is from genome assembly GCF_003122215.1 of Pararhodobacter marinus. Lineage (GTDB taxonomy): Bacteria > Pseudomonadota > Alphaproteobacteria > Rhodobacterales > Rhodobacteraceae > Pararhodobacter > Pararhodobacter marinus. The sequence continues at coordinate 47,224 of NZ_QEYD01000007.1, read as the reverse complement.
GGACCGCGCGCATCTGGCGCGGGTGAAGGCGCTGGTCGACCGCTATCAGCCCGCCAGTTTCTCGGAACATCTGGCTTGGTCCTCGCACGGGGCGGCGTGGCTCAACGATCTTCTGCCCTTGCCCTACACGGACGAGACGCTGGCGCGGATCTGCGCGCATGTCGATGCCGTGCAGTCGGCTCTGGGCCGTCCGATGCTGCTGGAGAACCCCGCGACCTATGTCACCTTCGCCGCCAGCACCTGGTCTGAGCCCGATTTCCTGAGCGAGGTCGCGCGGCGTACCGGCTGCGGGCTGCTTCTGGATATCAACAACGTCTTCGTTTCGGCCATCAATCACCGCAGCGATCCGCGCGCCTATCTGGCCGATTTCCCGCTGGCGGCGGTGGGTGAGATCCATCTGGCCGGGCACGAGGCCGAGGACCTCCCCGGTGGTCCTCTGCTGATCGACAGCCATTCACGGCCCGTGGCCGACCCTGTCTGGACGCTTTATGCCGAGGTGATCGCCCGCACCGGGCCGCTGCCGACGCTGATCGAATGGGATAACGACGTGCCTGCCTTCGACGTCTTGACCGACGAGGCGCGGCGGGCGGACCGGATCATGGAGGGCGCGCGCCATGCGGTCCTTGCCTGACCACGCCGCGACCGAGACCGCCTTCCACGCCGCGCTCTGGTCGCCCGACACGCCCGAGGGGCTGGCCCCGGCCGATGCGCTGGACCGCCGCGTCGCGGTCTACCGCAACAATGTCCGCCACGGGCTGACGCGCGCACTGGCGGCCCGGTTTCCGGTGGTCGAGCGGCTGGTCGGGGCAGAATTCTTCAGCGCCATGGCGGGTGTCTTCGCCGCCGCGCATCCGCCCGCGACGCCGGTCCTGTCGGAATGGGGCGGCGATTTCCCGGCCTTCCTGTCGGGCTTCCCGCCCGTCGCGGGACTGCCCTATCTGCCCGATGTCGCCCGGTTTGAAGCCCTGCGCGGGCACGCGTATCACGCCGCCGATGCGCCGGTGGCCGATCCCGCCGCGCTGAGCGCGGGCGATCCCGCGCGGCTGGTGCTGACGCTGGCGCCCTCGGTTCATGCCTTCGCGTCGGCCCATCCGGCCTTGCGGATCTGGCAGGCCAACCAGCCGGGCCGGGCGCCCGCGCCGCCCGGGTCCGGCCGCGACCACGCACTGATCGCGCGCAGGCCGGATTTCGCCATCGTCACCGAACCGCTCGACGCGGGCTCGCACGCGATCCTCACGGCGCTTTTGCGGGGCGTCCCGCTGGGCGAGGCCGCAACCCATGATCCCGCCCCGCTGCTGGCGCTGCTTCTGCGCCATCAGCTCATATCCCGCATCGGAGAACGGCCATGACCGAAACGACCGCCAGACATTCCGGACCCGGACTTCGCCCGCGCCTGCGCGCGCTCAATGCGGTTGCCGCGCGGTTGGTGCCGCTGGATCTGGCGCAGCTTGCCGCGCGGCTGGCCGTCGGGATTGTCTTCTGGCAATCCGCGCGCACCAAGGTCGAGGGGGTCTCTATCCGCGAGCAGACCTATTTCCTGTTCGAAAACGTCTACGACCTGCCGCTGATCCCGTCGGACTGGGCGGCGGTGGCGGCGACCTTGGGGGAACACGCGCTGTCGGTGCTGCTGATCGCGGGGCTTGCCAGCCGCTTCGCCGCCGCCGGGCTTCTGGTGATGGTGGCGGTGATCCAGGTCTTCGTTTTCCCCGAGGCCTGGGTCCTGCACGGCACCTGGGCGGCCTGCCTGCTTCTGGTGCTGTCGCGCGGCGCCGGGGTCGTATCGCTTGACCGGGCGTTGGGCATCGACCGCTGAGGGCGCGTACCTTGGCGGGCGTCGCGGATGAGTATTTGTGGCAGAATGAAAGCCCGATTGGCGGTTGCGCGTCAGGGGGCGGCGGTCCTAACCTGCGCGCTCACCGCGATGGAGCGCCGCATGACCGATACCCCCCTCTGGCAATTGACGGCGACCGAGCTGTCGGCGCTGACGCGCGCGGGCGAGGTCAGCGCCGAAGAGGCCGTGGGCGCGGCCGTCGCGCGGATGCAGGCGGTCAACCCGGCGTTGAACGCGGTGGTGGTGGACCTGTCCGAGGCGGCGCTGAAACGCGCCCGCGCGCTCGACGCCTCGGACGCGCCCAAAGGGCCGCTCCATGGCGTGCCCGTGACGATCAAGATCAATGTCGATCAGGCGGGGCAGGCGACTTCGAACGGGCTGCCCGGCCTGAAGGATGTGATCGCCCCCGAGGACGCGCCGCTGGTGCGCGCGCTGCAGGAGGCGGGCGCGGTGGTGATCGGTCGCACCAACACGCCCGAGTTTTCCTTCCGCGTCGATACCGACAACCCGTTATTCGGGCGCACCCACAACCCTTGGGGCCCGCATCTTTCGGCGGGGGGCTCGTCGGGCGGGGCGGGGGCCTCGGTCATGGCGGGGATCGGCGCACTGGCGCATGGCAACGATATCGCGGGCTCGCTGCGCTACCCGGCTTCGGCCAATGGCGCGGTCACGGTCAAGCCGGGGCTGGGCCGGGTACCGGCCTGGAACCCGTCGCAGAAGGCCGAGCGCGGGATGCTGGCGCAGGCGATGTCGGTGCAGGGGCTGATCACCCGCTCGGCGCGCGATCTGGCGCTGGCCATGCCGGTGATGATCCGCCCCGATCCGCGCGATCCGTTCCATATGCCGCTGCCGTGGAAGGGCGCGCAGATCGAGGGGAAGATCAAGGTCGGCTTCACGAAAGAGACACTCGATTTCCCGCTTCACCCCGAGGTCGAGGCCGCGCTCGACGATGCGCGCGAGGCGCTGATCGACGCGGGCTACATTGTTGAAGAGATCACGCCGCCCGGCCTGCGCGAGCTGGCGGCGACCGCGTTCCGCGCCCTGATGACCGAGACCGAGGCCCTGCTGGGGGCCGATATCCAGCGGCTTGGTTCGGATGTGATCAAGGGGATCTTCGCCGAGTATTTCGCGGCCTTCCCGCCCTACGAGCCCGAGGAATACCAGCGGGTCATCGCCGCGCGCACCGGATTCGCGCGGCGCTGGTCGCTCCTGCTTGACGATTACCCGCTGGTGCTGACCCCGTTCCTGCCGCAGCCCTTCTTCGCCCCGGGCCGTGACAGCGAGGGCCCCGAGGGTGTGGCCGAGGTGCTGGGATCGGCGATCTGGTCGACGCCGATGAATTTCCTCGGGCTGCCTGCGGGCAATGTGCCGGCGCGGCTCGCGGGGCTGGAAAGCGGGACGCAGCCCATCGGCGTGCAGATCATCGGCCGGCGCTGGCGCGAGGATCTGGTGGTGGGCGCAATGGCGGCGATCGAAGAGGGCATCGGCCCGATGGCGCCGCGCCTGTGGTCGCGCATGGACCGCGCCTGAGGCACCGTCCGGACATCTTTGTTCCGGAAATATTCTCGGGAGGATTTTCAAGGAGGGTGGAAAACCCTCCTTGAAGCGGGGGGCCCCGGGGGGCGGCAGCCCCCCGGTCTTATCGATAGCGGCGGGGCGGCAGCCCCCCCGGTCTTCCTGAAAGCGGCGGGGCTGCGCGCCGGTTAACGCCTCACCCCGCCACCGAGCGGTACCAGTCGCGGATCAGCGCCCGCTCGTCTTCTTCCATCCAGCTCACATTGGCGGGCGGCATCGCGTGCGAGCGCCCGGCCTGCAGGTAGATCAGCCGCGCCGCGCGGGCGACCTCGGCCGGGGTTTCCAGCCGCAGGCCGCGCGGCGCCCAGTTGATGCCGGGATAGCCCGGATACTCCGCGTGGCACATCGAGCAGCGCCCGGCGACCACCGAATGCACCGTGTCGAAACCCTCGGCCTGGGCGAAGCGCGCGATGGCGGGGGGCAGGGCGGCCACGTCCTCTTCCTCGCGCATGGCGGGGGCGATCGACAGCCACATCAGCAGGATGAAGATCACCGCCGTCACCGCCCAGGTCCAGGTCGGGTTGCCGGTGCGGGCATGGTTCGAGTTGAAGTAATGCCGGATCGTCACCCCCATCAGGAACACCAGCGACGCGATGATCCAGGTGTATTCCGTGGCGAAAGCCAGCGGATAGTGGTTCGACAGCATCAGGAAGATCACGGGCAACGTCAGGTAGTTGTTATGCGTCGAGCGCTGCTTGGCGATCTTGCCGTATTTCGGATCGGGTTTGCGCCCGGCCTTCAGGTCGGCCACGACGATCTTCTGGTTGGGGATGATGATCATGAAGACGTTGGCCGACATGATCGTCGCGGTCCACGCGCCCAGATGGATCATCGCCGCCCGGCCCGAGAAAACGCTGGTGTAGAAATAGCTCATGCCGACCAGCACCACGAACAGCGCGATCATCACCAGCGTCTGGTTCGAATTCACGAAGCGCTTGCAGATCTGGTCATAGACCAGCCAGCCGAAGGCCAGCGAGGCCACGGAAATCAGGATCGCCTGCCACGGCGCCAGATCCATCACCGCCGGATCGATCAGGTAGAATTCCGATCCCAGGTAATAGACCACTACCATCAGCGCGAAGCCCGACAGCCATGTCGCGTAGCTTTCCCATTTGAACCAGACGAGATGCTCGGGCATCCGCTCGGGCGCCACGAGGTATTTCTGGATATGGTAGAAGCCGCCGCCATGGACCTGCCATTCCTCGCCATCGGCCGGGCCGGGGATATTCCGGTTCAGCCCCAGATCCAGGGCGATGAAATAGAAGGACGAGCCGATCCACGCGATGGCGGTGACGACATGCAGCCAGCGCAGCGCGAATTCCGCCCAGGCCCCCATGATGGCGAGTTCGAACATTCCGGTGTCCCCTTGTTCTTTGCGCGCAGGCTATACCGGCCTGTGTCTTTCTGATAATCCGTCAAATCTCTGAGGACTTTCAAGCGGGGGCTTAAAATGTCCTATGTCAACATGATCCGCATGTTCGTGCGTGTCTACGAATTGGGCAGCATGTCCGCCGCCGCGCGCGATCAGCGCACCTCGCCGGCCGTGGCCTCGGGGCGGATCAGCGAGCTTGAGAAACATCTGGGCGTGCGGCTGTTCAACCGCACCACGCGCAAGCTGCAGCCGACCGAGAACGGGCGGATCTTCTACGACGGCGCGCAGGGCATCCTGCAGGCCATCGAAGAGGCCGAGGCGGCGGTCGCCGACGCCACGCAGAACCCGCGCGGGGTGTTGTATGTGGGCGCGCCGCTGGGCGTGGGGCGGCGGCTTCTGGGGCCTTTCGTGCCCGCCTTCAAGGCCGAGTATCCGCTGATCGACCTGCGGCTGCGGCTGTCCGACCGGATCATCGACGTCACCGCCGAGGGGCTCGATGCCGTGCTGCATCTCGGGCGGCTGGAAGACAGCGCGCTGAAGATGCGGGTGATCGCCGAATGCCCCCGGATCCTGTGCGCCTCGCCCGCCTATATCGCCCGGCGCGGCCTTCCCGCGGATGGGGCGGCGCTGGTGCGCGACCGGCACGATTGCCTGAACCTGCGCTATCCCGGCGCCAAGGAATTCCGCTGGACCTTGCGGACCCCGCAGGGCGAGCAGAGCTACGAGATTTCCGGCCCGTTCGAATCCGACGATGGCGACGTGCTGACCGACTGGGCGCTGGCCGGTCACGGCGTCGTGATGAAACCGGTCTTCGAGGTGGGCGCTTACCTGCGGACGGGCGCCTTGGTGCCGGTGGCGCGCGCGACGCCGCCCTTGCCCGTCACGCTGAGCCTGCTCACGCCGCACCGGCGGCTCCGCGATCCGAAGGTGCGGTTGTTTGCTGATTTCATTGTCGGTCGCATCCGCGCCGATATGGCGGCACAGGTGCAGGGGCTCGACCTTCCGGGAACGGATATCCCTGATTCCGATATTCCCGACAGGCCGGCATTGGAGGCTTCAGGGCGGCATGCTCACAAGCGATGACATCACCAGCCGCGACATCTGCGTCGTGGCCAATCCCAAATCCGGGCGCAACAGCAAGGACGCGCAGGCCATCGAGCAGGCGATGGAAGCGCTGGGTTCCGGCGCACAGCTGCGCCGCTGGTCGCGCGAGGGCGGGCTGGAGGACGAGGTCAAGTCCGCCATCGCCGAAGGCTTCAAGGTGATCGTCGCCGCGGGCGGTGACGGTACCGTGATGGGCGTGGCGCAGGCGATGATGGGCCAGCCCGCGCATATGGGCGTGCTGCCTTTGGGCACGTTCAACTATTTCGCGCGCGGTCTGGGCCTGCCGCAGGAACCGGCCCCGGCCGCGCGGGCGATCCTGAAGGGCCGCGCGCACCGGATCTCTGTCGGGTCGGTCAACGGCACCGTGTTTCTCAACAATGCCTCGCTGGGGTTGTATCCGGCCGCGCTGAGGGCGCGCGAGGATGTCTACAACCGATGGGGCCGCTGGCGCTTTCTGGCGCATCTGTCGCTCATTCGCACGATCTATCGCTTCCAGCGCCCGCATGCGATGCACATCACCACCTCGGGCGGGGTCGAACGGCGTCTGCGCTCTCCGCTCGTCTTCGTCGCGCGCTCGGCCTACCAGCTGGGCTATTTCGGGCTCGAAGGCTCGGATGCCATCGCAAATGACGAATTCGCGGTCTTCGTCGCCCGCCCCGGCTCGCGCTGGCAGATGCTGAAACTGGCGCTGCGGCTGGCCATGGGCACGATGAAGGCGGGCCGCGATATCGAGCTGATCTCGACCCGCGAGATGGTGATCGAAACCCGCCAGCCCCGGCCCTATGTCGCCTTCGACGGCGAGAAGAAACGCATGCCCTCGCCGCTGACCTTCAAGATCCATGACGACGCGCTCAGCATCATCGTGCCCGATCCCGCCGACCGGATTTCGGCATGACGCGCATCGCGCATCTGTCGGACCTGCATTTCGGTGCCCATGAACCCGGCCTTATCGACCCGCTCTGCGAAGCGGTCCATGCCGCGCAACCCGACCTTGTGGTGATCTCGGGCGATCTGGCGCAGCGCGGGACACGGGGCCAGTTCGCCAAGGCCCGGGCCCTGCTGGACGCGCTGCCCGGGCCGCGCTTTTGCGTGCCGGGCAACCACGACCTGCCGCACTGGAACCCGATCCTGCGCTTCGTGGATGGCTATGGCCGGTTCCGCCGCGCCACGCAGGGCCCGACCGAGCCCGTCTGGCGCGACGATGCCACGGCTTTGGCCGGCATCAACACCGCGCACCGCCTGCACTGGCAACGCGGCGAGATCGATCCGGGCCAGATCGACCAACTGCGCCACGGATTCGACGAGGCGGGCGACCGGCTGCGGATCGCTGTCATGCACCACCCGCTGGAACATGCCGCGCTCAACATCGACCCGCTGATGGTGGGCGCGGGGCGGCTTCTGGCGGCGCTGCCGGGCATGGGCGCCCGGATCGTGCTGTCAGGCCATGTCCATGTCAGCTATGTCGCCCCCTTCACCGACACGCCCGAGGTGCTGTTCGTGCAGAACGGCACGTCGCTTTCCACCCGGCGCCGGGGCGAGGACAACTTGTTCCTGACCCTCGACACCGGCCGCGACCGCGTGCGGATCACCCGCCACGTCGCCGATGGCACGCGCTATGTGCCGCATCACCCCGAACACTGGTCGCTAGCGCCCGGGGGTTGGCAGAGAGACACAGCCTCAGGGGCGGGCGTCACGCCGCGCACCCGCAGCGCGCGCGCCTGACCCCCCCCGCAAAGGGTGGCTCAGCTGCCGCGATAGGTCGAATACCCGTGCGGCGACAGCAACAGCGGCACATGGTAATGCGCCTCGGGGTCGCTCATGCCGAAGCGGATCGGCACCTGGTCCAGGAACAGCGGATCCGCCCCGGCCTGCCCGGTCGCCCGCAGGTAATCGCCGCAAAAGAAGATCAGCTCGTAGGTGCCCGGCTTGAACGCTTCCTGCGGCAGGATCGGCGCGTCGCTGCGGCCGTCGTCATTGGTCACCGTCTCGGCGATCTTCGTATGCGCATTGCCGCTCACCCGGTAGAGCGCGATGCGGATCCCCTCGGCGGGCAGGCCGCGCGCGGTGTCGAGAACATGGGTGGTCAGATAGCCGGGCATCGGGGGTCTCCTGTTCGCTGCCCGGCCATTCTGCCTGCTGCGCGCGCAAAAGCCAGTCCGCCGCGCGGGCACAGGTCCTTTCGGGAAATTTTGATAAACGTGCCGATTTTTTTGGCTAGTTTGAGGATCGAACCCCCTGAGCCAAGGACAGTATCGTGCCAGACGCCCCCCGATATCCCCGCAACATGATCGGTTACGGCCCCCGCGCCCCCCGCGTCGTCTGGCCCGGCGGCGCGCGCGTGGCGATCAGCCTCGTGCTGAACTACGAAGAAGGCGGCGAGAATCACATCCTGCATGGCGACGCCCAGTCCGAAGCCTTCCTGTCCGATATCGCCGGTGCCGCGCCCTGGCCGGGTCAGCGCCACTGGAACATGGATTCGATCTACGAATATGGCGCCCGCGCCGGGTTCTGGCGCCTGCACCGCCTGTTCACCGACCGCGCCCTGCCGGTGACGATCTACGGCGTCGCGACCGCGCTCGCCCGTTCGCCCGAGCAGGTCAAGGCGATGAAGGAGGCAGGCTGGGACATCGCCAGCCACGGGCTGAAATGGGTCGAGCATCGCGACATGCCAGAGGCCGAGGAGCGTGCGCAGATCGCCGAGGCCTTGCGCCTTCATACCGAGGTCGTGGGCGAGCCCCCGCGCGGCTGGTATACCGGGCGCTGCTCGGTCGACACCGTGGCGCTGACCGCCGCGACCGGCGCGCTCGACTGGATCTCGGACACCTATGATGACGATCTGCCCTATTGGCTGGAACTGGGCGAGCGCGATCAGCTTGTCATCCCCTACACGCTCGAAGCCAATGACATGCGCTTTGCCACGTCGCCCGGCTGGGTCACGGGGCAGGATTTCGGGCAGTACCTGATCGACAGCTACGAGACGCTCCTGGCCGAGGGCGGGCGCATGTTCTCGATCGGTCTGCATTGCCGCCTGATCGGGCGCCCGGGCAAGCTGGCGGGTCTTGTCCGCTTCCTCGACCACGTGGCCGAAAAGGGCGGGGCGTGGTTCGCCACCCGCTCGCAGATCGCCGATTTCTGGGCCGCGACCTATCCGCCCCTGCGCTACGAGCGCCCGAGCCGCATGGACCGCGACACGTTCGTCGCGCGCTATGGCTCGATCTTCGAACATTCGCCCTGGATCGCCGAACGCGCCTGGCAGCTCGAACTGGGCCCCGCCCATGACACCGCGGCGGGGTTGCACAACGCGCTCGCGCGCATGTTCCGCTCGGCCACGCGTGAAGAACGACTGGGCGTTCTCAAGGCGCATCCGGATCTTGCGGGCAAACTCGCGCAGGCCAGGCGCCTGACGGCGGAATCCTCGAACGAGCAATCCAGCGCCGGGCTCGACGCGCTCACCGACGACGAGCGCGCGGCCTTCCAGGCGCGCAACGAGGCCTATGTGAAGAAACACGGCTTCCCCTTCATCATCGCCGTGCGCGACCATTCCAGGGCCTCGATCCTGCAGGCCTTCGATACCCGCATCGCCAACGACACCGACACCGAATTCGCCACTGCCTGCCGTCAGGTGGAGCGGATCGCCGAAATCCGCCTCTCGGACCTGCTGCCATGAGCCCCTGAGCCCGGCTCCATGCCGGGCGCGCTGTCTTCATCGAGGCCCAGGCGGTGACCCCGCGCGGGTGACGTGCAACATCGTCACCTCGTAGCTGGCGGGCCGGAAACAGACGCAGGTCCCGATCTTCGCGCGCATCCGGGCTTCTTCGGGACCGTCGCGCAAGGCATCCTGCGCCCCGATCCCGACGGCGCACTGCCGGCCGGCCCGCACCCGATCCACTGGCTGAGGGCATGCTCTTCATGCTCGACGGCCGTGCCCAGTGGCGCTGGGATTCATGCCGATCTCGCGCGCCCTGCGCGGATTGGCGACCCGTCCCGGCCCGCGCGACAGCGTGGTGACCCATGAACAATACCACGGGTCCGCCGCCGTGCCCCGGACAAAGGGTGTCCGACCCACGACCCGCGTCGTCGATCCGCCGCAACTGCACGACGACATGCCTGTGACTGATGTCGCCTTCGTGTCCGGCGGCCCGATGCCGTTCGAGGAAACCCATGTCATGAAGCATGCCCTCTGCGCGGTCGAAGCCAAGGCGGCCTACAAGGGCAACCGCGACCGGGCCCAGGTGGAGGCGAGCGACTTCATATGGCTGCGCACCTTCTGGCCGCAGGCAGGCTACACCGGCGAACCCGGCCCCATCCGCCAACGTCTCGCCAAGGACCTGAACCGCCATCCGAGGCTCCGCCCGCCCAAGCGACGCGCTCGGCGCTGAACCGCGCCCCTTTCACTCTGTCGAAAATACTCCACGGGGGGCCGGGGGTGTGAAACCCCCGGGGACCACCACCCGCGCCCAAGCCCGCCTGACCGGGGCGATCGCGCTCAACCGGCGCATCCTGCCCGCAACCACAGGCCGCGCCGGGGTGGGGCTGTCTGCTCTTCTTTTTGGCATCACCCCGAGGAAATGCCGGCAACAAAAATGCGCGGTTACCGCAAAGACATCGCCACGACGCTCTTCGACACAGACCCGCCGGAGGGGGTCCGGGGGAGGGCCTGCCCTCCCCCGGGCGGGGGTGCGGGGGCGGCAGCCCCCGCGTCTCCGTCACGCCAGGAACAGCGACACGCGCCGGTTCTGCTTGCCCTTCTTCTCGATCTTGCCCAGCCGCACTGGCCCGATCTCGGCGGTCGAGGCCACATGGGTGCCGCCGCAGGGCTGCAAATCGACCTGTTCGTCGCGGGTGCCGATCCGGACCAGCCGCACCCGGCCCTGACCCGTGGGCGGGGCCACCGACATGGTCTTCACCAGATCCATGTTCGTGGCCATCTCGTCATCCGTGATCCAGCGTTCCGACACGCTCAGGTCGCGGGCGATGAGCGCGTTGAGCGCATCTTCCAGTGCCTGTTTGTCTTCGGGCGCCTCGGGCATGTCGAAATCGAGCCTTCCCTTCTCGGCGCCGATCGCGCCGCCCGTCACCGGCAGCGGGATCACCACCGACAGAAGGTGCAGCGCGGTGTGGACCCGCATGTGACGGTGGCGCCGGTCCCAGTCGAGGATCATCGTGACCTCGGTTCCGGGCGGGGGCGTCGCGGCGCCCTCCGCCGGGATCAGCGCCACCTCGGTTGCGCCCTCCTTGCGGGTATCGGCGATCGCGGCCTCGCCATCCTCCCAGCGCAGCGTGCCGCTGTCGCCGGGCTGGCCGCCGCCCGCCGGATAGAAGACGGAGGCATCGACCACCAGCGCGCCGTCTTCGGCCACGCGGATCACGCGCGCGGTGGCTTCGCGCGCATAGGGGGTTTCGCGGAAAAGGGGTGTCGTCATCGGTCCTGCTCGGGGTCGGGGGAGCCGTCGGGCTCGGTTTCGACGGTCTGGTCGGCCCAGGCCTCGGGAGTGCGCGTGCCGAGCCCGCCGTCGCGAGGCTCGGCCGGTATTTCTGCCGGCTCGGGTGCAGGGGCTGCGGGCGCGGGGGCTTGCGGGCGGGGCGGGCTGTCGGCCAACGGCCGCAGCGTTTCGGGATTGCGCAGCCAGATATCGCGCTGGGCATAGGGGATCTCGATCCCCTCGGCGGCGAAGCGTTCGGCGATCTTGTGGTTCACCTCGGTCGCGAGCGGCAATTTCATGCCCACGTCGCGGATGATCGCCCGGATGCGGAATTCCAGCGCATCCGCGCCGAAGCCCACGAAATCGACGCCCGGTTCGGGATCGAGCACGACGATCGGTTCGTTCTCGATGATCTCGCGCAGGATCGCCTCGACCTTGCGGGTATCGGTGCCGTAAGCCACGCCGATCGTCAGCACCAGCCGCCCGGTCAGCGAGGATTTCGTATAGTTCGTCACCGAGCCCGAGATCAGGTCGGCATTGGGCACGATGATCTTCGACTTGTCGAAGGTTTCGATCACCGTCGAGCGCACCGAGATCCGGTCGACGATGCCCTGATTGCCGCCGACCTCGATCCAGTCGCCCTCGGAAACCGGGCGTTCGATCAGCAGGATGATGCCCGAGACGAAGTTCGACACGATGGTCTGAAGCCCGAAACCGACGCCCACCGACAGGGCGCCGGCGACGATGGCAAGGCCCGACAGGTTGATGCCCGCCACCGAGAAGGCGATGAGCGCGGCCACGGTGATGCCCAGATAGCCCACGCCCGAGATGATCGCCTTCTGCGCGCCTTTCTCCAGCGTGGTCTTGGGCAGGATCGAGGTTCCCAGCGCACCCTGGAAGGTCCGGGTGGTCAGGTAGCCGATGCAGAACACCACGACGAACCACATCACGCTGGCGGGCGAGATGCGCGCGCCGCCGAAACTGGCGCCTTCCGAGAACCGCGCCCAGAGCTCCAGCATGTCGGTTTCGCGCGCGCCCCAGATCAGCGCCAGCGGGACCAGAGCGGCCAGCGACAGGACCAGCCCCGCCAGCGCCGGCACCAGCCCCTGCACGGCGCGGTCGTCATCGCCGATGATCGTGACATAGATGGCGATGATCAGCCGGTGCAGCACCATCACCGTGCCCACCACGCCCAAGGAATTCACGGGCGGGTAGGTCAGCATCGCCGCCGCGGCGATATAGCCCACGGCGCCCAGCACCGGCGAGATCAGCCCGAACAGCAAGAGCGTCCGGCAGCCCAGCGTCAGCATCCGGTCGAAGAAGGGCGAGGCCGCGACCGGCTGGCCGTCCTGCATCACCTGCCGGGGCTGGTGGCGGCTGAGCACGCGCGAGAAGCGGATCATCGTCAGCGCGCAGAGCAGCACCAGCGGATAGGTGAGCGCGGCGAGAGCGGCCTGGTTCAGCGTTTCTTCGACCAGCACCGTGCCGTAAAGCAGCTCGATCCCCGCCAGCGCGCCGAAGATCAGCGACAGCCCGCGCGCCTTGCGCCGGTCCGAGGCGCTGAGATTGAGCGACAGGCGCGGATCCTCGACGATGGGAAAGATGTGCAGCGACAGCCAGCGGGCGATGAAGAACGCCATGCCCGCGGGGATCAGCACCACCGACAGCGCGTCCAGCGTGGTCCCGGTCAGATGCGTGAGCCGGATCGCCACGGCCAGCAGCACCAGCCCCAGGAACGGCACCACCAGTTGCGAGAGCGAGACGAAGAACGCCACCACCACCCGCCCGCGCAGGATCGAGCTGTGATGCAAGAGCCGCATCGTCAGCCGCTCCATCCAGTGGCGCCCGCGCAGGATCAGCAGCAGCGCCAGCAGCAGGCAGACGATGGTGACGGGCAGGTCGCTGAGCAGTTCCTCGCGGTTGGCGGGATCGTTCCAGGCGCGCAGCACCTCGGCGCGCATGTTCTCCCACGATACGATCATCGCATCGAGCCCGGCCATCCAGGTCGCCGGGTTCAGCGGCGTCGGCCCCAGCGTCATCAGGGCGTTAGCCTGCCGCGCGCGCAATTCGCGGTCGATGAGCCGGATCAGCGCCTCGGCCTGCGCCAGACCTTCGCCCGCCGCGCGGATCGGCGCCTCGCGTTCGGCCAGCGTCGCCTGCAACTCGGCGCGGCGCTGGGCAATGTCGTCGGGTTCGCTTTCACCCTCGCCCGGGGCAGGGCCAAGCGAGGCGATCTGCTCGCGCAGCAAGGTCAGCCGCTCGTCGATCACGGCCTGCGTGGTGGTGAATTGCTCGCGCATCTCGACCAGTTGCACGCGCAGCTGGTTGAGCGTCTCGTCGGTGGTGAAATCGTTCTCCAGCGCCGTCTCGACCCGCGTGGCAAGCCGCGCCCAGGCGTCGTAATCGATCACCCCGGCCTCGGCGCCTTGCGCGGCAGCGGGCGCCGGGGGCAGCGATGCCACCATAGCGCCCGCAAGGACGGCCAGAAGAAGCGCTGCCAGATGCGAAAGCCCCGGCAGGCGGAAAGTCTTTGTGTTCATCGTGTCAGGCCCGAAAAACCCGGGCCGCCCGTTCCGGTTAATCCTGGAACATCACTGGCAGGGGCAGGGGCGCGCGGTCAAGCCATTCGGGCACCGGCAGGCCCTTTCCCTTCAGGAACTCGGGGTTGAACAGCTTGGACTGATAGCGCGTGCCATAATCGCACAGGATCGTCACGATCGTGTGGCCCGGCCCCATCTCCCTGGCCAGACGCATCGCGCCCGCGACGTTCACGCCCGACGATCCGCCCAGGCACAGGCCCTCATGCTCGAGCAGGTCGAAGCAGACCTGCACCGATTCCGCGTCGGGAATGCGGAACGACATATCCGGCGTGAAGCCTTCCAGATTGGCAGTCACGCGGCCCTGGCCGATGCCCTCGGTGATGGAATTGCCGGGATTTTCCTCGCCGGTATAGATCTTGTACATGCCCGCGCCCTCGGGATCGGACAGCGCGATCTTCACGCCGCGCGGCTGCAGCGCCTCGGCCACGCCCGCCAGCGTCCCGCCCGACCCCACGGCGCAGGTGAACCCGTCGATGGCGCCGCCGGTCTGCGACCAAATTTCCGGGCCCGTCGTCTCGACATGCGCCTGCCGGTTCGCCACGTTGTCGAACTGGTTGGCCCAGATCGCGCCGTTGGGCTCGGTCTTGGCCAGTTCCTCGGCCAGACGGCCCGAATATTTCACGTAATTGTTCGGATCCTTGTAAGGCACCGCCGGCACCTGCACCAGCTCGGCGCCCGCCAGCCGCAACATGTCCTTCTTTTCCTGGCTCTGGGTCTCGGGGATGACGATGACGGTCTTGAACCCCATCGAGGCCCCGACCAGCGCCAGCCCGATCCCGGTATTGCCCGCCGTGCCCTCGACGATGGTGCCGCCGGGTTTCAAAAGCCCTTTCGCCACCGCGTCGCGGATGATGAACAAAGCGGCGCGGTCCTTGACCGACTGGCCGGGATTGAGGAACTCGGCCTTGCCGAGGATCTCGCAGCCGGTTTCCTCGCTCGCCTTGCGCAGACGGATCAGGGGCGTGTTGCCAATCGCCTCGGCAAGATTGCGGCGGATCATGCGGGTCATCCTTTCACGGACAGGACAGGAAGGGTCAGTGCAGCACGCCGCGCCGGTTCTGGGCGCGGGCGTAGAGCCAGCCGAAAAGCGGCATCACCACCAGGACGGCGATGACCGCCAGCAGTGGCACGGGCAACAGCATCACCGGCGGCGCGGCCAGAAACAGGCCGATCCCCACGGCAACCTCGAAGGCGAAGGCGGCGAAGAACAGCAGCACCGAGGCATCGTCGCGCAGCGCGAGGAAAATCGCGGCCACCACGCCCAGCCAGACGCCCAGCGCCCAGGTCACCTGCAGCCACAGCGCGTCGAGCGGCATCAGCGGCATCAGCGCGGGCCAGTCCTGCGCGCCCAGTCCGAAACGCGCGATCACGTAATCGGCGCCCAGAAGGCCGTGCCAGATCAGCAGGATCAGGGCTACGGGCATCAGCGAGGACGGGGCGGGGGCGGTCGGTTGGGCCATGATCGGTGCCTGTTCTGTTCGGGTTCAAAGTGGCGCGCACGGGCGGCGGTGTCCAGCCCCCGCGACGATCCGGTCCTCAGGTAGCGCTGTGCGACGCGATCGCAAAGAGCGGATCGCCGGTCAGCTGCCGGGCCAACGACACCGGGACGCCGCGGGTGATCATCCGGCGATAGACCGTCTCGGCCCGGCTGCCCGGCTGCACCCCCGGCGGCAAGGGCGCTCCGGTCGCCGCGCGCAGGGAAGCCATCTGCTCGTCCAGCGCGCGGGTGTCGCGCGCGCTCACGCCCGGACAGCCTTCGCGCAGGCCGGAAGGGGCGGTCTGGCCGGCGGCCCCGATCATCGTCTCGGCGCGCTCCAGAAGCGCGCATTCGGCGGCGATCCGGTCGACCGCATCGGGCGCAGGTTCGGGGGCGGGAGCGGGCGCAGCACAGGCGGCCAGCAAAGCCAGCGGAGCCGCGCGCAGGAACGCGCGAAACGGAGCGGAGCGGGAAGGGGACAGCACGGAGACCATGCCGCGTGGTTTAGCCGCTCGTCCCTGACGTGTAAATCGCGCCCGGCCCGCTCCCGCGAAAGCCGCATCAGCCCTTTCCCCCGGCGGCACGGGGCGCTAGGGAAGGATCGACAGCCCTGCAAGACCAAAGAGCGTGGCCATGCTGAAAACCCGCATCATCCCTTGCCTGGACGTGGCCGATGGCCGCGTCGTCAAGGGCGTGAACTTCGTCAACCTGATCGACGCGGGCGACCCGGTCGAAGCGGCCAAGGCCTATGACGCGGCGGGGGCGGACGAGCTGTGCTTCCTCGATATCCACGCCACGCATGAAAACCGCGGTACGATGTTCGACCTCGTGACCCGCACGGCCGAGCAATGCTTCATGCCGCTGACCGTGGGTGGCGGGGTGCGCACGCATCACGACGTGCGCGCGCTTCTGCTGGCAGGGGCGGACAAGGTGAGCTTCAACTCGGCGGCCGTTGCCAATCCGGATGTGATCGCCGAGGCCGCCGACCGCTTCGGCAGCCAGTGTATCGTCTGCGCCATCGACGCGAAGACGGTGGAACCCGGCCGCTGGGAAATCTTCACCCATGGCGGCCGCAAGACCACGGGCATCGACGCGGTCGAGTTCGCCCGCACCGTGGCCGCGAAGGGCGCGGGCGAGATCCTGCTGACCTCGATGGACCGCGACGGCACCAAGGCGGGCTTCAACCTGCCGCTCACCCGCGCCATCGCCGAGGCCGTCGACGTTCCGGTCATCGCCTCGGGCGGGGTCGGGACCCTCGATCACCTCGTCGAGGGCGTGACCGAGGGCAAGGCCTCGGCCGTGCTGGCCGCGTCGATCTTCCATTTCGGCACCTATACGATCGGCGAGGCCAAGGCCCATATGGCCGCCGCCGGCATTCCCGTGAGACTGTCATGAGCGCCATCCACCGCCTTGCCGCCACCATCGAAACCCGCAAGGGCGCCGACCCCGAAACCAGCTGGACCGCCAAGCTCCTTGCCAAGGGGCCCGAGAAATGTGCCGAGAAATTCGGCGAGGAATCGGTCGAGGCGATCATCGAGGCGGTGAAGGGCGACCGCGAGAAGCTGGCCTCGGAAGCGGCGGATGTGCTGTTCCACCTGCTCGTCATGTGCGCGGCCCGTGATGTGTCGCTCGCCGATATCGAGGCCGAACTCGAGCGCCGCGAAGGTGTCTCGGGCATCGCCGAGAAAGCCGCCCGCGGCTGACGCCGCGCATCCTCCGGCGCCGGTCCCGTGGCGGGCCGGGGCCAGAGGGGGCTGTCTGCCCCCTCTGGACACCCCCGAGGATATTTAAGGAACAAAGACGGGGCGTTAAGTTTGCGTTAACCGCGCATCTTTACGCCGGAAATATCCCGGGGGGTGAGCGCGCAGCGCGAGGGGGGCAGAGCCCCCCTTCCTGTTCTTGCGGGCTACCTGTGTGCATTCATCAGATCTGTCAGTATCAAATCAATAGGTCTGATACCAACTGGCGATTTGCGGGATTTGCTGGGAACGGCTGATCAGAGGTGGTTGAGGTTTGCGAGGTGGCGGCCATGACGGTGCCACCAGCGGTGCAGCGACGAGCGGCTGATGCGGCGCTCGGGCGGGAAGCTGGCGGTGACCTCAGCCGTGATCTGGCTAAAGGTCAGCGTGTCGATGCGGGCGAGGACGAAAGCCTGCAATTCAGGGTCCGTCGCCAGTTTCGACGGCACTCCGGGGCGGTGAGCGCGGCGGTGGGCGGCGGCTGCGGGCAGGTCGTCAAGAGGGGGCCTTCAATACCCTCTTCAAGGGCGCGTGAAGCAGTGCTTTCCAAGTCCACCAGAGTCAGGCGCGCGGCACGACTGGCGGTAATGGCCCGCTGTAAAGCGTTGCGCGCGGCGGGAGTCATTCGCGCTGCTCCTTGAGCATCTTGCGCACTGTTACGTCAGTCACGCGCAGTTTGCGGGCGATATCGCTCACCGGCAGCCCTTGCCACGCCAGCATGGCCGAAAGCCATGCATTTGCCAGGGGAACACGTCTGGGCATCCAGCCGCGTGCGGCGCGATGGGCAAAGAGGATTGTTCCAGCCGAATCTGAATTGCCAGCTTAACCGTGCTCATGCGTCACCTCCATTCGGCACGAATTTCAGATCGCGGATCGCCCACGACAGATGCTCCAGCGTGGGGCAGTCATTTCCAGAAAAGAGCGCCGCTTGATCCATCGCGGCTTGGACATTGCGAAGCCCGCCGCCGTGGAACGGTGCTACGGCATGTAGCGCCTTGATTGCCGCATCGGTCGCAAATGCGGTGCCCTCGACCAAAGCCGCCACGTCCGCGCGTCTCACGCGTTTGATGCACACCGGACGGCTTGCATGCACCCGGCTGCGAAGCGAGGCGATCTTGTTGACCTGATGCTGCAGTTCAAGGCCGCCGCACAGCACCAGATTAAATTCGCCATCGCGCGCCAGCGCCGCGACCCAATCCGCGCCTTGTGGTTGCAGGTTGTGCGCGTCGTCAAGAGCCACCATTCGCCCCCGACCGATGTATCCGACAAGCGCTTCCTTCATGGCCGGAAGACTCATGCCATTACCCTGGGCACCAAACGCCCTCAGCAGCGAATAGGCAACGCCGCTTGGCCGGCCTTCACCATTGGCAACTTCCAATCTGAAGGCGTCATGTCCAAGTGCCGACAGAAAGCTTTGCAGTGCCTTGGTTTTCCCGACACCCGGTGCGCCGGCAATCATCGCGACGCTCGGCTCCTGCCGATGCCGCAACATTTCAAGGCTGTGCAAGATGTCCTGCGCCGTCTCGGTATGCGCAAAGTCGCCCGGTCGCCGTGGGCGGAAATCGGCATTGGCAATCCGCAGATGCTGTGCCATGTTCGTCTCTTCTGAGAGGCGGGCTTCAACCCCCTTGAGCCGCGTCAGAAGGGCTTTCAAACGGGGCTGTGAATGCCCCATCACGCCGAATTTCGCATGCACCAGCCGCAGCCGGTCCGGCCACTTCACACCCGGCCCCATCGCCACCAGAAAGCGCGCGACCTCGGCCTTGCGCTCGGCACGCTCGCGACGACTGACACAGGCTTGCAGGAACCCCTCGTGCGCCGCGTCGTCATAGGTGCCAGGGTCAAGCTCTTGCCCGTTGATATGCTTCAACAGGTACTCTTGCCGTACCGCCTCCGGCAGGTCGGACAGCAGGACCGCATCAGCGTCACCGCCGCGAGATGGAACCTTGAAGGTCTTCACCCCCCTGACGCGCAGCCAGGTCCCGGCATGCCTCCGATCTACCGGGATCCCGCTCGTGCCAAGCAACTGACGGACCTGTACGCCAATCATTCCGTCACACCTGCCGCGTGCTGAAGCTTTTCTACCAGTTCAGTTGCCTTGGGGCCGATCCATCGTCCGGCCAGTGCCTTGCGCGCATTTGCGGTATCGACGCCATTGTTCTTGCACCAAGCATGCAAGCTTGTGCCGCGGCCGACAAAGCCCGCCCGCACCTGCGCAAGGCGGTGGTCAGACCTGCCAATTGCTGATACGCTTCTCACGGATAAGAATAACCCAGATTTGGGAGATTTTAATACCCTAATTTGGGCTCTGCCAAGAAGAGATGCGGATGCTGGACCTCGCCTCGAAACTGCGCGAACTCCGCGACAAGAACGGTTGGACAGTAGCCGATATGGCTGAAAGAACCGGGATTCCGAAGCGCACTTTAGACAAATACATGCTTCGATCAGGAGCGAGCTTGCCGGGTTTCGATGCTGTATGCGCTTTGGCAAAGGGCCTCGGCGTCTCACTCGATTGGTTGGTTCTGGGCGCAGACACCGCTGGGGAGGGAATCGAGCTTATCGCAGAGAAAACTGCCTACAACGCCGTGATGACGCTCGCGGAGACCATCGTGCGTCACAGTGAAGGCTCCGACGGTAGAGTGGTCGAAGATGGCAACATCCTCGGACTAGAGCTAGAGGTTTGGGCAGCTGACCTCAGCGCACGCGCCGGTGAACAGGCAAGGGAACTTGCCGTCGTCGGAACGACGAAGGAAGACCTGCTGACATGGCGGCAGCAACGAGCCGAACGTATTCAGGAAATGGTGCGAGATCGGGTCTCCCGAATGACGTCTCCAAGCTCCACACAATAGCCAAAACCTTACGCTATCAGGTGTGGCGTGTGGCGTGATCGCGCCACACGTTGCGCAACGCCCCATTGAAAACACTGCCAAATTTTCTGCAAGAATTGCTGACAAACCCATCTTCGCCCCCCCAAAAGGGCTGATCGGCATCAAACCTATTGATTCTCCTATTTTTCAAGCAACTGATTTAACTTGTAAAAATTTTCGGCCAGTATCAAATCAATGAGGGCCGTCACTACCGCGGTGGCGCGGCGCGCCGGGTGGACATCAGCAGATGCGTCTCCGATTGCGTGACCGCGTCGAGCTTGCGGATCCGCGAGAGGGTCTCGTCGAGCTGCGCGAGGCTGTGGGTCGCCAGATCCACGATCACGTCCCAGCGTCCGGTCGTCGCATGCACCGCGCGCACCGCCGGATGCGTCAGCATCCGCCCCACCACACGATCCGTCCCGCTGCCTTCGATCGCCACCATCATCAGCGCGCGCACCGGGCTTTCGGCCAGGTCCGAACGGGTCAGCACCGTGAAGCCCTGGATCTCGCCCGTCTCGATCAGCCGGTTCAGCCGCGCGCGCAGGGTGTTTCGGCTCAGCCCCAGATCGGCGGCAAGCGTGGCGAGCCCCGCGCGGCCGTCGCGTCTGAGCGCCGCGATCAGGCGCAGGTCGGTATCGTCTGTCATGCAAAACGCTCACTTCGATTGTGCGAAACGCTCAATGAACGGCGCGAAACGGGCAAGGCGTCAAGTGGATTCCGCTGCCGCGACCGCTACACTTCCCGGCACGCAACACAGGAGTCCCCATGCCCCAGACCCATTGCCTCCTGATCGGCGCGCCGGTCGATACCGGCCAGCGCCGTCCCGGGTGCCTGATGGGCCCCGCCGCCTATCGCACCGCCGGGCTGGCCGAGGCGCTTCAGGCGCTGGGCCACAGGGTCACCGATCTGGGTGACGTCTCCTGTGCGCCGGTCGAAGCCACAAGCATCAATCCCGCCGTGCATCACCTGCCCGAAACGCTGGGCTGGAGCGCCGCGCTGGCGCAGGCCGGAACGCAGGCGATGGCGCAGGGGATGCCGATCTTCATGGGCGGCGATCATTCGCTGTCGCTGGGCTCGGTGGCGGGCATGGCGCAGGCCGCGCGCGACGCGGACCGTCCGCTTTTCGTTCTCTGGCTCGACGCGCACAGCGACTTCCACACGCCCGCGACCACCGAATCGGGCAATCTGCACGGGACGCCCGTGGCCTATCTGGCCGGGCGCGATTTCGAGGCCTTTCCGCCTTTTCCCGCGCCCGTGCCGCCCGAGAATATCTGCCTGTTCGGCATCCGCTCGGTCGATCCGGCCGAACATGCCGCGCTGCTGGAGCACGAGATCGCCATCAACGACATGCGCGTGCTTGACGAGCGCGGCGTCGTCGCTCCCTTGCGCGAATTTCTCGAGCGGGTCGAGGCGGCGAACGGGCTTTTGCACGTCTCGCTCGATGTGGATTTCCTCGACCCGATGGTCGCGCCCGCCGTGGGCACCACGGTGCCGGGTGGTGCCACGTTCCGCGAGGCGCATCTGGTGATGGAGATGCTGCATGAAAGCGGCCTCGTGACCTCGCTCGACCTTGTGGAGCTCAACCCCTTTCTCGACGAGCGCGGGCGCACCGCGCATCTGATGGTCGATCTGGTCGCCTCGCTGATGGGCAAGAAGGTGTTCGACCGTCCGACCCGCGCCTTTCGCGGGCAGCATTGAGGAGCTGACAATGCAGGCCAATCGCGCCACTCCGCCCGCCCCCTCGGCGCAGGCGCTGGTCCCCTTTGTCTCGGTGGCCGAGATCATGGCGATCATCCATCGCATCGGGCTGAAACCGGCGCTCATGGATCTGACCGACAGGATCGCGGCCGATTTCCGCCGCTGGCCCGATTTCGACAAGACCCCGCGCGTGGCCGCGCATTCGCCGATCGGCGTGATCGAGCTGATGCCGACCTCGGATGGCGCGCGCTACGCGTTCAAATACGTGAACGGCCATCCGGCGAATACCAAGGCCGGGCTGCAGACCGTCACCGCGTTCGGCGTGCTCTCGGCGGTCGACACGGGCTATCCGCTGTTGATCTCGGAAATGACGATGCTGACTGCGCTCAGGACCGCGGCGACCTCGGCTCTGGCGACGCGGACATTGGCGCGGCCCGATTCACGGGTGCTGGCGCTCATCGGCAACGGCGCGCAGGCCGAGTTTCAGGCGCTGGCGCTGCAGGCGGTCTGCGGCATCGACACGGTGCGGCTGTTCGACACCGACCCGGCGGCGACGGCGAAATGCGCACGGAACCTTGCCGAGAGCGGTCTCATGCTGATCCCCTGCACCAGCGCCGAGGCCGCCTGCGAGGGCGCCGACGTGATCACCACCTGCACCGCCGACAAGCGGCTGGCGACGGTGCTGCATGACAACATGATCGGCGCGGGCGTGCATATCAACGCGATCGGCGGCGATTGCCCGGGCAAGACCGAGCTGGCCCCCGCGATCCTGTCGCGCGCCGAGACGTTCGTGGAATACGAGCCCCAGACCCGGATCGAGGGCGAGATCCAGCAGGTCGGCGCCGATCATCCCGTCACCGAGCTGTGGCAGGTTCTGGGTGGGCAGGCGCCGGGGCGGCGCGACGCGCAGGCGGTGACGCTGTTCGACGGCGTGGGCTTCGCGGTCGAGGATTTCTCGGCGCTCAACTGGCTTTATGATCAGATCCAGCCGGGTGGCACGATGCTGGACGTGATCGCCGACCCCGACGATCCGCGCGATCTGTACGGGATGCTTCAGCGCGCGCGCTGAGGCGCCTTGTGGCACGGCGCCCACAGGCGCGGCGCGTGTCCTCCGCGCCCTCTTGGGAAGCCGGGCCTCACCATGCTAGGCTTCGCGCGTATGGGGCCGCAGGAGGGCAGGGCAGCGATGAGCGAGACGCGTTTTCCCGGTCACTTTCCCCGCCCTTTTGCTTTCCGTTCTTTCCGACGTTTTCCGGGCGGCTTTCCGGGCCGCCCCCCGTTCGTGGCCGGGCTTTTCGTGCTGATCCTCGCGCCGGGGGGCGCGCTGGCGCTGGCGGAGACCGCGCCACTTTCCGATTGCGACCGGCTTGCCGGGTTCCGCGCCCTTCCGCGTCTGCCCGACGCGCCGGGCGTTTATGCCATCCGCTACCCCGATGCGGCGGTCGCGGCCTGCGAGGAGGCGCGGCGCGCCTCCCCGGGCGATCCCTTCCTCTCGGTGCTGCTGGCGCGCGCGCGCGTCGCGGCCAAGCCCGAGGACAGCAGTGTGCTCGAACTGCTCGACACCGCGACCGAGGCCCTCCCCGCGCTGGTTGCCGCCGAGATCGGGCGGCTCTACGAGACCGGGCGCGCGGGCCTGCCCACCGGCGACCGTCAGGCGCGCGGGTTTTACCGGCAGGCCTGCGATCTTGCGCCCGAGCCGCTGTCGCGCCCGGGCTGCACGCGGCTGGGCGTGATGATGATCGAAGGGCGCGGCGGGCCGACCGATCTGGAGACCGGCTTTCGCCTGCTCGGTGCGCTCTGCGGCGAAGGCTGGGGCGCGGCCTGCACGCAGCTGGCCTTCCAGACCGATCTGCGGGGCATCGGCGATTTCGACACGCTGCCTGAGCGCATCGCGGCTTTGTTCGAGGCGGGCTGCGCGGCGGGCGATCTGCTGGGATGCAGCCAGCTGGGATTCCGGCTGGAACTGGGCGACGGCGTTGCGCATGACCCGGCCCGCGCGCAGGCGCTCTACCGCGATGCCTGCGACGGGGGTGAACCGCAGGGCTGCAGCTATCTGGGCGAGATCTATCGCTCGGGGCTGGGTGTTCCGCCCGACATGGTCGAAGCCACGCGGCTCTTCGCCATGGGCTGCGACGGCAACGACCCCTATGCCTGCGTCACGCTGGGCGACATCCTGTCGGACGGCCGCGGCGTGCCGGTGGACCTGCCGCGCGCGCTGTCGGTGCTGGAACATGCCTGCTGGCTGGGCGATCCCGAAGGCTGCGACAAGGCGGACGATTTGCGGTAACGCTTGGTAGCCGGCGGAGGGTGCTGAAACGGTTCATGTAGAGTACCGGCGAAGCAACCATCGCCGGGGGACAGCGCTGGCCCGAAAGCTGCTACACGCCGACCAGTTTGGGAAGCGCCTTTTCAGTTCTTACTCGCGATGTGCGCGAGTGCTTGACGCGGGGCAGTGCAAATCTTCCGGACCACCCGCAGAAAGGCGCAGCGCTCCCGACGTTATGTCTTGTTCAATGCGGTAGATCCTTTGATAATCGTCCGGCCCTAGAGCCCAGAAAATACTGGGCCGCATAGCGCGAAGACAGGTGATTTTCGGTGCTGCGTTAACAATTGCATGCCTTGGGACTCCAGGAGGGACAGTGAGTTCCGCGAAATTTGCTTCGATCACGTTACACATAGTGTCGAGCTCAGCCTTCGATTTCTTTACTTCGCACATTATGCGAACAACAACGTCACCGGGTTCAACGCAGAAAAGATCAAACGGCCAAGAGCCGTTCCAGTTGTACTGAAAACCAATGTTGTCAACATTCCAATTGAATTCGGTAATCAGCCGACCAGCAGCACCGATGGTGATGATCGATTCCTTGGCAACTGTAACTATTCGAGGGAAAACTGTCTTGAGGCCGTGGGAATACAGGTGCTCTCGCCCTCCTTTTCCAGAAGCGACGAATGAGCCATTGGGCGCTTCCGTAAGTGCATCGATGCCGCGTGCTATAAAGAACCGGCGAATGTCTTTTTCGGAGATGCCGTGCACGCTACTTGCATCGAAGCGATAATCTTTTTCGTCCCGTCCCTGTTCCCTTTCACGGATCAATAGGCGAGAGCCTGTCAGGTATTCTTCCAGTATCTTGTGCAACTTGAATCACCCTTGAACGAACTGTTGCCTTTGGCGACCACCACGATGCCTGTTTTGCCTTGTTTTTCAATCCGGACTAAGCCATTCCGTGTTTCCGAGGCTTTGCGGAACGATAGGTTTACCACCTTTGTGCATCCCATCCACGCCCGACGGTGCTTGCTACGCGGACCATGACCGGCTATCCGCCGCCTCTGACCGCAAGGGGATGCAGATGGCACGCAAGACCAAGGGCCGCCCGATCTCGGGCTGGGTGGTGATCGACAAGCCCGCGGGGGTGACCTCGACCTCGGTGGTGGGCAAGGTGCGCTGGGCTTTCGATGCGCAGAAGGCGGGCCATGCGGGCACGCTCGACCCGGCGGCGACCGGGGTGCTGGCCGTGGCGCTGGGCGAGGCCACGAAGACCGTGCCCTTCGTCACCGACGCGATGAAGAGCTACCGCTTCCTGGTCCGCTTCGGGCAGGCGACCGATACCGACGATGCCGAAGGGACGGTCATCGCCACCCGCGACGCGCGCCCGACCGATGCGCAGATCGAGGAGGCGCTGGTGGCGTTCCGGGGCGATATCGAGCAGGTTCCGCCGCAATATTCCGCTGTCAAGGTCGAGGGCGAGCGCGCCTATGACATCGCCCGCGCGGGCGAGGCCATGGACCTTGCCGCGCGTCCCCTCTTCGTGGAAACGCTGCGGATGATCCGCCGTCCCGACGATGATACCGCCGAATTCGAGATGGTCTGCGGCAAGGGCGGTTACGTGCGCTCGATCGCGCGGGATCTGGGCGCCGCTCTGGGATGTCTGGGCCATGTGGTCTGGCTGCGGCGGGAATGGTCGGGGCCGTTTCGCGCCGAGGCCGGGCTGGGTCTGGCGCAGATCGAGGAGCTGGCGCGCACGCCCGAGCTTGACGCCTATCTGCTGCCGGTCGAGACCGGGCTGGCCGATCTGCCCGAATTGCCGCTGGCCCCCGATGGCGCGGTGCGGCTGAGAAACGGCAATCCCGGCCGCGTCCTGTCGTCCCGCGCGGCGCCGGGCGAAACCGCCTGGGCCAGTTTCGAGGGCAGGCCGGTCGCCGTGGGCACCTATATGGGCGGTGAGCTGCATCCGAGCCGGGTGTTCAACCTCTGACGTCGGGCGCGGGTGGCCGGGTCGCCTCCGAAGGTGAGTATTTGGGGCAGAATGAAGGGGCGGGGTCTTGCAGGAGGGGCCCCGCGCGCGGCCGGCTGCGGCGCGCCGGTGGTGTGACGCGGCGCGGCTCTGGACCTTGCCGCGCGCAGGGTGTTTAACTCGCGCGGCAAGACAAAGGAGTGTCCCATGGCCGTCGGTTCCCGCATCCGTACCTATTTCGAAGGGCGTTGGCACGAGGGCGACGTGCCGGTCATGAAGGCGGCCGATCACGGCTCGTGGCTGGGCACCACGGTGTTCGACGGCGCGCGCTTTTTCGACGGCATGACGCCCGATCTGGACCGTCACCTTGCCCGGGTCAACCGCTCGGCCCATGCGCTGATGATCAAGCCCACGATGACGGTGGACGAGATGCTCGAGATCACGCGCGAAGGGCTCGAGGGGTTCGGCAAGGCGGTCTATATCCGGCCGATGTACTGGGCCATCCATGGCGGGCAAGGCGGCGTGCTGGCGGCCTATGGCGAGACCGGTTTCGCATTGTGCCTGGAAGAGATCCCGATGGCGCCCGATACGGCCACGACCTCGCTGACGACCACGCGTTTCCGCCGTCCGACGCTGGATTGCGCGGTGACGGATGCGAAGGCGGGCTGCCTGTACCCGAACAATGCGCGGATGCTGGCCGAGGCGGTGTCGAAAGGCTTCGAGAACGCGCTGGTCTGCGACAGCCAGGGCAACGTGGCCGAAAGCGCCACCGCCAACGCCTTCATGGTGAAGGACGGCGAGGTCTTCACGCCCATCGCCAACGGCACCTTCCTGTCGGGCATCACGCGGGCGCGCCATATCGACAACCTGCGCCAGGACGGGATCACGGTGCATGAAACGGTGCTGACGCTGGACGATTTCCGGGGCGCGGATGAGGTCTTCCTGTCGGGCAACATGTCCAAGGTCACGCCGGTGCGCGCCTTTGACGACGTGAATTACCAGACCGGGCCGATCACCAAGCGCACGCGCGAACTCTACTGGGACTGGGCGGCCTCGCAGCGTTGAGCGAAGGGCGGCTCAAGCGCGGCGTCCGCCTGCTCTATGAGGGGCATTCGAAACGCGCGAAGCGGTTCCGCTACGCGCTGATCGCCTTCGACGCCGCGACCATCGTCTATTTCATCCTGTCCGCCGCGCTGCCCTATTCGGGCCTCTTGATGGCGATCAATGCGGGCCTGACCCTGTTGATCGCCGCCGATTTCGCGGCGAGGCTGTGGATCGCGCGCAACCGGATGAAGATGCTGCGCCGGATCTACACGATCGCCGACATGGTGGTGCTGGCCTCGCTTCTCCTGGCGCCCTTCGTGACCGAGGATATCGCCTTTTTGCGGATCCTGCGGGGGCTCAGGCTGCTGCATTCCTATCATCTGCTCACCGATCTGCGGCGCGACGTGAAACTGTTCCGCCATTACGAGGACCAGATCATCTCGGGGATGAACCTGCTGGTCTTCCTGTTCGTGACCACCTCGCTGGCCTTCGCGCTGTTCTTCGAGGCCCATGCCGGCGTCGGCGCCTATATCGACGCGCTTTACTACACCGTGGCGACGCTGACGACGACGGGCTATGGCGACATCGTGCTGGATTCGCCCGGGGGCAAGCTGTTCTCGGTCGGGGTGATGGTGATCGGCGTGGCTTTGTTCGTGAACTTCGCCCGCGCCCTGTTCCAGCCCACCAAGGTGAAACACGAATGCCCCGAATGCGGCCTCAGCCGCCACGACGCGGACGCGGTCCATTGCAAGCATTGCGGCGAGACGCTGAAGATCCCGACCGAGGGCTTCAGCGAGTAAGGCGCATGCGCCGCAGAGATATCGCCCGGCGGCGCGCTTGACCCTTGCCGGTGATCGGCCGCGTGGTGTCAAATCGCGGTTCGGACGTTTCCGAGAAGAACGGTCGCGAGTATACCCATGCGAAAGCCCCGGTCCCGCCATATCGGCAAGCCACGGCGCAGCGGGATTGTCCCGGCGCAGGACGACGGCGTTTCGGGCCTGCGACAGCTTTGGATGGCGCTCGGCGTCCCGGCGCTCCTTGTTTGCGCAAATGTGCTGGTCCTGACGCAGGGGGGTGATCTCGGCCTCGGCGGGCTTCCCGCGTTGACGCTGAGCATCGGCGACGAGACGCCCGAGGCCCTTGCCGGATTTTGGGGCGTGATCTTGCTGGGCCTGTTCGGGATCGCCGGAAATCTGGTTCTTGCGCGTCACGCGCGCTTGTCCAGGGGCGGGTTCTGGGGCCGGGTTCCGCTCAGGCTTTTTTCGCTGAAACCGGAAGACGTCGTGCACCGATGCCTTGCGCTGTGCGCGCTTGTCCTTTTTGCGCTTCTGCCGATCTACACGCTCGGTCATTCCGCCAAAACCCTGGTGCGCTATGGCATCGTCTGCGTCGAGCTGCAGACCGAAAACGGCGCTATCTGGCGCCCGGTGGCGGACAGCCGCGACTGGCAGCGCAACAGCGGCCAGTTCTTCGCCGCGCCGGGCCTGCCCATGCGGTTGACGAGTTCGGAGACGCTGACGCAGGGCGCGGCGGGCGATCCGCAATGCACGGTCGAGAGCGCCAGCGTGGAATGGTTCGGGGGCTTTCAGGCGGTCTGTTTGCTGGCGCTCGTGCTGGCAGCGGCGGTCGCGTTCCTGCGGGCGGGACTGACATTGGTGCGGCCCGGTCCTACATCGCGTCGAAAGCCTTAACGCGGCTTCTGGACAGGGCAACGGCCTTCGGCCAGTATGGCGCCACGTTATCGGAGACCTTCATGCGCAAGTTTCTCGTCGTGCTGGATGACAGCCGCGAATGCCTCAACGCGATCCGTTTCGCGGCTCTGAGGGCCGCGCATACCGGCGGCGGGGTGACGATCCTGTCGATCATTCCGCCCGAGGAATTCCAGCACTGGATCGGCGTCGCCGACCTCATGCGCGAGGAAGCGCGCGAGCGGATCGAAGCCCATTTCGAAGTCTTCGCCAAATGGATGCGCGACAAGCACGCGATCCAGCCCGAGCTGGTGATCCGCGAGGGGCAGGCCGTGGACGAGATCCTGGGCCTGATCGGCGAGGACCCGGAAATCGGCGTTCTGGTGCTGGGCGCGGGGTCCGACCGCTCGGGGCCCGGGCCGCTCGTGTCGCAGCTGTCGCGCAATTCCGGCTCGCTGCCGGTGCCGATCACCATCGTGCCGGGCGCGATGGACAAGGAACGGATGGAATCCATCGCCTGAACCGCTGATGCGGGCCTGAACGGCGGGCTCAACCCTGCCAGCGCTCCAGCGTCAGGCCTTTGGCCAGCGCGGGTTCGAAGCCCTGCGCCTCGCTCAGCGCGGTGGCGGGGGCGAGATCCGCATCGCGCGCCGTGTCGCCCTTCAGGTGCCGGTCCAGGAACGCCGCCGCGAAATGCTGCGCCAGCGCGTTCATGCGCACGGTGTCCCAGACAGGATCGGCGTAATGGCGAAACGGCGCCCAGCCCAGCCGGTCGCTCTGCGCGTAGCTTTCCAGCGGGGCGGGGATTGGCGCGGCGGCGTTGTGCCCCGCATTGACGAAGGTCAGCAGCGTGCCGCCCGACAGTTCGGCAATCGCGCGCATCGCGGAATAGCCCGAAATCTCGTCGACGCTGCCCGCCATCACCATCAGCGGCAGGCTTAGCCGTCTGAATGCGCGGGTGGACCATAGCCCGTGACCGTTGCCCCATGGCCCGATGGCGATCAGCGCCCGCAGATTCGCCGGGGGCGGGGGAAGCTGGCCTTCGAGATGCGCGCGCAGCACGCCGTGGGGCGGAGCCAGCTCGTGACGAACCATTGCCGGGACCAGCCCCGCGCCGCCCGTCACCAGCGCGCCGTAGCCGCCCATCGAGAAACCCACGATCGCCGCGCGGTCGGGATCGGCCAGTTCGTGCTGCGCCAGCGTGTCGAGCAGGAAGCGCTGGTCCAGCGGGCGGTGATACAGCGTCTGGCCGAAGGGTTTCTGGTCGTCATAGGTGCTGCCCGGATGATCGGCGGCGGCGACCAGATACCCGCGCGAGGCCAGAGCCTCGGCCAGATGCGCCATCAGGTAGCGGTTGCCGGGATAGCCATGCGACAGCAGCACGAATGGCCAGCGTCCCGGCCCGGGCGCGGCATCGCGGGCGGCCCGCCCGTGCAGCACCGCCCGCCGCTCGCCGTCGCGCAGCAGGGTCTCGTAGCGCCCGCCCGGCGCGGTGCCGGGCTCGGCCGGATACCACAGATCGACCGTGAGCCTGCGCGCGCTGCGGGGCAGGGGGGCGCCTTCGGGCAGAACCGCCAGAGCGTCGAGATCGGGCCGTGCGGGATCGGTCAGGGTGAGCGTGCGCACCCCCACGGGCAGCGGGCCGGGACCGGCCAGCGGCGGGGAATCGGGGCGGGTGGCGTCGACGCGGTTATGCTCCATCGCGCGGATGCTGCCGCGCGGCGGGCGCGAGCGCAAGCTTGCCGCAACGCCCGGATCGGCGTATCAGCGCCCCGTCCCCAATCCGCCAGACCCGGAGCGCCCCATGACCGCAGCCAATCTGCCCGCCGATGACCGCCTGATCGTGGCGCTCGATGTTCCGAACGTGGTGACGGGGCTCGAACTGACGGACCGGATCGGCGACGCGGTCAGTTTCTACAAGATCGGGCTGGGGATGCTGACGGGGGGCGGGCTGGCGTTGGCCAACGAGCTGAAGCAGGAACACGGCAAGCGCATCTTTCTGGACATGAAATTCTTCGACATCCCCGCCACGGTCGAGGCGGCGGTGCGCGGCATTGCACAGTTCGACCTGGATTTCCTGACCGTGCATGGCGACCCGCATGTCGTGCGCGCCGCGAAAGAGGGCGCGGCGGGCAGCAACCTGAAGATCCTCGGCGTGACGATCCTGACGGCGATGGACCGCGCCGATCTGGACGCGTCGATGATCGTGCCGGGCGATATGGCGCAGATCGTGACCGAGCGCGCGTCGCGGGCATTCGACGCGGGCGCCGACGGCGTCATCGCCTCGCCGCATGAAGCGGCGATGATCCGCGCGCTGCCCAATGCGGCGGGGCGGCTGATCGTGACGCCGGGCGTACGGCCCGAAGGCAGCGCCGCCAATGACCAGAAACGCATCGCCACCCCCGCCGAGGCGGTGCGCGGGGGCGCCGATCATATCGTCGTGGGCCGTCCGGTCTGGGCCGCCACGGACCCCGCCGCCGCCGCTGCCGCCATCGTGCGCGAACTGGCCTCGGCCTGACCGGGCCGGACGCTTTTCCCCTTATTTCAGGTATCCCGGTTGCGTCTTTTCTGGCGATCGGGTGCAATCGGGCTAAGTCGCATCGCTGACGGCGATGAAAACGGCCGCTAACGGAACCACACGGGCAGACCGACGACCATGACCTTCACGCTTTTCCGCCTTCGGGCGCTTCTGGTGCTTCTGGTGCTCAGCCTTGCTGCGCCCGCCACGCTCAGCGCCCAGACCGGGCTCATCCCCGCCTCGCCCAGTGACGAGAGCACCGCTGACAGTACCGCCGACAGCGCAGATTCGGCCAGCGAGACGCCGTCGGCCACGACGCCGCAATCCAGTCTGCAGCTTCTGCTCGACGTGATCGAGAATCCCGACAGCCGCGAGGCGCTGATCGCCGATCTGCGCGCCGCGCAGCAAGAGGCTGTCCCGGCCGACGAGGCGGTCGTTCAGACACTGGCCGGCGACAACCCGGTCCCGCCCGAGCAGCTGTCCTTCAGCCGCCGGATCGCGCTGATCACCCAGCAGGCGGCCGAGGATATCGCCAGCCGCGCGGAAACCACCTGGAACCAGCTGATGCGCGCGCCCGACGTCTTCGACGGGCTGAGCGGGCGCGAGGCCGGCGTGTTGCTGACCGCGTTGCAGGAACTGGCGCTGATCATAATCGGCACGGTGGCCGTGTTCATCGTACTGCGCCGCCTGGGCAAGGTTCTGTATGCCCGGATGGGGACGGCGGCGGGCGAGAGCGGCTTCCTGCGGACCGCGCTCTTGTTCATCGGTTCGGTGCTGGTCGATGCGCTGATCGTGCTGGCGGCCTGGGCCGTGGGCTACCTGATCGCGACCTTGTTCATCGGCAGTTTCGGGCGCGTGGGCATCCGCCAGACGCTGTATCTCAACGCCTTCCTGATCGTCGAACTGGCCAAGGTCGTGGTGCGGCTGGCCCTGTCGCCCTCGGCCTCGAACCTGCGTCCGCTGCCGGTGTCGGATGCCGCCGCCAAATACATGGCCTCGCGCTTCAACCTGATGGTGGGCCTGGTGGGCTATGGCCAGCTTCTGGTCGTGCCGATCATCAACGCCAATGTCTCGTTCGCGGCAGGCAGCGCCACCTCGGCGCTGATCGCGCTTGTCACCATGGGGCTGGCCTTCTGGCTGGTCTGGCGCAACCGCCGCCCGGTCGCCGAATGGCTGGAACGCGGGGGGCAGACCGAGGCGCAATATCTCGAAGCCCAGCGCGCCGCCGAGGAAGCCGCGCGCCAGATCGCCGAGGAAGAGGCCGCCCAGGCCGAAGCCGCGCGCCAGGCCGCGCTGGCCGAAAGCGAGGCGCGCGAGGATGGCGGCATTGCAGGAGCCCCCAGCGAATTCACCATGAGCGAGGCTGCGGCGCAGGAAGCGGCCGAAGAAAAGGCCATTGTTGCCGAACAGGCGGCCGAGGAAGCCGCCGAGCGCGAGGCCGAGGAACGCGCCGCCCGCGAGGCTGCCGCGCAGGCCGCCGCACCGGAACCGGCGCCTGCTGCCCCCGCCACGCCGCGCAGGCGCGGCCCGCTGGGCGTGCTGGCGCGCAACTGGCACTGGCCGGTCAGCCTGTATCTGCTGTTCATGCTGGTCATCGTCCTGACGCGCCCCGGCAACGCGGCCTTCCATGCGCTGCTCAATTCGGGTCAGGTGCTTCTGGTGCTGCTTCTGGGCGTCGTCGTCTCGGGCGCGCTGACCCGGATGATGGTGCGCGGTGTGCAACTGCCAGACAGCGTCACGGCGCGGATGCCGCTGTTGGAAAAACGCCTCAACGCCTTCGTGCCCAAGGCGCTGTTCGTCCTGCGGCTGGCGATCTTCGTGATCGTCATCGCCGTAGCCCTCAACGCGATCAGCGTGATCGACATCCGCAGCTGGCTGGCCAGCCAGATCGGCCTGCGCCTGACCAGCGTGCTGCTGTCGGTGGCGGGCGTGCTGATCATGTCGTTCATCCTGTGGGTCGCGCTGACCTCGTGGGTGGATTACCGGCTGAACCCGGAATTCGGCTCGGTCGCCACGGCGCGCGAACGCACGTTGCTGACGCTTTTGCGCAACGCCGCGACCATCGCGCTCGTGGTCATCACGCTGATGTTCGTGCTGTCCGAGATCGGTCTCGACATCGCGCCGCTTCTGGCCTCGGCCGGGGTGCTGGGTCTGGCCATCGGTTTCGGTGCCCAGAAGATGGTGCAGGACATCATCACCGGCATCTTCATCCAGTTCGAAAATGCGATGAATGTCGGCGATGTCGTCACCGTCGCGGGCACGACGGGCGTGGTCGAGCGGCTGACGATCCGGTCCGTCAGCCTGCGCGACGTGACCGGGGCCTTCCACGTGATCCCGTTCTCGTCGGTGGACATGGTCACCAACTTCGCGCGCGAATTCGGCTATTTCGTCTGCGACATGGGCGTCGCTTACCGCGAGAAGACCGAGGACGTGAAACAGGCCATGTTCGACGCTTTCGAGAAGCTGCGCATGGACCCCGATTACCGCGACGCGATCATGGGCGATCTGGAATGGTTCGGCATCAACGCCTTCGGCGACAGCGCCGTGGTCATGCGCGCGCGGATCAAATGCGTGCCGGGGATGCAATGGGGGGTCGGGCGCGCCTATAACGGCGTGGTCAAGGAAATCTTCGATGCCCGCAATATCGAGATCCCCTTCCCGCATCAGACGCTGTTCCTGGGCGAATCGAAAGCCGGCGAGACGCAGGAATTCAAGCTGCGGCTGCAGGGCGACGGGCAGAACGGGCTGCCGGGCCCTCAGACCCGCTGAGGCATAGCGCGAAACGAGAAAGGCGCCGCGACCCGGATGGACGCGGCGCCTTTTGTTTGCGCGGGCGGTGGGGTCAGCGTGACAGCCGCGTCAGGATCCGGTCGCGCAGCTGGGCCAGCGCATCGCCATAGGCCGCCGCCAGCGCCGAGGGCGAGGCGGGCATCTCTGCCACGACCGAGGTGATCTCGAACCGGTCGATGAATTCGCGCACCACCTCGTCGACGGAGGCCACGGCGAATTGCCCGCCCATCTCGAACCGGCCGTCATGGTTCAGGATCAGCCGGTCGATGCGCACCTGCAACTGCACCGCCGCCCGGTCGCTCAGCGGCCAGGGTTCGGCTGCGACGCTGGCGGTGCTGGCCAGATCCAGCGCGCGGGCCAGCTCGGCGGTGATCGCGGCGCCCGTGGGCGCGGCCCATTGCGCGTCGGGCAGCGGCACCAGCCCGCCATCGGGACCGCGATACTGCATCTGGCTGTCCTCGGCATAGGCCGGGACCAGCACGTCGCGCACCTCGATGCTGGAAACATAGAGCCTGCGTTGCGCGGTCTCGGTGCCGGTGGGCGTTTCCAGCGGGTAAAGCACGGCATTCCCACCCAGAACGCAGCCCGAAAGCAGCGACAGGGCAAGGGCGGGGGCGGCAAGGCGGAAGAATGGGGTCATGTCAGCGTCCGAACAAAATGGAATTGGGCGAACGCTCGAGCGTCCGGGCAAGCTGGGCGAAGGCACGCGCGGCGTCGCGCGCCTCGCGCAGGGTGGCAAGGGCCTCTTCGTTGACGGGCGAGCGCGCGCCATAGGCCGCGACCAGCGCCTCGGCCTGCGCGACCAGCCCGTTGAGCCGCTCGGCCAGCTGCGGCAGGTCCTGCGTCGCGGTGGCGATCGCATCGGCGGCCGAGCGGGCCGAACCCAGCGTTTCGCTGACCTCGTCCACCAGCCCCGAGCCACGCAGCTCGGCCAGCGCCAGCTCGACCTCGCGCAGCGCGCCGGCCAGGGCGGGGGGCACCGCCTGCGTGCCCTCGTCGTCAAGGAACGTGTCGGCGGTGTTCAGCAGGTCGCGCGCGGCATTGACCAGCCCCTCGGCATCCAGATCGCCGATCCGGCCCACCACGCGGCGCACCTCGCTGATCAGCGCGGGCACCTCGGTCGTGGCGCTGTCGATATTCGCGGCGACGCCCTGCACGGCCTCCATCGTCTCGACCAGCGTCTCGACCGCGCGCTGTTCCTCGAACCGCGCCAGCACGGCGCGCAGATCGCCCACCGTGCCCTGAATGTCGCCCGGCAGCGCCTGCAACGCCTCGGATCCCACGAAGTCGCGCGCATCGTCGACCAGCGACACGACCGACGAGGGCAGGGCGCGCGTGCCCTCATCCTCAAGCAGGTCCTCGGCGGCTTCCATCAGGTTGATCGCCTGTTGCAGCACCCCCTCGATGGGCAGCTCGGTCAGCCGCTCGATCAGACCCTGCGCCGAGGTCGTCAGATCCGTCAGGTCCGACGGCGCCGAGGGGATCACCGGCAGCGCATCTTCCGGCCGGAGCAGCCGTTCGGGCGGGCTGTCCTGCACTTCCAGCAATTCGACGACCAGCGAGGTCGAGAACACGCCCGAGGCCGACAGCCGCGCGCGCAAACCCGCTGCGACCTGCGCTTCCAGGAAAGCCATCAGCCGCTCGGGCGATGCCTCCGAACCCAGCCCGAAGGCCGAGGGGTCCAGCGCCAGCGCCGCCTGCATCCGGATCAGCGGGGCGGGACCCATGTCGACCTGCCGCGCGGCGATGCCCGTGACCTCGCCCACGCGCACGCCCCGGAACCGGACCGCCGCACCGGGCGAGAGGCCCTGCACCGAGCCGTCGAACTCGGCCGCGATGCGCAGCTGATCGGGCGAGGCGACCGAGGTCGAACTGGCCATCGCCGTGTCCTCGTCCGAATAGAGCTCGAACACCGTGTCGGCATCGATGGGCTCGCCGGCATCCGTCAGCGTGTCGAAGGCAATGCCGCCCGTCAGGATCGACGCCAGATTGCCCACGCTCAGCCGCAGCCCGCCGGTGCCCAGCGATACCGCGAAACCCGACGTGTCCCAGAACCGCGCCGTGGTGGACAGGCGCCGGTCGTAAGGCGCCTCGATGAACCCGTCGACCAGCACGCCCTCGGCCCCGTCCAGCAGGCGCGGCGCCTCGATCGCGCCGACCTCGACGCCGCGAAACAGGATCGGCGCGCCGGGGGTCAGGCGGTTGCCATCGGGTGCGCGCAGGGTGATGCGCGTGCCCTGCCTCCCCGGCATGACCAAAGGCGGATCATCGCGCCCGGTGAAGCGGCGGCTGCCATCGGGGACGCTGCCGGGGTCCAGCGCGGCCTCGATATAGACGCCCGACAGAACCGTGTTCAGACCCGAGATCCCGCGCGCGCTGACCTGCGGGCGCACCACCCAGAACTGTGCCTGTGCCGACAGCGCCTCGGCGGCGGTGCGGTCAATCCGGGCGCCCACCGTGACCTGCTGCATGTCCGGCGTGAACGAAACCGTCTCGACCATGCCGATGGCCACGTCGCGATAGCGGATCTCGGTCGTCCCGGCCACGACACCGGCGGCATTCTCGAACTCGATCTCGATCAGCGTGCCGCGATCCGCGAAGCTTTGCCACGCGATGCCCAGCGACACCGCGACGGCCAGCACCGGCACCAGCCAGACGGGCGAGAGATTGCGCCAGAAGGACCGGCGGGGCGGAGTGATCTCCATGTCGGAGGGCGTGGTCATTCGGTATCGGTATCCGCGGATTGCCAGATCAGGCGAGGGTCGAAGGCTTGGGCCGCCAGCATGGTGAAGATCACCGACAGCGCGAAAGAGACGGCGGCGATGCCCGGCGCGATGGTGGCGGCAAGGTTGAACTGCACCAGCGCGACAAGGATCGCCACCACGAAAACGTCGATCATCGACCAGCGGCCGATGAATTCGACCGCCTCGTACAGGTGAAAGCGCAACCGCCCCCGCATCGGCCAGCGCCGGTGCACCGCCAGCGCCAGGTAGCCGATGGTGATGAATTTCGCGATCGGGATCAGGATCGAGGCGACGAAGACGATGCCCGCCACCCCCCACGAGCCGTGATGCGCAAGATCGATGGCACCGCCCAGAATGGTGCTGTCGGTTTCCTCGCCCAGCATCTTCGTGCGCAGCATCGGGTAGGTATTGGCGGGGATGTAGACGACCAGCCCGGCCAGAAGCCACGCCATGACCGCCTGCAATCCGCCGGGGCGGTGCAGGGCGGCGCCACAGCGCGAACAGCTCTGCGCCGCGCCCGGATTGGCGCGGCCACAGATCCGGCAGCCCAGAAGGCCCGCCTTCTGCGCGGTCAGGACCGGCTGCGTTGTTCGAGCGTGCGCCATAGCGTCAGCCTGCACATGAAGTTGTCGTTCAGAATGTTGACCAGCACCAGCAGCGCCAGCGCCCAGAAGGCCGCGCCCAGCCCCACATGGGCCAGCCCCGCAATCTTGACCAGCGCCACGGCGACGCCGAGGATGAAGATCTCGGCCATCGCCCAGGGCTTCGCCTCTTCCGCCAGCCGCAGCGCGGTGCGGGCGTGGCGCGGCGCGTACCAGCCCAGCGACATCGGCGCCAGCG
This sequence comes from Pararhodobacter marinus, assembly GCF_003122215.1. Lineage (GTDB taxonomy): Bacteria > Pseudomonadota > Alphaproteobacteria > Rhodobacterales > Rhodobacteraceae > Pararhodobacter > Pararhodobacter marinus. The sequence continues at coordinate 9,682 of NZ_QEYD01000007.1, read as the reverse complement.
CGTAGACGATCGCCAGAAGCCGCAGCACCGGCAGCACGATGATGAAGGCGGCCACCGCCAGAGCCAGCGGCAGGCTGAGCGATTGCGAAAAGGTCAGCGCCGCGTCCAGAACCGAGGTGCGGCGCGTGATGCCGCCGGCGGTGATCTCGATGAAGGGAAAGAACAACGCCGCGGTCATCAGCACCAGCGAGGTCGCGGCCAGCATGACGATGCGCGCCATCGCGTTCTCGCGCGGGGCCATCAGCGAATGCCCGCAGCGCCCGCAGCGCGCGCGCCCGCCGGTCGGGACCTCGGCGACCTTGTAGAGCGCGTCGCAGCTCGGGCAGACGATCAGGTCGCTCAGCGCTCCCGTGTCGTCCTGTCTGGCTGCCTCGTTCTGTTTTTCCGTCAACGCACCCGGTCCTGCCCATTTGCGCGGCGCCTTGCGCGCCCTTGGGTCCAAGGTAAGCCGAACTGGCCGATTTCAACCAGCCTTGCCGCGATGGCGTCCCGCAAACTCCCGTGAAACGGGGGCTTTTCGCCCAGGACCGCGTCTGCGCGGCACGTAACAAGGGCGCCCGGCCGTTAAGCCGGGCGCCCTTGAGGGTCGATGGCGGCGCTATGCCGCGCCGGAGGTCAGGCCGCTTCGCGCGCGGTTTGGGGCTGCTTGTGCCCCACCAGCGTGCTGTGCAGAACGCCCACGGCATGATCGGCCTGATCGCGCGCGACGATGAACTGGATGTCCACGTTGCGCGGCGTCTGGTGCGCGGCGATCACGTCGATCCCGGCTTCTTCCAGCGCGGCAAGACCCCGGCTGAAAGCCTTCAGCCCGCTCAGATCGCGCCCGATGGCCGAGACCACCGCAAGGTTGCGCGCGCTCAGTTGCGCCGAGGGATAGGCGCTTTCCAGCTCGCGGATCACCCGGCGCACGGTTTTCAGCGGCGCTTCGACGTAGTGGGTGATGGTGTTCGCGTTCGAGGTCTTCGACACGATCCGCACCTTGTGACGCGTCAGCGCCTCGAGCGTGGTGCTGTCATAGCCCTTCACGCCGACCATGTCGGGTTCGAACAATTCCAGCGCCACCACGTTCAGCCCGGTGACGATCTCGACCCCCGGTTTGCCGCCCGGCGTGTCGTCGATCAGCGTGCCGGGATCGCCCGGATCGAAGGCATTCGTCACCCGCAGCGGGATCCCCGCCTGCCGCAGAGTCTTGGCGGCGTTGGGATGAATCGCTTCCATGCCCAGGTTGGACAGCTGGTCGGCCACGTCGTAATTCGTATGGCCGATCTTGCGGACCGCATCCTCGCCCACCAGCTTCGGATCGGCCGAGGACAGGTGGAACTCCTTGTGGATGATCGCCTCGCGCGCACCGCTATGGGCGGCCAGCGCCGAGAAGGTCACTTCCGAATAGCCCCGGTCGTATTCCTGCATCAGCCCTTCGCTGCACTGGGCATAGCCCGTGACGATCGGCATCTCGCGCGTCAGGTCCACGTTGTCGAGCCCGTGGGCGATCCGTTCGCTGAGCGTGCATTCGGTCTCGTCGCGCCAGCCGGACAGATCGACGAAACACGCATTCACGCCGTGCCGCTGAAGATGCAGCATCGTGACGTAAGCCGAATGCGCCTCGCCCAGCCCCGACAACAGCTCGCGCACGATCAGCATGTGCGAGGCCAGCCGGAAATGCCCGTAGGAACACAGCCGCCGCAGGTCCAGAAGCACGCTGCGCGCGCCCGAGATGCGGTCGCGCACGAAGGCGTCGGCCTTCACGCGGTCCTCGTCATGGGACAGGACGGCTTCATGCGCCTCGGTCATCGCCTCGGCCACGCGGGTCAGCGCGCCCAGCCAGCTGTGATCGTTGTCGTCATTGGCGAACATCGCGTAGACGCCCGGCTCGCCGGTCTTCTTGTGTTCCAGCAGCAGGTTGGTGATGCCGCTGAAGGCAGAGACCACGAAGACGCGGTGATACAGGTCCTCGCCGCTCCGGTCGCCGACGAACAGGGTGTCCGTCAGCTCGGGGATGCGGCTCATCGACGTGCCGCCGATTTTTTCGACAGTGTGGGCGGGATAGGTCAAATGTCTTCTACCCGACGCGGGGCCGGGCCCTCTGTTAGTCGTTCACCAGCGCGTAGGAACCGTCTTCACGGTGGACTTCCTTGCCGGTGACAGGCGGATTGAAGCAGCAGGCCATCACAAGCTCTTCCTCGGCGCGCAGAATGTGCCGGTCATGCTTGTTCAGGGCGTACATGACGCCGGGCTTGATCTCGTGCGTCTCGCCGGTGGCGATATCGGTGATCGAGCCTTTGCCCTGCATGCAATAGACGCTCTCGAAATGGTTCTTGTACTCGAAAGTGTGCTCCGAGCCCGCATCGAGAAAGGTGATGTGGAACGAGAACCCCATCCCGTCATCGGCCAGCAGCATCCGGACCGAGGTCCATTTGGCATCCGACACGACGCGGCTTCGGTCGTCTTCGAGGATCTTGTTGAAATCGCGAACGATCATGTTGGTTTACTCCGCAGCAATCTTGGTGTCCGCCATCTCGCCGATGACCGCGCGGGCGGCGTCCATCAGGATGTCGAACCCCTTGGTGAATGTCTCTTTGCTGGTGGTCAGCGGGGCCAGCACCTTGACCACCTGACCTTCGGACCCCGAGGTCTCGATGACCAGCCCGTTTTCAAAGGCGCGTGCACAAATCGCCGAGGCCAGATCGCCCGAGCCCACGTCGACGCCCTGCATCAGGCCGCGGCCCTTCATCGCCGAACCGGGCACCAGATCGGCAAGCTCGGACAGGCGGGTATGGATCAGCGTGGTTTTCTCGACCAGTTCCGACTGGAAGCGTTCGTCGGCCCAGAATTTCTCGATCGCGACGCGGGCGGTCACGAAGGCATGGGTGTTGCCCCGGAACGTGCCGTTATGCTCGGCCGGGCCGAACACGTCGTATTCCGGGCGCACCAGAACCAGCGCCATCGGCAGGCCGAAACCCGAAACCGATTTCGCCATCGTCACGATGTCGGGCATCACGCCCATCTCGTCGAACGAGAAGAAGCTGCCCGTGCGGCCGCAGCCGGCCTGGATGTCGTCGATGATCAGCAGCGCGCCGTGCTCTTTCGCCAGCGCGGCCACGCGGCGGATGAAATCGGCGCTCGCGGCGTTCAGGCCGCCTTCGCCCTGCACGGTTTCCAGCATGATCGCGGCCGGAGCATCGACGCCGCTCGAGGCGTCCTTCAGCACGGCTTCCAGATAGGCCGCGCTGTCGAGCCCTTCCATGTAGCCGTCGAAGGGCAGGCGCATCACACCGTTCAGGGGCGCCGAAGCACCGCCGCGATGATAGCCGTTGCCGGTCGCCGCCAGCGCCCCCATGGTCACGCCATGAAAGCCGTTGGTAAAGGCGATGATGTCGTTGCGACCGGTAACCTTGCGCGCGATCTTCATCGCCGCTTCCACCGCGTTGGCGCCGGTCGGGCCGGTGAACATGACCTTGTGGTCCATGCCGCGCGGCGCAAGGATGTGTTCGTCGAAGGCGGTCAGGAAGCCGCTTTTCGTATCGGTATGCAGGTCGAGACCATGCGCGATGCCGTCGCCCGCGATATGCTCGATCAGCGCGGCCTTCATGTCCGGGTCGTTATGCCCGTAATTCAGCGACGAGCAGCCGGCGAGGAAGTCGATGTATTCGCGGCCCCCGGCGTCTTTCAGATACGAGCCGCTCGCGCTGGTGAACACGGTATCGAAACCGCGGCAATAGCTGCGCGCGTCGGATTCGCGGCGTATGAAAATACTGGCTGTAGCGGACTTGTCCGTCATGAGAAAATTCCTTTCTTGGGGAAGGGGACGCGGCGTTTGATCGGCCCTCAGGCCATCGCGCGGCTGTCCTCCATCGAGATCGTCACCATGTGCTCGGTGTTGTGCTGATCGCGGAAGTGCACGGATTTCTTGAAATGCGCTTCCGAAGACAGATCGGCGTCCCGGCGGTCGGCGAATTTGCGAAACAGCGCCCACGAGGCGTCGTTGTCGGCGGTGATGGTGGTCTGCATTTTGGTGACGTCCTTGCAGACATCGCGGTGCAGAAGCGTGCTGAGCATCCGGCCACCCAGACCCAGACCGCGCGCGGCCTCACCCACGGCGACCTGCCAGACGAAGACCGTGTCCGGCTGGTGGGGCAACACATAGCCCGACACCCAGCCCACGATCTCGCCGTCCAGCTCGGCCACCACGCAGGTATCGCGGAAATGGTCGCACTGGATCAGGTTGCAATACATCGAATTTTCGTCGAGCGGCTTGCAGGCGCGCACCAGCTCCCAGATGTCGGCGCCATCCTCGGCATTGGGCTTGCGCAGCGTCAGATCGCTTCGACGGAATAGGTCTCGTGCGTGTTGCATGTGCTGTGGCCTCGCATTTACTTCGAAAGGCTAAGTAGCATTGCCCCCGGGGTGTTTCAACCTTGCTGGGGAAATTAGCGCATTTTTCTGCCCATCGCGCGCGTGTAACGGTCACGTGGCCTTATTTTTAAGGGTGTTTTGGGGGTCTGCCTCTGGACATTTTGCTTTGCTTAGCTAAATGAAGGGTCATGCGGCGGCTGTTTGCAAGTCCCGCGCCCTTCTGCAAGATCAACCCATGGACCGTGTCGATATCTCTCTGATTGCCCTCCGCCGTATCCTTCGTGCCACCGACGAGTTCGGTCGCAAGCTCGCGCAAAGCGTGGGTTTGACGGCTGCGCAGTTCCGCGTGCTGCAGATCGTCGCCGAAGAGGGCCATTGCACCGCCACCGAGATCTCGCATCGCATGCGGATCACGCAGGCGACGGTGACCTCGCTGGTGGACAAGCTGGTGCGGCAGGACATGGTGGTGCGCGAACGCTCGCAGACCGACCGGCGCCAGACCAACATCGTCGTCACCGACAAGGGTCATCAGGCGGTCGATGACGCGCCCGACGCGCTGCAGCAGCGATTCGTGCGCAAGTTCGAGGCGATGGAGGACTGGGAACAGGCGATGATCATCGCGTCGCTGGAACGCGTGGCCTCGATGCTGGATGCCGACGAAATCGACGCCTCGCCGGTGCTTGATACCGGCTCGATCAGCAATACCCTCGTGAGGCCCATGTAAAGGGGGCCCCTTTGGGTATCCCTGACGCCGGACGCGCGAGCGCCGGCGCCCGCTTCGCGACCTTGCGGAACGCTGTTTTCCCGGCACCCCGAACCCCGCTCTTGACGGCGGGACCAAGGGGGCGGAAACACAGCCTCAGCCGCGCCACCGATCGAAAGGAAGATCGATGAAGTTCCGCTTTCCCATCATCATCATCGACGAGGATTTCCGCTCCGAGAACACCTCGGGTCTGGGCATCCGGGCGCTGGCCTCGGCCATCGAGAACGAAGGTTTCGAAGTGCTGGGCGTCACCAGCTACGGCGATCTGAGCCAGTTCGCGCAGCAACAAAGCCGCGCCTCGGCCTTCGTTCTGTCGATCGACGACGAAGAATTCACCCCGGGCCCCGAACTGGACCCCGCCGTCCAGCACCTGCGCGATTTCATCGAGGAAGTGCGCTGGAAGAACGACGAGGTGCCGATCTTCCTGCATGGCGAAACGAAGACCTCGCGCCATCTGCCCAACGACATCCTGCGCGAGCTTCACGGCTTCATCCACATGTTCGAGGACACGCCGGATTTCGTGGCCAAGCACATCATCCGCGAGGCGAAATCCTATCTGGAAGCGATCCAGCCGCCCTTCTTCAAGGCGCTTCTGGATTACGCCGAGGACGGGTCCTATTCTTGGCACTGCCCGGGTCATTCCGGCGGCGTGGCCTTCCTGAAATCGCCCATCGGCCAGATGTATCACCAGTTCTACGGTGAAAACATGCTGCGCGCCGATGTGTGCAACGCGGTCGAGGAGCTGGGCCAGCTTCTGGACCATAACGGCGCCATCGGTGCCTCCGAGCGCAACGCCGCGCGGATCTTCAACGCCGATCACTGCTTTTTCGTCACCAACGGCACGTCGACGTCGAACAAGATGGTCTGGCATCACACCGTCGCGCCCGGCGACGTGGTGGTTGTCGACCGCAACTGCCACAAGTCGATCCTGCATTCGATCATCATGACCGGCGCGATCCCCGTCTTCCTGAAGCCCACGCGCAACCATTGGGGCATCATCGGCCCGATCCAGCGCTCGGAATTCGAACCCGAGGCGATCAAGGCCAAGATCCGCGCGAACCCGCTCTTGAAGGATTACGACGCCGACGCGGTGCAGCCGCGCATCATGACGCTGACCCAATCGACCTATGACGGCGTCCTCTACAATACCGAGGTGATCAAGGGCCTGCTCGACGGCTATATCGACAACCTGCATTTCGACGAGGCCTGGCTGCCGCACGCGGCCTTCCACCCGTTCTATGGCACCTATCACGCCATGGGGCGCAAGCGCGGGCGTACGAAGAAGTCGGTGACCTATTCCACCCAATCGGTGCACAAGCTGCTGGCCGGGATTTCCCAGGCCAGCCATGTGCTGGTGCAGGATGCCGAAGAGGTGCCGCTCGACCGGCACCTGTTCAACGAATCCTACCTGATGCACACCTCGACCAGCCCGCAATATTCGATCATCGCGTCCTGCGACGTGGCCGCCGCGATGATGGAACCGCCGGGCGGCACCGCTCTGGTCGAGGAATCGATCCTGGAATGTCTCGATTTCCGCCGCGCCATGCGCAAGACGGATCAGGAATTCGGCGACAACGACTGGTGGTTCAAGGTCTGGGGCCCCGATCAGCTGGAAGAGGAAGGCATCGGCCGCAACAAGGACTGGGTCCTGCGGCGCACCGACGAGGACGGCGTGCATCTGGCCGATGGCGAGGACAGCTGGCACGGCTTCGGCGACATGGCGCCCGGATTCAACATGCTGGACCCGATCAAGGCCACGATCATCACGCCCGGTCTCAATCTGGACGGCCGGTTCGAGGATTGGGGCATCCCCGCCTCGATCGTCACCAAGTATCTGGCCGAGCACGGCGTCGTGGTGGAAAAGACCGGGCTTTACAGCTTCTTCATCATGTTCACGATCGGCATCACCAAGGGCCGCTGGAACACGCTTCTGGCCGCGTTGCAGCAGTTCAAGGACGATCTGGACAAGAACCAGCCGCTCTGGCGCGTGATGCCCGAATTCTGCGCCAAGTTCCCGCGCTACGAGCGGATGGGCCTGCGCGATCTCAGCCAGCATGTGCACGCGCTTTACGCCAAGCACGACGTCGCGCGGCTGACGACCGAGATCTATCTCAGCGATCACACGCCGGCGATGACCCCCTCGGACGCCTTCGCGCATATCGCGCGCCGCAAGACGCAGCGCGTGCCGATCGACGAGCTCGAGGGGCGGGTGACGACCTCGCTGGTGACCCCCTATCCGCCGGGCATCCCGCTGCTGATCCCGGGCGAGGTGTTCAACGCGAAGATCGTCGATTACCTGCGCTTCAACCGCGAATTCGGCCGCACCTGTCCGGGATTCGAGACGGATATCCACGGTCTGGTGCTGGAAACCGACGACGAGGGCGTCGTGCATCACTACGCGGATTGTGTCGCGGAATAGGGGGCGGGCGCCGGCCGGTGGCGGTCGGCGCTGTCCCGGGGCGCTGGTCGGTGCGGGACCGAACCTGCGGCGAGGCCGGGCCAAGGTCGGACCTCTCCGGCCTCCGGGATGGCCCGCGCCCCGGTCGCCGCGCAGCGCGCAGGTGGCGGGTGCCCGACCTCGGAGCCCTGATCGCGGTCGTGGCGCGATCTTTCCCGAATGCTTTTCTGTCTGAGCTTTCGCGAAGGGTTGGTTCCCGGAGGGGGCCTTTCGTGGCGCGCCTTGCGTGGGTACGTCTCGCGCGGAGTGTCGCGTCTGGCCCTGTAATCCGAGGCCGGAAGATGCCCCTTGGCCCGGACGACGCGTTGCGAAAGCCCCGGTCGACCTCCTGCCTGTCTCGACAAACCCCCAGCGCGCTGCGGCCATAATGGGATGTCGGGTTGCGGGGCAGGAGCGTTTGACGTTCGGACCAGCCCCGCCCATGGGGTCGCATCGGCCCGGCCGCCTGTGTCCGACAGCTTGCCTTCGGGCGTTGCCCGGCAACCCCGCGCCCGACCGAGACAGGCTTGCCGGTGGGGCGCGGACCCGTCCGATCCCCGTCGCTCACAATCCCAGCGCGTCCGCCATGTGCTCGGCCTGCGCGCGGACCAGCCTGCGGCCCTCCGCGATGCATTCGGGCGCGCGGTGCAGGTCCATGATGGACACGCCTTTCAGCCGCGCGCCCAGCAAAACCTGCGGCGGGTCGCCCGCCAGACGCGAGCGGCGGATCTGTTCGGACATGATGTCGATCACTGCCATGGCCAGCGTCATGTAGGATGGCTCTGGCGGGGCGGGTTCGGCGTCGTTCTCCTCCTTGCTGTCGGTCCAGAGATTGCGCAAAGCCTCGGGGATCAGCGCACCGATGGCCGCGCCGCGCGGCTGCGCTTCCGCCACGTCATAGAACCCCCCGGCGATGCCCGCATCGGGGTTGACCGCGATCACCGACTCGGCGCCAAGGGCCCGCGCCGCAGAAACCGGCACCGGATTCACCACGCCGCCGTCGATCAGCCAGCGCCCCTCGTGCAATTGCGGGCGCAGCAGACCGGGGATCGACACCGAGGCCCGTACCGCCGTCGCCAGCTTCCCCTTGCGCAGCCAGATTTCGCGCCCGTGCCGCAATTCCGTCGCGACGGCGGCAAAGGGCAAAGCCAGCTCTTCGATCGTCTCGGGCATGTCCAGCCCCTTGAGCATGGTCAGGATGCCCGCGCCGCCGACCAGCCCGGCCCCGGCAATGCCCACATCGATCAGCGGCAGGATCGTGCGCAGCGTCAATCCCGTCGCCCAGTCTTCCAGCGCGTCGAGCTTGCCCGCCGCGTAGGCCGCGCCCACCAGCGCGCCCATGGAAGAGCCGGCCACCACGTCGGGGCGGATGCCCATGTCTTCCAGTTCGCGCAGCACGCCGATATGGCACCAGCCGCGCGCGCCGCCCGATCCCAGCGCCAGCCCGATCACCGGCCTTGTCATGTCGCGTCCCCTCAATCCTGCCCGAAGAGTCTTTCCAATACCTTAAGCCCTTCGTCGATCTTGTGACGATCCTCCGCGCTGAGCGGCGCCAGCAATTCCTCGGTCGCGGCGACCATCTCGGGGCGGATTCGGTTGAAGGCCCGCTTGCCCTTCAGCGTCAGGGCGGCATGGGCGAAACGGCGGTCGGCCTCGTCGCTGCGCCGCGTCACCCAGCCGCGCGTCTCCAGTGCCGCCAGCGCGCGGCTGACCTTGGTCTTGTGCGCGGGAACCCTTTCGCACAGCTCGCTCGCCGTCAGCGTCGGCGCCTCGGACAGATTGACCAGAACCCGCCATTCCATGCGCGTCAGCCCGTGCCGGCGCCGGTAGATCGCCTGCGTGTTCTCCGAGGTCAATTCGGCCAGAAGATTCAGACGATAGGGAAGATATCCTTTCAAAAACATATCTGTATCAATCCACGTTGATAGTTACATTTTCAACTAATATCCTTCCCAAACATGATTCGTACAGACAGGAAACGGGAGATTGATCATGGCCAAAGCCTTTGCCTCAGCCGGGGATATGGACGAGAAGACGATCTCCTTCACGCAGGTGGGCGAGGGGCTTTACGCCTTCACCGCCGAGGGGGATCCGAATACGGGCGTGATCATCGGCGATGACAGCGTGAT
>NZ_QEYD01000006.1 GCF_003122215.1 Pararhodobacter marinus | reverse complement strand
GCGCGGGCTGAGGCGCGGGCGCTTCGGCGGTCACGGGCGGCACGCGCGGCGCGGGTTCGGCCTCGGGTTCGGGCGGCGCGGCGGGACGGGCGGCGGCGGCGGCGGGCGCCTCGGGCGTTTCGGCGGGTTGTTGCGGCGCGGGCGCGGCGGCGGCTTCGCTGTCGCCTGCGGTGCGGCTCGACAGCCCCAGCCGGTGAACCTTGCCGATCACCGCGTTGCGGGTGACCGAGCCAAGCTCCTTGGCGATCTGCGAGGCCGATTTCCCCTCGGCCCACATCTTCTTGAGCAGTTCGACGCGTTCGTCGGTCCAGGACATTCGGCAGGCTCCGCAAGAATGAGGACGGCATAACATCCCGGATCGGAGACTTCCGCCGGGGGCTGGCCATCGTTGTTGCCTATTCTATCTGGCAGCGGGTGAGATACAAGCAGGCGCAGGCAAGAACAAGGGCCGTGGGCAATCCGATGCCGGAAGACGGATGCCCCGCGCCCTTCAAAGCGCCCCGCCTCAGCCCACTCCCGGCCCGGCCCCGGGCGGGGTACAGACGAACGAGAACGGAGAGATCCATGGACCAGACCGCGCCGCAAGCCGCCCTTTCCACCCCCGCCGAGCGCATCACCGCCGTGCGCGAGATGGGCGCGCGCCGTTTCGGGCGCACCAACTGGCGCGGATGCGCCGCCCTGGGCAAACGCGAGTCGCAGCGTTTCCTCGCGATCTGGCAGCAGACCATCGCCGCCCCGCTGGTCACGGCGGGGCTGTTCATCGGCGTCTTCTCGCTGGCGATGGCGGGGCGCCCGCCGGTGATGGGGGTGCCCTTCCTGCATTTCCTCGTGCCCGGGATCCTGATGATGTCGGTGATCCAGAACGCCTTCGGCAATACCTCGTCGTCGATCGTCGGGGCGAAGGTGATGGGCAACATCGTCGACACGCTGATGCCGCCGCTGTCGCCGGGCGAACTGGTTGCCGGGTATCTGGCCGGGGGTATCGCGCGCGGCATTGTCGTGGCTCTGGTGATCGTGCTGGGCGCGGGGCTGGCCTTGGGGGTCTGGCCCGCGCATCCGCTGTGGCTTCTGGTCTTCGTGGTGATCGGCGGCGTGCTTCTGGGCGCGTTGGGGATCGTCGCGGGGGTGCTGGCCAACAAGTTCGACCAGATCGCGGCGATGACCAATTTCGTCGTGACGCCGCTGTCGTTCCTGTCCGGCACCTTCTATTCGGTCGAAGCGATGCCGCCGGTGATGGCGATGCTGAGCCATCTCAACCCGTTCTTCTACCTGATCGATGGCGCGCGTTACGGCTATCTGGGCACGTCGGACAGCAGCGTGTGGCTGGGGCTGGGCGTCACGCTTTTCGCCGCCGCCGCCCTGGTCCTGCTGTCGTGGGACTGGTTCCGCCGCGGCTATCGCCTGAAGCCCTGAGCGCGGGGCGACAAGACCGGGACAAGCGGCGGTCCGGGTCCGGGGCCGCCGCTTATCCGTCTGTGACAAATCGTTGCATTCCCTAGACCCGCCCCCCCCGGGCGTCATATAGCGGGACAAGCCAACCGCGAGGCATCGTCGCCCCGCAAAGCCGGAGGAGCCCGATGAAACAGAGTCTGATCCTTGCCGCTGCCGCGCTGATGTCGCTGGGGACGAGCGCCGCCCTCGCCGACGATCACGCCATCGCCGCCAGCGGCGACCCGGAAGCCGGTGAAGCGCTGTGGCGCGGCTGCCGCAGCTGCCACTCGATCGTCGCCGATGACGGCACCGTCATCCAGCGCGGCGGGCGCACCGGGCCGAACCTTTATGGCGTCGCCGGTCGTCAGCCGGGCACCGAACCGGAATTCGGCCGCTACAGCGAACTGATGGTCAGCTTCGGTGAGACCGGCGTGGTCTGGGACGAAGAGCATTTCGTCGAATATGTCGCCAACCCGGTCGATTACCTGAGCCATCACGGCGGCGAAGGCAGCCGCCGCGGCACCATGTCCTTCCGCCTGACCGAGGGCGCCGCCGACATGTGGGCCTATCTGGTCAGCGTCGGCCCCGAGCCGGAAGGCGACAGCGAGTAATCGCCGCGCTAACGACCCCGACGATTCCGACGCCCCGCCCCGTCCGGCGGGGCGTTCGCGTTACAGAAGACCCGGATCGCGCAGCGCGTGATGGCGCAGCGCCGCCATGCGCGCGAATTTCAGCGTCATTGCCTTGCGCCGCGCCCCGGCCAGCGGCACCTCGCCCGCCATCGTGACGATCTCGCCTCCGTAATCGTCGGCGACGATCAGGCCGGCGCCCTCGCCCACCGGCAGGATCTCGGACGGGAAGTCGGGGGGCACCGCCCAGAAGAAGCGGTCGCACCATTCCAGGTAGCCCTGCCATTTGCGGTCGGACTGATAATCGGCGCGGCTGGATTTGCACTCGATCACCCAGATCTCGCCCTTGGGCCCCATCGCCATGACATCGACGCGCAGGCCCGGTTTCGGCACCACCTCTTCGAGGCAGGCGAAATCGTGACTGCGCAACAGGCGGCAGACGCCGCGCGCGATCCGTTGGCCGGGCAGGAGAAGATCATCGGGCATGAGAGAAGAATAAACCATGAACACCGGCGATCCAAGCGGATAAGGGACGGCGTTCCGAGTCTTGTGCGCAGCGCGCGTGCCATCCGGGGCCAGCGCAGGCGCGGCGACCGATGCCGCCCCTTGAAGCGGAGCCTGAGCAGCCCTAGATTGGGGCTTGGCGGGTTCTGCTCTTCGCGTGGACGGCACTTTTCCAGTGGCCGATAAGCATTTCCGAGGGGGCTGGCTCTGTCGGGATCCTGGTCTCGATATCCGGCGCCCACCTGAATTTTCAGGCTCTCGGGAATTTTCGCCCGAAACGGTCGCTGCGGGCCCGCCACATTGCCCTTCTCCCGATGATCCAACCCCGCCTCGGCAAGCGCTGCGGCCCGCTCCCGGCCGGTCGCGTGCGGGTCAGCGCCCGGCCGTCACCCGCACCGCCACCGGCTGGGCGTGGCGAACGCCCTGGCGGTGGCCGCCCTTCGGCCCTTGGTCGTCCTTGTCGGCCATCCGCATGATCGAGATGGCGAATTGCACGCCCGCGAAGACGAGGCCGTTGAAGAAGAACAACAGGAACGCCGCGATATAGCCGCCTTCGGTCGAGGCCATCAGCCCGCGCAGATTGGCCACGTTGAAGCCGACGAGAAGCCCGACGAAAATGGCGGAGAGCCCAAAGCCGATGGCGACCTGGCGGATATAAAGTTTCACGAGCTTGGGCAGGCCGGTTTCGGGGGCCGGATCGGGCATCAGGGTCATGGCGGAAATCTCCTTGGCCCTGAGCATAAGCGCGGCTGCGGAAAAATCCAGCGTGGCGCCGTGTCACGGGCCAAGGTGCGGGCCAAGTTGCGGAACCGGGCACAGGCGGCGAGCGCGGGACCGATGAGTATTTCAGGCAGAATGAAGCGCTAAGGCCTTTCGTCCGGGTCGAGAAGCTGCCCGGCGGCGGTGGCGATGATCGCGAGCGCCAGCGCGCGCAGGGTCGAGTCGGTTTGCGGCGGCGGGCTGTTTTCCAACCGGTCGAGACGGTCGATCAGGGCGGTGAGGTCACGTCGGGCCTCGGGGTCCTGCAGCCGTGCCAGCGCCTCGGCGGCGCTGATGCGGGCGGCGTCGATCTGCGGGGCGAGCGTGGCGATCTCGGCGCGCAGGCCGAGGCGCAGATCCTGCGCCATCCCGCGCAATTGCCAGACCAGCAGCACCGCGAGCAACAGGATCAGTGCCACAAGCATCAGCGTGGCGTTGAGCAACGCCGCGCCGAGCTTGCGCCAGGGCCCCGGTTCAGACGGCATTGGGCAGCGCTTTGCCCGCCTGGAAGGCGCGCAGGTTGTCGACCGCCATGAGCCCCATTTCGGTGCGCACTTCCAGCGCGGCGGTGCCCAGATGCGGCAGCAGCACAACGTTGTCGAGCGCCAGCAGCGCCTCGGGCACGCGGGGTTCGAATTCGTAGACATCGAGCCCGGCACCGCCGATCCGGCGATCCTGCAGCGCGGCGATCAGGGCCGCTTCCTCGACGATATCGCCGCGGGCGATATTGACCAGATGCGCGTGCGGCTGCATTGCCCCAAGCGCCGCCGCGTCGATCAGGTGATGCGTCTGCGGCGAGGCGGGAACGGCGATCACCACCATGTCCGAAAGCCCCATCAGCCGGTGCAGCTCGTTCACCGCCTGCGCGCCGGGAAGATCGGGCAGATCCTTGGGCGAGCGGGTGAAATAGGCGATCTTCATGCCGAAGCCATGCATCGCGCGTCTGGCGATCGCCTGCCCGATCCGGCCCATGCCGACGATGCCCAGCACCTTGCCCGACAGGTGCAGGCCCAGCATCTGCGTCGGGTGCCAGCCCTCCCATCGGCCCGACCGGACCAGCCGCTCGCCCTCGCCCGCGCGGCGCGCGGACATCAGCATCAACGTCAGCGCGATATCGGCGGTGGCGTCGGTGACGGCGCCCGGGGTGTTGGTCACTTCGAGCCCGGCGGCGCGGGCGGCGGCGACGTCGATATGGTTGTAGCCGACGCCGAAATTCGCGAGCAGCTTCGCGCGCGGGGTGGGCACGGCGTCGAAAACCGGGGCCTTGAACAGATCGCCCAGCGTGGGCAGCACCACGTCGTAATCGGTGAGCGCCGCGACCATCTCGTCATGCGACAGCGGCGCGTTCGTCTGGCGCATCGTCACATCGAAGGAGGCGCGCGCGGCCTCGGCCACGGGATCGGGCATCGGGCGGGAAATGAAGAGTTTCATCAGCACATCCTCGCGCCATTGGGAACGCCCCGCTCGGGGCCGATCAGCACCACGTCGTTGCCCGCGTCATGCAGGCCCAGGACCAGCACCTCGGACATGAAGGGGCCGATCTGACGGGGCGGGAAATTGACCACGCCCAGGACCTGACGTCCGACCAGGTCGTCCTTGCCGTAATGCGCGGTGATCTGGGCCGAGGAGCGCTTGACGCCGATCTCGGGACCGAAATCCACCGTCAGTTTCCAGGCGGGCTTGCGCGCTTCGGGGAAATCCTCGACGGCGGTGATGGTGCCGGCGCGGATATCGACCTTCAGGAAATCGTCGAAGGCAATCGTCATTGGCCCAGCTCCTTCGAGCGGTGCGCCGCGGCGGCGACCGCGCGTTGCAGGAGCGGCGGCAGGCCGTGGTCTTCGTCCATCAGCACGCCCAGAGCGGCGGCGGTCGTGCCACCCGGCGAGGTCACGTTGATGCGCAGCTGTGCCGCGCTTTCCTCGGATTGATGGGCCAGCTCGCCCGCGCCGCAAACGGTCGCGCGCGCCAGCTTCATCGCCATGTCGGCGGGCAGGCCCTGCGCGGCCCCGGCGGCGGCGAGCGCCTCGATCATGTGGAAGACATAGGCCGGGCCCGACCCCGAGACGGCGGTGACCGCATCCATCTGCGCTTCGGTTTCCAGCGTCACGGTGTCGCCGACTGCGGCCATCAGCTCGCGCGCCAGCGAAAGCTGCGGGTAATGGACCTGTTCGTTGCCGATCAGCGCGCTGATCCCCCGGCCCACGGCGGCGGGCGTGTTGGGCATCACGCGCACGACCCGGCTGCCCGCGCCCAGCGCGCCCTCGATCGCCTTCAGCGACGTCCCCGCCGCGATCGAGATGAACAGCGTGTCCGAGCCGCCCAGCGCCTGCAGCGCGGGCAGCGCCTCGCCCATCATCTGCGGTTTGACGGCCAGAAGCGCGACAGCGGGCGCGTCGGGGAGGCCCGCATTCAGGTTGACGCCGGTCGCTTGCAGCCAGTCCGAGGGTTTGGGTTCCAGCACCCAGATCGCGCTGGGGGGCAAGCCCGTCGCCAACCAGCCTTCGAGCAGCGCCGAGCCCATCTTGCCGCAGCCCAGCAACACCATGCCGCGCGCGGCGATATCGTCCATATTCATCGTGCAATTCCCGTGGTCTGGCCCTCGTCCCCGCGCACCCTAACCGGCCCTTGGGGGCACGAAAAGCCCTCAACCGCCGGTAATCTCGGGGCCGAGCACCCGGTCCCAGTCGCCCTGCGCTCTGTGCATCTCGGCCAGAAGCCAGTCGCGGAAGCGCCGCACGGCGGGCTTGCGCGCGGATTGCGCAGTCGTGACGAACCAGAAAGCCTGTCCGCTGGCCACCCGCATCGGAAAGGGCGCGGCCAAGGTCCCGCGCGCCACGGCATCGGCGGCGACCGTCTCCCAGGCCATGAACAGCCCCTGCCCCGTCATCGCCGCATCCAGGCACAGGGCTGCATCGCCATAGGTCGGGCCGGGCTGCAGCCCCGCGGCGCCGCGTCCCTGCGCGCTCAGCCATGTCTGCCACCCCGAAAGCGCGTCGTTTTCCCGGATCACCGGCAGGCGGAACAGGTCGTCGAGCGTGTCGATCCGCGCGGCCAGCGACGGGGCGCAGACCGGGGAAAGGCCCTGATCGACGAGGCGGATCGCCTCGACGCCCCGGCCGGGGTCGGCGCCCACGCGAATCGCCGCGTCGACGCCCGCCGCGCCCAGATCGATGCGCGCGACCCTGGGGTCGAGCCGCAGGTCGATTTCCGGATGCGCGGCGGCGAAATCGTGCAGGCGCCAGATCAGCCAGCGGCTGGCGAAGACCGGCGCGACCGACAGGGTCAGCACGCCCGGCTCGCCGCCTCTGAGCGCCCCTGCGAGCGCATCAAGACCCGCCATGTGCTGCGTGAGACGCGGCAGGAGTTCCGCCAGCGCCTCGGTCGGGGTCAGGCCGTCGGGCTGGCGGATGAAGAGCGGGCGGCCCAGCGCCTCTTCGGCCTTGCGCAGCCGCTGGCTCAGCGCGCCGGGGGTGACGCCCAGCTCGGACGCGGCGGCGGTGAGGCTGCCTGAACGCCCGGCGGCTTCGATCACGCGCAAAGCGGAGAGAGGCAGGGCGTTGAGATGGCGCATTCAGAAAACCTAAAGGCCAGCGCTCGATTCGTCAATTTATGTGCGGCACGGCGTGAGGCAATCTGACAGCATAGACAGGAGAGCAAGATGTTCGGAAAAACCCGTATCAGCCCGCAACGCCCCTGGTTGTGCGACCCGCTCAGCCATCCCGATATCGCGCGGATGACCGAGCGCGAACGCGCGGACCTGCCCTGGGACGCCGCGCGGATCTGCCCCGCGCCGGTCGAGCGACCGGCAGGCAGCGCGCCTGCGCTTCCCTGTCAGGCGCGTCCGTAAGCCTTGGTGATCGCCAGTTTCAGCGCGTCTTCGGGCGCGCGGTCGGCCCAGGCGACAAGCTGGAAGGCCGGGTAGAACCGCTCGCAGGCATTGACGGCGCATTGGATCATCTGGTCGATCTGCTCGCTCGAGGCAATCTGCCCGCCGGTCAGCATCAGTCCATAGCGCCAGACCATCAGGTTCTGTTCGTCCCAATGGGTGAAACCGCCCGACCAGACCAGATCGTTGGCGCGGTTGATGACCTCGTAGAAAGCGGGCATCCGGGCCTCGGGCGGGTCCATCTCGAACGTGCAGATCAACCGCAGCGTTTCTTCGCCGGGTTGCCAGGCGAGCGTCAGGGAATAGCTGCGCCACTGCCCCTCGACCGCCATGGCGATCTGGTCGTCGCCGACGCGGTCGAAGTCCCACGCGCGATGCTCGGCCAAGGTCTCGACGATGTCGATCGGGTGGATCTCATCGACAAGACGTTCGTGCTCGGACAGAGTCATGTCCTGCTCTTTCCTGTTATAGCCCCAACAGGCGCCCTGGCCCCTAGGATTGTGAGACCGGGCAAGGTGCGGCGGTCTGTTGCCACCGTCATTACAAGATATGGTGGTGAAATTTCGGAGTCGTGTAAAGGATCTTTGCCCGGCATGGCACGGGGAAATGCCGGGTTTTTCCGAAATAGATGTGGATAAGTGATCACTTAGGCGGGAGTGATCGCCTCGATCCCGCTCAGAGCGGCCAGATCGGCCCATTCCGTGCCATAGCCCGCATCGAGCGCGCGCAGCCGCTCGCGGATCCAGGGCGGCAGATCCGACTCCCGGTCGCGCGGAGCAACCGTGCCGAAGCGTCGCGCGAAGGCGGCACAGAGAAGCCGCAACTGCCCCGCGCTTCTCGGCGCATGGTCCGGGCGGGCGATGTAGCGCTCAAGCCTGAGCCGCGCCTCGGCGCTCAGATCGGCGGCGGCGAGGTCCAGAAGCCCGGCGGGCGGCAGCGCGGCGTCAGGTCCCACCAGATCGCCCAGTACCTGCGGCCAGACCTGCGGCAGATCCTCGTGGCGCCAGACGCGCAGCCGTGCCTGCGGCATGTGATGGCGGATCGTCATCGCCAGCCTGGCCCAGGGCAGCGTATCATCCGACAAGACCGGCACGCAGGCCTCCTGCGCCTGCGGATCGTCGGGCAACAACGCCGGCAGCACCTGCGAGGGCGCGGCGACGGCCATGAGCAGGGTGATCCGGGCGGTCGGAAAGAGCGAACGCAGGGCAAAGAGCCGGCGCGCCACGTCGCGGACATAGAAGCCGTCGGCGGCCAGCACATCGCGCACCGAACCCAGCAAGCCCGGCGCGCTGACGATCACCTGCCCGGTTCCGTCGCCCGCCCCTTTACCGGCGCCAAGGCGGTCCAGAAGCGCCGCCTCGCGCGCAACGGGGTCCTCGTCGCGGCCCCGGTCCAGCGCGTCGGACAGGCATTCCAGAAAAAACCGGGGCGGCGGGGCCAGGATGCCCGCCGCCCTCAGCGTGGTTTCATTGCGCGCGATCCATTGCGCGATCCGGCCCTCGTCGGTGCCATGGGCACCGATATGCAGGACCAGCTTCATGCGGTCGTCGGCGCCGTCACAGACCGCTCATGATACCGCGCACCGAGGAAATCGCCGAGCGGGTTTCATCGGTCGACAGTTCGTTGTTGAGCCGGGTGAATTCCTCGAGCGCCCGCTGCGGCTGGTCGTTGTTCAGATAGGAATAGCCCCGCAGCATCGCCAGATCGCGGCGCAGGCTGCCCGACAGCGTTTCCAGCGCGTTGAAATACGAGATGGCCTGCCCGTAATCGTTCTGCAGATAGGCGCGCACACCCCGCTGGTCCAGGATCGTCGTCTCGACCTCGACGCGCTGCGATTGCGTCAGGTTGGTCGAGGCGGCCAGCCGCGCGGCCTCTTCCGTCATGTTGAGATTGAGATAGGCTAGCATCATGCCGAAGCGCGAATCGCGCGGCACGTCGCTGCCCAGCGCGCCGCCGCGTTGCGCCACGGCGGTGAAGCCCGCCAGCGCCTCGCCCGTGCGGTCGAGGTTATAGGCGCACCACGCGCGTTCGTAGAGCACGTCGAGCGAGCGCGGCGAGGCGGATTCGGCAAGGCAGGCGCCCCAGTTGCCCTGTTCCTTCAGCGACCGCACGCGCGAGGCGCGGCCATCGCCGCGCAGCGGCAGGCTGGCGACCGGGATGCCGGCATTGGCCACCGGCGCGCTGGCCGAGGGCGCGGGCGCAGAGGGGGCCGGTGCGGTGGGCGCGGGGGCCGAGGCCGAGGTGCTCGCCGTGGTCGACGAACGCCGCGCGGCGCTGCCGCCACGCCCCGCGCGCAGCCGTTCCTCAAGCTGATCGAGCGCCGCGGCGTTCGAGGGTGCGGTCTGCCGGGCCACGGCGAAAAGCTGCTGCATCTCGTCCCAGCTTGCGACGTCGTTGGCCTTTTCCAGCGTCGAGACCGCATCCGCCGAGCGCGAGCACGAGCCCAGAACGCCGCGATAGGTCGTCACCGCGTTGCCGTTCTGGTCGGCATTGGCGTAGAGCTCGGCCAGACGCCACGCATTGTTGATCCGGTCGCAGCGCATCAGCGCGGGCACCCGGCGCACGGCGGCGATGGCGGCATTGAGGTCGCGCGCGCCATAGGCGGCGTCGAAAGCCTGCTGCTGTTCGCCCGTCTCCATCACGCGGATCATCTCGGCGTCCGGGGTCCAGGACGGGACACGCGCGCGCGCCGCGTCAATCAGCGCGCGGGCACCCGCGTAATCCTGCCGTTCCAGCCGCGCCCAGATCGGCTGGGTATCGACCGAGGCGGTCGTGCTCTGCCCCACCGCGCGCAGATCGGCCACGTCGGACGGCGGCGTCCATTGCGGAAACTGCGCGCGCAGGCGGCGCATCTCGGCCTGCACCGCGCGCTGGTCGTTATGGTCGAGATAATAGATCAGCGCGCGCAGATCCTCGGCCCCGGGCGCGTTTTGCGCCATGGCCGGCCCGGCGCAGGACAGGCTCAGCGCAAGGGCGGTCGCGGCACCGGCGGCCAGCGGACGCAGACGCGGCCACAGGCCGGGACGAAAGGCGGAAGGGATCAGATCGGCACGCATTCGGGGCTCACCTGGTTTGCGGCGATCATCGCGAACAATTGCAATGTCGCCGGGTAATAGGGTTGAGAGGGATCGAACGGAGGCATATCCGACCCCACGACGCCGGTCGCCCCGGCGCAGGACACAAGGGCTGCCAGCGCGCGGTATCCCGGATCGTTCGAGGCTTCAAGCACGCTGCCCGACACCGGGTCGACGCGCGTGGGCACCGGGACACCGGGCTGCACGGTGCGGTCGTAGACGCGCATCATCTGCGTCACCGCCGGGTGACGGTTCAGCCCCGACCAGACAAGGTACAGGGGCACGCGCATCGCCTCGTATCCGGCATCGGCCGAGAAGCCTTCGGCCGGGGCGATGCCGCTTTCGGTCATCTGCACCCAGTCGGGCACCGGCCCCGAGGCCGCAAGCCCGCTCAGCAGGGTCTCGGCATGTTGCGCGGTCTGCGCCAGCTCGACCACGCCGGTGGCGGCGGCCACTTCGCGCATGGCGAGGGGCATGATGTAGCTGGGATTGAACACCAGCCGGTCCTCATGCACGAAACCCTGCGCGGCGGGCAGAAAGACGGTGCCCCCCGCATTGCCCAGCGCGGGTGCGATGCAGGTCGCGGCCAGCGCCTGCGCGGTCAGCTGCGCCCGCGCCAGATAGCGGCGGTCGTCGAACCGCGCGGCCGCCCGCACCAGGCCCCAAGCATAGAACAGGTCCCCGTCCGAGGCGTTGTTCAGATCCGGCACCGGCACGGATTCGTCGGGCAGATAGCGCCAGGCCAGAAGCCCGTCGCCGCGCAGCGCCAGATTCGATTCGGTCCACTGGACGATGCGGTTGAACGCTTCCTGATCGCCGAACTCGGTCGCCAGGAGGGCGCCGTAGCCCTGCCCCTCGGAATGGCTGGACTGCCGTTGAAGCGTGTCGACGATCCGGCCATCCGGTTGAAGATAAGCGGTTTTCCAGGCCTCCCAGACCGGTGCTGCCGTCACGGAAAGATCCCCCGTCGTCAGGAAGCCCTGCGCCCCGGCCGCCCCGCCCGAGGCCGCAAGGACCGGCAGCGCGCCCAGAAGCGTCATGAAATCGCGTCGGTTCATTCTTTGTGTTCCCGTGTTGCGATGACCAGTCTAAGCGCGAAAAGTGCCGAGACGAGGGCAAGGAAGAACAGCCCGGCCACGTAGCGGATCGGCATCGCCGAAACGATATTGCCGGTGACATGGCGGATATTGGTCAGCGACAGGCTTTCCAGCAGCACGGGCTGACGGTCGGGGGCGATCCAGCTTTGCCAGTTGCCGTCGCGGTCAAGAACCGAAACCTGACCGCGCGGGCCCTCGGCATTGGTGCGCGCCGCAACGATGCCCGAGGCGATCGCGCTGACATCGCTGCCGGGCGCGCGCACCATCCACAGCTGGTTGGGCCGCGCCGGGTCCAGCTGGATCAGGATCGCCTGCGCGTCCTGTTCGGCCAGCCAGGTCTGCAGATGCAGCCCCGAGCGCGGTTGCAGCCATTCCAGCGTGCGCCAGAAGCCCTGTTGCAGCCATTCCCAGCCCCGCGACAGCAAGGCGGTGTTCTGCTCGGTCTGGTCGCGGAAGCGCAGAAGCGCGTGTTCGGGCGCGGTTTGCGGTGCGAAATCGGTGATCGTGGTGTCGGGCATCAGCGCCGCGTCGATGGCCTGCCGGTTCAGCTGGTAGTGGCCCATCGGCACCGTGCCCAGATCGTCGAGCGCCAAGAGGTGCAACTGGGTGTTGAGCGCCGCCGCCTCGGGGCGCGCCCCGGCGGTCAGGGCAGCGCGCAGCGTCACCACGTCATCGGCATCGAAGGCGCGCTGCGACATGTCGTTCGTGACCACGCTGGCGGGCGTCAGCCCGGCAAAGGCGATCTGCATGTCGGGCAGGTACATCGACGGGCTGAACGGAACGGTCAGGGTCGAATCCTCGCCCAGACCCAGGATCGGCGTGTCGTTGAAGGCGCAGGGCAGATCCGGCGGATTGCCGGGGATCAGCACCTCGAAGCTGAGCGTGTTGATGCCCGCGCGCAGGAAACGCGCCTCGAAACGCACCGGGAATTGCTCGATCAGCTCGCCGCCGCCGCGCCACAGGGGCAACAGGCGCACGTTGGTGTCGTTGATGTGCAGCAGCAGTTCCGAGCCTACGGGCAGGTTCGGAACAAAGATGTAATCGAGCGCGATCTCGGCCTTTTCGTTGGTCAGCACGACGTAATCGTCGGGCAGCCGGAAGCGCGTGTCGATGCGGGTATAATGGTCGTAGATCTCGGTCGTCTCGAACCCGAAATCCGAAAACGGCACAGGCCGCTCGGTGCCGATCAGTGTGGGCTGCGCGTGCTCGGCCAGGCGCGGCAGGGCGGTGTCGAATTCCGGCAGCGCGCGCGGCGGCTCGCCGGGGACGAACTCGACCACCATGACCTGCGCGCCGTCGCCGGCCACGCGGAAGCTCACACGGTTGGCGGCCGACGGCAGGAAGGTGATGCGCGCGGCCGAGCGGGCGTTGCTTTGCACGCTCCAGTACTCGGTGAAGCGGAACGGGATCGGATCGCCGCCCAAGGCACCGCTGATGCGCTGGGTGATGTCCGAGACCCACGCCTCGCGCTGTGCACCCAGTCCGGCGGCGCCGCGAATCTCAATCCCGGCGCCGGTGGCCGCGGCGGCGGCGAGGCCCATCATGAAGCCTTCCTGCCCCGAGATCCCCTCGGCCGAGGCCAGAACGGCCCCCGAATTGGCCAGGTCGATATCCGACCACAGCGCGAACGAGGCTTCAGGGCCGCAATAGATCCGGTGATACTGGACCAGCTCGATCCGGACATCGTTCTGCCCGCTGCGCAATTGCGCGCCGTCGAGCGGGAAATCCAGCGTGCCGAAACCGGTGAAGTTCTCAAGCCGCCCCTCCCCCACCATCGCGCCGTTCACATAGACGCGGTAATGCGAGCGCTCGGGCAGGACGTTGATCGACGACATGGTAGAAACCCGCATCGCGCGGACCTCTTCGGGGCGCGGAATGAACAGCGCGAAATCCAGCGTGCGCCGCTCGCCGTCGAAGCGGATCGCGCTGCCCGCCGGGCGACCGCGCGCGGCGACCGGACGCAGGGGGCTGACGATCGAGGGATCGACGGCCAGATCCTCGACGAAATTCCCGCGATGGCGCTCGGCCTCGACCCGGTCCGAGTTCAGCCGGTCGATCTCGGCTTCCGAGATCACCGGGCTGCCATCCTGATCGGGCGGCAGGGGAATGAAGCCGTTATCCTGCGCGTGAAGCGGCGGCGTCGCCAGCACGAAGGCCAGCCCGGCCGCACCCATGAGGCTGTGAAAGCGCGCCATCAGTAACCCTCTCCGTGCCGGTTGGGGCCGCCCGCAAGCTGCGGATCCTGCCCTGCCGCGTTCTGCGCCAGCGCCGCCTGCAAAAGCGAGATCGGCCTGTCGGCGGCGGGCGGATCGAAGGTCTCGCCGAACGCCATCGCCTGAATGGGTTTGCGCGTCACCGCGACATCCGCATCCTCGCGCGCCTTGGCACGGGCCAGCCGCGCGGGCTCGGCGGCGAGCGCCCGCATCGTCGCGTAGATGCCTGCCAGGGACAGCGTCAGGACATAGTACATCCCGCGCAGCAGCCCCATCTTCTTGTGACGGCTGGCGCGGATCGCCTCCCACGAGGCCGAGTCGCCGAAGATCATGTGCGCGATCGACTCGCGCACGCGCATCGGCTGGCTGGGATCGAACTTGACCCCCAGCGCGACGCTGTCGCCCTCGCGCGTGACCGACATCACCTGCACGCGGATCGCGTTCTCCAGATGCGGCGATTTGGGGAATTCGGGGGTGAAATAGAACGTGTCCGTGACGCGCGGAATCTCGGGTGCGACGCCGTCGGCATTGGGCTTGTTGCGCACGATCATGCGGCAGCCCGAGGTCGAGGCATCGACCACGGTCGCGCCCAGGAAGACCGGGTTCTCGGTGCCGAAAGCCACGATGGCGGGCACGTTCACCGGCACGCGCGGCACCGAGCGGCGTTGCTGGCGCTCGGCAATGGCGCGCAGGGCGGCGCCGACCAGCAGGAAGTTGTAGACCGCCCAGCCGCCCACGACCATGATGATGTTCTGATCGCCCGGGAACAGCACCCAGCGCACCCCCGCCGCCACCACGCCCAGGAAGGTCAGCGCGAAGATGAACAGCATGGGCTTGTAGATCGGCGAGACGAAATCCTCGATCAGGACCTCGTCCTTGGCCGTCACGTTGAACTTCGCGCCGCGCGGGTTCCAGAAGGTCTTGAAGATCGCCGCCGCCAGATAGGGCGCCTGCGCGGTCTCGTAGATCTCGGAGATCAGCGGCCAGCGCACGCGCCCGTAGAGCGCGTTCTGGATCATGAAGTTCACCGCCATGTAGCTGGTCATGTAGACCGCCACTTCCTCGATCGTGGCGACGAAGATCTGCAGCCCGAAGAACAGGTACATCAGCGGTGCGATGATGAAGGTCATGCGCACCAGCGGGAACAGCCAGAACGTCATCGAGTTCAGGTAGCACAGCTTTTGCGTGATGCTGAGCCCGCGGAATTTCAGCGGGTTCTTCAGGATCAGAAGCTGCATCATCCCGGTCGCCCAGCGCCCGCGCTGTTCGATGAAGGAGACGAAGGTTTCCGGCTGCAGCCCCGCGATCATCGCGTGGTCCACATAGATGGATTTCCAGCCACGCGCATGGATGCCCAACGCGGTTTCGGCGTCTTCGGTGATCGTGTCGCCGGCGAAACCGCCGGCCTCGTCCAAGGCCTTGCGGCGCAACAGCGCCGCCGAACCGCAGAAGAAGGCCCCGCCCCAACGGTCGAGCCCCCGGTGCGAGAGATGGTAGAACATCTCGTTCTCGGGCGGGCAGTCTCGGGCGAAGCCGACATTCCGGTCGATCGGGTCGGGGTTGAGGAAGAAGTGCGGCGTCTGCACGAGGAACAGTTTCGGATCCTCGACGAAATAGCCCACGGTGCGGGCCAGGAAATCGCGCGCCGGGACGTGGTCGGCATCGAACACGACGACGATATCGCCGTCGAGTTTCTCCAGCGCCGCCGACATGTTGCCGGCCTTGGCGTGGACGTTCTTCTCGCGGGTCGAGTACATCACGCCCAGCTCGTTGCAGAGCGCGATCAGGTCGCGGCGGCGCTTGCGGGCCTTCTCGGCCAATTCGGGATCGTCGCTGTTGCAGCGCTGGTCGGTGCCGCCGTCATCGCACAGCACCACCGTGCGCTTATGCGCGGGATAATGCATGTTCTTCGCCGCCGAGAGCGTCACCGCCAGCATCTCGGTCGGTTCGTTGTAGGACGGCACGAGGATGTCGACGGTGGGCAGGTCCGCCGCGGCCACGCGCGGCGGCAACGAGCGCTTGACCGGGTCGGCGGTCATGAAGGCCGACAGGAAGAACACGCCGATGGCGTAGGTTTCGACCAGAAACAGCACCAGCGCGGGGATGAAGGACAGGACGTCGCTGACCGGCGGCAGGGTTTCGGTCACGCGCCACGCCCAGTAGCGCAGGACCAGCGTCGAGGCGATCGACATCATGGTGAATCGCGCGACCATGTTGTCCGAGGCGACGGGCTTGAGCATCGCCACCGTGACAAAGGCCGCGATTCCCAGCGTCGCCTGGACCTGGATCGATGTCGGAACGCTGACCAGCCCCGCAACCAACGCCAGAAGACCGAACCAGAACAAAAGGTTGGCTCGGTCTTTCAGCGTCAGTTTTCGTGTTCCGATAATTCTACTCATAACGACATCCCTGCTGCACCGCTTACTCGTTAACCACGAAAAATGTCCTTAATAGGTCAGCTCCGCGGCGCAGCATGGGGCGAAAGTGTGTAAATCGTGCCCTGGGCTCCGCCGACCGCAAGGGCGCGGTCGCTCATCGGCGAAAGCGCCTCGTCGACGCTGCCGTTGACGCAATTGCGCATCACCACGTCGAGCGCCTGCGTACCGCTGGGAAGCGGGCGCGCGCCCACGCCGATCCGGCGCAGGACCAGCACGCAGACCGTGCTGGGTCCGGCGCTTTCGGTGGCGTAGACATAAGATCCCAGCGAGTCGCTGCCCGAGCGCAGGCTGGATTCCGTCAGCCGCTCGAAGGGGGTGGGCAGGCCGCCGAAACGCGTCGCGATCTCGTCGAAATCTAGCCGCGTCAGTTCCGCGCTGCGCTGGGTCTGCGCGCGCACCAGAAGGACGTTGTCGCCCCGCACGGCGGTGTTGTTGGGCAGAACGATCCGCTGCTCGACCGCGACGCCGAGATTGCGCTCCAGCACGACCAGGGCCTGCGGCGCGTTGACCATCGCGCGGGACGGATCGACCACGGCGAATTGCACCGTGCTTTCCAGCGTCTCCATCTCGGGGTTCCGGTCCGAGTTGAAAAAGCGGTAGATCCCGCCCGCAGCGGCGTCGCCCGATTGCTGCGCGCAGCCTGCCAGAACGGCCAGAGCGGCCAGCGCTCCGACCAAGGGAGCGCGCAGGCGCTTCCGGCCAAGACGCTCGGTCGCATGACGAAACGGGGCTTTCGCCCGAGAATTCTGGATCATTGTGCCTGCTCTGCCATTGCCGGAACACGGACGACCACGCAACCGACCGGCCCGTCATGGGACCGCCCGTGCCAGCGGGGCGCACCCTGTGGGCGCGCGCACGGATCGCGTTTCTGCCTGTGCCTCGGTCTGTGCCTCGGTTTTTTCTTTTGCGTCAAAGAGTAATAAATTCGGCCAAATCGCGCAATGCACTTTATCCCCAGCCCTCGCCCGGGTGGGTTTCAGGCGGCTCGCTCAGCGGGCGAGTCCATAAATTGCGCCATCGGGGCGCTCAGGGGGCAGACCTTGTGCGCAAAACGGGCAGCTCGTGCCCGCCCCATCGCGCTCTATCCCCTAAGCGCGGCAAAAAAGTCACGCAACAGGCGCGACGCCTCCGCCTCGGCGATGCCGTCATAGACCTCGGGCGCGTGGTGGCACTGGGGATGCGCGAACACCCTTGGCGGTTGCGCCACGCCGCCCGATTTCGGGTCCGAGGCGCCGTAGTAAAGCCGCGCGATGCGCGCAAATCCGATGGCGGCGGCGCACATCGGACAGGGCTCGAGCGTCACCCACAGCGCGTGTCCCGGCAATCTTTCGCTGCCACGCGCGGCGCAGGCCATGCGTAGCGCCAGGATCTCGGCATGGGCGGTGGGGTCGCTCAACTCCCGCGTGCGGTTGCCCGCCTGCGCCACGATCCCGCCGTCGGGCGCCGTGATGACCGCGCCCACCGGCACCTCGCCACGCCGGGCGGCGGCGCGGGCCTCGTCCAGCGCGACCTGCATCGGAGAGAAAAAGCCGGGCTTCATGGTCGGGAATACCGAGCCTTCATTGACATGGCGCGCATGACGCGGTTGATGGGGTCTGGATGCCCGCAGATGCGCGGCAAAGCAAGAGGGCACGCCCTCGCCCCTCAGCCCCCCCGAAGACAGGCTCGCCCCGGAAGGCCCGATGACCAGACCGCCCCACAAACCCGCAGCCCCTGCCCGGCCCGGCGCCAAGGCCGCGGCCAAGCCTGCTGAATCCCGCACCGGTGACCGCATCGCCAAGGTGCTGGCGCGTTCGGGCGTGGCGTCGCGCCGCGCGGCCGAGGCGATCATCGCCGAGGGACGCGTCACGGTGAACGGCGAGCGCATCGACAGCCCGGCGCTGAACGTCACGCCGCGCGACAAGATCGCCGTGGACGGCAAGCCGCTCGGCGCCAAGGAACCCACCCGCGTCTGGCTTTATCACAAGCCCCTTGGCCTCGTGACCAGCGAGCGCGACGAAAAAGGCCGCGCCACGGTGTTCGACAGCCTGCCCGAGGACATGCCGCGCGTGATGTCGGTGGGGCGGCTTGACCTCAATTCCGAGGGGCTGTTGCTGCTGACCAATGACGGCGAACTGAAGCGGCGGCTCGAACTGCCCTCGACCGGCTGGCTGCGCAAGTACCGCGTGCGGGTGAACGGCACCCCGACCGAGGCCCTGCTCGCCCCGCTCAAACAGGGCATCACCATCGGCGGCGAGCGGTTCCAGCCGATGCTGGTGACGATCGACCGCCAGCAGGGTGCGAATGCATGGCTGACCGTAGGGATCCGCGAAGGCCGCAACCGCGAGATCCGGCGCGCGATGGAAAGCGTGGGGCTCAGCGTCAACCGACTGATCCGCGTCAGCTACGGGCCGTTCCAGCTGGGCAATCTGGAACAGGGCGCGGTGGAGGAACTGCGCCCGCGCGTCCTGCGCGACCAGCTGGGCCTGTCGGCGGACGAGGTCCCGGCGGGCCGCGCCGCGCCCCCTGCCCCGTCTTCGGCTTCGCCCTCAGGTTCGGGGAAACCCGCCGCCAGACCGCCCCGCAAAACCGCAGACGGCAAGCCCGAGCGTCGGTCCTGGGGGTCGAAATCGCATGGCGGCGCGCGCAGCGACGACGAGCTGGAAACCCGAAAGCCGCGATCGTGGGGCAGCAAATCCGCGCGCGGCAGCATGGAGACGAAGCCCACACCGCGCGTCAGCAAGGATAAGCCCAAGGGCGGTACACCCCGCCCCGGCCCCAAGCGCTAGGGCCGTTCCGTTCTTCCATTTCGCGCCTGTCGTGTCTTATAGTTTCGAAAATCGCCTCTTATATCGGGGTTGGACACATGCCCGCGCCCCTTGCCCAAGCCGGCAGCGCGGCAGGAACGAGACGGGGACAACGACGTGACAGCGACCGGCCTTCAGAAAACCGCCTATGCGCTGCTGGTGGCGCTGATTGTCTATTCCTGGTTCATAGGGGGCTGAGACATGGCACGACGCTTTGGCGGCCCCAACAGCCCTGGCGGTGATCCGCGCCCCGGCTCCGGGCGAGCGCCGTCGACCAGATCGCGCCCGGTCCGGCGCCGCGTGATCACGGCGGGCGCCCGGGTGAATTTGCTCTTCGTTCTGCCGTTCCTGTGGGCCTTCAGCGCGTTTTTCCGCGACCCCGCCGGGATGGCGCAGCATCTGGCCGTGTTCGCGCTGCTCATGCTGGCCGCGTGGCTGACCCGTGAAGGGGTGATCGCGCAGGACGCCTATGACGCGCGCAAGGTCGCGCGCCGTCCGGCCATCCCGCGCAAGATCTTCGGCTCGGTCGTGACCGGGCTGGGCCTTGCGGTGGCCGGACTGGGCAGCGGCTTTGGCCTGGTCACGCCGGTCATCCTGGGCGTTCTGGGCGCCGGGCTGCATCTGGTGTCGTTCGGCCCCGACCCGCTGGGCGACAAGGGGATGGAAGGCATCGACGAATTCCAGACCGACCGCGTCGCGCGCGCCGTCGAAGGCGCCGAAACCTATCTGCGCGCGATGTCGGATGCCATGCTGCGCGCCCGCGACCGCAAGTTGCAGGACCGGCTGAGCGACTTTCAGGGCCATGTCCGCGAGCTTCTGCGCGCGGTCGAGGACGATCCGCAGAACCTGACCTCGGCCCGGCGCTATCTGAGCGTCTATCTGCAGGGTGCGCGCGACGCGACGGTCAAGTTCGTCGATCTTTACGAACGAAACCGCGACGAGACCGCGCGCGCGGATTACGTGGCGCTCCTTGACGATCTGGAACAGAATTTCATGCTGCGTACCGAGACACTGCGCGATTCTGACCGCCAGGAACTCGATATCGAGATTGACGTCCTGCGCGAACGGCTCGAACGTGAAGGGGTCCGCCCGGCCATCCCCGCTTCCCCCGCACGCTGATATTTCAAACCGCCGCCATTTTTCGGGAAAGGATCCCACGATGTCTGAACAGGTTCGCCAGCAGGCCACGCAACTGACAAGCGCGATCGAAGAAGCCGCCCTCGTGCGCCTGCCCGACCCGGGCGGCGAACTGGCTCCGCTCGATCAGGCCGACGAACCCGTCGCCGCCGAGATCCGCACCCGGATGAACGAGATCGACATGGGGTCGACCAGCTCGATCATCGGCTTCGGTGCCCGCGCGCAACTGGAATTGCAGACGATCAGCCAGGCGATGCTGAACGATGTGCGCAACAAAGACGTGGGTCCGGCGGGCGACAGCCTGCGCCAGATCGTCACCACCATCCGCGGCTTCTCGGTGAGCGAGCTGGACACCCGTCGCGAACGGTCGTGGTGGGAGCGTCTGACCGGCAAGGCGGCGCCGCTGGCGAATTTCATGGCGCGCTACGAAACGGTGCAGGGTCAGATCGACAAGATCACCGAAACCCTTCTGGGCCACGAGACAGTGCTGTTGAAGGACATAAAGTCGCTGGACCTGCTCTATGAGAAGACGCTGGCCTTCTATCAGGAACTGGCGATCTACATCGCGGCTGGCGAAGAGAAGCTGAAGGAACTCGACGCGACCACGATCCCCGCCAAGGAGGCCGAGGTCGAGGCGGCGGCCGAGGACCAGAAGATCGTCGTCGCGCAGGAATTGCGCGACCTGCGCGCCGCGCGCGACGATCTGGAGCGCCGGGTGCACGATCTGAAACTGACGCGCCAGGTGACGATGCAGTCGCTGCCCTCGATCCGGTTGGTCCAGGAAAACGACAAGTCGCTGGTGACGAAGATCAACTCGACGCTGGTCAACACCGTGCCGCTCTGGGAAACGCAGCTGGCGCAGGCGCTGACGATCCAGCGCTCGCGCGAGGCGGCGGAATCGATCAAGGCGGCGAACGACCTGACCAACGAGCTGCTGACGAAGAACGCCGAGAACCTGCGCGAAACCAACCGCACCGTGCGCGAGCAGATGGAGCGCGGCGTATTCGATATCGAGGCGGTCAAGCAGGCCAATGACGCGCTGGTCGCGACGATCCAGGACAGCCTGCAGATCGCCGATGAAGGCAAGGCCCGGCGCGCCGCGGCCGAGCAGGAATTGCAGACGATGGAAGGCGAATTGCGCGATTCTCTGGCGGCGGCCAAGGCCCGCGAAAACGGTGCAGCAGCGTAGCCCCACCCGGACGGACCGGGCGAAGACCGGCGCGGCGCTCGCCGCGCCCACGCGGTTGCGGCTGCGACCCCGGCTGCGGCTTCCCGCGGCTCTCGTGCTGGGTGCCGCGCTGGTGTCGGGCTGCGCGCTGCTGCCGCCCGACACGCCGGTCGAGCCGCCGCGCGCCGCGCCCGAGCGGCCCGCCGAAGTGCTGCCCGACGACCCGCTCTCGGACGACCTGCGCGCCTATTATGCCGATATCGAGAACGAGCGACGCGCGGCGCGTCTGATGCGGACCGATGACGGCGCCGAAGACGTGGTGATGACCCCCGCCCGGCTGGCCGAGATCTATATCCAGGTCGCGCTGCACGAAGAGCAGAGCGGCGGCTTCAACCGCGCGGGCCGTCCCAGCGTGCTGCGCCGCTGGGTGGCACCCGTGCGCTACCGGATGGAATTCGGCGCCTCCAGCGGGCGGCAGGCCCGGGTCGACGATTTCCGCACCGTGCGCGAATTGGCGGCACGGCTGAGCACGGCGTCGGGTCATGCGATCTCGGTCGAGCCGCTGGGCCAGTCCGACGGCAATTTCCACGTTCTGGTCCTGTCCGAGACCGAGCGCCGGGACGCCGCCGCGCGCATCCGCGAGCTGGTGCCGGGCATCAGCGACGGCGCCGTTCGGCTGATCACCGACATGCCGCGCGAAACCTTCTGCCTGGTCATGGCCTTTTCGCGCGACGGCTCGGCCGAGTATTCCGAGGCGCTGGCGATCGTGCGATCGGAGCATCCCGACCTGACCCGCACCGCCTGCTACCACGAGGAACTGACGCAGGGGCTGGGACTGGCCTCGGATTCAAGCCGCGCGCGCCCGTCGATCTTCAATGACGACCAGGAATTCGCCCTCATCACGCCGGTCGACCTTTTGCTGCTGCGCATCCATTACGATCCCCGGTTGCAGCCCGGCATGACAGAACGTGAGGCCCGGCCGATCATCTTTACCATTGCGTCCGAACTGATCGCGGGTGCAAGTTGACCGCAGATTTGAAGAAGTTAGTGCAGGAGTGAACCATGGTCTTCAATTTCCTCAAGGGCCAGTTCATCGACGTCATTGAATGGCTCGACGACAGCCGCGACACGCTCGTTTACCGGTTCGAACGTTACGGCAACAACATCATGATGGGCGCCAAGCTGACCGTGCGCGAAGGCCAGGCGGCGGTGTTCATCCACGAAGGGCAGATGGCCGACATTTTCGGCCCCGGTCTTTACGAGCTTGAAACCAACAACATGCCGATCATGACCGCGCTTCAGCATTGGTCGCACGGCTTCAACTCGCCCTTCAAATCCGAGATCTATTTCGTCAATACCCGCCGCTTCCCGGGCTTGAAATGGGGCACGCAGAACCCGATCATGCTGCGCGACCCGGAATTCGGCGCGCTGAGGCTGCGGGCCTTCGGCAGCTACGCGATCCGCGTGACCGATCCCGGCAAGTTCATGACCGAGATCGTCGGCACCGACGGCGAGTTCACCGAGGACGAGATTTCCGGCCAGATCCGCAACATCGTCGTGCAGAAGGTCAGCCAGTCGCTGGCCGCCTCTGGCATCCCGGCGCTGGATATGGCGGCGAATACCGGCGATCTGTCGAAGATCGTGTCCGAAGCCATCGCGCCCACGCTGACCGAATACGGCCTGTCGATCCCCGAGCTCTATATCGAGAACATCTCGCTGCCGCCCAATGTCGAGAAAGTGCTCGACCAGCGCTCGTCGATGGGGATCGTGGGCGATCTGAACAAGTATACCCAGTTCTCGGCCGCGCAGGCGATGCAGAACGCGGCCGAGAGCGGCGGCGACAATGCGATGGGCGCCGGCATGGGCATGGGGATGGGCATGGGCATGGCGCAGGCCATGGCCAACGCGATGGGGGGCATGGGCGGCAATCAGCAGCAGCCCCAGCAACCCGCTGCCTCGGCCCCGCCACCGCCGCCCCCGCCCCCGGCGGCCCCGCAATTCCACGTCGCGAAGAACGGCCAGACCACCGGCCCGTTCAGCACGGCACAATTGCAGCAGATGATGGGACAAGGCCAGTTCGACCGCGACACGATGGTCTGGACGCAGGGCATGGCCGGCTGGGAGAAAGCCGGCGACGTGCAGGCGCTGTCGAGCGTCTTTGCCTCGATGCCGCCGCCGCCCCCGCCCGCGGGGTAAGCCGCCATGTGCCCCTCTGACGCCACGCCGCCCCCGCCCCCCGGGTCGCCGACCACGGCCCCCCCGTTCCCGCCGGTACCCCCGCAGGACGAAAGCCCCGAGTCTGCACTCAGCGAAGAGCACCGCTTTCCTTGCGAGAATTGCGGCGCGCAGCTGCGCTTCTCGCCCGGTCAGCGCAGCCTGACCTGCGAATATTGCGGCCATGAACAGGACATCCCGCATAGCGAGCAAGAGCGCGACGCGGCGCTTGAAACCTATGACCTGCGCGAGGCGCTCGCCCACCATCTGCCGCCCGAGGCGATCGAGGAGCACCGCCTGCTGAGCTGCAACAATTGCGGCGCGCAGGTAGATTTCGATCCCGCCCAGCATGCCGCGCAATGCCCGTTCTGCGGTTCGCCCGTGGTCACGGATACCGGCACGCATCGCCAGATCAAGCCCGGCGCCGTCCTGCCCTTCAAGCTGGATGAAAGACAGGCCCATGCGCAAATGCGCAAATGGCTCAAACGGCTGTGGTTCGCGCCCGGCGAGCTGAAGAAATACGCGCGCTCGGACGGGTCGCGGCTGGACGGTCTGTATGTGCCCTACTGGTCTTTCGACAGCGATACGAAGTCGCGCTATACCGGCGAGCGCGGCGATGCGTATTACGAAAACCGCACGGTGATGCGCGACGGCAAGAAGACGACCGAGCGCGTGCGGAAGATCCGCTGGAAACGCGTGAGCGGGCGAACCGCGCGCGATTTCCGCGACGTGCTGATCATGGCCTCGCAATCGCTGCCGCGCAATTACGTGCGCGCGCTCGAACCCTGGATGCTGGGCGAACTGGCGCCCTACACGCCCCAATTCCTGTCCGGCTTCCGCGCCGAGGGCTACACGGTCGAACTGCCCGATGGCCACACGCTGGGCCTCAAGCGGATGGACGACGTGATCCGTCAGGACGTGCGGCGCTCGATTGGCGGGGATGAACAGCGCATCCATTCGGTCGATACCGATCACAACAACGAGCGTTTCAAGCATGTGCTGTTGCCGATCTGGATGGCAGCTTATCAGTATCGCGGCAAATCCTATCGTTTCGTGGTGAACGGCCAGACCGGCAAGGTTCAGGGCGAGCGCCCGTGGTCGAAATGGAAGATCGCCTTCGCCATTCTGGCGGCGATCGTGGTGGTGGTCGGCGTCGCGCTGATCAACCAGAACCGCTGATGCGCGCGCTGGTGCAACGGGTGACCGGGGCCTCGGTCTCGGTCGAGGGGCGCGAGATCGGGGCGACCGGCCCGGGCCTGATGATCCTGATCTGCGCGATGCAGGGGGACGGTCCGGACAAGGCGCGCGCGCTGGCCGAGAAGATCGCCAAGCTGCGCATCTTCCGCGACGAAAGCGGCAAGACCAACCGCTCGCTGTTGGATGTGGGCGGCGGCGCGCTGGTCGTGTCGCAATTCACGCTGGCCGCCGATACCTCGCGCGGGAACCGGCCGGGCTTTTCGGCCGCAGCCCCACCCGACGAGGGGCGCGCGCTTTACGAGCTGTTCGCCGATCACCTGGCGGCGCAGGGCGTGACCGTCGGACGCGGCGAGTTCGGTGCGGAAATGGCAGTGTCGCTGGTCAATGACGGGCCGATGACGATCTGGATCGAGACCTGAGCCCTGAAGCCGGCGGGCCGATCCCCGGGATCAGGGCGTCTGCGTGCCGGGCATGACCCGGCGCGGCATCATGCGGCCCGTGCCTGGGGGGCGCTTGAACCCGGGCGCTGCGTGACATGGGCATTGTCGCGCGGCTTTGGCGTATCGTGACCGGCAGCCGGATCCTGGGCATTTTGTCGTCCGTTCTACCCCGCTTCACGCAATCCCGGCTGGCGTCCCGGGATTGATGCGACCGGACCTTAGAGAGGCGCCTCCTTGGCCGGTTTTCCGCGCATCAACTCCATGGCGCGGATCGTGACGGGGACACGTCCGCCGCGCACAGGTTGCAATAGGCCTTCGGTCCCGGCCCTTGCAGCGGCTGTTTCCTGCGCTGAGAACCCTGACAAGGCGCCCAGCCTCCGTGCGGCAGACCACTGACCCGGACCCCGAAACGAGCCGGGTTTCGGCCGTGCCGCGGCGGTTGCGAGATACCGCGCGTTGCGAGCGGTGCCGTTGCGCCGCGCCGGCCCTGCGTCGACCGGTGAGCCCCACCGTTCCAAACGCATAGCGGTTGCGACCTCAGCGCCTTTCCCGTGACCCGCCGACGTCGCCCCGCCCCGGCTTTGTGCGAGTCGCGCCCTCGTTGCCTGTTCTTGGTACCTCCCCCTTTGCAGCCCCCTGTTGCCTGCCAGTCCGACCCCGGAGGATGTCGGACCCTCCCCTGCCGTGTCGGTACCGTCTGCCCCCTCTTCGCTGCCCGCGCGTTGGGCGGCTCAGGCGGTATTTCGCCCTATCCTGCGCCCCCCGGTGCGCCGCGTTCGGCAGCGCGCAAAAGCCGTCACGACAGTCCGCAGGGCCTTAGCCGGTCGCCCCGAAGATGGGACGAGTGTTCCGCCGGCTTGGCGCCGGACGGCCCTTCCCCCGGACCCTTCTGCGCGGATTGCGCCGCGAGATCGGGGTACCCGAATAACGTCGCCAGAGCGGAGCAAGGCGCACGGCGTCACCGGGACTGCCGACGCTCGGTAGCACGTTGTTGCGGTCCCGCGACAAGTTCGCGCGTTTCGCTATCGGAGACCCACAAGGTCAGCCGCGAGCGTCCGGAATGCTTCGAGGCGTAGAGCGCGACATCCGCGCGGGCAAGCGCCGTGTCGCCGCGGATCGGCCGGCCCGCGGGCACGATCGCCGCACCGATCGACATCGCGACCGGACAATTGCGGCCTGCGAAAGTGATCGGCCGGGCCATTTTGCCGAAGATGTCCCGGCCCAGCCGCACGAGCGACGCGGCGCTTGTCGCCCCGGCGATCAGCAGGACGAATTCGTCCCCGCCGACCCGCGACACGCTGTCCCCGGCGCGCACCGCGTTGCGCAGGATCGCGGCGGTGGCGCGCAGCACATGATCGCCCGCGGCGTGGCCCATCGTATCGTTGACCTGTTTGAAGAAATCGAGATCGGCATGCAGAAGGGTGAACCCCGTCCCCGCCGCCAGCAGCCGCGCAAGTGCGTCCTCCATCGCGCGGCGGTTGCCCAGCCCGGTCAGCGGGTCGGTGTAGGCCTGGATCTCGGCCCGGGCCTTGGCCGTTTTCAGCCGGTCGGCCATGCGCCGCAGCTCGCCCATGACGGCGGTTTTCGCTTCGAAGAGATAGAGGAGTTCGATGGCCAGATCGGTGCCCGCGAAATCAGCGGCCGAAAGGCCGTGGTCGCGCACCGCCTCGCGCAGCCCGACGCCAAAGGACAGGTTGATCAGCACTCCGCCATTACCCGCGACCGGAACGGGCACCCCCTTGAACGTGGTATGGGGCGAGGCGCGCAGGGTCAGCAACAGGCTGGGCCGGCGCAGAAGCGCGGCGCGCGTCACCTCGCGCGGGCTGTGGCGCAGGAAGAAGACCTCGTCGATGCGTTTGCCCATCGCGGCGGGGCCCAGAAGCTTGGCCAGTGTCGGCCCGGCCTCGGCCAGGCGGCAGGACGCATCGAGCGACAGGAAAACCGGCATCAGCCGGCCCAAAGCGTCCGGCGTGAGCGTGAACCCGGAGGGCCGCAGGTCCCCGTCCATCACAGAAGTTCCGTTGCCAGATCGAATTGGCGGGCTGCCTGATGCGCCGGATCGTGGACCCGGATCGTGATGATCTCGAAACAGGTCCGGTCCCCCGTCGGGCAGGTGCAGCCCTGCGTGTCGCAATGGTCGAGAACAGCCAGCACGCCGTAATCATCGGCCATGGCACGCAGGACGCCCAGCATGACATGCCCCAGCCCTGGCCAACCCGGCCCGCAGGTCAGGGCGAAACTGTCTTCGGCGGTGCAGGAAATCGACAGGACCGGCATGTCGAGATCGGGCACCGCAAGAGCGCTGCGGCCCTGCAATTCATCGAGCGAATAGAGGAAATCGGTGAAGGTCACGCCGCCGAAGCGCAAGAGCCGGCGCAGGTTTTCCATCCGTTCGCTTGAGACAAGATAGGTCCCGAGGTCCTCGAGCAGCGATTCCTGTGGTCGGCGCAGGGTTTCGCCGGCGGCGGCCAGGATTTCCTGCGTCCAGCGGTCGTCATAAATATTCATCGCCTCGAACCCGTCGGGATCGAGGCGGTGGCGCAGCCCCGCGCGGGCGAGAACGTCATCCCAGGTTGCGCGCCCGAACGAATCGCAGAGAAAGGTCTGCAAGGCCTTGTTGATCAATCCGTGCATTGCCGCCGCCCGTGGAGCCGTTGCCCCGAGCGTGATGGCAAACTTCTAACAAATCGCAAACGCAGCCGGCTAGCGCCCGCGCCACCGGGGTTTCTCTCAGTCGAGCGACAAAAGCGTGGGCAGATGGCCGATATCCGGGCGCACCGCGTCGGCCAGATCATCAAGATCGGCCTCGGTCGCAACGCCCGTCAGCACCGCCAGCGTCCGCATCCCCGCCGCGCGCCCGGCCTGCAGGTCATGGCGCGAATCGCCGACCATCAGGATCTCGTCCGGCCTGAGGCCGCATTTCTCGGCAAAGGCCAGCAACATGCCCGGCGCGGGTTTTCCGCCATGGCCGGAATCGAACCCCGCGATTACGTCGAAGAGATCCGCCTCGGCGGCGAGATGGCGGCGGGCCACGGCCTCGTAATCATTGGTCGCGACCCCCAGCCGCAACCCCGCCGCCCGCAACCGCGTCAGAAGCGGGCGCAGCGGCACGGCGGGGGCAAGCGGCGCCCGAGCCGCTTCGCCGGCGACCAGCTCGGACAACGCCGCGCGGCTCATCCGGGCATAGGGGGCGAGAAGGCCGACCACCTCGTCGCCGGTCCCTGCGATCACGGGCGAATCCGCGTGGAAACGCCCGGTCTGCAAATCGAAGCGCAGCGCCTCGGCCATGGAGCGCGCGCGCCCGGTCTCGGCCCCGGCGATCCGGCGCAGAAGCTCGCGCGCCCAGTTGCCCCAGGTCGCCTGAAAGTCGAACAGCGTGCCGTCCTTGTCGAAGAGGATCCCGCGCAGGCCCTGAAAGCTCATGTCCAGTGCACCTGCTCGCCGCCCGGCAGGGCCGCGCGCGCCTGTCCGGGGGTTTCGGGCGGAACCCCCAGATCGGCGCAGGCGTCGAGCAGCTGGCGCTCGTCGCTCATCAGGAATTCGATCACCGCAAGCAGGAAGGCGGGGTCGTTCAACCGCTCGCGCAGATGCGCCGGCGATTCGCCCGACCAGGCCAGAAAAGCGGAAATCCGCGCATGATCTTCGGCCAGCCAGCCCAGAATGCGGGCGGCGAAGGCTTCCGCGGCCTCTTGCGATGACAACATTCTCCGGCGTCTCCCCGATTTTGAAAGGTTTCGTTAACCATTCAATGCGCAGTCTGAGTAGCGTTCGCAAGAGATCGGGTTCAACTGAAAACCCGTCAGACATCCCGTCGCCCGCGAATGCCCAAAAGAGCCATAAGAAGCCCGGTTAAATGAGCGGTAAACACGATGAACGAAAGCATTCTCATTGTTGATGATCTGGCGACGAACAGGATCATCCTCAAGGTCAAGCTGAACGCGGCCTGTTACCAGACGCTCCAGGCCTCGACCGGCGCCGAGGCGCTGCGCCTTGCACGTGAGAAGCAGCCG
Organism: Pararhodobacter marinus; assembly: GCF_003122215.1. Taxonomy (GTDB): domain Bacteria; phylum Pseudomonadota; class Alphaproteobacteria; order Rhodobacterales; family Rhodobacteraceae; genus Pararhodobacter; species Pararhodobacter marinus. The sequence continues at coordinate 313,569 of NZ_QEYD01000006.1, read as the reverse complement.
AAGCTGATCCTGCTGGACATGGTCCTGCCGGACGTTCCGGGGATCGAGATCTGCCGCCGAGTGCGGGCCGATCCGGCGACGCGCCATATCCCGATCGTGATGATTACTGCCGCGTCCGATCGGGTCAGCCGCCTTGCCGCGCTGGAGGCAGGCGCGGACGAGTATCTGACGAAGCCCTTGAACGACGTCGTGCTGCTGGCGCGGATCCGCTCGATCCTGCGCGCGCGCCAGAACGAAACGGAGATGCAGCTGCGGCTGGAAACCTGGGGCGAATTCGACCTGTCCGAAGGGGAGACGCCGTTCACCCGGCCCGGCAGGGTCAGCCTGATCGCCGCCGATACAGCCACAGCCGGGCGCTGGCGGGACGCGCTGGCGCCGCATGTGAGCGCGCGGATGGACATCCTGTCCCCCAGCGAGGCGCTTTCGCCCGCGCTCGACGGCCTGGCCCCCGATCTGTACCTGATCGCCGAGACGCTTGGTTCGTTCGGTTCGGGGCAGAGGCTGATCGCAGATCTGCGCGCGCGCCCTGCCAGCCGCCACGCGGCCATTGCCTTCGTGTTGCAGCGCGCCGATCCCGACGCGGCGGCGATGGCGCTGGATTTCGGCGCGACCGATCTGTTGAGCGACCCGTTCGATCCGCAGGAAACCGCGCTCAGGATCGCGATGCATGTGAGCCGCAAGCAGCGCGCGGACAAGCTGCGCCGCGCGGTCAGCGACGGGCTGAGGCTGGCGGTGACCGATGCGCTGACGGGGCTCTATAACCGCCGCTATGCGCTGTCCTATCTCGACCGGCTGGCCAACCGGGCGCGCCTGAACGGCACACGGTTCGCGGTGATGGTGCTCGATCTCGACCGCTTCAAGACGGTGAACGACACCTTGGGCCACGCGGCGGGCGACCGGGTGCTGGAAACGCTCGCCCAGCGCCTGCGCGAGAACCTGCGCCCCAGCGACCTGATCGCGCGGATCGGCGGCGAGGAATTCCTGGTCGTCCTGCCCGACGTGACGATCGACAGTGCCTCGCGCACGGCTGAGCGGCTATGCCGCGCGGTGGGCGCTGCCCCGGTGGTGCTGGGCGACGCGCACGAACCGGTGGAAGTGACGATCTCGGTTGGGCTGGCCATGGGTCCGGCCTTGTCCGTCCATGACGACGGCGAAATCGGACGCGAGACGCTGGCGAGGGCGGATGCCGCGCTGTTGGCCGCCAAGACCGACGGGCGCAACCAGGTGACGATCGGCAGCGCGGCTTAGGGCTGGCTTGGCGGGGCACCCGCCGCCCCTCGCCCGGGTTCAGTCGTCGTGGCCCCGGCGTTCGCCGTCTTCTTCGTCCCAGTCCTCGGCCAGGCGGTCGGCCATCGCGCGCCGCTGCGCCGGGCTCATCGCCGCAAGCTGACGCGTGAAGGCTTCGTTCGCGGCTCCGAGGCGCTGTTCGATCATCGCCCGATCGCCCTCGAGCAGCGCGACGAAGGCGTCCGCATCGAAGGGCTCGCTGCGCAGGGCGGTCAGCAGGCGGTCATTGACCTCGCGGGCCCGCGCGCGGCGTTCCTCGCGGCTCAGCCGCTCGCCGCCGCCCCGTTCCCGCACGAAAGCCCGCATCTCGCGGCGCATCTCGTCGGGCATCGCGCGCCACATCGCGCGCATGTCCACCTGCCCCGGCGGCGGCGAAAAGGGTTTGTGGCGGATCGCGCCGCCCACCAGAACGCCGATCACCAGAACGTTGACCATCACCGACGCGATCAGCGCCAGACGCAGGCGGCGCAGCCGACGATCGGGTCGCGGCGGGCGGGGCGTGGGGTTTTGCGGGTCACTCATCGCGGTCTCAATCCGTTTCGCTGTCGAGCAGCGTCAAAAGCTCGGCGCCGGTATAATCCAATACCGTCCCCTCGGAAGTCCATGCGGCGACGCCCGGCGCGACACCGGACGCCCCCTGCCAGAACGAACTGACCAGATCCGCGGTCGGCCCCGGCGCGGCAATGCCGATCCAGAGCCCTGCCAGACCCGCGGCGCCCACTCCGGCAAGCGACGGCGCGCCGCCGAAATCGGCCAGCAGCGCCCGGATCCGGGCGCCCCACGATACGCGGACGGGCAGCGGCTGCACCCGGCGGGCATCGGCCAGCAAAGCCTCGCGCAACGTGACGGGCAAAGGCCCGGCTGCCGCATCGCGCGCTTCGGCAAACAGCGCATCGAGCGCCGCGTCCGCGGGCGCGTCGGCCCGCGCGTCGAACGGATCCCGGTCTTCCCGGTTTCGATCATCACTCATCGCTCATACCCCAATTCGTCCCGCCGCCCGGCCAGAAGCTGGGCAAGGCGGCGTTTTCCGCGCGCGGTCAGGCTTTCGACCGCCTCGACCCCGATCCCCATCGCCGCACCGATCTCGGGATTGGTCAACCCTTCGAGATGGCGCAACACCACGGCGACCCGCTGGCGGTCGGGCAATTGTCCCAGCGCCGTGTCCAGCGCGATGCGCCGGTCGGCCTCGATCATGCCCTCGGCCGCGCCCGGGGACGGGTCATCGGGCTCGGGGATGCTGTCGAGCGCCACGCCGCGCCGCTTTCGCAGCCGGTCGGTCGCCAGATTGGCCGCCACCCGGTGCAGCCAGGTCGAGGGCTTCGCCCCGCCTGGCTGCCAGTCGGGGGCGATCTGCCAGAGCCGCAGCATCGCCTCTTGCGTCACGTCCTCGGCCTCGGCCTGATCCTGCAACAGCCGGTAGGCCAGGCGCAGGACGCGCGGCGCCAGCCGGTCCAGCAACAGCCGCGCCGCCGACGGATCCCCCTCGGCGTAGCGGGCCAGGAGCGCGTCGTCGCTCAGGCCGCCCGGATCGGTCTCACCGGATCCCGTGCTGGGGGACAAGGTCATGCTGGCTGTCGTATCCCGTGGCATCAAAGGTCGAAACAAGCGCGGCAAAGCCGAAGGAGTGGCCCGGGCGCCGCCTGTCGCGAACATCCCGACGGGTAGCGCCCGGGCCGGGTTCATGCAACTCAGTTCCGGACCGGACGCTGCGCCATCCAGGTCAGCATCGCCTGCGCATGGGCCAGCTCATCGGGGCTGATCTCGCCGTTGCGGTCGGCATCGATCCGGGCAAAGCCCATCATGCCGCGCCCGCCGGCGCCCTGATCGTCGCCCGTCCGCTCGCCCCGCATCGGGCGCTCGGCCATCCGACCTTCACCCCGACCTTCGCCCCGGCCTTCACCCCGGGCGTCGGCGCGGCCCTCTCCCCGGCGCTCGCCGTCCCAGCGGCCGCGCCGGTCGTCGTCATCCCGACGACCGTGATGCCCGCGCATCCCGTGCCCGCCGTCATGGTCGCCCATCATGCCGAAGTGACCGCCCATCCGGCGCCCGTCGCGCATCGCGCCGCGCTCGTCGGCCATGACCGTCATGCCGGCGATCATCTCGTCGCGGGTCAGCGCGCCATTGCCATCGGCATCGGCGGCCTCGATGATCGCGTCGACGCGGGCCTCGATCCGCTGCGCGCGCATCCCGTCGCGCAGCGTCCCGGCATAGGCCGTCCATTCCTCGGCGCTGATCGCGCCCGAGCCATCGGCATCGGCGGTGGCGAAATCCAGCACCGGCGGTGTCGGACGGGCGGGCGCGCCCGCGCTCTGGGCAAAGCCCGCGACCGGCAGGGCAGCCAGGATCAGGGCGACGGCAGTCAGGGTCTTGGTGTTCATCGTGCTCTCCTTTGGATCAGAGCGCCCTGCGAGGGTTACGAGGTATCGGCGGCGCTTCGATATCTGTCTAACGGGCGGTTCCGGACATTCCGTCGCAGCCCCGGGCAGGTTTTTTGCGCAGAGCTGAACTTGACCTGCATCTTTGCATCGCCCATCTTTGCGGCATTCATCCCAGATACCGCGCGGACGCGATTTGCCGCCCGCCCCCGTGACGCCGCCAAGCGGCAGACAGGCCCGCCATGACCCTGAGTGTTACCACGACCGAACCCGTCGACGACCGCCCGCTGGGCGCGGCCCTGCGCCGTGGCTGGATGCGTCGTTGCCCGCATTGCGGCACGGGGCGGATCATGAAGGGTTATCTGAAGGTCGCCGATGCCTGTCCCGATTGCGGCGAGGATTTTCACCATCACCGCGCCGATGACGGCCCCGCCTATCTGACGATCCTTGTCGTGGGCAAGGTGATCATGGCGCTGTACCTGGCCGTGTTCCTGGCGTTCCGGCCCGAACCCTGGGTCATGATCGCCCTGTGCTGGGGCGTGGCGCTGGCCATGGCGCTGTTCCTGTTGCCCCGCTTCAAGGGGGCGCTGGTCGCGCTGCAATGGTCGCGCCGGATGCACGGTTTCGGGGGCGACATGTGAGCGCGGACGCCCCGGAACACGGCCCGGCAGCGCGCGTCCAAAGCCCGCCCATTCGCGATGCCGCCACCATCGTTCTGGTGCGCGACGGGGACACCGCGTCTCCGCGCGTGCTGATGGGGCAGCGGGGCGCGGGCGCGGCTTTCATGCCGTCGAAATACGTTTTTCCGGGCGGCGCCATCGACCCGGGCGACCGCCGGATCGCTCTGGCATCGCCGCTGCCCGCTTCGGAGATCGCCCGTCTGTCGCAGCAGCCGGTGACCAAAACCTGCCCCCCGCCCGAAGCCATGGCCGCCGCCGCCGTGCGCGAATTGTGGGAAGAATCGGGGCTGAGACTGGGGCGACCCGGCCCCTGGATCGGACCGGTGCCCGAGGACTGGGCCGGGTTTGCCGAAACCGGACTGGTGCCCGCCGGTGACGGGTTGCGCTTCATCTTTCGCGCCGTGACGCCGCCGGGTCGCCCGCGCCGCTTTGATGCGCGGTTCTTCCTCGCGCGGGCCGAGGATATCGTCGGCGATCTCGACGATTTTTCGCGCGCCACGGACGAGCTGAGTCACCTGCACTGGATTCCGCTGGCCGAGGCCCGCGCGCTGGACCTGCCCTTCATCACCGAAGTGGTGCTGGCCGAAGCCGAGGCGCTGGTGCTCGAAGGGCTGCAGGATTCGGTGCCGTTCTTCGACAATTCCTCGGGCGAGTCGGTGTTCCGCCGCCTGGCCTGAACCCCTTGGCCGTCGGCGGCGCGGCGGGCGTGACCGGGACGCAGACACCGGCGCTGGCCTCGACCTGAACGCAAAACGCCGCCCTTCGGGGCGGCGTTTTTCCCATCTGCGGCGCGGCGGCGCTTAGTTCTTGCCCGGCACTTTCTGCAGAAGCGGCATCAGCGTGCCCATATCCGGCCCGTGGCTCATCCCGGTCAGTGCCTTGCGCAGCGGCATGAACAGGCCCTTGCCCTTGCGGCCCGTCGCCTGCTTGACCGCGCCGGTCCAGTCCGACCACGCGGTCGGGCCGTAAGGCGGCGGCGGCAGCAGGGCCATCGCCTCGGCGATGAACTCGGCATCCTCGGGCGCGACCTCGGGCTCGGCCCCGTCACGGCACAGCGTCCACCACGCATCGACATCCTGCAGCCGGGTGACATTCTCGCGCGCGACACCCCAGAAGGCCGGGGCGATGTCGTCGGGCACGCCGATCTGCGACAGGTGGTCGGCCACGGCCTCGTAAGGCAGCGCCTGAACATGCGCGCGGGTCAGCGGCCACAGATCCTCGGCATCGAACTTGGTGGGCGCCGAGCCGAATTGCGACAGCTCGAAACCGTCAGCGATCTCGTCGAGATCGGCGCGCAGTTCGACCGGCTGAGAGGACCCGAGACGAGCCATAAGGCTGAGCAGCGCCATCCGCTCGACCCCCTGCTCGCGCAGGTCCCGCAGGCTGAGCGTGCCCAGCCGTTTCGACAGGGCCTCACCCTGCGGGCCGGTCAGCAGCGAATGGTGGGCGAATTCAGGGGGCGTGCCACCGATCGCCTTGATGATCTGGATCTGCGTCGCGGTATTCGTCACATGGTCGCCGCCCCGGACGATATGCGTGACGCCCATATCGGTGTCATCGACCGACGACGCGAAAGTATACAGCACCTGCCCGTCCGCGCGGATCAGCACCGGGTCCGAGACCGAGGCCGCGTCGATGGAAATGTCGCCCAGAATGCCGTCGGTCCATTCGATCCGCTCCAGATCGAGCTGGAAGCGCCAGTAGCCCTCGCGCCCCTCGGCGCGCAGCTTCTCGCGGTCGGCATCGCTCAGCGCCAGGGCCGAGCGGTCATAGACCGGCGGCTTGCCCATGTTGAGCTGCTTCTTGCGCTTGAGATCCAGTTCGGTCGGGCTTTCGAAGCACTCATAGAACCGGCCCGCCGCGCGCAGCTGGTCGGCCACCTCGGCATAGCGGTCCAGCCTTTCGGACTGCCGCTCGACCCGGTCCCATTCCAGGCCCAGCCATTCCAGATCGCGCTTGATGCCGTCCACGTATTCCTGCTTCGACCGCTCGCGGTCGGTGTCGTCCAGACGCAGGATGAACTGACCGCCCGTCTTGCGGGCGATCAGGTAATTGAACAGCGCCGTGCGCAGGTTGCCGATGTGCAGATAGCCGGTGGGCGACGGGGCGAAACGGGTGACGGTCATCGTGAACTCCTGTTGGCGCTGTCTTGAACCAGCCGCCGTGATTTGTCCAGTTCGTCGCCCCCTTCGCCCGTCTCTCAGTCGCGCCCGGCTTTCAGGATCCCCGCCGCCAGCGCCTTCGGATCGGTGAAGCACAGCTCGTGGCTGCCGGGGATCGCCACCAGCCGGAACAGGCCCAGCTTTTCCGACAGCCGCGGATGCCAGCCCAGGCTCTGCGGCAGCGCGCAATCCTCGGTGCAGAGCAGGTAGGATTTCGGCAGCGCCATCTCGGCCGGGTTCTTCGACAGCGCGATCTTGTCGGTGAAGGTCGCATAAGGATGCGGGTTCAGCACCCCGAACGCCCGCTCGGCCAATGCCAGATCGGCGTCGTTGATGAAAGCCTCGCGCCAGATCGGGAAGGGCAGCATCACCGTGTTGTCCGCGCTCGCCGCCGAGACCCCGTCGAACAAGGCGACGTAATGCGGCGGCACCATGTCGTTGAGCGCCTCGCCGTCATTGGGGACGAAGGCGTTCCAGTAGACCAGCCTGCGGATCCGGTCCGCCGCGCGGTCGGCCACGCCGGTGATCACCATCCCGCCATAGGAATGGCCCAGCAGCACCACGTCGCTCAGATCGTTCTCCGACAGGTAATCGACGATCGACGCAATCGCCGCATTCAGCCCCACATCCTTGCTTTCGCCCGGACGGTTGCCGGCGATGGTGGGGCAATGGACGATATGGCCCTCGGCGCGAATAGCTTCGGCCACGGGTTCGAATTCGGTGCCGGTATGCCAGGCGCCGTGAACCAGAACATAGGTCGTCATGAGCATTCCTCCCTCAGCTTTGACTGGACGCAAGCCTGCCAGTCGGGGCATCATCGCGCCATGACCCGATCCGCCGCTCCCGTGACCGAAAGCGCCAGCCTGCCGCGCGTGTGGGATACCCGCGACGTCGCCCGGGGCGAGGCGTTCGATTACTACCGCGAGGGGATCTGCGCCGCCTTCATGCCGCTCCGGCCCGAGCTGGGCCGCGACGCGCGCGCCGAGTTCCGCGCGGGCGTGCATTCCCATGACATGCCGGGCGGCGAGCAGGCGGGCGCGCTCAACATCGTCTCGGCGCGCAGCCATACGGTTCTGCGCACCGGGGCCGAGATTGCCGCCTCGCCCATGCCCTGCTGGTATGTGAACCTGCAACTGGGCGGGATCTGCGCGATCACGCAGGCCGGGCGGACGATGGCGCTTCGTCCGGGCGAGGTGGGGCTCTTTGACTCCGACGCCCCCTTCACGCTGGACCATTCCCGCCGCTCGGGGCTGCGCGTGGCCTCGCTCATGGTGCCGAAATCCGCCGTCGGGTCCGCCTTCGCGCCGGGCCCGCACCGGCTGTCCGATCATCCGGTCTATGGGGCGCTCTGCCTCGAAGCCGCCCGCGCGCTCACCGATACCGCCCAGCGTCACGGCGCGCTGGCCGGGCTGCACGAGGTCTTCCTGAAGCTCGTCGCGCTGACCGCCGAGGATGCCCCGCCTGCACAGGACAGCGCCGCGTTGCGGATCCGCGCGTCGATCCGGGCGAACGCGACGCGGCAGGGCTGGTCTCTGGCCGATTGCGCGGCCGAGATCGGGATGTCCGCGCGCCAGATCCAGCGCCTGCTCGCCGCCGAAGAGGACGGTTTTGCTGCCGCGCTCAGCCGCGAGCGTCTGGCCCGCGCCGCCCGGCTTCTGCGCGACCCGCATCACGCACCGCTCAGCGTGAGCGACATCGCCTTCGCCGTGGGCTATGGCGACCCCGCCCCCTTCGCCCGCGCCTTCCGCGCGTTTTATGGCACCAGCCCGGGCGCATGGCGCCGGGGCGACGGCTCTGTCTGAGACGTAACGGCCCCCCTCACCCTGTCCGAGCCCCCATGACGACCCCGGATTTCTGGCGCGCCCGCGCCGCGCCCAGCCTTGACGACATCGAAGCCCTTGCCGAGGCCGCGCGCGCGGACCTGCCCAGCCCGTTCGCCGAGGCCGCGCGGGGCGTCATCCTGCAGGTGGCCGAGATTGCCCCGGATGACATGCTCGAGGCGCTCGGCATGGACGACCCGCTGGACCTGACGGGCCTTTACGAGGGCATCCCGCTGACCGAGAAATCCCTGTTCGACGTCGCGGTTCAGCCCGACATGATCTGGCTTTTCCGCGCAGCGATCCTCGATGAATGGTGCGCGCGGGGCGACGTGGCGCTGGACGCGCTGGTGACGCATGTCTTCGTGCACGAACTGGCGCATCATCTGGGGTGGTCCGACGACGACATCGCCCGCATCGACCGCTGGTGGGAATGAGGACCGCCAACGCGATGGTCGCCCTTGCGCGGTGCGACGGGGCCAGGCCCGTTGATCTTGATGCAGTGGTCCGGGCAACGACGCCGAGGATGTCCTCTGGGTGACGGTCGTCTCCGGCAATCCAACGCCTCAATCTGGCTGCCCCGCATTTCAGGCGCCGGGCGAGACGCTTGGGCAATTGCCTTCCTCACCGGAAAACCGCTCCATCGCACCGCGAACGCTGTCCCATCGCATCGGCACGGGCTTTGTCCCGCGTCCCTTGAGGTGCTGTTCAACCTCTCGGGACCACGAAAAGGGTTAAGCTTAACGCTTCAATCTGGGTCGCTTTCTGCCGTTTGGGCGCGCGTAGCACCTCTTCAGACGACCACGCGCGCGCCCGTCGGTCGCAAGCAGGTTAACCCTGTTTTTCTGTGGCGCCGTCGGTCTTTCGCTTGTTGACCACGGTGGACTCTTGCGGCCCAGCAGCGCCATTCCCGACTTTCCCTGTTCGGGAGACATGCGCGTGCCATGGGCTGTGAACCAGTAACCTTTCACGAATCAAACGTCCCGCTTCCGGCCCGGTTCGCGCCCGGTACGGTAGGCTGCTGATCTTCGGTGCGTTAATCCGCCCCCCCCTCGCGTGGCCACCCAGCCAGAGAATTGGTCGCGTCTTGCCGTCGCTCGCCGTCACCCGATGCACCCTGGGTGTCAATCTTGACGTGGCAGCTGCGTGTGCGCCTCGCTACTGCTGTCAACAGGAAAGGGCGCTGGAACGTCTCAGGTTTGATTTATCCGGACCATCAACCGAAGATCGCTTTGGCCTCAGGGGGCCGGACTCCGGTTCACCAAGCCGCGCCGTCCTGGGCGCGGGTCCACTCCGCCCCACGATTGGGGTTAACCTTAACGCTTCGGTCCGGAGCCACGACTCCACTCCCGGTCAGCGCTGCCGCCCGTCAAAGCGCCCTGTCGCGGGAAAGCCTGCCGGAACGACGGCAAGCGCCGGGCATTGCCTGACCGAGACCGGAACCATTCGCCCTGCCCTGCCTGCCAGCGCCCGATAGGCGTGTACCTTCAGGGGTTACGCCGGTAAAACCACAGCCGTCGATGCCGGTTCTTTTGCGACACGCGTCCTTCACGGACATCAATTTGGGTCATCCCGGCGCAGGCTCGAAACCCATGACCGCCCCGGCGACGGACATGCGCGGCAAGTCCGGACCGCCCCGCCACCCGGTCCTCAGCGGAATCCTGTCAGCGACACTTCGTCAAGAGATCGCCGTTCTGGATCTCCCCGTCCCGCTCGACGCTGCACAGGATGCCGCGCAGACGGTGGCGCCGATTGTCGGGCGCGTTGATCCAGTCGCGGGACGCGGCCCCGTAACGCGCGTTCCATTTCACGCAGGCATCGTTGAAGATTTCCGACACGCGCAAGACCGCGCTGCCCGCCTGCAAGAGCGTAGCCTCGGGAAGGTTCTCGTGGCCCAGATCCATGTCGACGACGAAGGTATCGCCCGGATGCAGCACGGTTTCCCGGTCCCGCCAAACGAGGTCGAGCACCCGGCGCGACAGGATGCAGATCTGGATCCCCGGATGCGGCCTGCCGTCGGGCAGCCGCAGCCAGGGTTCATTCAGCCAACGCTCGCCGGGAATGCCCTGCTCACGCGTGACCTCGATCCGGTCGACGAAGCGTCGACCATTGCGCACGGGACGCCGGCAAAGCATTCCGATCTCCGCACCATCCTTGGGCGCGGACAGGATATCCGGCAACGCCGCGTCCAGTTCAGCGCGGCTGACGAAGGTCACTCTTCGAGCACATCGCCGTCGTCGCTGCTGCCCATCTGGAAATCCAGACCATTGGCGGCGCGAATCTTGTCCTCGATCTCGTGGGCGATCTGCTGATTGGCTTTCAGGTAGTTCTTGGCATTCTCACGCCCCTGCCCGATCCGTTCGTCGCCATAGGAATACCACGAGCCCGATTTCTCGACGACGCCGGCCTTGACGCCGATATCCAGAAGCTCGCCGGTCTTGGAAATCCCTTCGCCATACATGATGTCGAATTCGACCTGCTTGAAAGGCGGGGCGACCTTGTTCTTGACCACCTTCACGCGGGTCTGGTTGCCGACGATCTCTTCGCGGTCCTTGATCGAACCGATCCGGCGGATATCGAGCCGCACGGAGGCGTAGAATTTCAGCGCATTGCCACCGGTGGTGGTTTCGGGCGAGCCGAACATGACACCGATCTTCATGCGGATCTGGTTGATGAAGATCACCATGCAGTTCGAGCGCGAGATCGAGCCGGTGAGCTTGCGCATCGCCTGGCTCATCAGGCGGGCATGAACGCCGACATTGCTGTCGCCCATATCGCCTTCGAGTTCGGATTTGGGCGTCAGCGCGGCGACCGAGTCGACCACCACCACCGACACCGCGCCCGACCGCACCAGCGTGTCGACGATTTCCAGCGCCTGTTCGCCCGTATCGGGCTGCGAGATCAGCAATTCGTTCAGATCGACGCCCAGCCGCTTGGCATATTGCGGATCGAGCGCGTGTTCGGCGTCGACGAATGCGCAGACGCCGCCCTTCTTCTGCTCTTCCGCCAGCACATGCAGCGTCAGCGTCGTCTTGCCCGAGCTTTCCGGGCCGTAGATTTCGATGATCCGCCCCTTGGGCAGACCGCCGATCCCCAGCGCGATGTCGAGACCGAGCGACCCCGTCGAGGTCGATTCGATCTCGGCCACGGGGTTGTCGGCGCCGAGCTTCATGATCGAGCCCTTGCCGAACTGCCGCTCGATCTGCGCCAGCGCCGAATCGAGCGCTTTCTGCTTGTCCTGAGAGCGTTTGTCTTGCATGTCGAGAAGGCTCGCGGTTGCCATGGTCTGACCTCTTATTTCACAGCCCGGAGGGGGCAGCAATACTGCGTCTGTTCTTATCTTGTTCTCGCGCAATATGAGCACAAAACCGGAACATTTCAAGCTTTATTGCGGGTGTTTCAACTTCGCCTGCATTTGGTTAATAAACCGTTCAGAACGACGTTGCGCGGGTCTCTATGCTAGTATTCTGGAAACAGCGGCTTGTGCTGCTGGCGACCCCAAAGACGGGCTCCACGGCCATCGAGGCCGCGCTCGGGTCTCTTGCCGCCCTTTCCGTGATGCAGCCCGCCGCGCTCAAGCATACCGATGCGCGCACGTGGCAACGCTACCTGCGCCCCTATCTGCGCGAGATGGCGGGCGGCGATTTCACCGCGCTGGCGCTGATCCGCGAGCCTGTCGACTGGCTGGGATCGTGGTATCGCTCGCGCCTGCGCGACGACAATCTGGACATGCATGCCGGCACCCGGGGCCTGAGTTTCGCCGATTTCGCCGAAGCCTACCTGCACGATCCGCGCCACTCACTGGCCGATGTCGGCTCGCAAGCGGATTTCCTGAAAGGCTTCGACGACGCGCCCTGTGGTGTCGACCGGCTGTTTCGCTACGAGGATATCGGCGGCTTCGTGGCGTATCTGGAGGACCGGCTCGATTTCGCCATCGAGCTGCCGAAAGAGAACGTCTCGCCCGAGGGCGACCGCGACCTTCCCGACGCGCTTCGCGCGCGGCTGGCCGAGCGCATGGCCGAGGATTACGCGCTATATGACAGCATCGCCTGACGCAGGATCTGCACACTATCGGGGATCCTGGAGCGGGTAGCGGGAATCGAACCCGCACCATCAGCTTGGAAGGCTGAGGCGCTACCATTACACCATACCCGCCAGGTTCCGAAGGGATAGCGTCTTGTGCGCGCAAGGGCAAGGGGGCGCGGGTCGGTCTGACGGATGCGGTGTCGGAACCGATATTTTGATCGCCGAATCATTAAATTGCCGTTAATATTTCAGCCATGGATGATATTGACCGCAAAATTATCGACCTTCTTTCTGCCGATGCCCGACGGGCGCTGGCCGATATCGGCCAGAATGTGGGCCTGTCGACGTCGGCCGTGAACGACCGGCTCCGCCGCCTCACGGCGCAAGGCGTGATCCGGCGCTTCACGCTCGAAGCCGACCCCGAGGCGCTGGGCCTGCCGGTCCTCGCCTTCGTCTGGATCGCCCTGCCCGAGCAGGCGGACGAGGCCGCGTTCCGCGCGCTCGCCGCCGACGATCCGGCGATTCTGGAATGCCATCACGTCACCGGCGCGTGGTCCTACCTGATCAAGCTGCGCACGCAGTCGCTGGCCGGGCTCGAGGCTTTCCTCGCCACGCTGAAGGCGCGGGGCATGGTGGCGCGGTCGGAAAGCGTGCTGGCCCTGTCCTCGGCGGTGCCGGACACCTTCGTGCCGAAAGCCCGGTGACATGCTGTTTCTCAAAGCCCTGATCCTCGGCCTTGCCGTCGCTGCCCCACTGGGCCCGATCGGCGCCCTGTGCATCGCGCGCACGCTGCAGGCGGGCTTCGCCGCCGGATTCGCGGGCGGCTTCGGCACGGCGCTGGCGGACGCGGCCTATGCGGGCGTCGCCGCCTTCGGCTTCGCGGCGCTGGCAGGCGTTCTGGACAGCGGCGCGGGTTTGGTGCGGATCGCGGGCGGGCTGTTGCTCGTCGCGCTGGCGATCCGGGGCTGGCGCCAGGCGGGACAGCCCGCCCGGGCCGCGCGCGCCGATGCCCGGACGCTGGTCGCGACGGCCGCCACCACCTTCGCGCTGACCATCGCCAACCCGGCAACGATCCTGTCCTTCGTGGCGATGTTCGCGGGGCTGGGACTGGCCGAGGATCCGGGCATCGCCCAGGCGGCCGTCGCGGTGTCGGGCGTGTTCCTGGGCTCTCTGGCATGGTGGGCCTTCCTGTCGGGCGCCGTTGCCGCCACGCGCAGCCGCCTGCCCGCCGGTTTCGCCTTGTGGGTCGCGCGCGGCTCGGCGGTGATGCTGGCCGGTCTCGGCGCCTGGGCGCTCATCGGCGGGCTGTGACCGCCACCGGGGCTGGACGCAGCCCCGTCGGGCAAGAGAAGCTGAGACCATGAAACGCCTACTCGCCCTCCTGCTGGCTCTCGCCGTGCTGACCGGCGGTGCCTACCTGCTTTCCAAAGCGCGCGGCTTCCAGCTGTTCGGCACGGTCGTGGCCCGGGTCGAAACCGGGCAGCCGCTGGTTGCGCTGACCTTCGATGACGGCCCGGTGCCGGGGCAGACCGAGCAGCTTCTGGGCGTCCTGGCCGGGCGCGGCGTGCGCGCGACCTTCTTCGTCACCGGGCGCGAGGCCCGGCTGCACGAGGCCGAGTTGCGCGCGCTCATCGCCGCGGGGCACGAGATCGGCAACCATTCCTTCAGCCATGAGCGGATGGTGCTGGTGCGCCCCGCGTGGGTCGAGGACGAACTCGCCCGGACCGACGCGGCGATTCGCGCGGCAGGTTACGAAGGGCCGATCCCCTTCCGCCCGCCCTTCGGCAAACGGCTGGTGGTGTTGCCCTGGGTGCTCGACCGGCAGGGGCGGGTCACGGTGATGTGGGACGTCGAACCCGACAGCGACCCCAATGCGGGGGCCGAACGCATCGCGCGCGACGCGATCGCGACCGCAGAAGCGGGCTCGATCATCCTGTTGCACGCGATGGATGACAGCCGAGGAGCGACCCGCGACGCGCTGCCGCAGATCATCGACGGGCTGCACGCACGGGGATTCCGGCTGGTCACGGTGTCCGATCTTCTGGCTGCAGGCGACATTGCGCCCGCTGCCCGCGCGCCATAAGTTGCCCCCTCGCGTTCAAACACGGAGAATCCGATGCCCGCCCTCCACGACCATATCGATCCCGGCGGACTCGACGAGTTCTCGGTCGTCTTCACCGACCGTTCGCTCAACCATATGTCGCAGCGTTTTCAAGGCGTCATGCGCGACATCTCGGAGATGTTGAAAGAGGTCTACAACGGCAGCGCCGTGGCGCTGGTCCCCGGCGGCGGGACCTTTGCGATGGAATCGGTCGCCCGGCAATTCGCGCGCGGCAAATGCCTCGTGGTGCGCAACGGGCTGTTCAGCTTCCGCTGGAGCGCGATCTTCGACGCGGGCCAGCTCAACAGCGAGACCGAGGTGATGAAGGCCCGCCCCGCCGGAAATGGCGTGCAGGCCCCCTTCGCCCCCGCCCCGATCGAGGAAGTCACGCAACGGATCCTCGCCGAGAAACCCGAAGCGGTCTTCGCGCCGCATGTCGAAACCTCGGCCGGGATGATCCTGCCTGACGCCTATATCAAGGCGCTGGCCACCGCCGCGCACGAGGTGGGCGCGCTGATGGTGCTGGACTGCATCGCCTCGGGCGCGGCCTGGGTCGACATGAAGGCGCTGGGCGTCGACGTGCTGGTCTCGGCGCCGCAGAAGGGCTGGAGCGCGTCGCCCTCGGCGGGGATCGTCGTCATGGGCCCCCGCGCGGAAAAGCGGCTCGAGGCCACGACATCGGACAGCTTCGCGCTGGACCTGAAGAAATGGCGCGCGATCATGAAAGCCTATGAAGACGGCGGGCATGCCTATCACGCGACGATGCCGACCGACGCGCTGGCGGGCCTGCGCGACGCCATGGTCGAAACCCGCGAGATGGGCTTCGACGCGGCCAAATCGGCGCAATGCGCGCTGGGGAAAGGGGCGCGCGCGCTGCTCGAAGCCTATGGCTACCCGCCACTTGCCGCCAATGGCTTCGGCGCGCCGGGCGTGGTGGTCTGCCATACCGACCGCGCGGATCTGCAGAACGGCTCGGCCTTCGCGGCGGCGGGCTTCCAGATCGCCGCGGGCGTGCCGCTGATGGTGGACGAGCCCGAAGGCTTCCGCACCTTCCGCATCGGCCTGTTCGGCCTCGACAAGCTCAAGGACGTGCCCGGCACGCTCGCCCGGCTCGACGCGGCGCTCAAGGCCGTGGCCGAGCCCGCGACCGGCGCCTGAGAACGCGCGGCGATGCGGCTCTTCGCGCTCAGCGCGCTGGTGATGACCGCCTTCGCCGCGAATTCGCTCCTCAACCGCGCGGCACTCGGGGCGGGGCTGATCGAAGCCCTGCCCTTCGCGCTGATCCGCGTGGCATCGGGCGCGCTGGTGCTGATCCTGCTCGCGCGCGCCTTCGGCCCACGCGGCGCACCCTTCCGGGCGGGCCGGGCCCATCTCCTGCCCGCGCTCTGGCTCACGCTCTATCTCGTGGGCTTCTCCGTCGCCTATCTTGCCCTCGATGCGGGGATCGGCGCGCTCGTGCTCTTTGCCACGGTGCAGGTCACGATGCTGGCCGGCGCCACGCTTGCGGGCGACCGCCCCTCCCCGCGCCGCCTTGCCGGGGCCGCGCTGGCGCTGGCCGGGCTTGCGGCGCTGCTGCTGCCCGGAAGCGACGCAATCCCCTCCGTCTGGGCCGCCCTGACGATGGGCGCAGCCGGGCTGGGCTGGGGCCTCTATTCCCTTGCGGGACGGAGCGCGCGCGACCCGCTGGGCGCCACTGCCGGCAATTTCATCCTCGCCACGCCCCTCGTCGCGCTGGCCTGCCTTCCCGCGGGGCTCGGGAATGTCACGGCGGGCGGTGTCGGGCTCGCCCTCCTGTCGGGCGCCGTCACCTCGGGTCTGGGCTACGCGCTGTGGTACAGGATCCTGCCGGAACTGGGCGCCGCCCGCGCCGCCGTCGCGCAGCTGACCGTCCCGGTGATCGCCATCGCCGCCGGCGCCTTGCTCCTGGCCGAGACGCTGAGCCCAGGCGCCATCGCCGCCTCGGTCCTCGTGCTGGCGGGCGTCGCGCTGGCCATCCTGCCGCCGCGCCAGCGCTAGCGGCGACAATGGGGGCACTGCCCCCCTCCTGGCCTCCGCCCTCCCCGAGGATGTCTCCAGCACAAGGATGCCGCGTCAAAGCTGCGTTCACCGCGTCTTTGTTCCTTAAATATCCCGGGGGTCCGGGGGCTGGCCCCCGGTGCCTGGACGTCGCGCCCGCTCAGAACGGAAGCCCCACGTAATTCTCCGCCAGCGACGCCAAAGCCACATCCGACGAGAACAGGTAGGCGAGTTCGGTTTCCTGCAGCTTCTGATCGTAGCCCGGCGTCTCGGGGAAGCGGTGCAGAAGCGAGGTCATCCACCAGCTGAAGCGCTGCGCCTTCCACACCCGCGCCAGCGCCTTCTGCGAGTATTGCTCAAGCCCGGTATCATCGCCCTTCAGGTAATGATCCATCATCGCGTGGTAGAGATAATAGATATCCGACGCGGCCGAATTCAGCCCCCGCGCCCCCGTCGGCGGCACGATATGCGCTGCATCGCCCGCCAGGAACAGACTCCCCCAACGCATCGGCTCGGTCACGAACGAGCGCAGCGGCGCGATGCTCTTCTCGATCGACGGCCCGGCTTCAAGCCGCGCCGCCACCTCGTCCGGCAGCCGTGCCTTCAGCTCGTCCCAGAAGGCCTCGTCCGACCAGTCCTCGACCTTGTCCGACAGCGGCACCTGGATGTAATAGCGGCTCAGCACCTGGCTGCGCAGCGAACACAGGGCGAAACCGCGATCGGATTTCGCGTAGATCAGCTCGGGGTTCACCGGTTTGGTGCGGCTGAGCACGCCCAGCCAGCCGAACGGGTAGAGCTTCTCGTACTCCGTCAGCACATCGGCGGGGATCGATTTGCGGCTGACCCCATGGAAGCCGTCGGCGCCGATGACGTAATCGCAATCGATGCGGACGATCTCGTCGCCATCGCGATAGGTGACCCACGGCTTGCCCTCGGTATTCAGGTCATGCAGCACCACGTCCTCGACATTGTGGATGACGTGGCCGCCCGCCGCCGCGCGTGCGTCATAGAGATCGCGCGTCAACTCGGTCTGGCCGTACACCACGACCGACGAGCCGCCTGAATGGCGTTTCAGATCCACACGCCGCAGCACCCCGTTATCCGAGATCTCGAACCCGTCATGGATCTCGCCCTCGGCATCCATGCGCGCGCCGCAGCCCGCCTCGCGCATGAGCTCGGCGAAACCGTGCTCCAGCACACCCGCGCGGATCCGCCCCAGCACGTATTCGCGCGAATGCTTCTCCAGCACGATCGTCTCGATCCCCTTGCGGTCCAGAAGCTGGCTCAGCATCAGGCCCGACGGACCGCCTCCGATAATGCAGATCTGGGTCTTCATCGCTGTCTCCTCCTCTTGCCAGCTGCCGAAAGGGCGCCGGAACAGCGGCCAGAATAGAAAAGGCGCCTGCGAAATGAATGGATCGGACCGGCGAAAACTTGTACGATTCGGGCATGAGCGATCCCATCCTTTCCGCCATTCCGAACTTCAACCTCTTCGGCGAGGCGGGCGACCTGCCCGACGTCGTCCATTGCGAGACGATCGAAACCCGCTCGCGCCTTCACGATTGGGAACTGGGCGCGCATCGCCATGCCCGGCTGCACCAGCTGCTTTACCTGCAATCGGGGGGCGGCCAGGTCAGCCTCGAAGACAAACGCTACGCCCTGCCGCCCGGCACACTGGTCAACGTGCCGATCGGGCTGGTGCATGGCTTCACCTTTCAGCCCGAAACCTCGGGCCTCGTCGTCACCTTCGCGGCCGAAATGCTGGACCAGACCCTGCGCGCAGGCGAAGGCGTCCGGGAAATGCTGGCAATGCAAACGGTTATGCCGGCGCCCGCCGCGGTGGTCGAAAGCCTGCGCGCGATCTTCACCACCTTCTCGGGGCGCGATTTCGCGCGCGCGCAGATCCTGCGCTCGCTGGCCGGCCTGGTTCTGGGACAGGTCGCGCGCGCCATCGACGCCGAAGGCGGCGGCGCGCATCGCCCGGCGCAGACCGCGCTGCTGGCGCGGTTTGAAAGCCTGATCGACGCGCATTTTCTCGACCGCTGGACGGTCGCCGATTATGCCCGCGCCCTGGCGATCAGCCCCGCGCATCTGTCGCGCGTGGCGCGCACCCATACCGGCCGCCCGGCATCGGGCCTGATCGAAGAGCGGATGATCCGCGAGGCACGGCGCAATCTCGTCTACACGAACTTGCCCGTTTCGCGCATCGGCTACGCACTGGGTTTCGAGGATCCTGCCTATTTTACGCGCGTCTTCACCCGCGCTACCGGGCTCTCGCCGCGAGCCTTCCGGCGCAAACTGACCGAGGCGTGATCTTCACTTTGCCGAAAAATACTCCCGGGAGGATTTTCAAGGAGGGCGGAAACCCTCCTTGAAGGGGGGCGGGAGGATTTTCAAGGAGGGTGGAAAACCCTCCTTGAAGCGGGGGGTCCGGGGGGCGGCAGCCCCCCGGCTCTACCGGCATGGTCCCCTCATCACACACCATCCCCGGTGCTCAGGCGCATTCCAGCAGCAACGTGCCCGCCGCCGTGTTCGAGATCGGGATATGGTAGTTGCGGGTGATCTCGTTGACCTCGTCGCCCAGCGCGCCGCGCATCATCATCCACATCAGGAACTCGGTCCCCTGCGCGCCCGCCTGTTTCACCAGTTCCTGACGGGTGATCTTGGTCAGCTCTTCGGGGTTGTGGACGATGTTTTCCAGACAATAC
The DNA here is from genome assembly GCF_003122215.1 of Pararhodobacter marinus. Taxonomy (GTDB): domain Bacteria; phylum Pseudomonadota; class Alphaproteobacteria; order Rhodobacterales; family Rhodobacteraceae; genus Pararhodobacter; species Pararhodobacter marinus. The sequence continues at coordinate 294,397 of NZ_QEYD01000006.1, read as the reverse complement.
TGGTCGAACTCCTTGTTGATGAAGCCCGCGCGCTGACCGTCAAGCTGGTGCGACAGCCCGCCCGTGCCCAGAACGACGATCTTGGCGTCCTCGGGGAAGGACAGCAGCGCCTTGCGCAGGGCCTTGCCGAAGTTCAGCGCGCGGTTCAGCGTCGGGATCGGGTGCTGCACGGTATTGGCCGAGATCGGCACCGCGCGCGGCATGTCGGGATTGTTGGGCGCGCCCGGCCAGAACAGCTGCATCGGCACGACGAAGCCGTGATCCACCGCCAGTTCCTGGCACGAGGTGATGTCGAACTCGTCCGCCACGAGGCTTTCGATGATGTGCCACGACAATTCCGGCGCGCCGGGGAACGGCGGCAGCGCGGGCAGGCCCCAGCCTTCGTCCTCGTTGCGGTATTCATGCGCCGCGCCGATGGCGAAGGTCGGCATCCGGTCCAGAAAGAAACCCAGCCCGTGATCGTTGTAGATATTGATCACGTAATCGGGCTTGTTGTCCTGAATCCACTGATGGACCTTCGGATAGCCGTCGAAGAAGGGCTTCCAGTACGGATCGTCGTAGAGCTCCTTCTGGATCGCGTTGCCGACCGCCGGAATATGCGAGGTGGTGATGCCACCGAGAATGCGGGCCATTGGGTTAACCTCCCCTTACGCCTGACTGGCGAGATATTGCTGGAATTCCTCGGTGGTGCGGCCGGTCTGCAGACCGCCGACATCCTGAACCGAGAGCTTGAAGATGCCGGCAAGCTTGGCGAGGTAATAGATATTCCCGCCCGCATCGATCATGGCGAGGATATCGCGCGACCGGATCGCGGCTTTCTGCTCCTCGTTCAGGCCGTATCTGGCCATCCAGCCTTCCTCGTCGGCCTTGAAGGCTTCACGGTTCTCGGCCTTGTTGAAATCGTAGCACATCTTGTTCAGCGCATAGCCTTTCATGGCCTGCTTGCCGTCGAACAGGACGGTACCGGGGATGTCGATATGATAATCGTAGCCGGGCATGTCGTGCATGGCGGGTCCTCCTTCGCTCATGCCCGACTGTCTCATGTGCGCAATCGCGCGTTTTTGACCTGAATCAAATCGGGCGCGCGCGGGACGGCAATCGAATAGTCGCGACGGAAAACTTATGCGCCGGGGGCCACCCCGTCACAGGCAAAAGGGGCGCCCTTTCGGACGCCCCTTGATAGTCGTGTTCCGGTTCCGACGGTCAGTCGGCCCAGTAAAGCCGCATCGGATTGTCGACCAGCAGTTTCTGGCGCTGTTCCTCGGTCCGGGTGATGCGCAGGATGTAATCGACCAGCAGCCCGTCGTCCGGCATGTGCGACTTCATGTTGGGATGCGGCCAGTCGGTGCCCCACAGGACCCGGTCCTCGAATTTGTCGACGATCGCCTGATAATAGGGAACGACATCGTCATAGGGCTCGCCCGCCTTGGTCAGGCGCTCGGGGCAGGTTACCTTGGTCCAGATATTCTCGTTATTCGCCATCAGATTGATGAAGCGCTGAAAATCCGGGTGATCGACGCCCTTGGTCACGTCGGGGCGGCCCATATGGTCGACGACGATGATCCCGGGCAGCTTGGCGAGGAAGGGCTCGAGCCCTTCCAGATCCTGCGCCTCGAAATAGACGACGGTGGACCAGCCGAATTCCTGGATCTTGTCGGCAATGCCCAGGAAAACCTCGGGCGGGGTGGCGTCGACCAGACGTTTCACGAAGTTGAAGCGCACGCCGCGCACGCCGCCTTCGTGCAGCTCCTTCAGTTCCTCGCGCGTGATGTCCTTGCCGACCGAAGCCACGCCGCGCGCCTTGTCGCCCGCGGCGATACAGGCATCGACCATTGCGCGGTTATCCTTGCCGTGGCAGGTCGCCTGCACGATCACGTTGCGCTCGAAGCCGAGGTAATCGCGCAGCGCGAACAACTTGTCCTTGCCCTGATCGCCGGGCGTATATTTGCGTTCCGGCGCATAGGGGAATTCGGCCGAGGGGCCGAAGACGTGGCAATGCGCGTCGACCGCGCCCTTGGGCAGAACGTAATCGGGCTTCTTGGGATTGGGGTGAACCACAAGCCAGTCGGCATCCATCGGTTGCGGTTGGGTCGTCATGCGCGCATCTCTCCCTGGACAGCGGGCCTTGCCTTCGCGGCGCACCATGCGCCAGCCGGGGGCAATTGCCTATTTCGAAAGCCGGCCCTAGAATAACTTTTGGCTATTGAGGCGCAAGATGACCGAGGCGTTGCCGAACCTCCGGCACATGCGGGTGTTTCTGGAAACCGTCCGTTCCGGCTCGGTCTCGACGGCGGCCGAGCGCTGCCGCCTGTCGCAGCCCGCCGCGACGCAGGCCATCGCCCGGCTGGAGGCCGATATCGGCACGCCCCTGCTCGTGCGGCGTACCCGTCTTTTCACCCCGACCGAGGCCGGCGCGCTGTTCGTCAACCGGGTCGAAGCGGCGCTGACGCATCTGCATAACGGCGCGCGCGCCGCGCTCCGTAGCGGGCTGCGCGAGGCGCCGGGCCCCCGCACCGGCGGCCCGCGCCCGGCTTTCGACCATCTGGTCACCGCGGCGCAGCTTCGGGCGATCATCGCGGTGGCGGGCAGCGGCAGTTTTACCGTCGCGGCCCAGCAACTGGGGCTGTCGCAACCCACCGTGCACCGCGCCGCGCGCAGTCTCGAAGACATTGCCTGCGTACCCTTCTTCCAGACCACGGTCAGCGGGGTCGAGCTGACCTCGGCCGCGCAAGCCTTTGTTCTGGGGGCGAAACTCGCCTCGGCCGAGATCCGGCAGGGATTCGAGGAAATTGGCCGCGAACTGGGCAATGATCGCGGCACCTTCACGCTGGGCTCGCTGCCGCTGGCGCGCAGCTCGATCGTCCCCGCCGCCACCCATGCGCTGATATCCGAGACGCAGGGCGTGCAAGTCCGCGTGGTCGATGGCCGCTATCCCGAGCTTCTGCGCAGCCTGCGCGAGGGCGATCTCGATTGCCTGATCGGTGCGCTGCGCAGCCCCTCGCCCGCCGACGACGTCATACAGGAGCCGCTGTTCGACGATGCAATGGCCATCGTCGCCCATCCCGACCATCCGCTGGCGGGCAGGAAAGGCGTGACGCTGGAGGACACGCTGGCCTATCCATGGGTCGCGCCGCCCAAATCCACCCCCGCCGGAAGCTACCTGTTCGAGACGCTGCGCATTCAGGAACGCCCACAGACGCCGGTGCGCGTCGTCTCGTCGTCGCTGGTTTTCCTGCGTGGACTTCTGGCGGCGGGCGACTATGTCTCGATTGTATCGTTGCACCAGGTGGCCACGGAACTCTCGGACGGGCATATCGCGCCGCTCGACGTCGCGCTCAGCAACAACTGGCGCAGCATCGGGTTGACGTATCGCCAAAGCTGGCGCCCGACGGCGACGCAGGCGCGGTTCATGGACCTGCTGCGCGCCGCCGCGCCGGTGGCACAGGCGCCCGCCGAAAGCGACGATGCGGCGCGGCGCACGGCCGGAGCGCGAGAGGGATGAATAGCTTTTTTCAATGGCCGGCGTCGGGATTCAATTGGCCTGTCCGGGCGCTTCCATGTATACATCGCGCGATCGGGTGCCCCCCGGCGCGATTGATCGACAACCGCGCGACGGATCCCGGAGCGCCACGATAAACGGGAGAAAAAGCAATGCAAAAGGACTACGAGGATATCCCCGGGACCTTTGTCTTCGACGCGGATCGTTCGCGTGAGGGCTATCATCTGAACCAGTTCTGCATCTCTCTGCGCCTGCAGAAGAACCGCGAAGCGTTCAATGCCGACGAGGAAGCCTATCTCGACGGTTTCCCGATGACGCCCGAGCAGCGCGACGCCGTGCTCAAGCGCGACTGGAACCGCCTGCTCGAGCTGGGTGGCAACATCTACTATACCTCGAAACTCGCCGCCAATGACGGCATCAACTTTCAGAACCTCGCCGGCCTGATGACCGGCATGGGCGTCGAAGCCTACCGCGACATGATGCTCGCCGGGGGCCGCTCGCCCGAGGGGAATCGCTACAAATCGGAATGGGAGGACAAGTAATGGCCCGCATCGTCGCAGGAGTGGGATGCTCGCACGTCCCCGCCATCGGTGTCGCAATGGACACCAAGATCACCGACCAGCCCTACTGGCAGCCGGTCTTCAAGGGTTTCGAATTCTCGCGCAAATGGATGGCCGAGGAAAAGCCCGACGTCGTCTTCCTGGTCTATAACGACCATTGCACGGCCTTCGACGCCTCGGTCATCCCGACCTTCGCGCTGGGTTGCGCGGCGACCTTCACGCCCGCCGACGAAGGCTGGGGTCCGCGCCCCGTTCCGGTCGTGCACAACCACCAGAAAATGGCGAGCCACATCGCCCAGTCGCTGGTGCTGGACGAATTCGACATCACCATCATGAACGAGATGGAAGTCGATCACGGCCTGACCGTGCCGCTCAGCGTCATGTACGGCGACAAGACGCCCGAGGACGACTGGGGCGTGAAGGTGATCCCGCTGGCCGTGAACGTGGTGCAATACCCCGCCCCCACCGGCAATCGCTGCTACAATCTGGGCAAGGCGATCCGCAAGGCCGTGGAAAGCTACCCCGAGGATCTGAAAGTGATGATCTTCGGCACCGGCGGCATGTCGCACCAGCTGCAATACAAGCGTGCAGGCCTGATCAACCCCGAATTCGACACCATGTTCCTGGACAAGCTGACCTCGGATCCCGTGGGCCTGTCGAAGATGCCGCATGTCGACTACCTGCGCGAAGCGGGCTCGGAAGGCGTGGAAATGGTCATGTGGCACGTGATGCGCGGCGCTCTGGACGACGAGGTCGTCGAGGTGCACCGTCACTATCACGTCCCCGCCTCGAACACGGCGGTGGGTCACATCATCCTTGAGAACAAGGATTACCACGACAGCCGCGGCAAGGTCGCCGCCGAGTAAGCAACAGGGAGACGAGACATGCGTATCTGTGTCGCCGGCGCCTATGGCGCCTTCGGGATCAAGCATCTCGACGCGCTGGCCGCGATCGAGGAAGTGACCGTGACCTCGGTCATGGGGCCGACCCGTGAAAAGATCGACGCCCTCGCCGCCGAACGCGGGATCGCCCATGCCGCCACCGATCTCGACGAGTGCCTTGCACGCGACGATGTCGACGCGGTGATCCTGGCCACGCCCACGCAAATGCACGCCGAGCAGGCCATCGCCTGCATGAAGGCGGGCAAGCCGGTGCTGATCGAGATCCCGATGGCCGACAGCCTCGAGGATTCCGAGGCGATCTGCAAAGTGCAGAAGGAAACCGGTGTTCTGGCCATGGCCGGTCAGGTCCGGCGCTTCAACCCGTCGCATCAGTGGATCCACAACAAGATCGCCGCGGGCGAGCTGAAGATCCAGCAGATGGACGTGCAGACGTATTTCATGCGTCGCTCGAACCTGAACGCCAAGGGCGAACCGCGCAGCTGGACCGACCACTTGCTGTGGCACCATGCCTGCCACACGGTCGACCTGTTCCAGTATCAGACCGGCGAAGTGGTCGATAAGGCCTTCGGTCTGGAAGGTCCGCATCACCCCGAGCTGGGCATCGCCATGGACATGTCCATCGGCATGAAGACGCCCAAGGGCGCGATCTGCACCCTGTCGCTGTCGTTCAACAATGACGGGCCGTTCGGCACGTTCTTCCGCTATATCTGCGACAACGGTACCTATCTGGCACGCTATGACGATCTGTTCGACGGCAAGGAAAACCCGATCGATCTGGACGGGGTGGCGGTGTCGAACAACGGCATCGAGCTGATCGACCGCGAATTCATCTCGGCCATTCAGGAAAAGCGCGAGCCGAACGGTTCGGTGCATGATGTGCTGGCGGCGATGAAGACGCTCGACAAGATCGAGAAAAGCTTCGGCTGAGGCGCTTCACGCCGCTCGATTAACGTGTTAATGAAAGGCGCCGCCCCGACCGGGCGGCGCCTTTTCCCGTTCTTCGTCAGGAACATCGCGTGTCCGACGCAGCCCCGAACCCGTCTGCCCCGACTGCCCCTGCACAGCCGCTGATGCTGCTGCCGCTGATCGGCGTGCCGGTCTTTCTGGCCATCGCGAACCAGACCATGGTCTCGGTCGCACTTCCCGATATCGGCGCCGATCTGGGACAGCTCAGGCGCCTGCCCTGGCTGGTGATGGGCTACATGATCGCGCTGACCGTGGCCGGGCCGCTTTACGGGCTTCTGGGCGACATGATGGGGCGCAAACGGATGATGATGGCCGCGCTGACGGTCTATATCGCGGGCGCGCTCCTCTGTACGGTGGCGGGCAATATCTCGGTCCTGGCCGCGGGCCGGCTGGTTCAGGGGCTGGGCGGCGGCGGGCTGATGGCGCTGAGCCAGGCGCTGATCGCCGATCTTGTTGCACCGCGCAACCGCGGGCGGGCGCAGGGCAACCTTGCCGCGATTGTCATGCTGGCCTCGACGCTGGGGCCGTTCATCGGCGGGATCCTCGTGGCGACCCTGGGCTGGCGCAGCCTGTTTCTGGGCACCGTGCCGCTGGCGCTGCTGGCGATGGTGCTGCTGGCCCGTCAGCCGATCCCCAGCGCCTCGGAGCCCCCGGACCGGGCCTTCGACCTGCGCGGCTTCCTTGCCCTGCTGACCCTGGTGCTGGGTGTGACCGCCGCGATCGAGCTGATCGGCGACGCGCATCTGCGCTGGGTGGCGCTGCTGGGTGCGCTGATCGGCGCGGCGGGTCTGGCAGGGCTGGTCATCAGCGAGAAACGCGCGCGCAATCCCTTGTTTCCGCCGGCCCTGTTCCGGGTTCCGGCGATCAACCGCGCCTCGGTCATGGTGTTCTGCCACGGCGCGGCGATGGTGTCCCTGATCACGACGATCCCGCTGTTCCACGCGATCCTGCGCGGCGACGGCGCGGTGGCGACCGCCTCGGCGATGCTGGCGCTGACCGTGTCGCTGGGTGCAGCCGGGTTCGTCACCGGCAACCTGATCACGCTGACCGGGCGCACGCTGCTGTTTCCCTCGCTCACCTTGCCGCTCTGCGCGGGCGCGATCCTGATCCTGGCCATGCAGGGCGCGACGATGGGGCGTCCGGCGCTGATGGGCACCTATCTGACCGTCGGGCTGACGCTGGGCACCGTCATGTCGGTGATGAACACCGTGGTGCAGAACACGGCGCCCGACCGCACGCGCGGGCGGGCGGGCCGCCGGGGCGATGACCTTCTTTCGCTCCAGCGGCGCGGTGGTGGGCACGGCGCTGACCTCGCTCGTGCTGTTCGTGCTGGCCCCCGGCGGCACCGAGGCGGGCGCGGTGCTGGGCCGTGCAAGCGCCGCCGATGCCGCGCAGCTTGCGGGCTGGCAAAGCGCCTTTGCCGCGACCTTCGCCACGATTGCCGGCTTCATCGTGCTTGAATGGGTCATGGGATTGATGAATCCCGCACGACGGCTAGATTGAGGGCAGACCGACGCGCGCGGCGCCCCTGCCGCGCGTCTTTGTTGCGCCGTGATGTGCCCGATGGCGCGATGAAAGCCGATTGTTGCCGCGTCCCGGCCCCTGCAGGACATGCCTGTTGCCGATGATGGGCCGGAGTCGTAGAACGAGGGCGCCCAAACAAGTTTCAACGACGGATTGCGAAGATCATGACAAGAATTCGGAAAGCAGTGTTCCCGGTTGCAGGTCTCGGAACGCGGTTCCTGCCCGCGACGAAAGCGATGCCGAAAGAATTGTTGCCGATCATCGACAAACCCATCGTCCAATACGCCGTCGAAGAGGCGATTGCGGCCGGCATCACCGACATCATTTTCGTGACGGGCCGTCCCAAGCGCGCCATCGGCGACCATTTCGACGCCAATCTCGAGCTTGAGTTCCAGCTGTCCCAGAAGGGCAAGCACAAGGAACGCGACATGGTGCGCAACATCATCCCCGAAGGCATCAACTGTATCTTCATCCGCCAGCCCGAACCCAAGGGCCTCGGCGATGCCGTGCTTTGCGCCGCGCCCGCCGTGGGCGATGCGCCCTTCGCGGTGCTGCTGGCCGACGACCTGATGAAGGGCAGCACCCTGCCCACCGCCGAGATGGTCGCCGCCTACGAGCAGAACCCGACCAATTATCTGTGCGTGACCGAGGTCGAAGACGACGTGGTCCACAAATACGGGATCGTCAAACCCGGCCCCAAAGGCCCCGATGGCCGCGTCACCGTGGCGGGTCTGGTCGAGAAGCCGAAGCTGGAAGACGCACCCTCGCACCTGGCCTCGATGGGCCGCTACGTGTTCAACGCCGAGATCTTCGATATCCTGCGCAAGCTCGAACCCGGCGCGGGCGGCGAGATCCAGCTGGCCGACGCCATCGACATCCTGGCCGACCAGGGCAAGGTCGCGGCGATGGAAATGTCGGCGCATCGCTACGATTGCGGCTCGAAATTCGGCTATCTCAACGCCATCGTCGATTACGCCATCGACCACGAGGAATTCCGCGACAAGTTCTATGACCTGATGCGCGAGCGTCTGGCCGAACGGGACGGGGCTGCACCGGCCTCGTCCTCGTCCAAAGCCGGTCGCTGAGCGACCGCGCGGAGGACAGGGCGGGATGACGAAACACGTTCTCGTCACCGGGGGTGCGGGCTATATCGGCTCGCATGCCTGCAAGGTCTTGGCGGCGAAGGGCTATGTGCCTGTCACCTATGACAATCTTTCCACCGGCTGGGCGCAGGCCGTCAAGTTCGGACCGCTGGTTCAGGGCGACCTGATGGACCGCGCCGCGCTGGACCGCGCCTTTGCCGAGTACCAGCCGGTCGCCGTCATGCATTTCGCCGCCTTCAGCCAGGTGGGCGAGGCGATGTCCGACCCGGGCAAGTACTGGCGCAACAACGTGATGGGGTCGCTGTCGTTGGTCGAGGCGGCGGTCGCGCATGGCGTTCTGGACTTTGTCTTTTCCTCGACCTGCGCCACCTATGGCGAACAGGATGGCGTGCTTCTGACCGAAGATTGCCGGCAGGAACCGATCAACGCCTATGGTTCGTCGAAACGCGCGGTCGAGGAGATTCTGCGCGACTTCCGCGCCGCGCATGGCCTGCGCACGGTGATCTTCCGCTATTTCAACGTGGCGGGCGCCGACCCCGAGGCCGAGATTGGCGAATGCCACCGTCCCGAAACGCATCTGATCCCGGTGATGCTGGAAGCCATCGACGGCCAGCGCCCCGAACTGGTGATCCATGGCGACGATTACGATACCCATGACGGCACCTGCGTGCGCGACTATGTCCATGTGATGGATCTGGTCGAGGCGCATGTGCTGGGCCTTGAATGGCTGCTCGACGACAAGGGCAGCCGGGTGTTCAACCTCGGCACCGGGGCGGGATTCACGGTCAAGGAAGTGATCGGCCATGCCCGCGCGGCGACCGGCCACAAGGTGCCCCACCGTTACGGGCCCCGGCGCGGCGGCGATGCGACCAGCCTTGTTTCAGGCAGTCACGCGGCGCTGACCGAGCTGGGCTGGGACCCGGCGCGCTCGTCTCTGAAGACGATGATCAAGGACGCCTGGACCTGGCACAAGACCGGCGGCTATCCGGGCTGAGATTGCGGCGCAGGCCCACCTCAGACACAAAAGCAACGGGCGCGGTCTTTCGACCGCGCCCGCTTTCGTTCATACGACCGGATCTCAGACCTTCAGGTCGAAGCGGTCGGCATTCATCACCTTGACCCAGGCCGCGACGAAATCATCGACGAATTTCTGGCCCGCATCGTCCTGAGCGTAGACTTCCGAATAGGCCCGCAGCACCGCGTTCGAGCCAAAGACCAGATCCACGCGCGACGCCGTCCATTTCACCGCGCCCGTCTTGCGGTCGCGGATCTCGTAGGCATCGCCCGCCGGATGCCACGAATAGGCCATGTCGGTCAGGTTGACGAAGAAATCGGTGGTCAGCGCGCCTTCGCGGTCGGTGAACACGCCGTGCTTGCTGCCGCCGTGGTTGGTGCCCATGACGCGCATGCCGCCCACCAGACAGGTCATCTCGGCCGCGGTCAGGCCCAGAAGCTGCGTGCGGTCCAGCATGATCTCTTCGGGCGAGACGACATAGGCCGCCTTCTCGAAGTTGCGATAGCCATCGGCGGCGGGCTCCATCGCGTCGAAGCTGTCCGCGTCGGTCATCTCGTCCGTCGCATCGCCGCGGCCGGGCGCGAAAGGCACCGTGACGTCGTAGCCCGCCGCCTTCGCCGCCTGCTCAACCCCCAGATTACCCGCCAGCACGATCACGTCCGCAACCGAGGCCCCGGTTTCCGCCGCAATCGGCTCCAGCACCGACAGCACGCGCGCCAGTCGCTCGGGCTCGTTCGCGGCCCAGTCCTTTTGCGGTGCCAGACGGATGCGCGCACCATTGGCCCCGCCCCGCATGTCCGAACCGCGATAGGTGCGCGCCGAATCCCACGCGGTCGACACCATGTCAGACAGCGACAGGCCCGAGGCCGCGATCTTCGCTTTCACCGCCTCGACATCATAATCGGTCGAGCCCGCGGGAACCGGATCCTGCCAGATCAGGTCTTCGGCCGGAACTTCCGGGCCGAAATACCGCACCTTCGGCCCCATGTCGCGGTGCGTCAGCTTGAACCACGCGCGCGCGAAGGTTTCCTTGAAGTAGTCCGGATCCGCCATGAACTTCTCGCAGATCGCGCGATAGGCCGGGTCCACCTTCATCGCCATGTCGGCATCCGTCATCATCGGCATCCGGCGCTTGGTCGGATCCGAGGCGTCGACCGGCATGTCCTCTTCCTTGATGTCGACAGGTTCCCACTGGTTGGCGCCGGCGGGCGATTTGCGCAGCTCCCATTCATGGCCGAACAGCATGTCGAAATAGCCCATGTCGAAGACCGTGGGATGGGTCGTCCATGCGCCTTCCAGACCCGAGGTCACGGCATTCGCCGCCTTGCCGCCCATGTTGGGGTTAGACCAGCCCATGCCCTGCTCGGTCACGTCTGCCGATTCCGGGTCAAGACCCAGAAGCTCGGCATTGCCGTTACCGTGGGTCTTGCCGACGGTGTGGCCGCCCGCGGTCAGCGCGGCGGTTTCCTCGTCGTTCATCGCCATGCGCGCGAAGGTCTCGCGCACCTGCGCGGCGGTGGCCATCGGGTCGGACTTGCCGTTCACGCCCTCGGGGTTGACGTAGATCAGGCCCATCTGCACGGCGGCCAGCGGGTTTTCCATCGTCTCGGGCTTGGTGACGTCCTCATAACGGTTGTCGGACGGCGCCAGCCATTCCTTCTCGGCGCCCCAGTAGACGTCCTTTTCGGGATGCCAGATATCCTCGCGCCCGAAGCCGAAACCGAAGGTCTTCAGGCCCATCGATTCATAGGCGACGTTCCCGGCCAGGATATACAGGTCCGCCCAGCTGACGCTGTTGCCGTATTTCTTCTTGATCGGCCACAGCAGGCGCCGCGCCTTGTCGAGGCTGACGTTATCGGGCCACGAGTTCAGCGGCGCGAAGCGCTGGTTCCCGGTGCCGCCGCCACCGCGACCATCGGCCAGACGGTACGACCCCGCCGCGTGCCACGCCATGCGGATCATCAGCCCGCCGTAATGGCCGTAATCCGCCGGCCACCAGTCCTGGCTGTCGGTCATCAGCGCGCGCAGATCATCCTTGAGCGCCTTAACATCCAGCTTTTCCAGCTCTTTGCGGTAGCTGAAGGACGGACCCATCGGGTTCGTCTTGGTATCGTGCTGATGCAGGATGTCGAGGTTCAGCGCATTGGGCCACCAGCTTGTCACCGATTTCCCCAGAGCGGTATTGCTGCCGTGCATCACCGGGCATTTGCCCGCGTCATTGCCGTCCATGTGGCTCTCTCCTGTTGCCGTCGACCGAAGACACGACCGCGCCCGCCCCGGATCCGGGACGTCGTGCAGCGCGACGGGCGGAACTCCTCCCGGCCTTCGTTAGAATCACTCTAGCAAAGGGTTTTGATTAGTTTAAGTTTGATCTCCTGATAGCCCTGATAAGATCCCCTTATGATCAACCTGTCCCTCAAGCAGTTCCGCTATTTCGAGGCCCTCGCCCAGCATGGCCATTTCGGCCGAGCCGCCGATGCCTGCGCCATCTCGCAACCCGCTTTGTCCATGCAGATCAAGGACTTAGAAGAATCCCTCGGCACCGCCCTGTTCGAGCGTGGCGCGCGCCAGGTGCGGCTGACGGCCTTTGGCGAAGAGTTCTCGGACCGTGTGCGCGGAATCCTGCGCTCGGTCGATGAGCTGGAAGATCTGGCGCGCGCCTCGCGCGAGCGGCTGGTGGGCCGGCTGCGGCTGGGCGTGATCCCCACCATCGCGCCCTATCTGCTGCCCTCGCTCATCGGCACGCTGACCCGGCAGAACGCCGATCTCGACCTGCATGTGCGCGAGACGGTGACGCCCAAGCTGCTGGCTGAACTGCATGACGGGCGGCTCGATACCGCCATCGTCGCCCTGCCCGTCTCGGAACCCGCCTTTACCGAGGTTGCGCTGTTCTCCGAGGATTTCGTGCTGGTCCGGCCCAAGCCCGAGGCGAACCTGCCCGTCCCCACACCCGACTTGCTGCGCGAGATGCGGCTCCTGCTGCTGGAAGAGGGGCATTGCTTCCGTGATCAGGCCCTGAGCTTCTGCAAGCTGCAGACCGCCCTGCCGCGCGAATTGCTCGACGGCTCGTCGCTGTCGACGCTGGTGCAGATGGTGGGCGCGGGTATCGGCGTGACGCTGATCCCGGAAATGGCAGTCGCGGTGGAGACCCGCTCGGCCGATGTGGCCATCGCGCGCTTCCCCGATCCGCAGCCCCGGCGCACGATCGGCATGATCTGGCGCAATTCCAGCCCGCTGGCCAAGCAGTTGGGAGAAATCGCCGAGGTGGTGCGCGAAACGGCCGGGGCTCTGCCCGGCCGCATCGGTGACCTGTCCGCCCCGGTCTGACCCTGACCGGAGCGGCGTGTCCCGCGCGACGCCCCGAGGGAGCAGGCCACCGCGCGGATCTCGGAAGCGGGACTCAGAAGTTGAAAGTCCGGCCCAGTGTCAGGCGCACGTCGCGGCCCTGACGCGGGTTGGAGAAGGCGAAGCCGTAGCCGCCGACATCCAGCGCGTTGTAATATTGCCGGTCCAGCAGGTTGTTGACCGCGAGCTGGATCTCGGTCCCGCGCAAGACGCCCTGGTCGGGACGCCAGGTCATGTAGATGTCATGCACCCCGTAGCCCGACACCCGGTCGCCCGAGGCGGTGGTCATGCCGTGCGCGAAGGTCCCGCGCCAGCCGAGCTCCAGATTGTATTGCGGCAGACGGCGGCCCAGTTCCAGCATCACCTGATGCGCCGGCGTCGAGGCCAGAACATCGCCCGTCACCTGGTTGACGCCCTCGATGGCGCTGGCGGCCACCCGACCGAACCAGTATTCGCCCTCGTAAGACGCTTCCAGCTCGATCCCGCGGATCCGCGCCCGTCCGATATTGGTAAACGGGACGCCGCCGCCGGTGCGGGTGATCATGTCGCGGAACTGGTTGTTGAAGGCCGTGACCTTCACGTCCAGCGCGTCGCCCGAGGCAAAGACATCCCGCCCCTGCCACGAAAAGCCCAGTTCGACCGTGCGTGCATGTTCCGGGCGCAGGCCCAGCGGATCGGGCAGCGACACGTCGACGCTGTCGAAAACCTCGTCGATCGTGGGCAGACGGGTGGTTTCCGCCAGCGAGCCGAAAACCGACCAGCTGTCGTTGATGTCGTAATGCGCGGCAAGCGAGGCGGCCGAGCCCGAATGCGTGACCGGAACGCCCAGCAGGCTGGCATCCGCGCCCGAGGTCGCGGTCAGCTCGGTATGGTCATAGCGCAGCGCGGCCAGAAGCGTGAAACGGTCGTTCAGGATGAACTCGTTCTGCACGAACAGACCGAAATTGTCGCTGGTCCCGCCGGGCTGCGAGGCATAACCGCCGCCGCCCACCTCGGTCAGCCGGTCGCGGGTCGAAACCGTGCCGCCGAAGGTCAGGTAGTTTTCCCAGCTCTGGCCCATCATGGTGACGGTGTTGCGCGCATCCAGACTGACGCCCTCGTAGGCATAGGTCGAATCCTGCCACAGCCCCGAGGGCGGCGCGAAGGGATAGCCGGGGTAATTGGTCGCGTTTTCCTGCTCGACCATCGAGCGGCTCCACGACAATTGCACCCGCGCGTCGACCCACGGATTGTCCGAGGCCGGGTTCTCCCAGGTGATCTGCGCGGTATCGTCGGTGACGGTCCGGTCGACATTGCCGAAGATCGCGAAATTCCCGTAGGCGGAATACGGGACCTGCTCGCCCTCGGTGTACCAGCGCGACAGCGAGAAACGCAGCCGCTGCTCGCTGTTGTCGCTCAGCCCGATCGTCCCGCTGATAAGCGCCGATTGCGAGTCCATGTTCGATCCCGTCACGGTCGAGCCGTCGCCGGATTCGTAATCGCCCTCGGACCGGCCAGTGAGCGCCGCCATGATCTCGACCCGCTCGTTGAAGCGATGCGCGAAGATGGCCGAACCGAAGACGCCGCCACCATTCGAATTGCCACCGGTGCGCAGGCGCAGGGCGGTATCCGATCCGCCGGTCAGGAAATCCGACGCCTCGCGCGTCTCGAACGCGACGACGCCGCCGATCGCCCCCGATCCATAGAGCAGCGACGAGCCGGGGCCGCGCAGCACTTCGACCCGGCGATACAGCTCCGGCTCGCCGAAATGCGACCCGACGCGGTATTGCTCGTAGTATTTCTGCACCCCGTCGATGGTGACGACGATGCGGTTTTCATCCGACGAAGTCGAGGTACCGACACCCCGGATGTTCAGGAACTGCCCGGTCATCGCGGCACCGCCAAAGGCTTCGGCCCCCGGAACGGCGCGCAGCAGGTCGCCGGGCGTCGAGGCCTGTTCGCGCTCGATATCCTCGGCCTCCAGCGCGGTGACAGCCTGCGGCGTGTCGATGGCGACGCGCGCACGGCCTGCGCCCAGAATGATGCGCCCGAGCATGGTGAACACGCTCTCGTCGGTCTCTTGCGCCATGGCGGGCGCGGGCAGCGCCAGCGCGGCGGCCAGCGCAAGGGTCGAGACGGCGCCGAAGCGCCTGAAATTCGGTGACATATCGTCCCCCGTTTATCGGTTCTTGTTGGCGCTGGCGCTTGGCTGGCGTTCTATCCGGGTGGCCGCGCTCAGGCGGCGGCCTGTGGCAGCACGAACACGCCCCCGTCAGGCGGTGGCGTGCTCACACGCAGGGCGCAGCCATAGGCATGGCCCAGCGTGGCATCGGTGAAGACCGTCTCGGGACGGCCCTGCGCCAGGACGCGCCCCTCATGCATCAGGCAGACGCGGTCGGCGGTCATCGCGGTCAGGTTCAGATCGTGCATCACAGCGATCACACCGCCCCCCTGCGCGGCGAAATCGCGCGCGATGCGCATCACCTGCAACTGGTGACCGATATCCAGCGCGGCGACGGGTTCGTCCAGCAACAGCCAGCGCGGACGTCCCTCGACCACCGGGCGCCAGACCTGCACCAGCACGCGGGCGAAATGCGCGCGTTGCTGCTCGCCGCCCGACAATTCCTGGAACAGGCGTCCGGCATAGCCCGACAGCCCCACCTGTTCGAGCGCACGGTGGGGAAGCGCGGCCGCCTCGGCGCTCAGCGCGGCACGGCCGATCAGGCCCAGCCGCACGACTTCGAGCACGGTAAACGGAAAGGCCATCGGCAGGGTTTGCGGCAGCACCGCGCGGCGCTCGGCCATCAGCTCGGGCGCCATCGCGGCGGTGTCGTCGCCGTCCAGCCGCACGCGGCCCCGGAACGGCACCTCGCCGGTGATCGCCCGCATCAGGGTTGTCTTGCCCGAGCCGTTGGGCCCGACGATACAGGTCACCTGTCCCGCCTCGGCGCGGAAATCGACGCCGTGCAGGATCTGACGACGGCCCAGCGTCACGGTGATGTCTTCGGTGCTCAGCATGTCAGATATCCACCAGGCCGCGCTTGCGCAGCAGGATCCACAGGAAGACCGGCCCGCCCGCCAGCGCGGTGACGATGCCGATGGGCAGCTCGGCGGGCGCCACGATCACGCGCGAGACCATGTCGGCCAACAGCAAAAGCGCAGCACCCAGAAGCGCCGACATCGGCAGCAGGAACCGGTGATCGGGCCCCACTGCCAGCCGCAAAAGGTGCGGCACGACGATCCCGATGAAGCCGATCCCGCCCGAGATCGCCACCGCCGCGCCCACGCTCGCCGCGACCGACAGGATGGCGAGCGACTTCATCCGCTGCACCCGGATCCCAAGGTGCATCGCCGCCGCCTCGCCCAAGGCCAGCGCGTTGAGCGCGCGTGCGAGCCATGGCGCGGCGGCAAGGCCCGCGATCATCACCGGCGCGGCGGCGGCGAGCTTCGTCCAGCTCGCGCCCGCCAGCGACCCCATGCCCCAGAAAGTCAGGTCGCGCAGCTGCGTGTCGTCGGCCAGATAGACCATCACCCCGGTCGCCGCGCCCGACAGCGCGCCCAAGGCGATCCCGGCCAGAAGCATCGTCGCGACAGAGGTCCGCCCTGCCCGCGTCGCCACCCGGTACAGGATCAGCGTCGAGGCCCAGCTTCCGATGAAAGCGGCCAGCGGTACCATCTGCATCCCCGCCCAGCTGGCATAGGTTGCAGGCAGAAATCCCCCCAGCACGATCGCCATCACCGCCCCCAGGCTGGCGCCCGCGCTGACGCCGACGATACCCGGATCGGCCAGCGGGTTGCGGAACAGGCCCTGCAGCACCGCCCCCGACACGGCCAGCGCGGCGCCCACGAGGATGCCGGTCAGCAGCCGGGGCAGCCGGATGTCGAGCAGGATCACCCGGTCGCGCGTCGAAATCTCGCCCCCCGTCAACCAGTCGCCCAGCACCGCCAGCGGGGAAACGCCCGAGGCGCCCACCCGCAGCGACAGGGCCGAGACCACCGCCAGCGCCAGCGCCAGCAGCACCACCGCGCGCGCGGCGCGGCGGCTGCGGTCGCCCTCGGCGCCCGCGGTCAGGATGAAGGGGAGCGAGACCATGCCGTCACTCCTGCAGCGCGGTCATCAGATCGCGCGCGGCGGCAGGCGTGCGCGGGCCGAAGCCCAAGAGATACACCCCGTCCATCCGCACGATGCGACCGTCTTGCGCGGCGGGCGTCAGGCTCAAGGCGGGATGCGCGATGATCGCCGCGTCATCGAGCGCATGATCGCCGGCACGGTCCATCATGACGATGGCATCGGGCGCGGCGGCGGTGATCGCCTCGTCCGTCAGCTGGCGATAACCGTCGAACCCGGTGATCGCGTTCTCGGCCCCGGCAAGAGCCAGCATCCCCGATGCCGCCGTGCCCTCGCCCGAGGCCAGCACCCTGCCCCCGGCAGCCGACAGGATGAACATCGCGCGGACCGGCTCGGATCCGCCGCGCGCCTCGGCCAGCGCCTCGAACTCGGCGCCGACCTGCGCGGCCAGCGGCCCGCCATCGACGCCCAGAGCCTGCGCCACCGCATCGATCCGCGCGAGCACGCCGGCTTCGGTGAAATCGGCCTCGACCCGCACCACCGGCACATCGGTCGCGGCAACCAGATCCATGGTTTCCGGCGGGCCGGCATCCACATCGGCAAGGATCAGGTCGGGGTTCAGCGACAGCAGCCCCTCGGCCGACAGCGCGCGCAGATAGCCCATATCGGGGAGGTCTGCCATGCTTTCGGGATAGGTGCAGGTCGTGTCGCGCCCGACCAAGCGGTCGGTCGCATCCAGCGCCGCGGCGATCTCGCACAGGGCCGAGCCCGCCACGACGATCCGCTCCTGCGCCGGAGCGGGCAGCGCGAAGCCCCCCGCCGCCAGCGCCAGCGTCACGCTCAGACTTGCGCGCATGATCACGCCCCCATCGTCTCGCGCAGGGTCTGCGTCACCGCGAACCAGCCTTCGGTCCCTGGCAGCGGCGCCTTGGTATCGGCAGCGTCAGCGGCCTGTTCGGACCCCGGCGCGCGCTGGCCGAAGATCTGCAGGATCAGCCCGCCCTTGGCGTCGAAGGCCTCTATCGACACGGCCATTCCGTGGCGCGTGGGTTTCGAAACCAGCCAGACTTCGGCGATATGGTCGTCGCGCAGATGCAGGTTGAAACCCGGATCCAGCACGTTGATCCACGGCCCCATCGGCTCGACCCGGTGGATCGTGCCGCCATGGATCTGGATGCAGCCGGCATTGCCCACGAAGATCATCACCGGCACCGCACCCTCGGCGCAGCGGCGCAGCGTCTCGGCCACGGCGGCCGGTTGCAGGGCCACGGCATAGGGTTCGCCCGCGATCCGGTAAGCGCCCAACCGGTTCATCTTCAGCTTCGAGGTCAGGCGCAGGAACTGGTGCGTGTCGGTCAGCTTGTCCCATTCGGCCCGCAGCACGTCCAGCTTGTCGGGATTGGACTTCGCCGCCTCGACCGGGGCGCGGGGCGCGGTCTCGATGCGATCCGACTGGTCGTCGAGCCGCAGATCCGACACCAGCGCCGTAAAGGCCGCCACGTCCGAGGCCGGGCGCAGATGCACCTTGTGGATCGCGTCGCCCGCCGCATCGAACACCTGAACCGAGCGCTTCTCGCCGTCATCGAGCGCAAAGGCATGGACCCAGTGACGCGGGAACATCCGCAGGTCGATATCGGGCCCCAGGACCATCGAGGCATGCTGGCCCGAATGGTAATCAAGATAAGGACCGTCCTTTTCGTGCACACAGCTTTCGTTGCGCGTCAGTGCCATGACCGGCCCCAGCGTCTTTAGCGCGGGAATCAGCCGGTCGAGCGACGGATCGATCCGCACCACGCTGTCGCCATCGACCATCGCGGCGACCAGCTCGCCCTCGCTCACGCCCAGCGTGGCGGCCAGATCACGGGCCCGGCTTTTCGGATTCTCCGCCTTCGCCGCGCGCAGGGAGGCGGGGGAATCGAACCGGGATTCGGTTTGGGATTCAGCTTGAACGAGGCTCATCGGCACTCCTTTCGGGACAGAATACGGCTTTCTGAGCGGCGTCTGGCGAAGGGCTGGATGCGCTGCACCCGGCGTCGGGCGCTATACTTGACAAATTCACTAAGGCAATTTAGCGAGGACTTGCAAGCGGAAATTTGCCCAGTGGTTCCCGAACCTTGCGGGTTTCCCACAGACGCCAGCCAGCCGGCCAGCCAACGATCCTTTCCCGGTATGGAGCTGTCATGGCCGTCCTTTCGCGTCTCTTTGCCCTCGCCCTGTTGGCCGCAAGCCCGGCGACTGCGCAAACCGATCCCGTACATCTGGAACTGAACGCGCTGCATCCGCGCGACGGGGCCTGCCAGATGGTTTTCGTCGCGCAGAACGATTCGGGCGCGGATCTTGAGCGGCTGGTGCTGGAAGCGGTGCTGTTCGACCCCGACGGCCGGGTAGCGGCGCTGACATTGCTCGACATGCAGGACCTGCCTGCCGGACGGATGCGCGTTCGGTCCTTCGAGATCGCCGGGCTGGCCTGCGATCAGGTCTCGCGCCTGCTCATCAACGGGGTCAGCGCCTGCGAACCCGAGGGCCCGGGCTGCGCGCAACCGCTGGCGCTGGAAAGCCGCGTGCCGGTCGAGGTGCTGCAATGACGCCGCTGCTGGAAGCGCTGGGTCGCGTCGCCGATCTGGGCGGCCCGGTCGTGATGATCCTGATCGCCATGTCGGCCATCGCGCTGGCGCTGATCCTGGCCAAGCTGTGGCAATTCCTGCGGCTGGGCGTGGGCCGCCACGACCGGCTCGACACCGCGCTCACCGCCTGGGACCGGGGCGATACCGCGCTTGCCCGCGACGGCGCGGCGCAGGCGCCCAGCCATCTGGCCGCGCTGGCCGTCGCGGCGCTGAGCGCGGCCGAAACGCGCCGGGACGACACCGCCCTGCGCGCGCGGCTCACCAGCCTTGCCGCCGAGCGGCTGGCCCGTCTGGGCGCGGGGCTGCGGCTGCTCGATTCCGTCGCGCAGGTGGCGCCGCTTCTCGGTCTGTTCGGCACCGTTCTGGGCATGATCGAGGCGTTTCAGGGCCTGCAGGCGGCGGGCGCGGCGGTCGATCCCTCGGCGCTGGCGGGCGGCATCTGGGTCGCGCTTCTGACCACCGCCGTGGGCCTTGCGGTGGCCATGCCCGCCTCGCTGGTGCTGACCTGGTTCGACGCGCGCATCGCCCGCGAGGCGCGGATGGCCGAGCGGATCATCGACACGGCGCTCTGCGCGGGTGTGGGGAACGATGACTGAGCTTGTCGCGCCAAGGCGGCGCAGCGCGCTGTCGCTCACCTCGCTGATCGACGTCATCTTTCTGCTGTTGCTGTTCTTCATGCTGACCTCGACCTTCACCCGGCTGGGCGAGCTCGACCTCACCCCGGGCGCCCCCGGCGGCTCGCAGGGTCAGGCCGCGCCGGTCTTCGTGCAACTCGCGCCCGGGGATCTGCGGGTGAATGCAGAAACCGTCCCGCTCGACGGGCTGGCCCGGCATCTGACCCCGCTCGCGGGCGAGGACGGCATGGTGCTGATCGCTCTGGGCGAGGGTGTCGATGCGCAGCGGCTGGTCGATGTGCTGGCCGCGCTTCGGGGCGCCGCGTTCCGGATCCGAGTGCTGCCATGAGCCTCGTTCCCCCGCCGACCCGCGCGAAGGGAGAGCCGACCATCGGCCTGATCAACGTCGTCTTCCTGATGCTGATCTTCTTCCTGATCGCGGGCTCAATCGCGCCCTCGCCCGGCGACGGCATCGCGCTGGTGCGCATCGCCGATCTCGACGTGCAGGCCCCGCCCGAAGCCTTGGTGCTGATGGAAGACGGCACGTTGCGCCATGGCGGCGCCGAGACCGACGCCGAGGCGTATCTCGCGACCCTGTCCGAGCCGCGCGTCGCGCGCATCCTGCCCGATCGCAGCGTGTCCGCCGCAACACTGGTCGCCCTGGCCTCGACGTTGAGCGCAGGCGGGGCCGAGCGCATCGTGCTGCTGGGCGAGCGCGGGCAACCCGAGGCCGTGACGGAGGTTGGAGTCGAATGATCAGACATTTCAGAAATTCTGCAATCCTGATGGGAGAGTCAGGCTCTCTGTCGCATTCCCTGATGTTTTTCCGTCAATCGACGAGGCAAGCCTGATGCCCCCTCCGACCCAAGCCCTGTCTTCGGGCCTGACCTGGCGTGTCGCGCTTCTGACGGGCGCCGTGTCGGTGGTGGCGCATGGCACGGTGCTGGCCGCGCTGCTGCCCGCCGATCCCGAGATCCGGATCGAGGGGGGCGCGGCCTCGACGCCCGCAGCCCTTGGCAGCGCGTTCGAGGATTTCACCCAAGGCGCCATCCCCTCGCGCCCCTCCACCGCCGCCACGACCGAAGCCGAGCCCGCGCCCGATACCCCCCGGCCCGCTCCCGCGCCGGCCAGCGCCACCGAAGCCGCGCCGCGTAGCGAAACGCGCGAAACGGCGCCCGAGAGCGTGGCGCCTTCGGGTCTCGTTGCGGCGGGGGCCGCACCCAACACGCCGCTCGCCGCGCTCGACGCGCCCCGTCTTCTGACCCCGCCCCTCACCTCAGCGGAGCCGGTCGAAACCACGCCCCCCGAGATCGCCGCCCCCACAGGCTTCGCCCCCGCGCAAAGCGTCGAGCCCGACACCGTCACCGCAGAGGCCCGCCCCGACATCGCCGTGCGCGAGGCCGATTCCAGCACCACGCGCCCGCCGCAACGCCCTGATTTCGACGCCCTCGAGCGCCAGCGAGAAGAACAGCGCGAGGAACAACAGCGGGCCGAAGCCGAGCGCGCGCAGGCAGCCGCCGCCGCGCAGGCTGCAGGCGACAGCGACCGCAACGCGCGACGCGGCGCCTCGGATGGCAGCACCGGCGCGGCCGCGCAAAGCGCGCCCAGCCCGGCACCACAGGCCAGCGCGGCCGGCAACGCCACGGCCTCCAATTATCCCGGCCAGGTGATGCGCCGCATCCAGCGCGTGCGTCAGGTCCGCCTGCGCGCGCGCGGCAGCGCGGTCGTGGCCTTCACCATCGCCGCCCATGGCGGGCTGGCCTCGGCCAGCCTCGCGCGGCGCTCGGGCAGCGCCGAGCTCGACCAGGCCGCCCTCGACCACATCCGCCGCGCGGCACCCTTCCCGGCCCCGCCGCCGGGGGCACAACGCAGCTTCTCCTTCGAATTCGTCGGACGCTGACAGCGGCCAGTGACACGCGGCGCGAATCGTTTCTGGCATGTTGTATGAGCGCACGCTTCGGGCCCACGCGACCGTGAACCTTGTGCGGTCCGTCAGGGCGCACCGCGCCCCGTCTCCCCAACGTCGCAGGAATAGCGCGGCTCTGTTCAGACCGGGCGGCGTGAAGGCCCGCTCACTAGGCTAAGAGCACCCGACAAGGCACTGGTTTTCCTGCACGAATACCAAGGTGCACCCGCCACCCCGACCGCAGGAGACGGGCGTCGACCCGCAGCCGCCTGCCCGCGCTCACGCCCGGGAAGTGCGCGACCTTTCCGGCCCCGGACATCGGGACGAAGGCGCGAAAAAGGATCGTCGGAGAGGAACGCATTCTTAAGGGTTGGCTGCGAAACACGAAGGCCAGGACGTTCCAGCAGCCGAAAGGTGCCACCTTGGCCGATACCGCCCCAGACCACCTCGTTCTCGATCCCGATGCCTGGACCGACGCGCCCCTCGGCGTGATCGAAGCGCTTCGGACCAGCGCCGCCCGAGGGGTCGTGATCGACGCCGCATCGGCGGGACCGATCCCGGCCCAGGTTGCGCAGCTCTTGCTCGCCGCCCGCCGCGCCGCACGCGCCGCGGGCGCCGACCTGCATCTGGGCGCGGCCTCGGACGCCGCCCGTGACAGCCTGATCGCGCTGGGTCTGGCCACGCTGCTCGCGGGCAGCCCGAATGCCGATCCCCTGACCTCGGAGACGCCGACATGACCGAGAAAGCGATTCTCGCCATCGATGATTCCCGCACCATCCGCCAGCTGGTGACGCAAACGCTGGTCGATGCCGGGTTCGACGTGACCACCGCAGTGGATGGCGAAGACGGGGTTTCCACCTTTCAGAACATGCGCTTCGACGCGGTCATCACCGACATCAACATGCCCAAGCTCGACGGTTTCGGCGTGATCGCCGCGATCCGCGGGGGCGATGCGAACCGCCGCGTGCCCATCCTTGTCCTGACAACGGAGAATTCGAACGATTTCAAGGAAAAGGCGCGGAGTCTCGGCGCCACCGGGTGGATCGTCAAACCGTTCGAGGATCGGCAGCTGGTCGATATCCTCAAGCTGGTCACGGGAGCCGACAAGGGATGAGCAACGATTCCCTGCGCGAAACCTTCTTCGCCGAATGCGAAGAGCTGATCGAACACCTGACCGAAGGTCTCGATGCGCTCGCCTCGGGCGCGTGGGACAGCGAAACCATCCATGCGATCTTTCGCGCCGTCCATTCGATCAAGGGCGCGGCGGGGGCCTTCGGCTATGCCGACCTCGTCACCTTCACGCATGCCTACGAAACCGTGCTCGACCTGATCCGCTCGGACGCGCTCGATATCACACCCGACGTGCTGCGCCTGATCACCCGCGCCTCGGACGCGCTGGCGGTTCTGGTCGATACGACAAGGCAGGAAGGCTCGGCCTCGCTCGACCCGGTCCGTGACCTGATCGCCGACTTGGAAGCCACCGCGAAGGCGGTCTCCGCCGATGCGCCGCCCGAACCCGACTTCGTCTTCGCGCCCGTTACCCTTCTGCCGATCGAAGTGCCGGAAAGCGATGACGCCCCGGCGCCGGATACGGGCCTCGTCATCCGCTTCAAGCCGCTGGCTGCCTTCTATGTCAACGGCCACGAGCCGCAGCGTTTCCTCTCGGCGCTCGCCGAACTGGGCGACCTGGCCGTGCGCTGCGAGACAGGCGATGTCCCCCCGCTCGACGCTTTCGACTTCGACGGCGCATATCTGACCTGGCACCTGCGATTGCTCGGCGGCGCCGAGACCGATGCGGTCGGGGACGTCTTCGCCTTCGCCACCGGTTTGTGCGACCTCGACATCCGCGCCCTCTTGCCGGGTGAAGCCGACGCCGACTGGTCCGCAGCCCCGGCCCCCGAAGAGCCCGCCACGGCCTCGGCTCAGGCCCATGCATTTGAACTCCATATTGCCCCAGCGCCCGAAGCCCCGGCTGCGCCCGAAACGGGTGTCGCCCCGTTCCGAGCAACCGACAAGTCTCCTCAAGCGCCGCGCGGCGCCAACAGGGCGGCCAACCCGGTGCAGACAACCCTGCGCGTCGATCCCGAACGCGTCGACCGGCTGATCAACAGCGTGGGCGAGCTGATCATCAATCATGCGGTGATCAGCCAGAAACTCGAAAGCTGCGGCGTCGGCAACGATTCCGAGATCATGGCCGCGCTCGACGACTACCGCTACCTCGCACGCGAAATCCAGGAAGGCGTGATGTCGATCCGCGCACAGCCGGTGAAGACGCTGTTTCAGCGCATGGGCCGTGTCGTGCGCGAAGCGGCGGACGCAACCGGCAAGCCCGTCAATTTCATCAGCGAAGGCGAAACCACCGAGATTGACAAGACGATCCTCGAGCGCCTCGCTGATCCGCTGACGCATATGCTGCGCAATTCCGTCGATCACGGCTTGGAAACGGCCGAAAAACGCCGCGCCGCGGGCAAGCCCGAGATCGGCAAGGTTCGCCTGACCGCCGCGCATCGCTCGGGCAATGTGGTGATCGAAGTTGCCGATGACGGTGCCGGGCTCGACCGCGAACGCATTCTCGCCAAGGCCATGGACAAGGGGCTCGTGCCTCCCGACGCCAAGCTGACCGAGGCCGAAATCGACAACCTGCTCTTCGCGCCGGGGTTCTCGACCGCCGACAGCATCACCAATCTGTCCGGCCGTGGCGTGGGCATGGATGTGGTCAAGACGACTATTGCCTCGCTCGGCGGCAAGGTCGGCATTTCCAGCGTCCATGGCCAGGGTTCGACCTTTACCATTTCGCTGCCGCTGACGCTTGCCGTGCTTGACGGGATGGTGATCGGCGTCGGCGAAGAGACCATGGTTCTCCCCTTGGCCAGCGTGGTCGAGACCGTTCGCCCCAGTCGCTCGGACATTCACGAAATCGGCACGGGCGAACGCGTGCTTTCGGTGCGCGGCGCCTATGTCCCCGTGGTCGATCTCGCGAAGACGTTCGGCATGCATAGTGCCGGCTCGCAAAAGCGCGACCGGTCCTATGTCCTGCTCGACGCGGGCGGGACCAGCATCGCGGTCGCCGTCGATTCGATCCAGGACCAGCGGCAGGTGGTGATCAAGAGCCTCGAAGGCAATTACGGCGCCGTCAACGGCATAGCCGCGGCCACAATCCTCGGCGATGGCAAGATCGCCCTGATCATCGATTCCGAAGCGCTGGTGGAACTGGTCTCGCCCCGCCGCAACAACCGTCCCCTCATCGAACTGGAGGCCTGACATGACCGACGACGACACGACCGACCGCGGCAACATCATCGAATTCGTCTCTCTCTCGGCCGGTGGCCAGGGATTCTGCGTCGAGATCACCTCGATCCGCGAGATCCGGCGCTGGAGCCAGGTCACCGCGCTCCCCTTCTCCGAAGATTCGGTCCTCGGGGTGATGAACCTGCGCGGCGCGGTGATCCCGATCATCGATCTGGCCGGCCGGCTGGGGTTGGGCACGACAGAAATCGGGTCGCGCAACATCGTGGTCGTGGTCGCCATCGGCAGCCGGATCATGGGGCTGCTTGTCGATTCCGTCTCGGAAATCCTGTCTGTGAACAGCGAAACCATCCGTCCCAACCCCACGTTGCGGCGCGACGGCGGCACCTCGCATGTGACCGGGCTATTGCCGGTCGAGGACGTCATGCTGCGGGTGCTCGACCTCTCGGCGCTCTTCGCCAATGACGGAGAGGAAGCCGCATGAGCATCGACGGGCCTCCAATCCTCGATACCGGCGAGGCGCAGCTTTCCGAGGACGATTTCCAGCGTATCGCCCGGATCGCCAAGGCCGGCTGGGGTCTCAATCTTGACCCTGCGAAGAAACCTCTTATCCGCTCGCGACTGGGCCGCCGGCTCAAGGCCGTCGGGCTGACTGACTTCAAGGCCTATTGCGCTGTCATCGAATCCGGCGACACCGTCGAGAGCGAGCATTTCGTTTCAGCGCTGACCACGAATGTCACGCATTTCTACCGCGAAACCCATCATTTTGAGACGATCGAAACGGAATTCGCCGCATCTCTGGCCGCCCGGGCGAAAGCCGGGCACAGAATCCGGATCTGGTCGGCCGGCTGCTCGTCGGGGCAGGAACCCTATTCTCTCGCCGCCTCGCTGCTCGCCGTTCTGCCCGATGCCGCGCGCTATGATGTGAAAATTCTTGCGACGGATATCGATCTCGGAGTGCTCAAGACAGCGCAATCGGGGCTCTACGAGGCGAAGACCGCCGCGTTCCCGACCCCGCAGCTGAAAGCCCGGGTCTTTGACCCGGCGCAGGAGCCTGCCGCGCGCGATATCGCCGTGCGCCCGGAATTGAAGGCACTCATCACCTTTCGCCGCCTCAACCTGGTCCAGCCCTGGCCCTTCGCCGGGCAGTTCCAGATCGTCATGTGCCGGAACGTGGCCATCTATTTCGACAAGGCGACGCAGAAAACCTTGTGGGAGCGGTTTTCGGAGATCCTCGCCCCCGATGGGCTGCTTTTCATCGGGCATTCCGAACGCATCCCCAACCCGCCCGAGCTCGGTCTCAGCCCCATCGGCATCACCTCGTATCGCAAGATCAACGCGAAGAATTGAAACGGATAGACAATGGCTCTGAAAGACGCTCTGAAAGTCATGATCGTTGACGATATGTCGGTAAGTCGGGGCCTGATGACGCAAAGCCTCGAAGAGATCGGCATCAAGAATATCGACTTCCAGACCTCGGGCCCCGAGGCGCTCAACCGCCTGGCGGTGAATCCTGCGCATCTGGTGATCAGCGATTACAACATGCCGGGCATGAGCGGGCTCGATCTGCTTGAAAGGCTGCGCGCCAACAAGATGACCGCGAAGATCGGCTTCATCCTGATCACCGGCTCGCCCAGCCAGGAGATCCTCGAACGCGGGGTGAAACTCGGGCTCAACAACCTGATCAAGAAACCCTTTACCACGCCCAGCCTGAAGGCCTCGATCGAAGCGGTCGTGGGCAAGCTATGAGCCTCTCGGCCCCTCTACCGATCCCCCCCTTGCTCGCCTCGCTCTCCGATGCGCTTGAGGAGATCCGACAGATGCTCCTGCGCTACGAGGCCTCGATGATCGTTGCCCCCACGACGCCCGAAACGCGGCGCGCAGCGCAGGATTTCGACCTCGCCGTGCAGATACTGCAGGACCTCGAACATGTCACGCAGCAGCTGGCAAAGGATCTTCCGCCCGGCCTGATGTCGGAGAATTCCCTGCCCCTTGCCGGGCTCCTGCTCGAGCGGAACCGGCGCCGCTTCATGGCCGCCGTCGAAGGCAGACCACCCCCACAGCCGGGCAACAGCCCGTTGATCGAACTCTTCTAGGACCCGCGAACCGGGACCGCAAAGACACTGTAGTTTCGGCCCCTGCCGCGTGGCGCCGCAGGCCGGACGTAAGGAACGCGCATGTACAGCCTTGTTGCGAATACCAGAATCAGCCTTCGCTTGCCGATCCTCATCGTGATCGCCCTGGTGGTGATGCTCGGCGCCTCGAGCGCGCTTTACTACACGTTGTTCCGGGCCGATATCCAGACCCGCGTCGAGGAGCTGGCGCGCAGTTCTGCGGCGCAGGCGCAGGCCAGTTTCAGCCGGTGGCTGGAGGCAATGCACCGCGCGGCGGCCGATCTTGCACAGGGAACCCTGGCGCCGCCCGCCATGCAGGCTTTCACGCAGGCGGTCACGCTGCAGGCGCCCGGATGGCTGGACGATATCCGCGCCGCCTATGACGGCACGGCAACCGCAAGCATGGCACGTCCGGCCTATGAAGCGGTCCATGAGCAGTTTCATGGTTTTCTGACGCGCCATCGCGATCTTTTCGGCTACCAGGACCTGCTGCTCATCACCCCGTCGGGAGATGTCATCTATTCCATCGAAAAAGGGGACAATTTCGGCGTGTCTCTGGCATCCGACGATTTCGCAGACGCCCCTCTGACCCGCATCTGGCGGGAAGCGATGGCCAGCCCGGCACCCCGCAATATCGGTTCGGATGTGGAAGTCTCCACCACGGGCAGTGCCGAAGCCGCCGTTTTCATCGCCCGCCGCATGGTTGATCGGGACAACCCCGAGGCACCCGCGCTTGGCGTGATCGTCATCCGCCTATCCTTTGCCGCCGCCGAAGCCGCGCTCGGTGCCGCGACGGGGCTGGGCCCCGAGGATATCGTTTACCTGCTGGGCGCGGATGGTCGGCTGCGCAGCACCCTGTCCCTCGACAGCGACCTGGCCTTGCTCGATCCCTTGCCCGACCTCGCGCAGGTCTCGGCTGCCCGCAATGCCGAAACCCGCTTCTTCCCCGACACGCCGGGGCTCGGCGGCGCATCGGTCGATGCCGCCGTTCACAGTTTTGAAGCGCGCGGCTTTCCGATGTCCGTCGTCGTCGAGCTCGACCATGCCGCGCATTACGCCGCGTTGAGCGACTTCGTGCAGCGGGCGGCGATCTTCATCGTGCTCTGTACCGTCGCCTCACTCGGCATCGGCTACCTTGTCGCACGGTCGATCACCCGGCCTCTGAATGCCTTCGCGCAATCCATGACCCGGATCGCCGACGAGGATTTCACAAGCCCTGTCACCGGCACCGAGCGCCACGACGAGATCGGCGGCTTGTCCCGTGCCCTGGCCTCTTTCCGCGATCAGCTTCTGCAGGCGCGAAAATCCCGCGCGGCGCAGGAAGCCGCGCGCGAAGAGCAATCTCAGGTTGTTGCCGCCTTGCGCGGCGGGCTGCGTGAGCTGGCCAGCGGCCGGCTGGATCTGAGGCTCGATCACGCTTTCTCGCAGGATTACGACAGTTTGCGCATCGATTTCAACGCGACGGTCGAAACGATGGAGCGATTGATCCACGCCATTTCCACCAATGCCGCCGAGATCCGGGCGCGCGCGGAAGAGATCAGCGCCTCGTCGGACGACCTCTCGCATCGCACTGAAAGCCAGGCCGCCACGCTTGAAGAAACCGCCGCCGCGCTTGACGAGCTGACGGCGAGTGTCCGCGCCGCCGCCGACAGCGCCTCGGAAGTCGAAGCGGCGGTCGCCGACGCGCGCAAGGAAGCCGAGAAAAGCGGCCTGGTGGTGTCCGAAGCCGTCTCGGCCATGTCGCTGATCCGCAAATCCTCGAGCGAAATCTCGCAGATCATCGGCGTGATCGACGATATCGCCTTTCAGACCAACCTGCTTGCGCTCAATGCCGGGGTCGAGGCCGCGCGCGCCGGCGATGCGGGGCGCGGTTTCGCCGTTGTGGCCTCCGAGGTCCGCGCGCTGGCCCAGCGCACCTCCGATGCGGCCCGTCAGATCAAGACGCTGATCACCGGCAGCACGGAACAGGTCGAGACCGGCGTCAATCTGGTCGGACGGGCGGGCGACACCCTGACCATGATCATCGAGCGCGTCGGTAATATCGACACCCTCATCGGCACCATCGCCACCGGCGCCCGCGAACAGAGCGCCGGCCTGAACGAGATCAATATCGGCGTGTCACAGCTCGATCAGGTCACGCAGCAAAACGCGGCCATGGTTGAAGAGGTCACGGCCGCGTCGACGACCCTGCGCCACGAATCCGAGGCTCTGGATCAGCGCATCGGGCAATTCCGGACCGCCGCGCACGGCCAGATCGCGCCAGATACCGGCCGGTCCGTCGCATCGCGCGACAGCGACGCAGCCGAGTTGCCCGAACCGCTTGAGACGACCGAGTTCGTCTTGCCGGCAGTGCCGGTCGATACAACGGATGCCTGGCGCGCGGAACTCGCAGACAGCGACACCGAGGCCGATACCGACGACATGCTGGGCGTCGCCGCCAATTCCGGCCGCTGGCACGACTTTTAACGATCAGGAGAGGGAGCGGAGGCGCCAAAATGCGGGTAATCCTTGCTGAATCGGACAAGACAACGCTCCGCCACCTTGCGCAACGGCTGTCGGACTTGCGCGGGATCGCCGTGACCGACCTGTGCAGCGATCTCACGCAAACCTTCAACGCGGTCGAACATCGGCCCCCGCAACTTGTCATTCTTTCGGCCTCGCTGGTCGCGCGGCCGGAATTCGAAATGATGGATCTGCTGTTCCGCACCCTGGGCGTCGCCTGGCTGGCATTCCGGGCAAAGGGGCAGTCCACCCATGCCGGGGGCATCGGTGCCGATCGCCTGCTTGATCCCGATCAACCCGACGACGCCATTCTGGCCCGGCTCCACCGGGCGGTGGGCGCGGGAACGCAACCGCCTTCCCGGGCCAGCGCGGGTCTGCTGCGTTCGGTGGGTCACGACGGCGAGTCGCGCCTTATCCTGATCGGCTCCTCGACCGGAGGGATCGACGCGTTGCTTGCGATCCTCGATATGTTCCCCGCGGATTGTCCGCCGACGCTGATCGTGCAGCATACCGGCGCCTCCTACAGCGCCGGGCTTGCACGGCTTCTCGACCGCAACGCCGCGCCCGAAGTGCGCGAGGCCGGCGACGGCGATGTGCCGACGCCCGGCCGGGTGCTGCTGGCACCGGGCGCTGACCATCATCTCGTCCTCGCCCCCCGCGCGCCGCATGCCTGCACGTTGCAATCCGGCGCCCGGATCTCGGGGCACCGCCCGTCGGTCGACGCGCTTTTCCACTCGGCGCTGCCGATGGCCAACCGCGTGACCGCGGCGTTGCTGACCGGAATGGGCCGCGACGGGGCCGAGGGATTACTGGCGCTGCGCCGGGCCGGGGCACGGACCATCGCTCAGGATCGCGAAACCTCGGTCGTGTATGGCATGCCCGGCTACGCGGTGCAGATCGGCGCGGCCGAGCGCGAGCTTCCCCTCTCGGCAATCGGCTCCGCCCTTCTGAATGCCAGGCAAAAGGTAAAAGCGTGAAACAGCAGTTCCAGAATTGGCCAGAAGGGTACCGAACCCGGACCGTCCCCGTCATCCGCGGTGAGTATCTCGTCTCGTCGGATCCCGAACTCGTCCTGTCAACCGTGCTGGGCTCATGCGTGTCGGTCTGTCTTTATGATCCGGCGTGCCGGATAGGCGGCATGAACCATTACCTTCTGGCAGACGCCCGCGACGGCGAGGCCACGAGTTTGAAATACGGCGCCAACGCGATGGAATTGCTGATCAATCACCTCCTCAAGAGCGGGGCGAGCCGCTCGACGCTGCAGGCCAAGGTGTTTGGTGGATCGCGGATGAGCGGACGCTTCGGCGATATCGGCCCCAAGAACGCGGAATTTGCCCTGCGCTATCTGCGCGCCGAAGATTTCCCGGTGCGCGCGCAGGACCTGGGCGGCACGGATGCAAGACGGATCAATTTCCACCCGGTAACCGGCAAAGTCCGCATTATCCATGTCAGCGGTGCGATGGATGCCGCCATCGTCGCGCCACCGCCTCCGCCACCGCCGCCGCGCAGCGCCAAGCCCGATGCGGTGACGCTGTTCTGATGGCGGCGCCGGGAAAGGCGTCGGCAGAAAGAAGAGAAATGAGGCGAAGAAAGCGACTGATAGAGCAACCATACGCCGCCCGGCACAGGCGGGGCGCATGTATGCGGGGAGCGTCGCGCCTGTAACCGCGAGGGCGCGTCGGACGATGTACGCCGAAGCGTTCAGCAGTGTCGCTGAGATGCGGGTCACGCGCCGCCGCTTCAGGAACACTAAGTGCGGGAGAGGCGAGGCTGATGGTTCGAAGCGCCGGAGGTCAGGCAGAAGACCAAATCAGACCACCGCCGTCTCTCACCGGCGGCACAGCGCGCGACACGCAACGCCAGGCGGGGATCGCGTGGCGGATCCGCGTTTCCGCTTGCCGTTCCACAGCTCGGGCGAGCGACCAATGGAGGACAATGAACGCTGGTTTCGGTCACAGGCGCGCGTATCACAGGGCCGGCCTCCCGATGAGCCTGAGAAACCGTGAGACCAAAGGGCAGAACCGGGGGCGAATCCCTGACAAGATTCAGTGTGTCACCGGCCGGGCCGACAATTGCCCGGAACCTGGGTCCTTTGAGGCTGCCAGTCTGAACGATCGCGCTGTGAGGGTCGACATCCTGACGCGCGGGTATGGGCCTGGGGTCGCGCCCCGCGAACCGGACATTGGGCGTTGCGATAGCCAACGGAGACAACGCCGGGCGCGCGCGCTCAGAGGCCGGCACGAACGTGGCAGGTATCATCGACCAAAGAGACCGACGTCGACGGCGAATGACAGCAATCCCCGCCGGCACGCATTCCCCTGCGCACTGATGCGTCGCCGTCGCATGGCCGCGTGCCGAAAGCAGGCCCAAAGCTTGTCCGGATCCCGGGCCGTCCGAGCGCCGCTTTCCGACATTCCCCCTCCCCCCTCCGGCAACGGGACACGTGTCGCCCGGCGCCGGGATCCGGCGCGGTGGCTTATTGCACTTGTGCAGTGTTCTCGGGCATGATCCACGCTTCGGGAACCGGGGACCGCGTGGATTTCAGGCCCCGACCCGCCGTGCCAAGGAAAGGCCCCGAGATGGCGTCAACAGAGCCGAAGGCCCGGCTTCCCCGAAACGTTTACCTGCTGATGCTGTCGCAGGCCTTTGCCGGGGCGCTGCCGCCGATCATGGTGTCGCTGGGCGGGTTGATCGGGGCCATGCTGGCGCCGTCGCCCTACCTGGTCACGCTGCCGGTTTCGATGTTCATGGTGGGCACCTGCATCGCCACGATCCCGGCGGCGCTGCTTTTCGGCCGTTTCGGGCGCCGGCCCGTCTATCTGGGCGGGGCGCTGGTCGCGGTGACGGGCGCGCTGACCTGCGCCTGGGGCGTCTATACCGGATCGTTCCTTCTTTTCTGCCTGGGCGCGCTGCTCTTCGGGCTCAACATCGCCTGCGTGCAGAGTTTCCGCTTCGCCGCGCAGCAAGGCCTGCCCTCGGGCCTGCGCGCGCGGGCGGTGTCGGTGGTGCTGCTGGGCGGGATCGGCTCGGCGGTGATCGGGCCGCAGATCGCCATCCATTCCAACGACATGATCATCGGCGCACCCTATGTCGCGGCGTTCCTGGGGCAGGCGATGCTGGCCGCGCTCACCCTGCCCTTCCTTGCCGGTTTGCGCCTGCCCAGGACCCCCATAGCCCAGCCGGCGACGCCGCTGCCGCGCGGTCGCCATGGCCTTCCCCCGCTGACACGCGCCTATGTCATCGCGGTGATCTGCGGCGCCTTCGCCTATGGCTCGATGACCTTCACCATGACCGCCGCGCCGCTGGCGATGATCGCCTGCGGCTTTTCCGAGGCCGACGCGGCGCTGGGTATCCAGTGGCATATCATCGGCATGTTCGCGCCCAGCTTCGTCACCGGGCGGCTGATCGACCGCTACGGCTATCGCCCGGTCATGATCACGGGGATCGTGCTGGTCGTCGCGGGTGCCGTGCTGGCGCTGTCCGGCGAGGCTCGGGCGAATTTCTGGGGCACGCTGATCCTGCTCGGGGTCGGCTGGAACTTTGCCTATACCGGCTCGACGGTGATGATCGCCCGGGCCTCGGCAGCGGCGGGATCGGTCGCGCTGCAGGGGATGGCGGATTTCATGATCTTCGCCTTCGTCGCCGCGGCCTCGTTGCTGGCGGGCGTGCTGTTCCAGCTGTCAGGCTGGGCGGTGCTCAACATCACTGTGCTGGTGGCGCTGGGACTGATCCTGGGACTGGTCACGCTCGATTCCCGCAGCGCCCGCCGCGCGGCCTGAAAGGCGGCCCCGGCGCGACAGCGGCGCCGGGACTATGGCGCATCAGTCCAGCGCCCCCGCGTCGCGCAGCGCCTGCGCGAAAGACCGCGTATCGACGGCCAGATGCGACGAACTCATCTGCGGGAAGGGCGGCTGAGGGTCGAAGAACTGGCTGTCCACGGCGATGAGCCGCCATTCCCCGTCCGCCATCCGGTGCAAGATCGGCGAGCCGCTGTCCCCGCGCGTCGTGTCGCAGGTATGGATCATCGAGCCATCGCGATAGGCGCGCAGGATCTGGCAATCCATGTGCCCCGAGGGATAGGCCCCGGTATCCCAGCTATAGCCCGCCTGGCTGACCAGATAATCG
This sequence comes from Pararhodobacter marinus, assembly GCF_003122215.1. Lineage (GTDB taxonomy): Bacteria > Pseudomonadota > Alphaproteobacteria > Rhodobacterales > Rhodobacteraceae > Pararhodobacter > Pararhodobacter marinus. The sequence continues at coordinate 260,304 of NZ_QEYD01000006.1, read as the reverse complement.
CCGGCCATGATCTGCTCCAGGTCGCTCTTGTCAAAGACATGCGGGCGGATGAACCCCACCTCCAGCCCCAGATCGCGGTCCAGTTCCAGCAGCGCCCAGTCATTGCCGTTGCCGCCATCGGGCGGCGCGCTGGCGGGGTCGTAATCGGGCGCGATGACGGTGCGCACCACATGCGCGCGGCCCTGATCGTCGTCGCCCGAGGCGCCGGCGCGAAACTCCATCACCTTGCGCACCTGCCCGTCATCGGTTTGCAGGCAATGCGCCGCGGTGGCCAAGAGGCGCGGGCCGATCAGGGTCGCGGTGCATGAGCTTTCATCCATCCGCAACAGCCCCATCGCGCGCCACGGCATCTGCGTGACATCGACCATGATCCGGTCGTCATGGCCGAAGTAATGGTCGCGCATCGTCACCGGGCGGTCGCGGCCGATGCAATCGGCGGTGTCGGTATAGGCGCGGCAGGTCCCCTGCCCCGATCCCGGCTCTTCGCAGACATTGTTGAAGGCGGTGGCGCATTGGTTCGAGCGGTTGCGCATCACCGCGAGTCCCGCGCAATCCGTCGCGTCCGAGCCCGACAGGCAGACGCCGGTGCCGATCCCCGGCTCGTCGCATTCGCCGTCATTGGCCCAGCGGCAGCTGTCATCGCCACCGATCGCCATCGCCCGGCAATCCGACGCATCGGTGCCCGGCGTGCAGGCCCCGGTCCCGCCAAAGCGGATATCGTCGCATTCGCCGTCATTGCCCCAGCGGCAGGTATCGTCGCCCAGCTGTGCGCGGATATCGGCCGGGACGGCATCCATCAGCCGTTGCCAGGCGGCGGCTTCGGTGCGGCAATCATTGGCGTCGGTGCCGCTTTCGCAGGCGCCGGTGCCGCCATAGCGCGCCTCGTCGCATTCGTTGTCATTGGCCCAGCGGCAGGTATTGGCCTGCGCCAGCGCCTGCCCCGGCAACGCGGCAGGGACCGCCAAGGTGATAACCGCGCCCAGCATCAGGCCGAAAGGTGACAGTCGTGAATGTCTTCCCCGCATGGAAACCCCCAAACCGTTAATCAATAAGGTGCCTCAAAAGCGCTGCCCCCGCGCGATTGGCGGGGGCGGTATGTGTCGATCAATGCTCGCGGTCCATGACCCATTGGGGCGAGGCGACCGTGACGCCCATCGTGGCCATCCCCCCGTTTCCGCCATAGGTCCCGGCGAAAATCGCGTAGGGTCCGGGCTGCGGGTTGGGGATCATGACCCCGGGATTGAGCTGTTCGAAATCGTCGTTGCAGTAAAGCTGCCCGTCCGGCCCCACCACCGTCAGCGTGCCGTCGGAATCGCTGACCATGTAGACCATGAGCTGCGGCAGGCCCTCTTCGGCCTCGACCACCAGATCGGGCTGCGTCGGCGTCAGGAAGCCCGCGCAGCCATCGGCCATCCCGAACGAGTCGGTCTGGCTGGGCGCGATGTCGAAGATCACGCGCGGATCGATCAGCGTCTCGGGGCCGTAGGTCAGCGTCGCCACCGAGGGCTCGGCCGCGTAGTTCAGCCAGTCGGGAGCGCTGAAACCGCCGGCGGGCTCGGTGCCCTCCCAGTTCGGCTGGCCCAGCGAGGCATAGAGATTGTACTCGCCCTGCTCGCCCGACATGTAGCTGCCCACGAAGACCGCGTACTCGCCGGCCTGCGCATTGTTGAAGCTGATGCCCGGGTTGAGCTGGAACGAATCGTCGTTGCAGCTCCAGCTGCCGTCGGGCGCGCGGATCGCCAGCGTCAGGTCGGTCTCGGCACGCGCGTAAAGCGACAGAAGCGGCTGGGCGGCGTCCAGCGTGACCACCATGTCGGGCGCCGACAGGTCGGAATAGCCCGCACAGAAGGCCTCGGTCGACAGCCCCTCGAGCGGATCGGTGCCGCCAGACAGCGGTGCCGAGGTCAGGCGCAGCCCGCCCGCGCCCGAGGCCGCGTCGATCGTGGCCCGACCCGCGCGCGGCTCGGCATCGGCGTCGACCTGCGTTTCGACAAAGGCCGGAGCGCCGGCCGACGCGTAGAGGTCATAGCTGTCCCCCCCGCCCGAGGAATAGCCGCCGACGATGATCTGGTAATCGCCCGGTTCGGCATTGGGCAGCGTGATCGCCGGGTTCAGCTGATAGACGTCGTCGTTGCAATGCACGCTTCCCGACGGATCGATCACCGCCATGACCAGATCGCGGGGGGACATGGCGAAGATGCTCAGCGTCTGGCCCGCCTCTTCGACGCTCAGAACCGCGTCGGCGGCATCGAGCCGGCCATAGCCCCAGCAGCTGTCGGGCGACAGCGGGTTGATCGGGGTTTCGGCAAGAAGCGGCGCGCCGGTCAGCAAGGTCTGCCGCCCGCTTTCGCTGCTGGCCTGATAGACGAAGCGGCCGTTGCGCGGCTCGCCCAGACGGCTGACATCGAAGCCGAACAGCTCGATTGCCGACACCGCGCGCTCCGAGGCAAAGAGCCGCGCGTCGACCGTGCCGCCCTCTTCGGTGCCGAGCCACACCATGTAGCGACCCGGCTGAACCTCGCCCAGCGAGTTGCTGACATAGCCCTGATCATCGGCCAGCGCGCAGCGATACAGGCCGTCGGCGGTGCCCACGACCATGCTGGCCAGACCTTCGCCCGCCGCCGAAAAGGCCAGGGTGGTCATCGGGGCCGTGACCTCGAAGGCCACGCCATCGGCCTCGGCCATCACCTGCCCCCGGCAGCCCCGCACGAAGCTTGAAGCCGGTTCCGAGGTCGGGCCCGAGACCCGCAGCCCGATGCGCGAGGGCGCAAAGGAATCGGTCGCCGGACCCACCTCGATCGCCAGCGCACGCTCCTGCGCCAGCGCCGGAAACGCGGCGAGGGGAAGCAGGCAGGCGGCAATCGCCGTGGTCGTCGTCAATCGGGCACGGTGCAATCGCATACTGAAAAATCCTCGTTCGGTCTTTTGTCGTCTCAACCGCGTGGCGGCGCGCAAAGCTTGCCTTGCACGCGACGGGAAGGTCAACAATGTTGCACCCGCCTCACGGCAAGGTGCTTTCGCGTCATTTCCGGGGATGGCAGCGGCGGCGTCGTTGCGGTATTGACGCAACCGAAAGGCCTTAGGCCGCACATGGAACAGCCCCGCAACAGCCCCCGGAACAGCACGGATACCCCCGACATGGCGCGCATTCTGATCACCTCGGCCCTGCCCTATATCAACGGCATCAAGCATCTGGGGAACCTCGTCGGCAGCCAGCTTCCCGCCGATCTGTATGCCCGCTACATGCGCGCGCGCGGCCACGAGGTGATGTTCATCTGCGCCACCGACGAACACGGCACCCCGGCCGAGATCGCGGCGCAGAAAGCCGGCAAGCCGGTCGCCGAATACTGCGCCGAGATGCATGCCGTGCAGGCCGATCTGGCCGCCGGGTTCCGGCTGTCCTTTGACCATTTCGGCCGCTCGTCGTCCCCGCAGAACCACGCGCTGACCCAGCATCTGGCGGGGCGGCTGAACGCGGCCGGGCTGATCTCGGAAGTGTCGGAGAAACAGGTCTATTCCAATGCCGACGGGCGCTTCCTGCCCGACCGCTACATCGAGGGCACCTGCCCCAATTGCGGCTATGACCGCGCGCGCGGCGACCAGTGCGAGAACTGCACCAAGCAGCTCGACCCGACCGACCTGATCGACCCGCGCTCGGCCATCTCGGGCTCGACCGATCTGGAAGTGCGCGAAACCAAGCACCTGTTCCTGCGCCAGCGCGAGATGCGCGACCAGCTGCGCGACTGGATCAAGTCGAAAAAGGACTGGCCGATCCTGACCACCTCGATCGCGCTGAAATGGCTCGACGATGGCGACGGGCTGCAGGACCGGGGCATCACCCGCGACCTGGACTGGGGCATCCCGGTGAAAGACGGCGACAAGGACTGGCCGGGCATGGAAGGCAAGGTCTTCTATGTCTGGTTCGACGCGCCGATCGAATACATCGCCGCCACCGCCGAATGGGCCGAAGCGCAGGGCAAGGGCGACGAGGCGTGGCAGCGCTGGTGGCGCACCGACAAGGGCGCCGACGACGTCCGCTATGTCGAATTCATGGGCAAGGACAACGTCCCGTTCCACACGCTCAGCTTCCCCGCCACCATGATCGGCGCCAATTTCGACGGCACCGAGCCGTGGAAGATGGTCGATTACATCAAGTCGTTCAATTACCTGAACTACGATGGCGGCCAGTTCTCGACCTCACAGGGGCGCGGCGTCTTCATGGATCAGGCGCTGTCGATCCTGCCTGCCGATTACTGGCGCTGGTGGCTTCTGAGCCACGCGCCCGAAAGCTCGGACAGCGAATTCACCTGGGAGAATTTCCAGGCCTCGGTGAACAAGGACCTGGCCGACGTGCTGGGCAACCTCGTCTCCCGCGTGACCAAGTTCTGCCGCTCGAAATTCGGCGAGCAACTGCCCGAGGGCGGCACTTATGGCCCGCGCGAAGAAAAGCTGATCGCCGATCTGAGCGCGCGGCTGAAAGCCTTCGAGACGCAGATGGAAGCGATGGAAGTGCGCAAATCCGCGGCCGAGCTGCGCGGCTTCTGGGTCCTGGGCAACGAATACCTGCAGGAAGCGGCGCCATGGTCGACCTTCAAGACCGACCCCGAGGCAGCGGCGGCGCAGGTGCGGCTGGCGCTGAACCTGATCCGCGTCTACGCGGTCGTCTCGCAGCCCTTCATCCCCGACGCGTCCAGGGCGATCATGGAAGCGCTGGGTTGCGACGACTGGTCCTGGCCCTCGGATATGGGCGCGGCACTGGCCGCCCTGCCCGTCGGCCACGCCTTCACCACGCCCGAGGTGCTGTTCGCCAAGATCAGCGACGAACAGCGCGAGGACTGGCAAAACCGCTTTGCCGGCACGCGGGCCTGACGCCACCAAACAACCCTGCGGGCGCCCCGATGCGCCCGCAAGCTTGACACAGCGCGCGCTTCTGAAGGACGCTGCAAGGGTTCCGCCGCATTTCGGGCGGGCTCTTGCAAAGGTCTTTTCAACATGACGCCCACCGCATTCAGGGCCGCTGCCCTGGCATCTCTCGTTTCCTCGGCCGCGCTTCCCGCCTTCGCTCAGGTCACGCTCACCCCGCTCAGCCTGACCGCGCGCGCCTATACCCATGTCACCAGCTGGCAGGAACGCGGCTTCCGGCCCGCCGGCCTGACCGAAGTGGTCCATATCCCCGGCCATGTCCTGGTGGATATCCGCGCGGTCTTCGACGGCCCCTGGAGCGATGAGGTCGACCAGGTCCGCGCCAATTCCCGCGACATCAAGCTGGTCCTGCCCGACGGGACCGAGCTGGAAGCCGAAGGCAGCTATCAATATTGGGGCCAGTTGCAGATGCATGCGGGCTCGCTCTCAGGCCGGCGCCCGCGCGACTTTCCCGACACCGACCAGGATATCCACTGGAACAGCCTTTTCGTCGTGCCCGAGGGCACCGGCACCGCCACGCTGCTGATCGGCGGCGACGACGTCAGCTTCGAAGGCCCGGTGACGATCCCCAAGACCTCGGATCCCGACGATCCCGCCGCCTTCGCCAGCTTCGACGTGCAATCGGTCGACCGCTACCGCATGGCCGAACTCGAGGACGGATCGGGCGACGACGCGGTCCTGTCGACGATCACCGCGCCGCCCGGCATGGTGCTGGCCGATCTGGAAATCGAGGTGACGGGCACCGGGTCGAACCAGGCCGACGGCGATCCGCGCTTCAACTGGAGCACGTCCAATTTCCGTCTGATCGATGCCGAGGGCCGGAACATGGCGCTGGTGGGCGAGCAATTCATGCGCCGGATCCTGGATTCGCAGTTCAACGGCGTGAATATCGGCGATTCGACCGAGCGCAACGTGATCTGGCTGGTCCCCGAGGGGCTGACGCAGGCGACGCTTCTGTTCGGCGAAACGCCGGTGGCCGAGGTCGATCTGGGCTCGGCTTCGGTCACGGACACGAATTGACGGGACAAGAGAGCGGGATGCGAGGGGGCTGCGCGCCCCCTCGCGCTCCCCGCGCCCAAAGGGGGCACGCCCCCCTTGGGAAACCCCGTGGATATTTTCGGAACAAGGACGACCGGCAACAACGCTGACCGGCGCGCGCCCCTTCATTCTGCCTTAAATACTCAGGCAACGGCGCCGCCCGCATCCCGGCCCGGCGATGTCACCGCTCGGTCAGTTTCAGCTCGATGCGGCGATTGGCGGCGCGGGCTTCGGGGCTGGAACCCGGTTCGACCGGGCGGAATTCGCCGAACCCCGTCGCGGCCAGACGCTCGGGCGGGAAGTCCAGCTCGTCGATCAGGTACAGCACCACCGACAGCGCGCGCGCCTGGCTGAGTTCCCAGTTCGACGCGTATTCACCGCCCGGACGGATCGCCGCGTTGTCGGTATGGCCATCGACGCGCAGAACCCAGTCGATCGTCTCGGGGATCTCGGAGGCGGCGTCGAGCAGAAGCTGTCCGATCCCGGCGATCTGCGCGCGCCCCGCCGCGGACAAATCGGCCGAGCCCGCATCGAACAGGACTTCGGACTGAAAGACGAAACGGTCGCCGACGATCTGCACGCCGTCGCGCCCGCCGAGGATCTCGCGCATCTGGCCGAAGAATTCCGACCGGTAGCGTTCAAGCCGCTCGGCCTCGGCTTCGAGACGGCGGCGCTCGGCCGCTTCCAGCTCGGCGCGGCGGCGTTCCTCGGCGGCAACGCGGGCGAGCGCCGCGTTGAGATCGGTACCCAGGGCTTCGATCTGCGTGCTGGCCTGGGCCTCGCGCGCCTGGCTTTCGCCCAGAAGATCCTGCAGACCGGCCACCTGCCGCTGCAGCCGCGCGACCTGTTCGTTGAGCAAAGCCAGGCGTTGCTGATCCTCGCTCGAGGCCGCCTCGGCCTCGGCCAGCTCCTGCCGCGCCAATTCCAGAAGCGCGGCGCGGGTTTCGGCTTCGGTCACCTCTCGGTCGCGGGCGGCCTCGGCCTCGTCGCGGGCGGCCTGCGCGGCGGCGAGCAGGGTCAGCGTTTCCTCGGCCCGCGCGCGCTGTTCCTCCAGCGCCAGCGTCATCGCCGTCAGTTCCGTATCGGCCTCGGCCAGCCGCGCACGCAGCGCTTCGGCGGCCGCAAGCTGCGCCAGACGCGTACTCTCGCCGTCGCTGAGGGTGGCCTCGGTTTCAGCCAGACGCCGACGAAGGGCTTCGGCGGCGGCGGCTTCGGCCAGGCGCGCGCGCTCGGCCTCGTCGAGCGCCGCCGCCGATTGCGCGGCCTGCGCCGCGGCCTGAGCCTGAGCGATCTCGGCGTCGCTGAGACGCGCCTGCAACTCGGCCATCCGGGCCTGCGTCTCGCTGTCGAGCGTCGCCAGATCGTAAAGGGCCTGCTGGCGGGCGAGGTCGGACTCGCTCAGCTGAGTCTCAAGTTCCGCTATCCGCGCCTGCGTGGTGCTGTCGAGCTGCGCCAGTTCGGCCAGCGCCTGCTGGCGGGCGAGGTCCGTGTCGCTCAGCTGCGTCTCGAGCTCGGCGATCCGGGCCTGCGTGGTGCTGTCGAGCGTCGCCAGTTCGGCCAGCGCTTGCTGGCGGGCGAGGTCGGCTTCGCTTAACTGCGTCTCAAGCTCGGCAATGCGAGCCTGCGTGGTGCTGTCGAGCGTCGCCAGTTCGGCCAGCGCTTGCTGGCGCGCGAGGTCGGCATCGTTCATCCGCGTTTCAAGTTCCGCGATCCGCGCCTGCGTTTCGCTATCGAGCGCGGCGAGGTCCGCCAACGCCTGCTGACGCGCGAGTTCCGCGTCGCTCAGGCTGGATTCCAGTTCGGTGATCCGGGCCGCCTGTTCCTCGCCCTGCCCCTGCAACGCCGTGAGGGCCGCTTCGCGCTCGGCCAGTCGGGCGGCGGCGCTGTCGCGCTCGGCCTGAAGCGCGTCGCGGGCCGCGCGGGTCGTGGCAAGCTGCGTCTCGGTCTCGCTTTGCGTGCGCCGCAGCGAGGCCAGCGCGCCCTCGGCATCGCGCAGACCAGCCAGCGCGGTATCGCGCGCCTCTTCCGTTTCCGTCAGCCGCGCCAGCATCTCGGCCAGCGAGGCCTGCGTTTCCTCGGCCCGCGCGCGCATCGCGGCCAGCGCGGCCTCGACCGCCTCGCGCTCGGCAGCGGCCAGCCGCGCGGCCTCGGTCTGGGCGTCGATCTCGTCGCGCGCCTGCGCCAGCGCCAGATTCAGCGCCTCGCTTTCCGACAGGGCCTCGTCGCGCGCGGCTTCGGTTGCGGCCAGTTGCTGGCCCAGCTCGGCGCGCTCGGCGATGAGGGCGGCGACCTGCGCCTCGAAGCTGGTGATGCGGGTTTCGGCCTCAGTCAGCGCGTCACTGCGGGCCTGAAGGTCGCGGCCCAGAGCGGCGATGGTCGCTTCCTGCTGGCGCGCGGTGCTCTCAAGACTGGCGATATCGGCGTTGAGCCCCTCGACCTGCCCTTCAAGCTGTCCCACGCGGCTGCGCGACAGGCCCAGCGCCTCGGTCAGCGACGAGACCTGCGCCGTCAGGCCCTGAAGTTCAGTATCCTGGGTCGAAATCGTCTCGCGCAGGACGCTCTGGACGATCATGAAGATCGACAGAACGAACATCAGCACCAGAAGCAGCGCCGTCATCGCATCGACGAAGCCCGGCCAGATCGAGGCCGAGAACCGCTGGTTGCCGCGCCGCGACAGGCCCATTACTCGTCATCCCGCGCGGCATAGCCCGACTGGCGGCCCAGCATGCGTACGGCTTGCGTCAGCATCGCCAGATCGCTGCGCAGATCGGCCAGCGCTTCCTGCCGGCCCGCGGACAATTCTTCCAGGATCCGGACCAGCTGAATGTCCATCGACCGCAGCCGCAGCCGCGTTTCGGCCTCGATATGCGGCTCGTCCTCGGTTTCCGGGCGGGCATCGTCCTGCCGCTGCATCAGCGCGATCATCCGGTCCTGCCCGTCGGCCAGCCGTTCCAGCGCGCGGCCCGTCTCGCTGTCGCCGGCATTCAGGCGTTGGGCGATCCGCGTCATCGCCTGTCCCAGCGATTGCAGCGCCTCGTCGAGCCGCTCGCGGCTTTCTTCGGCGCGCTCCTGCACGACGCGCATCGCTTCCATCTGCTCGGTCAGCGAATCCAGCACCTCGGCCACCGCCGACAATCCCGCGCCCCCCTCGCCTTCGCTATCGGTCAGCGCCGTGCCCAGCCGGGTGATCGACGACAGCCATTCCTCAAGCTCGCGGTAGAAGCGGTTCTGCGCCTGACTGGCGAAGAGTTCGAGAATCCCCACCACCAGCGAGCCGGCGAGGCCCAGCAGCGAGGACGAGAACGCCGTACCCATGCCGCTCATCTGCGCTTCGAGCCCGCTCATCAGCCGCCCGAAACCCGACAAAGCCGTTTCGCCCTCTTGCGGGGCGAGCGAGCGGATGGTTTCGACCACCGCCGGAACCGAGGTCGCCAGCCCGTAGAACGTGCCCAGAAGGCCAAGGAAAATCAGAAGGTTGACCAGATAGCGCGTGATGTCGCGCTCTTCCTCGATGCGGGTCCCCACGGATTCGAGGATCGAGCGTGCCGAGGTGGCCGAGATATGGCTCGAGCGGCCATGCGCGCGCAGAAGCGAGGCCAGCGGCGCCAGAAGGCGCGGCGCGATGGTGATCTGGTGGCCCGGCGTCTGGGCCACGAAACCGCCGATCCAGCGCACGGACGAGAAAAGCTGGCTGATCTGCCAGAAGGTCGCCATCACGCCGATCACGAAGACCAGCGCGATGAAGCCGTTCAGCCAGATATTGGCCAGGAAGATCCCCGAGATCCGCGGATAGGCCAGCGCCACGCCCGAGCCGACCAGCGCCAGCGAGATCAGCATCAGCGTGAGCTGTCGCAGCGGGGGCGTGAACTGGACCCGCCCGATCGGCCCGAGCGCCCCTGCTCTCAACTGTCTTGCCATTCGCTGCACCTGCAAAGTTTCGTTAAAACTAGAAGCATCGCAGGGCTTTGCCAACCGTCTACGTCGCCGATTTCAACACCTTGACGCGATCCGACAGCCATTCCAGCTCGTCATCGGGCAGGCCCAGAGCAGCCAGGTGCGCGGCGGTCTGGTACAGATACTCGCAATTGGGTCCCCGCCCGCCGGTCGCCCCGGCGATGCGCTGCGCCTGTTCTTCCAGCGTCAGGTCGCCGCGATACTGCTCGTGGTGGCGGTCGATGACATAGACCACCGCTTCGACCTCGCGCCCGTCGTCCAGCCGCAGCGGGTGGACCTGTTCCAGATAGGCCGCCGAGATCAGTTCACGCGCGCGCAGATATTCCAGCGTCTCGTCGGCGATCTGGGGTGCGATCTCGAAGGCGACCCCGTTGCACGAGGCCCCCTCGGCCGCGTCCAGCGCCAGAACCAGGCCGGGTTTCTCGACCGTGCCGCGATGATGGATCGACAGCATGCAGAACGACCGCCGGAACCCCGGCAGCACCGCCAGTTGCCGCGCGGTCCAGGCGAAACCCGGGTTCCACACCAGCGATCCATAGCCGAAGACCCAAAGCGGACGCATCACTCACCTGCCGATCAGACTTTCGCGACCGCCCGTCGCGGGTCTGGTCGCCTGCCTGCCGGCCATGTACACAGCAGTCAGCGAAAGAACAACACGGGGGCCGGGTATGCGCGTCATGAGAGGGGTGATCGTGCTGGTGGTCCTCGCCACCATCGCATGGTGCGGCTATTGGTTCGTGGGCACGCGGGCGCTCGACCGGGCCATCGCGCAGGGGCTTGAACGCACGCCCGAACTCAGCGCCGAGACCTATCACATCCGGGGCTTTCCCAACCGGTTCGATGTGACCTTCGACGAACCGCGCGTGACGCTCAGCGACGGCGAATGGACCGCGCCTTTCGTTCAGTTCTTCGCGCTCAGCTACAAACCGCACCACCTGCTGGCGGTCTTTCCGCATGATCAGGTCCTGCGGCTGGGCGGGACCGAGATGCTGATCCATTCCGAGGATCTGCGCGCCTCGATGGTGATGGAGCCGGGGCTCGACCTGCCGCTCGACCGCGTGACGCTGGTGGGTGAAGCGGTCGATCTGCAGATCACGCAACCCGCAATCGGCCCCGACAATACCGCGACGTGGCAGCTGGGCGCGCTTCGGCTGGCCAGCCGCCGGATCGACGCGACCACGCATCAGCTGGTGGCGCTGGCCGAAACCGTGTTTCCCGATCCCGCCCAGATGGACCGGCTGGACCCGCAGCGCCTGTGGCCGCGCCGGTTCGACGTTCTGCGGCTCGATGGCGAGGGCCAGACCGATCGCCCGCTCGATCGCCATCTGGTGATGGATGGCGCGCAGGCCCGGCTGACCGATCTGGCCTTTACCGGGCTGCGCGTCGCCTGGCCCGATGTGGATCTGCGGCTTGCAGGCCGGCTGTCCCCGGACGCCGACGGGCGGCTTTCGGGCGAGGTGACGGCCACGGTAACGGGCTGGGAAGAGCTGATCGACATCCTGCGCGCCTCGGGCCTGATCGGTGACGAGGCGGCGGCGATGGCCAATACCACGCTCAGCGCGATGGCGCAGGAAGACGATCTGGAGGTTCCGCTCGCCGTGACCGAGGGCGTCGTGCGGCTGGGCCCCTTCGCGCTGGTCACGCTGCCGCCGCTTGTGCTGTCTCGGTGAAACGGCGCTGTTAGCTGCGGCGCCCCGGCTGCACGATCCGCAGGACCGGTTCGTCCGACGCGTCGCCCGATTGCGTGCTGGGCCGGTCAACCGGACGCGCGCTGCCGCCGGGGGTGTCCTCTACCTCGCCGACGAAAGGAGGCTCGGCAAAGCCCGCCCCCTCTGCCTGCGGCTCGTCCTTCAGCGTCGTGAGTTCCTCGCGCAGGACAACGCGCAATTCGTCCATCAGGTCGCTGCGCATCGCTTCGACCCGCGCGGCTTCGGCCTCTTCGTCGCTGAGATCCTCGTCATCGACCAGTCCGTCGACGGAAAAGAAGCGGTCGCGAATGCGGTCATGCAGGATCTCGGCCAGCGCCGCGCCGGCCAGAACCCCGGTCACGTCGGCGCCGAAATCGAGCCATTCGGCCGAGCGTCCGACGGTCGGCTGGATCAGCTCGATCAGGCCGCCATAGGCGATGCAAAGCGGCACGGCCCAGGGCCATCGGCGCGAATCGGTCAGGATCAGCGGAAAGATCAGCCCGACGAAGGCGATGAAGTGATAGATCTTGTCCAGCCCGTTCGCGAGCGTGGTCTGCGTCGGAATCGGTGTGAGCGTCAGGGCAGCGATCAGCAGGGCCGCGAAGACCGAGACAACCAGCCCGGATACGCGCCAGACCCATGCCTGCCCCATGGCCAGCGTCTGCATCGACGCTCTCGGCCCGCGCTTCGGACCCCGGATCGCCCGCAGACGCTCCTCGATGTCATCGCTTCGGGTCATCGTCCAGGACCGCCCGTTCTTGCGCTGCAATCCGCCCCGCGGATCCGTGTCAAGAAAAACAATGCGTCAAGAAAACGGCCAAAGCAAGGCAAGCGCGCCCGCGCGCTCCGGATCGGCAACGCGACGGGCCGGACTGTGTTGCCATTGCAACGCTCTGAAGATCGCCAAGCAGACAACGATAAGATCCCGGGGCAAGCTTCTGGCGCCAAACGAAGAACGGGGCCCGAAGGCCCCGTCCGATGCGCGCTGCGGCAGCGTCTCAATGCAACGGAGTCTCGTTCGCGGATTGCACGATGGTCGTGAGCCGGCTCAGCGCGCGCTCTTCAAGCTGGCGCACCCGCTCTTTCGAGATCCCCATCAACGCGCCCAGATCGCTCAGCGTCGCGGGCTCTTCGGACAAGTGCCGCGCCGACACGATCCGGCGTTCACGGTCGGGCAATTGCTCGACCGCCGAATACAGGATCTTGCGCCGCTGCGCCCCGTCCAGACGCTCGGCCACGTCCATTTCGGTCGCGGCGTCTTCGTCCTCGATGGTTTCCACCCAGGACCGCCCGTCCTCGTCGGCGCCCTGCGGCGCGTCGAGCGACAGGTCGGGACCGGCCATGCGGCCCATCATCGCCTCGACCTGCTCGGGCGTGACCTGCAATTCACGCGCCACGCGCACCGACAGCGGCTCGTCCGACGCCTCGTCGCCCGCATGTTTCTGCATCGCGCGGCGCAGGTGGAAGAACAGTTTCTTTTGCGTGGCGTTGGTGCCGGTGCGTACCAGCGACCAGTTGCGCATGACGTAATCCTGCATCGAGGCCCGGATCCACCACGCGGCATAGGTCGAGAAGCGCGAGCCGTTCATCGGGTCGAACTTCTCAGCCGCGCGCATCAGGCCCAGATTGCCCTGCTGGATCAGGTCCTCATAGGGCACGTCGTAGCGCTTGAAGCGCCCGGCAAAGGACACGGCAAGGCGCGCATAGGCCTGGATCAGGCGATGCAGGGCGCGCTCGTCCCCGTGATCACGCCACGCGATGGCCAGTTCGGTCTCGGTATCGGCGTCGAGGATCTCCTCGGCCATCGAAGCGCGAACGTAGCGGCGGATATGTGGATCCTGAAAACCCATGACTCAGTCCTTGACAGCAAACGGCGGTGGCAACTTGTTTCGTGTCGATGCCACTTTGTTTCGAAACGCTACCTTTTCTCAAACCCCCTTGTCAACCGCCCTTCTGCGATTAGGTACGGGGCCATGAGCGAACCTGCACACACGATGCCCCCTCTTCCCGACACCACGCCCCGGCTTGGCGCCGACCATTCGGCCGAGCTGCTGGTGCATGTGTCGCGGCTGGTCTATGGCTGTTCCTCGGATCCCAGCCTGACGCCGACGCAATGGACGGCACTGCGCTATTTCGCCTCGGCCAACCGGTTTTCGCGCACGCCGTCGGCCTTTTCCGAATTCAACGCCACGACGCGCGGCACCGCCTCGCAGACGGTAAAATCGCTCATCGCCATGGGTCTTCTGGCCAAGCGCGCGCATGAGACGGACAAACGCTCGTTCCTGATCGAACTGACCGAGGCCGGGCGCGACAAGCTCAAGCGCGATCCGATGGACGATCTCTCGGCCGCCATCGCCACCCTGCCCGCAAACCGGCAGGCGATGCTGGCCGATATCCTCGGCGATCTGGTCGAGACGATGGCGCGCAAGCGCGAGGCGCCGACCTTCGGCAATTGCGGCGATTGCGGCCATTGCGATACCTCGCGCCCCGGCGAGGTTTTCTGCCGCTGCACCTCGATGATCCTGACCGACGCCGAGACCAGCACGCTGTGCATCGATTTTGCCTCGGCACTGGCGAAACGCTGAGCGGCACTTTTCCGACTTTCGGCTGCCCGCAGCGCGCGCCTTGGCGGCAATCAAAGTCTGGCCCGCATTCGGAATCCCCTGTGCAACCGGCTGGTTTCGGAACGCCTGACGTTGATGCCCGCCCGTGCCCGCAACGCCTGACATTTCACTAACCCGACATTGACACCGCCCCTTCCGTCGCCGCAGACTTCGCGCAAACGGAGGCGCCGATGATCCCTGTCCTGACCCGCGAGGCGGTCGAGCCGCTGCTCGACTGGATGACGCTGAGCGACGCGCTTCTGGAGGGCCACCGTCGCCCGCCTGCGCAGGTCGAGGACGTTCTGCTCAGCCGCGCGGATGACCGGCTGCTGTCGCGCAGCGCATGGATCGACGGGATGGGCGTGGGCGTGAAATCCGTCACCGTCTTCCCCGGCAATCCCGCGAAGGGCAGGCCCAGCGTGCAGGGCGCGATGCTGGTCTTCGACGACGCCACCGGCGCCCTGCGTGCGGTGGTCGACAACCCTTTGGTGACGCGCTGGAAAACCGCGGGCGACTCGCTTCTGGGGGCGCGGCTTCTGGCCCGGCCCGACGCGCTGCGCTACCTGATCGTCGGCGCGGGCAGCGTGGCGGAATCGCTGATCGAAGCCTTTCGCGCGTGGAAACCCGATCTTCGGATCGCGCTTTGGGCGCGCCGCCCGGAGGCCGCCGAAGCCGTGGCCGATCGCCATCCCGGCGTGACACCCGTAACCGATCTGGCCGAGGCCGTGTCCGGGGCCGATATCGTCAGCACCTGCACCATGGCCCGCGCGCCGGTCATCGCGGGCGACTGGCTCCGCCCCGGCACCCATCTGGACCTGATCGGCGCCTTCACCCCCGACATGCGCGAGGCCGACGACCGCGCGCTGCATCGCGGCAAGCTCTATGTCGACAGCCGCGCCACCACGATCCGGCATATCGGCGAGCTGATGATCCCGCTCGCCTCGGGCGCGATCACCGAGGCCGATGTGCTGGGCGATCTGGGGGATCTGGCCGCCCATGGCGTGCCGCCCCGCGCCCGGGACGACATCACGATCTACAAGAACGGCGGCGGCGCGCATCTCGACCTGATGACCGCGCGGGTGATGCTGGATGCGTGGGAGGCGCGGCAATAGCCCCTTAGCCGAACATCGCCCGCCGGTGCCGGGCCTGCGCCAGCGCGGTCAGCGCGATGGCCAGCAGGGTCCACCCCGCCAGCAGCGCCAGATAGCGCCCGGGCATCGCCCGCCCGTCGATGGCCGCCCAGGCGATTTCGCCCATCGCCCGCGTGGGCGTCCAGACCGAGATCGCGGCAACGCTGTCGGGCAACAAAGCGGGCGGCATCCACAACCCGCCCAGATAGGCGAGCGGCAGGAACAGCAGGTTCGACAACGGCACCGCCGCGCGCGCCGACACCGCCGAGCCCAGCGCGATCCCCATCAGCACCGACGGCACCGAGACCAGCGCGCAGGCGACCAGAAGCCGCATCGTCTCGCCCCGGCCGGGGATCACGCCGCCGATCCAGCGCCCGGCCAGAAGAACCATGCCCACTGCCGCCAGGACGACGACCATCGCCACGACGATCCGCGCGGCCCAGCCGACCCACTGCGCGCCGGGCAGGCTGCGTTGCCACAGCACGAAGGGCGTTTCACGGTCCTGCGCGACGCTCACGCCGAACTGGTAAAAGCCCACACCCACAACGGCATAAACGGCGAAAGACGCCAGCGCGTAGATCCCCGCCGGCCCCTCGGCCATTGACGCGCCGAAGAAGCTGTACAGCATGGCGGGAAACAGGATCGTCGGCACCCAGAATCCGGGCTGGCGCATGAGGATACGGGCGGCAAGGACCAGTTCGGCCCGAAGATGAGAAAGCATGGTCAGACCTCGTGACGCAGATGGGCAAGGATGTCCTTGAGCGCGAGCGGATGGATCAGCAGGTCGCGAAACCCCACGCCCTCGCGCACCAGCCGGGTGACGACGGCATCGCTGTCCGCGCTTTCCAGATGCCGCCGCCCGTCGGTATCGGGGGCGGGCAGCCAGTCCGGTGCGGCGCCGTCGACCACCAGGCTGATCCGGTTGATACGCATTGTCGCGCGCATTTCGGCGAGCGTGCCGTCCAGCACGCGCTGCCCCCGGTCGATCATCGTCAGGCGGTCGCAGATCGCCTCGATCTCGTCCCAGTGATGCGAGGTCAGCAGCATCGCGCCGCCGCTTGCGACATAATCGCGCGCCAGCGACTGGAAGGCTTCCTGCGTCGCGGCATCGAGCCCGGTCGTCGGTTCATCCACCACCGCGAGCCTTGGCGCGCCGCAAAAGGCCAGCGCCAGCGCCACGCGGCGCACCTCGCCCCCCGAGAACCCCGCCATGCGCCGGTCGATCAGCCGCTGAAGCCCGAACGCCGTGAGCAGCCTGTCGGTATCGGGCCGCTTGCCGTGGCGCGCGCTGGCATAGGCGATCAGCTCGCGCGGGGTGATTTGCGGCGGGAAAGCAGCGGATTGCGGGGTCAGGCCCATGCTCTTGCGCGCCGCCTCGCTGCCGGCGGGATGACCGAAGATCCGGATTTCGCCGCGATCGGCGGGGCGCAGCCCGGTGACCAGCGACAACAGCGTCGACTTCCCCGCCCCGTTGGGCCCCAAGAGCCCCAGCGCCTCGCCGGGGGCGAGCGTCAGGTCCACCCCCTCGACCGCTGTCACCGCGCCGAAACGCTTGGCCAGCCCCCTTGCTTCGATTGCCTGCAACACGTCGTGCTCCTAAGACCATATCAGACTTGAATTATCAGGGCCCTTGGGTATTCAACCCCTATGCCGGAGGGACACAGGAAATACGTGGCGAAGCCGTCAGACCGCGCGAACGGGCAGTGGTTGCAGCCCGCGCTTCGTGAAACGCAGCGGTTCATGGCGCGCAAACGCTTCTGGGGGATCATCGCGGCGGCCATTCTGGTCACCGCGCTGGCCGGGCCGTTCCATACGATGGACGAAATGGGATTCGCCGGGCGTCTCGCCTATTGGGCCACCGCCATCCTGGCGGGCGCGTTCCTGGCCACGCCCCTGTCCTTCATCACCCGCGAGCTCAACCGGGGCGGCCACATGCACTGGGCGCTGGCCGCCACCATCGCCAGCGCCATCGCCGCCCCGGTCATGCTGGGGCTGATCCTGTTCATGGAGGTGCAGATCCGCGGACTCATCCCCGGAAGCGTGCTGACCCTGGCGATTTACGTGATCGTGCCCCTTGCCGTGGTGAACCTTGTCGTCAACGGGTTCGTCGCCTTGGGCGACCGCGACACCAAGGCCATCAGCGCCGAGGCTTTCCGCCCCCGTTTCGCAGACCCTTCCACCGACCCTGTCTCCGGGCCCGTCTCCGAGCCAGTCCCGGATCCGGGTTCGAATGCGGCCGCCGACACGCTGCCCACCGCGACCGTCACGCCCCTGCTGTTCGAGAAGCTGCCGTCCGATCTGGGCAGCGACCTGATCAGCCTGCGCGCGCAGAACCATTATGTCGAGGTCACGACGACACGCGGAACGGCGCAGGTGCTGATGCGGCTTTCGGATGCCGAGCGCGACCTTGCGCCTTACGAAGGGATGCGGGTGCATCGCTCGTGGTGGGTCAATCTGGCGCATGTCGCCTCCCATGCCCGCACGAGCGCGGGGGGGATGGAGCTGACGCTCAGCAACGGCCAGAAGGTCCCGGTCTCGCGCAACCAGCGCGCCGCGCTGCGCGCCGCCCTGCCGGGACGCGGCGAAAGCGGCGATCTCAGCGAAGCGGCCGAATAGGCCCGACTATTCCAGCCGCGCGGGAAAGCCCTCGGCGCGCAGGTCGGTGCCCAGGAGATCCTCGAGCAGCTTGGCGATCTGCGTCGATTGCGCCCCGCCGCCATAGGCCGCACGCCCGCGCAGGAAGGTCTGTTCCGTGGCCGAGGCCAGATCCAGCGGCACGCCGAATTCCCGCCCGAACCCCATCGCGAAGCCCAGATCCTTCAGCGCCAGGTCCATCGTGAAGGCGATGTCGTAGCTGCCGTTCAGGATCAGTTGCCCCTCGGTTTCGTGCACGAAGGAATTACCCGACGAGGCCGCGATCGCCTCCCACGCGGTTTTCAGGTCCAGCCCGCCGCGTTTCGCCAACATCAGCGCCTCGGCATCGGCCACCAGATGGATGAAGGCCAGCATGTTGGTGATCACCTTGATCACCGCCGCCGCGCCCAGTGGCCCCATATGGAAGAGCCGCCCGCCCATTGCCTGTAAGGCCGGGCGGTGGCGCTCGACCAGCTCCGCGTCGCCGCCCGCCAGAAGCGTGATCTCGCCCCGCGCGGCCAGATGGACGCCGCCGGTGACCGGGCATTCCAGCACGCCCATCCCCGCCGCCTGCGCCCGCAGAGCCAGCCGCAGCATGTCCTCGCGCCCCAGCGTCGACATCTCGATCCAGTCGGCACCGGGCTTCATCGCAGGCAGGATCTGCGCCAGCACCGCCTCGCTGATCGCGGGCGACGGCAGGCAGGTGATGACCGCGTCGACCTCGGCCACCGCCGCTTCCGGGCTGTCGGCCCAGCCCGCGCCCAAGGCGTCGAACCGCGCCCGCGCCGCCGGATCGCGGTCATGCACGACCAGCGCGATCCCGGCGCGGGCCAGCGACGCCGCCAGATGTCCGCCCAGATTTCCCAAGCCAATGAAGCCGTATCGCATCGCGCCCTCCTGATTGTCCCGCCCTCAGGCTGACAGACAGGGTCCGGCGCGCGCGCCTGTTCGCGACATCAGGCGCGCCAAACCAGCCCGGCGGCGCGCGGACGCGTCAGTTCCCCAGGGGCGCGCTGGCGCGCTCGTCGCCCACCAGCGCATGGGCCTGGATCGGCGCCGAGGGCGGGTTCAGACATTCGCCATAGGCCCCGGCCCAGTCGCTGGGAAAGCCGTCTTCCAGGAAAGTCAGGGTAAAGGTCCCCCAATAGGCCGACTTTCCGCCCAGCGGATCGACCATCTCGACCGAACAGGCGACATCGCCGTCATAGGCGATCCACAGACCGGTATAGGTGCCGCGCCCGCCCATCATGTCGTCGCCCAGCCCCGGCACGATCATGCGCACATCCACCTGGCTTTCATCCTCGCCCGAATAAAGGCGCAGAACCGCATCCGATCCCAGCGTCTGTTCCCAGATGATCGGCCCCATATTGGTCTGCCAGGCTTCGTCGGCCAGTGCAGGCAGCGCGAGGACGGAACAGGCAAGGGCGGTCAGAAACTTGGCACGCATGAAAAATCCTCCGGGGCAATCGTTATGCTGTCCCCACTGTGCCACGGAAAGCGGCATCGGCCCAGCCTTATCCCGCCCGTCGCTTGCCGCCTGCCCCGGCCTGCACTAAGCAAGGGGCGGAAAAGGAAGAAAGGCGATCCATGCGCATTCTCGTGACCAATGACGACGGCATCAACGCGCCGGGCCTGAAAGTGGCCGAGGCCATCGCCGCCGAGATCGCCGGGCCCGAGGGCGAGGTCTGGACCGTCGCCCCCGCCTTCGAGCAATCGGGCGTCGCGCACAAGATCAGCTATACCCATCCGATGCTCATCGCGAAGATGGACGAGCGCCGCTTCGCGGCCGAGGGCAGCCCCGCCGATTGCGTCCTGGCGGGTTATTACGAGGTGCTGGGCGGCGAGAAGCCCGACCTGGTCCTGTCGGGCGTGAACCGGGGGAACAACGCGGCCGAGAACACGCTCTATTCGGGCACCGTGGGCGGCGCGATGGAGGCTGCCTTGCAGGGGATTCCGGCCATCGCGCTGTCGCAATATCTGGGCCCGCAAAGCGCCGACATGGACGGCGGGCTGTTCGAACCAGCCGTTGCCCACGGCACCCGCGTCGTGCGCCGCCTGCTCGATCAGGGGCTTTGGACCGAAGACGATTACCGCCTGTTCTACAACGTCAATTTCCCGCCCGTCCCGGCCGATGCCGTGCGCGGCACCCGCGTCACCGCGCAGGGCTTCCGGCGCCACACCACATTCGGGGTCGAGCCGCATAATTCGCCCTCGGGCCGGCGGTTCCTGTGGATCAAGGGCGGGCCTCAGCACCTCAGAACGCTGCCGGGTACCGATGCCGAAGCCAATCTCGACGGCTATATCTCGATCACGCCGCTGACCTGCGACATGACCGCCCATGACCGGCTGGGCGCGCTGCGCGACGCGCTCGACGAGACGATCGAGGCGAAGAAGGCGGGAAAATGACCGACGAGGAACGCCGCGAACAGATGATGCGCCTGATCCTGACCCTGCGTTCGCGCGGGATCACCGATCCGGCCATCCTGCGCGCTTTCGAACGCATCGATCGCGGCGCCTTCGTCACCGGCTTCTTCGCCGACCGCGCCTACGAGGACACGCCGCTGCCCATCGCCTGCGGCCAGACGATCAGCCAGCCCTCGGTCGTGGCCCTGATGACCGAAGCGCTCGAGGTCGAGCCGCGCCACAAGGTGCTCGAAGTGGGCACCGGCTCGGGCTACCAGGCGGCGATCCTCAGCCAACTCGCGCGGCGGGTCTATTCCGTCGAACGCCACCGCCCGCTGATCGCCGAGGCGCGCGCGATCTTCGCCCGGCTCGATCTGCACAACATCACCACCATCGCCACCGATGGCAGCTTCGGCCTGCCCGACCAGGCGCCCTTCGACCGCATCATCGTCACCGCGGCGGCGGAAGACCCGCCCGGCCCGCTGCTGGCCCAATTGCGGGTCGGCGGTGTGATGGTGTTGCCGGTGGGCCAATCCGATACCGTCCAGAGCCTGATCAAGGTGCGCAAGCTGGAAACCGGCTACGATTACGAAGAGTTGCGCCCGGTCCGCTTCGTGCCGCTGCTCGAAGGCATGGCCAAGGACTGAACAGGGCGAGAGCCGCTGTTTCTGCCTCCGCTTGGGCCCCGGCCCCGGCGCACAGCACGGGGTGCGGCACTGGGCACCCGTCGTGGCAGCAGCCCGCCGAGGATGCGCGGAAATCCACAACACGTTGTGGTGATGGGGTGTAACACCCCTTGTTTTCCGCTATAAATGGGGCAAAGCCCCGCGCTCCGGGTGCCCTGCCTCGGTCGGCCCTTCCCTTGTTTGCGGACCGGCGGTGCGGGACCCCCGCAGGGCGGGACCGGAAAACGGCCGACCAGAAGGCCAGACAGACGGACAGGCGGACAAAAACGGAATGGGCAGCGAAAACGTGCGCGAACGGCAAGACGGCAAGATGGACGAACGCAACCACACCCCGCTCTGGCGGATGAGCGGCCTGCTTCTGGCGGGCGGCGTGCTTCTCGCGGGATGCTCGGGGGGCAACGATCTCGACTGGGACCTGCGTCCCGCGGGCCGGTTCAACACCGCCGATGCGGCGCAAGGCGCCACCGGCGCCCGCCCCGCCCCCGATTCGCGCGGCGTGATCTCGTATCCCGGCTATCAGGTCGTCGTCGCCCAGCAGGGCGAACGCGTGAGCGACATCGCGCTGAGGCTGGGCGTCGACGCCAATGCGCTGGCCCAGCATAACGCCGTCTCGACCGACACGCCGATGCGCGGCGGCGAGCTTCTGGTCCTGCCCTCGCGGGTGGGCGACAGCGCCACCGGCACGATCACCGCGACGCCGCTGGGCGGCGGCACCGCCAGCGGCACCGCCCCCGCCGGAAGCGAACCGCTGCGCCACACGGTCGAGCGTGGCGAAACCGCCTTCACCATTGCCCGGCTCTACAATGTCTCGCCGCGCTCGCTGGCCGACTGGAACGGCCTGCCCGCCGATATGAGCGTGCGCGAGGGCCAGATCCTGATGATCCCCACGGGCGCGCAGACGATCACCGCCGCCGCCGCGGGCGAGCCGCTGAACCCGACCGGGATCAGCGCACCGGCGCCGGCCACGACGGCTGCGAGCCCCGCCTCGGCTGCGCAGGCCACCGCCGACGTCGCCTCGCAGCCCGGCCAGGGCACGCTGACCCCGGTCCCGCCCTCGGCCGCGACGCCGCTGCCGGAGGAAGACCCCGAACCCGCTGGCCAGGCCGCCGCCGCCGCGGAACCCCCAGCGCCCGTCGCCGATATGAGCAGCCAGCGCAGCACCGGCGCGCGGCTGGCGATGCCGCTGCAGGGCCGCATCATCCGCGCCTATGCGCAGGGCCGCAATGACGGCATCGGCATCGGTGCCGCCGCCGGCACGGCGGTCACCGCCGCGGCCTCGGGCACGGTGGCAGCGATCACCGAGGATACCGACCAGGTGCCGATCATGGTGATCCGTCACGAGAACAACCTGCTCACGGTCTATGCCGGTATCGACAATATCCGCGTCAGCCGCGGCGACAGCGTGTCGCGCGGGCAGACCATCGCCTCAGTCCGGGCGGGCGATCCGTCCTTCCTGCATTTCGAGGTACGCGAAGGCTTCGAATCGGTCGACCCGATGCCTTACCTGCAATAAGCGCCGCCCGGATGCGTCACGGGTGAGGGGTTTCGCCCTCGTCCGCGACGCCTCCGGCGCCGAGCCCTCGCGCGACCGGGCGCGCCGCTGTCGCGGCGCGCTTTTGCGTTGCGCCCGGGATGGCGGGGCGCGGGCGGGATTTGCTGGCGGAGGTTATCGGCGGAGGGGGGCAAGGAGGGGGCTGTCTGCCCCCTCGGCGCTGCGCGCCTCACCCCCGAGGATATTTGGGGAACAAAGACGGAGCGAGACGGGGCGAGACGGTCTTTGGCTGTGTGCGAAGAGCCGGGGGCCTGCCTCTTGACCTGCGCGCGCGCGCGGCGCAAACCCGCGCCATGCTGCCCGAAGACGCCCTCGACCAGATCACCCGCCGTTTCGAGTATCTCGAAGCGCGGCTTTCCGCCGGGGCCGAACCTGCGGAACTGGCGGAACTCGGTCGGGAATACCAGGGGCTGAAACCCGTGGTTGCGGCGACGCAGGAATGGCGCGCGGCGCTGAGCCAGCGCGACGAGGCGCGCGCGCTTCTGGCCGATCCCGAGATGAAGGCGCTGGCGCAGGACGAGCTGGACACGCTGGCCGAGCGTATCCCCGAGCTGGAAGCGATGCTGCGCGTGGCGCTCTTGCCGCGCGATATCGCCGATGAGCGCCCCGCGCTGATCGAGATCCGCCCCGGCTCCGGCGGCGAGGAAGCGGCGCTGTTCGCGGGCGATCTGCTGCGCATGTACCAGCGCTATGCCGATGCGCGCGGCTGGACGAGCGTGATGATCGCGCAGACCGAGACCGAGCTGGGCGGGCTGCGCGAGGCGGTGATGCGGATCGAGGGCGACGGCGTCTTCGCGCGGCTGAAATTCGAATCGGGCGTGCACCGGGTCCAGCGCGTGCCGGTCACCGAATCGGGCGGGCGGATCCATACCTCGGCGGCGACGGTGGCGGTGCTGCCCGAGGCGCGCGAGGTCGATATCGACATTCCCGACAGCGATCTCCGCATCGACACGATGCGGGCCTCGGGCGCGGGCGGCCAGCATGTCAACACCACCGATTCCGCCGTGCGCATCACCCACCTGCCCAGCGGCCTGGTGGTGACGAGTTCCGAGAAGTCCCAGCATCAGAACCGGCGGCTGGCGATGGAGGTGCTGCGCGCGCGGCTTTTCGACCTGGAGCGCCGCAAGGAGGCCGAGGCGCGCGCCGCCGACCGCAAGGCTCAGGTCGGCACCGGCGACCGGTCCCAGCGCATCCGGACCTACAATTTCCCCCAGGGCCGCGTGACCGATCACCGCATCAACCTGACGCTGTACGCGCTGGCACAGGTGATGGCGGGCGATCTGGACCCGGTGATCGACCCGCTCATTGCCCACGATCAGGCCGAGCGGCTGGCCGAGCTCGAGGCATGAGCACCGCGCGGGCGGTTCTGCGCACGGGCGTGGCGCGGCTGGCGGCGGCGGGCGTCGCCGATCCCGCCCGCGATGCGCGGCTGCTTCTGGCGCATGCGATGGACATCGCGCCCGACAGGGTGAGCCTGATCCTGCCCGACGCCCTGCCCGCGCCCGCGGCCGAGCGGTTCGAGGCCGCGCTCCGCCGGCGCGAAGCGCGCCATCCGGTCAGCCATATCACCGGGCGGCGCGCCTTCTGGGGGCGGGATTTCACGGTCACGCCCGATGTGCTGGACCCGCGCGGCGATACCGAGACGCTGATCGCCGAGGCGCTGAACGCCCCTTTCGCGCGGCTGCTCGATCTGGGCACCGGCTCGGGCGCCATCGCGGTGACGCTGCTGGCCGAACGCCCGCCGGCGCGGGGCGTGGCCACCGACATTTCGCAGGCCGCGCTGGACGTGGCCGGGACGAATGCACGAAGGCTGGGCGTGTCCGACCGGCTGGAGCTGTTGCGCTCGGACTGGTTCGCGGCGGTTGCGGGGCGCTTCGACCTGATCGTCTCGAACCCGCCCTATATCAGCGAGGCCGAGATGGCGGGCCTTGCCCCCGAGGTCCTGCACGAGCCGCATCTGGCGCTCACGCCCGGCGGTGACGGGTTGGCGGCTTACCGCGCCATCGCGGCAGGCGCGCGCGACACGCTCACCCCCGGCGGGCGGCTGCTGGTCGAGATCGGGGCCAGCCAGGCGCGCAGCGTCGCCGCCCTGCTCGAGGCGGCGGGGCTGTTGTCGCTAACGGTTCTGGCCGACCTCGATGGCCATGACCGCGTCGTCGCCGCGCGGGCGCCGCTCTGACCCCGGATTTGCGGTGTTTTCGTCACGTTTGGGCGAAAACACGCCCGTCTTAACGGGTTTTTTCCACTTTCACTCTTGTATCGAAGGGGTTCGCGTGTTTACTCCAGCTTGTGCCGGGTTTGGTCGCGACGTTGACTGCCCCATCCCGAAGCACGCTAATCCAGATTGACTGACCCCAAAGCGCCATCAGGCGCAGGCTTAGGGTCAAACGACCCGACCAAGGCCGGAATTCGCTTTCATGAGAACTTCGAACAAACGTTCGCGCTCCAAACAGAACCGTCCGCGCTCGCTGGGCAATATCGTCAACCGGGTTTTCGACAGCTCGGGACCCGAGGGCAAGGTCCGCGGAACGCCGCAACAGATTATCGACAAGTACACCGTTCTGGCGCGTGACGCCCAGCTTTCGGGCGACCGCGTGGCGGCCGAGAATTTTCAGCAACATGCCGAGCATTACACCCGGATGCTGAACGAAGCGCAGGCGGAACTCGCCCGCGAGGCCGAGGCGCGGCGCGACCAGCAGAACAACAACGGCAACAATAACAACAACAACCGCCGCAACGATCAGCGCGGCGACCAGGGCGATCAGGACGGCGACAATCGCCAGGACAATCGCCCGGACAACCGTCAGGATGGCGGGCGCCAGGATGGGGGCCGTCAGGACAACAACCGCCAGGATAACGGGCGGCAAGAGAGCGGACGCGGGCGCAACCGGCGCAGCGACGACCGCCGCGGCGGGCCGCGCGACCAGAACGATCCGCGGGACGACAACCGGCGCGACGATGCCCAAGCGGGAGCACAGGACGCGGCGCAGGATGACGATTCGGGGTCGATGCTGGTCGAAACGCCCGAATCGCGCGCCGACCACGACGCCCCGAAGGCCGACAGCGCCGAGGCCCAGGCCTCCGGAACCCCTGACGCCGGCGCAGCGGCTCAGGGCGACGAAAAGCCCAAGCCCGCACGCAAGCCGCGGGCGCCCCGCGCGCGCAAGCCCAAGGCCGATGCGGCGCCGGACATGGCCGAAAGCCCCAGCGAAGACACGCCCAACGCGGCGGAGTGACCGGGCGGGGACCTTCGGGTCCCCGTTTGCGTTCGCGGCCCCGGTGGCATCCGAGGGCAGCGCGCGCCCCCCGGACCATCGCCGCCGATCCTGTTGCCGCCCCGCGTTGCCCCGCCGTCCGGTGGTGGAACACGGACGCAACGCACCCTATATGATAGTCAGCCCCCACCCCTTGCGTCCCCTGCTGCCGAGGTCCCATGTCCCTGCCCCCCGGTTTCCTCGATGAGTTGCGCAGCCGCGTCTCCATCGCGCAGGTTGTCGGACGCACGGTCACCTGGGATCTGCGCAAGTCGAACCAGGGCAAGGGCGATTTCTGGGCACCCTGCCCGTTCCACCACGAGAAAACCGCCTCGTTCCATGTCGAGGACCGCAAGGGCTATTATTATTGCTTCGGCTGTCAGGCGAAGGGCGATGCGCTGACCTTCCTGCAGGAAACCCAGAACATGAGCTTCATGGAGGCGGTCGAGACACTGGCCCGTGACGCCGGGATGCAGATGCCCGCGCGCGAGCCCGCGCAGCGCCAGCGCGAAGATCGCCGCGCCACGCTGGCCGAGGTGATGGAAAAGGCCGTCCGCTTCTACCGGATGCAGCTGATGGGCAGCCACGCGGCGGAGGCGCGCGCCTATCTCGACCGGCGCGGCCTGAGCGAGGAGCAGCGCGAGCGTTGGGAAATCGGCTTTGCGCCCGATCAATGGCAGGCGCTCAACGATCATCTCAAGCAGGCCGGTGTCCCCGAGGCGCTGATCGCCGAGGCGGGCCTGACCACGACCGGGCGCGACAAATCCCGTCCCTATGACCGCTTCCGGGGCCGCATCATGTTCCCGATCCGCAACACGCGGGGCCAGTGCATCGCCTTCGGCGGCCGGGCCATGGCAGCGGACGCGCAGGCGAAATACCTCAACTCGCCCGAAACGCCGCTCTTTCACAAGGGCGCCAATCTCTACAATATCGGCCCCGCCCGCACCGCCAGCGGACGCGGTCAGCCGCTGATCGTGGCCGAAGGCTACATGGACGTGATCGCCCTGGTCCGCGCCGGGTTCGAAGGCGCGGTCGCGCCTTTGGGCACCGCCGTGACCGAAGACCAGCTGCGGCTTCTGTGGCGGATGCATGGCGAGCCCATCGTCGCCCTCGACGGCGATGCGGCGGGCCTGCGCGCGGGTCTGCGACTGGCCGATCTGGCGCTGCCGATGATCACCGCTGGCCAGAGCCTGCGCTTCGCGCTGCTGCCCGGCGGACAGGATCCCGACGACCTGATCCGCGCCGGTGGCGCGCAGGCGATGCAGAGCGTGATCGACAATGCCGTGCCGATGGCGACGCTGCTGTGGGACCGCGAGGTTCAGGGGCAGGTTTTCGACAGCCCCGAGCGTCGCGCGGCACTGACCAAGCGGCTGAAGACACTGTGCGGCACCATTCAGGACCCCGATCTGCGCGAACAGTATCAGCGTGAATTCAACGACCTGCGCTATCAGCTGTTTCGCCGCAACGATGCGCCGCGCGGCGGCAAGGGCGGCTATGGCACGGCGCGCGGACGCAAAGGCGCCGAGGCCCCCCTGCCCGGCACGCGCGGCTCGTTCCTGGCCGCCGGCGCCGAAGGCGCGGACGAGGAATTGCGCGAAGCGGTGATCCTGGCCGTCTTTTTCGCCCATCCCGTGCTGCTGGCCGAGTTCGACGGCCAACTCATGCAGCTGGAAACGCGCCGCGACGATCACCGCACGCTTCTGGACCTGCTGCTGCAGGCCGCGCATGAAGACCCCGCGCCCGATCACGCCCAGCTGGCGCAGCGCGGCGGCGACGCGCTTGCGGCGCTGATGCGACAGCCGCATGTGACCATCGCGCCGATGTTGCGGCCGGGGGCGGATCTGGGCTTCGTGCGCCAGTGTCTGGCCACCGACCTGGAGGTTCTGATCACCCGCCGCGCCCTCAAGCGCGAGCTCGAGGAACTCAGCGCCGAGCTGGATTCCCTGCCCGACGACACGCTGACCTACCGGCTGGGCGAGGCGGCCGCCGCCTTCGACCGTGCCGGGCGCAGCGATTCCAACGATTCGACGACCGATCTGGGCGAAGACCGCGCCAGCCTCTCGGCGCATCTGCAAAGCCTGATTGATTCGCAGGTCTGGATTAAGAAAAAGCGACGACCCGGGCCGGGTTAGCGGCAAATGCCCCCCATTTCCGCCGCCGATGCCCCCGATCCGTTCACACTTCGCCCCTAACCCGCCCGCGAATCAGCGAATCTTACTGACACCCCTGTGATTCGGCCCGACAGAGCGCTATTTCTGTTCAACAACCGAATCACGCCGCGCCCCTTGCCGGAGGAACCATGGTCGCCAAGGACAACGACGACGCGAAGCCCGAAGATCAGGACAGCGAATTCACGCTGGACATGAGCCAGGCCTCGGTCCGGCGCATGATCGCCGCCGCCAAGGAGCGCGGGTTCATCACCTATGAACAGCTCAACCAGGTGATGCCGCCCGATCAGGTTTCGTCGGAACAGATCGAAGACGTGATGTCGATGCTCTCCGAAATGGGCATCAACGTCGTCGAGGAAGAAGACGCCGAGGACGGCGACGTCCCCGCCACGACCGAAGGTGCCGCCTCGGGGTCGACCGATGTCGTGGTCGCCAGCGCGTCGAGCGAGACGCTCGACCGCACCGACGATCCGGTGCGGATGTATCTGCGCGAGATGGGCTCGGTCGAGCTGCTCAGCCGCGAGGGCGAGATCGCCATCGCCAAGCGGATCGAGGCCGGGCGCAACACGATGATCGCCGGGCTTTGCGAAAGCCCGCTGACCTTTCAGGCGATCATCATCTGGCGTGACGAGCTTCTGTCCGAAGACGTGCTGCTGCGCGAAGTGATCGACCTCGACGCCACTTTCGGCAATGCGCTCGACGGCGAGGAAGACGAAAGCGTCGTCGATCCCTCGGCCACCGCGACCGAAGGCGGGCAGAGCCAGAACAAGCGCGCCGAGCCCGAGCTCGACGCCGACGGCAACCCGATCGCCAACAACGACGACGACGATGACGAGTTCGACCAGTCGAACATGTCGCTCGCCGCGATGGAGGCGTCGCTCAAGCCGCGCGTCCTGGAAACGCTGGATCGCATCGCGCATGATTACGATCAGCTCGAACAGATGCAGCAGCAGCGGATGCAGGCGACGCTGGAAGAAGCCGCGCGCTTCTCGGCGGGCGAGGAAGCCGCCTATCAGAAACTGCGCTCGGAAATCGTCGAGCTGGTGAATTCGCTTCACCTGCACAACAACCGGATCGAAGCGCTGATCGACCAGCTCTACGGCATCAACAAGAAGATCATGACGATCGACTCGTCGATGGTGAAGCTGGCCGATCAGGCCCGCATCAACCGGCGCGAATTCATCGACGAATATCGCGGCTATGAACTCGACCCGACCTGGTGCGACCGCATGTCGGCCGCCAAGGGACGCGGCTGGACGACGCTGTTCGAACGCTACGGCGACAAGGTCGTCACCCTGCGCGAGGAAATGGCCGAGGTCGGGCGCTATGTCGGCGTCGACATCCCCGAATTCCGCCGCATCGTCAGCCAGGTGCAGAAGGGCGAGAAAGAGGCGCGGCAGGCCAAGAAGGAAATGGTCGAGGCCAACCTGCGTCTGGTGATCTCGATCGCCAAGAAATACACCAACCGCGGCCTGCAATTCCTTGATCTCATTCAGGAAGGCAATATCGGCCTGATGAAGGCCGTCGACAAGTTCGAATACCGCCGCGGCTACAAGTTCTCGACCTACGCGACTTGGTGGATCCGTCAGGCGATCACCCGCTCGATCGCCGATCAGGCGCGCACGATCCGCATCCCGGTCCACATGATCGAGACGATGAACAAGCTCGTGCGGACGTCGCGCCAGATCCTGCACGAAATCGGCCGCGAACCCTCGCCCGAGGAACTGGCCGAAAAGCTGCAGATGCCTTTGGACAAGGTCCGCAAAGTGCTGAAGATCGCCAAGGAGCCGATCAGCCTCGAAACCCCGATCGGGGACGAGGAAGACAGCCAGCTCGGCGATTTCATCGAGGACAAGAACGCGGTCCTGCCACTGGATTCCGCCATTCAGGAGAACCTGCGCGAGACGACGACCCGTGTGCTCTCGTCGCTCACCCCGCGCGAGGAACGCGTGCTGCGCATGCGCTTCGGCATCGGCATGAACACCGACCACACGCTCGAAGAGGTCGGCCAGCAGTTCAGCGTCACCCGCGAGCGGATCCGCCAGATCGAGGCCAAGGCGCTGCGCAAGCTGAAGCACCCCTCGCGGTCGCGCAAGCTGCGGAGCTTCCTGGACCAGTAACTCATAAGGCGCCCTGACGGGCGCCTTTTTCAACGGTCGAGGGGTGCTTCGTGCCGATTTCGTCCCTTGTTGACGACTACATCACCGAGAACCGGCCCAAGCTCGCGGCCCATCTCGCGCATTATTCCCGGCAAAATGTTCCCGCTTACGAAGAGGCTATCCGCCGCGCGGCCTATGCGGAATGGGATCGGGTGGGCCGGAAACACGACCATCAGTACCGGCTTCCCAAAGCCGCATCGCCCGAAATTCACGAGGTCTTGCTGAACGCGCGGACACGATTGAGCAAAGCTGCAAGCTTTCTCGACCTCTACCGGATCATCGATGAGTTGTTCGTTCCGGTGTACGGAGCCGGCGCCCTGATGACGTACGACACGGCGTTAAGGCTGGGTGAATATCTGGGCCACGAGCCCGAGCATGTCTTCGTTCAGAGTGGCGTGCGGGATGGACTGAAAGCGTTTTTTGAACGTTACCGCCCTGGATCCGATATCCCGCAGAGCAGGTACCTTCCTCGCGACATCTTTCTTCCGGAACTGGAAAAGCTCAGCGCGAAGGAAATCGAGAATTTCTTGTGTGCCCGAGCGCGTGACCTCCAAGGGCTTCCCCGAAAGAACTTCAGGCCCAGCGCTTGCGGAGGGGGCTCCAGCGCCATACAGCCTGTGCAAACTCCAAGAAATAAGGGCGCCGCTCCGCTGCCCCCTCCTCAACGCCCTGGTTTGTCCATGCTCCTCAATCCCGATGTCTTCGAAGACCACCTGTCACACGCTCCGGTCGGGGGCGTGCGCGACGCGTTCATGACCTTCGCCCATGCCGAGTATCCCGGCGGATTGACCACGCGCGCCACGTCAAAAGGGTTCATCGCGCATGATCTGCGTATCGAAAAGGGCGACACGTGGTATTTCTCGGCCGTTCTGAACCAAGAATGGGTCCTGTTTTATTTCCGCAAGCCCGCCTTCCGCGACAAGCTGCTCGACGGCAAGGCATTGCGCGCGGCCTTTCCGCAGGCGCGGGTCACGCCCAAGCAAGAGCTTGCCCTGCGCGTCACCGACGGCGCGATGGCGCGCGCCGTGATTGCCCAGATCCGCGCACCGCAGGATACGGCACGCTAAGGCCCAGCGCCCTGAATCCGGCCTTGGCAGGTTCCGCAGCCGGAACCCGTCGTTTTTCGCGCCCCGACCGGCAGCTTACCGCGCAAGCGGCGGTTTCGGTCGGAACCGGCTGCCCGTCTGTTTCGTTGTCTTCCCAAGTCGCAACCCGATGGGAGGCAGAGATGACCACACCCGTTCCGGCCCGTTCGAAAGCCGGCAGCCGACAGCCGAAGCGTTCTTTCGCCAACATTCCGAAAGACTCGCCCAAGCCCATGGCTGAAGAGAACCACGAACCTCTTAAACGAAAGTGAACGATCCTTGACGGCGAGGCCGGGAAGCGACCATGCGTCTTTCCCGCCGCGCCGGGTCGTCTGACCCCGTCGACTTCCCTCCCTGTGGCCCCGCGCGGGCCCGAACCAAGGAGAAGACACATGACCAAGCAGAAAACCGGCTCGGAAACCAAGCAGGACAAGGCGCCGAACCAACCCAAGGAATCGGCGAAATCCATCAGCACCGAGAACAAGGAAACGCGGTCGGGAAAGTGATGCTTTCCTGACCGGGCAGATGAGCAACATGACAAACGGGCGGCCCACGGGTCGCCCGTCCTTCGTTTATTAACGCCTTCGCAAGATTTGCAGTGCTAGGTTGCACGCAGCGGACGGAGCGGAGCAATTATAGCAATCGGCAAAAGGGCGAACGCATGAGGGTCGCGCAACCCGAAGGCACGCGCGGGTCGTTGAAATGGATGCAGCGTGCAGTGGCGTGGCGGCCAGATGTGTTGCAACCCGGGGCGCTGCCGCCGCTCGACTGGGTTTCGCCGCTGGCCTGGGACGATTTCGCGGAGTATCGCGACGCGGCCTTCCTCGCGCGGCTGGGTTTGGACAACCTCGCCCCGGCCCTGGCAGCATTCTGGCCGCGGCGCGGGCCGCAATGGGATGGGCTGGCGCGGTTCGACGGCGGCGTCGTGTTGGCGGAAGCGAAAGCGCATCTGGCCGAATTCGATTCACCCGCCTCGGCGGCGGGTGCGACCTCGGCCGCGCAAATCGCGGCGGCCTTCTCGAAGGTTCAGGCAGACCTGCAACATGGCCCCGCTCTCCTCGATTCGGAATTTGCCGCTTCTGAGACGTCCGGCCCTGCAATCTTCCTTAGTGCACTGTCCGTTCCTGCAAAGTCCGATCCATCGGTGAAAGGGCTCCGCGAGCCTGCTTCTGCAATGCCCCGGAAAACAGCCCCTTCTCCCGGGGTGGCGGCCGCTCCAGCGGCCGATCCCGTAACGCCCGGCCATGCGTCGCTATCCCGCCCAAGGACCATGTCCGCGCCGCAGGAAAAGGACCGCCCGGATCCGCCGCGATGGGACCGGGTCTATTACCAATATGCGAACCGGCTCGCGCATCTGTGGTTCCTGCGCGCGCAGGGGGTGGACGCGCATCTTCTGCTGATCGGGTTCCTGGGCGATACCGAGCGGGGTGGCCCAAGCGAAGCCGAAGACTGGCACGCCGCCTATCGCCGGGCCGACGCGGCGCTGGGTTTGCCGCGCAGGCACGCTCTGGCACCCTTCATTCATCACCTCCCGCCAGACACCGCCGTCCTGACGACACCGGCATCCGGGGGCGGTTTCTCATGAACGCCCCTCCCCAAGCGGTTGAAAACACGTCTGGCCGCAGGGACCCCACAGTATGGGACACGCCTTTTCAGCCCCGGCGCGACAGGCTAACCTCGCCCCGTCATGAACACGATTTTCACCCTGCGCACCGACGGCCCCGGCCTCTACGACATGACCCCGCAGGTCGCCCGTTGGGTGGCGGGCTCGGACGCGGAAGAGGGCTTGCTCACGCTTTTCATCCGGCATACCTCGGCCTCGCTGCTGATCCAGGAAAACGCCGATCCCGATGTCCGGGCCGACCTGCTGACCTGGCTGTCGCGGCTCGCGCCGCCGTCGGATGATCCGTCGATGCGCTGGATCACCCATACCACCGAAGGCCCCGACGACATGCCTGCCCATATCAAGGCCGCGCATCTGCCCGTCAGCCTGCAGATCCCGGTGGTGGGCGGCCGGCTGATGCTGGGAACGTGGCAGGGGATCTACCTGGTCGAACATCGCACCCGCCCCCATTCCCGCCAGGTCGCGGCGCTGCTGCAATGACCCTCGCCCTGCCCGCGCCCGATCTCGCGCCCCGGCTTTTGGGCGCGGTGCTGACGGTGCGCGGTGTCTCGGGCCGCGTCACCGAGACCGAGGCCTATTCGCCCGACGACCCGGCCTCGCATTCCTTTCCCGGCCCCACCGCCCGCAACGCCGCCATGTTCGGCCCTGCCGGCCATGCCTATGTCTATCGCTCCTATGGCATCCACTGGTGCCTCAACGTGGTGGGGCTGCCCGGCCACGCGGTCCTGATCCGCGCCCTGGAACCGCTTTCGGGTCTCGATCAGATGCGCGCGCGGCGCGGGCCCGGGCGTCCGCTTTGTCTGGGGCCTGGCATGCTGGCGCAGGCGCTGGGGATTACCGAGGCCGACAATCACCGCGCCTTCGGCCCGCCCGATTTCGCCCTGATCCCCGATCCGCCCGAACGCTGGCTCAGCGGCCCGCGGATCGGCATCACCAAGGCCGCGGACTGGCCGCACCGGTTCGGCCTGATCGGCGCGCGCCATTCCCGCCGTTTCTGAGCCCTGCGACGACGGCTCCCCTTGCCGCGCCCGGCATTCGCGCGCACCTTCGCCGCATGTCCCGCGCACCCTCTTCCCTTGACCCGCTGCTCGGTCCCGCGCGCGCCCGGATCGCGGCCGGTTCGGCCTTGTCGGTGCTGGCATCGCTGATCTGGCTGGCGCAGGCCTGGGTCATCGCGGCGGCGCTGGCAGGCTGGCTCGAGGGCACCGGCGCGCCGGCGCGCGAGGCGGTGATCTTCCTCGCCCTCGCGGCCTTGCGCGCCGGGCTGACCTATGGGGCCGAGGGGCAGCTGTTCCGCGCCTCGGAGCGTGCCGTCACCCGGTTGCGCGACCGGATCGTCGCGCGGGAATCGCTGGCCGGCGACAGCGGCGGGTTCGGCGGGCCGGGCGCGGTCGCGGCGCTGACGGTCGACAAGCTCGACGCGCTGCGCGCCTATCTGATGCGCTATCACCCGGCAATGACGCGCACCGCGATCGTCCCTCCGGTGATCCTTGCGCTCGCGCTCTCGCAATCCTGGGCCATCGGGCTGGTCTTGCTGGTCGCCGGACCGCTGATCCCGGTCTTCATGGCGCTGGTCGGCTGGGCCGCGAAAGAGGCGAGCGCGCGCCAGATGGTCGAGATCGGCACGCTGGGCGATCTGCTGGTCGACCGCGTGGCCGCGCTGCCGGATATCCAGCTTCTGGATGCCGGGGCGCAGGTGACGGGCCGGTTCGCGAAGGTCTCGAACGATCTGCGGCAGCGTACGATGGCGGTGCTGCGTGTGGCGTTCCTGTCCTCGACCGTACTTGAACTTTTCGCCGCACTTGGCGTTGCGATGGTCGCGGTCTGGGTCGGCTTCTCGCTTCTGGGGGTGATCGGCTGGGGGACATGGGGCGCCCCGCTGACACCCTTTGCCGGGATCTACCTCCTGCTGCTCGCCCCCGATTTCTTCCAGCCGATGCGCGATCTTGCCGCCGCGTGGCACGACCGCGCGGCAGCGCAGGCCGTGGCCGAGGAGGTCGAGGCATGGCAGGCCGCCCCCCTGCCCCCGCTACTGGGCCATGGTGCCACCGCCGCGCGGCTTCACGGGGCGCCGGTCATCGCCTGGTCGGGTCTGTCGGCGCGGGGCATCGACTATCCCGATATCCGGATCGCACCCGGATCCCGTCTGGCCGTGACCGGGCGCAGCGGGGCGGGTAAATCGACGCTGCTGGGGTTGCTGGCCGGGCTTCAGGCGCCCGAGGCAGGCACGATCCGGGTCTGCGAGCAGGTTCTCGACGACCGGAACGCCGATGGCTGGCGCGCGCGGCTGGGCTGGATGCCGCAGACCCCGCAATTCCCCGAAGAGCCCCTGCGCGCGCTTCTGGGCGAGGGCGAGCCGGACCCTGCCCTTCTGCGCGCCGCCGCGCTGGACACGGTCCTGGACCGCCTGCCGGACGGGCTGGACACCGTGCCGGGCGAAAGCGGCGCCGGGCTGTCGGGGGGCGAGGCGCGGCGGGTGATGCTGGCCCGGCTGTTGCGCGCGCGCCCCGACGTCGTGCTGGCCGATGAGCCGACCGCCGATCTGGACCCCGCCACCGCCGCGCGCGTGACCGAGGCGCTGCTGGCGCTTGCGGCTCGGGGCACGACGCTGATCGTCGCCACCCATGACGCGCGGCTGATTGCCCGGATGGACGGGGAGATCGCGCTGTGAGGGCCGTTCTGCGCGCAATGCTCAAAGGGCAGTTCCGCCCGCTTCTGCTGGGGCTGGCGTTGTCGGTTCTGGTGCTGGCGATGGGCGCCGCGCTGCTGGGCCTGTCGGGCTGGTTCATCACCGCGACCGCCGCCGCCGGAATGGCCGGGGCGGGTCTGATCTTCGACGTCTTTCGCCCCTCGGCCGGGATCCGGTTTCTGGCCATCGGCCGCACCGCCGCGCGCTATGGCGAGCGGCTATTGACCCATAACGCGGTGCTGCGCGCGCTGTCGGCCCTGCGCATCCGCCTGCTCACCGCGCAGACCCGGGCGCCGTTCGAGAGCCTGACCCGGCTTCGCGCGGGCGAGGCCCTGAACCGGCTGGGCGCGGATATCGAGGCGCTGGACGGCCTGCTTCTGCGCCTGCTGATCCCCGTACTGGCGGCGATTGCGGTGCTGGCGGGGGCATTCGGGATGCTGGCATGGCTGACGGATCCGGCCATCGCGGGCTGGGTCGCGGGAAGCTTCGCTCTGGGCGCGCTCGTTGTCACCGCGCTGGCCGCCCGCCCTGCCATCCGGGCATCGCGGGCGCTTGAAGACACCGTGCAGGACTATCGCCGCCACCTGGTCGAGATGCTGCGCACAAGACGCGAGCGGGCCTTGCTGGGCAAGCTGGCCGAAAGCCGCGAGACGCTGGGCCGGCTGGAGCATCAGCGCCGCCGGCGCGCGGCGCGGCTCGATCGGGTCGAACGTGGCACCGGCGCCGCGCTGGCCCTGTTTGGGACGGTGGCCCCGGCGGGCGCGCTGTGGCTCGGCGGCAGCGCTGTCCTCGACGGCAGGCTTGGCCCGGCGGTGGCCGCCATCGGCGTCTTCGTGGCGTTGGCGCTGGCCGAGGCCACGGCCCCCCTGCGTCGCGCGCTTGGCGATTACGGGCGGATCGCGCAGGCGGCACGGCGGGTGGCGCCGATCCTGCGCCCCGCGCCGCAGCCCCCGACCGGGCAACACGCCACCACCGGGGCACTCAGCATCGAGGCGGTCACGCTGCGGCGGGCGCCCGGCCGCGCGCCGGTGCTCGACGCGGTCTCGCTGCGCCTGTCCCCCGGCGAAAGACTGGCGATCGCGGGCGCGAGCGGCAGCGGAAAAAGCACGCTTCTGGCCCTGGCCGCCGGCGTGCTCGCCCCGGATGCAGGCACGATCCGCCTGGGCGAGACGCCGCTCGACGCGCTGGCACCCGAAGCACTGCGCCGCGCCGTCACGCTGGTGCCGCAGCGCGCGGCCCTGATCCAGGGCAGCGTGGCCGAGAACCTGCGGCTTGCCGCGCCCGATGCCGGCGATGCCGAGCTGAAAGAGGCGCTCGAGGCCATGCAGCTTGCCGGGGTGATCCGCGCGCGGGGCGGGTTGCACAGTCCGCTCGGACCGCGCGGGGCGGGCCTGTCGGGCGGCGAGGCCCGGCGTCTGGTGCTGGCCCGCGCCCTGCTGCGGCGGCCCGCTTTTCTCTTGCTGGACGAACCGACCGAGGGGCTGGACACGCCGACCGCGCAGGCGGTGCTGGAAAACCTGGCCCGCGCCTTGCCGCAGGCGGGGATCCTGATCGCGGCGCATCGCGACACCGAGCTGGCCTTCGCCGACCGGGTGCTGCGCGTGATGCCGAACGGTCACCTTGCTGCGACACAATCGCCCGAGAGGTCGGAAATCCCTTGACCTTCGGCAAATACGCATAAAGAAAACGGAATATGAAGTCGCGCCACCCGCCCGCATGGACGCTTCCGACGCGGCCCCAACCGGAGCCCTGACCATGGAGTTCGACCTCGTCGAGCTGTCGCGCTTTCAATTCGCGATGACAGCCATGTACCATTTCCTGTTCGTGCCTCTCACACTTGGCCTCAGCATCCTCGTCGCCATCATGGAGACGGTCTACGTGATGACGAACCGCCCGATCTGGCGGCAGATGACCAAGTTCTGGGGCACGCTGTTCGGCATCAATTTCGTCCTGGGCGTCGCGACCGGCATCACGATGGAATTCCAGTTCGGCATGAACTGGGCCTATTACAGCCATTATGTCGGCGATGTTTTCGGCGCGCCGCTCGCCATCGAGGGGCTGATGGCCTTCTTCATGGAGGCGACCTTCGTGGGCCTGTTCTTCTTCGGCTGGGACAAGCTGTCGAAGGTGGCGCATCTGATCGTCGCATGGCTGGTCGCCATCGGGTCGAATTTCTCGGCGCTGTGGATCCTCATCGCCTCGGGCTGGATGGTTCACCCGGTGGGCGCCGCGTTCAACCCCGACACGATGCGCATGGAGATGACATCCTTCATGGAGGTCGTGTTCAACGAGGTCGCGCAGGCGAAATTCGTGCATACCGTTTCGGCGGGCTACGTCACCGCCTCGCTCTTCGTGCTGGGCGTCTCGGCCTGGTATCTGCTGAAAGGCCGCCATATCGACCTTGCGCGGCGCTCGGTCGCCGTGGCCTCGGCTTTTGGCCTGGCCTCGGCGCTGTCTGTCGTCGTGCTGGGCGACGAAAGCGGTTACTCGGCGGGCCACACGCAGAAGATGAAGCTCGCCGCGATCGAGGCGATGTGGGAGACCCACGAAGCGCCCGCCTCGTTCACGCTTCTGGGCCTGCCCAACCAAGCCGAACGCACCACCGAATACGCCATCGAAATCCCGTGGGTCATGGGCATCATCGGCACCCGCTCGCTGACGCAGGAAATCCCGGGGATCGCCGAACTGGTCGAAGAGGCGGAGGTCATGGTGCGTTCGGGCATCCTTGCCTATGACGCGCTGCAGACCATGCAGGAGATGCGTGACGAAACCCCCGAGGCGGTCCGGCTGAGCTTCGATCAGCATTCCGAGGATCTGGGTTATGCGCTGCTTCTTCTGAGCTATGTCGACGACCCGCGCGAGGCGACCGACGAGCAGATACAGGCCGCCGCCTGGGATACGGTGCCCAATGTCTGGGTCATCTTCTGGGCGTTCCGCATCATGGTGGGGCTGGGCTTTGCCTTCATCGGTCTGACCGCCTATTTCTTCTGGCGCGCATCGTTCCGGCAGATGCAGTTCCCGCGCTGGGCGTTGCGGCTGGCGGTGGTCATGATCCCCGCGCCGTGGATCGCGGCCGAGCTGGGCTGGATCGTTGCGGAATATGGCCGCCAGCCCTGGACGGTGGACGGAGTCCTGCCGACCGCGCTGTCTGTCAGCCAATTGACGGTCACGGATGTCTGGATCACGATCATCGGATTTGTGCTATTCTACACCGTGCTTTTCGTCATCGAGGTCGCTCTGATGTTGAAATACATCAAGAAGGGCCCGCACGAGGATGTCGAGGAAACGGAACGCTGGATGCAGCGCCATTACCATCGGCTGCGGACCACCGATGGCAAGACCCCTCTCGCCAGCCCTGCGGAGTAAGCGCCATGATCCTGCATGAACTGATCTCTCTCGACCTTCTGCGCCTTGTCTGGTGGCTGCTTCTGGGTGTCCTGCTGACCGGCTTTGCGCTGACCGACGGCTTCGATATGGGGGTGGGCGCGCTGCTGCCCTTCGTGGCCAGAACCGATACCGAGCGGCGGATCGCCATCAACACGATCGGCCCCGTCTGGGAAGGCAACCAGGTGTGGTTCATCCTGGGCGGCGGCGCGATCTTTGCCGCCTGGCCTCCGCTTTACGCGGTCAGCTTCTCGGGCTTCTACCTGGCGATGTTCCTCGTGCTGGCGGCACTGATCCTGCGCCCCGTGGGCTTCAAGTACCGCTCGAAGCGCGAAAGCGCGGCGTGGCGTTCGGGCTGGGACTGGGCGCTGTTCGTGGGCGGCGCGGTGCCGGCGCTTCTGTTCGGCGTCGCGGTCGGCAATGTGCTGCAGGGCGTGCCCTTCCACCTGACCAACGCCTTGATGCCGATCTACGAGGGCGGCGCCCTGGGCAAGCTCTTCGGGCTCCTGAACCCGTTCGGCCTGCTGGCCGGGGTCGTATCGCTGTCGATGCTGCTGATGCATGGCGCGGCCTGGCTGGGGCTGAAGGCCGAGGGCCCGGTCGCCGCCCGCGCGCGACGCTTCGGAACCGTGGCGGGGATCGTCGCGGCGGCGGGCTATGCGCTGGCCGGGTTGTGGCTGGCCTTCGGGATCGAGGGCTACCGCATCACCAGCGACGTGCCCGCCAACGGCCCGTCGAACCCGCTGTATTCGACGGTCGAGCGGGGCGGAAGCTGGCTCATGGCCTATGCCGACCGCCCGTGGATCGCGCTTGCCCCGCTTTGCGCCTTTCTTGGCATTGCCATGGCCGTGCGCGGATTGCGCGCCGGACGCGAAGTGACGACCTTCCTGTGGTCGAAACTGGCAATCGTGGGCATCGTGTCGAGCGTGGGGCTGACGATGTTCCCATTCATCCTGCCCTCGTCCAGCGCGCCCGACAGCTCGCTCACCGTCTGGGATGCGTCGTCCTCGCAGACCACGCTCTTCGTGATGCTGGTGGCGACGGCGATCTTCATGCCGCTGATCCTGGCCTATACGGCCTGGGTCTACAAAGTCCTGTGGGGCAAGGTGACGGAAGAGGACGTCACCGGCTCCGGTCATTCGTATTGAGGAAACCGCCATGTGGTATTTCGCCTGGATCCTTGGCCTTCCGCTGGCCGCCTTGTTCGCCGTGCTGAACGCGATGTGGCTCGAGCTGCGCGAGGATGCGCGCATCGTGCGAGAGGCCGAGGAACTGG
Source organism: Pararhodobacter marinus (assembly GCF_003122215.1). GTDB lineage: Bacteria > Pseudomonadota > Alphaproteobacteria > Rhodobacterales > Rhodobacteraceae > Pararhodobacter > Pararhodobacter marinus. The sequence goes on along the minus strand of NZ_QEYD01000006.1, from coordinate 220,054 downwards.
ATCGCACCCGCCTGTGATCCCATTCTGGCCCCGGCGGTTGACGGCGCGCCGGGGCCACGACGATCTTGCCAATCTGCAACGACGCCCCCACCATGCGCGCCCGGAACGAGGAACGCCATGAGCTCGGCTGAACACAAATACGACGACGCGGCGCGGGCTGCCTGGCTGGCCTATATCGGCGGCTGCAAACAGGACGAGATCGCCCAGATCATGGGAATATCGCGCCAATCGGCGCAGCGTCTGGTGTCGCAGGCCATGGCGGCGGGGCTTGTGAAGGTCCGCATCGACCACCCGATCGCGCGCTGCCTGGAACTGGCGCAGCGGCTGAAGGACCGGCACGGGCTGACCCTGTGCGAGGTCGTCCCCTCGCTCGACAGCGTGCAGAATTCCGGGCTGGCCGTCGCCCATGCCACGGGCGATCTGCTGGAATCCTGCCTGATGCGGCCCGAGCCGATGGTGATCGGACTGGGCACCGGGCGGACGCTGCGCGCGGCGGTCGAGCATCTGCCCCATATCGACTGCGCCCAGCACAAGATCGTGTCGTTGACCGGGAATATCGCGCCCGACGGCTCGACCGCCTATTACAACGTGCTGTTCACCATCGCGGACAAGATCACCGCCGCCACCTTCCCGGTGCCTTTGCCGGTAATCAGCGCCTCGGTCGATGAACGCGCGGCGCTTTTGGGCCAGAAGACGCTGAGCGTGACGCGCGCGCTGGCCGCGCAGACCGACATGCGCTTCGTCGGGGTCGGCACGATGACCGAGAGCGCGCCCCTGGTGATCGACGGCTTCATCACCCGCGGCGACCAGCGGCGGCTGCGCGACAAAGGCGCCGTGGGCGAGATCATCGGTTTCGTCTTCGATGCGCGGGGCCAGCTGATCGACGACGAGATCAACAGCCGCGTCAGTTCGGCCGAGATCACCCCCGGCAGCCATCCCGGCCCCGTCATCGGCGCCGCCCACGGACCCGACAAGGTGCCCGCGATTCGAGCCGCACTTGGTGGGAGCCTGCTCACAGGGCTGGTCACGGACGAGGCGACCGCGATTGCGCTAACGCTCGATTAGCGCGAATTAACCAACATTTAATCCCGCGATTTCAAAAACCTGCCCGCGTTTCTGCGGCGCGGCGGGAAGAAACCTGTTGCCTTTTGACCTCTCGTTTGAGAATTTGCCCAAGGGATTAGCATTTGCTCAATATGGGAGGAAGACCATGACCCGCACCCTGCGCGCCCTCATGGGCGCGACGGCGCTGACCGCTGCCGGCTTCGCGCTGGCGGCTCAGGCCGAAACGATCACCATCGCCACCGTGAACAACGGCGACATGATCCGCATGCAAGGGCTCACCAGCCATTTCACCGACATGCACCCCGATATCGAGGTCGAGTGGGTGACGCTGGAGGAAAACGTCCTGCGTCAGAACGTGACCACCGACATCGCCACCGGCGGTGGCCAGTACGACGTCATCACCATCGGCACCTATGAGGTTCCGATCTGGGGCGCCAATGACTGGCTGCTGTCGCTCGACGATCTGGGCGACGAGTACAATGTCGACGACCTGCTGCCCGCCGTGCGCGGTGGCCTGACGGTCGATGGCACGCTCTATGCCTCGCCCTTCTACGGCGAAAGCTCGATGGTGATGTACCGCACCGACCTGATGGAAGCGGCCGGGCTGGAAATGCCCGACGAACCCAGCTGGGAGTTCATCCGCGAAGCCGCCGCCGCGATGACCGACCGCGAGAACGAAATCTACGGCATCTGCCTGCGCGGCAAGGCCGGCTGGGGCGAGAACATGGCGTTCCTGACCGCCATGGGCAACTCGTTCGGGGCGCGCTGGTTCGACATGGACTGGCGTCCGCAATTCGACAGCGAAGCCTGGCACAACACGCTGACCTTCTACATCGACATGATGAACGAATACGGCCCTCCGGGCGCGTCGAATAACGGCTTCAACGAGAATCTCGCGCTGTTCCAGACCGGCAAATGCGGCATGTGGATCGACGCGACCGTCGCCGCCTCCTTCGTGACCAACCCCGATGACAGCGACGTCGCCGACAGCGTCGGTTTCGCGCTGGCCCCCGATAACGGGCTGGGCCGTCGCGGCAACTGGCTCTGGGCGTGGAACCTGGCGATCCCGGCTTCGTCGGATGCCCCGGAAGCCGCGCGCGAATTCATCGCCTGGGCGACCGGCCCCGGCTATACCGAGCTTGTCGCCTCGGAAGAGGGCTGGGCCAACGTGCCCCCGGGCACCCGCACCTCGCTCTACGAGAACCAGGAATACCTGGACGCGGCGCCCTTCGCCGAGATGACCCTGCGCTCGATGCAGGCGGCCGATCCGACCAACCCGGCCGTGGATCCGGTGCCCTATACCGGCGTGCAATTCGTGGCGATCCCGGAATTCGCGGGTCTCGGCACGGAAGTCGGTCAGCTCTTCTCGGCCGCGCTGGCCGGTCAGATGAGCGCCGACGAAGCGCTGGAGCAGGCGCAGGAGCTTGCCACCGAAGAAATGGAGGCGGCGGGCTACTAAGCCCCCCTCCCCTTCCGATCCGGGGCGCAGGTCTGTGGCGGGACCTGCCCCACCTCCTCCCGGAAACGCCAGAACGCGCAGCCTGCGGGCTGCGCGCCTTCCCCGCAGCTTCAGCCCGAGGGTTCCCCGATGGCCACCCAGCATTCCCGTTCCGCTGCCCGGTTGATGATGTCCCCGGCCGTGTTCCTGCTTCTCGTGTGGATGCTGGTGCCGCTGATCATGACGCTGTGGTTTTCGACCCTCGATTACCGGCCCATGCGCGGCACGTTCGATTGCTGCGAGGGCCTGGGCAACTACTCCCGGTTCGTCACCTCGTCGGCCTTTCTCGACAGCATCGTCGCCACGTTGCAACTGGTCGGCGGCGTGCTGGTCATCACCGTGGTGGGCGGCGTCCTGCTGGCCATTCTTCTGGATCAGCCGATCTGGGGTCAGGGCGTGGTGCGAATCCTGGTGATCGCGCCGTTCTTCGTCATGCCCACGGTCTCGGCGCTGGTGTGGAAGAACATGTTCATGAACCCCGTGAACGGTCTCTTCGCGCATCTTTTCAAAGGGCTGGGCCTGCAGCCCGTGGACTGGCTCAGCCAGTATCCGATGTTTTCGATCATCCTGATCGTGTCGTGGCAATGGCTGCCCTTCGCGACGCTGATCCTGCTGACCGCGATCCAGTCGCTCGACAGCGAGCAGCTTGAAGCCGCCGAGATGGACGGTGCCGGCCCCCTGTCGCGGTTTGGCCACATCATCCTGCCCCACCTCGCGCGGTCCATCACCGTGGTCGTCCTGATCCAGACCATCTTCCTTTTGTCGATCTTCGCCGAGATCTACGTCACCACCTCGGGCGCCTTCGGCACGCGGACCCTGACCTATCTGGTCTATCAGCGCGTGATCGAAAGCCAGAACGTGGGTCTGGGCTCCGCCGGCGGCATCATCGCCGTCATCCTCGCCAATATCGTCGCCCTCGTGCTGATGCGCGTGGTGGGCAAGAACCTCGACGCCTGAGGAGGATCGACCATGGCCCGCGCCGTCACCACCCAACGCAAGATCGCCTTCACCGCCCTCGCCTGGATCATCGGGCTGGCGATCTTCTTCCCGATCCTGTGGACGATCCTGACCAGCTTCAAGACCGAGGCCACGGCCATCGCCGACCCGCCTGTCTTCTTCAACTTCGACTGGACGCTGGAAAATTACACCGTCGTTCAGGAACGCTCGGATTACATGCGCTATCTGTGGAACTCGGTCGTGCTGGCCGTCGGTTCGACGATCTTCGGCATCATCATCGCCGTTCCCGCCGCCTGGTCCATGGCCTTCGTGCCGGGCAAGCGCACCAAGGACGTGCTGATGTGGATGCTCAGCACCAAGATGCTGCCCGCCGTGGGCGTGCTGTACCCGATCCGGCTGATCCTGATCGAGCTGGGGATCCTCGACAGCAAGGGCGCGCTGATCTTCATCCTGATGATGATCAACCTGCCGATCATCATCTGGATGCTCTACACCTATTTCCGCGAGATCCCCGGCGAGATCCTTGAAGCGGCGCGGATGGACGGTGCCACGCTGAAGGACGAGATCCTTTACGTCCTGACGCCGATGGCCATTCCCGGCATCGCCTCGACCGTGCTTCTGAACATCATCCTCGCCTGGAACGAGGCCTTCTGGACCCTCACCCTGACCACGGTCGACGCGGCGCCGCTGACGGCCTTCATCGCCAGCTATTCCAGCCCCGAGGGCCTGTTCTACGCCAAGCTCAGCGCGGCTTCGACCATGGCCATCGCGCCGATCCTCATCCTCGGCTGGTTCAGCCAGAAACAACTCGTGCGCGGCCTCACCTTCGGCGCCGTCAAGTAAGGGACTGATATCATGGGACGCATCACGCTTGATAAAGTGCGCAAGGCCTTCGGCGATGTCGAGGTCATCCCGCCTCTGGACCTGCGAATCGAGGACGGCGAGTTCGTGGTCTTCGTGGGCCCCTCGGGTTGCGGGAAATCCACGCTGCTTCGGCTGATCGCCGGGCTCGAAGACGTCTCGGGCGGCGAGATCCGCATCGACGGCACGGACGCGACCAACCTGTCGCCGGCCAAGCGGCGGCTGGCGATGGTGTTCCAGAGCTACGCGCTTTACCCGCACATGTCGGTGCGCAAGAACATCGCCTTCCCGCTGAAAATGGCCGGGCTCGACAAGGCCGAGATCGACAAGCGGGTCGAAGGCGCGGCGAAGGTGCTGAACCTCGACAGCTACCTCGACCGTCGTCCCGGCCAGTTGTCGGGCGGCCAGCGCCAGCGCGTCGCCATCGGTCGGGCCATCGTGCGCGAGCCCTCGGCCTTTCTGTTCGACGAACCGCTGTCCAACCTCGACGCCGCGCTGCGCGTCGGCATGCGGCTGGAAATCAGCGAGCTGCACAAACGGCTGGCGACGACGATGATCTACGTCACGCACGATCAGGTCGAGGCCATGACCATGGCCGACAAGATCGTCGTGCTGCAGGCGGGCCATATCGAGCAGGTCGGCAGCCCTCTCGAGCTGTACCGCACCCCGCGCAACAAGTTCGTCGCGGGCTTCATCGGCTCGCCCAGGATGAACCTGATCGAAGGCCCCGAAGCCGCCAAGCACGACGCGCACACGATCGGTATCCGCCCCGAACACCTGATGGTCACGCCCGAAGGCGGCACATGGACCGGCAAGATCGGCGTGTCCGAGCATCTGGGGTCGGACACGTTCTTCCACGTCACCGTGCCGGGCTTTGCCGAGCCACTGACCGTGCGCGCGGGCGGCGAGGTCGATCTGCATTACGACGACGAAATCCACCTGACGCCCGATCCCGCGCAGATTCACCGGTTCGACGCCGAGGGGCTTCGGCTGGCATGACGCGACTGGCGGGCAAACGCGCCCTGATCACCGGGGCGGCGCGCGGCATCGGGCTGGCCTTTGCGCGCGCCTACCGGGCCGAGGGCGCGGCGGTCACGATTGCCGATATCGACCTGCCCCGCGCGCAGGACGCCGCCGCCGGAATCGGCGCGCAGGCCGTGCATCTGGATGTCTGCGACCCGGCCAGCATCGAGGCGGGAATGGACGACGCAATCGCCGCGATGGGCGGGATCGACATCGTGATCAACAACGCCGCGCTGTTCACCGCCGCCCCCATCACCGAGATCACCCGCGCCGATTACGACCGCGTCTTCGCGGTCAACGTGGCGGGCACGCTGTTTACCCTGCAGGCCGCCGCGAAACGGATGATCGCGCAGGACACGGGCGGCAAGATCATCAACATGGCGTCGCAAGCCGGTCGCCGGGGCGAGGCGCTGGTGGCGGTCTATTGCGCCTCGAAAGCGGCCGTCATCAGCCTCACGCAATCCGCCGGGCTGGACCTGATCCGGCACGGCATCAACGTCAACGCCATCGCGCCCGGCGTGGTCGATGGCGAGCACTGGGACGGCGTCGACGCCTTCTTCGCGCGCTACGAGGGCAAGGCCCCCGGCCAGAAGAAGCGCGAAGTCGGCGAGGCCGTCCCCTATGGCCGCATGGGCCGGGCCGAGGATCTGACCGGCATGGCCGTCTTCCTCGCCTCGTCCGAGGCCGACTACATCGTCGCCCAGACATACAATGTCGACGGCGGAAACTGGATGAGCTGACATGTCCACCCCCCTGAGCCAATCCAACCTGCCCCATCTGCCCGCCGCCGTCGCCGCCCCCGGCTATGACCGCGCCGGGCTGAGCGCGGGCATCCTGCATTTCGGCGTCGGCAATTTTCACCGCGCGCATCAGGCGATGTATCTCGACCGGCTGTTCGCGATGGGTCAGAGCCTCGACTGGGCGCTGGTCGGCGCGGGCGTGTTCGAGGGTGAGCGCAAGGGCCGCGCGGTACTGGAAGCGCAGGACTGGCTGACCACGCTGGTCGAGCAGGAGGCCGATCATTCCGAGGCCCGCGTGCTGGGCTCGATGATCGATTACATCGAACCCGCCGACGCCCCCGCGATCATCGCGCGCATGAGCCAGCGCGACATCCGCATCGTCTCGCTCACCATCACCGAGGGCGGCTATTTCCTCGATAGCAAGGATCGGTTCGACCCGACCCATCCCGCCATTGTCGCCGATGCCGCCACGCCCGAGGCGCCGAAAACCGCGTTCGGCATGATGATTGCCGCGCTCAGGGCCCGGCGCGCGGCGGGGCTGGAACCCTTTACCGTCATGTGCTGCGACAACATCCCCCATAACGGCGTAGTGACGAAGAACGCGCTTTGTGGTCTGGCGCGCCTGTCGGATCCGGATTTCGCCGACTGGATCGCGGCCAACGTGGCCTTCCCCAATGCCATGGTCGACCGCATCACCCCCGCCACCACCGACCGCGAACGCCGGATTCTGGCCGAGGATTTCGGGGTGCAGGACGGCTGGCCCGTCTTCTGCGAAGGCTTCACGCAATGGGTTCTGGAAGACCGGTTCCCGCTGGGCCGCCCCGCCTTCGAGGCCGCCGGCGCGCAATTCGTCCCTGATGTCGCGCCGTTCGAGCTGATGAAGCTGCGCATCCTCAATGGCGGCCACGCGGTCATCGCCTATCCCGCCGGGCTGATGGACATCCATTTCGTGCATGAAGCGATGGAGCATCCGCTGATCCGCGCCTTCCTGCGCAAGATCGAAGAGCGCGAGATCATCCCCACCGTCCCGCCGGTGCCCGATACCGATCTGAATGCCTATTTCGACCTGATCGAACGGCGCTTTTCCAACCCCAAGATCGGCGACACGGTGCGCCGGCTGTGCCTTGACGGCTCGAACCGGCAGCCGAAATTCATCATCCCGACGCTGCGCGACGCGCTGGACCAAGGGGGGCGGATCGACGGGCTGGCGCTGGAATGCGCGCTCTGGGCCCGCTATTGCGCGGGCGTCTCCGATAGCGGGGCCGAGATCGCGCCGAACGATCCCAACTGGGACCGGCTGCAGGCCGTGGCCCAGCAGGCGCGGCGCCGTCCGCAGGCGTGGCTCGAGCAAGAGACGATTTACGGCGATCTGGCAGAACAGGCAGGCTTCGCACAGCGTTTCGCGCATTGGCTGCACCTGCTATGGGACAGCGGAACGGCGAGCACCCTCTCGCGCTATCTCGAAGGCGATTGACCCATGGACACGATGTCGACCCGCCCGGCGCTCGTCATCTTCGATTGCGACGGTGTTCTGGTCGACAGCGAGCCGATTTCGCTGGCGGTGATGCTGGATGTGCTGGCCGAGGCGGGCTGCGTGCTGGACGCGGACGAGGCCTATGCGAATTTCCTCGGCAAATCGCTGGGCAGCGTGGCCGAATGGCTGAAACGCGAGCGCGGGCTGGACCTGACGCCGCCGCTGCTGGGTGCGCTGCGCGAACGGCTTCTGGCCCGGTTCGAGCAGGACTTGCAGCCGACGCCCGGCGTGGCGCAGGCGCTGGCGGCGCTGGGCGTGCCGGTCTGCGTGGCCTCGTCCAGCCAGCCCGACCGCATCCGCCTGTCGCTGCGCGTGACCAACCTGCTGCCTTTTTTCGAGCCGCATATCTTCAGCGCCACTATGGTCCCGAACGGCAAGCCCGCGCCCGACCTGTTCCTGCACGCGGCGCGGAACATGCAGGTTGACCCCGCCGAGTGCCTGGTGATCGAGGACAGTCCGGCGGGCCTGACAGCGGCCCGCGCGGCAGGAATGAAGGCGGTGGCCTATGTCGGCGGCTCGCATGCCGGACCCGCCAATCTTCGGCAAGCGGTTGAAAAATGTGCGCCGATGGCCATCATCGGCGACATGGCCGCCCTCCCCGCTCTGGTGCGAGGCCGCGCCTGAGGGTGGAGACGATGCCGTCTTATCTTGTGGCTGTCGATGTGGGCACGCGCAGTGCCCGAGCGGGCGTGTTCGACACATCCGGCCGCATGCTGGCGCGCAGGGTCGCGCCGCTGGCGCTGACCGAGGGCCCCGGGCCGCATGCGGAATACAGCTCGGACCAGATCTGGGACGCGGTCTGTGCGGCCAGCCGCGCGGTGGTGACCCAGGCCGGGATCGCCCCTGATCGCGTGATCGGGCTGGCCTTCGACGCGACCTGCTCGCTGGTCTTGCGCGACCGCGACGGGGCGGCGCTGTCGCTGGGCGCGCCGGATCGGGACACGATCGCCTGGTTCGACCACCGCGCGCTGGCCGAGGCCGCGGAATGCACCGCAACCGGGCACCGGCTGATCGACCATCTGGGCGGCGCGATGTCGCCCGAGATGCAGACGCCCAAGCTGATGTGGCTGAAACGCCACCGCCCCGACGCCTGGGCCCGGCTCGGCGCCGCGCGCGATCTGTGCGACGAGCTCACCTTGCGCGCGACCGGCGAGCCCGGCGCCTCGGCCTGCGCGCGGGCGGCGAAATGGCCCTATCTGCCGGCCTCTGGCGGCTGGGCAGAGGATTTCCTGGCGCAGGTGGGGCTGGACGATCTGCGCGAGCGGGCGGACCTGCCCGCCAAGGTCGTCCCCGTCGGTGCCCCGGCGGGCTGGCTGACCCCGCAGGCCGCCCGGGCGATGGGGCTGGCCGAGGGCATCCCCGTCGCCTCGGGCATGATCGACGCCTATGCGGGTGCGCTGGGCACGGTGGGCCTGTCGCCGGGCGCGTCTCCGGGCCTGATGCTGATCACGGGGACGTCGAATTGCATCATGGCGGTGACGCCCGACCCGCTTTTCGCCCCGGGCATCTGGGGCCCGTCACGCGACACGGTGCTGCCGGGCCTGTGGACCAGCGAGGGCGGGCAATCGGCTGCCGGTGCGGCGCTGGAATGGGTGCTGGACGCGTGGCCCGGCCCGGCCCCCGGCCAGTCCTATGACCACGACGCCGTGCTGGCGCGGATCGAGACGCTTCTGGCCCGCGAGGGCGCCGCGTTGGGACAAGAGATCGACGTACTGCCCGATTTCAACGGCAACCGCTCGCCCTTTTCCGATGCCGGCCTCAGGGGCGTGATCGCGGGCTTGTCGCTGGACCGGGGGTTCGATGCCCTGTGCAAGCTTTACTGGCGCACCGCGGTGTCGGTCGCTCTGGGCGTGCGGCAGATCGCCGAGCACCTAGCGGACGCCTCTTCGGGCACAGGGACCGCGCCGCGCAGTCTGGCCATCGCCGGCGGACTGGCCCGGGCGCCCGTCCTCAGACAGCTTTTCGCCGATGTGACGGGGATGAAGGTTCTGACCTCGCAGGCCGAGGACGTGGTCCTGTCGGGAACCGCCATCGCGGCGGCGGTGGTCTCGGGGCATTACCCGGACCTTGCGACGGCAACACCGGCGATGACCACGCTGGCCAGGGTCCTCACACCCGACCCGGTGCGACACGAATACTATGATCGCGACTACCGTATCATGTTGAAAATGCAGGACCACCGCGCCGAAATCGCGGCGATGAAAGCCCGGATCTGACAGCGCCCCGCCGTCAGGCCAGCGCGCGCAGCGCCGCTGCCACCCGCTCGGCAGCGCTGCCCCGGCGCAGGGGGCGCAGCCGGTAAAGCCGCAACGCCCGCGCCAGCGGAACCGGCGCCGCGAAGGGCGCGACCAGCCGCCCCTCGGCCAGATGCCGGCTCAGAAGCGCCCGGTGTCCCATCAACACGCCCGACCCTGCCAGCGCCTCGTCCACCGCCAGCGCGTAAAGCGAATGCGCCACGCCCCTTGGAACCGCAATCTCGGGCGCCGCCGCCGCGCACCAGCGCCGCCAGTCACCCGGCCATGCCGAATCCTCTAGGCAAGGCACCGCCGACAGGTCGCCCGGCTCTCGGAGCCGTGCGGCCAGCGCCGGCGCGCAGACCGGCAGCAAGGCATCCTCGGCCAGCAACTGACCGCCTGTCTCGCCCATGAACAGCGCCAGATCATAGGGCGCGCGCTTCCCTTCGGGCAGGCGTTCCAGCGCCGTGACCGAGACCTGCATCCCCGGGCAGGCCGCGCGCAAACCCGGCAGGCGTGGCGCCAGCCAGAGCTGCGCCACGGCAGGCAGCGCCGCGATGCGCACAAGGCGTGTTCCCCGCGCCATCAGCGCCGCGAAAGACCCCAATGCAGTCGCAAGCGCGGGCTGGACCGTCTTTGCGTCGGGCAGCGGCCGGACGCCCTGCGCGTGGCGTTCGAACAACGGCCGGCCCGCCCAGCGCTCGACCCGCCGCACCTGCGCGGCAACCGCGCCCGGCGACAGGCCCAAAGCCGCCCCGGCCGCGGCGAAGCCTGCCGTCCGCAGGGCCGCTTCGAAACCGTGCAGCGCGCCCAGCGGCAGCGGCGCAGCGCCCAGCGGCGCAAGCGCCTGTTCGAGCCGGTGAAAGGCTTGCCTCAACGGCGCGGCCAATGCCAGAGCCTCGGGCGTGGGCTGCACCGAATGCGCCCGCGCCGCCAGAAAGCTCATGCCCGACGCGGTTTCCAGCGCCCGCAACTTGGCGCGCAGGGCCCCGGGCGACACGCCCAAAGCCGCGCCGGCCGCCGCGTAGCCGCCATGGCGCAGCACCGCGTCCAGCGCAGCCAGATGCGCCAGCGACGGCGGGCGTGGCGGGGGCGGAGTGACGGGCATCGGGGCTTTCAGGCTCAGGTTTCTTGCGCCTCAGATGATCGCAAATCGCGATTGCGCGCAAGCCGCCCGGCCCGCAGTCTAAACGCAACACAGGAGGTTCCATGATCCGCACCGTCCCCCATCTCACGCCCCGGAAATGGGTTCCCGCCGCCGCCGAAACCCGCGTCCAGGCACTGGCCGCCGAGGCCGCGCAGGCCGACAGCGCCACACTCGACGCGCGGATCGAGACGCTCATCCAGCGCAATCAGCAGATCCACGAGCGCGATTGCTTCAACCTCAACCCCGCGACCAACGTGATGAATCCGCGCGCCGAGGCAGCGTTGGCGCGGGGGCTGGGCTCGCGTCCCTCGCTGGGCTATCCGGGCGACAAATACGAGATGGGGCTGCAGGCGATCGAGGAAATCGAGGTCATCGCCGCCGAACTCGCCGCCGAGATCTTCGACGCCACCCATGCCGAGATCCGCGTGCCCTCGGGCGCGCTGGCCAATCTTTACGGGTTCATGGCGCTGGCAAAGCCCGGCGACACGATCATCGCGCCGCCCGCCGCCATCGGCGGCCATGTGACCCATCATGCCGATGGCTGCGCGGGACTTTACGGGCTGAAAACCCACCCTGCCCCGGTCGATGCCGATGGCTACAGCCTGGATCTGGACGGGCTGCGAGACCTGGCGCTGCGCGTCCGGCCCAGGGTGATTACCGTGGGCGGCTCGCTCAACCTGTTCGAACATCCCGTGGCGGGCGTGCGCGCCATTGCCGACGAGGTCGGCGCGCATGTGCTCTTCGATGCCGCGCATCAATGCGGGATCATCGCCGGCAAGGCGTGGTCGAATCCGCTCGATCACGGCGCGCATCTGATGACGATGAGCACCTACAAATCGCTGGGCGGCCCGGCGGGCGGGCTGATCGTCACGCGCGACGGCGCGATTGCCGAGCGGCTGGACCATATCGCCTTCCCCGGCATGACGGCGAATTTCGACGCGGCGAAGTCGGCGGCGCTGGCCATCGGGCTGCTCGATTGGCGCGACCATGGCCGGGCCTATGCGCTTGCCATGATCGACACGGCACAGGCCTTCGCGCGGGCGCTGTCCGATGCCGGCCTGCCGGTCTTCGCGCAGGCGCGGGGCTTCACCCGCTCGCATCAATTCGCCGTCGAGGCGGCGGAATTCGGCGGCGGTCAGGCCGCGTCGCGCAAGCTTGAACAGGCCGGGTTCCTTGCCTGCGGTATCGGCCTGCCGATCGCCGAGGTGCCGGGGGACATGAACGGGCTCAGGATAGGCACACCGGAGCTGGTGCGCTGGGGCGTGACGCCCGCCGATATCCCCGAGATCGCCGCGCTGGTGGCCGAGGCCCTGCGCGCCAACGACCCCGCCACGATCGCCCCGCGCACGGCTGCCCTGCGCGCGCGCTTCGACCGGCTGCACTTCATCCGCAACTGACCGCCCCGCGCGCCCGGCGCCGTGGCGCGCCGGGGCGCACGCGACCGGCCCGGGCCGCCGGGACGAACGGCGGCCGAGGCGCCCTTAATTCCCGCGCCCGCCGATCAGCGAGCGCAGCCCCTGCCTGAGCAGGTCCTCGGTGCTGCCCTCTCCACTGCCTGCCGCGCCACCCAGCGCCTCGGTCACTGCCTCTTGCGCGCGTTGCGTGGCGCGCTCCTGCAGGCGCTGGATTTCTTCCTGCGCCCGCGCCTCGAGCCGCGCGCGTTCCTCGGCCAGACGCTGCTCGGCCAGCCCTTCCAGGTCCAGCCGGAAGCGAGGCGCCGACCACGGGCCGGTGACGATCAGCGGCACGCGCAGGCTCGCCTCGCCGGTATCGGCGTTGCGGAAGGTTTCGGGGGTGATCCGGTAGGCCAGTGTCTGCCCGCCCAGATCCACGTCGCCCTCGCCGCGCACGGTGAAGAGCGGCGCTTCCAGCCGCAGGTCGCTGTTGTTCAGGACACCGCCCGCCATGGTGAAGCTGGCGCCGATGCTGTCGTAGACGGTCGACGACCCGCTGCCCAGCGCCGAAGGGTCGAGATTGCGCAGCATCGCCGCCAGGTCGATGCCCAGGATCTCGCCACGCCCGAATTGCAGCGTGCCCGATCCTTCGAGCGAGCGCATGATCGCGTCGACCGACTGCCCGACGCCCAGGAACCGAAGATCCGCCGCGGCCGAGCCGGTCAGGCGCTCGAACTCGACGGTCTGGCGCAGCATCGACAGCAGGCTCACGCCGCGCAGCGCAAGATTGCCGCCGACCGACAGCCCGTTGCGGTTATTGGCCACCAGATCGCCCGACAGGGTGCCGTCGAAGGCGAGCAGCTCGTTCAGCCCGATCACCGCGCGGGCATTGTCGATGGTCAGCGAGCCGCGCAGCGCGTCGATCATGCCGAAGCCCGTATTCACCGGCCCCAGCGTCAGGCCGATCTGCGCATCCGCGATCCCCAGCGCCGAGGCGTTGATCCGGTCCGTGGGCCAGCCACCGCCCGTGGATCCCGCGCTTTCACCGCCCGTGAAGCCCGTCAGGTCAAGCGATTGCGCGCTGATCTGGCCGGCGATATTGGGACGCGGGCCATCGAAGGTCGTGTCCAGCGCCACGGCGAGACGGTTCGCGCCGACCCCGACGCTGCCCTCGCGCAGATGCAGGCTGCCCGCGGGCGCCAGCGTCAGCTGCCCCGACAGCGCCAGCGGACGGGCCGCGCCCGGCAGCGGCTCGCCGCCCTCGGCGCCCGCCAGTTGCAGCGCCGGTCCAAGGCGGTCGATCTGCACCGACAGCCGGCCTTCGGCGGCGACCGGCTCGATCCCCATCCGACCCTCGAACGAGCCTTCGGCGCCCTCCGCCCGGATCGCGGCGCTGACCGCCACGACCTCGCCCGCCAGAAGCCGGTCGACCGAGGCCAGAGTCGCCGTCACCTCGCCCTGCTGACCGTTGCGGTCGAGCGCGATGCGCAGCTCGGCCGGGCCGCCCGCCTCGGGCATGGCCAGGTCGATCGACACGCCTTCGACGGTGACATCGGTGCCCGCCGCGCGGTCGATATAGCGCAGGCTCGCGCCCTGGATCTGCGCGCGGTCCAGGATGATCGGCGGCAGGGTCGAGCGCGTGCCGGTCTCGCCCGTGGCGGCGCTCTCGTCGCCCACGCCCGCGAAATTCCAGTTGCCGACGCCCATCTGGTCGCGTTCCAGCACGATCTGCGGCGCGCGCGCTTCGAACTGGCGCACCACCAGATTGCCCTGCAGAAGCTGCGCCAGATCGACGCCCAGATCGACGCTGTCAGCCACCAGCATCGGCCCGGCATCCGAGCCCGCCATATTGGCCAGCGTCACGCCCTCGACCCGCGCGCCCAGAACCGGCCAGAAGGTCGGCGTGACATCGCCGTCGATGGTCAGCGCGCGGCCGGTCGCGGCTTCGAACTGGCGCGCCGCGAGATTGGCGATCCGGTCGGCGGGCAGCAGGAACAAGGCCCCGACGGCAAGGATCACCACGACGATGAGCGCACCGATGATCCTGAAAATCCAACGCATTGCCAACTCCTGCCCGTCTCGTTACGCCTGTTGTTTATGACCCGATGATAGCAAAGCGTCCTTTCGGCACAAGCGACCATCGGCGGGCGATGCAGGGTTCCGCCGTCAACGGGCCTTTCGCCGTGCGCGCCCCTTCCCCTTCATCCGATCCCGCTTCATGATGCCCCGATGACGACCGACACCGCCCCTGGAAAACCCCTGCTCCCCGCCCCGCGCCCGACGGGGCCGAGCCGGTTCGCGGCGCGGATCTGCGGTCATGCGCTGGTGCTGTTCGCGCGCGCGATCACCGCGGTCCATGCCGAGTGGCGCGGCGTGGCCCCGACCCCGCGCCAGCGGGTCTATTTCGCCAACCATGTCTCGAATGCCGACATGCCGATGATCTGGACCGTGCTGCCGCCGCATCTGCGCAAGCAGACCCGCCCGGTGGCCGCCGCGGATTACTGGCTGACCTCGCGGCTGCGGGCCTTTGCCGGCGCCGGCATCTTCCGCGCGGTGCTGATCGACCGCCGCCCCGAGGCCCGCAGCGAGGACCCGATGGCGGCGATCAATCAGGCGCTGGATGCGGGCGATTCGCTGATCATCTTCCCCGAGGGCCTGCGCAACCAGGGGCCCGAGCCGCTGCAGAAATTCAAATCGGGGCTCTACAGCATCGCGCAGTCGCATCCCGGGGTCGAGCTGGTCCCGACCTGGATCGCCAATCTCAATTCCGTCATGCCCAAGGGCGAGATCATCCCCCTGCCGCTGATGTGCTCGATCATCTTCGGCGAACCGGTCGCGCTGCGCGAGGGAGAAGAACGCCGCGCGTTTCTCGACCGCGCGGCGGCGGCGTTGCTGGCCCTGAAACCCGAGGACCCGGAATGAGCCCGATTCTGCACGATATCGCGCTGCTGGCGCTGGGAACCGGGCTTGTGCTGTTGACGGTGACGATCATCGGCGAGCAGATGCGCCGCCGCCGCCCGGCCTCGGATCCCGGGGTCGAGATCTTCATGGCCCGCGTCGACAGCTGGTGGGCGATGGCGATCACCTTCACGCTGGCGATGCTGGCGGGCCGCTGGGCGGTGATCCTGATCTTCGCCATCGCCTCGTTCGCGGCCCTGCGCGAATTCTTCACCTATTCCGCGCGCACCAAGGCCGACCACCTGTCGCTGGCCATCGCGTTCTACCTGCTGCTGCCCGCGCAGTTCCTGTTCGTCTATTTCGACATGCAGCGGCTCTTCGCGGTGTTCATCCCGGTCTATGCCTTCCTGCTTCTGCCCTTCGTCGCGGTGCTGCGCGGCTCGACCGAGCGCTTCCTGCGCCGGGTGTCGGAAACCCAGTGGGGGCTGATGATCGCGGTGTTCTGTCTCAGCCATATCCCCGCGCTGATGTGGCTGGAACGGCCCGGCGCCGATGGTGCGGCGACCGGGCGGGGGATGCTGCTGATCGCTTTTCTGGTGCTGGTCGTGCAGGCGGGCGATCTGGCCGATTTCCATATCGGCCGCCGGTTCGGACGCCGCCAGATCGCGCGCGGCCTGTCGCCCAAGACCTGGGCCGGCGCGTTGGGCGGCATGGCCGTGGCGGGCGCAATGGGCATGATCCTGTCCTGGGTCACGCCCTTCGGTCCGCTCGAGGCGGCGGCGATGGCGGTGGTTGCCTCGGCCTCGGGGCAGATCGGCAACCTTGTGCTGCGCGCGATCAAGCGTGACCGGGGGCTGCGTGATTGGTCGCACCTGATCCCCGGACAGGGCGGCTTTCTCGATCAGCTCGACAGCGTGATCTTCGCGGCGCCCGCCTTCTTTCACCTGACCCGGCTGTGGTGGATGAGCGCCTGAGCGCCGTCGCCGCGTTTGTGCCCATCCCTGCCTTTACGTTTTCCTTGCCGTGGCCGCCCGTGGCTGGCAGCTTCGGGCGACAGCCGAAGGGGGGCACCATGACCGAAGACCGCGTCATCATCCGCATCGAGGACGGCATCGCCGAGGTCACGCTGAACCGACCGGAGAAACTCAACGCCTTCGACGCCCCGATGTTCGAAGCGGTTGCGGCCGCGGGCGCGCGGCTGATGGAGGAGCCCGGCCTGCGCGCGGTGGTGCTGACCGGCGCGGGGCGGGCGTTCTGCGCGGGGATCGACACGGCGATGTTGATGGAATTCGCGGCCGATCTCGACACGCTGCGTCAGGAAATCGTCACGCCCCCGCGCGGACAGGCGGCCAACCGGTTCCAGCAGCCCTGCACGGTCTGGGCCGATCTGCCCGTGCCGGTGATCGCGGCGCTGCACGGTGTGACCTTCGGCGCGGGGATGCAGCTGGCCCTCGGCGCCGATCTGCGCATCGCCGCCAAGGACACGCAGCTGTCGATCATGGAAACCCGCTGGGGCCTGATCCCCGATATGGGTCTGACCAAGCTGCTGCCCGGCGTGATGCGGGCCGATCAGGCGCTCGACATGATCCTGTCCGCGCGCGTCATCGAGGGCCCCGAGGCGCAGGAGCTTGGTCTTGTCACCCGCGTGGCCGAGGATCCGCTGGCCGCTGCTCGCGATACCGCCCGCGCCATCGCCGCGCGCAGCCCCGAAGCGGTGCGCGGCGCCAAGGAACTCGTGCGCGCGGCGTGGCCCGGCGACGACCAGCATCTGGCGCTGGAGGCCCGGCTGCAGGCCGCGATCATCGGTTCGGCCAACCAGATGGAGGCGGTGATGGCCGGGATGCAGAAGCGCGCGCCCAAATTCTCGTGAGCGGCACAGCCGCCTGTTGTGATCGGTAACACCGAGGGGTGTTCAGTAACACTTCCTCTGCTAGGCTCCGCGGGCGGAACCAAAGCGGAGGAACGCCATGCTGTCGCGGCTGCTGAGATACTCGACCTTTACCCTGTGTATCGTGATGACACTGGTATCGGTCGCGCTGATTCCGGTCTCGGCCTGGTTCGTGCTGCTGGTGCTTCTCTTCGGCGGGCTGACCGCGCTCGGCGTCTACGACATGATGCAGGTCAACCACGCGATCCTGCGCAATTATCCCGTCCTGGGCCACATGCGCTACCTGTTCGAGATGATCCGCCCCGAGATCCGGCAATACCTGCTGGAAGAGGACGACGCCGAAGTCCCCTTCTCGCGCGAGGATCGCAACATCGTCTACCAGCGCGCCAAGAATGTCGAAGACAAGCGACCCTTCGGCACCAAGGAAGCGGTCTACGGCAGCGGCTATATGTGGCTGACCCATTCGATCCGTCCCAAGAAGATCGAGAATACCGATTTCCGCATCAAGGTTGGCGGCCCCGATTGCAAGCAGCCCTACGACCTGTCGATCTACAACATCTCGGCCATGAGCTTTGGCGCCCTGTCGGCCAACGCGATCCTGGCGCTCAACAAGGGCGCGAAGATGCAGGGCTTCGCGCATGACACCGGCGAGGGCGGGATCTCGCGCTATCACCGCGAAGGCGGGGGCGACCTGATCTGGGAAATCGGCACCGGCTATTTCGGCTGTCGCACCGATGACGGGCGGTTCGATCCCGACAAGTTCGCCCAGAACGCGGCCGATCCGCAGGTCAAGATGATCGAGCTGAAACTCAGCCAGGGCGCCAAGCCCGGCCAGGGCGGCATCCTACCCGCCGCCAAGATCACGCCCGAGATCGCCGAGGCGCGCGGCGTGCCGATGGGCGTCGACTGCCATTCCCCCGATGCGCATAACGCCTTCGAAACCCCGGTCGAGATGATGGAATTCATCGCCCGGTTGCGCGACCTGTCGGGCGGCAAGCCCACCGGCTTCAAGCTGTGCCTTGGCCACCGGCGGGAATTCATGTGCATCGTCAAGGCGATGCTGAAAACCGGCATCACGCCCGATTTCATCGTCGTCGACGGCAAGGAAGGCGGCACCGGCGCGGCGCCTCTGGAATTCGCCAACCATATGGGCATGCCGCTGACCGAGGGGCTGACCTTCGTGCACAATGCCCTTCGCGGCGCGGGGCTTCGCGACCGGGTGAAGATCGGCGCCTCGGGCAAGCTGATCCATGCCTTCGACATCGCCAAGGCGCTCGCCATGGGCGCCGACTGGGCCAATTCCGCGCGCGGCTTCATGTTCTCGATCGGCTGCATCCAGGCGCAGGCCTGCCACACCAATCACTGCCCGTCGGGCGTGGCGACGCAGGACCCGCAACGCTCGCGCGCGCTGGTCGTGGGCGACAAGGCGCAGCGCGTGGCGAATTTCCACCGCAACACGATGAAGGCTTTGGGCGACATGGCCGGCGCGGCGGGGCTCACGCATCCGTCGGATTTCCTGCCCTGGCACCTGATGATGCGCGAGAACGATCGCGAGATGGTCACCGGGCAGGAGGTCTTTCCCTACATGCCCGAAGGCTTCCTTCTGCGCGAGGAAGAGGACCGTTTCGGCTATATCAAGCGCTGGCGCCGGGCCTCGGCCGACAGTTTCGACCCGTTCGACGAAGGCGTCTGAGGAAGCGAGGGGGCCCTGCCCCCTCGCGCTCCCCCGCCAAGGGCTGTCTGCCCCCCCGATCAGAAAGCCAAGGGGGCTGTCTGCCCCCTTGGGAGCCCCCGAGAGTTTTTGAAACAAAGTGAAGGGGGCTTTGCGGCGCGGGGCTTGAAGCGTATATGCGCGCCATGAGTCAGAACCCGCCCAATCTCCGCCCAGACCTGGCGCCCCGCGCGCTGATCCAGGACGCGCCGCGCGACGGCCAGCCGACCATCGGCATGGTCAGTCTCGGCTGCCCCAAGGCGCTGGTCGACAGCGAACGCATCCTGACGCGGCTCAGGGCCGAAGGCTACGCGATCAGCCCCGATTACGCAGGCGCGGATGCGGTGATCGTCAATACCTGCGGGTTTCTTGACAGCGCCAAGGCCGAAAGCCTCGAGGCGATCGGCGAGGCCCTGCGCGAGAACGGCAAGGTCATCGTCACCGGCTGCCTGGGCGCCGAGCCCGATTACATCACCGGCGCGCATCCCAAGGTGATGGCGGTGACCGGCCCGCATCAATACGAGCAGGTGCTCGATGCCGTGCACGGCGCCGTGCCGCCCGCGCCCGACCCTTTCGTCGACCTCCTCCCGGCCTCGGGGATCAAGCTGACGCCCCGGCATTTCAGCTATCTGAAGATCTCCGAGGGCTGCAATCACAAGTGCAAGTTCTGCATCATTCCCGACATGCGCGGCCGACTGGTCAGCCGCCCCGCCCATGCGGTGATCCGCGAGGCCGAGAAGCTGGTCGAGGCGGGCGTGAAGGAATTGCTGGTGATCAGTCAGGACACCTCGGCCTACGGCATCGACATCAAGCATGCCGAAGCGCGCGGCCACCGGGCGCATATCACCGATCTGGCGCGCGATCTCGGCAGCCTCGGCGCCTGGGTGCGGCTCCATTACGTCTATCCCTATCCGCATGTGCGCGACCTGATCCCGCTGATGGCCGAGGGGCTGGTGCTGCCCTATCTCGACATCCCTTTCCAACATGCCCATCCCGACACGCTCAAACGCATGGCGCGGCCCGCGGCGGCGGCGAAAACGCTCGACGAGATCGCCCGCTGGCGCGCCGACTGTCCAGAGATCGTGCTGCGTTCGACCTTCATCGTGGGCTATCCGGGCGAGACCGAGGCCGAGTTCCAGACGCTGCTCGACTGGCTCGACGAGGCGCAGCTCGACCGCGTCGGCTGCTTCCAGTACGAGAATGTCGCGGGCGCACGCTCGAACGCGCTGCCCGACCATGTCGCGCCCGAGGTGAAACAGGAACGCTGGGAACGTTTCATGGAGAAGGCGCAGGCCATCTCCGAGGCGAAGCTGGCGGCCAGGGTCGGAACCGTGCAGGAGGTCATCGTCGACGAGGTGGACGAGGAAGGCGCGACCTGCCGCACCAAGGCCGATGCGCCCGAGATCGACGGCAATCTGTTCATCGACGAAGGCTTCGAGCTGCTTCAACCGGGTGACATCGTAAAAGTGGAAGTCGATGAGGCTTCTGACTATGATCTTTGGGGAACTTTGTTGGAAAAGTGAAACCCACGGGCAACCGGCAGAATGTCAGGCAAACCGCGCGGCAGGCCCCGGATCCCGCAGGCCGCCGCCCGGAAATTGATCCGGGCCCGACCGCGACCGGCCCGGGCGGGAGCGCGACGCTGGCCGGGTCGGGCCTGTCACCAGCTCCCTCCCGTCCGCCCTTTCCCCCTTGCATCCCCCCGCCTGCGACGACACTCTCGCGCCCGGAAACAGGAGGAACCCCGATGCCCAAAGCCTATTGGGTGGCGCATGTCGATGTCGACGACCCCGAGATCTACGCGAAATACCGCGAGGCCAATGCCATAGCCTTCGAGAAATACGGCGCGCGCTTCATTGTCCGGGGCGGACCGCAGACCCAGCGCGAGGGCCAGAGCCGGGCGCGGACCGTGGTGATCGAATTCCCCGATCTCGCCGCCGCGACCGCCTGTTTCGACAGCCCGGAATACCAGGCGGCCAAGGCGATCCGCGACCCGATCTCGCAGGCGGATCTGGTGATCGTCGAAGGGTATGAGGGCTAGCAAACCGCCCGCCCCCGCCCTATACCCTCCCCGTTCCAGCGACGGATGAGAGCCCATGCGCAGCGCCACGATTACCCGCAAGACCGCCGAGACCGATATCTCGGTGGCCGTCGATCTCGACGGCAGCGGCAGCTATGACAACCAGACCGGCGTGGGTTTCTTCGACCACATGCTCGATCAGTTGGCCCGGCACGCCCTGATCGACCTGACGATCCGCGCCGATGGCGATCTGCATATCGACGACCATCACACGGTCGAGGATACCGGAATCGCGCTGGGTCAGGCCCTGGCCAAGGCCCTGGGCGACAAGAAGGGCATCCGCCGCTACGGCGAATGCACGCTGCCGATGGACGACGCGCAGGTGAAATGCGCGCTCGACCTGTCGGGGCGGCCGTTCCTGATCTGGCATTGCGAGATGCCGACGCAAAAGATCGGCACCTTCGATACCGAACTGGTGCGCGAATTCTTCCAGGCCTTCAGCACGCATGGCGGCATCACGCTGCATGTCGACAAGGTGCATGGCGTCAACAGCCACCACATTGCCGAGGCCGCGTTCAAGGCCGTGGCGCGGGCGCTGCGGGCGGCGGTCGAGATCGACCCGCGCAAGGCCGATGCCGTCCCCTCGACCAAGGGAACGCTGTGATCCGATGCTGACGGTCCTGGTCGATTACGAATCCGGCAACCTGCACTCGGCGCAGAAGGCCTTCGAGCGGATGGCGCGCGAGGTGGATGGCGGCGAGGTGCTGGTCACCAACCGCCCCGAGGACGTGCTGCGCGCCGACCGCGTGGTGTTGCCCGGCGACGGCGCCTTCCCGGCCTGCAAGCGCGAACTCATGGCCGTCACCGGCATGGTCGAGGCGCTGGCCGAAGCGGTGCTGAAGGACGGCAAGCCCTTCCTCGGAATCTGCGTCGGGATGCAGCTTCTGGCCACGACGGGCCATGAATACGAGGACACGCCCGGTCTTGGCTGGATCCCCGGCGACGTGGTGCGCATCACCCCGTCCGAGCCGTCGATGAAGGTGCCGCATATGGGCTGGAACGACATGGTCATCGACCGGCCGCATCCGGTGCTCGACGGGCTGCAGACCGGCGATCACGCCTATTTCGTTCATTCCTATCGCTTCGAGGTCGCCGAGCAGGCCGATCTGCTGGCGCATGTCGAGTATGGCGGGCCGGTGACGGCGATCATCGGGCGCGACAACGTGCTGGGCACCCAGTTCCACCCCGAGAAGAGCCAGTCGGCGGGGCTTCGCCTGATCGGCAACTTCCTGCGCTGGAAGCCCTGAGCTTCACCGGAAAGTCGGTTCCCGTTACCGCTAAGATTTGCTACGCGTGATAAAAAACGAGGGGCACCGAGCAATGGGCGTTTCACAACCGCACGAACGGATCCAATACATCGTCGAGGGCGGTTTCTCGCTTTCGGGCGAGATCGAGCCTTCGGGCAACAAGAACGCCGCCCTGCCCATCGTGGCGGCGGCGCTGTTGACCGATGAACGGGTCGAGCTGACCAATGTCCCGCGTATCCGCGATATCGAGGTGCTGGTCGAGCTGATCCAGTCGGTCGGCGCCGAAGCCCGCTGGCTGGGCCGCAACCATCTGGAAATCCACGCGAAAACACTGCGGCCCGCGGATCTGGACCCGGACCTGTGCGCCCGCGTGCGGGCCTCGATCCTTTTGGCCGGGCCGATGCTGGCGCGTTGCGGCGAGGTCGAATTGCCACCGCCTGGGGGCGACGTGATCGGCCGGCGCCGGGTGGACACCCATTTCCTGGCGCTGGAGCAGCTGGGTGCGAAGATCAAGACCAACGGGCATTACATCTTCAAGGCCGACGGGCTGAAGGGCGCGGATGTGTTCCTGGACGAACCCTCGGTGACCGCGACCGAGAACGCGCTCTGCGCCGCCGTCTGCGCCGAGGGCGTGACGATCCTGCGCAACTGTGCCTCGGAGCCGCATGTGCAGGATCTGGCGCTGTTCCTCAACGCGATGGGCGCGAAGATCGAGGGCATCGGCACCAACACGATGACCATCCGTGGCGGCCAGAAACTGCATGGCTGCCAGCACAAGATCGGCCCCGACCATATCGAGGTCGGCTCGCTCATCGGGCTGGCCGCGGTGACGAAATCCGAGATCACCATCAAGAACGCCGGTGTCGAGCATCTGCGCTCGACCCTGATGAATTTCGAACGTCTGGGTATCCGCTGCCAGATCCGGGGCGACGACCTGTATATCCCGGCCGAGCAGGAAATGAAGGTGCAGGCCGATTTCGGCGGGCATATCCCGACCATTTCCGACCAGCCCTGGCCCGCCTTCCCGGCCGACACGATGTCGATCGCCATCGTTACCGCGACGCAATGCGAAGGCGTGGTGATGATGTTCGAGAAGATGTTCGAAAGCCGCATGTTCTTCGTCGACAAGCTGATCGCAATGGGCGCGCGCATCGTGCTGTGCGACCCGCACCGCGCCATCGTCGCTGGCAAGTCGGACATGCGCGGCTCGCGGCTGGAAAGCCCCGATATCCGCGCCGGGATGGCGATGCTGATCGCCGCGATGTGCGCCGAGGGGACCTCGACCATCAACAACGCCCAGCAGATCGAACGCGGCTACGAGCGTATCGACGAACGTCTGAACGCGATGGGCGCGAAGATCACGCGCGTTCCCGCGCGAAGCTGAGCGCACCTGCCCGGCCTGGTCGCCCCCGGTGCCGATTCCCCTTGCGGGACGGGATCGGGGCCGCATCAGGAGACGGCGCAAGTCGTTGATGCGGGATAATTTTCGCGAACTGTCGTCAGCGCGACACTCGGCCGCGTGCTCTGCGCTAGATTAATGATATTAACCAACCGCCGGGACGGTTCCGGTGCGGGCGTGGGCCCCTGCCAAGAGGCAAGGGAACAGGGAGTAAGAGTAGCCAGTCTTTCATTTCGCTTTACCAATTGGTAAAATGTTTCAGGATGTTCTTCCTGATACAGGCGGAGTGACACGGAATGGCGCGTTTATGTGGTGAGACCCGGCAGTCCACGACGCACCGGATAATTGCCCGACGTCAGCGCGGTTGCGTGGCGGGCGGCGCATGATCCATCAGGGGCATTTTTCGCTTCTGTCGGAAGCTGACCTTCTGCGCGGCGTCGAGCCGGAGCCGCGCAAGGCCCTGCTGGCCGAATGCCCGGTCAGTTCCTACCACGAATCGACACCGCTGCTGGTGCAGGGCGAACCGGCCCGGGGCTGCTATATCGTCGTGCGCGGCCGGGTCGAGATCAGTTACGTCGATCCACAGGGCAATGCCGTGATCCTGCATGTCGCCACCACCGGCGAGGTGGTGGGCGAGGTCGAGGCCCTGTCAGACCGGCCCTGCGCGGCAAGCTGCACGGCGCTGGCGAATACCACGGTGATCTATTGCAGCGCCGAGGCCCTTCTGCGCCATGTCCCGCCACGGATCCTGATCCGCAACCTTGCGGCGATCCTGCATGAGCGGCTGGCGCGCGACAACCAGCTGCGCACGATCGGGCAGTTCTATCCGGCCGAACAGCGGGTCTGCCTGTATCTCAACCAGTTCACCACGCCCGACCATCCCGAAACCCATCTCAGCCAGGCCTATCTGGCGACGCTGGTGGGATGCTCGCGTCAGCGCGTGAACCGGATCCTGGGCGCGCTGCGCCGCGACGGCATCATCGCGATGGAACGCAACACGATCCGGGTTCTGGACCGCGCGCGGCTTGTGGAACAGGCACAGGCGTGACCCTCCGAACGAGGTAAAGAAAACGGGCCGGCGGCGATGCCCCGGCCCGTTTTCAGTATCGGAACGCCTGCGCGGCGGCTCAGCGCATGTCGGGCGGCGTCGCTTCGGCGATCAGATCGGCCACCAGGGCCTCCAGCGACGCGGTCTGCGTCTTGTTCTCGCCCAGACGGCGCACGGAAACCGTGCGCTCGGCCACTTCGCGCGCGCCCACGGCCAGGATCACCGGCACCTTGGCCAGCGAATGCTCGCGCACCTTGTAGTTGATCTTCTCGTTGCGGATGTCGGCCTCGGCGCGCAGACCGGCGTTCTGCAGCTCGGCCACGACCTCGTGCACATAGTCGTCCGCTTCCGAGACGATCGAGGCCACGACCACCTGCTGCGGCGCCAGCCACAGCGGCAGCTTGCCCGAATAGTTCTCGATCAGGATGCCGATGAACCGCTCGAACGAGCCGACACAGGCGCGGTGCAGCATGATCGGACGATGCTTGGCCCCGTCGGCGCCGATATAGCTGGCATCCAGCCGCTCGGGCAGGTTCGGATCGACCTGGAACGTGCCGCATTGCCAGTCGCGACCGATCGCGTCGGTCAACACGAATTCCAGCTTCGGCCCGTAGAACGCGCCCTCGCCTTCGAAGATCTCATAGGCATAGCCCGCCGCCGTGACGGCGTCGGCCAGCGCGGCCTCGGCGAAATCCCAGCTTTCCTCGGTGCCGATGCGCTTTTCGGGGCGTGTCGACAGCTTGATGCGCCACTTGTCGAACCCGAGCTCGGCATAGACATCGGCAAGGAATTCGATGAAGCGCTTCGCCTCGGCCTCGATCTGGCTTTCCATCGCGAAGATATGGCCATCGTCCTGCGTGAAGCCGCGCACGCGCATGATGCCGTGCAGCGCGCCCGAAGGCTCATAGCGCGCGCACGAGCCGAACTCGGCCATGCGCAGCGGCAGGTCGCGATAGGATTTCAGGCCATGGTTGAAGATCTGCACGTGACACGGGCAGTTCATCGGCTTCAGCGCGTTGATGGTCTTTTCCTTCGCGCCCTCTTCGTCCACCTCGACGATGAACATGTTCTCGCGGTAGTTTTCCCAATGCCCCGAGGCTTCCCACAGGTTGCGGTTCACCACCTGCGGCGTGTTCACCTCGACATAGCCGCCCACGCGCTGCTTGCGGCGCATGTAATCCTGCAGCGTGGCATAGATCGTCCAGCCATTCGGATGCCAGAAGATCTGGCCGGGCGCCTCTTCCTGCATGTGGAACAGGTCCATCTCGCGGCCCAGCTTGCGGTGGTCGCGCTTGGCGGCCTCTTCCAGCATATGCATATGCGCCTTCAGATCGTCGCGCGATTTGAACGCCACGCCGTAGATCCGCTGCAGCATAGGGCGCGAGGAATCGCCCAGCCAATAGGCCCCGGCGACATGCGTCAGCTTGAACGCATCGGCGGGCACCTGCCCCGTATGCTGCAGATGCGGCCCGCGGCACAGATCCTGCCAGTCGCCGTGCCAGTACATCCGCAGGTCCTGATCCTCGGGGATGCGGTTGACCAGCTCGACCTTGTAGGGCTCGCCCGTTTTCTCGTAATGCGCGATGGCATCGGCGCGCGACCAGACTTCCGTCCTGACCGGCTCGCGGGCGTTGATGATTTTCTTCATCTCGGCCTCGATCGCGCCGAGATCGTCGGGCGTGAAGGGCTCGGCGCGGTCGAAATCGTAGAACCAGCCGTAATCGCGCACCGGGCCGATCGTGACCTTGGTGTCGGGCCACAAGGCCTGCACCGCGCGCGCCATGATATGCGCCAGATCGTGGCGGATCAGTTCCAGCGCCGGGCCGTCATCCTTCATCGTGTTGATCGAGATGTTCGCATCGGCCTTGATCGGCCATTGCAGATCCCAATGCTGGCCGTTCACCTGCGCCGAGATCGCGGCCTTGGCCAGCGACGGCGCGATGGACTTCGCGACCTCGGCGGGCGTGATGCCGGCCTCGTAGTCGCGCACATTGCCATCGGGGAATGAGAGCTTGATTTGTTGGGGGGAAATCTGGCTCATCGGCCATGCTCCTCGTCGTTCTGGCGCCCACGGAACGCCCGGTTGCGGGTTATGTCGGAGCGCTTCTTGCTCCGTGCACGGCCGCTTGTCAATCGCCGCCGCGCCGCGCAGGATCCTCCTGCGGGAGGAGACACCATGCGCAGCTATGACGAGATCCTGGCCATCGCGGCCGACCGGAAGGGCGGCGTCGATGCCGTTCTGGCCGATATCCCCCGGCCCAGAAGCGCCGACGACCTGGCAGCCATCCCCGAGGACCGCTGGCTTGCGGCCTTCGCGCGCGGCATCCTGCAGGCAGGGATCAGCTGGAAAGTGGTCGATGCGAAATGGCCTGGCATCGAAGAGGCGTTCCTGGGCTTCGACGTCACCGCCATCGCCTTCCAGCCGCCGGGATGGGAGGACGATCTGTGCACCGATACGCGCATCATCCGCTCGCCGCCCAAGGTGCGCGCGATCCTGCACAATGCCGAGTTCATTCGCCGGGTGCGCGACGAAAGCGGCAGTTTCGGGCGGCGCGTCGGGGACTGGCCCGAGGATGACTTCGCGGGTCTCGTGCAATGGCTGCAGGCCGAAGGCGCGCGGCTGGGCGGCAATACCGGCGCCTATGCGCTGCGCTCTCTGGGCAAGGACGGGTTCCTGATGTCGCGCGACGTGGTGGCGCGGCTGGTGGCCGAGGGGGTGATCGACAAGGCGCCGGCGTCGAAAAAGGCCTGGGCCGCGGTGCAGGAGGCGTTCAACACCTGGCGGGCACAATCGGGACAGTCGCTGACGACGATAAGCCGGGTGCTGGCGCAGTCGCTCTAACCCGCCGGAACGGTGCGTGCAGAGCACGCACCCTACAGCCGCGCGCCGGGTTGAACCCGTCCGCCCGACATGCATCATGGCCGCAACCAAGGAGACGCCGATGCCCGAAATCGACGGAATCCGCCTCAGGGCGCAAGCGCGGCCCGCGCGCCGCAGAAAAAATCCCGAAACCCGGGTCCCCGGCGTCGCCCCGCGCGGCGCGGATACGCAAGGATCATCCCTCCCATGACCGACATGTTCACCACCCCTCAGGGCCGCCGCCTCGCCTATGTCCAGACCCCGGGTACCGGCACCGGCGTAGTCTTTCTCGGCGGCTTCAGATCCGACATGACCGGGACCAAGGCGCAATTCCTCGAAGCCTGGGCGAAGCAGAATGGCCGCCCCTTCCTGCGCTTCGATTATTCCGGCCATGGCCAGTCCTCGGGGGACTTCCTCGACGGCGCGATCGGCGACTGGTTCGAGGATGCGCAGGCCGCGATCAGCGGCCTCACCACCGGCCGGCAGGTGCTGGTGGGCTCGTCCATGGGTGGCTGGATCTCGCTTCTGTGCGCCCGAGCGATGCCCGAGCGCATCGCCGCCCTGGTGGGCATCGCCGCGGCGCCGGATTTCACCGAGGATTCGATGTGGGCCGGGTTCGACGCCGCGCAACGCGATGCGCTTGTGACCACCGGACAGGTCGCGCTGCCCTCGGACTATGACGACGGCCCCTATATCATCACCCGCCGCCTGATCGAGGACGGCCGCACCCGCCTCGTTTTGCGCGACCCGCTGGACCTGCCCTTCCCGGTACGGCTGCTTCAGGGGACGGCGGATGAAGACGTGCCGGTATCGGTGGCCCTGCGGCTTCTCGATCATGCCGAGGGGCCGGACATCCGGCTGACGCTGGTCAAGGGCGCCGATCACCGGTTTTCCGAGCCGGACAACCTCGCCCTTCTGGCCCGCACCCTCGACGCGCTCCCGCTCTGAGCCGCGCTGCCAACCCCTGCCGGGCGCGCCCCGTGCGCCCGGCCCTGTCACCTAGCCGAAAATACTCTTCCCCCCGGCGCCGGGGCCGGGCCCCGCCCTTGACGCCACCGCCCCTCTTGCCGCATGAGGAAGCCGTGCGGTCCCGTAGCTCAGCTGGATAGAGCGGCTGCCTTCTAAGCAGTTGGTCAGGGGTTCGAGTCCTCTCGGGATCGCCACCGCATCCTCGGAACCCGCGGGCCGCGGATGGGCGTAGCAAGCTCCCGCAGCGCCGATTGCAGGCTAAGGGACAAGGGCAATCCCCTGGGTTCCGTCAAGGCTGATGGTCCTCCCCGTCCGAAAACAGGCGATCTGGCGCGGCTTTGAAAGCCGTTGTATGGACGCAAGGACGTTCGACCCGACGTTTCGCCCGAAAAACACGCGTCACAAAAGACACATCGCGATGAAATCGACCAGCCTCGACGCCGCCGACATCCGCATCCTGTGCGCCTTGCAGAAGCACGGGCAGCTCAGCAAGACGCGGCTGGCGGAGCTGGTCGGTTTGTCCTCGACGCCGTGCCTCGCGCGGCTGACACGGCTGAAGGCGGCGGGCTATGTCCGCGGCTATCACGCGGATCTGGCGCTCAACAAGATCGTCGAATTCTCCAAGATCGTGGTCACGGTGTCGCTCAAATCGCACCGCAAGGCCGATTTCGAACGCTTCGAAGCCTTCGTACGTCAGCGTCCCGAGATCATCGAATGCGTGGCGACCGGTGGCGGGATGGACTATGTTCTGACCGTGGTGACGCGAACCCTTGCGGCGTTCCAGGAAGTGGTAGACGCCATGCTCTCGATCGAGGTCGAGGTCGATCGTTACATGACCTATATCGTCACCCGCGAGGTGAAGTCCGGTCAACCGGACCTGGCGCAGCTGACTGCGCGGCGTCGCGATTGAAACGCGGCAGGTCGCTTCGGGCCCAGCCGGTCCGAACGGTTCGGCATGTCCCTGACAATAGGTCCGAACGGTCCGCGCAAGGGCCGATTATCGGTCCGAATCCCGCGCCCATCCGGCCTTAGAAAATCGCCCAGTTCGCAACGATGCGCGGCCTCGGAACGGCGCGCGAGCAAGGGCTCTGACCATGGTAAACGCAGACGATTTCGGCTTCGGCACCCAGATCCGCAAGTCCCCCTTTTTCGACGCCACCGTGCGGTGGGGCGCGCGGGGTTTCTCGGTCTATAACCACATGTATATCCCGCGCGATTTCGGCGATCCCGAGCAGAATTTCTGGAACCTGGTGAACGATGCGATCCTGTGCGACGTGGCGGTCGAGCGGCAGGTCGAGATCACCGGCCCGGACGCTGCGGCCTTCGTGCAGAAGCTCACCCCGCGCGACTTGTCGAAGATGGCGGTCGGCCAGTGCAAATACATCCTGATCACCAATGCCGAAGGCGGGATCCTGAACGATCCGATCCTGCTGCGCCTGGCCGAGAACCATTTCTGGATTTCGCTGGCCGACAGCGACATCCTGCTCTGGGCGCAAGGCGTCGCGGTGCATTCCGGAATGGACGTGCAGATCCGCGAGCCTGACGTCTCGCCGCTGCAGCTGCAGGGGCCGAAATCGGGCGAGATCATGCGCGCGCTGTTCGGCGACTCGATCCTGGACCTGAAATATTACTGGCTGCGCGAAGTCAGCCTGGACGGCATCCCGCTGATCGTCTCGCGTACCGGCTGGTCGAGCGAGCTGGGATACGAGCTCTATCTGCGGGACGGCTTGATGGGCGACGCGCTGTGGGAGCGCATCATGGTCGCGGGGATGCCCTTTGGCCTGAAGCCCGGGCATACCTCGTCGATCCGCCGGATCGAAGGCGGGATGCTGTCCTATCACGCCGACGCCGACATCCTTACGAACCCCTACGAGCTGGGCCTCGGCCGGCTGGTGAATCTGGATATGGAGGCCGAATTCATCGGCAAGGCTGCGCTCCGCCGGATCAAGGAGCAGGGCCCCTCGCGCAGGCAGATCGGGCTGGTGCTGGATTGCGCCCCGCTCAAGGGGCCGAACACCACGTTCTGGGCGATCAACACCGGCGAAGAGACCGTGGGCAAGGTCACCTCGGCGGTCTACTCGCCGCGCCTGGGGAAAAACATCGCGCTCGCCATGGTCTCGGCCGAATATGCCCAGATCGGTGCCGAGGTCGAGGTCATCACGCATTCGGGTCCGGTGCGGGCGGTGATGGTCGAATGCCCGTTCTACGACCCGAAGAAATCGCTGGCCGCCGCCTGATCGCCGAAAGGACCGCCTCGATGTCCGACCTGTCGATCCAGTTGCACTGGCACCGGGCCACCCCGGTGCTGCAACCGGGGAAATACTCGAACGAACATGTCGTCCGATATGGCCCGCGCTACGATCTGCCCGTGGATTCCGCCCCCGACTGGGGCGGAGACCCGGCCAACACCAACCCCGAACAGGCGCTGGCCTCGGCGCTGTCGAGCTGTCACATGATGACCTTCCTGGCCCTGGCGGCCAAGGCGGGCTGGCCGG
The DNA here is from genome assembly GCF_003122215.1 of Pararhodobacter marinus. Lineage (GTDB taxonomy): Bacteria > Pseudomonadota > Alphaproteobacteria > Rhodobacterales > Rhodobacteraceae > Pararhodobacter > Pararhodobacter marinus. The sequence continues at coordinate 189,006 of NZ_QEYD01000006.1, read as the reverse complement.
TCGCCAGCTATCACGACCACGCGGAGGCCCATCTGGGCAAGAACCCGCGCGGGCAGATGTCGGTGACCCGCATCGACCTGCATCCGGTGGTGCGCTTCGACGCGGGGTTCAGCGTCGACGACAAGACCCTGGCCGAGATGCAGGACCGCGCGCATCGCTATTGCTTCATCGCCAACACGCTGGCGGACAGCGTCGAGATCAACATCCTCTGACGGAGTGACGAGATGCAGACCGATATCCTGCTGCGCGATCTGGACGCCGACGGCATCCTGCGCCTGACCCTGAACGACCCCAAGCGGCGCAATGCCCTGTCCGAGGCGATGCTGGGCGCTCTGGCCGATACCATGGCCTGGGCCAGTGCGGACCCGGCGGTCCGCGTGATCGTTCTGGCCGCCAACGGCCCGGCGTTCTGCGCCGGACATGATCTGAAGGAACTGACCGCCGGGCGTGCCGCCGAGGATCGGGGCCGCGCCTATTTCGCCAGGGTGATGGCGATGTGTTCCGGGGTGATGCAGGCGATCGTCCATTGCCCCAGGCCCGTGATCGCCGAAGTCACCGGCATCGCCACGGCCGCCGGTGCGCAGTTGGTCGCCAGTTGCGATCTGGCCTATGCCGCCGACAGCGCGCGGTTCAGCACCCCCGGCGTGCATATCGGGCTGTTCTGCTCCACCCCGATGGTTGCCCTGTCGCGCAATCTCTCCAGCAAGCACGCCATGCAAATGCTGCTCGGCGGCGATATGGTCCCCGCTTCGCGCGCGGCTGAAATCGGGCTGGTGAACGAGGCCGTCGCGCCCGATGTCCTGACCGACACCACCATGGCCATGGCGCGCAAGATCGCCGCCAAGTCCAGCCTGACGCTGGCCACCGGCAAGCGCGCCTTTTACGCGCAACGCGAAATGACCCTAGCCGAGGCCTATGAGTATGCGTCCGACGTGATGGTCGAGAACATGCTGGCCCGCGACGCCGAGGAAGGCATCGGTGCCTTCATCGAGAAACGCAGCCCCCTTTGGCAGGACGCCTGAGCGATGCAAAATCCCTACAATACCGATCTGGACCGCAACCCGGCCAACCACCAGCCACTGACCCCGCTGACCTTTCTGGAACGCGCCGCCAGCGTGTTCCCCGACCATGTCGCCATCGTCCATGGGGCGCTGCGCCGGTCTTACCGAGATTTCTATACCCGGTCGCGGCAGTTGGCCTCCGCCCTGGCACGCCACGGGATCGGGCGCGGCGACACGGTTTCGGTGATGCTGCCCAACACGCCGGCGATGCTGGAATGCCATTACGGCGTGCCGATGTGCGGTGCGGTGCTGCATTCGATCAACACCCGGCTGGATGCGGCAATCGTCGCCTTCCAGCTGGATCACGCGATGGCGCGCGTGGTGATCGTCGACCGCGAATTCATGCCGCTGATGCAGGCGGCGCTGGCCCTCGCCAAGGCCGGGCCGCTGCTGATCGAGTACGACGATGCCGAATTCGACGGCCTCAGGGTCGACAGCCCGAGCGCGGCGACCGACTACGAGGCGTTCGTGGCGGCGGGCGATCCCGGCTTCGCCTGGCTGATGCCCGAAGACGAATGGGACGCGATCTCGATCAACTACACCTCGGGGACGACCGGCGACCCCAAGGGCGTCGTCTCGCATCACCGGGGCGCCTATCTGCTGGCGCAGGGCAATGCGATCACCACGTCTATGCAGAAACAAGCGGTCTACCTTTGGACCCTGCCGATGTTCCATTGCAACGGCTGGTGCTTTCCCTGGACCCTGTCCGCCATTGCCGGCACCCATGTCTGCCTGCGTCAGGTCCGCGCCGCGCCGATCTGGTCCGCGCTGGCTGACGAGGGGGTGACCCATCTTTGCGGCGCGCCCATCGTCATGTCGCTGATGATCACGGCACCCGAGGATCAGAAGCGCGCGCTGGACAGGACCGTGCAGTTCTTCACCGCCGCCGCCCCGCCGCCCGAAAAGCTGCTCGCAGACATGCGCGATGCGGGCTTCGACGTCACCCACCTTTACGGGCTGACGGAAACCTACGGTCCCGCCGTGGTCAACGACTGGCACGACAGCTGGTCCGACCTGCCCCGCGCCGAACAGGCCGCTCTGAAATCGCGTCAGGGCGTGCGCTATCTGCCGCTGGAACAGCTCGATGTGCTGGATCCCGAAACCATGCAGCCCGTCCCGCGCGACGGGCGGACCATCGGAGAGGTGATGTTCCGCGGCAACGTGGTGATGAAAGGCTATTTCCGCAATCCCAAGGCAACGCAGGAGGCCTTCGCCGGGGGCTGGTTCCACTCGGGCGACCTGGGCGTCATGCATCCCGACGGGTATATCCAGCTCAAGGACCGCTCCAAGGACGTCATCATCTCGGGCGGCGAGAATATCTCGTCGATTGAGGTCGAAGAGGCGCTCTATCGCCATCCCGCCGTTGCCGTGACCGCCGTCGTCGCCATGCCGCATGACAAATGGGGGGAAACCCCCTGCGCCTTTGTCGAGTTGGCCGAGGGGCAGCAGGCCGATGCCGAAACGCTGCGCGCGTGGTGCCGCGAGACGCTGGCGCCCTACAAGGTGCCGGGCCATTTCGTGTTCGCCCCGATCCCGCGCACTTCGACCGGGAAGATCCAGAAGTTCCTGCTGCGCGATCAGGCCGCGGACCTCGCGCGCACCAGCGCTGCGTGATGCCGCCCAGCCGGGCGGCGCCCGCGCCCTAAGCATCATGCAAAGGACGTGAAACCCCCGGCGGCGCAGCCGGTTTGACAAACGAGGTTGTCAAACCGGCGGGCGACGTTCTATCGCCGCGCCGGTCATTCCGCCGCCAGGGCCACCCGGTCCTGGCGGGGCGACCGCCCGAATTTCCGGGAGTAATCGCGCGAGAACTGGGCCGGGCTTTCATAACCCACGCGAAAGGCGACGTCCGAGACCTTGGCATCCGAAGACCGCAGCGCGTCGCGGGCGTTCAGCAGGCGAAGCTCTTTCTGGTATTGCAGGGGCGACGTGCAGGTGATCGCCCTGAAATGCTCGAAAAAGGCAGACGGGCTCATCCCGACACGCTGCGCAAGCTCGCCCACGACCAGCGTACGCGATAGGTCGGACTGGATCTCGCGCGTGGCGCGAAAGATGCGGCTGGCAGCGGTCTCGTGCCACAGAAGCCGTTGCAGCGCGTCGGCATGGGCCCCAAGAAGCAGCCGGCCATGAAGTTCCTGCCGGGTGATCGGTGCCAGCATCTGCCGCGTCTCGTCGCACCGGCTCTGGTCGATCAGGCGGGCCAGCGCGTCCTCCATTCCCCTGTCCGTCGGGCATCGCGTGATCGAGAACGGATCGGCGTGTCGCGGCACCCGGGCGGGCGGCACCGCGGGGGCCAGCCCCCGCAAGAGGTCCAGATCCAGCGGCAGAACCAGCGCCAGATAGGGCGTCTCGACCGTGGCCTCGGTGATGCGCGACACCACCGGCAACGCGTGGCTGACGATCAGCGACTGTCCCTGTGTCACCGTCAGGCTGCGGGTGCCGGTGCTGACCTGCTTGGCGCCCTGCAGCACCAGACACAGGAGCGGGCGATAGAGCGTGGCGGTCTGAGCCGTTGGAGCCGCGTAGCGCAACAGGTGCAGGCCACTTGGCGCATGGGCCAAGGCCCCTTGCGGCAGTTGCGCCTCGTCCAGAAGTGTCGTCGCGCGATCCAGCAGGTCCGTCATGCGGTTCTCCTTTCCTCCACCTGATATCACGAGAGCAAGGCAGATTATCACCGAAAATTCCGACATCCGGAGGATCGGTCAAGTTCCTCGGAGGATCCGGAAAGAAACCGCCGACCCTGCGGAGTATCGTTGTGTCATCGCAAAGCAGGGACAAGACAGATGGCCAGAATATTCATCACCGGAATCTCGGGCGGCCTAGGGCTGCCGACGGCGCGGGCGCTGTTGGCGCAGGGACATACCGTGGCAGGCAGCGCCCGCAGCCCCGATGGCCGCAATGCCGCGACCATTGCCGCGCTGCAGGAAGCGGGCGCGCGTATCGTCACCATGGACGTGACCGATACCGCCAGCACCGAAGCGGGCATGGCGGATGCCATCGCGGCGCTCGACGGGCTGGACGTGCTGTTCAACAATGCCGGGATCGGCGCCTACGGGATTCAGGAACTCATGACGCCCGAGGACATGACCCGCGTCTTCGACGTGAACGTCATGGGCGTGCAGCGGGTGATGCGCGCCGCGCTGCCGCATTTCCGGGCGCAGGGGCGCGGCACCGTGCTGTACACGTCCAGCCTGATCGGACGTATCGCGACGCCCTTCTACGGCACCTACTCGGCATCGAAATGGGCGCTTGAAGCCATCGTCGAATGCTACCGGACCGAGCTGTCGGACTTCGGGATCGAATCCTGCCTGATCGAGCCGGGCGCCATGCCCACGGCTTTCTTCGACGCCATGGTCACCCCGACCGACACGCAGCGCGAGGCCGCCTACGGCGATTTCGCCGCGATCCCCGCACTGTCGGCGCAGGGACTGGCGCAGATGCTCGACGCCCTCCCCGACCAGCGCCCCGAGCGCATCGCCGAGGCCGTCGTTGCCCTGCTGGCGCTGCCTTTCGGGCAAAAGCCGTTCCGCACCGTCGTCGATCACAGCGGCATCGGCCCCGAGATCGAACGCTACAACGCGGCGCTGCACGACGTCACACGCACCGTCCTGACCCGTTTCGGCAATGCCGACATGCTGCGTCTCAACGCCTGAAGGAGCCTTCTCATGCCCACCATCTTCATCACCGGCGCGTCCTCGGGCATCGGCAAGGCCACCGCTCAGCGCTTTCAGTCCGAGGGCTGGAACGTCGTCGCCACCATGCGCGATCCCTCCGCCTCGGATCTCGGCAAGGGCGACGCGCTTCTGGTGACACGGCTGGACGTCACCGATAGTGCGTCGATCACCGCAGCCGTGGCCGAAGGGATCGACCGGTTCGGCGCCATCGACGTCCTGCTGAACAACGCGGGCTACGGCGCCTACGGCCCGCTGGAAGCGTTTGCCACCGACCGCATCCGCCGCCAGTTCGAGACCAATGTCATCGGCCTTCTGGAGGTGACAAAGGCCGTCCTGCCCCGGATGCGGGAGCGGCGCGCGGGCACCATCGTCAATATCTCGTCCATCGGCGGGCAGATCACCTTTCCGCTGGGCACGCTCTATCACGGCACCAAGTTCGCGGTCGAAGGTCTGTCCGAGGCCCTGCATTACGAGCTGGAGCCGCTGGGCATCCGTGTCCGGATCGTCGAACCCGGCATGGTCCGGACGGATTTCGGCGGACGGTCCTTTGACTTCGCCATGGGCGACGATCTGGCCGATTACGCCCCCACCGCCGCCGCGATGGGCCGGCTTTTCGCCCAGCTTGCCGCCAATCCCTCCCCGCCCGAGCGGGTCGCGGACGTGATCTGGCAGGCCGCGACCGCAACCGGCGATCAGCTTCGCTTCCGCGCCGGGCCGGACGCCACCGACCTGCTGGACCGCCGCAAATTGCAGGACGACGCGACGTTCATCGGCGGGATCAAGGCATTGATGGCGCCTTAGGATACCGGCGTGAAGAACGGCAGCATCTGCCCGTCCCGGCTGGGCCGGAACACGACCTTCAGCGCCTGCCCGATGCGGGGCTCCGACGGCGCGTAGTCGACCAGCGCGGACAGGATGATCGAGCCCTCGGTGAGCTGCACATAGGCGATGCAATGCGGCTCGCCGCCCACCATCGACACGCTGTAGGAATAAAGTGTGCCGGTGCCCTCGGCCTCGATCCACTCGGTATCCGGACGGCCGGTGAAGGGGCTGAAATCGCGCGGCGGATGGAACGCCTTGTCCGTCCCGGGGCAGCGCTTCAACAGCAGTCTGCCTTCGTTCGCGGCGTCCCAGTAGGCGTCGGTCTCTGCGGTCCGTTGCGGCGAGAGGGGAAGGTTCGCGTCGCTCATGTCAGGCCCTTTCCAGGATCAGGGTGGCGCTGCCGTGGCGGGCGCCCAGCTGCCCGCCGGTGCCATGGACCAGCGCAAGGCTGCAATCGGGAACCTGCACGGCGGGATGGGCCTCGCCGCGCAGCTGGCGCACGGCCTCGACCAGCTTGGTCATGCCGCCGCGATTGCCCGGATGGTTGCTGCACAGGCCGCCGCCATCGGTATTGACCGGCAGCCGCCCCACGCCCGAGATCAGGCCCCCCTCCGCGACGAAGCGCCCGCCCTCTCCCGGCGCGCAGAAACCGAGATTTTCAAGCTGAACCAGCACGGTGATGGTGAAGCTGTCATAGATCGAGGCATAGCGGATATCGGCGGGCGTGACCCCGGCCTCGGCAAAGGCTTCGGCGCCGGATTTGACTCCGCCCGAGGCGAGAATGTCGAAATGGCCGCCATTCATGTGCTTGACCGTGAAGCCCGCGCCGCGCGGGGTGATGGCGGGCTTGCCCAGTTCGCGCGCGATATCGGGATGCACCACGACCAGCGCCCCGCCGCCATCGCTGATGACGCAGCAATCCAGCCGGTGCAGGGGCGAGGCGACGACGGGAGACGTCACCACGTCCTCGACCGTGACCACCTTGGGCAGCATGGCGTTGGGGTTGTGCTGGGCGTGATGCGAGGCCGCGACCTTGATCCAGGCAAGCTGTTCGGGCGTAGTGCCATGCTCGTACATGTGGCGCTGCGCGACCATGCCGTACATGTTGGTGACGACCGGGCCATAGGGCAGCTCGAACGGCGCTTCATGCGCGGACTGGCCCTGATTGCGGTGCATCTGCGCGGGCGACGAGCGCTCGGCCCGCGGCCGCCCGGCCTGGGTGATGAGCGCGACGCGGCACTTGCCCTCGGCGATGGCCTGCGCGGCATGGGCGACATGGTTGATATAGGCCGAGCCCCAGCTTTCCGTGGTGTCGAGATGGCGCAGGTTCAGCCCCATGTATTCCACGATCGAAAACGGCCCGACGCCCGGCGCGTCCCAACCCGCCACGTCGCCCGCGCAGAAATAGCCGTCGACATCGGCGATGGTCAGGCCGGCATCCGCCAGCGCGCCGGCGGCGACCTCGGCATGAAGCCGGGCCAGCGGAATGTCCCGCGCATCGCGCGTCGGATGCTCGTAAGCGCCGACGATACAGGCTTTCTGTGTCATCGCTGACTGTTCTCCCCTTGGGTCATGTCCGTCACGCGGCCGGGCAGAGACGGCGCCTACGGCTCCCGGCAATCGCACCGTTGCGCGACCGCGGCCCTGTGCATTCGGGTGCGTGACTGTGATAGTATATCATTTCTGAAAGCCCGCCCGGTTGCAACACCATGCCGAGCGAAAATCCGGGCCGTCGCCCGCGTGGCGCGGTCTTACTTCCCTTCCGCCTGCCCGCTCAGCACCTGCCGCGCGCGGTCCTCAAGCCAGCGCAGCGCCGGGTCGCCGCGCCGGCGGCTGGCATGGATCGCGGCGAAGGGGATCGGCGGAAGGTCCAGCGGAGGCTCCGCCACCTGAAGGCCCGGCGGCACGCGATCCAGGCTACGGCGGGCGATGGTCAGGATCAGGTCGGTTCCGGCAATCACCTGCGGCGCCACATTCCAGTGCGGCAGAACCAGCCCGATCCGGCGCGTCTTGCGCCGGGCGCGCAGATGCAGGTCGATCTCGGTCGCCGCCTCGCCATGCACGGCAACCAGAACATGGGGCGCCGCCCAATAGGCCCGTTCCGTCAGGCCCTGCCAGGGTTGCGGCTGCGCGGCGGGATCCAGCAGGCAGACATAGCGGTCCTCGAGCAGACCCTGCGACTCGCAGCGGGCGGGCAGATCGGGAAAGACACCGAAAGCCAGATCGACCTCGCCGTCGATCACCGCGCCCACCATCCCCTCGCGGCTGCGCTGGGTGACGATCAGGTCGATGCCCGGCGCCTCGTGCCGCAGAAGGCGCATGAGCCCCGGCAGAAGCAGCGCCGCGCCGTAATCCGACATGGCCAGCCGGAACACATGGCGCGCGGCGGGGTCGAAGGCCCCGGGGGTCAGGACGGTGCGGATCTGCGACAGCGCCTCGGCCAGCGGCACAGCAAGTTCCAGCGCGCGCAGGGTCGGCACCATCTCGCGCCGACGGCGGTGGAACAGCGGATCGTCCAGAAGGTGCCGCAGCCGCGCCAGCGCGTGGCTGACAGCCGGCTGGCTCATGTTCAGCCGCTCGGCTGCCCGCGACAGATGACGCTCGGCCAGAAGGGCGTCGAGCACGACGAGAAGGTTCAGATCGACGCTGCGCAAATTATTCATGAAGTGAATATCATCTCATTCAGGACGAATTTCAAATGCGCTCGGCGATCCGGCAAAGACAGTGAAAACAGAAAGGATCTTGTCATGCCGACGCTCTTCTTCGCCCTTGTCGCGGCGCTGGCCGGGGGCGCCGTCCCGTTCCAGGGCGGCGCGAATGCGGCGCTGGGCCGGGCGCTGGGTCATCCGCTTTGGGCAACGCTTGCCTCGCTTGCGATCAGCGCGCTGTGCGTCTTGCCGCTGCTTCTGATGCTGCGCGTGCCGCTGCCATCGCTGGCGGGACTGTCCGGGCAGCCGAAATGGATCTGGATCGGCGGGGTCGCGGGGGTGGTCTATGTGACTGCGGCGCTTGTGCTGATGCCGAAGCTGGGTGCGGCGAGCTTCATGATCGCGGTGATTGCGGGTCAGCTTGTCGCGGCGCTGCTGATCGACGGGTTCGGCGGGGTCGGGCTGGCGCCCCGCCCGGTCGAGCCGTCGCGGCTTCTGGGCACCGCGCTGGTGCTGGCAGGCGCCGTCATCGTCCAGTGGCCGGCCTGGGCGCGCTGAGACAACAGCGCGCGGCGCGGCCCTTGCTGCACCCCGGGCGGGCCGCTAGGATTGCCCCTCTGATCCCGACCTACGGAGGGCAAGCCCATGAAATCGGCGGACCGAACCCGCTAAAGACGCCCCGGACCTGAAACCGGGGCGACGGCGCGCCGCCCGACGCGAGCGCGCCCATGGTGCATGCCTCTTTCATGGTCAGGAGACGTCAGATGACCAACCCTTTCGCAAGCCCGTTTCGCGGGATCACGCTGGACCGTCAGGTCACGAACCCCAATATCATCGTCGGGCGCTACAGCTATTACTCGGGCTATTACCACGGCCACGGCTTCGACGATTGCGCGCGCTACCTGTTGCCCGATCCGGGCGTCGACCGGCTGGTGATCGGCAGTTTCTGTTCGATCGGTTCCGGCGCGGCCTTCATCATGGCAGGCAATCAGGGGCACCGGAGCGACTGGATCAGCACCTTTCCCTTCTACTGGATGTCAGACGTGCCGGCCTTCGCGGGCGCCGCGAACGGCTACCGGCCGGCGGGCGACACCGTCATCGGCAACGATGTCTGGATCGGCGCCGAGGCCATCATCCTGCCCGGCATCACGGTAGGCGACGGCGCGGTGATCGGCACCCGCGCGATGGTGACACGCGATGTCGAGCCCTTTGCGATCGTCGCTGGGAATCCCGCCCGCACGATCCGCAAGCGGTTCGACGATCGGCTCATCGCGCTGTTGCGCGAAATGCGCTGGTGGGACTGGCCCGAGGACCAGCTGAAAGACGCGATGCCGCTTCTGACCAGCGGCGCCGTCGAGCCGCTTCACGCGCATTGGCGCGCGCATATCCGGTCGGCGTGACGGTCCCGGGCTGTGCCTAGGCTTCCCCGCGAAGCGAAACGGCCCGGACAATAGCCTGCGCGGGCTGTCGGGGGTTTGCTGACCTCGAAGAGGGCTAACTCTCCGGTCAGTCCGCGGCCTGAAGGTCGTCGATGATCGCCTTCAGATTGTCGGCCCGTACCGGATCGACCGTTTCGAGCGCGCGCGCTTCGGACCGCGCGCGCTCGAAATCCCCGGCTTCGGCAAGCCGCGAGCCATGGTTGTGAAGATAAGAGGCCGAGCGCCGTTTCGCCGGGTCGAAGATCGCGTGCAGCTCTGCCTCGGATGCCGGCGCATCGAACACCCGTCCCATGACATTGCCAAGGATGCCGGCTTCCTTGAACGTCCTGAGCAGCTTGTGCCCACCGAACGGAAAGCGGAGTTCGGTGACCTCGACACGCGCTTTCAGCGCGTCGATATGGGGTTTGTCGGTGTCCTTGTGCGGATCGTACATCAGCTCGGGGACGAGCTTCAGGCTTTCGGCGACATTGTCACGCAAGATCGGCCTTTGCGCGATCGCCTCGCGCCAGACCGGAAGGATCGGAAGCGCCGGATCCGATATCGCGGTCTGCGGCGCCACGGCGATCACGCGCGTGGCGTCGATATCCGAGGACAGCAACAGCGCCCCGAAAGCGCCCTTGCTGGACCCGTAAGCGATCCGCTGCGAATATCCCCGTGTCGCGGCCCTGATACAGGCGCACATCTGGGCGAGATCGGGCACCTGCCACCAATGGTTGCTTTTCGCGGTCACGAAGACGCCCGAATGCCCGCGGAACCGGATCGTGTCCTCGCGTCCGGCGACGGCTTGCCAATCCGCTTCCTTGAAGCTTGAGAAGAAGACGATCACGCTCGATGCGCCCTCCAGCACATCCTGCGTGATCCGGATGTCCTCGCTGTCATAGATGGTTCTGCGCGTCATTCTGTCCCTGCCCCGGCAAGCGCTGGCACTCTACCCCGCTCGCCCGGATTGACAATGACCAGACGCGCCTTGCCGTGCCGGCCGCCGGTGTCAGTAGCTCTGCAGATCGCGGCCGATCGAGACGCGGCCGGCAAACCGTGCGGCGATGCGGGCGGCGTAGGCATCGGCGGTGTCGGGCGTCGCGCAGCCCGGCGCGAAATGGGTGGCGACGACATGCGCGGCGCCGGCCCGGCTGGCCAGATCGCCCACCTGTTCGGGGCTGAGGTGATGGGCGGAGAGATGCGTGCGGATCCGGGCGATGGCCTCGTCGGGCATATGCGGGTTGCTGGCGCGGACGCGCTCCATGGTCATGTCCAGATCCATCATTTCGCTGACCAGAAGATCGACGCCCTGCGCCAGATCCTCGACCGCGCGGCAGGGGCCGGTATCGCCGGTGAAGAACAGGCTGCGCCCCGGCAGGTCGAAACGCAGCGACAGCGAGACGGGGCCGGGCTGGCCTGCCTCGCTTTCGGCGCGGTAATGGGTGTTCTCGCAGGCGGTGACGACCATCTCGCCAAGGTCGATCCGCGCCCCGCCGGTGATCTCTTCGACCCGCAGGAAGTCGCGCGGATGCGGCAGCGTCTGGCCCTTGACGCCGAACCCGATCGCCTGCGGCACGTCGCAGGCCGCGATCAGGCTGTCGAGGATCGCCTTCGTCCCGGGCGGCCCCCAGATCGTCAGCGGCGCCCGGCGCATGGTCATCATGTTCAGCCCCAGACAGGCGAACAGGCTGCCGATATGGTCGAAATGGTGATGCGTGAGGAAAACCTCGCCGACATCGCGGAAATCCACGCCCGCCTTCCTGAGCTGACCCATCGCTCCCTCGCCGCAATCGACCAGCACCGGGCGCGGGCCGTTCATCACCAGATGCGCGGGTTGCGAGGCGAGCGGGTTCTGCATCGGCCCGCCCCCGGTGCCGAGGGTGGTGAAGCTGGAAGGCGGCGGCATCGAGGCATGGGTCATGGGAAAGTCCTTTGGTCTGGAAGAAATTGGCCGGGGACCGGGCGCCGTCCGGTCAGGCCCCGGGGCCGATGCCCGGCAGGTAGGCACCATCGACCAGCACGAAAAGCATCCGGCACATCGCGCCCGAGCGGTTGGCCCAGGCATGGTTGGTGCCGCGCTGGACGACGACATGGCCGGGTTTCAGCAGCACTTCGCCACGATCCAGCACCAGCGTGCATTCCCCCGCCAGCACCACGCCGTAATCGACGCTTTCGGTGCGATGCATCAGCGGATGCGGGCTGTCCTCGGCCACGGTCGAAGCAGCGGCGTCGCCGATCTGGGTGAAAGCGTCCTGCATCCGGCTTGCGCCCTGCCGCAGGAAATCCTCGGTATCGGGCGGGATATCGACGATGCGGATGCGGGTCCCGTGTCGCGGCGGCGGCAGCATCAGCGGACCCAGGGTCGGGTCCGCCGTGTTGCCCACCGGCGCGGGCGCGCCCTCGGTCGCCCAGATCTCGTGGAACACGGTGCCGGGGATGGCGTCGATCCGCGTCACATGCGGCAGCGGGCCGACTTCGGCCAGCACCGCCCGGCCGTCGGCATCGTGGCCGGTGACGACGCGGGTGATCGGGGGGAAATCCATCATCCCCTCAGATCGGCGCGGCCAGCGCGCCCAGCGTCTGCCCCATCAGGCGGGTGTGTTCCTCGTGCGTGCCGTGGCCCTGTTCGATCTCGGCCAGCCGGCCCGAATTCTCGACCACCATGCGGCAGCGTTCCCAGCGGCGCTCCTGGAACGCGCTCAGGGCGGTTTCGATATCGTGCGCGGCAAGTTCGTCGGCCAGCACCACCGCATCCTCCATGCCGATCATCGCCCCCGCCGCCATATGCGGGGTCGTGGCATGGACCGCGTCGCCGATCAGCACCACGCGACCCTTGTGCCACGGGCGCGGCATCAGCATCTGTTCGAGCGGGCGATAGATCACCTGACTGTCGTCATCGAGGCCCGCGGCGATGTCCTGAATGGTCTTGGCCGGGAACCGTTCGAGCAATTCCCGTAACATCCCCAGCTGGGCGTCTTGGGGGATGCGCGCGTTCGTCGGGCGATCCTCGGTCACGAAGAGATAGGCCTTGCCGTCCGACACCCCGTTCACCCCGTATTTCAGCTTCGAGCCGATCCACATCGTGACGGTGTTCACCCCTTCGGGCAGCGGCAGCACGGCGCGCCAGACCGCCTGGCCGATATAGCGGGGCTTCGGCGCATCGGGGAAGATCGCGGCGCGGGTGGTCGAATACAGCCCGTCGGCGCCGATCACGAGGTCATACTCGCCCGTCGTCCCGTCGCTGAAGGTGACGCTCACACCATCCGCGCGGTTGTCATAGCCCGTGGCGCTGACGCCCAGGCGAATATTCGTCGCGGTCTCGCGCACCCGGTCGGACAGAAGTTTCGCCAGAACCGGGCGCATCACGCCGCCATTGCCCGTCGCCCCCTCTTGCAGCGAGGGCGTGGGCAGGCGGGCGACGACCGCATCGGCGGGATTGCGCATCTCGACCCCGTCAGTCATCGCCCCCACCGCCTTGAACGCCTCAAGGATGCCCAGCCGGTGGAACACGCGGAAGATCCCGCCATTCAGGCTGATCCCCGCCCCATAGCTGCGCCAGTCAGCATCGATCTCGACCAGGTCGACCGCGTTCCCTGCCTCGGCCAGCAGGATCGCCGCGCTCATGCCCGAAAAGCCGCCCCCCACGACCAGAATGCGCCGTTTCTCCGTCATGTCTCTCTCCCCCTTGGCGGTCGCTCCGGATGGATGCCGCCCTTGTCGTCAATTTTCAGCGGCACGCGGGTCAGCCGCTTGCCCAGACAGGGACCCTGCACGCAGACCCCGGTATCGATATCGAACCACGCGCCATGCGCGTGACAGGCCAGATGCGTGCGCGCGCCGTTCAGATAGGCGTCGCGCTTCCACGCCATCGGCGTGCCGCCCGCGTAATGCGGACACAGGTCGCGCCAGCCGCGCACGGTGTCGCCCCGCCGCACGACGATGACCTTGGCGCGAAGCCCCGGCACGTCGAAGCCGCGCGCCTCGCCCTGCGCAAGGTCGTCGAGCCGGCAGAGCGGCGGATCATCCGTCCCGGGCGACATGCAATTCCTTCAGGCTGAGCGACATGCGCTCGGCATCGGCGAGGTAATCCTTGGCGATCAGCGTCTGCAGCAGGGGCGTATGATCGAAGACCAGATCGCGCAGCAGGGCCACGGGCGAGGGCGCACGGTGGAACTGGTTGCCCATCTTGCGCGCGAATTCCACATGATGGTTGCAATAGGCGACCCGCTCGGCCTCGTAGGCTCGGCAACCTTCGGCGATGTTTTCGGGCGTCAGCGCCTGCCCTTTCATCGCGCGGGCCAGAAAATAGCCGTCCTCGATCGCCATGCCCATGCCATAGGCCGCATAGGGCGAGACAGGATGCACCGCGTCGCCCACACAGGCCACGCGCCCGGTGCACCAGGACGACAGAGAGGGCCGGTTGTAGATCTCCCACGGGAAGACCTGCGTGGCGAAATCCGTATTCTCTGCCAGTCGGCGCAGGACGGGCGGAAAGGCCGAAAGCCGGTTCATCAGGTGCGCGCGGATATCGGCGGGTGCGGGCTGCGCCGGATCCGATTGCTCGACCAGCCACCACTCGAAGCCGGGTCGGCCATCGTGCTTCATCGGGAAATAGCTGGCCTGCAGGCTGCGCGAATGGTGGATGTATCCGTGGTCGCGGTCGATCCCCGGCAGGTCCTCGCACCATGCCAGCCAGACGCGCAGGCCGATATGGAACAGCCCCGGATCCCCGAAAGCCTGCCGCGACACGGCCGAACGGATCCCGTCCGCGCCGACCAGCAGATCGGCCTCGACCTCGGCGCCATTGGTGAAATGCAGCCGGATGCCCCCGGGCGCGTCCTCGTAACGATCCAGCGCGTGCCCGGCGACCAGCGCGGCGGGCGCCCTGTCGGCCAGAACGCGCATCATCTTGTCATAGGTATTCATCCGCAGGATGCCGTAATGCCAGCCCTCGATGCCGAAGGCCTGCTCGACCGAGCGGTTGAACGGCAGCGTGGCGCGGAGCTTGCCCCGGCTATTGGCGAAATGGGTAATCGTTTTCGAGCCGAAATTGTTCTCGATGTCGATGCCATAGGACCGGAGGATCGCCATCACCGGCACCGACAGCAGCACTGCGCCGCCCAAGGGCTTGGGTTGCGCGGCGCGCTCGAAAATCCGCACGTCGTAGCCCGCCTGCAAGAAGGCGATCGCCGCCGACAGGCCGCCCGGCCCGGCCCCGACGATGGCAACGCGCCGGCCTGTCCGCCATTCCCCGCTCATGACTGCCTCCTCCCCCAAGGTTTCGTCCGTTCAGCCCTTAGGCCCGCCCGGCCCCCCGCCGGGCGCCCATTTCGCACGCCACTGCATCAGGAAGGCCTGACTGGCCTCGGGACCCATCGGCGCCTCGCGCGGGGCCCAGTCGTCGTCATGGGTGTCCATGTCGGCGTCGAACTCGACATTGCAGGCCAGCGGGCTCTTGAAATACCAGAACCAGTTCGAGCCGAACTTGTGACGGCCCGGGCCCCAGAAGCTCTCGTAGCCCTGTTCCATCATCCGGCTGCCCGCCAGCATCAGCTCGGTCGGCCCGCCCAGATGAAAGGCCAGGTGCTCGATCCCCTGCATGTAGGGGGGCGTGCGGATGAAGAAATGCGTGTGGTGGTCGGGATTGGCCTGCGGGCGCAGGAACGGCCCCGCGCCGGTCAGCGTATCGGTGATGCGAAAGCCCAGCCGGTCGCGGTAGAAGCCCACGGCGCCGTCGATATCGGGCACGAACAGCACGACATGCGACAGGGTCCGGGGCTTTGCGGGCATGTCCTGCGTGACGCCCAGCGCATTGGCCGGACGCGCGGGCGCATAGGGCGCGTTCACCTTCTCGCCCGGCATATCGAGCGGCTTGCGCGTGGTGACGCGGAAGGCCAGCTCGAATCCCTGATCGTCTTGCGTGCGCAGGCTGCCATCGGCCAGACGCAGAACCTGACGGTCGCGCGACAGCTCGGCCTCGACGGCATCGAGCGCGGCCGCATCCACCACGCCCAGCACCTGCAGGCGCAGCGTGGTGCCGGTTTTCAGCGCGAGCGGCAGAGACGGGTCGTTGCGCGGGCGGATGACCAGCCCGGTTCCGTCGAGCGCCAGATAGGTGCCGCCCTTCTCGGGCGTGTAATCCGCGCAATCCAGCCCGTAGGCGCTGAGGAATTCGTGGCAGGCGGGCACGTCGTCCACGCCGAAGACCAGAAGATCGGGTCCGATGATCTGCATGTCCTGTTCCTCCTCAGGCGATCCGGCCGCCGAGCGACTCGGCCACGAAATCGCAGATGCAGTCGAGCGCGGGGCCCGAATTGTCGATGCTGGAATGCTGCACGCCGCCGGTGCGTTCGTCGAAGATGACCAGTTCGCGGCGCGGGCTGTTCACCAGTTGCTCATAGGTCCGATACGCCCATTTCAGCGGGATCTGGCTGTCATGCTTGCCGTGCGTGACCAGATACGGCACGCGGATGCGGTCCAGAACGCCGTCCAGATGCATGCCTTCGGCCTTCTGCATGAAGTCGTCGGTATCCTTGGCGCCGAACACCCAGGCGGCATGGGACCAGTAATGCGGCACCGGGAACTCGCCCTCGCGCTCGAGCCGCCGCTTCTGGACGTCGCGCCAGTCGTGGTTGGCGCCCCAGCTCACGCCGCAGGCATAGCGCGGCTCGAAGGCCACGGCGCGCGGCGCGTAATAGCCGCCAAGGCTGACGCCCTCCATGCCGATGCGCGCGGCATCGACATCGGGACGCGCGGCCAGCCATTCATAGACTGGCGTCGCCCAGTGTTCGCTGTCATGGCGCGCGGTCAGTTCCTGCAGGCGCAGAGCCTCGCCCGTGCCCGGCTGGTCCAGCACCAGCGAGGCGATCCCGCGCTTGGCCAGCATCCCCGGTAGCTGCGCCATGAAGCGCATTTCCTTTGTGCTGTCGAAGCCGTTGACCTGCACCAGCACCGGCTGCGGGCCGGTGACATTCTCGGCGGGCAGGAAGATGCCCGACAGATGCTTGCCTTCATAGGGGATGGTCACGCGGTAGCCACCGCTCCCGCCAAGACCCAGCGCCTGGTAGAAGGTCGCCAGATGCTTGCGGTACAGCGCCATCCGCCCTTCCGAGCCATGCGCCTGCAGGCGTTCGGCGGTGATCAGGTAATTCGCCGCGCGCATCAGCTTGTTCGAGGCCGACAGGCTGCGTCCGCGGGCCAGATCGTCCTGGGCGAGGTCGATCAGGTTATCGGCGCCTTCGGACCAGACCTTGCGGAATGCCAGCGTGCCCCCGTCCTCGGGCGTGAGCGCGGCCTCTTTCAGCGGCGCGCACATCGCCTCGATCTCGCCCAGCCGGCCGCCCATCTCGATCGACAGGTTGATCGACAGGTCCCAGACATAATTCGTGGGGAAATAGCGGAACACGCGCATCCTCCTTCGCCGTTCGTTCCGGGGGACCATAGCGAGGGAATGAGCATTGATGAAATTGTAAGTATCAATGTATGGTATTCATCCGATTACTGGGATTCCGGTCATGCGTTTTCAAAATCTCGACCTCAACCTGCTGGCGGCACTGGACAAGCTGATCCGCCTGCAAAGCGTCAGCCGCGCCGCCGACGAGCTGTCGATCACCCAGTCGGCGATGTCGAACGCGCTGAACCGGCTGCGGCTATATTTCGAGGACCCGCTGCTGGTGCAGGTGGGCCGGCGCATGGAACTGACCCCCCGCGCCGAGGCGCTGGCGGGCCCCGTGCGCGACATTCTGGTGCGGATCGAGGCCGCCGTTGCCACCCCCCCGGTTTTCGACCCCGCCACCAGCACCCGCAACGTTGCGCTGATGGTGTCGGATTACAGCCTGGCGACCGTCGTGCCGCCCTTCGTGCAACAGGTCGCCCGCGAGGCCCCGTCGATGCGGCTGACGATCAAGCCGCAGCGCACCTATCCGGGCTTGCAGCTTGAACGTGGCGATACCGATCTTCTGATCGCACCGCGCGTCTATTCGTCCCCCGACCACCCGTCGCAGACGCTGCTGAGGGACCCGATGGTCTGCATCCTGGACGCGACCAATCCGGCGGCCGGGCATCTTGACCTTGCGACCTTTGCCGCGCTCGAACATGTCGCGATGGAGCCGCCGGTCGGCGGGCAGAGCTATGCCGCGCATCTGTTGCGCGATGCGGGCGTGGCGGTCAACGTGGCGGTGACGACCTTCTCGTTTTCCTCGCTCGGCGATCTGGTGCGCGGGTCGGATCGCATCGCGCTGGTGCAGCGGCGGCTGGCGCGGCGGATGGTGGAACAGGATCCGGGGCTCGCCATGGCGGAACCGCCGCTGTCCATGGCGCCGCTGGAACAGGTCATCCAGTGGCACAGCATGCGCGACACCGATCCGGCGCTGGTCTGGCTGCGCGAGCGGCTGATCGCCTCGGTCGCGCCAGATCCATGAATCCCATGAATACCTTCCATTGAACCAATCAAATTTTCAAAAACATGAGGCGCCGCTACGGTCTTTCCCGGCCCCTGTCTTTCGGGGGATGCAAAGATATAGGGGAGGAACCCATGATCCGCCGCACTCTCGCCGCGCTTTTGTCCAGCGCGGCGCTTCTCGCAACCGGACCCGCCGTCGCGCAGGAGACGCTGGGCTTCGGCACCGCGAATCCCGAACAGCACCCGCTTGTCACCCGCATCCTGACTCCCTGGGTCGAGGCGATCAACGCCGAGGATCCCTCGGTGCTGGAAATCCAGCTTCGCAACGGGCCGATGATCGTGAACCACACGAATTTCTTCGACCGGATCCAGGACGATGTCGTGCAGATGGTGTTCGGCATCACCGCCTTCGATGCCGGTCGCTTCCCCCGCTCGCTGGTCACCACCCTGCCCTTCATGGTGCAAAACGCCGAACAGGGCGCATTGGCGGCCTGCCTGTTCTACGAAGCGGGCGGTTTCGGCGACGAGACGGCGGATATCGTGCCGCTGCTCTTCGTGCAGTTCCCGCAGGCCAGCCTGCATTTCCAGAATCATCCCGCCACCTCGATGGAGGATATGGCGGGCATGAAGGTGATGACCGGCAGCCCGGTGGTCTCGGGACTGATCCAGGCCTATGGCGGCACGCCCCTGTCGATCAACGTGCCCGAGATGTATCAGGCGCTGCAGCGCGGCACGGCAGAAGGCCTGGTGATGAACTTTACCGCTTTTCCGGGCTTCCGGCTGAACGAGGTGACGACCGACCACCTGATCGCCCCTCTGGGCGGCGGGCTGGGGCTGGTCTTCATGATGCGTGACCGGTTCGAGGCCCTGCCCGACGCGGCGCAGGAGATCCTGGAACGGCATTCGACCTGCGAAACCTCGCGCCAGACGGGCGCCGCCATCGACGCCTGGGAAGCGGATGCGCTGGCCTTCGTGCAAAGCGACGGCGAGCGGCGCTTCCACACGATGACCGACGCGCAAGTGGCCGAGCTGGTCGAGCGCGTGGGCGGCCCGATCGAAGCCGCCTATATCGAGCGCACGCCCGGCGGCGCCGAGGCGCTCGAGATCTACCGCCAGTCGCTGGACGACGCCTCGGCCGCGATCGCCGAGTGAGAAACCGCAACCGCGCATGGAAAGGGCCCCTCGACGGGGCCCTTTTTTCGTGAAGCGGGACAGGAGCGCGCGCCGCGCTAGTTCATGGTCGACGGCAACCACAGCGACAACGCCGGGACCGCGACCAAGAGCACGATCTTCACCAGATCGGCCAGGATGAACGGCACGACACCGCGCATCACCGTGCCCAGATTCACGTCCTTCTGCAGCGCCTTCAGCACGAACAGGTTCATGCCGAAGGGTGGCGTGATCATGCCGGTTTCCACCACGACCAGCATCAGCACGCCCCAGAACAGGATGTCATAGCCCAGATCCAGCACCAGCGGCGTCACCACGGGGACCGTGATCACCATCACCGCGAAACTGTCCATCACCGAGCCCAGGAGCAGGTAGAACAGGATCAGCACGAACAGGATGACGATGGGCCGCGCCTCGATCCCGCCGATCCAGTCGGTGACCATCTGCGGCGTCCCGCCCAGATTGATGAAGAAGGAGAAGATCAGCGCGCCGAAGATCAGCGCGTAGATCATCGCGGTCGAGGCCGTGGTCTCGGAAAACACCCGCAGCAGCGCGCTGCGGTTCAGCCGCCCGCGCGCCAGCGCCAGCAGGAATGCCCCCACCGCCCCCACGGCGGCGCTTTCGGTGGCGGTGAACAGCCCGCCATAGAGCCCGCCGATCACCACCGCGAACAGCACGATCACCGGGAAGGCGCCGGTCAGCGCCGGGATCAGGTCGCTGCGCGCACCGGTCTCGGCCCGCGGGACCAGATCCGGGTTCAGCCGGATCGTCAGCCAGATCGTCGCGAAGTACAAAAGCAGCGCCAGCAGGGCGGGCACCATCGCCGCGACGAACAGGGCCGCGATGGATTCCTCGGTCAGAAGTGCGAACAGGATGATCACCCCGGACGGCGGCACCAGCGCGCCCAGCGTCCCGCCGGCCGCGACGGTGGCCGAGGACAGCGCCGGCGCATAGCCGCGCCGCGTCATCTCGGGCAGCGCGAGCCGCCCGAACGTGGCCGAGGTCGCGACCGAATTCCCGCTCACCGCGCCGAAGCCCGCGCAGCCCGCGACAGTGGCATAGGCCAGCCCGCCGCGCACCCGCCCCAGCAGCGCCTGCGCCACGCGGAACAGGTCGTCCGAGACACCGGCGGCCACCGCGAAGGCGCCCATGATCAGGAACAGGGGCAGCGTCGCGACCTGCGGATCGCGCAGGAAATCCGCGCTGTCCCCGGCAAAGACGTTCCCCGCCGTCGAACCGCCGAGATACAGCAGCGTCCCCGCCAGCCCGATCGCCGCCGTCACCGTGGCGAGCGGCAGTTGCAGAAGGACGCCGATCCACAACACCGCGAAAGCAAGTCCCACCGCCGCCGCCGGATGCGCCCCGGCCCAGCCCGCCAGACCGGCAAAATCCGCCCAGCCCCAGATCAGGCCGCCCCCGGCCAGAAGCGCCAGCGCGACGGCCAGAAGGATCACGACGGGGCTTGAGCCCGCGCCCCGGCGGGTGGACAACGCCCGGCGCAGGTCCTCGGCGGCATTGACCAGTTGCACCAAAGCCGCCAGCGCCATGAAGCCCGCGATGGCGAAATAGGTGGGCGCCAGCGGCCAGTTCCAGATCGAGGTGGCGCGCCCCTGAACGTGATAGCGCAGCCCCAGCACCGACAACCGCCAGGCCAGCAGCGCGAAGAACCCGGCCAGCATCAGCGAGCCGATCAGCGTGAGCCACGCGGTCATCCGCGGCCCGGTCTGCGCGCCCAGCAGGTCGATGCGCAGATTGACCCGCCGCGCGGCGCCCGCCGGCAGGGTTGCCGCGACCGCGACGGCAAAGACGCCCGACATGATCTCGTTGAGCGCGACGATGGCGGTGCCGAACAGCCATCGTGCCAGCACGTCCCCCACCACGATCACCGCCCCCGCAAGGATCCCGCCCACCGCGATCACCGCGACCAGCCCGGTGACCTGCTCCATCGCCCGGGCCACGGGGCCGGCGTTACTCTCTTTGCTCTGCATTCGGGGCTCCTCCCTCCGAGCCGATAGTCCTGCCGCCCGCCTGTTCGCCCGTCACGATCCGGTCCCGGACGCCACGCAGACCCCGCCAGGGCGGGTCCTGCCCAAGCTGCAGGCTAAGGGGCGCCAAGGCATCAGTCGAATTGATAGTCTGAATTTCATGCATTTACAGATGGAATGCTTTGGCCCGTGATACCCGGCCTGCATTCCGCCTCGGCAAGCCTGTGGTCCCTGCCGCGGGCCCTGTTCACCCGGGACGTGCCGGAACGTCACGCCTTGCAGCCGCCCGGCGAGGGGCAGACAAATGTGCCTGCGCCCGCCGACAGATTCCTCCGAGGCCCCATGACTCCGCGATCCCCGGTCATCGCCATTTATGGCTCTTCTTTCCCGGTCTGGCTGTTTGCCGCCCTTGCCGGGATGATCCTGGCCCTGGTCCTGCGCGAGGTGCTGATCGTGACGGGCCTGGCCCGCCACCTGCCCGCACCGGCGGTGTTCCACCTGTCGGTCGCGGTACTGTCGGGCGTCGGGCTCTATGTCCTGTGGATCGGGGGATACCAATGACAACGCGCGGGCTTTTGCGAATTGTCGTGGCCATGCTGGCGCTGGCGGCCATCACGCTGGCCGGCTGGGCCTGGATGCAATCCGACCGCCACCCGACGACCGACGCCGCCACCATCGACGCGCCCGTCGTCGAAATCTCGGCCATCGTGCCGGGATTGGTGATCGAGGTCGCGGTCGAGAACAACCAGCATGTCGAGGCGGGCGATCTTCTGTTCCGCATCGACCCCGAAGCCTATGACCTTGCTCTTGCACAGGCGCAGGCGGCGCTGGCCTCGGCCGAATCGGAGCTGCGTCAGGGCGAAGGCAACCGCGCGCTCGAACGCTCGAATGCCGATGTCGCCTCGGGCCAGATCGACCGGGCCGAGGCCAATCTGGCGCTGGCCCGGCAGACGCTTGCCCGGCTGGAGCCGCTGCTGGAGCAGGGCTACGTCACCGCGCAGGAGGTTGACAGCGCCCGCACCGCCGTGCGCGATGCCGAGGTCACGCTGGAACAGGCGCAAAGCCATGCCAGCGGCACCGATGCCTTCGTCGGCACGCTCGATACCCGCCGCGCGCAGGTCGACAGCGCTCGCGCCGCCGTCGCGCTGGCCGAGCGCAACCGCCGCAATACTGAAATCTTCGCGCCCCGCGCGGGCTATATCGCCGGGCTGACCCTGACCGAGGGGGAATTCGTCGTCACCGCCGCGCCGCTGTTTTCGCTGATCGACGACAGCGCATGGCGCGTCTCTGCCCTGTTTCGCGAAACCGAACTGCCCCGCATCGCCGAGGGCGATCGCGTCCGCGTCTTCCTGCTGGCCGCGCCCGACCGGCCTCTGGGCGGGCATGTGACCGGCATCGGCTGGGGCGTGCGCGCGAATGACGAGGCCGAGCTTCTGGGCCTGCCGCTGGTCGCAAACAAGCTCGACTGGGTGCGCGCCGCGCGGCGCTTCCCGGTGGAGATCGAGCTCGACGACGCGCCGGCGGGCCTGTTGCGGCTGGGCGCGTCGGCCTCGGTGCGTATCCTTGGTGCGGACGGCACGTCGCATCCATGACCCCGCGCGCCGCGCCCTCGCTGCTGGCCGAACTGGCCCCGCAACCGGGCCGGATGCGCGATGCGCTGACCATCACCGGGCTTGTGCTGGTCACGACGACGCTCGCCATGGCCCTGCGGGTGCCCGAGGCGGCTTTGTCGTGCTACCTGATCTTCTTCGCGTTTCGCGACAATGCAGGCGACACGATCTTCACCGCCCTCAAGCTGATCGCGGCGGCTTCGCTGGCGGTGGGCTTGGGGGTGCTGTTGCTGCGCGGCGTGCTGGAGGACCCGATGCTGCGCCTTGCGGCGCTGGCAGGCTTCACCTTCGTCGGCATGTTCCTGTCGCAGGCGTCCAAGCTGGGGCCGCTGGCGGGCACGGCGGGTTTCGTCTTCGCGTTCATGCTGACGCTGGTCGACGTGATCCCCGAGCCCGAGCTCATCAACCGTGCCTTCGAATGGATCTGGGTGGTGCTGGTGCTGCCGCTGGGGCTGATGGCCTTCTGGTCGGCACTGGCCGGGCCGCGCCCGCTTGCCCGGGCCGAAGAGCATATCGCGGCGCTCGACCGCGCGCTGCTCGCCCCGCATGGCGAACAGGCCAAGGCGCTGCTGGACGAGGGCCTGCAGCCGCTCGACGAATACCGCAAATTCGCCCGGATGCTGGGCGAGGCGCGGGGCGAAGAGGCCACCCGCCTCTTGCGGCGCGCGGACGATGCCTATCACCGGCTCGCGCTGGCCGAGGCCGGGCTGATCCCCGCCCCTGCCCGCGCCGCCCCGCCGCCCGAGCGCGAGCCCTTCCTGCTCCCCGGCGCCTTCAGCGATCCGCGCCCGGTCAGGTTCGCGATCAAGGTTCTGGCGGCGGTGATGATCACTTACGGGTTCTACACCGCCTTCGGCCTGTTCCAAATCCACACCGCGATGATCACCTGCTTCTACGTCGCGCTGGGGACACGGGGCGAGACGCATCACCGCATCGTCCTGCGCTTTACCGGCGCGCTGATCGGGGCCGCGATCGGCATGGCGGTGATGTTCTGGCTGATGCCGCGCGCGGACGATATCGGCGGGCTTTTGCTGTTGCTCGCGCCGCCCACCTTCATCGCCGCATGGATCGGACTGGGCAGCGAGAGGATCGCCTATGCGGGCTGGCAACTGGCGCTGTGTTACTTCCTTGTGCTGCTGTCGGGCTTCGGGCCGCCCTCGGGGATTTCGGCGGCGACCAGCCGGATCGTCGGCATCCTGTTCGGCAGCGCGGTGATCTGGGCCGTGTTCGCGACGCTGTGGCCGGAATCGGCCCGCGACGACGCGCGTGACGCCATTGCCGAGATGGATACCGCCCTGTCCACAGCCCCGCCCCCTGACAGCGGTCGCGCCATCGCGCGGTTACGCGCCCCCCTTGCGCGTGCCCGGCGTCTGGCCGAGATGGCGCGCTATGAACGCGAGGCCGACCTTTCGGCCGATATCGCCCTTGCGGAAACCCGCTATCACGCCTTCCTGCATCGGAGCCGCCATGCCCCGGCCTAACGCCCTCCCCCTGCTGGTGCTGCTTGCCGCCTGCGCCAATCTCGACAGCGCCGCGCTGGCACCGGCCGATCCGTCGGCGCCGCTGGCGGGGATGAGCGGTTTCACCCTGCCCGCCGA
The DNA here is from genome assembly GCF_003122215.1 of Pararhodobacter marinus. GTDB lineage: Bacteria > Pseudomonadota > Alphaproteobacteria > Rhodobacterales > Rhodobacteraceae > Pararhodobacter > Pararhodobacter marinus. The sequence continues at coordinate 164,619 of NZ_QEYD01000006.1, read as the reverse complement.
TGTCCGCGTCCCCGGCGGCACCGCCAGCCGCGCGCCGGTGCCCGGACAGCGCTATGACCTGATCACGCTGATCGACATCGCCCAGACCAACAACCCCCTGACCCGCGCCGCGTGGCTGCGGGCGCGGCAGGCGGCGCTGGCGGTGGGCATGGTCGAGGCGGCCTATCTGCCAAGGCTCAGCGCCGAGATCCTCGCGGGGCGCCATGCCTCGGACAGCGCGGGTGTCAGCGATCCGCTGGGCGTATTGCCCGGCGGCGATGTGCGCGCCGGCACCGGCGTCAACGCGGCGGTTCTTTCGGTGCAATGGCTGCTCTTCGATTTCGGGCGGCGCGCGGCGCTCAGGGAGGGCGCGCAAGAGCTGTCCTTTGCCGGCAACGTCAACTTCGTCGCCGCGCATCAGACCCTGATCCATGACGTGACGCAGGCTTTCTACGACCTTCAGGCCGCCGCCCAGCGCGAGGATATCCAGCGCCGCCGCCTTGCCGCCGCCGACGAGATCGCCTCGATGGCGCGGGCCCGGCGCGGCCAGCAGTTGGCCACCGTGACCGAACTGGCGCAGGCCGAGCAGGTGCTGGCGCAGGCTCGGTTCGACCTGACTCGCGCGCGGTCGGAAACCAGCGCCGCCTCGGTCCGGCTGGCCACGTTGTGCGGCCTGTCGCCGCGCCAGCCGATCCGCGTGGATCTGTCCAGCACCCTGCGCCTGCCGCCGCGCCCGCCCGAAGCGGTCGATGCGTTCCTCGATGATGCGCTGCAACGCCGCCCCGATCTGCAGGCCGCCTTCGCCCGCGCCCGCGCGAGCGAGGCGAATGTGCGCGCCGTCGAGGCCTCGTTCCGACCGCGCATCGTGGCCTCGGCCACGCTGGGCCGCCGGATGCTGACGGGATCGCTCGATACCGGCGCAGGCAGCCTCGGCGGCGAGCGCTCGCAACAGGTCGCGGGGCTGTATCTGGGCGTGTCGATCCCGATCTGGGACGGCAATGCCCGGCAATTGCAGCTGGCCGAGGCGCAGGCGGGACACGAAGCCGCGCTGGCCGAGGCCGAGAACCTGCGCGCCATGGCCGAGGGCGAGATCATCGCCGCTTACGAGGCCCTGCGCGCCTCGCTCGCCGCCAATGCCGCGGCGGGCGAGATGGTGTCGACCGCGCAGACGACCTATGACGCCGCGCGCTCGATGTCCGAACGCGGGTTGGCCACCGTGGGCGAGGTCGATACCGCGTTGCGGATGCTCTATGACGCGCAGCTCGCGCGGGTCGAGGCGCAGCGCACCGCGCGCTCGTCTGCGGCGTTGCTGGCCTATGCCTCGGGTCAGATCGCGGGCGGCGCGGATTAAGCGCTCTCAGCTGTCGGGGAAACGGGCGCGCGCGGTGCGGATCACCAGGTCGCGAAACCACCGGACCGAGCTGTCGAATTCCCGGATTTCATGCCATTGCAGGTTTTCCGAGATCCTCGGCACCGGCAAGGGATGGGGCACCGCGCGCAGGCCGGTCCCGGCGGGCAGGCTGTTCCACAGGCTGCGATGCATGCTGGCGACGAAGGGCGTGCCGACCAGACAATCGGCCAGCATCGCGAAGCTGGGAACGCTGCAGGCCACCTTCAGCGAGATCGCATTGTCGAGCGCCCATTGTTCGAAATGGCTGCCGCGCCAGGTCCCGCCGAACTCGGTGACGACATGGCGCAGCGACAGGTAGGTCTCGGCGCTCATGCTGTCAGCGATGTCGGGATGATCCTCGCTGAGGACGCAGACGAAATCGTCGGTAAAAAGCCGCTGATGGGGATGGCCGTCATACAGGAAGCGGTCCGGAATGACCGCGAAATCCACCTCGCCGCGCTGGAACCGCGCATCCGAGGGCGCGTCGATGGGCACCATCTGCAGGGTCACGCCCGGTGCCTCGCGCGCGAGCACCGGCAGAAGCGGCGCGAACAGCACCTTGAGGACGAAATCCGACGCGATGATCGAGAATTTCCGCTCGGTCGAGGCCGGATCGAAACCGGGCCGCATCTGCGAGAAATGCCGTGTCTCGTTCAGAAGCTGGGTCGCGGCGACGAACAATTGCTCGCCGAACTCGGTCGGGCGCATCCTTCGTCCGGCAAGGCTGACGATCGGGTCGTCGAAATGCTCGCGCAGGCGACGCAGCGCCTGGCTGACGGCAGGCTGTGTGAGGTTCAGCTCGGCCGCGGCCGCCGTGACCGAGCGCAGCCGCAGGATCGCCTCCAGCGCGATGATCAGGTTCATGTCCAGACGGTTCAGCCGCACTATGCACCAACCTTATGAAAGTCATTTATTGTATTCATTAGACATATGCCTAGCCGGAAAATACGGTCCCCGCAAAGGGTGATATCGGGGGGAAGTCCATGGCACGTCGGATTGTCGATCTGTCTGTTACGCTGAAAGCGGGTATCAAGTCGGACCCGCCGCCCCTGTTGCCGAAGATCCGCTATCTGGATCATGCGCATGGCGCCAAGGACTTCGCGGCGATGCTGGGGATCGAGCCGTCGGAAATGCTGGGCGGGGCGGGCCCGGCCTCGGAAGAGCTGGACATCACCACGCATGTCGGCACGCATCTGGACGCGCCGTGGCATTACCACCCGACGATGAATAACGGCGAGCGGGCGATCACCATCGACGAGGTGCCGCTCGAGTGGTGCATGGGACCGGGCGTGAAGCTGGATTTCCGCGCCCTGCCCGACGGCCATGTCGTCACCGCCGCCGAGATCGAAGCCGAGTTCAAGCGCATCGGCCACGATCTGAAACCGGGCGATATCGTGCTGGTGAACACCTCGGCCGGGTTGCGCTATGGCCATGACGATTACCTGTCCAAAGGCTGCGGCATCGGACGCGAGGCGACCCTGTGGCTGACCGACCGCGGGATGCGGGTCTGCGGCACCGATGCCTGGAGCTGGGACACGCCGCTGATCCATCAAAGGCGTCAGATCGCCGAAACCGGCAACAAGGCGCTCGCCTGGGAAGGCCACAAGGCCGGGGCCGAAGCCGCCTATTGCCACATGGAAAAGCTTTCCAATCTCGAAACGCTGCCGGCCACGGGCTATACCGTCTGCGCCTTCCCGGTGAAGGTCGAGAAAGGCTCGGCCGGCTGGGTGCGCGCCGTGGCGATCTTCGACGAATGAGCGTGCTCAACCCCCTGCCCGACACCGCCCTGCCCCGGATCGACGTGCCGCGTGTGATCGACATGCACGGCCATTGCGGCGCCCCCGAGGCCGAGGCGCTGCTGGCCGGGCGCCCGGATCGTCAGGCCGAGATGGAGGCGCAGGCGAAAGGCACGGGCGCCGCCTCGATGGCGCATAACCTTGCGGTGATGCTGCCAGCCGCCGGGGCGCGGATGGCGTCGCTGGACAAGCGGCTGGCCGATCTGGACCTGATGGGCATCGACCTGCAGGTCGTCTCGCCCTCTCCGCATCTCTATGCTTACTGGGCCGATCCCACGCTCGCCGCCGATCTCGTCGAAGCCGCCAATACCGCCGCCGCCGGGCTGGTCGCGCGGGCGCCGGACCGGCTGGCCGGCATGGGCATCGTGGCGATGCAGCATCCCGACCTGGCCGCCGACCAGATCCGGCAGGCCAGGGCGGTGGGGCTGAAGGGCGTCGAGATTTCCGCCTCGGTCGGGTCGCGCGAATTGTCCGACCCGGCTTTCGATCCGGTCTGGCACGCCGCCGAGGAAGCGGGGATGCCGGTCTTCATCCACCCGCTCGGCACGTCGCTGGGCCCCCGGCTGTCGTCGTTCTACCTGTCGAACACGATCGGTCAGCCGCTGGAAACCACCATCGCGCTGTCGTCGCTGATCATCTCGGGCGTGCTGGATCGCTTCCCCGGCCTGAAGCTGGTGGGCGCGCATGGCGGCGGCTATCTGCCCGCCTATATCGGGCGGCTCGATCACACATGGCGCGTGCGCCCCGAGGCGCGTCAGTGCCGCGAGCGGCCTTCGGATTATCTCTCGCGGATCTGGGTCGATACTGTCGTCTTTGACCCCGAGCAGCTGCGCGCCCTGATCGCGCGGATGGGGGCGGCGCGGGTGATGTTCGGCACGGATTACCCGTTCGACATGGCCGATTGCCGCCCCGACACACTGGCCGAGGCCCTGCCCGCCCAGGACCGCGCGGCGATCATGGGGGGCAATGCCGAGGCGTTGTTCAGCCTTTGACGACCTTTTGGTCGATGGCACCGAACAGGGGCGTGCCATCGGCCATGCGGCATTCCATCCGCACGCGGTCGCCGAAACGCATGAACCCGGTGCGCGCGGCGCCTTCGTCCAGCATCTCGATGCCGCGCCGCTCGGCGATGCAGGACGAGCCGATCTCGCGGTAATTCTCGTTCGACACGGTGCCCGAGCCGATCACCGTCCCCGCCACCAGCTTGCGGGTCCGCGCGGCGTGGGCGACAAGCTGATCGAAACCGAAGCCCATGTCATAGCCGCCCGCCGCGCCGAAACGCTCGCCGTTCCAGTCGACCACCAGCGGCAGGTCGATACGCGCGTCGCGCCATGCATCGCCCAATTCATCGGGCGTGACGGCCACGGGGGCCATCGAGCAGGCCGGTTTCGCCTGCACCCAGCCGAAGCCCGTGCGCATCTCGATGGGAGCGACCGCGCGCAGCGACCAGTCGTTGATCTGTACCAGCAGCCGGATATGCCCGCGCGCCGTGGCCGCATCGGTGCCCATCGGCACCGCGTCGCAGATCACGCCGAATTCGCCTTCGAAATCGATGCCATCGTCCTCGGTCGGCAGCGGGACATCGGCGCAAGGCGCGAGGAAATGATCCGACAGGCCCTGATACATCAGCGGCCGTTCCTTGTCGGCGTGGTTGTCGATGCCGAAAACCTTGGCCATCAGCGTGCCGTGGCTTTCATAAGCCGACCCGTCCAGCCATTGCCACGCGCGCGGCAGCGGCGCCAGCGCCGAGGCGGGATCGAAAGGCTCGCCGCCACCCGCGTTCAGCGCCTCGTACTGGGTCTGCAGGGCGGGGGCCAGCGCGTCCCAGTTCTCGATCAGGGCCTGCAGCGTCGGCGCGGCCTCTGCCGGAGCGCAGCGCGACAGGTCGCGGCTGACAAGATGCAGCCGGCCATCCGGCGTGTTGTTGGCAAGCGTGGCAAATTTCATGGAGCTCTCCCGTCAATGGAAGCGGCGGGGATCCGTGCCCCGCCGCCCGGTTTCACGCGGTCCCGTCCGTTCACTCGGTCGGGAAAGGGATCACGAAGGTGTCCAGATCGACCAGTTCGTAGATCAGCCCCTGTTCCAGCGCCAGCCGGTTCCAGAAGCCGAGGCTCGTTTCCGGCTCCAGCGCGCCGCCCAGATTGGGGAAAGGCACATTCGCCACGACCGGCGCGGGAAGCGTCGTGTAGCGCGTGATGCTCTCGCGCGCTTCGGCATCGTTCTCGCGGATGAAGTCGGCGGCCTCGGCCAGCGCAAGCTGCATGCCGGTGATCGCCTCGGGATGCTCTTCGGCCCATTCGGCGGTGGTGACGAAGATCCCGGCGGCCGAGCCATCGGGAATGACGTCCAGATAATTGCCGATCAGGCGCCCCACGCCCATATCGACCGCGCGGCTCGAGAACGGGTCGACGCTGGCCACGGCATCGACCTGCCCGGCGCGGATCGCGTCGCCCGTTTGCGGCAGCGCGATTTCGACGATGTTCACATCGCCCACATCCACGCCCTGCGAGATCAGCCATTGGCGCATGGTCACGTCCAGAAGCCCGCCGATCCCCGGCACGCCGACCGTCTTGCCGACCAGATCGGCTGCGGCTTCGATCCCGCTCTCGGCGCCGACCACGACCCCGGCATTCGACGTCTCGGGGAAGATGTTGGTCGAGGCGAAGGTGCGCAGGTCGAGACCGTTCTCGATGGCCTGCAGCGCGACCGTCGGCGTGGGCAGCCCGACCTGTGCCGAGCCCGAGACCACGCCCGCGACGATGATCGAGCCGTTCTGCGCCAGCTGCAGATCCACATCGACGCCGTGATCGGCGAAGAAGCCCTGATCCGCCGCGACCCAGGCGGTCATGAAGCCGGTGGTGGCGGTGTAAAGCAGCGTCACGGACGTGCGCTCCTGCGCCTGCAGCGGCAGGACGGTCATCAGCAGGGCAGCGCTGCCCATCATCAAGGTTCTGCGGTTCATTCCAGGTCCTCCCGACATGGTTAGCATTTCTGCGGGCAGCGCGCTCAGCGTCGCTGCCAGCGCAATGCCCGTGTTTCGACCAGCCCCAGCAGGGCATTGGTCACCAGACCGATGACGCCCAGAAGGGCGACCCCGGCAAAGATCTCGGCGGCGTTGAAGGCCCGCGCGGCCAGCAGGATCCGGGCCCCGAGCCCGCCCTGCACGGTGATCATCTCGCCCACCACGACCAGGATCAGCGCCACCGTCAGGCCCAGCCGCAGACCGCCCATGATGTCGGGCAGCGCGCCCGGCAGGGCGATCTTGGCGATGAAAGCGCCGCGCCCCATGCCCAGCGAACGCGCGACCTCTTTGCGGCGCGGATGGATGTTGGAAAAGCCGTGCACCGTGGTCAGCAGCATCGGCCAGAGCGCGCCGAAGGCGATCAGCGTCAGGATCATGCTGTCGGTCAGGCCCAGAAACAGCAGCAGAACCGGCGCGATGGCCGAGGCAGGCAGCGGGCGCAGCACCTCGAAGATCGGCGCGACCCAGTCCTGCGCCCATTTCGACGTGCCTACCAGCGCACCCAGCCCCACCCCCAGCAGCGAGGCCAGCACCCAGCCCAGCCCCAGACGGCGCAAGGTGGTCAGCGTATCCGCCACCAGCGTGCCCGAGGCGAAGCCACGGCTCAGCGCGCGCCACGTCCGGTCGGGGCCGGGAAAGAAGGCGCGCGGCAGGATGCGGGCATCGGCCAGCACCTGCCAGCCCCAGATCAGCGCGACCAGCAGCGCCAGCGAAGCCATGAACCACAGGCCGCGATGCAGATGTCTCATTGCGCGGCCCCCCGCGTGGCCGGGAACAGCCAGAGCTGAAGCCGCAGCATCCCCCAGTTCAGCGCCCAGCCGATGGCGCCGATCCAGAACAGCGTGGCGTACATATCAGCCGGCCGCAGCGAGTTCGATGCCTGCATCAGCCGCGCGCCCAGCCCGATCGGGTTGGCGGCGATTTCGACCGTGATGGCGATGATCAGCCCAATCCCGGCAGCCAGCCGCAGCGCCACGAAAAGGCGCGGCAGCACGGCGGGCAACACGATCTTGCGCACCCGCGCGCCGGGGCTCAGCGCCAGCGCCCGCGCGACCTCGGACAGCCGGGGCTCGATCTGGCGCACGGCAGCCTCGGTCAGGACAAGGACGGGAAAGCATGTGCCGAAGGCCACGATGGCGACTTCCAGCCGATAGCCGAAGCCGAAGATCAGCAGCGCGATGGGCAGGATGGCGATGGCGGGCAGCGGGCGCAGCAATTCCACAGTCACGCGCATGACGCGGCCCACGGGCGGGATCAGTCCGAACAGGACGCCCGACAGCGTGCCCAGACCGAAGCCCAGCGCCAGCCCCATGCCGCCCGCCGCCAGCGTGTCGCCGGTATCGGCCCAGAAGGCGGGCTCGGTCAGCGCGCGGCCCAGCGCCGCGAAAATCGCGTCCGGTGCGGCGATGGTGTCGCTTTGCATCCCGCTCAGGACGACGGCCAGTTGCCACAAGACCAGCAGCGCGACGGGAAGAGCCAGCCCCTTGAGTGCCGTCATGGCTCGAAACGCTCGATGAAATCGAAGAGCTCACGGCGCAGGCGCAGGAATTCCGGCATCTCGCGGGTGGAAAGCTGGTTGCGCGGCTTGGGCAGCGTCACGTCGAAAACCCGGCACACCTGGCCCGGATCGGGCTCGAGTGCGACGATCCTGTCGGACAGGTAAATCGCCTCTTCCAGATCATGCGTGACGAAAAAGGCGGTCACGTTGCTGTCGCGCACGATGCCCAGCAATTCGTCCTGCAGCTTCTGCCGGGTCATCGCGTCCAGCGCGCCGAAGGGTTCGTCCATCAGAAGCACGTCGGGCTCCTGCGCCAGGCAGCGCGCGATCTGCAGCCGCTGCTGCATCCCTCCTGACATTTCCGAGGGGAATTTCTTCTCGCTTCCCGCCAGTCCCACCTTGCTCAGCAGCGCCCGGATGCGCCCGGCGCGTTCGGCGCGCGGCACGCCCGCCGCTTCCAGCGCCAGCGACACGTTGCCCTCGGCGTCGCGCCACGGCAGCAGCGCATTGGCGTAATCCTGAAACACGATGGCGATTTCACGCGACGGCGCGCGATGCTCGGCGCCACGAAACAGCACGCGCCCCTCAGCCGGCGCCACCAGCCCCGCCAGAAGCCGCAGGAAGGTCGTCTTGCCGCTGCCCGAGGGACCGATCACGCAGACGAATTCGCCCCTGTTCAGCGTCAGGTCGACGCCATCGAGGATCGTGGCCGCGCCGTACCGGACCGAGGCCCCGTCGACGCGCAGAACCTCCTGCGTTCCGCTCTTCGTTGCGTCGATACCCGTGGTTTCCAACATCGCGTGCCTCCCAGACGTCGGGACCGTAGGGGCGCGGTGCATTATATGTCAAATGAATGAATAGTATTGGTCTTATAAGCCTGACTTATCCATCCGGGCGTGGCGCGTCTCGACGCCCTGCGCCTGCGCGGCCTCGGGGTGGTCAGGACAAGCGGGCGGATTTCTCTTTCACGCGTCGGATCGGGATCGAGGATTCAAGCGAGGCAACACCGACCACCTTGGTCAGTTTCCCGGTCAGGAAACTTTCGAACTCGATGAGATCCGCCACCGCCACGCGGACCAGGTAATCCCTGTCCCCCGTCATCAGCCAGCAATCCGTCACTTCGGGGAATTTCCGGATCGCCTCTTCGAAGTTGCGCAGCCGGTCGTCGATCTGGTGATCCAGCTTCACCGAGACGAAGACGCTGATCGGGATGCCCACCTTGGCCTCGTCCAGAACGACCGTGTAACTCCGGACGATACCGTTTTCCTCAAGGATCCGCACGCGGCGCGCGCAGGGGGGCGGGGACAGCCCGACACGCTGGCTGAGGTCCTGAATCGACATCCGGGCATCGCGTTGCGGCTCGGTCAGGATGGCCAGATCGATTGCGTCAAGGCCGGCGACTCTATTCGCTGATCGTGTCATTGATTGTACTATTTTCAGACGCTTCCTCCAATTGACCCTTCCATCGAGGCGTCTTTGGCAACATCCACGTCGCGCTGTCGGCTATCCTGCGCGCAGAGGCGACGCCCACCACCCAGAGCCAACCCGACCGAACCCCCCGCCCCAGCGATGCCGATCCCGCCGAAACCGCCAAATGAATCGACGCGCTCGACAGCCTCATGCGGCATGCCGATCCCCAGCGCGCGAGTTTCGTGCTCAACCGGGTTCTCGATCACCCGCTGGAACGCGCTGGAGATGGGGGTGTGCGCGAACCGGGCCTATTGCGAGCTGGGCGGGCCTATCGCCTCTTGCGCCTCGGCGGCCGAAATCTTCGAGGTCGGCTTCAACCATGTCTTCCGCGGCAAGACCGACGATTTCGCCGCCGATCTGGTCTATTTCCAGCCGCATTCCGCCCCGGCATCTATGCCCGCGCCTTTCTCGAAGGCCGACTGAACGAAGACGACATCGCCAATTGCCGACAGGAAGTGCCCGGCAAGCGCCTGTGTTGGCACCCGCATCCGTGGCTAATGAAAGAACTCTGGCAGGTGCCCACCGGCTCGATGGGGATTGGCCCGCTCAGCGCGATCCATCAGGCGCGGTTCTTGCGCTATCTTCAGGCGCGCGGGCTGTCCGATACCGGGGGGCGGCATGTCTGGGGCGTGTCCGGCGACGGCGAGATGGACGATTACGACCGCGCGAAGTTCTTCGATCTGGACCCGGAATCGGCGGCGCTTGTGCGGCCTGTGAGCGATGACAACATCCACAAGCTCAAGAGCGGCGGCCATGACCTGAAGAAATGCCATGCGGCCTTCGCAGCGCCCGAGGCGCACAAGGGGCGCCCGACCGTCATTCTGGCGAAGACCAGGAAGAGTTACGGCATGGGCGGCGCGGGCGAATCCCGCATCAGCGCGCATCAGGCCAAGACACTTTGTCGGGGCGCTGATGGTCTTCCGCGACGGGTTTGATCTGCCGCTTTCGGACAAGGCAGTCGAAACGCTGAAATTCTACAAGCCCGCTGAGGACAGCGCAGCAGGCGACAGGCTTTAGGCCCAGTTCGAGACCGCCGCCGACACCTTTCACGAGCGTTATGACCGGATCCTCGTCGCGGTGGGCCGGCGGCCCGATGCCGACCGGAACGGCGCCGAACAAGCGGGAATCGCGCTGACGGCGCAGGGTTTCCTGTCGGTCGATGCCCGGATGCGTACATCGCAGTCGCCTATCTTCGCCATCGGCGATGTCGTGGGTCAGCCGATACTGGCGCACAAGGCCACGCACGAAGCCAAGGTCGCGGCCGAGGTCGCCTGCGGCGAAAACGCGGCCTTCGAGCCCGCCTGCATCCCCTCGGTCGCCGACACCGACCCCGAAATCGCCTGTGTCGGCCTGACCGAGGCGAAGGCGAAGGCAGACGGGATCCGGATCGGCAAGGCGGGCTTTCCCTGGATGGCGTCGGGCCGGGCGTTGTCGATGGGGCGCAGCGACGGGCTGACCAAGCTGATCTTCGATGCCGAGACCCGGCGGGTTCTGGGCGGGGCCATCGTCGGCGCGAATGCGGGCGACCTGATCGCGGAAATCGCGCTGGCCATCGAGACGGGCGCGGATGCCGAGGATATCGCCCTGACGATCCACCCGCACCCGACACTGTCGGAAACCGTGGGCTTCGCCGCCGAGGCGCTTCTGGGCACCCTGACCGATCTGTGACGGGTTGGCCGAACGGGCCTAGCCGGGCAGGCGGCGCGCCAGGAAATCCCCGATGGCGTCGGCCATCCGGCCGGCAATCGCGGGATCGAGATGGAAGTGATGGTCGCCCGGAAGCCGGAGCGTCTGATAATCGGCGATCAGCGCGGCGCCGAAGTCGGGCAGCCGGGCGGCCTCGGGGCGGGTGGCGGCGATGCCGGTCTCGGCCCAGATGTTCAGCACCGGGCAGCGGATCGCGCGCAGCACCGCCTCGATATCCGCCTGCGTGAGCTTGACCGCCGAGCTTGCGAAAAGCCGCCGGTCGCCGCGCAGGTGAAAGCCCTCCGGCACCGGCTCGAGCGCGCGACCGGCCAGCGCTTCGGAGACATGCGGCGCATTCCCCTGCGCGCGGCGGCGCTCCAGATAGGCCTCGCGCGTGGGAAAGGTCCGGGGCGGGCGGCTTTGCTGGGCGCGCGTTTCCTCGACGAAGGCGCGCAGCGTGGCCACCACGCCCGCCTCGGACGGCGCAGGCACCAGCGAATCCAACGCGATCAGCGCGCGCACCCGTTGGGGCTGGGCGGCTGTGAACAGCGTGGCGATATTGGCGCCGCGCGAATGGCCCATCAGCACGCAGTCGCGCCATCCCAGAAGGTCCAGCAGGCCGGCGATCTGTGGCAGGTCGTCCCAGATATTATAGGTGGCATGCGGCGCCCGATGCGCGCTCAGCCCCTGCCCGCTCAGGTCCAGCGCCACCACCCGGCAGCCGGTCAGTCGCGGGGCAAGTTCCTGAAAGCTGGCGGCGTGATCCATCCAGCCATGCAGCGCCAGAACCCGCGTCCCGTCCTCGGGGCCCCAGGCCAGCCCGGCCAGGACCAGCCCGTCAATCTCCCACCGGCATTCCGTCGCCGTCGTCTCGCTTTGCCCGCTCATCCGTGCCCCCGCTCTCTTGCCTGCGCGGTGATAGCGCATGTTGCGACGAAAGGTGAACCACCCCAACGCCCCCGGGCCAGAGCCTTCCATGTGCCCGGCCCTTGGGGTAAGCCCATGCGCATGATTTACCGTGAGCCTTCGAAGCCGCACCGCCTGCGCGGCGCTACCCGCGCCGTGCTGCGCGTGGCCTCGTCCGAACCCGGTCTCGGCGTCCGGCAGACCCGGTTCCGGACCCTTCCCTTCCCCGGCGGCGCCCGTGCCGCGTGACCCAGCAGGACAGATCATGACCAACCTTACCCCCCCGTTCCGCGCCGACCATGTCGGCAGCCTTCTGCGCCCGCGCAAGATCGCCGAGGCGCGCAAGGCCGGGCTGACCGGCGACGCGCTGCGCGAGATCGAGGATCGGGAAATCCCCGCCCTGATCCGGATGCAGGAAGAGGTGGGGCTGAAGGTCGTCACCGATGGCGAGGCGCGCCGCGCCTTCTGGCATTTCGACTTCATGGGGATGCTCGACGGGCTCGACATCATCGAGCTGGACGGCGACGCGCTGGGCTTCAAGGGCGCGACCGTCAAGCAGATCGCCGAGGTCAACGGCCCGCTCGACTTTCCCGCCGATCACCCGATGCTCGAACATTTCCAGTTCGTCGAAAAGAACACCACGGTCTGCCCGAAAATCTCGATCCCCGGACCGTCGGCGGTGCATTTCCGCGTGACGCCCGCGACCAACAAGCACGCGCCCTATGCCGACCAGGACCTGTTCATGGCGGACATCGCCAAGACCTACCGCAAAGCGGTGCAGGCCTTCTATGACGCGGGCTGCCGCTACCTGCAGCTTGACGACATCTTTTTCGCCTATCTGGGGGACGAGAACCAGCGCGAGATTCGCCGCCAGATGGGCCAAGACCCCGACCGCCTGATCAAGAAATATGCGTGGATGCTGGAAGAGGCGATCAAGGACCGCCCCGCCGACATGCAGATCGGGATGCATATGTGCCGCGGCAATTTCCGCTCGACCTTCGTGGCGACGGGGGGCTACGACGCGGCAGCGGATGCGATCTTCAACCAGACCAGCGTCGATATCTACTTCATGGAATACGACAGCGAGCGCGCGGGCGGGCTGGAGCCGCTGGGCCTGCTGCCGAAGGGCAAGAAGCGGGTGCTGCCGGGCTTCATCACCACCAAGACGCCGCAGCTGGAAAGCCTTGATGACCTGAAGCGCCAGTTCGAGGCAGCGTCGAAATTCGTCGATATCGACCAGCTCGGCATCGCGCCGCAATGCGGCTTTGCCTCGACCGAGGAAGGCAACGACCTGACCGAGGACGACCAGCGCCGCAAGCTGGAGCTGGTGGTCAAGACCGCCGAGGCGATCTGGGGCGAGGCCTGATCGCGACGCGGCGGGGCCGCTTCAGGCCCCGCCCCCTGCGCGCAGCGTCTAGCCGCTGCCCCACGAAATCGCCAGAATGCTCTGGATTTGGTCCGAATTGGCGCAGGAATTTCCGCCGACCGAGCATATTTCCGCCCGAATTCGTCGCAAGACTCGGGCGTATGACACGGATACACTCGATCGATTACCTGAAGTTCCTGGTCGCCACCGGCGTGGTCTGGGCGCATGCGGTCCTGTTGAGCGGGCATTTCCACGTTCCCACTTACCTGTTCGGCCAGGGGCTGGTGCGCAACGCCGTGCCGGTCTTCGCGATGATCTCGGGTTTCCTGCTGCACGCGACCCACCGCAAGGGACGGACAGCGCGATGGCTGACCGTGCTGGGCTGCGCCTATCTGTTCTGGTGCCTTGTCTATCTGCCGATCTGGCTGGATGGTAGCCATATGTCGATGCCCGACCTGATCTATCAGCTGATCTTCGGGCCGATTCACCTGTGGTACATGGCCGCCCTTGTCGTTGCCGTGGCGATGGTGATGACGGTGCTGCGCTTCGCGCCTTCGGAAATCGCGGCGCAACGCTGGCTTGCCGGTTCGGCCTTGGTGCTGCTGCTTACCGGCAACGCGATCCAGTCGGTGGATTTCTACACCAGCATCGACATGCCGCTGAACAGCTACCGCAACGGCGCGTTTGTCGAATATCCTTTCGTCGCCATGGGCTACCTGCTGGCGGGCGTGATCCGCAAGAAGGGGCTGGACTGGCTGCCGCGCGCCCCGGTGCTGTGGCTGATCCTCGCCGGGCTGGCGGTGCTGCGGCTGATCGAGGCGGCGTTTTCGCTGCATTACGCGGGGCTCAGCCCGGCCGCGCCGCCGGAATTGCCGCCGCTCGCCGTCGCCTTCTGCGTCACGCTGCTGCTGGCGATGATGCGCACTCCGCTGCCCGCGCCCCGCGCCCCGCTGGGCATGATCTCGATGTTCGTCTATTTCCTGCATTACATCGTCATCCTCAGCGCGCTCTCGGTGGGGATCGGCAATGTCTGGGCGCTGACCGTGATCGGCGTGCTGGTCCCGACGATGGCCACCTATGCGCTGATCTGGACGCTGGGCTTCATACGGCCCTTATTGCAATCGGACCGCTGAGCGCTCAGCGCCGACCGAACTGATCGGCGGCCATGGCCAGCCGGATCGCCGCCGTCAGCAGGCACAGAACCGCAAAGACCAGCGCGAGCGCCGGAAAGGCCGCGGGCCACAGGCAGAACGCCACGAAGAAGGCGATGGTCTCGCTTCCCTCCAGCAATCCGCCGGCGTGATACCACGATTTCCGCCCGCGTGCCTCGGTCTCGAGCCGGTGCTTGGCGGCAAGGATCGCGTAACCCAGAAACGAGGCGCCGTTGACATAGAACGCCGCCAGCAACGCCGCCCCCGCCCAGCCGTTCGCCGCCGGGTCGGCCCAGACGAAGGCCAGCGGGATCGCCGCGTAAAAGACGAAATCGGCAACGATATCCAGGTAGCCGCCCAGATCGCTGAGCCTGGTCGCCCGTGCGACCGCCCCGTCGAGCCCGTCGGCCAGCCGTGAGCCCGCGATCAGCGCCAGCGCCCAGCCATGGGCCCCCAGCGCCACAGCCAGTCCCGCGCCCAGTCCCAGCGCGAGCCCCAGGGCGGTGACGGTATTGGCCCGTATGCCCAGCCGCGCCAGCGCGCGCCCCGCCCGGTTCAGCGGCGGGTCGATCAGGGGACGGAGATATCGGTCGAACATGGCGGTCGGGCGCAGGTCAGGCGCAGGTCAGGGCAGAGGCACGGCGCGCAGAAGCGGCCTGTCGTCTTTCAGCAGTTCCAGCCGCCCCTCGGGGTCGATGCGCCAGTCGTTGACACCCTCGACCATCGTGGTGAAGGCGCGCTCGAGTTCGGCCATGCGCCCGACGCAGCCCCGCCGCGTCATGCCCAGGCCCTCGAAGGCGAAACCGGGCATCAGGCTGTAGCCGCCGAACACCCGGTTGCACCCGGTCGAGCCGCTGACCCGCCCGGCATCGAAAGCAAGCGTGACCTCGTCCTCGGCGCTGACCGTCACACCGGCGAGAAGTCGTACGCTCCATTGCCCGTCCGGCCGGGGTGGCGGTGTCATCCTGTCCCCCTGCTGCGCAAAGGCCGCCCCCGAAAGGACGGCCCCCAGCCCGATCGCATAGCGCAACGCCTTCAGGCCCGGACCCGTCGCATCGGCGAAGGCTCGGAGAAGAGCGCGCATGGTTCAGGCGCGCTCGGAATATTCGAAGGTCTCGGTGTGGACGATGATATCCTCGTCCTGCGCGATGAACGGCGGCACCATGATGCGCACGCCGTTGTCGAGAACCGCGGGCTTGTAGCTGTTGGCGGCGGTCTGACCCTTCACCACCGGTTCGGTCTCGACGACCTTGCAGGTGACTTTCTGCGGCAGCGACACGTTCAGCGCCTCGTCGCCGTAATATTCGATGGTGACGGTCATGCCGTCCTGCAGGAACGGACGGCGGTCGCCCAGAAGGTCGGCGGGCAGTTCGATCTGCTCGAACGTCTCGCTGTCCATGAAGGTCAGCATGTCGTCGGCTTCGAACAGGAATTGCTGGTCCTTCTGCTCGAGACGCACGCGCTCGACCTTGTCTTCCGAGCGGAACCGCTCGTTCAGCTTGCGACCGTCGCGCAGGTTCTTCATCTCGACCTGGGCAAAGGCGCCGCCCTTGCCGGGCTTCACATGACCCACTTTCACGGCAACCCACAGGCCGTTGTCGTGTTCCAGCACGTTGCCGGGCTTGATTTCGTTGCCGTTGATCTTGGGCATGGAGAAAACTCTTCAGAAAGCGTTGAGATCGTCTTGCGCCTGCCTATATCTTGCAGGGTCACGCCGTGCAAGCAAACCGAACAGAGGCACAAAGATAAGACTGTTATGCAATAAATGCATGACGGTCATGCAAAAGATCGGTAGCGAATCGCACCCTGTTCTCGGTACAGAGGCGGACGCCAGAAAATGCAAGACCAAGAATAAGGACGGTAACATGTTCGACTCCGTGGATGGCACGGCTTACAACCACGAGCAGGGCCAGCGTGCGCGCAAGCTGTTCGCGGCCGTGGTGCTGGCCGCGCTGGACGATGCGATCGCCGACGACAAGAAATACGGCAACGGGCCCGAGCAGATCGCCCGCTGGGCGCGTTCGCGCGATGGTCGCGAAGTCCTGAGCTGTGCCGGAATCGACCCCAACGAGCGTGTCGTTTCGGGCCTGATGCAATTCGTCGCCGCCGGTGTGCGCACCTCGGTCGCGCTGTCGCGTGAAGAAAGCGAGCGCCGCATGGCCGCTCTGCAGGACGCCGAAGCGGCCTGATCCCCTGCCCGCCCGGCGGCTGTGCCGGGCTATCCTGAAAGCCCCTCGTGTCCCATGGCACGAGGGGCTTTCAGTCATTTCGGCATCTTGCCCGGCACTAAAGCCCTGGCGCCCCCGCACCCTGCGCCACCCGGTCCAGCCCCTGCCGTTTGATCCAGTCCCCGATCACCGCCGCGACCGCCTGCGGATGCGACAGCGGCGCCATATGGCCCGCCCCGTCGATCACGGCGCAGTCAACCCGTGCCAGACGTCCCGCAAGGCCGCGCTGGATGGCGGGGAAGATCGGCGCGGTCTCGCTGCCCACGACGATCAGGACGGGCCTGTCGAAGCGCGCCATCAGCCCCGGCGCCAGAAGCTGGCCACTATCGCCGAACAACCCGGCATCGGTGGCCTGAACCAGCGCGATCTGCACCGCCATCAGCGCCTGCGCAGGCGCGGGCAGCGCGTCGAAATCGGGCGAGCCGGGATTGCCTGCCAGAAACAGCCGCGCGGCCTCGTCCGGACGACCCGCTCCGAGCGCGGCTTCCATCGCCTCGGTCTCGCGCCGGTAATCACCATAGGCCTGGGTCCCGGCGGCGGCGGCAAAGAAAACCGGCTCGATCAGGACCAGTCCCGTCGCGTCCTGTTGGTGGTGCAACGCATGGCGCAACAGCGAGGCCGCGCCGAAGGAATGCCCGATCAAGAGCGAGGGCCGCCGGATCTCGGCCCCCAGCGCCCGTGCGACCGAATCGTGGAAATCGCCGGGCTCCGCCGGCATCGGGCTGCGCCCATGCCCCGGCAGATCGGGCACCAGCGCATCCAGAGGCACCGGCAGCGCGTCGAGCAGCGCCTTCCAGCTTCCGCCATGACCCAGAAAGCAATGCGCCAGCAGCGCGGGCAGACCGTCCTCGCGCCCCATGCGGCGGGACGCCATCGTCATTGCCGTCACAGCGCGCCCGCCAGATACAGGTCCAGATCGTCCAGCCGGTCCTGTCCCCAGAAATGCTCGGTCCCGTCCACAACGAAGAACGGAAAGCCGAAGACCCCGGCCGCGACCGCCTCTTCCAGAAAGCGGCCATACAGTTCGGCCCCGGTCAGCATCCCGCTCATCGACAGCATCGGGTCGAAACCCGCAGCCTTCAGCGCGCCGGTGATGACCTCGTCCTCGGCGACGTTGCGGTCCTCGACCCAGCAGGCCCTCAGCAGCGCCTGCACCAGCCCGTCCAGATCGCCCTCCGCCCCTTTGTCGCGCGCCTCCTGCGCGGCGATGATCGCATAGGCGGCGGGCGCCGGATTGGTCGGCGCGAAAGCGGGTTGCAGGGTCAGCGGCACGCCCGCCTTCTTCGACTGGCGGCGCAGCTCCTGCAGACGATAGGCGCGGCGGCTCTCGTGCCGGTCGGGCAGCGCCAGCCCGCCCGTCCGCTGGAACAAGGCGCCCGGATCGACCGGCTTGTAGCGCAGTTTCGCCCCGTGTTTCGCGGCGATCTCGGCCGGACGCGACCCCGCCAGGTAGGTCCAGGGGGAGAGGATTGTCAGGTAGTAATCAATCTGTTGCATATGGGCACACCCCTCCGGCCTGCGACTTTGCAAGACCCTAGCGGGGTGCTAAGCGGTGTCAACCGCGCGATTCCCGCCCAACCGAGGTCCCGATGCCCGCCATGACCGAACCGAAACTGATTGCCGGCAATGCGAACCAGCCGCTTGCAAAAGCCATCGCAAGGCGCATGTCGCTGCATCGCGGCATGAGCGTCAATCTGGTCGAAGCGCGCGTCGAACGCTTCAACGATCAGGAGATCTTCGTCGAGGTCTACGAGAACGTGCGCGGCGAGGACATGTTCATCATCCAGCCGACCTCGAACCCGGCTAATGACAACCTGATGGAGCTGCTGATCATCGCCGATGCACTGAAGCGCTCCTCGGCCGCGCGCATCACCGCCGTCATCCCCTATTTCGGCTATGCCCGCCAGGATCGCCGCACCAAGGCCCGCACGCCGATCTCGGCCAAGCTGGTGGCCAACCTGATCTCGGAAGCGGGCATCGACCGGGTGCTGACGCTCGATCTGCACGCAACCCAGATCCAGGGCTTCTTCGACATCCCCGTCGACAACCTCTATGCCGCCCCGGTCTTCGCGCTCGACGTGCTGCATACGTTCCGCGACCGGCTCTCGGACCTGATGGTGGTCTCGCCCGATGTCGGCGGCGTGGCGCGCGCGCGCGAACTGGCCAAGCGCATCAACGCCCCCCTCTCCATCGTCGACAAGCGGCGCGAGAAACCGGGCGAGATCGCCGAAATGACGGTGATCGGCGACGTGACGGGCAAGACCTGCATCATCGTCGACGATATCTGCGACACGGCCGGGACATTGTGCAAGGCGGCCGAGGTGCTGATGGATGCCGGCGCAACCGAGGTGCACAGCTACATCACCCATGGTGTCCTGTCGGGCCCCGCGGTCGAGCGGATCCGCAACTCGGTGATGAAATCCCTGGTCATCACGGATTCGATCGAGGCGACCGAGGCCGTGCGCGCCACGTCGAATATCCGCATCGTCCCCACCGCGCCGATGTTCGCCCAGGCGATCCTGAACACCTGGAACGGCACCTCGGTCTCGTCGCTTTTCGACATGGAAACGCTGACACCGATCTACGAAGGGCTCTATTCGCGCTGAGACATCGGCCCGGCCGTGACAGCCCCGAAAGGCGCCCGGAAACGGGCGCTTTTTTCATGTCCGCAACACGTTTACCGCCTGTGGCGCGGGGTGGCGGATCGCGGATGAGTATTTTTTGGCAGAATGAAGCACACAAACGGGCACGGAGGGGACGCGAAGAATTTTAGACAAATCTGCGCGTCTTTGTTCCGCAAATATCCTGGGGGGTGAGGCGCGCAGCGCCGAGGGGGGCAAAGCCCCCCTGCCCCTCTGTAAGTGCCTCTTCCATCGCTGTCCGCCCCGCCGGACGCAAAAGGCCCCGCCGGATGGCGGGGCCTTCGCGATCAGATCGGATCGGCGATCAGAGGCTCGGCATGTTCGGGTCAAGCCCGATATGCGTCCCCATCGCCACCATGTCCGACAGCAGCTTTGCCGCGTCGTCGACCACCGTGTGATGGGCTTCCTGATGCGCCTTGTGCGCTTCGGCAACCCATTCGTCCATGATGGACTGGGTGACCTCGCCCTTGGGCAGCGATCGCTCGGCCAGGACCGAAACGCCCTCGGGCGTGATCTCGGCGAAGCCGCCGGTCACGGCGAACTCGGTCGTCTGACCGTCCGCCGTCACCGTCAGCACACCGGGCCGCAGCGTCGTGATCGTCGCCGAATGCCCCGGCATCGCCGTCATGTCCCCGTCCGCGCCGGGGATCCGGACCTCGGAGGCCTGGGCGGACATCAGCTTCCGCTCAGGCGAGACGAGGTCGAACTGCATCGTATCGGCCATGAGGCCCTCCTATGGTCGGATCAGGCCGCGGCGGCCAGGCGCTGCGCCTTCGCGACCACTTCGTCGATATCGCCGACCATGTAGAAGGCGGCTTCCGGCAGGTGGTCGTATTCACCCGCGACAACGGCCTTGAAGGACGCGATGGTTTTCTCGAGCGGGACCTGCACACCGTCCGAGCCGGTGAACACTTTCGCCACGTCGAAGGGCTGCGACAGGAAGCGCTGGATCTTCCGGGCGCGGGCCACGGTCAGCTTGTCCTCTTCCGACAACTCGTCCATCCCGAGAATGGCGATGATGTCCTGAAGCGACTTGTAGCGCTGCAGGATGCCCTGCACGTCGCGCGCGACCTGGTAATGCTCTTCGCCGATGATCTGCGGGTCCATGAGACGCGAGGTCGAATCGAGCGGGTCCACGGCGGGGTAGATGCCGAGTTCCGAGATCGCGCGGTTGAGCACGGTCGTCGCGTCGAGGTGGGCGAAGGTCGTGGCGGGCGCCGGGTCGGTGAGGTCGTCGGCCGGGACGTAGACGGCCTGGATCGAGGTGATCGAGCCGTTCTTCGTCGAGGTGATGCGTTCCTGCATCGCGCCCATGTCGGTGGCCAGCGTCGGCTGGTAGCCCACGGCCGAGGGGATACGACCCAGAAGCGCCGACATTTCCGAACCCGCCTGCGTGAAGCGGAAGATGTTGTCGACGAAGAACAGAACGTCGGTCCCGGTGGCATCGCGGAACTGCTCGGCCAGGGTCAGGCCGGTCAGCGCGACGCGGGCACGGGCCCCCGGCGGCTCGTTCATCTGGCCGAAGACCAGAGCGATTTTCGAATCCGTCAGGTTGTCCGGCGTCAGAACGCCCGATTCGATCATCTCGTGGTAGAGGTCGTTCCCTTCACGGGTCCGCTCGCCCACACCGGCGAACACGGAGAGACCCGAGTGCACCTTGGCGATGTTGTTGATCAGTTCCTGAATGAGAACCGTCTTGCCCACACCGGCGCCGCCGAACAGGCCGATCTTGCCGCCCTTCGAATAGGGCGCCAGCAGGTCGATGACCTTGATGCCGGTGACGAGGATCTCGGCCTCGGTCGCCTGGTCGTCCATCGAGGGCGCGGGCGCGTGGATCGGGCGGTATTCGTCGGCCTCGACCGGGCCCTTCTCGTCGACGGGCTCGCCCACGACGTTCAGGATGCGGCCCAGCGTGGCGGTGCCCACGGGCACCTGGATCGGCGCGCCGGTATCGGTCACGGCCTGACCGCGCACGAGACCCTCGGTCGCGTCCATGGCGATGGCGCGGACGGTGTTCTCGCCGAGGTGCTGGGCGACTTCCAGAACCAGGGTCTTGTTGTCGTTGGTGGTCGTCAGGGCGTTCAGAATCGCGGGCAGGGTCCCGTCGAATTGCACGTCGACGACGGCGCCGATCACCTGGGTGACCTTGCCGGTGGCTTTTTCATTGGCCATTATGTGTTTCTCCGGTTCCTCAGAGCGCCTCGGCGCCCGAAATGATCTCGATCAGTTCGTTGGTGATGACGGCCTGACGCGAACGGTTGTACTCGATGGTCAGCTTGTCGATCATGTCGCCCGCGTTGCGCGTCGCGTTGTCCATGGCGGACATCTGCGCACCGTTGAACGAGGCGTTGTTCTCCAGGAGCGCGGCGAAGATCTGCGTGGCGACCGAACGCGGCAGAAGATCGGCGAGGATCGCCTCTTCCGACGGTTCGTAATCGTAGATCGCGCTCTCCGCGCCCGCTTCGGTTTCCGCGCCCTCGACCATCGTCGGGATGATCTGCTGCGCCGTCGGGATCTGGCTGATCACCGACTGGAAGCGGTTGAAGAAGATCGTCGCGACATCGAACTCACCCGCGTCGAAGCGGCTCAGGAGCTCCTGGGCGATCGCGCGCGCATTGTCGTAGCCGATCTTGCGCACGTCGCTCAGGTCGACGTGACCGACCATCAGGTCGGCATAGTCGCGCCGCAGCTGTTCGCGGCCCTTCTTGCCGACCGTCAGGATCTTGACGGTCTTGCCCTGGCCGCGCAGCTCGAGGATCTTGTTGCGCGCCAGCTTGACGATCGACGAGTTGAAGCCGCCGGCAAGGCCCCGCTCGCCGGTCATCACGACCAGAAGCTGCACCTTGTCGTCGCCCGTGCCGGCCAGGAGGCGCGGCGCGCTGTCCGACCCGGCGACCGAGCCCGCAAGCCCGCTCACCACCGCGTCCATGCGCTCGGCATAGGGACGCGCGGCTTCCACGGCTTCCTGGGCGCGGCGGAGCTTAGCCGCCGCGACCATCTGCATCGCCTTCGTGATCTTCCGAGTGTTCTTGACACTCGTGATCCGGTTTTTCAGGTCCTTGAGGCTTGGCATCTACCTTGTCCTCTCCCCCGCCCTCAGGCGAAGTCTTTCGCGTATTCGTCCAGCGCGGCCTTGATCTTGTCTTCCAGCTCGCCCTTCACCTTGCGGTCGTTATTGGTGATGTCGGCCAGAAGATCGGCATGTTTGCCACGCAGATGGGCCAGGAGACCCTTCTCGAAACGGCTCACGTCCGACACCTTGATCGGGTCGAGATAGCCGTTGGTGCCAGCATAGATCACGCAGACGATTTCCGCGTTGGTCAGCGGCGAGTATTGCGGCTGCTTCATCAGCTCGGTCAGGCGGGCACCCCGGTTCAGCAGGCGCTGCGTCGCGGCGTCCAGGTCCGAACCGAACTGCGCGAAGGCGGCCATTTCGCGGTACTGGGCAAGCTCCAGCTTGACCGGACCGGCGACCGATTTCATCGCGTTGGTCTGAGCCGACGAACCCACGCGCGACACCGACAGACCGGTGTTCACGGCCGGGCGGATACCCTGGTAGAACAGGTCGGTTTCCAGGAAGATCTGGCCGTCGGTGATCGAGATCACGTTGGTCGGGATGAAGGCCGACACGTCGCCGCCCTGGGTTTCGATGATCGGCAGCGCCGTCAGCGAGCCCGCGCCGTTTTCCTCGTTCAGCTTGGCCGAACGCTCCAGCAGGCGCGAGTGCAGGTAGAACACGTCGCCCGGATAGGCTTCACGCCCCGGCGGACGGCGCAGCAGCAGCGACATCTGGCGGTAGGCCACGGCCTGTTTCGACAGGTCATCGTAGATGATCAGCGCGTGACGGCCGTTGTCGCGGAAGAATTCCGCCATCGCGGTCGCGGTATAGGGCGCGAGGTACTGCATCGGCGCAGGGTCCGAGGCGGTCGCGGCGACGATGATCGAGTATTCCAGCGCGCCGTTCTCTTCCAGCTTCTTCACCAGCTGGGCGACGGTCGAGCGCTTCTGACCCACGGCGACGTAGACGCAGTAGAGCTTCTTGCTCTCGTCGTCGCCGGCGGCGTCGTTATAGGTCTTCTGGTTCAGGATCGAGTCGAGCGCGATCGCGGTCTTGCCGGTCTGACGGTCACCGATGATCAGCTCGCGCTGGCCACGGCCGACCGGGATCATGGCGTCGACCGATTTCAGGCCGGTGGCCATCGGCTCGTGCACCGATTTCCGGGGGATGATGCCCGGTGCCTTGACGTCGGCGATGCGGCGCTCGGAGGCGTCGATCGGGCCCTTGCCGTCGATCGGGTTGCCCAGAGCGTCGACGACGCGGCCGAGCAGCGCCTCACCGGCGGGCACGTCCACGATGGACTGCGTGCGCTTGACGGTGTCGCCTTCCTTGATGTCGCGGTCCGAGCCAAAGATAACGACACCGACGTTGTCGCGCTCAAGGTTCAGCGCCATGCCGCGGATCCCGCCGGGGAATTCCACCATCTCGCCGGCCTGGACGTTGTCCAGCCCGTGGACACGGGCGATACCGTCGCCGACCGAGAGAACGCGGCCGACTTCGGCCACTTCGACTTCCTGGCCGAAGTTCTTGATCTGCTCCTTGAGGATCGCAGAGATCTCAGCTGCTTGGATACCCATTATCCGACCTCTTTCATGCTGTTCTGGAGGGCCGCGAGCTTTGACTTGATCGAGGTGTCGATCATCTTCGAGCCCACTTTGACAATCAGGCCACCGATGAGGCTTTCATCGACGGCGACATTCAGTTTCACAGTCTTTCCGATGCGCGCTTTCAGCGTCTCGGCCAGCTGGTCCGCCTGCGCCTTGGTCAGCACGCTGGCCGAGGTCACATCGGCGGTCACTTCGCCTTTTTCCTCGGCGACCATGCGGCGCAGTTCGGCGATCAGGGCCGGCAGGGCGAACAGGCGGCGGTTCTGGGCCATCATGCCCAGCGTGCCCGTCATGATCTGCGACAGGTTCATTTTCGATGCCAGCGCGGTGACCGCGCTGCGCGTGTCGTCACGGCTGTAGACCGGCGACGACAGGACCGCGCGCAGGTCGGCACTGTCGTTCAGAGCGGCTTCCAGCGTGTCGAGATCGGATTCGAGCCCGGCAAGCGCCGAGCTTTCTTTCGCCAGTTCGAAGACGGCGGTGGCATAGCGTGCAGCGATGCCGGTGGAAATCGAAGCAGGTTCGGACACGTCCACCCTTTCGAGTTAGTACGCCCTTTGGCCTCGCGCCAGGCCGGGGCGTGGTCTGGGTGCTCGAAGACAGGGCGCGGCACCTCAAATTCGGTGCGGATGTAGCAGAGCATTCCCGGTCTAGCAACCATCAACGAGTCGTGAATGGGGGCCTTGTTAGCGCTTAGTCCGGGGGGCGCAGGACAGATTGTCGCAACCCGGCGGCTTTCCCGCGCAAGAATGGCGCCGCGGCGCAGAAAGCCCCGCATGTCAACGCCTAATCCGCGTCCCGAGGGGCTAAATTCGCCGCAGACCCGCCCAGACTTCGCGCGTTAAAGATTCGGCGTGGATTCGCGCTTGTCACCGCAGCGGCGCCGGCCTTCGTCCCAGCGCCCGGCACTCAGCGGTTATGCTCGCTCTCAGGCGGGCGGCGCCAGGCGGGCTGGGCGCCGCTTACCGGGATCCCTTCGAGCACACGGAGAGGCTTGCGCTCGGCCACCCGCAACCCGCGCGGCGGGGCGGTATCGCGGCGCATGATCTCGACCATCAGCACCCCGCCCAGCCGGTCCGGGCCCCAGCGCCCCCCTGCCCGTTCGAGCGCGCGCGCCGAGCGCAGCCAGAAGCGCCGCGACGAGGGCGGGAAGAACAGTGCCGAGGTATGCGCCGAGCAGACGAAATCCGCCTCGCGCATCAGCCGCTCGATCTGGCCGCGCGAATAGGGCCGCCCGAAGCCGAACGGCGTGAGATCCGAGCGCGCCCACATCCCCCCGCGGCTGGGCACCACGACCAGCGCGCGCCCCTGCGGCGACAGCACGCGGTGCATCTCGTCCAACAGGGCCAGCGGCATCTCGCAGGTTTCCAGCCCGTGCATCACCACCAGCCGGTCGATGCTGTCATTGGCGAGCGGCCAGCGCGCCTCGTCGCACAGGACGGAATGGTTGGCGCCCTCGGCGGGCCAGTGCATGACCCCCTGCGGCGCGGGCATCAGCCCGATCACGCGTTCGGCCACGCCCAGGAACGGGCGCAGGATCGGCACCGCGAATCCGTAACCCGCCACGTTCAGCCCGCTGACATCGCCCCAGCGCTCGACCACCCGGTCGCGCACACCCTTCTGCGCCGCCCGCCCGAGCTGGCTGCGATAATAGAAGTCCCGCAACTGGTGTACGTCGAGATGCATGATCCTCGGTAACGGCGCTGTGTTTCACCCTTGACGGGGGCGTTCGAGACTGCACCCTGCCCCATCGCATCCCCTTTGCAAAGCCGCGAATGACGCAGGAGTTCCCATGACCATCGAGATCGTCCGCTGCCTTCAGGACAATTACGCCTATCTGGTCCATGACCCGGCCACGGGCGAGACCACCCTGATCGACGCCCCCGAAGCCGCGCCGATCCTGGCGGCACTCAACCGGCTCGGCTGGTCGCTGAGCCGGATCTACATCACCCACCACCACAACGATCACATCGGCGCGGTGCCCGAGCTGGTCGAGAAAACCGGCGCCAAGGTCTACGGCGCCGAGGCCGATGCCCCCCGGCTTCCGCCCCTCGATCACGCCTTCGCCCCCGGCGACACGCTGCCCGGCGGGGCCGAGGTGCTTCACGCGCCCGGCCACACGATCGGGCATGTCGCGTTTCATTATCCCGACCGTGCGGCGCTGTTCTCGGCCGACAGCCTGATGACCCATGGCTGCGGCCGGCTGTTCGAAGGCACGCCCGACCAGATGTTCGACACGATCGAGCGGTTCAACCAGCTGCCCGACCAGACCCGCATCCTATCAGGCCATGATTATGCCACCGCGAATCTGGCCTTCGCCGCGAAATACGCGCCCGACCCCGATGCGCTGGCCGCGCGGCAGGCCGAATTGCCGGTCCTGGCCGAGAAAAATCTGCCCACGACCGGCACAACCCTTGAAAGCGAACGGCTTCTGAACCCATATCTGCGCTGTCACCTTCCCGAGGTGGCCAAGGCGGCCGGCGTTCCCGGCGGCTCTGCGCGCGACGTTCTGGCGGCGATCCGGCGTCAGAAGGACAACGCGTAACCGCCGCATTGTCAGGCGATGTCACGGGCGAATATGACGCCTCAAAAGGCATCAAACTGAAACGTGACGCATTTCTGTAGCAGAAAACACTTGAAGCGCCGCCGGGAAAACCAAAGTTTAATTACATGGACCCACCCTGTGGTGGCCCGGACCCGGCGGGCATCCTTCCGCCGATCCGCCCCTGCGGCTCACACGCCGCGCAAGCTGAAGGAGCAAGACCGTGCCCTCGTTTTCCGCGACCCTCGAACAGGCGATCCACGGCGCGCTGGCCCTGGCCAATACCCGCCGGCACGAGCTTGCCACGCTCGAGCATCTGCTGCTCGCGCTGATCGACGAACCCGAAGCCGCCCGCGTCATGCAGGCCTGTAACGTCGATATCGACGAGCTGCGCAAGACGCTCGACGATTTCATCGATGACGACCTTTCCACGCTGATCACCAATGTCGAAGGCTCCGAAGCGGTGCCCACCGCCGCCTTCCAGCGCGTGATCCAGCGCGCGGCGATCCATGTTCAAAGCTCGGGCCGCAACGAAGTCACCGGCGCCAATGTGCTGGTGGCGATCTTTGCCGAGCGCGAATCGAACGCCGCCTATTTCCTGCAAGAGCAGGACATGACCCGCTACGACGCGGTCAACTTCATCGCCCATGGCGTGGCCAAGAATCCCGGCTTCTCCGAAGCGCGCCCCGTCTCGGGCGCCGAGGAAGGTCAGGGCGAGGCGCAGCAGGCAAAGACCGATCCCAAGGATTCGGCGCTGGCCAAGTTCTGCGTCGATCTGAACGCCAAGTCCCGCAAGGGCGATGTCGATCCGCTGATCGGCCGCTCGGCCGAGGTCGAACGCTGCATTCAGGTGCTCTGCCGCCGGCGCAAGAACAACCCGCTTCTGGTGGGTGATCCCGGCGTGGGCAAGACGGCGATCGCCGAGGGTCTGGCCAAGAAGATCGTCGACGGCGAAACCCCCGACATCCTGGCCGGCTCGACCATCTATTCGCTCGACATGGGCGCGCTGCTGGCGGGGACCCGCTATCGCGGCGATTTCGAAGAGCGGCTGAAAGCCGTGGTGAAAGAGCTTGAAGAGCATGAGGACGCCGTCCTTTTCATCGACGAGATCCACACCGTGATCGGCGCCGGCGCGACCTCGGGCGGGGCGATGGATGCCTCGAACCTGCTGAAACCCGCGCTGCAGGGCGGCAAGCTGCGCTGCATGGGCTCGACCACCTACAAGGAATTCCGTCAGCACTTCGAAAAGGACCGCGCGCTCAGCCGCCGGTTCCAGAAGATCGACGTGAACGAACCTTCGGTCGAGGACTCGGTGAAGATCCTGATGGGTCTGAAGCCCTATTTCGAAAAGCACCACGACCTGCGCTACACCAATGATGCGATCCGCACCGCGGTCGAACTGGCCTCGCGCTATATCAACGACCGCAAGCTGCCCGACAAGGCGATCGACGTGATCGACGAAGCGGGCGCGGCGCAGCATCTTCTGGCACCCACCAAGCGCCGGAAAACCGTGTCGCCCAAGGAAATCGAGGCCGTGGTCGCCAAGATCGCCCGCATCCCGCCGAAAAGCGTGTCCAAGAACGACACCGAGATGCTGCGCGATCTGGAAACGACGCTCAAGCGCGTGGTCTTCGGTCAGGATTCGGCCATCGAACAGCTCAGCTCGGCCATCAAGCTGGCCCGGGCCGGTCTGCGCGAGCCCGAAAAGCCGATCGGCAACTACCTGTTCGCCGGTCCGACCGGCGTCGGCAAGACCGAGGTGGCGAAACAGCTGGCGAACACGCTGGGTGTGGAGCTTTTGCGCTTCGACATGTCGGAATACATGGAGAAACACGCGGTCTCGCGACTGATCGGTGCGCCGCCGGGCTATGTCGGCTTCGATCAGGGCGGGCTTCTGACCGATGGCGTCGACCAGCATCCGCATTGCGTGCTGCTGCTTGACGAGATCGAAAAGGCCCACCCGGATGTCTACAACATCCTGCTGCAGGTCATGGACCACGGGAAACTGACCGACCATAACGGTCGCCAGGTCGATTTCCGCAACGTGATCCTGATCATGACCTCGAATGCGGGCGCCGCCGAACAGGCCAAGGCCGCGATCGGCTTCGGGCGCGACCGGCGCGAGGGCGAGGACACCGCCGCCATCGAGCGGACCTTCACGCCCGAGTTCCGCAACCGTCTGGACGCGGTGATCAGCTTCGGCCCGCTGGCCAAGCAGACCATCTTCAAGGTCGTCGAGAAGTTCGTGCTGCAGCTCGAAGCGCAGCTCATGGACCGCAACGTGACCTTCGAGCTGACGGACGAAGCAGCCTCGTGGCTGGGCGAAAAGGGTTACGACGACAAGATGGGCGCGCGCCCGCTTGCCCGCGTGATTCAGGAAAACGTCAAGAAGCCGCTGGCCGAGGAACTGCTGTTCGGTCGCCTCACCAAAGGCGGTCTGGTCCGCGTGATCGTGCGCGACGACAAGATCGCGCTGGAGATCGAGGAATCCGACAAGCCCCGGCTCTCGGGCTCGAAACCGCCCCTTCTGACGGCGGACTGATCTTCGACCGGTTCAACGTAAAAGGCGCCCCTCGGGGCGCCTTTTTTCATGGCCTATCAAGCGGTTGACGCTGCTCAGACGTCGAATTTGACGCCCTGTGCCAGCGGCAGCGCGGCCGAGTAATTCACCGTGTTCGTCGCGCGGCGCATATAGCCCTTCCACGCATCCGAGCCGCTTTCGCGCCCGCCGCCGGTCTCTTTCTCGCCCCCGAACGCGCCGCCGATCTCGGCGCCCGACGGGCCGATATTCACATTGGCGATCCCGCAATCCGACCGCTGCAGGAACTCCTCGGCCTCGCGCAGATCCAGCGTGAAGATGCACGAGGACAGCCCCTGCGGGACATCGTTCTGCATGGCGAACGCGTCTTCCAGGTCGTCGTAGCCCATCACGTAGAGGATTGGCGCGAAAGTTTCCTCGCGCACCACCTCGGTCTGGCCCGGCATCTCGACCACCGCCGGCGCGACATAGGCCCCGCCCTCGGGCGCGTCTTTGGCGGGCTCGCCGCCATGCACGGTGCCGCCATCGGCGCGCGCGCGCTCCAGCGCCGCCAGCATCCGGTCCCGCGCGTCGGCATCGATCAGCGGGCCGACCAGCGTACCCGCCTTGCGCGGATCGCCGATCGGCAGCGTCGCATAGGCCGCGACCAGCCGCTCGACCAGCGCCTCGCGGACGGAATTATGCACGATCAGCCGCCGCAGCGAGGTGCAGCGCTGCCCCGCCGTTCCCACCGCCGAGAACACGATGGCGCGCACCGCCATGTCCAGATCGGCCGAGGGCGCGACGATCATCGCGTTGTTGCCGCCCAGCTCCAGAATGGTCCGCCCGAAACGCTTGGCCACTTCGGGCCCGACGATCCGCCCCATCCGGGTCGAGCCGGTCGCCGAAACGATGGGCACATCGGGCGACGCGGTCAGCGCCGCGCCCAGATCCGCGCCGCCGATCACCACCTGCAGCAGCCCTTCGGGCGCATCGCCGAAGCGCGCGACGGCCCGCGCGAAGATCTTCGCGCAGGCCAGCGCGGTCAGCGGCGCCTTCTCGGACGGCTTCCAGATCACCGGATCGCCGCAAACCAGCGCCAGCGCGGTGTTCCACGACCACACCGCGACGGGGAAGTTGAACGCGGTGATCACCGCCGCCGGCCCCATCGGATGCCACGTCTCGCGCATCACATGGCCGGGACGCTCGGACGCGATGGTCAGCCCGTAAAGCTGCCGCGACAGGCCCACCGCGAAGTCGCAGATGTCGATCATCTCCTGCACTTCGCCCAGCCCCTCGGAGACGATCTTGCCCGCCTCCAGCGTCACCAGCGCGCCCAGGGCGTCCTTGGATGCGCGCAGCTCCTCGCCCAGCAGGCGGATCAGCTCGCCCCGGCGCGGCGCGGGCACCCGGCGCCAGGCGTCGAAGGCGGCGCCCGCCT
Organism: Pararhodobacter marinus; assembly: GCF_003122215.1. Lineage (GTDB taxonomy): Bacteria > Pseudomonadota > Alphaproteobacteria > Rhodobacterales > Rhodobacteraceae > Pararhodobacter > Pararhodobacter marinus. The sequence goes on along the minus strand of NZ_QEYD01000006.1, from coordinate 134,319 downwards.
GCGCGATGATGGCGGGCATGTCGTCCACCGGCGTCTCGGCCAGCCGGGCGATCTCGGCCCCGTCGATGGGGCTGGTCACCGCGAGCGTGCCGCCCGCGAGCTCGGCCTTGTCGAAACCGCAGGCAGCGAGGATCTCGGCAGCGGAGGAAAGTTGGGTCATGAGGGTCTCCGGTATCAGGTCGGGCAGAGGATAGGCAGCGAGCGCGCCGGACGAAAGGGGGGGCGCACCACAAGCGCGACCGCAATACGAAAAAGGCCCCCGACGGAGCGGGGGCCTTGGGGATCGCCGGTGATGATGGCGCTCAGGCGCGCGCGGTACCCTGGTTGTGCTTGCGCGCGACCAGCGCTTTCGCGGTTTCCACCGCGACGGCGGCATCGCGGCAATAGGCGTCCGCACCGATGGCCCGGCCGAATTCGTCGTTCAGCGGCGCGCCCCCCACCAGGATGATGAAGTCGTCGCGCATGCCCTTTTCCTTCATCGTGTCGATCACGACTTTCATATAGGGCATCGTCGTGGTCAGCAGCGCCGACATGCCGAGGATATCGGCGCCTTCGGCTTCCAGCGTCTCGATGTATTTCTCGACCGGGTTGTTGATGCCGATATCGACGACTTCGAACCCGGCGCCTTCCATCATCATGCCGACAAGGTTCTTGCCGATATCGTGGATGTCGCCTTTCACGGTGCCGATCACCATCTTGCCCATGCGCGGTGCGCCGGTTTCGGCCAGCAGCGGCTTCAGGATGGCCATGCCCGCCTTCATCGCGTTGGCGGCCAGCAACACTTCGGGCACGAACAGGATCCCGTCGCGGAAATCGTGGCCGACGATGGTCATACCGGCGACAAGGGCCTTGGTGAGCACGTCGTAGGGGGTCCAGCCGCGTTCGAGCAGGATGTTGACGCCCTCTTCGATCTCGTCCTTGAGGCCGTCATAGAGGTCGTCCATCATCTGCGCGACGAGATCGTCGTCACTGAGCTCGGACAGGATGATGTCTTCGTCCTCGGCCATGGCAAGCTTCCCTGATTAAAGGTCTTTCGACACTGATTGCGGCAGAACATGTTTCGTCACTGCGCCATTCACGACATGCGCCGTCTGAAAGGCGACAACAAGGGGCGGTTTGGCAACGGGACTTGAAAATTGTTCATGTTATGTTCAGATCATTTTCATGTCCCGGAAACCCGCAACCCCTCCCCTGCCCGATCTGCTGAAGGATCCGACCCGCCGCGCCCGCGCGCGGGGCACGCTGGCACAGCCCGCGCCGCGATTCGACGCCCAAAGCCGGCACTACGAGAATGACGGCTGGGATCTCCCCGACGACACCCCGGATGTCACGCGCGAGGTCCGGCTGGAAGAGCCGCGCAGCGCGATATCCTGGAACCAGTCGCCCGATCTGGGCTTCGACCGGGCCGTCAATGCCTATCGGGGCTGCGAGCATGGCTGCATCTATTGCTATGCCCGCCCGACGCATGCCTATCTTGGCCTGTCGCCCGGGCTGGATTTCGAAACCCGGCTGATCGCCCGCCCGAATGCCGCCCAGGTGCTGGAGCGCGAGATCGGGCGCAAGGGCTACAGGGTGCAGCCGATGGCGCTGGGAACGAATACCGACCTGTGGCAACCCATCGAGGCGCAGCACCGCATCGCGCGCTCGATCCTTCAGGTGCTCAGCGACTGGAACCACCCCGTCACGATCACCACGCGCGGCGCGCTGATCGAGCGCGATATCGACATCCTTTCGGACATGGCGCGGCGCAACCTGGTCGATGTGGGGATCACCGTGACGACACTGGACCCCGCGCTTGCCCGTGCGATGGAGCCCCGCGCGCCGACGCCCGCGCGCAGGCTCGCGATCATCCGCGCGATGGCTGGGGCGGGCATCCCCGTGCGGCTGATGATGGGGCCGATCATCCCGGGCCTGACCGATCACGAGGCCGAGGCGATCCTGAAAGCCGGGCGCGACGCGGGCGCACGCTCGGCCTGGTGGGCGTTATTGCGGCTGCCGGGCGAGGTGAATGCGCTGTTCCAGGACTGGCTGCACGAGAACCGTCCGAACCACGCGGCGAAGGTGATGAAACTGCTGCGCGAGATGCGGGGCGGTCGCGATTACGACCCGGCTTTCCATGCCCGGTTCCGGGGACAAGGCGCCTATGCCGAGCTTCTCGCCCAGCGGATAGAGAAAACCCGCACGCGGCTGGGCTATACCAAGATCCATCCGGATCTCGATTGCGGACAATTCCGCAAGCCGCCGCGCGCGGGGGATCAGCTCAGCCTGTTCTGACCTGTCGCACGGCCCCGTGGGCCGGTCGGGTCAGCCAAGGGCCGCCGGGCCGCGATCAGACGCAGGCGCCGGTGTAATAGGTGCCGTCGCCGTTCGAATAGGCGCACTGACCGGTGTTCTGGTTGCGCGCGACCAGCGCACCGGCAGCAGCGCCGCCCAGAGCCGCGACGATCGTCCAGTTCGGGTTGGCGTTCAGCGCGTCGGCAAGGATCAGACCGCCCGCAGCGCCGGCCAGACCGCCCAGAGCCGTGCGTTCGTTGTTCGACATGGTGCAGGCGCCGAGGCTGAGGCTGGCAATCGCTGCGGTGGCGAGGATCATGGATTTCATGGAAGTCTCCTGTTCGTGAACACGGCGTAAACGCGCGCTGATGCAACAAGTTCCACGAAACAATCGCACTATCGAGGGTAAAGCCGCGACACGCGCCCGCATGGGCGGATTGCCGCCGGGCGATCCGTCGCGCAGACGGCATGGCCCGCGCGTCGGGTTCAGTCCTCGAACAGCTCGGTCTGGCCGGGATCCTCGGGCTCGTCCTCGTCGTCGGACAGTTGCGCCCCGGGCATGCCCCGGCTGTCCAGAAGCCCCGCCTCGCGCAGCTCTTTCAGCCCCGGCAGGTCGCGCGGCGTCTCCAGCCCGAAATGATCCAGGAAATCGCCCGTCACCACGAAGGTCAGCGGTCGCCCGGGCGTCATGCGGCGGCGCCCGAAACGGATCCAGCCCATCTCCATCAGCTGGTCGATCGTGCCCCGCGACAGCGACACGCCACGGATTTCCTCGATCTCGGCGCGGGTGACGGGCTGGTGATAGGCGATGATCGCCAGCGTCTCGATGGCCGCGCGGCTGAGCTTGCGCTGCTCGACCTGCTCGGTCCGCATGAGCCAGCCAAGATCCGCCGCCGTGCGCATCGCCCACGCATCCCCCACCCGCACCAGATGCACGCCGCGCCCGGCATAGCGGTTGCGCAGATGCACCAGCGCCTCGGCCACGTCGCAGCCCTCGGGCAGGCGCTTCGCCAACTCGGCCACCGTCACCGGCTCTGCCGAGGCGAACAGCACCGCCTCGATCATCCGCTCCTGCTCGGCGATGGGCGGCACGGGGAACAGGCCGGGCGTCGCGTTGGGATCGGCGCCGGTCTGGGGAAGGTCGTCGTCGGTCTCGGTGTCGGTCATCACGGATCCTGTATCCGGTCGTCGCCGCGCCCGTCCTGCCGGGCGCGAACCCGGATCGGCGCGAAAGTCTCGGATTGCTGAATATCCAGCCGGCCCTGCTTGGCCAGTTCCAGCGACGCGGCAAAGGTCGAGGCCAGCGCCGAGCGTCGCCGCGACCCCGCCACGCGCCAGCCGGGCGGCAGGAAACCTGCCAGATCCGACCAGCTCATCGTCTCGCCGATCATCCCGCGCAACCGCTCCAGCGCGGTTTCCAGCGGGTAGATATCCGTGCGGTCGAAGGCATAGGGCCGGAAATCGTCGCGCGTCCGGAGCCGGGCATAGGCCTGCACCAGTTCCAGCAGGGTCGCCGTATGCTGCGTGCGCTTCTCGATGGCGTGGGTTTCGGGCGCGCCGCGGGCAAAGAACTCGCGGCCCAGCCGGTCACGCCCCATCAGCCGCCCCGAAGCTTCGCGCATCGCTTCCAGACGTTCCAGCTGGAAGGCCAGGTGGGCTGCCAGATCCTCGGCGCTTGGCCCCTCTTCGGTGGGATCGGGCGGCAGAAGCAGACGCGATTTCAGGAAGGCGAGCCACGCGGCCATCACCAGATAATCGGCGGCCAGTTCGATCCGGAGCGCGCGCGCGGCCTCGACGAAGCGCAGATACTGCTCGGCCAGTTGCAGCACCGAGATCTTGCGCAGATCCACCTTCTGGCGGCGCGAGAGCGTCAGCAGCAGGTCGAGCGGCCCCTCGTAGCCGTCGACATCGACGATGAGCGCCTCATCGTCGAGCCGGGCGGCAATGGCATCGCCCGTCTGCGGCGCGGCGTCGGTCATGCTGGCAAGCTGCCTTCCGGTGTTCGGGCCGAATGTCTCAGGCCGTGCGGGTCAGGCGTTCAAATTCGGCATTGGCGGCGGCGATGTCAATCGGCTCGGGCGCATGGCGCGCGGCCAAAGCCCGCCCGGCGCGCTTTGCCGCCTGCCCCTCAAGCAGCCCCACCGCCGCGACGACGCCCGTCATCTCGGCCAGATCGCCCGAACAATGCAGCGCGATATCGCAGCCCGCCGTGATGGCCCGCGCGGCCCTTTCCGGGATGGAGCCACCCAGCGCGTTCATGTTCAGATCGTCGGTCATCAGCAGACCGTCAAATCCCAGAACCTCGCGCAGATGGCGCAGAACGACCGGCGAATGCGTGCCGGGCTCCTGCGGATCGAGCGCCTCGTAGACCACATGCGCGGACATCCCCAGCGGAAGATCGGCCAGCGCCCTCACGGGCACGAAATCCCGCGCCTCCAACGCGCTCAGCGAGGCATGACACCGCGGCAGGTCGACATGGCTGTCGGCATTCGCCGCGCCATGGCCCGGCAGATGCTTTATGACCGGCAGCACGCCGCCCGCCAGCATCCCCTCGGCCGCCGCGCGCGCGATCCGGGCCACGGCCTCGGGCGCCTGCGCCCAGATCCGGCGCTGCAGGAAAGGATGCGTGTCGGGCCCCGCCACATCGATCACCGGCGCGCAATTGCCGTCGATCCCGTGGCGGCGCAATTCATGGGCCATCAGCCGGTGCCTGAGCCGCACCGCCGCCTCGCCCCCCGCCTGCGCCGAGGCGTCGGGCCAGTCCCGCGCCAGGGGCGGGCGCAGGCGCTGCACCGTGCCGCCCTCCTGATCGACGAAGACGGGCGCGTCCCAGCCGACGATGTCGCGCAGGCGGTCGGTCAGCGCGCGAAGCTGCGCGCTGTCCTCAATATTGCGGCGAAACAGGATGAACCCCCACGGATCGGCGTCGCGGAAAAGCGCCGCCTCGCCGGGCAGCACGCGCGGCCCCGAAAGTCCCAGGATGACCGCCCGACGCATCAGCGCATCACCGGATCAGCGTCGGGATGCAGTCCAGGTTCTCGGCGATCAGCATCGAGCAGAAACGCCGCGCCTCGGGCTCGTCGGCGAAACCGGCCGCGCGCAGGCGGTAGAACACCCGCCCGCCCGACGTCGCCGCCTCGACCACACGCCCGCGATCCTCGAGGAAGGCGGGGAAGCGCTGATTGATCGAGTCCCAGGCCCGGCGCGCCGAATCCTCGTCCTGATAGATGCCGAGCTGCACCAGCCGGGTGCCGGGCGTGAGCGAATCGGGGTCGATATCGGTCACATCGGGCGCGCTCAGCCGCGTCACCAGCTCCTGCAACAGCGCTTCGGCCTGCTGGTCGCCCGCCCCGCCGGTCTGGGACGCCACTTGCGTCGGTTCAGGGGCGGCCACCGGCTGCGCCGGGCGGCTTGCCGCCTGCGCCACGGCCTGCGCGTTGCGCGCGCGCGGCACCGGCGAGCGGGACACGCCCGGCACCGAGGCCGGAACCAGGTCCAGCGGTTCAGCCCGTGCGGCGGCTGTCTGCACCGTTGCGGGGGGCGCATCGCTCATCGCCTGCGCGATGGCGGCGCCGACCGCGTCGGGCGCGGTGATCGGGGCCGAGCCGCTTTGGACCTGCCGCCCGGTCAACTCTTCGCCCGCGCGGTCCTCGTCGGCAAGGCTCGCGGGCGGGGGCGCCAGCGCGATCTCGGCGCTGCCCTCGGAGTCGGATTGCGCGGCGACGGCATTGACCGCCAGCCCCTGATAATTCGCCTGCCGTCCGCCCGGATCGTCGGGCGAGGTCCGGATCGGCCCGGCCAGGGCGCGGATCACCGGCACCCCGGTCACGTCGCGCACCATCAGCCGATAGGACCACACACCGACGCCCACGACCAGCGCCACCGACAACAGCGCGCCGATGACGTTGACGGCCCGGACGGCCCGGTTCCGGCCCCCGCCTGGGGGCGGCATCGACGCCCCTCCTCCGGAACCCGAGCCGCCATGGACCGGCCCGGCGGGCGGCACCGCCTGTGGGGCATAGCCCGCCGGGGCCGGCTGGACCGGCTGCGCCGCGGGATAGGGCGGCGCATAGCCCGAAGGCGGCGGCGCGGGATGGGGATCGGGATGCGGCGCAGGCGCATAGCCCGCCGGTGCCCGAGGCGCCGGATAGGAGGCCGGATGCGGATAGGCCTGATAGACCGGCGGCGATGCCGGATAGGGCGCCGGATGGGGCGCCTGCTGTGGGAACGGCGCGGCGCGTGCCGGGGCATAACCCGTCACGGGATCGCGCGTGCGCACAACCCCTGCCCCGTTGCCCGAATACGGATTCGGTTGCGGACCGGGGGGTGCATACCCCTCGTAAAACCCATGTGCCATGCTCGCCTCACAAACCCGCCGGATTTTTCCGGTCTTGGCCTACATTCGAAAAACCCCGCCACGATGTGCCTGTCCGGGGTCTCCAGTCGAGCGCCAGCCTGTATTTTCAGCGCATTTCGTCGACCGGAGTGACACCAAGGATAGCAAGACCGGCAGAAATAACAACGCCAGTCGCGCGGGCCAACGCGATTTTGGCGCCCATTGTGGCCGGATCGTCCTGCACGAAGCGCAAAGAGGGCTCGTCATTGCCCTTGTTCCAGTGCCCGTGCAGATCGGCGGCCAGCTCGGTCAGGTAGCCCGCGACGCGATGCGGCTCATGCGCGCGCGCGGCGATTTCCACCTGGCGCGGCCAGTCGGCCAGCTTGCGGATCAGCGCGATCTCGGCGGGATGGTCCAGCCTGGACAGATCCGCGCCAGCCAGCGCCGCGTCCGAGGTATCCACCCCCGCCTCGCCCGCCTTGCGCAGGACCGAGGCCACGCGGGCATGGGCGTATTGCACATACCAGACCGGGTTGTCGCGCGATTGCTCCAGCACCTTGTCGAAATCGAAGTCCAGGGGCGCGTCGTTCTTGCGCGTGAGCATCACGAAGCGGGTCACGTCCGCCCCCACCTCGTCGACCACATCGCGCAGGGTGACAAAGGTGCCCGCCCGCTTCGACATCTTGAAGGGCTCGCCGTTCTTGTAAAGCTTCACCAGCTGGATGAGCTTGACATCCAGCGGCACGCGCCCGTCCGACAGCGCCGCCACCGCCGCCTTCATCCGCTTGACATAGCCGCCATGGTCGGCGCCCAGAATGTCGATCAGCACGTCGAAGCCGCGCTGCACCTTGTCGTCGTGATAGGCGATATCGGGGGCGAAATAGGTCCAGGCGCCGTCCGATTTCTTCACCGGGCGGTCGACGTCGTCGCCATGCGCGGTCGACCTGAAAAGCGTCTGCTCGCGCGGCTCCCAATCCTCGGGCGTCTTGCCCTTGGGCGGCTCCAGCACGCCCTCGTAGATCAGCCCCATGCCGCGCAGCCGGTCGATCGCGGCCTCGATCTTCCCGGTCCCGTACAGCGCCTTTTCGCTGGAATAGACGTCCATGCGAACGCCCAGCGCGTCCAGATCGGCGCGGATCATCGCCATCATCGCCTCGGTCGAGCGCTCGCGGAACACCGGCAGCCACTCGCCCTCGGGCGCGTTCAGGTAACGCTCGCCGAACTCGGCCTTCAGCGCCTCGCCCACCGGGATCAGGTAATCGCCGGGATAAAGGCCCTCGGCGATCTCGGGGCTCAGCCCATGCGCCTCGCGGTAGCGCTCGAAGGCCGAGCGCGCCAGCACGTCGACCTGAGCGCCGCCATCGTTGATGTAGTATTCCCGCGTGACGTCGTAGCCCGCGAAATCCAGAAGTGCGGCCAGCGCGTCGCCCACAACGGCGCCGCGCGTATGGCCCACATGCATCGGCCCTGTCGGGTTGGCCGAGACGAACTCCACATTCACCTTGATGCCCGCGCCCAGCCGCGCGCGGCCGAAATCCCGGCCATCCGACAGCACCGCGCCCACGACCTTCTGCCAGGCGCCGGGCACCAGCCGCAGGTTCAGGAACCCGGGCCCCGCCACCTCGGCCGAGGCCACGCGCGGATCGCCCGCCAGCCGGCTGGCCAGCGCCTCGGCGATCTCGCGCGGCTTCAGACCGGCGGGCTTGGCCAGCACCATCGCCGCATTGGTCGCCATGTCGCCATGCGCCGCGTCGCGCGGAGGCTCCACGGTCACGTTGGCGGTCTCGAGCCCCGCCGGAAGTTCGCCCGCCCCGGCCATCGCCGCCAGGCAATCCAGCACCAGTTCACGGATATCGGTAAAGAGGTTCATCGTCGCGTCCTTTGCTGGCTCTGCACTACCATGGAAACTGCCAAGGTCAACACGGGCCCGACCCTGCCTGCGGCGCGCTCCTCATTTCATTCTGCTGCAAATACTCATCCGGCGGATCCCGCAGGCGCGACCGGCGGATTGAAGTCCCCGGCCCTCATCCGGCCCCACCCGTCACCCCGAAACGATATACCGCGTGAAGCGCGCCGAATCCGATCCCAGCAGCCGCGCATGTTCCTGCAGCGCGAAACGGTCGGTCATGCCCGCCACGTAATCGCACACGATCCGCGCCAGCGCCGCCTCGTCGCCCGCCCGGGCCACATCCCCGCGCCATTCCTCGGGCAGCGTCGCGGGATCGCCCATATACAGCGTGAAGAGATCGCGCACGACCTCCGTCACCTCGGCGCGCATCGCCACCACCCGCTCGGCGCGGTACATCCGGGTGAACAGGAAGTGCCGGATCACCTTCAACTCCCGGAACAGCCGGTCGGAAAAGCGGATGATCTTCGTGCCCAGATGCCGCACCGCATCCGCATCGGCGGGCTCGGCCGCCTGCAGCCGCGTATTGGCCACCAGGATCACGTCCTCGACCATCACGCCGAAAACCCGCCGCAGCGCCTCGTGACGCCGCCGCATCCTGTCGAGCCCCGGATACTGCGCGTCCACCTCGGCGAAAGCCGGCCCGGTGATCGGCAACGCCATCAGGTCCTCTTCCGAGAACAGCCCCGAGCGCAGCCCGTCATGCAGATCGTGGTGGTTATAGGCCACGTCATCGGCGATGGCCGCGACCTGCGCCTCGGCGCTGGCATAGGTCTGCAGCCACAGATCGTGCTGCGCGTTATACTCGGCCAGCGCGACCGGCAGCGCGTCTTTCAGCGGGCTGCCATCGGCGGCAAGGATCGGCCCGTTATGCTTGGCGATCCCTTCCAGCGTCTCCCATGTCAGGTTCAGCCCGTCGAAATCCGCGTAATGCCGCTCCAGCGCGGTAACGATCCTCAGCGCCTGCGCGTTGTGATCGAACCCGCCATAGGGCGCCATCAGCTCGGACATCGCGTCCTCGCCGGTATGGCCGAACGGCGTGTGGCCCAGGTCGTGGGCCAGCGCGATCGCCTCGGCCAGGTCTGTGTTCAGACCCAGCGCCCCCGCCAGCGTGCGCGCGACCTGCGCGACCTCGATCGAATGCGTGAGCCGCGTGCGGTAATAATCGCCCTCATGCTCGATGAAGACCTGCGTCTTGTGCTTGAGCCGCCGGAAGGCCGAGGCATGGATGATCCGGTCGCGATCGCGCTGAAACGGCGAGCGGAAGGTCGAGATGCGCTCGGGGAACAATCGGCCCCGGCTTTGGGCCGGGTCGGCGGCGAATGGGGCGGTCACGATGTCCACGGGCGGGCGCCCGGCTCCTGTCACGATACATGGGTGACGGCGCGAAAGCCGCCTTTTGCCCGCCTATAACAGCGCGCGCGCCCCAAGACGAGGGGGGCAAGGGAAGCGACAATCGCCCCTTCCCCTTGAGAGCCGGGCCAAGTCTCACTACCTTGCCCGGTAACGACGTTCCCCATGCCGAAAAGGCCCCGCCCATGCTCAAGCTTCCGCCCCGCGTCACCGACCGTGCCTTCGACCGCCTCGCCGAGATCGCCGAGAATGCCGGCGGGCCCCAGGTGCTGCGCGTCGCCGTCTCGGGCGGTGGCTGTTCGGGCTTTCAATACGAGATCACGCTCGACGCGCCCGAGGACGAAGACCTCGTGCTCGAGGGCAAGGGTCAGCAGGTGGTGATCGACCCCGTCTCGCTGCCCTTCCTCGAAAACGCGGTCATCGACTTCACCGAGGAACTGATCGGCGCGCGCTTCGTGATCGAAAACCCCAATGCCAGCTCCAGCTGCGGCTGCGGCATCAGCTTCTCGATGTAAGCGCCACATCCGCCCGCGCTGCGCCGCGCGCCCTCATCTTTGTTCCCCAAATATCCTGGGGGTCCGGGGGCAAGGCCCCCGGGCGCTCGCAACCGGCGCAAGGCCGGGCTGCGGGCGCCTAACGGCACCCCTCGGCGATCTTCTCCGCCGCGCGTTCCGCCGCATCCTCGAAGGGCGACAGGACCAGCGTCGCGCCCAGCACGCGCAAGGCGTCGGCCTCGCTGCGCTGATGGACCGTGACGGCGATTTCGCCCTCGTAGCCCGCCGCGCGCAACGCGTGCAGCAAGGCGGGATGCGAGGACGCCTCGCTCAGCCCGCCGCGCCCGGGCGGCACCGCCGAGATCACGGCCCTCACCCCCCGCAGCGGCAGATGCGCCACGAATTCGGGATCGGTGGCATCGCCGAAATGCGCGTCCAGCCCCTTGGATTGCCAGTTGCGCAGCGCCTCGGGGTCGAAATCGACACCCAGCAGCCGGTAGCCGCGCGCTTTCAGCCCCTCGCCGATCCGGCAGCCATAACGCCCCAACCCCAGCACGAGGATGTCGTAGCCCGCGCCGGGCCGGTCGGGGCTGTCTTCGGCTCCCTCGCGTGTCTCGCGCCGCCGTTCCAGCGGTTTCAGCAGCGGCTCGACCCACGCGTGCAGCCGGTGGGCGTACCCGATCCCATAGACCGAGACCGCGATGGTGATGAGCGCGATCAGCGTCACCAGCGAGGCCGCCTCGGCGCCGACCAGTCCCATTCCCGCGCCCATCGCCATGAAGATCAGCCCGAATTCCGAGATCTGGCCCAGCGTCACGCCCGCCAGAAACCCGGTGCGGGTGCGGTAGCCCATCGCGTGGGTCAGGCCCAGCACGATCAGCGGCTTGCCCAGAAGCACGAAGGCCGACAGGATCAGCGCCGGCCCCACCTGCGCGCCCAAGCCATTCAGATCGAGCCCCGCGCCGAGGCTGAGGAAGAAAAACAGCAGCAGGAAATCGCGCAGCGGCGCCAGCCTTGCACCGATCGCGTCGCGAAACGGGGTCGAGGCCAGCGACACCCCGGCGGCCAGCCCGCCCAGCTCCTGCCCCAGCCCGACCATGTCGGCGATGGCGGCAAAGCCCGCGGCCCAGCCCACGGCGAAGATCACCACCAGCTCCGGCGCCCTGGCGATCCGGGCCAGCAGCGGGGCGGCCAGCCAGCGCATGAAGACCCAGACCACGCCGATCATGCCCAGCGCGCCCGCCGCCATGACCAGCGGGCTTGCGCCATGGCCGCCTTCCGCCCCCGCGCCGCCCGCGCCGCTGGCGGCCACCACCACCATCGCCGCTACGACAACGATATCCTGCACGATCAGGATGCCCAGCGCGATCCGCCCGTGCAGCGCGTCGATCTCGCGCTTGTCCGACAACAGCTTGACCACGATGATGGTCGAGGAAAAGGCCAGCGCCAGCGCCACATAGATCGCCGTCGTCCAGTCGAAGCCCATGAGCCGCGCCAGCACCGCGCCCAGCCCGGTGCTGAGCGCCACCTGCCCCAGCCCCGCGACGACGGCCACCGCCCCCAGCGAGCGGATCAGCCCGACATCCAGCTTCAGCCCGACCAGGAACAGCAGAACCGCGATCGAGATCTGGCTCAGAAGGGCGATGAACGCTTCGGATTGCACCAGCCCCAGCGCCTCGGGTCCCGCAAGGATCCCCGCCGCGATGAAGGCCACGACCAGCGGCTGTCGCAGCGCAAGGCCCACAAGACCAAGCCCCGCCGCCATCAGCACCAGAAGCGCGATCTCCAGGAAGACCGGAGCGAGAGAAGCGTCATGCATGGCGCGGCCTATGGCGTCCCGATCAGCGTCGTGCTGACGGGCGTCAGCGCGACGCCCGCGCGTCCGGACCCGGCGGCGAAATCGGCAAGCTCGGTCATCGTTGCGCGGTTCGCCGCGTCGCCCATCACGACGATCCCGTCCTGACGCAGCGCCTCGAACGCCGCGCGGTCGATCAGGCGGCGGATCGTGAACTCGCCCTGATCCTCGTCATCGAGCGCCCGGTAGACCGAGGTCGCGGGCAGGCCATTGCCGCGCGCCGCCTGCAGGAAGGCATCGAGCCCGTTGCGCAGGGCGACGACGCCGTAGCCGTAGGGCGCGATCATCCCGGCGAAATCGCGCGCCAGCGGCGCATTCGCCCCCAGCCCATTGATCGGCACATCCACGAACAAGGCCGTTTGCGGGAATTCGCGTTGCCAGAAATCGAGCGTCAGCGCGATATCCGAGGCACTGGCCAGAGCCGGCAGCCGCGCCGCGCGCAGGGCGATCTCGTGACCCGCGTCGCGGTAGGCGCGCGCGCGGCGCGGCGCGTCGGCGTCGAACGGGTCGAGCGCAATGGTCACCGGCACCGGCAGCGCCAGAACGCCGGTCTCGGCCTCGGGGCTGTCGATCAGCACCACGCCCAGCGGCCGCTGGTCGGGCTGTATCTCGGGCGTGGCGGCAAAGCGCCGGATCGCGGGCGCGTCGGGATCGGCCTCGGGCGCGGCGCTCCCGGCTGCGTCGGGCGACACGACGATGGTCTCGCCGACGCCGGGCAGGCGCCCGCCCCCGCTTCCCAGCCGCCGCACCGCCGGATCGTCCCCGTCGCCCGGCCGACGCACGGTCACGTCGGGCGTGCCCGAGGGCATGTCGCTGACCCGGGGCAGCGCGGTGGCTGCGGGCGTGTCCGCACCCAGCAGCGGTTCGTTCGCGGGCATGGTTTCGGCGGGCACCGGCGCAAGCGCGTCAAGGCTTTCGCGCGCCGGCTCGCCGGGTTCGGCATCCTCGGCAGCGGGGCTTCCGGGCGCCATGGTCTCGGGGGTCGAATCCGGGGCCGTGCTTTCCGAGCCCGTCTCCGGCGTTTCGGTCTCGGGGGTTTCGATCTCCGTTGTATCAGTTGCTGGCGCTTCGGATACCGGCGCTTCGGTTTCTGGCGTTTCTATCGTTGCCTCAGGTCCGGACTCGAGCGAGGCGGGCGCCGGGGCGGTGTCCGGTGCCGGGCGGGACGCGGTTTCAGGACGTGCCGCGACCGGCGCCGCGGCGTCGTCATCCGGCGCGGCGGCGACCGGCTCGCTGTCGCTGTCCATCTCCGCGCCGCCTGACCCGACCGCATCCGCCGTCCCGGCGGCCGTGCCCACATCGGTCGCTGGCATTTCGGGCGATGGCGTCTCGCTCGGCTGTGTTTCCGTGGGCGGCGCGTCGGTCTCCGCCGGTTCCGTCATCGGAGCTTCGGTCGTGGCCGCCACAGCATCCGGGACTTCGCCTTGAAGATCGTCGGGTTGCAGGTCGTCGGCCTGCCGAGCGTCTGACGACCTATCGACCACCCCCTCCCCCGACGCCCCCGGATCCGTCGCCGGCGCGCCCGCACCGGTCGCGCCCTCGCTCGCCGCGGCCTCTTCGGATGGAAGCGGTGCCTCGTCCGGCAGATCGTCGCCATCCCCGCGCGCCGCGTCAACCGGATCCGTCCCGGCGCCGCTCTCGCCACTCTCCGACGCACCCGGCGCGTCTTCCCCCAGAACCGGCGCGGCGGGTTGACTGTCCTCCATCAGCTCGACCGCCTCGGGCAGGGCCTCGCCGCGAACCGGGGATATGTCCTCGCCGCGTCCTGCCGGGGCCAAGGCCCCCGCGTCCGGCTCCGCCGGCGCGACGGGTTCCGACAGGCTCGGGCGCGCGCTGTCCTCGGCATCGGCTGCGGGCGGCACGGGGTCCGGCGCCGGTGCCACAGGCGCGGTCCCCGCGCGCTCGGGCGCCTCGACCGGAATGGCCAGCGACAACACGGCGAAACCCAGCCCGAAGCTGATCACGCCCACGACGATTCCCTTGATGAAACCGGACATCTGCCCTTGGTGCCCCCGTCTTTTGCCCCACTATACCGCGATGGTTAAGACGTTACACCCCCGCACGACTCGGTCGCGGGACGCCCGCGCTTCACCGATACCCGGTCGATAGGGGGCTGCTACGGGGCTGCCACGGGGCTGCGGGCTTGACCACCTCCCGTGCGGGGATGCATGTAGGGATCGCCGGCCCGGGTCCTTCGCCCGGGATCACGCGAAGGATGCGCCGCATGTTGCTCTTGATCGATAATTACGACAGCTTCACCTACAATCTGGTGCATTATTTCGGCGAACTCGGCGCCGATGTCGTGGTCCGCCGCAACGATGCGCTCGACGTGCAGGAAGCCATGGGCATGGGCGCCGAAGCCATCGTGCTCAGTCCCGGTCCCTGCGACCCCGACCAGGCGGGGATCTGCCTGCCGCTGGTCGCCGCTGCCGCAGAAACCCGCACGCCGCTGCTGGGCGTCTGCCTTGGCCACCAGACCATCGGGCAGGCCTTTGGCGGCAAGGTCGTGCGCGCGGGCGAGATCGTGCATGGCAAGATGGGCATCGTCCATCACGAAGGCGCGGGCGTCTTCTCGGACCTCCCCTCGCCGCTGGAAGCCACGCGCTATCATTCGCTGATCGTCGAGCGTGAAACGCTGCCCGACGACCTGCAGATCACCGCCTGGCTGGAAAACGGCATCATCATGGGGCTGCGGCACAAATCGCTGCCCATCGAGGGCGTGCAGTTCCACCCCGAAAGCATTGCCTCGCAGCACGGCCACGCGATGCTGCGCAACTTCCTTGTCGAAGCCGGGGTGTCCGGGATCACCGAAGGGGTCCCGGCATGAGCGCGCTGAAACCGCTGATCGCCACCGCCGTCGACCGTCCGCTGACCCGCGCCGAGGCCGAACACGCCTTCGGCATCCTGTTCGCGGGCGATGCCACGCCCGCGCAGATGGGCGGGCTGTTGATGACGCTGCGCACGCGCGGCGAGACGGTGGACGAATACGCCGCGGCGGCGGCCGTCATGCGGGCGCGCTGCGTGCCGGTCACGGCGCCCGCGGGGGCCATCGACATCGTCGGCACCGGTGGCGACGGCAAGGGGACGCTCAATATCTCGACCGCGACGGCCTTCGTCGTGGCGGGCGCGGGCGTGCCCGTGGCCAAGCACGGCAACCGCAACCTCAGCTCGAAATCCGGCGCGGCGGATGCGCTGGGGGCCCTGGGCATCGACGTCATGGTCGGCGCCGAGGCGGTGAACAAGGCGCTGGCCGAAGTCGGGCTGGGCTTCATGATGGCGCCAATGCATCATCCCGCGATGCGCCATGTCGGGCCCGTCCGGGCCGAGCTGGGCACGCGGACGATCTTCAACATTCTGGGTCCCCTGACCAATCCCGCCGGGGTGCGGCGGCAACTGACCGGCGCCTTTTCGCCCGACCTTCTGCGCCCCATGGCCGAGGTGCTGCGCGCGCTGGGATCCGAGAAAGCCTGGCTGGTGCATGGCGGCGACGGCACCGACGAGCTGTCGATCGCCGAGCCCTCGCTGGTGGTCGCGCTGGACAAGGGCGAGATCACCGAATTCACGATCAGCGCGTCGGATGCGGGCCTGCCCACCTATCCGTTCGAGGACCTTCTGGGCGGCGATCCGGTGCAGAACGCGGCCGAGTTGAAAGCCGTTCTTACCGGCGGCGGACGCCCGGCCTATCGCGACGCGGTGCTCCTGAACGCGGCGGCGGCGCTGATCGTGGCGGGACGGACTGCCAGCCTGACCGAGGGCGTGGCGCTTGCGCGGACCGCGCTGGAGACCGGCGCAGCGGCGCAGAAAGTGAGCGATCTGGCGCGGCTGCAGCCGATGAAACCCGCCTGAGAAATCGGACAAATTCAACATTTGTGATCGCGACGCGCGCGAAACTGCGCACGCAGTGTCACAGATCGAACATCCGCGATTTGTCAGGCATTACCCTAGCCCAGCATCTTCCCGGCATCCCCCAGCGCATCGTAATGCTGCCGCAGGCGCAAAAGTGCGATGCGCAGCACGATCTTGCCTGAGCGCGCCGACCACCCCAGGTGTCGCTCGGCGGTTTCCAGACCTTCCATGTAGCAACAGCAGCGCAACGCCATGTCGGCCAGCCCAGAGCCCAGATCGCGCAGCGCCGCCTCGACCCGTTCGCGCGGCCCCGAGGCGCCTAAGGGCAGCCCGGGACCGGGCGTCGTGCGCGAGGGGCCGGTCAGGAACCGGTCCCAGTTCTGCGTCGTCTGCGTGCCCGCCTGCGCGGCTTCGAAATCCTCGCGCAGGCGCTCGGCGGCCGAGACCAGATCGGGCGTGAGGAACGGCTCGCCTTCGCGCGTGCGCCGCCGGGCCAGTGCAGTGACCGGGCTGTCGACGGTCACGGGCCGGGTGCGCCGCGCCTCGTCGTCGGACAGGTCGGGCCGGGGCGCGGCCGGTGGCAGGGCGTCATCGCCCAGAAGCTGACGGATCGCGCTGCGCCCGGCCAGCGTCAGCTCGTAGCGCAGCACCCGCCCGGTCTGCACGCATTCGATCCAGTCGCGCAGCGCGAAAGCCTCGGCCACCGGGCGGTCCAGAACCGCCAGCCGCGCGGTCTGCCCGTCATGGGCGCGCAGCACCACCGCGCGCTCCATGTCGGGCGCCACGGCCAGAAGCGCCCCGGGCTCGGCCAGCCGGGGCAGCACCCGCCGCGCTTCGGCCTCGAGCGCGTCATTGGCGATGGGGCAGATCCCCGCGATCCCCTCGCCCGCCGCCGCTTCGGGCCGGACCGGCGCGCGGCCCGTGCCCCCGCCGCACAGCCAGCCCAGCGCCCCGTCCACCAGCGGATCGTCGCGCCGGTTCTCGAACCGGCGCACCTGCCGCATCACGGTCGAGGCATGCACCCCCTCCTCCCGCGCGATCTCGCGCAGCGAACGGCCCCCCTCGGTATGCGTCAGGTACAGCCGCACGGCCGAAGGCACCCAATCCGGAAGCCGGTCAAGCGGCGAGATATTGGCAGTCATTGGCGTTTCCCATCCCGGTGTGATCCATAGCACCCCCGGGGAACGGTTCGATTTGTCCGCAGCTCCCCGAACGGTTGTTGCGAAATCGTAAACAATGGCCAAATTATGCGGGCATTCGTTACGGGATTGTTAATCCTTCGCCCCTCCAGCCTGTGCGGCAATCGGTAAAGAGCGCTGAAGGCGCCGTACGCAACCTTTCGCGCTCCGCGCAACACCCGCCTCGGTTGTGCCATCTTGGCACCACGACGCGAGTGCCCATGCGAAAGGAGCGCACCATGACCTGCCTGACCTCCTCGACCCTGCTGAGTCTCCTGGCCGAGCTTGCCACGCTGAGGCGCCCGGCCCTGCTGCTGCGGACGGCGCGGTTCGGCATCGTCGATTACCACCGCGACAGCGACCTGCGCCGCATCCTGCGCCTGCCCGCGACGCCGCCGCCCGGGCCGGCGAGCCTGCGCCAGCTTCTTGAGCTTGAAGCCGGGCTTGAAGCCCTGCGCACCCGCCCACCGCATGAAGTGGGGGATCCGTGGCGCGCCGCGCGCCATATCGACGCGCTGATCGCGCTGATCTGCGAGGCGCGGCTGCTCGGCCACGGCCTGTCCCCGCGCCCGGTCGGCACCGGCCCCGCGCGACCGGACTGAGCCTTCGTCGCTTTCCCGCGACCGCTGGTCGCCTTCTCTCTTTTCGTCACCGGCGGGCGGGGTATGGTGGCGCGCGACGACAAAGGACGGGACGGCCATGACAAGCGACGCGCTGGTGATCTTCACACCCTCGGGCAAGCGGGGCCGCTTCGCCCACGGCACGCCGGTCCTGACCGCCGCCCGGCAACTGGGCGTCGACCTGGATTCGGTCTGCGGCGGGCGCGGCATCTGCTCGAAATGCCAGATCACGCCGGGCGTCGGGTCGTTTCCCAAACATGGCGTGACGGTGTCCCCCGACGCGCTGAGCGAGTGGAACGCGGTCGAGCAGCGCTACAAGGACAAGCGCGGCCTGATCGAGGGCCGCCGACTGGGCTGTCAGGCGAAGATCATGGGCGACGTGGTGATCGACGTTCCGCCCGAAAGCCAGCTTCACCGCCAGGTCGTGCGCAAGGCGGCGAGCATCCGCGCGGTCAAGATGGATCCGGCCACGCGGCTTTTCTATGTCGAGGTGGCCGAGCCCGACATGCACGAACCCTCGGGCGATCTGGAACGGCTGGCGCGCGCGCTGAAAGACCAGTGGCAGATCGACCGGATCGAGGCCGGCCCCGCCGTCCTGCGCAAGATCCAGCCCGTGCTGCGCAAGGGAAACTGGGGCGTGACGGTCGCCGCCTTCCGCGACCACCACGGCGGGCCCACGCGGATTCTGGACGTGTTCCCCGGCCTTTACGAAGGCGCGCTGGCGGGGCTGGCGATTGATCTGGGATCGACCACCATCGCCGCCCATCTTTGCGACCTGCGCAATGGCGAGGTTCTGGCCTCGGGCGGGATCATGAACCCGCAGATCCGCTTCGGCGAGGACCTGATGAGCCGCGTCTCCTATGCCATGATGAACCCCGGCGGCGATGTCGAGATGACGAAAGCCGTGCGCACGGCGATCGATGCGCTGGCGGTGTCGGTCGCGGACGAGGCAAAGGTACCGCCGCAGGCGATCATGGAGACGGTCGTGGTCTGCAATCCCGTGATGCATCACCTGTTCCTGGGGATCGACCCGGTCGAGCTGGGACAGGCGCCCTTCGCGCTGGCGACCTCGTCCTCGCTGTCCTTGCCTGCACGCGATGTGGACCTGACGGCGATCAACCCCGAGGCCCGGCTTTACACCCTGCCCTGCATCGCCGGCCATGTCGGCGCCGATGCCGCGGCCGTCGCGCTGTCCGAAGCGCCGCAGGATCAGGACGACCTGACGCTGATCGTCGATGTCGGCACCAATGCCGAGATCTTGCTGGGCAACAAGAGCCGCGTTCTGGCCTGTTCCTCGCCCACGGGCCCGGCCTTCGAGGGCGCGCAGATTTCCAGCGGCCAGCGCGCCGCGCCCGGCGCCATCGAGCGGATCGAGATCGACCCCGTCACCAAGGAGCCCCGCTTCCGCGTCATCGGCTGCGATCTGTGGTCGGATGATGAGGGTTTCGCCAAGGCGACCGAGGGCACGGGCATCACCGGGATCTGCGGCTCGGGCATCATCGAGGCGGTGGCCGAGATGCGCATGGCGGGTATCGTCGACGCGGCGGGGCTGATCGGCTCGCCCGAGCAGACCGGCACCGCCCGCTGTCAGCCCGAAGGGCGCACGCATAGCTACCTGATCCATGACGCCACCGCGCAGAACGGGCCGCGCATCACCGTCACGCAGGGCGATATCCGCGCGATCCAGCTGGCGAAATCGGCGCTTTATGCCGGCGCGCGCCTGCTGATGGACGAGATGGGCGCCGATCGTGTCGAGAAAATCGTTCTGGCCGGGGCCTTCGGCGCGCATATCAGCGCCAAGCACGCGATGGTGCTGGGCATGATCCCCGATTGCCCGCTGGACAAGGTGACAAGCGCCGGCAACGCCGCCGGCACCGGCGCGCGGATCGCCCTGTGCAACATCGCCGCGCGCGCGGGGATCGAGGCGCAGGTCACGCGGATCCACAAGGTCGAAACCGCCATCGAGCCGCGCTTTCAGGAGCATTTCGTCAACGCCTCGGCCATGCCGCATGCGGTGGACAGCTTCCCCAACCTGTCCAGCGTCGTGACGCTGCCCGATGTCAGCTTCAATACGGGCGGCAGCGGCGAAGGCGGGCGACGGCGACGGCGCTGAACGGAAAAGGGCCGGTCGCGTGGACCGGCCCCTGTCGCCTTGGGTCGTTTGGACGTTACTTGCCCATTTTGCTGAGCTTGGCTTCCAGCGCGGCCAGCTGACGGCGGATCGCGGTCAGGTCCTCGTCGTCCGAGGCCCCCTCGGACGCGGCGCCCTCTTCCGGGGTCTCGGCGCCGGTCATGCCGGGCATGTTCTTCCAGCCCGCCATCATGTTTTCCATGAACGCCTGCTGCTGGCGCTGCATCTCGGCGAAGCCGGGCATTTTCTGCATCTGCGCCATCATCGGGTTCATCGCGCTCATCTGCTCGGCCAGTTTCGGGCCGTCTTTCAGCATCTCGAACGACATCGCCAGGAATTGCGGCACCACGCTTTGCGCCTGCGCGGTGTAGCTGCGCACCAGATCGGTCAGCACATCGAGCGGCAGCACGTTCTCGCCCCGGCTCTCATGCTCGGCCACGATCTGCAGCAGGTATTGCCGCGTCAGGTCGTCGCCGGTCTTCAGATCGACGATCTTCACCTCGCGCCCGGCGCGGATGAAACCGGCGATGTCTTCCAGCGTGACGTAGTCGCTGCTTTCGGTATTGTAGAGACGACGCGACGCGTAGCGCTTGATCAGAAGCGGTTTTTCAGTCTCGGACACGTCGTTGCTCCCCCGGGTCGATGTTGCATTGCAGCAAGCCTAGACCCCGAAACGCGTTCGGAAAACAGGTTTCTGCGCTGCGGGACGGAATTTCGATGAAATTCCATGCAGTCAGGGGATGAACACAACCGGGGAACGAAAAAAGGGCGGCCCCGAGGCCGCCCTTTCCCACCCGGCGGGGCCGGGTCCGTGCCGTTCCGGCGGGGCGAGCCCCGCCAGCCGGATCATTTCGCGGTCGCGCTGGCTTTTTTCGCGGCAGCGGTCACGTCTTCCGACGCTTTCTTCGCGGCGGCGGTCATGTCCGAAGTCGCCTTCTGCATCGCGGCGGTCGCATCGGCCGACATGTCCTTGCCGGCGGCCAGCATCAGCTCGACGGTGTCCATCTGAACGCGCTTGGCGATATCCGCGAAGGCCGACATGTGCTCGGCCGCCATTTCGGCCGAGGCCGAGGCGAAGTCGGTGTAAGCCTTGGCGTAGTCCGCAGGCTCTTCCTTGACGGTCGACACTTCGCCGATCTTCGCCAGGGTGTCCTTGGTCCACTTGCTCGAAACCTCGGCCGATTTCTCGGCGGCTTCCAGCACGACCTTGCTCATCTTCTCGCCCAGCGCGGCTTGCGTCTTGAACGCGTCCTGCATCGCCGAGGTATCGACGGGGAACGCGGTCATCATGTCTTGCATGACTTTGCTGAAATCGTTGGTCTTGGCCATCTGTTCTCTCCTAGTCCATGGCCCGAACATCCGGACCCGTGCATCTGAAGAAGAATATGGATGCTGCAGCGCAGAAAATCAAGTGTTTTGTGCTGCACTGCAGCATAATGGCTAAGTGACTGACAACGCGTTCGGATTAGCCATGACATAGCTCCCCGGCGCCGGACCCAGCTGCGAATCGCCGATCTCGCGCGCGGGTATCTTCTTGCCCGAGCGGCTGCGCAGCCACTCTTCCCAGCGCGGCCACCACGATCCGTCATGCCGCTCGGCCTCGGCCCGCCAGGCATCGGGATCGCCGTCGATCGGATGCTCCGAGGTGTAATGGCCGTATTTCTTCTTGGACGGCGGATTGACGATCCCGGCGATATGGCCCGATTCCGACAGGATGAAGGTCTTGTTGGTCGAGCCCATCTTCGACACGCCCCGGAAGCTCGACCGCCACGCCGCGATATGGTCGGTCTCGCAGGCCACGGCGCAGAGCGGAACCTTCACATCCTCGATCTTCAGCACCTCGCCGAACATCTCGTAGCCGCCCGAGCACAGCTTGTCCTGCTGGCAGAGCCCGCGCAGATATTCCACCGCCATCCGGCCCGGCAGGTTGGTGCCGTCGCCATTCCAGAACAGCAGATCGAAAGCCGGCGGCGCCTCGCCCATCATGTAGCTGCGGATCGCCGGGCCATAGATCAGATCGTTCGAGCGCAGATAGCTGAACGTCTTGGTCATGTAATAGCTGTGCAGGTAGCCCTTCTCATCGGCCTCGGCCTCGATCCCGTCGACGAAATCGTCCTCCAGGAACACGCCCACCTCGCCCTGATCCGAAAAATCGGTCAGCGTGGTGAAGAAGGTGGCCGACTTGATCGACTTGTCCTTGCGCTTGTGCAGCAGCGACAGCGTCAGCGACAGCGTGGTCCCGGCGATGCAATAGCCCACCGCGTTGACCTGCCGGACCTTGCAGATGTCCTTGACCTTCGCGATGGCCTCCAGATAGCCCTCTTCGACATAGGTCTCCATGCCGACATCGGCATAGCGGGCATCGGGATTGACCCAGCTTACCACGAACAGCGTGTAACCCTGATCGACAATCCATTTGATCAGGCTGTTCTGCGGCTTCAGGTCCAGGATGTAGAACTTGTTGATCCAGGGCGGGAAGATCATCAGCGGCGTTTCGTGCACCTGCTCGGTGGTCGGCTTGTACTGGATCAGTTCGAACATCCGGTTGCGATAGACGACCTCGCCTTCGGTCGTGCCGATATTGCCGCCCACCTTGAACGCCTCGCGGTCGGCCAGCGTGACCAGCAGATCGCCGTTATTGGCCTCGATGTCCCGCACGAGATTCTCAAGCCCCTTCACAAGGCTCTCGCCCTCGGTCTCGACCGCGCGCATCAGCGCGTCCGGGTTGGTGCCCAGGAAATTGGTCGGCGCCATCATGTCGATGATCTGCCGGCCGAAATATTCGAGCCGCCGCTTTTCGCGCGGCTCCAGCGTATCCAGCTCCTCGATCGCCTTCTCGATCGCTTCCGAGGACATCAGGTACTGCTGCTTGATGTAGTTGAAATAGGGATGCGTTTTCCACAAGGGGTTGGTGAAACGCTTGTCGTCGGGGGTATGGTCTTCGGGCGCGACAAGCTGGCCGTGCTTGAGCGCCTCCTGCGCCTCGGCGAAATGCTTCAGCGTCTTGCCCCAGTATTCCACCTGCTGCTCGATCACCTTGGACGGATGATTGACCATCTCGTTCCAATAGGCCGAGGCCGCGCGCAGATAGATCGACGGATCGGGCGCCTGCAGGTCGCTGCGCTGCGGCTGCTTCTTTGCAAACGCAGCAATCAGGCGTTGAGTCAGGGTTTCGATCTTGGCCAGATTCTCGTTCAGGGCCTCGAGTTTCTCTGAATTTTCGCATTCAGAAGTTGCCATTGAAAAGCCTCCCCCCTACACTCCTGCACCGCAGCATAGACTGGCAGTGCCCTTGGTGGAACCGCCGATCTGTGCGCGTGAGCGGTCACATCACGGAGAGTCCCATGCGACAAATGGCCACGTACGACCTCATGGAAACGATGCGGAATACCAATGAATGGCTCGGTGCAACGGCCCGTGCCATGGCATCCTATCCGGTCTTCGGCCTTACGTCGAACCCGATGTTCGACATGGTCGAGGCCTGGGGTCGCGTGACCGAGCGCAGCTTCGCGCGCATGGTCACCAAACCCGCCTGGGGCATCCGCACCGTGGTCGGCGAAGACGGCAAGGACCACCTGGTCGAGCTGGAAACCGAGATGAAGCGCCCCTTCGGCGACCTTGTGCGGTTCCGCGTCAACGGCCGGCGCGAGAAAAGCCGCCGCATCCTGCTCTGCGCGCCGATGTCGGGCCATTACGCGACGCTTCTGCGCTCGACCGTGGCCTCGCTGCTGCCGGACGCGGAATTGTGGATCACCGACTGGCATAATGCGCGCGACATCCCGGTTTCCGAAGGCAAATTCGATATCGAGGATTATACCCAGTATCTCGTCGATTTCATGAAGTTTCTCGGCCCCGACACTCATGTGATCGCGGTCTGCCAGCCCGCGCCGCTGGCGCTGGCCGCCACTGCCATGCTGGCCGAGGAAGCGCCCGACGCTCAGCCCCTCACGCTGACGCTGATCGGCGGTCCCATCGACCCCGACGCCGCCGCGACCGAAGTCACCGATTTCGGCCGCCGGGTCACGATGGGGCAGCTCGAGCACCTGGCGATCCAGCGGGTGGGCTTCAAACATGCCGGCGTCGGTCGCCAGGTCTATCCCGGCCTGCTGCAGCTTGCCGGTTTCATCTCGATGAATCTCGACCGCCACGCGCAGGCCTTCTCGGACAAGATCGCCGCCGAAGCGCGCGGTGAAGGCAGCGAACGCGACCAGCATAACCGCTTCTATGACGAATACCTCGCCGTCATGGACATGACCGCCGAATTCTACCTCTCGACCGTCGAGCGGATCTTCAAGAACGGCGAGATCGCGAAGAACGAATTCGTGGTGAACGGCAAGAGCGTCGATATCGGCAAGGTCACGGATGTCGCGACGATGATCGTCGAGGGCGCCAAGGACGACATCTCGGCCCCCGGCCAGTGCCTTGCCGCGCTCGACCTGCTGACCGGACTGCCCGACGCCTACAAGGCCCAGCATCTGGAACCCGGCGCGGGCCATTACGGCATCTTCGCGGGGTCGAGCTGGCGCAACAATATTCGCCCGCTGGTGTTCAGCTTCATGGACACCCATGCCGAACGCAAAAGCAAGGCCACGTCGAAACCGGCGGTGACGCTGGCCGCGTCCAACGACTGAGCGGCACGCCTCTTTATCGACGAAGCCCCGCCCCGGCGGGGCTTCGTGTTATCTGCCCCGCCGGCATCCCGCGCGCGGCTGTAGGGTGCGTGATCTCACGCACCTTTCCCCGAACACCCCTACCCGTTCAGATCCTTCAGCAATCGCCCGTGCTTGCGCATCTCGGCCACGACCTGCCCGAAGGTCGACAGCCCGCGCGCCTTCAGCATCGGCACCAGCCGCAGGAAGGCTTCTGCCGTCGCCACCGCGTCGCCCAAAGCGGTATGGCGCGCCTCGTCGGGGATGGTGATCCCCAGCCGCGCGGTCAGCGCATCGAGCGAATGCTGTTCCAGCTGGCCGAAGATCACCGCCGACAGCAGCACCGTGTCCAGGATCGGGTGATCGAAAGCCTTGCCGATCGCCGCTTCCTGCCGGCGCAGGAACTCCATGTCGAAGGGCGCGTTATGCGCGATCAGCACCGCACCCTCGGCGAATTTGTGAAACTGCCGCCCCGCCTCGGCAATGTCGGGCGCGCCCACCACCATGCTGTCGGTGATGCCATGCACATCGGTCGAGCCGGGCGGGATCGGGCGCTTCGGATCGACCAGCGTATCGAAGACCTCGTTTTCCAGCCGCCGCCCGTTCACCAGCCGGACCGCCGCGATCTGCACGACGCTGTCGCTCGACGGCGACAGGCCCGTGGTCTCGGTATCGAAAACGACGAAGGTCAGATCCTCAAGCCGCGTCTCGGCCACCGCCGCGTTGCGCGCCTTGCCCAGCAGTTCGAAATCGTAGACCACCTTGCGCGCGATCGGGGCCACCCGCCGCCCCGCCCGCCGCACCGAGCGGATCGGCATCACAACCGACGGCCCCCCGCCATGGCTCTCGGGCCAGGCCTCGGTGCCATGGGTCTGCAACACCGCGCGTGCCGTCAGCTCGCCCGTGTCGCGCCCCAGCGAGCCCTGAAGCCAGCCGTCGAGCAGCCCCACCGACAGGGGCGCGCCCTGCCAGCACAGCCGCATCACCGCGCCCGGCCCGTCCTCTTCCTCGATCTCGATGCGGAACCGCCGCGCCAGCCCTTCGGCCGCGATGTGATCGGCGAGCCATGTCCAGAAGGCGATGATCTCGAACCCGTCGACCTGCAGGATCAGGTCGAGGCTCCGGGTTTCCAGCCCCAGCCCATGCGCCTGGAACCGCGCCGCCAGCCCGTCGAGCAGATCGCCCGAGCGGGTGTTGACCAAGGGGCGCCAGTCCGACTGGATCGCGTCGTACCGCGTACCCAGCTGCGTGATCGCCCGCGTCAGCGCCTCGACCTCGGAGCGCAGGGCCGCGGACAGGTCGGGAACACCCGCCCCGGTCTCCAGCTCGGCCATCACCCCGATCACGGTCTGCAGGTTGGCGGCCGGGCGGCGCACGCGCTCGAAAATCTCGCTCAGCAGGGCCTCGCGGCTGGTATGCGCGGCGATATCGGCGGTGACATCGCGCAGGGTAAGCACATAGCCGGGCGCGACGCCCTCTTCGCGCCGCCGCAACACCCGCATCCGCCCGGCCAGAAGCCGCCCGCCCGACGCCGTGGCGCATAGAAGATCCGACGCCGCATCCGGATCCCCCGCCCCTGCCAGCCGCTCGTAAGCGTGGCGGATCGGTCCCTCGCGCAGGTAATCCAGCAGGTTGCGGTCCAACCCCGGCGCGGTGCCGCCGCCCAGGATGTCCACCGCCTGCCCGTTGTAGAACGCCAGCTGGTGCTCGGCCGAGCACAGCAGCACCGCGACGGGCACATCGGCCAGCAACGTCTCCAGCCGCGACTTCTCGGCCGCGAGCCGCGTGGTTTCGCGCGCGACGCTTTCGGCCAGCGCGCTGCGCGTCTCGACCAGCGAGCGCGTCACCGCCTCGGCGGCGGGGGCCAGATCGCCCAGATAGCGCGCGGCGCGGGACTCGGCGGCAAGGTCCCGCTCGATCCCGGCATGCGCCCGCGCGCGGATCGCCGCGGCCAGCCCGTCGATCGCCCGCGCGACATGGCTGTCGAACAGGAACCAGACCCAGACGACCAGCCCGACCATGCCGAAGCCTGCCACCAGCGCGCCCTGCACCACTTCCGGCGCCAGCGCGGCAAGGCCGGTGTCCCGCGCGGCAATCCACAGGCCCGCCGCGACCAGCGCCACCGCGCCGAGCGCGAGCAGCGCGAAGAACAACAGGATCCGCAGCCGCAGGCTCAGCCGCTCAAGCATGGCGCGCCTCGCCGCGCGCGCCGTCATCCAGATCGCCGGGTGCCTCGCCGGCCAGGATGCGCCGCACCTCGGCGCGCAGGGCCTTCAGCTCGAAGGGTTTCGAGATGAAGCCATCGGCCCCCATCGCCAGCCCCTTGCGCCGCTCCATCGCCGAGCCGCGCGCGGTCATCATCAGGATCTTCACCTCGTTGAGCGAAGGGTCCATGCGCACGTCCTGGCAGATCTCGTAGCCCGAGACCTCGGGCAACATCACGTCCAGAAGCACCAGGTCGGGCCGGGTCTCGCGGATCAGCGCGACGGCGCCGGCGCCGGTGGCGATGCGTTGCTGGCTGTAGCCTTCGCGCGTCATCAGGTAATCCAGCGCGACGGCGATATTGTCCTCGTCCTCGACGACGAGGATCCGCTTAGGCTCCGCTGCCTTGCTCATCGACTTCCTCCTCCACGGCGGAACAGGCGGCGCGCAACGCCGCGTCCCCTTGCTCCAGCGCCGTCCAGTCCGCCCCCTCCAGCGTTCCGTCGGCGTTCAACGCCACCCCCTCGCGCAGATCGGCGCGGCGATGGGCGGGGCAGTCGTAGACCACCGTCACCGCCCGCATCGGCTGCCAGCGCCCGATCAGCACGATCCGCGTCATCACCAGCCCCGGCTGCTGGGGATGGGTGCGGGTCTGCGACAGGTCCAGCGCCACCATGCGGGTCGTCTGCGGCCAGACATAGGTCCAGGGCCGGTAGATCACCGCGTCGCCGTCCTCGGACACCAGCGCAAGCTGCGGCAGCGCGTCGATGGTGCGGTCGGCCCAGGTGTATTCGGCCCAGACCGTGTACAGGATCATCCCCGCCGCCACGCTGGCGGGATAGATCCACCGCCCCAGCGCGCCGCGCAGAACCAGCCGGTTCAGCATCAGAACCAGCCCCATCAGGCCGAACCCGGTCGCCAGCGCGCCCATCAGGTCGATCAGCATAGCGCGTCTCCCTCACTCACCCCAGCACACCGCTTCGCTGGCTCAGGGCCGATTGCATGGTACGCACGACGACGAAGGCGTCGCGCAGATGGCTGCGCTCGAAATCGGACAGGTCCGAGGGCGCAAGGTAATTGTCGGGCTTCCGGCCGGCCTTGACCAGCGCCGCCTGATTTTCCAGCCGCAGCGAGGCGATCAGGTCATAGGCCTCGATCAGGTCGCGCGCGCCCGAGACGGACACCACGCCCGCATCCTCGGCCGCTTCGATCCGTGCGCGGGTATTGACCTCGGTCAGCTCGCCCCTCAGCGCGTAGACCCGCGCGATATCGGCCACCGGCACGACGCCGTTATGCTTCATGTCGATATGGTTCTTGTATTCGCCCGAGCGGATCGTGGCAAAACCCCGCAGCAATCCCAGAGGCGGGTGATGCTTGAGCGAATTGGCGATCATATGCGCGACGAAGATCGAGTTCTTCGACGCCAGCGCCAGCGTTTCCTCCTGCAATTCGCGAAACAGCGCCGTGGTGCCGCCGATGGGCCGCAGGTCGAACATCACCGAGGCGAGCATCTGCGCCTCGGGGCTGGGGGTGTCGATCCAGCCGCGGAAATAGCGCCGCCAGACCGCTTTCGGCTGGCACCAGCGCTCGGCCGTGGCCATCATGTCGCCCGGGCAATAGACATAGCCCGCCGTATTGAGACCGTCGCTGACGAAACGCGCCAGCGCCTTGAAATACGTCCGGTCATCGGGCGTGACCGCATCGTCAAGGATCAGGCAATTGTCCTGATCCGACACGCCC
This sequence comes from Pararhodobacter marinus, assembly GCF_003122215.1. Taxonomy (GTDB): domain Bacteria; phylum Pseudomonadota; class Alphaproteobacteria; order Rhodobacterales; family Rhodobacteraceae; genus Pararhodobacter; species Pararhodobacter marinus. Next base: position 105,735 of record NZ_QEYD01000006.1, on the reverse strand, counting down.
GTCTGCTCCTGCCGCCCCTGGCTGCCGCAGGCGAGCCACAGATAGGGCACCGGCGCCGGGCCCAGCTGCGCCTCGGCCAGTTTCAGAAGCCGGCGGGTCACCGTGTCGGCGATATCGGTGATCAGCCGCGTGACGACTTCATGCGCGTTATGCGCCGCGACCAGCTGTTGCAGCAGCCGCGGGATGCGCGCCGTCACCTCGGCCATTTCCTCGGGCGTTTCGCAGGCGGCGACATCGCGCACCAGCAGCGCCGAGCTGACCGCCTGAAACCGCGTCAGGTCGGTCTGGGTGATGATCCCCTTGAGCTTGCCGTCCTGCACCACCGGCACATGGCCGATGCCACGTTCCAGCATCGTGTGCAGGATGTCCGAGCCCAGCGCATCGGGCGTCAGCGTCAGCGGGTCGGGCGTCATGACCTGTTCCAGCAAGGTCGAGCCGGGCAGTTCGGCGGCGAGGACCCGCTCGGCCAGATCGCGGGTGGTGATGAGCCCTTTCAGCGCCTCGCCCCGCGTGACCGCGATCGAGCTGATATGCCGGTCGCGCATGATCTGCGCGGCCTCGGTCACGCTGGCATCGGGCGGCAGCGTCACCGGCGTGCGCGCCATCAGGTCCGAGACCTTGAGCGTCGACAGGTCCGTGCCCCGCGTCTCGGCCGGGCGCGAGCGGTTGAAGAACCGCTCGAAGGCGGGAACGCCCGCGATCAGGGTGCGCCACTCGGCCTCGGGCAGAAGCAGGACGACCGACGGCTCGACCGCCGCCGCTGTCGTCACCGCCAGACCGTCGCGCATGAGGCCACGCTCGCCGAAGGTGTTGCGCGGGCCCAGGATCGAGACCAGCACGCCGTTGCGGTCCGTCACCTCGACCGAGCCGCGCTTGATCAGGTAGAGCCCTTTCAGCGGCTCTCCGGCTTCGTAGATGCGATCGCCCGCGCGGTATTCCCTGCGGCCGAAGGACGTGGCGACTCGCACCAGGTCGTTGCGCGGCAGGCTGTCATAGGGATGCACCGTTTCGAGGAAAGCGATGATCGTTTCGATCTGCGGTTCCATCGGGACACCTGGTGCAAGGGGTGTTTCGGGGGAGAGAGGGGGCGCGGCGTCCGCGCCCCCCGGTTTTCTCGCTGTCCGTCAGCTCAGTGCGACGGTCAGTGCGACTGTCTCAGTGCGACTGTCTCAGTGCGACTGTCTCAGTGCGACTGGGCCACACCGGCGCCGCGCGGCACGCGGATCGATTCCACCAGATCCTGGATCTCGGCCGGGGCGGGCTTGGTCATGGCAAGCACGACATAGGCCACGATGAAGTTCAGGATCGCGGCGACCACACCGAACGAGGCCGGCTGGATACCGAACAGCCAGTTATCGGCGGTGTTCGGCAGCATGTTGGTGCCGGGAATGAAGAACCAGCCCACATAGGTGAAGATGTAGACCATCTCGACGATCAGCCCGACGAGCATGCCCGCGACCGCACCGGTCGAGTTCATGGTCTTCGAGAAGATCCCCATCATGATCGTCGGGAACAGCGAGGCCGCCGCCAGACCGAAGGCGATGGCAACCACCTGGGCCGCGAAGCCCGGAGGGTTCAGACCCAGAAGCGTGGCGATCAGGATGGCCACCGCCATCGAGATCCGCGCGGCCAGCATTTCGCCCTTCTCGCTGATGCCCGGATTGAGCACCGACTTGATGAGGTCATGCGACACCGCCGACGAGATCGCCAGCAGCAGACCCGCCGCCGTCGACAGAGCGGCCGCCAGACCACCCGCCGCGATCAGCGCGATCACCCAGCCCGGCAGACCGGCGATTTCCGGGTTGGCCAGCACGAGGATGTCGCGGTTGAAGTTGGTCAGCTCGTTGCCGTTCCAGCCCCGCTCGGCGGCGATGGCCTGCATGTCGGCGCTGGCATCGTTGTAGTACTGGATCCGGCCGTCGCCGTTCTTGTCTTCCCAGCCCAGCAGGCCGGTGGTCTGCCAGTTAAGCATCCAGTTGTACTGCTCGTCGGTCTGGATGGTCTCCAGCGACACCGCCTCGCCGGTCACGCCTTCGGGCCACATCTGGGTGGTGATGTTGTAGCGCGCCATCGCCCCCACGGCCGGAGCCACGGTGTAGAGCAGCGCGATGAACACCAGCGCCCACCCGGCCGAGGCGCGGGCATCCGACACTTTCGGCACGGTGAAGAAGCGGATGATGACGTGCGGCAGACCGGCGGTCCCGATCATCAACGCCAGCGTGAACAGAACCATGTCCAGCGTGTTCGAATGATGCTCGGTATAGGCGCGGAAGCCCAGATCGGTCAGCAGGCCGTCCAGATGCGCCAGAAGCGGCGTGCCCGAATTGTCGGCGCTGAACAGGCCGATCTGCGGCAGGAAGGTGCCGGTCAGCTGCAGCGAGATGAAGATCGCCGGGATCGTGTAGGCGATGATCAGCACGCAGTACTGGGCCACCTGGGTATAGGTGATGCCCTTCATGCCGCCCAGAACCGCGTAGCAGAACACCACCGCCGAGGCGATCCACAGACCCGTCGAGCTGCTGACTTCGAGGAAGCGCGAGAACGCGACGCCCGCGCCCGCCATCTGGCCGATCACGTAGGTGATCGAGATGACCAGCAGCGCGATGACGGCCACGATACGGGCGGTCTGGCTGTAGAAGCGGTCGCCGATGAAATCGGGCACAGTGAAGCGGCCGAACTTGCGCAGATAGGGCGCGAGCAGCAGCGCCAGCAGCACGTAGCCGCCGGTCCAGCCCATCAGGTAGGTCGAGTTGTCATAGCCCACGAAGGCGATGATCCCGGCCATCGAGATGAACGAGGCCGCCGACATCCAGTCGGCTGCGGTCGCCATGCCGTTGAGAACCGGGTGCACGCCCCGGTTGGCGGCGTAGAATTCCGACGTGGACCCGGCACGGGCCCAGATCGCGATCCCGATGTAGAGGGCGAAAGACAGCCCCACCACGATCAGGTTGAGAGTGAACTGATCCATATCTCCCCCGCTCCCTTACTGCTCGTCGACGCCGAATTCCCGGTCGATCTTGTTCATGCGCGCGGCATAGAAGAAGATCAGAACCAGGAATGTCAGGATCGAACCCTGCTGGGCGAACCAGAAGCCCAGATCCGTGCCCCCGACGGGGATGCCCGAAAGAAGCGGGCGCAAAAGAATTCCGAGCCCGAAAGAGGCGACGGCCCAGATCACCAGGCAAATGGTGATGAGCCTGATATTCGCCGCCCAGTAGGCACTGGCCGATTTGTCAGACATTGTTTGTCCTCCCGGTTTTTCCTCCTGCCGGCACCCCGCCACGGGATGCCCGCCTGTCAATGTCCCTCCGCTCCCCCGGCTTGCGGGCGGGGAAGCCGGCGGTCAGCCCGTGATGTCCGTCACGATGGCACCGAGATCGGCGGCGATCGTGTCGATGGCGCCCATGCCATCGACGCTCCGCAGAACTCCGCGCTGTTCGTAATAGGCGATCAGGGGTGCCGTGGACGCGTGATAGGCGGTCAGACGCGCCCCCACCGTCTCGGCATTGTCGTCGGCCCGGCGCTTGAAATCGCCGCTGCCGCATTTGTCGCAGGTCCCGGCCCGCGCCGGCTGCTTGAAGCTGTCGTGATAGCCCTCGCCGCAGGACGCGCAGGTGTAGCGGCCCGAAACCCGCGTCACCATCGCCGCGTCATCGACCTCCATCGAAATCGCGGCCGAGATGCTCAGCCCCTGCCCGGCCAGCAACGCATCCAGCGCCTCGGCCTGCCCCGGCGTGCGGGGAAAGCCGTCCAGGATCACGCCCCGCGCGGTGTCGGGTTCGGCAAGGCGGTCCTTCAGGATCGCCAGCACGATCTCGTCCGAGACAAGCCCGCCGGCCTCCATCACCGACCTTGCGGCCAGGCCCGCCTCGGTGCCCGCGGCCACCGCCGCGCGCAACAGGTCGCCGGTCGACAATTGCACCAGCCCGAAACGCTCCTCCAGCATCCGGGCCTGCGTCCCCTTGCCCGCGCCCGGCGGGCCCAGCAGGATCAGCACGGCGCCCTTGGTCATCGTCTCGCTCATGCGCCCGGCCCCCGTCAGCTCTTGTTCATGCGGTTGGCGATCAGGTCATCGACCACCGACGGGTCGGCCAGCGTCGAGGTATCGCCCAGCGCGCCGAAATCGTCCTCGGCGATCTTGCGCAGGATGCGGCGCATGATCTTGCCCGAGCGGGTTTTCGGCAGGCCCGGCGCCCACTGGATCAGGTCGGGCGAGGCAATCGGCCCGATCTCGGTGCGGACCCATTTCACCAGTTCCTTGCGCAGATCCTCCGACGGCTCGATGTCGTTCATGAGCGTGACATAGGCGTAGATGCCCTGCCCCTTGACCGGGTGCGGATAGCCCACCACCGCGGCCTCTGCGACCTTGGCATGCGCCACCAGCGCGCTTTCGACTTCTGCCGTGCCCATCCGGTGGCCCGAGACGTTGATCACGTCATCCACGCGCCCGGTGATCCAGTAATAGCCGTCCTCGTCGCGCTGGCAGCCGTCGCCGGTGAAGTAATAGCCCTTGTACTGGCTGAAATACGTCTCCTGGAAACGCTCGTGATCGCCCCAGACGGTGCGCATCTGGCCCGGCCAGCTATCGGCGATGCACAGCACGCCCTCGGCCTTGGTGTCCTTCTGCTCCTCGGCGCTGGTCGGGTCCAGAACCACGGGCTTCACCCCGAAGAAAGGCTTGGTGGCCGAGCCGGGCTTCGCCGGAATGGCGCCCGGCAGCGGGGTCAGCATGTGGCCGCCGGTTTCGGTCTGCCAGAACGTGTCGACGATCGGGCAATTCCCCTTGCCGACATGCGTGTTGTACCAGTTCCACGCTTCGGGGTTGATCGGCTCGCCGACCGAGCCCAGAAGTTTCAGCGACGACAGGTCGTATTTCTCGACCCATTCGCTCCCCTGCCCCATCAGTGCACGAATGGCGGTGGGGGCGGTGTAGAACTGGTTGACTTTGTGCTTTTCGCACACGGCCCAGAAGCGGCCTGCATCGGGATAGGTCGGCACGCCTTCGAACATCAGCGTCGTCGCGCCGTTCGCGAGGGGGCCATAGATGATATAGCTGTGCCCCGTGACCCAGCCCACATCGGCGGTGCACCAGAACACGTCGCCCTCGTGGTAGTCGAAGGTCAACTCATGCGTCATCGCCGCATAGACCAGATACCCGCCCGAGGAATGCACGACGCCCTTCGGCTTGCCGGTCGAGCCCGAGGTATACAGGATGAACAGCGGATCCTCGGCGTTCATCGGGCGCGGCGGACAATCGGGCGAGGCGTGTTTCATCAGGTACTTGACGTCCACGTCGCGCCCGTCGATCCAGCTGGTCTGATCGCCGGTATGCTTGACGACTAGGCAGCGGACCTTGTCCGAGCAGTGCAGCAGGGCCGCGTCGGTATTCGATTTCAGCGCCGTACGGCGCCCGCCGCGCGGGGCGGTGTCGGCGGTGATCACCAGCTTGGCGCCGCAATCGTTGATCCGGTTGGCCAGCGCATCGGGCGAAAAGCCCGCGAAGACGATGGAATGGATGGCGCCGATCCGCGCGCAGGCCAGCATCGCATAGGCCGCCTCGGGGATCATCGGCAGGTAGATCACCACGCGGTCGCCCCGCATCACGCCCTGCGACAGCAGCACGTTGGCCATCCGGTTCACGTTTTCCGACAGCTGTTTGTAGCTGATGTGCTGCGCCGGATCCTGAGGATCGTCGGGTTCGAAAATGATCGCGGTCTGGTCGCCGCGCGTCGCCAGATGGCGGTCGACGCAGTTATGGGCGACGTTCAGCACGCCGTCCTCGAACCACTTGATATCGACCTTGCCGAACTCGAATGTGGTGTTCTTGACCTTGGTATAGGGCTTGATCCAGTCGATCCGCTTGCCGTGCTCGGCCCAGAACGCCTCGGGGTTGTCGACCGACTCGGCGTACATCGCCTCGTACTTCTCGGCGTCGACATGCGCCTTCTGCGTGAACTCCGCCGACGCGGGATACACGCCCGCCTGTGCCAGATCCGACATCTGCGATCCTCCTGCCTTGGGGCCGCCCCGCGCCTTGCCCGACCCTGCGGGCGGCATCGGATACGGCCTTCCTCACTCCGGGATCGATCTTAGCGTATCGGTCAATTTTTTGATAACTCTTTTTTTATTATAGGATTTTTTGTAAATTTCTTCACCGACTTCTTGGCAAACTGTAAATCGCGCGACGCATGGCCGCAATTCCGCCATGTTTTTCAGCGGCGTGGCGAGGGCGAAAAAGTCAACGCGCACAGCGCCGTTGACAAAGTCGTGAGGTTCACGCTTCGACGCGGTGCCGCGGCCGCTTGACGCAGCGTCCATCCGGCTGCCCCGGCCTGCCCGCACAACCCCAGGTTACACACCCGGAAGCGCCGCTGATTCGCCGGCGCGGCGACTCAGCCGTTATCGCCAAAAAAACAAGGCCGGCACCCGAAGGATGCCGGCCCTGCCTGCCGCGTCGCGATCAGACTCAGAGCGGGTTGTCGCCCCGGATGGTGATCACCGCCCGCCCCCGCGTCGCGCTCGGCCATGTCAGCCGTACCTCGTTGCGGTTGGTGCCCTGCTGCACATTCGCATAGGGCATCCCGGTGCGTACCTCGTTCGCGGGACCATTGGCCTGCCCCTCCATCACCAGGGCGCTCACCGTCCGTGCGTAGCCGTTGAAGGGCAGCTTGCCGCCGGTATAGATCGTCCAGCTGGTCGCGGCGGTGTTCTGGTTGTGGCGGATCGTCATCGGGCTCTCGGTCTGGACCGCGATGCCGTTATAGGTGTTGTGCTGCCAGATCACGTTGCGAAACAGCCCGTAATTAAGATCCGCATAGGTCGAATTGACCCCGTCGGCGCGGGCCGGCGTCGCGTTCACCGTGCGGAACACATTGCCCGTCACCACCTGCCCGGACACGAAATGCCCGCTGCCATAGGGCTTGATCACGATGAACCGGAAGCTCGAGATCACGTTGGACACAAGGAAGATGTTGTTGGTGATCGACAACCCGCCGAAGCTGTATTCATTGCTGAAATTCGGCGTCGGGTCGTATTCGTTCGTGTGCTCGATGAAGCTGTTGTCGATGTAATTGCCGGTGATCGTGGTCACCGTGTTGGGATAGGCCAGCACGATCCCCGCCTGCCGGACCGCGTTCTGCTCGTTATCGCCGTGATAGAAATGGTTGTTCGCGATCAGGTGATAGGTCCCCGCCATCACCGCGAACCGTCCGAAACGCTGCACCAGATTGTCGCGCAACTTGACGTCGTTGGCGTTGACGTTGATCGCGACCGACACGCGGTCCTGCGCGCGCATATCGGATTCCGAGGACAGGAAGATGCAATTGTCGACCAGCATCCCCTGGCAGCCCCGCCCGATCGAGGTGATCGCCTTGTCCTTCGGCCGGTTGAAGGTGCAGTTGCGCAGGCTGAAGACCGGCCCCTGCGTGGACAGGTTCAGCGCCGAGCAGATATTCTTGCACTGGAACTCGATATCGGCCAGCTCGAAGCGTTCGAGCGTGCCGAACCCGGACATGTCCAGAATGTACTGGAACCGCTCGAACGTGTACCATTGGGTTCCGCTGGCGCCGTGCAGCGGCTGGCTCAGCGTCAGCGTGCCCGCGCTGATGTTGCGCGCGCGGACATAGACCTCGCGCCCCACGCCCGAGCCCGAAACCCGCGCCCCCACCGGAACATTCGCGACATTGCCCACATTGGTCAGGACATTGGGCTGGCCGGGCGAATAGGTGGCCTGCGAGCTGACCGTCACCGTGTTCCATGTGGGCAGGTCATTGGCCTCGATCAACCCGTTGCACACGACGCGCCGGATCGCATAATAATCGAGCCCCGTCGTCTCGGCCAGGTCGATGGGCGCATCCAGAAGGATCCGCCGGCCCTTCAGATCGAAGGTGTCGTGATCGGTGTACCAGAACAGCGCCTGCAAGCCCTTGCGCAGGCCCAGCCCCTCGCTGCCGAAGGCGGCGGCATAGCTGGGGAAGTCGAAATTCTTCGTCATCTGCAGCCGCGCGGCCGCGGGCATCGACAAGGTGCCCTGGAACCGCACCGGGCATTCCAGCGTCAGCGTGTCGCCGATATGAAACGTGCCCTCCGAAACCAGAAGCGTGCGCCCGCTGTTCACCGCGGCGTTGCGCGCGGCGATGAATGCGGCGTGGTCGTCGGTCGTGCCGTCCCCCACCGCGCCATAATCGCGCACATCGACCCAGTCCATCATGTCGCGCAGCCAGAAGCCGGTGACATCCTCGATGGTGATGTCGTCGACCCGCACGATCCCGCCATTCGGCCCGGTCAGGTCCAGCCCGACGAAGCCGTGATGCACGCCGGGCCACGCCATATCGACGCCGGTGCGCGCGGCGGTGGCAATGATCGCGCTCACCTCGACGATCTCGCCATAGGTGGTCAGCGCGGTGGCCGGCCCGTTCAGCACCACGCCGCCGAAGGCCGAGTTGTTGGCATTGGCCGCAAAGCCCGCGATGCGCACATTCGGCAGCGCGCCCGACATCGCCTTCACCCGCGCAGTGACGCGCAGGTACAACCCGTTCAGCACTGGCATCTGCCCCATCCAGCGCAGCTTTTGCGTGCCGTCGGTCTTCAGCAGCTCCAGACAGCCCTCGAAATCGGGGTCCGAGGGCACGAAGGCCGCGTTCGCTGCGCCGTCATAGGTGGGCGAGCCGGGCGTGCCGTCGCCGCTCGACCACACGCCCAGCCCGTCCGCGAAGGGAGGCGGCATCAGGATCAGCCCCTCGGTCACTGCCTTGTTCATGTCAGACCCCTGTCTAGAAACGCTCGGTGCGGGACCGCGAGGGCGCGATCCGTCGTCGACAGGGGGTAGCAAGGCGCGCTTAAACCGGATTGAGGCCACCGCGCGTTGCACGGCACGCCCAGGCGCCTAAATACGGGGAAGCGGCCGGACGGAAAGGAATGTCAGCATGGCCTACAGGTTCAAACGCGGCGACCGCGATGCGGCGCGTGGCGTCAGGCGGATCGCGCGCAAACGGCTCGACGCCTCGCTCGCCCTGATCGACGCGGGCGAGGTCGATGCGGCGGGCCTGCACGAGCTGCGCAAGAACGTGAAAAAGACCCGCGCGCTGCTGCGGCTGATCCGGCCCCGCTTTGGCGGCTACAAGCGCGAGAACCGCGCGCTGCGCCGGGCCGGACAGGGGATCTCGGCGCTGCGCGACCGCGACGTGATGCTGGCACTGTTCGACCGCCTTGCCGCCGAGGTGGCCCTGCCCCGCCCGCAGGCGGCGGCGCTGCGCGACGCGCTCGCGCGGGACCTTACGCCGGACGGCCCCGCGCCGGACGAGGCGCTTCTCCGCCACCGGGCCGAGATCGCCGCGATCCGCGCGCGTATCGCGGACTGGCGCTTCGATGCGCGGGGCTTCGGCCTGCTGGCGCCCGGACTGGCGCAAGGCGTGGACGAGGCCCGCGCGGCGCTGGACAGCTGGCGCGACACCGGCGGTGACGATGCCTTTCACACCGCCCGCAAGCGTCTGAAAACTCACTGGTATCACGCAACGCTGCTGGAACCGGCATGGCCCCGGATGATCGCCCCGCATCGCGCGGTGGCCGACGATCTGGGCGAGTTTCTGGGCGATGCGCGCGACCGGATGCTGTTGGCCGACAGGCTTGACGGCCAGCCCGGCGCGGCGCCTCTGGTCACGCTCGCCCGGCAAGAGGCCCGGGCGCTCGCAGACCGCGCCGACCCGCTCGCCCGGCGCCTTCTGGGCGAGCCGGGTGCAGCCCTGGCCGCGCGCTGGGGCGCATGGTGGAAGCTCTGGCGCGGCTGAGCGTCAGACCCCGGTGCCGGTTTCCGGCAGGATGCTGACGCCCGCGATCCGCATCTCCGCGCCCGTGCCGCGCATCAGGTATTCCAGCAGGTACGACCGCCCGTCGCGGTCAAGGATCAGCACCCGCTGCACCACGGCGCCGCCCCGCTCGCCCTGATCCAGGTAGCGGATCTCGGCGGGGTCCAGCACCATCGGATAACCTTGTCGCACCATGCGCCCGAACGCCTCGGGCGTGCCGAAGATCGCCCGCAACTCGGTCGAGGCGAAGCCGAACGCAGTGACGAAATCGCCGTCGCGGAACGCGTCGATCTGCGCGTCGATGAGCTGCGGCGGGGTTCGCTCTTGCGCGCTGGCCGGCAGGGCCAGCGCGCCGAAAGCGAGAAACGACAAAAGCAGGGAGAGTCGGCGGAAACGGATCATGGCTACCTCCTGTGTTACCGGGATTACGCAGCGGCATCCCCGGTGGATCACTGGGTGCCGAACCCGGCGACAGCCCGCCGGACCTGTGGCAGACTTCGCGCCATGACGCCCCGCCCGACATTCCCGCGCTCCAGCGCGTCGTGGCGCGCCCTGATCGGGGCCGCGCTCGCGGCGGCACATTTGTTCCTGCCCCAGCCCGCGCAGGCCTGCCGGCTGGCGCTGGCGCTGGGTTTCGACGTCTCGCGCTCGGTGGACGAGGCCGATTACCGGCTCCAGATCGACGGCATTGTCGCCGCCCTTTTTGACCCCGCGATCCGCCGGCTGATCCTTGACCCGCCCGAACCCGTCGCATTGGCGGTGTTCGAATGGGCGGGACTCCGCGAACAGGCATTGCTGGCGGACTGGACACTGCTCGACAGTGCCGCCGCCATCGACGCGCTGGCGCAGCGCATCCTGCTGAACGAACGGCGCTTTGACAGCCTGACCGCGATCGGCCCCGCGCTGGCCTATGCCCACGCGCTCTTTGACGCCGCCCCCGCCTGCACATGGCAAACGTTGGACCTGTCGGGCGACGGACAGACCAATGCCGGGCCGCATCCGCAGGTCGTCTATCGCGACACGGATTTCTCGGCGATCACCGTCAACGGGCTGGCCATCGGCGGGCATGAAAGCACGATCCGCGCATGGTTCGAGCGCCATGTGCGCCACGGGCCGGGCGCGTTCGTGGAATACGCGCCGACCCACCGGCACTTCGCCGAAACCTTCCGCCGCAAGCTGATCCGCGAGCTGTCCGAACAGATGATCGGCAGCCTCGACCCACCCCTCGACTTACCCGGCCCCGGCCCGTCATAGGATCCAGCGAAAGGCCCGCCTCAGTTCCGCTTCGCCGTTCTGCGCATACCAGCGGCCATGCGCCAGGATGACCCGCTCGGGCGCCCAGCCGACGATCCGCCGGGCCGAGGCGCGCGCGGCGTCCCGGCCCTTGCGAAAGGTCATCTGCATGTCGCGCGGCGTCTTGCCGTCGGGGTCCAGATTGCCCGCCATCATCAACAGCGGGACCAGCCAGACGGGCACCGCGCGGCGCTCGAGATTCTCGATCAGGTCGGTCAGGACCAGACTGCGCGAGGGACGATGGAAGAAAGCCACCTCGTGATGGATGCTGCTGCCCGCGACCAGTTCCTGATCGATCACCCCGGCCCAATCATCCGGCGCCGTGCTGTCCAGCAGATGGTCGATCCGCAACGCCACCCCCCGCGACTGCGCCCGCTCGCGTACGCCCGGCGCGGCCCATGTCACCGCATCGGGATAGCGCGCCTGCCAGTCCGGCACATAGGCGTAATGGATCCAGTTCGGCGCGATCAGATGGCGGACGGGGCCCAGCGCCTCGATTTCCGCCATCAGCCCCGAATCCGGGGCAATCGGCGAATGCACCCAAAGCCCGCCATCGGGCAGCCGGATCACCGTCATCCGCGTTGTGAACGGCAGTCCATAGAACCGGATGACCGGACCATCGACGATCCAGAGATCCTCGGCCACGGGCTTCAGCGTGTTGAGCGGGGCGTAAGCGGGCTGGTCTGTCATGCCTGCGCCCTAACACGCCCAGCGCCGGCCGCAAAACGCAAACACCCCCGCAGAAAGCTGCGGGGGCGTCCGTTCGTGCCGGTATCGCGGCTCAGGCGACCAGTTCGCCCGACAGCGCCTTGTCGATCAGCGCGACCGTCTCGTCGATGCCGTAAAGCGCGATGAAGCCGCCGAAACGCGGGCCCTGGCTCTGACCCAGCAGCACCTCGTAGAGCGCCTGGAACCATTCGCGCAGGTTCTCGAACCCATGCGCCTTGCCGACCGCGAAGACCTCGGATTGCAGCGCTTCGGCATCCAGCCCGCCGCCCCAGGTGCGCAGCCGCGCCGCCAGATCCTCGATTGCCGCGCGCTCGCTGTCGGTGGGCAGGCGGAAGGTCCGCTTGGGCGCCACGAAATCGTTGAAATACCGCACCGCGAAGCCCGCCGCCTGATCGAGCTGCGGATGCGTCTGGGGCGAGGCCTCGGGCGCATAGCGCTTGATGAAACCCCACAGCCCCGCCGCATCCTGCGCCCCGGCGACCGAGGCAAGGTTCAAGAGCATCGAGAACGGCACCACCATGTCCGACTCCGGCACCTTGCCGCCGTGGATATGCCAGACCGGATTGGCCAGCTGCTGCTCGACCGACTGACCGGGATAGGCGCGCAGCTGCTGGTGGTATTCGTCCATCGCCTTGGGGATCACGTCCCACCACAGCCGCTTGGCGGTCTTGGGCTTCTGGAACATGAAATAGGACAGGCTCTCCGACGAGGCATAGGTCAGCCATTCGTCGATCGTCAGGCCGTTGCCCTTGGATTTCGAGATCTTCTCGCCATTCTCGTCGAGGAACAGCTCGTAGGTGAAATGCTCGGGCTTCTTGCCGCCGAGAATTTCACAAATCCGATCGTAGATCGGCGTATTCGTGCTGTGATCCTTGCCATACATCTCGAAATCGACATCCAGCGCGGCCCAGCGCGCGCCGAAATCGGGCTTCCATTGCAGCTTCACCTGCCCGCCCGTGACCGGCAGCGTCCATTCGCGCCCGTCCTCGTCATCGAAGGTGATCGTGCCGTCCTTGGCGTTCACCTCTTTCATCGGGACATACAGGACGCGCCCGGTTTCGGGATGGATCGGCAGGAAGCACGAATAGGTCTGCTGACGCTCTTCGCGCAGCGATTTCAGCATCACGGCCATGATGTCGTCATAGCGTTCGCAGGCGCGCAGCAGCACCGCGTCGAACTGGCCCGACTTGTAGTAATCGGTGGCCGAGTAGAATTCGTATTCGAACCCGAACGTATCGAGGAACCGCCGCAGCATGGCGTTGTTGTGGTGCCCGAAGCTTTCGTATTCGCCGAACGGATCGGGGACCGAGGTCAGGGGTTTCTGGATATTGGCCTTCAGAAGATCCTGCTGCGGCACGTTTTCCGGCACCTTCCGCATCCCGTCCATATCGTCCGAGAAACAGATCAGCCGGGTGGGAATGTCCGAGATCACTTCGAAAGCACGCCGGATCATCGTCGTGCGCGCGACCTCGCCGAACGTGCCGATATGCGGCAGTCCCGAGGGGCCATAGCCCGTCTCGAACAGCACATAGCCCTTTTCCGGCGCCTTCTTCTCGTAGCGTTTCAGCAGGCGGCGGGCCTCTTCGAAGGGCCAGGCCTTGGAAGTCATCGCAGCATCGCGCAGAGAAGTCATGTCTCGCTCTTTCGTGTTGTCGGGCGCGCCCTTGCGGCCCATCTGAACCCGGGCTTCCTATTGCCCGGCCCGGTTCCAGTCAATATTCTGCACCCGAACCACTACAGGACATGCCATGAACGACACTTCCTCTTCCCTGTCTCCGCAGGACTGCCTTGTTGCGGTGATGCTCATGGCGTCGGTCGCCGACAGCGCGATCCGGACCGAGGAATTGCTGGCCATCGAACAGATCGTCGCGCATCTGCCGGTTTTCTCGGGCTATGACGCCGACCGCATCAAGATCGTCTCGCAGACCGTGTTCGACCTGATGGAAGAAGAGGACGGGCTTGACGCGCTGTTCGGCCTGATCCGCGAAAACCTGCCCCCGCGGCTGTTCGAGACCGCCTATGCCCTGTCCTGCGACGTCGCCGCCTCGGACGGGCAGTTGCGCCAGACCGAGCTGCGGATGCTCGAGGAAATGCGCTTCGAGCTGGATCTCGACCGCCTGCACGCCGCCGCCATCGAACGCGGCGCCCGCGCCCGCTTCGCCCAGCCTTGATCGGGGCGGGCCGGGGCGTCCCCGGATAGGCGCCGTCTGCGGCCTCAGCCGTGTAGCGCCGACCACCGCTCGATCAGCGTTTGTTGCAGGTTGCGCGCCCGCGCGGTCCAGGTCCGGGCGCCCGGCGGACGCTCGGAATCCTCGTCCCGGATCGTGCGCCGCCGCGCCATGTCGGCGCTGACGATGGCGAACACGATCTCGCGACCGCCGCGCGGCTGGGCGTATCCCGCCAGCGCCGAGACGAAATTCAGCGTGCCGGTCTTGGCGCGAACCTCGACCGGATGCGAGGCCATCGGCGCGCCGCTGGCATCGCGCATCGGATGCTCGCGCAGCAGGTCGGGGAGGATGTTCTCGCGCCGCGCCGCCACCAGATAATCGGCCATCGCCCGCGCCGAGACGCGGGATTCGTCGGACAGGCCCGAGTGATCGACCAGCGCGAGCCCCTGCGCGCCGTAGCGCTCGGCCAGCCAGTCATTCATCCGGTCGGCCGACCCCGCGAGCGACCGCACCTCGCCGCCCCGCCGCAACGAGGCGCTGAGCCCCGCGCATTCGGCGGTGATATTGGTCGAATACCGCAGCATCTCGCGCAGCACGCCGGGCAGCGTGGCCGAGCGATACTCGGCCAGAATCGCCCCCGCCGGCACGCTGGCGCGGCGCGGCTCGGGCAGCTCGCAGCCCCGCGCGCGCAGCATCGCCCGCAGCACGTCGCCTGCATATTCCGTCGGATGGCGCACCGGCAACCAGCGCGAGCCCGATCCGCCCAGCGCGCTGGCGGCGACGGTCCATGTCTCGCGCCCGCCCCGGCTGGCATAGGTGTAAACCGGGAAATCGCGCGCCACGGCCTCGATCCCGATGACCGAGACGGGGGGCACTTCGGACCCCGAGCGGGCATCCATCGACAAGGCCGCGCGCCCGTTCAGCGTCTCCCAGCCGAAATAGACCCGGTTGAAATTCAGGTTCAGCCCGCCCACCGCCGGGTTATACCCGGCCGCGACCGGCTGCGTCGGGTCGATCTGTTCCAGCACCGGCAGCGCGCCGTCATCCAACAGGAACCGCCCTTCGACCCGGCGCAATCCGCGCGCGATCAGCTGGTCGGCCAGTTCCGCCAGATGCGCGGTCTGCAAAGTCGGATCGCCGCCGCCCCGCAGGACCAGATCGCCGGTCAGGACCCCGGACGCGATCGCGCCACCCCGCGCTTCGACCCGGGTGATGAAGCGATGTTCGGCGCCCAGCATGTGCAGCGCATACATCGCCGTCAGCGCCTTCGCCGTGCTGGCAGGCGGCACCAGAAGATCCGCGCGGTGCTCTTCGATCAGCGCGCCGGTTTGCGCATCGACCGCGATCAGCGCCGTCTCGCCGCTGATATTCGCCGCCTGCAGAACCGAGGACAACGAACTGAGCGGCGCCTGCCGGACGGGCTCGTCCAGAGCAAGAGCCGCGAAACGGTTGGTTTCGGGACGCGCGGGCGGCAAGGGCGAGCGGCTGGGCGCGCGGGCCAGAACCGGCGAGGCGGCACTGGCCAGCAATCCCGCCAGCAGTCCGCGTCTGCTCAACCCGCGACCTTTACCAACCATCGTCAAACCTGATTCATTCAAATGCTGGGTCACAACCTTAATCCGGTCTTACCTTACATCAAATCTGCCCGCTCAAAGCGATTAATCTTGGGCGGATTCCTGTCGGTCAGAGGGCGATTTTGCGCTGCGCGCGCAGCTGGGTCGAGGAAATATGCCGCATCGGCATGTCCAGATAGGCCCAGGCCGGCGGCTCGGCCTGACCCAGCCGCCGGATCTCCGCGCCGCGGATCCGGGCGTGTTCGAATCGCTGGGCCGCGCGCGAATGCAGCGCCCGCATCCGCTGGCCGGGACGGGCGAACACCGCGACGGGCACGCGGGCCATGATCTCGGGCCAGCGGTCCCATTGATGGAACCCGGCCAGATTGTCCGCCCCCATAAGCCACACGAAGCGTACCAGCGGATAGGCGCGCTGCAAGGCGGCCAAAGTATCCACCGTCGCGCGCGTTCCGAACCGGGCTTCCAGATCGGTGATCGTCACCGCCGGATGCCGCATGATCCGGCGCGAGGCCGCGACCCGGTCGGCCAGCGGCGCGGGCGGATTGGCCTTGATCGGGTTGCCGGGGCTCACCAGCCACCACACCCGGTCCAACCCCAGCCGCTTGAGCGCCTCGCGCGTCAGATGGACATGGCCCTCATGCGGCGGATCGAAGGACCCGCCCAGCAAACCGATAACCTGCCCGGGCGTCGCCCAGGGTCTTGCCATGCCGGATCTCCCTCTTGGCTGGCGCGCAAGATGCCCCGGATCGCACCCGCCGCCAAGAGCCGATCAAGCGCGCCACCGCGCCGGGTCAAGGGCGGGAAGGTCGGCCTGTTCAGTACCACTGATCCGGCGTGCCGGTCTTGCGCCGCGCCATGAAGTCACCCAGCGCCTCGTCGATCCCCGGATCGAGCGCCGGCGCCTGATACGAGGCCAGCCGCGCCTTCCACAGCCGGTTCGCGCGGATCGCCGCATCCTCGGACCCGTTCGCCTCCCATTTCTCGAACGGTTCGTTGTCGCTCAGCTCGCTGTCCCAGAACGCGGTTTCGTAATGCTTCAGCGTGTGCGCGCAGCCGAAGAAATGGTTGCCGGGCCCGACCTCGGCAAAGGCATCGACCGCCAGATGGTCGTCATCGACGACCACGCCCTTCAGATAAGAATGCAGCGCCCCGCACAGGTCGCAGTCGAGCATGAATTTCTCGTAGGACATCGACAGCAGTCCATCGAGGAACCCGGCCGAATGCAGCACGTAATTCGCCCCGCATTGCACCGCCGCCAGCATCGACATCGTGCCTTCCATCATCGCCTGCGCGTCGGGCAGTTTCGAATTGGTGAAATTCCCCGAGCAGCGCAGCGGCAGACCCAGCCTGCGCGCCAATTGGCCGATCACCATCGAGCCGATGGCGGGTTCGGGCGTGCCGAAAGTGGGCGAGCCGGATCTGAGCGACATCGACGACAGGAAATTGCCGAACACGACCGGCGCGCCCGGACGGACAAGCTGCGTCAGCGCGCAGCCCGCCATCGTCTCGGCCAGCGCCTGCGCGATGGCCCCCGCGCTCGTCACCGGCCCCATCGCGCCGCCCAGGATGAACGGCACCAGAACCACGCCCTGATTGGCCCGGGCATAGGCCCGCATGCCGCGCGTCATCGTTCCGTCCCAGACCAGCGGCGAGTTGACGTTGAAATTCCCCATGATCACGCAATTCGCGTCGGTGAAGTCCGTCCCGAAGACCAGCCGGGCCATGTCGATCGAATCCTCGACCCGCTCCTCGGCCGTGACCGATCCCAGAAACGCCCGGTCCGAATAGCGGATATGGGCATAGACCATGTCCAGATGCCGCTTGTTGACGGCGATATCGGTCGGCTCGCAGATCGTGCCGCCGGAATGGTGCAGCCACGGGCTCGACTGCGCGAGTTTCACGAAATTCTCGAAATCCTCCAGCGTTCCGAACCGCCGCCCGCGATCCAGATCCATCACGAAGGGGCTGCCATAGGCGGGCGCGAAGACGACGTTCCTGCCGCCGATCTGCACGTTGTTGGCAGGGTTGCGCGCGTGCTGGGTGAACTCGGACGGCGCGGTTTTCAGGATCTCGCGCAGCATCCCCCTGGGAAAGCGCACCCGCACACCGTCCATCTCGGCCCCTGCCCGGCGCCACAAGTCCAGCGCCTCGGGATCGTCGCGGAACTCGATCCCGGTCTCGGCCAGAATGCGGTCGGCAGCGTCTTCGATCCGGATGAGCGATTCCTCGCCCAGGATGTCATAGGTCGGGATGCCCCGCACGATGAAGGGCGCGCGCGGGCCCGAGGGCGCGGCCCGCTCGGCCCGGCGCGCGGCGCGGCCTCCGCGCGGGCGGCCCGCACCGGAAGCGGCACCAGAAGCGGCATCGGCGGGAAAGGATTCATCAAGGCTCATGGCGCACCTGTCTGTGGATCCTGCCCACGCTACGCCCGCCCCCCGGCCCTGTGACGCGCAGAAATTGGCCGCGTTAGAATGATCTGCGCTTATGTCTGCGCGCGCTCGAACGCGGTTACCAGCCAGTCGATGAAGACCTGCGCCGCCTTGCCCGGGCGCCGCGTGACGGGCACCAGCAGCATGTTGACCTCGTCGGGCACGACCTCGGCCTCACCCAGACGCACCAGCCGTCCATCCTCCAGATGCATCCCCACCAGAGCCTGCCAGCCCAGCGCCACGCCCTCGCCGCCGATCGCGGCATAGATCGCGTCGGAATACTGGCTGAACCGCAGCGCGCTGCGCCGCGTCATCGGCACCATGCCCGCCCGCTGTGCCCAGCGACGCCAGCCCATCCATGTGGGCTCTGTCCATTCGCAGGAAATCAGCGGCAAGGTCTCCAGCGACTGCCCGGCAAGATCCGGCGCGCAGACCGGAAAGACCCGCTCGGGCAGCGTGGCAAGGCAGCGCGCGCCATCGACCGGCGGGCGACCGTAATGGACCAGAACGTCCAGCGTATCGCGGCGCAGATCGAAGCCGCTGTCCTGCGACACCAGCCGCAATTGCACCTCGGGATGCGCGGCGCGGAACGCGGGCAGGCGCGGCAACAGCCAGAAATGCGTGAAGGCCAGCGTCGCGGCCACCGTGACCGTCTTCGTCTCGGCGGGGCGGCGGATCGTGTCGAGCGCCTCGGACACCTGATCGAAGGCGCCCGTCAGCGCGCGCGACAGGGTCAGCCCGGCGGGCGTCAGCTCGACCTTGCGGTGGCCGCGCAGGAACAAAGCGGTGTTCAGCTCGTCCTCGAGCAGCTTGATCTGCCGCGACACCGCCGCCTGCGTCACGCCCAGTTCCTCGGCCGCGCGGGTGAAGCCCTGCAGCCGCGCCGCCGCTTCGAACGTGGCCAGGGCCCCCAGCGATGAAACCTCGCGCCGAAAGCCAGCCATGCGCACAGCCTTTCCCATAAGCCTGGATCATGCCACTCTGACGCGGATTTCCGGTTGAGGAAAGCCCCCAACGCGGTCCAGTCTGTCCCGGCCACAGCCCGAAATGCCCCTCAGGAAATCTCATGTCGACCGATCCCCTTCTGCAGCCCTTCCAGCTCAAGCACCTGACGCTGAGGAACCGCCTTTTCATCTCGGCGCATGAACCCGCCTATCCCGAGGACGGGATGCCCAAGGGCCGCTACCGCGCCTATCACGTCGCGCGCGCCAAAGGGGGCGTAGCGCTGACGATGACGGCGGGATCGGCCAGCGTGTCGCGCGACAGCCCGCCCGTCTTCAACAACATCCTTGCCTGGAAGGACGAAGTCGTGCCGCATCTGCGCGCGATGACCGACGCCGTGCATGACGAAGGCGCGGCGATCATGATCCAGCTTACGCATCTGGGGCGGCGCACGCGCTGGGACAAGGGCGACTGGCTGCCCGTCCTTTCGCCCGGCCACGAACGCGAACCCGCCCACCGCGCCTTCACCAAGCAGATGGAGGAGTGGGATATCGAGCGCGTGATCCGCGACTATGCCGAGGCCTGCGAGCGGATGAAGGCGGGCGGCATGGATGGCGTCGAGTTCGAATGCTACGGCCACCTGATGGACCAGTTCATCTCGCCGCTGACCAACACGCTCGACGCGCCCTGGGGCGGCGATCTGGACGGGCGGATGGCCTTCCCGCTGGCGGTTCTGCGCGCCTGTCGTGAAAGGGTGGGCGAGGATTTCATCCTCGGCATCCGCTACGTCGCCGATGAACGCCTGCCCGGCGGCGTCGATGCCGCCGAGGGGATCGAGGTCGGGCGCCGCTTCAAGCAATCGGGGCTCGTCGATTTTCTCAACGTCATCCGCGGCCATATCGACACCGATCCCGGCCTGACCGACGTGATCCCGATCCAGGGCATGCCCGCCTCGCCGCATCTCGACTTCGCGGGCGAGGTGCGCGCCGCGATCGATGTGCCGATCTTCCATGCCGCGCGCGTGCCGGACGTCGCCACCGCGCGCCATGCCATCGCGTCGGGCAAGGTGGACATGATCGGCATGACCCGCGCCCATCTGACCGAGCCGAACCTCGTTCGGCGCATCATCGAGAAACGCGAGGACCGCATCCGCCCCTGCGTCGGCGCGAATTACTGCCTGGACCGGATCTATCAGGGCGGCCTTGCCTTCTGCATCCACAACGCCGCCTCGGGGCGCGAGGAAACGCTGCCGCAGGATATCGCCCCCGCGCCCGAGCGGCGCAAGGTGGTGATCGTCGGCGCCGGTCCCGGCGGGCTGGAAGCGGCGCGCGTGGCGGGATTGCGCGGCCATGACGTCACCGTGTTCGAAGCCGCCGACAAGCCCGGCGGCCAGATCCGGCTGACCGCGCAGAGCCAGCGCAAGAAGGAAATGATGGGAATCATCGACTGGCGCATGGCGGAATGTTCCGCCGCCGGGGTTAATTTCCGGTTCAACACCTATGCCGAGATCGACACGATTCTCGACGAATCCCCCGATCTCGTCGTCATCGCCACCGGCGGCCTGCCCAATACGGACATCCTGACGCAGGGCAACGATCTGGTCGTCAGCGCCTGGGACATCCTGTCAGGCGATGCGAAACCCGGCCGGAACGTGTTGCTCTTCGACGATGCAGGCGATCACGCCGGGATGCAGGCGGCGGAAATGATTGCCGAATCCGGCGCCCGGCTGGAAATCATGACCCCCGACCGCGCCTTCGCCCCCGAGGTCATGGGCATGAACCTCGTGCCCTATATGCGCGCGATGCAGCCGCGCGACGTGACCTTTACCGTGACCTGGCGCCTGACCGGGGTCAGCCGCGCCGGCAACCAGCTGAAGGCGGTGATCGGCAGCGATTACGGCCCGACCACGCAGGAACGGATCGTCGATCAGGTCGTCGTCAACCACGGCACCCTGCCGCTCGACGCGCTCTATTTCGACCTCAAGCCGCTTTCGGTCAATCTGGGCGCGCTCGATCACGAGGCGCTGGTCGCACAGGCGCCGCAGACAGGCATCACCAACCCCGACGGGCGGTTCCGGCTGTGGCGCATCGGCGATGCCGTGGCCTCGCGCAATACCCATGCCGCGATCCTCGACGCGCTGCGGCTGATGGCGGTGCATTGAGCCCGGAGCCCTGAAGCCGGGCGCCCCCGCGCCCCCTTCATTCTGCCCCAAATACTCAGCCCCGCTCTCGGCCCGGCGCGCCGCCGGGAAGCCGGGTCTCCAGAATGTCCCAGTCGCGGGGCGGCTTGCCGCGCGCCAGCTGCCGCTCCAGCCGCCAGCGCCCGACCGGGGACAGGCTGTCGGGCCCCGGCACCGGATGCAGCCCCCAGCGGCTCTCGACCCCCGGCACCTGGCTTCGGGCGCGCTCGGCGTCCAGCATCAACCCCAGCGGCGCGGGGCGGACCCGCCCGCCCCGCCGGTTGCGCGCCAGCCCTTCGCCCGCGGCCAGATGCAGCCGCCGCACCTGCCGCAGATCCGGCATCCCGACGATCTCGGCCACGACGAGCGACACGCAGCCCGCGTGAAGCGCCTCTTCCATGCACCACAGGATATCGACGGGCTTGGGACAGGCGACGATGATCAGCGCGCCGGGATCGGGCATCAGGTCCAGCAGCCCGTAGGGATAGAGCGCCTCGATCCGCCAGGCGGGGCGCAGCCACATCACCTGCCCTTCGGGCTGGGCCGCGCCCGCCGCCAGCGCCGCCAGCCGCCGCCGCGAGCGGCCCGTCGCCTCGTGCACGCGGCCCCGCGTCAGGGCCATCTGCGGCAGCGGCCTGAGGGGATCGGGCGGGGCCTCGTCCACCCCGTCCAGAAGCCCCGGCACGCCCTGCATCATCCGCCGCAGATCGTCCAGATCCGGCGTCGCCTCCGTCTGGGCGTCAGCCTTTTCATCCCCGCCTTCACCGGGCGCGGGGTCGGACGGCAGGGGATGGGAATCGGCGATGCGGGCCATGCCGCAATGCTACAATGTTCGCCTTATGTTCTCAATCCCTCCCGCCGCTATCCTGCCGCTCTCCAACCTTGTCTTTCAGCCCTCAGGCGTTACCTTCGCCGCCAAAACGACGACCATGAAAACGGACTGCGCCTCGGATTGCGCAAAAAAGGACCGCGTATGAAAACCCTGACCCTCGGCCCCTCCGGTCCCCGCGTCCCCGATATCTGCCTTGGCACGATGACATGGGGCCGCCAGACGCCCGAGGACGACGCCCACCGCCAGATCGCCCTCGGGCTCGATCACGGGCTGGTCTTTCTCGACACCGCCGAGATGTATCCCACGAACCCGGTCACGGCCGACAAGCGCGGCGGGACGGAAACGGTGATCGGCAACTGGATCGCCCGGCATGGCGGGCGCGAGCGGATGATCCTTGCCACGAAGGTCACCGGCGAAGGCTCGCAAGCGATGGAGGGCGGCACGCCGATGATCGACGCCGCGCGCCTGCGCAGCGCGGTCGAGGAGTCGCTCACGCGGCTGCGGACCGACCATATCGACCTGTTCCAGCTGCACTGGCCCAATCGCGGCTCGTACCATTTCCGCCGTTACTGGACCTACGCGCCGAAGACCGAAGCGCCCTTCGACGCGCATGCCACCCGCGCGCATATGCAGGCGATCCTCGCCGAGGCAAAGGCGCTGCAGGACGAGGGCAAGATCGGCCATCTGGGCATGTCGAACGAAACCGCCTGGGGCCTTGCGCAATGGAGCCGGGTGGCCGACGAATCCGCCCTGCCGCGTCTTGTCTCGGTGCAGAACGAATATTCGCTGCTGTGCCGCCTGTTCGACACCGACATGGCCGAGACCAGCCTGCAGGAAAACATCCCGCTGCTGGCCTATTCGCCCCTTGCGGCGGGGCTGCTGACGGGGAAATACGCGGGCGACGTCACGCCCGAAGGCTCGCGCCGCTCGGTCGTGTCCGATCTGGGGGGCCGCATCACGCCGCGTGTGTTCGAGGCGGTTTCGGCCTATCTGGGCCTTGCACGCGACTGGTCGATCGACCCGGTGGTGATGGCGCTGGCCTGGCATCGCACGCGGCCCTTCACCTCGATCCCGATCCTGGGCGCGACCCGTTTCGAGCAGCTCGAGGCGCAGATCCCCGCGCTGGACGTCACCCTGCCCGAGGGGCTGGCGCAGGCCATCGACGGTGTGCACAAGGCGCACCCGATGCCGTACTGACCCCCGATGCGCGCGCTGGCCCTTCTGTTGTGCCTGAGCCTCGCCGCCTGCGGCGGCGGAGAGCGGAACGGGTCCGGCCCGGTTGCGGATACCAGCGACATGCCGGTCGCGCAGGAAAGCCCGACCGGGACGGCCATGGACGACACGCCAGCGGATGGCGCCGCGGTATCCGGGGCGCAGGCCCCTGCCGCGCCCGAAATCCTGCCCGAAAGCTCGCCCGAATCCCCGCCCGAAACGGCCCCGCCCTCCGAACCACCCTTCCTCGCCCAACAGCGTGCCTTGTGCCGCGAGCGCGGTGGCCAGCTCATGGCGCGGGGCACGAGCGGTCTTTACGCCTGCGTCGAGACCACGCGCGATGGCGGGCAGGCCTGCGACGAGGGCAGCGATTGCGAGGGGCTCTGCCTTGCCCGTTCGGGCACCTGTGCGCCGCTGACGCCGATCTTCGGCTGCCAGGAGGTCTATACCGCGCGCGGCCGCCGCGAGACGCTCTGCACCGAGTAGACGCCCGTTGACGACTGCCCATGCGCGGCGTAGGACACCCGTCGCGCGGATGGCCGGACGGCCGCGGGCCGAAAGGTCCGAGGAAAGTCCGGACTCCATGAGACAACGGTGCCGGGTAACGCCCGGCCGGGGCAACCCGAGGGAAAGCGCCACAGAGAACAGACCGCCGCACCGCCCGGCCCCGCAAGGGAGACGGGCCGCGGCAAGGGTGAAACGGTGGGGTAAGAGCCCACCGCGGGACGGGTAACCGGACCGGCATGGCAAGCCCCACCGGGAGCAATGCCGAATAGGGGCCTCGCGCGGGCATGATCGGTGTCGTCTTCGGGCGGACCGATATCGCCGCAGGGACGTCTCAGCCCAGAGGCCCGGGTTGGCAGCTTGACCCCGCCGGTAACGGACGGGGCAGATGAATGGTCGTCGCCGGGGCAACCCGGAACAGAATCCGGCTTACAGGCCATCCGCGCAAATATCCCCTGACCCGCCATCACGATGCGCCTTCAAGACACCTGAAACACGCCACGCCACGCGGTGTTTGACGCGGGCATCACCCCGCACACGCGCAGATTGCAAAATGCATGGGGGAAATCCCGAAAACGGGACAGTCTGGCCCCAAAGTGCCACAATTGTGCCCGACCCGGCTCCTAGAGTGATCCCGAACCGGCGAGTCAGCGGACAGCGCCGGTCGCGTCTTTTGGGAAGCCGGTCGGTACAGTCATGAATGAATCCTTCGCGCGAAAACGCCTGTTCACGGAAACCCATCGCCGCCGGCCCTATACCGGCACCGCGCGGCCCCGGCTTCTGGGCGGACAGGCACTGGCCGCGGCGCAAAGGCTGTCGCGCTCGACCATGCAGCCGCGCGTGCTGGGCTATATCCAGTTCGTCGCCGACCTGCTGAGCATCGGGCTGACCGGCCTGCTGGCGCATAGCCTCGTGGCGGATGCGATGCTGGGGCCGATGCAACGGGCCGGCGCGGTCTGGATGGCGGCGCTCTGCGTGACCTTCCTTGCGAAGCTTCTGGGCGGCTACGGGTTTCGCCGCATGCGCTCGCTGCGCAAGGGGCTCGCGGTGGGGCTGGTCAGCCTTGGGGGCGGGCTTCTGCTGACGCTGGCGGCGCTGGGATGGGCCGGGATGCCGATGAGCACGCTGCAAGTCTGGGGCCTGTACTGGGGCCTCGCTGCGGGCGGGCTGATGGGCGTGAGCCGCGTGGCGATGCGCGCGCGGGTGCATCATCTTGTCCGCGCGGGGATCCTGGAGCACCGGATCGTGCTGGTCGGCGGCGGCGCCGATATCGAACCCCTGATCCGCGAGATCGACCGCGAGCGCGGACGCGGGCGGCGCCTGTGCGGCTTTTTCGACGAGCGCATGGGCGCGCGTTCTCCCGCGACGCTGGCAGGCCATCACAAGACCGGGGATATCGACGACCTGGTCGAGTTCGCCCGGCTGGCCAAGATCGACACGGTGATCATCGCCATTCCCGGCGCCTCGCAGGCGCGGATCCGCGAATTGCTGGCGCGGCTCTTCGTCCTGCCGGTGGATATCCGCGTGACCGAAGGCACCGAGATCCCGGATTATTCGCGCAAGAAACGCTCGAAGATCGGGCCGATCGGGCTGATCGAGATCTACAAGCGCCCGATCGGCGGTTTCGCGGCGGTAGAGAAGCGGATCTTCGACCTGTTCTTCGCCTCGCTCGCGATCCTGATGCTGTCCCCGGTGATGCTGATCACCGCGATTGCCATCAAGCTCGATTCGCCCGGTCCGGTGCTGTTCCGCCAGAAACGGCACGGCTATAACAACAAGCCGATCAGCGTGCTGAAATTCCGGTCGATGTACACCGATCTGTGCGATCCGACGGCGGTCAAGGCGGTGCGCAAGGGCGATGCCCGGGTCACCCGCGTCGGCCGCTTCATCCGCCGGGCCTCGATCGACGAATTCCCGCAATTCTTCAACGTCATCAAGGGTGACCTGTCGATGGTGGGGCCCCGCCCCCACGCCACCGCCGCGCGCACCGGCGACATCGTCTATGACCAGATCGAGCAGGCCTATTCGGCCCGCCACAAGGTCAAGCCGGGCGTCACCGGATGGGCGCAGGTCAAGGGCTGGCGCGGCGAGATGAACTCGATGGAGAAGATCACCCAGCGCATCGAACACGACCTCTACTACATCGAACACTGGTCGCTGTGGCTGGATCTGAAGATCGTGCTGATGACGCCCGTGAGCCTTGTCACCACGAAAAACGCCTATTGAACGAATTGCCGCGTTTGGGGCGTTGACTCTGGCCCGGGGATGCGTAAAAGGCGGGCTTCAAAGGAATTCACCGGCCAGCCTGCGGCGGCCGTGCGCAGGAGACACCCATGGCGAAGCCGACGACGATCAAGATCCGTCTGAACTCGACGGCGGGCACCGGCCACTTCTACGTGACCAAGAAGAACGCCCGCACGATGACCGAAAAGATGACCATCCGGAAGTTCGACCCGGTTGTGCGTCAGCATGTCGAGTACAAGGAAGGCAAGATCAAGTAAGATCTGCCTGCCGTACCGGAATTGGGCCACCCCGCGCGGGTGGCCTTTTTCGTTTCCGAGGGGCCAGGTCTGCCGCCGAGGGCCCCTTGCCTGCCGCATGCTGCTCAGCGCGTCTCATCGCCCCCCAGGGCCGCGCGACCGCATGTCGCCTGCGCCGCCGCCCCCGCAGCAACGCCCCTGCCGTCACCGCGGCTTCTTGCCAGCCGGGTGAGGGGTTTCGCCCTCGCCCGCGACGCCTCCGGCGCCGAGGTCTCGCGCGACCGGGCGGGGGGCGCTGCCCCCCGCACCCCCCGGGATATTTCCGGAACAAAGATGCGGGCCACGAAAAAGGGCCGGTCTTTCGACCGGCCCTTTCGAAAACGGATGGGAACGCGTTATTCGCGGTTGCCCAGGAACATCAGCAGGAACTGGAACATGTTGAGGAAGTCCAGATACAGGCTGAGCGCGCCGGCGATGGCCGATTTCTGCAGCCATTCGGTATCGCCCTGCTGGGCGTGGGCCACGTAATTGGCCTTGATCGACTGCGTGTCGAAAGCGGTCAGGCCGGCGAAGAGCAGTACGCCGATCACCGAGATCGCGAAGGTCATCGCCGCCGATTGCAGGAAGATGTTGATCACCATCGCCACGATCAGCCCGATCACCCCCATAACGAGGAAGGTGCCGAAACCCGAAAGGTCGCGTTTCGTGGTGTAGCCGTAAAGGCTGAGCCCCGCGAAGGCGATGGCCGTGACCAGGAAGGTCTGCACGATCGAGGCGTCGGTATAGATCAGGAAGATCGAGCTGAGCGACACGCCGATCATCGCCGCGAAGACGTAGAAGGCGATCTGCATCGCCGCAGCCGAGGCATTGCGCAGCATCGCGCCCCATCCGAACAGGATGAAGGCGAGCGGCGCGAACATCACCACCCAGCGCAGCGGCGAGGCATAGAGCGCGTAGCCGAGCTGCGACAGGTATTGGCCGTTCTGAAGCTGGGCCGCGGCGGTTGCCGGGTCCGAGGTGGTGGCGAGACCGGAAATGGCCCAGGCCCCCGCTGCGGTGATCAGCATGCCCACGGACATCGTGCCGTAGACCTTGTTCATATGCGCGCGCAGGCCCTCGTCGATCCGTGCGCCAAGCGCGCCAGCGTCGGACGTGCGCACCGACTGGTAGTTGGCCATGTATCCCTCCGTTAAGATGTTGGACGCAGGTTCCCGGCCTCGGGAACCGGACTTGCGTTCAATATCGGGAAGGAAGACTCGCATTTCAAGATCAGGTTGACCGGAAGCGATTAGATTCCGCGCGCGCGCCTGCGGTAGAGGACCCGCGCGCGGGCGGTCCGGCGCGCTTTGCACGCCTTGTGCCGATGTCTCAGCGCCACCAGTCCGGGCCATCCCAGAAAGGGCGATCGGCCTCCGCCCGGGCGGTGCTGCGGTCGAGCCCGATATCCTTCAGCAGTCGGTCGTCGAGAGCGCCGAGCGCGACACGCTGACGCACCAGCGAACGTGCCTCCAGAACCGTGCGGAAGAGACGGGCCAGCCGCGAGGGCGCGGCTTTGGCCGGCAGGGTGGCTTGCAGGTGGCTGTCAACACAGGTCATCAGAGCATCCTCTTGCGTATCGTGATCTTTCGTCATCCGCTCATCACGGATGTTGATCAGATAGCCCTGCGTGCTGTATAAGGGAAACGAATGTTTCTGATGGGTATGTTCACGGATCTTGATATGCGCCGAAATCTCGACCTTGCCGCCCTGCGCGCCCTTGCCGCGATCGCCGATTTCGGCGGCGTCACCAAGGCCGCGCAGCTTCTGAACCTGACGCAATCCGCCGTCTCGATGCAGATCAAGCGGCTGGAGGAAAGCCTCGGGCTGACGCTGCTTGAACGATCGGGGCGCGGTGTGACGCTGAGCAATGCGGGCGAGCAGCTTCTGTCCTATGCGCGCCGGATCCTTGCCCTCAACGACGAGGCGGTCGAACGGCTGACCGACAGCGAATACGAGGGCGAGATCCGCTTCGCGCTGCCCCATGACATCATCTACCCGCATATCCCGCAGGTCCTGCGCCATTTCAACACGCTGTTCCCGCGCATGAACGTCCAGCTTCAGACGCTCAATACTGTGCGTGCCAAGGAAGCCTATGGGCGCGGCGAATGCGACCTGATCCTGACGACCGAAATGCAATGCGACGCGGGCGGCGAGACGCTGGCGCATCTGCCGCTGGTCTGGATCGGCGCGCCGGGCGGGCTGGCCTATCGCCAGCGGCCGCTGCGGCTGGCGCAGGGGCGGGTCTGCGCGTTCCGGGCGGGCATCATCGCCGCGCTCGACCGGGCGGGCGTGCCCTGGGAAACGGCGGTCGAAAGCGATTCCGACCGCACGCTGGAAGCGGCGGTCAGCTGCGACATGGCGGTGCATGCGCTGCTGGCCGGCACCGAGCCGCCGCATGTGGAACGCATCCCGCCGGGCTGCGGGCTGCCCGAATTGTCGAGCTTCCTCATCAACCTCTACGTTCGGCCCGGCAACACCATTCCCGGCGTCACCGCGTTGGCCGAGCTTCTGCGCAAGGCGTGGAGCGGCGAGATCCGGCCGCTCGCGCAGGCGGCGATCCCGTCCGCGGCCCGGCCCGCGGCGCAGGCCGGTGTCGCGGCGGAATAGACGCTCAGTCGGCCATGGTGATGACAACCTTGCCGGTCGAGGCGCGCGAGCGCATCAGCGCCATCGCCTCGGCCGTTTGCTCCAGCGGAAGCGCGTGGCTGACATGCGGATGCAACCCGCCCTCGGCATAGAGGCGCATCAGCTCGGCCAGCGAATCCGTCAACACCTCGGGCGCGAAGGCCGAATAGCCGCCCCAGTAAAGCCCGATCACGTCGATATTCTTGACGAGAAGGATATTGGCCGGGAATTGCGGCACCGTGCCGCCGGCAAAGCCGATCACGACGTAGCGGCCTTCGGGGTTCATCGCGCGCAGCGCGGCCGAGGCGGCAGGCTCGCCCACCGCGTCATAGACGACGTCGACACCGCCCAGCGCCTTGAAAGCGGCCTTCAGATCGTCGCCCTCGCTGTCGATCAGCACCGAGGCGCCGGCGGCCTGGGCCACCTTCAGCTTCTCGGCCCCGCGCGCCACCGCCACGACCCGCGCGCCCAGCTTGGCGCCGATCTCGACCGCGGTCAGCCCGACGCCGCCCGCGGCACCCAGAACCAGCAGCGTCTCGCCCGCCTTCAGCCGCGCACGGTGACGAAGCGCCACATGCGAGGTGCCGTAAGCCACCATGAAGCCCGCCGCATGGTCGAAAGGCATCGCGTCGGGAATGGGCAGGCAGCGCGCGGCGGGGAAGCAGCCGTATTCCGCAAGCCCCCCCTGCCCCGCGAAGACCGCGACGCGCTGGCCCGGCTTCAAGCGCGAGACGCCCTCGCCCAGCGCATCGACCTCGCCCGCCAGTTCCATCCCCATGACGAAGGGCATCGGCGGGATCTCCTGATAGGTGCCCTTGGCCATCAGCAGGTCGGCGAAGTTCAGACCGCAGGCGCGGATACGCACACGGATCTCGCCGGGACCCGGCTCGGGCACCGGGAGTTCGGTCAGGGCGGGCGGGGTCTCGGTCGACGCAAGGACGAAGGCGCGCATCGGGGCTCCTTTGCAACGGGGTTGCCGGTCTGGATTGCCGGTCTGGGGGTGGGTTTCCTCTTCCGGGGTCGAGAATGGACAGCCCGCGGGCCAAGAACAAGCCGCTGTGCCCGCCCTTCCGTCCGCGCCGTTACGTCGCAAATTGCAAATACACGTTTAAGTTGATGCAAAAAGATGTGCAAATTGCAAAACACAGCTTGATGACGGGGTCGGAGCAGCTAAAATATTCCGATGTTAGAATCCGGGTTTGCCGGAAGTTCAGGAAAATGTGGATGGTCTCTCATAGCGCGTGTGCCGGTCGAAAGATCACCTTTGACGAGACGATCAGGGATGGAATCCGCGGAAATGGTTCTTCCGGAAGATGAGAACTCCCAGAAACCCGGAAAAAAACTTCCCGAACGCGAAACTTGGCACGGTTATTGCTTGTACTGGTTTGACGGTTGTCGGTTGCGGGCTCGCTCACGGGCACAGCAGCCAGAATACGAAGGAGTAACGACGTGAAGCACCCCGTTGACGTGCATGTCGGCAAGCGAATCCGGCACAGACGCTGGATGGTCGGCATGACGCAGCAGCAGCTGGCCGATTCTGTCGGCATCAAATTCCAGCAGATCCAGAAATACGAAACCGGCATGAACCGGGTCAGCGCCTCTCGGCTGTGGGACATCGCGCGCACGCTCGGCGTGCAGATCGGTTTCTTCTTCCAGGGCCTCAGCGAGGACGAAAGCGCCGCCGATGCGGAAACCGACATCCTTGCCAACAAGGAAGCGATGGAGCTTGTCCGCGCCTATTACGCCATTCCCGAAGCGCAACGAAAACGTCTGTTCGACCTCGCCCGGGTTCTCTCCGACGCCGCCTGACGGGTCCGCGTCGACGCGTTCCGTACCAGTGACGTACCCGTAACCATCCGTGTTCCGAGTGGTTTTCCTGTTCCGTACCAGTCACCTGTTCAGTTAACCCGTAGCCAGACTTCCCGAAATCAGACCTTGCCTCACGCCGTGTGCTGTCGTATCCGACGCGCCCGGCGCGGAAGGCCTGCGTCGTTTGTCGTAACGAGTGTTCAGCGCCGCCGGATCCCGGGTCCCGCCCGCGGAGAAGGCGGCGCCGATACGTTCGCGCGCTGGCGTTTGCCGTGCCGCGCGTCTACACCCTCCCAAAGCCCGCCGCCCGCCCCAGCCCCGGACCGAGGACCTGCCCGATGACGCGATCCGCCGATCTCTCGCCCGAAACCCGCGCCGAGCTCTGGCGTACCGCCCATGCGCTGGCCGATGCCGCGCGCGACGTGACACTGAAGCATTTCCGCGCCCGGGGCCTGACCGCCGACAACAAGGACGCCGGCGGCTTCGATCCCGTCACCGTGGCCGACCGCGATTGCGAAGCGGCGATGCGCGAGATCCTGGCGCAGATGCGCCCGCAGGACGCCATCCTGGGCGAGGAACAGGACGCCAAACCCGGCACATCGGGGCTGACCTGGGTTCTGGACCCGATAGACGGCACCCGCGCCTTTCTGTCGGGTGCGCCCACATGGGGCGTGCTGATCGGGCTTGCCGACGATCACGGCGCGCGCCTCGGCATCGTCGATCAGCCCTTTATCGGCGAGCGTTTCTGCGGCGGCTTCGGCATCGCCCGCGTCACCGGTCCGACGGGCACGCATACGCTGGCCACACGCCCCGCGCGCGCTCTCGCCCAGTCGATCCTGTTCACCACCTTCCCGGAAATCGGCACGCCCGACGATCGCGACGCCTTCGAGCGCGTCTCGGCGCGCGCGCAACTCACCCGCTACGGCATGGATTGCTATGCCTATGCGCTGCTGGCAGCCGGACAGATCGATCTGGTGATCGAAGCCGGGCTGAAAAGCTACGACATCATGGCCCCGCTTGCGGTGATCGAGGCGGCGGGCGGGATCGTCACCGACTGGACGGGCGGACACGCGCATCAGGGGGGCCGTGTGATCGCCGCTGCCAACCCGGCGGTGCATGCCGAAGCGCTCGCCCTGCTGGCCGGCTGACCGCGCGCGCAAGCTTTCCGACCCGGCACGCGTCCTTTCCGCTTCAGGACACGTCTGGGGCCTTTATCGACATCCCGTTTGCGCTTAACAACCAGAGGCGCGGCCGCGCGGTTCCCCGACCCGCAACGCCGCGCGACGACGCCACAGGCCGACCCGACACGACAAAGCCCGCGACCCGCCAGCACGATACAGAACGAGGCGCCGATGACCCACCCCGCCGACGACGAAACCCGCCTCGTGCCCGCCGACCAGAGTGACGAACCGGGCAATTCGGATCTCGACAGCGACCGGATCGACACGATCCTCGACGCGGTCGAAGCGGGCGATGCCAGGGCGGTGGCCGAAGCGCTGGAACCGCTGCACCCGGCCGATATCTCGGACCTTCTGGAACAGATCAGCGGCCCGCAGCGTCACGCGCTTCTGACCCTCTACCCCGCCGGGATCGACGGCGAGGTCCTGTCGGAACTCGACGAGAACCTGCGCGAAGAGATCATCGAGGCCCTCCCGCGCGAGGCGCTGGCCGAGGCGATGCGCGAGCTCGATACCGACGACGTCGTCGACATCATCGAGGATCTCGAAGACGACGACCAGGCCTTCATCCTGGGCGCGCTGGAAAGCGACGACCGGGCAGCGGTCGAAAGCTCGCTGGCCTGGCCCGAATACTCGGCCGGGCGCCTGATGCAGTCGGAAACGGTCAGCGCGCCGCAGGACTGGACGGTGGGCGAAACCATCGACCACCTGCGCACTATCGACTGGCTGCCGGACCAGTTCTACCACGTCATCCTGGTCGACGAACGCCACCGCCCCACCGGCCACGCGACGCTGGGACGGGTCCTGGCCTCGAAACGCGACGTGGCGCTCAAGGACATCACCGAAGACAGTTTCCGGACATTCGAGGCCAGCGAATCCGAGACCGAAGTCGCGCTGGTGTTCAATAAGTACCATTTGATCTCGACCCCGGTCGTCGATGACGCGGGCCGGCTGGTCGGGGTCATCACCATCGACGACGCCATGATCGTGCTGGACGAAGAGCACGAGGAAGACATGCTCAGGATGGCCGGCGTGAACGAGGAAAGTTCGCTCAGCGACCGCATCGTCGACACCGCGCGCGGCCGGTTCCTGTGGCTGTTCATCAACCTGATCACGGCGATCTTCGCCTCGGCCGTGATCGCGCAGTTCGAAGACGCGATCAACGCCATGGTCGCGCTGGCGGTGCTGATGCCGATCGTCGCCTCGATGGGCGGGAATGCCGGGACCCAGTCGATGACGGTCGCCGTGCGCGCGCTGGCGACGCGCGAGCTGACCGGGCAGAATACCCGCCGCGTCATCTGGCGCGAACTGATCGTGGGGCTGATCAACGGCTCGGCCTTCGGGCTGATCATGGCGGGCGTCGCGGGCGTGTGGTTCGGCGTGCCGATGCTGGCTTTGGTGATCGCGCTGGCGATGGTCGCGACGCTGACGGCGGCAGCGCTCAGCGGCATCGTGCTGCCGGTGATCCTGGACAAGATCAAGGTCGACCCGGCGCTGGCATCGGGGCCCTTCGTGACCACCGTCACCGATGTGGTGGGCTTCTTCGCCTTTCTCGGGCTCGCCTCGGCGATCCTGCTCTGACCCGTCCCGCTGCATGAGGCATCCATGATCGACGACACCAAGGCCGAAACCCGCAAAGCGGCCTTCGCCGCGCGCAAGCTGGCGCATGGCAAGGGGCTGGATGCGGCGGCGCAGGCGCATCTGCGCGCGGCGCTGGCAGAGCATCCCGGCGCGCCGGTCTCGGGCTATCTGCCGATCCGCACCGAGATCGACCCCCGTCCCGCCATGGCCGCCCATGACGGCCCGGTCGGCGTGCCGGTGATCCCCGGAAAGGCGCAGCCGCTGCTGTTCCATCTGTGGACGCCGGACGCGGTGCTGATCGACGGCCCGTTCGGCGCCCGCGTGCCCGAGGAGGGCGTGGCGATGGTACCGCAAGTGCTGATCGTGCCGCTTCTGGCCTTCGACGCGCGCGGCTACCGGCTGGGCTATGGCGGCGGCTTCTACGACCGCACGCTGGAGATGCTGCGCAAGGCGGGCCCGGTCACCGCGCTTGGTTTCGCCTATGGCGCGCAGGAGATCGCGGAAGTGCCGATCGACGCTTACGACCAGCGGCTGGACGGGGTTGTCACCGAAGACGGGCTGCGCCGCTTCGGCTGACGGTTTCCCGGCGAGGCAGCGGAAAAGGGGGGCTGTCTGCCCCCCTCTTGGCCTGCGGCCAATTCACCCCCCGAGGATATTTGTGGCGTAAAGATGCGCCAGGCGGGCGCGAAAAGCCCCCGGCGGGGCTGTTTTGCGACAAGCACCCGGTTCAGGCCGCGAACAGGACCCGCGCTTCGGCGCCCGAGAGCACCGGGCGCGCGGCGCCATAGGCGGCGCGGCCCTCTTCCGTGGCGAGTTCGGGGAACAGCGCCAGCAATTCGGCGCGGACCTCGGCATCCATGGAATCGAGCACCGCTTCGGCGGGCTGGAAGCTTTCGGTCCAGGACCCTTCGGCGCGGATGATCTGGTGCGTGTCGCACATCACATGCACATAGCTGACCGGCCCCTTGCACATGCGGCTGACGCCCGGCAGGCCCAGCAGGTCCATGGCGCAGATCAGCACCTCGCTTTCGCCGAACATCAGCTCGGCGCGCGGGCCGCTGATCAGCATCCGGTGGCGCGGCGAGACGAAGAGGTCGCGCTCGGGAAGCCCCTTGCCCAGCGCCCCGGCCTCGATCCGGACGGGGATCACGCTGGGATGGGCCAGCGTTTCCGACATCGTGAAATCGTGGCGCCCGGTCCAGGCCAGCGGCTGGTAGCCGTGATCGCGGGTCAGGACCTTGTCGCCCGGCTGCAGGTCCTCGACCGCGACGCGGCCGCGCAGCGTGTCGATCCGGGTGCCGGGCATGAAGCAGATGATCTTTTCGAAGCTTTCGAAATCCAGCCGTGAGCCATCCTTGAAGATCACGTAGCCGTCTTGCGAGATCGTGCCGTCGGGATTGGTCACCGTGTTGGTGATGAAGACATCCGGCGCCTCGTCGCCCTCGGGCAGGACCAGCTGGTCGAAACCCGAACCGCCATGGATATAGCCGGTGGTGGTGGTGATCACCTCGGCCTCGTCATCGCCCGAGCCCAGGTTGATGCGCTCGATCTCGGTGAAGCCGGCGGTATTGGCGCCCGAGGCCATCGTGCCTTCTTCGTCGCCGGTATAGGTGACCTTGGTGCTTTCGGTCATCAGCGTGGCGTCGATCTTGTCGCCCAGCGTTTCGCCGGCCTCGCCGCCGGTGATCTGGTGGTTGCCGAAAGCGTCGAAGACGCGGAAGGAATCGTCGCCCGAGCCGCCATAGGCGGTGTCGTCGCCATTGCCCATGACCAGCGTATCGCTGCCATAGCCCGGTTCGGGCGAATCGCTGGGCGACCAGCCGCCGGTATCGCCGAAGGCGCTGTCGCCATACATCAGGTTGTTGCCTTCGCCGCCGATGATGAGGTCATTGCCCTCGCCGCCGATCAGCTTGTCGTCGCCTTCGTTGCCGAAAAGCGTATCGTCGCCGCGGTCGCCCCAGATCGAATCGGCGCCGTCATTGCCCGACAGCACGTCGTTGCCGTCGCCGCCGAACAGCCAGTCATTGCCCGTCCCGCCCGAGATCGTATCGGCGCCCAGCCCGCCATAGACCGTGTCGTCGCCGCCATTGGCCTCGATGACATTGCCCGAATCGTCCATCGCGTCACCGTCGCCATCGGTATAGCCCGCCGACATCGTCTCGCCGCCATCGCTGCCGTCGATCACCCCGGGCAGCGACAGCGACACCGTCTCGTCGCCCGAGACATTGTCGAAATCGATCTGCGTCAGGCCCGGATTGGTATCGAGCGCGGTGATTTCCAGCGCGCTGATATGGATGATGTCGCCATTCGCATCGAGCGGCAGCAGCAGGGTCGAGGTCGCGCCGCTGACATTGTCGGTGACTTCGACCGCCACCAGCGTCATCGCCGCCGTGACATCGCTGCCCAGCGCGTTGGAATAGGTGACATTCGCCTGCAGCGTGCTCAGCCCGGTGATGCTGCCGGTCGAGGAATTGAGATAAAGCGTATCGCCCTCGGCCAGTACGCCGGGATCGGTCTGCGCCGTCACCACGCCGGAATCCGCGATCCCGGTCAGTCCGGCGCCGGGGGTGAGCGTATCCCCGACCGTGAGGCTGGCGACATCGGTGAGGATCAGGTCGTTAAGCACGTTACTCATGAGAACAGCTCCGGGAAGGACATAGATCGCGTTTCGCCCGGTCTAGGCCCGGATTGTGGGCATCAATGGTTCGAATCGGGGCAATTGTTGGGCGCACAGAAACGCGGTCGGGGCCTTGCCTGCCCGGTCGGCGCCCGGCGGCGTGCTAGGAACGTTCGAGCGCGGCGCGGCAATGGCGCAGCATGAAATCGATGAAGCGCTGAACCTTGGGGTCCTGCAGCTTGCGATGCGGGTAGAGACAGCCCAGAAGAGCGCCCTGCGGCGGCGTGTCGGGCAGGATCTCGACCAGGGCGCCGCTTTGCAGATGGGCGGCCACTTCGAAGCGCGGCTTCATCACGATGCCCCAGCCGCCCAGCGCCCAGTCCAGCAGCACGTCGCCCTCGTCGGTATCGAACCGACCCGAGACTTCCAGCTTTATCGGGCCGTCGGGTCCGTCGAGTACCCAGAAATACTCGGGCGAGCGGGGAAAGCGCAGCAGCAGGCAATTATGCGTCAGCAGATCCTGCGGAACCCGCGGCACCCCAGCGCGGGCCAGATAGGCGGGCGCGGCGCACAGCACACGCGGACAATCGGCGATCTTGCGCAGTTTCAGCGTGGAATCCTGCGGCTGTCCCAGGAAGAAGGCCACGTCCTGCTCGTCCTCGAACAGATCGACCCGCCGGTCCGACAGCCGCAGCCGGATCTCGACGCCGGGATGCGCCTCGCAGAACAACGGCACCAGGGGCGCAACCAGGCGCCGGCCCACGCCCAGCGGCGCCGTCACCCGCACCGTGCCGCGCGGCTTCCCCTCAAGCCCCGCGATCGCCGCCTCGGCATCCTCGAGCGAGGCAACGACGCCGCGCGCATGGTCGTAGAACAACCGCCCCGCCTCGGTCGGGACCAGTTTGCGCGTGGTGCGGTTCAACAGGCGCGTGCCCAGCCGCTGCTCAAGCTCCTTGATGCGCTTCGAGGCCACGGCCGGCGTCAGCCGCAGATCGCGCCCGCCCGAGGTGATCGAGCCCAGCTCGACCACCCGCACGAAGACCTTGATGCTTTCCAGATAGGGCAATTTTCGCTCCACGCCCGGACAGGCGCCCGTTTCGTTGACAATCAAGCCTTGCCTGGTGGTCATTTTCAACAGGGCGCGCAAACTCTGCCACGCTTTTCTGCGATTGCCCCACGCCGTGGCGGGGCTAGGGTAAGGCGCAGCAAGGGAGAGCGCGGGAATGACGGAACAGGTTTTGCGCGGCCGAGTGCTCAGCTTTCGCCGGCGCCCCGAAGGCCCCTCGGATCTGGCGGCCTGCGACTGGTTCGAGGACGGCGCGGTCCATATCCGCGACGGGATGATCGTCGCCACCGGCGATTTTGCCGCCATCGCGCCCGCCGGCATCCCCGTGACCGACCACCGCCCGCATCTGATCACCGCGGGCTTCATCGACGCGCATATCCATTTCCCGCAAGGCGAGATCGTCGCCAGCTGGGGCGCGCAGCTGATGGACTGGCTCAACACCTATACCTTCCCGGCCGAGACCCGCTTCGCCGATCCCGTCCATGCCGCGCGGATCGCCACAACGTTCTTCGACCTGCTCCTGATGAACGGCACGACCACGGCTTCGGCCTTCTGCTCGGTGCATCCGGAATCGGTCGACGCCTATTTCTCGGAAGCCGGGGCGCGCGGGCTCAGGATGCTGGGCGGCAAGGTGCTGATGGACCGCAACGCGCCCGAGGCCCTTCGGGACACGCCGCAATCGGCCTATGACGACAGCGCGGCGCTGATCGGGCGCTGGCACGGGCGGGGACGGGCCTCGTACGTGATTTCGCCGCGCTTCGCGATCACCTCGACGCCCGAGCAGATGGAAGCGGCGCAGGCGCTGATCGCGGCCCATCCCGACCTTCACGTCCAGACCCATCTGAGCGAGAACGACGCCGAGATCGCCTTCGCCTGCGCGCTCTATCCACAGGCGCAGGGGTATCTGGATATCTATGACCGCTACGGCATGCTGGGCCCGAAGTCGCTGCTGGGCCATTCGATCCACCTGTCCGACGCCGAGCGCGACCGCATCGCGGAAACCGGCGCGCATGCCGTCCATTGCCCGACCTCGAACCTGTTCCTCGGCTCGGGCCTGTTCGACGAGACGGCGCTGCATGCGCGGGGCGCCACCTGCGGGATCGCCACCGATATCGGCGCGGGCATGAGCTGGTCGATGCTCCGAACCGCCGGCGCGGCCTATGCCGTCGCCCAGCTTCAGAACCATAAGCTCGACCCGCTGACCGGCTTCTGGTGGATCACCCGGGGCAATGCCGATGTGCTGGGGATGACCGACCGGATCGGCACGCTCGAGGCCGGGACCGAGGCCGATCTCGTCGTGCTCGACAGCCGGGCGACGCCCGAACTGGCGCTGCGGATGACGGCGGCGCAGGATCTCAAAGACGAGCTGTTCGCGCTGATGATCCTCGGCGACGACCGCGCCGTGGTCGAAACCTACGCGAATGGCCGCGCCGTGAAACCGGCCTCGCCCCCGGCGGGTCAAGCGGGCCGTCCCGTGACCGGGCCCCTCTGAGAGAGGGTTCGCCCTGTCTCGCCCCGCATCTTTACGCCACAAATATCCTCGGGGGGTGAATTGGCCGCAGGCCAAGAGGGGGGCAGACAGCCCCCCTGCCCCACGATTGCCGCTTGCCTCCCGCCGGCCAACGCGCCAGCCTGTGCCGGCAACAGGAGAATGCCATGACCATCCCCCAACGCATCCGGGACTTCGCCGACGACCTGACCGCGATCCGCCGCGACCTGCACCAGCATCCCGAGCTGGGATTTCAGGAAATCCGCACCTCGGGCGTCGTTGCGGCCGAGCTCGAGCGGCTGGGGATCGAGGTCACGACGGGCATCGCGGAAACCGGCGTGGTCGGGGTGCTCCGGGGCAACCGGCCGGGGCGGACCATCGGCTTGCGCGCCGATATGGATGCGCTGCCCATCGACGAGCGCACGAACTTGCCCTGGGCGTCGAAAACGCCGGGGGTGATGCATGCCTGCGGGCATGACGCGCATACCGCGATGCTTCTGGGCGCAGCGCGCTACCTGTCCGAGACGCGGGACTTCGCGGGGACGGCTGTGTTCATCTTCCAGCCCGCCGAAGAGGGGCTGGGCGGCGCGCGGCGGATGATCGCCGAAGGCCTGTTCGAACGCTTTCCCTGCGACGAAGTCTATGCCCTGCACAATTCACCCTTCCACGCGCCGGGCGAGATCGGGCTGAAACCCGGCCCGGCCATGGCGGGGGCGAATTTCTTCGACATCCGCGTCACCGGCCAGGGCGCGCATGCGGCGATGCCCGAAGCCTCGATCGACGCGCTGATGATCGCCGCCCATCTGGTCGGGCAGATCCAGACCATCGTCGCCCGCAATGTCCCCTCCTCCGAGCGGATCGTCGTCTCGGTCACGCAGATCCATGCCGGCGCGGCCTATAACGTGATCCCCGAAAGCGCGCATCTGGCGGGCACCGTGCGTTACTTCAACCGCGACCTCGCGCAGTCGGTGACCGACCGGCTGCAAGCGCTGTGCGATGGCGCGGCGGCCTCGTATGGCTGCACGGTCAGCCTGGAGATGCGCAATGTCTTCGACGTGCTGGAAAACCACGCCGAGCAATCGCGCGCGATGCTCGACGCGGCGTCTTCGCTGGTCGGCGACAGGGCGGTCGAGCGGACCGAGGCGGTGATGGGCTCCGAGGATTTCGCCGACATGCTGCAGGTCGTGCCGGGCGCCTATTGCACCGTGGGGCATGGCAGCGGCGTCGCGGTGCATAATCCGGGCTTTGTCTTCGACGATGCGACGCTGCCGCTCGGCGCGGCGCTGATGGCACGGATGATCGAGACGCGGGGCGCGACGGGTTAAGGCTGTTCCGCCTGCCTGCCCGCGGCAGCGGCGGCTTGCCGGGAAAGGGGGCTGTCCGCCCCCTCTTCGGCTTCGCGAGTTTCGCGGCGTTCCGGTCTGACTGTCCCTAACTTTTTTTGCCCGAAACCGGCCGCGATGCTCCGACGGGGCCCTCAGTCAGCGCCCGGATCTGCGGCCGGCTCTGCCGCGTCGTCGAGCAGTCCGTCGAGCAGCCCGTCGATCAGCCGGGCGCTCTCGGCGGTGGCGCTTTCCAGCCGCGTGAGCAGCGCGTCCAGATCCTCGCTGGCCGTTTCGCGCAGCACGAGCGCGCGCGCTCCCTCGCCCAGCGCGTCGGGGTCCAGAACCCGGTCGGCCAGCAGCCGCGTCGCGCCGTGCAGGTGCCACAAGAGCCGGTAGGCCGCGCCGAGCGCGTCTTCCTCGGCCCCGCCGATCAGGCCCCCGCGTTTGCCGGCGGCGAGCTGGGCTTCGATCCGGCGCGCGGGCGCGGCCGATTGCAGTGCCAGCGTCTGCGCCAGCAGCTCGATATCCTGCAGACGCCCCGGACCGTTCTTCGCGTCGAGCGCGCCTTCCGAAGGCTTCGCCGATCTCAGCCGCGCGCGCATCGCGGCGACATCGGCGCGCAGCGTCTCGCCTTTCGCCTTCTCGGCCAGCAGGTCGCGGCGGAAAGCTTCGACCTCGTCGCCCAGCGCCACCGATCCCGCGACACGGCGGGCGCGGGTCAGCGCCAGATGCTCCCATGTCCAGGCCTCGCCCGACTGGTAGCTCTTGAAGGCACTGAGCGCGGTCGCCACGGGACCCTGCCGACCGGAAGGGCGCAGCCGCATATCGACCTCGTATAGCCGCCCCTGCGCCATCGGCGCCGACAGCGCCGTCACCATCGCCTGCGTCAGCCGCGCGAAATACGCCCGCGCACCCAGGGGCCGGGGCCCTTCCGAGCTTTCCTCGCCGTCCGCGTCATAGATCACGATCAGGTCGAGATCCGAGGTCGCGTTGAGCCGTCCGCTGCCCAGCGATCCCATCCCCAGCACCACCGCGCCGCGCCCGGGCGCTGGGCCGTGTTTGCGGGCGAACTCGGCGCCGACCACCGGCCAGATCGCCGCCAGCACGGCATCGGCCAGATCGGCATATTGCTTGGCCGCTTCAAAACTGTCGATCAGGCCGCGCAGATGGTGAACGCCGATGCGGAAATGCCAGTCCTTCATCCAGGCGCGCGCGGCATCGAGCCGGGCTTCGTAATCGGGTTCACTGTCGAGCCGCGTGATCAGGCCCTGTGTCAGCTCGTCGCGTCCCGGCCAGTCCGAAAAGAAGCGCCCGGCAATGACCGCTTCGAAGACCTCGGCATTGCGCGACAGGTACTGGCCCAGCGCAGGCGCGGTCGACAGGATATCGCCCAGAAGGTCGATAAGCGTCGGATTGGCCTCGAGCAGCGAGAAAAGCTGCACGCCCGCGGGCAACCCGGCCAGGAATCGGTCGAAATTGACGATCGCATCGTCGGGCACCGGGGCCTTGAGCAGCCGGTTCAGGATCTCGGGTTCGAGCCGGGCGAAGATGTCCTGCGCGCGGTTCGAGCGCAGCGCCGGATAGGCGCGCCAGCCCTGCACGATGCCGCGCTGC
Organism: Pararhodobacter marinus; assembly: GCF_003122215.1. Taxonomy (GTDB): domain Bacteria; phylum Pseudomonadota; class Alphaproteobacteria; order Rhodobacterales; family Rhodobacteraceae; genus Pararhodobacter; species Pararhodobacter marinus. The sequence continues at coordinate 64,247 of NZ_QEYD01000006.1, read as the reverse complement.
TGGTCGCTCAGCACCGGGCGCGGGGTCGGTGCCTGTGCCTCGGCGCCGGTTTCGCCGGGCTGGAAGAAATCCTCGGTCAGCTCGATGACGGCTTCGAGCCGCGCGCGCAGGTCCTTGCGGAAAGCCTCGGTGTCGCCCTGCCCCGAGAACCGGGCGATGCGGTCCCATTCCTCGGGCGTGCGCGGCAGGATCTGGGTCTGCGCGTCATGCACCATCTGCAGCCGGTGTTCGAGTTCGCGATGCGCGCGGTAGGCATCGGTCAGCTGCGTGGTGACGGCTTCGGGCACCCAGCCCTTGTCCGACAGGGCCGCGAGCGCGCCGACCGTGTCGCGATGCCGCAACGCCGGGTCGCGCCCGCCCGCGATCAGCTGGCGGGTCTGGGTGAAGAACTCGATCTCACGGATCCCGCCGCGCCCCAGTTTCAGGTTATGCGATTCCAGCGCCAGCGGTCCCGACAGGCCCTTGTGCTCGCGGATCCGGCGAATCATGTCATAGGCGTCCTCGATTGCCCAGAAATCCAGATGCCGGCGCCAGACGAAGGGGCGCAGCACCTCCTGGAACTTCGCGCCCGCCTCCAGATCGCCCGCGCAGGGCCGCGCCTTGATCCAGGCCGCGCGCTCCCATGTCCGGCCAAGGCTTTCGTAATACCGCTCGGCCGCATCCATCGAGATACAGACCGGTGTGACCGATGCATCGGGCCTGAGCCGCAGGTCGGTGCGGAAGACATAGCCCTCGCCCGTCGGGTCGTTCAGCATCGCCGAGGCCTTGCGCGTCGCGCGGATGAAGGCCTGCCGCGCCTCGTGCCAGTCGTCGGGGTCGAAGCGGCTTTCGTCGAACAGGCAGATCAGGTCGATATCGGACGAATAATTCAGCTCGCCCGCGCCCATCTTGCCCATCGCGAAGGCCACCATGCCCGCGCCGCGTTCCTCGTCCCCCGGCTGCGCGCCGGGGATCTTCTTGCGGCGGATTTCCTCGGCCAGATGGGTGGCGAAGGCGCGGTGGACGGCGGCATCGGCAAAGCGGGTCAGCGCGCCCGTCACCTCTTCCAGCGACCACAGGCCGCCCAGATCGGCGAGCGCGGCCAGCAGTGCAATGCGCCGCTTGCCCAGCCGCAGCGCCGATCCGGTCTCGGAGGGGCCCTGCGGCACCAGAGCGGCCATGAGGTCAGCCATCGCCGCTTCGGGGCCTTGGGACAGCGCCTCTCGCAGCCAGTCGGCGTCGCGCTCGATCAGGCCTTTCAGGAACGGGCTGCAGCCCGCCGTGCCGCCCAGAAGATCGCGCAGCTCGGGGGCAAGATCGGCGAAGGTCTGCGCGATATCCGCCGCCGCTTCCGTGTCGAAGGGCAGAGGCGCGCGGGTGAGTCGGTTCGAAAAATCTCCCATCCGGTGATTTGCGCCGGGCCGGACGGGAAGGTCAATGATCAGACCAGCGCCGCGTCCTCGCCGTCGCCCTGCAGGTCGCGCAGCGCCATGGGGGCGCTGGCGGTGACGATGAAGCCCTCGATCGCCGCGCCCCGGTCGTGGCGCAGCACCGCGCGCTCAAGCCGGATCCCGGTGAAGCCCGCCGCCGTCAGCACGCCCTGCAGGTAATCCTGCGAATGGGCGAAGCGGCGGCTTTCGCGCAGGGTGAGCGGCGCCTCACCCGCCTCGGCGCTGAAGGCCAGCACGCCGCCCGGCGCCAGCGAGCCCGCGCACCACGCGACGATGCGTTCCAGCGCGCCCAGATAGACGAAGACATCGGCGGCAAGGATCAGATCGTAGGTCGCGCCGATTTCCAGCGCGGACAGGTCGGCCTTGTCCAGCCGGTCGTAAAGCCCCTTGGCCTGCGCCTGCGCCAGCATGGCGGCCGACAGGTCACACCCCTCCAGCCAGTCGACCGAGCCGCGCAGCACCTCGCCCGCAAGCCCCGTGCCGCAGCCCAGATCCATCGCCCGCGCAAAGCGCCGCCCCGGATGCGCGCGCGACAGCGCATCACGCAGAAGCCATGGCGCGCGGTAGCCCAGCTTGTCGACCAGCGCGGTATCGAAACGCTCGGCATATTGGTCGAACAGCGCCTCGACGAAGGCTTGCGGCATCGTCTCGACCATCGGCACCTTGCGCGCTAGATCGCGCTTCAGCCCCGCGCCCAGCCGGTCGGCGGGATCGGCGGCGGTGGCGCGGTCCCAGGCGGCGCAGGCTTCGTCGGTGCGCCCCAGGTCGTCCAGCCATTCGCCCAGCCGGAACCAGCCCGCCGCCCAGAGCGGCGCAAGCTCGAGCGCCTGCGCCAGCAAGTCGACTGCGCCGGCCCGGTCGCCGCCCGCAGCCAGCGCCTCGGCAAATTCGTACCGCCGATCCACGATCAGATCGCCCGAGGTTGACGCCCAAGCCGCCATCGTCTGCCATGTCCAAAAGGGGGAGCCGGGGGGCATCACCTGCCCGCGCGGGACCCGGAAACACCGCCTGTCAGGCGCGGTGCAGCGCGCAGATAGGGCCGCGCCGCGTTCCGGTCAAGACGGCATGCACGCGACCCTTGCGATTGCCGCCCAGCCTGCGACATTGGCCGGATCGGAGGAGTGTGACATGCGCAAAATTCTCAGGCGGCTGGGTTGGGTTCTGGTGGTGCTTGTCGTGGTATTGGCCGCGCTGGGTCTTTGGAAACGCGACGAGGTCATGCGCCTCTGGGCCGTCAATTCGCTGTTCGATGCCGACCGCATCGTCGAGAATTTCTCGCAGATGGACACGATGTTCCAGTCCGTCCTGCTTGACGGCGGCACGCCTTCGGTCCTGCCGCAGGGGCCCGGCGCCGCGATGCCTGACGGGCTCGAGACATGGATGACGCAGCGCTCGGTGACGGGCATGGTGGTGCTGCATGACGGCGCCGTGGTGTTCGAAGAGTACCGCCTCGGCACCGGGCGCGACGATCTGCGCATCTCGTGGTCGGTGGCGAAAAGCGCGCTGTCGCTGCTGCTGGGCACGCTGGTCGCCGATGGCACGATCCCCGATCTGGACGTCCCCGTCACCGATTACGCGCCGGAACTGCGCGGCTCGGCCTATGCGCGGGCGACAATCCGGCAGGTTCTGCAGATGCAGTCGGGCGTGTCTTTCGACGAGGATTACATGGACTTCTGGTCCGACATCAACCGCATGGGCCGGGTGCTGGCCATGGGCGGCTCGATGGACGGCTTCACCATCGGCCAGACCGCGCGGCGCGGACCGCCGGGCAGCGACTGGGCCTATGTCTCGCTCGACACGCATGTGATCGGCATGGTCATTCGCGGCGCCACGGGCCGTTCGATCCCCGAACTGATGGATGAGCGCCTGCTGCGCCCGCTGGGGCTGGAGCGCGACGGCTATTACGTCACCGATGGCGACGGCGTGGCGTTCGTTCTGGGCGGGCTGAACCTGACGACGCGGGATTACGCGCGGCTGGGGCTTCTGGTCGCGCAGAACGGCGCGTGGCAGGGGCGTCAGCTGGTACCCCCGGACTGGATCGCGGAAAGCACCGCACCGGGGGCTTTCGAGGCCGAGCTGGGCACCGGCTATGGCTATCAATGGTGGCTCCCGCCCGAGGCGGAACCGGGAGAGATCTGGGCGCGCGGTGTCTATGGACAGGAAATCTGGATCGACCGCCCGCGCGGCGTGGTGATCGCCGTCAACGCCGCCGACCGGGGCTTTTCGACGCGCGAGGTCACGCTTGAGAAAGTCGCGCTGTTCCGGGCCATCGCCCGCGCGCTGTCGCCCGATCCGACATGAGCCCGGAACGCCAGAGCCGCGCGGGACACAACGGGCCGTGAACATTCCACACAGGCCGGCCAATCCATGCTAGGGTCGGGGTCACCACAGCCCCGAGGTGCCCGATGTCCCCGACCATGCTGACCCGCCCATTGACCCGCCTTACGGTTCTGACCATGCTCGTGCTCACTGCACCGACCCTCGCCATGGCCCAGCATGCCTGCGAGTCGTCGCGGCCCGTTTCCTGCCCCGAGGGCCAGAGCCTCGATGCCGACACCCAGACCTGCACGCCTTTACCCACAAGCTGAGACCGGCACAGCCGGCAAGGAAAATTTCCGATGAAGGAAGCCTCGATCAACGTGCTGGGCGGCGCGCTTGAAGATTGTTCGCGCGACCCGCTCACCGGCTTCTTCCGCTCGGGCTGCTGCGAGACCGGGCCGCAGGATCACGGCCTGCACACGGTCTGCGCCGAGATGACCGCCGAATTTCTCGCGCTGTCGAAATATCTGGGCAACGACCTGTCCACGCCGCGCCCCGAATACGGTTTCGCCGGGCTCAAACCCGGCGACAGCTGGTGTCTTTGCGCGGGCCGGTTCCTGCAGGCGCATGAAGAAGGCGCCGCGCCCCGCATCCGGCTGCGCGCGACGCATCTGCGCACGCTCGATATCGTGCCGCTTTCGGTGCTGCGCCTCTACGCGACCGACACGGCGCAGGGCTGAGCGCACCGCGGAAAAAACCGCGCGCAACCCGGAAGCTGCGCGCGGTCTCGCTTGCGGACCGAAGAACCGGAACCGGGGTCAGTAGCGCTCCATCCCGAGCGCCACGGGCACCAGGCAATCGCTCGACCCGGTATCACCCCCATGCTGGATCGCGACATAGGTGTCACCCGACTGCACCACGCCGCTGACATCGTGGACGACATGATCCCACAGCTGCGCATAGGAACCGCCAGCATCGCCGTTCCAGTCGCCATCGGTCCGGCGCGTCGACATCGGTCCCGAGATATAGGTGCCGTTCACCTGCACGTTCTCGGACGCGACAGCCGTTGACAGCGACAGGCCCGGATTGCCGTACTGGCCGTCCGATTGCGCGAAATGCAGGATCGTCGAATAGCTGTCGCGCGCGGGCCAGGGCGAGGCGGCATTCACGCTGAGCCCGTCATAGCTGTAGAACATCTGCCCCGCCATCGGCTGATCGTAGATCGACACATAGCGGTCGCCCGTGGTGATCACGAAAAGCGAAGCGCCGTTGATCGACGGATGCGAGACATTGCCCCAGGGCAGCGAACCGTCCGTGTGCCCGAAGGCCCAGCGCGGCACGGTCAGACCGTAGGTGCCGTTGCCGGTGATGATGTTCGACCCGACCCAAGTGCGGTAGACGGTGTTGTAGCTGCCCCCCCAGCACGGGCTGGCCCCCTGCCCGACCTGCGTGCCGGTCAGGCGGTAAAAGCCCGAACGGTCCGGGTAGAGGCGCTGAATGTACAGGATGCGCTGTCCCGGCCCCGGCTCGCCCGAGGTGATGATGTTCCAGTAAAGATAGCCGTTGCGGACCTCGGCGCCCGCGGGGATGCCCGAAATCTCGATCGCGCCATGGCCGCGGTTGCGCAGGCCCACGCCGCCGCTATAGAGCGCCGAGTTCGTCCAGTACTGGATCCAGCGCATCCAGCCGACTTCGTAGACCGCGTTGGTCGAGGTTTCGGGGGCCGCAGAGGTTCCGTCCTGCGCGACGGCCGGCGCCGCCGTCACGAGGCCTGCGCCCAGCAGGCAGGCGCCGAGCCACCGGGCGCCCCGCCCGATGGCGGCGGACAGGGGAAGGCTTTGGGTGAGTATGCTCATAACGATCTCCTTCTTTTAAATAACATTGCCCCAGCGTCACCCAAGCGGCCGATTCGCAAAAGTCCCGGCAACCGATCCGGCAGGAAAATTTACCGGGCGTTCATGGTTTGATCCCAGAATGTGAAAGGATTCAGGCGGCTTATTGAACAAGCGCAGGGAATTTGCGGTGTTTCGCAGATCCGCCCATACGCGCCAAGGCGGAATACGACACGTCCGTTTCGCGCGTTGCGTGTTCCGGGACGACCGGGCCGGTGGCTGCGTGCATGACCTCGACCTTTACCTCGACAGGCGGGGACGGGCCTGGCCAGGGCGCGACACCTCGGCGCGGGGGGCCTTGCGGATCTTGCCAAACATGCGCACCGGGCGCATGTCAGGAGGATGATAGAGCCGCGCTTTCCGATAACACCCGAACAGATCGACCTAGTCGTGACCGAGTTCTACGCGCTGGTGCGTCAGCATCCGGGGCTGGGCCCGGTCTTTGCGCGCCACGTCAGCGACTGGCCCGCGCATGAGGCCAAGATCGCCGGCTTCTGGCGCAACGCGATCCTGTTCGAACGCAGCTATGACGGCAACCCGATGCAGGTCCATGCGCGGGCGGGCGACGTGCGGCCCGGCATGTTCGAGCCGTGGCTCGGGCTCTTCGACATGGTGCTGCACAAGCATCTGCCGGCGGAAACCGCAACGGCATGGTCGGCGCTGGCGCACCGGATCGGGCGCAGCCTGCGCGCGGGGCTGGTCCCCGGGACGACCAAGGGCGTGCCCAATCTGCGCGACGATACTGGCTTCGGTCCGCCGATCCTGCGTTAAGCAATCTTCTGTCGGCCTGCCGGCCTGGAAAAACCCGCGGGCTCCAGAGGGGGCGGCCGAAGCGCGCGGGGTGGGCGGGCGGGAGCGTCGCTTCGGCCGCCCTGCCCTTTTCACTGACAAAAGGTCACGGGGCCTGCCCGCGAAGCCCGCGCGGTCATGCCGCCGGGGTCAGCGTCAGGCCGGGGATCATCACCGGGCGGCCGTCGGAATTCTCGATCTCCAGATCGCGCACCATGCCCGAGGCGCGGTCATAGGTCACGTCCAGCTCCATCCCGCCGCGCCGGGCTTCGACCTCGACCGTGGCGTCGTCGGACTCGACCTGCACGGAATCCCAGCCGCCCGACTGGAACTGCTCGCGCAGATGCTCGGGATCGAGCGGCGCGGCGCTCTGCGCCAGCAGCGGCGCGGCCGTCAGGACAGCAAGCGCCAGCGCGGAAGCAGGCAGCAGGGCGGCGATACGGTTGGTCATCATTGTCTCCTTCATGCGGCTCTGGCGTCTCTGCCAGCCAGTCCCGGACCAACGCGAACCTGCCCCGCCCGTTCCCGCCACGCCATGCAAAAGGCGGCCCCGGAGGCCGCCTTGCGCGTTGTTTCGCTGATCGGAACGCCGCTCAGACCTTCATGTGGACATCGAGATGCTTGGCCACCGTGAAGATATCCTTGTCGCCGCGGCCCGACAGGTTGATGACGATGATATGTTCCCTGGGCAGATCGGGCGCGATCTTCATCACATGGGCCAGCGCGTGGCTGCTTTCCAGCGCGGGAATGATCCCCTCGGTCCGGCAGCAGAACTGAAACGCGTCCAGCGCCTCGTCATCGGTGATCGAGACGTATTTCGCCCGGCCGATATCGTGCAGCCAGCTATGCTCGGGCCCGATCCCCGGGTAATCCAGCCCGGCCGAGATCGAATGCCCCTCCAGGATCTGCCCGTCCTCGTCCTGCAGCAGATAGGTGCGGTTGCCATGCAGCACGCCCGGGCGCCCGCCGGTCAGCGAGGCGCAATGCTCCATCCGGTCGTCGACGCCGTGGCCGCCGGCCTCGACACCGATGATGTCGACCGACTTGTCGTCAAGGAACGGGTGGAACAGGCCCATCGCGTTCGACCCGCCGCCCACCGCGGCGATGATCGTATCGGGCAGTCGGCCCTTGCCTTCGTGCTCTTCCAGCTGCCAGCGGGTTTCCTTGCCGATGATCGACTGGAAATCGCGCACCATGGCCGGATAGGGATGCGGGCCCGCCACCGTGCCGATGCAATAGAACGTATCGCGCACATTGGTCACCCAGTCGCGCAGCGCGTCGTTCATCGCGTCTTTCAGCGTGCCGCGCCCCGAGGTCACCGGCACCACTTCGGCGCCCAGAAGCTTCATGCGGAACACGTTGGGCGCCTGACGCTCGACATCGGTCGCGCCCATATAGACGATGCATTGCAGCCCGAACTTGGCGCAGACCGTCGCCGTCGCCACGCCGTGCTGACCGGCGCCCGTTTCGGCGATGATGCGTTTCTTGCCCATGCGGCGGGCAAGCAGGATCTGCCCCAGCACGTTGTTGATCTTGTGCGCGCCGGTATGGTTCAGCTCTTCGCGCTTCAGATAGATCTTGGCGCCGCCCAGCTCTTCGGTCATCCGCTCGGCGTAATAAAGCGGCGAGGGACGGCCGACATAGTGCTTCCACAGATCGTCCATCTCGGCCCAGAAATCCGGGTCGGTCTTGGCGCGCTCGTATTCCGCTTCCAATTCCAGGATCAGCGGCATCAGCGTCTCGCTGACGAAGCGGCCTCCGAAGATGCCGAAACGGCCCGTCTCGTCGGGGCCGGTCATGAAGGAATTGATCAGATCGTCTGGCATGGGGTCCCTCGTGTCTCGCTTCTGACTACTCTGTTCCGGTGGCCTGCTGCAACAAGGCAATCACGTCGATATACAAGGCACGCGGGTCGAAACCGCCGTCGAGGATCTCCTGCCCCTGCGGATCGGCGGAGAGCCGGGCCGCATGTTGCTCGATCACGCGCTCGACCCGCGCGAGCGGCGTCATGTTCTCGCTGTCGGGCAGCGACAGATCTGCGCCTTCCTCCTGCAGGATGCGCAACAATTCGATCTGCCCGCGCCGCGCGACACGGTGGCACAGCGTCTCCCACCCTTCAAGCGTGCGCCAGCGGGCCTCGGGCGACAGCCCGTTCTGCAAGAGCCATCGAAACACTTCGGGGCGCGGCGGCATCATCGCCTGATCCGCCAGGCGCCGCATATGCGGTTGCAGATCGACACCCGCCGCCTGAAGCGTGGCCAGCGTCTCGGGCGTCTCGCAGCGCGCATAGGCGTCTATCGGGCGGCTGCCCGCAGGCACGGCCGGAAAAACGCCGGCGTCATCGACCAAGCCCGAACCGCCGGCACCGGGCACGGTCTCGCGGTTCACATCCGCGCCGTCGGCGATCAGCGCAGCGATGCGGGTCGGCTGACACAGGCCGATGGCCTGCCTGAGCTCGGCATCCAGCCGGGCCGGATCCGCCGGCGCCGAGAGGTTGCGCCAGCTTCCGATCCCCAGCAGGAACACCAGCGCAACACTGCCGATCAACATGGATCCGCGGGTGAACGGCGACACGCGCCGGCTGCGTTTGGGCTCCTTGGGGGACGGTTCCATGTCGGCAAACCTAGCACCCGGGACACGGGCTTCAAGCCAGCGAAGGCGCGGCCCCGCGACATCCGGCACCCCGAGAGTTGCGACAGAATGTCCGGGTTTTCAGCGGGTTCGGGCCGGGGATGAAGTATTCCTCACATCGCCGTGAAACCTTTTGCGCTCTCACGCGTTTGTCAGGAAAGCCCCGCCGCGGCGATTTATCCTTCCGCAAGCTGGATCGCCGCGGCGCGGGCTCCTATCACGGAGTGTTCCATGCCCCGCCATCCGGCTTCCCTCGCGGCCTGCGCGCTGGCCCTCATGACCCTCGCGGCGCCCGCGCTCGGCAATCCTTCTGCCCCTGCCCCCACCCCCGACCCGCTTTCGGCCACGGGCCAGGTCGGCATCGTGTCGGCCGGCTTGCAGGCCAGCGGCCTGATCGTCACTTTCGCGCTGCCCGAGGACAAGTCCGACCCTGTCGCCCGCCCCACCGCGCGCATCGTCTCGCCCGCCGAGCTGGTGGAGGACACCGAGTCCAGCGCGCCCTTCGGCAAGATCGTCGAACGCGAAAGCTGAGCGGCGATCAGCCGTGCGCGGCCCCGACGAAGCGGGCGATCAGCGCGGCATCCTTGACCCCCGGCGCGCTTTCCACGCCCGAGGACACGTCGACCTGCCGCGCGCCGGTCAGCGCGACGGCCTCGGCCACGTTGTCGGGCGTCAGGCCGCCCGCCAGCATCCACGGCACCGGCCAGCGCCGCCCGGCGATCAGCCGCCAGTCGAAGGCCAGCCCGTTGCCGCCCGGCAGTTTGGCGTTCCGGGGCGGTTTGGCATCGACCAGAAGCATGTCGGCCACCCGGCCATAGGTCGTAAGCGCGTCAAGGTCGCCGTCATCGGCCACCCCCACCGCCTTCATCACCGGCAGACCGTGACGCGCGCGCAGGGCCTGCACGCGCTCGGGGCTTTCCTTGCCGTGAAGCTGCAGGATGTCGAGCGGCACCTCGGCCAGCACGGCATCCAGAAACGCATCGTCGGGATCGACGAACAGCCCGACCCGGGCCAGCCCCACGGGCACAGACAGGGCCAGCGCGCGCGCCTGCGCGGCGTTCACGTTGCGGGGGGATTTGGCGAAAAAGACGAAACCGCCAAAAGCAGCCTTGGCGGCGACCACGGCGTCGATATCCTGCGCGCGTGTCAGCCCGCAGATCTTGACCCTCACGTCAGCCGGCATCGCCTGCTCACGCGTCCTTTTCGTCAAGAATTGCCAGCACCTGATCGCGCGAGCCGTTGCCGGGCTTCGTCGTCGCCACCGCACTGCCGGTCGTCGTGGCAGGCGTACCCTGATCGGCGCGGATGCGGTCCAGCTCGCGGCGGTTCTGCTTGGCCTCGACGCGCACCGACCGTTCGCGCAGCCATTCCCAGACGAGCCCCAGAACCAGCCCCAGCCCGCCGGCCAGACCGACGATGATGAAGAGCGGCAGCGTGACCGAATAGCCGAAGCCCAGGAACGAGGTCACGGTATCGGGCCACAAGGCCAGCGTCACGGGCGCGCGATTGGCCAGCGCAATGGTGACGCAGAACAGGAGGACGATGGCAAGAAGGGCGTAGCGAAGGTATTTCATAATCTGGGTTGTCTACTCGTCGTTAGAGGTTTCCAGCCCGTTAAGCCTGTCACGCAGAAGCTTGCCGGTCTTGAAGAAGGGAACGCATTTCTCTTCCACTTCAACCGTCTCACCCGTCCTTGGGTTCCGCCCCGTGCGCGCATCGCGCTGTTTGACCGAAAACGCGCCGAAGCCTCGCAGCTCGACCCGTTCGCCGCGGGAAAGCGCTTCGATGATTTCGTCGAAGAAGGTGTTGACGATACGCTCGACGTCCCGCTGGTAGAGATGCGGGTTAGCCTCGGCAAGCTGTTGAATCAGTTCCGAACGGATCATTGCCCCCCCCGAGTGGCTTAAATTCTGGCAGCGGTCGCGCATCTTCTGCGGATGCGGTTTCGACGGTCCGACTATAGACCCTGTTTCAGGCCCGGCAACGAAAACCACGCAAAGTCGCAGGTTTGCGCCGTCAATATCGGGGATTGCCCGCGAAACGCAAGCCGCGAGCGACCCGGAGCGGGCGAATCGGTCTCTGGCAACGGCGTCGGTCCTGACCGGCGAGTCGCGCGGGGTCCGGTCGCCGGTGCAGAGGAAGCCGAAACGCATCGCGCGACGGAGGGCCAAAGAAAAAGCCCCGCTCGCGCGGGGCTTTTCCAGATCGTTTCCGGCCGGGGCCGATCAGTTGTTGCCGCGCAGGGCCGCACCGAGGATGTCGCCCAGCGACGCGCCGGCATCCGACGAGCCGTATTGTTCCACGGCTTCCTTCTCTTCGGCGATCTCGCGGGCCTTGATCGACAGGCCCAGCTTGCGGGCTTTCGAATCGACCGAGGTGACCCGGACATCGACCTTGTCGCCGGTGCCGAAGCGCTCGGGGCGCTGGTCGGCGCGGTCGCGGGCCAGGTCCGAACGACGGATGAAGGACTTCATGCCGTTGTACTCGACCTCGATGCCGCCGTCTTCGATCGCGGTGACTTCGACCGTGATGATCGAGCCGCGCTTCACGCCGTCAATGGCTTCCGAGAAGGTGTCGGCGCCCAGAGCCTTGATCGACAGCGAGATACGCTCGCGCTCGACGTCGACTTCCAGCACCGCCGCCTGGACCATGTCGCCCTTGCGGTATTGCTGGATGGCTTCTTCGCCGCGCTGATCCCACGACAGGTCCGACAGGTGGACCATGCCGTCGATATCGCCGTCGAGGCCGATGAACAGACCGAATTCGGTGATGTTCTTGACTTCGCCTTCGATGGTCGAGCCGGCGGGATGCGATTCCGCGAAGACTTCCCACGGGTTGCGCTGGGTCTGCTTGAGGCCGAGCGAGACACGGCGCTTGGCCGAGTCGATCTCGAGCACCATGACTTCGACTTCCTGCGAGGTCGACACGATCTTGCCGGGGTGCACGTTCTTCTTGGTCCAGCTCATTTCCGAGACGTGGACCAGACCTTCGACACCGGGCTCCAGCTCGACGAACGCGCCGTAATCGGTGATGTTGGTCACGCGGCCCTTGTGGACCGAACCCAGCGGGTAGTTGGCTTCCACCGAATCCCACGGATCGGCCTGCAGCTGCTTGATGCCGAGGCTGATGCGGTGGGTTTCCTTGTTGATCTTGATGACCTGAACCTTGAGGTTCTGGCCGATCGACAGGACTTCCGACGGGTGGTTGATGCGGCGCCATGCCATGTCGGTGACGTGCAGCAGGCCGTCAACGCCGCCCAGATCGACGAACGCACCATATTCGGTGATGTTCTTGACCACGCCATCCAGAACCTGACCTTCGGCCAGCTTGCCGATGACCTCGGCGCGCTGTTCGGCGCGCGATTCTTCCAGAATGGCACGGCGCGAGACGACGATGTTGCCGCGACGGCGATCCATTTTCAGGATCTGGAACGGCTGCTTCAGACCCATCAGCGGGCCGGCATCGCGCACCGGGCGCACGTCAACCTGCGAGCCGGGCAGGAACGCGACCGCGCCACCCAGATCGACGGTGAAGCCACCCTTGACGCGGCCGAAGATCGCGCCTTCGACACGCTCTTCTTTTTCGTAGGCTTTTTCCAGACGGTCCCACGCGGCTTCGCGGCGGGCCTTCTCGCGGCTGACCACGGCTTCGCCGCGGGCATTCTCGACGCGCTCCAGATAAACCTCGACCTCGTCGCCGACGGCGACTTCGGGGGCTTCGCCGGGATTCGCGAATTCTTTCAGCTCGACGCGGCCTTCCATCTTGTAGCCGACATCGATGATGGCCTGGCCCGCCTCGATGGCGATGACCCGGCCTTTGACGACAGTCCCTTCATTCGGGGTGTCGATCTCGAGGCTCTCGTTAAGGAGGGCCTCAAATTCGTCCATAGCAGTGCTCATGCAGATCAGTTCCTTTGGGTTCTGTTTCACTGGCCAGACGGTTGGCTCCGCCGGTCTTTGACTGCCCGGGTTCAATGCCGAAACGGGCGCCACCGGGACGCCCGTTGCAACGCTGCCTCGGGATGGGGGCGGCTATAGCCGCGCAAAGCCTGTCTGGCAAGGGGAAACCCGGGTTTTCGGCCCCTCGACAAAGCGGCAGCGCCCCGCCCGCGGGCACAACCCGGTCACGCCACGCGGGTGACCAGATCGTCCATCGGGCGGCGGACCTTCTTCATGTCGACCAGCCAGTCGCCCGACGTGTCGCGATAGCCCAGCGGCAACAGCGTCACCGAGCGCAGGCCGCGCGCGCGCAGGCCCAGGATCTCGTCGACCTTGTCGGCATCGAAGCCTTCCATCGGCGTCGCGTCGACCGCCTCGAACGCGGCCGCCGTGATCGCCTGCGAGAAGGCGATATACGCCTGCCGCGCGGCGTGGTTGAAGTTCTCTTCCGCCGGGCGCGGCAGATACATCGCTTTCAGACGCTCGTAATAGCCCGTCAGCGCGTCGCTGACCCCGCCCCGCTCGGCGCCGGTCTGCTCGACCACCGCGTCGATGCGCTCTTCGGTGTAGTTATCCCATGCCGCAAAAACCAGAAGATGCGAGCCATCGGTGATCTGCGCCTGATCGAACGCCGCCGCGCGAAGCTGCGCGCGGATCTCGGGATTGGTGACGACGACGATCTCGAAAGGCTGCAGCCCACTCGACGTCGGCGCCAGCCGCGCGGCTTCAAGGATCCGCTCAAGCGCTGCGTCGGGCACGGCGCGGTTGGGGTCCATTTTCTTCGTGGCATAGCGCCAGTGCAGTTTTTCGATCAGCATTCCGGTCTCCTTTCCACCGCCATCGGGGGTGGTATCGTTTTGTGACCGGGTGGATATGTGATACTTGTATCCGGGAACAAGAAGGCACAGATACGTCACCCGGTCACACAAGGGGAACCGGCCGCGAAAGGGTCAGCCATGAAAGACGTCGTTCACACGATCAGCACCTGCCAGCGCATCAATGACGTGCTCTCGCGGGTCGGGGACCGCTGGAGCATGCTGGTCGTCTACGCGCTGCGCGACGGTCCGGTGCGGTTCAACGCGCTCAAGCGCGAGCTGGGCATCTCGCAGCGCATGCTCAGCCTCACGCTGCGCAATCTGGAACGCGACGGGCTGGTCACGCGCCACTATTTCCCCGAGATCCCGCCCCGCGTGGAATACGAACTCACGCCGCTGGGCCACAGCCTGCGCGGGCCGGTGCGCGCGCTGACCGACTGGGCGCTGGCGCATCTCGACCATATCGACGCGGCGCGCGAAAGCTTCGACGCCCAGGGCGAACCCGCCGCCGGCGCGTGATCCCCGCGCAGGAGAGACGGAAAGGCTAGGCAGGGACCGCGCCGCTGTTAAGCTGGCGGCAGGGAGGACCAGCCATGATCATCATCCACAGCCCGCATCCCGATGTGCCGCTGCGCGATCTCAGCGTGACCGAATGCGTCTTCGAAGGGATCGCGCGCGACCATACCGTGCTGATCGACGGCCCCAGTGGGCGGCAGATGAGCGGGCGCGAGGTCATGGACGCGGTGAAACGACTGGCGGGCGGGCTGATCGCGAAAGGGTATGCGCCCGGCGGCTGCGTGGCGATCATGGCGCCCAACATGCCCGAATTCTGCACCCTGTTCCACGCCGTGGCCTGGGCGGGCGGCACCGTCACGCCGGTCAACCCGACCTATACCGCGCACGAACTCAACCATCAGCTCGTCGATGCGGGCGCCACGCTGCTGATCACCGCAGCCCCCTTCCTTGCCACCGCGCGCGACGGCATCAAGGGCACCGGCGTGCGGGAAATCATCGTCATCGGCCCCGGCCCCGACGGCGCGAACGGGCTCGATACGCTCATGGGCGAACCGCTCGGGGCGCAGTCGCCGGTGGATCCCGACACCCATGTCGTCGCGCTGCCCTATTCCTCGGGCACGACGGGGTTGCCCAAGGGGGTGATGCTGACCCATCGCAACCTCGTCGCCAATTTCGACCAGACGATGGCCATCGCCCCGCTTGACGCGGGCGAAACCACGATCGCCTTCCTGCCCTTCTTCCATATCTACGGGCTGCAGGTACTGATGAATTTCTACCTCGGCCGCGGCGGGACATTGATCACGATGCCACGCTTCGATCTGGAACAGTTCCTGACGCTCGCGCAGAAACACCGCACCCCGCGCATGTGGATCGTGCCTCCGGTGGCTCTGGCGCTGGCCAAACACCCGATGGTCGACAATTTCGACCTGTCGCATGTCGTGCAGATCAACTCGGCCGCGGCGCCGCTTGGCGCGGATATCGCCGAGGCGATGGGCGCCCGGATCGGCACGATGGCGACCCAGGGCTACGGCATGACCGAACTCAGCCCGGTCAGCCATGTCTCGCCCAAAGGGAAGGGTCGCGCTGGCGCCTCGGGCGTGACGATCCCCAACACGCAATGCCGCATCGTCGATCCCGAAACGCTGCAGGACTGTCCCAAGGGGACGGACGGCGAATTGTGGGTGAAGGGACCACAGGTGATGAAGGGCTATCTCAACCGCCCCGAGGCCACCGCCGAAACCATCGTCGAGGGCGGTTGGCTCAGGACCGGCGACATCGCGCATGTCGATGCGGACGGATACCTGTATATCACCGACCGGCTGAAAGAGCTGATCAAGGTCAAGGGCTTTCAGGTCGCGCCCGCCGAACTCGAAGCGCTGCTGGTGACGCATCCGGCGATCACCGACGCGGCAGTGATCGGCGTGCCGGACGCCGAAGCGGGCGAAGTGCCGATGGCCTTCATCACCGCTCAGACGCCCCCGACCCTGGCCGAGATCCAGGCCCATCTCGACGGCGAGATCGCGCATTACAAGCAGATCCGCCACCTCGCGGTGATCGAGGCCATCCCCAAATCCGCCTCGGGCAAGATCCTGCGCCGCGTGCTGCGCGACCGCGTCGCCCAGAAGGGCTGACCCGGTGACACGGGCGGATGGGAGGGGGCTGTCTGCCCCCTCTTGGCCTTGCGGCCAATTCACCCCCGAGGATATTTGAGGATCGAAGATGAGGGCCGGCCGGTTTTCATTCTGCCGAAAATACTCATGCCTTGCCGGGGCCGCCCCCTTCGCCGGGGGCGCGCGCGAGCGGGGCGGGTGGGTGGGAGCGACGCGCGCGCCCCTGCCCTGTCACAGCGCGCTGCCCTCGGGCGGATCGCAAGGCTGCGGCGCCGTGAACGGGGCCCGGCCCAGCCCCTCGGCCCGGATCGCGGCCGCAACGCTGGCGCGGTTTTCCAGCGCCCCGGCCATCGCCATCAGGCGCGGATAGCGCGCGGCGTCGAACCAGCGCGGCCCGGCACCATAGATCTGCGCCCAGCGCATCAGCGGCGCGAGATAGAGATCGAGCCCCGAGACCCCTTCGCCGCCCAGCCAGTCGTGGCGCCCGCATTCCGCTTCCAGGAGCGCGAAATGGCTTGCGAGCCGCGCCTTGATCCCCGCCAGCAGCGCGGCCTCGCCCCCCGGCGCGTAACGGTCGGGATAGAAGGCGATGCGCAGATCGGCGTGCAGCGTGTTCGAGGTGAAGAACAGCCATTTCAGGAACGCCCCGCGCGCGGAATCGCCCGGCGCCGGGGCCAGCGCGCCGTGGCGCTCGGAAAGCCATAGCAGGATCGCCGCCGTCTCGCTGACCGGCCCGTCGGGAGTCTCAAGCACCGGAATCAGCCCCGCCGGGTTGAGCGCGCGGTAAGCGGCGCTGTCCTGCGCGCGAGCCCGGCGGTCGACCAGGGCGGTGCGATAGGGCTGTCCCAGTTCTTCCAGCGCCAGCCGGATGATGAGCGAGGCGTTGTCGGGCGCGTAATGCAGGGTATAGATCATTCGTGGTCGCGCCGGATGAGGCCGGTGACCGCGGCGGCGGCCAAATCTGCACATCGCAAATCCTGCTCCCTTTTGCGGCACACCCCCTTCATGGACGCAGCATTCCGCGCAACCGCCGAGGATCAGGTAGCGAAATAGTTTTAGTGCGGATCGCACATGAAGGGGCTTGGGCATCGGGCCGCGGGCCATTCCGTCGCATAGAGTCCTGCCCCACCTTGATCAGCTTTGGTGCCGCGCTAGACGGGTTCAGCGCCTCGATCTCGCTCCAGATCCGTGCCACGCGCCTTCTCCCTGAACCGCTGGACAACCTGTACCTGCACCGAAGCGACCTTCCGCATCCGGCGAATTACCGTCAACGGAAAAATCCGTTCCGCCCCGCGGCCCGCACGGTGCTATGCGGCCCCTGTCCGCGCGCGGCGCGGCTTGCTATAACCCTTGCGACCGGATCAGGAGCCTTGCCATGTCCCTCCAGCTCACCCCTATCGACCGCGCCAAATACGCCGCCGCCCGACGGGCCGTCGACCTTGTCGAGGACGGCATGAAGCTGGGGCTGGGGACCGGCTCGACCGCCGCTTGGATGGTAAGGGCGCTGGCCGAGCGGGTGCGCGAGGACGGGTTGCGGCTGACCTGCGTGGCGACCTCGGCGCGGACCGGGCAGCTGGCGACCGAGCTGGGGCTGAAAGTGGTCACGCTGGACGAGGCGGGATGGCTGGACCTGACGATCGACGGCGCGGACGAGTTCGACACTGATCTCACGCTGATCAAGGGCGGCGGCGGGGCGCTTTTGATGGAAAAGATCGTCGCCACCGCCTCGGACCGGATGGTGGTGATCACGGATGCCTCGAAAGAGGTGAAGACGCTGGGTCATTTCCCGCTGCCGGTCGAGGTGATCCGCTTCGGCTGGCAGTCGAGCCGGATGCTGACCGAAGAGCTTCTGAGCGCGATGGATGTGATGGGCACGCAGGCGGCACTGCGGATGAACGGCGAGACGCCCTTCGTGACGGATGAGGGGAATTACATCCTTGATCTGGCGCTGGGCCGGATCGGCAATCCGCGCCAGCTGTCGCTGGCGCTCAACCAGGTGCCGGGCGTGGTGGAAAACGGGCTGTTCATCGATATCTGCGACGCGGTGGTGATCGGCTTCGGCGATGGGCGGGTCGAGATGCGCGACATCGCCTCGGGCAGCGTCGAGCACGAGAAGATCGTGTTCGAGGACGAGGACAACATCTTCCGCGATATCTGAGGCGGCGCGGGGCGCCCCGCGTGGGGCCGATGAGTATTTTCGGCAGAATGAAGGGGCGCGCTTCAGCGTCGGGCCAGAGCGCGGGACCTGAGCGCCGGGCGTGAGCTCTGAGGGGCGCTTGTCCTCTGTGCCCCGCCCGCTTAGGTAAGGGCGAGTTTTTTCGCATGCCTTCCCCATGCCTTCCCACGGAGATCCCGCCCCATGTCCGAGTCATCGTCCGCCTTCGACTACGACCTGTTTGTGATCGGCGGGGGCTCGGGCGGGGTGCGCGCGGCGCGCATCGCCTCAAGCGAATATGGCGCGAAGGTCGCGATGGCCGAGGAATACCGCATGGGCGGCACCTGCGTGATCCGCGGCTGCGTGCCCAAGAAGCTGATGGTCTTCGCCGCCGGCCACGGCGCGACGATCGACGAGGGCGCGGAATACGGCTGGACCGTCACCAAGGGTGCGTTCGACTGGTCGGTCTTCCGCCACCGGCTCGATGCCGAGCTGAACCGGCTGGAATCGATCTATACCCGCAATGCCGAGACCGCGGGCGTGACGATCTATCACCAGCGTGCGACGGTGGCGGGCCCGCACGAGGTCCGGCTGGCCGATGGACGGCAGGTGCGCGCGCGCCATATCCTGATCGCGGTGGGCGGCACGCCCTTCGTACCCGAACCCTATCGCGGGCTGGGCGCCTGGACGTCGAACGACGTGTTCCTGTCCGACAGCCTGCCCGAGACGATCCTGATCCTGGGCGGCGGCTTCATCGCCTGCGAGATGGCGGGGATCTTCCAGGGGCTGGGATCGAGCGTCACGCAGATGTATCGCGGGCGCCAGATCCTGCGCGGCTTCGATGACGACCTGCAAGAGCATGTGGCGGCGGCGCTGGTGCAGCAGGGCGTCGCGCTTGAAGTGAATACCGACCTGACATCGCTCGAGAAACTGGCCGACGGCCGGTTCCGCGCCTGCGACACGCAGGGGCGCGAGCGGGTCTTCGACAAGGTGCTGTTCGCCACCGGGCGCGTGCCCAACACCGCCGGGCTGGGGCTTGAGGAAGCGGGCGTCGCGCTGGGCCGGGGCGGCGCCGTCATGGTCGACGATTTCTCGCAAAGCAACGTGCCGTCGATCTTCGCCGTGGGCGATGTGACGGACCGCATCCAGCTGACCCCGGTGGCGATCCGCGAGGGCCATGCCTTTGCCGACAACGTGTTCGGCGGCAAGCCCGTCACGGTCGATCACACCAATGTCCCCAGCGCCGTCTTCACCCGTCCCGAGGCGGGCACCGTCGGCCTGACCGAGGAACAGGCGCGGGAGAGCCACGATATCGAGATCTACCAGGCGAGCTTCCGGCCCATGCAGACCGCCTTCATCGGCGCCGAGACCAAGGCGCTGTTCAAGCTGGTGGTGGACAAGCCGAGCCGCCGTGTGCTGGGCTGTCATATCGTCGCACCCGGCGCGGGTGAGCTGATCCAGATCGCCGCCGTGGCGGTCAAGATGGGCGCCACCAAGGACGATTTCGACGCCACGATCGCCGTTCATCCGACGATGAGCGAGGAACTGGTGCTGATGCGCAAGCCCTCGCGATAAGCGCCGGGGCTTGATAGGATGCCGGTCGAGACGGCAGGGATGCTTGGGATTTGCCTTGAATCCCTGCCGAACGTGCCCAATTGAGGGCATAAGACGGACCGATGACAGACCTGAACCAAGGAGAGGCCATGTCAGGCAACAGTGGAGGCCCCTGGGGCGGCAGCGGTGGAAACCGCGGCTCTTCGGGCGGGGGGAACCGCCCCAATGGCGGCGGTAACGGCCCCGAACGCCCGCAGATCCCCGAAATCGAGGATCTCGTGAAGAAGGGCCAGCAGCAGCTCAAGGTGCTGATGGGCGGTCGCGGCGGCGGCAGCAGCGGATCGGGCGGCGGGCGTGGCCCGGGCGGCCCGGGCTTCAGCGCGCGCGGCGTGCTGATCGTGCTGGCGGTGCTCGTGCTGGGATGGGCCTATGCCTCGTTCTACACGGTCCGGCCGGAAGAGCGCTCGGTCGAGCTGCTGTTCGGGCAGGAATTCTCGACCGGCGAACCGGGTCTGAACTTCGCCCCCTGGCCCGTCGTCAGCTACGAGATCGTGCAGACCACGACCGAACGCGTGACCGAGGTCGGCGCCGGCCGTTCGGCACTGGATTCCGGGCTGATGCTGACCCGCGACGAGGCGATCGTGGATATCGAGTTCCAGGTCGTCTGGAACGTCGCCAACCCGTCGGACTTCCTGTTCAACCTGGCCGACCCGGCGAACACGGTGCGCGCCGCGGCGGAATCGGCGATGCGCGACATTATCGCCCGTTCCGAACTGTCGCCCATTCTCAACCGCGACCGGGGCACGATTGCCGCCGAACTGCGCCAGCAGGTGCAGTCGATCCTCGACGATTACGAATCCGGCGTGAGCGTCATCCGGATCAACTTTGACCGCGCCGACCCGCCGGCCGAGGTGATCGACAGCTTCCGCGAAGTGCAGGCCGCGCGTCAGGAACGCGACCGCCTGGAACGTCAGGCCGATGCCTATGCCAACCGCGTCCTTGCCGGCGCGCGCGGTGAAGCGGCGCAGGTGCTCGAACAGGCGGAAGCCTATCGCGCGCAGGTCGTGAACGAGGCCGAGGGTGAGGCAAGCCGCTTCCTCGCGGTCTGGGAAGAATACCAGAACGCGCCCGAGGTCACCCGCCAGCGGATGTACCTGGAATCGATGGAGCGCGTGCTGGGTGGCATGGATCTGACGATCCTCGACAACGTCACCGGCGAGAACGGTGGCAGCGGTGTTGTGCCCTACCTGCCGCTCGACACCCTGCGTTCGGGCGCATCGCGCAGCGATGACAGCACGAGCCGTTCGATCCAATCCAATCAGGGGAGCAACTGATGAAACGCATCACGCTACTGATCCCCGCCCTGATCATCGCCGCCGCCGTGGCGCTGTCCTCGATGTTCATCGTCGACGAGCGGGAAAACGTGCTGGTCCTGCAATTCGGTCAGGTCAAGCAGGTCCGTACCGAGCCGGGGCTGTATTTCCGCATCCCCTTCATTCAGGAAGTCGTTCGCTACGATGCGCGGATCCTGGGCCTGCAATCGCAGCCCCTGGAAATCACGCCGCTGGATGACCGCCGCCTTGTCGTCGACGCCTTCGTGCGCTGGCGCATCAGCGACGTGCAGCAGTTCCGTCAGGCCGTCGGCGCCGAAGGCATCCGCGCCGCGCAAGGCCGGATCGAACGCATCCTGAACGCCGCGATCCGGGAAATCCTGGGTTCGGTGCCCTCGGGCGCGGTGCTGTCGGAAGACCGGACCGGGCTCATGGAACGCATCCAGGACCTCGCCAGCCGCGAGGCGCGCTCGCTCGGTGTCGACGTCATCGACGTGCGCCTGACACGTACCGACCTGCCCGAGCAGAACCTGTCCGCCACCTTCGCGCGGATGCGCGCAGAGCGCGAGCGGGAAGCGGCGGACGAGATCGCGCGCGGTAACGAAGCCGCGCAGCGGGTCCGGGCCCAAGCCGACCGGACGGTGGTCGAACTGGTCTCGACAGCGCGTCGTGACAGCGAGATCATTCGCGGTGAGGCCGATGCCCAGCGGAACCGGATCTATGCCCAGGCCTTCGGCCAGGATCCCGAGTTCTTCGCCTTCTCGCGCTCGCTTACCTCGTATGAGCGGGCCCTGACCGGCGATAACGCGGCCATGGTGCTGAGCCCCGACAGCGATTTCTTCCGCTTCCTGCGGCAGATCGATCCGACGGGCGACGCGGCTGCAAGCCAGGTCACCGCGACCGCTGCGACCGATGCAGCGGCACAAGAGGCGGCGGCGGAACAGGCGGCAGGCGACGCGACCCCGGCCGAAACGGCCGAGCCGACGCCGGTCGAAACGCCCGACATCACCGCCGAAACCCCGAGCGAAGAACCGGCGGTCACCGCCCCCGAGGATACCCCCGAGGACGAACCCGTTCCCGCGAACTGATCCCCGACCGATCCAACGCGCCCCCGCCCTGCCGGGGGCGCGCTTTTTTCAGGCAGACAAGCCCATGACCCAAACCCCCGGCGATGCCCCGATCCTTGAAGACGGGGAAAAGATCCTGGCCGAGTTCCGCCCCGACCGCGGGAAATACTGGCGCGACCATGGCGTCATGGCGGTGATCCTGATGGCGCTGGCCGGGATCGTCCTGTGGGCCATCGACAGCCCCTACCCCGCCATCGGCTCGCTGGGCGCGATCCTCGCGGTGGGCGTGCGGGCCGCCTATCTTGCCGGCGAAACGCTGTCGTTGCGCTGGGTGCTGACCGACCGCCGGCTCATCCTGCCGGGCGGCCAACGCGCCGTCATGTTGGGCGACATCGCCACGGTGCGCCCGCTTCTGGGCGATGTCCAGATCATCACGACGGGCGGCGACAAGCACCTGCTCAAGCATCTGGCCAATGGCGCGGACGTTGTGCGGCGCATCGCGCAGGCGCGCGACAAACGGGCGAAACGCCGCGCAGCCTGACCCTCAACACGATTGGTTTACTGGCCGCTCATCATTTTCGGATCAGCTTGTACGACACGCTGGTCCGGAAAATTGGCATGGCACCGATTGTCTACGTTCAAGGCTTCGTTCTGCTTGGTCTGCTCTTTGCGCTCGTCTTCCTGACGCCGGGGCTGGCCCCGCTGCGCCGCGCCTTCCTTGCGCCGCCGCCCGTGCCGGCCCTTGCCCCGGGTGAAACCCTAATCGCCGAGTTGCGGCCCGATCCGCGCGTGCTCATGCTGCTCAGCGGTCTTCTGATCGCCGCCACCATGGCCGGTGCCTTGGCCGAGCAGATGCTGCTGGGCGCGCCGCGCGAAATCGCCCTTCTCACCCTCCTGCCCTTCTCGGGAGCGCTGGCGATCCGCCTTGCCGGTCTGTCCCGCTGCCGCTGGCGGCTGACCGACCGGCGCGTGATCACCGCGCTGGGCGCCAGCCTGCCGCTCTCCGAAATCGGCCGCATTGCCGTCGGTCCAATGCTGATCCGGCTCGACGGGCGCGGCGTGCAATCGCTGCGGCTGGCGGGTCTCGCCGATGCGCATGGCGCGGCACGGCTGATCCGCGACAGCCTCTCCGCCCGCGCGCTTCGGCAGTAGCGTCAGCCGCCGCGCGACGTTATACACCGCCCGAACGCCCGGCAGCGCGCTGGCGGGCGCGGGAACAGGCGTAGAGAAGGCGGCGGCATGATCTTGCAATTCACCAATGCCCGGCTGATCGACCCCGAGGCCGGCACCGACCGGTCCGGCTCGCTCACGGTCGAGAACGGGCGCATTTCAGCCGTCGACGCAGATGCGCCCGCAGGCGCCCGCGTGATCGATGCGCGCGGCAAATGCCTCGCCCCCGGGATCGTCGACTGGGGCGTCCATGTCGGCGAGCCGGGCGGGCGCCACAAGGAAAGCTTCCGCTCGGCCGGGCGCGCGGCGGCGGCGGGCGGCGTCACCACCTTCATCACCCGCCCCGACACGACGCCCCCCACCGACACGCCCGAAGCGCTGGATTTCCTGCGCCGCCGCGCCGATGCCGAAACGCAGGTCAAGGTCCACCATATGGCGACCCTGACGCGCGGACGCGACGGGCGCGAAATGGCCGAGATCGGCTTCCTGCAGGATGCCGGCGCCGTGGCCTTCAGCGACGGCGAGAAGGTCACGCGCGACACCAAGGTCTTTTCGCGCTGCCTGACCTATGCGCGCAGCCTCGGCGCGCTCGTGGTCGCGCATACGCAGGATCCGGGCCTGAGCAGCGGCGCCGCCGTCACCTCGGGCAAGTTCGCCTCGCTGCGCGGGCTGCCCGGCGTCTCGCCGATGGCCGAGCGCATGGCCTTCGACCGCGACATGGCGCTGATCGAGATGACGGGCGCGCGTTACCACGCCGAACAGATCACCTGCGCGCGCACCCTGCCCGCGCTGGAGCGCGCCAAGGCCAACGGGCTCGACGTCACCGCCGGGATCTCGATCCACCACCTGACGCTGAACGAATTCGACGTGGGCGATTACCGCAGCTTCTTCAAGCTCTCGCCGCCGCTCAGATCCGAAGACGACCGCCTCGCCGCGATCGAGGCGGTGGCAAAGGGCACGATCGACGTGATCTGCTCGATGCACACGCCGCAGGACGAGGAATCGAAACGCCTGCCCTTCGAGGAAGCCGCGCCCGGCGCCGTGGGGCTGGAGACATTGCTCCCCGCCGCGCTCAGGCTCTATCACAACGGCCAGCTCACCCTGCCGCAGCTCTGGCGCGCGATGGCGCTCAACCCGGCCAGACGGCTGGGGCTCGAGGCCGGGCGGCTGAGCGCGGGCGCGCCTGCCGATCTGGTCCTGTTCGACGCGGATGCGCCCTTCGTGCTGGACCGCTTCACGCTGCGCTCGAAATCCAAGAACTCGCCCTTCGACGGGGCCCGGCTGCAGGGCAAGGTGCTGGGCACCTGGGTCGACGGGCAGCCGGTCTATGAACGCGAGGTCGCCTGATGTTTCTGCCCGAACTCACCACCCCGCCGCTTCTCCTCGCCCTGATCGGCATCGGCGGCTACCTGCTGGGATCGATCCCCTTCGGCATCGTCATCACCCGCGCCCTGGGCCTGGGCGATCTGCGCAAGATCGGCTCGGGCAATATCGGCGCAACGAATGTGCTGCGGACCGGCCACAAGGGCGCGGCCCTGGCGACGCTGCTTCTGGACGCGGGCAAGGGCGGCATCGCCGTTCTGATCGCCCGCGCGCTGGCGGGCGAGGATGCGGCCCAGCTGGCCGGGTTCACCGCGTTCCTGGGCCACCTTTACCCGGTCTGGCTGGGCTTCCGGGGCGGCAAGGGCGTCGCCACCTTCCTTGGCACGCTGCTGGCTTTGTCCTGGCCCATTGGCCTGATGTGCTGCGCGACCTGGCTCGTGGTCGTGGCGCTCACGCGGATCTCGTCGGCTTCAGCCCTGATCGCCTCGCTCGCCGCCGCGCCCTATCTGTGGTTCATCGGCCCGCGCAGCATGATCGTGCTGGCCCTGGCCCTGGCGGCGCTCGTTTGGATCCGCCACGCCTCGAATATCCGGCGCCTTGTGAACGGCACCGAACCCCGCGTCGGACGCTGAGGGCAAACGCCGCCAGAGGGGGCTGTCTGCCCCCTCTTGGCCTGCGGCCAATTCACCCCCGAGGATATTTGCGGCGCAAAGATGAGGGCGCAGCCCGGAAGACGGGCCTTCATTCTGCTGCAAATACTCATTCCCCGCCAGCATCCCGCGCCCTGTTGTGGCAAGAGCCGCGCGCAAGCGGGGCGGTGGGCGGGAGCGAGGCGCGCGCGCCTGCTGCTCCGGCCCGCCGGCGCATACGGTCCGACGCAGCGCTGCGAAATGTCTGGTTTTTTGGCCCGACGCCAAAGAGGTCGGTTAAGTGACACAAAAAAGGCGGCCCGCGCAGCGATGCACGGGCCGGGGTTGAAAAAGCGTTATTCGCCGCCGCGCCGCACGGGCTTCTTCCGGAACCGGCGCGGTTTCTGCCCGCGCTCCTCCGCCATGGCCTCGGCCAGGGCCGGATGCGGGCGCGGCTTGCGCGGACGGGCGGGTTTCGCGGCCTCGCCCGGGGCTTTCGCGGCGTCGGGTTTGCCCTTGGCACCGCCCCCCTGTTTCGGCTTCTGCCCCTGCGGGCGGCCACCGCGGCCCTGGCCGGTCGCGGCGCGCGCCTTGGTACGGGCCTCTTCGGCCATGCGCTCGGGCCAGGGTTCGCCGCCGATCACCTCGATCGGTTGCTTGGTCAGTTTCTCGATCGCGCGCAGGTCGGCCATCTCGGCCGGCGCGCAGAACGCCACCGCCCGCCCCTCGCGCCCGGCGCGCGCGGTGCGGCCGATGCGGTGGACGTAATTCTCGGGCACGTTGGGCAGGTCGAAATTGTAGACATGCATGACCTGCGGGATATCGAGCCCCCGCGCCGCGACATCGGTGGCCACCAGGACCTCGGTCTCGCCCGCGCGGAAGGCCGCCAGCGTGCGTTCGCGCTGCCCCTGGCTCTTGTTGCCGTGGATCGCGCCGACCGAGAAGCCCCATTTGTCCAGCAGCCGCGACAGCTTTTCCGAGCCGTGCTTCGTGCGCCCGAACACAAGCGCCAGCTCGCCGGGATGCTTGGCAAGGTATTCCTGCAAAAGCGCCGCCTTGTCGCCCTGCGCCACGTAATGCACCGCCTGCGCGATCTTGTCGGCGGTCTTGCCCGGCGGCGAGACCTGCACGCGGACTGGACGGTCGAGATAGGTATCGGCGATTTCCGACATGTCCTTGGGCATCGTCGCCGAGAACAGCATCGTCTGGCGCTGTTTCGGCAGGTGGCGGGCGATCTGGCGCAAGGCGTGGATGAAGCCCAGATCGAGCATCTGGTCGGCCTCGTCGAGCACCAGCATCTGCACCTGGCCCAGGGACACGGCCTTGCGCTCGAGCAGGTCGATCAGCCGCCCGGGCGTCGCCACCAGCACGTCGCAGCCGCGGACCAGCCGGTCGGTCTGCCGGTTGATCGAGGCGCCGCCGACAACGGTGACGATCGAGGTGGGCAGCCCCTGCGCCAGCTCGGTCAGCGAGGCGGCGATCTGCTGCACCAGTTCGCGCGTCGGGGCCAAAATCAGCGCGCGCGCGGATTTCGGCGCGGGCTTGCCCTGCCCCTGCAGCCGGTGCAGGATCGGCAGCCCGAAGGCCAGCGTCTTGCCGGTCCCGGTCTGCGCGAGCCCCATCAGGTCGCGGCCTTCCAGAAGCGGCGGAATCGCCCGCGCCTGGATCGGCGTGGGCTCGGTCTTGCCGGTCCGCTCCAGCGCCGACAGCAGCGTCGGCGCGAGGTCCAGCATCGAGAAATCGGTCATTCAAGTCCTTTCGGAGCCGGCATTCAGGCCGGCGAAAACGCGGAAAAGGTCCGGGGAGGTGCGCCCTGCGACCGCAACGGAGCCGCGCGCAGCCTGCACGCCTGCCAGATGGTCCCGCAGTGGCGCGAAGTCAAGCATTCCGTGGCCCCGCACCCCGCAGATGGGCGTGAAACGGCAACAGAACCCTTGATTTGCTGGTAATTCGTGTCATCCTCGGAGGTGTGACAACAGACTTCCTGCGTCCGCCCGCCTACTCAGGCAGCCCGCACGACCCGAAGGCCTGGCTGCACGGCCCGATGACAATCCTGTCGCGGGAAACTGAGAGGATGGATACGGATATGGCCACTGGCACCGTCAAATGGTTCAACACGACGAAGGGATATGGCTTCATCGCCCCCGACGGAGGCGGCAAGGACGTCTTCGTCCATATCTCGGCCGTCGAACGCGCCGGACTGACCGGCCTTCAGGACAACCAGAAGATCAGCTTCGAATTGCAGTCGGGCCGCGACGGCCGCTCGTCGGCGTCCGATCTGAAACTGCTCTGACCTGACGTCCGGGCAAACGCGGCAAGGTCGAACGGCCCCGCTGGAAAGCTGGCCCTTGCCCGGGGCATTCCAGGACACGATCTGACGAACCCGCCGCCCTTCGCGGCGGGTTTTTGCAATATCCCCCTCAGACTGCGCCGCTCAAACCGTGCCCAGCGCCGCGCGTACGGCGGGTGTCCAGCCCAGATACCACGTCCCCTCGGCACGGATCACCGGCCGCTTCATCAGCGTGGGGTTCTCGGCCAGAAGCTGCGCCGCGGGCTGCGCGCGCGCCGCCTCGTCCAGCCCGCGCCAGGTGGCCGAGGCCCGGTTCACCAGCGTGTCGCCGAACTCGCCCAGCAGAAGCGCGATCTCGGCATCCGTCAGCGGCACCTCACGAATATCGCGGAACTCGGCCTCGGGCAGTGCCTTGCGCGCCTTGCGGCAGGTATCGCAGGTCTTGAGGCCCCAGATGGCGGTGGTCATGGCGGCGTCCTTTGTCCAGTCGTCCTGCGCGAGGGGTAGCCGAAATGAAGGGGGCTGTCTGCCCCCTCTTGGCCTGCGGCCAATTCACCCCCGAGGATATTTGACGAACAAAGACGCAGGCTCAACCCGACCCTGAGCGCATCTTTGTTCCATAAATATCCTCGGGGGGATCCAAGGGGGGCAGACAGCCCCCCTTGGCCACGCGTCGCCACGGGCGCGACGCGGGTATCAGCGGCGGCTGCGCGTGGCGTGGCGGCTCAGCGGCCCGGTCGCAAGATCGTCGAGGATCGGGCAATCCGGCCGGCCGTCGCCCGCGCAGCTATCGACGAGCCCTGCCACGGTGGCCCGCATTTCCTGCAACTCGGCGATGCGCGCGTCGATACGGTCGAGATGTTCCGCCGCCAGCCGTCTCACGTCCTCGGAGGCGCGGGAGGCGTCGTCGTAGAGGCCCAGCAAGGCGCGGCAATCCTCGATCGAAAAGCCGAGCCCCCGCGCGCGGTTGAGAAAGGCGAGCCGGTGGATCTCGCCCTCGCGGAAGCTGCGATAGCCGTTCGAGTCGCGCTTCGGCGCGATCAGACCGATATCCTCGTAATAGCGGATGGTCTTCGCGGGCAGGCCCGAGGCTTTCGCCGCCTGTCCGATATTCATGCCCGTTTCCATTGCGTTCGTCACAGGTTGGCCTCCATCCGGGGGCGCAGCGCCTTGAGGCGCAGCGCATTGGTGAGAACGAAAAGCGAGGACAGCGCCATCGCGCCCGCGCCCAGCATCGGCGACAGGGTCAGGCCGAAAGCCGGGTACAAAGCCCCCGCCGCGACCGGGATCAGCGCCGTGTTATAGGCAAAGGCCCAGAACAGGTTCTGGCGGATGTTCCGCATCACCGCGCGCGACAGGTGCAGCGCGTTGACCACGCCGCGCAGGTCTCCCGACATCAGCACCACTTCCGCCGCTTCCACCGCGACATCGGTGCCGGTGCCGATGGCGAGCCCGACATCCGCCGCCGCCAGCGCGGGCGCATCGTTGATCCCGTCGCCCACGAAGGCCACTTTCGCGCCGCCCTGCCGCAGGGCCTCGAGCGCCGCGACCTTGCCGTCGGGCAGGATCTCGGCCTCGACCCGGTCGATGCCCAGAGCGCCGGCGATGGCCTTCGCGGTCGGCGCGGCATCGCCGGTGATCATCGCCGTGCCGATCCCCATCGCGTGCAGCGCGTCGATCGCCGGCCTGGTCGTCGGTTTGACCCGGTCGGCCACCAGCAACAGCGCCAGCAGCCTGCCATCGGCGGCGAGGAACAGCGGCGTCTGCCCCTGCCCCGCCTGCGTTTCGGCGAGCGTGGCCAGATCGCCGGTCTCGATCCCTTCGCGTGCCATCAGCCAGGCCGCGCCCAGCAACAGCGCGCGGTCCCCGACCTGAGCCTGCAGCCCGAAGCCCGGGATCGCCGCGACGCCGCTGGCGGGCGAGACGCTCAGCCCGCGCGCGTCGGCGGCGCGCAGGATGGCGCCCGCGATCGGGTGTTCCGAGCCGCTTTCGGCGGCAGCGGCCAGCGCCAGCGCTTCGGCCTCGTCCACGCCCGGCGCGGTATGGATGGCGACCAGATCGGGGCGTCCCTCGGTCAGCGTGCCGGTCTTGTCGAAGGCGACCAGATCGACCTCGTGCAGGGCCTGCAACGCGTCGCCCCGCCGGAACAGCACGCCCAGCTCGGCGCCGCGCCCGGTGCCCACCATGATCGAGGTCGGCGTCGCCAGCCCCATCGCGCAGGGGCAGGCGATGATCAGCACGGCGACGGCGGCGACCACGGCCTCGCCCAGCCCCGGGCCCCAGATCATCCACGCGGCGAAGGTCAGCGCCGCGATGCCCATCACAACCGGCACGAAAACACGCGTCACGCGGTCGACGGCGGCCTGAATCGGCAGCTTCGCGCCCTGCGCCTCTTCGACCATGCGGATGATCCGGGCGAGCATCGTGTCGGCGCCCACCCGCTCGGCGCGGTAGCTCAGCGCTGCCTGTCCGTTGACCGTGCCCGCGGTCAGCGCCGCGCCTTCGGTCTTCTCGACCGGCACCGGCTCGCCCGTGAGCATGCTTTCATCGAGCCACGAATGCCCCGCGACGACCGTGCCGTCGACCGCCACCCGTTCACCGGGGCGCAGGTGCAAGAGGTCGCCGGGCCGGATCTCGGCAATCGGCCGGTCCTCGGTCACGCCGTCGCGTTCGACCCGCGCGGTGCGGGGCTGCAGCCCGACCAGCTTGGCGATGGCGGCCCCGGTCCGCCCCTTGGCGCGCGCTTCCAGATAGCGCCCCAGCAGGATCAGCGTGACGATCACGGCGGCGGCTTCGAAATAGACCGCGCGCGACGCTTCGGGCAGCAGCGACGGTGCGAAAGTGGCGATGGTCGAATAGCCCCAAGCCGCGCTTGCCCCCATCACCACCAGTGAATTCATGTCGGGCGCGCCGTGCAGCAGCGCCGGAACGCCCGCGCGGAAAAAGCGCCAGCCGGGACCGAACAGCACTAGTGTCGTCAGCACGAACTGGCCCAGCCACAGCGCCTGCTGGCCCACCAGCCCGTGCAGCCAGTGGTGGAACGGCGGATAGAGATGCCCGCCCATCTCGGCCACGAAGACCGGCAGCGTCAGCAATGCGGCCAGCAGCACCGCGCGGGCCAATTGGTGGATCGCCTCTTCCTTGTGCGCCGCCAGATCCTCGCGGCTGGTTTCGGTGGCGATGCGGGCCTCGTAGCCCGCGGCGCGCACCGCCTCGATCATGCGTTCGGGCAGGCCCGCCAGGGCGTAATGGCGCACCAGTGCGGTTTCGTCGGCCAGGTTGACGCTGGCCTGCGTGACGCCGGGCAGCGCCTGCAGCACGCGCTCGACGCGGCCCACGCAGCTGGCGCAGGTCATGCCGGTGATGGCCAGCCGGGTGACATCCTCGGCGGCGGTGAAACCCAAAGCGGTGAGTCGTTCGGCCAGCTTGGCGGGTTCGGCGGGGCCATCCACCGCGACCATGCCGGTCATCAGGTTGGCGCGCACGCCGCTCACGCCCTCTTCGCGCGCGAGCATCCGCTCGACGCGGCCGGTGCAGGCGGCGCAGCTCATGCCCTCGACGCGCAGCGTCTGGGTGGTCTGGGGCGGGGTTAACTGGGTCGGGCTCATCGGGACCTCCATCTGGTCCTGACCCATATGACGCTTCCAGTTAGTGGAAGGTCAAGGGTTGCGCCGACAGAAGATGGCCGAACGGTCAGAGCGCCGCATGCGCCTGCGCGCGCGCCCAGTCGAGGAGGGCGCCGGGTTCGGGCGGAAGCGCTTCGGCCATGCCCTGCGCGAAGTCTTCAAAACCCGGCATGTTCAGCGGCTTGACGCCCAGGAGAACGGGAATGCCCCGCGCCAGCGCCTCGCCGATCAGGGCGCGAAAGCCACGTCCCTCGATCTCGGCCTTGCCGAACTTGTTGAGGATCAGCAGGCGCGGCGTTCCGGCCAGTTCCCGCTCGACCAGCGCCACGGCGGTTTCCAGCCCGTCGGGGTCCAGCCGG
Organism: Pararhodobacter marinus; assembly: GCF_003122215.1. Taxonomy (GTDB): domain Bacteria; phylum Pseudomonadota; class Alphaproteobacteria; order Rhodobacterales; family Rhodobacteraceae; genus Pararhodobacter; species Pararhodobacter marinus. The sequence continues at coordinate 32,863 of NZ_QEYD01000006.1, read as the reverse complement.
CAGCCCGACGATTCGGCGCCCAGATTCTGGCTGATGCGGATCACCTCGGGGCGGCCCAGCACCCGCAGGTCCATGTCGCAATCCCGGCGCCCCGGACGGTCGGTGTTGAGCTGCACCACGCCCGCCAGCGCCCAGCCCTCGGCGCCCAGCGTGGCGGCGATTTCGGCCAGCAGGCGGTCGGTCTGGCCGCGCGCGGTTCCGGAAACATAAGCGAGGGATGACATCGGCGCCTCTTGTGACAGGACGATACCCTGATAGCCTGCACGCGCCACAGGGGAAAGGGAGAGGATGGTCGCAGCGGTGATCCTTGCCGGCGGACAGGCCAGCCGGATGGGCGGCGGGGACAAGCCGCTGCTGATGCTGAACGGGCAGAGCCTGCTGGCGCGCGTCATCGCCCGCATCGCGCCGCAGGTCGATGCGCTGGCGCTCAACGCCAATGGCGACCCCGCGCGGTTTGCGGTCTTCGGCCTGCCGGTCCTGCCCGACAGCCTGCCCGATCAGCCCGGGCCGCTGGCGGGGATCCTGGCCGGGCTCGACTGGGCGGCGGAACAGGGCCATGCACGGCTTCTGAGCGTGCCGGGCGACACGCCCTTCCTGCCCGATGACCTCGTCGCACGGCTCGGCCCCGCACCCGCCGCCATCGCGGCCAGCGGCGGGCGGGCGCATCCGGTGATCGGCCTCTGGCCTGTCGAGGCCCGCCACGCCCTGCGCGCGCAACTGGCACAGGACGAACGCCGGGCGATGCGCTTCGCCGCGTCGCAGAACGCCGCCGAGATCGCCTTCGACGCGACGCCTGACCCGTTCTTCAACGTCAACACCCCGGCGGATCTGCGTCAGGCCGAGATCTGGACGTGACACCGGACCGCGTCGCCATTCTCGACTGGTCCGCCGCCAACACGCCGCGGCGGGGCAAGGATTCGATCTGGATGGGCCGCGAGGATGGTACGACGCAAAACCTGCCCACCCGGCAGGCCGCGTTCGACGCCTGCGCCGCCCTGATCGACGACACGCTGACAGAGGGCAGGACGCTGCTGATCGGCGCCGATTTCCCTTTCGCCTATCCGGTGGGTTTCGCCCGCGCACTGACCGGGCGCGACGATCCTCTGGCGATCTGGGACTGGCTGGCGCGCCACCTGCAGGACGGCCCCGACAACCGCTCGAACCGATTCGCGCTGGGGGATGCGATCAATGCGCGCCTGCCCGGCACCGGTCCCTTCTGGTTCAACGCCGCGCGCGAGGATCTTGCCCATCTGCCGCGCAAGGGACGCACCCGCGACGGCCACGGCTTTGCCGAGCACCGGCTCTGCGACGGGCAGGCCAAGGGGGCCCAATCGCCGTGGAAACTGGGCGGCGCGGGCTCGGTCGGCTCGCAGGCCCTGACGGGCATTCCCATGCTGCAACGGCTGCGCGCGGCCTTTCCGGGCCAAATCGCCGTCTGGCCCTTCGAGCCGCTCACCCGCCCGGTGATCCTGGCCGAGGTCTTTCCCTCGCTTCTGGCCGCCGAGGTTGCGGCGCGCATGGCGCCCGGGCTGGTCAAGGATCAGGTGCAGGTCCGCGCGCTGGCGCAGGCGCTGGCCGCGCTGCCCTCGCTCGCGCCGCTGCTCGAGACGGGGCCCGATACAGGGCCCGATACAGGGCCCGATTCGCGCATCCGCGAGGAAGGCTGGATCCTCGGCCTCGGGCACGAGGACCTGTTGCGCACGGCGCTTACGACGGTCTGGCCTCTCCGCGCCGGATGATATGCGCCAGCGTCTCGCCCATCTCGTCGCAGCCCAGATAGGTATGCCCCTCCTGCGCGCAGAAATGCGGCATGTCCACGACCGAGGCCCGGTCCGTCGCCACCACGCGCAATACCGCCCCGGGCGCCATCGCCATCAGCCGCTTGCGCGCCCTGAGCACCGGCAGCGGGCACAGCAGCCCCTGCGCATCGAGTTCGTCATCCCAATCCATGTCGCGCCTTTAGCGCGCGCGCTCAGCGCTGTCGAGCGCGACGTTTCGACGGCACTCGCGACAGGAAACCGGGCGGGCGTTTCGACACCCAAGCGATGAATTTCGCCAGCCGGGGATGCGCCCGCAAGGCTTCGGGCGTCGCGTAATCCCGCGCCAGTTCCGCCTCGCTCAGCGTGGCGTGGATCTCCTTGTGGCAGATATGGTGCAACAGAACCGTCGGCCCGTTCTTCCCGCCCTTCAGCTTCGGCACCAGATGATGCAGCGATTGCGGGACGTCCGCGGGGATCGGCCGCCCGCAGAGCGCACAGTTCGGCGGGTCTTCCATCGGGATCAGCGCATCCGGTAGACGCGCAGGAACGACATCAGCACGCGTCCGTCCGCGCCCAGCTTGACGCCGCCCGCCATGCGCGCCTCTTCGTCGCGGACCGGATCGACGGGCAGACCGCCCGGCGCCAGCCTGCCGGGAAGGTCCCAGCCCACGCCGTCGCAGGACAGCGTTACCGACCGCCCGGCCAGGCCGCGCAGATCGCCCACCAGAGCGATCAGCGTCCGGGCCGAGGGAGCGATCCTGGAAAAGCCGATATGCACGCCCTCGGCCCAGCGCGCCTTGAAGGGCTGGCGGAACAGCCCCGCCGCGGGGCCAAGCTCGGACAGGTCCGCGCGTTCTTCGTCATGCAACAGAAGCGGCCCCTCCCAGTCGAGCGACAAAGCGCTCTCGCCGTCGGTCATCACCAGATGGGTGATTTCCCAGACGGCTCCGTCGAACTGGGCCTGAACCGGCACCCGGGCGCCCTGCCCCAGCCGGCGCGCCCGTTCGGCGCGCGCGCGTTCCTCGTCGGGATCGGACTGGCCCTTGCGTCGCTCCATCCTTCCCCCCGGCAGGCTCAGGTCAGGGCGTACATCTGCGGCAGATGCACCAGCACCCGGCCATCCGCGCCCAGCCGCATCGCCCCCACATCGCGCGCGGCGATGCGCGGCATCATCGGCGGGTTGCCGGGGCGCAGCGCGCCGGACAGATCCCAGCTGACATCCTCGACCCCCAGCGTCACGCCGCGCCCGCTCAGCCCCGACAGGTCCGGCAGCCGCGCCATCAGAAGCCCGATCTGCCCGATCATGCTGACGGGCGCGAGCGGCCGCGCCTCGACCCAGCGGCGCCGGAACGGCGTGCGGAACACGCCGCCCACGCCCGGCACGCCGGACAGATCGACCCGGTCCTCCGGAAACAGAAGCCCGCCCGAGGGCCAGTCGAGCACCAAAGCCCGTGTCCCGTCCGTGACCAGCATCTGGTGCAAGAGCACGGCCCCGCCCCCGTCGCGCACGCGCACGGGATAGCGCTCGCCGATCCGCTCCTGACGGTTGCTCTGGGCCTGCAGCGCGCCCGCGCCCAGCCCCAAGGCACCCCCCAGTCCCAGACCTGCGCCGGTCAGAGCGGTGAAGAAAGTGCGACGGTCCATGTCTGCCTCGCTGCCTGTCGAATGCTTCGTCTTACTCTAGCACGCCCGGCCCGCCTGTGCAGGTCAAGCCCGCGTCAACCGCAGATCCCGCGCCGCTCGACCCCGCGCCATGGCAGCGAGACCGGCCCCGACGGCAGATCGCCCACCGCCATTTCCTGGCTCAGAAGCGCGCGCAGCCGCGCCGTGCGCGCGCCTTCCGGATCGAGCGCTTCGCAGCAGACATATTCCTCGACAAGGCTCGCCTGCTGCTCGTAGCCGTAATCCAGAAACCGCGCGCCCTCGGCAGCGTCTGAATCGACATCGGTGTCGAAGAGATAGGGATCCTCCAGCGCCACGTGTTCGCGCCCGACGCGCCACAGCGAATAGCCGGTGCGCGCGCGGTTCTGGTGCTGCCAGACATGCGTCAGCTCATGCGCCAGGAACATCGCCGCGCCCAGCGACACGGCGCCCGCCTCGCCCTCGCGGCGCAGATAATCCTCGCGAAACAGGTCAGGCCGGATCTGCATCCGGTTGCCCAGCACCACGCCCGCGCCGCGCGCCTCGGATACAGGCCCCTCGGCGGGCGGCAGGATGCGCTCGCGGCAGGTGGTGCGCGGTCGGACCGGGAAGACATGGCTGCGCAGACCCACGAGCCCGTTCTCGACGATCCGCACCGGCGCCGGGTCCAGCCCCGGCCCGAACAGCCGCGCCGCCAGATCGGCCTCGGGCGCGGTCAGCGGACGACCGCAACCGGCAATCAGGACACAGAGAAAGATCAGCGCGCGCATCCCGGTATCCGAGGCCGCGCGCCCTGTATCGTCAAGCCTTTTCGCGCGCCCTGAAGCAGTCGTGAAGCCGCAGGGAGAAAAAGGGGCACGTCCCTTGCGGACGCCGCGCCCCTCTTTGTTCCACAAATATCCTCGGGGGGTGAGGCGCGTCAGCGCCGAGGGGGGCAGACAGCCCCCCTGCCCCGCTCAGCCCTTCAACGCGGCGATATCGGCGGGCGTCCCCACGGCGGCCAGATTGGCGCCGCGCTCGATGCGCTTGATCATCCCCGACAGGGCCTTGCCCGCGCCCACTTCCCAAAACGTGTCGACACCCTGCGCCAGCATCCAGATCACCGATTCCCGCCAGCGCACGGAACCCGTCACCTGCTCGACCAGCAGCGCGCGGATCGTGTCGGGATCGCTGACCGCCTCGGCACGCACATTGGCGACGACCGGCACCGCCGGCGCCGCGATGGTCACGCCCGCCAGCGCCTCGGCCATCGCCTCGGCGGCGGGCTGCATCAGCGCGCAATGGAAAGGCGCCGAGACCGGCAGCATCACCGCCCGCTTGGCGCCACGCGCCTTGGCCAGCTCGACCGCGCGTTCGACCGCCGCCTTGTGGCCCGACACGACCACCTGCGCGGGATCGTTGTCGTTCGCCGCCTGGCAGATCTCGCCCTGCGCCGCTTCCGAGGCGACCTCGGTCGCGGTGGCGAAATCAAGTCCCAGAAGCGCCGCCATGGCGCCCATGCCGACCGGCACCGCCGTCTGCATCGCCTCGCCCCGGATGCGCAGAAGCCGCGCGGTATCGGCCACGCTCAGCGCGCCCGCGGCCGCAAGGGCCGAGTATTCGCCCAGGCTGTGGCCGGCGACAAAGGCCGCGTCGGTCACCGCGAAACCCTCGGCCTCAAGCGCGCGCATCGCGGCGAGCGAGGTCGCCATCAGCGCGGGCTGGGCATTGGCGGTCAGCGTCAGCTCGGCCGCGTCGCCCTCCCAGATCAACGAGGACAGCGACTGGCCCAGCGCCTCGTCGACCTCGTCGAACACCGCTTTCGCGGCGGGATAGGCCTGCGCCAGATCGCGGCCCATGCCGATCGATTGCGCCCCTTGGCCCGGAAAGACGAGGGCTTTGCTCATTGGAAACCTCCCTTTAACGCTTCAGACCGCATAACGATGCAACGGGGACAGCGCAACGCCGTGTTGGGTTCCCGTCCCGCTTCCCGGCACCGGCGGCCTTCCGCCGCGCCACGCGACCCGAAACCGATGGCGGATCGACCATGCGTGACACGACCCAGCCTTCCGCCCGCGCAGACTCCGCCGCGCCCTCCATGGCTCCGCCCACCGGTCCGCCTTCGGACCCGACTGCCATCGCTGCCCTGGCGCAGGTCGCCGGTCGACTGACCGAGCTTCTCGCCGATGCGCAGGGGCATTCCGATGCCGTGGCCGGGGAACTGGCGGCACAGGTGGCCACGTTCGACACCCTGCGCGGCGAAGCCCAGCGCATGGGCGAAGGCGCGCGCGCGGTGGAAACCGCCACCGGCGCCGCGACCGAGGCCACGCGCGACGCCCGCACCCGCAGCCGCGCCGCGCAGGACCAGTTCGGGCAGGTGATGGCGGATGTCGGCGCGCTGGCCCGCGAAGTCGACAGCCTGGAAACCTGCGTCGACGGGTTGTCGCATGCGCTGGACCGGGTGCGCCGCGTGGCCGAGGACATCGCCTCGGTCGCGCAGATGATCAATCTCCTGGCTCTGAACGCGCAGGTCGAGGCGGCGCGCGCGGGGCCTGCCGGGCGCGGCTTCATGGTCGTCGCGCAAGAGGTCAAGGCGATGTCCGAGCGCACCGCCGCCGCCACGGACGAAATCGGCAGCACGCTCGAACATCTGCGCGGCTCGGCGCAGCAGATCGCCGCCACCAATGCCGCCGTTCTGCGGCGAACGGGGCAGATGCAGGGACAGGCGACCTCGTTCGCGGGGGTGATGACGGGCATCGACAGCGCCATCGCCGAGGTGGATCAGCAGCAATCGCGCATCGACGACGCGCGCCAGGACACCGCCGCCGCCATCGCCCAGGTCGAGCGCAGCATTGCCTGGCTCGACGGTTCGGCGCGCAAGGCGCAGGCGGGGGTGGACGGGGTCCATCGCGGCTTCGACGGTATCCTGGCCACCGCCCAGCGCCTGACCGCCGATTTCGCGCGCCTCGGGGTCGAGACCGAAGACACCCCCTTCATCCGCGCCGTACAAGCCGCCGCACGTCGCATCGAAGACGCCTTCGAGTCCGCGCTGGCGCAGGGACAGATCGGGATCGGGGACCTGTTCGACACCCGCTATGTCCCGGTCCCGGGCAGCGACCCGCCACAGGTCACCACCCGTTTCACTGCGCTGACCGACCGGCTGCTTCCGCCCGTTCAGGAACCGATGCTGGACCTGTCGCCGCGCGTGGTGTTCTGCGCGGCGGTCGACCGCAACGGATACCTGCCCACGCACAACGCCCGATTCTCGCATCCCCAGCGTCCGGGCCACCGGGACTGGAACATGGCCCATAGCCGCAACCGGCGGATCTTCGACGACCGCGTCGGGCTTGCCGCCGGGCGCAGCACCGAGCCCTTCTGCCTGCAGGCCTATCGCCGCGACATGGGGAATGGCGCGTTTGTCCTGATGAAGGACGTCTCGGCCCCCATCACCCTGCGCGGCCGCCATTGGGGCGGGCTGCGGCTGGCCTATCGCTCGGCCGACTGACCCCGGGGTCCGGGAAATTCCACACGGCACGCTCGGGTCAACACCGACCGGGGCAGCGCGTTCTTCGCAACGGCGCCTTTGGCCGTGAGGAGGCCTGTGGCTTATACGGAGGCGCGATCGGGGCTTTGGGCATACGCTTGGGATGGGGCTCGCATTGGGTCAGGTCGGATCGCGAAAGACCTGAGCCCGCAGCACAGGCGAGCCTGATGCACCGCGCAAGGAGAGCCCCGCCAGACGACCCGTGCCCCGAAGCATCGCACGACCAGACCGCTTCGCGGGGTAAACGGGCGGGAAGCGCAAAGGCCTGGCCCCGTGGGCCAAGGCGACCCCGTCGGATCTGCAGTCTGCAGCCCTGTCTGGCCCGCTTGCGAACCCGGCTGGCGAGAGGCACCAAAGAACGCGACGACATGCCAACCTATGTGCTCCCGCATGTGTGCCGACGGGCCTGTTTCGACCACCGCCGGTCGCATCGGCCCCCGCTCTCTGGCTTTCGGGCTGTCTCGTCTGAATATGCGACGCCGGAATCCGGGCAGGGGCCACGCGCCAGAAGGCTTCGTGGAAGCAACGCGAAAGCCGAACCCGACGCTCGGAGCGGACGTCACCGCCTCGCCCTGTCCGCGTCGCCCCCTTCCCGCCTGTCGTCACGCCGCACAAGGCGAGCCGGACGCGAGGCCCGGCCCCCGCTTCGCCTTCCCCCGCGCCCGGCACATCCGCCCTGCTTTCCCTGCCAAAAAAACCGGACCATACCGGCGCCAATCCCGCGAGAGCCGCCTATTCGGCAGCCTCGGCGACATTCGCGGCGCTGGCCGCCTTCCCCGCGAGATAGTCGCGCGTCAGCGGCACCGCGTTCTGGTCGCGCGCGATCTGCAATTGGAACACGCCCTGACCGTACCAGCGGAAACTCTGCTCGCTGGCTACCAGATAGAACCGCCACATCCGCACGAACCGCTCGTCATAGAGCGCCGCCGCCTCGTCGCGCCTTGCCATGAAACGGTCATGCCAGTGGCGCAGCGTATAGGCGTAGTGCATCCGCCAGATCTCGACATCCGTGGGCACGAGGTCGAGCTTCTCGACAGGCTCCATGATCTCGGACAGCGCGGGGATATGGCCGCCCGGGAAGATGTACTTGGTGATCCACGGATTGCTGGCGCCAGGCGGGGTGAAACGCCCGATCGTGTGGATCAGCGCCACGCCATCGGGCTTTAGCAAGTCGCGCACTTTAGCAAAATACGTGGTGTAATGGGCCGCGCCCACATGCTCGAACATGCCGACCGAGACGACGCGGTCGAATTGCCCGGTCACCGCGCGGTAATCCATCAGCTCGAACCGCACCCGGTCCGCAAGCCCGGCCTCCTGCGCGCGGGCGCGGGCGATCTTCAGCTGTTCCTCGGACAGCGTGACGCCCAGCACCTCGGCACCGTGATCGCGCGCCAGCGTCAACGCCATGCCGCCCCAGCCGCATCCGATATCCAACACCTTCATCCCCGGCTTCAGCAGCAGTTTGGCCGCGATATGCGCCTTTTTCTGACGCTGCGCTGCTTCCAGACCGTCCTCGGGCGTCAGGAAATAGCCGCAGGAATATTGCCGGTCTTCATCGAGGAACAGATCGTACAGCACGCCCGACAGATCGTAGTGATGCGCGACATTCTCTTTCGACTTGGCAATCGGATTGCGCCGGATCGCCGCCGTCAGCGCCGTGCGCACCGCGCCCTGCAGCCGGTTCAGCGCCGAATCCGCCCCCGCTGAGATGTTGCGCATCGCCAGTTCCAGAAGCCCGTGCAGGTCATCGCCATCGATGACCAGCGTCTGGTCCATATAGGCCTCGCCCAGCGTCAGGTGCGGGTTGAGCGCGAGCGAGCGCAGCGTCGCTTCATCCTTGATGGTGACGGTGACATCCGGCGCGCCCTCGCCGCCGGGGCCGTAGCGATAGCTCAGCCCGTCGGGCAAGCGCAGCGTCAGCGCGCCGATGCGCACCAGTGACTTCAGATAGGTATCGAGCATCCGTGTCCACATGATGGACCCCCACAATCCGTTCATGGTCTTTGCCGAGTGCTATGGTTAATGTTTAACCCGTAAAGCTTATCGGTCAAGGGTTTCGCGGGATCGCCCCCGTAGCCCGGCGCATGCGGGGTTGCGCCGCGCCGCAATCCGGCTATAAGGCCCCATCCTGCTGCATCCACGATTCCGGCGCAGACTCTCGTGGGCGGGCCGCGGCAGGGTATCACAGGTCCGCCTTATGAAATGCGCCCCGATAGAAATGGAGCACGCATGCCTCTCTACGAGCATGTCATGATCGCGCGTCAGGATTTGTCCAACGCGCAGGCGGAAGGCCTGATCGAGCATTTCTCGACCGTGGTCTCCGACAACGGCGGCAGCATCGTCGGCACCGAATACTGGGGTGTCAAGACGATGGCCTACAAGATCAACAAGAACCGCAAGGGCCACTACATGTACCTGCGCACCGACGCCCCGTCGGCCGCGATTCAGGAAATGGAACGTCTGGCCCGCCTGCACGACGACGTCATGCGCGTCCTGTCGATCAAGGTCGACAAGCACGAAGACGGCCCCTCGGTGCAGATGCAGAAGCGTGACGACCGCGGTGACCGCGGCGACCGTCGCCGTTGATTCAGGTCAGACAGGAGTAACACCCCATGGCCACCAAGCCGTTCTTCCGCCGCCGCAAGGTCTGCCCGTTCTCGGGCGATAACGCGCCCGCGATCGATTACAAGGACACCCGTCTTCTGCAGCGCTACGTTTCCGAGCGCGGCAAGATCGTCCCCGCCCGCATCACCGCCGTTTCGGCGAAGAAGCAGCGCGAACTGGCCCGTGCCATCAAGCGCGCGCGCTTCCTCGCCCTGCTGCCCTACGCCGTGAAGTGAGGATAGAACCATGCAAGTGATTCTGCTCGAACGCGTGGCCAAGCTGGGCCAGATGGGCGACGTCGTGAAGGTTCGCGACGGTTTCGCCCGCAACTTCCTGCTGCCGCAGGGCAAGGCTCTGCGCGCCACCGACGCCAACAAGGTCGCCTTCGAGGACCAGAAAGCGCAGCTCGAAGCGCGCAACCTGGAAACCAAGAAGGAAGCCGAAGCGCTGGCCGAGAAGCTGGATGGCACGACCTACGTCATCATCCGCTCGGCTTCGGACAGCGGCGCGCTTTACGGTTCGGTCACCCCGCGTGACGCCGCCGATGCCGCCACCGCCGATGGTTTCTCGATCGACCGCCGTCAGGTTGTCCTGACCGCGCCGATCAAGACGCTGGGCCTGCACACGCTGACCGTGACGCTGCACCCGGAAGTCACCGCCGAGATCACCGTGAACGTCGCCCGCTCGCCCGAAGAGGCCGAACTGCAGGCGTCGGGCAAGTCGATCCAGGAACTCGCCGCCGAGGAAGAAGCCGAGGCCGAATTCGAGATCCAGGAGCTGTTCGACGAAATCGGTGCCGCTTCGGACGAAGACGAAGACGCCTGATCCCGGTCGGGTCGCATCCGGGCGCCCGTCCGGTCGCGACCGCCCAAAATCTCAGCGAAGGGCGCACAGTGTCACAACTGTGCGCCCTTTTGCATGTTAAGGACTTGCCGGATCACGCTCGTGCCCCTATCTCTTTCGTACAGATCGCAATCCTTGCATTCAAAACTCACCGGAGTTGCGTGAATGAGCATCGCTTCAAACGCAAACACGCTCGAAAGCCCGAATATGTCGGATGTGCCGACGCAAACCGACTGCGCCCTGCGCCCCGTGGACGACATGGTCGAGCAGGCGCAGGCCGCGGCCGCCTTTCTCAAGGCGCTGGCGCATGAGGGGCGGCTGCTGATCCTGTGCTATCTGTCCTCGGGCGAGAAATCGGTGACCGAGCTCGAGCAGCTGCTGGGCTCGCGGCAGGCCGCGGTCAGCCAGCAACTGGCGCGGCTTCGGCTGGAAGGGCTGGTGACCTGCCGGCGCGAGGGCAAGACGATCTATTACACGCTGGGCGATCCCCGCGCGGCGCGCACGATCGGGCTGATGTACGACATGTTCTGCGGCACCGACCCGATGCCCGCACCCGAGATCGCCCCCACTGCGCCGGACGCCGACTGAAACCGCCGACTGAATCCTGAGCCCGCTCGGCGACGATGCCCCGCGCCGTGGCGGACCCGTTTTCCCCGCCCTGCCCCTTCCCCCTTTCCGTCACGCTTTCCCTTGCCTAACGCGCGCGGGGGCGCAAAGCTTGCGCCATCGATCACCGCATCCCGGCTCAACCGGGGGCCAACAGGGAGTCCGTGACCCAGATGTCCGACCGCAGATCCGTCCTTCGCATCGCCGCCGCCGCTACGCTGGCCGCTATGAGCCTCACCCTTCCCGCCATGGCGCAAGAAACGACCGGCACCCCCGACGATCCGCGCCTGGTCCAGCCCGGCATGCTGACGGTCGGAACCTCGGACCCGGTCTATCCGCCCTGGATGATGAACGATTCGCCCGAAAGCGGCGAGGGGTTCGAAAACGCGCTGGTCTACGCGCTGGCCGAGCAGATGGGGTTCGAACGCGATCAGGTGCAATGGGTCCGCATGACCTTCGAGCAGATCATCGCGCCCGGGGACAAGCCGTTCGACTTTGCCATCAACCAGGTCTCGGTCACCCCCGCGCGGGCCGAGGTGGTGGGTTTCAGCCAAGTCTATTACCAGTCCGACAAGGCGGTGATCGCGCTGCCCGGCTCGCCGGTGACCGGCGCCGAAAGCTTCGCCGATCTGCGCGAGGCGCGCTGGGGCGCGGCGATCGGCACGACGGATCTGGCCTATCTGGAAAACGTCGTCGGCGTCGACGGTGTGATGGTCTATGACGATCAGGTCGGCGTGTTCCAGGCGATGCAGGCGGGCCAGATCGACGCCACCGTCGCCGCCATCCCCACGGCGCTGTTCGCCACCGCCGTGCAGATCCCCGAAGCCTCGATCACCGCGATCCTGCCGCCCGACGGGGGCGACGAGGGCCACGGCCTCTTGTTCGAACAGGGCAGCCCGCTGATCCCCTGGGTCGATGCGGCGCTGTCGGAAGTGATCGCCTCGGGCACCGTCGAAGAGCTGGTGCAGACCTGGCTGGTCGCCGATCCCGACCTGCCGGTTATCTCGGAATAAGCGCGAAGCAGATCCCGGATGATCCCCGACCAACCGACCACGCCCCCGCCGCCACCCCGGCGGCGGGGCTTCGACTGGCGCCGCGCCTTCCTGCCGGGGCTGATCAGCGCGGCAAGCATCCTGGCCGTGTTCGGCACGCTGACCTGGCTGATCACGCAGAACGAAAACTGGCCGCGCATCCAGCGGCAGTTCTTTTCCGTCGATCACATGCTGGCCGCCCTGCCCCGCGTCGCGCAGGGCTTCCTGACCAATCTGCAGGTCTGGCTGATCGCCATGGCCTGCATCGCGCTCTGGGCGCTGGTTCTGGCGGTGGTGCGCTCGCTCCGGGGGCCGTGGTTCGCGCCCTTCCGGCTGATGGTGATGCTCTATGTCGACATCTTCCGGGGCCTGCCCGCGCTGTTGCTGGTGATCCTGTTCGGCTTCGGCATCCCCGCTTTGCGCATCGCCGGCCTGCCCAGTTCCGGCCTGTTCTGGGGCGGCGTGGCCATGGTGCTGAGCTATTCGGCCTATGTGTGCGAGATCTACCGCTCAGGCATCGACGCGGTCCATGAAGGCCAGCGCTCGGCCGCGCGAGCGCTGGGGCTGAACGAGGGTCAGGTGATGCTCTACGCGATCCTGCCGCAGGCCCTGCGCAACGCCGTGCCGTCCCTGATGAACATCGTCGTGGCCCTGCAAAAGGACGTGGCGCTGCTCAGCGTGATCGGCGTGCGCGACGCGGTGCGCGAGGCGCAGATCTACACCGCCAGCACGTTCAACTATTCCTCGCTGGTGGTGGCGGCACTGCTGTTTCTGCTGGCCACCATCCCGATGGCGCGTCTGGCCGACTGGATCACGCATCGCGACCGCAAGCGCCGCCTGCAGATGGCCGAGGAAACATGATCGAGATCCGCGCGCTGACCAAGTATTTCGGCTCCAGCCTGGTGCTCGACCGGGTCGATCTGGACGTGGCGCGACACGAGGTCGTCTGCCTGATCGGCGCCTCGGGCTCGGGCAAGTCCACGCTTCTGCGCTGCATCAACCGGCTGATCGAGCCCGACTGGGGCGAGATCCGCATCGACGGCCGCACCGTCACCGATCCGGGCTGGGGCCGCACCGGGCTGCAGCAGCGCGTGGGCATCGTGTTCCAGAGCTACAACCTGTTCCCGCATATGCGGGTGATCGACAACATCACGCTGGCACCGCGCAAGGTGCTGCGCCAGTCCCGCGCGCAGGCCGAGGAGCAGGCGCTGGAAACGCTGGCGCTGTTCGGCATGGAACGCTTCGCGCGCGCCTATCCCGAGCAGCTTTCGGGTGGCCAGCAACAGCGCGTGGCACTGGCCCGCGCGCTGGCCGGGCAACCCGAGGTGCTGCTGCTCGACGAGGTGACGGCGGCGCTGGATCCCGAGCTGGTGGGCGAGGTGATGGAGGCCATCCGCAGCCTGAAGGCGCGCGGGCTGACGATGGTGATCGTCACCCACGAAATGGGTTTCGCGCGTGATCTGGCCGACCGGGTATGTTTCCTGGATGGTGGCCGGATCGTTGAAGAGGCCGCGCCCGCGCAGCTGTTCAACGCGCCCGAGCACCCGCGCACGCGCCAGTTCCTGGAGCGGCTGCTGGAAGGCGGGCGGCTTTGACCCACCGCGCCGGTTAAGTTTTCACTGGGAGACCGGGGGGCTGCCGCCCCGCCGCTATCAGAAAGACCGGGGGGCTGCCGCCCCGCCGCTATCAGAAAGACCGGGGGGCTGCCGCCCCGCCGCTATCAGAAAGACCGGGGGGCTGCCGCCCCGCCGCTATCAGAAAGACCGGGGGGCTGCCGCCCCGCCGCTATCAGAAAGACCGGGGGGCTGCCGCCCCGCCGCTATCAGAAAGACCGGGGGGCTGCCGCCCCCCGGGCCCCCCGCTTCAAGGAGGGTTTTCCACCCTCCTTGAAAATCCTCCCGAGGATATTTGCGGAACAAAGATGAAAAGGGCGGCGGGCGTGCCCGTTCAGTCGTTGAGCTTGTCGAGACGGGCGCGCACACTGAGGCCGTGGGCCTGGAGGCTCTCGCTGATGGCCAGCCGTTCCGCCGCCGGGCCGATGGCGCGCAGCGCATCGGGCGTCATCCGCGCCAGCGTCGTCCGTTTCATGAAATCGAGCACGCTCAGCCCCGACGAGAACCGCGCCGAACGGGCGGTCGGCAGGACGTGGTTGGGGCCGCCGACATAGTCTCCGATCGCCTCGGGCGTCCAGTGGCCCAGGAAGATCGCCCCGGCATGGCGGATCTGCGGCAGAAGGGCCTCGGGGTCATCGACGCAGAGTTCCAGATGCTCGGGCGCCATGCGGTTGGAGAGGGTCGCGGCCTCTTCGAGCGTGCCGACCACGATGACCGCGCCGTAATCGCGCCAGCTGGCCCCGGCAATGTCGCGCCGCTCGAGCGTTTCAAGGTGGCGCTCCACCGCCTGTGTGACCGCGTCGGCCTCGGCCTGCGAGGTGGTGATGAGAACGGATTGCGCGACCTGATCGTGTTCCGCCTGGCTGAGCAGGTCGAGCGCGATCCAGTCGGGATCGCCGGTGCCGTCACCGATCACGAGGATTTCCGAGGGCCCGGCGATCATGTCGATCCCGACGCGCCCGAAGACCCGGCGCTTGGCGGCGGCAACGAAGGCATTGCCGGGGCCGGTGATCTTGTCGACGGGGGCAATGGTCTGCGTGCCATAGGCCAGCGCTGCCACGGCCTGCGCGCCGCCCACGCGGTAGATCGTGTCGACGCCCGACAGTTTCGCGGCCAGCACCACGAGCGGGTTCACAGCGCCGCCCGGCGTCGGGCAGACGACCACAAGCCGCCCGACGCCTGCGACCTTGGCGGGAATGGCGTTCATCAGCACCGAGGACGGATAGCTCGCCTGCCCACCGGGCACATAGAGCCCCGCCGCGGCCACGGCCGACCAGCGCCAGCCGAGTTCGGCGCCCGAGGCTTCGGTCCAGCGCGCGTCTTCGGGCGTCTGGCGTTCGTGATAGGCGCGGATGCGCGCGGCGGCGAGTTCGAGCGCGGCGCGGTCCTCGGGCGTGACCTGCGCGCAGAAAGCGTCGATCTCGGCCTCGGAGAAAGCCAGCGTTTCGGGCGTGAGATCGAGCCGGTCGAATTTCGACGTCAGCTCGATCAGCGCGTCGTCGCCGCGGGCGCGCACATCCTCGATGATCCCCGCGACGATGGCATCCACATCGGCGCTGTCTTCGCGCTTCATGCCCAGAAGATGGGTGAAATCAGCCTCGAAACCGGGATTCTGGCTGTTCAGAAACTGGGGCATGGCGATCTCCTGTGCGCGTATGGCGCAGCGATAGGGGATCGGCGGGCGATGGGCAAGCGGGCGGGCGGGCTCAGTCGGGATGGTGCGGGACATGGCCCGAGGGCGCGGCATAGGGCCGCGTGACGTCGCTGAGCTCGACCTCGAGACATTCGACGGTCAGTTGCAACGCCCCGTCGCCCGCGAAGGTCAGGACCACGCGGCCCGGACCGGCGGGCTCGCCCGCTTCGACCGGCGCGTCGGGCGTGTAATCGACCGACAGGAGCGACAGCACGGTGTCGCTGTCGCGCGTCAGGCCCTGATGGGCCACGGCGGTGACATCGCTGAGATCGAGCAGGCTGCGCACCCGTTCGACCCGGCGGCCCGACGCCTTGGCGCGTGATTCGTCTTCCCAGCGGAAACGGTTGAGCAGCAGGGTGAAACGGCGGCGCGCCTTGCTGTAGCGCAGATCGGCGCCGGTCAGCACCGAATCCTGCACCAGCGTCGAGATCACGTTGAGATCCTCGGCATCGCGGGCAATCAGCCGCAGCGGTGCGTCGTCCCCGTCTTCGAAACGGGCATCGGTCATGGCTTGTCCTTTTCCTCGGCGGGATCTGTATCGCCGCGCAGCTTCGCCTGCGCCTTGCGTTTGGCGATATTCGCCTTGAGCGCGGCTTTCACGCGCGCCTCTTTCGCGGCATCGCCCTTGGTGCCTTTGACCGAGGCCACGCGGCGGGCGCCGTCGAAGCCGTCGGCAGCGGGGTTCTGTTCGGGATCGCGCTTGGTCATGGGTCTGTCTTAGCGCCGGGTGAAATAATGTCCAGATGGGGCTTGCGCGGGGCGCGGGATGCGTCTATTCAGCCGCCCGTGGCAACGCTGCAGTAGCTCAGTGGTAGAGCACTCCCTTGGTAAGGGAGAGGTCGCGAGTTCAATCCTCGCTTGCAGCACCACCCTTCCCCTTCATCGTGGACAGGGCGCGGAAGGCGCACCGGATAGGCCGTTTTTCGGCGCCGGCGGAGCTGTTTGTCGAATAATTCACTCTTGTTGAGCAATTATTGACCCCTGCCCGTGCGCGCGGCATCCTGCCTTGACCGACACACAGGATGGTCAGCCCGATGGATGATGCGCCGCCGCCCCCTGCCCCGGGCACCAACCAGACCGGGATGCGCGCGCGCAACGAGCGGCTGGTGCTGACGCTGATCCGGCGTCAGGGGCCGCTTGCGAAATCCGAAATCACCCGCCTGACCGGCCTGTCAGCGCAAAGCGTGTCGGTCATCATGCGGGCGCTTGAAGCCGAGGGGCTGCTCACGCGCGAGGCGCCGCAGCGCGGGCGGGTGGGACAGCCCTCGGTGCCGATGGCGCTGGCGCCGCGCGGAGCGCTGTTCTTCGGGCTGCGAATCGGGCGGCGCGCGGTCGAGATGGTGCTGATCGACTTTCTGGGCACCTGCCTTGCCCGGCGCAGCGCGCGCCATGCTGCGCCGGATGTCGACGCGGTGTTGCGATTCGCGCACGAATCGCTGGCCGCGATCAGCGCGGATCTGCCCGAGGCCGAGCATGCGCGAATCGCCGGGCTGGGGATCGCCCTGCCCGACCGGGTGTGGGACTGGCCCGAGGCCGCAGATGGCGCCGCAACCCGGCTGCGGGACTGGGCCGAGCGGGACATCGCCGCCGAGCTGGGCGCCGCGCTGCCCTTTCCGGTCACGCTGCACAACGACGCGAACGCGGCCTGCGGGGCCGAGCTGACCTTCGGCAGGCATCGGGACGCGCGCGATTTCCTGCACATTCACATGGGATTCTATATCGGCGGCGGGATCGTGCTGGACGGACGGCTTTACACCGGCGCCCGGGGGCTTGCCGGCGCGCTGGGATCCATGCCGGTGCGCGACGGGGCGGGGCAGATGCGACAACTGATCGCGCTGGCCTCGCTGAGCGGGCTGGAGCGCGCGCTGTGGGAGGCGGGCCTCGATGGCAGCGCGCTGTGGGAGACGCCCGAAGGCTGGGCCCTGCCTGCGCCCCTGGCCGAGGCGTGGCTGGCCCGTGCCGCCCCCGCCATCGCGCAGGCGATACGGGCGGCGGTGGCGGTGCTGGACCTGCCCCTGGTGATTCTGGACGGCTGGATGCCCGCTGACCTGCGCGGGGCGCTGGTGGCGCGCGTGCGCGCGGCGCTGGCCGCGCCGGGTGACGACGGGCTGCTGCGCGGGCTGGAGATGCCCGAGCTGCGCGAGGGATCGATCGGGCCGCAGGGCCGTGCGCTGGGAGCGGCCAGCGGCCCGTTGCGCGCGCGGTTCATGACCGGCTGAGCGCGCTCAGTCGTCGAACGGCGTCATCTGCGCGACGATCACCGCGTTTTCCTCGAGCGCGCGCTGCATCAGGGCGCGTTCCTCGGGGTCGATCTCGTCGCCCTGTGCCAGCCGGTCATCCAGCGTGCCGTAGCCGGTGACATCCAGGGGCGCCAGATCGGCCTGTTTCAGGATCGCCACGGTTTCGCGCACCGCCTCGGCTTCGTCCACGCCCGAGGCATAGCACAAAAGCCCCGCGCCGGTGCTGCCCTCGGGCAGGCCATCGCCCTCTTTGCGGCCGACCTGCACCAGCAGGGTGAAAACCTGCTGCGCGCGCTTTTTCTTCTCGGGTCTGGATTCGGCTTTGTCGGCCATGATCTCGCCTTTTGCTTTGCGCCGGTGATAGCGCGAAGCAGCTGCGGCGGAAAGGGCGTGTCAGACCCGAAGCCGGATCTCGCGCGCCTGACGCCGCGCCCACTCGGCATAGGCCGCCGTCGAGGGCACGAGACGGTCGGAGGTGCGCAGATCAGGCCGCAGCAGCGCCTGGTCGTAGGGCAAGCGGTAGATCGGCGGATGGGTGTCCTGCTCCAGCACCTTGTCCAGCGCGCGGGCATGGATCGCCAGCATCATCCGCCAGGGTTGCGGCAGGTGGGGCAGGCGTTCGACGGGCGGCAGGCCGGTGCGCCAGATCTGCCTTGCGCCATGATCAAGCAGAAGCTGCGCAATCGCGCGCTGCTGGTTGCGGAAACGGCGCGGCGAGACCTGTCTGCGCATGTCGGCGATGCCCAGCGCGGTGACGGCGACATCGATGCGCCCCAGATCAAGCGCGCGCAGGTGGCGCAGGGCCTGTGCCGAGGTCGCCATGAGCCGCGCCTCGACCCGCCAGTGCACGGTGAAGTCGCGTGCCAGATCGGCGACCAGATAGCCGGCAAAGGATTGCTCGAGCGAGGGCGCGCCCAGTCCCGCCGCGGCGCCATCGCCGAGGATGAATAGACGTAGCGCGGGGCCGGAACCGACGACCCCCTGTCGTGCACCGGGGACGGGTGGCAGCCGGGTGAGACGGCGCCAACTGGCCAAGGCCTGAGTCAGGGTGATCGGCGCCAGCGCCAGTCGGATGGGAAGCAACGCAAGCATGGAGGCGACTCATGGGAGAACTGGAACAGGGAACAGCCAGACCGTACCGAAGCCCGGGCGCAGGGCCTCGCGCTGTGGAATATCTGGACACAGAAGCGTAAACGAAGCCTTTCCAATCCCCCTTGCGCATCGTTTTTTCCCGTGTTTGCCTGACGTTGAAACAGGGAGACCCGCATGAAACGCGTCAAAGAGATGGTGGCCGAAGCCAACGAGGTCGTCGCCCACGCCCCCGCTGCCGAGCTTCTGGACCTGCACGGGCAAGAGGGTGTCACCTTCGTCGATCTACGCGACCCGCGCGAGCTTGAGCGCGAGGGCATGATCCCCGGCGCCTTTCACTGCCCGCGGGGTATGCTGGAATTCTGGATCGATCCCGAAAGCCCCTATGCCAAGCCGCAATTCCAGACCGGCGACAAGTTCGTGTTCTATTGCGCCTCGGGCTGGCGCTCGGCCCTGTCGGCGCGGGTCGCGCAGGAAATGGGGCTGGAAAACGTGATGCACATCACCGACGGGTTCGGCGGCTGGAAAGGCTCGGGCGGGCCGGTGGGCGAAAAGCCGCAAAAGAAGGGCTGAGGCGGGTCAGGCGAACAACTCGACCGCCACCGCCAGCGCATAGACCGCGATCAGCAGCACGCTCTCGATCCCGATCCGCGCGGGACCATTGCGCTGGCGCAGGATCAATCCGCCCAGCAGGATCGCGGTCATCAGCATGCCCGTCGACAGCCAGTACAGATCCGTGGGCCCGATCGCCTGATAGATCGACCCGTCGCGATAGGCGACATCCGAAAACACCATGAACAACGTGTCGAAGGTGTTGCCGCCGATGATCCCGCCCACGGCCAGTTGCAGCGATCCCTTGCGGACCGCGACCAGCGTGGTGACAAGCTCGGGCAGCGAGGTGATCACGGCGGTCATCAGCGCGCCCACCATGCTGGACGACAGGCCGAAACGGGTGATGAAGGTTCCGCCCACCTGGCTGATGACCCAGCCGCACAGGCCCATGATCACCACCAGCCCGGCAAAGACGAGGGCCGGGCGGGTGACGGGCGCGTCGGGGTCGTTGTCATCCTCGGGCTCGTCGCGCCGCGTCTCCGAGGTCTGGACGGGCCGCCACATCGGCCGCTCGCCCACCTGCGCGGACAGCCGAACGCCCGCGATATAGGTGAAGAACATCACCACCGAGACCGGATGCACCGACCAGACCGAGATATCGGGCCCCGCCATCGCCGCGACGGGCAAGGACAGCATCGCCATCAGCAGCACCGCCTGGAACAGGTTGGCGGGCTCGGCGGCGGCGTGTTCCAGGTTGGCGCGCTTGTAGAGCAGATCCGCGATGGCCAGGAACAGCGTCTGCGCGGCGATGCCTCCCACGGCGTTCGAGACCGCGAAGGACGCGTCTCCCCCCGCAGCGCCCGTGACCGATACCACGATCCCCGACAGCGAGGTGGCGCCCCCCAGGATGACCGCGCCCGCCATAGCCTCGCCGATGCGGGTCCGGTCGGCGATCAGGTCGGCCAGATGCGTGGCGCGGATCGACACCGCGACGACCACCGCGCCCGCGGCAAAGAAGACGACAAGCAACAGGGACAGCGGCAGGTCCGCGAACATCGGCGCTCCGGCTTGGGACAATGGGGGAAAAGCGAAAGCCGGGCGCGGCGGGGCGCCCGGCTTCGTCACGTCACGACAGGATGTCGTGCAGGGCCGTCAAAAGGCGATCCGGTCAGGCCGTGCGGCGGAACATCCGCGCGATGGCGATCAGGATGCAGGCGCCGATGAAGCCCACGACCAGCTGGCCGATCCAGCCACCCAGCGTCGCGCCGACAAGGGCCACGAGAATGAAGTTCAGGATCACCGCTCCGGCGATACCGAGGATGATGTTCATCAGGATGCCCATGTTCGATTTCATGAACTGTTCGGCAAGCCAGCCGGCGATGCCGCCGATGATGATCGCCGCGATCCAACCAAGTCCGGTCATGGAAGTACCCCCAAAGGATTGTGTGACACCGGGCCGCACCCGGTTATTGCGGGGTTAACAAGCCGGGCGCGGAAAAAGTTCCGCCGCCCGGCCTTGTTTTCAAAGGCGGGCGGCGGCCCCATCCAGCGGGGGATGCGGTCAGTCGCGCAGCAGCTCGTTGATCGAGGTCTTCGAGCGGGTCTTGGCGTCCACGCGCTTCACGATCACCGCGCAATACAGGCTGACGCCGCCGGTCGAGGGCATCGAGCCCGCCACCACGACCGAGCCGGCCGGGACTTCGCCATACATGACTTCGCCCGTGGCGCGGTCGACGATCTTGGTCGACTGGCCGATGAACACGCCCATGCCCAGAACCGAGCCCTCGCGCACGATCACGCCTTCGACCACTTCCGAGCGCGCGCCGATGAAGCAGTGATCCTCGATGATGGTCGGACCGGCCTGCATCGGTTCCAGCACGCCGCCGATGCCGACACCGCCCGACAGGTGCACGTTCTTGCCGATCTGCGCGCAGGAGCCGACGGTGGCCCAGGTATCGACCATGGTGCCGGTATCGACATAGGCGCCCAGGTTCACGAAGGACGGCATCAGCACCACGCCCGGGGCGATATAGGCCGATTTGCGCACGACGCAGTTGGGGACGGCGCGGAAGCCCGCTTCTTTCCACTGCGCGGCGTCCCAGCCCTTGAATTTGCTGTCGACCTTGTCCCACCAGCCGCCGCCCTGCGGGCCGCCCGACTGCTCTTCCATGTCCTTCAGGCGGAAGCCCAGCAGAACCGCCTTCTTGGCCCATTGGTTGACATGCCAGGTGCCGTCCTCGCCGCGTTCGGCTACCCGCAGCGACCCCGAATCGAGCGCGGCCAGCGTCGCTTCGATGGCGTCGCGGGTTTCGCCCTTGGTCGCGGGGGTGATCCCGTCGCGGGCCTCCCAGGCGGCTTCGATGGCGGTTTCGAGTGCGGCGTTCGACATGGGGCGCTTCTCCGGTGTTTTCGGTTGCCAAGCCCTATAGCGGGCGGCGGGCCTGCGGACAATGCAGCGCTTTCGCTTCCGGTTTGCATCGCCGCCGCGACAGGCTAGATCGCAGCGGCGACATGACAGGAGTTTCCCATGGCCAAGATGATCCACTCGATGATCCGCGTGCTGGACGAGGCGCGCTCACTTGCCTTCTACGACACGGCCTTCGGGCTGAAGGTCGCCGACCGGCTGGATTTCGACGCTTTCACGCTGATCTACCTGTCGAACCCGGAAACCGGATTCGAGCTGGAATTGACGGTGAACAAGGACCGAACCGAGCCCTACGATCTGGGCGACGGCTACGGGCATCTGGCGGTGTCGGTCGATGACGTCACCGCCGAGCATGCCCGGTTCGAGGCCGAGGGCCTGTCGCCGCGCAATCTGGTGGATTTCGCGCCGGAGGGCGAGGTAATCGCACGCTTTTTCTTCGTCGCCGATCCCGACGGCTACCAGATCGAGGTCCTGCAGCGCGGCGGGCGCTACCTGTAATTCAGACCGGCTCCGGGGCGGGGTTGGCGCCGCACAGAAGCACCGCCACCCGCTCGCCCTCGGCCGGGCGATAGGCGCCCGAGATCAGCGCTGCCAGCGCCGTGGCTCCGGCGGGTTCGACCAGAAGCCGGGCCTCGCGCCACAACAGGCGCTGCGCTTCGGTGATCGCCGCGTCGCTGACCAGCACGGTGTCGATCCCTTGCCCCGCCGCCAGCCCGTAGCACAGCGCGCCGACCCGGCGCGCGCCCAGCGCATTGGCGGCGACGCCCGAGACCTCGACATCGACCGGCTCGCCCGCTTTCAGCGCCGCGTGCAGCGCGCAGGAAGTTTCCGGCTCGACCGCGACGACCTTGCGCGCGCCCTGCCACCAGCCCAGCGATCCGCCGATCAGCCCGCCGCCGCCCACCGCGATCAGCACGGTGTCGGCGCTCAGCCCCTGTTCGTCCCATTCGCGCGCCAGCGTCCCCTGCCCGGCCAGCGTGCCGGTCGCGTCATAGGCATGCACCTGCATCGCGCCGGTTTTCTTCTCGTAGGCAAGGGCTGCCTCGAGCGCGTCGGCATATTGCCCGGGCACCACGGTCAAGCCTGCGCCCGTCCGCTCGATCAACGCGATTTTCGACGGGCCCGCCATTTCCGGCACGAAGATCTGCGCGGGGATGCCAAGGCTTGCGGCCGCATGACCCACCGCCGCGCCGTGATTGCCGCCCGAGGCCGCGACAACCCCGCCCTCGGGCACCGGCCCCTTGATCAGCGAATTGAACGCGCCGCGGGCCTTGAAGCTGCCGGTATGCTGCAGCTGTTCGAGCTTGATCTCGACCGCGTGGCCGCCCAACGTGATATCCATCGCAGGGGTTCGGCGGACATGGCCGGCGATGCGACCCGCTGCGGCTTCGATCTCTGCGCGCCAATCCATAAGTCTCTCCGCCTTGTGTTTCGCTGGTCATGGAGCCGCGGCAACACTACCTAGGGGGTCCGGAATGTGAAAGGGGAGCCGCCATGTCGAAACCGTCCAGCGACGAGACCATTACCGAGGCCAAGGCACGCGCCGAGACCCGGCAGGCGCGGCGTCACGCCTTTCGCGACAGCCATCAGGATATCGAGACCGCGCGCCAGATTCCGGTAACGCCGCAGACGCAATCGCCGACCTACCGTCTGGCCTTTGCCGATGACGATTTCCTCTGTCAGGACGACCTGCGCCCGGTGCGGCTGCAGCTGGAACTGCTCAAGCCCGAAATGGCGATGAACGAGGCCGGGGTGAAATCCACCGTGGTCTTGTTCGGCGGCGCGCGCATCCCCGAACCCGCCAAGAAGGACAGCGCCAAGACGCCGATGCTGGCCGAATTGTCGCATTACTACGACGAGGCCCGGATCTTCGCGCGGCGCATCACCGAGATGTCGCTGGCCGAAGGCGGCAACGACTGGATCGTGACCACCGGCGGCGGCCCCGGCGTGATGGAGGCGGGCAATCGCGGCGCCGAGGAAGCGGGCGGAAAGTCCATCGGGCTGAACATCGTGCTGCCGCACGAACAGGCGCCCAACCGCTACGTGACGCCCGAATTGTGCTTCAATTTCCATTACTTCGCGATCCGCAAGATGCATTTCCTGATGCGCGCCCGCGCCGTTGCCGTGTTCCCCGGCGGCTTCGGCACGCTGGACGAGATGTTCGAATCGCTGACGCTGATTCAGACGGGCCGGATGAAGCCGATTCCGTTCCTGCTGTTCGGGCGCGATTTCTGGGAAAAGATCGTCAACTGGGAGATGCTGGCCGCGGCCGGGACGATCTCGGCCGAGGATCTGAAGCTGTTCCGGATGGTCGAAACCGCGGACGAGGCGGTCGAGGCGATCCTGAACTGGCACAGCGAGGCCGCGCAGGAAGAGGCCGCCGAGGCCAAGGCGCGCGATGACGCCGCCGCGCGCAGCGACGGCGCCTGAAGCCCGCGCGACGGGCCGGGTTCCCGCTGCCGGGACCCGGTTTAGTTGTCGAAGTATCGGTCCAGGATGTGCCGGTACACGTCCTTCAGCTGGCGCACATGGGCCGTTTCGACATGCTCGTCCACCTGATGCATCGACTGCCCCACCAGCCCGAATTCGACCACCGGACAATGATCCTTGATGAACCGCGCATCCGAGGTGCCGCCCGTCGTCGACAAGGCGGGGCGGCGCCCGCAGCCCTTTTCGACCGCGTCGGACACCAGATCGGTGAACCATCCCGGCTGGGTGACGAAACTCTCGCCCGAAACCTTGACCGTCATCGAAAAGTCGATGCCGCTTTCCTCGCGGGCCCGGGCGATTTCCTTTTCCAGCCATGTCGTCAGGCTGGCGCCCGAATGGATGTCGTTGAAGCGGATATTCAGGACCGCCTTCGCGCTGGCCGGGATCACGTTGGTGGCCGGGTTGCCCACATCCACCGTGGTCAGCGCCAGCGTCGACGGATCGAACTGGCTGTTGCCCTGATCCAGCTCGTGACTGGCCAGCCGGTCGAGCAGCCGCACCAGCGCGGGCAGCGGGTTCTTCGCCCGGTGCGGATAGGCAGAATGGCCCTGCACGCCGCGCGCCTCGATCCGCGCGGTCATCGAGCCCCGGCGCCCGTTCTTGATCATCTCGCCCATCTCGGTGGGACAGGTCGGCTCGCCCACGAGGCAATGCGTCATCCGCTCGCCCTGCTCCGCCATCCAGTCCAGAAGCGCCACGGTTCCGTCCGTGGCGTCGCCCTCTTCATCCCCGGTGATCGCCAGCACCACGGCGCCGTCGGGCGGCGTTTCGCGCACGAAGTCCACCGCCGCCGCAACAAAAGCCGCCACGCCCGATTTCATGTCGCAGGCACCCCGGCCCCAGAGCTTGCCCTCGGCCTCGGTCGCGGAAAACGGATCGAAGCGCCATTCCGACGCATCGCCCGGCGGCACGACATCGGTATGCCCGTTGAAGCCGAAGGACTTGTTGGCCCCCTTCTGTCCCCAGCGGGCGAACAGGTTCGCGGTGCCGTTGCGGTCGACCCGCGTGCAGGTGAAACCCGCCGCTTCCAGCGTCTCCTGCAGCAGCACCACCGCGCCGCCCTCTGCGGGGGTGACCGAAGGGCAGCGGATCAGGCGCGCGGTCAAATCGACGGGATCGAGCTTTTCGGACATAGTGTTTCCTCATTCGGCGTTTATGCCGGGCTAGCCCAAGGCCCGGTGCGTCGCAAGTCGCGCCCCCTTGCCACGACACGGCTGGAAGGGCAGAATTAACGGTATTCGTGCGAAGGTTGCACGCGTCGGGGGATCCTCTCGGGTCTCTGTTTCCTCGGACCGGATGCGTCGCCCGCGCAGGGTGCCGACGGGTTCGTACCATCGGACGAATGGCCAGGACGGACAGCATGAACGACGAAACGACGGTCGACGAAGACATCATCAGCAATGAAACGCGGCTGACGCGCATTCAGGCGCTGGTCGTCGAGATCCTCAACAACCTTCTGCGCGCACCGATCGAACAGACCGACGCCGCGGTCGAAGAGGCCATCGCGCGGCTGGGCGATTACTGTCGGCGCGACCGGACCTATGTCTTCGTCCATCACGGCGAGATCACGCAGAACACGCATGAATGGTGCGCCGAAGGGATCGATCCGATGATCGACCACCTTCAGGAACTGCCGATCGAGCTGTACGGCCCGATTGCCGAGGATCTGGGCCGCGGCGATGTCGTCCACGTCCCCGATGTCAACGAATTGCCGCCAGACTCCCCCTCGCGCCTGACGCTCGAGGAGCAATCCGTCCGCTCGATCCTTCTGGTGCCGATGCGCTCGGAAGGCTCGACCTATGGCTTCGTGGGCTTCGACGGGGTGCACAAGACCCACTCGTTCCTCCCCGGCGAGGTCTATCTGCTGCAATCGGTGGCGGATGTGATCTGCTCGGTCCTGATCCGGCGCGAGCAGGACACCGACATGCGCATCGCCCAGCAGGAACTGGCCGACGAGCGTGCCTTCCTGTCCTCGATCACCTCGACCTCGGCGATGGGAATCGTGGTGATCGATACCGACGGGATCATCAATTTCGTCAACAACGCCGCAGAATCGATGCTGGGCGTCCCCAGCGTGCAGATGCTGGGCAGCCATCACGAGGACCCGGCCTTTTTCGGCTACCGGCGCGAGGACGGCTCGACCATTCCCGCCGGCGAGACGCCCTTCGACCTTGCCATGCGCATGGGCGTTCTGGCCCCGGTCGAGCGGTTGCAGCTGGCCACCCGGGATGGCGGCGAGCATTTCGTCTCGATCCACGCCGCGCCGGTGGTGCAGGAGGGGGGCACGCGCGCCCGCGTCGTCTACGCGCTGATTGACGTCACCGACCAGACCATGGCCGAGCGCAAGCGCGAGGAAGCGCTGGAAGAAGCCAACCGCGCCAACACCGCCAAGTCGAATTTCCTGGCCAAGATGAGCCACGAGATGCGCACACCGCTCAACGGCGTGCTGGGCGTGGCCGAGGTGCTGGAAAAACTGATCAACGATCCCGATCAGCGCCGCATGGTCAAGGTGATGCACGAATCCGGGGCGCTGCTTCTGAGCATCATCAACGACCTGCTCGACATGTCCAAGATCGAGGCCGACCTGATGGAGATCGAGGTCGTGCCCTTCATCCCCACCGAGCTGGCGCAGCGCATCGAATCGGTGCACACGCTGAAAGCGTCGGAAAAGCGCATCTCCTTCGGGGTCAGCGTGACGGGCGACGGGGACAGTGCGCGGCTGGGCGATCCCCACCGCATCCTGCAGATCATGCACAATGTCGTCTCGAACGCGATCAAGTTCACCGAGAACGGCTCGGTCGGGGTCGAGATCGATTGCGGCGCCTCGGGCGAGCTGACGATGACCGTACGCGATACCGGCATCGGCATGACCGAGGCGCAGTTGTCGCATCTGTTCGAGGATTTCGGCCAGGCCGACAGCTCGATCGCGCGACGGTTCGGCGGCACCGGTCTGGGCATGCCGATCGTCAACCGGCTGGTCGACATGATGCAGGGCAAGATCAGCGTCGAGACGATCCCCAATGCCGGGACCACGATCGTCATCACCCTGCCCGTCCCGCGCACCGACCTGCCCGACATGGCCGTTCCCGCGCCCGACCCCGCGCTGGTCGCGCCCGACCTGCAGGCGCTGCGGGTGCTGGCCGCCGATGACAACCGCACCAACCGGATGATCCTTGCGGCGATGATGGGGCAGCTCGGCATCGCCGCGGTGCTGGTCAATGGCGGCAGCGAGGCGCTCGAAGCCTATGAGCGCGAGGCGTTCGACCTGGTGATCCTCGACATCTCGATGCCGGATATGGACGGCGTCACGGTGCAGAAGGAAATCCGCACGCGCGAGGCCCGCCGCGTGGCCGAGGGCGACGCGCAGGCCGCCGGCGTGAAAGCGCTGCCGATCGTGGCCTTTACCGCCAACGCGATGGCGCATCAGGTGGAATCCTATCTGCGCGAGGGTTTCGACGATTGCCTGACGAAACCCCTGCATCTGGACCGCCTGCGCGAATCGCTGAGCGCGCTGATCGCCGATCGCGGCCGCCGCTGCCCGGCGCCCTCGACCCAGGGCGTCGTTCCGCTGCGGCGCTCCTCGGGCTGAGCGGAGCGCAAGAGGGACGGAGACGCCCGGGTCTCGGGCGGTCTTTCTGTTTGCTGAAAGTTTGAGGGCGGCGCGGGTCCGGAACAGGTTTGCGTGAACCGATGCCGCGCGCGGATCCGCAATCTTCGGTGTCCGCCGTCGAGGAAATGCCGGAGAAGGCGCCGGATTTGGCGATAGGCCATTCTCTGGACGGACCGCGCAGACCGTTTCCCGGTCTGCCGCACCGGACCGAAGCCGGATGCCCGTGACAAAGGACACCCCTGATCGGTCCGACGGCCCCTGCTCCCTGTCCCGGCGGTGTTGCCGAAAGACGAGAAGCGTCCAAGATCGGGATCCGGTTGGAGGCTTGCTGTCAGAGCGGTCATCACGTCTGCCGGTACCTCTGCCGCAGCCACGTCTTGCAGAAGCCACTGCGGTCCCCGCGATCTCCCGGCGTTGACCCGGAACCGTCTTTGCTACGAAGGTCCGCGACAAGGGCGGACGATGCCCTTCCGCGCCGCGCCCGCCCTCCCGCGTCAAAGGCGAGGCAAAGGCAGGACGATGAGGAGGCCCGACCGCGTCAGCCGCCAAACGAATGACAGTTTGTAAGCCAATTGCCGAAGAGACAGGCTTTCGCTCAAGACCCCTGCTTGGCGCAGGCCACCACTCAAGGGCGTGCCGCAAACGCACAGGGTTGAAGGCAAACGCCCGTCTCAGCGGTCCAAAGGGATAACGCCATTAGAGGCAATCCGGATCCGGCTACCAGAAGCTTGCGCCGGGATCGGTTCCCTGCCAGCGTCTTCCCGAAGCAGGCGCCCAAAGCCCCGAAACCGACGACCAAACCCTATATCCCACGCACGAATACCCATGCCCACGCGCGGCGACCGGCGCGCGCCATGACTGCGGGTCTACCGGCCCTTCGGCTCAGTAGCTGCGGATAAGGCCCACCAGGCGCCCCTGCACCGCGACCTGATCGTCGCGCAGAACACGGGTTTCATAGGCCGGGTTAGCCGCTTCCAGAGCGATCATGCCGCGCTGGCGGCGGAAGCGTTTCAGCGTCGCTTCCTGTCCTTCGACAAGCGCCACGACGATATCGCCGTTATCCGCCGTCGTTTGTTCGCGGATCACGACGATGTCGCCATCGTGGATCCCCGCTTCGATCATCGAATCGCCGCGCACTTCCAGCGCGTAGTGATCGCCCTTGCCCCCCAGCATCGAACCGGGCACGGCGACATGGCGCGACACTTCCGAGATCGCCTCGATCGGTGTACCGGCGGCGATGCGGCCCATGACCGGCAATTCCAGCGCGTGAACTTCGTGCACCGGCATCGCCCGCGCAGGCTGCGCCGGGGCGGCAACGGGTGCGCCGCCGTCGATCACTTCGGGCACGCGCTTTTCCAGCGCTTCGGGCATGCGCACCACTTCGATGGCGCGGGCGCGGTGGGCAAGACGCCGGATGAAGCCGCGTTCCTCCAGCGCCGTGATCAGCCGGTGGATCCCCGATTTCGACCGCAGGTTCAGCGCATCCTTCATCTCGTCGAAAGAGGGGGGCACCCCGTCACGCTTCATGCGTTCGTCGATCAGTTCCAGCAGTTCGAGCTGTTTGCGGGTCAGCATCGCGGCCTCCAACAGGGAAAGGTCAGGCGTTTTACCACTGTTCTACGCATGTTCCCCTTTTGTGTCAACCGCGATGACTACAAAAGCAGAACAGGCACCGCCTCGCCCGCCTCGCGTGGCCCGTCGCCCAGCGGGCGTTCCAGCAGCACGTTGGCGCCGGCGAGAACGCTCAGCAATGCGCTGTCCTGTCGCTCGAACGGGGTGACGATCCCGTCCTCGAGCCGCGCGCGCATGTAATGCGTCCGGGGGCCGGTCGGGCCGACAGCCGCCCCCAGCCGCGCCGTCATCCGTGCCGGTCCGACCGCCGCCTGCCCCAGCCAGCGACGCACCATCGGCAAAAGGAACAGATGCGCGGTCACCACCGCCGAAACCGGGTTCCCCGGCAGGCCCAAATAGGGCTTGCCCGAAAGCGTGCCGGCGATCAGCGGTTTGCCCGGACGCATGGCGATCTTGTAGAAGGCGCGCTGCATTCCCAGAGCCTCGCCCACCTGTCCGACAAGGTCATAATCCCCGACCGAGGCGCCACCGATCGTCACCGCGATATCGGCCTGCGCGGCCTCGGCCATCGCCGCTTCGAGCGCGTCGCGACGGTCGGGCGCGATGGGCAGGATCACCCCCTCGCCCCCCGCCTGATCGACCATCGCCTTCAGCGCGAAGGTGTTCGATGCGATGATCTGGTCGGGACCGGGATTTTCGCCAGGCATCACCAGCTCGTCCCCGGTGGCCAGAAGCGCGACGCGCGGACGCGGCGCGACCTCAACCTGCGCGACATTCATCGCCGCCAGCAGCGCCAGATCGGCGGGCGACAGCGCGCGCCCGGCATCGAGCGCGAACCCCGCCTCGAAATCGCCGCCGGCGGCGCGGATATTGGGACCGTTGCCGAGATTGGGCTGGATCGTGATCCGATCGCCCTCGCGCGTGACGTCTTCCTGAATGACGACATGATCCGCGCCTTCGGGCACTGGCGCGCCGGTGAAGATGCGCACGGCCTGCCCGGGGCCCACCTCCCCGCGCCAGCCATGCCCGGCGGCGGATTCGCCAATCACGGAAAAGACGGCGCCGACGGCAAGCTCGGCATCCCGCAACGCGTAGCCATCCATTGCCGCCGAGCGAAACGGCGGCTGCGCGCGCTGCGCGACGGCAGCCCGCGCCAGCGTCCGCCCCGCCGCCTGCGCCAGCGACACGGCCTCAGCCGCGCCCGAGGGCTTGACCAGCGCAAGGCATAGCGCTTCGGCTTCGGCGACGCGGATCATGCCCCGTTCCTGACATACGTCCCCGACTTTCCGCCCTCTTTGCGCAGGACGGCGATGCCGCCGATTTCCATGCCCTTCTCGACCGCCTTGAGCATGTCGTAGACGGTGAGCGCGGCGGTCGATGCGGCGGTGAGGGCTTCCATCTCGACCCCGGTCTGGCCGGTGGTCTTCACCTCGGCCAGAATGCGCACGCCCGGCAGGACTTCGTCGGGCGTCAGATCGACAGTCACCTTGGTGATCGGCAGGGGATGGCAGAGCGGGATCAGCTCGGACGTCTTCTTGGCCGCCATGATGCCCGCAAGCCGCGCGACGCCCAGAACGTCGCCCTTCTTCGCGGTACCCTGCAGGATATGCGCCAGCGTTTCGGGCTGCATGACGACATGCGCCGAGGCGGTCGCCACGCGCGCGGTCACGGGCTTGTCCGAGACATCGACCATCACCGCCCGCCCCTCGGCGTCGAAATGGGTGAGGCCGCTCATGACGCCACCGGATCGGCCAGCAGCGCGCGGGTCGCGGCGGCGACATCGTCCTGCCGCATGAGGCTTTCGCCGATGAGGAAGCAGCGCGCCCCGTGAGCGGCCATGTCCGCCAGGTCGGCGGGCGTGAAGAGACCGCTTTCCGACACCAGCATCCGCCCGTCGGGCACCCGCGCGGCCAGCCTGCGGGTCGTGTCGAGCGTCGTCTCGAAGGTGTTGAGATTGCGGTTGTTGATCCCGATCATCGGCGATTTCAGCGCCAGCGCGCGGTCGAGTTCGGCATCGTCATGGACCTCGATCAGCACGTCCATGCCCCAGCCCGTGGCGGCTTCTTCCAGTTCGGCCGCCTGCGCGTCGGAAACCGAGGCCATGATGATCAGGATGCAATCGGCGCCCCAGGCGCGGGCCTCGGCCACCTGGTAGGTGTCATAAAGGAAATCCTTGCGCAGGCAGGGCAGATCCACGGCGGCGCGGGCGGCTTTCAGGAAATCGGGCGCGCCCTGGAAGCTGGGCGTGTCGGTCAGCACCGACAGGCAGGTCGCGCCTCCCGCCTTGTAGGCGCGCGCGAGCGCCGGCGGGTCGAAATCGGCGCGGATGAGGCCCTTCGAGGGGCTCGCTTTCTTGATCTCGGCGATGAGCCCGTAGCCCGTGGCCGACGCCGTTTTCAGCGCGCGGTGAAAGCCGCGCGGGGCGTCGGCAGCGCGGGCCTCGGCCTCGACGCTTGCGAGCGGGCGCGCGGCTTTGGCGGCCGCGATTTCCTCAAGCTTGTAGGCCTTGATCTTGTCGAGAATGGTCGCCATGGGGGCCCTCCTTGCGGGGATCTAGGTAAAGCCTGCGGGCGGCGTTGAAAAGCGTTTCGCGCGAGGTCGCGGAAGGGCCCCGAACGGAGCGACACGCGAAACAGGGGGCTGCCGCCCCCTCTGGCCCGTTCCGGGCCATTCACCCCCGCGAGTATTTGGGGCAAAGTGAAAGGGCGAGTGTCCGGCGCGGGCGTCAGGCTTCGCGCGTATAGCGGTCTTCGAGCACGTCGAAGGGCACGCCGGGTTCATCCTTGGCGCCGCGGATGACGAGCGAGGTCTTGACCGAGGCCACGTTGTCGGCGGCCAGCAGGTCTTCGGTCAGGAAGGACTGGAAGGTCGAGAGGTCGGGCGCCACGCATTTGAGGATGAAGTCGATCTCGCCGTTGAGCATGTGGCATTCGCGCACCAGCGACCAGGCGCGGCAGCGATCCTCGAAGGCGCGCAGATCGGCCTCGTTCTGGCGATGCAGGCGGACCATGGCGAAAACCTGCACCTCGAAGCCCAGCGCGCGCACGTCGACACGCGCATGATAGCCCCGGATATAGCCCGCCTCTTCCAGCGTGCGCACGCGGCGCAGGCAGGGCGGGGCCGAGATCCCCACCCGCTTGGCCAGTTCGACATTGGTCATGCGTCCGTCGGCCTGCAATTCGGCAAGAATCATCCGGTCGATCGGGTCGAGTTTGCTGCCGGGCATCACGGCGGATCTCCTGTGTGTTTGCGCTTATGTAGGCATAGCGGGTCGAAGGCGCAATAATATTTCGTCTTAGCGAAATAAATGTGCGGAATATCGAGCGTTTCCGATCTTGGCCGCGCGGTTGCCAGGCCGGATGCGCCCCCGCTTGTCCGCATCGTCCCGAGAGGTTAGGTGCATCCCGACCCCTTGCCCGCCGCGTTCGCGCCATTATATGCGGGAAAATGAATACATACGGAGCGACGCCATGTCGGAAGCCATGTCCGGGACCAAACACACGCGCGTGCTGATCATCGGCTCGGGGCCTGCGGGCTATACGGCGGCGGTTTACGCGTCGCGGGCGATGCT
>NZ_QEYD01000005.1 GCF_003122215.1 Pararhodobacter marinus | reverse complement strand
CATCGGCGGGGCTCCTCGTCACATCCCGAAGACCCTACCAGATCACGCCAGAACGCGCAGGTTTTTCAGACGTTCCTTAGATATCTCTGGATTCATTCAAACAAACCTCGATTGGCCTGCAGCACTAAGAACTCACTTCCACACCCCCTTGAACTCCCGCCACTCCCCGATGCTCATCCCCGAGGACTCCCGCGTGACTTCCTCACCCTTCAACATCCGCTTCAACACATCAATCGCCTTGCCCGACAGGGTCACGCCGCCCATGCGGTAATCCTCGAACGCGCCGAAAGCCAAGGGGACCCAGTCGGCGACCATGGCGGCGATCGCCTCGGCATAGACGCGGATCTCGTATTGCGCGTGGGCATCGGCGCGCAGGCGCAGGAAGTGGAAGAGGTTGTGCAGGTCGGTCTTCCAGTACCATTGCGTGTAGATGTTCATCGGCAGGTTCATCCGCGCCAGTTCCCGCGCGAGGCCCTGCTGGTCGTCCTGCGACAGCATCTCTTCGTAATGGTCATACATCTGCGCGGCGTCGGATTTCAGCAGCGCCAGCACGCGGGCGGCCTCGGCCCCTTCCAGCACCGCGCCACGGCCCTGATTGTTGACCGTCGACTGCGCGGCCAGCTGCGCGGGTTCGGGGATGTAGAACTCGCGGTCCAGGATCGAATAGCGCGCCGAGTATTCGTTGACGTTGGCGGTGCGGTGGCGGATCCACTGGCGCGCGACGAAGACCGGCAGTTTCACATGCAGCTTGATCTCGCACATCTCGAACGGGGTCGAGTGCCAGTGGCGCATCAGGTAGCGGATCAGCCCCTCGTCATTGGAGACATGCTTGGTGCCCGCGCCGTAGCTCACCCGCGCGGCCTGCACGATGGCCGCGTCGTCGCCCATATAGTCGATCGCGCGCACGAAGCCGTGGTCCAGCACCGGCTGCGCGGTATAGAGGTGCTTTTCCATCCCCGGCGCGACGGCGCGCAACGTGGGTTGCGGATTGGCGCGTGCGGCGTCGATCTCGGCTTGTTGCTCTGCGCTCAAGGTCATGGTGGTGGCCCTCTGTTCCGGGGATTCGTTTCATCCACCTATAGCACTCGGACCCGCCCCCACCGCAAGATGAGGGGGCGCGAAACGGGGGGAGACAAAGCCGCCGCGTGGATTATGTTGGAAGGCAGCAAAGAAAGGGAGAGGGCATGAGCCTGACATATCTGCACACCATGGTCCGGGTGAAGGATCTCGAGGCGTCGATGGCGTTCTACCGGCTGCTGGGGCTGGAAGAGACCCGCCGCCACGAGAGCGAACAGGGCCGCTTCACGCTGGTCTTCATGGCCCCGCCCGCGCAGCCGGAATGCCCGGTCGAGCTGACCTATAACTGGGACGGGGATGAGGGCCTGCCGTCCGACAGCCGCCATTTCGGGCATCTGGCCTATAGCACCGACGATATCTACGCGCTGTGCCGGCACCTGGCCGATAACGGCGTGACCATCAACCGCCCGCCGCGCGATGGGCGCATGGCCTTCGTGCGCTCGCCCGACAATGTCTCGGTCGAGCTGTTGCAGGCGGGCGAGGCGCTGGACCCGGCCGAGCCCTGGGCCTCGATGCCCAATACCGGGCATTGGTAAGGTGGCCGGCCCCGGTGCCGTGAGTATTTGGGGCAGAATGAAGGGGCGCGCGCGGGCCGGGGGGCTTCGGGCGCGCCTTTTTGCATTGAGCCTGGCTCTGGGCGCGGGCGCGAGCGCGGCGGGGGCGCAGGAATGCCGGCTGGCGCTGGTTCTGGGCTTTGACGTCTCGGCCTCGGTCGATGCGCGGGAATACCGGTTGATGATGGGGGGCACGGCGGCGGCGTTGCGCGATCCGGCGGTCCGCGCGGCCTTGTTCGCGGGGGTGCCGGTGGCGCTTGCGGCCTATGTCTGGGCCGGGCGGCGCGAACAGGCGGTCGTGGCGGACTGGGTCGTGATCGAGCGCGACACGCAGCTCGCGGAATTCGCCGACCGGCTGGAAGGATATGCGCGCCCCACGGGCGATCCGCTCGGCCGCTGGGGCGGGCGCACGGGCGTGGGCGCCGCGCTGGCGGCGGGGTCCCGGCTGCTGGCGCGCGCGCCCGTCTGCGACCGGCAGGCGATCGATCTGGCCGGGGATGGCGAGAACAATGACGGGCCGGACAGCCTGTTGCTGAACGGGATCACGGTGAACGCGCTGGCCGTGGCGGGCAACATGCCGCTCGACGAGTTCGGGGCGCTTGACGGGGTGCGGCTGTATTATGCGCGGCGGGTGATCCAAGGCCCCGGCGCCTTCGTCATCGAGGCGCAGGGTTTTGGGGATTTCGCCCGGGCGATGCGCGTGAAGCTGTTGCGCGAGGTCTCGCCGCCGCTTCTGGGCGCGCTCTGACGGATCAGCGCGGCGGGCGCGACATGTATTGCGCCATCACCGCGATGGATGCGCCCGAGACAAGGATCATCGCCATGCCGATCATCGTCACCCCGTCGGGCACATGGCCGAACAGCGCCCAGCCCATCAGCGCCGCCCAGACGAAATGCAGGTAGTTCACCGGCGCGATCAGCGAGGCCGGCGCCTCGCGATAGGCGCTGGCGAAGAGGAAATGCCCGATGATGAAGCTCACGCCCAGAAACACCATCAGCCCGGTATCGAACAGCGTGGGCCATGGCGCGCCCGCCGTGGGGATCGCGGCCAGCGTGAACAGGACCGCCCCCACGAGGTTGGCGTTGAACAACAGCGCAATCGGCGTCTCGGTCCGGGTCAGCACGCGGGTGATGAGGTGAAAGCCCGTGGTCGCGGCGGCAAGGCACAGAGCCAGCCCCACGCCTGCGGGATTGAGCGCGGCCCCCGGTCGCACGATCAGCAGCACGCCCGCGAAACCCAGAGCGGCCAGCAGCCAGCCGGTCTTCGTGACCTTTTCTCCCAGCAGCACCACCGCCAGCGCCATCACCGCGAACGGCGCGAGATACATGATCGCGACCGTCTCGCCCACCGGCATCAGCCGCAGCGTGTATCCCATGACCAGCGTCGCGAAAGCCAGCGTCAGGCTGCGCACCAGCACCATCCACGGGCGGCTGATCCGCCAGAGCCGCCCGCGCATCCGGGGTGCCAGCACCGCCAGCATCATCAGCGTGCCGATGCTGTAGCGCAACGCGGCGATGCGCTCGATGGGCTGGCGTTCGACAAGGTACTTGGTCAGCGCATCGCCCAGCCCGAACAGGGCGACCGCGCAGGTGGCCATCCCGATCCCGAGAAGCAGGCGCCGGGTTTCGGCAACAGAGGCGGTCATTCGATCTCCGGAAGAGGCTCGCAGGGGCTGGAGGGCACGGGGGCGATGCCGCGCGCACGCGCCCCTCTTCGGCAACGGGGGTGGATATGTCAACTGTCCGGGACGGTTTCTGCCCCGGTCAGGCGCGCGCGTCGCCGGTTCCGCCATGCGTTGCGTCCGCACCTTCGCCATCTTTTTCGTCCGTCTCGGCGGGCCCCGCCGGCAGACGCTCGAGATCGCTCTCCAGCCGCAAGGCCGCGCCGGCATGCGCGCGCACCCGGGGCGCCAGCCGCCGCGCCGCCGCGGCCAGCGCGGAGTCGGGCGATTGCGACAGGGCGTCGAGCGCATCGAGCAGCTGCGTCGCGACCTCGATCATCGCCGCACCGTCGCGGGCGATCGGGGCAAAGGCGGCCTCGACCATCTCTTCGGCCGTCCAGGGCTGTACGAAAACGCGCGGATAATCGACCCGGATCCGGCGCTGACGGTAGCGCGGCGCGGCGTCGCCGCTGGGCTCGCTGCCCTCCTCGGGGTCGGGATCGGTTTCCGGCAAGGACCAGTCCCACAGCAGCCGCTCCAGCCGCGACACCACCTCGATCGCAGTGCCGGGATCGTTGACGGCGGGCGACAGCGCGCGCGAGGCGATCTCCGACAACACCGTCAGCCCGAAGACGGGGTCCTGCTCGAAGGTGCGCGCGTCACCGATCACGAAGCAGCGCCGCAGCGCGTCGGCATCGGCCTCGCCCGCGACCTGCAGCAGCGGCGCGCCGCGCAACACCTGCTGGCCCGGGCGCCGCAGCACCCAGATCGGCCCCGAGGCGCATTCCGACAGCGCCCGGACATCGATCACCTGCAGGAAGCCGGAGGTCCTGGCGGTGACGGTATGGACGTGATCGGCCACCAGCGTCTCGGCCGTCATCGGCGCAGCCCCCAGCGCGGGGCGGCGGCGATGGAGATCCAGCGCGTCATGGGCGCGCGCCTCGGCCCGGTCGAGCGCATCGCGCATCGTGCCCAGCGTGGTCAGATGCGCGATCCAGCGCACCAGCGCCAGAACCACCGCCCCGATCACGATCAGCGTCACGATCAGCACCATCGGCGCGCCGCCGTCAAATCCGGCCTGAAACAGGATCAGAGCGGTCAGCGCATAAACGAAGGCGCCGATGAAGATGCCCAGCACGGTCTGGGTAAGCCCGTCCTGGATCATCAGGTTCAGAACCCGCGGCGTCGCCGTCTGCGCAGCGGCGCGGTGCGACTGAACCATGATCCCCAGCGAAAAGGTCGACACGGCCAGCATCGACGAGGACAGGATTTCCAGCACCGGCAGCACCGATTGCGCGTCAATCCGCACCCCGGCCCAGTCGGGCAGCACGAAGGCAAAGCTGTGCGCCATCACCACCGCGACCACGGCCAGCGCCGCGAACAGGGCAACGCGAAACCAAAGCGCGTGAACAAGGCGGCGCAGCCAGACGAGGAAAACGCTCACCCGCCGTCAGACCGATTGCGCCGGAAAGCCGATGTAATCGAGCGCGGCCTTGACCTGCGGTTCGGGCGCATCGCCGGTCACCGTCACGCGGCGGGCTTCCATGTCGAAAACCGGCTCACCCCCCAGGGGCCGGATCGCGGCCTCGATCGAGGCCCGGCAATGGCCGCAGCTCATGTCGGGTACGGAAAGAACGTATCTGTGGGACATGTCAATCTCCTGTCTTTGGGAGACGAAACGCCCCGGTGCGGGGCCGAGTCAAGCCTTCCAGCCAGAGGAACGCGACCGCGCGCAGCAGGGTTCCGCGCGCAGGACCGGGGCACGCTGAGACGAAAGCGCCTCGACTAGGGCATCGCCGACGACAAAGCGCCCCGCATCTTTACGCCGCAAATATCCTGGGGGGTGAATTCGGCTCTGCCGAAGAGGGGGGCAAAGCCCCCCTGCCCGGACGCCCGAGGGCTCGGCGCCGGAGGCGTCGCGGCCAAGGGCGAAACCCCTCACCCGTGCCCGGCCTCCCTGCTGTGCCCGGCCCGGTCCTGCGCCGCCGGTCCCGGATCACCCGCCGAAGGCTCGGGTCAGGCAATCCTCGACCGGGGCGACCATGCCTGCGCGCGCCGGAAAGGCCAGCGCGGGCAGAAGGGCCGTGCCCTCGGGCAGCGGTTCGGATCCGTCGGCCCAGCCCCGCAGGCGCGCGGCCGCCGCCTGCGCTTCGGCATCGACCGCCGTCTCGCCGGTGCGGGCCGCGCGCAAGGCCGGGGCCGCGGCGGCAAGCTCGGCGGTGAACGCCGCCCAGTCAGCGGGATTGGCATGCAGCAGAGTCGCCGGGCAAAGCGTGCGGGCAATGTCGAGCTCCATCGCCACCGCGTAATCGTAGAAGATTTCCGGGAAACCCGGCTCGACCGCGACGAAGATGCGCAGCAGCGGCACCGAGGCGCCGTTGATCTCGGCCTCGCGCGAGATCATCATCTGGCTGTCGGCGCGAAACATCGTCCAAGCCTCGCCCGGAAGCGCCAGCAATGGCGCGGCGGGCGCATCCGGAAAGGCATCGGCTCCGGCTCCGTCCTCCGCCACGAATCGCACCGTCAGATTGTCGAGCCGGGCCTCGCCCGCGAAGACCGGGACCGGCAGCGCGCAGGCGGCATCCGAAGCCGCGTCTACTGCCCCGTCCGCTGCCCCACCCGCTGCCCCTGCCGCGCAGCCGGCCTCCGGCGCACGCCAGACCACGGACTGCGCCGCGCCGTCGGGCGCGATCGTCAGCGCCTCGATATGCCCCGGGACAAGCCCCAGCATGTCGCCGATGCCCATCCAGCTTCCCGCCACCGCGTCGGGCGTGGGCGCCTGCTGGGCCCGGGCCCCGGGTGTGATCAGGCACAGGGCGGCTAGCCAGAGAGAGGCGCCGGCGGACAGGACGGGAACGAATCGGGGCATGCGGATCTCCTTCGCCCGCCTCCTAGCAGCCCGCAGCGTTGTCAGCGATGGCGTTTGCCGCTAGGACGCGCGCAAATACCCTGCCCCTTTCCCTTCGCGCCCCGCTTTTGCGCATCCCGCCCCTGCCCTGCCCACAGCCTGACCACGGAGTGTCCCGATGATCCCCTCGTCGCATATCGACCCGGCCCGCATGGCCCGCCTCTCGGCCCAGATGCTTCTGGATATCGGCGCGGTGCATTTCAACGCGCGCGAGCCCTTCACCCATGCCTCGGGCAACAAGGCGCCGACCTATGTCGATTGCCGCAAGCTGATCTCGTTCCCGCGCATTCGCTCGGCGCTGATGGATTTCCTCGTCGCCAAGGTCATGGCCGATGCGGGGTTCGAAGCCTTCGACAACATCGCCGGCGGCGAAACCGCGGGCATCCCCTTCGCCGCGCTGGTGGCCGAGCGCATGGCGCTGCCGATGACCTATGTGCGCAAGAAGCCCAAGGGCTACGGGCGCAACGCGCGGATCGAGGGGCTGATGAGCGAGGGCCAGCGCGTGCTGCTGGTCGAGGACATGACCACCGATGGCGGCTCGAAACTGAGCTTCGTCGACGCGATCCGTGACACCGGCGCCCGCTGCGGGCATACCGCGGTGATCTTCTATTATGACATCTTCCCCGAAACCGTGCCCCGGCTGGCCGAGCACGGCGTCAGCCTGCATTACCTCTGCACCTGGTGGGACGTGCTGGCCGTGGCCCGCGAGCGCGGCGATTTCGACGCCGAAACGCTCGATTCGGTCGAAGCCTTCCTGCGCGCGCCCAAGGCATGGACGCCGCCGGCCTGACCGGACGCCGCGGGCCGGGCAGGACGGGTGAGGGGTTTCGCCCTCGGCCGCGACGCCTCCGGCGCCGAGCCCTCGCGCGACCGGTGCAGGGGGGCGCTGCCCCCCTCTTCGGCAAAGCCGAATTCACCCCCCGGGATATTTCCGGAACGAAGATGTGCCAGGGAACGACAGGCGGGTCTTGGTCCCCGGAATATCTTTGCCATGGGGCTCAGGGACTTGCGCGCTGCGTAGGCTTCTGTCCGCCTGCCGGGGCGGGTTTCGGCGCCACGATGCGTTGCCTGATCGGCGTGGATTTGGCATAACTAAGCGGTTCTCTTTTTCCGAGCCGTGACCCGCGCGCCCCCCCGACGGGAGGCGCCGGGTCCGGAGCTCCGCCATCAGTCCAGCCGGAACGTCCATGACCGAAATCGCCGCTCTCCGTTCGACAAATCCGCAATCCGCGCCGCAGGGCGAAGCCGAGGTCGGGCCCGAGCTGCTTCCGCATAATATCGAGGCGGAACAACAGCTTCTTGGCGCGATCCTGACCAATAACGACATCTATGACCGCGTGGCCTCGCTGGTGCGGGCAGAGCATTTCTTCGAACCCGTCCACAAGCGGATCTTCGAGATCACCGCCGCGCGGATCCAGAAGAACGCCCTCGCCTCACCGGTGACGATCAAGGCCTTCATGGAGGACGACGAGGGGCTCAAGGAGCTGGGCGGCGCGAATTACCTCGCCCGGATCACCGGCGCCGCCGTCGCCTCCTATGCCGCGCGCGATTACGCGCAGATGATCTACGATCTGGCCGTCCGGCGCGAGCTGATCCGCCTGGGCCGCGACATCGCCGCGCGCGCCAGCACGGTCGAGGTCGCCGACGAGCCCAAGGAGCAGATCGTCGCCGCCGAACAGGCGCTCTACCAGCTGGGCGAACAGGGCGTGGCCGAAAAGGGCTTCCAGTCCTTCCTGCGCGCCGTGACCGAGGCCGTGAACGTCGCCGCCGCCGCCTATCAGCGCGATGGCGGACTGGCGGGGATCTCGACCGGACTCATCGATCTCGACAAGAAACTCGGCGGGCTGCACCCGTCCGACCTCATCATCCTGGCCGGGCGCCCGTCGATGGGGAAGACCTCGCTGACGACCAACATCGCCTTCAACATCGCCAAGGCCTACAAGCGCGGCATCCGCCACGACGGGACCGAGGGCGCGGTGAATGGCGGCGCGGTCGGGTTCTTCTCGCTCGAGATGTCGGCCGACCAGCTGGCCGCGCGGATCCTGTCGGAAGCGGCCGAGGTGCCATCCGAGCAGATCCGCCGCGGCGACATGTCGGAAGAGGAATTCCGCCGCTTCGTCGAGGTCGCCAAGACGCTGGAAAACTGCCCGCTCTATATCGACGACACGCCCGCCCTGCCGATCAGCCAGGTGGCGGCACGCGCGCGGCGGCTGAAGCGGACGCATGGGCTCGACGTGCTGATGGTCGACTACCTGCAGCTTCTGCGCGGCTCGTCCAAGGAAAGCCGGGTGCAGGAGGTCTCCGAGATCACCCAGGGCCTGAAGGCGATCGCCAAGGAGCTCAACATTCCCGTCATCGCTCTGTCGCAGCTCTCGCGCGCGGTGGAAAGCCGCGACGACAAGCGCCCGCAGCTGTCGGACCTGCGGGAATCGGGCTCGATCGAGCAGGATGCCGACGTGGTGATGTTCGTGTTCCGCGAGGAATATTACCGCGAGCGGGAAAAACCCTCGGATCACGATCTCGAAGCGATGGCGAAATGGCAGGAGGTCATGGAGCGCACCCATGGCAAGGCCGAGGTCATCATCGGCAAGCAGCGTCACGGCCCCATCGGCACGGTCGAGCTGAGCTTCGAGGGCCGCTTCACGCGCTTCGGCAACCTTGTTCAGAGCTGGCAGGAAGGCGGCGGCGACAGCGGGTTCTGACGCGCGGTCGCCGCCTTGGTGCGAGTGGGGGGCTCTGCCCCCCGCCTTCGGCTCCCCCCGGGATATTTATGGAACAAAGAGGCACGAACCCGTGCCAAACCCCGGCGCGGCGCGCGTCTCTTCGAGACCGCATCTTTACGCCCCAAATATCCTGGGGGGTGAATTCGGCTTTGCCGAAGAGGGGGGCAACGCCCCCCCGCCCGGTCGCCCGGTCGCCCGAGGGCTCGGCGCCGGAGGCGTCGCGGCCAAGGGCGAAACCGCTCACCCGCGCCCGCCGCGGGTTCTCAGCGTCCCTGGTTGCGGCGCGCCATGAAGGCCAGGCGCTCGAACAGATGCACGTCCTGCTCGTTCTTCAAGAGCGCGCCGTGCAGTTTGGGCAGCGCATTCGCGCCGTCGCGTTTCAGGTCCTCGGGCCCCAGATCCTCGGCCAGAAGCAGTTTCAGCCAGTCGAGCATTTCCGAGGTCGAGGGCTTTTTCTTCAGCCCCGGCGTTTCGCGCAGTTCGAAGAATTGCGTGAGCGCGGTCGACAGAAGCTGCTCCTTGATCCCCGGATGGTGAACGCGCACGATTTGCGCCAGCACTTCGGGTTCGGGGAAGCGGATGAAGTGGAAGAAACAGCGCCGCAGGAAGGCGTCGGGCAGTTCCTTCTCGTTGTTCGAGGTGATGATGACGATGGGGCGCACCGCTGCGCGCACCGTCTCGCCGGTCTCGTAGACATGGAACTCCATCCGGTCGAGTTCCTGCAGAAGGTCATTGGGAAACTCGATATCCGCCTTGTCGATCTCGTCGATCAGCAGGACGACCTTCTCGCCCGCCTCGAAGGCCTGCCAGAGCTTCCCCTTGCGGATATAGTTCTTCACGTCATGGACGCGCTCGTCGCCGAGCTGGCTGTCGCGCAGGCGCGAGACCGCGTCGTATTCGTAGAGCCCCTGATGCGCGCGGGTTGTGGACTTGATGTTCCACTCGATCATCGGCACGCCCAGCGACGCCGCCACCTGCCGCGCCAGTTCGGTTTTCCCGGTGCCCGGCTCGCCCTTGACCAGAAGCGGCCGCTCAAGCGTGACCGCCGCGTTCACGGCCATCGTCAGGTCGTCCGTGGCGATATAGCTGTCGGTTGAGGAAAAACGCATGATCATTCCGTCTGCAGGGCCCGTTTCGCCCGCGACCCTAGCCGCGCGTCCCGTCAGCCGCAAGGGAGCGGCGGCAGGCGGCGGGCCCACTTCGGTCCCGCGCCGGTCCCGCCGCGCTGCGGCGCGCATGTCACGGCAGATGAAATGTTACCTTTTCGCGCGTGACATCGCGGTTGCCACAGGCTATTGCCCTGCTCAGGGGGCTCGGAATGACCGCAGAGAACGAAATCGTCGAGTCGGTTGTCTTCAGTTCCGGGCAAACAGGGGATGCGCCTATGAAACCGGAAACCTTTCTTCCTGATAATTACAAACCGGCCGAAGACGAGCCGTTCATGAATGAACGCCAGCTCGAATATTTCCGCCGCAAGTTGCTGGCATGGAAAGAGGAAATCCTTGCGGACAGCAAGGAAACCCTGAACGATCTGGCCAATTCCAACCGCAATCTTCCCGACATGGCCGACCGCGCCAGCGAGGAAACCGACCGCGCGCTGGAATTGCGGACCCGGGATCGTCAGCGCAAGCTGGTCTCGAAGATCGACGGCGCCTTGCGGCGGATCGAGAACGGCGAATTCGGCTATTGCGAAATGACCGGCGAACCGATCTCGCTCAAGCGGCTTGATGCCCGCCCGATCGCCACGATGACGCTGGAAGCGCAGGAGCGCCACGAGCGCAGCGAGCGCGTCCACCGCGACGACTGAACCGGCCGCGCGGGCCAGACGCCCGCGCGCGACCCTGCGGCGACCCGGTCGGGATCCCGCACCCCCTGTGAACGGCAGGCCCGTGACAGACCTTTCCAAAGACGAACGGCCCGAGACCGGGCGGACGGCGCAGGACCGGACTTTGCCCGATAACGACCGTCCCCGGCTCGACGCCCGGCCGTTATCCGGTCGCCCGGCCCTGGTGCTGGGCGCGGGCGTCGCGGGACTGGCTCTGGCCACCGCGCTGCGGCGCCACGGCGCCGAGGTCTCGATCCTGGAACAGGCGCCGCGCATCACCGAAGTGGGCGCGGGACTGCAGGTCAGCCCTAACGGCGCGCGCGTCCTTCAGGCGCTGGGCCTCGACCCCGACACCATCGGCGACAGGACGGAGGCCGTCGAGCTGCGCGATCACGCGGGGCGGCTGGTGAGCAGGCTCGCCATGCCGCAGGAGGGTCCGGGGTTCTACCTGTGTCACCGCGCCGACCTGATCGCCGCTCTCGAACAGGCCATGCGCGAGGCAGGGACGCGCGTGCAATTGCTGCAGAAGGTCGAAGAGATCACCCTGACCGACACCGGTGCGCGGATCCGTACCGCCATCGGCAGCGATCACGACACGCCGCTGGTATTTGGCGCGGACGGCCTGCATTCGCCGGTGCGCCGCACACTGGACGGGCCGCGCGATCCCTTCTTCACCGGACAGGTCGCGTGGCGCGCGCTCATCCCCGGC
Organism: Pararhodobacter marinus; assembly: GCF_003122215.1. Classification (GTDB taxonomy): domain Bacteria; phylum Pseudomonadota; class Alphaproteobacteria; order Rhodobacterales; family Rhodobacteraceae; genus Pararhodobacter; species Pararhodobacter marinus. Next base: position 357,918 of record NZ_QEYD01000005.1, on the reverse strand, counting down.
GATGGCGGGGCGCGCGTGGCGCAGGTCTTCATGGGACCGGGCCAGCATCTGGTCAGCTACCCCCTGCGCGGCGGGACGCTGCGCAACATCGTCGCCGTACAGGAGCGCCGGGTCTGGGCCGAGGAAGGCTGGAACCATCCCGACGATCCCGCAGCCCTGCAAAGCGCGTTCCACCGCTTCGGCGGCCCGGTGCCCGGCTGGCTGGAAACCGTGCGCGAGGTTTACCTGTGGGGCCTGTTCCGCCACCCGGTCACCCGCCATTGGCATGACGGCAAGGGGCGCGCCGCGCTTCTGGGCGATGCCGCGCATCCGACATTGCCCTTCATGGCCCAGGGCGCGAACATGGCGCTGGAAGACGCCTGGGTTCTGGCGCGGTCGCTGGCGGCAAAGCCCGGCGACGCGGCCGGCGCGCTGCGCGACTATGCCACAGCGCGGCAGGACAGGGTGACGCGTGTGGTCGGCATGGCCAATGCCAATGCCCGCAACTACCACCTTCGCGCGCCTTTGGCGCCGCTGGCGCATGGCGTGTTGCGCATCGCCGACCGCGTGGCCCCGAGCCTGGCGCTGAAACGGTTTTCGTGGATCTACGATCACGACGTGACGGCCTGAAGCCTCGTTTCCCGCGCCCGAACCGACGTTAGAAACAAACGGCAACGCGCTGATACTGAAAGACTTATTTCCCGTCTGACACCGGCAGGACCAGACGCGCCAGCAGCCCGCCGTAACCCTCGGTCGCCCCGGTGCCCAGCTCCAGCCGTCCGCCATGCGAGCGCATCGCATCGGCGACGATGGCCAGCCCCAGCCCGGCGCCCGAGCCCCGCGACGCCCCGCGCGCCAGATCCAGCCGCACGAAGGGCCGCGTTGCCCGCTCGCGGTCTTCAGGCTCGATGCCGGGGCCGTCATCCTCGACACAGACCGAAATCTCCGACCCGCCGGTTTCGATCCAGATCCGGGCCCGCGTGCCGTAGCGCACGGCATTGGCGATCAGGTTGTCGATCGCCCGCGCCATGAGTTGCGGTCGCAACGACACCGGGGACCCCACCCATCCCGGCTCGAACGCGACGGCCCGGCCCGCGCGCCGGGCCTCGGCCACGCGGGACGCGACCAGCGCCTCCAGATCGGTCTCGTCCATCGGCTCGACCGCCTCGGTCCGGGCAAATTCCAGGAACCGGTCGATCAGGCTCTCCATCTCGGCCACATCGGCCATCAGCGCCGCCGCTTCGGGCTCGTCCTCCATCATCGACAGCGCCAGCCGCATCCGGGTCAGGGGCGTGCGCAGATCGTGGCTCACGCCCGACAGAAGCAGCGTGCGTTGCTCGATATGCCGCTCGATCCGTTCACGCATTTCCAGAAACGCCTTGCCCGCCGCGCGCACCTCAGTCGCCCCGCCGGGCCGGTAACGCACCGTCTGCCCGCGCCCGAACGCCTCGGCCGCCAGCGCCAGCCGTGCCATCGGCCGCATCTGGTTCTTCAGATAGATGAAGGCGATGACCCCCATCACGATCCCGATGACAAAGGTCAGGACCAGCATCTGGTGCGGATTGCGTGCCGAGATCCGGCTCAGCTGAAAATGCAGCCGCAGATAGCCATGGCGCGACTCAAGCCACAGCGTCAGTTCGCCTGATGTCAGCGCCACCTCGCGCATCTGCGGCAGCCCGCGCTGCAACTCGGCCACGGCAAGCGAGCCCGAAAGGTCATAGAACGGCAGCTTCATCTCGATGGGCGGCGGCAGTTCCTCGTCGATCCGCGCATCGAGCAGCCCGAACTGTGCGCCGAGCGCCCGCGCCTCGTCCTGCGCGCGGTCGGGATCGGGCTGCGCATCGACCCGGTCGAGCATGTAATGCGCCACCAGCAGGAAATTTCCCGTCATCTGCCGCGTCACGCCGTCGTAATGGCGCTGGATGAAGGACAGCGACACCACCAGCAGGATCACCGAGACCGGCACGAAAACGATCAGCGCCGCGCGCCAGTACAGGCCGCGAGGCAAAAACGGTTTGAGAAGGCGGCCCAGCATGGCGATACTCTAGCCCCGACCGGCCCGCATGGCGAGAGCGCCCGCGCGGACCGGACAACACGAAAGGACCCCCATGCCCGACGCTCCCTTCGACCCGCTTCCCGGTCGGTCCTTTCCTCTGGCGCCCGGTCTGCGGCTGGTTCTGGCGCCCAACCCCTCGCCGATGACCGAGCGCGGGACGAATACCTACCTGCTGGGCGAGGGCGCGGTGACGGTGGTCGACCCCGGCCCCGCCGATCCCGACCATCTGCGCGCGATTCTGGACGCGCTGGCGCCCGGCGAGAGGATCGAGCGGATCGTCGTGACGCATGCGCACAAGGATCATTCCCCCCTCGCCCGTCCGCTGGCCGAGGCCACCGGCGCCCCGGTCGCCGCCTTCGGTAACGCGCAGGCGGGCCAATCGCCCCGGATGGCCGCGCTGATCGCCTCGGGTGCCGAGATGGGCGGCGGCGAGGGCGTGGATGCGGATTTCGCGCCGGACGAGATCCTAGCCAATGGCGATGCGACCGAAGCGGGCGGCCTGCCCCTGCGCGCGGTGCATACGCCCGGGCATCTTGGCAACCATCTGTGCTTTCTGTGGGGCGACGCGCTGTTTTCGGGCGATCATGTCATGGGCTGGGCGCCGAGCCTCGTTTCGCCGCCCGAGGGCGACCTCACCGATTTCATGGCCAGCCTCGACCGGCTCGAGGCGCTGGGGCAACGGCGCTATTACCCGGGCCACGGCGCGCCGGTCGAGGACGGGCTCGGACGGACCCGCGCGCTGCGCGATCACCGGCAAGGCCGCGAGGCCGCGATTCGCGCCGCCGTCGGCGCGGGCGCGGTCGATCTGCGGGCGATCACGGCCGCGGTCTATACCGATGTCCCCGAGGCCCTCCTGCCCGCCGCCGCGCGCAACGTGCTGGCCCATCTCATCGACCTGGACGCCCGCGGACTGTTGCGCTTCGACGGCCCCCCCGGCCCGCAAACCCCTGTTATCGCGCCCTGAATCCCGACCGTCCGAAGATTTTTCACGGACGGCGAAAAAAACCGCCCGACCCTCTGGACGCCGTCAGACCCCCTTGCTATACGGCCCACGTGTTCCGGCGTAGCTCAGCGGTAGAGCAGTTGACTGTTAATCAATTGGTCGTAGGTTCGATCCCTACCGCCGGAGCCAATCACCCTTGATTTCATTGGGCAAATTGGCGCGGCACGCATTCTACTAACAACCTACTCTTGCTTTAGCGTGGGTTGTTCGCGGCCTCCAAGCCCGCCGACCGCTCAAGAAAGCGTGATCGTGCGGGGCTGCGTCGGCTTCCATTGATCCGCCCCGACGCTGCGCGAAGCCTTGGACGGCGGTTCGGTCGTTGATGTCGCTGCTATGAAATTCGGCGAAGGTGTTTCCTTCGCGCGGGCGTTCCATCACGTCGAAGCCGCAGTATTGATCGCACAGCCGACACGAATACGACCAACAATTGTCGGACGTGTCGAAGTAGTCCTTCGCCCCGACGACAAGTTCGTGAAGCCCGGTGATGTGGTAGCCCGCCCCTTCGGGCAGAAACGTCGTCCTGTTCGGGGCTTTGACTTCGCAGATAGTTGCAAACCCGAAAAACGTGTTCCAGTGCCCCCGAATGGAAAGTGTGTAGGCGTAGCCGTTCCAGATTAGCGGTTAAAGTGCCATACACAGTTCCTTCGCGTGCCTGGCCGGTGTATGCTGCGACACAATCAGTTGCGCCGCTTCTTTGTGGTGCGACTATATACGCGGATCGCTACCTTTGCAGCTAGGAGTTCGTTGCATGGCCCAAGACACGCTCGACGACCGACCGGGCTATTTCTACGTCGTCCCGAAGCGCGGTAGCGATTGGGAAGTTTGGATGTGGACGGGGCACAAGTGGTATGAACCGGGCTAAGCCGACGCCAAGGACGCGCCGTATTGGTGCCATAGGGTTCCGCAAGCGCCACACCCTAACGACACTTAGGAGTTTGTAGCATGGGCTACGTTTCCACGACTGCCGACTACGTTGACCTAGACGGCGACTACGGCACCGTTGAAGAGGTTGAAGTCACTTGCACCAAGGACGGGCATTACGAAGAAAGCTTCGGCACCGACGAACCGTCGTTGAAACGTTGCGCCTATCTTCTGCGGGAAAACTGCCCGCGTGGCGAAAGCAACTACTACGACGTGAACCCCTGACAGAAAGAACCCCGGTTGCGACGGTGAACGCAAACCGGACCTAGGCTCAGGACCCATTGATTTCAGCGGAAGGACATGATTCACCGCGCAAAAACTGAGCGGTGATATTTCTGATCTCTTCTGGCTGAGCGATGCGCAGATGGCGCGTCTGGAGCCCTATTTCCCGAAGTCCCATGGCAAGCCTCGTGTTGATGATCGGCGCGTCCTGAGCGGGATTATCTTCATCAATAGCAATGGGTTGCGGTGGCGAGATGCCCCGAAGGACTATGGCCCCCACAAGACGCTCTACAACCGGTAGAAACGCTGGAGCGAGAGGGGGATCTTTGCGAAGATGATGGCGGGGCTGGCCGCCGAGCACGGCGAGAAGAAGACCGTGATGATCGAAGTGAGCAGGCGAACGCCATGCGTTCGAGTGAGCCTGCGCAAGTAGCTGAATGCCCACCGAACGGCGTCCAGTCTGGGCGTCAAAAAGGGGGGCGCGGCCGCCTGATCGCACGGACCAAAGGTGGCGTGAATACGAAACTTCATGCCATCTGCGACAGCCAGGGACGTCCGCTTGACCTATTCGTCACGGCAGGACAGGTGAGCGATTACATCGGTGCGCGCGCGTTGTCCGACAGTCTTCCGGACGTCGATTGGCTGCTCGGGGATCGCGGCTATGACGCCGACTGGTTCCGAGAAGCTCTGAAAGACAAGGGAATACGTGCCTGCATCCCCGGACGGAAGCAGCGGAAGGCGCCGGTGAAGTATGACAAGTGCCGATACAAACGTCGAAACCGGATCGAGATCATGTTCGGCAGGCTCAAGGACTGCCGGCGCGCTACGACCGATGTCCGAAGGTCTTACTCTCAGCCATCGCCCTCGCCGGTACCGTCATCTACTGGCTATGAGTCCTGAGCCTAGGCTGCAGCGTCAGTGAGTCCAGACCTGACGGCGGTTGGTGGCGAAGTTTTCGCCATAGCCGCCGGGGCGGATATTGGCCGCGCGGTCCTTGGGTTCGCGGACCACATAATCGATGCCCTTGGCTTTCGCATAGGCCTCGGCCTCGGCCTGGCTGTCGAAGCGCAGCCGCACCTGAGCCTGCGTGTCGCCCGAGCCGGTCCAGCCCATCAGCGGATCCTTCTGCTTCGATTCCGCGGGCGCGAAATCGAGGATCCATTGCTTGGTCCGGGCCATGCCCGATTGCATGGCGTTGCGGGCGGGACGATAGATGCGTGCGCGCATGGATAACTCCGTCTGGCTTGGGGCCTTATCCGAAATTGCACCCCTTCTGACAAGGGGAATCCGGCGCGCGACAGGGTCGCACCCCCTGCCCCGGCACCGCGCCGCCGCGGAAAACGGCCGCGCCCCTTGCAGAGGAACAAAATAGGCACAATTGTAGGGCAACAGCCCAGATCGCGCGGTGGACGCCCCATGCACAACAATCGCCCGGATGCCTTTTCCGAGATGCCGGCAACGGCCGCGCCGCTCAAGCGCGAGAAGCTTGAAGGCGGCAAGCGGTTCGTCATGCAGACCCCGTTCAAACCGGCGGGGGATCAGCCCAATGCCATCGCCGAATTGTCGGGCGGTGTCATGGCGGGTGAGCGCGATCAGGTCCTCCTGGGCGCGACCGGGACCGGCAAGACCTACACGATGGCCAAGATCATCGAGGAAACGCAGCGCCCGGCGATCATCCTGGCGCCCAACAAGACGCTGGCCGCGCAGTTGTACGGCGAGTTCAAGGGCTTCTTCCCCGATAACGCGGTCGAGTACTTCGTCAGCTATTACGATTACTACCAGCCCGAAGCCTATGTCCCGCGCACCGATACCTTCATCGAAAAGGAAAGCCAGATCAACGAGGCCATCGACCGGATGCGCCACTCGGCCACGCGGGCGCTCCTGGAACGGGACGACGTGATCATCGTGGCCTCGGTCAGCTGCATCTACGGTATCGGCTCGGTCGAGACCTATTCGGCCATGTCGCAGGATCTGGTCGTGGGCGAGATCTACGACCCCCGGCAGGTGATCGCCGATCTGGTGGCGCAGCAATACCGCCGCAACGATGCCGGGTTCCAGCGCGGCGCGTTCCGGGTGCGCGGCGATGTCGTCGAGGTCTGGCCCGCCCACCTTGAAGACCGGGCATGGCGGATGTCGTTCTTCGGCGAGGAGCTGGAGGCGATCACCGAATTCGACCCGCTGACCGGCACCAAGACGGGCTCGTATGACAAGATCCGCGTCTATGCCAATTCCCACTATGTCACGCCCCGCCCCACGCTCAATCAGGCGATCAAGGGCATCAAGGAAGAGCTGTTCCACCGGCTGAAACAGCTCAATGACGAGGGCAAGCTGCTGGAAGCGCAGCGGCTTGAGCAGCGTTGCAATTTCGATGTCGAGATGCTGGAAGCGACCGGCGTGTGCAACGGGATCGAGAATTACTCGCGCTACCTGACGGGCCGCGCCCCGGGCGAGCCGCCGCCCACCCTGTTCGAATTCATCCCCGACAACGCGATCGTTTTCGCCGACGAATCCCACGTCACCGTGCCGCAGATCGGCGGCATGTACCGGGGCGACTTCCGGCGCAAGGCGACGCTGGCCGAGCACGGGTTCCGGCTGCCGTCCTGCATGGATAACCGGCCGCTGAAATTCGAGGAATGGGACGCGATGCGCCCGCAATCGGTCTTCGTCAGCGCCACGCCGGCCGCATGGGAGCTGGAACAGGCGGGCGGCGTCTTTACCGAACAGGTGATCCGCCCGACCGGGCTTCTGGACCCCGAGGTCGAGATCCGGCCTGTTTCGATGCAGGTCGACGATCTGCTCGACGAGGTCCGCCGCGTCGCCGCCGACGGGATGCGGGTGCTGGTCACCACGCTGACCAAGCGCATGGCCGAGGATCTGACCGAATACCTGCACGAACAGGGCATCCGCGTGCGCTACATGCACAGCGACATCGACACGATCGAGCGGATCGAGATCCTGCGCGACCTGCGGCTGGGGGCGTTCGACGTGCTGGTGGGGATCAACCTGCTGCGCGAGGGGCTCGACATTCCCGAATGCGGGCTGGTGGCGATTCTGGATGCCGACAAGGAAGGTTTCCTGCGCTCGGAAACCTCGCTGGTGCAGACCATCGGACGGGCGGCGCGGAACGCCGAGGGCCGCGTCATCATGTATGCCGACAAGATCACCGGCTCGATGCAGCGCGCGATGGACGAGACCAACCGCCGCCGCGCCAAGCAGATGGCCTATAACGAGGAACACGGGATCACGCCGACAACGGTCAAGAAGAACGTCGAGGATGTGCTGGCGGGCCTGTGGCAGGGCGATACCGACCAGTCGCGCATCACCACCAAGGTCGACAAGCCGATGATCGGCGCCAATCTGGCCGCGCATCTGGACGGGCTGCGGGCCGAGATGCGCAAGGCCGCCGAGAATCTGGAATTCGAGGAAGCGGCGCGTCTGCGCGACGAGGTGAAGCGGCTGGAAGCGGTGGAACTGGCCGTCGCCGACGACCCGCTGGCCCGTCAGGCCGCCGTCGACGCGGTGGTCGAGGACAGCGTGAAGACACGCGGCCGCTCGACCGCAGGCAAGGCAGGATCGAACGCGAAACAGGCGGTCAAGGCGCGGGGTCGGAAGCGGTGAGCGTCGAACGGCGCGCGCCCCGCCTGCGTGTTGCCGCGCGCTGACCCTCGATGCCGGCAAACCGCCCCACCGCCCTCATCCTCGGCGCGGCTGTCTGGCCCGGTGGCCTTCCCTCGCCCACGCTCCGGCGGCGGGTGGCGCATGGGGTGGCGCTGTACGAGGCCGGGGTCGTGGGGACCATCATGGGGTGCGGCGGGCTCGGGCGGCATGGCCCGAGCGAGGCCGAGGTCATCGCCCGGCTGTGCCGCGAGGCGGGTGTTCCCGACCGCGCGATCCGGTTTGAAGACCGCTCGACCAGCACGCGCGAGAACCTGGTGAACGCACAGGCCTTGCTGTCCCCAGACACCCCCATCGTGATCGTCACCGATCCCTATCACCGTCCCCGTGCCCGGCTGATCGCGCGACAGATCGGACTGCGCGCGACAAGCTCCGGCCCCGGATGGCACCAGATCGGGCCGCGCCAGCTTCTGCGCAACATCCCGCGCGAGGCGCTGGCGCTGGCGGCGGTGCTGGTGCGGCTGCGCTAGGACCTGATCCCCCGAACAGGCCCCCGACACTGGCGGGCCCGGTTCCGGCCCCGGAGCGTAGCCAGGGAACGATGACGGCGCGGCGCCTCACCGCATCAAATGAACCGCGCAGGTGGCGTTGCGCGCAACCCAGGTGGCGGTCGAGCCGATCAGCGACCGGTCCGAACGGTGCGAGGCCAGGATGATGCAATCGGCGTCCTCGGCCTGCGCGTGATCGAGGATCATGCGCCCGGGCTCACCCTCCAGCACCGCCACGCCCGCCTGTTCGAAACTGGCCGCCTGCCGGGCCAGATCGGCGCGGATCGCCTCGGTCAGGTCCTCGCGCCAGCCCTGCGGCATGTAGTCGATGGCATAGAACGGCACCTTTTCCATCACATGGATCAGCATCACCAGCGCGCCGGGCGCGGACAGCGCGCGGGCGATCTGCAGCTCGCGGCTGATGTCATAGCCAGGTTCATAGGCGACGGGGACAAGGATGCGGGCATACATGGTCGGTCCTTTCAGAGTGTCGCACCGGATAACCGGCGCGCCCTGAATGTAGACCGCCGCGCGCCAAGTCCCAATCCCGGATTGCAGGCAAAGACCTCCTGTCGCAGACGTGACCCGCGCGCGGCGATCGCGCGACGATCGGGGCCACGGCAGCTGTCTTTGTCTGCCGGTTACGGGATGGCGGGATTGCACCTGCCAGTGGCGTTCGGCTATAAGGCACACAACAAAATCTAGCGCGATACACGCCTGCGAGGTCCTTGTGAGCGACGACACGGAAATCCCTGACGAAGCCGAGAAAACCCCCGGTAGCCCCGGCGTCTCGATCGTGCAGGAAATGCGCACGGCTTATCTCGATTACGCGATGAGCGTGATCGTCAGCCGGGCGATCCCGGACCTGCGCGACGGGCTCAAGCCCGTGCACCGCCGGATCCTGTTCGCGATGCACGAGACGAACAACACGTTCGACAAGCCCTATCGCAAATCGGCGCGCCCGGTCGGCGACACGATGGGGAAATACCACCCGCATGGCGACAGCGCGATCTATGACGCGCTGGTGCGGATGGCGCAGGATTTCTCGATGTCGCTGCCGCTTCTGGACGGTCAGGGCAATTTCGGCTCGATGGACGGCGATAAGGCGGCCGCCATGCGCTACACCGAAGTGCGCATGGACAAGCCGGCGAACTTCCTTCTGGCCGATATCGACAAGGATACGGTCGATTTTCAGGACAATTACGACGGCAAGGACGAGGAACCGACGGTTCTGCCGGCGCGCTTCCCCAACATGCTGGTCAACGGCGCGGGCGGTATCGCCGTCGGCATGGCGACCAACATTCCGCCGCACAATCTGGGCGAAGTGATCGACGCCACCAAGGCGCTGATCGAGAACCCGGACCTGTCCTCGGAAGACCTGATGCAATACGTCCCGGCCCCGGATTTCCCGACGGGCGGGCTGATCATGGGCCGTTCGGGTGCGCGCAAGGCGTATCTGGAAGGCCGCGGCTCGGTTCTGATCCGGGCAAAGACGCATATCGAAGAGCCGCGCAAGGACCGCTACGCCATCGTCGTCGACGAGGTTCCCTATCAGGTGAACAAGGCGATGATGGTCGAGAAGATCGCCGAATGCGTGCGCGACAAGCGGATCGAGGGGATTTCCTCGGTCGCGGACGAATCCGACCGCACCGGCGTGCGCGTGGTGATCGAGCTGAAGCGCGACGCGACGCCCGACGTGGTGCTGAACCAGCTGTTCCGATTCACCACGATGCAGGTCAGCTTCGGCTGCAACATGCTGGCGCTGAACGGCGGACGTCCCGAGCAGCTGACGCTGCGCGACTTCCTGCATCATTTCATCACGTTCCGGGAAGAAATCGTCACCCGCCGCACCGCGTTCGAGCTGAACAAGGCGCGCGAGCGCAGCCATATCCTGTGCGGTCTGGCCGTCGCGGTGTCGAATGTCGACGAGGTCGTCGCGACGATCCGCTCGTCGCTGGATCCCGCCGATGCGCGCGAAAAGCTGATGACGCGCCGCTGGCCCGCGGCCGACATCGCCGACTACATCCGCCTGATCGACGATCCCAGCCACACGATGAACGAGGACGGGACCTACAACCTGTCCGAAGCGCAGGCACGCGCGATCCTCGAGCTGCGGCTGCAGCGCCTGACGCAGATCGGCGTCAAGGAAGTCACCGACGAGCTGGAAGAGCTGGCGGCGAAGATCAAGGATTACCTCGATATCCTGCGCTCGCGCTCGCGGATCATGGCGATCATCAACGACGAGCTGGACGAGGTCCGCGAGATGTTCGCGGTGCCGCGCCGGACCGAGATCGTCGACTGGGCCGGCGATCTGGACGACGAATCGCTGATCGAGCGCGAGGACATGGTCGTGACCATCACCTCGGGCGGCTACGTGAAGCGTACCCCGCTGGCCGAGTTCCGCTCGCAGAACCGGGGCGGCAAGGGGCTGTCGGGCGGATCGCTCAAGGATGACGACGTGGTGACGACGCTGTTCGTGGCGAACACGCATACGAACCTGTTGTTCTTCACCACCGACGGCATGGTCTATAAGCTGAAATGCTGGCGTTTGCCGATGGGCGGACGGGCCGCGCGCGGCAAGGCCATCGTCAATATCCTGCCGATCCCGCAGGGCGTCTCGATCGCGGCGATCATGCCGGTGGACAAGCCCGAGGACGAATGGGAAAACCTGCAGATCGTCTTTGCGACCTCGCAGGGCGACGTGCGCCGCAACGCGCTGTCGGATTTCACCAATGTCATGCGCAACGGCAAGATCGCGATGAAACTGCCCGAAGGCGTGTGCCTGGTGAACGCGCGGATCGCCGATGAAGACGACGACATCATGCTGGTGACGCGTCTGGGCCGGGCGATCCGCTTCCCGACGACCGATGTGCGGATCTTCAAGGGCCGCGATTCGACCGGCGTGCGCGGGATCCGGCTGGCCGAGGGCGACGAGGTCGTGTCGATGGCCGTGATCCGCCATTTCGAAGCCACACCCGAGGAACGCGCCGCCTATCTCAAGCAGCGCCGCCTCATGGCCGGCGCTCCCGACGAGGCCGAGGGCGACGAGGACGATGCGGTCGAAGCCGGCCAGCTGTCGACCGAGCGCTATGCCGAGATGTCCGCGATCGAGGATCTTATCCTGACCGTGACCACGGGCGGCGCCGGCAAGCTGTCGTCGTCGCACGATTACCCGGTGCGCGGCCGCGGCGGCCAGGGCGTCATGGCGATGGACAAGGCGATGCGCGGCGGCGCGCTGGTCGCGGCCTTCCCGGTCGACCCGACGGACCAGATCATGCTGGCCACCTCGACCGGCCAGTCGATCCGCACCCCGGTGGATCAGGTGAGCTTCCGCTCGCGCTCGGCCGGGGGGGTGCGGGTGTTCAAGACCGCGCCGGGCGAGATGGTCGTTTCGGTGGCGCGCGTCGTGGAAACCGACGAAGAGTAAGACTTTCTTCACGCGAAGATGATGTCATGGCCGGGTCTCGGAAGGGGCCCGGCCATGAACGTTTACCATTGTATGATCGACCTCAAACCCACCGCGAAGGCGCTGACCTTCGCCCATGCGCTGGACCAGTGGCTGTCGCTTCTGCAGCGCGAAGGGCGGATCCTGACCTGGCGGCTCATGCGCATCAAGCTGCGGCTGGGGGGCGACGATTGCGCCGATTTCCTGCTGGAGATCGAGGTCGAGGACCTGGCGATGCTGGATGCCGCCTTCCGCTATCTGGGCCGCGCGAACGAAGAAGCGGTAGAGCTTTATGAACAGATGCACCAGCATATCCAGCACGTCGATACCGGGCTCTACCGCCCCTATCCCGATCCCGAACGGGTGGAGCGGATGAGCCTTTTGTGAACGGAACCCCCGCCATTGTTGTGCGTTGTTCCATGGAAAGGAGAATTTCCATGACCGCACCGCAGACCAATGTCGAGCGTCAGGCGAAGCGCCATAGCCCGGCGCTGACCGGCATCACCATTGCCATCGCGCTGGCCGTTCTGGCGGCCATCGTTTTCGCTTTCTGGCCCAATCCCGATGACGCCACGCCGACCGCCGCCTCGGTTGAAGAGGCCGGTACACAGGTCGGGGGCATCTCGGCGGGCGAGCCCGCGGGCACCACCCAGACGCCGCCGGCGACAGAGTAAACGACGACACGAAAACGAAGGGGGCGCCACGCCCCCTTTCCTTTGTGCCCACGCACGGCTATCTGACCGGGCATGACACAGGAACTCCATATCGTCGGCGGCGGCATGGCCGGGTCCGAAGCCGCATGGCAGGCCGCGCAGGCAGGCATCCCGGTTGTCTTGCACGAAATGCGCCCGCAAATCGGGACCTTCGCGCACCAGACCGGCAATTTCGCCGAGATGGTCTGCTCGAACTCCTTCCGCTCGGATGATGACGAACGCAATGCCGTGGGGCTGCTGCATTGGGAAATGCGCGCGGCGGGCGGGTTGCTGATGGAAATGGCCGACCGCCATGCGCTGCCGGCGGGCGGCGCGCTGGCCGTCGATCGCGAGGCTTTCGCGCAGGCGGTGACCGAGCGCCTGCGCGCGCATCCCCTCATCCGCGTGGAGCCGGGCGAGATCACCCGGCTGCCCGATCAGGGACACTGGATCGTCGCGACCGGCCCGCTGACCTCGGACGCGCTGGCACAGGCGATCCGCGCCGAGACGGGGACCGAATCGCTCGCCTTCTTCGATGCCATTGCCCCTATCGTGCATTTCGATACGATCGACCTGAGCCAGGCGTGGTTCCAGTCGCGCTACGACAAGGGCGAGACCGAAGACGAGCGCAAGGCGTACCTGAACTGCCCGATGACCAAGGACCAGTACGAGGCCTTCATCGACGCACTGCTCGCCGCCGACAAGGCTGAGTTCCGCGAGGGCGAGACCGCCGGCTATTTTGACGGCTGCCTGCCGATCGAGGTCATGGCCGAGCGCGGGCGCGAGACGCTGCGTCACGGGCCGATGAAGCCCGTGGGCCTGACCAATGCCAACGATCCGACCAACAAACCCTATGCCGTCGTCCAGCTTCGCCGCGATAACGCGCTGGGAACGCTCTATAATATCGTGGGCTTCCAGACCAAGATGAAATACGGCGCGCAGGTCGAGGTGTTTCGCATGATCCCCGGCCTGCAGGAGGCGGGCTTCGCGCGGCTGGGCGGCATTCACCGCAACACCTTCCTGAACTCCCCCACGCTTCTGGACGACCAGATGCGCCTGCGCTCGCGTCCCAATCTGCGCTTCGCCGGTCAGGTCACGGGCGTCGAGGGGTATGTCGAAAGCGCCGCGATGGGGCTTGTCGCCGGACGGCTCGCCGCGGCCGAGATCGCCGGCCAGATGCTGCCGCCGCCGCCCCGCGTCACCGCGATGGGGGCGTTGATCGCGCATATCACCGGCGACGCGGACGCCAAGACCTTCCAGCCGATGAACGTGAATTTCGGCCTGTTCCCGCCCATCGACATGAAGGGCGGCCGTCGCGGGCGCAAGGATCGCTACAAAGGCTATACCGACCGCGCGAAAGAGGCGTTCTCGGACTGGCTGGCCTCGGCCCCGGTATCCGTGGGGGTCTGAGGGGGCAGGCGTGATCACGCGTTTCGCCCCCTCGCCCACCGGCCCGCTGCATCTGGGCCATGCATTCTCTGCCCTGACGGCCGATGCGCTGGCGCGAAAAGCTGGTGGGCGCTTCCTGTTGCGGATCGAGGATATCGACACCGCCCGCTCGACACCCGCTTTCGAGACCCAGATCTACGACGATCTGCGCTGGCTGGGCTTGTCCTGGCCCGAGCCTGTCCTGCGCCAATCCGACCGACGCCCTGCCTACGACGCCGCGCTGGCAAGCCTTGAGGCGATGGGCGTCACCTATCGCTGCACCTGCACGCGCGGGGATATCCGCGCCGCCCTCGCCGCGCCACAGGAAGGCGCGCCGCTCATCGGCCCCGATGGCCCGGTCTATCCCGGAACCTGCCGTGATGCCGGCCATGATCACCCCGGCGCGGCGATCCGGCTGAATATGACGCGGGCGGTCGCGATCACCGGCGCGGTGGGGTTCACCGAGATCGGCCCGCTCCATTCCGGGCGCCACGACTTCGCGCCCGACTGGCTATGCACGCAGGTGGGCGACGTGGTGCTCGCCCGGCGCGATATCGGTACGTCCTATCATCTGGCCGTCTGCGTCGATGACGCGGCGCAGGACGTCACGCTGGTGACACGCGGCGCGGATCTGTTCGAGGCCACGGCGATCCATGCCGTTCTGCAAAAGCTTCTGGGACTGCCCGTGCCCGACTATCACCACCATCGCCTGATCCGTGACGAACAGGGCAAACGGTTGGCCAAACGCGACGCGTCCCGCGCCATCGCTCTCTACCGCGCGGAGGGCGCGACGCCCGACGATATTCGCCGGATGGTCGGGCTAGACAGCTAAGCGCCCTGCACGCGTCGCGCCCGATCTCTGGCGCTTGTGGACGCTAGGTCGTCACGGCCTTCGACGACTCAAGTTCCGGCCAAAGCGGCTACGCCCCTGGCACGATTGCATGTCTCGGCCCGAAGCCACGACGCGCTCTGCGCTCTGCGCCCTCAGCCTTCGGGCTGCATCAATTCGACAGGTTCGCCCTCCCGGATCGCCGTATAGAAACAGCTCCGCCGGTTGGTGTGGCAGGCAGGCCCGGTCTGATCGACCAGAACCAGCAGACAATCGCTATCGCAATCGACCCGCAGATCCACAAGCCGCTGAATGTGGCCCGACGTCTCGCCCTTGATCCAGAAGGCCTGCCGCGAGCGCGACCAATAGGTGACCTGGCCGCTTGCCAATGTCCGGCCCACAGCTTCGGCATTCATCCAGGCCATCATCAGTACCTCGCCCGTG
Source organism: Pararhodobacter marinus (assembly GCF_003122215.1). Classification (GTDB taxonomy): domain Bacteria; phylum Pseudomonadota; class Alphaproteobacteria; order Rhodobacterales; family Rhodobacteraceae; genus Pararhodobacter; species Pararhodobacter marinus. Next base: position 342,736 of record NZ_QEYD01000005.1, on the reverse strand, counting down.
GCGTGATCCTGAGCAATGACGGGAATGAGACCTTTGTCGTCAAAGCGCAGGGATTGCGGATCGAAGGGCATGGTCTATATCCTTTGCTCAACAGGAGCGCATGAAGTGTCTGAATCCTCCGATCTGATCAAGCTGTATTCGAACAGGATCCTCGGGCTCGCCGCCGAGATCCCGCATCTGGGACGTCTGGACAGCCCGCAGGCAAGTGTGAAGAAACGATCTCCTCTCTGTGGGTCGACGGTGACAGTCGATCTGGACATGACGGACGGCCGCGTGAGCCGCTTCGCGCAAGAAGTCAAGGCCTGCGCGCTTGGACAGGCTTCGGCCGCAGTCTTGGGCGACGCGGTCATGGGCCGCAGCGCCGAGGAGCTTCAGGCCGCGGCGCGCGACCTTGAAGCCATGCTGAAAAAGGACGGGCCTGTCCCCGCCGCGCCCTTCGACGGATACGAGGCCCTGATCCCGGCCCGGGAGTTCAAGAATCGCCACGCCTCGATTCTTTTGTCGGTTCAGGCCGCGGCCGAGGCCGCCGAAGCCGCTCGCGCCTCGTGATCGTGGCGCGCATTTCCTAAGAAAAACCTAAGAAAAATGCCGCCGCGTGAAAAACGCGGCGGCCAGTGGCGTGTCTGGATGGGTCGGGGCACCGGGACAGACGGGCCGCGCCAGACCGCTGGGCAGAAAAAGCTGAGAAAGGGGATCGCTCAGCCCAGGGCGGGCAGATGCAGGGCGACATAGAACAAGACGAACAAGGCGACGACTCCAGCCGCATCCGTGGCCATCGCAAGCCGCTCATCGCGCGGGGCAGAGATCTGACGAAGTAGCTGTCGCATAGCGTATCTCCCTTTTGTTATCTTTTTGTTCTCATTTTCCTGCGATCAATGCAAGAACTTTTGTGAACAAAAGGGGATTATCCGATTCGCATCAGCCTGATGGCCTTGTCCTGCTCCATCAGCCACAACAACAAACGCGCCGCCTGCCCGCGCGGTGAGGTCAATTCCGGATCGTCCGCCAGAAGTTTCCGGGCGTCGCTCTGGGCGGTTTGCATGAGCCCCGCCTGCCGCTCCAGATCCGCCATCCGGAAGCGCGGCAATCCCGATTGCGCGGTGCCTATCATGTCACCCGCGCCCCGGATCGCCAGGTCCTCGTCGCTGATACGGAAACCGTCATCGGTGTCGCGCATCAGTTTCAGTCGTCGTGAGGCGGTCTCGCCCAGCGGCGGCTCATAGAGCAACAGACAGGTCGAGGCCCCTGCCCCGCGCCCGACACGGCCGCGAAGCTGGTGCAGTTGCGCAAGGCCGAAGCTTTCGGCGCGCTCGATCACCATGATCGTCGCGTTGGGAACATTGACGCCCACCTCGATGACGGTGGTGGCGACAAGGATCCGGGTTTCGCCCGCCACAAAGCGTGCCATCGCCAGATCCTTGTCGGCAGGGGCGAGCTGCCCATGGACCAGGCCGACGGCATCGCCCAGACGCGCGCGCAGATGCTCGAAACGGGCCTGCGCCGCGGTCAGGGAAACGCTTTCGCTCTCTTCGACCAGGGGGCAAACCCAGTAAGCCTGCCGCCCTTCTTCCAACGCGCGGGCGAGATGCGCGACCACCTCGTCGAGCCGCTCAAGCGAAGCAAGCGAGGTGATCACGGGCACACGCCCCGGCGGCTTCTCATCGAGCAGCGACAGCTCCATATCGCCGTACTGGGTGAGCGCGAGCGAACGCGGGATCGGCGTCGCGGTCATGACAAGGATATCCACCGCCGCGCCTTTCTCGCCCAGAGCCATGCGCTGCGCGACTCCGAACCGATGTTGTTCATCAATCACCGCCAGGCGCAAATTGCGGAACACGACATCGCGCTGGAAAAGCGCATGGGTGCCGATCAGGATATTGATCCGCCCCTCGGCCAGCGCCGCGAGCTTGGCCGCCCGTTCACGCCCCTTGTCGCGGCCGGTCAGCAAGGTGATCGTGACGCCGGCCTCTTCGGCGAGGGGCGCCAAAGCCTCCACATGCTGGCGCGCGAGGATCTCTGTCGGGGCCATCAGCGCGGCCTGCCCGCCGGCCTCGACCGCGGTCAGAAGCGCGGCCATCGCAACCAGCGTCTTGCCCGCGCCAACATCTCCCTGCAGCAGGCGATTCATCTTGTGCGGGGCGGCCATATCGGCGGTGATCTCTGCGATCGCGCGGGTCTGGGCCCCGGTCGGGGCATAGGGAAGCGCGGCCAGGACCTTTGACACCAGCCGTCCGTCCCCCTTCGTCACCGCCCCGCGCGCCCGGCGCTGCGTAGACCGGGCGATGGCCAGCGTCAGTTGATGCGCGAAGAGCTCGTCATAGGCGAGCCGCTCGCGTGCCGGCGCGCCGGACGCGATATCTCCCGCCCCCTGCGGCGCATGGGCGGCGCGCAGCGCGACATGCCAATCGGGCCAGCCGCGCTGCGCCTTCAAGGCGGGGTCGATCCATTCGTCGAATTGCGGCAGCCGGGAGAGAGCGCTGCGCATCGCCTTTTGTACCTGACGCTGGGTCAGTCCTGCGACAAGCGGATAGACCGGCTCCCATTCGGGTAGGGTTTCGGCCTCGTCGGGGCGCAGGACATGGTCGGGATGGACGATCTGAAACACGCCATCGAAACTCTCGACACGCCCGGAAATCACCCGCCTCTGCCCCGTTGGCAGCAGTTTCTGCAGGTAATCGCCGCGCGCATGGAAGAAAACCAGCTGGAATTCCTGCTCGGCATCAGTGACGACAATGCGGTACGGACGCCCGCGCTGACGAGGCGGCAAATGGGCGCCGATTTCGACCTCGACCGTCACGGTCAGGGGTGGGGTCAGGCCGCGCAACGTAGGGCGCAGCCGGCGGTCAATGCCGGAATGCGGCAGGACAAAGAGCAGGTCTCGGGGCGTCTCCACCCCAAGGCCTTTGTAAAGCTTCGATGTTTTTGGCCCGACCCCCTCAAGCCCCTCAAGGCTCGCGAAAAGGGGAAACAGGATCTCGGGCCGTCCCGTCATCCGCCAATCAGCGCCAGCCAGGCGTCTTCGTCGATGACCTCGACCCCCAGTGACGCGGCTTTTGCGGCCTTAGAACCGGCGCCTTCGCCCGCGATCAACAGATCGGTCTTGGCCGAGACCGACCCTGCGACCTTTGCGCCGAGAGATTCCGCGCGCGCCTTGGCTTCAGCGCGGGTCATCCGCGTCAGCGTACCGGTGAAAACCAGCGTCTTGCCGGCGACCGGGCTGTCGCTGGCCTGCGCTTCGGGCGGGACAATCTCGGTCAGTTCGGCGATCAGCCGGTCGACCGATGCCCGCTCGCGCGGCTGGGTCAGTGTTGTCACCAGCGAGGTCGCAAGGACCGCGCCGACACCGTCGACGCCGATCAGGTCGTCCCAGGCCGCGCGCGCGCCATCCGGCAGGGGCGGATCATCCCAGACCGCATCGCGCGTTTTCTTCAACTCGGCCCGCCGGCCTTCATCGGCAGCGCGGGCGCGTTCGGCCACCTCGGACTCTTCGGCGGCGACGGCGCGCCCGGCGGCGGGCGCGGCGGCATCGACCGCCGCGATCAGCGCGTCCCAGCTGCCGAAATGGCGCGCCAGATCCGAGGCGGCCACTTCGCCCAGGTGGCGGATCCCGAGACTGAACAACAGCCGCGAGAGAGAGATCCGACGCCGTTGATCAATGGCATCGAACAGCTTTTCGACCGAGCGCGCCCCGAACCCGTCGCGGTTCTTCAGCTTGGCCAGATTGGCATCGTCGCGTTGACGAACGGTAAAGATATCGGCGGGTTCGCGCACCGGCAGAAGGTCGTCCGCGAAGAACAGCTCGACCTGCTTGGCGCCAAGCCCGTCGATGTCGAACGCGTTCCGGCTGACAAAGTGCTTCAACTTTTCAACGGCCTGCGCCGGGCAAACGAGCCCGCCGCTGCACCGATGCGTGGAATCGCCCGGCTCGCGGACGGCGTCCGAACCGCATTCCGGACAGCGATGCGGGAACTGATACCGTTCGGCATCGGCAGGCCGGCGCGCGGGGTCGATATCGGCAATTTTCGGGATTACGTCGCCGGCGCGATAGACTTGGACCCAGTCGCCCACGCGGATATCGCGGCCGTCACGGATGGGGTCGCCATGCGAGTCGCGGCCAGCAATGTAATCTTCGTTGTGCAGCGTCGCATTCGAGACCAGCACACCGCCGACATTGACCGGCGCGAGACGGGCAACCGGGCTGAGCGCGCCGGTGCGTCCGACCTGAATGTCGATGGCTTCAAGCCGCGTCCAGGCCATCTCGGCGGGGAATTTATGCGCGATGGCCCAGCGAGGGGTGGTCGCGCGAAAACCAAGCCGGGCCTGCAGCGCAAGGTCGTCCACCTTGTAGACCACGCCATCGATATCGTAGCCCAGATCCGGGCGCGCGGTTTCGATCCGTCGGTATTGGTCGAGCATCTCGGCGGGGCCGGTGCAAAGCCGGGTCAGCGGGTTGACGCGGAAACCCAGCGTTTCAAGCCGCTCGATCGACGCCATCTGCGTCCCGGCCAGCGGCGACGAAAGCACGCCCCAGGCATAGGCGAAGAATTTCAGCGGGCGCGCGCGGGTCACCTCCGGATCAAGCTGGCGCAAGGATCCGGCGGCGGCGTTGCGCGGATTGGCGAAGCTGCGCGGGCCGGTCGCGTTGAGGGTCGCGAAATCCGCATGGCTCATATAGACCTCGCCGCGTACTTCGAGGATCTCGGGCGCGCCGGTCAGGACCTGCGGAATATCGTCGATGGTGCGCGCATTGGCGGTCACATCCTCGCCGGTTTCGCCGTCGCCGCGGGTGGCGGCGTAAACGAGTTTGCCCTGTTCGTAGCGCAACGACAGCGAGAGACCGTCGATCTTGGGCTCGGCGGTATAGGCAAGCGGCGCGTCGTCGGCGAGACCCAGATAGCGGCGGACCCGGCTGTCGAAGGCGGTAACATCCTCGTCGGCGAACGCATTGGCGAGCGAGAGCATCCGCTGTTCGTGCCGGATCTTTGCGAATCCGTCGGACGGCGCGGCGCCGACGCGGTCCGAGGGGCTGTCAGAGCGCTTGAGGTCGGGAAAGCGCGATTCGAGCGCGGCGTTGCGACGCTTGAGGGCGTCGTATTCGGCATCCGTCAGTTCGGGCGCATCGGCCTGATGATAAGCGGCATCGGCCTGTGCCAGCAGCGTGGCAAGGCGCTCCAGCTCTTGCCTGGCTTCTGTTTCGGACAGCTCTTCGACCGGACGCTCTTGCGGCATCGCCCACTCCTGTTGCGTGCCCCCGTGATACGGTGCCGCAGGAGGATTTTCCAGCCGCGAAGCACGTGCCAAGGACTCGCCCATGCACGGGCCATGCACGGGCCGGACCGCGTGTCGGAGCTAAGATCTTACGCGCTGGCGGCCTGATGCGCGCGCCCCGCCCCCGCCACCGGGTCGCGCAGCACATAGCCGCGGCCCCAGACGGTATCGATGTAATTCTCGCCCCCCGTCGCTTCGGCGAGTTTCTTGCGCAGCTTGCAGATGAAGACGTCGATGATCTTCAATTCGGGTTCGTCCATCCCGCCATAGAGATGGTTCAGAAACATCTCTTTGGTCAGGGTGGTGCCCTTTCTGAGGCTCAGCAATTCGAGCATCTGGTATTCCTTGCCGGTCAGATGCACGGATTTGCCGTCCACTTCGACCGTCTTGGCATCGAGATTGACGGAAATCCGCCCGGTATGGATAAGCGCCTGCGCGTGGCCCTGGCTGCGGCGGATGATGGCGTGGATGCGCGCCACCAGTTCGTCGCGATGAAAGGGCTTGGTCATGTAATCGTCGGCTCCCTGACCGAACCCCTTGAGCTTGGCATCGGTGCTTTCCTCGCCGGTGAGGATCAGGATCGGCGTGTTGACCCGGGCCAGACGGATCTGCCGCAGCACTTCAAGCCCCGCCATGTCGGGAAGATTGAGGTCGAGCAGGATAAGGTCGTAATCGTAGAGCTTGCCGAGTTCGATCGCCTCTTCGCCCAGATCGGTGCAATAGACGTTGAAATTGGCGTGGCCGAGCATCAGTTCGATACTGCGCGACGTGGTCGCATCGTCTTCTACCAAAAGCACTCGCATTACTCGGCCTCCACAATGACGTGATCGGACCTACCTTCGCCCGAATTCGTTAACGCGCGGTTACCCTTACCGTTGAGGATGGCCTTTCCCCTTAAATTTGTCGATATTTTTGCAGCGCGGTGACTTTCAGCGCATCGACCCCGTGTTGCGAAACGGCGGAGGTCCAGGCATCGAATTCCTCGTCCGACAATCCATAGCGATCGAGCGCGTCTTCGCGGCTGATCAACCCGTGCAGCACGGCCTTCACCACGATGGCCTTCCGGCTGGCCACCCAGCGACAGGTCCCGGCGGGCGGCAGGTCCGCGCGGCTGATCACGCTGCCATCGGGCAGGGTCACCGCGCGCGGTCCGTCGATTTTCTTCAAGAACATGGGCCTTACCCCTTTCCTTCATCCCGCCCGCAGGGTGGCAAGGCAGGCTTAAGGAGCTGTTGATCAGAACGGGGCCCGGGGCTTGAGAGTGTGGCGCATTTTACTATATGTCGCGCGAAAGCCGTCCAAACCTCCGCAATCGATCGGGATTCAGCATGGCACGCGATATCGGCGTGAACTCACTGGGATTTGCCAAGCCGCCCTCGGAAACCCGGGTGGTCGTCGCCATGTCGGGCGGCGTCGACAGCTCGGTCGTGGCCGCGGAACTGGCCGTCGAAGGCTATGACGTGATCGGCGTCACCCTGCAGCTCTACGATCACGGCGCGGCCCTGGCCAAGAAAGGCGCCTGCTGCGCCGGGCGCGACATTCACGATGCGCGCCGGGTGGCTGAGACGCTGGGATTCCCGCATTACGTGCTGGACTACGAGAACACCTTCCGCGACGCGGTGATCGAGGAATTCGCCGACAGCTACCTGGGCGGCGCCACGCCGGTGCCCTGCATCCGTTGCAACGAACGGGTGAAATTCCGCGACCTGCTGGAAACCGCGCGCGATCTCGACGCTGATTGCATGGCGACGGGCCATTACATCCAGCGCCGTCAGGGCGAGGCGCGCGCCGAACTGCACATGGCCGCCGATCCCGCCCGCGACCAGTCGTATTTCCTGTTCTCGACGACGCAGGAACAGCTCGACTACCTGCGCTTCCCGCTGGGGCACCTGGCCTCGAAGGCCGAGACGCGGGCGCTGGCCGCGAAACACGGGCTGGGCGTGGCCGACAAGCCCGACAGCCAGGACATCTGCTTCGTGCCCAACGGCGATTACGCCGCGGTGATCGAGAAACTGCGCCCCGGCGCGGCCGATCCGGGCGAGATCGTCGATATGGAGGGACGGGTGCTGGGCCAGCACCGGGGCGTGATCCATTACACGATCGGCCAGCGCCGGGGCCTGGGCATCGGGGGCCTGAGCGACCCGCTCTACGTGGTGCGGCTCGACGCGGACAACAAGCGCGTCGTGGTGGGCCCGAAAGAGGCGCTGTCGACCCGGCTTGTGCCGGTGCGCGAGATCAACTGGCTGGGCGACGCGCCTTTCGACAGCGCGGCGGAATGGCCGGTACGGGTACGCATCCGCTCGACCAAGCAACCCAGCGAGGCAATCATCCGCCCGACCGGCCCCACCAGTGCCGAAGTCGAGCTGTTGACGCCCGAGGACGGCGTCTCGCCCGGTCAGGCCTGCGTGTTCTACGCGCCCGAGGGCAGCCGGGTGATGGGTGGCGGCTGGATCTGGCGCGGATACTGAGCGCCGCGCAGGCGGAAGGTCGGGAAAGGGGGCAGACAGCCCCCCTTGGCCGCGCTCTGCCAGAGACGCTCAGGCCAGAGGTCAGGCCAGAGGTCAGGCCAGAGGGGCGCAGGCCGCCAGCACCGATTGCGCGGCACGCAGGCCGGGGGGCGGGCCGTCGCGACCGAGCCGCGTCATCGTCAGGTGCATCGCTTCCAGCTGGCCGGCGCGCGCGGCGGGATCGGCCAGCAGGCTCTGAAGCGCCGGCGCGATCCGGTCGGGGCGGCACTCGGGACCCAGGAATTCCGGCACGCTGCGGGTTTCCGAAACCAGATTGACCAATGTCACCGTGTCGATGCGCAGCATCCGGGCGATGATCGCGCTGGTCAGCGCGTTCATGCGATAGGCGATGACCATCGGCGTCGCGGCGGCGGCCAGTTCGAGCGAGACGGTGCCCGATGCCGCGAGCGCCGCATCGGCGGCGCGGAAGGCCGCGCGCTTGATATCGGGCGCCGTGCTGGCCGCGTCGAGGATCACCGGCGCGCCGGGCCAGTCCTGGGCCAGCGCGCGCACCTGACCGGCGCGCGCGGGCACGGTGGGAATGACCACGCGCAGGCCCGGCACGTCGAGCCGGGCGAGCGTATCGGCAAAAACCGGGCCCAGACGTTCGATCTCGCCCTTGCGAGAGCCGGGCAGCATCAGAAGCAGCGGCGCCTCGGCCGCGATGCCGTGCGCCGCGCGGAAGGCGCGCGCTTCGTCCATTGAGGCGACGGGCTCGGCGGCGATCGGGTGGCCCACGAAATCGCAGCTCATGCCGGCAGCGCGCATGTAGGGCGGCTCGAAGGGCAAGAGCGCCAAGACATGGTCGACATGGCGCGCCATCTTCGCCGCGCGCCCCGGGCGCCAGGCCCAGACCGAGGGCGCGACGTAATGGATGGTCTTCAGCCTCGGCGCCTTGGTACGGGCCAGAGCCAGGACGCGCAGGCAGAAATCCGGGCTGTCGATGGTGATCACCGCGTCGGGCGCCTCGGCGGCGATGGCCTCGGCGGTTTCGCGGATCCGGCGTTTGAGGTGAAAATACTTCGGCAGGATTTCGGCCAGTCCCATGACCGAAAGCTCGTCCATCGGAAACAGGCTGGAGAGGCCCTGCGCCTGCATCTGCGTGCCGCCGATGCCGGTGAAGCGGATATCCGGCGCCAGCGTCCTCAGCCCCGCCATGAGCGCCCCGCCGAGCGCGTCGCCCGAGGGTTCGCCCGCGATGACGAAAATCTTCACGCCATCCCCCAGAGCGCGATCCCGGCCGCGTCGGCGCGGGCAAGGACCGCGTCACGGTCCAGCACGATGACATGGCCCTGCTGCAGCGCGATGGCGGTCAGGCCGGCCTGAGCCGCGGCCTCGATCGTGGCCGGGCCGATCGTGGGCAGGTCGACGCGCAGATCCTGTCCGGCCTTGGCGCGCTTGACGAAGGTGCCGCCCTTGTGCGGCGCGCGCTCCGGGCGGTGGCGGCCGACATCGGCGAGCATCGCGTCGGTGCCATAGAGCGTTTCCAGCCCGATGGCCTGTCCCGCACAGATCACGCAGCCCTGCCCCACATCCACCGGCGCGAGGGCGGCAAGGATCTCGGCGCCGCGCGCGGCATCGGCGGCCTCGTCGGCGCTCGGAGCGCGGGCGGTGGCGGGGCCTTCGGCGATCAGCAGGTCGGGCGCGATCTGCGGCACGCCCTCGACCCGAAGGTCGAACTCTTCCATCAGCCCGATCACCCAGCGCAGAGCGCCGTCATCGCCCGACTGGATCGCGCGCAACAGATCGGGGACGAGCTGCGCGGTGTCGCGGTCGAACAAGGCGGGGTCAAGGCTCGGGCGTTCGATCGCGCCGGCCATGACCACGGTTTCGATCCCGCGGTTGCCCAGGTCGCGCAGGAAGGGAACGAGGCGCTCGAAATGGAAAGGCTGTGCGACGCTCAGCCCCTCGGGCGCGATGCCGGCGGGGGCGCAGATCAGCGCTTCGGGCAAAGCGCGGGCAAGCGTGGCAGGCAGGCGCCCTGCCCCGGCGATGATGGCCGTGCGCGCCCTCATTTCGGGGTCAGGAATGAGCGGTCCGTGGCGCCGAGGATGAAATCCGTGATCTCGCGCACATGGCGGCTTTCGGTTTCATCGGACAGCCGCCGCGCACGGTCAAGGAACGTCCCCTCACCCTGCGCCAGCATCTGGTAGGCGGCGCGCAGCGCGGTGATCTCGGCCCGTTCGACACCCTTGCGCTTGAGACCCACGAGGTTCAGGCCGTCCAGCTCGCCACGCGGGGCCTGAACCAGACCGTAGGGCATGACGTCATTCGTCACCATGGTCACGGCGCCGATGATCGCGCCCTTGCCGATGCGGACCCATTGGTGAACGCCCGACAGGCCGCCGATGATGACGTCGTCGCCGATCTGGCAATGGCCCGCGACGGCGACCTGGTTGACCAGGATCACGCGGTCGCCGACCTGCGCGTCATGGCCGACATGGGCGCCGGTCATCAGCAGGCAATCGTCGCCCACGCGGGTCACGCCGCCGCCACCCTCGGTCCCGGTATTGAGCGTCGCGCCCTCGCGGATGCGGCAGCGTTTGCCGATGACCAGCCGCGAGCGTTCGCCCTTGTATTTCAGGTCCTGCGGGATCTCTCCGACGCTGGCGAAGGGGAAAATCACCGTCTCGTCGCCGATCTCGGTCCAGCCGGTAAGGACAGCGTGCGACTTGACCACGACGCCGCGCGCCAGCGTCACCTCGGGGCCGATCACGGCGAAGGGGCCGATCCGGCAATCGGGACCGATCACGGCGCCCTCTTCGACCACGGCCGAGGGGTGGACCTGCGCTGTCGGGTCGATGGCCATGGCCTCAGCCCTTCTGGCCCAGATCGATCATGGCCATGAACTCGGCCTCGGCCGCCATTTCGCCGTTCACGGTGGCGCGGCCTTCCATCTTCCAGATCTTGGTCGAGCCGCGCAGCACGGTGACACCCAGCTCCAGCACGTCGCCCGGCACCACCTTGCGGCGGAACTTGGCCTTGTCGATGGACATGAAGTAAACCAGCGGGTTCTTGTCGACCAGGTCCAGCGACAGGCCGATCAGCACGCCCGAGGTCTGGGCCATCGCTTCGATGATCGTCACCCCCGGCATGATCGGCGCGCCGGGGAAATGGCCCTGGAAATGCGGCTCGTTGAAGGTGACGTTCTTGATCCCGACCGCGCCCTTGTTCAGCTCGATATCGCGGACCTTGTCGATCAGCAGGAACGGATAGCGATGCGGAATGATCCGCGTGATCAGCGACAGGTCGGCGGTGGTCGTGGTGGACCAATCGCGGCTTTCGACGGGCTCGGACATCGGGCTACTCCGCAGGAAGGACGTCACCGGCGCGGCGGCCGGGTCCGCCAGACCTAGCAACTCCGCCAATCGGCGACAAGGGAAAGTCCGGCGACGCCGCGCCGGACCTACTCGGTCGGCGCGGGGCTGTCGGCAGGTGCGTCATCCGGGTTCGCAGGCTGCATCTCGGGCGGGGAGTCCCCCGGCGCCTCGGGAGCATCGTCCCCGATCCCGGTCCCCGACGCGTCAAGCAGCGCGATCGCGTCCGAGGTCACGTCCAGCATGTCCGATCCCAGGATCAGCGTGTCGGGCTTCAGCAGCGCGAGGATCCCGCGGTCGTTCATCATCTGCACCAGCACCGGCAGCGCCGCGTCGAAAAAGCGCTGCGCCTCGCCTTCGGACCAGCGCGCCAGCGCCTGGCTGGCCTGCGCGCGCTCGGAGCGGATGCTCTCGACGCGGGCATCGAAAGCGTCCGCGCGGGCGCGGAATTCTTCGGGCGTAAGACCCGCCCGCGCTTCGGTCAGTGCACGCTCTTCGGCCGCAAGCTGGTCGAAATAGAACTGGTTCTCGGCTTCAAGCTCGGCCTCGGCGGCGCGGATCCCGGCCAGGATCTCCTGCCCCAGCTCGGATTCGCGCAGCAGACGGTCCTGGTCGAGGATGCGGTACGGGACCGGCGAGACACCCTGCGGCAGACGCGCGCCAAGAGCATCGGGCGCGGGACCGGCGGTCTGGGCCGTCACGCAAACGGGGGCGCAAAGCAGCGCCCCCGCAAGCAGGATCGTCGGAAACCGGACCATCAGAACCGGGTGGCGACGGTCAGGTCGAAGCGGCGTTCGCGGTCATAATCCTCGATCATGATCGGCACCGCGAAGTTGAAGCGCAGCGGACCCAGCGGCGAGGACCAGAACAGCGACACACCGGCGGCGGCGCGCAAAGCGGCCTCGTCGATGACGCAGTTCTGCGTCACGCCCGGCGCGCAGATCGTGCCCGGCTGGTCGATGCCCCAGATCGAACCGACATCGAGGAAGGCGCCGCCATGCAGGTTGTATTCCTGCGGCAGGCCCAGCGGGAACTCGGCCTCGAACCGGGCGACGGCAAAGAAGTTGCCGCCCAGACCATTGCGGGTTCCGCCGCCGGTGGGGCCACCCATGTTGGAATAGCCGACCGGGCCGATCCCGTAGGAACTGAAGCCGCGGAACTGTTCCGACGACAGAACGAAGCGTTCGTTGATGCGGCTGGCATCGTCGCCATGGATGATCGCACCCGCTTCGAACTCGACCCGCAGCGTCACATCGCCGTTCAGGATGTGCTGCTCGTAGCCCGCCATCATCGTGCTGCGCAGCCAGTTGCGGTCGACGCCGGCCAGATCCTGGCTGAAGCGGAACACGAAGCCCCGATCTGGATCGATGCCAGTGTCGCGGGTATCGAAGCTGTAGGTATAGCCGACCGAGGCGGTCGTCGCCGACCCACGGTCACGCAGGATCCGCGGCGCGGTCTGACGGCGCGGCGAAGCGGGCGTCAGCGAGTAGCGGCTGATCGAGGTCCGCACGCTGAGCTCGCCGTATTCGCTGACCGGGAAGGTGAGCGAGGGCGAAAACTGCGCCACTTCGGTGCTGAAATAGGCCGAGTCATTGGCCGACGAGGTCGACAGCCCGACATTGAGCCCCAGCGCGACGTTGCGGCCCAGGAACGCCGGTTCGGTGAAGGACAGCGACACCGCCTGCGAGCTTTCCAGCGTCGAGAGCGTCACGTTCAGACGCTGGCCCCGACCGAGGAAGTTGTTCTCGTTATAGCTGATGTTGCCGCCCACGCCGTCATCGGCGCCATAGCTCAGGCCGAAGCCCAGCGAGCCGGTCGTGGCCTCTTCGACACGCACGTCCACCACGGCCTGATCGGGGGTCGAGCCGCCGACCGGGTTGACCTGCACATCCGAGAAGAAGCCGGTGCGCTGGATCCGCGCCGCCGCTTCGCGCAGCTCGCGCGGGTTCAGCGGGTCGCCCTCGGCCACGTCGAACTGACGACGGATGACCCGGTCCTCGGTGGTGACGTTGCCCTGGATGTCGATGCGCTCGATGAAGACGCGCTCGCCGCGGATCAGCGTCAGCTCGACATCGATCGTGCCGTCACGCTCGTTGCGCACCAGCGTAGGCTCGGCGCGCACGAAACGCTCGCCCGATTCGTAGCCCACGCGCTCGGCCTGCTGGATGATGTTTTCCAGAAGCGTCGGCGTGAACAGAGTGCCCGGCCGTTCGATCAGCCCGGCCTGGTAGGGCGCGGCGTCGATGCCCGAGATCTGCGAGGTCACCGTGATGTTGCCCAGCCGGTATTGCTGGCCTTCGCGGATGGTGAAGGTGACATAGGCGCCGTCGCGTTCGGCGTTCAGCTCGGTGATGCCCGACAGCACCTGCACGTCGATGAAGCCGCGCGACAGGTAGAAGTCGTGCAGCGCCTGACGGTCACGGGCCACGCGCTGCTCGTTGTAGTTGTCGACGCGGAACAGGGTCGACAGACGCCCGGCCTGCGCGGTCTCGATGGCGTTGCGCAGGCGGCGCTCGCTATAGGTGCGGTTGCCCACGAACGAGATCCGCTCGACCTCGACCACGGCGCCTTCCTGCACTTCGAAGACCAGGTCGACGCGGCCGCCCTGACGCTCGATGATCACCGGGTTCACGCGGGCCGACAGGCGACCGGCATTGGCATAGGCCTCGGCAATCGCGTTGGCGTCGGCTTCGGCGGTGGCGGGCGAATAGACGCCGCCCGAGCGCGAGGTGATCGTGGCGCTGAGATCGTCATCGTCGAGACGGCGGTTGCCTTCTATCGAGACGCGGTTGATCAGCGGGTATTCCTGCACCGTGATCACAAGGCGGTTGCCTTGTGGCACGAAATCCACTTCACGGAAAAAGCCGGTCGCCGCAACGCGCTGATAAGCCGCGTTCAGGTCGGCCGCGCTCAGATTGCGACCCCGGAGGATTCGCGCATACGAGATGATCTGGTCATCGTCGATCAGGGTGTTCCCCTGCACGTCGATCGACGAGAAGCTGTAGCTCTGTGCCAGGGCGCCGCTGGCGGCGCCGATGGAAATAGCTGAAGAAAAAAGAAATACTGCTGCAAGTCCCCGCAGAGGTTTCATCACCCCCCCGAGAGCGCGCGCATGCATATCCACGTGCGAGATGCGCATCCCAAAGCCCCGTGTTTTACCGCCGTTTGTTTTGACTCTTGCTAGCGAGGCGAACGTGGAATGTCAAAGCGTTGCGTGCACCCCTGCCCGTTTTCGCATCATGTGGGGATTCATTGCACCGGATTGTTCGTCTGCGACGGTCCGGGGGCCGCAATCGGGGGGCGGGCCGCTGGCAGTGGCGGACCGGAGGCCGAGGCATCGCGTGCGAGAGGGACGCGCGATTCGCGAAGGCCGGGCACCTGAGGGCCCGGCCTTTCGGAGACGCGACAAATGGGGTTGCGGCGGACGCAGGCTGCGTGGCGTCAGTAGCCCATAAGATGCAGCTCCGGCGCACCGAGCGTCAGCAGCGCCGAGATCGCCTTCTCTGCCAGCAACAGCCCGCCGATTGTCGCCAGCGCGAACCAGACACGCTCGGAAGACAGCGCATAAAGGTTGCGCAGGCTTTGGGCGGCGGGAAGGACGTAATGCATGACAGGCTCCCAGTCTTCGAGAGCCTTTCGATGCGCGCGGATTATGGCATCAGCGGGGCAGTGTCGGGGCGGCTTGCGGGCAGCGTTTCCGCTGCGCCGTCAATCGCGCCCCGCGCCCGGGATCGTTCAGCAGAACAAATCGTTCCCCAATGCGAAGATCATCAGCGCGCCCAGCAGGACAAGCCCGGTGGTCATCAGCGCGCCCATCACCCTCTCGCTGGGCGGGCGGCCGCGCACGGCCTCGTAGGCGTGGAACACCAGATGCCCGCCATCGAGGATCGGGATCGGGAACAGGTTCAGAAGCCCCACCGCCGTGGACAGCACCGCGATGAACCACACGAAGCTGGCCAGCCCGTCCGAGGCCATCTCGCCCGAGGTGGTGGCGATGCCGACCGGGCCCGACAGGTTGCAGGTGCTGATCGCGCCGGTGATCATGTGCCACAAGCCCGAGATCGAGTTCGAGATGATATCGCCGATCTGGCCCACCGCCATCGGCACCGCCTCGGTCACGCCGACCGGACGGGTCGGATGGTCGAAGAACGTCCCGCTGGTCAGGCCGATCAGCCAGCGCGTCTCGTAGCCGCCATCGGGCAAGGGCAGGTCGGTGCGGCGCGGGGTCAGCGCGACCTCGGCCTCGTTCCCGCCCTCGTCATCCGCGCGCCAATAGGTCAGGTCGACCGGCGCGCCGCCGGCCTCGGCCACCAGCGGCGGCAATTGCGAAAAGGCATAGATCGGGCGGCCGTCGACGCTGAGGATCACGTCGCCCGTCTGCAGCGCGGCGTCGCGGGCGGCCGAGTTCAGCGCGATGCTGGCCGCGCGGGCGGGCAGCGGATGCGGGCCTTCGACGCGCATCACCTGCCCGTCGCGCTCGATCGTGTAGGTGACACTGGGCGCGGGCGCGACCTCGGCGGCGGCGGCGTAGTAATCCGACAGCGCCGGGGTTTCCTGACCCTCGATGGCCGTGATCAGGTCGCCTTCGCGCAGCTCGACGACGCCGGGCATCGGGTAAAGCGTCCCCACGCGCGGCGTGTCGGCAGGCAGGCCCTGCACGGCAAGAAAGCCCGCGAAGACGATGATCGAAAACAGGAAATTGAAGGCGGGCCCGGCAAAGATCGTGGCCGCCCGCGCCCAGAGCGGCGCGCCGTGCATGGTGTGGCGGCGCTGCGAGGCGTCGAGATGGCTCATCACCTCGTCATCGGCCCCGGCCGAGGCGGCATTGGCGTCGCCCAGGAACTTGACGTAACCGCCGAACGGCAAGGCGGCGATCTGCCATTGCGTGCCGCGCTTGTCGGTGCGCTTCAGCAGAACCGGACCGAAACCGACCGAGAAGACCTCGGCATGGATGCCCGACCAGCGGCCGACGATGTAATGGCCGTATTCATGCACCGTGACGATGATCGACAGGGCCACGACGAAGGCGCCGAGGGTGAAGAACAGATTGCCGAATTCGGGCAGCATCCCCATGGGTCTTCCTTTGCTCAGGCGCGCGGGCGTCGGGCTGCGGCCTCGCCCGCAAGCTCGCGGGCCATGGTATCGATCGCCAGCACCTCGTCCAGCGTCCGTGGTGTCGCGGCGATGTCGGCGCGCGCGGCGAAGGCGGACAGCGTAGCTTCGACCACCGAGGCCATATCAAGAAAACCGATATCGCGGGCAATGAAATGATCGAGAGCGATCTCCTTGGCGGCGTTGAACACGCAGCCCGAGGCGCCGCCCGTCTCCATCACCTGCCATGCCAGCGCCAGCGCCGGATAGCGCTGCAGATCCGGCGCGGCGAAATCGAGCCGCCCGGCGGTGGCCAGATCCAGCCGCTTGATCGGCAGCGCGCCGCGCTGCGGCCAGTTCAGGGCATAGCCGATCGGATGGCGCATGTCGGGGGCGCCGAGATGGCCCATGACGGCGCCGTCGTTGAAGGCGACAAGGGCGTGGACCAGCGATTGCGGGTGGATCAGCACCTTCACCTGATCGGGGGCGAGGCCGAAGAATTCGTGCGCCTCGATCACCTCCATCGCCTTGTTGAACATCGAGGCCGAATCGATGGTGATCCGCTGGCCCATATCCCAGTTGGGATGCTTGCCCGCCTCCTCAGGCGTGGCATAGGCCAGCTTTTCCAGCGGCCAGTCGCGCAAGCCCCCGCCCGAGGCGGTCAGCGTCACGGTCTCGACCTGCGCGATATCCTCGCCCACAAGCGCCTGGAAAACGGCGGAATGTTCGCTGTCGACGGGAAGAATCGTGGCGCCGTGGCTGCGGGCCTCGGCCAGCAACAGAGGGCCCGCGGTGACGAGCGATTCCTTGTTGGCCAGTGCCAGCGTGCGGCCTTGGGACAAAGCAGCGAACCCCGGGGCCAGCCCCGCCGCGCCGACGATGGCCGACATCACCCAATCGGCGGGGCGATGCGCGGCCTCGACGACCGCGTGCGCGCCCGCCGCTACGTCGATCCCGGTGCCCGCGAGTGCGTCTTTCAGCGGCTGATAGCAGTCATCGAAAGCGGTCACGGCCAGCGCCGCGTTATGCGCCTTCGCCTGTTCGGCCAGCCGCTTGACGTTGCGCCCGCCTGTCAGCGCCACGACTTCGATATCGTCGCGCCGCGCCAGCAAATCGAGCGTGCTCTCCCCGACCGAGCCGGTGGCGCCGAAGACCGCGACGCGCCGCATCAGACCTGCGCCCCGCCGAAGGCCCCGAGATAGGCAAGGATCAGCGCCAGCGCGGCCACCGCGATCATCGCGTCGAACCGGTCGAGCACGCCGCCATGGCCGGGGATCAGCTTGGAGCTGTCCTTGACGCCGACATGCCGCTTGATGGCGCTTTCGGCGATGTCACCGAGCTGCCCCGCGAAAGCCAGCAGCGCCGAGATCGGGATCAGCCCCCAGGACAGGTCGAACCGTGCCATGAAACCAACCCCCACCAGCGCGGCCAAAAGCCAGCCTGCCACGGTGCCCGACCATGTTTTCTTGGGGCTGAAGCGCGGCCAGAATTTCGGCCCGCCGAAGACGCGCCCGGCGAAATATCCGGCGACATCCGACGCGATGACGATCAGCACGATCCACAGAACGAAGATCAGCCCGTAGCTGCCGCGAAACACGATGAGCGAATGCGCGGCCCACAGGATCAGCGTTAAATACAGCCCGAACACCAGCTTGTCGCGCGGCATCCGCCACGCCATGACCGCCGCGCCCAAGGCCATGCCTGCCAGCGCGATCCACCCCGACTGGTAGAAGGTGAAAACCGTGACCAGCATCACCGCGACCACGCCCGTGGCCCCGCCCCGCCCCTCGGGCGCGCCGGGATCGAGCATGCGGTGAAGCTCCCACCCCATCAGCCCCGCCAGTGCCAGCGCCAGAGCGCCGAAGGCCATGCCGCCGAGCCAGATCGCCCCCAGACCGATCACCGCCATCACAAGGCCCGAGGCCAGCCGGGTGCGCAGGTCCGAGAAGCTGCTCATTTCTTCACACCGCCATAGCGGCGGTCGCGGCCGCTGAACCGGCTCAGGATCTCGGCCAGCACCTCGGGGGTGAAATCGGGCCACAGGACGGGGGTGAATTCGTATTCGGCATAGGCCGCCTGCCACAGCAGGAAGTTCGACACCCGCGTCTCGCCCGAGGTGCGGATCACCAGATCGGGCGCCGGCAGGTGCCCGGTATCGAGCGCGCCGTCGAGCGTGGCCTCGTCGATATCCTCGGGCTTCAGCTCGCCCGCGGCGACGCGTTCGGCCAGCCCGCGCGCCGCGCGCACCAGCTCGTCACGGCCGCCGTAATTGATGGCGATGGTAAAGGTCAGGCGGGTATTGTTGGCGGTGCGGGTCTCGATCCAGGCCATCAGGTCCTGCAGTTTCGGATCGAGCCGCGTGCGGTCGCCGATAAAGCACATCCGCACGTTTTCCTTCGACAGCGCCTCGGCCTCGCGCTGGATATAGCGCGCGAAGAGCTTCATCAGCCCCAGCACTTCCTCGGTCGAGCGCTTCCAGTTCTCGGTCGAGAAGGCATAGACGGTCAGATACCGGATGCCCAGATCCGACGAGGCACGCACGATGGCCTTGACCCGCTCGGCCCCCTTGCGGTGCCCGACAAGTCGCGGCCATCCCTTGTTCGTCGCCCAACGGCCATTGCCGTCCATGATGATGGCGACGTGACGCGGCGTGCCAGACTCCTCAGGCATGTTCTCTCCGAAATAAGTGTCAGGACTCGCACAAAGGGCGATGTCACACCTGCATGATCTCTTCTTGCTTGGTCTCAAGCGCCTTGTCGATCATGCCGATATGCTTGTCGGTCAGTTCCTGCACCTCGGCTTCCCAGAGTTTCTGGTCATCCTCGGACATACCGTTGTTCTTGGCCTTCTTGATCTGGTCCATGCCGTCGCGGCGCACGTTGCGCACGGCGACGCGGGCATGTTCGGCATAGGAACCGGCGACCTTGCTCAGCTCGCGGCGGCGTTCCTCGTTCAGCTCGGGGATCGGCAGCATGATGATCGTGCCGTTGAGCTGCGGGTTGATGCCCAGCCCGGATTCGCGGATCGCCTTTTCGACCTTGCCGACCATCGCCTTGTCCCAGACGTTGATCGTGACCATGCGCGGCTCGGGCACGTTGACGGTGCCCAGCTGGTTGATCGGGGTCATCTGGCCGTAGGCCTCGACCTGCACCGGCTCCAGCATCGAGCCCGAGGCCCGGCCGGTGCGCAGCGACGCGAATTCGGTGCGCAGCGAGGCAAGCGCGCCGTCCATGCGGCGGCTGAGGTCATCGATATCGATCTCGATCTCGTCGGACATACGCGGAAGTCTCCGTCAGGCTCTGATCCACTGGCACGCGTTTTAGGGCGTCCGCGGGAGTTTGTATACTGTGGGTTTTCTAGCGCCGCGGGGCGCGGAAGGGAACCGCTGTTCGGCCCTGCCCCGCGGCGCCGCCCGTTGCGGGCGCGCGGCGGCCAAGGGATGCGCGCTTCAGCTCGCGACGCGGGTATAGGTGCCCTCGCCCGCCAGGATCGAGCGGAAGCCGCCGGGCGCGTCGAGCGAGAACACGATGATCGGCAGCTTGTTGTCGCGCGCAAGCGCGATGGCGGTGGCGTCCATCACGCCGAGATTCTTCTCCAGCGCCTCGTCATAGCTGACGGTATCGTAGCGCTTGGCGTCGTCGAACTTGTTGGGATCCTTGTCGTAAACGCCGTCGACCTTGGTGCCCTTGAACACCGCCTCGCAGCCCATCTCGCTGGCGCGCAGGGTCGCGGCGGTGTCGGTGGTGAAATACGGGTTGCCGGTGCCCGCCGCGAAGATGCAGACGCGCTTTTTCTCCAGATGGCGCACGGCGCGGCGGCGGATATAGGGCTCGCAGACCTGATCCATCGGGATCGCGCTGATGACGCGGGTATGGATGCCCAGCGCTTCAAGCTGCGACTGCATGCCCAGCGCGTTCATCACCGTGGCCAGCATCCCCATGTAATCGGCGGTCGTCCGCTCCATCCCCTGCGCCGAGCCGGCGAGACCGCGGAAGATGTTGCCGCCGCCGATCACCATGCAGATCTCGGCGCCCATGTCGTGCACCGCCTTCACCTCCTGCGCGATGCGCGCGACGGTCGGCGGATGCAGACCGTATCCCTGATCGCCCATCAGGGCTTCGCCCGAAATCTTGAGCATGACACGGCGATAAGCGGAGGGAGTGCGGTCCATGGCGGCCTTTCCTTGGCGCGCGCGGCCATCCCGGAAGCAAGGCCGGAAAGCGGTCCTTGAAGCGGGGGGCGGGCGTGCGGCAATCGGGTGGTTTCTTTCGGCGGCAAAATGTCGGAAAACCACGGCAGGATCAACGCCTAGATCGCCCCCGGACCCGCGCCTCATGTTTTCGGACTTTCCCCTGCCCGATCCCGACCGCCCGGTGCTGATCGCCGGGCCGACCGCCAGCGGCAAATCCGCGCTGGCGCTGAAGATCGCGCAGGCGCAGGGGCGCGCCGTGGTCAATGCCGACGCGCTGCAGGTCCATGCGCCGTGGCGGGTGCTGACCGCGCGGCCCGATCCCTTCGACGAAGGCCTGGCGCCGCATCACCTGTATGGGCATGTGCCGATGGGGGCCGAATATTCCGTTGGCCACTGGCTGCGCGAGGTCACGCCCCTGGTCGCGCTGAACCCGGTGATCGTGGGCGGCACGGGGCTTTACTTCACCGCCCTGACGCAGGGTCTGGCCGAAATCCCGTCAACCCCGCCCGAGATCCGCGCCGAGGCCGATGCGCGGCTGCATCCCTGCAATGGCCACCCCTTGGACGCGCTGGCCGCGATGGTGGCCGAGCTGGATCCGGAAACCGCCGCGCGCATCGACAAGCGCAACCCCGCGCGGGTGCAACGGGCCTGGGAGGTGCTGCGCGCGACCGGGCGCGGCCTGGCCGAGTGGCAGGCTGAAACCGGCGCGCCGGTTCTCCCGCGCGAGGCGGCGACGGCGCTGGTGCTGAAGCCGCGAATCGACTGGCTTAACGAGCGAATCGTTCGCCGTTTCGAAACAATGGTGCAGCAGGGTGCGCTGGACGAAGCGCGCGCGGCTTATCCCCACTGGCCCGAGGATGGCGGCACGCCCAGCGGCCCGCTGTGGACAAAGGCGATCGGCGCGCCCGAGCTGATGGCCTATCTGGCGCATCGGATGACGCTGGAAAAAGCCAAGGAATCCGCAAGCTTGTCGACACGCCAATACGCCAAGCGGCAGCGCAGCTGGTTTCGCAGCCGGATGTCCACATGGGATCCCGTCGTTATCCCCTGACTTATCCAGAGTCACCCAAACGCCACGCTTGCCGGTTGAATCGGCACACCCTGCCCCGCGTCCGGTGATTCTCCTTCCTCTGTGTCGCTTCGGTTTCCTAGGCTCGAGCGGAAAGTTGCCGCTGCCACGGAGCTGTCATGTCGATCATTCCCGAATCCCCGTCCCGGCTTCGGCTGACGCCGATCTCGCGCCTCGCGGCCGGCGGGCGCTGGCGGGTCGAGGCGATGCGCTCGCTGCGCGAGCCGGTGCTGTTGTGGTTCACGCAGGGACAGGGCCGGATCACCATCGCCGGAACCCAGCGCGGCTACGGGCCCAATAACGCGATCTTCATTCCCCCCGGCGTCATGCACGGCTTCGACTTCGCGCCGCGCGTGCAGGGCACGGTGGTGTTCTTCGGTCGCGATCACGGATTGGACCTGCCGCAGACGCCGCAATATCTGCGCCCGCGTGATCCGATCAGCCAGAAGGAACTGATCGCCACGCTCGAAGCGATCCAGCGCGAACTGGAAAGCAACCGCGCGGGCTCGCAGAAGGCGGCGCAGCATCATCTGGGATTGCTGGGCGTGTGGCTCGACCGCCAGCTCGAGCGCGAGAAGCAACTCGAATCGATGGCCCAGCCGCGTCCGGGTGCCGCGCAACGGCTGGTGGCGCGCTATTCCAGCCTGCTCGAGCGCGATTTCCGCTCGAACCGAGCGGTCGCGGATTATGCCGAGGCACTGGGGATCACGCCCACCCATCTGACACGCGCCTGCAAGGCCGCCTGCGGCAAGGGCGCGCATCAGTTGCTCGAAGACCGGATCCTGTTCGAAGCCCGCCGCCTGCTGGCCGAAACGCGCATGCCGATCAAGGACGTGGCCGAGATGCTGGGTTTCAACTCGGCTGGCTATTTCACCCGCGCCTTCCAAAAATCGGCCGGTCAGACGCCCTCGGCCTTCCGCAAGCGGCCTGCGGGACCGGCCGTGCCCCGGATTTGACGCTAATCTGACGCGCAGCCCGCGCGCATGGAAAAGGGGCGCGGCCTTTCGGCCCGCCCCTTTTTCGTGTGACCGAACGCGCCCTCAGCCGCGCCCTCAGCCGCGCCCTCAGCCTGCGCCGAGGATGACCTGCACGTAATTCGTCGTCTCGTCATAGGGCGGCACGCCCTCGTGCCGTTCGACCGCGCCGGGACCGGCATTATAGGCCGCCAGCGCCAGCCGCCAGCTGCCGAAACGGTCATACATCATGCGCAGATAGCGCGCACCGCCATCCAGATTCTGGCCCGGATCGTCGATATCGACGCCCAGCAACAGCGCGGTATCCGGCATCAGCTGCGCAAGGCCCCGCGCGCCCGCATGGGACACAGCGCCGGGATTCCAGCGGCTTTCCTGGTGCACCAGCCGCAGGAACAGCTCTTCGGGCACGCCATAGCGCTGCGCGGCGGCCCGCGCGACGGCCAGGTATTCGCCCCGGTAGCTGCCGGTATAGCTGACCATCGGCACCGCGCTTTCGGGCGCCGAGGCCGAATATTGACGGGCCATCCGGCCCTCCATCAGACGGGTCTGCGCGCGGAAGGTATCGGCCCGCGTGGCCTGCCCCCCGCCGGACCCGAGCCGCAAACCGCTGGCCTGTGCCTCCATGGCGCCGGATGTCACCAGAAGGCCAGCCGCAAGAAGCGCCCTGAGCATCTGTTACCCCTCAAAAGTCCCCAGTGGCGCGGATCATAGCCGCAAACGCGTCCCGGGCCAAGATTCGCAACACCGCATGGGCAGAGCCGCGCCTGAGCCGTGCCCAGCCATGTCGGGGACCTGCAGAGGGTATCGTTATCGGTTTCCTAACCATCATCTTGTGGTGTACCCATGCACGGCAAAGATTCGACAAGTCCTGGGAGCGGAAAATGGCAGGTTCGGTCAACAAGGTGATTCTGGTCGGCAACCTGGGCCGCGACCCCGAGGTCCGCAGCTTCCAGAACGGCGGCAAGGTGTGCAACCTGCGCATCGCCACATCGGAAAGCTGGCGCGACCGCAATTCGGGCGAACGGCGCGAGCGCACGGAATGGCATTCGGTCGCGATCTTCTCCGAGCCGCTGGCCAAGATCGCCGAGCAGTATCTGCGCAAGGGCTCGAAGGTTTATATCGAGGGCCAGCTGGAAACCCGCAAATGGCAGGACCAGCAGGGTCAGGACCGCTACACGACCGAGATTGTGCTGCGCCCCTATCGCGGCGAGCTGACGCTTCTGGACGGGCGCGGCGATGGCGCTTCGGGCGGCGGCTCGGGCGGCGGCTATGACGATCCGGGCTATGGCGGCGGGTCGGGTGGCGGCTCGCGCGGTGGATCGGGCGGCTATGGCGGCGGATCCTCGGGCGGCGGCTCGCGCGGGGGCTTCGGCGGCGGCGCGTCCGACATGGATGACGAAATCCCGTTCTGATCCTGTGCGATCGCTGAAATTCCGCCCGGCGCAGTCCCCCTGCGCCGGGCTTTCTTATCGCAGCTCCGTGTACGAGCCGTCCCGCTACCAAGACCCGCGCGCTGCCCTCTTGACGGCTGAGGGTGACCCCGATACATCGCTGCCTGCGCGGGTATGATGTAATGGTAGCCTGTCAGCTTCCCAAGCTGAACGCGCGGGTTCGATTCCCGCTACCCGCTCCAATCTCCACAGACTTTCCTGATTGATCCGTTGCTCCGTCATGACCGCTGGTCTGGCGGGATGAATTGCCGCATACGGCGGGCTGCGTTACGCTCGGGCCGGGAAAATCCAGCCGGGGGAAGGCATCATGGCGCAGGAGGCGGGCAAGGCACCGATCTTTCGGAATCCCGGCGAGAGCCGGAATTACGAGATGGGCCGCATTCAGGCCCGGTTCAAAGCCGATGGAGACGAGACCGCAGGTCGATATTCGATCTCGGAATGGTGGATGGAGCCGAACACGAAGGGGATCGGCGCGGATTCGCACGAGCGCGAAGACGAGATCTTCTACGTTCTGGACGGCACCGTGACGTTCCTCATCGGCGAGGAATGGCGCGATGCCGGGCCCGGCAGTTTCCTCTTCGTGCCCGCCGGCGTGACGCATGATTTCGAAAACCGCAGCGAGGCGCGCGAGGGGCTCAATGTCTTCGCGCCCGGCGCGTTCGAGGGCAATATGCCGATGATCGTCGACTGGTTCAGCAAACACCCGCCCGAGGATGCGCGCTGACCTTGGGTAAAAGGAGGCGCACGGTCAGATCCCCCAAAGCGCCGGCACGCTGAGCGGGCCGCGAAAGACCCAGCCGCCCCAGCGCGGCGGGTGGTCGGGATCAAGGCGCAGGTCGGGGAGATTCTCGAACAGCGCAGGCACCGCCATGTCGCCCACGAGCATCCGCGCCATCCAGGCGCCCAGACAGAAATGCGGCCCCGATCCAAAGGCCAGATGCGGCGCCTGCGGGCGGTGCAGATCGTAGCGCCCGGCATCCGGCCCGAATTTGCGCTCGTCGCGGCAGGCCGAACCCGCCACAAGCCCGATGGCCGTGCCCGCCGGCAAGAGCGTGTCGGACAGCACCGTGTCGCGGGCGACCTTGCGGGGATAGAGCCCGATGGGCGCGACCCAGCGCACCGCCTCTTCGAAGGCCTTTCGCCTGAGGCCCGGATCGGCGCGCCATGCCGCGCATTGATCGGGGTTTTCCAGGAGGGCGACGATCATCGTGGCAATGGCGTCGCGCGGCTCATTCATGCCGCCGCCGATGGCGACCTTGATATTGGCGCGGATCTTTTCCATCGGGAAACCCGCCTGCAACATCGCCGACAGGGCCGAGGGGTTGGGCGCGCGCCGCCAATATTCGGCATGATGGTCGATGGCCGCATCGATCCCCTCATTGGCCTGCGCGCAGCGCGCCCACGGTTCGGGCAGATCGGCGTAATTGCCGGTGGCGTCGATCAGCGCCTGGCTCCACCACAGCATGTCCTGCCAAGACACTTCGGGGATGCCGATCACCTCGGCCAGCGCGCGGCTGGCGATGGGGGCGCAATACTCGGCGAACAGGTCGCCACCGCCCTTGGTGCGAAGATGAGCGATTTGTTCCTCGACAAAATCCTCGAATTTCGGCGCCCAGTGGCTCTTGATCATCGGCGGGCTGAAGGTCTTCACCAGCGCCCGGCGCTCGGTCATGTGGTCCTCGCCGTCCCGGCGCATCAGCGTGTGCCCCATCGAGCGGAACATCAGGCTGCGCGGGTCGTTGGCGGGAAAGGTGGTATCGTCCTTCTCGATGGCAATGATATCGTCGAAGGTTGTGATCAGAGCGATGTTGGCGGGTTTGAGCCAAGCCACCGGCGCCTCGCGGCGCAGGCGCGCATAGGTCGGATAGGGATCGTCAAACATCGCGCCCAGCGCCACGTCGTCGATCACCGGCAGTTCCCTGACCGTCTCCACCATAACATCCCCCCTTGGCATGGCTCAGGTTTAGAGCGATCTCTTATCGATCAACAGAAATCCAGCGATAACGGACATGCAGAAATTCGATATCCTGTCGCTTGACCTGAAAGCGCTGACGCTTCTGTGCCGGATCCACGAGGCGGGCTCGCTGTCATTGGCGGCCGAGCGCAGCGGCATCGCGCAATCCACGGCCAGCCACGCGCTGGACCGGCTGCGGCGTGCCCTGGACGATCCTTTGTTTCACCGCAGCCTGGGGGGCTCAGCCCGACCGCGCGTTGCGACGACATCGTGGCGCAACTGCGCCCGCTCCTCGAGGCGATGCGCTCGATTGGTCCCGAGGCCGAGGATATCGCCCGCGACGGCGCGACGATCACCATCGCAGCGAATTTCTACGAACGCTGCCTGATCCTACCGCCGCTTTTGCGGATTCTGCGCGACGAGGCGCCCCTGTTGCGGGTCTCGGTCATTCCCGCGAATTTCGCGCCGCAACGGCTGCTTCTGGAGCGCGATTGCGATCTGGCACTGACGCCGATGCCCGTGGGGCGCGAGAAGCTGCGCAGCGAGCGGCTGTTTGACGAGCATTACGCCTGTTTCGTCGATCCGCACTCCGCAATAGCGCGCGAAGGGCTGGATCTGGACCATTTCGCGTCGGCGCAGCATCTTGGGATCGTCTATGCCGAAGGGTGGAGCCCGTTCTGGCAGGCCGATCTGGCGCGACAGGGCGTGGCCTTCGATCCGGTGGTGCGGGTGCCGTCCTTCGGCGGGGTCGAGCGGCTGATCGCCGGGTCCGAGCTGGTGCTCACGGCGCCCGCGCGACTGGGGCGGATCTTCGGCCCCTCCCTGACGGCAATATCGGCGCCCTTCGACAGCCGGATGCAGATCCGCATGGTCTGGAGCCCGCTCTCGGACAGTTCTGGGCGCCATCGCTGGCTGCGCGCCGCGATACGGCGGGCCTGCGCGGCAATGGAGACCGGAGATTAAAGAAGGCGCGGGGTCAGAGCAGCGCGGCGATCTCGGCCACGCGGGCGGCGTTGTCGGCGGCAAGGCTGCCATCGGCCATCCACAGGTTGTTCTCGAACCCCACGCGGGCACAGCCGCCCCGGCGCAGGGCCTCGGCCAGACAGGCGGTTTCGGTCGGCCCGAAGGCGCAGAGCGCCCAGTCGCCGGTCACGCCCAGCGCGGACAGGCGGTCGAGAAACGGGTCCAGCATCGCGGGCTCCGAGTGCTGACCCTCAGTATAGCGCCCCAGAACGAAGAGCGTCTGCAGATCGCCCGGCGGGATCGTCCCCGCCGCCTGTTCGCGCGCCAGAAGGTCAAGCTGATCGGCCTCGTAAAGGATATGCTGCACCGCTGTGCCCGCCTCGGCCAGCGCGTGATAGCAGGCGCGCGCGGCCTTGCGGTCGCCATCGGCCAGCATCTCGGTCAGCGCGATCGAGACACCCTCGGGCCGGATGTCGCGCAAGAGCGCCCGTTGCGCGGCGGGGTCGTAGCGGCCCGCGGCCTCGGTAGTGATCTGGACGGGCATATCGGGGGCAAGGCGCGCGATCTCGGCGATCAACTCGCCATAGGCCCCGGCATCGAGCCAGTGCCGCCCCTCGGCATCGCGCAGATGGGCATGGATCGCGCCAGCCCCGGCCGCGTGGCAGGCGGCGGCGGCGCGGGCGGTTTCAACGATGGTTACCGGCAGCGCGGGATGATCGGCCTTGGTGCGGCGCGCGCCGTTGGGGGCGACCATGATCCGGGGCAGAGGCGAAAGACGGGACATCGGCGCTCCTTCGTGGCGATGGCCGCATTGAGCACGATTGCCGGGACTTGGGAAAGGGCGGGCAAGGACCCCCTGCCCGCCCGCGGGATCAGAACCGCATCGAGGCGGTCAGCGCGAAACTGCGACCGGGCTCGTAAAGAGGCGTGACCGAGGCATAATCCCCGCCATAGGTCGCGCGGTCGGCATAGCGGGTGTCGAAGACATTGTTGACCTCGGCCCGCAGGACCATGCCGCGGATTGAGGGCGGCTCGTATTCCACGAAGAGATTGAACACGGTGTAGCCCGGCAGGCTCTGATCCGAATCCACACCCAGATCGTCATAATCGAGCGCCGCCTCGACGCTGCCGCCGATCACGAAATCTCCGCCCCAGGGCCGGTGCTGAGCCTCGAGCGCGATGACACCGCCCAGCGGCGCGCCCAGATCGAGCGCCGAATAGCTGTCGGTGGGCGCACCGTTCACGCGGATGCGGCTATAGGCGTAGCTGGCGCGGAGGAAACCGTTGTCCCAGCCAAAGCCCATGCCCAGATTGAAACCCCGGCTTTCCGCGTCGCCGACGGCATTGGCGGAATAGCTGCTCAGCCGCACGTCGTTGAGGCGCGTCACGAAGACCTCGCCATCGAGCCGCAGCGATTGCTGTTCCCAGTCGAAGCCGAGGGTGACATTCTCGGCCCGCGCGGCGCGCATCCCGGTGTAATCCCAGCCCGGGTTGAAGATGAAATTGTCCTCAAGCGCCAAGCCGCCGAAGACCGACGAGATCCCGCCGCGCAGCCGCAGCGCCTCGGTCGCCTGATAGGAAACCGACGCATTGCCGCTGAAACCCGAAAAGGTTTCCTCCCAGCCATTGGTGCCGACGAAATCCTGGCGGTCCCAGCGAGCGCCGAAGGACAGCGACCAGGCGTCCGTGGGTTCCAGCCGGGCCTGCGCGAACAGGCCCCAGTTGCGCGCCGCTTCCACGATGGGACGCGTCGAGGGATCGGAATACTGGCTGCGCCGGTCATAGTAATCGAGGCCCGCAACGATGGTGTCGTCGGGCGACAGGTGGAACGTGTTCTGGAAACTGCCCGAGAGCGTGCGGTTCTCGCCCTGGCTGGGCGACAGGGTGGGATAATAGGGCTGATCGACCGAGACCGTCACATCCGACAGGCCGATGGTCAGGCGCGGGTCCCAATAGCCCGCGGCCTGCGTGTTTTCATAGGTAAACGCGTAGGTACTGCGCTGCGTCTCGTAAAGCCGCAGCGGATCGGGGCGCCCGACGCTGCCGATATTGGCGCGGTAGGGACGCAGGGCGTTGTCTTCCATCGTCTGCGCCGATAGCTCGAACCGGTGGCCGTTATCGCCCTGAAACGCCAGCTTGACGAGCCCGGTCTGCAACGCCGCCGCGCTGCCCTCGACCAGATCGCCGGCACCGTCGCGGTAATCCTCGCCACTGGCCCGGCGGGCATAGGCCAGCCACTCGAGCGCGCCCATGCGCCCCGCGACCGTCGCCGACCCGCCCCATGTCTGGCCGTTGCTGTCGAAGGACAGCCGCACCTGCCCGCCGAAGCTTTCCCCGGGATCGAGGAAATCGACCGGGTCCACGGTTTCCATCACCACGGCGCCGGCCATCGCATGGGGGCCCAGATCGGCGGGGGCGGCACCCGCATCGACACGCACGAAGCGCAAAAGGCCGGGGTCGAAGGCATTGGCCGAGATATGGTGGAACAGCCGGTTGTTCTGCGACACGCCATCCATCACCACGGCGAGGTTGAGCATGTCGATCCCGTTGACGAAGATCTTCTGCGCAATCGGGATCGCGCCACCGACCGAGACCGAGGCGATGCCGGAAAACAGGTCGCGCAGATCGCCCGTCCGCGCGCGTTCAAGCTCGGCATCGGCGACGTAATGGCTGTTGCCGCGATCGGCCGCCGTGCCCTCGGGGTCGCGGGCGCGGGCGAAAGCGGGGTCGAGCACGATGGTGCCCAGAAACTGCACCAGCGGCGAGGTCTGCGCGACGGCGGGCGCGGTCATCAGGCCGCACAGCGCGACGGCAGACAGAAGCAGCGCACGCGCGCGCGGGGTGGAAGCGGGAGAAAGCAGGGGGGACAGGCGGGCCATCCAAACCTCCGGATCGGGTGGGGGTGTTGGCTGGGTCTGCGCCTCGCTGCGCGTCGCAGGTACCATATCGCGACGCGGGGGCCATGTCGGATCGTCGATTTCCGCCAGAGAATTGCGCGCTGTGGGGATTTTGCCGCATCGGGCCCGCACCGGCGGCGGGGTGTCACGGCGCTCCCGCGCTGCAGATTGCCGCGCTGCCTGCGGCGCAGGGTCACAGACGCGTGGGACGCGCCGGCGACGGTGGTTTTTGCGGGGCGAGTGACTAGATTAACACCGCCAGACGCATCCGTTCACCCCGAACGCCCTGACCTTGGAGATGACCATGCCATCGCGCCTGACCCTCGTTGCCTCGCTTATCGGCGCCGGCGCCGGGATTGCCACGATCGCCGCCGTCGCGCAGGGGATCAATGCCGGGAACCGCCCGGCCCTGCCCGACCTGCCCTTCACCGTGACCGAGATCGCCGATTTCGAAGCGCCCTGGGCGCTGTCCGTGCTGCCCGAGGGGCGGCTTCTGGTGACCGAGCATGACGGGCGGTTGTTCCTCGTCACGCCCGAAGGCGAGAAGACCGAGGTGGCGAATGTGCCGCGGGTGCAGGTTTCGGGGCAACTGGGCCTGCACGACATCGCACCCGCGCCGGATTACGCCGAAAGCGGCGTGATTTACCTGAGCTACAACGCCCCCGGCGAGGATGGCAGCCAGATCGTGCTGGCCCGCGCCGTTCTGCGGCAGGGCGACGGCTCGGCCCATCTGTCCGACCTGACCGAGATCTGGCGCCAGCCCGATGGCGGCGGCGGCGGCCATCCCGGCGCGATCATCGCCTTCGACCCGGCGGGCGAGCATGTCTTCCTGACCGTGGGCGAGCGCACGGAATCCGAGACCGCGCAGGACCCGGCGATGGCGCGCGGCAAGATCCTGCGGCTCAATCTCGACGGCTCGGCGCCGGCCGACAATCCCTGGGCGGGCGAAGGGCCGGTGCAGTCGCTCACCTGGTCGACCGGGCACCGCAACCCCTATGGCCTTGCTTTCGCGCCCGACGGCGTGCTGTGGGAACACGAAATGGGCCCGCGCGGCGGCGACGAGTTCAACCGCATCGAGCGGGGCGCCAATTACGGCTGGTCGGACGTGTCCGAGGGCACGAATTACGACGGCTCGGCCATCCCGGGACACGAAACCCGGCCAGAATACGCCGCGCCGGCGCTCTACTGGACGCCGGTCATCGCGCCGTCGGGCCTGTCCTTCTATTCCGGCGCGATGTTCCCCGACTGGGACGGCTCGGCGCTGATCGGCGCGCTGGCGGGGATGGCGCTGGTGCGCGTCGAGATCGACGCGCAGGGCCAGCCCGACGAGGCCGAGCGTTTCGACATGGGCACACGGATCCGCGACGTCGCGGTGGCGCCAGACGGCGCGGTCTGGCTGATCGAGGACGGCGATCCCGGTCGCCTGATGCGGCTGACGCCGTAACAGCCGCGGGCGGCGTAAGGGGGCTGTCTGCCCCCTCTGGGCCTGCGGCCCATTCACCCCCGAGGATATTTGAGGAACAAAGATGCGCGCGCGCGGCCTTGGCGGAGGTCGCGCGCGCGCTATCCTGTCGGGGATGAACAAGGCCTTGATCATCGGCGCCTCGGGCGGGATCGGCGCGGCGCTGATGCGCGCGCTGGGGGCGCGCGGCGTGGCGGTCACCGGGCTGTCGCGGCGCGAGGACGGGCTCGATGTGACGGATGCGGACTCGGTCGCGCGGGTGCTGGGCGCGCTGGAGCCGGGTTTCGATCTGGTGATCGTGGCGAGCGGGATCCTGGCCCCCGAGGGCGCCCGCCCCGAAAAGGCGCTGTCCGAGATCGACGCGGAGGTCATGGCGCGGGTGATGGCGGTCAATGCGATCGGCCCGGCGCTGGTTCTGCGCGCCCTGCCCCGGCTTCTGGCCGAGGGGCCCTGCAAGGTCGGCGTGCTGACCGCGCGCGTGGGGTCGATCGGCGACAACGCCCTCGGCGGCTGGTATGCCTATCGCGCATCGAAGGCGGCGGCGAACCAGATCGTGCATACCGCCGCCATCGAGATTGCCCGCAAGCGAAAGCAGGCGGTAGTCGTGGCGCTGCATCCGGGGACCGTCGAGACCCCGTTCACCGCGGATTATCCCGGCCATCGCAAGGTCGCGCCGGATCAGGCGGCGGCGAACCTGCTGGGGGTGCTGGACGGTCTGGGGCCGGCCGATAATGGCGGGTTCTTCGACTGGGCGGGCAAGGCGGTGGCGTGGTGAGGCTGATTCTGGTGCTGGGCGACCAGCTGACGCCCTCGGTCGCGGCGCTGAAGGCGGCGGACAAGGCAAGCGACCGGGTGGTCATGGCCGAGGTCGCGGACGAGGCGGGCTACGTCCCCCACCACCCCAAGAAGATCGCGCTGATCTTTGCCGCGATGCGCAAATTCGCCGCGGCGCTGCGCG
Source organism: Pararhodobacter marinus (assembly GCF_003122215.1). Taxonomy (GTDB): domain Bacteria; phylum Pseudomonadota; class Alphaproteobacteria; order Rhodobacterales; family Rhodobacteraceae; genus Pararhodobacter; species Pararhodobacter marinus. Next base: position 310,633 of record NZ_QEYD01000005.1, on the reverse strand, counting down.
AGGATGGGTGGACGGTCGACTACAGCCGGCTCGATGACGACGACAATGCGGGCTCGATCCCCGGCGAATTGCTCAGGCGGGCCGACCAGCACGGCGCGTCCGAGGTGATCACCACACGGCCGGGCGAGTGGCGGCTGATCGACGCGCTGGAAGAACTGCCGCTCGACCTGACGATGCTGGAAGACGACCGCTTCATCGCCAGCCACAAGGCGTTCGACGACTGGGCCGAGGGGCGCAAGGCGCTGCGGATGGAGTATTTCTATCGCGAGATGCGGCGCAAGACCGGCCTGTTGATGGACGGCGACGAACCCGACGGCGGGCAGTGGAATTACGACCACGAGAACCGCAAACCCGCCTCGGACGACCTGTTCGCGCCCGAACCCGTGCGGGTCGAGCCCGACGAGACCGTGCAGGAGGTGCTGGCGCTGGTGGCCGACCGCTTCGGCGACAATTTCGGCAGGCTCGAGCCTTTCGCCTTCGCCACCGACCGGCAAGGCGCGCAGAAGGTCCTGCGCCATTTCATCAAGAACGCCCTGCCCTGTTTCGGCGATTACCAGGATGCGATGCTGGCGGGGAACCGGTTCCTCTATCATTCGCTGATCTCGGCCTATCTGAATATCGGTCTTCTGGATCCGCTCGAGGTCTGCAAACGCGTCGAGAAAGCCTATCGCGACGGTGACGCGCCGCTGAACGCGGCCGAGGGCTTCATCCGCCAGATCCTCGGCTGGCGCGAATTCATGCGCGGGATCTATTTCCGCGAGGGCCGCGATTACCCGCGCCGCAACCGGCTCAACCATCAGCGCGGCCTGCCGCCGCTCTACTGGGGCGCCGAGACGAAGATGAACTGCCTGCGTCACGCCATCGCCCAGACCCGTGACGAGGCTTACGCCCATCACATCCAGCGGCTGATGATCACCGGGAATTTCGCTCTCATCGCCGGGATCAATCCGGCCGAGGTGCACGAATGGTATCTGAGCGTCTATATCGACGCCTTCGAATGGGTCGAGGCGCCCAATACCGTCGGCATGAGCCAGTTCGCGGATGGCGGGATCGTCGGGTCGAAACCCTATGTGTCGAGCGGCAATTACATCGACCGGATGTCGGATTATTGCAGCGACTGCGCCTATAGCGTGAAGGCGAAGACGGGCGACAAGGCCTGTCCGTTCAACCTGCTGTACTGGGCTTTCCTGATCCGCCACCGCGAGCGGTTCGAGGGCAATCCGCGCATGGCGCAGATGTACCGCACATGGGAGCGGATGGACGAGAAACGCCGCGCGACGGTGCTCGACGAGGCCGAGGCCTTCCTTGAGCGGATGTCGCGCGGCGAGACGGTCTGACGACTGTCGGTCGGGCTGTCAGTCGAGCGCTTTGTCCGAGGCGTCGGCCTGACCCATGATCCAGTAACCGGCGGCTTTCATCTGGTGACGCGGATGGCCACGGCTTTCGAAATGGTCGCGCAGCGCACGGGCGACCTTGGCCTCGGCGACGATCCAGATGAAGCCGCGCCCCTCGGGCAGCGACAGCGCTTGCGCGGCATCGAGCAGCGGCGCCGCTTCGGCGGCCTGCGCGACCGGGCGGTGCACCCAATGGGCCTGATGCCGGGCCGGGGTGATCCAGCTTTGCTGGTCCTCGGGCCCGGGTACCGCGCCCAGCGTGATGGCCTGCGCGCCCTCGGGCAATTCCTCGACCCAGCGGCCCATGGCGGGCAGCCCGGTCTCGTCGGCGATGAGCATCCACCAGTCGAAGACCGGCGCCACCACGGCCGAGCCGCGCGGCCCGCCCACCATCAGCGTGTCTCCGGGCTGCGCCTCGAGCGCCCAGGCGGTGGCGGGACCGGCATCGTGAAGGGCGAAATCCACCACCAGCTCGCGCCGCGCGGGATCGAAGGTGCGGGGAGTGTATTCGCGCATCTCGGGCGCGTCACCGCCGCCCGGCAGCAAAAGCTTGACGTGGTCGTCGGGCGCAAGGCTGGTGAAATCGGCCAGGTCCTCGCCCTTGAAGACGATGCGCAGCATATGCGGCGTCAGGCGCGTGACCGTGTCCACGGTCAGTTCGCGACGTTTCAGTTCATGGCGGTGGCGGGTGATGATCGGTTGGGTGCCTTGTTCCATATCCGGCTCCTGTAGAGAGGCGACGCTCACGACACGTCGTTCAGGCTGTCGGCCGCGGCGTGAAGCGTGGCGGCGATGGCGGTGATCCGCTCTGGCGAGGGGCTGGCGGAGAATTCCCGGCGCAGGGCGGCCTTGATGGCGTCCATGGCCTCTTCGACTTCGACGGGCAGGCCGTGACGGCCCAGCGGCTTGCGCGCCTGCAGATCGGCGACAAGTGCGGCATTCGCGGCAAGGGCGGCCTTGCCCTGCGGGGTGATGGCGGACAGCTTGCGCCCACCCTCGCCCGCCGAGACGGCGACGAAGCCCTGCTCTTCCAGCCAGCTCAGCGCGGGATAGACCACGCCGGGGCTGGGTGTGTAGCTGCCCTGGAAACGGTCCTCGATCGCCTTGATGATCTGGTAGCCGTGGCGCGGACGCTCGGCGATCATGGCAAGGATCAGCATCCGCAGTTCGCCATAATCGAACAGACGCCGGCTTTTCCGGCGTCCGGGCGGGCAGGTCGAGGCATGGTCCGGGGTCGTTTCCATGACCCGGATCTAAATCCCGATATATCGGCTTTCAAGATATATCGGGATTTTTTTTGCCCACCCGTGCGGAACCTTCCAGCGCAGGAGGCTCGTTGTCCCTGCAGACGCATCCGTAACGAACGCCACGAGAAACGGAGGCCGCGATGCCACGCGACACAACCGAGAGCGGGAAAACGGCCGTGCTTTACCGCATGGTGATGCCCGAACATACCTGCCCCTTCGGCCTGAAATCCAAGGATCTGCTTGAACGCGCAGGATACGAGGTCGAAGACCACCATCTGAAAACGCGCGACGAAACCGACGCCTTCATGGAAAAGCACGGTGTCGAGACCACCCCGCAGACCTTCATCGCCGGCGACCGCATCGGCGGCTATGACGATCTGCGGGTGTTCTTTCACAAGGACCCGCCCAAGGAAGAACAGAGCGACACCTCCTACCAGCCGGTGATTGCCATCTTCGCCTGCACCGCGCTTCTGGCGCTGGGGCTTTCGCTGCACCAATACGGCACGCCCTTCACGCTGCGGGCGTTCGAATGGTTCATCTCGCTGTCGATGGTCGTGCTGGCGATCCAGAAGCTGCAGGATGTCGAGCAGTTCTCGACCATGTTCCTGAATTACGACCTGCTGGCCAAGCGCTGGGTGCGCTATGGCTATGTCTATCCGTTCCTCGAAGCGGGGACCGGGATCCTGATGACGGCGGGCGCGCTGCTCTGGCTGGCCTCGCCCGTCGCCATCCTCATCGGCGGGATCGGTGCCGTCAGCGTGTTCAAGGCGGTCTATATCGACAGGCGCGAGCTGAAATGCGCCTGCGTCGGCGGCTCGTCGAATGTGCCCTTGGGATTCGTGTCGCTGACCGAAAGCGTGATGATGCTGGCCATGGGCCTGTGGATGGGGCTTAAAGTGCTGGCGTTCTAAGGGCTTGACCTTGCCCGCGCGCCGGGGTTGGCTTGACGCGCAACGCGCGGAGGGGCCATGAGGATCGACCTGAATTCGGATCTGGGCGAAAGCTACGGGCCCTGGTCCATGGGCGACGACCGGGCGATGCTGGATATCGTGACCTCGGCCAATATCGCCTGTGGCGGCCATGCCAGCGATCCCGAGACGATGTTCACCACGCTGCGGCTTGCGGCCGAGCGGGGCGTCGTGATCGGCGCCCACCCGGGCTATGCCGACCGCGAAGGCTTCGGGCGCCGCGTCATCCCCATGAGCCCCGCCGAGGCCGGTCGCATGGTGGCCGCGCAGATCGGCGCGCTGGCGGGCGTGGCGGCTGTGGCCGGGGCCGTGATCCGCTACGTCAAGCCGCATGGCGCGCTGTCGAACGTGTCGATGGACGACCGCGCGATGGCCGATGCCATCGTCGCGGCGGTCAAGGCGCAGCCCGGCGATCTGGCGCTGCTGGCAATTTCCGGGACCGAGCTGGAAGAGGCCGGGCGAGCGGCGGGGCTGACCGTGTTCTCCGAGATCTTCGCGGATCGCGGCTATCTGCCCAATGGCCGGCTCGTGCCCCGCAGCCAGCCCGGCGCGATGATCCACGATGCGGGCGCGGCGGCGGAACGGCTGCTGCGCTTTCTGGAGACCGGAAAAATGCCGGTGTTGGGCGGAGATCCGATCCCGCTGAGGGCCCAGTCGGTCTGCGTGCATGGCGACAGTCGCGGCGCGGTGGCGATGGCGCGCGAGATCCGTAGCGCCCTGACCGCCCGGAACGTCGAGATCGCGAGCTTCCTGTGAGCGCAGACTTTCCCCGTTTCACCCCCGTCGCCGATCACGCGCTGCTCGTTGAATTCGCCGAAACGCAGGACGAAGCCGCGCATGAGGCCGTGCTGGCGCTGGACGCCGCCTTGTCGCAGGCGCCCTGCCCCGGTCTGCGCGAATGGGTGCCGGCCATCGTCAACCTTCTGGTCGTCTTCGATCCGCGCGCGAGCGATCACGCCGCCATCCGGGCGCATGTCGAGGGGCTTCTGGGCCGCCCCCGGCCCGAGACCGCCGCGCCGCGTCGGCATGAGGTGGGCGTTTGCTATGACGAAAGCCTCGCCCCCGACCTGGACGAAGTGGCAGACCGTGCGGGCATGAGCCCCGAGGCAGTGATCGCCGCGCATCTGGGCGCCGAGTACCGCGTGACGATGTATGGCTTCGCGCCGGGCTATGCCTATCTGGCGGGGATCCCCGAGGCCCTGCGGCTTGACCGCAAGACCGCGCCCGTGCGCGGCGTGCCCGACGGGTCCGTCATCATCGCGGGCGCGCAATGCCTTGTGACGACGCTGACCATGCCCACCGGCTGGTGGCGGCTGGGACGCTCGCCCGCGAAGATCCTGACCGGGGACGAGGCCGCGCCGTTCCTGTTCGATGTGGGCGACCGGGTTCGCTTCACCCGGCTCACGCTGGACGAGTATCACCGCCAGACGGAGCGCAACCATGGCTGAGGCGCAATTCTCGGTGGCCTTTGCCGGTCCGCTTGTCAGCCTGCAGGATGCGGGCCGTCCGGGGCATTTGCGCTTTGGCGTGCCCGCCTCGGGCGCGATGGACCGCCGCTCGCTGGCGCTGGCCAATATCGCCGTGGGTCGCCCGCTTGGCGCGCCGGTGATCGAGGTATCGCTGGGCGGGCTGACGCTCGATTGCACCGAGGGCGCGGTCAGCCTAGCCATCACCGGCGGCGGTTTCGTGATCGAGCTGGACGGCCAGACGGTGGCGCCCTGGGGCGTGCTGACGATCCGCGCGGGCCAGCGGCTGGTGGTGCGGCGCGGCCATTGGGGCGCGTGGGCCTATCTGGCCTTCGCGGGCGATCTGGACGCGCCGCGCTGGCTGGGCAGTGCCTCGACCATCGCGGCGTCCGGACTGGGCGGCGGCATGGTGAAAACCGGCGGCACGCTCAAGGTGCGCGACACCGCGACCTTGCCCGACCGCCGGATGCCCCTGCCCGTCACCGCCCGCCCGCGCGCGCATCTGCATGTCGTGCCGGGCCCACAGACCCGGTGTTTTCGGCCCGAGGCCCTGGAGGCGCTGCTGAGCGGGTCCTGGCATGTCACGCCGCAGGGCGACCGGATGGGCGTGCGGCTGAAAGGCCCGGCGCTGGAGCTGGGCGACGCGTTGCAGATCCCCTCTGAACCGATCCTGCGCGGCTCGATCCAGGTGGCGGGCGACGGCGTGGCGACGGTGCTGATGGCCGATCACCAGACCACCGGCGGCTACCCCAAGATCGCCACGATGCTCGACGACGATCTGGACGGGTTCGCGCAGCTCAGACCCGGCGACGCGCTGGATTTCGCCCGGCTTGACCCCGACGCGGCGGTCGAGCAGGCGCGGTTCCATGCCGCGAGGCTCGAGGCGTATTTCGAGCACGCGAAACGGGCCGCGCGCCTCTGACGCAGGCGATCACGGCGCTGTGCGGGGTCCGAGCGTCACGACGCCGTGAGAGGTGCTGCCGCTAAACTGCGGGGGCCGCTATCTGTCCCGGAAGACGACCGATTCCGAGGATCCCCATGCCCCTGACACGCCGCCGTTTCGCCGCCCTTGCGCTGACCGGCCTTGCCGTGCCGCTGGCCGCGCCCGCGCTCTTGCGCGCTCAATCCGCCGCGCAGGAAATCGCCGCCGAGGCACGCGGCATGGACCAGCTTCACACGATCATGGTGCAGCGCGGGGACGAGCTTGTGGTGGCCGAAGCGCCGCGTGATCGCGGGCTCGATCAGGTCGCCAACATCAAGTCGTGCTCGAAAAGCCTGCTGGCGCTGCTCTTGGGCACGGCGCTTGAGCGCGGAGAAATCCCCGCGCTGGACTCGACGCTGGCCGACGTGGCGCCGGGCCTCATCCCCGACGACGCGACCGAGGGCGTGGGCGATCTGACGATGGAGGATCTGGTCACGCTGCGGATGGGCCTGCAGGGGACCTCGGGCGCGGATTACGGCGCCTGGGTCAATTCCCGCGACTGGGTGAGCTATGTCTTGCGCCAGCCGCGTATCGCCGAAAATGGCGGCCGGATGATCTATTCGACCGGCACCACGCATCTGCTGGGCGCGGTGCTGGCCGAGGCCACGGGCACCAGCCTGCGCGATCTGGCGCGGGCGCGTCTGGGCGACCCCTTGGGGATCGACATCCCCGACTGGCTGACCGATCCGCAAGGCTTTTACTTCGGCGGCAACGAGATGGGCCTCACGCCCCGCGCCATGCTGCGGGTGGCGGTGATGATGCGCGATGGCGGACGCTGGGACGGGGAACAGGTCGTGCCCGCCGACTGGATCATCGCCAGTCGCATTCCGCGCACGCGCTCGCCCTATTCAGGGCTGGATTACGGTTATGGCTGGTTCCTGACCGAGGACGGCTGGGTGCTGGCGCGGGGCTATGGCGGGCAGATCATCGCCGCCCTGCCCCGGTCGGGACTGGCGGTGGCGATCACCTCGGACCCGGCGCGCCCCGCACGCTCGGACGGGTATTTCGGCGCGCTGCTGGACCTGTTGCGCGGTCCGGTCGCGGCTTTGGCGTAAGCTGTGAAAACGGGGGCCGAAGCCCCCGTTCATGTCCGTGTGCTTCGGGACTTACTGCAGAAGCTCGGTCCAGATCTGCGTGCGGATATCCTGGATCTCCTGCGGGCAGGTCGGGTTGAAGCGACCGGCCGAAACCAGCTCCTCGGGGATCGAGATTTCGGGGGCGGAGGCCATCTCGGGATCCATGAATTCCTCGGACCCGGCGATGCCGTTACCGTAGCGCGCGAAATCCGACAGCATCGCCGCATGTTCGGGCTGCAGGATGTAGTTGATGAAGATCATCGCGTTCTCGGTGTTCTGGGCATCGGCCAGCACGGCGGCGTTGTCCATCCAGACCGGGTAGCCGGTCGCCGGATAGCCATAGGCCACGTCCGGGTTCTGCAGCCGCGCGCGCATCGTCGCGCCGTTCCAGTAGATCCCGGCCAGGATGTCGCCGGCGACGTAATTGTCGATCGTGCCGTAATCGAGCGACAGCCAGTTCGGCTTGGCCTCCATCAGCATGTCACGGGTGGCGCGCAGGACGTCCATGTCGTCGGTGCACACATCGTCGCCGCCCGCCGCATAGATCGCGATCGCCATCACGTCGGACATCTCGGGGATGACGTTGATGCGGCCAACCAGCGATTCGGGCGGATTGAAGATGATGTCGGCGGTGTTGATGTCGCCGTCATAGACCGAGGTATTCACGGCGATGCCGGTGGTGCCCCATTGCCACGGCACGGTGTATTCGCGGCCCGGGTCGAAATCGACATCGACCCATTGCGGCGCGATGTTGCCGCGGTCGGTGACGATCTCGGGATCGAGCGGCTGCAGCAGCCCCTCTTCGATCCAGATCGGGACATAGCTGTGGGTGGGCACCACGATATCGAAGCCATGACCGCCCTGACGGATGCGGGCAAGCGCCGTTTCATTCGAGTCGAAATCGGTGATCGTGACCTCGATCCCCGTATCGGCGGTGAATTGCTCGATCAGTTCGGGGCTGGTGTAATTGCCCCAGTTATAGATGTTGAGCACCCCGTCGGCATGGGCGAGGCCCGCCGAGGCCAGCAAGGCCAGCGTCGAAACCAGTGTCTTTTTCATGTGTTGGCTCCCAGTTGGTTGGTTTTATTGGATCACCCGCGTTTGCGGGTGATCAGGAAGAACGCCGTCACGAACAGAAGCGACAGCGCTAGGAATAGGGTTGCGATGGCGTTCATCTCGGGCGTGATGACGCGGCGCAACTGGCCGAGCATGTAGGTGGGCAGCGTGTCCTGCCCGGCCGATTTGACGAATTCGGTGATCACCACGGTATCGAGGGAAATCACGAATCCCAACATGAATCCCGCCGCGATGCCCGGCACCAGAAGCGGCAAGGTGATGTAACGGAAGGCCTGCCACGGATTGGCGTAGAGATCGGCGGCCGCGGTTTCCAGCGTCGGGTCCAGCGTTTCCAGCCGCGCCCGGATCGGCAGATAGGCGAAGGGAATGCAGAAAGCGGTATGCGCCAGCACCAGATAAGCCATGCCCGAATAGCCCGAATTCACCTTGACCCAGGCCACGACGATCAGAAGCGCGATGCCGGTGACGATCTCGGGCACCATCAGCGGCTGGTTGATCAGCGCGTAGATCATGGTCTGGCCGGGAAAGCGGCTGACGCGGGTGGTGGCCAGCGCCGCCGGCACCGCCAGCGCGGTCGCGATGCCCGCCGCCACGGTGGCCAGCCACAGGGACCGGATCGACACGTCCTGCACCTGCTGGTTGCCGAAGGCCGCGACGTACCATTGCAGCGAAAACCCGTCCCATTCCGATTGCGACGGGCCGGCATTGAAGCTGAACACCACCAGAACGAGGATCGGAAGGTAGAGCAGGATGAAGGTCAGAACGGCGATGGCGCCAAAGCCCGGCAGGCGGCGCACGTCATAGGATCTAGCCACGGCGCTTGCCCTCCTCTCCGTTGACGGCGCGCAGGTAAAAGACCAGCGCGGCCATGACGATGATCAGAAGCAGCATCGCCAGCGCCGCCCCCAGCGGCCAGTTGCGTCCCTGTCCGAATTGCAGCGCGATCAGGTTGCCCAGCATCATCGTGCGCCCGCCGCCCAGCACGCGCGGCGTGACATAGGCGCCGATCGACGGGATGAAGACAAGGATCGAGCCCGCGACAAAGCCCGGTTTCACCAGCGGCAGGATGACATGCCACAGCACGCGGACGCGGCTGGCGTAAAGGTCGTATCCCGCCTCGACCAGCCGGAAATCCAGCTTGTCCATCGCCGCATAGAGCGGCAGCACCATCAGCGGCAGGAAGACATAGGCCATGCCCAAGAGGATGGCGAAGTTCGAGAACAGCAATTGCAGCGGCTCGTCGATGATCCCGGTCGCCATCAGGATCGTGTTGATCAGCCCGTTGCCGCGCAGAAGTTCCTGAATGGCGAAGGTACGGATCAGCAGGTTGGTCCAGAACGGGATGGTGATCAGGAACAGCCACAGCGCGCGCCGCTCGGGCGGGCGGGTGGCGATGAACCAGGCGGTGGGAAAGCCCAGCACGGCGCAGATCAGCGTGGTCTGCAGAGACAGCGAGATCGTGCGCCAGAAGACATTGAGATTGGCCCAGTTCCAGCTGACATTCTCGGGGTCGAAAATGTCGCGCGAGAAGAAGACGCGGAACCAGCCCTCGGTCGAGAAATCCCATTCCACCCCGCCGACATTGCCGGGGCTGAGGAACGAATAGACCGCGACGATCATCAGCGGCCCCGATGCCGCGACCAGAAGCACCAGAAGCGCGGGCGCGCTGAGCAGCCATTTCCAGCCGTGGCTTTCCTTTTGCGGGTCGGGATCGGGTCCTGTTGCGCTGTCGGGGGGCGTTGCCATGGCGTCAGTCCTTCAGGATCCGCAAGGTGCCCGCGCCCAGCGCGATGCCCAGCGTGCTGCCGGGATCGGGCGCGGCCAGATCGGCGGTGTTCTGACGCCGCAGCACGAAGCCCTGCCCGTCGGCCAGTTTCAGATGGATATGCGTGTCGGTGCCGAAGAAAGTGCTGGTTTCGACGACCCCGTCCATATCGCCCGCGCCCGGCTCGGCCAGCGTGGCCTGTTCGGGGCGGATCACGGCGGTAACCTCTTCGCCGGTGACGGGGCGCATTCCCTCGGGCAGCCGCGCCGGGGCCTGCGCGCCGCCGGGCAGCGTGACAGTGGCGCCCTGAGCATCGAGCGCCGCGACGGGGACGGTCAGGAAGTTGGTGTCGCCGATGAAATCCGCGACGAAACGGTCGGACGGCGCGTGGTAGATGTCATGCGGCGTGCCGCATTGCAGGATGCGCCCGGCGCTCATCACCGCGATGCGGTCGGACATCGTCAGCGCCTCTTCCTGATCATGCGTGACGAAGACAAAGGTGATCCCCGTTTCGCCCTGCAGGCGCTTGAGTTCGCTCTGCATTTCCTTGCGCAGCTTCAGGTCCAGCGCGCTGAGCGGCTCGTCCAGCAACAGCACGCGCGGGCGCGGCGCCAGCGCGCGGGCCAAAGCCACGCGCTGTTGCTGACCGCCCGAGATTTCCGACGGCTTGCGCTCGGCCATGGGCTCCATCCGCACCAGCCGCAGCATCTCGGCCACGGTGGCGTCGATCTCGGCCCTGGGTTTGCCCAGCATCTTCAGCCCGAAGCCGATATTCTGCGCCACGCTCATATGCGGAAACAGCGCGTAGTTCTGGAACACGGTGTTGACGGGCCGGGCATTGGGGCCCTTCGCCGCGACCTCGTCGCCGTTGATCTTCAGGCTGCCCATGCTGGGCGCCTCGAACCCCGCGATGACGCGCAAGAGCGTGGTCTTGCCGCAGCCCGAAGGGCCCAGAAGCGTAAAGAATTCGCCCGTGCCGATGCTCAGGTTGATATCCGACAGCGCCCGGAACGCGGCCGCCCCCTGACCAAAGACCTTGCCCAGCCCGGTGATCTCGATTTCGGCGCTCATGCGGCCTCCCAGACGACGCGACCGCCGCAAATGGTGGTGGCAACGCTCATCGCGCCGATGCTTTCGGGCGCGGTCGCTTCGATATCGCCCGACAGGATCACCAGATCGCTCAGATAGCCGGGTTTCAGCATCCCCTTGCGATCCTCGGCATGCTCGGTCCACGCGCCGCCGATCGTATAGGCTTTGAGCGCTTCCATCAGCGTGACCGACTGATCCGTCGCGCCTTCGTCATAGACCGGGCGCGTGATCGCCGCCTGAATCGAGCGCAGCGGGTTGATGTCGGCGACAGGCCAGTCCGAGGCAAAGGTCAGATGCGCCCCCGCATCGGCAAGGTCGCGCGCCAGATAGGCGTCTTTCCAGCGGTGGCGCGGGATCTTGTCCATCGTCGGGAAGACCGGGAAATCCAGACTGCCGGGCGGGTGCGAGGGCTGGATCGAGGCGACGACGCCGAGCTCGGCCAGCCGGGGCACGTCATCGCGGTGGATCAGTTCGATATGCTCGATCCGGTGGCGCGAATCGCGCGGGCCATTGGCCTTGCGCGCGGCCTCGTACCCGTCGAGCACGCGCCGCACCGCGCCGTCGCCGATGGCGTGAACGGCGATCTGCAGCCCGCGGCGGTCGGCTTCGATGGCGATCTCGGAAAACCGCTCGGCGCTGTGCAGGGGGTCGCCCTTCCAGCCGGGGGTATCGGGATAATCTTCCAGACAGACCGCCGTTTCGCTGTCGATCACCCCGTCCATGAACAGCTTGACGAAGCCCGAGGCCAGCCAGTCGTCGTTGAACTCGGCCGAGAGCGTCGTGGCGCCGGCCAGATCCGCGACCTCGCGGTGCGGGCGATAATGAAAGGGAACGCGCACGCGCGCGGTCAGACGCCCCTGACGGCGCAGCTCGGACAGCACGAGCAGCGTGTAGCGGTTGCCGTCCATGTTCACGAGCGACGTGAAGCCGTGGCGCGCGCAGTATTGCAGCCCGCGCTCCATGGGCTCCAGATCGGCGATCAGCTCGTCATGCGTGGGCAGCGGCACGGGTTCCTCGCCGGTGGCGATGCCGGCATTGATGCGGTCCTGCCCTGTCAGCTGAAGAACCGGCTCGAAGGCCTTGAATTCGCGCAGCTCTCCGGTCGCGGTGCCGTCCTCGGCCATGACGATCTCGTTGCCGGTCGGCAAGTCGCGCCCGTTCAGGATCCCCGCCATTTCCAGCGCCCTGGTATTGGCCCAGGCGGTGTGATGGTCGGGCGCCGTGAACAGGACCGGCCGGTCGGCGATGATCGCGTCGATGTCGTGGCGGGTGAGCGAGCGGTCGTAGATGCCGTAATCGCAGCCCTGCCCCAGCAACATCGGCGCATCGGGATGCGCGGCGGCGTAGTCGGTCAGCGCCTTGGCCAGCGCCTCGGGGCCGTGCACGCCCAGCAATTGCAGATGGGCCAGCTCGTTGCCGCCCATGAACAGATGCAGGTGGCTTTCGATGAAGCCGGGCAGGATGGTGGCGCCCTGCGCGTCGATGATCCGGCAGCCGCGCCCGGCCAGTTCGCGGATCGTGTCGTTGTCACCCAGCGCGAGGATGCGTTCTGCCTGAAGCGCGACGGCTTCGGCGCGAGGCCGGGTGTCGTCCATGGTCAGGACGCGCCCGTTAATCACGATCAATGTTGCCAGACCCATGCTTCCCCGTCTTGCGAAACCCGTCGATGCGACTCAGTTGAGCAATTATTTGATCAAATAGCAACGATCGCGTCCGCCCCCGACAATGCTGGTCTTGCGATTGCGCCGTCCCGTTGCGCAACCCGACAGGAAAAGGCGGCGAAATCGGGCAGCGGGGGACAGGGGCGGCCACTGGTCTTTCGTGTCCCGGCAAGCGAGAACAACGCCACGGGAACCCGCGAACAGGAGCAGATCATGCAGCGCGTTGTGCTAGAAGACGGCGAAACCCGAGTTTCGCTTCTGTCCCTGGGGGCGCGCACGCAGGACTGGACGCTGGCCACGCCCGCCGGGCCGCGTCCGGTGATCCTGGGCCATGCCGATCCCGACGCCTATCGCCGCGACCCCTATTTCCTGGGGGCCATCGTCGGGCGGGTGGCGAACCGCATCGGCGGCGCCGCCTATGACGGGCACAGGCTTGTCGCCAATGACGGGCCGCATCAGCTGCATGGCGGGCCCGGCGGGCTTTGGGCGGTGAACTGGCGGCTCGAGGCCGAGGGCCCCCGGCGCGCGCGGTTTTCCTATCGTTCGCCCGAGGGCGAGATGGGCTTCCCCGGAACGGTCGATTTCACCGTCACTGTCACGCTGGACGGAATGCGGCTGACCTATGACATGCGCGCCCTGCCCGATCGTGAAACGCCTGTCTCGCTGGCCCAGCACAATTACTACCGTCTGGGCACCGCGCCCCGGGGCCGGATCTGCGCGGACCGGCGACTGGCGCGCGACGGCGCGGGGATCATGGGCGGCGATGTGCTGCCCGCCGGGCCTCTGGACTTGCGCGAAGGCGGAAGCCTGCCGGTGGCGGCCGACGATTTCCTGGTGTTCGAAAAGGCACGCGACCCCGATGCGCCGGTGGCAGAGCTTCGCGGCGACGGTCTGCGGATGCGGATGTGGTCCGACCAGCCGGGCGCGCAGCTTTACAGCGGGCACAATCTGGGCGCCCCCTTCACCCCGCGCGACGGGTTGTGCCTGGAGCCATCGGGCTATCCGAACGCGGTGAACGTCCCCGGCTTTCCCTCTGTCCTGGCCAGCCCCGAGCGCCCCTACCGGCAGGTGCTGAGCGTGGCCATCGAGGCGGACTGAGCACGGCGCGACCTCCGTTAACCATTTTTGAAATTTATTCTTTTCGAACGGAACCCGATCCTGCTGTGTGCGTTCACCCGGGACATCCGACCTCGCGGGTGCCTGTTTCTGACATGATGGCGAAATAATTTGCTCGATCCCGTGACTGCTTCGACGGATGCCGCAGCGCCCAGCCTGCGCGCCGCCCTTCGTTCCGATACCCGGCCCGCCCACGAGGCCCTGGATATGCGGATCTCGCCTCTGAACCTCCTGATTGCCGAACGCCGCGACGCCTTCTGCCGCATTCACCGGCTGGGTTTCTCCACGCTCAGGGCCGCCTGCGGTGGACAGGCGGCCGAGGCGACCGGTGCGCTGCGCCGCATCCTGACCGTTCTGGACGAGGGTCTGTGCGATACGGCGCCCGACGCCCCCCTGCCTGCGCCGCGCCTGCATCCCGATGCGGTTGCCTATCTGGTGCTGGGCTCGCAGATGGGCACCGAGATGATGCGCCGGGGCCTGCCCGAGGATCAGCAGACCGGCTATTTCGGGCAAGAGCCCGATATGGAGGCCTGGCGGGCCTTCTGCAAACGGATGGGCGGAATCGACAGCACCACGCCCGAAGCCGCGCGCATCCTGTCCGATGCGAACCGCGCTTTCGCCATCTTTGCCGCAGCCGCGGACCGGATCCTGATGCTCGATGCGCAGGAGACCCTGCTGGCGCAGGCAAGCTGACATGGCGGACAACTTCATTTCGACCGACACCCCCGTCGACCTGACCAATTGCGACCGCGAACCGATCCACATCCTGGGTCACGTCCAGAGCTTCGGCGCCCTGATCGCGATCTCGGCCGACTGGATCGTGCAGCATGCCTCTGAAAACGTGGACAAGCTGCTTGGCTTGCGCGCCGACGACCTGATCGGGCTGCCCCTGAGCGACGGCCTGCCGCGCGACACGATGCAGAGGCTCAGCGCCATGATCGGCACGGCCACGAATGAAAACTCGGTGGTGCGGGCTTTCGGCGTCGATCTTCTGGGCGACGGGCGGCGTTTCGACATCGCCAGCCACATGACGCAGAACAGCTTCATCTTCGAATTCGAACCGGGCGAGCGCGCGGCGGGCCATGACGAGATGTCGCTGGTCTCGGCGATGCTGCGCAAGGTATCGAACCAGTCCGATACGCAAAGCGTGGCGCAGGCCGCGGCCGAGCAATTGCGCGGGCTGACCGGGTTCGACCGGGTGATGGTCTACCGGTTCGGCGCCGAGGGCGACGGCACGGTGATCGCCGAAGCCCGCGACGAAGCCGATTCCGAATCCTATCTGGGCCTGCATTTCCCGGCCTCGGACATTCCGCGCCAGGCGCGCGAGCTGTACAAGCGCAACCTGATCCGCCTGATCATGGATGTCGACGACACCGTCTCGCCCATCGTGCCGCAGCTCAGCCCCGAAGGCATGCCGCTGGACCTGTCGATGTCGATCAGCCGCGCGGTCTCGCCCATCCACCTGGAATACCTGCGCAACATGAATGTGCGCGGGTCGATGTCGGTGTCGATCCTGCAAAAGGGCGAATTGTGGGGCCTCTTCGCCTGCCACCACCGCCAGCCGATCCATATCGATTACCAGCGCCGCACCGCCGTCGAGCTTCTGGCGCAGTTCTTCGCCTACGAGATCGAACGGCAGGAAGCGCGCGCGGTGTCGGACGCATCGGGCCGCGCGCAGCGCCTGCACGACCGGCTGATGGTGCGGCTCAGCTCGGGCGAGCGGCTGGAACAGGTCTTTCCCACCATTGCCGAGGAAATCGCCAAGGTGGTCGATTACGATGGCATCGCGGTTTATTCCGATGGCACATACCTGACGCGCGGGGCCGTGCCCACGCAGTCGCAATTCGAGGGGATTGCGCGGTTCCTCAATACCGCCGCGGCCAGCCGGGTCTATGCGACCGACAACCTGACGGCGCGGCTGCCCGCGATGGCCGGGCATGCCGATGTCGCGGCGGGGATCCTGGCGATCCCGATCTCGCGTACGCCGCGCGATTACATCGTGCTGTTCCGATCGGAAGTGGTCCGGCAGGTGAAATGGGCCGGAAACCCCGAGAAACCCGTCGAGCTGGGCCCGAACGGGGCGCGCCTGACCCCGCGCAAGAGCTTCGAGACCTGGAAGCAGGATGTCGGCAACCGGTCCGAGCAATGGTCGGTCACGGCCCTGCGCGCGGCCGAGGCGATCCGCATCACCCTGCTCGAAGTCGTGCTCAAGCTGTCGGACGAGGTGAATGCCGAGCGCAAGCGCGCGCAGGACCAGCAGGAATTGCTGATTGCCGAGCTCAACCACCGGGTACGCAACGTGCTGGGTCTCATCCGGTCGCTGGTCAGCCAGTCGCGCCGCACCGCCACCTCGATGGAGGATTTCACCGCCGCCATCGACGGCCGCATCCATGCGCTGGCGCAGGCCCATGATCAGCTGACGCGGACCGAATGGACGCCGGTCGCCTTCCGCGATCTGCTTTACAAGGAGCTCGACGCCTATATCGCCAGCGAACGCGACCGCGTTTCGGTCCTGGGCCCGCGCATCCTGCTCTCGCCCGAAGCCTTCAGCAGCATCGCGCTGGTCTTCCACGAACTGGTGACGAACTCGGTCAAATACGGCGCGCTGTCGGTGCCGGCGGGGCGCGTGACGATCGAGATAACGCCGATGCCCGACGGCAATACGCGCCTGCACTGGTCCGAAACCGGCGGTCCGGCCGTGCGCGCGCCCGAGCGGCGCGGCTTCGGCACGACGATCATCGAGCGCTCCATTCCCTTCGAGCTGAAAGGCACCGCCGAGACGCGGTTCGCGGTGACCGGGTTCGAGGCGACCTTCACGATCCCCGAGCGTTTCATCACCCTCATGCCCGACACGCCCGAACCCGCCGCCGCCGCACCGGCGCAGGCTCTGGCGCCGCTCTCGCTGTCGGGCGTCGCGATGGTGGTCGAGGACAACATGATCATCGCCATGGATGCCGCCGACATTCTGGAGACGCTGGGCGTGCAGACCGTGCATATCGCGGGCTCGGTCGCCGAGGCGCTGCGCGTGGCCGAGTCGAATACGCTGTCGCTGGCGGTGCTGGACGTCAATCTGGGGGCGGAAACCAGCTTGCCGGTCGCGCAGGTTCTGGCCGCGCAGAACGTGCCTTTCCTCCTGGCCAGCGGCTACGGGTCCAATGACGGGTCGCTGGCGCGGTATCCGCAATCGACGGTGATCGCCAAGCCCTTCACCCTCGAATCGCTGTCCAAGGGTCTGGCGACATTGCCGCCCGGCCCGCGGCGGGACTGATACCCGGCGGGCGGGCGGCGCCTAATCGTCGTCGTCCTCGCCCGGATCGGCGGGATGGGTCTCGGCCAGGCGGTCCACCAGCCGGAACAGCACGTCGAAGAACACCGCGCGCTCTTCCGCGCTGATCCCGGTGAACCAGTCGGCATGGCGCGCCGCCGCCGCCGCGCGCACCCGCTGCGCCAGATCCGCGCCCGCCTCGGTCAGGTTCAGGATATTGGCCCGCCGGTCGAGCGGACTGCGCGCGCGGGTCAGAAGGCCGCGCGCCTCCAGCCGCTGAACGACCCGCGTGACCGCCGATTTCTTAAGTACCAACGAGGCCGCAAGGTCGTTCTGGGTCACGCCCGGATTGGATTGCAGCACGCCCAGCACGCCGATATCGCCGCTCTCCAGCCCGAATTCCTGCCGCAACTCGCCGCCCTGACCGCGCAGAAGATAGCGCAGCGAGCGATTGAGAAAGGGCAGGTCCTCGGCCAGCCAGCCCGCGCGGATCACCGAGCCGGACTTGAAGCGAAACGCCCGGTCGCCCGGCGCCGGGGCCTGCGCGCGGCCCTGTGTCGGGACAGGATCGATAGACGCTGAGAGGCTGTCCTTGTTCATCGCCACAATCTGCCCCCGCCCCCCGCGTGGCGCAAGACTTCTGTTTGACGGGGGGCGAATTTGGTTCATAAAATTAACTTCATAGCTGCGGAGACCCGATTGCCCGTTCCCACCCCTTCGTTTCTCGTGATGTTCGGCCATGATGCGCCGCTGGATCATCCCGCGCTGGCAGGGCTGCCGGTGCGAGACGTGACGCGCGTGGCGCATGAGCCGCTTGTGCCCAGCGCCCTTGCGCCGCTGCTCGAGCCGTTCCTGGACCCGTTCGTGCGCCGCTTCCTGTTCGGGCTCGAAGCGGGGGCGTTCGACGACGCCACGGCGATCGTGATCTGGCGCGCCGGTCCCGGCGCGCTGCATGCCTATCGCTATGCAGCCGAGTTCCGGCGGCTCGGCCTGTTGCCCGCCGGCCCGCCCCTGTTCCTGTGGTCGCGGGCCGACAGCACCGGCGCGGCGGCGCGGGCCTTCGATGCCAGACAGGTCGCGCGGCTGACACGGGCGCTGGCCGGGGTGCCGCGCGGCGCGGTGGCCGACCGGGCGGGCCCGCTGGCCGCGTTGCAACGGAAGCAGGCAGAGGGCCGGATTTCCGGGGCCGAAGCCTTTGCCCGCCGCCTCGCCGCGCGCGCCGGCGGCTTGACGGTCGATGCCGGCCCGGGAACACCGGCACGCAACGGGCCGCGTCTGGCGCTGGCGGGCGCGCCCTTGGGCGGGGACGGGCTGCACCGCTGGCTCGATGCGCAGGGGGCGCTGGTGCTGGACCTGCAGGGGCCGGATGCACCGCAGGGGGCCCTGCCCGATCTTCTGAAAACCTATCGGATCGACACGCTCGTCTGGCAGGTCGATCCGCAGGACGATCTGCATGGCTGGCGCAAGCCGCAGGTCGCGCGCGACTGCGCGGCGGCGGGGGTCGCGTTCGTCGATCTGGGCTTCGTGCCCAGCTGGCCCACCCCCTCGGACCTGCCCCCTTCCCTGCCGGAGCCCGCCGCATGACCCCCGCTTTGCCCTGCTCCGCCGAGGCTGCCGCCTATCAGCGCGACTGGGCCAAGAGCCTGCGCGCCCGGCTGGCCGGGGGCGAGGCCTATGCCTTTGCCAATGCCGACACGCCGATGGAGGTGTTCCACGCGCTCGACATGCCGGTCGTGGTCAATCAATGGTGGTCCTCGGTCATCGCCGCGAAGAAGCTGAGCGGTCTGCATCTGGACGCATCCGAGGCGATGGGCTTCCACGCCCGGCTGGCCAAGTATTCCGCCCTGCCGCTTTTCGCCGCGATGGATGGCCGGCCCGAAACGCAGCCATGGGGCGGCCTGCCCGTGCCGGGTTTGCTTTGCGCGCGGGCCTCGGCCGACGATCACCCGCTGATCTTTGCCGAATGGGCGCGACTGACCGGCGCGCCGCTGAAGATCCTCAGCGCGCCGGGCCATCCGGACCCTCAGCCCGACTGGTGGACGCCGCTGCGCCGCGACTGGGAGGACACGGTGGGCGCGGACCGGCTGGACCTGATGGCGGGCGAGATCGCTGAACTGACCGAGATGGCCGAACAGGTGGCGGGCCGCCGCACGCCCGATGGCGCGCTGGCGCAGCTCATGGAGCGGATCGACCGGCAGGAGCGGATTTTCGAAGACTGCGCGCGGATGATCGCGGACGCCCCGCGCCTGCCCGTGCGGATTTCCGAGATGATCCCCAACGTGATGATCCCGCAATGGCACCGGGGCAGCGACTGGGCGCTGGCCCATGCCGAACGCTTCCGCGACGCACTGGCCGCGCAGATCGCCTCGGGCGCGGCGGTCTGCCCGGACGAGCGGGTGCGCATGATGTGGATCGGCGCGGGCCTGTGGTTCGATACCGGCTTCTACACCGCGTTCGAGCACCAGGGCGCGGTCTTCGCCTGGTCGATGTACCTGCCCTTCGCCGCCGATGGCTATATCCGCGCGGATCACGGCGACCCGGTGCGGGCGCTGGCCGCGCGGGTGAGCGACATCAACGAGCATCTGCACCAGCCGCCCTGGGCGGGCGCGTGGCATGTCAAGGAAGCGCGGGCGAACCGCATCGACCTTGCGGTGATCATCGTGCCCTCGGCGGACCGGCCTTCGGGCTACGGGACACGCTTCATCGCGCGGGCGCTCGAGGAAGCGGGCGTGGCGACGGTCATGCTGGACGCGGACATGGTCGATGCGCGGGGCTGGGACGGCACCGAAGCCCGCGCACGGGTTCAGGCCGGAATCGACCGGGTGACGGAAGGACGGCGCGCAAAAGGTCGTTGACAGACTCCCAATTTAGTTCATTCTATGAACCATAGGGAGGATGTCGATGACGCAGCGCGCGTTGACCGGAATCAGGGTCGCCGATTTCAGCCATGTCGTGGCCGGACCGCTGGCCACGCATTTCCTCGCGCTCAACGGCGCCGAGGTGACCAAGATCGAATCCCCCCGTGGCGACAACCTGCGCAATTACACGCTCGACCCGGCCCAGCGCGGCCTGTCGCCCGCCTTTGCCGGGATCAATGCGGGCAAGGGCTCGGTGGTTTTGGACCTGAAGACACCCGAGGGCCGCGCCGAGGCCGAAGCGATCATCGCCGCCTCGGACGTGGTGGTCGAGAATTTCCGCCCCGGCGTGATGGCGCGGTTGGGCCTGGGCGCTGCCGAGATGCGCGCGCGCCATCCGCATCTGGTCTGGTGCGCGATCTCGGGCTTCGGGCAGACCGGGCCTTTGGCCGATGTCGCGGCGATGGACCAGATCATCCAGAGCCTGTCGGGCCTGATGTCGCTGTCGGGCCTGCCCGAGGATCCGGCGATGCGCGTGGGCTTTCCGGTGGTCGATACTTTCACCGGCCTGCTGGCCGCCTTTGCGATCCAGACCGCCCTGCTGCAACGCGAGCGCGGGTTGTGCGCGGGGCAGGAAATCGACGTAGCGATGCTGGACGCGGCTCTGGTGATGATGCTGTCGGTGGTCAATCCGCTGCTGATTGCGGGCGAGACGCCGGTACGCACGGGCAACCGGGGCTTCAGCCGCGCGCCGACCTCGGATACGTTTTCCTGCGCCGGGAACAGCGCGATCACCATCGGCGCGGTCGAGGACGCGCATGTGGCAAAGGTGCTGGCGGTTCTGGGGCTTGAGGCGCTGCTCGACGATCCGCGCTTTGTCGACCGCCGGGCACGGGCCACGAATGCCGATGCGATGGCCGGAGCGATGGGCGCGGTGCTGAAGACCCGCCCCGCCGCGCATTGGGAAGACGCCTTGCGCGCCTGCGGCGTCCCTGCGGCGCGGGTGCAGGATCTGGCCGATGCGGTGGCGATGCCTCATCTGGCCGGGCGCGATCTGTTTCTGGACCTGCCCGCGCGCCATGGCGGGCGGCAGCGTATCCTGAATGCCGGGTTCCGGTTCAAGGAGGGGGGGCCGGGCATTGCCTGTCCGGCGCCGGAACTGGGCGCGGGACGACATGCGACATCGTGACGAATAACGGGAGGAGGAAGACCAATGGGAATGAGAACGAACTTGCTGGGATCTGCGCTGATCGGCGCGGTCATGGCCGCCGCGACTGCTGTCTCGGCGCAATCCGTCAACCTGCGGCTGTCGGTGGAAACCCCGCCGGGCCATGTGCGCAACCTGGCCGCCGAACGCTGGGCCGAAACCATCGGCGAACTGTCGGGCGGCGACATCGCGGTCGAGATCTTCCCGGCGGGGCAGCTCTATAACTCGGCCGATGCGATCCGGGCGCTGGCCTCGGGCGCGCTGGACCTGTCGATCCAGGCCTCGCCCACGCTCAGCCGGCTCGAGCCCAATCTGAGCGTCATCACCCTGCCGATGTTCTTCGGCGCCAGCGCCGAGGATGTGCGCGGGATCCTGGACGGCGATCTGGGCGACGAGCTGTGGGCGATGCTGGAAAGCCGGGGCATCATGGTGCCGTCGGGCGGGCATTTCGAGTTCGCCCCCAACAACACCGCCTACACGGTCGAGCCGGCCGACAGCTACGCCGCGCTCGAAGGCCGGACGCTGGCCACGCCGCCCAGCCCGGTCGTGGTGGCGATCATGAACGCGATGAACATCAACGGCGTTGCCACGCCCCGGACCGAGATCGTGCTGCAGCTGACGCAGGGCCAGATCGAGGGGATGGGCTCGGTCACCGATCTGACCATCTCGGGCGGGCGACTGTGGGAGGCGGGCATCGCCCATGCCTTCAACGACAATGCCGGCTGGGGCGTCTACATCCCGCTGATGTCGGCGCGCGTGATGAACGGGCTGACCGACGAACAGCGCCAGATCATCGACGACGCCTGGTCGCAGACCGTGGGCTGGGCGCGCGACTACGCGGCCGAGGAACTGGCCCATGCGCGCGCGACCAACGAGGAGAATGGCATCACCTATGCCGATCCCTCGGACGAGGCGGTGAGCGAGATGCGCGAGCGGATGCTGGCGGTGCAGGACGATATCGTCGATGCCTCGGGCATGAATGCCGATTTCGTGGCCCGCGTGGCCGAGGCGCTGCAAGGCGCATGAACCGGCGCGCGGGGGCCCCTGCCCCCGCCGCCTTCCCGGAACGGACGGATTCATGACCGACACGATCCTGCGCATCTGGTCCCGGATCGAGACCGTGCTGATCGGCCTTCTCGTGCTTTGCGCGCTGTTCACCTTCATGGGCGGCGCGGCGGTGCGGGTGCTGACGCCGCAGCATGCCGTCGACTGGGCCGACGAGGTGGCGCTTTACTTCATCGTCTGGGCCTCGGTCATCGCCGGGTCGACGCTGGCCGCCGAGGGGCGCCACATCAATACCGAGATCATCGTCGGAGGCCTGTCCGACCGCAAGCGCCGCGCCGCCGCCGTGTTCACCTTCGCGCTGACGCTGGTTTTCTGCGCCGTCATGGCGTGGCTGGGCTGGGAGGCGTTCGAATTCTCGCGGATGCTCGATGACCGCTCGGCTTCGAGCCTGCGCACGCCGCAGGCATGGTTCCTGTTCCTGGCCCTGCCCACGGGCATGGGGCTGATGGTGCTGAAGATGATCCTTCTGGCCTTCGCCGGGCGCGGGATCACGACCAGCCCGGAACCCGCCGAAACGGCGGACTTCACGAAAAAGGCCGAATGACATGGAAGCGGTAATCGGACTGGGCGGGATGCTGGCGCTGATGGCGCTGGGGGCGCCGATTTTCGTGGCGCTGGGTGTCGCCGCTTTGGTCATGCTGGCCTTCGAGGGCCGGCCCCTTTTCGATGCCGCGATGACCTCGGTCTCGGGCATCAACTCGACCACCTTCCTTGCCGTGCCGTTCTTCGTCATGGCCGCGACCTTCATGCAGCGGGGCGGCATCGCGCGGATCATCATCGACGCGGCCGAGGCCTGGGTCGGGCATTTCCGCGGCGGGCTGGGGCTGGTCTGCGTGCTGGCGACGACGCTGTTCGCGGCGATCTCGGGCTCGTCGGTGGTCACGGCGATGGCGATGGGCACCTTCCTGATCCCCGCCATGGTCGCGCGCGGCTATCACCGGCCCTTCGCGCTCGGCACGGTCGGCGCCTCGGGGACGCTGGGGATGCTGATCCCGCCCTCGCTGTCGATGATCCTGTTCGGCCTCATTGCCGAGGAATCGGTGCCGCGCCTGTTCCTGGCAGGCGTCGTGCCGGGGCTGATCCAGGCCGCGATCCTGGCGACGGTGGTGATGATCATCTCGCGAAAGCGCGGCTATGCGTCGGGCGAGCGGCTGTCGCGGCAGGAATTCACGCGCCGCAACCTGCGCGCGCTGCCCGCCCTGTTCATCCCGATCTCGGTCTTCGTGGGCATCTATTCGGGCATCACCACGGTAACGGAATCCGCCGGTGTGGCGGCGATCTCGTCGGTGCTGATCGCGGTGCTGGTCTACCGCGAGGTCGGTTGGAAAGACGTGTTCAGCATGACCGCCGAAGCGATGAAAGCGGCCTCGGCCGTGACCTTCATCGTCATGTTCGCGATGCTGTTCGCGCATTGGATCACCGGATCCGGCATTCCCACGCATCTCGTGCGATGGGCCACCGCGACCGGGCTGGAGCCGTGGCAGTTCCTGATCGCGCTCAATCTCATCATGCTGGTGATGGGGATGTTCCTGGATGCCGTCGCGGTGCTCTTGATCGTCACGCCCATCGTGCTGCCGCTGCTGCCGATCCTTGGCATCGACCCGATCCATTTCGGCATCCTGCTGATCGTCAACATGGAGATCGCGTTCCTCACGCCGCCCATCGGGCTCAATCTCTTCGTGCTGTCGTCCATCGCCCGCGCGCCCCTCTCGGAAGCGATCCGTGGCGTGCTGCCCTTCGTGGCGGCGATGCTCGGCTTCCTGATCCTTGTCACCTATGTCCCGGAGGTCTCGCTATGGCTGCCGACGATGGTCTTCGACCGATGAAATCCATTCCCCACGACTGGGACCCGCATGGCGAACAGACGCTTGCCGATCCCCAGGCCGAGCTGGCGCGCCTGCGCGCGCAATGCCCGGTCGCCGGGTCGCAGAACTGGGGCGGGTTCTACACGCTGACGAAATACGACGACGTCGTGCAGGCCTCGAAGGATTTCGAAACCTTCACCGCCACCCGGCAGACGGTCATCCCGACGTCGCCCCGCGCGGGCCTGCCCCGGCTGCCGTTGCAGAAAGACCCGCCCGAGGCGCTGCGCTACCGCAAGGGGCTGAACCTGTTCTTCAAGGAAAACCGCATCCGCGCGATCGAAGCCCCCTTGCGCGCGCTGGCGGAGGATCTGGCGCAGGCGTTGCGCACCAGCGAGGCGCCCGAATTCGGCGAGGGCTTCGCCGCGCCCTTCACCGTGGGGTCGCTGTGCATCCTTGCCGGGATGGACCTGTCGGAATCCGAAGAGCTTGGCCAGCTCGGCCACGATTACGTCGCCGCCGTCCAGCGCCAGGACCTGTCCACGGCGGGCGGGATCAGCCGGCAGATCGACGGCTTCGCGCTGAGGCTGGTCGAGGACCGGATGGCCAACCCGCGCGATCCCGAAACCGATATCGTTTCCGGCCTGATGGCGCACGAGCCCGAAGGCGGGCCCTATTCCTTCGAGGAACTGGCCGGCATGGTGCGGCTGATGCTGATCGGCGGCCATGTCGTGCCGCGCAATTTCCTGTGCTCGATGGCGTGGCATCTGGCGCAGGATCCGGACCTGCAGGCGCGGCTGCGGCAAGGCGCGGTGGATCAGCGCCTTTTGATCGAGGAAATGCTGCGCTGCTACGCGCCCAATCAGGCACTGGTACGGGTGGCGACGCACGACACCGAGATGCGCGGCACCGCGATCCCCGAAGGCTGCCCCGTCGCGCTGAATTTCCTGTCGGCCAATCGCGACGCGGATGTCTTCGACGACCCGATGCGCTTTGACGAGACCCGCTCGCCCAACCGTCACATCGCTTTCGGCATCGGCCCGCATATGTGCATCGGCCAGTCGGTGGCGAAGCTGCAGGCGCGCATCGCGCTCGACACGCTGGCCGCCCTGCCCCCTTTCCGGCTGGGCGAGCCGGTGCAATGGGCGCGCTGGACGGAATACGGCGTGACCCGGCTGGGACTGGATTTCACATGACCCACGACCCCGATTTCGTCGTCCCCGAAACCGAGGATTTCGACAGCCCCCACGCCCTGTTCAAAGAGCTGCGCGGACGCTGTCCCGTCGCCTGGGCCGAGGAAATGGGCGGTTTCTGGGCGGTCACGAAGCACGAAGATATCTGCCGCGTGCTGACCGACTGGAAGACCTTCACCACCACGGTGCAGAATGTCGTCCCCCGCGTCGCCACCACCCAGCGCCGCCCGCCGCTGCATCTGGACCCGCCGGGCAACATCCCCTATCGCAACGCGATCCTGCGCTTTCTGAGCCCCGCGCGCATCGAAGGCTGGAAACCCATGGTGCGCGCGATGGTGGCCGAGCATCTCGACCGCTACATCGCGCAGGGCAAGGGCGATATCTGCGAGGATTTCTCGTTCGTTCTGCCCATCGCGCTCTTGGCCGCGTTCTTCCGCCTCAACCCTAAGGATGCCGAGGAGATCCGCCGCGTCGGGGCCGAATTCAACATGGCGCTGCAACGGCAGGATTTCGACATGTTGCGCGAGCGGTCGGACGCGCTCTATGCCATTGCCGCGCGCCTGATCGAGGATCGCAAGGCCAACCCGCAGGACCCAGATCAGGACCCGGTCTCGAACCTGCTGGCCGTCCGGGTCGACGGTGAGGCGCTGCCCGACGACAAGATCCTGGGCGCCTTGCGGCAATTCCTGCTGGTGGGGATCATCGCGCCCACCACCTTCATCGGTTCGATGGCGATCCATCTCGCCCGCCATCCCGAGCATCATGCCGAGCTGACGGAACGCCCCGATCTGGTCCCCGTCGCGCTGGAAGAGCTGTTGCGGCTTTACACCCCCTATCGCGGCTTCGCGCGCACCGCGCGCCACGATGTCGAACTGGGCGGCAAGACGATCCGGGCGGGCGACCCGCTGGCCGTGGTCTTTACCTCGGGCAACCGCGACGAGGCCGTTTTCCCCGAGGCCGATACCTACCGGCTGGACCGGGGCGAAACGGATCTGGTGACTTTCGGGCGCGGCCCGCATATGTGCCCGGGCGCCCCGCTGGCCCGGCTGTTGCTGGCCGAAACGCTTGAACAGCTTACACAAAAGACCGCCCGCCTGACCCTGACGGCGGAACCCGAAATGACCCGCTGGCCGGAATACGGGCCGCTCTCCGTTCACCTTGTGTTGACACCCCGCTGATAGCGTCCGGTCAGACCGACCGGAGGGAACATGTCAGAGGTGCTCATCGCAGGAGGCGGCATCGCGGGGCTGGTGACGGCGCTGACGCTGCACCAGATCGGCGTGCGCTGTACCGTGTTCGAAACCTTCCCCGACGCGACGCCGCGCGGGGTGGGCATGAACCTGCAGCCTAACGCGGTGCGCGAACTCTACGAGCTGGGGATCGGCGGCGCGGCGCTCAACAGCGTCGGGATTCCGCTGCGCGAATGGGCGCTGGTCAGCCTGAACGGGCGCGACATCTATTCCGAGGGGCGCGGCATGGATGCGGGCTTTCACTGGCCGCAATTCTCGGTCGACCGGGGGCTTTTGCACGCGCTCTTGCACCGCACCGCCCAGCGCCGCCTGGGCCATCACTGCCTTGTCATGGACAGCCCCGTCACCGGCTACGAGCAGGACGCAGACGGCGTCACGCTGTTTCTGGGAAACGGCCGACAGGCAAGGGGCGCGCTGTTGATCGCGGCGGACGGGCTTTATTCGACCATCCGCGCGCAGATGTTTCCCGACGAAGGCCCGCTCAACTGGGGCCGGGCGGTTCTGTGGCGCGGTGTGACGCGCGCCCGCCCCCTGCGCACGGGGTCGAGCTATGTCGCCATGGGGATGGCCGACCGGCATTTCCTGTTCTACCCGATCTCCCATCCCGGCCGCGACGGCAAGGCGATGATCCACTGGGTCGCGGTCGCTCAGGTGGATGACCATCCGTCGCGCGCCTCGGACCGCTGGCTGCGCAAGGTGCCGACGCGGGCGATCCTGCCCTTTTTCGAAAGCTGGCGCGAGCTGTGGATCGACGTGCACGCGATGATGGCCGCCTCGGCCCATGCCTATGAAACGCCACTGGTCGACCGCCCGGCCCTGCGCTCGTGGCATCGGGGGCGCGTCGTTCTCTTGGGCGACGCCGCGCATCCGATGTATCCGACCGCCGCGACCGGGGCCTCGCAGGCGATCATCGACGCGCGCGTGCTGGGCGCCAGCATGATCGAAGCGGGCGTGACACCGGCGGCGCTGCACGCCTATGACGACATGCTCTGCGCGCCCGTCTCGGCGCTGGTCGAGCGCAATCGCGTCGAAGGCCGCTTCGAGCTGTTGCGCATCGTGCACGAGCGCTGCGGCGGCTCCTTCACGGATCTCGACAGCGTCGTCCCCCCGCGCGAGCGCGAGGATTTCATGCTGCGCTACACCCGCGCGACGGAATTCGCGGCCGAGATGCTGAACAACGCGCCACCGATCATCGCCCCCGGCGCGCGCGCCGCCGTCGCCTGACAGGCCTGACGGGCACCCGGTTCGCGGCGCGGCCCGACGGCCCATTTCGCGCGCGGGGCCTCATCCACCGGTCTATCTTTGGGCGTCCGGCGCGGGCGGCCCGGAAGGGGAGGACGTCGATGGAGCGCATGCGCCAAACGAGCAGCGCTCGGCACGCACCCAGCCCCCGGAACGCGCCGCGCAGATCCCTGACGCGACCCCGAAATCGCGCGCGCCTGTTGCAGCGCGCCCGCACGCGCGGCTTGCCCTGCGGCGGATTGTTTGCCAGAAGGCCCGCGACGGTCGAGGCACGAGAGGTTTTCCATGACGCGCGTTCTGATTGCCGGCGGCGGCATCGCCGGGCTGACCACGGCCCTGACCCTGCACCAGATCGGCGTCCCCTGCACGGTCTTCGAATCCGTCCGTGACCTCAAACCGCTGGGCGTCGGCATCAATCTGCAGCCGAACGCGGTGCGCGAACTCTACGAGCTGGGCCTCGGGGCCGAGGCGCTGGACAGCGTGGGCGTGCCCGCGCGCGAATGGGCGCTGGTGGGGCTCAACGGCAACGACATCTACGCCGAACCGCGCGGGATCGAGGCCGGCTATAACTGGCCGCAATACGCCGTCCATCGCGGCGATTTCCACATGCTGCTTTACCGCACGGTGCTGGAGCGTCTGGGTCCCGACAGCGTCCGGCTGGGCGCGCGGATCACCGGCTACCGGCAGGATGCGGACGGCGTGACGGCGCTTCTGGACGACGGGCGCGAGGAACGCGGCAGCCTGCTGATCGGCGCGGACGGAATCCACTCGGCGATCCGCGCGCAGATGCATCCCGACCAGCCGCCGATCCACTGGGGCGGCGCGGTGATGTGGCGCGGCGTGACCCGCGCGAAGCCCATCCGCACCGGGTCGAGCTTCGTGGGGCTGGGCACGCATCGGCACAGGATGGTGATCTACCCGATCTCGCATCCCGATGCGGACGGGCTGGCCGCGATCAACTGGATTGCCGAAGTCACCTATGACGACCCCTCGGCGCGCGAGAATACCGGCTGGTTCCGGCAGGTGGGGATCGAGGATTTCGCCCATCATTTCGACGGCTGGACCTATGACTGGCTGGACGTGCCGGCGCTGATCCGGGGCGCCGAGATCGCCTATGAAAATCCGATGATCGACCGCGACCCGGTCGAGACCTGGCGCGACGGGCGCGTGCTGTTGCTGGGCGACGCGGCGCATGCGATGTACCCGACCGGGTCGAACGGCGCGTCGCAGGCGATCGTCGATGCGCGCGAGCTGGGCGTGGCGATGGTCGGTCACGGCGCAACCGAGGCGGCGCTTGCCGCGTTCGACACCGCGTTCTGCGGCCCCGTCTCGGCGCTGATCCTGCGCAACCGGGGAGCCGGGCCTTTCGGGCTTCTGAACATGGTCAACGACCGCTGTGGCGGCGAATTCGACGCCATTGACGACGTGATTCCGGCGGCCGAGCGGGCCGAGTTCATGGCGGGCTACAAGAAGGCCGCGGGTTTTGCCATCGAGGCGCTGAACGCCGCCCCGGCCCGACTGCCCGAGGGGGCGAAGGTCCGCCCTGCCCCCGCCGATACCGTCGCCGAGGCGGGCTGAGACCGCCGGAAACCGGGCGCTACTCGTCGCCGGTCAGGTGATCCTGCGCCTGCCGCATGCCCAGCGCCATCGCGGCATAGAATTGCGACAGCCCGCCCAGGCGCCGGCGCGGGCCGTCGCCCTCGGCGTCGTCCGCGGGCAGTCTGTCGGACAGTTCGCGCACACGCCCGGACATGTCGAGCATCCGCTGCATCAGGGTCTGCAGCATGACGTCGAAGCTCTGGTCCGAGATGCGGAAATAATCCTGCCGGTCGCCGGGCCGGTTTTCCTTCATGATGCTGCCGCGCGCGACCAGCAGGCGGGCATTGGCGCTGATGCTGCCCCGGCTCACGCCCAGCTCGGTCGCCAGATCGGAAAACGACCGCGCCTCGCCGTCGAAGATCAGAAGACCCATGATCCGGCCCGAGATCGGCGACAGCCCGTGCGATTCCACCATTTGCCCCATCAGGGTTATGAAGTCGCTGCGAATGGTGGAAATCGTGTCTGACATGCGGCTTTCATGGACCCGTGGCTTGACTGGCGCTATCGTAAACCGCGTGCGGGGGCATTCAAGCCGGAACGCATCTTGACGCGTGGTCGCTGCACACCTATCTGCGTTCAATTCGAACTGAACAAAAATCGGCGCCCCGGCGCCCCAGCCGGAGGCCCCGGATGCGAATCCTGCCCCCCATTTCGTCGCGCGCTCTGGTCGTGATCGCCGCCGCGCTCGCGCTCCTCGCGCCCGTCTCCCTGCCCGCGCAGGCCCAAGACAGCGCCCATGTGCCCGCCGTCACCGCCGCCACCGCCCGCACGGCGCCGCTGCGGCAGGTGGTCACGGTGTCGGGCACGCTGATCCCGCGCAACGAGGTTCTGGTGTTTCCGCATACTGGCGGCTTCGCGATCACTGAACTGAATGCCGAGATGGGCGACCGCGTTTCGGCGGGCGACGTGCTGGCACGGATCGACGACCGCACGCTGCGGCTGCGGGTGACGCAGGCCGAGGCGCAGCTGGCCAATGCCGAGGCCGCGCGCCGTCAGGCGGAAAGCCAGGTCGCCGCGAACGAGGCGCAGTTGCAGCAGGCCGATCAGGTGCTGACGCGGATGCAGAGCCTGCGCTCGAGCGGGGCCGCCACCCAATCCGCGCTGGACGAGGCGCAGACCGCGCAACTGAGCGCCGAAGCCGCGCTCGCCTCGGCGCGCGACGGCGTTCAGGCGGCGAGTGCCGCGCTGGAACAGGCGCGCGCATCGCTGGAAGTCGCGCAGCTGGATTATCGGAACGCGGCCATTGTCGCCCCCGTCGACGGGATCGTCAGCGCCCGCAACGGCCAGATCGGCGCCATCGCCGCGACCGGCGGCGAGCCGATCTTCCGCCTGATCGAGGACGGCGAGGTCGAGGTCTCGGCCGAGGTGATCGAGACCGAACTGGTGCTTCTGGAACGGGGCCAGCCCGCGCGGCTGCAGATCGCGGGCCTGCCCGAGGTGACGGGCGCCGTGCGGCTGGTCGCGCCGGTCGTCAGCGCCACCACCCGGCTGGGCGAAGTGCGGATTTCGCTCGGGGACAGCGCGGGGCTGCGTCCCGGTCTGTTCGTGAGCGGACAGGTGATCGTCGCCGACCGTGAAGGGCTGGCCGTGCCGCTGACCGCCGTGCTGCGCGATTCTGAGGGCAGCTATGTGCTGGTCCTGGGCGACGACAACGTGCTGGCGCATCGCGACGTGTCGCTCGGGCTGGCCTGGGACGGTCTGCAGGAAATCACCGACGGGCTGAGCGCGGGGGAGCGCGTGGTCGCGCGGGCGGGTGCCTTCTTCGCCGATGGCGACCGGGTGCGGCCGCTCGATGCCGACGCGGATCCGTCGGATCTGGCACAGGCCGGATCCGCGTCCGAGGCGCAGACCGGCGAAGACGGGGTGTCGGAATGAACCTGTCGACCTGGGCCATCCGCAATCCGGTCCCGCCGATTGCCGCCTTTCTGGTGCTGTGCATCGCGGGGCTTGTCAGCTTCGCGCGGCTGCCCGTGACCGAAATGCCGAATGTCGACCTGCCCGTCGTGCTGGTCACGGTTCCGGCTTCGGGCACGGCGCCGTCCGAGATCGCCTCTCAGGTGATCCAGCCGATCGAGGATGAAATCAGCGATATCACCGGCCTGCGCCATGTCGAAGCCTCGGCGCAGGACAGTGTCGGACAGCTGACCATCCAGTTCGAGATGGGCACCAATACCGACCGCGCGCTCAACGACGTCAAGGACGCCGTCACCGCCGCGCGCGAACAGATGCCCGATACCGCCTCGGACCCGATCGTGCAGCGGCTGGATTTCACCGGCCGCCCGATCCTGACCTATGCCGTGGCCGACACGACCCGCTCCATCGAAGAGCTGTCAAGCTTCGTCGACGATGTCGTCGCGCGCGAATTGCAGGGCGCCGACGGCGTCGGGAGCGTCAGCCGTCTGGGCGGCGCCGAGCGCGAGATCCGCGTCGATCTGGACCCCGACCGCCTGCTTGCGCTGAGCCTCAGCGCCACCAGCGTCAGCCAGCAACTGGCGCAAACGAATCTCGATCAGGGCGGCGGCGAAGGCGACCTGTTCGGGTCGGAATACGTGATCCGCGCGCTGGGATCGGCGCAGACGCTCGAGCAATTGGCGCAGACACCGATCCGGCTGCCCTCGGGGCAGACGGTGCCGCTGAACCAGCTGGGCACCGTCACCGACGGCGCGGGCGAATCCGATACCTTCGCGCTGTTCAATGGCCGGCCGGTGGTGGCGTTCGGCGTGTTCCGCGCGACCGGAGCCTCGGATCTGGTCGCTGCCGAAGGCGCGCGCGAGCGGCTCGACGCCCTGCGCGAGCTGTATCCCGATACCGAGTTCGAGCTGATCGACGACGCGACGATCTATACCGAGGCCACGTTCCATTCCGCCATGGACACGCTCTACGAGGGCGCGCTTCTGGCGATCATCGTGGTGTTCCTGTTCCTGCGCAACTGGCGCGCGACGGTCGTGGCCTTCGTGGCGCTGCCGCTCTCGGCCATTCCGACCTTCATCGTCATGGATCTGCTGGGCTTCTCGCTCAACACGATCAGCCTTCTGGGGATCACTCTGGTGGTCGGGATCCTTGTCGATGACGCCATCGTCGAGATCGAGAATATCGACCGGCATATCGAGATGGGACGCCCCGCCTTTCAGGCGGCGATCGAGGCCGCGACCGAGATCGGCACCACGGTGATCGCCATTTCGCTGACCATCGTCGCGGTTTTTGCGCCGGTCAGTTTCATGGGCGGGATCGCGGGCGAGTTCTTCAAGCAATTCGGGTTGACCGTGGCCGTGGCGGTGTTGTTCTCGCTGGCCGTCGCGCGGCTGATCACGCCGATGTTCGCGGCCTATTTCATGCGCTCGAAACCCCACGATCACAAGGCCGAAGCCAAGGACGGCGCGATCATGCGCGGGTATCTGTCGGTGCTGCGCTGGACATTGCGCAACCGCACGATCACGCTTCTGGCGGGTCTGGCGATCTTCGCGGGGTCGATCTATTCCGCGACGCTGCTGCCGCAGGAATTCGTGCCCCCCACCGATGCCGGCCGGTCGGTCGTCATGGTCGACCTGCCCCCCGGCACCACCCTGCCCGAGGCCCGCAGCGCCGCGCAGACCATCACCGAGCGCATCCTCACGGTGCCCGAAGTGCAGCGCGCCTTCGTCGACGGGCAATCCGCGACCTCGTTGAGCATCCAGGTGAATTACGGCGACAAATCCGACCGCGAGCGGTCCTGGACCGAGATCAACGCCGACATCGAATCCCGCCTGGCCGATCTTCCCGACATGCGCGTCTTCGTGCTGGGGGCCGAGGGACAGCGCGACGTGACGATCAACGTGCTGGCCGATACGCAGGCCGGCGCCGCCGAAGCCGCGACCGCGCTGTTGCACCAGATGCGCGCCCTGCCCGAGCTGCGCGGCGTGGCGTCGGAAGCGGCGCTTCTGCGCCCCGAGATCCAGATCATCCCCGATCCGGAACGCGCCGCCGAGCTGGGCGTGACGGCGGGCGCGCTGGCCTCGGCGGTTCGGGTGGCGACGATCGGCGACAGCGACGCCAACCTGGCGCAGTTCGACGCGGGCGAAGAGCGCATCCCGGTCCGCGTGCGCCTGAACGAAGAGGCGCGCACCGACATCACCCGGCTGGCGGGCTTCCGCGTGCCCTCCTCGTCGGGCGAGATGGTGCCCTTGTCGGCGGTGGCCGAGGTGCGCATCGCCTCGGGCGTGTCGGTGATCGAACGCTACGACCGCCGATATCTGGTCTCGATCGAGGCGGATCTGGCGCCCGGCGTCTATCTGGGACCGGCGACCGAGGCGATCTATGCCCTGCCCGCCGCCACCGACATGCCCGAAGGGGCCGAGATCCAGCCCTCGGGCGATGTCGAGACGATGGGCGAGATCTTCAGCTCGTTCGCGCTGGCGATGGGGGCGGGGCTGATGCTGGTCTATGTCGTGCTGGTCTTGCTGTTCAACAGCTTCGTCACGCCGCTGACCATCATGCTGTCCCTGCCGCTGGCCATCGGCGGCGCGATCTTCGCGCTTTACATCTACGGCTCCGGGATCGGCCTGTCGGTGGTGATCGGTTTCCTGATGCTGATGGGGATCGTGACGAAGAACGCGATCATGCTGGTCGAATTCGCGCTGGAAGGCGTGAAGGACGGCATGGACCGCGCCAGCGCCATGATCGACGCAGGCCACAAGCGCGCGCGCCCGATCATCATGACCACGCTGGCGATGTCGGCGGGCATGGTGCCGTCGGCCATGGCGCATTCGACGGGCGGCGAGTTCCGTGCGCCGATGGCCATCGCGGTGATCGGCGGGCTGCTTCTGTCGACGGTCCTGTCGCTGTTGTTCGTGCCGTCGGTCTTCAGCGTCATGGAGGGGCTGAAGGACCGGCTTCGCTGGCTGCTGTCGAAGGTTTTCGGCGGGGATCAGACTCCCGTGGAAGACAAGGCCTGAGGCCGTCTCCCGGGCGGGCGGGCAACACCCGGCCGCCCGTCCCTGTCGCCTGTACACGCGGCCTGTAACGGGAACCCGTCAGGCGCGCAGAAGCCCCGTAAAGGGTTCCAGCGCCCGGCTTTCGGGGAAGACCACGCGCTCGGCATAGGCCGGATCAAGGCCCATATGCCCGATCAGAAGCGCCTTGAAGATCGCTTCATAGGCATTGACCGCCAGCACGTCGCGTTCCTCGAACAGCGCGCGGGGCGACAGGCCGGGCCAGTCGCCCGCGACCTGCCCGCCGCGCACCGCGCCCCCCGCCAGCATCGCCAGCCCGCCAGTGCCGTGATCGGTGCCCCGGTTGCCGTTCTCGGCGGCCGTGCGCCCGAACTCGGACGCCACCATCACCACCGTCTCCGACCAGACCGGGCCCAGCCCCTCGCGCAGGGCCAGAAGCCCCTGGGACAGCCGCTCGAACAGGCGGCGCAGGCGATAGGGCTGGCCGTTATGCGTGTCCCAGCCGCCCAGTTCCAGGACGCCGATGCGCGGCCCCTGCGGCGCGCGCAGGATGTCGGCGGCAGCGCGCGAGGAGATCAGGAAATTGTCGTTGGTCGGCGCATCGTCCGACATGTCGGGTTCGGTCATGCCGGTGGCGCCGGTCAGGGCCGCGTGGAACAGCGGGTCGTCGCGATAGACGATGGCCAGCCGTTCCAGAAAATCGTCGTTCAGATCGGGCAATTGCTCGTTCGACCAGGCCTGTACCGGCGCCGCGCCCTGCAAGATCAGCGGCACGGCGGGCCCCAGCGACAGCGCCAGCCGGTCGTCCCCACCGTTCAGGCCCAGAATCGCCCGGTTGAGCCAGCCGTCGCGCGCGCCGCGCGGGCGGGCGGTGCCGTTTTCCAGAAGGTTCTGCCCGTCGAAATGCGAGCGGTTGCGATAGCGCGTCGTGGCGGCGGGAACGAAGGCCAGCTCGCCCGCGCGCCATAGCGGCATCAGCGGGCCCAGCGCGTCATGCAGCCCGAAATAGCCGTCGAGATCCAGCACCGCGTCGCGTCCCAGCGCCAGCGAGGGGCGCAAGCGGCGATAATCGGCATCGGCATAGGGCACGAGCGCATGAAGCCCGTCGAGCCCGCCGCGCAGGAAGACGAAGATGAACCGCTTGTCGGTCGGCGCCGAGGCAAAGGCCACGCGCGACGAGGCCAGCGCCGCGGCCAGCCCCGCGCCCCCCAGCTTCAGGAACAGGCGTCGGTCCAGCATCGTCATCTCCTCTGGAATTCGGGGCTGGCAAGGATCATCGCAAGCGCCGCATCGCCCGAGGGCGCGCGCTCGACCCAGGTCGTCGTCACCTCGCGCGCGGCGGCGCCGATGGAGCGATCGAGTATCTCGGCCGGGATCAGCGTGCCGGGCTGGCGCGCGGCGAAACCCCGCGCCCATTCGAGCCGGATCATCAGCGCCTCGGGGCCCAGCCAGTCGGCGGCGCGATCGCTCCAGCCGGCAGGCGATGGCGCGGAATGCGGCATCATCGCCAACAGGCGCATTGGCTGGAAGTAATCGGGCTGGTTCTCGGGCAATGAGCCGGTGGCCCGGAAACAGGCGACGACGAATTCATGCGGCGTCTTCACCTTGGCCAGCGGATCGGCCCAGGCGGCATCCAGCAGGACCAGCGCCCGCGTCACTTCGGCCAGATCGCCCTCGGTGTCTCGAAACACCTGCTCGATGCGCGCGACAGCATCGGGCGGCGGGATATCGGCCACGAAATGCCGCACCAGCTTGGTAGCGATATGGCGGGCCGTGGACGGATGCCGCGCCAGATCGTCGAGCAGGCGCAGGCCTTCTTCCTCGCCCGCCTCTTCGTAGACGCGGCCCAGCACGGTCTTGGGGCCGGGCTGATGCTGACGGCGGACGAACTGGAAATTGCCATGGATCGGCTCGTCGCCGCCGCGCCGATAGCCGCCATGGCCCCAGCCGGTGAAGATCTTCGCCGCCTCGATGATGTCGTCCTGCGTGTAGCCGCCATCGACGCCCAGCGTGTGCAGCTCCAGCAACTCGCGGGCGAAATTCTCGTTGAGCGTGGTCGCGGTGGGGCGGTTGCGCTGCCGGTTCTGCCCGGCGGGCGAGTCCGGACCGACCGAGGACACGTTGTCGAGATAGGTCAGAAGCGTTGGGTTCCGCGCCGCCGCGTGCAGCATGTCGCGGAACCGGCCGAAGACATGCGGGCGGATCGCCTCGCGCTCGTAAGCCGGGATCGTCACCCCGTCGCGCGACCCGCGCGACAGCGAGGCGGTGAAATGGTTCGCCCAGAAGCGCACCATCCTCTCGGGCAGCACCTCGGGGGTGCGGATCTCGTAGCGCAGACGCGCCATCACCTCTTGCCGGAAATCGCGGTTCATCGCGCGGCGCACGGTGCGGGTGCGGGCCTCGTTGCTTTCCCGCCCGGCGCGCGCGATCTCGGCCCGGATCTCGGCCGCGCTGCGAAACCGGCGCAGGCCGGGCGGCAGCGCCTGCCCCGGGCGGATCTGGTCCAGAAGCCAGCCGCGCGGATCGTCGCCCACCCGCGCATCGTCGCCCGGCCCGGCACCGAGACCGAAGCGGTTCAGGGCGGTGAAGGTATCGAGGCTGCGCATGGGGGCGGCGGATCCGGCTGCTGGGTCATCGCCGCGCAGCCTACGCGCCCCGGGGCGCGCGGCCAAGCGGGGGCGAGAAACAATTGCGTGTGAGCTCCGCCGGTCGGCAGGTCGGCGCCCCTGTCGCGCGGCTCTGGAAACGCGCGCAAGGGCAGCGTAAGTTCGGACCACCCCAACCGAGGCGCAAGCGAGCCCATGACCCTGACGATCCATATCCTCAACGGCCCGAACCTGAACCTTCTGGGCAAGCGCCAGCCCGAGATCTACGGCCATGACACGCTTGAAGACGTCGCCGCCCAATGCGCCGGGATCGCGCAGGCAGCCGGGATCGAAACGGTGATGCGGCAATCGAACTGGGAAGGCCAGATCGTCGACTGGATCCACGAGGCACGCGAAACGGCGGCGGGGATCATCATCAACCCGGCGGCGCTGACGCATACCTCGGTGGCGGTGCTCGACGCGCTCAACACCTTCGAGGGCCCGGTGATCGAGGTGCATATCAGCCAGGTCCACAAGCGCGAAGCCTTCCGCCACCATTCCTATGTCAGCCACCGCGCGGATGCGGTGATGGCGGGTTTCGGCATTCATGGCTATGCGCTGGCGATGCGGCACATGGTGCATCTGCTGGCCTGAAGCGGCGCTCCGGGCAAGCAGCCACGGCCGCCGCCGAATACCCTAGCAAAGAAATCAGGATTGACTTACACGGGCGCCTTCCCCTAGGGTGCGCCTGCCTAGCCAAGCCTTCCGGCGGCGCGTGTCTGCGTTTCGCGCGCTGCGGGCGGTCGAGCCCGGCGCGACATTTCCGTGCGGCCCCGTCGCCGCGCAGACCGTACCGTCAGAGGAACTCATGCGCCGTATCACGCCCCTTATGCTCGCCGCCGCCATCGCGCTGCCCTCGGCCGGCTTCGCCGTCACCCAGGCCGAAGTCCTGACCACCTATGCCGACATTGCCGAAGCCGGGTATTCCGACAGCGTGACCACCGCGCAGACACTGCAGGCCACGATCGAGGATTTCCTCGCCGCCCCGTCGGCCGAAGGTCTGGCCGCCGCGCGCGAAGCGTGGATCGCCGCGCGCGTCCCTTACCAGCAGACCGAGGCCTTCCGCTTCGGCAACCCGATTGTCGACGACTGGGAAGGCCGCGTGAATGCCTGGCCGCTGGATGAGGGGCTGATCGACTATACCAGCCGCAGCTATATGGGCGGCGACGACAACCCGGCGGCCAATCTCAACGTGATCGCCACGCCGAACTTCACGCTGGGCGGGACCGAAATCGACGCCTCGACCATCGACACGGCGCTGCTGCAGGATGTTCTGCACGAGGCCGACACCGTCGAAGCCAATGTCGCCACCGGCTATCACGCCATCGAATTCCTGCTCTGGGGCCAGGACCTGAACGGCACCGATGCCGGCGCGGGCGAGCGTCCTTGGACCGATTACGCGCAGGGCGACGCGTGCACCAACGGCAACTGCGACCGCCGCGCGCAATACCTGACCGCCGCGACCGAGCTGCTGATCGCCGATCTGCAGGAAATGGCCGATGCATGGTCCGAAGACGGCGAAGCGCGCGAAGCCGTGATGGCCGACGAGGCCGCCGGGATCTCGGCCATCCTGACCGGCATGGGCAGCCTGTCCTATGGCGAGCTCGCCGGCGAGCGGATCCGGCTGGGCCTGATGCTGAACGACCCCGAGGAAGAGCATGACTGCTTCTCGGACAACACCCATTACAGCCATTACTATGACGCGGTCGGCATCCGGAACGTCTATGTCGGCGAATATACCCGCGTCGACGGTTCGGTCGTCTCGGGGCCCAGCCTGTCGGATTACGTGGCCGAGAACCACGCCGATCTCGACGAGGCGCTGCGCGCGAAACTCGACGCCTCGGTCTCGGCGCTTCAGACCATGGTCGACACCGCCGAGGGCGGCATGTCCTATGACATGATGCTCGCCCCCGGCAATGACGAGGGCGAGGCGGTGATCATGGGCGCGGTGGATGCGCTGGTGGATCAGACCCGCGACATCGAACGTGTCATCGCCGCGTTGGATTTGTCGGGTATCGAGCTGGAAGGGTCCGACAGCCTCGACGACCCCTCGGCCGTATTCCAGTAACGGAGACTGGTGATGATCGTCTGCTCGTGCGAAAACATCTCGGACCGCGACATTCACGCCGCGGTCGACTGGATGCGACAGTCCGATCCGTGGACGATCATCACCCCCGGCAAGGTCTACCGCGCCCTCGGCAAGACCGCCGATTGCGGCGGGTGCATGAAGCTTTTTCTCTCGACCATGCGGTCCAATCCGAATACTCAGGTCCCCATGGAACTGCGCAACCTGCGCGCGCAGTCAACAAGGAGACCGGACCATGAAGGGCGATGAGAAAGTCATTGAATACCTGAACAAAGCCTTGCGCTCGGAGCTCACGGCGGTCAGCCAGTACTGGCTTCACTACCGCCTGCAGGCCGATTGGGGTCTGGCGAAAATGGCCAAGAAAAGCCGCGAGGAAAGCATCGAGGAGATGCATCACGCGGACAAGCTGATCGACCGGATCATCTTTCTCGGCGGCCATCCGAACCTGCAGAAACTCGACCCGCTCAGGATCGGCGAAAACCCCAAGGAAACGCTGGAATCCGATCTGGCCGCGGAACAGGAAGCCGCCGCCCTCTACCGCGAAGCGCGCGCCTATTGTCAGTCGGTCAACGATTTCGTGTCGATGGAGCTGTTCCAGGAGCTTCTGACCGACGAGGAAGGGCATATCGACTTCCTTGAGACCCAGCTCGATCTCTATGCCCGTCTGGGAGACGAACGCTATGCGCTGCTCAACGCCGCGCCGATGGACGAAGCCGAGTAACAGCCTGCGCCGGGCGGGGCTGATCCTGGCCCTGCCCTTCGCGGCCTTTCCCGGCCATGCGCAGGATCTCGGCGACCTGCACCTGAACGCCCTTCCGCGTACCGAACAGGAAAGCGCCCGCGCCGCGCTGGTGCTGGGTCCGCCCGAAGATCCGTCGCGCCCACAGCGCTTCGAGTTGCGCTCGGGCGGCGCGGGAACGGTGCGCGCACGCTCCACCGTCGACGCTTTCGCACAGCCCGCCGCGAACCTGACGCTGGAACAGGGCATGACCTTCGAGCTGGGCGAGGCGCTGTTCTCGCGGCCCTGGGCCTCGGCCCCGGCCTCGACCACCGCGTCGGACGGGCTGGGCCCGCTCTTCAACGCCCGCGCCTGCGCCGATTGTCACCCGAA
The DNA here is from genome assembly GCF_003122215.1 of Pararhodobacter marinus. Lineage (GTDB taxonomy): Bacteria > Pseudomonadota > Alphaproteobacteria > Rhodobacterales > Rhodobacteraceae > Pararhodobacter > Pararhodobacter marinus. The sequence continues at coordinate 270,544 of NZ_QEYD01000005.1, read as the reverse complement.
TGGCGGCCGCGCCGGCCCGCCCGATTCCGATCCCGAAGCGCCCTCTCGCCCCGGCATGTTCCTGCGCGTGGCGATCCCCGCGCCCGAGGGCACGCCTACGCCCGAGGGTATCGCCGAGTACATCTCCACCCTGCCCGACCCGGTCTATGGCGACCAGTTGCAGGATGACGCGATCCAGGGGCAACTGACCGAATACCGGCTTGCCGTGTCGTGGGAGGACATCCCCGTCACGCTGGAAGGCGGCGAGACGGTCACGCTGCGCCGCCCCGACTGGCAGGCCGCCGATCCGGGCTTCGGCCCGCTGCACGAGGCCGCGATGCTCAGCCCCCGCGTGGCGCCGCCGTTGATCGGGCTGGGGCTGATCGAAACCATCGCCACCGACGATATCCTGGCCCTGGCCGATCCAGACGACGCCGATGGCGACGGGATTTCAGGCCGCGCCAATATCGTCTGGTCGCGCGAGTTCGACGCACCGATGCTGGGCCGCTTCGGACTCAAGGCCGGGATGCCCACCGTGCGCGAACAATCCGCCAGCGCGTTTTTCCACGATGTCGGCCTGTCCTCGTCGCTGTTCCCGCAGGGCTGGGGCGATTGCACCGAACCGCAGGCGGCCTGCCGCCAGGCCCCCGATGGCGGCGATCCGCAGCATGACGGGCACGAGATCAGCGACACCGCGCTGGGGCTGGTGACTTTCTTCATCACCAATCTCGGCGTTCCCGCCCGGCGCGACGTCGGCGATCCGGAAGTCCTGCGCGGGCGCGCGATCTTCCGCGAGGCCGGCTGTGCCGCCTGTCACCGCCCGTCTTTCGTGACCCGCACGCTGAATGAAGACCGCGTGCAGCATTCCTTTCAGCTGATCTGGCCCTATTCCGATTTCCTGCTGCACGACATGGGCGAGGGTCTGGCCGACGGCTTTGCCGAAGCCCGCGCGACGGGCCGCGAATGGCGCACGCCGCCGCTCTGGGGGATCGGGCTGACAGAACAGGTCAGCGGTCGGGGCAGCTACCTGCATGACGGCCGTGCCCGCAGCCTGCTCGAGGCGATCTTGTGGCATGGCGGCGAAGCGCAATCCGCCCGTGACACCGTGGTCGGGCTTGCCCCCGACGACCGCGCCGCCCTTCTGCGCTTCCTGAGGAGCCTGTGATGCGTCTGTCCCTTGCCTTCGGCCTGTTTCTGGCCGCCACCCCCGCCCTGACCACGCCCGCGCTGGCCGATGTCGAGGCCGTGCTCGACACCCATATCCTGCCCGGCACCGCCGCTTTCGCCGAAGCCGCGCAGGCGCTTGAGACCAGCGCCGCCGCCGATTGCCGCCCCGAGCATGTGCAACCCGCCTGGAACGCGGCGATGGATGCGTGGATGGGGATCGGCCATCTGCGCCTGGGACCGCAGGAGCAGGCGGCGCTTACCATCGCCTTCTGGCCCGACAGCCGCAATTCCGGCCGCCGCACGCTGGCGCGGGTGATCGAAAGCGAAGACCCGCTGGGCACGGATGCGGAAGACTTCGCGCAGGTCTCGGCCGCCGCGCGCGGGCTCTACGCGCTGGAAACCATGCTCTATGACCCGCAATTCAGCGGCTACGCGGCAGACAGCTACGAATGCCGTCTGGTGCAGGTCATGACCGAGGACCTGGCCGAACAGGCCGGCGATCTCGACGGCGCCTGGCGGCGCAAATTCGCGCCCGAACTGCGTCATGCCGGCGAACCCGACAACGCGCTCTTCCTGTCCGAGGCCGAGGCCGAGCGCGCGCTTTTCACCCAGCTTCACGGCGGGGTCGAGTTCAACGCCGATCAGCGGCTGGGGCAGGTCCTGGGCACGCCCGGGCGGCCGGTGCCCGCCCGCGCCGAGACCTGGCGCTCGGGACGCAGCCTGCGCAACCTGACCCTGTCGATGGAAGCGCTGCACCGCATGGCCCGCGCGCTGGCCGAAGGGCCCGTCCCCGCCGTCGACGAGGCCTTCGATGCCGTGGCCTATTTTGCCGAAGGGATCGAGGACCCGGCCTTTCAGGATGTCACCGACCCCGCCGCCCATGTCCGGCTGGAATCGCTGCAAGGCCAGATTCGCATGGTGGGCGACGCGCTGAGCCTCGCCATCGGCGAGGCGATGGGCATCGCGCCGGGCTTCAACGCGCTCGACGGAGACTGAACCATGACCTCTCGCCGCGCCTTTCTCGCCGGGCTGATGGCCGTCGCCGCGCCGAAACCGTCCTGGGCCGATGCAGGCAGCCCGCGCTGGCTCGCCTGCGCGCGCGAGGCCGATGGCGCCTACGCGCTGTTCGGCCTTGCCGCCGACGGCGCAGACACGTTCCGCCTGCCCCTGCCCGCGCGCGGCCATGCCGGCGCCGCGCATCCCACGCGCCCCGAAGCGGTGGCCTTCGCCCGCCGCCCCGGCGCCTTCGCGCTGGTGCTCGATTGTGCCACGGGCGCGCTCATCCGCGACCTGACACCGCCGGACGGGATGCAGTTCAACGGCCATGGCGCGTTTACGGCGGAAGGCGACATCCTTTATACCGTTGAACAAAGAGCCACGGACAGCCGGGGTTTCCTCGGGATCTGGGACAGCGCCTATCGCCGCATCGGCCAGATCGAAACCGGCGGCATCGGTCCGCATGAAATGCTGCGCCTTCCGGGTGGCGGCTTCGCCGTGGCGAATGGCGGCATCGCCACCGATCCCGCCGACCGCACAAAGCTGAACCTGCCCGACATGGCGCCCTCGCTGGTCTATGTCGAAGACGATGCGATCGCCGAAGAGGTCACGCTCGACCCCGCGCTGCATTTCGCCTCGATCCGCCATCTCGCCCACGAAGACGGCACGCTGGCCTTCGCCATGCAATGGGAAGGCCCCGCCGGACAGGTCGTGCCGCTTCTGGGCCTGCACCGGCGCGGCGCGGCACCGATCCTCGCCTCGGCGCCCGGCCCCGAACAGGCGCTGATGCAGGGCTATGCGGGCTCGGTCGCCTTTTCGCAGGGCGAAGTCGCGATCACCTCGCCGCGGGGCGGGCGGCTACACCGCTTCGACGCGCGGGGCGCCTTTCTCGGCGCCACGCCCCGGGCCGATATCTGCGGCCTTGCCCCCTGCCCCGGCGGTTTCCTGACCACCGATGGCGGCGGCGGCGTGCTGCGCGTCACCGGGGGCCAGGCCCGCCCGCTGGGCCTGCGCCCGCGCGCCTGGGACAATCACATCGTGACGCTGTGAGGGCCTTTTCGGCCAATCTCGGCTTCCTGTGGACCGAGCTGCCGCTGCAAGACGCGATCCGCGCCGCCGCCGATGCGGGGTTTCGGGCGGTCGAATGCCACTGGCCCTATGACACGCCGCCCGACACCGTCGCCCGCGCGCTGGCCGAGACAGGCCTGCCGATGCTCTCGCTCAACACCCGCCCCGGCGGGCCGGGAGAATTCGGCCTCGCCGCCCTGAAAGGCCGCGAAGACGAGGCCCGCGCCGCCATCGACGAGGCCATCGCCTATGCGCGCGCCACGAGGACAAGTGCTGTGCATGTGATGGCGGGCAAAGACGGGGACGAGGAGACCTTTCGCGCCAGCCTCACCCATGCCTGCAACGCCGCGCCCGACCTGACGATCCTGATCGAGGCGCTCAATCCCCATGACGTGCCGGGCTACCATCTGAACAGCCAGGAAAAGGCGGCGCAGACCTGCACCGCCCTCGGCTCTCCCAACCTGAAACTGATGGTCGATTGCTACCATGTCGGCCGCACCGAGGGCGACGTGCTGGCAACCTATCAACGCCACCGCGCCCTCATCGGCCATGTCCAGCTCGCCGCGGTTCCCGATCGCGGCGCGCCCGACCATGGCACGGTCGATTACGCGGCGCTCCTGCCGAAACTCGACTGGCCCGGCCCCTTCGGCGCGGAATACCGTCCGAACGGCCCGACTGATGCCAGCCTGTCGTGGCTCCCCGCACTTTCACGCTGCTGAAAATACTCAAGCGGGACCAAACGGGGGTCCCAAGGGGGAGCGTGCTCCCCCTTGGCGGGGGGTACGGGGCGCTGGCCCCCCGCTTCCCTCAGTTATGCTCGTTCAGCCAGGTGGCCGAGGTCTTGATCCCGCCCAGCGGGAAGATGTGGATCTTCTCGATCAGGCTGTCGGGATGCGCCGATTTGTAGGCCGCGATCTCGCCCAGCAGCTCAGTCGGCGTGAAGGGCAGCAACAGTTTCGACAGGTCCATCGCGCGCTTCTGCAACACGCCCAGCGACGGGCCGACACCGCAGGCGATGGCGAACTTGATCAGCGTCTGCAGCTTGGTCGGACCCGCGACGCCCAGATGGATCGGCAGCGTCACACCCATCGCCTGCAGCCGCTCGGCCCAGGCGATGATCGGACCGGCCTCGAAGGCGAATTGCGTGGCGATGGCCATTTCGGCATCGGTCTGCTCGGAGAAGCCCTGCTTCCACATCACCGCCTCGTCGACCAGCTTGGTGCCGCCCTTGGCGTCGATGTCCTTGTTCCCTTCCGGGTGCCCGGCGACATGCAGGCGCTTGTAGCCCAGCTCGTCGAACAGGCCGGTTTTCAGCAGGTCGATGGCCGAGGTGAACTCGCCCGCCACGGTCGGCACGCCGCCCGCCAGAACCAGCGCCTGTTCGGCGCCCGCTTCCTCGCGGTAGCGCTTGAGCCAGGTTTCCAGCGTCGCGCGGCTGTCGATGATGCGCGCGGGCAGGTGCGGCATCGCCGGATAGCCTTCGTCGGTGATGCGCTTCACGGTGGCGACCATCTCGTCGATGGGCGTGCCCTCGATATGCGCGACATAGACGCGCGTGCCTTCGGGCAGGATCTCGCGGAAGCTTTCGACCTTGGCCGCGGTGCGCGGCATGACTTCGATCGACGCCCCCTGCAGCAGCGCCGCCAGGTTTTCGGGCTTCGCCTCGGTGCTCGCGCCTTTGCGCAGATTGAACAGGGCCATGGTGTCTCCTCCCTCAGCCGGTAATACGGGGATTGATGCGGTCGGCGGCGAAACCGTCGGCCATGCGGGTCAGTTCGATGTCGGTGACGATGCCCGAACGGGTGAAGGGATCGCCGTCGATATAGGCGCGGGCCTTGTCGAGGCTCTCGGCCTCCAGGATGCCCCAATGGCCGATCGCCGTGCCGTCCGGGGCCCAGAGCGCCGAGCCGGTGATCACCGACACGAGCCCCTCGCCGCCCGACTTGTTCCAGTCACGGTGCGTGGGGCGTAGCGCGTCGCGCTCGGCATCGGCGCCGGGTTTGTGCAGGCAGCGCATGAGGACGAACATCAGGCGGCCTCCTCGGTCGCGTGGACCTCGTTTTCCAGAACCACCATCCCCGCGCCGGTCATTGAGGCCGGGGCGTAGTAATGCGACATGACGGTCCGCACATCGGCATCCATCGCGCCGCGCATCACCAGCCACATGATCAGCTCGGCGCCTTCGGATCCGAAGGTCTCGACGAATTGCTCGCGCGTCCAGTCGCGGTACTTTTCCGGGTTCGGGCCGATCTCGGCCAGCCAAGCCTTGTCGGCGTCGCGGTTCATGAAGCCCGCGCGCGCGCCCTGCAACTGGTGCGTCAGGCCGCCGGTGCCGAACACCACGATCCGCTCGTCCCCCGGCCAGCTTTCGATGGCGCGCCGCAGAAGCTGGCCCAGTTCCCACATGCGCTGCGGCGTGGGGATCGGGTATTGCACGGTGTTGACGAAGATCGGCACGATCTTCACGGGCCATGCCTCGGGCCGGCCGAAGAACAGCTCCATCGGCACCTGGATACCATGGTCGAGTTCGATCTCGCGGCAGATCAGCGGATCGAAATGCCCCTCGACCATCGCGTCGGCCAGATGCCAGCTGAAATCAGCGGCGCCCTTGAAGGGCGGGATGTCGCGCTTGCCCCAGCCTTCGTCGATGATCTGGTAATCCTCGGCCACGCCAAGCGCCAGCGTCGGCACCCGGTCCAGGAAAAAGGCATTGCCGTGATCGTTGAAGATGACCACGGCGATGTCGGGTTTCTGCTCGGCGATCCATTCCTTCGCGGGGATGTAGCCGTCGAAAAAGGGTTTCCAGTCGGGCGTGTCCTGCAGGCCCCGGTCCAGCGCGATGCCGATGGACGGGACATGCGAGGTGCCGCAACCTCCGATGAGTTCAGCCATTCCTGCGTTCCTTTCCAAGGCGCTCGACGAGGAAATCCTCGTGATCCATGCCGACCTGCGCCGCGCCGATGGCCGTGACCGGCATCGGGTCCAGCGCCGAGATCTTCAGGATGTAGAAAATGTTGCCGCCCAGCCGGATCATGCCCTGCCAGTCGCGCGCCAGCACCGCCGCGCGTTGCTCGGGGCTGAGCTTGTAGCGGTCGAGATAGGCCTCTTCATCGGCGGCGAACGCCTCGCGGTTGGCAGCCGAGACCAGCGACATCGCCATCTTGTTCAGCTCGTAGCCGCGATGCGAGCCCGCGCGATCGAAGAGCGGCGTGTCGGGGATGGGTGCAGGCTTGCGTGCAGACATTGGGTCAGTCCTTCAGAAACGGCACCAGAAGGTCGGCCACCGCCTGAGGTTGCTCGACCGGGGCGAAATGGCCCGCATTCTCGATGATCTCGAGCCGGGCGTCGGGCGCCAGCGCAACGATGTCCTCATGCTGCGCGACGGGCGACCATGCGTCCTGCCGGCCCACCATCACCAGAAGCGGACAGCGGACACTGGGCAGCACCGCTTCCGCGTCGGGCCGGTCGACCAGCGCCTTGATCTGGCGCGCGTGAAGATCGGGGTTCATGCGCAGCACCATGGCCGTAAGGTCGGCCATCAGGCGGGTATTCTTGCGGTTCTCTTCCCAGACCATCGGCGGCAGCCAGCGTTCGGCCAGCGCCTGCATCCCGTTGTCATAGGCGAATTGCACGATCTCGGCGCGTTTCTCGCGCTCGCCGGGTTTGAGCGGATGGATCCCGGTATCCAGAAGCGCCGCTTTCTCGATCCGCTCGGGCGCGAGACGCAGCATCTCGATCGTCACCCGCGCGCCCATCGAATGCCCGGCCACCCGCAGGGGGCCGGGATGGCGCGCGAGCAGATCCTCGGCCATCCGGGTCAGGTTGTCCTGCGTGGACAGGTCGGCCACCGCGGCATCGAGCCGCTCGGTAACCGCCGTCCAGCAATAGCCGTCGCACAGAAGGCCGGGGATCAGAAGCGTCGTCGTCATCAGTTGATCATCGTATTGGGCAGAAGCAGCGAGATCTGCGGGAAGGCGACCAGCAGGATCAGCGTGGCGATCATCGCCAGCCAGAACGGGATCACGCCACGGAAGATCGTCCCCAGCGGCACGTGCTGGGCCACCGATTTCACGATGAACACGTTCACCCCGACGGGCGGTGAGATCAGGCCCATTTCCAGGGTCAGCACGACCAGCACGCCGAACCAGATCGGGTCGAAGCCCAGCTGCTGGATCACCGGGAAGAAGATCGGCATCGTCAGCACCAGCATGGCGAAGCCTTCCAGGAAGCAGCCCAGGACCAGGTAGCAGGCAAGGATCAGCGCCAGGATCACCAGCGAATGCACGTTCAGCCCTTCGAGGAACGCGCCCACTTCCTGCGGGATGTGGCTGAGCGCCAGGAACGGGATCAGCATATGCGCGCCGATCAGGATGAACATCACCGTGGCCGTGGTCACGACCGAGGATTTCGCGGCCGCCCAGAACGCGCTCAGCGTCAGCTTGCGCGACACGAGGCCGATGATGATGATCAGACCCGCACCGACGGCCGAGGCCTCGGTGGGCGAGAAGATGCCGGTATAGATGCCGCCGATGGTCAGCAGGATCACCGTCAGGATCGGCAGCGCGCCGACCATGGCGCGGGCTTTCTCGCCCGCCGTGGTGCGCGGACCGGCCGGGCCCATCTCGGGCTTGAGCCAGCATTGCACCGTGACCGTCAGCACGAACATGAACAGCAGCAGAAGCCCCGGCAGCACGCCCGCAAGGAACAGCCGGCCGATCGATTCCTGCGTCAGGATCGCGTAGATCACGAAGCCGGTCGAGGGCGGGATCAGGATGCCCAGCGTACCGCCCGCCGCGACGGCGCCGGTGGACAGGCGGTGGTCGTAATTGAAACGCTCCATCTCGCCCAGTGAGACCTTGCCCATCGTCAGCGCGGACGCCACGGACGACCCCGACAGCGCCGCGAAACCGCCGCAGCCGATGATCGTGGCCGAGGCGAGGCCGCCGCGGATCGAACCGATCATCGCATAGGCCGCGTCATAGAGCCTGCGCGACATGCCGGTCTCGGTGGCGACGTTGCCCATCAGGATGAACAAGGGCACCACGACCAGTTCGGCCGAGGACGCGATGGTGAAGCTTTCCGAGGCGAGGTAGTTCATCGCCGCGTTCAGGCTGTGCAGGTTCCAGATCCCCAGGAAGCCCACGACGAACATGGCGAAAGCCACGGGTATACGAAAGGCGAGCAGCACGAAAAGCGCGCCCATCCCGATCAAGCCGACGTCGAAACTGCTCATGATGCGTGACCTTCAGCCTGCCGCAGCGGTCCGCCCAGCAACAGCGAGATCAATCGCAGCAGCATGCCCGCCGCTGTGATGACACAGCAGACGACGACGAAATACTGGAACCAGTCCTTGGGAAGATTGATGATATTGGTGGAGAGATTCAGCATCTGCGAGATCGCGGCCGATTTCCACATGTTCCAGGCGATGCCCAGAAAGATCGCCACGCCCGAGGCGGCGGCGAGAATGTCGGTCAGACGGATGAGCCAGGTCGGGAAGGCGCGTTCGAACAGGTCGACCGCGATATGCCCGTTGAGGCGGTCGCACAACGCCATGCCGCCGAAGACCAGCACCACCATGCCCATCTGGGTAATGTCCTGCGCGCCTCTGAGCGGCGTGCCGAAATAGCGCCCGATCACGTCGATCAGGATCACGACGACCTCGGCGATCAATCCGATCGTGCCGACGATCGCGGCCAGGGCAATAACCCCGGCCGCAACTTTATCAAGCGTGCGCAGCACGTTACTCGCCCTGCATCGTGGCAAGGACTTCCTCGCCGCCATCGACGCCCGAAATCACTTGGTCGCGGACCGGGAAGGTGATCTCGTCGAAGGCCGCCGCTTCTTCGTCGGTCAGGAAGATCACGGTGTTGTCGCCGGTGGCCTGGATCGACTCGGTGACGCTTTCGGCGCGCGCCAGCCAGCCTTCTTCGGCCGACCGCGACAGTTCGCGACCCGCGATGGAATCAAGTGCCGCGCGCTCTTCGTCCGACAGCGCGTCATAGGCGCCCTGGTTCATCACCACGTAGAACGAGATGTGCCCCAGATCCGCGCCGTAGGTGTAGCTGTTGGCCACTTCGTCCAGCCGGAAATCGCCGATCGCCGAAGCGCCGGTGACGACGCCGTCGATCAGGCCGGTCTGCAGCGCATTGTAGATCTCGCCCGCGGGCATCTGCACCGGGGTTGCACCCAGCGCCTCGATGGTCGCGCCGGCGGCCGAGCCCGAAACGCGGATCTTCAACCCGGCCAGGTCGGCGGGCGTGCGGATGTCGTGGTCGCGCATGATGAACACGTTAGGCTCGGACAGCCACAGCGCCAGCGGCACGGTGCCCGGGAACTCGTCGGCCAGCAGGCCCGCGTCATAGGCGTTCCAGATCATGTCGTAGCCGGTCATGCCCTCGGGCTGGGCGCCCGGCAGTTCCGAGATCATGGTGCGCGGGAACTGGGTCGAGGTGTAGCCCTGCAGACCCCAGACGATGTCGGCGGTGCCGGTGACGGCGCGGACATATTGCTCCAGCGGACCGGCGCCCAGCTCGCCACCGGGATAAACCCGGATTTCGACGCCGGCATCGGCCACGGCTGCCTGAAGCGGCTCGATGGTCGAGGCGGTCAGCGTGTGCTGCGGCGGCACCCAATGGGCGAAGCGCAGTTCGGTCGCGCCGACCGGCGCAGCCAGCACGGCCGTCGCTGCGGCAACCGCACCCGCGGCCCGGATATTGGAGAAATCGAACATGTAGTACCTCCCAGGTTAAGGGCGTTTTCGCGCCCGCGAAGTCAGGGGTCGCGGCGGTCGCCGCGACATGCAACCCGGCCAGTATGACGGGTTTCGACGCCACGCAAAGCCGCTTTCGCGATCTGCGCGACGTCGTGTCCCAGTCCGGTCTCCGCCCGGGTCGTGGGCGGGGCGGCATTCCTCAAGCCGCCCCTCCCGCTGTCGCGTCAGCCGATCAGCTGCGGGTCCGCCAGCTGTCGGCGTAGTTGGTGCGGGCTTCCGCCGAGTACGGCGTCGGCGAGACGCGCACGCGGATATCGGCCTGCTTGTGCGGCTCGGTCGAGGTCTTGCCGGTGGTTTCCGGCTCGCCCCATTTCAGCGTCAGCACGTCGCCGATCTGAACGTCGGTCGAAACGACGCCGAGGCTCAGCAGGCAGCGCTCGTTGAACGAGTAGCCGTTGAACATCGACATGCCGACCATGGTGCCGTCTTCCTTGCAGACCATGTCCGCCGAGGACGAGGCATAGTTCGGCTGCGGGAAGTCGATCCACTTGTAGGGCGTGCCCTGCTCGAACGACGAGGCGATGACCTTCAGCACGTCGTCGCGGTTCCATTCGAACGTGACTTTCTTGCGCTTCGGACCTTCGGCCTTGATCTTCTCCAGCGCGGCCTTGCCGACGAAGTCGTCTTTCTTCCAGCCGATGTAGAAGTCATAGCCGATTTCGAACGGGTTGACGTAGTAGTCCTCGATGTTGTCCGACACGAACGAACCGCCGATGGCACCGGCCGATTCATACATGTCGACACCGACCCATTCGCGGAACGCCTTGGTCATGCCGTCGCCGGTATAGATGCCCGGCAGCGGCGACGGGATCCAGCCCGATTCCAGCGTGTTGGTCGAGTAGGCGCGCGAACCGCACTGCACCAGGTTGACGCCGGCGTCGCGGGCGGCCTGCATGATGGTCGAGTGGATGTAATCCTTGTCCTTGTAGGGACCCCAGATTTCCAGACCCGGCGCGCCGGACATGCCGTGACGCAGCGCCTGCACCTTTTTCGAACCGATATTGATCCAGTCGACGTGGAAGAACTTGATGTCCGGGATCGGGCCGCCGTTCATCTTCTCGAAGATCTTGCCGGCCTCGGGGCCCTGGATCTGGAAGCGGTAATGCTCGCGCAGGACGCGCTCGCCCTCGGGACGGCTGGGCGAACGGGGGTCGTAGCGCAGACGCACGTTCCATTTGCCGTAGGACGCGGCGAACATCAGCCAGTTCGAGGTCGGGGCGCGGCCCACCAGGATGTACTTGTCTTCACGCTCGCGGAAGATGATGTGGTCACCGATCACGTGGCCCGCCGGGGTCACGGGAACGTAGTGCTTGGCGCGGTTCAGGTCGAAATTCCCGAACGCGTTGATGCCGTGATAGGCGAGGAACTCGGTGGCCTGCGGGCCTTCGACGATGACCTCGTCCATGTGGTGCGACTGGTCGAACAGCACGGCGGAATCGCGCCAGGCGTTCTGCTCCGAACGCCAGTTCGAGAATTCCGGCGCCACGACCGGATAGACATACATGCCGATTTTCGAATTGCGCAGGATGTCGACGGGGTTACCGCCGTGCTCCGCGATCAGGCCTTCAAGACTGGTAGCAGCCATTTCGATTCTCCTCCCAAGGGCAACAAGTCATAATGTATACACGTATGGCCAAGTGATCGCCCGGATGCAAGCAAAATCCCCCTCGCCGGGCCAGATTCAGCCGATGGATGTATGCATGCGGTAGCGCTCTCAGCCGGATATCAGCGCACGATCAGCGCCATGCCCGGCATGCCGCCCGAGACATCGGGATCGGCGACCAGCGACGCCTCCAGATTCCCCCGCGCGATGCGTGCATGTTCGCGCGCGATCGCCTCGGCCCGGGCCCCCTCGCGTCGCCGGATCGCCTGCATCAGCGCCCGGTGCTGCGCCTGCGCGACGATCAGCGACCGCAGCGCGCGGTCGGGGCCCCCCTCGTTGTCCGACCCCATCACGAAGGCCGAGGGCGAGGCGAAGGGCAGCGACTTGACCCGCTCCAGCTCGCGCAGCACCACCGCGCTGCCGCACAGATCGGCGAGGCGTTCGTGGAACTGGCCGTTGAGCTCGGCATAGCGGTCGAAATCCACCTGATCGAGCGACACGCCCGCAAAACAGGAATCGAGCCGGTCCAGAATCACCCCGATCTCGTCCAGCGAGGCCGCCTCCGCGCCGCGCTCGGCCGCCAGCCGCGCCGCCATGCCTTCCAGCACGCCGCGCAGCTCGATCGAATCGGTGACATCGCTCAGGGTGAAGCCGCGCACCTGGAAGCCGCCGCCCGGCGCGCGCTCGAGCAGCCCTTCCTCGGCGAGCCGCGACATCGCCTCGCGGACCGGGGTGCGGGAAATCTGCAGATCCTCGGACAGCGCGACTTCGTAAAGCCGCGTGCCGCCGGGAAGTCCGCCGTGGATGATACGCTGGCGCAGCTCGTAAGTGGCGCGCTTGGTCAGGTTTACGCTTTTGGATTCGCCCATGGCCTCCCCCATGTATACAATCAATGTATACATATTCGCGCGCCACGCAAACCCCGCACGTTACCTTCCGGCTCTTTGCGTGGAAAATCCACCCGGCGTTCCGGGCGAGCGCTCCTCAGAGGGCGCCAGGGGGAGGTTTTCAGGAGGGGGCCCGCCCCCGCCTGAAGCAGGTGCGGGCGGCAGCCCGCCGGGCCGAGCCGTCCAGCCGCACGCATTCGCCGTTGATATAGCGGTTCTGCGCCATGAAGCAGACGGTATCGGCAAATTCCGCCGGATCGCCCAGCCGCTGCGGGAAGGGAATGCCCGCGGCCAGCGCCTTTTGCGCCTCGTCGGGCAGCGTGTAGAGAAGCGGCGTCAGAAAGATCCCCGGCGCGATCACGTTGACCCGCACGCCCACCCGCGCAAGCTCGCGCGCGACCGGCAGCGACATCGCCACGATCCCGCCCTTCGAGGCCGAATAGGCCGCCTGCCCGATCTGCCCGTCGAATGCCGCGACCGAGGCGGTGTTGATCACCACGCCGCGCTCGCCGTCCTCCATGGGGTCGGCCTCGGCCATCCGCGCCGCCGACAGGCGCATCACGTTGAACGTGCCGACAAGGTTGATGGTGATCGTGCGCTGGAAATCCTCGAGCGGCAGCGGCCCCTCGCGGCCCAGCACCCGCCCCGCCGTGCCGATGCCGGCGCAGTTGACGACGATGCGCGGCACGCCATGCGCCTTGGTGGCCACGTCGAGCGCCGCGTTCACATCGGCTTCCGACGTCACGTCGCCCGCCGCCGAGGCGCCGCCGATCTCTTGCGCCACTGCCGCGCCCTTGTCGGCATCGCGGTCGAGGATCGTCACCTTAGCCCCGCGCGCGGCCAGCATCCGCGCCGTGGCCTCGCCCAGCCCCGAGCCGCCACCGGTCACCAGCGCCGAAATTCCGTCGATCTGCATGGGCTCACTCCTTGGTGCTGTCGATGACGCGCTTGTCGCCGTCGTAGATCGCGGCGACCAGGTCCTGCCGCTGCGCGCGCACGGCGCGCTGGTTGACCGACCCCTTATCCGTCACCTCGCCCTTCTCGATGCTGAGCGGCTCCAGCATCATCAGCGCGCGCGGCACCCGCAGCGACGATCCGGTCGCGGTCTGATTATAGGCCTTGAGGCGCCTGGCCAGTTCCTTGTGCAGCACCTCGTGGCCGAACAGCAGATCGTCGCGCAGCTCTTCGCCGCCCGGCACCAGCTTTTCGATGGCGGGCCGGAACGGCACCAGCAGCGCGCCGAGATAATCCTCGCCCTCGCCCACGATCACCGCGTCGCGCACATAGCCGCCCAGCGCATCCGTCAGCTTCGCCCGCAGCGCGCCCACGCCGACCCAAGTTCCCGTCGACAGCTTGAAGTTCTCGGCCACCCGCCCGTCGAAGAAGAAGCCCTTCGACGGATCCTCGGGGTCGGCGAATTTCAGCGCGTCGCCAAGGCAATAGAAGCCTTCCTCGTCGAACGCGTCAGCGGTCAGCTGGGGCTGGCGCCAATAGCCCGGCGTGACGTTCGGCCCCTTCACGCGGGCTTCCCATTTGCCTTCGGTCGGGACCAGTTTCAGGATCACTTCCTTGGCCGGCACCCCCAGATTGCCGGGCGCGGCGTCCGGATCGGTGTTGAAGATCGCGAAAGGCGCGGTTTCGGTCGCCCCGAGCCCGGTCGCCAGCTGGATCCGCTCGCCGGTGGTGCGCACGGCCAGACGATCGAGCGCCTCCCAGGTATGCGTCGCCATCGCGGCGCCGGCATAATATTTCAGCTTCAGATTGCCGAAGAAGGCTTTCGCCAGTTCCTCGTCCTCTTCCATCGCCTCGACCAGCATCTCGTAGCCGAAGGGCACGTTGAAATACCAGTTGGTGCCGACCTCGCGCAGGTTGCGGATGGTTTCGGGCATCATCTGCGGTGTGGGGCGCCCGCCGTCGATATAGAAGGTGCCGCCGTTCCAGATCGCCGCGTTGAACACGAGGTTACCGGCCGCGACATGGTTCCACGGCGCCCAGTCCAGGATGATCGGCGGCTCGTCGCGCAGGAAGGCGTAGCAATCCGTCACCTGTTCCATGTTCGCGCACATCATGCGCTGGGTCTGGATCACCGCCTTGGGGCTGCCCGTGGTGCCCGAGGTGAAGAGGAACTTGGCAATCGTGTCGAGCCCGACCGCGGCATTCGCCTTGTCCACGGCGTCGGTGACCGGGGTCGCCAGCAGCGCCTCCCAGTCCATCGCGCGCCCCTCGCCCGCCTTGCCCAGCACCGGCAGGCCCGCGAAGACCTCGGCGATGGCGGGGGCGAAGGGGGTGGTATCCTCGGCATAGACCGCGCCCGGCGTGATCTGGTCGCGCACCGAGACGAGCTTGCCGTATTCGCCCGAGGCCAGCGCATAGGCCGGCGCGATGGCGGCCGAGGGGACGCCCACATATTGTGCGCCAAGCGCCATCAGCGCGTGGCCGACCGAATTGGCCGACAGGATGACCAGCGGTCGCTCGACCGACAGGTTCAGGTCCAGAAGCGCCTGCCCGATCGCGCGGATATGCGCCAGCATCTGCGCGAAGCTGACGCGCTGCCAGTCGCCATCGGGTCCGCGTTCGGCCATCCATGTGGTGTCGGGCGTCTTCTTCGCCCATTCATGGATCTTGACGGAAAGCTTTTCGGGGTAATCATTGAGGGTGCCGTTCTGCCACACCAGGATGGTGCCATCCTTGCGGCGCTCCCAGTCGATATCCGGCTGCCAGAGTTTGACTTTGCGCAACGGTGATTCTGTCATGACGTCCTCCTCTGTTCGATTGTTTACATAGATACTTTTTCCTCGGATAGAGAATTTTTGTTTACACGGATACTTTTTCTATGGATACTTCCGCCTGAATCGGCCGGGAGGGGCGGTTCGCTCTCTATCAGCGGCAGGGTCATCTATGGACTACCTTACACTCGAATTTTCCGGTGATGTCGGCATCGTCGGCCTCAATCGTCCGTCGAAGCGCAATGCGATCTCGGATGCGTTCATCGAGGAATTCGACGACGTCATCACCCAGGTGGAAGCCAAGGCCAAAGCCGGCGTGATCCACGGCCACGGTCCGCATTTCTGCGCCGGGCTGGACCTTGCCGAGCATGTCAAGAAAACGCCCTTCGAAGGCGTCCAGGGCTCGCGCCGCTGGCATCAGGTCTTCGCCCGGATCCAGCGCGGCAAATTGCCGTGGTTCGCAGCGCTTCACGGCGCGGTCGTCGGCGGCGGGCTTGAACTGGCCTCGTCGGTGCATGTGCGCGTGGCCGACAAGACGGCGTTCTTCGCCCTGCCCGAAGGCCAGCGCGGCATTTTCGTCGGCGGCGGCGCCTCGGCCCGCACGGCGCGGCTGATGGGTGTGTCGCGGATGATGGACCTGATGATGACCGGCCGCTCGATCGACGCCGACACGGCCGAACGCTGGGGCACCGTCAACTACGTCGTCGACGCGGGCACCGCGCTGGAAGAGGCGGTGAAGATGGCCGCGAAGGCCGCCACCAATGCCGAATTGTCGAACTACGCAATCATCCACGCCCTGCCGCGCATCAACGACATGGCGACCGATGACGGCCTGTGGGTCGAAAGCCTGATCGCGTCCTTCACCCAGACCAGCCCCGAGGCCGAGGCACGGCTCAACGCGTTCCTCGAAAAGCGCGTGGGCAAGGTCAGCAACCCCAACGCGTGACAGGGCGCCCGGCGTGAACGCTCCTTTCCCCACCGATTCCAAAACGGAAGAGCCCGTCGAACTCGGCGCGCTGACCGGGTCGGTGGGGTTCATGCTGCGGATGTGCCAGACCCGTGCCTACGACCAGTTCTTCCAGGAGTTCCTGTCAACGGATGTCACGCCCGGCGTGATCACCCTGCTGTGGGTTCTGGACCTGAATCCGGGGTTGAAACAGGGCAATGTAGGCCGCACCCTCAACATCAAGCCCGCGCATATGACGAAGCTGGTCCAGCGGCTGGTGAAGGCGGGTTATGTCGAACGGCGCGTCCCGCCCGAGGATCGCCGCTCGATCCGGCTGCACCTGACCGCATCGGGGCGCGACTATCTGAACCGTTACCGCGAGCGTTTTCTCGCGGTCCACAAAGCCGAGCGCGTCGGTCTCAGCGACGCCGAGATGGCCACCCTGCTGGCGCTTCTCAACAAACTCAATTTCGAAGAGGCTCCCGAATGCCCGTGAACATGGACGAAATCGTCGCCATCGACATCCATACCCATGCCGAGGAACCCTGCGACACCTGCCGCGACGATGGCTACAACGAGTTCCAGGCGGGCATGGCGCGGTATTTCAAGAACCCCGCCGGGGTCGAAGGGATGCTCCCCACCATCGAGCAGACGGCTGAGTATTACCGCGAACGCAAGATCGCGGCGGTGATCTTCCCCGTCGATGCCGAGCGCGAGACCGGCTTCCGGCGCTACCACAACGAGGAAGTGGCCCAGATCGCCGCGGCCAATGACGACATCCTCATCCCCTTCGCCTCGATCGATCCGCACAAGGGCAAGATGGGCGTGCGCGAAGTGCGCCGTCTGGTACGGGATTTCGGCATCAAGGGGTTCAAGTTCCACCCGACCTTCCAGGGCTTCTATCCCAACGACCGCATGGCTTATGGCATGTACGAGGCCATCCAGGACGAAGGCGCCATCGCGCTGTTCCATACCGGCCAGACGGGCGTCGGCTCGGGGATGCGGGGCGGCATGGGGATGCGGCTGAAATACTCGAACCCGATGTACCTGGACGATGTCGCGGTCGATTTCCCGGATCTTAAGATCATTGCCGCCCACCCCTCGTTCCCGTGGCAGGAAGAGGCGCTGTCGGTCGCGATGCACAAGCCCAACGTGTATATCGACCTGTCGGGCTGGTCGCCGAAATACTTCCCCAAGATCCTTGTGCAATATGCCAATTCGATGCTGCGCAAGAAGATGCTGTTCGGATCGGACTGGCCCGCGATCACGCCCGATCGCTGGTTGTCGGATTTCGACAAGGCAGAGTTCAAGGAAGACGTGAAGCCGCTGATCCTGAAAGAGAATGCCCGGCGGCTTCTGGAGATGTAACGAGAGGGCCTGAGCAACGGGCAAGGAGTGACAGCCGTGACGGGACCGCAGACGCAGATCGCGCCGCACCGTGCCGCTGTCACCGTCGCTCTGGCCAGAGATTGTGAGGAACATGCCGCAGGTCCGTCGACCCCAAGACGCCGGACCGCACGCCCGGGAAACCTTCCGGGCCACGCGGCCACAGAACGGACAGGCTGCACCCGCTTGTTCTGAAACGCACGGACCGGGGCCCCAAGATCCCGGAACCGGCACCCAGGGTGTTCAGAGGAGGAAGAACCATGAAACTGACCCGAATCGCTGGCCTGACGCTTGCCGCGTCCGTCCTCGCGTTCAGCGCCGCTGCCCAGGACCGCGTCCTGCGCATCGCCCCCGCCGCGCCGCCTGCCCACCCGGCGAACGGCGTTCTCTACACCAACTTCGCCGAGTATCTGCCTGAAGAATCCGAAGGCCGTCTGGGCACCCAGATGCTGGGCCCGGAAGTGGTGAACCTTGGCCAGATGAAGGACGCCCTGCTCAGCCAGGTCGCCGAAGTCGGCAACTTCCTTCCGCTCTATTTCCCCGCCGAGCTGCCCTACATGTCGCTCGCCGGTGAGCTGTCGCTCACCTCGGGCAACAGCCAGGCGGCAGCGGCCGCGATGACCCAGTTCATGGTCGAATGCGAGCCCTGCCAGCAGGAAATGACCGATTTCGGCTTCGTCTATCTGGGGTCGGGCGCGTCGGACGTCTACGAGATCCTGTCGACCCGTCCGGTGCTCTCGGTCGAGGACCTGAACGGCCTGCGCCTGCGGTCGGGCGGTGCGCCCTGGGCCCGTTTCGCCGAGCATTTCGGCGCCGTGCCCGCGCAGATCTCGGTCAACGACACGTTCGAATCGATCAGCCAGGGCGTCGTCGACGGCTCGATGGCCTCGATCGCCGACCTGATCTCGTTCCGTCTGGTCGACGTCATCACCGACGTGACCTTCCTGCCGCTGGGCCTGTATCAGGCGACCTCGAACTTCCACACCTCGGGCGTCACCTGGGCCAGCCTGTCGCTGGAAGACCGTCAGGCCATGGCGCGTGCGGCGAACCGCGCGAACGCGGACTTCACCGACCGCTGGGGCCGCTCGATGCCGGAAGAGGCGGAAGCCGCGGCGCGCGAGGCGGGCATCAACCTGCACGAAGCCAGCCCGGAATTCATCGCCGCGGTTCAGGAATTCGTGGCGACCGAAGCCGAAACCGCGGCCGAAGTCTCGGCCGAGCGCTACGGCATCGAAGACGCCGCCGAGCGCGTCGCCCGCTTCCAGGAGCTCTACAGCTACTGGGAAGGCGTCGCCACCGAGGTGAACAACGAGCCCGAAGCCATGGCGCAGCGCGTCTATGACGAGGTCTGGGCGAACGTCGATTTCTCGACCTACGGCCAGTAATCTCACCCGGACCGCCGGGGGCGCTTGCGCCCGGCGGTCCCCCTCTGCCCTCATCCTTGCAGAGCCCCCTGCCCGCTCTGCGGAGATCCCCGATGAACCGTCTGGAACAAATCCAAGACTCGGCGCTGGCGCTGCTGGCGTTTCTGGGTGCGATCGCGACACTGGCGCTGATGGCGCATGTGGCGCTGGACATCACCCTGCGCAACCTCTTCAACAGCCCGATCCCCGCCACTTTCGAGGTGGTCACGCATTACTACATGGTCTCGCTGGCCTTCATCCCGCTTGCCTGGGTCGAGAAATCGGGCGGCATGATCTCGGTCGAGTTCATCGACGGCTTCCTGAGCCCGCGCACCCGCCGCGTCTCGGACCGGCTCGTTTCGCTTGTCACCACGCTGGTCTATGCCCTTCTGGCCTGGGTCACGCTACAGACTGCGCTGACCAACATGGCGCGCGGCAGCTTCCTGATGGCCAACCAGACGCGGGTGCTGACATGGCCCGCCTACTGGATCCCGCCGCTGGGCTTCGGGCTTGCCGCGCTCGTGGTCTTCATCCGGTTGATTTCCCCGATCCGCGATCCGCGCGT
The DNA here is from genome assembly GCF_003122215.1 of Pararhodobacter marinus. Classification (GTDB taxonomy): domain Bacteria; phylum Pseudomonadota; class Alphaproteobacteria; order Rhodobacterales; family Rhodobacteraceae; genus Pararhodobacter; species Pararhodobacter marinus. The sequence continues at coordinate 251,046 of NZ_QEYD01000005.1, read as the reverse complement.
CAAGGACACTGAAGCATGAGTATCACCGTCGGTTTCGTCGGCGTCGCCGCCCTGTTCGTCCTGCTGGCCCTGCGCGTGCCGGTGGCCATCGCGCTGATCGGCGTGTCCTTCGGCGGTGTCGCCTGGATGCTGGGCCTGACGCCCGCCATCGGCATCATCGCCAACACGCCCTTCAGCTTCATTGCCAGCTGGACCCTGTCGGCGGTGCCGATGTTCCTGCTGATGGGCTTCATCAGCTATCACGCCGGCCTGACCGCCGGCCTGTTCGAAGCCGCAAAGGCGGTGCTGCGCCGGATCCCGGGCGCGCTGGCGATCTCGTCGATCTTCGCCTGTTCGGGCTTTGCCGCCGTCTGCGGCTCGTCGCTGGCCACCGCCGCCGCCATGGGCCGGATCGCCATCCCGGAAATGGTGCGCTCGGGCTATTCGCCCAGCTTCGCCTCGGGCTCGATCGCGGCCGGGGGCACGATCGGCGCGCTGATCCCGCCCTCGATCCTGATGATCGTCTACGGCGTCTTTGCCGAGACCTCGATCACGCAGGTCTTCGTGGGCGGCATCACCATCGGCATCGTCACCGCGATCAGCTATTCGATCATCGTTCTTCTGACCTGCTGGCTACGCCCGGACATCGCACCGCGTCGCCCGCTCGACGCCGACGATCTGGACACGAAGAAGGCCCTTCTGAACATCTGGCCGGTGCTTTTGCTGATGTTCGTGGTCTTCGGCGGCCTGTTCTCGGGCTTCTTCACCGCCACCGAAGCGGGCGCCGTCGGCGCCTTGGGCGCGCTGCTCATCGGGCTGGCCACGCGGCGGCTGACCTTCCCGATCTTCCGCACCTCGATGATCGAGACGCTGCAAACGGCGGCCTCGCTGTTCATCATCGGCATCGGCGCGGCGATGTTCACCCGCTTCCTGGGCATGACCGGCCTGTCGGGCTTCCTGTCGAACTTCGTCGCCGGGGCTGAGCTGGAATACTGGCAGCTCATGCTGATCGTCGTGGTGATCTACCTGATCCTCGGCATGTTCATGGAACCCTTCGGCGCGATGATGGTCACGCTGCCGGTGCTTCTGCCGATCTTCCGCCAGGAAGGCATCGACCTCGTCTGGTTCGGCGTGCTGCTGGTCAAGCTACTGGAAGTGGGGATGATCACGCCGCCCGTCGGCATGAACGTCTTCGTCATCCGAAACGTCGCGGCGAAATACGCGACCGTCACGCAGATCTTCCGGGGCGTGGTGCCGTTCCTCGCCGCCGATCTGGTGGTGGTGTTCCTGACCATCGCCTTCCCTGCCTTCGTTCTTTATCTGCCGAGCCTGATGTGACCTACCAATCCGATGCCGATGCGATGATCGACGCGCTCAACCGCACGCCCAACTGGGCGCGCGTGCGGGGCGCGGTCGATGACGAGACCCTGACCTCGATCCTGTCCGAGGCAGCCAAGGTGGCCGAAAGCGTGGTGGCGCCGGTGGACATCCCCGCCGACCGCATCGGCGCGGTGCATGAAGGCGGCAGGGTCCGCGTCCCCGAGGTCTATCACGCGGCCTTCGACGCCGTGGCCGAGGGCGGATGGATGGGACTGGAACAGGCCGAGGAATACGGCGGCATGGGGATGCCGCTGAGCCTGTTCGCCGCCGCCAACCCGCTTTTCGAACGCGCGGCCCCTGCTTTCATGATGGCGGTGGGCGGCACCCGCTCGGCGGCGCTGTTGTTGACCGAATGGGCCGCACCCGAGATCCGCGACGACTGGGTTCCCGCGATGATCGCGGGCGAGCGCTGCGCGACGATCTGCATTTCCGAACCCGGCGCGGGCTCGGATGTGGGACGCATCCGCACGCGGGCCGAAAAGGACGGCGAAACGTGGCGGATCAGCGGGCAGAAGATCTGGATCAGCTTCGGCGACCATGACCTGCGCGAGCGCATCGGCCATTGCCTGCTGGCGCGCACGGGAACCGAGCCCGGCACGCGCGGCCTGTCGCTGTTCCTGGTCGAGCGCGGCCCCGGTGTCACCTGCGAGCGGATCGAAGAAAAGCTGGGCCTGCACGGCTCGCCCACCTGCGCGCTGCAATTCGACCGGGCCGAGGGCAAGCTCATCGGCGAGGAAGGGCGCGGTCTGGCCCAGCTTTTCACCATGATCCGCCACATGCGCCTGACGGTCGCCTGCCAGGGGCTGGGCACGGCGCTGAAATGCTACGATATCGCCGCCACCCATGCGCAGGACCGGATGCAGGGCGGCAATCCCAATGAGCCGCCGGTCGCGATCATCAATCACCCCGATGTCCGCCGTCAGCTCATCGACCTGAAATCCGCGATCGACCTCTACCGGCTGGCGATGCTGGAAGCGGCGACCTCGGCCGATTTGTCGGCCGAGGACGACGATCTGCGCCGCCTCAACGCCTGGATGCTGCCGCTGATCAAGAATTTCGGTGCCGAGCTGGGCTTCGACACGGCGGGCAAGGCGATCATGGTGCTGGGCGGGTCGGGCTTTACCAAGGATTACCCGCTGGAGCAATCGCTGCGCGACAGCCGCGTCTTCGCGATCTACGAGGGCACGACCGGCATGCAGGGGCAGGATTTCTTCCTGCGCCAGACGCTGGGCGACGGGGGCAAGGGGCTGGGCGTGTTCCTCGATCGTGCGCGCGCCGAATGCGCCGATCATCCCGCGCAGGCGCAGGTGATCGAGGATTTCGCCGCCTTCATGACCCGCGCCATGGCCGAAACCGATCGCGAGCGGCAGGCGGGCATGGCCGACGGGGTGATGCGCGCGGGCTGGGTCGCGCTGCAGGCCTGGATGTCGGTACGCATCGCGGACCGGCCCGAAGCCGCCTATTTCATGGCGCAGGCCCCCGCGCAGCTTGCCCTCTGCATCGCCCGCGCCGAGGCGCCGCTGGGCTGATCGGTCCGGGCGGCAGGGCCAATCTTGCGGTGCCACCGGCGTTGCAAACGGGTCGCGCTGCCCTGCGAGCTTTGGGCCTTGACGGGCTCGTGTCTTGATTATCGCTGGGCAGAGCGGCACATAAAGGCGGACCCTCCGGCTGCGTGCCGGGCTTTATCCTTGCTCCGCGTCACCCGCTGACGCCCGGACAGCCGCGAGATCCGCCATGCCGATGCCCCGTTTCCTGACCGCCCGCCGCCTTGCCTCCGCGACGGCCCTTGCCGCGCTCCTCGGCTCGCCCGCCGTGGCGCAGAGCCTCGATTTCAGCGTCGGGCGCAGCATGCGCGGGCCGTCCGAAGGCACGATCTTCGCCACGCTGGAATACCACGCGCCCGCGAGCTTCGTCTCGGGCGGCTGGAGCGGCGGCTGGGCCGGGGCGCTTCGGGTGTCGGATGACGGCGACGGCTGGATCGGCGCGGGCTATGCGCTGGAATACGATCTGGGCGCCAACTGGTACGCGCAGGGCAGCTTCATGCCGGGCTATTATTCCGCAGGCGGCACGGCACTGGGCCACAGCGTCGAGTTCCGCACACTGATCGGCGTGGGCTATCGCTTCGACGCGCTGTCCAGCGTCGATCTGACGCTCGACCATATGAGCAATGCGGGCCTTGGCAGCAGCAATCCGGGGATCGAGATCCTGTCCATCGGCTATAACCGCCGCTTCTGAGCGTCACGCCCCTGGTCTGGGCACCGCGGCAAGCCGCCTGAGGCTGTCCATGAATTGCGCCTGCGCGGCAGTGGGCAGCCAGTCGGCGCGCGTGGTGACGCCGATCGCGCGCGCCGTGTCGGGCAGCGCCACGTCAAGCCGCGCCAGCGCGCCCAGGGCGATCTCGGCGCTGGCCTGCAAGCGGCTGATGCAGCCGATATGGTCCGACAGCGTCAGCAATTCGCGCATCAACACCGCCGATCCGCATTCGATCATCGCGGGCCGCGTCACCGCCGCGCCGCCCAGCCGGTCGAGCGCATGGTCGAACTGCGCCCGCGCCGGGGTATCGGCGCGCGGCACGATCCACGGAAACCGCGCCAGCGCCGCCACATCGGGCCGTCCCGTCACCAGCGGATGCCCCGGACGCGCCACCAGCACCAGATCGTCGGTGAAAAGCCGCTCCTGCACCACGTCGGGCACCGGCACGGGCTGGCGCAGCGCGCCGATCAGCAGGTCGATCTCGCCCCGTCTCAGGCCCGACAACAGGTCGTCATAGGGGCCGTCCATGATCCGCAGAGGGATACGTGGGCGCTTGGCGCGGTAATCGGCGACCACCCGTGGCAGCACGCTGGAGCGCGACAGCGGCATTGCGCCGATGACGATCTGCCCCGCCTCGCGCCCGGCCAGATCGGCCAGTTCGGCGCTTGCCTGTTCCAGTTCGGAAAAACACAGCCGGGCCGCATCGGCCAGAAGCTGCGCCGCGCGCGTGGGCTCCATCCGCTTGCCGCTACGCAGGAAAAGCGGGCGCGCGGCCTCGGATTCCAGCTGCGACACGGCGCGGTGGACGGTGGGCTGCGCCAGCCCCAGCCGCTGGGCCGCACGGGTGAAATTCTGCGCATCGCGCACCGCGATCAGCGCCTGAAGCTGCGCGCGCGTGGCGGTCAGCACCAGCCGCGGCGCCACCCCCGCCAGCGACAGGTCCAGCCGCCCCAGCGCGCGGCGCACCCGGCGCCCGAACAGCGCGCCCGCCTCGGTCGGGCCCGAACCGTCGCGCCCGTGATGGATCAGCGCCATGCCCGCCTCGGCCTCGAGCCGGGCCATCGCCTGCGACGCGGCAGGCTGCGAGACATGGCAGGCCCGCGCAGCCGCCGTGATCGACCGCCGGTCCAGCACCGCCAGGAACACCCGCAGATGCCGCAGGCTGGGTGTCACTTGCCGGACGCTTTGTGCAATGCCGCCAGCAGCGCGTCGGCGCGCGGGCCGAAGCCGTCCTCCACCGCCACGCCCAGCCCGCCGATCTGCGCCTGCCAGTCCGCCGTGGCGCTGGCCATGCGGTCGGGCAGGCCCAGCTCGACCAGCGTCTTGGCGACCTCGCGCATCTCGGCGCTGCGGCGGTTGCCATGCACCGCCATTCGCTCGAAGTTATAGGCCGAACGCTCGGTCCAGTCGAAACCCGGATCGCTGGCCTGCAACGAGGCGAGCACCCTTTCGTCCACCCCTGCCAGCCGCGCGCCGAGCAGGCATTCGGCGGTCAGGGCCTCGATCCCCTTGATCATCACCGAACGCATCATCTTGATGGTCGAAGCCTGCCCGACCCGGTTTCCGACCACCTTGGGCCGCATCCCCAGTGCGCCAAGCGCCGTCGCGGCATCCTCGGCATGGGGACCGGCCACCAGAAGCGGCACGCGGGCCTGCAAGGGATGCACCGGCGCCATGATCGCCACGTCGACATAGCGCCCGCCCGCGGCCTCGATGGCCTCGGCGGCCCGCGCCTTGGCGCCGGGCGAGCAGGAATTGCCGTCGAACCAGAACGCGCCTTCGGGCAGAACGCCCGCACAGTCGCGCGCCGCCTCCTCGGCCCGGTCGGCGGTGACAAGGCACCACACGGCCCCTGCCCCGGCCAAGGCCCCGGCCCGCGTGTCGGCGTGACGCACATCGAGCGCCTTCATCTGATCCGCGAGCGGGCGCAGATCGAAGCCCGAAACGCTGTCGAGACCATCGCGCGCGATGCTGCCCGCAAAGGCGCGCCCGGCCTCGCCAAAGCCGATGAATGCCAGCCTGTCCATGATGATTCCCTTCTTGCCTGCCCGGACCGTTATAGCACACCCTTATGAGACGGCACGGCTTTCGGATTGGACATTCCGGTGCCATTTCCGCACATTTCCGCGCAGTTCTGGAGGAACCGATATGACCGAGAAGAAAACCGCGCTCATCGTCAGCGCCCATGCCGCCGACTTCGTCTGGCGCTGCGGCGGCGCCATCGCGCTGCATGCCGAGCTGGGCTACAACGTCACCGTCGCCTGCCTGTCCTATGGCGAGCGCGGCGAAAGTGCCCGGCTGTGGAAAGAGGGCAAGACGCTCGACGAAGTGAAATCGATCCGCAAATCCGAGGCCGAGGCTGCGGCCAAGGCGCTGGGGGTTCACGATCTGGTCGAATTCGATCTGGGCGATTATCCCATGGACTTCACCCGCGACGACCGCATGAAGCTGGTGCAGGTCATGCGCGATGTGCAGCCGTCCTTCATGATGTCGCATTCGCGCTGGGATCCGTACAATTCGGACCACATGAACACCACGCAGATCGTGCTGGAATGCCGCGCCACGGCGCAGGCTTGGGGTCACAACCCGGGCGAGAAGGTGCTGGGCGCGCCGCAGGTCTACCTGTTCGAGCCCCACCAGACCGAGCAGATGGGCTGGAAACCGTCGGTCTTCCTCGACATCACCCCGGTCTGGGAAAAGAAGAAAGCCGCGATGGAGGCCATGAACGGCCAGGTCCACCTGTGGGAATACTACACCCGCGTGGCCCAGCAGCGCGCCAACCATTTCAAGCGCAATTCGGGCGGGATGTCGGGCGGGCGCGACTGCAAATACGCGGAAGGCTTCGAGTCGATCTTCCCGCGCACGGTCGACGAACTCTGAACCACCGATACCCGGGGGGCTGCGGGGGCCGTGACAGGCGCCCGCAGCCCGTCCGTTTCACACAAAAGGGGATCTGGATATGGCAGTCGTCGTCCAGAATATCGACCGCGCCGACAAGGCGGTCATCGAGGCGCTTGGCAAGGCGGGCGTCGCCACCGTGCACGAGGCGCAGGGCCGCACCGGCCTGATGCAGGCGCAGATGCGCCCGATCCAGCAGGACCTGACGATCGCGGGCTCGGCCGTGACGATCTCGGCCGCGCCCGGCGACAACTGGATGATCCATGTCGCCATCGAGCAGCTGCAGGCGGGCGATGTGATGGTGCTGGCACCGACCTCGCCCTGCGACATGGGCTATTTCGGCGACCTGCTCGCCACCTCGGCCATGGCGCGCGGCTGCAAGGCGCTGATCATCGATGCGGGCGTGCGCGACACGCGCGACCTGCGGCAGATGGGGTTCGGCGTCTGGTCGACGCATGTCTCGGCCCAGGGCACGGTCAAGGAAACGCTGGGCTCGGTCAACGTGCCGATCGTCTGCGCGGGCGCGATGGTGAACCCGGGTGACGTGGTGATCGCCGATGACGACGGCGTGGTGATCGTGCCCCGCGCGAAGGCGGCCGAGGTGCAGGCGGCGGCGCAGAAGCGGCTGGACGCCGAGGAAGCCAAGCGCGTGAAGCTGGCGGCGGGCGAGCTGGGGCTTGATATCTACAACATGCGTCCCCGGCTGGCCGAGAAGGGCCTGAAATACATCTGAGGGAACGAGGGGGCGCTGCCCCCTCGCACTCCCCCGCGAAGGGGGGCTGTCTGCCCCCCTTCGATCCCCCCGAGGATATTTGGAGCGTAAAGATGGGCAATCCTGTTGAGGACGGTATCCCCTGCCTGTGGATGCGGGGCGGAACCTCGAAGGGGGCGTATTTTCTCGTCTCCGACATGCCGTCGGACGTGGCGGCGCGCGATGCGCTGTTGCTGGCGATCATGGGCTCGCCCGATGCGCGCCAGATCGACGGGATCGGCGGCGCGGATCCGCTGACCTCGAAAGTGGCGATTCTGGCACCGTCCACGCGCGAGGATGCGGATGTGGATTACCTGTTCCTGCAGGTCTTCGTCGACCAGGCGCTGGTGTCGGACGCGCAGGCCTGCGGGAATATCCTGGCAGGCGTCGGGCCGGCGGCGATCGAGCGCGGGTTGGTCGCGGTCGCGGGCGACGAGACGCCGGTGCGGATCCACATGCTGAATACCGGCGAGGTGGCGAAGGCCGTGGTGCAGACGCCGGGCGGGCGCGTGACCTATGCGGGCGAGGCCCGTATCGACGGCGTGCCCGGCGCGCACGCGCCCGTGCCGCTGATGTTCCAGAATATCGCCGGCTCGATGTGCGGGGAATTGCTGCCCTCGGGCAACGTGGTCGACGAGATCGACGGCGTCGAGTGCACGCTGATCGACAACGGGATGCCCTGCGTGATCATGGCGGCCGAGGCTTTCGGCAAGACCGGGCAGGAAAGCCGTGAAGAGCTGGAGGGCGATGCCGCACTGAAGAAGCGAATCGAGGCGATCCGGCTCAAGGTCGGGCCGATGATGAATCTGGGCGACGTCACCGAGAAATCGGTGCCGAAGATGACACTGGTATCCGCCCCGCAGGCGGGCGGCGCGATCAATACGCGCTCGTTCATTCCGCATCGGGCGCATGCCTCGATCGGGGTTTTCGCGGCGGTGAGCGTGGCGACGGCCTGTACGCTGGAGGGGTCTCCGGCGGCGAAGCTGGCGGCGATCCCGGAAGACGGGCGCTACCTGATCGAGCATCCGACCGGCGCGGCGGAGGTGCTGATCGAGACCGGCGAAGACGGGCAGGTCACCGGGGCGGGCACGCTGAGGACCGCGCGGAAATTGTTCGACGGGCGAGTCTTTCCGCATGCGTGACCTTGGCGCCCCCTGACAGGGCGCCCTGCCCCATTCCAGAAAAAACAAAGGGTTGCGCGAAAGCGGCAGCCCTTTTTTCATGCGCTGCCCGCGCCGGGTTCCGGATCCGTCATTCGCGCTTGCATCTGTGGCTTTCATGATGTATTCAAGATTTCGAATTTGTTGTTATATCGGACCTCAACCGGGCCCGGACCAACCCAACGAAGCCCGCTTCCCGCGTATCCGGCCCCGCATTGCCGGACAAAGGTCAAGGAGACGAACATGGACCCCAAATCCCTTACCGAGGCGCTGTCGGTCTCGCCCCAGATCAGCGTCGCGGATATGGTCGAAGCGAAGGCCCAAGGCTTTCGCGCGATCATCTGCAACCGCCCCGATGGCGAGGGCGCCGATCAGCCCAGCTTCGACGAGATCGAGGCCGCCGCCGCCGCGCAGGGGATGGAGGCGCGCTATGTCCCGGTCACGCCCGGCCTTGTGCAGGACGCGGATGCCGAGGCCATGGCGCAGGCTTTGCGCGAGCTGCCCGGCCCGGTCCTCGCCTATTGCCGCACCGGCACCCGCTCGGCCACGCTCTGGGCGCTGAGCGAGGCGAAGAGCCGTCCCCTGCCCGAGATCCTCGCCGCGACGAAAGCGGCGGGCTACGACATGAACGGCGTGGCGCGGCGTATCGCCAATGGCGGCAAGACACCCACCGATACCGGCGACGCGCAGTATGACGTGGTGATCGTCGGCGCCGGTGCGGGCGGGATCTCGGTCGCGGCCTCGCTCAAGGCGCGCAAACCCGATCTGGACATCGCGCTGATCGATCCCGCCGATATCCACTATTACCAGCCCGGCTGGACGATGGTCGGCGGCGGCATTTTCGAGCCGCAGGACACCGCGCGCGTGATGGGCAGCCTGATCCCGCGCGGCGTCCATTGGCTGAAATCGGCGGTTGCCGCTTTCGAGCCCGCGAATAACGCCGTGATCCTCGATGGCTGCCGGGTGGTGAAATATACCCGGCTGATCGTCACGCCGGGCCTGAAGCTGGACTGGGCGAAGATCGACGGTCTGGTCGAGACGCTTGGCCGCAACGGCGTGACCTCGAATTACCGCTACGACCTTGCGCCCTATACATGGGAGCTGGTGCAGACGATGCGCGGCGGGCGGGCGATCTTCACCCAGCCGCCGATGCCGATCAAATGCGCGGGCGCGCCGCAGAAGGCGATGTACCTGTCGGCCGATGCCTGGCTGAGGCGCGGCGTTCTCAAGGACATGAATATCCAGTTCAACAATGCGGGCGGCGTTCTGTTCGGCGTGAAGGATTATGTTCCGGCACTGGAAAAGTACGTCGAAAAATACGGCATCAACCTGAACTTCTTCCACAACCTCGTGGCCATTGACGGGCCCGGCAAGACGGCGACCTTCCGCGTGTCGAAACCCGATACCGAGCCCACCGAGGTGACGATGGACTTCGACATGATCCATGTCGTGCCGCCGCAGGTCGCACCCGATTTCATCCGCGTCTCGCCCCTGGCGGATGCGGCGGGCTGGGTCGATGTCGATCAGGCGACGCTGCGCCACAAGAGCCATGACAATATCTGGTCGCTGGGCGACGTGATGAACGCACCCAATGCCAAGACCGCCGCCGCCGCCCGGATGCAGGCGCCGGTCGTGGCGCAGAACGTGGCCGACGATATTGACGGGCGCGCACCTTCGGCCCGGTACAACGGCTATGGCTCTTGCCCGCTGACGGTCGAACGCGGCAAGATCGTGCTGGCGGAATTCGGATATGGCGGCGCGCTGCTGCCGAGCTTCCCGAAAGTCCTGATCGACGGCACGAAGCCCAGCCGCGCGGCGTGGCTGCTGAAGGAAAAGCTGCTGCCGCCCGTGTATTGGAAGGGCATGCTGCGGGGCAAGGAATGGATGGTCACCCCCGAAAAGGTGACGGCCCGCCCGTCGTGATCCCCGGGGCGCCGGCCCCGTAGCGCCGGCCCTTTGAGCGCCGGCGCCAACCAGAGCTGTTGAGAGACGTCTGAAATGTCCGTGAAATTTTCGAGATACCTGCCCGTGCTGGATTGGGGCCGCCGCTATGACCGCGAGGCCCTGTCCAATGACATGATCGCCGCGGTGATCGTGACCATCATGCTGATCCCGCAATCGCTGGCCTATGCGCTGCTGGCGGGCCTTCCGCCCGAGGCGGGGATCTATGCCTCGATCGTGCCGATCCTGCTTTACGCGGTCTTCGGCACCTCGCGCGCGCTGGCGGTGGGGCCGGTGGCGGTGGTGTCGCTGATGACGGCGGCGGCGATCGGCAACATCGCCGAGACCGGCACGATGGGCTATGCGCTGGCGGCGCTGACGCTGGCCTTTCTGTCGGGGGCGATGCTGCTGGTGATGGGGGTGTTCAAGCTGGGATTCCTGGCGAATTTCCTGTCGCATCCGGTGATCGCGGGCTTCATCACCGCATCGGGCATCCTGATCGCGGCAAGCCAGGTCAAGCATATCCTCGGCGTGCGTTCGGAAGGGCATACGCTGATCGAGGTGGTCGAGACGCTGATCGCGCATCTGGGCGAGACGAACGCGATCACGCTGGTGATCGGGGTCTCGGCCACGGCCTTCCTGTTCTGGGTGCGCAAGGGGCTGAAACCCCGCCTGCGGGCGCTGGGGCTGGGGCCGAAAATGGCCGATGTGCTGACCAAGGCGGGGCCGGTGGCGGCGGTTTTCGTGACCACGCTGGCGACATGGGCGCTGGGGCTGTCAGAGCGCGGCGTGTCCGTCGTGGGCGAGGTGCCGCAATCGCTGCCGCCCCTGACGATGCCGTCCTTCTCGCCCGACTTGCTGAGCCAGCTTTTCGTGCCGGCGCTGCTGATCTCGGTGATCGGCTTCGTCGAGTCCATTTCGGTTGCGCAGACGCTGGCGGCCAAGAAGCGCCAGCGCATCGACCCCGACCAGGAACTGATCGGGCTGGGCGCCGCGAATATCGGCGCGGCCTTTACCGGGGGGTACCCGGTGACGGGGGGCTTCGCGCGGTCGGTGGTAAATTTCGACGCAGGCGCCGAGACCCCGGCGGCGGGGGCCTTCACGGCGGTGGGCCTGGCTATCGCGGCGGTGGCGCTGACGCCCTTGGTGTTCTTCCTGCCGAAGGCGACGCTGGCGGCGACGATCATCGTCGCGGTGCTGTCGCTGGTGGATTTCTCGATCCTGAAGAAGACATGGACCTATTCGAAAGCCGATTTCTTCGCGGTCGCGGCAACGATCCTGCTGACACTGGGCTTCGGCGTGGAAACCGGTGTCTCGGCGGGGGTGATCCTGTCGGTGGGCCTGCATCTCTACAAGACGTCGAAGCCGCATGTGGCCGAGGTGGGGCTGGTCCCGGGCACCCAGCATTTCCGCAACATCAACCGCCACAAGGTCGAAACTCATGAGGCGCTCCTGACCCTGAGGGTCGATGAAAGCCTGTATTTCGTCAATGCCCGCTATCTCGAGGACCTGATCCAGGACCGGCTGGCCTCGGGGCAAAAGATCCGCAACGTGGTGCTGATGTGCTCGGCCGTGAACGAGATCGATTACTCGGCACTCGAAAGCCTCGAGGCGATCAATACAAGGCTGAAGGATCTGGGCATCGGTCTGCACCTGTCCGAGGTGAAAGGGCCGGTCACCGACAAGCTGGGCAAGACGCATTTCCTCGACCAGCTCAACGGTCGCGTCTTCCAGTCGCAATACGACGCCTGGCGCAGCCTGACGGGCGCGCCCCGCCCGCTTCCGGCGTCGGAAAGCGCGGCGTGACGCGACACGAAGAAGGGGGGCTGTCTGCCCCCCTTTGGCTGCGCCCCTTCACGCGCGCCGCGTCGGGCGATTTCACATCTTTGTTCTGGAAATATCCTCCAAGGGGTCCGGGGGATGGAAAATCCCCCGGCGGCGCGAGGGGGCTCGATGCCCCCGAGCGCAGCCCCTTCGGCTTCGGCAGCGGCCTTACAGCGTCATGATCCGTGCCGACGCATTGGCGTAATCGTAGCTGCAGCGCACCTCGATCACCTGGCCGCCGCGGCTGACCTGCAGCATCACGTCGCGCGACGACGCCATGCCGTCGGCGCCGGTGATCTCGCGCGTGCCGGCCACGCCCTGAACGCTGAAGCCGGCATCGCCGCCCGCGCGCATGCAGGCGGTTTCGGCGTCGCTGGCCGACGGGGTCATGCCCGTCGTGGGCGGCGAGGCCACGGGGGCCGCCGGCGCGGGCGCGCGGGCATCCGAGCCGATCAGCGGCATGCCGCGCCGGAAATCGCGCATCTCACCGCAGGCCGAAAGGACGGTGACGCCGGCCAAAAGGCCCATTAACCAGATTTTGCGTGTCATAGCGCTCTCCACCTCGGGGGCGCTAGGGACGCCCCTTTTATTCGTCCGCGCCGATCAGGGCGCGGGCGGCGCCGCGCGCCGCGTCGGTAATGGTATCACCCGAGATCATGCGGGCAATCTCATCCACGCGCTCATCGGCTGAAAGTGGCGTGACCCGGCTCAGCGTCTGCGCCTCTTCGACCCGCTTCTCGACCCGCCAGTGATGGGCACCCAGCGCCGCGACCTGCGGCGAATGCGTGACCACCAGCACCTGTGCGCCCTGCGCCAGCGCGCGCAGCCGGCGGCCCACCGCATCGGCGGTCGCCCCGCCGACGCCGCGGTCGATTTCATCGAAGATCAGCGTCTGGCTGCCCTCGTCACCGGTCAGGCAGACCTTGAGCGCCAGCAGAAAGCGCGAAAGTTCCCCGCCCGAGGCGATCTTGTTGAGCGCGCCTGCCGGCGCGCCGGGATTGGTGGCCACTTCGAAGGTCACCGCATCGGCGCCGTCGGGGCCCGGCTCGGCGGGCGCGATCACCGTCTGGAACACGGCGCGTTCCATCTTCAGAGGCGCCAGTTCCGCCGCCATCGCCGCGTCGAGCGCCTGTGCCGCTTTCTTGCGTGCCTCGGTCAGCGCCGCGCAGGCCGCATCATACTCGGCCCTGGCCGCCGTTTCCGCCTGCGCAAGCCTGGCCAGCCCGTCATCGCCCGCATCGAGCGTCTCAAGCCGTTCACGCAGGGCCGCGGCATGGGCGCCCAGATCGTCGGGCAGGACGGAATGCTTGCGCGCCAGCCCCCGCAACGCGAAGAGCCGTTCCTCGACCCGGTCCAGCTCGGCCGGGTCGAATTGCAGCGCATCGAGGCAGTGATCGACCTCCGAGGCCGCGTCCGAAAGCTCGGCCATGGCCCGCCCCAGCGCCTCGATCGCCGCGTCGAGCCGGCCCTCCACGCTGTCCGAGGCGTCTTCGAGCCAGCGCAGCGCATCCGTGGCGAGCCGCTCGGCGCCGTCTTCGCCCAGGGCCTGACGCGCGCGCGCGACATCGCCCGCAACGCGCTCGGCGCCCTGCATCAGGCGGCGGCTGGTGTCGAGCTCGGCTTCCTCGCCCGGCTGCGGGTCGAGCTGGTCGAGTTCCTTCACCGCGTGGCGCAGGAAGTCTTCCTCGGCCTTGAGGGCCTGCAGCCGGTCGGCGGCGCCCTCGCGTTGGCGGCGGATGTCGGAGAGTTTGCGCCAGGCCGCGCGGGTGGCCGCGATCAGCGGTTCGGTCCCGGCATAGGCGTCGAGCAGCTGGCGATGGCCGCGCGGGTTCAGCAGCCCCCGGTCATCGTGCTGGCCGTGCAGTTCCACCAGCGTGTCCGACAGCGCGCGCAGCACCTCGCCCGAGGCGCGGCGGTCGTTGATCCACGCGGTCTTGCGTCCCTCGGCGGTGTTGATGCGGCGCAGGATCAGCTCGTCCTCGCAGGGGATGCCCGCCTGTTCCAGAACCGCGCGGCCCGGATGACCGGCCTCAAGGTCGAAGACCGCTTCCACTTCGCCCTGCCGCGCGCCCTGCCGCACCAGATCGGCGCGTCCGCGCCAGCCCAGCACGAAGCCCAGACTGTCCAGCAGGATCGACTTGCCCGCCCCGGTTTCCCCGGTCAGCACGTTGAGGCCCGGCTGGAAATCGAGATCCAGCCGGTCGATCAGCAACATGTCGCGAATAGCCAGGCTGCGCAGCATGGCGGCCTTTGTCCCCGTCAGAGCCAGTCGCCGCGAACGGTCTGGCGATAGATATCCACGAGCCAGCTCGTGCCCGAAGCCTGATCGGACAGGCCGGCGGCGGTGAGCAGGTCGAAACTGTCCTGATAGAACGGGTTCGAGCGGAAGTTGTAGCCCAGGATCGCGGCCGCGGTCTGGGCTTCCTGTCGCAGGCCGAGCGCGAGATAGGATTCGACCAGCCGGTGCAACGCTTCGGGCGTGTGGGTGGTGGTCTGGAATTCCTCGACCACGACGCGGAAGCGGTTGATCGCCGCCTGGTAATTGCCCCGGCGCAGGTAGTAGCGGCCGATCTCCATTTCCTTCGCCGCCAGCCGGTCGAAGGCAAGGTCGAATTTCAGCACCGCAGAGCGGGCATATTCGGTGTTGGGATATTGCTCGATCACGATGCGCAGATGCTGCAGCGCCTGGAAAGTCAGGCCCTGATCGCGGCCCACATCCTCGATCTGGTCGTAATAGGTCAGCGCGATGATATAGGCGGCCCAGGCGGCATCCGGATCGCCGGGATACTGGTCGAGGAAGCGCTGCGCGGTGGCGCGGGCTTCTTCGTAATCGCCGGCGCGGTGCTGGGCATAGGCCTGCATCACGATCGCCCGGCGCGCCCAGTCGGTATAGGGATAGATCCGCTCGACCTCGCGGAAATAGCGCAACGAGGCTTCGGTGCGGCGGTTGTTTTCCAGCACATATTCGCCACGCGCGAAGATTTCCTCGGCGCTGTAGGCGTCGAGCGGTTCGTTCTCGCCCACTTCGTTCGAGCAGGCGGCCAGTGTCAGGACCAATGCCCCCGTTACCAGCAGCGACGCCCCTTTGCGAAAGCCGGGCTTGTTGCCGCTGCCGACCATGCCGTGCCTCATTCCTGTCACGTCCCTGTTTCGTCGCGCCTGTCCGGTCACGTCCGTATGCTCAAAGCCCGTCCCGGGCCGAATCCGTGCCGCCCGTATCTCGGGGCGGGTGCCGGGGTCTCGTAGCACGTTTGCCGGGCGCACGCAAAACGCCTTTGCGCGGAAAAGTGCCGGTCATGGCGGGGCTTGCGGCAGGCCGAGGTGCAGCGCTTTGTGCGAGACGGACGGCGCGGCTTGTAGCGAAACGCAGCCTGCGCCCGGGGCGGCCCGGCGGGATCAGGCGGTGGCCAGCAGGTCCTCGGCGCTGACACCGGCGCCGGGCATGGAATGCGCGCTCTCGCCCTCGACCACGACCCAGTCCCAGGCCGACCGGTCGGCCATCAGCGCGCGCACCAGGCGCCCGGTCAGGGTGTGCCCGGCGCGATGGCCCACATAGCGGCCGATGATCGGCGCGCCGGCGACGGCAAGGTCGCCCATCGCGTCGAGCATCTTGTGGCGCACGGGCTCGTCCGCGCGGCGCAGGCCGCCGGGGCTGAGCACCGCGCCGCCTTCGACGACGACGGCGTTTTCATAGGTCCCGCCCAGGGCAAGGCCATTGGCGCGCATCCGGTCCACGTCTTCCTGACGGCAGAACGTCCGGCAATCGCTGAGCTCGCGCACGAAAGCGCCGTTGCACAGGTCCAGCTCGCAGGTCTGGTGGCCGATCGCCGCATCGGGAAAGTCGATCTCGAAGGCGATCGACAGATGCGGCGCGGGTTCCAGCCGGGCCCAGGCGTCGCCCATGCGCACCTCGACCGGCTTGCGCAGCCGGATGGCGCGCAACGGCGCATTCTGAACGCGTGCACCCACGGCGACGAAGGCCGTGACGAAGGGGCGCGACGAGCCGTCGAGGATCGGCACTTCGGGTCCGTCGAGCGTGATGCGCGCGTTGTGGATGCCGCAGCCCGCCAGCGCCGCCATCAGGTGTTCAATGGTCGCCACGGTCACGCCGTGTTCGTTGCCGATCTTGGTGCAGAGGTTGGCTTCGATCAGATGCTCGGGCCCGACTTTCACGCGGCATTCGCGCAGGGGGCGGTCCAGATCGAGGCGGTGGAACACCACACCATGGCCGGGCGCCGCAGGGTGCACGGTCAGGGCGACGGGCAGGCCCGAATGGAGGGCGGTGCCCTCGAACCGGACGGATGTCGACAAGGTGGTTTGCACGAAGCGGTCCTCGAGGGGGGTGGCGCCCATTCGGGCTGCACAATTCATCTGCTCTGGTGTCGAGGTTAATATGAAGCGCGGGCGGGTTCCTCAAGTCACGCTTTGTAACACGATGTAACAGAGGTCTCACGCATGCGCGAGTTTTCGCGCAGCCCCGGCAGAGATCAACTATTCCATTGTTTTACATACGAAAAGGGCCGGTTTGAAACCGGCCCTTCGGGAAGTTTGTGACAGCGATGTGATCGCGGATTCCGCTCAGTTCGCCTGACGGCGCAGGAAAGCGGGGATCTCGATCTGGTCCTGCGAATGCGGCTGGGCCTCGTCCTCGTAGTCATGGCGCACGGCGCGGTTGCCCGAAACCGGGGCTTCCTGACGCGCACCGCCGCCATGGCCGACGCCGGCCATGCGGTGGATGAGACCACCCAGACCGCGGCGCTGTTCGGGCTGCGGCGCAGGCTGCGCGCGCACCGGGGTCGGCGCGCGATGCGCGGCGGCGGGACGCTCGGGCTGCTTGCTGACGGCTTTCTGCAGGCGCTGCAGCGTCTCGGGGCTCGGCTCGCCCGGGGTGCGGGGCTGACGGCCATAGGTTTCGGGCTGCGGCGCCGGTTGCGGGGCGGGCTGCACCATCTCCGGCGCCTTGTTCACGACGCGGCGCGCAGGCTGGCGGTTTTCATCACCCAACACGTCCTCGAGGAAGAAATCTTCCTGCACCGGCTCGGGCTGCGCCGGGGCGCGGCTTTCGTGACGGGGCTCGTGCCGCATCTCCGCACGCGGTTCGCGATACGTCGGCTCGTGATGCGGCGCGTAGCTTTCGGGAGCATCATAGCGTTGCGCGGCGGGCTGGTGGGCCTGCTGCGGCTCATGCTCGTAGCCGAACCCGTCGTCGTATTGCGCGGGCGCCTCGGCGGCGTCGTAGCTCTGATAGCCGTTATGGTCGTAGCCGTGATCCTGCGCTTCGGGCTCGTAGGCGGGCTCGGGCGCGGCTTCCTGCACCGGCTGTTCGACCGGGAGCGGCTCGGCCAGACGACGGCGCGGCACTTCGGCGGTGACGGGCTGCGCCTCGATACCGGTGGCGACGACGGAGACGCGGATCGCGCCTTCCATCTCGGGGTCCAGCGTCGAACCGACGATGATGTTGGCTTCCGGGTCCACCTTGTTGCGGATGAGGTTCGCGGCTTCGTCCAGCTCGAACAGGGTCAGATCGTGACCGCCGGTGATATTGATCAGCACGCCCTTGGCGCCGTTCAGGCTGATCTCGTCCAGAAGCGGGTTGGCGATGGCCTTTTCGGCGGCCTGACGTGCCCGGTCCTCGCCGGTCGCCTCGCCCGTGCCCATCATGGCCTTGCCCATCTCGTCCATCACCGCGCGGACATCGGCGAAGTCGAGGTTGATCATGCCCGGACGCACCATGAGGTCGGTGACCCCTTTCACGCCCTGATACAGCACGTCATCGGCCAGCGAGAAGGCTTCGGTGAAGGTGGTGCGCTCATTCGCCAGACGGAACAGGTTCTGGTTGGGGATGATGATCAGCGTGTCGACGACCTTCTGCAGTTCCTCGACGCCCTGCTCGGCCTGGCGCATCCGCTTGGCGCCTTCGAAGGCGAAGGGCTTGGTCACGACGCCGACGGTCAGGATGCCCATCTCACGCGCGGCCTGCGCGATGATCGGCGCGGCGCCGGTGCCGGTGCCACCGCCCATGCCGGCGGTGATGAAGCACATATGCGCGCCCGACAGATGGTCCATGATGTCTTCGAGCGTCTCGGCGGCGGCGTTCGCGCCGACTTCGGGACGCGCGCCCGCGCCCAGCCCCTCGGTCGCCTCGACACCCAGCTGGATGCGGGTCGAGGCCTTGGATTGCTGGAGCGCCTGCGCGTCGGTATTGGCGACGACGAAATCGACACCTTCGAGGTTCTGGTCGATCATGTTGTTGACGGCATTGCCGCCCGCCCCGCCCACACCGAACACGGTGATGCGCGGCGTCAAATCTTGTGCCTGGGAAACCCCTAGTGTCAGAGCCATTGCCTGTCCGCCTGTTCTTGTTGCCGGATTTTCCGGTCAGATTTTCTGCTCGGTGCCATCCGGTCATTTGATGATTTGCCGAATTGCGACAATCCTAACCCGGCCCCGAGTCGGCGTCATCAAAAAAATCGCCTTCTCGACCCGTAGTCCCTTATTTTTTCGCGGAAATTTGCCAACGGGCGGAAGCGAGCGACGGGGGTCTAAATAGGATTTTTTCTACATTCTCAGGCAGTTTTGCGGCGTTCCTAACACGGCCCGCCGCACCCGATTACGGGCTTACCAATTGTCGCGGAACCAGCGCATGGCGCGCTTGAGCGGGCGCGAGGCGAAGGCCTGGGCGGGCATGTCGAAATCCCACCATTCGTCCTGCGGATGGGCGGCATACTGGCACAGGCCGACGATGGCCGCGTATTCCGGTCCCGTGGCCGCCTGGGGCAGGCCCGGAACGCGGATCGGGCGGCCCAGACGCACCTGCGGTCCGAGGATCTTCGCCGCCAGCCGGTCGAGCCCGGGGATCTGGCTGCCGCCGCCGGTCAGGACGATCTGCTGGCTGGGAAGATGGTCGAACCCGGCCACGTCGAGCCGCGCACGGACCTCTTCAAGGATCTCTTCGACGCGGGGCCGCATGATGCTGATCAGCGCGGCGCGGGTCACGGTGCGGCGGTCCTTGTCCCAGTCGCCGCTGTCGCCGCCGATCTCGATATGCTGACGGTCGTCCTGCCGGGTGGCGACAAGACCGCCGTGGAAGGTCTTGATCCGCTCGGCGGTGGACGAGGGCACCTGCAACGCGATGGCGATGTCCGAGGTGATATGCTCCCCGCCCAGCCGGACGCTGTCGGCATAGATCATGTGGCCCTTGATGAAGATCGACAACGTGGTGGTGCCGCCGCCCATGTCGATCACGGCGGCGCCCAGTTCCTGCTCGTCCTCGACCAGCGCCGCGCGGCCCGCGACATAGGGCGCGGCGGCAAGGCCCGCGACCTCGACATCGCAGCGCTTGAGGCAATGGACGAGGTTCTGCACCACATCGGCCGACACGCTGAGCATGTGCATGTCGCAGCCCAGCATGCGCCCCGCCTGCCCGCGCGGATCGGCAAGGCCGGTGCGGTGATCGAGCACGAAGTTCACGGGCTGGGCGTGCAGCGCTTCGCGGTCATGGCCGATATCGGGCAGGATGCAGCTGTCGAGCACGCGGGCGATGTCGCTTTCGCTGACGCGGTCGCCTTCCAGCTCGACCGCGCCTTCCAGCCCGTAGCTGCGCATGTCGCCGCCCGAGAAGGTCAGGATCGCGTGGTCGACGCGGGTCTGGGCCATCTTCTGGGCGTTCTGCAGCGCGGTGCGCACGGCGCGTTCGGTCTCGCGCATCGCCGCGATTTCGCCAAAGCGCACGCCGCGCGAACAGGTGGTGCCGGCGCCGATCACCCGGAACGCCGCCTGCCCCGCCATGTTGCCCACGCCCGAGCCTTCGCGCGGGCCTTCCGAGACGCCGAATTTCAGGATCAGGCAGGCCACCTTGTGCGAACCCACATCCATCACCGCGATCACACCCCGCTGCATGGCCTGCTGGCGGAGGTTGCGCTGCGCTCGTTGCGATTCGTAGAACACGGTCATCGGCGGTTGGCTCCGGTATTGAGGGCGGTGTTGGTGAGTTGTTCCAGCGCCGGCTCGGCCAGGCGCAGGGTCGGGCGGGAGGGCGTGCGCATATCCACGCTCACAAGGTCGCGCGACAGAAGTTGTTGCACGCTGTTCTCGGTCATCGCGACCACGCGATCGAGCGCGGCGACCGCACCCACGGCGGGCAGAAGCACGCGCTGGCCCCGGTCGAGGACCAGATCCCAGCGCCGCTCGCCCACCCGCACGAGGCCGCGCACCCGTTGCCGGATCGGCGCGGCGGCGGCCCAGAGTTCGGCGGCTTCGGCAATCGCGTCGGGAGCGCCCGGCCCCACGATCAGCGGCAGGTCGGCGCGGGTCCCGCGCGATGCCACGCGGGCAACGCGGTGGCCGGTCTCATCGACGAGATACAGCTCGTGCCCGTGGCGCCAGACCATGGCGGGCACGCGCTCGACGATGCGGACCTCGAGCACCCCGTCCGAGCGTATCTGCAGCCACGCGCGCTCAACGGCGTCGAGCGCCTCGGCCTCGGTGCGCAAGTCGGACAGGTCGAGATCCCAGGACGAGACCGGGAAGCTGAGCCCCATCAGCCGCTCGACGCCCTCGGCCACTTCGGGCGAGCGCGAAAGCACTTCCAACGACGAGACGCGGAACATCGGCTGGTTCTGGAACCAGTCGGTCGCGGTGGCGATCTGGGTCGCGGCCCAGTCCCGGTTTTCCGGCTTCGACACCCAGCCGCCGATGGTCGCGGCGATCAGCAGAAGCGGCAGGCCGATGCAGACAAAGCTGCGCACCAGCGGCGTCAGCCACAGCCGGTTCAGGCGATAGGCCAGACGACTGGGCGAGGGATCGAAGCTGCGTTGCGTCTGGGCGGCATTGGCGGGCGCAGCCTCGGCGGCCTGGGCGCCCATCGTCCAGCTGGCCGTCGTCACGGTAGCCTGCGTGCCGGGATAGCTGCGCGGCTCTGGGCGGCGGGACTCGGTGGATTTGGGGCGCGGCGCGGTGCCCAGAACGGTGCGCATGGCGTGATGGACCGGCAGCGGGCTGGCGGTGTCGCTGCCGGTGGCAAAGCCGCCGCCCTTGCCCGTGGCGTGGCCGCCCGCGCTCCAGGAATCGGTGCCGGCGTCGCTGCCCGCCCATTCCGCCACTTCGTGCGGCAGGTTGCCCAGGGGCGGCTCGGCGTCGCGGTCGGGTTGCGCGCCGTGGCGCAGGACCGGATCGGGCTCGGGCATCGGCGGCCAGGCGCGTTCGGGAAGGTCGCCGGGCCATTTCGGCGCGACGGGCCGGTCGCGGCGCAGCGGGCGCGCGGCAGGCAGATCGGGGGCGGCCACTTCGTGCCGCGCGGGCCAGACCCACGGCCCGCGATGCACGGTGTCATGCGTGGGCGTCTGCGGCTCGTCGTCCGGGGTCAATGGGGACATCAGCGCTGACACGAGGCATCCTCCACCAGAAGGCGGCACAATTCGGGGAAGCTGATCCCGCAATGCGCGGCCTGTTCAGGGCTGAGCGAGGTCGAGGTAAAACCGGGCTGCGTGTTGGTTTCCAGAAGCACCAGCCCGTCCAGCCCGCGCGCCTCGTCCCAGCGGAAATCGGTGCGGCTGAGCCCCCGGCACCCCAGCGCCTTGTGCGCGCGCAGGGCGTATTCCATGCAGGCGTCGAAGATCTCGGCGGGAAGCTCGGCGGGGACGACATGGCGCGAGCCGCCGTCCTTGTACTTGGCGTCGTAATCGTACCAGCCTTCGGTGACGATATCGGTCACGGTCAGCGCCCGCGCGCCCTGTGCCGGATCGTCCAGAACCGAACAGGTCAGCTCGCGCCCCGGCGCATAGGCTTCGACCATGACGGTTTCGGGCATCGCATCGTCAAGCTGCGGCGGGCCGTTATTGTCGGATTGCACGATCCAGACGCCGACCGAGGACCCCTCGTTATAGGGCTTCACGACATAGGGCGGTTCGATCACATGGCGGGCGCGGACCTCGTCCTTGGCGGCCAGCACGCTGGGCAGAACCGGCAGTCCCGCCGCGCGGTAGATGTCCTTGGTGCGTTCCTTGTCCATCGCCAGAGCCGAGGCCAGCACGCCCGAATGCGTATAGGGAAGCCGCAACCATTCGAGCATCCCCTGCACGCAGCCGTCTTCGCCCCAGCGGCCATGCAGGGCGTTGAAGCAGACATCGGGCTTGAGAGCCTCCAGACGCCCGGGCAGATCGCTGCCCGCGTCGATTTCGACCACGTTGAATCCGGCCACCCGCAGGGCTTCGGCGCAATTGCGCCCCGTTGCCAGCGACACCTCGCGCTCAGCCGAGGGTCCGCCCATCAACACCGCCACTGTGGGGGCTGCCCTGCTCGACATGCCCACCAACTCTGCCTCATCCGGGGTCTTCGGACCCCTGTCTTATTCTTCGCTTCAGGGCTTTCGGGCCCCGTTCGTGCCGCCGGATCTGTTGCCCGGTCGGCACCGCGCCGCGGTCGTGCTGCGCCTGTTGTCAGGGAGCCGGATCACCGATGCGCTTGATTTCCCATTCTAGCTCAATCCCGCTGTTTTGGAACACCCTTTTTCGAACTTCCTCGCCCAGACCCTCCAGATCGGCGGCCGAGGCCCCGCCGGTATTGATCAGGAAATTCGCGTGCTTGGGCGACATCTGGGCGCCGCCACGCGTGGCACCGCGCATACCGGCGGCCTCGATCAGGGACCAAGCCTTGAGGTCGTGGGTGTCGTCGGCCCTACCCGTAGACGAGAACCCCGCCGGATTGCGAAAGGTCGAGCCCGCCGTGCGGTCCTTCGTCGGCTGGGTCGCGTCGCGCTTGGCAAGCTGCGTCTCCATCCGCTGGGCCAGGTCCTCGGGGTCGCCCGGCGGCGCGCGGAATGTGGCAGAAATGACAACAGCGCCCTCGGGCAGCGCCGACTGGCGATAGGCAAGGCCCAGCTCGCCCGCCGGTTTCTCGACGATCTCGCCCGAGCGCAGGACCATGCGCACGCTTTCCAGCCGGTCGGCCACGTATTCGCCGTAGCAGCCCGCATTCATCGTCACCGCACCGCCGATCGAGCCGGGGATGGTGCGCAGAAAGGTCAGGTCGCGCCCGGCCTGCGCGGCCTTGCGCGCGACATGGGCGTCAAGCGCGGCAGCGCCCGCGATCACGCGCTCACCCTCGACGCTGATCGCGTTGAATCCCCGGCCCAACCGGATCACCACCGCCCGCAGCCCCCCGTCGCGCACGATCAGGTTCGATCCGACGCCCATCGGGAAAACCGGCAGATCCCTGGGCAGAGCGGCAAGGAAGGCCGAGAGGTCGTCCGCGTCCTCGGGCTGGAAGAACCAGTCGGCAGGGCCGCCCACGCGCAGCCAGGTCAGGTCGGAAAGCGGGCGGTCCTGCGTCAGGGTCCCGCGCGGAGTGAAAGGGATCTGGGTCATGGCACTGGAATAGACGGCGGCCCGTCAGGCCGCAAGCACGGCTGCGAGGTTGGCAATGGGAGCTTTCATCCGGACACGGAACCGGGACCGCCCCTGCGCAGTTGCCCCTGCAACAAACCAAAAAATTCGGCGGTACGAAACTATGAAGAAAGTCACTCCCCTGATGCGCAGCATGGGTCCCACCTTGGCAGCGGGCGCGATTGCGGGCGCGGCGGTTCTGGCGGGCATCCTTGCGGGCGCTTATGACGGCCAGCTTCTGGCCTTGGCCAGCACAGCCGGTATCGCGCTGGCGCTGAGCTTCGAGCTGGCCTTGTGGAGCTGGACCTTGCTCGCTGGTCGCGCGCGCAACAACGGCGTCCGGTCGGCCACGGTCTCGACGGCGCAACGGCGCGTCGGCCGGACCATGGCGCGCCGCTCTCCCCTGCGCGTCCCGATGCAGAAGCGCACGGCCTAAGACGGCGTTAGCCCCCTTCCCGGCAGCCTGACGGCGCGGGCGTCCCGGCGATCCTCTGGCGATCCTGTGGGCGCCCGTTTTCCATTGAGCAGGGCGCCGGCCGGGCCGAGAAGGGAACAATTCACGCCCCAGTTGCGTTCTCCCGACAACCCTCAGTCACATCGGAGACCCGTTATGATGATCCCCCAAGCGCCCCTCAGATCGACCATGGCGACGATCGCGGCGGCTTGCGTGGCCGGCGCGGTCGTGATCGTCGGGCTGGCCCTTGGCTATATCGACTGGCGCCTGTTCGCAGCCGCTGCCGTGATCGGCGTGGTCGTGGGCGTGCCCGTCGGTATCTGGATCGCGCACCGCATGCGCGCCACGCCGCCGCTGCCGCGCCCGGAAACCGCCGTAAGCGACCCCGACGCCGCCCAACGTGAAGTCGCGCCGGACTACCCGCGCCCCTATCCGCCGGCGCCCGATCAGGCCATCAAGCCCGCAACCGCGTCGTGATATCCCTTGGGCAGGCGCCTTACCCGGTGCCTGCCCGCTTGAGCGCACGCCTGTTGCGGCGCCTCGCACCGAGCCAGCCGCCCAGAAGCGCGCCAAGCGTCGCGGGCGCGGCGAAAAGGAAGGCGCCGATAGCATAGGCGATGCCATCCCAGCCCTGCGCCCGAAGCCCCATAACCCAGAGCACCGCGACCGCCGCGCCCAGAAGCGCGACAAGAATTGCCGCGCCCCTGCCCCCGCTCAGGCGCCCGGTGATCCAGCCCACCGCGAGGCCCAGAAAGAGGGCCAGGGCCAGGATGTAGAGGATTTCGGGCTCCATCTCGGTCCCTCCCGGGTCGTACCTCAGTCGTCCGCAAGGCGCGCGGGTAATGCCTGCGCCCAGGCGCTGATGGTCCCGGCGCCAAGACACACCACCATGTCGCCCGGCCGCGTCTCGGCGCGCACCAGCGCTTCGAGATCGTCCTCGCGTGTCAGCGCATGGGCCGAGGCATGGCCGTGCGCGCGGATCGCTGCGACGAGGCTGTCGCGATCCGCGCCCGGGATCGGGTCTTCGCCGGCCGGATAGACCTCGGCGATGGCGACGACGTCCGCCTGGTCAAAACAAGTGGTGAACTGCTCGAAAAGCGACGACAGCCGCGTGAAGCGATGGGGCTGATGCACGGCGATCACGCGCCCCTCGCCGCCCAGAGACTGGCGCGCGGCGCGGATCACGGCGGCGATCTCGACCGGGTGATGGCCGTAATCGTCGATCACGGTGACGCCGTTCACCTCGCCCACGCGGGTGAAACGCCGCCCGACTCCGCCAAAGCCCGCCAGTGCCGCGCGGATCTGATCGTCGGACAGGCCCAGATGCAGTCCCACCGCGACCGAGGCCAGCGCGTTCGAGACATTGTGGTCGCCGGGCATAGGAAGTGTCAGACTTTCAATAATCCGACATTCCGCGCCATGACCAACCGCAACATCGAAGTACGCCTTGCCTTTTTCGAACCTCAGCCCCTCGGCCCGCAGATTGGCGTCGGGCCGGAAACCGAAGGTGACGACCTTGCGGTCGTGGATCTTCCCGGCCAGCGCCGCGACCTCGGGATGATCGGTGCAGAGCACCGCGAGACCGTAGAACGGAATGTCCTGAACGAAGCGGCGAAAGCCCTCGCGCAGGGCGTCGAAACTGCCCCAATGTTCCAGATGTTCGGGGTCGATATTGGTGACGACCGCGATCTCGGTGGGCAGGATGTTGAAAGAGCCGTCGCTTTCATCGGCCTCGACCGCCATCCATTCGCCCGTACCGGCGCGCGCGTTCGAGCCATAGGCATGGATGATACCGCCATTGACGATCGTCGCATCGAGCCCGCCGCCATCCAGCATCGCCGCCATCATCGTCGTGGTGGTGGTCTTTCCATGCGTGCCCGCGAGAGAAATGCAGCGATGCGGGCGCATGATCTCGGCCAGCATCTCGGCCCGGCGGATCACCGGGATGCCAAGGCGCCTGGCCTCGGCATATTCCGGGTTCGACGGCTTGATCGCGGTCGAGGCGACGACCACGCCCGCGCCATGCACATGCGCGGCCTCGTGGCCGACATGGATCACCGCCCCCAGCGAGGCAAGCCGCTCGGTGATGGCCGATCCCTTGGCATCCGAGCCCTGCACCTTGTGGCCCTGCCCCAGCAGGATCTCGGCGATGCCCGACATGCCGATGCCGCCGATACCGATGAAATGAACCGGGCCAAGGCCCGCCGGAAGACGCGTCGCCGCCATGCTGTCACTCATGCTTTGGGAGGGCCCGCCAGACGCTCGGCCAGATCCGCAAGGCGGCTGGCGGCATCGGGGATGCCCAGCTTCATCGCCGCCACCGCCATGCGCGTGGCGCCGTCGGGATGGGTCAGGATCGCCTGCACCTGCTCGGCCAGCGCCTCGGGTGTGAACATCCGTTCGGGCATCAGCACGGCGGCCTCGGCCTCGACCAGAGCGCGGGCATTCGCGGCCTGCTCGCCCCGGATCGCGGCGGCATAGGGGACCAGCACCGAGGGACGCCCGATCACCGTCAGATCCGCCACCGTGGACGCGCCCGAGCGCGCGATGACCAGCTGCGCCTCGGCGAAGCGGGCGGGAATATCGTCGAAGAAAGGCCCTACCTCGGCGGGGATATCCGCCGCCTCGTAGGCCGCCGTGACGCGCTCGACATCCTCGGGCCGGGCCTGTTGCGAGACGCGCAGATGCCGGCGCAGATCCGCGGGCAGCGAGGCCAGCGCGGCAGGCACGACGTCCGACAGGATCCGCGCGCCCTGGCTGCCGCCGATCACCACCAGCGACATCGGATAGGGGCCGGGCGCGATATAGGGCGCGCCCGCGCGCTCGAACACCGCGCCGCGCACCGGGTTGCCGGTATGATGCCCGGCGATCCCCGCAGGAAGCTCGGTCGGCCATGTCCCGCAGGCCACCGCGTTGACGCGCTTGGCGAAAACCTCGTTCACGCGGCCCAGCACGCCGTTCTGTTCATGGATCAGCCGGGGAATGCGCAGCAGCATCGCTGCCCCCAGCGCCGGGATCGACGGATAGCCGCCGAAGCCCGCCACCACCGCCGGACGGTCGCTGAGCATCGAGAAAACGGCCTTGATGACACCGCCCACGATGCGAAACGGCGCCGCCAGCTTGGCCAGTGCCCCGCCGCGCGCGAACGTGGCGGACGACACGACACGCCGCTCGACCGCCTCAGGGAAGCCGCCCGCATAGCGCGCGCCGCGCGCATCGGTCGACAGGACGACCCGCCAGCCCCGCGCAAGCAGTTCCTCGGCAAGCGCCTGAGCGGGGAACATATGCCCGCCGGTGCCGCCCGCAGCGATCACCGCCAGCGGGCGTTTGCTGTCCGTGGCCTTCGCCATCACCGTCCCCGTGTCTGCAAAATCTCGCCGATCTCACCTTGGGGGCGCGATCGCGTCAAGGCCAGCAACATTCCCGTCATCAACCCCATAGCCAGAAGCGACGAGCCGCCCTGGCTGATGAAGGGCAAGGTCATGCCCTTGGCGGGCAGAAGCCGCACGGCCACGCCCATATTGATCATCGCCTGGGCCGAGATCATCGCCACCAGCCCGGTCCCCGCCATGCGGATGAAGGGATCGCGCTCGCGCGTCAGGCGCACCAGCGCGCGCAGACAGATGGTCGCGTACAACATGATGATGAAGGCGACGAGGATGAAGCCGTATTCCTCGGCCGCGACGGCGATGACGAAGTCGGTATGCGCGTCGGGGAGCTGCCATTTCACCTGCCCCTCGCCGACGCCCATGCCCCACAGGCCGCCTTCCTGAATGGCCGAGGTAGCGTAGCCGATCTGCGAGCGGGCGTCGATTTCCGAGGACAGGAAGGCGTCGATCCGGCGCGCGAAGTGTTCGGATGCGCCGTAGGCCACGACGCCGCCGCCCACCACCGCGCCCGCCAGTCCCAGAATGATGACGATGGACGCGCCCGAGACGAAATACATCGCCCCCCAGCCGAACAGCACAAGCGCCGATTGCCCGAAATCGGGCTGGATCACCAGAAGGCCCACCGTGGCCAGCGTCACGCCCAGCGACATCAGCCGTCCGGGAGGGGCGTTCAGGTCCTGCCCGGCGGCCAGAAGCCAGCCCGCAGTGACGGCAAGGCAGGGCTTGATGAACTCCGACGGCTGCAGCGTGATGACGCGCAGGTTCAGCCAGCGCGTCGCGCCCTTGCCCAGATCGGTGCCGACAAAGGGCAGCGCCAGAAGCAGCACGAACCCGATGCCGAAACCCAGCACCGCCCAACGGCGGATCGTCTCGGGACTGCGCATCGACACGAACAGCATGACGCTGACGCTGACCGCGGCAAAGACCGCGTGGCGCTGGAAATAATAGAAGGGCGGCAAGTGGTTGCGCGTGGCCAGCGGCGGCGACGAGGCCAGCGCCAGCAGCAATCCGATGGCAACCAGAAGAAGAACGCTCGAGATCGTCCAGCGGTCAACCGTGCGCCACCAGCGCGACAGCACCGGCTCGCCCGTCTGGGCGGGGATGCTGCCATGAACCATTTCCGTCATGACTGTCCTGCTCGATCTGCCGGTATCCGGCCTGCCTGTTGCGCCCGGTTTGCCCGGGTCGTCACCCCACAGGATAGCGCGCGAGGCGGAGTCTGGCCAGACCCTATCCCGCGCGGCGCGCCCGGCTCAGCGGCGACGTGCCCACAGATCGGCGGAATAAAGCACCAGCGCGCCCCAGATCATCGGGAAAGCCCACAGTTTGGCGCCCTCGAAGGGTTCGCCGAACAGGAAGACGGCAATCAGGAAGATGCAGGTTGGCGCGATGTATTGCATCAGCCCGATCGTCGTCAGCCGCAGGCGTTTCGCCCCATTGGCATAGAGCATCAGCGGCACCGCCGTGACCACGCCGCAACCGATCAGCAGCGCCATGTCGCGCCCGCCCGTCGTGCCGAAAGCCAACGTGCCCTGCCCCGCCAGCCATGCCAGATAGCCCAGCGCGAAGGGCGACAGCAGCATCACCTCCAGCGCGAAGCTCTGGTTCGGGCCGATGGGCAGCGCGCGCTTGGCCAGCGCGTAGAAGCCCCAGCTTACCGTCAGCGCCAGCGACAGGACCGGCAGGCGCCCGGCCTCGACAGTCAGGATGACCACGGCCAGCGCCGCCAGCGCCACCGCCGCCCATTGCAGCCGCGACAGTTTCTCGCGCAGCACCAGGGCGGCCAGCAGGACCGAGAAGATCGGGTTGATGTAATAGCCCAGCGCCGCCGACATCGCCTGTTCCGAAGCGATGGCATACAGATAGACGCCCCAGTTGCATGACACCAGCGCGGCGGTCAGCGCGGCCATGCCCAGCATGCGGATATCGCGCATCGCGCGTCCCAGGCTACGCAGCCGCCCCGTGGCCCAGAGCACCGCCAGAGCCAGCGGAACCGACCACAGGACGCGATGCGCCAGCACCTCGGCCACGTCGACATGATCGAGGAGCCGCAAGTAAAGCGGCAGCGCGCCCCAGAGCAGATAGGCCGACAGCGCCAACAGGAACCCGGCCAGCGAATCGCCGTCCAGCGCTCGGGAATCGTCGGCCGGTTCGGGCCGGAGCGAAGCCTTCAGGGGCGCCTGCGTCGCGCGCATCTTTGTTCTCCAAATATCCCGAGGGGGGCGTGCGACAGCACGCGGGGGGCGAGCAGCCCCCCTCCCCGATCGACATCCGGACTTACGCTTCAGCCAAGCCCTGCACAAGTGCAGTAAAATGCGCGCCGCGTTTCTCGAAATCCGGATACTGGTCGAAACTCGCCGCTGCCGGTGCCAGCAGCACCACCTCGCCCGGTTCGGCCTCGGCGCTGGCGCGGGCGACGGCATTCTCCATCGTCTCGCAGATTTCGTGCGGGATGGCGCCCAGTTGCAGCGCGAAATCGCGCGCCGAATGGCCGATCATGTAGGCTTTGACCACCGATCCCAGATAGGGCGCCAACGCGGCGATGCCGCCCTCCTTGCCCAGCCCCCCGGCGATCCAGCGGATGCGCGGGAAGGCCTGCAGCGCCTTGGCCGCCGAATCGACATTGGTGGCCTTGGAATCGTTGACGAACCGGACGCCGTTCCGCTCGCCCACCAGCTGGCTGCGATGGGGCAGGCCCTGAAAGCTGGCCAGCCCTGCCTCGATCTGCCGGGGCGCAAGGCCCAGCGCGCGCACGGCGGCATAGGCGGCGCAGGCATTCTGATGGTTATGCGCGCCGGGCAGCCCGGCCAGCGGGCGCAGGTCGATGGCATGGACCTGCCGCCCGCCGCGCCATTCCGCCAGAAAACCCTTGCGCGCGAAGACCGACCAGCCGGGCCCCTGCAGCTTCTGCCCCGACGAGATACGGATCACCCGGCTGTCGGCAGCGCCCTGCCCCAGCTGCATGGCCAGATAGCGGCCCTCGGCCTCGTCGACACCGATCACCGCGCGTTCGGGCGCCCCTTCGGAAAAGAGCCGCCGCTTGGCCGCGAAATAGCCGCCCATGCCGCCATGACGGTCCAGATGGTCGGGCGAGAGATTGGTGAAGACCGCCACATCGGGGGCAAGGCGGCGGGCAAGGTCGGTCTGGTAGCTCGACAATTCCAGCACCACGACGCCCTCGTCGCCCGGCAGGTCGATGGACAGAACGCCGGTGCCGATATTGCCCGCCATGCGGACCTCGCGCCCGGCCTCTTCAAGCAGGTGCGCGATCAGCGCGGTGGTGGTGCTCTTGCCGTTCGAGCCTGTCACACAGACCACGCGGGGCGCGTCGTCGCTGTCGGCCAGCGCCTGGAAGAACAGCGAAATGTCGTTATCGACCGGCACACCCGCCGCGCTGGCGGCGGCGATGACGGGATGGGGCGCGGGGTAGAGATGCGGGATGCCGGGCGAGGTGATGAGCGCCGCCAGATCGTCGACCGCCCCGGATTTCGTGAGGTCGACGGGGCTGAAGCCTTCGGCCTCGGCCTTGGCGCGGCCTTCGGGGCTGTCGTCCCAGGCGCAGACGTCGGCGCCCCCGGCCCTGAGCGCGGCGCAGGTCGCCAGCCCCGATCGCCCGAGCCCCAGAACGCCGACACGGCGGCCTTCAAACCCTTGAACAGTAATCATTTCCCAAACCCCGTCCGGTGATGGCCGGAGGCTATCGCAGGGCGCTGCAAAGCGCCAGAGGCGCTGTGTGCGTCGGGCGACAAGGGGGGGGAAGTGGCGCGGTTGACGGGGCTCGAACCCGCGACCCCCGGCGTGACAGGCCGGTACTCTAACCAACTGAGCTACAACCGCGCGTAGGGGGTCATCTAGAGGGCGCGCGGGAGGGCGTCAAGCGGGAAATGTGACGTCGGGCGCAGGAAGTTGTGCGGACCTCACCTTGGACGAGACCCCGACGCGCTGCGCAAGCGCGGCGCACCCTGATGAGGGCAAGGAACCGGGATGAAGGGCTTTGGCGCTGTGGCCCGGGCACCGGCCCAAGCCGCGCATCGCAGAGATGGAAACACGCCCGTCGCGGCGGCGACGGCCCGGCCGCCCCTGCTGGCTTCCTCCCGGTCCCGGGCAAAAAGAAAGGGCCCCGAGGGCCCTTGAGGAAGCTTAATGGCGCGGTTGACGGGGCTCGAACCCGCGACCCCCGGCGTGACAGGCCGGTACTCTAACCAACTGAGCTACAACCGCGCGTAGGGGGTCATCTAGAGGGCGCGCCGGGTGAGGTCAATCCCAAAATCGCGCCAATCTGCGTCTGACCGAACCTGCGCCCGGGCCAAGCCAAGGCGGCGACCAGCGGTCACGCCAGTTTCCGGCGGTCGCGCCACGAGTTCCAGCCCAGCAGCGCCAGATAGGCCAGGTCCGAGAGCGCCAGCACGATCCAGGGCCGCGAGATCAGCGCGCCCGCATAGACCACCATCGCCACCATCACCAGCACCGCGCGCTTGCGCGGGATCCGCACCGATTTGAGCGACGGCGTGGGCAGGCGCGAGATCATCAGAAGCCCCACCGCCCCGACATAGATCCCCGCCGCAACCGGGATTTCCCGCAGATCGAGCCAGCCCGCCAGCGTCAGATAGATAGGCAGCAAGGCCAGCATCGCCCCCGCGGGCGCGGGCACGCCCACGAAATGCGCCCGTCCGGGGGGCGGCGGCGCGTTGCGGTTGACGTTGAACCGCGCAAGCCTGAGGCAGGCGCAGAGCACGTAGACCAGCACCAGCAGCCAGCCCAGGCCGGGCCAGTCCTGCAACACGAAGATATAGACGAAGACGCCGGGCGCGACGCCGAAACAGACGAAGTCGCTGAGCGAATCGAGCTCGGCGCCGAAATGGCTGGCGGCGTTGAGCTTGCGCGCCAGAAGCCCGTCGATCCCGTCGATCAGCGCAGCCAGAACCAACAGCCCCGCCGCCGCCTCGAACGACCCGGCCACCGCGTAGCGCATCGAGGTCAGGCCCGCGCAGAGCCCCAGCAGGGTGACGATATTGGGCAGAAGCTGCACGAGGGGCAGCGAGCGACGGTCGCCGCCATTTTCGTCCATGACGGTTTCGTCCGCCCCTGCATCGTCATAATTGGCATCGTCAATCCCGGGAGCGGGCGCTGCAGGCGTTTCGTCTTTGGGGGGATGCTCGGTCATGGGTCAGCGGATCTCGGCCATGCGGCGCGGCTCGGACGCGGTCAGGTCGGCCAGCACCGTCTCACCCGCCACCATCGTCTGACCCAGCGCAACCAGCGGCTCGACCCCCTCGGGCAGATAGACATCCAGCCGCGAGCCGAAGCGGATCATGCCGAATCGCTCGCCCGTTTCCAGAACGTCGCCGGGCTTCACGTCGCAGACGATGCGGCGCGCCACCAGGCCCGCGATCTGCACCACGGCCAGCTGACGCCCGTCGGCCATGCGCAGCGCGACCGAGTTCCGCTCGTTATCGACCGAGGCCTTGTCGAGCGAGGCGTTGAAGAACTTGCCGGGCCGGTAGCCCACCGCCGTGATCTCGCCGGCGATGGGCAGGCGGTTCACATGGCAGTTGAAGACATTCATGAACACGCTGACGCGGGTGAGCGGCGTCTCGCTCAGGCCCAGCTCGGCGGGCGGCGCGGCGGGTTCGATGAGCGAGACGACGCCATCGGCGGGGCTGACGATCAGCCCGTCGCGCGTGGGCGTCTGGCGGTCGGGATCGCGAAAGAAGTAATAGCACCAGATCGTCAGGATGACGCCCAACCAGCCCAGCGGCTGCCAGATCAGGAACAGGACCAGCGTGACGGCGGCGAAAATCCCGATGAAGGGATAGCCCTCGCGGTGCACCGGCTTGATGACGGCGTTCAGGATCGAATCATGCGACGGCTCGGGCATCGGGTCTCCTTGGGATGCGTACAGAATGTTCTAGCCCGATCGCGCGCCAAGGCAAAACCGCCATCGCAGCGTAACCGGCAAAGATTGAACGTTGATTACCGGGCGTCACGCCCCTTGCAGGCGCGATTCGATCAGCGCCGCAGCCTGCGCGACGGCGGCCTCGACGCTCAGATCCGAGGTGTCCAGAAGCACCGCGTCCGGGGCCGGTTTCAGCGGCGCATCGGCGCGGTTCATGTCGCGCGCGTCGCGCTCTTTCACCTCGGCCAGCACCTGCGCCGCGTCGCCGCCCACTTCCAGCCAGCGGCGATGCGCGCGCACTTCCGGGCTGGCGGTGACGAACAGCTTCACCTCGGCCTCGGGGCAGATCACCGTGCCGATATCGCGCCCGTCCAGAACCGCGCCGCCTTCGCGCCGGGCGAAGTCGCGCTGAAAGGCCACCAGCGCCGCGCGCACCTCGGGGATCGCCGCGACCCGGCTCGCCGCGGCCCCGGCTTCGAGACTGCGCAGATCGCCGCGCGCCAGATCGGCGGGCTCCAGCCCCCGCGCCGCCGCCACCGCGTCGCCGCCCTTGGCGCCGACCGCGCGGTACAACAGCCCGGTATCCAGATGCGCCAGCCCGAAGCGCGCGGCCAGCGCCTTGCTGATCGTGCCCTTGCCCGCCGCCGCCGGGCCGTCCACTGCCACCGTGAAGATCATCGCATTCCCCAATCTTGCGCCCTTCTACCCGGCCCGGGCGCGGCGGGAAACCCGCCCCATCTTTGTTCCACAAATATCCCGGGGGGTGAGGCCGCAGGCCGAGGGGGGCAGCGCCCCCCTACTCGGCCCCTCTCCTACGCATCCGCCGCATGCTGGCGCGGATCGCCAGCACCAGAGCCAGCGCCAGGATCGCGAACTTGCCCTGCGTGAAGGCACTGGCGGCGAAGATATCCGCGGGGCGCACCCAGTCGGGCCCGGCCTCAAGCATCCGCTGCACCAGCATGTTCTCGCCCCAGTCGAGCGCGACATAGCCCATCGCCGCCATCATGCAGACCGTGCCGAAAGCGCCGTGAAGGGGACGCATCCACCACAGAAGGCAAAGCCCCATCAGCGCCGGAAACAGCGTGTCGGTCCAGAAGATCGGGCCTTCATACAACGCGAAACCCTCGGGCGTGAGCGCGCGCAGAAGCCCGCGCGCCTGCGCAAGGTCGTAGCCCGTCACGCGCAGGTCATAGGGCAGCAGCCCGCCCGATTCCGCCAGCAGACGCTGGCCCAGAACCACGACCAGATACAGGTAGACCGCCAGCGTCAGCAGCGGCAGCCCCCAGGAAATCGCCCGTTTCACGGCGCCGTCCGCTCGATCCGCGCGCCCAGCCCCGCCATCAGCGGCTCGAAGACCGGGAACGAGGTGGCGATGGGCGCGCCGTCATCGACCGCGACGGGCTGATCGGCCACCAGACCCAGCACCAGGAAGGACATCGCGATGCGGTGATCCAGACGGCTTTCGCAGACAGCCCCGCCCGGCACCGCCCCGGTGCCGTGGATCGTGAGCGTATCCTCGGTCTCTTCCAGCGTCACGCCGCAGGCCTCGAGCCCGCGCGCCATGGCGTCGATGCGGTCGCTTTCCTTGACCCGCAACTCCTTCACGCCCTGCATGACGGTGGTACCCTGCGCCATCGCGGCGACCACCGACAGGATCGGGAATTCGTCGATCATCGAGGCCGCGCGTTCTGCCGGCGTGGTCACGCCCTTCAGCGCGGGCGAGTATTTCACCCGCAGATCCGCCACCGGCTCGCCGCCCTCGTCGCGCGGATTCTCGAAGGCGATATCGGCGCCCATCTCGATCAGCGTGATGTAAAGCCCGTCGCGCGTCGGATTGCGCGACACGCCGGGCACGGTGATCTCGGAGCCGGGCACGAGGATCGCCGCGCAGACCGGGAAGGCAGCGGAGGACGGATCGCGCGGCACCGCGACGCTCTGCCCGGTCAGGTCGGGCTGGCCTTTCAGCGTGATGACGCGGCCCTCGGCGCTGTCGGTGACGTCGATCTCGGCACCGAAGCCGCGCAGCATCCGCTCGGTATGGTCGCGGGTGGGTTCGGGCTCGATCACCACGGTTTCGCCGGGCGCGTTCAGACCGGCCAGCAGCACCGCCGATTTCACCTGCGCGGAGGGCATCGGCAGCGTGTAGCGCACCGGCACCGGATCGACCGCGCCGACCAGCGTCAGCGGCAGCCGACCGCCTGCGCGCCCGACGGCCCGCGCGCCGAACAGCGCCAGCGGGTCGGTGATGCGCCCCATGGGCCGCTTGTTGAGGCTGGCATCGCCCGTGAAGGTGGCGGCGATCGGCGTCGTCGCCATCGCCCCCATGATCAGCCGCACGCCGGTGCCCGAATTGCCGCAATCGATCACCTGCGTCGGCTCGGCGAAACCACCCACGCCCACGCCGTTCACGCGCCAGTCGCCCTCGGCCACGCGGGTGACGGTGGCCCCGAAGGCCCGCATCGCCTTGGCGGTGTCGATCACGTCCTCGCCTTCCAGCAGGCCCGTAATATGGGTCTCGCCGACCGAGAGCGCGCCGAGGATCAGCGCGCGGTGGCTGATCGATTTGTCGCCCGGCACCTCGGCCACGCCGGCAAGCGGTCCCGATTTATGGGCGATCATCGGGATCGGGGTCGAATGGGCGGACATAGGGACCTCACAGCGCTGCATCTGGCGCGGTCATAGCGCAGCGGGTTTGCTCATGCCAGCCCCGCCAGCCTGAGCCCCGCCCCGGCCAGGGCCGCGCCCAGAATAAGCATCCCCGGCCCGGCCTTGAGCAGGAAAGCCGCGATCAGGGCCAGCGCGGTCAGGCCCGCGGCCCAGGGGTCGAACGCCCCTTCCGGCCAGAGCGCGTGCAGCGCGAACAACAGCGCCAGGTTGGCGATCACCCCCACCACCGCCGCCGTTACCGCCTGCAAAGCGCCCGCCAGCGCCGGGCTGTGGCGAAGCCGCTCGGCATGGGGGGCCAGCGCGAAGATCCACAGGAAACAGGGCGCGAACGTGACCCAGGTGGTGATCAGCGCGGCCAGCGTGGCGAGCCCCAGCCCGCCCGCCTGCCAGCCCGCCATGAAGCCCACGAATTGCGTGACCATGATCAGCGGGCCGGGCGTGGTCTCGGCCATCGCCAGCCCGTCCAGCATCTGCCCCGGCGCCAGCCAGCCCTGCGTGTCGACCGCTGCCTGCGCGACCCAGGCCAGCACGGCATAGGCGCCGCCGAAGGTCAGGACCGCCATCTGACTGAAGAAGACCGCGACCTGCGTAAGCCCGTCCTGCGGCCCGAGGGTCAGCGCCAGCGCCGCCACCGGCACGAGCCAGAGCGCCGCCCAGACAAGCGCCGTGCCGCCCGTCCGGCCCTCTGGGGGTGGCAGGTCTCCTCTGTGCTTCGGTGCGCGCGCATAGCCCAGCGCGGCGGCCGCCAGCACCACCAGAGGAAAGGGCAGATCGAAAACGAAGAGCGCCGTGAAGGCCGCGCCGGCGATGGCGAGGGCGACGGGGCCTTTCAGCGCCTTGCGCCCGATCCGCCAGAGCGCCTGCGCGACGATGGCGATGATGGCGGCTTTCAGGCCGAAAAAGGCGCCCGCGATCCAGTCGACATCGCCCGCCAGCACATAGACCCAGCTCAGCGCCATGATGGCAAGGATGCCGGGCAGCACGAACAGCCCGCCTGCAAGCACCCCGCCCCGCCAGCCGCCACGCAGCCAGCCGATATAGGTGGCGAGCTGCATCGCCTCGGGGCCGGGCAGAAGCATGCAGAAATTGAGGGCGTGCAGGAAGCGGTCCTCGTCGATCCAGCCGCGCGTCTCGACGCATTCGCGATGCATCAGCGCGATCTGCCCCGCCGGTCCGCCGAAGCTGAGAAGCCCGATCCGGGCCCAGACGGGCAGATCGGCGCGCAAATCGGAAGGAGTGGCGGTCATGCGGGGGTATCTCGGGCGGAGTTGTCTAAGGCGGAGCGTCTTTGGGTCGTAGCGTGACACATGGCCCGGTTGAACGACAGTTCCGTGACGGTGTTTTGCGGGTTCACCCGCGGGGCGCCCCGGGATTAGGATCGCCGCGCTGTCCGGGACCCTTGCCATGCCGTTCGATACGTTTCTTGCGCTTCTGACCTTCGCCTTCGTCGCCTCGATGACGCCCGGCCCGAACAACGTGATGCTGTTGAGCTCGGGCGTGAATTTCGGCGTTGCGCGGACCGTGCCGCATATGGCGGGGATCACGCTGGGCTTCTCGCTGATGATCGGGCTGGTGGGGCTGGGCGTGGCGGGGCTGTTCACTGCCTGGCCGCCCGCGCGCGCGGTGCTGACCTGGGTGTCGGTCGCCTATCTTCTGTGGCTGGCATGGAAAATCGCCCGCTCGGCGCCGCCCTCGGGCGCGGTGGCGGCGGGCGCTCGACCGCTCACCTTCCTGCAGGCGGCGGGGTTCCAATGGGTCAATCCCAAGGGCTGGACGGCGGCGCTGACGGCGAATGCGCTCTACGCGCCGGGATCGGACCTGCCCTCGGTCGCGCTGGTCGTGGCGGCCTTCGCGGCGGTCTCGGTGCTGTCGGTCACGGTCTGGACGGTGCTGGGACGCGGATTGCGGGCGTTCCTGCAGGACAGGAGGCGGTTGCGAGTGTTCAACATCGTGATGGCGCTGACACTGGTGGCGTCGCTTTTCCCGGTGCTGTTTGGCTGACGGGACGGAATGGTGCGTGCAAAGCACGCACCCTACAGCCGCGCCCTGCGGGATCCACCGGGCGCGCGAAGTCCAACGCCCGCCAGAAGCGCAGGGCGCCGGCCCGGTCCCGCGAATCGCGATCGCCAGCCCGCCTGGTGCAACGCTGTAGGGTGTGTGCTCTGCACGCACCGCTGCGTCACGCCGGGATCATGCCCTTTTCCTGCGCGATTTCTTTCATCCGCGCCTGCAGCTTCTCGAAAGCGCGCACCTCGATCTGGCGGATCCGCTCGCGCGAGACGTTGTACTTCCCGCTCAGGTCTTCCAGCGTCACCGGCGGCTCGGCAAGCCGGCGCTCGGTCAGGATGTCGCGCTCGCGCTCGTTGAGCACGTCCATCGCCTCCATCAGCATGGCCTGCCGGGCCTCGAACTCGTCCCGCTCGGCATAATCGTTGGCCTGATCGGCATCGGTATCCTCGAGCCAGTCCTGCCACGAGGCCGACCCCTCTTCGCCGCCGACCGTCACGTTGAGCGACGCGTCCGACCCCGCAAGCCGGCGGTTCATGTCGACCACCTCCTGCTCGGTGACGGACAGGTCCTCGGCCAGTTGCTTCACGTTCTCGGGGCGCAAATCGCCCTCTTCGATGGCGCCGATCCGGGCCTTGGCCTTGCGCAGGTTGAAGAACAGCTTCTTCTGCGCCGAGGTCGTGCCCAGCTTCACCATCGACCAGGACCGCAGGATGTATTCCTGGATCGAGGCGCGGATCCACCACATCGCGTAGGTGGCCAGCCGGAAGCCTTTCTCGGGATCGAAGCGCTTCACGGCCTGCATCAGGCCCACATTGGCCTCGGAGATCACCTCGGCTTGCGGCAGGCCATAGCCGCGATAACCCATGGCGATCTTGGCCGCGAGCCGCAGATGCGAGGTCACCAGCTTGTGCGCGGCGCCCGTGTCCTGATGGTCCACCCAGCGCTTGGCCAGCATGTATTCCTCTTCCGGCTCCAGCATCGGGAAGCGCCGGATCTCTTGCAGATACCGGTTCATCCCCTGTTCGGGGCTGGGGGCGGGAAGGCTGGTGTAATCGGCCACCGGGTGTGTTCTCCTTTCAGGACGCTCTACGGATCATACGGGAGACATCCCGCTTTCCGTCGGATTTTTTATCTAGGGACGCGCAAACGCCCTTTCAAGCGGAAGGTTCCTGGCCCGCGGGGCGCGCCCGCCGGTCACAGGACCGGGCTGATCATCGCTGCCGCGTTGCAAAGCAGCCGGTGCGGCAGCGACCAGTTGGCGACGCTTTCGGGGCTGACGGTCGGGGCCTTGGCGACATACTCGGCCTGCCGCGCGCGGATCGACGCGGTGACGCCTTCATTCGCGATGAGCAGCGAATTCTCGAAATTCAGCTCGAAACTGCGGCGGTCGAGATTGGCCGAGCCGATCAGCGACAGCCGGCCGTCGACGGTGAAGGTCTTGGCGTGCAGAAGTCCCGGCCGGTATTCGCGGATCACGACACCCGCCTCCAGCAAGGCGGGCCAGGACGAGCGGCTGGCCCAGCCCACCATGCGCGAATCGTTGCGCGCGGGCAGGATGAGCGTGACCGAGACGCCCCGGATCGCGGTTGCGCGCAATTGCTCGACAAGCCCCGGATTGGGCACGAAATAGGGCGTCGAGATCACCACCTCGTCGCGCGCCGCGGCCAGAAGCAGCCCCACCACGTCGGGCACGGCGCCGGGCGACAGGTCGGGGCCGGTGCCGAAGACCAGCGCCGGGAAGCCCTGCGGCGCGCAGGGCGGCGCGTGCTTCAGAAGCGCCGCCATGTCGTCGCCGCCCTGCCCCATCCAGTCGGCGGCAAAAAGCGCTTGTTGCTGCCACACGACCGGGCCTTCGACGCGCAGCATGATATCGACCCAGGGCGCGAATTTCGCTTTCGGCAGAAAGGCCGCATCGGCACAATTCTGGCTGCCGATATGGGCGATGCGCCCGTCGATGACGAAGATCTTGCGGTGATTGCGGATATCGACCCGGCCCAGCGCCAGCCGCGCGAAGGCCCAGCTTGTATCGAAGGCGATACCGGTCTTCACCCCCGCCGCCCCCATCGCGCGCCACAGGTCCGAGCGCAGGAGCCGGCGCGAGCCCAGCCCGTCCGCCATCGCCCGGCAGGTGACGCCGCGCCGGGCCGCGCGCATCAGCGCCTCGGCCAGCCGGGTGCCGTTGCGATCTTCCAGCCAGATATAGACGAGGATATGGACGCTCTCGCGCGCGGCCTCGATATCGGCGATCAGCGCGTCGACGGCCTCGTCGCTGTTGCCCAGAAGACGGGCCTCGTTGCCCGGCAGGGTCGCGAAGCGGTTCACCGCCTCGGCCCGCGCAAAGGCCGCGCGGCCCTGCTCGGGCAGGTCGCTGCGCCCGATGCCCGGCGCCGTGACGGGCAGCGCCGCGCGGCTGTCGCGCAGTCTCAGCGCCCGGCGGCGGCCCGGGCTGACCTCGCCCAGAAGCAGATACAGCGCCACGCCCAGCGCCGGCACCGAAAGGATCACCAGCACCCAGGCCAGCCGCGAGGCAGGGTCGCGGCCGGGGCGGGTCAGCGCGCGCACCGTGGTCCCGGCCTGCAGCAGGTAATGCACACTGGCGGTGATCGCCACGAGCGCGCCGGTTTCCATCCTTGTCTCCGTCGGGTCTTGTGAGGCGGACTTAGGGACGTGCCCCGGGCATTTATCTAACCCGCTCTCAGCCGATGAACAGCACGCCCTCGCCCACCAGCCG
The DNA here is from genome assembly GCF_003122215.1 of Pararhodobacter marinus. Classification (GTDB taxonomy): domain Bacteria; phylum Pseudomonadota; class Alphaproteobacteria; order Rhodobacterales; family Rhodobacteraceae; genus Pararhodobacter; species Pararhodobacter marinus. The sequence goes on along the minus strand of NZ_QEYD01000005.1, from coordinate 210,332 downwards.
ACGTGCCAGCACCGCCTGCCCCGCCTCGTCCAGATCGCCCGGCAACTCGCCCACGACGAACCCGTCCGATTGCAACGCCGCGCGCAGGGTTTCGGCGACATGTAGCGGGAAGGCCACCTCGGTGCCATAGACCGACAGCGCGACCTCGTCCTCGGTTTCGACGATCGCGTGGATCAGGTCGGGCCGGCGGCGCATCCGCGTCCCCGGCGCGATGGCCTCGGCGCTGAATTGCTGGAACAGCTGGCCCGGAACGACGGGCAGCCTGCGCCCGCGATAATCCTCGGCCGCGGCGGCGAGCGTGGCGTCGGCGTCGATCCGGTCGGCGGCGCGGCGCAACAGGTCCGCCAGCGTCTCGCCCGCATCGGTGCGGTCGAAATCGCCATTGGCAAAGCCCGGCGGCACGGCGCGACGGAAATCGAGATCGCTCAGCGCCAGCCGCGAGACCGCATCCACCACCAGCTCGATCCAGCGCTGAGACAGCAGCCCCGTGGTGATGTGCAAGGACAGCTCTTCGGTGGCGCGCGCATCGTGCACCACGCCGCGCGGCACGTAGCACATATCGCCCGCCTGCAGCGTGAACGTGTCGATCAGCTTGCCCGGCTCGAACCCTTCGGGCGAGAAGGCCTGGCTGCGCAACGGCAATTGCAGGTCGCTCTCGTAGATGTTCCACGTCTTCGATCCGGCGATCTGCAGGACGATCACGTCATGGCTGTCGTAATGCGTCTTGAAGCCCTGCGCGTCGGGCGGCGTGAAATAGATGTTGGTCTGCAGATCGCAACTGAAGACCGTCTCGAGCGAGCGGCAATAGGCGGCCAGCTTGGGCAGGCGCTTTTGCAGACCCGGCATGACGATCGTCGCGCCTTCGGCAAACGTCTTCACCATCCGCACGGGATCCGCGAAACCCGCGGCGTTGACGTAATCGTCTTTGGTGATCGTGCGGTCCTTCTGCACGAGGTTCAGCTCGTCGCCGGGGATCTGCATCTGCGTGAGGACCTGATCGATATCGGCCAGCGACAGCACGCGCGTGTAATAGTCGGGATCGTCCCGGCGGATCACCAGATGCGTCTTTTCGAAATACTCGGCGAAAAACGTGTCGGGCGCGATCGGCGCGATCGCCCTCTGGAAATCCATAAGCGCGGGGACGTCGGTATTATCTTTCATCGCGAACTCACTTTTTATGCCGGTTTTCTGAACAGACTCGTTGACCGGCGAACGAAGTTGACCCAACGTGGGAACATTAGAAGCATTCCATCCTACAGTGATACAACAATTCCCACAGGACCAGTGAAATGACAGATACGCCGAAGAAAGACCGCAAGACCCTGAAGGACGATGACATCACCACCCGTCGCGGGATCGGTCGGCGCTCGCTGCTCCTGGGGGCGTTCGGCGGCGGCGCGCTGGTGGCGACGGCGGCTCTGGCGGCTTCGGACAGCGATCCGTCCGATCCGGCCGGTCGCGGCTATTCCGGCCTCACCGACAATGACGACGGCTCCTATGCCGATGCCGCCGGCCGGGGCCGGGGGTCGGGCGGGCGCTCGTCGGGGATCACCGATTCGGACAATGGCTCGGTCTACGACCAGGCCGGACAGGGGCGCGGCGGCACCGACTGACCGCCGCCTTCCCATGGCAAACGGCAAACGGACCCCCTGCGGGTCCGTTTCGCTTTCAGAGGCCCCGCGCCCCGGCCCCCGGGCTTCGCGAAAGGCTTGACGCAAAAGGGTTTCCCCGCCAAAGTTACCATCTTGAAACACATTATTGAGAGTAAACACATGTCAGACGCAGCCAAGTCCAAGAAAGCCACGCTGACCGACGCCGAGATCACCACCAGCCGCGGTTTCGGCCGCCGCGCCTTCCTGCTGGGCACGTTCGGCAGCACCGCGGCGCTGGCCGGCTGTGTCGAGACGACGACGATCCGCAGCTCGGGCATCACCGACAGCGATGTCGGCGCTTATGCCGACCCGGTCGGCGGCGGTCGCGGGCGCAGCGGGATCACCGACAGCGATGTCGGCGCCTATGCCGATCCGGTCGGTCGGGGCCGGGGTCGCCGGGTCTGCACCGACAGCGATCTCGGGGCCTATGCCGATCCGGTCAATCGCGGGCGCCGCTGCTGATCAGCCGCCCAGCGCCGCGATCAAATCGCTGAAATCCACGGGGAGCGGCGACCGGAAGGTCAGCCGCTCTTTGCTTGCCGGGTGCTCGAACCCCAGCGTCGCGGCATGAAGCGCCTGGCGCGGGAAACCGGCAATCGCCTCGGCGCCGCCCTTTGGAAGCGCCGCAGCCGAGGGCTTGCGCCGCCCGCCATAGACCGGATCGCCAACCAGCCCGTGGCCCACATGCGCCATGTGCACGCGGATCTGGTGCGTCCGCCCGGTTTCCAGACGGCATTCCATCAGCGCCACCTGCGGCGGGGTGCCGAAGCTCTGCAGAACCCGCGCGCGCGTCACCGCATGGCGGCCCCGGTCGAAGAACACGGCCTGTTTCTGTCGTTCGTGCCGGTGCCGGTCCAGCCGGGTCTGGATCTTCAGCACGCCGCCCGGCTCGAAGCTGGTGCCCCTGACGCCCTTGAGCCGGGGATCGCCGGCATCGGGAATGCCGTAGACCAGCGCCTGATAGGCCCGCTCGACCGAATGCGCCTCGAATTGCGCGGCCAGCCCGTGATGCGCGCGGTCCGTCTTGGCCACGACCAGAAGCCCCGACGTGTCCTTGTCGATCCGGTGCACGATGCCCGGTCGCTTCGCCCCTCCGATCCCCGACAGCGTGTCGCCGCAATGATGCAAGAGCGCGTTGACCAGCGTGCCGCGCGGCGTGCCAGGTGCGGGATGCACGACCATGCCGGCGGGCTTGTCGATGACGATCAGGTCGTCGTCTTCGTAAACCACGGATAACGGGATATCCTCGGGCAGGGCGTCCAGCTCTATCGCCGCCTCGACGGTGATGGCGATGGCATCGCCCTCAGCGACGCGGGCCTTGGCATTGGTCAGCAGCTCGTCGCCACGCCGCACCGCGCCCTCGGCGATCAGCTTCGCCAGTCGCGAGCGCGACAGCGATGCCGCCTCTGGCACATCGCGGGCCAGCGCCTTATCAAGACGGTCAGGCGGGTTCGCGCCGATGATGACCACGATCTCGAGGGACTCCCCGTCCATGTCTTCCGGTGAAAAGCCTTCCGATGACGACACGCCAGCGCTCCCCGTGGATCTGCGTTTCCTGAAAATTCTCGTCACCACGCTGACGGTGGTGATGATCCTCGGGCTTCTAACCATCGTCGGCCTGCTTGTCACGCGGCTGGGCGGACCGGCCCCGCTGCCCGCGCTTCCCGACAGCGTGATCCTGCCCGAGGGCGCCGCCCCCGCCGCCGTGACCTTCGCGCGCGACTGGCTGGTCGTGGTGACCGAGGACGGCGAGATCCTGCTCTACCGCCCCGAGGGCGGCGCCCCCTTCAGCACGACCGCCCTGCCCTGAGCCGCCCGGCCCCGACCCGCCCAGCCCTGAGCGCATCTTTGTTCCGCAAATATCCCGGGGGGTGAGGCCGCAGGCCGAGGGGGGCAGCGCCCCCCTGCTACGCTGGCCACAAGCGCCCTCCCCTGCCACCCTGTCAGGGCTTGCGGAACGTCATGTAGTGCGGCACGCGCCCCTCGCGCAGCGCCTTCTGCTCGTAGCGCGTGGAATACCAGTCGGCCCAGGGCTCGCCCGTGTCGCGCTCCAGAACGAAACCCGCCTGCGGCACTTCTTCCAGCGTCTGGCGGGCATAATCGGGAATATCGGTGGCCACGCGGAACTCGGCGCCCGGTTTGCAGGCGCGGAACAGCGGCTCCAGATGCTCGGGCGTCACGAAGCGGCGGCGGTAATGGCGCGCCTTGGGCCAGGGATCGGGGTAGTTCAGGAACACCTTGTCCAGCACCGTCCCGGGCAGCACGTCGAACAGGTCGCGCACATCGCCGGGATGCAGTTTGAGGTTCGGACAGGGCGTCTCGCGCAGCTGATAAAGCGCCATCGCCACGCCGTTGACGAAAGGCTCGCAGCCGATGTAGCGGACCTGCGGATTGGCATGGGCCATGTGCACCATGTGCTCGCCGCCGCCGAAACCCACTTCCAGCCAGAGCGGCCCGTCCCCCGGCAACGCCGCCTGCAGGTCCAGCTTTTCCCGTTCGGGATTTTCGTCGATGGACACGCCGCGCAGCCGCAGCGCGGGCAGGTCCTCGGACAGGTAGCGCCGCTGCGCCGGTCGCAGGGTCTTGCCATGCACGCGGCCATAGAAATTGCGGTTGGTGCGCAGGGCGGCCAGCGCGGGATGCGGCGGCAGGTCGGGTTTCGGGTTCTCGTCGCTCATGGCGCGGCCAATAGCCCCGCACGCGCCGCATCGCAAGGCTTAGGCGCGCGGCGGAGCCAAAAGGCTCCCGTCCGCGATCGCCTAAAGGGCGTCGAACAAACGGCCCAGCCGCGCGGCCTCTTCGGCCATGCCCCAGGGCGGGTTGATCACGAACAACCCCGAACCGACCATCCGGTGGCCGTCGCGCGCGGGCGGAAAGCGAACCTCGTGGCACAACGCGCCCGGATGCGCCGTCACCAGCGAGGCGACCATCGCCCGGTGACGGGCATCGGTCAGGATCGGATACCACAGCATCAGGATACCCACATTCCACTTCCGCGCGACCTGCGCGAAGAATTTGGGCATGCGGTCGTAATCTTCGGCCGTCTCGTAGGAAGGATCGACCAGCAACAGCCCGCGCCGGGGCATCGGCGGCGTCAGTTCCTGGATCTTGGCGAACCCGTCGGCCTTGTGCACCCGCACCGGCAATTCCGCCATTGCCTGCGCCAGGGCCGCGTGTTCCTGCGGATGCGCCTCGGCCAGATGGACCGAATCGCTGTCGCGCAGGCTGAGCGCGGCGATCATCGGCGAGCCGGGATAGGCATCCGCCCCGCGCGCCAGCCGCACGCGCTCGAGGATCCTGCGATAGGGGTGATCGGGGTCGATCCGCGCTTCCAGCCGCCCGATCCCCTGCGCCGCCTCGCCGGTTTTCACCGCTTCGGGCGCCGACAGGTCATAAAGCCCGCGCCCGGCATGGCTTTCGATATAGGTAAGCGGCTTGTCCTTGGCGGTCAGATAATCCAGCACCCACGCGAGCAGCGCGTGCTTGTGGACATCCGCCAGATTGCCGGCGTGATAGAGGTGCTGATAGGACAGCATGGGTCCCGGCCCCGCCCCTCAGGCCTTGCGGCGCAGGCGGATGACCACGTCGACGCGCGCCACTTCGCAGCCCTCGGGCGGCTCCGGCAGGCGCATGATCTCCAGCTGGTCGGCCGGGGCGTCGGTCAGGCTCTGGCTGTCTTCCCAGAAATAATGCGGGTGATCGTCGATCCGCGTGTCGAAATACGAGCGCGAGGCATCGACGGTGATCTCGTTGAGAAGTCCCGCCGAGCAGAAGGCGCGCAGCGTGTTGTAGACCGTGGCCAGCGAGACCTTCTCGCCGCTGTCGCTGGCGGCGGCGAACAGGCTTTCGGCGGTGACATGCCGGTTGCGCCCGTCGCCCATCAGCAGGGCGGCCAGCGTCAGCCGCTGGCGGGTCGGCCGCAGGCCGGCCTCGGTCAGCCAGTTCGAGGCGCGTTCCTGCGCCAGACGGGTCTGGGTAGCGAAATCGGTACTCATGGCCCCCTTATAAGACCGGAAGGCGCCGGGATTCAATGGGCGCGCAACGGATCCGCCCTCACGGCGTCGCAGGCAAGTGCGCCGGTGCCCAGCGCGCTTGTCAGTGCCAAGGGGGGAATGCTACACCGGACGGACGCTCAGCAAAGGACCGAAAATCGATGTCGCAATACCCTACCCGTTTCGACAAGGACGCTCTTCTGGCCTGCGCCCGGGGCGAATTGTTCGGCCCGGGCAATGCGCAGCTGCCGGCACCGCCGATGCTGATGATGGACCGCATCACCGATATCTCGGGCGATGGCGGGCTGCATGGCAAGGGCCATGTCGTGGCCGAATTCGACATCACGCCGGATCTGTGGTTCTTCGACTGCCACTTCCCCGGCAACCCGATCATGCCGGGCTGCCTGGGTCTGGACGGGCTGTGGCAGCTGACCGGATTCAACCTGGGCTGGCGCGGCTGGCTGGGGCGCGGCTACGCGTTGGGCGTGGGCGAGGTCAAGCTCACCGGCATGGTGCGTCCCGACCGCAAGATGCTGACCTACAAGGTCGATTTCACCAAGGCCGTGCAGACCCGCCGGCTGACCATGGGCGTGGCCGACGGCATCGTCGAGGCCGATGGCGAGGTGATCTATCAGGTCAAGGACATGAAGGTCGCCCTGAGCGAAAGCTGAGGGATCAGGACAAAAGAAGGGGGCTGTCTGCCCCCTCTTGGCCTGCGGCCAATTCACCCCCGAGGATATTTTCAGAACAAAGACGGGACGATTAACGCGCTCTTAACGCGGCATCTTTGTTCCACAAATATCCCGGGGGTGAGACGCGCCAGCGTCGAGGGGGCAGCGCCCCCTCTCTCCGACAGGTGTCAGACCGACGCTTTGAGCGTGTCGATCAGGTCGGTCTTTTCCCACGAGAACCCGCCATCCGCTTCGGGCGCGCGGCCGAAATGACCATAGGCCGCCGTGCGCTGGAAGATCGGTTTGTTGAGGCCCAGATGGGTGCGGATGCCGCGCGGGGTCAGGTCCATGCTTTTCGCCACCGCCTTCTCGATCGCCTCGTCGGGGACCGCGCCGGTGCCATGGGTGTCGATATAGATCGACAGCGGGCGCGCGACGCCGATCGCGTAGCTCAGTTGCAGCGTGCAGCGTTTGGCGAGCCCCGCCGCGACGACATTCTTGGCGAGGTAGCGCGCGGCATAGGCGGCCGAGCGGTCGACCTTGGTCGGATCCTTGCCCGAGAAGGCGCCGCCGCCATGGGGCGCGGCGCCGCCATAGGTGTCGACGATGATCTTGCGGCCCGTCAGCCCCGCGTCGCCATCGGGTCCGCCGATGACGAACTTGCCCGTCGGGTTCACGTGCCAGACGCTGTCGGGCAGGATCCAGCCTTCGGGCAGGACCTCGTGGAAATAGGGGGTGACGATGGCCTTGACATCATCCGAGGTCAGCGCCGGATCGAGATGCTGGCTCGACAGCACGATCGAGGACACGCCGACCGGTTTGCTGTCCACATAGCGCACCGTCAGCTGGGATTTGGCGTCCGGGCCGAGCTGCGGCTCGGTGCCGTTCTTGCGCACCTCGGCCAGTCGCTTGAGGATCGCATGGGCGTAGAGGATCGGCGCCGGCATCAGCTCGGGCGTCTCGTCGGTCGCGTAGCCGAACATGATGCCCTGATCGCCCGCGCCTTCGTCCTTGTCACCCGACGCATCCACGCCCTGGGCGATATCGGCCGATTGCGCGTGCAGGTAGCTGTCGACGCTCATATTGGCCCAGTGGAAGCCGTCCTGCTCGTAGCCGATATCGCGCACGCAGTCGCGGGCGATTTCCTCGACGCGCTGGATGACGCTGGCCGGGCCGCGCACTTCGCCGCCGATGACCACGCGGTCGGTGGTGGCGAAGGTCTCGCAGGCGACGCGGCTCTGGGGATCTTCGGCGAGGAAAGCGTCGAGAATGGCGTCGGAAATGCGGTCGCAGACCTTGTCCGGATGCCCCTCGGACACGGATTCCGAGGTGAAGACGTAATTCGAACGGCTCATGGGATTGGGTGCTCCATTGGTGTCGCCCGTCACGCCAGGAAGCCGTTGTGACGGGGGTAAGCACGGCTAACGCGCCCCCGGCACAAGGTCAATTGGTTTATCGGTCGCTTTTGTCGCGTCCGGCGCGCGCCCGTCTGCGGCGGAGGCGGGGCGCGGCGAGCATCAGCGCCATGGCGAGGCTCAGGCCCGCGTACCACGGCAGATCGCCGGTCCGGGCATAGGGCGTGGGCGGCAGCGCGCCGGGCAGCGCGGCATCGAGCGCGCCCATCTGGCCCATCGGCAGCGCGGCGGTGACGCGGCCGCGCGCATCCACCATCGCCGAGATCCCGGTATTGGCGACACGCGCCAGCGGCAGGCCGGTTTCGATGGCGCGCAGGCGGGCCTGGGCGAAATGCTGGAACGGGCCGATCCGCTCGCCGAACCACGCGTCATTGGTGGATTGCAAGAGCCAGTCGGGCCGCTCGGTGCCGCGCAAGTTGCGGGGGAAGACGGCCTCGTAGCAGATCAGCGGCAGGGCGCGACCGGCGGGGCCCAGATCCATCAGTTCGGGGCCCGGGCCGGGCGTGTAGCCCGACAGCACCTGCGCCGCGAGCCCGCCCCAGCCCTGCCGCGCCGCCCAGTCGCCGATCAGCGGGACATATTCGCCGAACGGGACGAGGTGGTGCTTGTCGTAGATCGCCTGTACCGCGCCCTCGGTGTCGATGAGCGCGAGGGTGTTGAAATACTGCCCCGCCTCGTTGCGGCGCTGGATGCCGATCACGCTGGGCACCTGACTGGCGGCGGCGATCATCTGAAGCCCGTCGCCGGGACGGTCCAGCAGGAAGGGCGCCGAGGTTTCGGGCCACAGGACCAGATCGGGGGAAGCGCCAAGCGCCGGATCGGCAGGCGCGGCAGAGAGGTCGAGATGGCGCTCGAAGAACGGGCGCACCAGGTCGTAGCGCCATTTGAGATCCTGCGGCACATTGGCCTGGACAAGGCGCAGGATCTGGCCGGGTCCCTCGGGCAGCGGCTGGGCAAGGCGCTGGCTGCCCCAGGCCCAGGTCCCGCCCAGCGCGAGGGGCGCGAGGAGCAGCGCGAGCGCGGCGCGGCGCCAGTCGCCCTGCCCGGCCCGAATCGCGGCACCCGCCAGCGCAGCGGCCAGGCTGAGGGTCAGCGCGCTGAGCAGAAGCGGGCCGCCAAGCGCCGCGATCTGATCGACCGGCGTGCCGATCCAGACATGGCCGCTGAGCGCCCAGGGAAAGCCCGTGAACAGGATGCCGCGCAGGGCCTCGAAGGCGACGAGTGCGAGCGCCCCGCGCCAGATCCGGGCGCGCGGGCGGTTGCTGCTGCGCGCGGCGATCCAGAGCGGGACGGCCCAGAACAGCGCCATGCCGCCCGCCATGAGCAGAAGCGCGAAGGGGGCCATCCAGGCGGTGGTCGCGGCGTCGACAAGGAAGGGATCGACGATCCACACCATGACCGGCAGGAATTGCCCCAGCCCCGCGACCAGCGCGCGGCGGAAGACGGCGGCGGGGCCGGGCGCGCGGGCGGTGATCCACAGGATCAGCGCCATGCCCGCCAGCGCCAGCGGCCAGAACCCCCAGGGGGCCTGTCCGGACGCGGCGAGCGCTCCCGCGATGAGCGCGGTCAGATACGGGAGCAGGCGTTGCGCCATGGGATGCCGTCAGGCCCGGTCGGTCGCCGGGCGGGTGACCCGGTCAGGGGTCAGGTCGGTGTCCCGGTTCTGCGCCCCTTCCCCGGCAGGGCCGGTCTGGGCCGGGTCGGCGGCGCGGGGCGCGGTGGCGGGACGGGAAGGCCGAGCACCGGGCTGGGCCGGGTCGGTTTCCTCTGTCGCCGTCGGCAAGGCCTGTGCGCCCGCCTGCCGGGCGGGCTTGTCGCCCAGACCCTCGCTGGCCCCCGCGCGGCGCAGGCGCACGCGCTTCACGCGGCGGGGATCGGCGTCCAGAACCTCGATCTCGTGCCCGGCGGGATGCTCGATGACCTCGCCGCGCGCGGGCACACGACCCAGCAACACGTAGACCACACCGCCCATCGTGTCGATTTCCTCGTCCTCGATCCCGTCGCGCAGGTCGATCCCCAGCGCGTCATGCAGATCGTCGAGCATCGCCCGGGCCTGGATCAGCCAGGTATCCTCGGATTCGGCGGACCACAGGTGTTCGTCCTCGGTGTCGTGTTCGTCGTCGATCTGGCCCACGACCTGTTCGAGCAGGTCCTCGATCGTCACCAGCCCGTCCACGCCGCCATACTCGTCGATCACCAGCGCCATATGCGTGCGCTCGGTCTGCATCTTCTGCAGCAGCACGATCAGCGGCATCGAGGGCGGGACATACAGCATCGGCCGCAGCAGTGCCGCGATATCGACCTCGCCGCCCAGATCGAAGCCACGCTTCAGCACCAGATCCTTCAGCAGCAACAGCCCGATCGGCTTGTCCAGCGTGTCGGAATAGACCGGCAGGCGCGAGAAGCCGGATTCGCGGAAGACGTCGATCAGGTCTTCGCGCCCGATATCTTCGGGAATGGCGACGATCTCGGCCTTTGGAATGGAGACATCCGCGACGCGCAGACGCCGCAGATTGGCAAGCCCCGGCAGGACCTGGCGCATCGAGGCGCTCAGCGCGTTCTCGGCCTCGCTCTGCGCCTCATGCGGCGTGAGGGCCTCGAACAGGCGGGCCAGCAATCCCCTGTTTCCGGAATTGCCGTCGGTACTCTGGTCGTCGCCATCGGCGCTGTCGACCGATGCGGGCGCCCCCGAAGAGATGTCGCTCATGGATCCTTTCCAACTGGTTCCCGTCAATCGACCCCGGCCACGCCTTGCGGCAGGCCCGAATCATCGGTTGCATATGGGTCGCGGATACCAAGCTTCGCAAGGATCTCGACCTCGGTTTTTTCCATCAACGCGGCGTCTTCCTCGGTTTCATGGTCATATCCGAGTAAATGAAGCGTTGAATGGACGATCAGATGGGTGGCGTGATCGGCGGCGCTCTTGCCCTGCTCGCGCGCTTCGCGGGTGCAGGTCTCGAAGGCCAGCGCGATATCGCCCAGCATTTCGGGATCGTCCGGCGTGCCGGTTTCCGGCGCCTCGGGCGCCCCGCCGGGCGTGTCGGGCGACAGGTCCCATGTCGGCCAGGACAGCACGTTGGTGGGTTTGTCCTTGGCGCGGAACTGGGCGTTCAGGGTGCGGATGCGGGCGTCGTCGCAGGCCAGAAGGCTGATCTCGACAAGCGCCGGATCATGCCCCAGATGCGCCAGCGTCTCCGCGCAGACGCGGGGCGCCAGCGCGGCGAGATCCAGAGGACCCCATCGTTCATCTTCGGTGACAAGCTCGACCGGCATGGGTCCAAGGTAATCCGCGATGGCGCCCAAGGCCAGAGGGAGAGGGTTCAGGAGCGGCGCGCCCGGCAAAGGCGCGCCGCCGAAGGATCAGACCTGCGCCGGCGACTGGCGGTCATAGGCTTCGATGATGCGCGCGACCAGCGGGTGACGCACAACGTCGACGGCGGTGAAATAGGTGAAGCCGATGCCTTTGACGCCCTGCAGGATCCGCTCGGCCGCGACAAGCCCCGAGGTCTGGCCGCGCGGCAGGTCGACCTGCGTGCGGTCGCCGGTGATCGCCATATGCGAGCCTTCGCCCAGGCGGGTCAGGAACATCTTCATCTGCAGCTCGGTCGCGTTCTGCGCCTCGTCGAGCACGACGAAGGCATTGGACAGCGTCCGGCCGCGCATGAAGGCCAGGGGCGCGATCTCGATGCGCTTTTCTTCCAGCAGCTTCTGCAGCGTCTTGGCCGGAAGGAAGTCATTCAGCGCGTCGTAGAGCGGCTGCATGTAGGGATCGACCTTTTCCTTCATGTCGCCCGGCAGATAGCCCAGCTTCTCGCCCGCCTCGACGGCCGGGCGCGACAGGATGATGCGGTCGACATGGCCCTCGACGAAGTGATGCACGGCGGCGGCGACGGCGATATAGGTCTTGCCGGTGCCCGCAGGACCGATGCCGAAATTCAGCTCGTGCTCGAACAACGACTTCGCATAATCCTGCTGCGCCTTGGTCCGGGGCGCCACATGTTTCTTGCGGGTGCGGATCTCGACCTGTCCGGTGCGGAACATCTCGAGCTGTTTCTCGCCCTTCTCTCCCGCCGACAGGCGCACGGCGCCGTCCACGTCGCCGGGTTCCACGGATTTCCCGCCCTTCAGCCGGGCATAGAGGGATTTGAGCGTTTCGGCAGCGCGCGCGCGGGCATGTTCTTCGCCCATGATGTGCAGCTGGTTTCCCCGGTGGATGATCTGAACGCCGAGATCTTCTTCCAGCTTGACCAGGTGGCGGTCGTATTCCCCGCACAGGTCGACAAGCAATCGGTTATCGGCGAATTCAAGCAGGGTCTGCATGGCGTCGCCGGTACTGGGCGGGGGGGTCAGCGCGCTGATGCCCAAATGGCTCTCCTCTCTGGCCGTGTCCCGGATTGGGTCCTGGGGTGGATCCGGTGGGAATAGGTTCATGCTGCCCTGCCCTTGCCTGTCTCGCAAGCGACGTTTGGGTGACACTCAGCCATGGAACGCGCAAAGGCCATAAACTGTTCCTTAACGGTGCAGAAATGCGACATCTGGTGCAATGGCCCCGATGAGCCACAACACATCCGCCCGGATCGCGCGCGGCGCTTGACGAAAACCCCCGAGGCGGATGGAATCGCGCCCGCGGCCCGAAGGGTCATGCAGGCACGGGGACCAGTTCGCCCGACAGCGAATTGGGCGCGCTGGCGGTGATCCGCACGCGGCGCAGCTCGCCCGGTTTCGCATCGCAATCGCCGACATGAACCGCGTGCAGATAGTCGGACTTGCCGACCATCTGCCCCGGAAGGCGGCCCGTTTTCTCGAACAACACGCCGACCTCGCGCCCGACCTGCGCCAACTGGGCGGCCTTCTGCTGCTCGGTGATAAGCGCCTGCAGTCGGTGCAGACGCTCGTCGAGCAGGGCTTCGGGCAGGACGGGACGCTCGGCGGCGGGGGTGCCGGGACGGGCGGAATACTTGAACGTGAAGGCCGAATGATAGCCCACCGCCCGCACGAGGCCGAGCGTATCCTCGAAATCCTGATCGGTCTCGCCGGGGAAGCCGACGATGAAGTCGCCCGACAGCGCCAGATCGGGACGCGCTTTGCGCAGCCGCTCGATCAGGCGCAGGTAATCCTGCGCGGTATGCTTGCGGTTCATGGCCTTCAGGATGCGGTCCGAGCCCGACTGCACCGGCAGGTGCAGATAGGGCATCAGCTTGGCCTCGTCGCCATGGGCGGCGATCAGGTCGTCGGTCATGTCGTTGGGATGCGAGGTCGTGTAGCGGATGCGCCAGAGCCCGTCGATCTCGGCCAGCGCGCGGACCAGCCGGGCCAGAGTCCAAGTGCCGTCGGGGCCCTCGCCGTGGTAGCCGTTCACATTCTGACCCAGAAGCGTGATCTCGCGCACGCCGCGCTCGACCAGATCACGCGCTTCGCGCAGCAGGCGCTCGGCCGGGCGGCTGACCTCGGCGCCGCGGGTATAGGGCACCACGCAGAAGGCGCAGAACTTGTCGCAGCCTTCCTGCACCGTCAGAAACGCGGTCGGGCCGCGGCTGGCGCGCGGGCCTTTCGGCAGACGCTCGAACTTGTCTTCCTCGGGGAAATCGGTGTCGACCGGACGCGCTCCGGCGCGGGCGGCCTGCTCCATCGCGGGCAAGCGGTGATAGGTCTGCGGACCGACCACCAGATCGACCACGGGCGCGCGTTTGAGGATCTCCTCGCCCTCGGCCTGGGCGACGCAGCCGGCGATGCCGATTTTCAGATCGGGATTGGCGTCTTTCAGAGGGCGCAGGCGGCCCAGTTCGGAATAGACCTTTTCGGCGGCCTTTTCGCGGATATGGCAGGTATTGAGCAGGATCATGTCCGCATCGTCGGCGCGGTCGGTCGTGACATAGCCGTTCGCGCCCATGGCCTCGGCCATGCGCTCGCTGTCATAGACGTTCATCTGACAGCCATAGGTCTTGATGAAGAGCTTTTTCGGCCCTGCCTCAATCGGCCCTGCCTGAATCGCGGCTGTCTCTTTCGGCGCGGTCATGGTGCAATCCTGTCGCTGGCCCGTCGCGGGATTGCGCGCATGTAACCCTAATCGGGGCGCGCATCAACCGAGGCGCCGCGCGAAGGCGCCGACCGCCACGGAAACGCGCTGCAGGCGGCTCATTTGCAATAAACCGGTAGCAATTTGGCGCAAGGATAAGTACATCCCCCCCGCAAGAGAATGGGCCCGCGATCGCCGGGTCGGGAAGCACAGGGAGTCTTCATGCGCCGCGTTGTCATCACCGGGATCGGCATCATCTCGCCCATCGGGAATTCCGCCGCCGAGGTCGACGCCAGCCTGCGCGCGGGGAAATCCGGCATCGTCGCCGCCCCGGAATACACCGAACGCGGGTTCCGCAGCCAGGTCCACGGCATGCCGCAGATCGACCTTGCCGCGCATATCGACAAACGCGACCTGCGTTTCATGGGGGCGGGCGCGGCCTATAACTTCCTCGCCATGCAGCAGGCGATTGCCGATAGCGGGCTTGAGGACAAGGACGTCTCGAACGAACGCACCGGCCTGATCACCGGCTCGGGCGGGCCGTCGACGGCCAATCTGTTCGTGGCCCATAACACCGTCGTCGAGAAAGGCTCGCCCAAGCGGATGGGGCCGTTCATGGTCACGCGCTGCATGTCCTCGACCAATTCGGCCTGCCTGGCCACGCCGTTCAAGATCAAGGGCGTGAACTATTCGATCACCTCGGCCTGTTCGACCAGTGCGCATTGCATCGGCAACGGGGTCGAGCAGATCCAGATGAACAAGCAGGACATCGTGTTCGCCGGCGGCGGCGAGGAACTGGACTGGACGCTGTCGTGCCTGTTCGACGCGATGGGCGCCATGTCGTCGAAATACAACGACACGCCGGAACTGGCCTCGCGCCCCTTCGACGCGACGCGTGACGGGTTCGTCATCGCCGGCGGCGGCGGGGTCGTGGTGCTGGAAGAGCTGGAACATGCCCGCGCGCGCGGCGCGAAGATCTATGCCGAGGTGACGGGTTACGGCGCGACCTCGGACGGGCACGACATGGTGGCACCGTCGGGCGAAGGTGGCGAGCGGTCGATGAAACTGGCCGTGGGCACCCTGCCCGAGGGGCGCAAGATCACCTATATCAACGCGCATGGCACTTCGACGCCCGCAGGCGACGTGACCGAGATCAAGGCCGTGCGCCGCGTCTTCGGCGAAGAGAACGCGCCGCCGGTGGGTTCGACCAAGTCGATGACCGGCCACAGCCTGGGCGCCACCGGCGTGCACGAAGCGATCTATTCGCTTCTGATGATGCAGGGCAATTACATCGCCCCGTCGATCAACGTCACGCAGCTGGATCCCGAGATCCGCCCGCACGAGGTCGTCACCGAGTTGCGCGAGAATGTCGAGCACGATTCGGTGCTGTCCAACAGCTTCGGCTTCGGCGGCACCAACGCGACGCTGGTCATGTCGAAATACCGTTCGTAACTCTGCGTTCGCAACTTTGGGAGAACCCGTCATGGCCGATCTGATGAAGGGCAAGCGCGGCTTGGTCATGGGGGTGGCCAATGACCGCTCGATCGCGTGGGGCATCGCCTCGGCGCTGGCCGCCGAGGGGGCCGAGCTGGCCTTCAGCTATCAGGGCGATGCCTTCGGCAAGCGGGTCGAGCCGCTGGCCGCCTCGCTGGGGTCGGATTTCCTGGTCGATGTGGATGTCACCAGCGACGAGAGCCTCGATGCGGCCTTTGGCGCGCTGAAGGACCGCTGGGGAACGATCGACTTCCTGATCCATGCCATCGCCTATTCCGACAAGTCGGAGCTGGCAGGCCGGTTCACCAACACGTCGCGCGCCAACTTCAAGAATTCGCTGGATATTTCCTGCTATTCCTTCATCGACGTGTCGCGCCGCGCGGCCGAGCTGATGCCCGAGGGCGGCTCGCTGATCACGCTGACCTATGGCGGCTCGAACCGGGTGACGCCCTATTACAACGTGATGGGCGTGGCGAAGGCCGCGCTGGAAGCCTCGGTGCGGTATCTGGCCAATGACCTTGGCCCGCAGGCGATCCGCGTCAACGCGATCTCGCCCGGGCCGATGAAGACGCTGGCGGGCGCGGCGATCGGCGGCGCGCGCAAGACCTTCCGTCACACCGAAGCCAATTCGCCGCTTCGTCACAACGCGACGCTGGAATCGGTGGGCGGCGCGGCGGTTTTCCTGTGCTCGGATTACGGGGCCTGCACCACGGGCGATATCCTGATGGTGGATTCGGGCTACCACGTTCTGGGCATGCCCCAGCCCGAGGCGCTGTAAGCGCTCAGCGGATCGTCAGGCTGTCATAGAGCGCGGCGGCATCGATGTTCAGGTTGTCGTATTCCTCGGCCCCGTTGCGCGTGAAGTCTTCGACCACCATCTCGACCACGGCGCCCGATCCCAGCGGGCAGAGCGCGCCGACGACATCCTTGGGCAAGGGCGCGCCCGCCTCCGGCGCGCCAGAACTGAGCGCCTGAAACGCGTGGCACCATCGGCCCGCGACATCGGTGTCGTAATCCTCGAACAGCGCTTCGGCATAGCCTGCCTCTTCCATCATCGCTTTATGGGCCGCGAGCCGCCGCGCAATAGTGTCGGTCGCCACCCCGCCCGTCCAGGGGTGGAACCGGATCGAGGCGCGCAGCCAATTGTCAGGGCCGATCCGTCGCTCGGCGCTCTGGCCGTCGGCGGCAACCTGCCATGGCCCCCCGGGCAGGGTCACGCTGGCCTCGCCCGCGCTCAGGCTCTGGGCGGCGGCGGCCGAGGCGGTCAGGAAAAAGACCAGCGACGCGGTCGCCGGCAGGACGCTGAAAGCTGGAAAGCATCGCATGGTGAAATCCCCTGCTGATATTCGCTGATGAAATCGGTCGATCAATCAGGAAAGTCTGTTCCGCTTGCGCCTTTCGCGCAAGATAAACGATGCTTCGCGCCCGCGACGGTCACGCGCGCCACGAAAAAAGGGCGGCCCCGCGGGACCGCCCTTTGATGTCTGTGACCGGCCCTATCAGCCGATGATGCCGTTCAGCGTGGCCGAGGGACGCATCACCGAGGCGACCTTGGCTTCGTCGGGCAGGTAGTAGCCCCCCAGATCGGCGGGCGATCCTTCGGCCGCGTGGATCTCGGCCAGGATCTTTTCCTCGTTCTCGGCCAGCGCCTTGGCGATGGGCGCAAAAGCCTCGGCCAAGGCCTTGTCCTCGGTCTGGGCGGCCACCGCTTCGGCCCAGTAGCGGGCGAAGTGGTAATGCGAGGTGCGGTTGTCGTTCTGACCGACGCGACCCTTGGGGCTGTCGTCGTTGTCGAGCACCTTCTGCGTCGCCACGTCGATGGCCTTGCCCATGATCGCGCCCGCCGCGTTGCCCTTCGACTCGCTCAGGAAGCTGAAGCTTTCGCCCAGCGCGCAGAACTCGCCCAGGCTGTCCCAGCGCAGGTGGCTTTCTTCCAGAACCTGCTGGACATGCTTGGGCGCGGTGCCGCCGGCGCCGGTCTCGAACATGCCGCCGCCCTGCATCAGCTTGACGATCGACAGCATCTTGGCCGAGGTGCCCAGTTCCAGGATCGGGAACAGGTCGGTCAGGTAGTCGCGCAGCACGTTGCCGGTGATGGTGACGCAATCCTGCCCCTTCACCATCGTTTCCAGCGTGAAGCGGGTGGCTTCGCGCGGCGCCATGATCGGGATCTCGACCCCGGCTTCTTTCAGCGCGGGCTCGACATACTTGATCAGTTCGGCGTCATGCGCGCGGTTCGCATCCAGCCAGAACGCCGCCGAGCCGGTCGCCTTGTAGCGTGCCACGCCCAGCGCGATCCAGTCGAGGATCGGCGCCTTCTTTGCCGTCGAGGACCGCCAGATATCGCCCGCTTCGACCGCGTGGCTGTGCAGCACCTCGCCCGAATCCAGCACGATCTCGACCTTGCCCTTCGCGGCAATCTCGAACGTCGTCGGGTGCGAGCCGTATTCCTCGGCCTTCTGCGCCATCAGGCCCACATTCGACACCGAGCCGCAGGTGGTGACGTCGAGCTTGCCGTGTTCCTTGAAGTACTCGATCGTCTCGTCATAGACGCCCGCATAGCAATTGTCGGGGATGCAGCAGACGGTGTCGGCTTCCTTGCCGTCCGGGCCCCAGCCCTTGCCGCCGGCGCGGATCAGCGCGGGCATCGAGGCGTCGATGATCACGTCCGAGGGGACGTGCAGGTTGGTGATCCCCTTGTCCGAGTTCACCATGTACATCGGCGGCTGCGCGTCCATGACGGCCTTGTAATCGGCCTCGAACGCGGCGTTGCCCTTGATCTTGCTTTCCAGATCGCCCAGCCCCGAATTCGGGTTCCAGCCCATCGCCTTCAGCTCGGCGCCGTGCTTGGCGATGAAGTCTTCCAGGTAGACCTTGACGAAATGGCCGAACAGGATCGGGTCCGAGACCTTCATCATCGTGGCCTTCAGGTGCACCGAGAACAGCACGCCCGGCTCGACCGCGGCGATTTCCTTGCGGATGAAGGCTTCAAGCGCCTTGGCCGACATGAAGGTCGCGTCGACGACTTCGCCTTCGAGGTATTTCAGGCCCGATTTCAGAACCGTCTCGCTGCCGTCTTCGGCGGTGAAGACAATTTTCGCCCCACCCGCCTGAGCCGCGGTGATGGTCGCCGATTTCTCGTTGGCGAAGAAGTCGTTGCCGTCCATCGAGGCGACGCGGGTCTTCGAGTCTTTCGACCAGTCGCCCATCCGGTGCGGGTTGGCCATGGCGTATTGCTTGACCGGCTTGGCGGCGCGGCGGTCCGAGTTGCCTTCGCGCAGGACCGGGTTCACGGCCGAGCCCTTGACGGCGTCATAGCGCGCGCGGGCCTCTTTCTCGGCGTCGGTCTTGGGCTCGTAGGGGTAATCGGGGATCGCATAGCCCTTGGCCTGCAATTCCTTGATCGCGGCGGTGAGCTGCGGCATCGAGGCCGAGATGTTCGGCAGCTTGATGACATTGGCCGAGGGCGTCTTCACCAGCTCGCCCAGCCAAGCCAGATCGTCCGAGACGCGCTGCTCTTCGGTCAGGTAATCGGGGAACAGGGCCAGGATCCGACCGGCGACGGAAATGTCGCGGGTCTCGACCGAGATCCCGGCCTTGCCGGCGAAAGCGCGGATGATCGGCTCGAGCGAGGCACGGGCCAGTTCGGGGGCCTCGTCCACCTTGGTGTAGATGATATCGGGGGTATCGGTCATGTGCGGGTCCTCTGCAGGTCTCTGGCGGCGCTGTGTCGGCGTCGCCCGGACTTCGGCGCGCAGGCACGCGGGGTCCGGGCGACGGGAATCTCGCGGCAGCATGAAACGCCGCTCGCACGGGCTTCCTGACCGAAAACGCCGCGCGCGTCAAGCTCTGTGTACAATGGTATACACAATTAGCCGCCTTGCGCGGCCCTCTGCCGGGGGAAACCGCGCAAGGTCCCTGGGATGCCCGTCAAAGCGTCGCGTCGAGAAAGCCCAGCAGCCCCTGCCAGCTGTCTTCATCCGCCGCCGCGTCGTAATCGCGGCTGCCCGGCACGGTGAAGGAATGGCGCACATTGCCGTAGATCCGCGCGTCATGCGCCACTCCGGCCTCGCGCAGGCCGACCAGCACGGCGGCCAGGTCCTCGGGTCCCGACACCGGATCGGCCGAGCCGTGCCACAGCATCACCGGCCCCGAAACCTGCGCGTAATCCTGCCCGTCGGGCAGGTCGAGCCCGCCATGGAAGATGCCGAACCCGTCCAGGCCGGCCCCGGCCCGCGCCGCTTCAAGGGCCGCGCTGCCGCCGAAACAATAGCCGATCATCACGCGCCCCGCCCCGGCCCCGGGCAAATCCGCCGCCGCCGCCATCGCCGCATCGAGCCGCGCGCGCAAGGCCGCGCGGTCGCCCAGAAGCGCACCGGACAGGCGGCGATAATCCTCCATCCCCTGCGGATCGGCCTCGGTCCCGTAGAGATCCAGCGCCACGGCGGTATAGCCCTGGCCCGCCAGCATCGCCGCGCGCTCGCGCTCGTACTCGGTCAGCCCGTCCCAGTCGTGCACGATCATCACCACGCCGCGCGGCTCGACGGCATCGTCCCGCGTCACCACGCCTTCGAAGGGCATCCCGTCCACGCTGTAGGACAAGGGTTCGCTGACGATCTCGGCCGCGGCCGGCGCGGCCAGCCCGGCCAGCGTTGCCGCGGTCAGCGCCAAGCCGGCGACGGTTTTCTCTGAACGGCGCATTGCATCCTCCCTTTTTTTCCGGAATTCACTCAGAGGCCAGCTAGCGTCCCTTCCCCGGTATTCCAGAAGTATCCGACGCCAGCGGCCTCCATACCGCCGCCCCCTCTTCCCCTTCCCGCGCGAAGCTGCGACAGAGGGGCGGTATCAAGGAGCGAGCAGGCGATGCACTGGGTCTATCTTCTCACCGCGATCTTCTTCGAAACTGTCGGCACCACCGCGCTCAAGGCCTCGGCCGGTTTCACCCGGCTCGGGCCGTCGCTGCTGGTCGTGGTGGCCTATGGCGCGTCATTCTGGCTTTTGGCCATGGTGCTCAAGGTGATGCCCGTGGGGATCGCCTATGCCGTCTGGTCGGGCGCGGGGATCGTGCTGATCTCGGCCATCGGCCTCGTGGTCTTCGGCCAGCGGCTCGATCTGCCGGCGATCCTGGGCATCGCGCTGATCATGGCCGGGATCCTGGTCATCAACCTGTTCTCGAACGCCACCCCGCACTGACCCCAACCGTCCGATCCGAGACCCCGCCCGATGACCGACGCCGCCCGCCATTCGCTGTTCGAAGACGTTCAGGGTATCGCCTTCGGCTCGGCCATGGCGGCGTTCTCGGTGACGATCCTGACCCATCTGGGGCTGATCACCGGACAGACGGCGGGGCTGGCGGTGCTGATCTCGTATCTCACGGGCTGGAGCTTCGGGATCGTGTTCTTCGTGATCAACCTGCCCTTCTACTGGTTCGGCTACCGGCGGTTCGGGATGGCCTTCACCATCAAGACCTTCTGCGCCGTGGCGCTCTTGTCGGCACTGAATCTGCTCGCCCCCGACTGGATCGCCTTCGCGCGGCTGAACGTGGCAGCGGGCGCGGTTCTTTTCGGCATGGTCTGCGGCACCGGGCTGATCGCGCTTTTCCGCCACGGTGCCAGTCTTGGCGGCGTGGGCATCGTTGCACTTGCCGTGCAGGATCGCTGGGGCTGGCGGGCGGGCTGGGTGCAGCTTGGCTTCGACGCCGCGCTGTTCGGGCTGGCGCTGGTGCTGTTGCCCGACTGGCGGCTGATCGCGTGGTCGGCGCTGGGGGCGCTGGTGGTCAATTCGGTGATCGCCATCAATCACCGCCGCGACCGCTACATCGCGACCTGAGCGCCGTCAGCTTGTATCGTCAGCCCGTCCGGGCGCGGGCATGCCGCCTGTCCAGATCCGCACCCGGCGATGGACAACCGCCCGGGGTCCCGGCCTCCCCTGCCGTCAGGGGATGACCTGATAGACCGATTGCACGAAGCCATGCGGCCAGCTGCGCGTGTCGAGATGGATCATGTATTGCGGCCCCGGATCGGTGAAGAGCGGGATGCCCGAACCCAGCAGCACCGGCAGCCGCGTCAGCGTCATGCGCTGCACCAGCCCGTCGCGCAGACAGCTTGAAACGAGCTGCCCGCCATCCAGATAGACCCGCTTCGCCCCATCCCGCGCCAGAAGGGTCAGTGCCGCTTCGGGCGTCGCATCAAGGATCGTCACCCGTCCGCGCAAGGCGGGGGGCACATCCCGTTCGGACAGGCTGGCTGACAGCACCGTGACCGGCTTGTCATAGGGCCAGTCGCGATACCCCAGAAGCGAGCGGAACGTGTTGGCGCCGATCAGCAGGCAATCGACCCGCTCGTAGAAGGCGGCGTAGCCGTGATCCTCGTCATCGGGGGCGGGCAGCATCACCAGCCAATCCAGACCGCCGCCCGTATCGGCGATATAGCCGTCGAGCGACATGGCGATGAAGACATGGACTTCGGGCAGCATGGCGGGGCCTGAGACGGGCCGTGCGGGACCTTTGCGGGCCCGGGCGGCGGAACGGGCTCAGCATCGCAACGAGACGTTTCGGTAAGGTAAACACCTGCCCTGCCAGCGCGTCGGGTGGCAGATTGTTTTTCCACCGATCTCCGCCATGCAAGGCCCCACCAAGGTCCGCCATGTCCGGAACGCATGGCGCACATTCGCAGCCTGCACTGGAAATCCTCGCTGCGCCGCGGCACATTAAGGTCATGATTGCTGACCCATCCTCCGACAACCACTATACCCCGTTCGAAGACATCCAGGGCCTCGTCATCGCCTCGGCGCAGGCAGCGCTGGGGATCCACCTGTTGCGCGCCGCGGGCCTGATGACCGGCGGCACCGCGGGCTTCGCGCTGCTCGTGGCCTATGGCACCGGCTGGAATTTCTCGGCCGTGTTCTTCGTGCTCAACATTCCCTTCTTCGCGCTGGCCTGGGCCCTGCGCGGGCCGGTTTTCTGCGCGAAAAGCCTTGGCACTGTCGCGCTCGTCTCGCTCATGGCCGAGGCGCTCAAGCCGCTCATGGGGATCAGCGCGGTCCATCCCGGCGCGGCAGCGGTGTTGTTCGGCGTCAGCGCGGGCGTGGGCCTTCTGGGCCTGTTTCGCCATTCCGGCAGCCTGGGGGGCGTGTCGATCATCGCGATGATCCTGCAGGACCGCTACGGCATCCGCGCCGGCGTGACGCAGCTGGTCCACGATCTGGCGCTGTTCGCCGCTGCGGCGGCGATCCTGCCCCTCGACCGCGTGCTGTGGTCGCTTCTGGGCGCGGCGATCCTGAACGGGGTCATCGCGCTCAACCACCGCCGTGACTGGTACGTCATGCGCTGATGCAGCCCCGGGGCCGCGAACGCGACTCGCCAAAGCCCCAAAGCTGTTGTATGCGCGGCAGCGCAGCAAACAGGACAGTTCCATGGACCTTCGCAATATTGCGATCATCGCGCATGTCGACCACGGCAAGACCACGCTCGTCGACGAGCTTTTGAAACAATCCGGCGTCTATCGCGAAGGCCAGGCCGTCACCGAACGCGCCATGGATTCCAACGACCTCGAACGCGAGCGCGGGATCACCATCCTTGCCAAGGCGACCTCGGTCGAATGGAAGGGCACGCGCATTAATATCGTCGACACGCCCGGCCACGCCGATTTCGGCGGCGAGGTCGAGCGCATCCTGTCGATGGTCGACGGCGTGTGCCTGCTGGTCGACGCGGCCGAAGGGCCGATGCCGCAGACGAAATTCGTGACCTCGAAAGCGCTGGCGCTGGGGCTGAAACCCATCGTCGTGCTCAACAAGGTCGACAAACCCGCCGCCGAGCCCGATCGCGCGCTCGACGAGGTGTTCGACCTCTTCGCCAATCTCGGCGCCTCGGACGAACAGCTCGACTTCCCGGTGCTCTATGCCTCGGGGATCAACGGCTGGGCCGATGACGAGCTGGACGGGCCGCGCAAGGACATGACCGCGCTGTTCGAGATGGTCGTGCGCCATGTCGAGCCGCCCAAGCAGATCGCCGCCGCGAATGAACCGTTCCGCATGCTGGCCACCACTCTGGGCGCGGACCCGTTCATCGGCCGCATCCTGACCGGCCGGGTCGAAGCGGGCACGCTGAAGGTCGGCACGACGCTCAAGGCGCTCTCGCGCACCGGCGAGCGGGTCGAGCAGTTCCGCGTGACCAAGATCCTCGCCTTCCGCGGTCTGGGCCAGCAACCCATCGACGAGGCCGTCGCGGGTGACATCGTCTCGCTTGCGGGCATGACCAAGGCCACGGTGGCCGACACGCTGTGCGACCCCTCGGTGGAAACGCCGATCGACGCGCAGCCCATCGACCCGCCCACCATCTCGGTCACCTTCGGTATCAATGACAGCCCGCTGGCCGGGCGCGACGGCTCGAAAGTGCAGTCGCGCGTGATCCGCGAGCGGCTGATGAAAGAGGCCGAATCCAACGTCGCCATCAAGATCGAGGACACGCCGGGCGGCGAGGCCTTCGTCGTTTCGGGTCGCGGCGAATTGCAGATGGGCGTGCTGATCGAGAACATGCGCCGCGAAGGCTTCGAGCTGTCGATCTCGCGGCCCCGCGTGATCTTCCGCGACGAGGGCGGCCAGCGCATGGAACCGATCGAGGAAGCGATCATCGATGTCGATGACGAATATTCGGGCGCGGTGATCGAGAAGCTGACGGGTCCCCGCAAGGGCGATCTGGTCGAGATGAAACCGGCGGGCGCGGGCAAGACCCGGATCGTAGCGCATGTCCCCTCGCGCGGGCTGATCGGCTATCAGGGCGAGTTCATGACCGATACCCGGGGCACCGGCGTGCTGAACCGGATCTTCCATTCCTGGGCGCCCTACAAGGGGCCGATCCAGGGGCGCCGCCAGGGCGTGCTGATCTCGATGGAGAACGGCGTGTCGGTGGCCTACGCGCTGTGGAACCTCGAAGATCGCGGCAAGATGTTCATCGGCGCGCAGGAACAGATCTACGAGGGCATGATCATCGGCGAGCATTCGCGCGACAACGATCTGGAAGTGAACCCGCTCAAGGGCAAGAAACTGACCAATGTGCGCGCCTCGGGCACCGATGACGCGGTGCGCCTGACGCCGCCGGTCATCATGTCGCTGGAACAGTCGATCGCCTATATCGACGACGACGAACTGGTCGAAGTCACGCCGAAATCGATCCGCCTGCGCAAACGCTATCTCGATCCGCACGAGCGCAAGCGCAAGGCGAAGACCGAGGGCTGACGCGCCGGTTCCGTCGCGGGCCCGGGCATCGACCCGCCGCGCCTGTGGCAGGCCGGGGCCAGAGGGGGCTGTCTGCCCCCTCTGGACACCCCCGAGGATATTTGAGGCGCAAAGATGAAGCACGCGCTTCTTCTGAACCGCGCATCTTTGTTCTGAAAATATCCTGGGGGTGAGGCCGCAAGGCCGAGGGGGCAACGCCCCCTTTTTTTCATTTCCGCTCGCCTTTGCGCCGGGGTTTTGGCATCAAGAACCCGTTAGCGCAAACGACAGGAGGCGGCGATGCGGTGGGGAATACTCGGAGCGGCGAAGATCGCGCGCACGGCGCTGATGCCTGCCCTGAATGCGGCGCGGGGGGCGGAATTTGCCGCCCTCGCCACCAGCACGCCGCGCAAGGCGCAGGCTTTCACCGGGGTCACGCCGCATCTGCGGGTCCATGACAGCTATGAGACGCTGCTCGCCGATCCCGATATCGACGCGGTCTATATTCCCCTGCCCAATCATCTGCATGTCGACTGGTCGCTGCGCGCGCTGGCGGCGGGCAAGCATGTGCTGTGCGAAAAGCCTGTCGCGCTGGAAGCGCCCGAGATCGACAGGCTGATCGCCGCACGCGACGCCTCGGGGCTGCTTTGTGCCGAAACCTTCATGGTCTGCCATCATCCGCAGTGGCACCGGGTCCGCCAATTGCTGGCCGATGGCGCGATCGGTGTCCTGCGCCAGGTCGAGGCGGCGTTCAGTTTCCACAACGACGACCCGGCGAATATCCGCAACCGGCCCGAAACCGGGGGCGGCGCGCTTTACGATATCGGCGTCTATCCCTGCATCGCCACGCGCTTCGCCACCGGGCGCGAGCCGGGCGAGATCCGTGCCGCGCTCGAGGTCGAGAACGGCGTCGATACCACCGCGCGGGTCTGGGCCGATTTCGGGGATTTCAGCCTGTCCTTCTATTGCTCGACCCGGATGGCGCCCCATCAACGCATCGCCTTTCACGGCACCGAGGGCGTGATCGAGCTGCGCGCGCCGTTCAATGCCGGGGTGGCGGCGGCGGCCGAGGTGGTGGTGCGGCGCGGCTATGACGAGACGCGGATCGAGCGGTTCGAGCCCGTCGATCAGTACCGGCTGATGGTCGAGGCCTTCGAGCGCAGCGCGCTGGACGGGGTGCCCTTCGACTGCCCTCTAGAAGTCTCGCGCGGGAATGCGGCGATGATCGACGCGATACGTGCGGCAGGCGGGTTGTAGGCGGATCACGGGCATAGGCAGGGCGGGTCGGAACCGCTAGGCTCGGTCGCATCGTTAGCGACGGAGTTGATTCATGCGTGCTTTTCTAATCCTCGCCTGCCTGGCCCCCCTACCCGCCCTGGCCCCCCTGTCCGCCCTGGCCGAGACGGGGATCGCCTTCGTGCAGGCGCCCGAGATGTCGTCGGGCATGGCCGTCGGGGCCTCGCCGGCCGAAGCGATCGACGCGGCGATGGCCGAATGCGTCGCGGGCGGCGCGATGGCAGAGGATTGCATCGTTACCAACTGGTGTTCGCCGGCGGGCTGGTCGGTCGACATTTTTGCCCAGCATCGCGAGGGGCTGCACTGGCACGAAGTGGTCTGCGGGCTGCCCACGCGCGCCATGGGAGAGATGGTGGCGCAAACATTGTGCGATCGCGGCGAAAGGCCCGATCTGATCGAATGTCTGCTGGTCCAAGTCTATGATCCTGAAGGCGTTCCGCAGATGGAATACTGAGGAAAAATAGGCCCTTTGCATTGTAACAAAATCTTGCAATCCTGCCGCCGCATTGCAGAAATCGGCCCAGCCTGACGGCCGATGCACAGGGAGATGTCGGAATGCCCGGTTTCAACAAGATACTGATTGCCAACCGTGGCGAGATCGCCATCCGCATCATGCGGGCGGCGAACGAGCTGGGCAAGAAAACCGTGGCGGTCTATGCCGAGGAGGACAAGCTGGGCCTGCACCGCTTCAAGGCGGACGAGGCCTACCGCATCGGCGAGGGGCTGGGCCCGGTCGCGGCCTATCTCTCGATCCCCGAGATCATCCGCGTCGCCAGGAAGGCGGGCGCGGATGCGATCCATCCGGGCTATGGCCTGCTGTCGGAGAACCCCGCGCTGGTCGATGCCTGCGTCGAGGCGGGCATCACCTTCATCGGACCCAAGGCCGAGACGATGCGCGCTCTGGGTGACAAGGCGAGCGCGCGCAAGGTGGCGATCGAGGCGGGCGTGCCGGTGATCCCCGCGACCGAGGTTCTGGGCGACGACATGGCCGAGATCCGGCGCATGGCCGACGCGGTGGGTTATCCGCTGATGCTGAAGGCCAGCCATGGCGGCGGCGGGCGCGGCATGCGCCCTATCATGGGCCCTGACGAGCTGGAAGCGAAGGTGCGCGAGGGCCGTCGCGAGGCCGAGGCTGCCTTCGGCAATGGCGAGGGCTATCTGGAAAAGATGATCCAGCGCGCGCGCCATGTCGAGGTGCAGCTGCTGGGCGATACCTATGGCAATCTCTATCACCTGTACGAGCGCGACTGCACCGTGCAGCGCCGCAACCAGAAGGTCGTCGAGCGCGCCCCTGCCCCCTATCTGACCGATGCGCAGCGCGAAGAAGTCTGCGCGCTGGCGCTGAAGATCGGCCAGTCGGTCGGTTATCAATGCGCGGGCACGGTCGAGTTCCTGATGGATATGGATTCGGGCGAGTTCTATTTCATCGAGGTGAACCCCCGCGTTCAGGTCGAACACACCGTCACCGAGGAAGTCACCGGCATCGACATCGTCAAGGCGCAGATCCGCGTCTGCGAGGGGGCGACGCTGGCCGAGGCCACGGGCACGCCCAGCCAGGCGGACGTCACGCTTTCGGGCAACGCGCTGCAATGCCGGATCACCACCGAAGACCCGCTCAACAACTTCATCCCCGATTACGGCCGCCTGACCGCCTATCGCTCGGCCACCGGGATGGGGATCCGTCTGGACGGGGGCACCGCCTATGCGGGCGGGGTCATCACCCGGTTCTACGATTCGCTGCTGGTCAAGGTGACGGCCTGGGCGCCCACCCCGCAGGAAGCCATCGCGCGGATGGACCGGGCCTTGCGCGAGTTCCGGATCCGGGGCGTGTCGACCAACATCGCCTTTGTCGAGAACCTGCTCAAGCACCCGACCTTCCTGGCCGATCAGGCGACGACCAAGTTCATCGACACCACGCCCGAGCTGTTCAACTTCGAGACCCGGCGCGACCGGGGCACGAAGGTTCTGACCTATCTTGCCGACATCACCGTCAACGGCCACCCCGAGACGGCGGGTCGCGCCCGGCCTGCCGCGCAGCCGCGCCCGCCGGTGGCGCCTGCAACGCGCGTCGATACGCCCCCGCCCGGCACCCGCACCCTGCTGCAGGAGAAAGGCGCCAAGGCGGTGGCGGACTGGATGAAGGACCAGTCGAAGCTGCTGATCACCGACACGACGATGCGCGACGCGCACCAGTCGCTGCTGGCCACCCGGATGCGGTCGATCGACATGATCCGCGTGGCGCCGGCCTATGCCGCGAACCTGCCCGAGCTGTTCTCGGTCGAATGCTGGGGCGGCGCGACCTTCGACGTGGCGTACCGTTTCTTGCAGGAATGCCCGTGGCAGCGCCTGCGCGACCTGCGCAAGGCGATGCCCAACCTGCTGACGCAGATGCTGCTGCGCGCGTCGAACGGGGTGGGCTATACCAATTACCCCGACAACGTCGTGCAGAGCTTCGTGGCGCAAGCGGCCGAGACCGGGGTCGACGTGTTCCGCGTGTTCGACAGCCTGAACTGGGTCGAGAACATGCGCGTCGCGATGGATGCGGTGATCGAATCGGGCAAGATCTGCGAGGGGACGATCTGCTATACCTCGGATCTTCTGGACCCGGGCCAGCAGAAGTACACCGTTGATTATTATGTCAAAATGGCGAAAGAGCTGGAAGCGGCCGGCGCGCAGGTGCTGGGCGTGAAGGACATGGCGGGCGTGCTGAAAGCCCCGGCGGCCAAGGTCCTGTTCTCGGCCCTGAAGGATGCGGTCGACCTGCCCATCCATTTCCACACGCATGATACCTCGGGCGCGGCCATCGCCACGATCATCGCCGCCGCCGATGCGGGCGTCGATTGCGTCGATGCGGCGATGGACGCGCTGTCGGGCAATACCAGCCAGCCGACGCTGGGCTCGGTCGTCGAGGCCTTCCGCCATACGGACCGCGATACCGGGATCAGCATGGGCGCGGTGCGCGAGATCTCGGATTACTGGGAACAGGTGCGCGCGCATTACGGCGCCTTCGAGACCGGCCAGCAGGCGCCCTCGTCCGAGGTCTATCTGCACGAGATGCCGGGCGGTCAGTTCACCAACCTCAAGGCGCAGGCCCGTTCGCTGGGGCTGGAAGAGCGCTGGCCCGACGTGGCCCGCGCTTATGCCGACGCGAACCAGATCTTCGGCGATATCGTCAAGGTGACGCCGTCGTCCAAAGTAGTGGGCGACATGGCGCTGATGATGGTCAGCCAGGGCCTGAGCCGAAAGGATGTCGAGGATCCCAAGCGCGAGATGTCCTTCCCCGATTCGGTGATCGACATGCTCAAAGGCAATCTGGGTCAGCCCGAGGGCGGCTGGCCCGAGGGGATCACGCTGAAGGCGCTGAAGGGTGAGAAACCCTCGACCGAGCGGCCGGGCAAGCATCTGAAACCCGTCGATTTCGACGAGGTCCGGGCCGAGTTGTCGGCGAAGCTCGACGATGTCGAGTTCGACAACGAGGATCTCAACGGCTACCTGATGTATCCCAAGGTCTTCACCGATTACATGGAGCGTCACCTGACCTACGGGCCGGTGCGTACCCTGCCGACGTGGAACTTCTTCTACGGCATGGAGCCGGGCGAAGAGATCACCGCCGAGATCGACCCCGGCAAGACGCTGGAAATACGGCTGATCGCCGTGGGCGAGACGCAGGATGACGGAGAAGTGAGGGTATTCTTCGAACTCAACGGCCAGCCGCGCACGATCCGGGTGCCCAACCGCAAGGCCAAGGCCACGCAGGCCGCCCGCCCCAAGGCCGAGGATACGAACGAGAACCATGTCGGCGCGCCGATGCCCGGCTCGGTCGCCTCGGTCGGGGTCAGCGTGGGGCAGAAGGTCAATTCGGGCGACCTCCTGCTGACCATCGAAGCGATGAAGATGGAAACCGGCCTGCATGCCGAACGCGCGGCGACGGTGAAGGCCGTGCATGTCCAGCCCGGCGCGCAGATCGAAGCGCATGACCTGCTGATCGAGTTCGAGTAAGCGGGTTCGAGACACGAAAAAGGGGGCGCCAAGCGCCCCCTTTGCCGTCTTTGGCCCATATCGGCGCCGGGACAGGTCGGCGCGTCCGGGTCGTCAAAACGGGTGTCAGTACTTCGAATAGAAGGCGTCGACTTCGCGGTCGGCCTCTTCCTTGGACTTGCCGTAGCGCTCCTGGATCTTGCCCGAGAGCTTGTCTTTGTGACCGGCGGCGACGTCGAGATCGTCATCCGTGAGCTTGCCCCACTGGACTTTCGCTTCGCCTTTGATCTGTTTCCATTTGCCTTCGACGGTGTCGCTGTTCATGGAACAACTCCTTCTGGTTGCCGCCGCGGAGCATCCGCGGTTTGACAATGAAACGCGCAGCCCGGCTTTGGGTTCCTGAGCGGCGCGGCGCTCACGGGAATGTCAGCAGCAAGGCGCGCGGCAGAAAAAATCGCGCCCACCACCGAATAATCGCGGTTTTTCAAGGAGAAACGCACTTCTTGGGTTCCGGGGACGGCGGCGCGCACAAAATCCGCGTGCCCGGTATTTTTCCTCTTGCGGCCCGCGCCGCCTTCCCCTAAATCAGCGCCTACCAAACGGGTGCGGGCGTAGCTCAGGGGTAGAGCATAACCTTGCCAAGGTTAGGGTCGTGAGTTCGAATCTCATCGCCCGCTCCAATTGGACCAAACGCGGGGGCCTTCGGGCCGCCGTTTTGGTTTGTGGCACCGCGTCTTGCGCCGTCACGCGGGCTTCAGCACCCGGCACCGCTGCCAATATTCCAGGACCGCCAGGTTGATCAGCCAGCTGCCCCAGGCCGTCACGTCAAAGGTTTCCGTCACCGTCCAGCCCAGCGCCATCAGCGGCCCCATGATCAGCCTCAGCGTGACGGCGGCGAAGGTCAGCGCGACCGAGCGCTGCATCCAGCGGCGATGCGCGGCCATGTCTCCGGTCCGCGCGCGGGCGACGCCCAGGAACGTGGTGCCGATCCACAGCACCGCCAGCACGCCGAATCCCGCCTGCGCAAAAGTCGATCCCTGGAACCCCGGCAACATCGCCAGCGACGCCACCCCGCCGGCAAGAATGGCAAGTGCATAGATCCGGCCGGTCCAGCGATGCAGCGCCGGACGGCGGCGGCGCAATCCCTGCCACAGCTGGAAGGGCGCAAGACCCAGCGCGAGCGGTCCTGCGGTCATGTGGACCCACGTCCCGACCGGTGCGCTATCGAGGTAATGCAGCATATGCGGCATCGCCTCGGCCATCGGCAGCGCGAGGATCCGAAGCGAAGCGAGCGCGATGATCATCGAAAGGGTCCAGAAGAACCAGGCGAAGGAACGAGGCATGGGAAGACTCCTTGACAGTGTAAAGCCACCCCCAATATTCGGCGAAGCTTTACACTGTCAAGCTTGAATCTTGACACTGTCAGGGAACACGGTCAGAACGGGGCATGACCCAAGACACCCCTCCTGAAGTCTCGACCCGCGACGCCCTGATCGAGGCCGGAATGGCCCTGCTCGCCGAAGGCGGGCCCGAGGCGCTGACCTTGCGCCGCGCAGCCGCCCGTGCAGGCGTGTCCCACGCCGCACCTGCCCATCATTTCAAGGGATTGCGCGGGCTTCAGACCGCGATCGCCATCCGCGCCTTCGCCGATTTCAACCGCGCGATGATCACCCACCGGGATGCCGCCGCCGACACGCCGTTCGAGCGGCTGGCGGGGATCTGCGACGGCTACCTGGCCTTTGTCGAGGGACAGGAGGGCCTTTTTCACCTGATGTTCACCGCAGCCGAAGTCGACCGCGACGATCCCGATTTCCGCGCCGGGGCAACACGCGCCTACGGCCTGCTGCGCGCGGGCTGCGCGCCCTTCACCGGCGGCGCCGATCTGGTCTTCGAGGGCGCGGTCTGGAGCGCGGTCCACGGCTATGCCACGCTGGGCTTCACCCGCAAGCGCGGACAGGCCGGGGGCGAAAATCCGCCCCCGTTCCGCGCGCTGCTACGGCTGATCGTGCCCGACCGCCCGGATCACTTGGGTCCGGTCAGCGCGAAATAGGCGCCCTGCGGATCCATCGCCTGCACGATCCACGCGTCACCCGGCACCGACATCGGGCCGTTGACCACCTTTCCACCCAGCTCGACGATCCGCGCCTGCGCGGCATCGATCCCCGGCACGCCGAAATAGCAGCCCCAGAAGGACGGCATGCCCTGTTGGGGCTGTCCCATGATACCGCCCGCATCGCCACCGCCTGCGGCGAACAGCTGATAGGTGCCCATCGCGCCCATATCCATCGCCTCGCCGGGCGCCCAGCCCAGATGTTTGCGATAGAACCCGAACGCGGCCACCGGGTCCGAGGTCATCAATTCGTGCCACGCGCCATGACCCGCCTGGCCCGGCGCATAGGCCTCGTCGGTATCGCCCGGAAGCGGCTGCAGAAGGCCGAAGACCGCGCCCTGCGGGTCGGCCATGATCGCGAAACGCCCGGTGCCCGGCACATCCGTGGGCGCGACGATCTGCTGGCCGCCATCGGCAAGCATCCCCGCCACGGTATCATCCGCGCTTTCGACGCCGAAATAGGGGCACCAGTTGGGGGGGATGTCGGGCGCGGGCGGCCGCATCATGCCCGAGACATTCTTGCCGTCGCGCGTGTTCAGAAAATAGCTCTGCTCGCCCATCGGGACTTCGGTCGTCTCCCAGCCCAGAAGCGAGCCGTAGAAAGCCCCCGACGCGGCAGGATCGGAGGTCGTCAGTTCATACCAGCAGGGAAGGCCCTGAACGGATCGGGTCATCGTTGCGCTCCTTGTTTTGGCAGGGTTTCGAGTTTTGGCAGGGTTTCGACCGGGTTTCGCAAGGCCGCCGACGGCTCCCCCGACTCGCCCGGATCAAGGCTGCGACAAGTGCTTGCAAAAAGCAACTGAACAATTGTAAAATGAAAACTACAGGAGAGGTGATGACGCGCAAAGGCTATAACGAAGGCTGCCTGGCGGCCCATGCGCTCGACCTGATCGGCGACCGCTGGGCGCTTCTGGTGCTGCGCGAGCTGATGCTCGGCCCCAAGCGGTTCGGGCTGATCCGCGCCGGGCTGCCGGGCATCGCCACGAATATCCTGACGCAACGGCTCGACGCGCTGGAAGCCTCGGGACTGCTGCGCCATCACCGCCTGCCTTCCCCCGCCTCGGTCCCGGTCTACGAGCTGACCGAAGCCGGGCTTGGCACGCGCGACGTGATCGACGCGCTCTGCCGCTGGGGGGTGCAGCAGCCGGGGCATGATCCGACGAAATTCATCTCGCCCACCGCGCTGATGCTGTCGATGCGGGTGATGGTGCGGCCAGACAAGGGACAGGTGCCGCAACAGGTGGGGTTCGTCATGGGCGACGAACGGTTTACAGCCCTTCTCGACGCGCAGGGCTTTGCGCCGGTGCCAGCAGCGGGGGCCCTGCCCGATCTCACCTTCACCGGAACCGGCAACAGCCTCGCCATCGCGGTCTATGGCCCCGTGCCCGTGGCCCAGCTCGCCGCGGCGGGAACGATCGGGCTGAGCGGCGATGCAGAGACCGCGCAGCATGTCGTCGATGCGTTCCGGCTGGGAGCCTGAGCGCCGGAACAGGATTTTCGCGCCGAGAGGGCGCGCGCCCCTTGCAGCCCCCGGCACCCGGTGCTAAACGGCGGCCATCGAGCGGGCGTAGCTCAGGGGTAGAGCATAACCTTGCCAAGGTTAGGGTCGTGAGTTCGAATCTCATCGCCCGCTCCAGAACAAAAGGCCGGATCCTTCAGGATCCGGCCTTTTGCGTTTGGCCTGAGCACAGGGACGCGCATTTCCTCTGACTGCAGGGGCGGATGCCGCGCGCCGCAGGCGCGCGTGAGTCGCCCGAGACCTGCAGGGCGCAGCCCTGCCGGACGAGGGCGAAACCGCGCGCCCGTCGCCACCCTCTCCCGTCAGCCGTCGATGACCGCAAGCAAACCGAACCCGTCCGACAGATGGACCATCTCGGCCCGCGCGCCCTCGGCGATCACGCCGCGATCGTGCCGTCCGAGCAGCGCCGCCGGGCGGCGCGTGGTCATCGCCAGCGCCTCGGACGGGTCGAGCCCGGCCTCGTGGATCATCCAGCGCAATGCCTCGGGCATCGAGATATCCGCCCCCGCCAGCGTCCCGTCGGCCAGCGTCAGCCGTCCGTCGCGGCGATGGATGTCGCGGCCATTCAGCGTGAACCGGGTCAGATCGGTGCCCGCGACGGCCATCGCGTCGGTGACGGCGAAGAGTCGCTCGCCCGCCAGCCGTGCGGCCAGCCGGAACGGGGTGCGCGCGACATGGATACCGTCAGGGATGATGCCCAGCCCGACCCCGCTGTCGAGCGCCGCGCCCACCAGTCCCGGCGCACGATGCGAAAGCGGCGACATGGCGTTGTAGAGATGCGTGACGGCCCCAGCCCCCGCCTCGAAGGCCGCGCGCGCCGCACTTTCCGGGGCATCGCTGTGACCGATCGCAATCAGGATGCCCGACTCGGCCAGCGTCGCGATCTGCCCCGGCGTCGCGGCTTCGGGCGCCAGCGTCACCATCAGGGCGGGCAGCGCGCGGGCGGCCTGCCGCAACAGCGCCAGGTCCCCGTCCGTCATCGGCCGGATCAGCGCGGGATCATGCGCGCCATGCCGCCTGGGATCGAGATGCGGCCCCTCCAGATGAAGCCCCAGAAACCCCGGCAAACCGGCGCGCGCCCCGCGGATCCCCGCAGCGATCACCGCTTCGGTCGTGGCCGGATCGGCGGTGATCAGCGTCGGCAGAAGTCCGGTCGTTCCCAATCCGCGATGGGCCGCGCAGATCCGGCGCAACGCGTCGTCGGGATCGCCCTGCCCCAACAACGCCCCGCCGCCGCCATTGACCTGAAGATCGATGAAACCGGGCGCAAGGATCCCGCCGCCGAGATCTTCGCCCTGCCCGTCATCCGCGCGCAGGCCGGCAATGCGCCCGCCCTCGACCACGACGGCGACCCCGTCGCGCAGGCACCAGCCATCGAAGACGCGCGCGCCGCGCCAGATCTGTTGCATGAAAGCTCCTGCCCTTGCGTCGCGCGGAGCTAATCACGAAATCGGTGCCTTGTCACAGGGGGGAGCGCCCGGCGGGGAACGCGCGCCGTGAGTATTTGAAGCAGAATGAAGGCGCCGATCTTTGTCAGATCATTCGCGCCCATGCGCCCCGCGCTGCTTCACTTTGCTTCAAATACTCAGCCGACCACGACGCCGGGCGCATGTCCTCAGACGGTGAGCCAGCGGCGGAGCTCGGCGTCCTTCGCGGCGATGTCGGCTTTGTCGCCGGCCATGACGGCCTCGCCCCGGTCCAGCACCACGAAGCTGTCCGCAAGCGCGCTGGCGAAGTCGAAATACTGTTCCACCAGAACCACCGCCATGCCGAACTGGTCGCGCAGGTATTCAATGGCGCGGCCGATATCCTTGATGATCGACGGCTGGATGCCTTCGGTCGGCTCATCCAGCACCAGGAGGCGGGGTTGCATGACCATGGCGCGGCCGATGGCGAGTTGTTGTTGCTGACCGCCCGAGAGGTCGCCGCCCCGCCGGTTCATCATCTGCAACAAGACCGGGAAGAGTTCGAACACCGCGTCGGGTGTCTTGCGCTGCCCGCGCGGCAGGGTGGCATAGGCGGCTTCGAGATTCTCGCGCACGGTCAGGAGGGGGAAGATCTCGCGCCCCTGCGGCACATAGGCGATGCCGCGCTTGGCGCGTTCGGGCGGCGAGAGCCGGCCTATCGTCTCGCCCTTCCAGGTGATCGTCCCGCCCGAGGCCGGGTGTCGCCCGACGATGGCGCGCATGAGCGACGTCTTGCCCACGCCGTTGCGCCCCAGAACGGTGGTGATCTTGCCCTCTTCTGCGGTGAGCGAGATGCCCTTGAGCGCCTGGGCTGCGCCGTAATGAAGCGTCAGGTCCTTGATTTCCAGCATCTCTCAGCGCCCCAGATAGACTTCGATGACATCGTCGCGCGCCGAGACATGGTCGAGCGAGCCTTCGGCCAGCACCGAGCCCTGATGCAGCACCGTGACCCGGCAATCGAGCGCGCGGACGAAATCCATGTCGTGTTCGACCACGATCACGGTGCGCTGGCCGGCGATGGATTTCAGCAGCTCGGCGGTTTCCATCGTTTCGGCATCGGTCATCCCCGCCGCCGGTTCGTCGACCAGAAGCAGGTCGGGTTCCTGCGCCAGCAGCATCCCGATTTCCAGCCATTGCTTCTGGCCGTGGCTGAGATTGGCCGCGTCCTCGGTCCGCAGATGCGTGAGTCGGATCTGGTCGAGAAGCGCGGTCACCCGCGCCTCTTCGGCCTTGTCCGAGCGGTGGAACAGCGTGGCGAAGACCCCGCGCGGCGCCTTCAGGGCAAGGCGGATGTTGTCCTCGACCGAATGGGTTTCGAACACGGTGGGTTTCTGGAACTTGCGCCCGATGCCGAGATTGGCGACCGCGGCCTCGTCAAGCCGGGTCAGGTCGGTGGACATGTTCCACAAGACCTCGCCGCCATCCGGTCGCGTCTTGCCGGTGATGATGTCCATCATCGTCGTCTTGCCCGCGCCGTTGGGGCCGATCACCGCCCTGAGGTCGCCCTTGTCCACCGACAGGGTCAGGTTGTTGATCGCCTTGAAGCCGTCGAAGCTGCGATGCACGCCGTCGAGGAAGAGTTGCGCGCTCATGCCGGGGCCTCCGTCTTTGCCGGGGCTTTCGCGCGCCGGAATCTGAGCTTTTCAACGAGCCCGAGGATGCCGTTCGGCATCCACAGCACGACCACGATGAACAGCGCGCCCAGCGCGAAGAGCCAAAGGTCGGGGAAATTGGCGGTGAGCCAGCTTTCGACCGCCACCACGACCAGCGCGCCGATGGCCGCGCCGACCAGCGTGCCGCGTCCACCCAGAGCCACCCAGACGACGATCTCGATGGAATTGGCGGGCGCGAATTCTCCGGGATTGATGATGCCGACCTGCGGCACGTAGAGCGCGCCCGCAAGCCCCGCCATCATCGCCGAGACGGTGAAGACGAAGACCGAGTAATTCTCGACCCGGTAGCCCATGAAACGCGTGCGGCTTTCGGCGTCACGTACCGCGACCAGCACCTTGCCCGCCTTCGAGACGGTGATCGCCTTGGCGATCACCAAACAGGCCGCCAGCGCGAGGGCCGTCAGCACGAAAAGCGCGATGCGGGTCGAGGGGGCGGACAGAGAAAAGCCCAGCACGTCGCGGAAATCGGTCAGTCCGTTATTGCCACCAAAGCCCATCTCGTTGCGGAAAAAGGCCAGGAGCAGGGCGAAGGTCAGCGCCTGGGTGATGATCGACAGGTAGACCCCGGACACGCGCGAGCGGAAAGCGAACCAGCCGAAGACGAAGGCCAGCGCGCCGGGCACCAGCAGCGCCATCACGGCGGCGAAGGGGAACCAGTCGAAGCCGTACCAGAACCACGGCAATTCGTCCCAGCCCAGGAACACCATGAAATCGGGCAGGTCCGGGTTGGCATAGACGCCGCGCGCGCCGATCTCGCGCATGAGGTGCATACCGATGGCATAGCCCCCCAGCGCGAAAAAGGCGCCGTGGCCCAGCGACAGGATGCCCGCATAGCCCCAGCACAGATCGAGCGCGACGGCGAGGATCGCGTAGCACAGGTATTTACCCATCAGCGGGATCAGGTAGCTGGGGATCGCGACGGCCGAGCCTTCGTCCAGCGTCGAGGCGATGGGCACCAGAACGGTGACGATGAAAAGCGCGGCCAGGAACAGGCCCATGCGCAGGTCGATGAGTTTGCTCATGGTCTCAGCCCTCGGCGGCGCGGCCGCGTTGCGGGAACAGGCCGCGCGGACGTTTCTGGATGAAGAGAATGATGAAGATCAGGATCAGGATCTTGCCCAGCACGGCGCCCGCCCAGGGTTCGAGGAACTTGTTCGCCACGCCGAGGCTCATCGCGGCAGCCAGCGTGCCCCACAGGTTGCCCACGCCGCCGAACACAACGACAAGGAAGCTGTCGATGATGTAGCCCTGCCCCAGATTGGGCGAGACGTTGTCGATCTGGCTGAGTGCCACGCCCGCAAGCCCGGCGATCCCCGCGCCAAGACCGAAGGTCAGCGCGTCGACGCGGCCAGTGCGGATGCCCAGATTGGCGGCCATGGCGCGGTTTTGCGTGACCGCGCGCATCTGCAGCCCCATGGCCGAATAGCGCATGGTCAGAAGCAGGCCGAAGAACACGGTAAGCGAAAAGACGACAATGGCGACGCGCGGCCAGGTCACCGTCATCTCGCCCAGCTGGAAGGCGCCCGACATCCAGTCGGGCGTGCCGACCTCGCGGTTGGTGGGGCCGAAAACGGAGCGCACCGCCTGTTGCAGGATCAGACTGACGCCCCATGTCGCCAGCAGGGTCTCCAGCGGGCGGCCATAGAGATGGCGCACGATGCCGCGTTCGATGGCGACCCCGACCGCGCCAACGAACAGAAAGGCCAGCGGCACAGCGATCGCCAGCGACCAGCCGAAATATTCGGGGGCATGGGTGCGGATCGTTTCCTGCACCACGAAGGTCGTGTAGGCGCCCAGCATCACCAGCTCGCCATGGGCAAGGTTGATGACGCCCATCACGCCGAAGGTGATCGCAAGCCCGATGGCGGCGAGCAGCAGCACCGATCCCAGCGACAGGCCGAACCACAGGTTCTGCGCCTGTCCCCAGAGTGCCTGACGGCGCTCGGCGGCGTCGATGGCATCGGCGACGGCTTCGGCCAGCGCAGGGTCCTCGGCGGCGCGGTAGGCGTTGAGGGTCGATTGCACGGTCAGCGCGGGCGCACCGGCGATCACGCCGACAGCCTCGATCTTGGTCTCGGTATCGGCGTCGGACGCAAGGATCGTCGCGGCATGGGCCAGCGTCTGCGCCTCGCGGATATAGTCCAGTTCCTCGGCCTGCATCGCGGCGTCGAGCGCGTCGAGCTGTTCGACGGCGGGACTGCGCAACGCGGCTTCGGCGGCGGCGAGACGGCGCGCGGGGTCGGGGTCGCGCAGGGTCATCACGCCCATCGCGGTACGGATCGTCCGGCGCAGGCTGTTATTGACGCGAATACGCTCGGTCGCGCGGCGCCCCAGCTCGCCCAGTTCTTCGCCGGTCAGCGCATCGGTGCCGGTGGGCGCGCGTCGGGTGCCCCCGACGATGACGATCCGGCCGTCGGAATTGCGTTGCTCGAGCTCGCCTTCGAGCAGCGCCTCGAGCACGGCCAGCGCGCGCGGATCGCCGGTCGCGGCGATCTCGGCCACCACGGCGGCGCGGTCGTCATAGCTGCCATCGGGCAGCCGGGCGACCAGCTCGTCAAGGGTCTGGGCAGAGGCTGCGAGGGGCGTGAGCATCGCCAGGCACAGCGCCAGAAGACGCAGATAAGGGCGCAAAAGCATGAAGTCCCCGGAATACGGTGCGGCGGTGTCGGCGGGGCGACGGCGCGGGCACCCGGTAGGTCTGGGCCGGTCCGCCGAGGGGCGTTCCGACGCGAGGTCTGGTCAGGGGCGCCGGGCGGAAGGCCGCGCGGCGCGGTGTCGGGCTGTGAGGAAAAATCCGGGGAAGGCGCACGAACCTCCCCCGGTCACAGGGAGTTACTGGGCCATCTCCGAGCCGCCGCAGGTGCCGGTCTCGGTGTTGAAGTTGCCGCAGGACAGCGGGGCGCGCCAATCCGCGATCAGCGGGGCGGAATCCTCGACGAAGTCGGACCATTCGTCGCCCAGCACAAGGCCCGGGGTTTCCCACACGACGTCGAACTGACCGTCATCCTGGATCTCGCCGATCAGCACGGGCTTGGTGATGTGGTGGTTCGCGCCCATCGAGCTGATACCGCCCGTCAGGTTCGGCACCGCCACGCCGATCATCGCGTCGATGACGGCATCGGCATCGGTGGTGCCGGCGGCCTCGACCGCTTCGACCCACATGTTGAAGCCGATGTAATGGGCTTCCATCGGGTCGTTCGTCACGCGGCTGTCGTCGCCGATATAGGCGTGCCACGCATCGATGAAGTCCAGGTTTTCATCGGTATCGACCGACATGAAGTAGTTCCACGCGGCGAGGTGGCCGACCAGCGGGCCGGTATCGATGCCCGCGAGTTCCTCTTCACCCACCGAGAAGGCGATGACGGGGATGTCCTCGGCCGAGATGCCCTGCGCGGCCAGCTCGTTGTAGAACGGCACGTTGGCGTCGCCGTTGATGGTCGAGACCACGGCGGCGGGACGGCCGGTCGAGCCGAAGTCGCGGATTTCCGACACGATGGTCTGCCAGTCGGAATGGCCGAACGGGGTGTAGTTGATGATGATGTCTTCCGCCGCCACGCCCTGCGCCATCAGATAGGCTTCGAGGATCTGGTTCGTGGTGCGTGGATAGACGTAGTCGGTGCCGGCGAGGTAGAAGCGCTCGACCCCGTTCTCAAGCAGGTAATCGACCGCCGGGATCGCCTGCTGGTTGGGCGCGGCGCCGGTGTAGAAGACATTGCGCTGCGATTCCTGCCCCTCGTACTGGACCGGGTAGAACAGGATCGAATTCAGCTCTTCGAAGACCGGCAGCACGGATTTGCGCGACACCGAGGTCCAGCAGCCGAACACGGCGGCGACGCCCTCGCCCTCGATCAGTTCACGCGCCAGTTCGGCGAAACGCGGCCAGTCCGAGGCCGGATCGACGACCACGGCTTCCAGCGGACGGCCCAGCACGCCGCCTTCCTCGTTCTGTTGCTCGATCAGCATCAGCATGACGTCGCGCAGCGTGGTTTCCGAAATCGCCATCGTGCCCGACAGCGAATGCAGGATACCGACGCGGATCGGATCCTCCTGCGCGACAGCCCCGGTGGCGACACCCGCGCACAAAGCGGTGGTAAGCAGCAACTTTTTCATAAGTCCCCAGTCCTGTTGTGTTTTTTACCGTTGTTGAACCCGTTGCGGCGCAGGGCCTGCGCGGGGCGGAAACCGTGGTCGGACGGCGCACCGCCCTGCGCAACGCTAGGACCGGGTCCTGTCGGATGTGGCGATTTATTGGTCGCATTTCCCGCGTCAGGCCGGCTTTGCCCAATCCTTGGGCGCACGCGGCCTTACGTCGCGGCAATTCTGGGCGCGCAAATCATGCCATCGCGCGGAATTGATTGCCCTGACGGCTCGGTGATTTGCAGAATCATGTTCAGCCACGAGGCCCGGACCTTGTCGCCGGGCGCGATTTCGCCCACCGTGCGGCCTGATCCAGTCACCGCCCGGACACGCCGCGATTCATGGCCGACGCCTTTACCTTCCTGCACTCCGCCGACCTGCATCTGGGGCGCCGTTTCGGCAATCTGCCCGAGGCGCTGCGCGGGCGGCTGATCGAGGCCCGCCACCAGATCATCGCCCGGCTGGCGCAGGCCGCGCGCGATCACGGCGCGCGCGACATCCTGCTGGCGGGTGACACGTTCGACACCGAAACTCCGGCCGAGGCCACGCTCAGGCAGGCGCTGCACGCGATGGCCGACGACGCGTCGCTGACATGGTGGCTTTTGCCCGGCAACCACGATTCACTGGGGGCCGAGGCCTTGTGGGAAGATCTGGCGCGGCAGGCGCCGGGCAATCTGCGGCTCCTGACGCGCGAGGCGCCCGAGCGGATCGCGCCGGGCGTGACGCTGTTGCCCGCCCCCCTGCCCCGCCGCCACGCCGGGCGCGACCTGACCCAATGGATGACCGGCGCCGCCACGCCCGAGGGTGATCTGCGGCTGGGGCTGGCGCATGGCGGGATCCAGAGCTTTTCAGAAGATACCCGCGACGAGGGCATCATCCCGCCCGACCGCGCGCAAAGCGCGGGTCTCGCCTATCTGGCGCTTGGGGATTGGCACGGGCAGAAACAGGTCGGCCCCCGCACCGCCTATAGCGGCACCCCGGAATTCGAGGAATTCCGCCACACCGGGCGCGGCGCCTGTCTGGCCGTCACGCTGAGGGGCGAAGCGCCCGTGGTGAAGACGGTCGAAACAGGGACTTTCCACTGGGCCGAGGCCGAACTGGACCTTGTGCCGGGACAGGACGCGCCCGGCGTTCTGGATGCGCTGCTGCCGCCCCCGGGCGCGGCGCGGCGCGATCATCTGTTGCGCATCCATGCGCGCGGGCGGGCGACGCTGGAAGCCCAGCAGGCCCTGCGCGCCGCCGCGCGTCAGGCGGAACCCGATTTCGCGCATTTCCGGCTGGAGACCGCGATGCTGGATACCGAGATCACCGAAGCCGATCTTGATCAGCTTGACCATGGCGGCGCGCTCAGGGCTGCCGCCGACCGGCTGGCCGCGCAAGCGGGCGATCCGGCGTTGGCCGAGTCCGAGCGGCGGATCGCGTCGGGGGCGCTCAACCGGCTCTATTCCTATCTGGCGGACGACGCATGAAGATCCGCGCGGTCACGCTCAACGATGTGCGCCAGTTCACCCGCCCGGTGCGGGTGGACGGCATCGGCGACGGCGTCAACGTGCTGTCGGCGCCCAATGAAAGCGGCAAGTCGACGCTGTTCGAGGCGATCCAGTACGCGCTGTTCGTCAAGCATACGACGCGCCCGACGAACAAGAGCTTCACGCTGACCCCCGATGTGGGCGGCAATCCTGAGGTCACGCTGGAAATCGAGCAGGACGGCGCGCGGCTGGAGATCCGCAAGCGTTGGGGCCGGCAGGCCCATGCCGAGGTCTGGCGCAACGGGGCGCTGGTGGCCAAGGCCGACGAGGCCGAGGCCCGGATCGCCGCGCTGACCACGCCGCCGGAAAAGGGCGGGCCAACGGGCTTGCTGTGGGTGCGGCAGGGCCTGACGGAATTCGCCGAGAAGGACGCGCAGGAGAAGTCCTCGCGCGCGAACCTTCTGTCCTCGGTCACCGACGAGATCGAGACGATGACCGGCGGCAAACGGATGGACCGCGCGCTGGCCCGCGCCCGCGAAGACCGCGACCGGCTGGTGACGACGCGGGGCGCGAAGGCGGGCGGGCCTCTGGACACGGCCGAGAAAGAGGTCGCGGCGCTGTCGTCGGAAGCCGAAGCGCTCTCGGCCCGCGCCGCAAGGCTGCGCGAGGCGCTGGAGGCGCGGCGCGCCAAGCGCCGGTCGCTGCAGGCCCTGACCGAGCCCGACGAAGTCGCCTTGCGCAAGCAGCGGCTGGAACAGGCGCAGGCCGCGTTCGAGGCCGCCGACCGCCACGCCGCGCAATTGCAGATGGCCGAACAGCGCCTGCAGAATACCGCGTTGACCTGCCGGACACTGGAAGATCAGCGCGCGGGCCGGGAAAAGACCGAAGCACAGGTCGCGCAACTGGCGCGCGCTCTGGACGAGGCGGGCGCGCGGGCCGACGCGGCGCAGGCCAAGGCCGCGGCCGCCGAGGCCACGCTCACCGATGCCGGGAAGGCGGAACAGGCCGCGCGCGCGGATCTGCAACGCGCCGAGGCGCAGGTTCAGGCCGCGCAGGACGCGCTGATCCGGCAGGAGAACGACAGGCGGCGCGCCGCGTTGCAGGCCGATCTTGCGCAGGCCGAAGCGCTGGCCAAGAGGCTGCCGGATTTGCGCAAGGCGGCGGAAACCGGCCCGGATGCGGCACAGCTTGACGCCATCGACAAGGCCGCGCGCGAGCTGGCCGTGGCGCAGGATCTGGCCGAGGCCGCCGCGCCGCGCATCGCTTTCGACGCCGCACCCGGGGCGCCCGATTTGCATCTCGACGGCACGCCGCTGGGACCCGAGCCGCGCAGCGTGCCGCGCGACACCGCGCTCGATCTGCCGGGTCTGGGGCGTCTCAGGATCCTGCCGGCCTCGGGCGATCCGAGCGCCCGCGTGGCGCGGGCGCGCGCGGCCCTCGCTGCGGCCCTGCAGCGCGCGGGCGCCGAGGCGGCCGAGGGCGCGCGGGCGGCGGCGCGAGCGCGGATCGAGGCCGGGCAATCCCTGCGCGCGGCCAGCGACGACCTGCGCCGCCTTGCGCCCGAGGGGATCGACGCGCTGAAGGCAGAGATCGCGCGCCTGGCACCCGCCGACGATGCGCCCGCCGACGCCCCGTCTTTGCCCGATGCGCAGGCGGCACGCGACACCGCGCGCCGGGCCGAAGCTGTATCACAGATCGCCACCGAAGGCGCGCGGACCGCCCGCGACCATGCGCGCGAAGCAGCCATCGGGGCGCGCCACGACCGCGACTCGCTGGCGCGTCGGCTGGAGGAAGCGCGCGCCCATCTGGCGACCTTGCCCGAGGGCGCGGGCATGGATGACGCGCTCGAGGCCGCGCGCGCGGCGCTTTCCGAAGCCCGGACAGCGCGCGACGCCCTGCGCGACGCGGCCCCCGATCTCGACGCCAGCCGCGCCGCGCTGGCCCGCGCGCAATCGGTGATGCGCGGGACCGAGGAGGAAGCGAACGCGTTGCAACGCGAACTGGCCGCTCTGGATGCGACGGTGGGGACGCTGTCGGGCGAAGGCATCGAGGAAACGCTGGTCGATACGCAGGCGCGGCTGGGCCGGGCCGAACGGATGCGCGACGCGCTGCGCCACGAGGTTGACGTGCTGAACGCGCTGATCGGGGCGCTGGAAGAGGCGCAGTCTTCGGCCCGTGATCGCTATTTCGAGCCGGTTCTGGCCGAGCTCAGGCCGATGCTGCGGCTGCTGTGGCCCGGTGCCGAGCTGCGATTCGACGGCGACAGCCTGCTGCCCGTCGAGCTGATCCGCGACGGCCGGGCCGAGGCCATCGGCACGCTGTCGGGCGGCACGCGCGAGCAGATCGCGCTGCTGGTCCGGCTGGCCTTTGCCCGGCTTCTGGCGCGGCAGGGACAGCACGCGCCGGTGATCCTGGACGATGCGCTGGTCTTCACCGATGACGAGCGGATGGAGGCGATGTTCGACGCGCTGCATGCGCAGGCGGGCGATCTGCAGATCCTCGTCCTGAGCTGCCGGAACCGCGCGCTGCGTCAACTGGGCGGCACGAA
The DNA here is from genome assembly GCF_003122215.1 of Pararhodobacter marinus. Classification (GTDB taxonomy): domain Bacteria; phylum Pseudomonadota; class Alphaproteobacteria; order Rhodobacterales; family Rhodobacteraceae; genus Pararhodobacter; species Pararhodobacter marinus. The sequence continues at coordinate 165,683 of NZ_QEYD01000005.1, read as the reverse complement.
GCTGGGATTCGAAGAGATCGTCCCGGTGGCCTAACCCCTTTTCTGCGCTGCAGAAATTCACGGCACGCTTGACAGGCGGCGTATTCTGGGCAGAGTTAATCAGGCGATTAATTAACGGTTGTTTCAGGGAGGAGCCCGCCGTGACGAAAGCCGCGACCCAGCGGAGCGAGCGCGTCTTCGAGCGTGGCGAGGCGCAGGATGCGATCCTCGACGCGGCCGAGATCGCCTTTGCCGCCAGCGGCTTTCACGGCGCGACGACCCGCGCGATTGCCGAGGGGGCCGGCGCCAATGCCGCGCTGATCCATTACTATTTCGGCTCGAAAGAAGCGCTGTTCGAGGCGGTGATCGCCCGCCGCTCGGGCGCCATCAACGATGAGCGCCGCGACCGGCTGGCCGCGCTGCACGCGGCGGGGAACGTGACGCTCGAAGCGGTGATCGACGCGCTGTTGCGCCCGACGATCACGCTGGGCCACGATTCCACGCGCGGCGGCGCGCATTTCACCCGGCTCCTCAGCCATGTGGCGTCGGGGACGGATGAACGCTCGGTCCGCATCACCAGCACTTATTACGACGCGATCGCGCGGGTCTTCATCGACGAATTGAGGGCCGTGGTGCCGGGGCTCGACCGGGCGGCGGCGGTGCGGGGCTATCTGAACGCAGTCGCCATCGGCATCTCGCTGATGGCGCCGACGGGACGGCGGCAGGTGCTGTCGGGGGGCGTCTCGCGCGCGGAGGATGCAGAGGATGTCGACGACACGCTCGACGGCGCGGTGCGGTTCATCGCCGCCGGTATCCGTGCCCTGGCGCGCCCGGCGGCCTGAGGCGCCGGGGACAATGACACGCCCGCCCGCAGCGACGGGCGCGGCACAACTGAGGAGGAGGAAAGACATGACACGCACGATCAGACGCCTGATGACGGGCACCGCGCTTGCCGGGGCGATGGGGAGCGCGCTGGCGGCCCCGGCGATGGCCGAGACGATTTCGATCACGGTGGTCAACGGCCATCCGCCGATCTTCCTGTGGGTGAAGCACCTGTCGGAAACCTTCATCCCCGCCGTCGATGCGGCGCTGGAAGGGACCGAATACAGCATCGACTGGACCGAAGCCTATGGCGGATCGCTGGCGGCGGTGGGCGGCGAGCTGGACGCGATCGAGGACGGGCTGGCCGAGATCGCGGTGATCCCCACGGTCTTCATGCCCAACAAGCTGATGTTGCAGAACGTCACCTATAACACGCCTTTTGGTCCGGCCGACGCGCAGCAGGTGATGGACGCGATGGAAGCGCTCTATGACCAGATCCCCGGCATGGCGGAAAGCTGGAACGCCTATGACGCCGAATATCTGGGCGGCGGCTTCGCGCTGGACAATTATCTGCTGATGACCAACTTCCCCGTCACCTCGATCGACGATCTGGAAGGCCACCGCATCGCCGCGCCGGGACCGGCGGTGAACTGGCTGGAAGGCACCGGCGCCGTGGGCGTCGCGGGCAACCTGACGACCTATTACAACGATCTGCAGACCGGGGTCTTCGACGGCGTCATCGTCTTCCCGACCGCCGCCGCCCCGGCCCGGCTGCACGAGGTCGCGCCCTATGTGACGATCACCAATTTCGGTGCGCAATCGGCGGGGGGTGTCGTCGCCTCGCAAAGCTGGCTGGAAGGCCAGCCGCAGGAAGTGCAGGACGCGCTGCGCGCGGGCGCCACGGCGTTCCAGGAGGCCTATATCGCCGAACAGGCCGAGCGGATCACCGCGGCCATGGCGACGATTGCGCCCAATGACGAGAACCTGCACGTGCTCTCGCCGGAAGAGCGCGCCCGCTGGGCCGCCGCCCTGCCCGACATCGCCGGGACCTGGGCGGCTGCGGCGGACGAGGCCGGGCTGCCGGGGACCGAGGTGTTGACCACCTATGTCCGCACGCTGCAGGACGCGGGCGCCGATCTGGGCCGCGACTGGTCGCAGCGCTGAGCTGACCTTCAGCGGGGGCCGAGCCCGGCCCCCGCCCTTTCCGACACGATCCCGAGACGACCGGAGCTTTCATGGCCTCGCTTGCCACCCTGACCACGGGCATCGGCCCGCTCGATGCCTTCGCCCGGATCGTCGACCGCGTGACCGCGCTGTTATCGGCGCTTGGCACCGCGCTGATTCTGGGCGTCATGCTGCTGATCTCGGTCGACGTGATCGGGCGTTTCTTTTTCGGTGCGCCGATTGCCGGCGTGCCCGAGATGGTGGCGATGTCGATCCTGGCCATCGTCTTCCTGCAGGTCGCCAACACCACCGCGCGCGGCAAGCTGACGCGGTCGGACGCGGCCTTGTCCTTTCTGACCCGCCGCAGCGCGCGACTGGGACAGGCCGCCGATGCGGTGCTGCATCTGGCGGGCGCGGTGCTGATGGCGGCGCTTCTGTCGGCCTTCTGGCCGCAATTCCTGCGCTCCTACGGGCGGGGCGACATTGTGGGCACGGTCGGCCAGTTCCGCGCGCCGATCTGGCCCGTTCACGGCATCGTCGTGACCGGCGCCGCGCTGATGGTGCTGGTCTTCGCGCTGATGGCGCTGATGCTGGCGATCCGCGCGGTCCGGGGGGCGCGGGCATGAGCGGCGTCGAGATCGGACTGTGGTCGCTCGTGGGCATTCTGGGCCTTATCTGGCTGGGGATGCATGTGTCGATCGCGCTGGCGCTGACCTCGTTCGTGGGGATCTGGGCGCTCAGGGACGACCCGCAATACGCCTCGCGGATGCTGGCGCTGGCAACGCGGGAATCGATCAGTTCCTACCTGTTCGGCGTTGTGCCGCTGTTCGTGCTGATGGGACTGGTCGTCAGCCGCGCCGATATTGGGCGCGATACGTTCGACGTGGCCAACCGCGCGCTGGGACGGCTGAAGGGCGGGCTGGGCATGGCCACGGTGGGCGCCAACGCGATCTTCGCGGCGATCACCGGAATTTCCATCGCTTCGGCGGCTGTCTTCACCAAGGTCGCGGTGCCCGAGATGATGCGCATCGGCCATAGCGCGCGGTTCGCGACGGGGGTCGTGGCCGGGTCGTCGGTGCTGGGGATGCTGATCCCGCCGTCGCTGCTCTTGATCCTTTACGGCATCATCGCCGAGCAATCGGTGGGCTTCCTATTCGTCGCGGGGATTGGCCCGGGGCTGGTTCTGACGCTGGCCTATATCGTCGGCATCGCGCTGATGGTGCGCTTCGCGCCGGGCTTCACCGGCGTGCCTCAACCCGCGCCCGCCGCAAGCCATGAAGGCTCGCTCGCCGTCGACACCCTGACCAAGCTCGCGCCCATCGCGGCGCTGATCGCGCTGGTGCTGGGCGGGATCTATGGCGGCGTCTTCACCCCGACCGAGGCAGGCGCCATCGGCGCGCTGGGTGCCATCGTCATCGCCGGGATCAAGCGCCGGATCGGACCGCGCGTGCTGTGGCAGGTGACCTTGGAAACCGGGCATATCACCGCCTCGATCTGTTTCCTCATCATCGCCGCGACGATGTATTCGCGCTTCCTGTCGCTGTCGGGTCTGCCCGCCTTCGTCACCGAATGGGCCATCGCGCAGGATCTGGGACCGACCGGCTTCGTGCTGCTCTTCTGCGCGATCCTGATCGTGCTGGGCACGATTCTGGACAGCTCGTCCATCCTGCTGATCACCCTGCCGCTGGTCCTGCCCATCGCCACGGCGATGCAGATCGACCTGATCTGGTTCGGCATCGTCACCGTGCTGGCGGTCGAGATCGGGCTGTTGACGCCCCCGCTCGGCCTGTCGGTCTACGTCATCAAGGGCGCGCTGGACGATGCCGCGATCTCGCTGGGCGACGTGTTTCGCGGGGCCCTGCCCTTCGCGGCCATCATGCTTCTGGTGCTGCTCTTGCTTATCGCCTTCCCCGTGATTTCCACGGGCCTGCTCTGAAAGGACCTTCCATGCGGATCATCGACCTGTCCGTCGCCCTTGAGACCGGCATCGCCTCGGACCCGCCGATGATGGCGCCGAAGATCCAGTATCAGGGCCATGCCGATACGCCCGACCAGATCACCGGCTTCTTTCCGGGCATGACCAATGCCGAGCTGCCCGAGGGCGAAGGCTGGGCGGTGGAATGGGTGCAATTGAGCACCCATAACGGCACCCATCTGGACGCGCCCTATCACCACCATTCGACCATGGACCGGGCGCTGGTGCCCGGCGGACGCCCCGCGATCACCATCGACCAGGTGCCGCTGGAATGGTGCTTTCAGCCCGGCGTGAAGTTGGATTTCCGCCATTTCGCGGACGGCTACGTTGTCACGCCCGAGGATGTCGAAGCCGAGCTCGCGCGGATCGGCCACACGCTGAGCCCGCTGGAGATCGTGGTCGTCAACACCTCGGCCGGGGCGGCCTATGGCAATCCCGAATATCTGGCCAAGGGCTGCGGCATGGGCCGCGACGCGACGCTCTACCTGTTGGAACGCGGGGTGCGGGTGACGGGGACGGATGCGTGGTCGTGGGACGCGCCCTTCATCCATACCGCCCAGCGCTATGCCGAGACCAGGGATGCGTCGATCATCTGGGAGGGGCACCGCGCCTCGATGGAGATCGGCTATTGCCATATGGAGAAGCTCGCCAATCTCGACCAGCTGCCCGCGACCGAGTTCAAGGTCTCGTGCTTCCCGTTCAAGATCAAGGCAGCCTCGGCCGGGTTCACCCGATGCGTGGCGATCCTCGACTGATGGACGGCGCGGTCATTCAATACGATGCCACGGGAACGGCGCAGGGCAAGATGCGCAACGATCTGGTGGTCAGCATGTCGCGCCCCTTTGCCGAGGGGCCGTGGGAAATGGCCACCGACGAAGGCACCTTCCATGGCGGCGATGCCAGCGCGCCGCCGCCGCTGGCGTTGTTCGTGGGCGGGCTGACGGGCTGCATCATGACGCAGATCCGGTCCTTCGCGTCACGAATGGCGCTGACCCTGTTGGATCTGCGGGTCGAAACCCGCGTGCAATGGTCGTGGGTCGCGGTCGGGCGGGGCTACGAATCCGCGCCCAAGAGCTTCGAGATCGACGTGCTGATCGACAGCCCCCATACAAAGGCCGAGATCGAGACGCTGGTCACGCAGGCCCGGCGGGGCTGTTTCATCAGCCAGACGCTGGGGCACCAGAACGAGATCCGGTACAGGCTGAAAACGCAGGAAGGATGGGTCGATGTCTGAGATCCGCTTCGACGGTCAGGTCGCCATCGTCACCGGCGCGGGAGGCGGTCTGGGCCGCGCCCATGCGCTGGCTCTGGCAGGTCGCGGCGCGCGGGTGGTGGTCATGGACCTGGGCGGGGCGCAGCCGGTGGTCGACGAAATCGCCGCCGCCGGGGGCGAGGCGATGGGCTGGGACGGCTCGGTCAGCGATGCCGGGGCCGTCGCGGCGCTGGTCGCGGCGGTCATGGACAGTTGGGGCCGGATCGACATCCTGATCAACAATGCGGGGATCCTGCGCGACAAGAGCTTCGCCAAGACGCCGCTCGATGCGTTCGACGCAGTGATGGACGTGCATGTGCGCGGGTCGTGGATCTGCACGCAGGCGGTGTGGGAAATCATGCGCGCGCAGGGTTACGGGCGGGTGCTGATGACGACCTCGTCCTCGGGGCTGTACGGGAATTTCGGACAGGCCAATTACGCCGCCGCGAAGGGCGCGGTGGTCGGGTTGATGAACACGCTCGCCATCGAAGGCGCCAAGCACAACATCCGCGTCAACGCGCTGAGCCCCGCCGCAGCGACTCAGATGACCCGCGACCTGCTCCCGCCCGAGGCGTTGGACCTGCTGGCCCCGGAAACCGTGTCGCCCGCCGCGCTGTTTCTGGTGAGCAGGAACGCGCCCACCAAGACGATCCTTGCCGCGGGCGCGGGCATCGTCGCGCTTCCCGCCATCACCGAGACGCCGGGGGTGGATCTGGGCCCTGCCCCGCGCCCCGAGGACGTGGCCGAGGCCTTTGACCGGATCGCCACCCAGCGCGGCGCCGAACCGCTTGATGCCGCCTGGGCGCAGACGCGGAAGTTTGTCGAGATGGCGGAACGGCGGCGCGGCTGATCCGGCTGGACCGGGCGCGAAGGCGCGCCAGATCATGCCCATCAGGAAGGGGAACGCCATGACCAACCCGATCGACGGTTTCACCGTCTCGAAGCAGGACATCTGGTATGTCGGCGAGGATCTTCAGCGTCCCGAATGCATCCTTGCCGAACCCGACGGCTCGCTCTGGTCGGCGGATGCGCGGGGCGGCGTGGTGCATATCCGGCCCGACGGCTCGCAGGCGCTGATCGCGCAGGCGCTCGACGACCGCTTCGGCGCGACCGGGGACGAGGCGCAGCGTTTCACGCAGGGCACGTTGCCCAACGGGCTGGCCTTCGATACCGACGGCTCGGTGCTGATCTCGAATTTCGGCACCGACCGGCTGGAACGGATGACCCGCGACGGACGCACCAGCGTGGTCCTGGACACGATCGACGGCACCCCGATCGGCAAGGTGAATTTCGTGCTGCGCGACCGGCAGGGCCGGATATGGCTGACGATCTCGACCCGGATCACCAACTGGATGGCGGCGATCAGCCCGAAGATCCGCGACGGCTATGTCGCCGTGCTGGACAATGACGGCGCGCGGATCGTCGCGGACGGGTTCATGTTCACCAACGAGATCCGCTTCGATGCGGCCGAGGAATGGCTCTATGTCGTCGAGACCTCGGCGCGGCGCATCACCCGGCTGAAGATCGGTGCGGGCGCAACCGTCGAGGCGCGCGAAACCTTCGGCCCCGAGGATACCGGCGGCTTCATCGACGGAATCGCCTTCGATGCTTACGGCAATCTGTGGGGCACGCATGTGATGTCCGACCGGGTCTTCGCGCTGACGCCCGAAGGCGAGTTTCGGGTGATCCTGGATGACGACAATCCCGGCCCCTCGGCAGCCCTCTACGAAGCCTTCGAACGCGACGCGCTGACCCCCAACCACATGCTGGCCTGCGGCGGCACGATCGCGCCGTGGTTCGCCTCGGTCACGTTCGGCGGGGCGGATCTGAAAACGGTATATATCGGCTCGCTCAGGGGCACGCGGATCCCGGCGTTTCGCAGCCCGGTCGCCGGTTTGCCGATGGCGCACTGGGCCGGGCGCGCCTGACCGCGCCCGCCGGATCCCGCGCCGGCACGACCGATGTGCCGCCGGGAACAGCGTTGCCGCGCAGTGTTCTGAAAAACTTTCCCTTTTGCCTCAATAGCTTTCGCCGCAGTGCGGCAACGCTTGCTTGATCTGTCGCCCCCGAACGCTAACATGGTCATCATACGCAAGTTTGTTCGGATCCGGTCGCGCGGTCGGGCGTTAGCAACATAGCGGCGCCGCGCAGGTCTTGAACCGCTCCGCTCCCGCCCCTGGCGGGTGAGGGCGTGTGCCCGGATGTCTGCAGACGCCGCAAGGCCCCTGCCCCGGCGTGGAGACGCCCAGATCGTGAGTGAACCAGTGTCAGAAGAAACACGTCCCGAGGAGCCAGCCATCAAGGATACCGTGTCCCGTTCCGCCCCCTCTTCCCCTTATGAGCGCCTGACGGTTCTGGGCGCCGGCAGCTGGGGCACCGCCCTGGCCATCGTTCTGGCCCGCAACGGGCGCAGGGTCCGGCTGTGGTCGCGCAGACCCGATCAGGCCGAGGCGATCAACGCCACGCGCGAGAATGCCGATTATCTGCCCGGTGTTCCGCTGCCCGCGGGCCTGACGGCGACATCCGATCTGGCCGACGCGCTAAGCGACACCGAAGCTGTCCTGATCGTCACCCCCTCGCCGACCCTGCGCCAGATGTGCCAGGCGATGGCGCCGCATTTGCCGAAGGGCGTGCCGATCGCGCTGGCCTGCAAGGGGGTCGAACGGGATACGGGCTATCTGTTGTCCGAGGTCGCGTCCGAGGAACTGCCCGGCCATGTCGTCGGCGCGGTCAGCGGCCCGACCTTTGCGCGCGAAACCGCGCTTGACCACCCGACCGCCGCGACCGTCGCCTTCCCCTTCCGCTACAAGGACCGGCTGCACCCGGAATCCAGCCCCGCCGCGCGGCTGGCGCTGTCGCTGTCGGGCGGGGGATTCCGGCCCTATGTGTCGGATGACCTGGTCGGCGTCGAAGTGGGCGGCGCGGTCAAGAACGTGATCGCCATCGCCTGCGGCATGATGTCGGGCGCGGGCTTTGCCGAGAATACCCGCGCCGCGCTGATCACCCGGGGCATCGACGAGATGAAGCTTCTGGCCCAGACCCTGGGCGGGCGGCGCGAGACCGTGACCGGCCTGTCGGGCGCGGGCGATCTGACGCTGACCTGTTCGTCCACCACCTCGCGCAACATGAGCCTTGGCACGCAGCTGGGTCAGGGCATCCCGCGCCCCAACTGCTTCGACGGCCGCCCGGTCGTGGTCGAGGGCGAGGTCAACGCCGTCTCGGTCACCGATCTGGCGCATCGGGTCAAGGTACCGATGCCGATCTGCGAGACGGTCCATGCCGTGCTGCACAAGGGCGCCGATCTGCAGGAAGCCTTCCGCGCGCTCTGGGCCCGCCCGATCGAGGCCGAGCCCTTCGCGCTGGACCTGTCGCTGGCCCATCCCGCCCCCAACCTTCCGCTGCCTTTCGGAGCGAGCTGAGACATGAACGTACATACCGAACCGCGCCCCGCCATCGCCGCGCGCCGCTTCACGCTGGCGACCGATCTGGACGGCACCTTCCTGGGTGGCAGCGATGTCGACCGCGCCACGCTGTATGGCTGGATCGAGCAAAACCGCGATTCGGTCGGGCTGATCTTCGTCACCGGCCGCGACCCGGAATTCATCATGGAAATGTGCCGCGAGCGCGGCCTGCCCTGGCCCGAATACGTTGTGGGTGACGTGGGCACGACGATTGCCGAGGTGCAGCCCGACGGCTCCATCGCGCCGATCGAGGCTCTGGAAGAGGACATCGCCCAACGCTGGGGCGACAAGGGCGGCGATGTGCGCGCGGCACTGGATGGCCATCCGGGGCTGGCATTGCAGCCCACCGATTTCCGCTACCGCGTCAGCTATGACCTGACGCCGTCCTCCTATGACGCCACAGCCGAGGCGCGGGTCGAGGCGCTGGGGCTCGACTGGCTGATCTCGGACAACAGGTTTTTCGACGTGCTGCCCAAGGGCGTGTCCAAGGGACCGTCGATCCGCCGGCTGGTCGAGCATCTGGGCATCCCCGAGGGCCGCGTGCTGTGCGCGGGCGACACGCTCAACGACCTGTCGATGCTGGCCTCGGGGCTGAACGCGGTGGCGGTCGGCAATTCCGAGCCGCTTCTGGTTCATCAGCTCGACGGCGTGGACAGCGTCTATCACGCCAAGGCCCATGGCGCGGCCGGCATCCTGGAAGCCATCGACGCGCTTTCGCTTCACGACATCCCCAAGGGAGCCTGACATGTCCTCCAATCTTGTGATCGTCTACCACCGCCAGCCTTATGAAGAGGTCGAGGTCGACGGGAAGATCGAGTACCATGAGAACAAAAGCCCCAACGGCATCGTGCCGACGCTGAAAAGCTTCTTCGGACGGTTCGACAAGGGGGCTTGGGTCGCGTGGAAACATGCCGAAGACCCCTCGAACCCCGATTTCGAGCGGGTGATCGAGATCGACGACCAATACGGCAAATACACCGTGACCCGGCTGCCGCTGACACCCGAACAGGTAACGAGCTTTTACCATATCTCGTCGAAAGAGGCCTTCTGGCCGATCCTGCACGGCTTCAAGGAACGCTACAATTACGACCCCGTCGATTGGCCCACCTTCCGCGAGGTGAACTGGGCCTTCGCCGAAGCCGCCGCCGCCGAGGCGGCCGAGGGCGCGGTGGTCTGGGTGCACGACTACAATCTGTGGCTGGTGCCGGGCTATCTGCGCACGCTGCGGCCGGATGTGAAGATCAGCTTCTTCCACCACACGCCCTTCCCCTCGGCCGACATGTTCAACGTGCTGCCTTGGCGCAAGGAGATCCTTGAAAGCCTGCTCGCCTGCGACGTCGTGGGCTTCCACATCCCGCGCTATGCCAACAACTTCGTCTCGGCCGCGCGCTCGCTTCTGGAAGTCGAGACGCTCAAGCGCGAGAAGGTCCATGACGAACTCTCGGCGCAGACCACGGCCCTGTCCGAGCAATCGGTCGTCACCGAGATCGGGTACGAGGGCCGGGTCATCCGGCTGCAGGCCAGCGCGGTCGGCGTCGATGTCGATTACATCGAAAAGGTCGCCACCAGCGCCGAAACCGCCGAGCGTCTGGCGCGCATCAAGGAAGAGCTGGGCGAGCGCAAGCTGATCCTGTCGGTCGGCCGCACCGACTACACCAAGGGCGGGATCGAACAGCTGCAAAGCTTCGAGCGGCTGATGGAGGCCCGGCCCGACCTGCGCGGCAAGATCCGGCTGATGCATGTCTCGGCGGCGGCGAACGCCAACATGACGGCCTATGAAGAGATCCAGCACGATCTCGAGCATCTGGCCGGCATGATCAACGGGCGCTACGGGACCTTCGACTGGCAGCCCGTCTCGCTGATCTCGCGCCCGGTCCCGTTCCGCGATCTGGTCGCCTATTATCAGGCCGCCGACGTGGCGTGGATCACGCCCCTGGCCGACGGGATGAACCTTGTGTGCAAGGAATATTGCGCGGCGCGGATGGATAATGACGGCGTGCTGGTTCTGTCGGAATTCGCGGGCGCGGCGGTCGAGCTGGGTTTCGCCGTCCATACCAACCCGTTCTCGCACAAATCCATGGATCAGGGGATCCAGTATGCGCTGTCCCTGCCGGATACCGAGCGGCATGGCCGCATGAAGGCCAACCGCGAGATCGTGCGCCGCCACGACGTGCGCTTCTGGGCCGAGGACCAGATGAAGGCGTTCGGCCATGACATGACGTCGGACAGCTGGGCGGCGGGCTGACCCGGGACAACGGCCGGCCCGCCAAGACAACACCCCCGGCCTTGCGGCGCGGGGGTGTTTTTCTGGCGTGACGGGTTTCCGGGGGGAACGGCCCGCAGGGCCCGTGGGGGGCAGAGCCCCCCTTCCGGTCGCCCGAGACCTCGGCGCCGGAGGCGGCGCGGGCAAGGGCGAAACCGCTCACCCGTCCCGCGCGGACCCGCTCAGCCGATACGGCCGGTAATATAGGCCTCGGTCTGCTTTTCCTTCGGATTGACGAAGATCTGCTCGGTCTCGCCGTACTCGATCAGCTTGCCCAGGTGGAAGAACGCGGTCTTCTGCGACACGCGGGCGGCCTGCTGCATCGAGTGGGTGACGATGATGATCGTGTATTGCTCGCGCAGCTCGTGGATCAGGTCCTCGACGATCGACGTGGCAATCGGGTCGAGCGCCGAGCAGGGCTCGTCCATCAGGATCACTTCGGGCCCCGTGGCGATGGTGCGGGCGATGCACAGACGCTGCTGCTGGCCGCCCGACAGCCCGGTGCCCGGCTGGTCCAGACGGTCCGAGACCTCTTTCCACAGCCCCGCCTTCTTCAGCGAGCTTTCGACCAGCGCATCGGTTTCGGCCTTGGACTTGACCAGACCGTGGATGCGCGGGCCATAGGCGATGTTGTCGTAGATGGATTTCGGGAACGGGTTGGGCTTCTGGAACACCATCCCCACCCGCGCGCGCAGTTCCACAACGTCCAGAGCGGGATCGTGGATATCCTCGCCGTCGATGGTGATCTCGCCGCCGACGCGGCAGCCCTCGATCGTGTCGTTCATCCGGTTGAAGCAGCGCAGGAAGGTCGATTTCCCGCAGCCCGACGGACCGATGAAGGCGGTGACGGATTTCTCGGGCACGTCCATCGACACGCCGAAGATCGCCTGTTTCTCGCCGTAATGGACGGTGACGTCCCGGGCCGAGATCCGGCTTTCCGCGCCCGCGCTCGATGCCGGGGCCGAGGGGACGATGCGGTTTGCGCCCATGGGCGAGGTATCGGAGGTCGCGTTCATGTCAGGCTTTCCTTTCCAGGCGGCCGCGCAGCCAGATGGCCAGGGCGTTCAGAACGATCATCAGGGCCAGCAGCACGATGATAGCCGCGAAAGTGCGTTCTTCGAAGAAATTGCGGTTCTCGTTGCCCTGCCACAGGTAGATCTGCACGGGCAGAGCGGCGGATTGATCCATCGGCGTGGCCGGGACATTGGCCACGAAGGCGTTCATGCCGATCAGCAGAAGCGGCGCGGTCTCGCCCAGCGCCTGCGCGACCCCCAGGATCGAGGCGGTCAGGATGCCGGGATAGGTGACGGGCAGGACGTGGTGGAACACCATCTGCGTCTTCGACGCACCGATCCCCAAAGCCGCCTGCCGCAGCGAGGGCGGCACCGCGCGCAAGGCCGAGCGCGTGGCGATGATCACCGTGGGCAGCGTCATCAGCGTCAGCACCAGACCACCGACCACCGGCGCCGACAGCGGCAGGTGGAAGATGTTGATGAACACCGCAGCCCCCAGCAGGCCGAAGACGATGGACGGCACCGCGGCAAGGTTGTTGATATTCACCTCGATCAGGTCGGTGAACGGGTTCTTCGGCGCGAATTCCTCGAGATAGATGGCCGAGGACACGCCGATCGGCACCGCCAGCAGGATCACCACCAGCATCATGTAGAACGAGCCCACGAAGGCACCGGCCAGACCGGCGGAAGCGGGCGACGAGCGGCTGTCGACATTGGTGAAGATGTGCCAGGCAAAGGCCCGGTGAACGATGCCCGCCTCTTCCAGCCGGTCGATCGCGTCGCGCGCCGGGCGGCTGAGCTGCTGGCGGTCGTCTGGCAGGTCGCGCGACAGCTTGCCCTTGGCCCAGTTATCGCCATCCGCGGACAGCAGAAGCTGCATCTCGCGCCGTTCGCCAATGATCGCGGGATCGGCCAGCACCATGTCGCGCAGCACGAAACGCGCCCCGGAATCGATGATGGACTGCGCCGAGCGGGCGTCGATCTCGGTGTCGGCCCCGGCCTCGGCCAGCGCGCCCTCGACCGAGGCCACCAGGATGCGGTTCCAGTTCACCATCGCCAGACGGCGCTGCCAGCCCAGCATCTCGGCCTGGAAATCGGCCTCGGACTGCCCGGCCTGATGCACCGGGACGTCGGGCACATTGATGACCTCGGGGTCGAAATAGACCTCGGCGTCGACGTTGTACTGCCAGAAGGCGGGCAGGCCGTTGGTCAGGATATTGCCGAACAGCACCGCGACGAAGGCCATCGCCGCCAGTACCGAGCCAAGGCCCAGAAGCTTGAAGCGTTGCTCGGCGCGGTTGCGGCGCGAGAGCGAGTTGCGGACCTGCGCGCGACGGCGGGTATTGGCCTCGGCCTCGGTTTCCAGGATCTCGGTCATTCGTATTGCTCCCGGTATTTCCGCACGATGGCCAGCGCGCCGATATTCAGCATGAGGGTGATGACGAACAGCGTCAGGCCCAGCGCGAAGGCGACCAGCGATTGCGGCGAGGCGAAATCGGCGTCGCCGGTCAGGGCGGTTACGATGGTCACGGTAAAGGTCGAGACGGGTTCGGTCGGGTCAAACCGCAGGATCGGCGCGTTACCGGCAGCCAGCACGACGATCATCGTCTCGCCGATGGCGCGGCTGACGGCCAGCAGGATGGCACCGACGATCCCCGGCAGCGCGGCGGGCACGATGACCATGCGGATGGTTTCCGACTTCGTCGCGCCCAGCCCCAGCGAGCCGTCGCGCATCGCGCGCGGCACCTGCCGGATGATGTCGTCGGACAGCGAGCTGATGAAGGGGATGATCATGATCCCCATCACGATCCCCGCCGTCAGGGCCGAGGTCGCGTTGATATCAAGCCCGATCATCTCGCCGAATCCGGCGAGCGCGGGACCGACGGTGACCAGCGCGAAGAAACCGTAGACGATGGTCGGGATGCCGGCCAGCACCTCGATCACCGGCTTGATGACATTGCGCAGCCGGGGCGAGGCATATTGCGTGAGCCAGATGGCCGACATCAGCCCGACGGGCAGCGCCACCAGCATCGCGATCGCCGAGATCATGATCGTCCCGACCAGGAGCGGCAGCATTCCGTAGCTGCCCGAAGCCTCGTTCGAGGTGGTCGAATAGCCGGGGTTCCAGACCGTGCCGAAGAAGAAATCGACCGGCGAGACATAGGTGAAGAAGCGGATCGTCTCGGTCACCAGCGACAGGACGATACCGATCGTGGTCAGGATGGCCACGACCGAGCAGAAGATCAGCACCGTCTTGATGACGGTTTCCACATGGTTGCGCGCGCGCAGCCGCGGGCTGAGCCGGGCGCGCATCACCAGAAGGCAGGCGATGCCGACCAGCGCACCCAGCGCCACGATGCTGAGCCGCAGGATGGTCATGAACCGCGCGAGGCCTTCGCCCGCTTCGGTTTCCCACGCCGCGACCTCGCCCGCGACGCCGAAGCCCGAGGCGATGTTGCGCAGCCGGGAGGCGGCGCTGGCATAGTCGGTCGTCCCGGGCAGGATGTCGGCGGGAAGTTGACGGGCGATGTACCAGTCCTGGATCATGCCCGAGGTCACGACCCAGATCAGAAGGACGAGCAGCAGCGGCACCGTGGCCCAGAGCGCCAGAAAGGCGCCGTGATATTGCGGTCGGCTGTGCAGACGGGAGGCGCCTGACAGGGCGCGGCTACGGGAAACGCCCTGTTGATAGGCGACGCCCATCAGGATCAGGGCAAGGGCGGCGATCAGGACGCTGGTCATGCGCGCGGCTTCACATCTGGGGCAAGGGAATGGCGCCCCGGAGGATTCCGGGGCGCCATCGTCACAGGCTGGCCATTACTGGCTGACGGTCACGCCGTTCATGAAGTTCTCCAGAACTTCGGCGGTTTCTTCGGCGGGCGCCGGGATCATGCCGGCTTCTTCCAGACGGCCACCGGCACCGGCCATGGCGTCCGACAGGAAGAACTGGACGTATTCCTCGATGCCGGGGATGACGCCGATATGCTCGCCCTTCACGTAGAAGAACAGCGGGCGCGAAACCGGGTATTCGCCCGACGCGACGGTTTCCAGCGAGGGCGTGACGCCCGACATGGTGGCGACGCGCAGGGTGTCGGTGTTCTGCTCGTAGAAGGACAGGCCGAACACGCCGACGGTGTTGGCATCCGACGACAGGCGGGCCAGCGTCTCGGTGTAGTCGCCGGCGATCTCGATCACGTTATCCTGACGCAGTTCGCCGCAGACTTCGTGGTCGGTGTCTTCGCCCATGACGGCTTCACAGCCCGGGAAGATGACTTTCTCTTCGAACACTTCGCGGGTGCCGTGGTTCGAGGCGGGGATCGCCATCATGATCGGCTGTTCGGGCAGCGAGGGGTCGATATCCGACCACAGGGTCGGCGCTTCGGTGCCTTCGGGCAGGTTCGCGGCGATCGCCTGGTAGACGAATTGCGGCTCCAGCACGAATTCCGGGCCTTCGGCGGCCGAAGCGAAGACGATGCCGTCATAGCCGATGCGGATCTCGCGGATGTCGCTTACACCGGCGGCGGCGCAGGCTTCGATTTCCGAGCTGCGGATCGCGCGCGAGGCATTGGCGATGTCGATGGTTTCCGGGCCGACACCGGCGCAGAACTGGCGCAGACCGCCCGACGAACCTCCCGAAGCGACGACCGGGGTTTCGAATTCGGGGAACATCTGGCCGAATTCCTCGGCCACGATCGAGGCGAAGGGCAGCACGGTCGACGAGCCGGCGATCTGGATGTTGGTGCGGCTCTGCGCGAAGGCGGGCGCGGCGACCATGACACCGGCGGCAGCGATGATCGCGAGGCGGCTCGTGGTTTTGACGAACATAAGGTTCACTCCTGGGTCGGTTCGGGGTCCAGCCCCTCTTTTGAGGCTGTGCACCGGGTACGCCCGTTGCATGACGCTTCTGTCACGTCTGCATGACACTTCTGTAACAGGCACCGGTCCTCGGCACGCAAAACACGCCGAGGGCCGCGGCGGATCTGCGCGCGGCCCCGGCAAGATGCCCCGTTATCAGAAGGTTAAAGCGACAGCTCCGAGGCCCAGGGCGGATTGGCCCCTGCCCGGCTGACCGTGACCGCCGCCGCCGCGGCGCCGGTCTTCAACGCGCGGGTCAGGGCCGATTCGCCGATCTGCGGCAGTGAGTCGCGACTCAGCACGCCCTGGTCGCGCAGGCTGGCCAGCACGCCCGCGTTGAACGTATCGCCCGCGCCGACCGTGTCGATCACGCTGACACGCCGCGCGGGTTCGAAAACCCGGCCCCGGCGCGTGACCGCCGTGGCGCCCACCCCGCCATCCGTCAGGAACACGACCGATGTCGCGCCCTTTAGAAGACGCGCGACATAGGCCTCTCCGTCCCCGCGCGCGAGCCAGTCGAGATCCTCGAGCGAGATCTTCACAATATCGGCCCGCGCCAGCATCCGGTCGAGCCGGGCGCGATAGGCGCTTTCATCCCGGATGAAGCCGGGGCGGATATTGGGGTCGACCATCGTCACATGCCCGTCGCGCGCGGCGCGGGTCATCAACCCCTCATAGGTGGTGCCGCAGGGCTCGACCACCAGCGAGATCCCCCCGAAGAACAGCGCCTGAGGCTTGAGCGCACTCAGCGCGTCGGGCAGATCCCCGGGCGACAGCATCCGCCCGGCGGTATTCTCGTCGTAGAAGGCATAGGTGGCGTGACCGTCCACCAGCCGCACGAAAGCCAGCGTGCAGGGCCGGTCCGAGGTCACACAAAGCGCGGTATCGACCTGCGAGGCCGTCAGCCTGTCGCGCAGCATGTCGCCGAAGAAATCCGCGCTCAGCCCCGACAGGAAGCGGGTGGGCGCGCCCAGCCGGCCCAGCGCGATGGCGGTGTTGAACACCGCGCCGCCGGGATGCGGCACGAAGCCGCCGGCCGCGTCGGGCAGCATGTCGATCAGGGCTTCCCCACAACACAGGATCATCGGCTCTCCCCCTCTCGCAGATGGGCGGCACAGAAGCGCGAAACCGCCGTCCTGTCAATAAATAACACTTGTTGATTTATCTGCCGCCGGGCACCGGATCGCGGGGCTGACGGATCACCACATCGGCGGCGTGCGAGCATTGCTGCGCCAGCCGGGCATTGGGCAGATCGTTGACCATCGCCCGCGCGCGGGCCGCCGATTGTTCGAATCCGTGCCCCTGCCAGCGGCGGATCAGCCGCGTTGTCAGCACCTTTTCATCGACATCGAGCCAGACGCTGGCATTCCAGAACGCCGCCAGCGCGTCCCAGGGGCGGTGATCGAGCAGCAGGTAATTGCCTTCGACCACGATGACCCGGGCCTCGGGCGGGATCTCGCGCGCGGCGGCGCGCGACAGGTCCAGGTCGCGGTCGAAAACCGGCACGCAGACCGGGCCGTCATCGGCCCTGAGCCGCTGCAGATCGCGCAGCATTCCGTCCACATCGAAGGTCCAGGGAGCCCCCTTGCGCCGCCGCCAATGGCCGGAATCCCCGCGCTGGTCCAGCACCGCATTGTCCAGGTGATAGCCGTCCATCGGCATGACCGCCGCCCCGCAATCCAGCGCGTGGCCCAACCCCTGCGCCAGCGCGTCGGCCAGCATGGACTTGCCGCTGGCGGGAGGCCCGGCAAGGGCCACGAACACCCGGCCCTGGGGCGCCCCGAGACGCGCCAGAACCTGCGCGACGATCAATTCCACATCCATGCGGCCCCTCCCCCGAGCCTGTGTGACCGGCTCCTTGAGCCTTCATACACGGCGCAGAGCGGCTCTCGCCAGATCGGACCCGACCGGAGCGTCGCGGATCAGACCGAAAGGCCCGACAGATGCTCGCGCAGCGACCTGTCCAGAATGCGCCGCCATTGCGCGCGACGCCGCGAATGCACGTCCTCCGAGACCGGCCCGATCGCCTGATGCGACAGTTTCAGCCGCGAGCCCGTTTCAAGATCGGTCAGGTCGAAATGGACCCGCCCGGCAACCACGCCGTTCACGCCGAACCAGCCGCTGAGGTAGAGCCGCCGGTCGGGTTCGACCAGATCGACCACCGCCCAGATCGCCGCCTGACCGCCGGGCGCCTCTTCGACCAGCGGCGCGCCCAGTTGCGCGGTCAGGGACAAATGCCCCTCGGGTCCGATGACGCGCTCATCGACGGGCCACCAGGCATCCAGACCCAGCGTCAGGGCGGCAAAAACGCCGGCGGCGGCTACCGGGTATTCATGCTCTTGCCGGATATCCAGCCCCGGCACGCCATGACCGATCATCGTGACCTCGAATCGTAAAGGCAGGTCGCCCGGACCTGCACGCGTCTGTCAAAAATCCCCTGAACCCGAAAACACAAAGAGCGTAGGACGGTTTCACGGCTTATCAACCGCGCCACGCTGCTTTTCTGCCGTGATGAAATCAGCGACCCAGGATCTGGCGCAATAAGATGCCGCCCCGGCGCATGAATTCCGACTGCGCCAGTTGCCCGGCCCGGACCCTGCCGGGAAAGGTGGCAGATTGTCGCAGCAGGGCATCGCTGCGCCAGCCCGCGCGCAAAGCCGGACGCACAGCACGCGGCAGCGCCTTCAGTGCCCCTCGTTCCGCCCGCAGCCTGTCGCGCATCCCGCCCGCCAGCCGGGCGATGCTGTCGGCATCGTCCTGCGGAAGCGCCCGGCGCCCCGCCGCTTCGATCTGAGGCACGGCCAGCAGATAATTGGCCAGCCCCTGCGCCTGCCCCGCGACGCGGGCCGCCCGGCTGTCGGGTCCGCCCAGCGCCCGCACGCTTGCCACCATCAGGGCACCGGACGTCGCGTCCAGAAAACGCAACAGCGCGGCCTCGTCCGGGAACGGGGCCTGCGTGCCGATCTCGGCCTCGCGCGCGTCGATCATCTCGGCCAGCGGCGCCGGATCGAGGCCCGCGCGCACCAGCGCCTGCAACGGGGCCGCGACCTCGTGCGCCTTGTGTTCTTCCAGATCCAGCACGTCGCGCCAGAATTGCAGCCGCATCTGCGCTATGATCGGCTCTTTCGTCACCCAGGGGGCGCGGGCGACTTCAAGATTGAACGCATAGAGCACGAAGAGCGGCCCCCGCGCCGCCACCGGCGCCGCCATGGCCGCTAGGAAACGGTCGGGGTCGCCCTTTTGAACAAGGGCCGCACAGGCGTTGATTTGCGGGGCTGTCAGAGCGGGCGCGTCCATCAGAGCGCCATAGCGCGGCGCAGGCGCGATGGCCAGAGTCTCAGTCTGTGCCCATAAAGTCGATGACGCGTTGCAGCGTCTCGGGATCGTCGACCACCGACAGATGCGTGGCCCCGGTCAGCGCGTAGTCCCCGCGATCCGTGATGGCCGCGAAGGTCGGCTCGTAGGCCTCGGCCACAAAGGCCTCGTCCCGCGCGCCCGCGATCAGCAGGAAGGGCGGCAGCGCGGCGATATCGGCCTGCCAGTCCCGGCGCGGGGCGAAGCCGGTATTCAGGCGATAGGAATAGGCCCGCGTCGCGGTCTCTCCCAGCGGCCCGTCCAGCACCGAGGACGGAAAGCGGAACTGGATCACGGTCAGGTGGTTCAGCGCCGTGACATGCGCCATGTTCAGCATCGACAGCCCGATCACCCGCCGCGTCAGCACATGCGCCCAGCCGCCCGAAGCGGGCCGCGCGGTCGGCGCGTCGTATTGCACGAAAGGCGCCAGCAGCACCGCGCGGTCGATCATCGCGCCGTGCTCTCCGCCGGCAAAGCGGATGACCAGCCCCCCGCCCGAGGAATGGCCCAGCATCACGACGCTCTGCCCCGCGCGCGCGGTCCGGGTGATGAGATCGGCGAGATCGTCCTCGAACTGGCCGATGTAATCCACATCCCCGCGCCGCTGCGGGTCGGGGCCGTGACCGCGCAGATCGGGCGCGATCACGTCGATCCCCGCTTCAGCCAGGGCCGGCCCGAGACCCGCGAACTGCGCCGAATGCCAGCCCGAACCGTGCACCGCCACCAGAAGCGGCGCGTCGTCGCGCCCTGACAGCCATTGCCGGTAGCCCAGCCCGGTCCCGTCGCGCGCCGTGTAAGCCTGAAGCTCGGGCAGTTCCGCGCGCTGCAAAACCGAGAAATCCAGCCCCTCCCCCTCGGCCCTCAGATCGCGCTGGGGCCGGTCGCTGGCGATCAGACCCAGCGCCAGCGTTGCGGGAATGGCCACGCACAAAGCGGCAGAGACGGCAATCTTGGCAAGCAAACTCATTCAGGCTCCACGACAACGAGTCGGTAATCGTAACTGTCGCCGTGCAGTTTCCAGCAATTGATCTCGGATTTGAAGGCTTCGACCAGCGCTTGGTCGCGCTCATTGGCCAGCTGCGCTTCGAGCGGCTCGTAATAGGCGGCCCAGCCGGCCCGTCCGACCCAGCGCGCGCCGAGAACCCGCCAGCCCGCCTGCGCGATCTCGTCCTCCAGCGCGTCGCAATCGGACAGCGTCACCCCCTCGCTGGCGAAGAAATCGACCACCGCCTGCGGGCGCTCCATGCCGGTCCAGCGCAGGTCCGAGAACGCGACCCGCCCCCCCGGGGCCAGATGCGGTCGCCATGCCGACAGCGCCGCCGCGACGCCCGTGTTATAGACCGCGCCCGCCGACCAGATCAGGTCATAAGGCCCGGGCGGCGGCACCAGCATGTCGCCCGCGACCGCCTCGGCCTGCGGGTATTTCCCGGCAACCACGTCGATGAAGGCTTCGGCCGCATCGAGCGCCACCACCCGCCCCCGCGGCACCGCATGGATCAGCGTCCCGGTATCCGCCCCGGTGCCGCAGCCCGCATCCAGCACCCGCGCATCGGCGGGCGTCTGCGCCACATCGAGCGCCCAGCGCAGGCTTTCGGCGTCGCCCGGCCCGGCGCGGTCGAGGGTGAGGAAAAGGTCGATGATGGACATGGCGGCTCCTGTTCGTTCGCGCGGGTCAAGACATAGCGCAATCGCTGCTCGGGGCACGCCCCGGCCACCCGTCACATCTGCGGCTCGACCCCGTCGCGCAACAGCTTCCAGCGGATCGCGTCCAGCAACGCGGTAAAGGACGCGTCCACGATGTTCGGGCTCACCCCCACCGTCGACCAGCGCTGACCCTTGCCGTCCTCGCTGTCGATGATGACGCGGGTCACGGCCTCGGTCCCGCCCTGCGTGATCCGCACGCGGAAATCGACCAGCTTCATGTCGTCGATCGACGCCTGGTACGGCCCCAGATCCTTCGCCAGCGCCTTGGACAGCGCGTTGACCGGGCCCCGGTCGGTGCCGCTTTCATCGACGCTTTCGCTGACCGACAGCGTCTTGGTGTCGCCGATCTTCACCACGACCACAGCCTCGGAGACGCTGACCATCTGGTCATAGCGGTTCTTGCGCCGCTCGACCGTGACGCGGTAGCGCTTGATCTCGAAGAAACGCGGCAGAAGGCCCAGCTGCTCGCGCGCCAGCAGATCGAACGAGGCCTGGGCGCCGTCATAGGCATAGCCCTGATCCTCGCGCAGCTTGACCTCGTCCAGGATCTGCGCCAGCCGCGGATCGCCCGCCGCAACCTCGATCCCCGCCGCCTGCAGCCGCGCGCGCAGATTCGACTGCCCGGCCTGGTTCGACATCGGGATGAGCCGGGTATTGCCGACCCATTCGGGGGCGATATGCTCGTAGGTGGTCGGGTCCTTCAGGATCGCGCTGGCATGCAGCCCCGCCTTGTGGGCAAAGGCCGACGCCCCGACATAGGGCGCCGAACGCAGCGGCACCCGGTTCAGGATATCGTCGAGCTTGCGCGACAGCCGCACAAGGCCCGTCAGCCCCTCGCGCGTGACGCCGGTCTCATAGGCACTGGCATAGGGTTCCTTCAGCAACAGCGTCGGGATCAGGCTGGTCAGGTTGGCGTTGCCGCAACGCTCGCCCAGACCGTTGAGCGTCCCCTGGATCTGCCGCGCGCCCGCATCGACCGCCGCCAGCGAACAGGCCACCGCATTGCCGGTATCGTCGTGACAATGGATGCCCAGCCGCTCGCCCGGTATGCCCGCAGCGATCACCTCGCTCACGATGCGCCCGACCTCGGCGGGCAAGGTGCCGCCATTGGTGTCGCACAGGACCACCCAGCGCGCGCCCGCCTCGTAAGCCGCCTTGCAGCAGGACAGCGCGTAACCGGGACTGGCCCGGTAGCCGTCGAAGAAATGCTCGGCATCGAACAGCGCCTCGCGCCCCTGCGCGACCATATGCGCGACCGAGGCGCGGATATTCTCCAGGTTTTCCTCAAGCGTGATGCCCAGGGCCGTTGTGACGTGGAAATCATGCGTCTTCCCCACCAGGCAGACCGCGCGCGTGCCCGCATTCATCACCGCCGCCAGCACCTCGTCATTCCCGGCCGAGCGCCCGGCGCGCTTGGTCATGCCGAAGGCGGTGAAGGTGGCGCGCAGATCGGGCCTGGCCTCGAAGAACTCGCTGTCGGTCGGGTTCGCACCCGGCCAGCCGCCTTCGATGTAGTCCACGCCCAGCTCGTCGAGCGCGGCGGCAATCACCCGCTTCTCGGGGGTCGAGAACTGCACCCCCTGCGTCTGCTGCCCGTCGCGCAGGGTGGTGTCATAGAGATAGAGCCGCTCGGTCACGCCGCACCCCCTTTCACATCGCAAACACCGCAGGCCGGCAGGAAAATCGCCGCCCCCCCGCTCCCCGGGGCCCGGCCCGCCGCGCCCCTTTCACCTTGCCTCAAATACTCCACGGGGGTCCGGGGGTGTGAAACCCCCGGTTCGCCACGGGCCAAAAGCGCCGCCATCAGGCTCATCTCACAACCCCTCCAGCCTGGCCGGGTCGAACCCTGCGCCAGGGACCAGCTCGACCCCCGCTTTCGACATCCGCACCTCGACCCCCGCCGCGATCAGCGCCGCTTTCAGCGCATCCACCGGGGCGAAATCCTTGGTCTCCATCGCGGCCGCGCGCAGTCGCGCCAGCTTGTCGGCAAGGCCCGACAGGTCCACGCCCCGCGCCCAGTCGCCCATCCCGTCCTCCAACAGGCCCAGAAGACGGGCCGAGGCAAGGAAGACGCCTTTCTCGTAGAAACAGTCCTTTTGCGGGTTGGCAGCGATCGCCTTGGCCAGTGCGTGCAGCCGGGCCATCGCACCGGCGACGTTCAGGTCGTCAGCCAGCGCCTCGACGATCTCGGCGTCGGGTCCGGTGGGCTCGGCCTCCGCGACCATGGCGCGCCAGCCGCGCAGGATGCCCTCGGCCTCGCGCGCGCGCTCGGCCGTCCAGTCCATCGGCTTGCGGTAATGCGTGGACAGCATGACGAAGCGGATCACCTCGCCCGGATAGCCCTGGTCCAGCAGCTCGCGCACGGTGAAGAAGTTGCCCAGCGACTTGGACATCTTCTTGCCCTCGACCAGCAGCATCTCGTTATGCATCCAGACCCGCGCGAAGCCGCCGTCCGGATGGGCGCAGCAGCTTTGCGCGATCTCGTTCTCGTGGTGGGGGAATTGCAGGTCGATCCCGCCGCCATGGATGTCGAAGGACGGGCCCAGCAACTCGTAGGACATGGCCGAGCACTCGATATGCCAGCCCGGACGCCCCCGGCCCCACGGGCTGTCCCAGCCCGGCAGCCCGGCATCCGAGGGCTTCCACAGCACGAAATCCATCGGGTCGTCCTTGTAGGGAGCGACCTCGACGCGGGCGCCCGCGATCATGTCATCGACCGAGCGGCCCGACAGCTTGCCGTAATCGGGATACGAGCGGACCTTGAACAGCACATGCCCGTCGACCGCATAGGCGTGGCCTCTGGCGATCAGGTCCTCGATCATCGCGATCATCGCGCCGATATACGCGGTCGCGCGCGGCTCATGCGTGGGCGTCAGCGCGCCCAGCGCGCCCATATCGGCGTGATACCAGCCGATGGTTTCCTGCGTGCGCTGGTGGATCAGCTCTTCCAGCGTGCCCTCGGCGCCCGCCTCCTTGCGCGCCAGCGCGGTCGCGTTGATCTTGTCGTCGACGTCGGTGAAGTTGCGCACGTAGGTGACGTGATCCTCGCCGTAGACATGGCGCAGAAGCCGGAACAGCGTGTCGAAGACCAGCACGGGCCGGGCATTGCCCAGATGCGCGCGGTCATAGACGGTCGGGCCGCAGACATACATCCGCACATTGCCCGGATCCGAAGGCGCGAAGTCTTCCTTCGCGCGGGTGCGGGTGTTGTAGAGGCGGATAGCCGTCATGTGGTCGTCTCCCCTGATCGCGACAAATCGGGCACCCCCGCGCGGGGTGGGCTATGCGCTTCTCATGAGGAAAAGACAACGCCCCGCGCGAGCCAAAGCTCAGCGGGTAATGCAGCAGATGATGATGCGCAGCGTGGTCATGGCAGGTCGGATAGCACCGGCGCGGGCCTCGCGCAAGCGTTCAGCGCAGCGCGTTGCCGGTGGCGCCGGGCAGCGTGCGGCGGCCTGCACGCACCTCGCGCCATGTCATCAGCAGCCCGCCCGCCACGACGATGCAGGCGCCGGTGATGCTGACCGCATCGGGCCACAGACCGAATACGGCGATATCGTAGAACGCCGCCCAGACCAGCGTGATGTAGAAGAAGGGCGCGACGAAGCTGACATCGGCCAGCCTGTTCGCGGTCAGAAGCAGGATCTGCGCGCTGACCATGACGACGCCGATCCCGACAAGGGCGGCCCAGACCTGCGGGCTTTCCGGCCAGGTCAGCACCGGCGTGGCGATCACCGCCGAGATCCCCATCCCCATCGCGTTGTTGATCAGCATCGTGCGTCCGAAGGGTTCCGAGGTGGCAAGCCGCTTGATGAAGATGTTCTCGATCCCCATGCAGACGGCCGCCCCCAGCGCCAAGAGCGCGGCAGGCTGGATCACGCCCGCGCCGGGCCGTAGCAGGATGGCCGCACCCGCCATGGCGATGCAGGCCGCCGCCCAGCGCCACGGCCCGACCCTTTCACCCAGAACCAGGATCGCGAATGCCATCGTCGCCACCGGGCTGGTAAAGCTCAGCGCGTTGGCATCGGCCAGCGGCAGATGCGCCGAGGCCGCGAACATCAGCCCGCCGCCGGTATAGCCCAGCATCGTGCGGATCAGGTGGCGGCGGTAATGCGGGCGCGGTGTATCCGCGCTCTGGCGCCATGGCTGGCGTCCGGTAGCCCGGCGCAGCCCCAGGAACAACGCAACCGCGATGAAGCCCCACAGAAAGCGCGACTGGCTGATCATCAGCGGATGGACCTGCTGGCCCAGCGCGCCGCTGCCCAGCGCCTTGGCAATCAGCGTAGTGCCCGCAACCAGCATCGTGCAGCCGAGCATGGCGAAGACGGCGGCAAGAAGGGTCGAGCGCATGGGCGGATCCGTCCGAAAGGTGCCCGACGGATCTAGGTCGTTAACAGGCGAAAGGAAAGCCCGCGCGCAATGCGACATGCCAAAGGGCCGCTCGCCGCGCGCAAAGGCCCATTTTCCGCTGAAAAGCGCCTCATTTGCCCGCATCGGTTGCGCGAACTTGATCTCAATCAAGGCGGCAGCGCCGATTAACCTGTCCCCTGGACGTATCAAAGCGGTCCCGGCCGCGCCCTGTCCGGTGTTTTGGAGAATGCGATGCGTCTGACCACCCGAACCAATCTTGCCCTGCGCACCCTGATGGTCTGCGCCGTCAATCCCGAGCGGATCGTCCGCAAGAGCGACGTGGCCAAGGCGATCAACGCCTCCGAGAACCACCTGGCGCAGGTCGTCAACCAACTTGGGCAATCGGGCTTCATCACCACGTTGCGCGGACGCCACGGCGGCTTCTCGCTGGCGCGTCCGGCGGCGGAAATCTCGGTCGGCGCGGTGTTTCGCGCCTTCGAGGCCGAGCTGCCCTTTATCGAGTGTTTCTCCGAGGACAATACCTGCCCGCTCAAGGGTGTCTGCCGGATGTCCCAGCACCTGACCCGTGCGGTCGAAAGCTTCTATGCCTCGCTCGATCCGGTGACGCTGGGCGAGCTGACCGATTGCAACGAGGGGCTCGAGGCGATCCTGTCCCTGGAAGACTGCACGCGCCGCGTCAGCACAGCACGCTGCGCGCAGGCGCAAGCAGTCCCCGCCTGACGATCACTCGAACAGCTCAGAACGTGATGCGCAGCCGGTCGCGCATGATCTCGATGCGCGAGAAGCGTTCAAGATAGCGCATCCCCAGAAGCGAGGCATGCAGCGCGCCCTCGTTCACCAGCGCGCGCACGCCGCTGGCGACATGGCCTTCCAGCGCGACCCGGTCCAGCGTGACCTGCGCGGTCCGCGTCATCCCGTTGGCGGTGCTGGCCAGCCCCAGATAGCGCAGGTCGTCCTCGGCAAAGCCCAGCTTGGCGGCATCCTCTTGCGTCAGGACCATGTCGGTGGCCCCGGTATCGAGGATGAAGCGCACGGGCGTCGGCACGCCGTTGGGGCCGGTAATGTCCAGCGTGACATGATATTGCCCGTCGAAACCGCGGCGCAGGACCATGCCGTCGCCCTCGGCGGTCTGCACGGCCGAGCGCGAGAATTGCGTGCTGTCCCAGAGCCCGTAAGCCGCGGCCGCGCCGACGAAGATCAGCGCCCAGAGGATTGCGTGACGCAGAAAGGTCAGAAGCCGCCCCTGGGTCGCGACCAGCGCGTAACCGATCAGCGCAACGCCCAGCACCCCCAGATAGACAAGGCGCGCGATGTCGTCGTCAGAGAGCTGTGGCAGGGCGTCCATCCGGGCCTTTCCGTGTACGGGATGCCCTGAATGTAGGGGGCGTGGCGCCTGTATGACAGAGGGCGCGCTGTCACGTCGGCGTCAGCGACGGGCGCCTCAGACGGGTATGACCCCGGCGGCGCGTGCCCCGTTTAGCACGAATTGCGTGGCCAGCGCGGCCAGAAGCAGGCCCATGAGCCGCGTCACCACCATCTCGCCCACCCGGCCCAGAAGCCGCTCGAGCACCGGCGCCAGCAGGAAAAAGCCGAAAGCCGCGGCCACGACCAGCAGCATCACCGCGTGAACGGCCAGCACGCCGGTCGTCGTCTCGGTCTGGTTGACCAGCAGGATCATCGAGGCCATCGCCCCCGGCCCCGCCAGAAGCGGCATCGCCAGCGGGAAGACCGACGGGTCGGGCGATTGCTGCGCATGGCCCTCGCGCCGGGGCTGGCGGCGGTCGAACAGCATGTCGAGCGCGGTCAGGAACAACAACACCCCGCCCGAGATCTGGAAAGCGGGCATCGAGATGCCGATGGTCGACAGGATCGTCTCGCCCGCCAGACCGAAGACCGACAGCAGCGCGACGGCGATGATACAGGCCCGCGCGCCGACGATGCGGCGCTGGCGCGCATCCATCCCCGCCGTGAGCGGAATGAAAAGCGGCGCAAGCCCGACCGGGTCGATGATCACGAAAAGCGTGACGAAGGCCGTGGTGAGAAAGGCGATATCGGGCATGATCCAAGGCTTTCCGGCTGCGGGGCCCCGAGTCAATCGTCAAACCGCTTTCCCCGTCAATCGGCCGTGATTTGACGCGGCGGGCATCGGGCGCAAGGGTGGCTGCGAGCAGCGACGCAAGGAGCCCCCGATGAATCCGCGATTTCCGTTCGCCGCGCTGGTCGCGCTGTCGGCCCTGCCCGCAGCGGCGCAGGATCTGGGACCGGCTAATGTCGCACAGATCGAAACGGTGATGGCCTGCCCCCGCGACCGGGGACCGGATGCGGCCTACTGGGCCTGTCTCGACGCCTCCGGAATGAGCCCCGGCGCCCTGACCTTCGCGCGGCAGCTTGCCGCCTCGGACACGTTGCCGGGGCCCGGTTTCCTGCTGGGCTTCACGGAGCTGGGTCCCGTGGATCTGGGCGACGTGGTGTTTCCCTTCCTCGCCAATACAAACGACCAGTCGCTGTTGCTCAACGGCGCGGGCGGCCCCGTGCAACCGCAGCTTGGCCCCCGCCCCGAGGATCCGCAAAGCCGGGCGCTGATGCGGGAGTATCCAGACGCGATGCCCGCGTTCCGCATGACGGTCGTCGGCCATCGGCGGACCGGCGCGGTGCAACGGTTCGTCGTCTCGGACCAGATCACCGATGGCTGCCGCGCCTGCGCCCTGCTGGGACAGGCGCTGTCGGCGATGGTGTTCCGGGACGGGGTGCTGGAGCGGGTCGAGCCGCTGGGCTGGCTGGCCGACGACGCGACCGAAGGGCTGGCCGAGGGGCTGAAAGCCGGCAGCCTGCGCGCGCTGCAGATCGCGCTTACCCTCAGGGGCTACGAGCCGGGACGCATGGATGGCAGGCCGGGCGACGCGACCGACGCGGCCTTGCGCGCCTTCCTGTCCGACCAGTGCCTGCCCGTCGACGAAGGCTTGTCCGAGGCTGCCCTGACCCGTCTCACCGAAGCGCCGATGATCGCATCGCCGGACGCCCTGACCCCGCCCGACTGTGCCGAGTGACACAGGCGGGCGTCCATTCATCATACATTGGAAATACGAATGTCAGGCATTATTTTGCCTGACATTCATTCCTGAGCGTTTTCAAGCGCTTCCGTTGCCTTCATCCAAAGCGCCTCGGCCCGGTCAAGACCCTCCATGACCTCGGCATACTTGCGATTCCAGACATCCAGATCGCCCTTGCGCCCGTCTTCGTAGAGCGCGGGATCGGCCAGTTTCTTGGCCAGCTTCTCGCGCATCTCTTCCAGCTTCTCGACCCGCTGTTCGCATTTGCGCAGCTCGGATTTCAGCGCCTGAACCTGCTCGCGCGTGGCCTTGGGCTTGGCGGGTTTCTCAGCCTTGGGCTTCTTCTCGGACTCGTCACCGCCCAGCAGCAACGCGCGGTAGCTGTCCAGATCGTCCTCGTACGGCGCGACGCCGCCATCCTTGACCAACCACAGCCGGTCGGCCACCAGCGACAACAGATGCATGTCGTGACTGACCAGGATCACCGCGCCCGAATAGGCGGTCAGCGCCTCGACAAGCGCTTCGCGGCTCTCGATATCGAGGTGGTTGGTCGGTTCGTCGAGGATCAGAAGATGCGGCGCGTCGATCGTGGCCAGCAGTAGCGACAGCCGCGCCTTCTGCCCACCCGAAAGCCGCCCCACCACGGTCTCGGCCTGATCGGCCATCAGCCCGAAACCGGCCAGTCGCGCGCGCAGGCGCGGCTCGCCCTCGGTCGGGCGCAGGCGGCGGACATGCTGCACCGGTGTCTCGTCGAGATGCAGTTCATCGACCTGATGCTGGGCGAAATAGCCGACGCGCAGCTTGCCCGCGACGGTCATCGACCCGGCCATCTTGTCGAGCTTGCCGGCCAGCAGTTTCGACAGTGTGGACTTCCCTTCGCCGTTGCGGCCCAGCAGCGCGATGCGGTCATCCTGATCTATGCGCAGCGACAGCTTGCGCAGGACCACATGATCGCCATAGCCCACCGAAACGCCCTCCATGGCGATGATGGGCGGCGAAAGTTCCTCGGGTGCGGGGAAGGTGAAGACGTGTTTTGCCGCCTCATGCGGGGCGGTGATGGGCGTCATCTTCTCAAGCTGTTTCACCCGGCTCTGCGCCTGCCGGGCTTTCGACGCCTTGGCCTTGAAGCGGTCGACGAAGCTTTGCAGATGCGCGCGGCGGGCATCCTGTTTCTTCGCCTCGGCCGCCTGCACCGCGCGCTGTTCGGCGCGGGTCTTGGCGAAGGTGTCGTAGCCGCCGGAATAGAGCGTGAGCTTCTTGTCCTCGAGATGCAGGATCGCGCCCACGGCCCGGTTCAGAAGCCCCCGGTCGTGCGAGATCACGATCACCGTATGCGGATACTTCGCCAGGTAGCTTTCCAGCCACAGCGCCCCTTCGAGGTCCAGATAGTTGGTCGGTTCGTCCAGCAGCAAAAGGTCAGGCTGCGCGAACAGCACGCCGGCCAGCGCCACCCGCATCCGCCAGCCGCCCGAAAAATCGGAACACGGCATCAGCTGTTCCTCGGCGGTGAAGCCCAGCCCTTTCAGGATCGCCGACGCCCGCCCCTCGGCCGACCACGCGTCGATATCGGCCAGACGCGCCTGCACGTCGGCGATGCGGTGCGCGTCGGTCGCCGTTTCGGCCTCGGCCATGAGGGCCGCGCGTTCGGTATCGGCCTGCAGCACGGTATCGAGCAGCGAGGTCGACGAGGACGGCACCTCCTGCGCCACCCCGCCGATGCGCGCGCGGTTGGGCAGGCTGATCGTGCCGCCCTCGGAAACCAGCTCGCCCCGGATCAGCCGGAACAGGGTGGTCTTGCCCGAGCCGTTACGCCCGACAAGACCGACTTTGTGCCCGGTCGGGATGCGCGCCGAGGCCTCGACGATCAGAGGCTTGCCATCGACGGAATAGGTGAGATCGGAAATGGTCAACATGAGGCGCCGCTTAGCAGAAGCCCGCGCGCTGCACCAGCGGGCGCAGGCACGAAGGCCCCCGCCCGCGACAACCTGCGCACAGTCGCAAGGTCGGACGCCATTTCGGCTTGCCAGGACGCCTCCGCGCGCGTTCATTGGCGCGTCCCGTTGGAACGCCCATGACACGAACGCCTCCCCATCTTGCGACGCTGGTTCTGCTGACCGCCCTGCCCGTCGTCACGCTCAACATGTTCCTGCCGTCGCTGCCGGCGATGACCCGGGCCCTGCAGGCCACCGAGGCGCGCATGGCCTGGGTCGTGTCGGGCTACATGGTGCTGACGGCGCTGATGCAGCTGGCGCTCGGGCCGCTCAGCGACCGGATCGGGCGGCGGCCCGTGATCCTGAGCGCGCTGGGGGTCTATACGCTGGCCTCGCTCGGTTGTGTCCTGGCCCGGGACGCGAACCTTTTCATCGCCTTTCGCCTGCTACAGGGAGCAATTGCGGCGGGAACGGTCCTGTCGGCGGCGATCATCCGCGACCTGTTCGACCCGCGCCACGCGGCCGGGCGCATGGGCACGGTCAGCGCCTCGATGGCATTGGCGCCGATGCTGGGGCCGACGATCGGCGGGCTTCTGGATAGCGTCATCGGCTGGCGCGCGATCTTCGGGCTCTACGCGGCGCTGGGGGCGGCGGGCCTGGTGCTGTGCTGGCTCGATCTGGGCGAGACGCTGAAGCCCGGCAAAAGACGCCTGCGGGCCGGCGATTACGGCGCGCTCCTGCGCTCGGCGCGGTTCTGGGCCTATACCGCGACGGGGGGCCTGTCGCTGGGATCGTTTTACGTCTTCATCTCGGGCGTGTCCTTTGTCGCGGTGGATTATTGGCACCTGTCCAGCCTGTGGATCGGGCTGGGCACCGGGTCGATCACCGCGGGCTTCATCCTGGGCGCGCTGATCACCGCGCGCATGGCCCCGAGGCTGGGCCTGGGGCCGCTGATCATCGCCGGGCGCTGCGTGGCGGTTCTGGGCGTGGGGCTCGGTTTCCTGCTGTTCTGGGGCGGTGCGACCTCGCCGCTGGTACTGTTCGGCTGCACGCTGAGCGCGGGATTCGGCAACGGGCTGACGGTCGCGAACGCAGCCACGGGCGCGGTGTCGGTGCGTCCCGATCTGGCGGGCACCGCTTCCAGCCTGTTCGGCGCCTTCGGCATGGGAATGGGCGCGGCGCTGACAGCGCTGACGCTGCAGGCGGTGGCCGCCCATCCCACGCCCGGGCTTTTGCTGGGCGTGATCCTGACGGTTCTGATGCTGGCGCTGGCGGCGGGGATCGCGGCGGTGTGGCTTGAACGCCGCGCCGGAAACGCCGGCTGAGCGCGGCAATGGCGGCTTTTCAAGCTTTCTCCTGCATGTTAAGTGCGCGTCAGTTTTGACCAGAGGCGGCCGGGCATGGGGCCCCGCCGCGCACCGAAAGAGACGATCATGGCCACCGAACGCACCTTGTCGATCATCAAGCCCGACGCCACCAACCGCAACCTGACCGGCAAGATCAACGCCAAGTTCGAGGATGCGGGCCTGCGCATCATCGCGCAAAAGCGCATCCACCTGACCCCGGCGCAAGCGGGCCAGTTCTACGAAGTCCACAAAGAGCGTCCGTTCTACAGCGAACTGTGCGAATTCATGGCGTCGGCCCCGGTCGTCGTGCAGGTGCTGGAAGGCGAGAACGCGATCGCGAAGAACCGCGAAGTGATGGGCGCGACCAACCCCGCCAATGCCGACGAAGGCACGATCCGCAAGGAATTCGCGCTGTCGGTCGGCGAGAACTCGGTCCACGGCTCGGACGCGCCGGAAACCGCCGCGCAGGAAATCGCGTTCTTCTTCTCGGGGCTGGAACTGGTCGGCTGACCTGTCCGCGTCACGGAATGCGAAAGGGCGGGGATTTCCCCGCCCTTTTGTTTTGCCCGCCTGTTGCGGCGCGGTTTGGGATCACCGCCCGGGATCACCGGCAGCGGCGATTGACCTCGCGCTGCGCCAGCCCGGTCTCTACCAGCATGCAGCGGTCGCGGGCGGTGTAGTAGTAGCCGCGCGCGTAATGCATCACCGCGTCGTCCATGTCGCCATCGGCCACCAGCCACGCGCCGCGCAGATAGCGGCCCGCATAGCGCAGGTTCACGCGGGGATCGAGCAGCTCGCGCGGCTCGCCGCGAAAGCCCATTGTCCGCGCCGTCTGCGGCAGGATCTGCATCAGGCCGTAATAGGGTCCGTTCCGGGCATTCGCGCGGTAGTCGGATTCGCGCTGGATCACGCGGTGCAAAAGCGCCTCGGGAATGTCGAGCTCGTCCGCCGCGTCCTCGATCAGCAGCCGCATCTCGACCGTCTCGCCGGGATAGAGCCGCTCGACCTGAACATGGTCGTCGCCACCACCGCCGCAGGCCGTAAGAACCGCAAGCGCGGCGAGTGCGAACCAGGTCTTCATACGGGGCTCCGTTTACGCGCCGGGCGGGTCTTCCGCCGGGCAGGGTCGATCACGCCGATCTCATCAAGGATAGCCTCGATTCCGACAATCCCGCCTTTCGCGACATGCGCGGATTTCAGCGCATCGAAGCGGACGCGCAGGGCGTCCTTCTCGGCGCCCTTGCAATCGTTCCACGGTCGTCCCTGCAGCGCCATGTGCAAAACATAGTAGCTGATGAAATGCGCGCGCGTGCCGGTTTCGAGCAGCTTCGCATAGGCGGCATCGGCGCCCAGGGCGCGCAGCTCGTCGGCGCTGTGGATCCCTGCCCGCGCAAAGGACGCGTCGCTGGCCGGGCCGAGATTGGGAAGCGAGGAAACAGGGTTCGACATGGCCCCTGTTTTGCGCGCCGACCGGATTTTTGGCAAGGGGAAGACGTTGCGGCATGGAATGTCTGGCTTTCGTCGAATGAGCGGTGCAGAGAGCGGCCAAACCGGGTTTCCCGGCGCATTCCGGAGGCCGGCGTGGCGACAAAATCTTCCCTTGGACGGTCTTACCTATGGCCGCGGCCAGCATCAGCAACTGAGAGGGCGCAACCGCTACCACAGCACGGGATCGGGCAGGAATTCAGCAGTGGGCGTCACGGCCCTATTTTGACTGACATTTAATTTTTCCAACGTATTAAATAACGTTCCGCCGTTTTTGCTTCGGTTCTCTGCAAATGAGTGGAGAGCGCTGAACAGCCCGCTTCGCCGCCGGAAGCGCCCCCGAACATCTCGTCATATCCGCCCGCTAAATGTCTGACCTATATATGCCATACATTCAGAAGCGCCTTTCCGCTTGTTCGGACCTGCCCCGCGCCCTAGCCTGTGGAAAAACGCGGAGAACCTCATGGACCTGCCCTTCGACGGCGCGATCTCGCAGTACTACGAAACCGAAGCCCCCAAGGATATCCGCGAGGCGATTGCCGAGGGCGGGAAGAAGGATATCCTGGCGCCCGATTATCCCTACGATCAGTGGATGAAGAAATCCGACTACCAGGACCGGATGGACGCGCTGCAGGTCGAGCTGGTGAAACTGCAACGCTGGATCGAAGCCACCGGCCAGCGCATCGTCGTCGTGTTCGAAGGCCGCGACACTGCCGGCAAGTCGGGAGCCATAAAGCGGGTGCGCGAGAACCTGAACCCGCGCGGCGCGCATATCGTGGCGCTGTCCAAACCCAGCGAGCGCGAGCGGACACAATGGTATTTCCAGCGCTATGTCGCCCATATGCCGGCGGCGGGCGAGATCGCCCTCATGGACCGCAGCTGGTACAATCGCGGCGTGGTCGAGAAGGTGTTCGGCTTCTGCTCGGATATGGAGCGGCGGCAATTCTTCGATCAGCTGCCGGGCTTCGAACAGGCCCTGGTCGATGACGGTATTCAGCTCATCAAGCTCTGGTTCAACGTGGGCCGCGCCGAGCAGCTGCGGCGGATGCTGGCGCGTGAAAGCCACCCGCTGAAACAATGGAAGCTTTCCTCGATCGACGTGAAGGGGCTGGGCCTGTGGGACGAGTATACCCAGGCGATCGGCGAGACCTTCGC
The DNA here is from genome assembly GCF_003122215.1 of Pararhodobacter marinus. Lineage (GTDB taxonomy): Bacteria > Pseudomonadota > Alphaproteobacteria > Rhodobacterales > Rhodobacteraceae > Pararhodobacter > Pararhodobacter marinus. The sequence continues at coordinate 131,503 of NZ_QEYD01000005.1, read as the reverse complement.
ACGCTCGGATTTCGGCTTCGCGCCCTGGACGATCATCCGCGGCGACGACAAGTACCGCGCGCGGATCGGCGCCCTGCAGCGGATCCTCAGCGCCTTCGATTACGACCGAAAGTATCCCGACGCTGTGGGAAGCCCCGATCCGGCCATCACCGGCGGCGTGGATCTGTGGCCGGGCCACGCGCGCTGACCCGCGTGCAGGCGTCCATGCCGTCGGGTGGCGCGGCATCCGAGGCCCAGATCAGCGTCCCCTGCCCCTCTGTCATCGCCTTCGCCAGCAGCCCGCCTGTGGCATGATCGCCCTGCAACAAGGCCAGCCGCCCGCCCGCATGGGGCACCAGCACGCGCATCAGCAGATGCGCGCTGGCCGCCGCCCCCGGCGCGGGCTTCCAAACGACGCCACCGGGCGCCAGCGCCACGAGCAACCCCATGATCCGCGACAGCGGGACCGAGGCCGCACTGAGCAACAGCGCGGGGGCCCGGGGCGGTTGAAGCGGGGAGCGTTCGGGGGCGGCGCAGGGATCGGCCACGCCTTCCCGCGCCCGGATCCGGGCCAGGAGAGGTTTCTCATCCGCATAGGCGCGGTACAACGCGTCGGGTTCGGGTCGGCCCGACCCGCCCTGCAGCCCCGCCAGCGCCCGACCCAGATCGCCCGCATCCGCGCAGACCAGCCGCGCGCCTGGAACGGCAGGGACCGGCACCATCCGCTGGCCCAGCGACGCCGTCCAGCGCCCGCCCACGCATTGCACGAAGAGCCGCTCGCTCAGCCCGGCGAGGATGTCGTCAAGATCGGGATTCAGCGCGCCCGGCAGATCAGTTGGCCGCCGTGCAGCTTGCGGTCAGATCCTCGTACCGGTCGACCACCCAGTTGGGCGCATCGGCGGGCAGGGTCTCGGTGATGGCGGTCTGCACGCGGGCAAACAGCGCGACCGAGCGCGAATTGTCGACCATGGGCACCGTGCCCTCGGGCACGGCGGTCTGGAACACCATCAGGGCCACGGCGATCAGCAGGATGCCGCGCAGCACGCCGAAGAAGAATCCCAGCCCCTGATCGATGCCGCCCAGCGCCGAATTGCGGATCAGGCTGGAAAACAGCGGCGTGAACAGCGCGACGATGACCAGCATGATGGCGAAGACGGCGGCAAAGGCGGCGATGATCGTCAACTCGCAGCTATCCCCCAGAATATCGCCGATATAGGGGATCTCGCGCACCAGCGGTTCGACCGTGGGGGCCAGCACGAAGGCGGCGATGGCGGCGACGATCCAGCCGGCAATGGCGAGCGCCTCGCGCACGAGACCGCGCGAATAGGCCAGGATCGCCGAGATGATGATCACCAGCGCGACGGCCGCGTCGATCAGGGTAAAGCTGTCCATGCCCAAGCTCCTTCGCGCGTCAGCCCGCGCCGAATACATCACCCACGAAGCCGGTCAGATCGCCCAATTCGCGCAACCTGACGCCGATGCCGGGGCCGGTCTTGCCACCCCTCGGCAGCATGGCCGTGGTGAAACCAAGTTTTGCCGCTTCTTTCAACCTGTTTTCGCTCTGGCTGACAGGGCGAAGTGCCCCGGACAACGAGATTTCCCCGAACACCACGGTATCGGCGGGCAGGGCCACATCCTCGCGCGCGCTCAGAAGCGCGGCAGCGACGGCGAGATCGGCGGCGGGCTCGCTCACGCGCATCCCGCCCGCGACGTTGAGGAACACGTCGAGCCCGGTGAAGGGAATGCCGCAGCGCGCTTCCAGCACGGCCAGAATCGTCCCCAGCCGCCCGCTGTCGAGCCCGACCACGGTGCGGCGCGGGTTGGACAGCGGCGAGGGCGCGACGAGTGCCTGGATCTCGGTCAGCATGGGGCGCGTGCCCTCGATCCCGGCGAACACGACCGATCCGGCCGAGGGCTGGCCGCGTTCGGACAGGAACAGCGCCGAGGGGTTGGGGACCTCGGACAGGCCGCCGCCGGTCATCTCGAACACGCCGATCTCATCGGCGGGACCGAAGCGATTCTTGACCGCGCGCAGGATGCGGAACTGGTGCCCGCGCTCGCCCTCGAAATAGAGCACGCAATCGACCATGTGCTCGATCACGCGGGGGCCGGCGATCTGGCCTTCCTTGGTGACGTGACCGACCAGGATGACGCTGATCCCGCGGCGCTTGGCCAGCGTCACCAGTTCGTGCGCGGCGGCGCGCAGCTGAGCGACCGAGCCGGGCGCCGAGGCGACGCTGTCGAGCCACATGGTCTGGATCGAATCGATGATCACCAGATCGGGACGCTCGGTGTCGAGCGTGGTCAGGATGTCGCGCAGATTGGTCTCGGCGCCCAGCTGCACGGGCGCATCGCCCAGCCCCAGCCTTTGCGCGCGCATCCGCACCTGCGCGGCGGCTTCCTCGCCGGAAATATAGAGCGTGGTCAGGCCCTTGCGGGCGAAAGCGGCGGTCGCCTGCAAAAGCAGGGTCGACTTGCCGATGCCCGGATCGCCGCCGACCAGGATCGCCGAGGCAGGGACCAGCCCGCCGCCCAGGACACGGTCGAGCTCGTCCATGCCCGACAGGGTGCGCGGCGGCGGCGCCTCGTCCGTCTGCAGCGTGCTGAGCGCGATCGAACGCCCCTTGGCGAGCGGTCCCTTGGGGCCCGCGCCCATCGGCGCCTCTTCGACGATCGAATTCCACGCCCCGCAGGCATCGCAGCGCCCGGCCCATTTCTTGTGGACCGCGCCGCATTCGCTGCAGGTGAACTGGGGGGATGCCTTGGCCATGCGGCGTTATCCCCCGCCGCCGCGCGCGTTGCAAGCCGCGTCGGGGGGCTGTCTGCCCCCCTCGGCCTGCGGCCTCACCCCCCGAGGATATTTGCTGAACAAAGACGCGCGGTTCACGCGGACCGATGCCCCATCCTGTTCGCCCGGTATCCACGCGCAAGGTCGCCGTCCCCGCGCTGGCTGGGCAAAGCTGGCTGGGCAAAGCAAAACCCCCGCTCCGGGGCCGGAGCGGGGGTTTCTGTGTCAGTCAGCCAGGCGCGATTACGCGGGCTCGTCTTCCAGCGCGTCGAGGGCCGATTTCAGGTCGTCCTTGTTGACTTCCTTCTCGGTCACCGCGGCCTTGCCGAGGATCATGTCGACGACCTTGTCTTCGAAGATCGGCGCGCGCAGCTGCTGCTGCATCTGCGGGTTCTTCTGCACGAATTCGAAGAATTCGCGTTCCTGGCCCGGGTACTGGCGCGCCTGCTGCAGGATCGCCTGCGTCATCTCGGCATCCGAGACCTGCACCTCGGCCTTGCGGCCGACTTCGGCCAGCAGGAGGCCCAGCTTCACGCGGCGCACGGCGAGCTTGCGATGCTCCTCGGTTGGCTCGATCGAATCGTGGTTGTGATCGTGCACTTCCGGATGCTCATCGTGCCACAGCTGGTGCGCGATCTGGCTGGCCTCGGCCTCGACCAGGCTTTCGGGCAGATCGAAGGTCACGTCGCTGTCGAGCTTGTCGAGCAGGCCACGCTTCACGATCGCGCGCGAAGCCTGGGCATATTCGCCTTCGAGCCCTTCGCGGATCTGGCCCTTCAGGGCTTCCAGCGATTCCGCACCGAATTTCGAGGCCAGCTCGTCGTTCAGTTCCGCCGCTTCCGGGGCTTTCACTTCCTTGACGTCGCATTCGAACACGGCTTCCTTGCCCGCCAGGTGCTGGGCGCCGTAATTCTCGGGGAAGGTGACGCTGACGTCTTTCTTGTCGCCGGCCTTCACGCCCACGAGGCCCTCTTCGAAGCCGGGGATGAACTGGCCCGAGCCCAGAACCAGCGCGTGACCTTCGGCCGCGCCGCCCTCGAAGGCTTCGCCGTCGATACGGCCGGTGAAGTCGAACACGACCTGGTCGCCCATTTCGGCCGCGCCGTCCTTGTCGGCGAAGTTCTGCGCCTGCTTGGCGAGGTTTTCCAGCGCCTCGTCCACGGCAGCCTCGTCGGCCTTCACGACCATGCGCTCGAGCGTGATGCCCGAGAAGTCCGGCTCGGCGATTTCGGGCAGCGCTTCGTAGGACAGATCGACGACGACATCGTCGCCCTCTTTCCACTCTTCGCCGTTCTGCATCTCGACCTTGGGCTGCATCGCGGGGCGGTCGCCGGTCTCTTCGAAATGCTGCTGCATCGCCGCGTCGACGGCTTCCTGCATGGCTTCGCCCATCAGGCGCGGGCCGAACTGCTTTTTCAGCATCGCCAGCGGCACCTTGCCCTTGCGAAAGCCCTTGAGTTCGACCTCGGGTTGGGCTTCGCGCAGTTTCGCGTCCACCTTCTCGGCCAGTTCGGCGGCCGTGACGGTGATCGTGTAGCCACGCTTCAGGCCGTCCTTCTGGGTTTCGATGACTTGCATCCTTGTCCTCGCATAAGCTGACAGGCCGCCCGGTGGCGGCCTGAGAAAATCTGCGTCTTACTAGAGTGCGCGTAGAGGCGGATCAACCCTGAATCCGCGGGGCAGGCAAGGCGGCCCGCAACCGCAGGGCGCCGCATCGCCGTCGTTGCGGGGCGGCACCCGCTCTGCTAGGCCGCGACGGCGCATGCGGGCAACCCTGACGGCCCGCCCCGACTGCAGAGGTCCGAGATGCCCGGTGAAACCCTTCTCGAAGACATGACGCCCACCCGCGCCATGCTGGAGCGCCTGAGCGACGAGGGCGAGCCCGTCCTCTTCCGGGGCTGCGATTTCGAAGAGCTCGATCTGGGCGGTCTAGAAATGATCGAGTGGCGCTTCGACACCTGCAACCTTGCGCGCGCGGGGCTGACCGGGGCACGACTGGAAGAGGTGACCTTCGATCATTGCCGCGCGCCGGGGGCGCGGTTCGTTGCCGCCACGCTCTCCGATGTCGTGGTGGATGGCGGCGATTTCGGGAACACGAATTTCCTGGATGCCACCCTGTCGAGCGTGGCGTTCCGGCGCTGCAAGATGACCGGAACCGACATGACCGGCGTCTCGGCGATCAACGTGACCTTCGAGGAGGTGCTGCTGGTCCTGGGGATGCTGCCGAACTTTCCGTTCCGCAAAGCCATCCTGAACGGCGTGGATTTCACCGAGGCGGATCTGCGCGGCTGCGATTTCCGCGACGCGGTCTTTTCCGCGAGTTCGCTGCGCGACGCCCATATCGTCGATTGCCGGTTTCAGGGCGCCGATTTGCGGGGGGCCGATTTGGGTGGGATCCGGCTGACGGATGCGAGCCGGTTCAAAGGTGCCGTCATCTCGAAACGGCAGGCCGGCGATCTGCTGTCGCAACTGGGCCTGAACGTGCTCTGACAGGCGGCGCCGGAAAAGGGACAGGACAGGGCGCCCGCACAGGGCACGCGCGATGCGGCGGGGCTGATTCCGGGAAATGGTGCGGGAAACCTTCGCCGACAGGCTGACACCGCCGCCGCGCGTGGCGGATATTTCCCCGCAATAACAAGCTGGTGCGGGTGAAGGGACTCGAACCCCCACGCCAAAGGCGCCAGAACCTAAATCTGGTGCGTCTACCAGTTCCGCCACACCCGCCAGCCAGCGGCCCGCTTGTAGCAACGCTGCGGGGCAAGCGCGAGGGCAAAGTTTGGGCGCCTTGCGCTTTTGGCGCCCAGCATTCGGGCAGGCCGCAGGGCCCAAATCGGTTTTCCGTTGAATTGTTCTCATCCGGTTGCTTGACCTCGCGTCGGAAACGCGCAGAACTGCAACCTGACGCTCAGGACCTGGGTGTCGACGCTTCCTTCGGGGCGAGAGCGGGGCGCGAAATCGTGAAAAAACGCGGACAATGCCACAATCTCACCACGATTGATCCCAGATTGGAAACAGTCAGGTTTTAACGAGGTCCCGTCATGCATCCGCAGCTTGTTCCGCATCTTGCCCCCCTGCCCCGCGCCACCGGCCGGTCGCGTCCCACCGGCCTTGTTCCCGGGACGCTGGTGGAAACCGAGAGCGGCGAAATGCCGGTGGAATTCCTGCTGGCCGGAGACCGGATCCGCACGGCGCACGGCCTGGTCGAGCTGCGCGGGGTGTCCACCCTGCAAGCGCTTGACGCGGACATGGTGGTGATCGCGGCCGGGGCACCGGTGGGCGAACAGCAACGCAGCGGCGCCCCCGTGGTGGTGCCCGCGCATCAGAAAGTGCTGGTGCGCGACTGGCGGGCAATGATCCTGCACGGGCAGGCGCAGATGCTGACCCCCGCGCTTTCGCTGGTCGATGATGTGCTGGTCCGGCGCGAGACGCGGGCATCCCAACGGCTGATCCGGCTGCATTTCGACACGCCCCAGGTCGTGCGCGCGGGCGGGCTGGATCTGGCCTGCGCCCGCAGCGCGACACCGCGTCGCCCCGAGCCCCTGCGCGCCCTGCACTGATCGAAGGCGCCGGATTCCGACGACCGGCAGCCGGCGCGTCCGGCCCGGGACGGCCACGGGATCAGACGCCGAGCGCGCGCAGAACCGGCGGCAACGCATCGGGCAGATCCTCGGCGATCAGGCCGGGACCGAAATGACGCGCCGCCTCGACATGCAGCCAGGCCGCCATGCAGGCGGCGTCGAGCGGCGCGAAACCCCGCGCCAGAAGCCCGGCAATCAGCCCCGACAGCACATCCCCCGCCCCCGCCGTGGCCAGCCAGGGCGCCGCGCGGTCGTAGAGCGCGGCGTGGATCCGCGCGGTCCCGTCGGGGGCGGCGATCACGGTATCGGCGCCTTTAAGCAGCACGACGCATCCCGCCCGCTTTGCCGCCGCGCGCGCGGCATCAAGCCGGGAATAGGCCGGGCCGGTTTCGGGCGTGCCGGACAGGTGCCGGGCCAGATCCGGGAAAAGGCGCTGGAACTCGCCGAAATGCGGAGTCAGAATGGTGCGGGATGCGTTTGCCGTCAGCGCGAACAAGGCATCGGGATCCGCCTGAAAGGCGCTGAGCGCATCGGCGTCCAGAACCACGCCGCGCGCCCCCCTTTCAGCCATCCGAAGCGCCGCCGAGACGCGCGCAACCGTCTCCTCGCCCGCCCCCATACCGGGGCCAAGGCAGACAGCGTTCAGCCGCTCGTCGGACAGGATCTCGGCCAGCGCCCCGGCATCGTCGCAGCGCCGCAGCATGATCGCTGTCAGCTGCGCCGCGCATTCCATCATTGCCGAGCCCGGCGCGGCCAGTGTCACCAGCCCCGCGCCGATCCGCAGCGCCGCCCGGGCCGCAAGCCGCGCGGCGCCGGTCCGGCCCATCGGGCCCGACAGGATCACCGCATGTCCGTGGTCGTATTTGTGCCCGGCCCGCTTGGCGACATCGCGCGGCGACAGGACAAGGCGGGCGCTATCCGGAGCCGGCGCCGCGTCAAGACCGATATCGACGATCTCGAGCGCACTGCAATAGGTCGCCCCGTCCTGCAGGTAGTGGCCGGGCTTTGCGGTATGGAAGGTGACGGTCAGATCGCAGTGACAGGCGGCCCCCAGCACCCGACCGCTATCGGCACAAAGCCCCGAGGGTATATCCACCGCCACGCGGACCAGTCCGGGATGGGCGGCATGGGCGTCCTCGACCGCCTGCAACGCGGCGCGAACCGCTGGCGGAAGCGGCCGCGTCAAGCCCGTTCCGAACAGCGCATCGACGCTCAGGTCGGGGGGATCGGCGACAAGCTGGCGGGCGGCGTCGGACAGCGGAAAAACGCTGCCGCTTTCAAGCCATAGCCCGGCGTTCCGCGCGGCATCCGCGGGTAAGGCCCCGGGATCGCCAAGGGCGCACACGCGCACCGCCCAGCCCCGCGCGCGAAGCAGGCGGGCGATGACATAGCCGTCGCCGCCATTGTTGCCCGGTCCGCAAAGGATCAGCGCGGCGGGTGCCCGCCCGCTGGATCGCGTCTCCTCGAGCGCGGGAAACCGCGTCACAAGCCGGTCGACCACCGCCGCGCCCGCCCGCTCCATCAGCATGGCGCCGGTGACACCGCCCGACTCAATCGCCGTCCGCTCGGTGGCGCGCATTTGGGCAGAAGTCAGCAAATCGCTCAATTGTCCGCACCTTTGTCCAGCAACTGCCTGTTTGGTGAACGTATTGCACAATTTTTGTGCTGCTTTCGGCAATTTCCTCCGCCAGCGCGACGAAAACCCGCGTGTGGCAGGCTAGCGGATTGTGGCATGCTTGCGAAAGTGGTCAGTGGGCTTCGAGCCCGAAACGCCGGTGTCTGGGACGGGGGAGCCGTATGAAGAAAATTGAAGCGATCATCAAACCCTTCAAGCTGGATGAAGTGAAGGAAGCCCTTCAGGACATCGGCATCCAGGGTCTGTCGGTGATCGAAGTGAAAGGGTTCGGCCGCCAGAAGGGCCATACCGAGCTCTATCGCGGCGCCGAATACGTCGTGGACTTCCTTCCGAAAGTGAAGATCGAAGTGGTGCTGGTCGATGACATGGTCGAGGCGGCCATCGAAGCGATCATCGGCGCCGCGCGCACCGACAAGATCGGCGACGGCAAGATCTTCGTCTCGCCGGTCGAACAGGTCATCCGCATCCGCACCGGCGAAGCCGGCGAAGATGCCGTGTAAACCTACAAATCCTAACAAGTCAGGGGACTAAGTATGAGCGTTGAATCGGTTCTCAAACTGATTGCCGACGAACAGGTCGAATATGTGGACATCCGTTTCACCGACCCCAAGGGCAAGCTGCAGCACGTCACGGTGATTGCGGATCTGGTCGATGAGGACTTCCTCGAAGAAGGCTTCATGTTCGATGGCTCGTCGATTGCCGGCTGGAAGTCGATCGACCAGTCGGACATGAAACTGGTGCCGGATGTCGACAGCGTCTACATGGACCCGTTCTACGCCGAGAAGACCATCGCCGTGCATTGCGACGTGGTCGAGCCCGATACCGGCGAATCCTACGACCGCTGCCCGCGCCAGACCGCCAAGCGCGCCGAGGCCTATCTGAAATCCTCGGGCGTCGGTGACGCGGCCTATTTCGGCCCGGAAGCCGAGTTCTTCCTGTTCGACGACGTCCGCTACTCGGTCACGCCGCAGAAAGTGGCGTTCTCGATCGACGCCGATGCCGCGGCCTGGAACACGGATGCCGAATTCGAAGGCGGCAACCTGGCGCACCGCGCCGGCCACAAGGGCGGCTACTTCCCGGTCAACCCGATCGACGAAGCGCAGGACATCCGTTCGGAAATGCTGTCGACCATGAAGTCGATCGGCATCAAGGTCGACAAGCACCACCACGAGGTCGCGACCTGCCAGCACGAGCTGGGCATGATCTTCGGCGGGCTGGTCGAGCAGGCCGACAACATCCAGAAATACAAGTACATCATCCACAACGTCGCCGCCGCCTACGGCAAGTCGGCCACGTTCATGCCGAAGCCCATGGCGGGCGACAACGGCTCGGGGATGCATGTGAACATGTCGATCTGGAAGGACGGCAAGCCGCTGTTCGCCGGTGACCAGTATGCCGACCTGTCGATGGAAGCGCTGTATTTCATCGGCGGCATCCTGAAGCACGCGAAAGCGCTGAACGCCTTCACCAACCCGGCGACCAACAGCTACAAGCGTCTGATCCCGGGCTTCGAAGCCCCCGTTCTGCGCGCCTATTCGGCCCGCAACCGCTCGGGCTGCGTGCGGATCCCGTGGACCGAATCGCCGAAAGCCAAGCGTGTCGAGGCCCGTTTCCCCGACCCCGCGGCGAACCCCTACCTGGCCTTCTCGGCACTGATGATGGCCGGGCTCGACGGCATCAAGAACAAGATCCATCCGGGCGAAGCCTCGGACAAGGACCTGTACGACCTGCCGCCCGAAGAACTGGCCGCCATCCCGACCGTCTGCGGTTCGCTGCGCGAGGCGCTGGAAGAGCTGGAGAAGGACATGGACTTCCTGCTGGCCGGTGACGTGTTCACCAAGGGTCAGATCGAGGGCTACATGGAGCTCAAGTGGGAAGAAGTCTACAAGTACGAGCACACCCCGCACCCGGTCGAGTACGCGATGTACTACTCGGTCTGATCGGGACCGGATGATTGGGAAAAGGGCGCCCTGGGGCGCCCTTTTTCATACGGAGCGCTTACACGCGATCGGGACTGACGCCGCGCGTGGAACTGCGCTATCGTGGACCCGCGCCCCGGTTGCGGGGCCTGTGCAGGATCCGCCATGAGCAAGTACCACCCCCTCGACGTGCGCCACCCGGCCAACCGGGAATACCGGAACCGGAATTTCCTGCTGGACGCGCCGTCGCAGACGACCCAGGTTCACAGCCGCAGCCGCGCGCGCGCCGATGCTGCGCGGGCCACGGCCGAGACCGATCCGGTGCCCCGTTCCACCCGGCGCAGCGCGAAACCCGTCGCCCCCTGGGGGTCGCCGGTTTCGGGCGCGGGCGTGCCCGCGACGCGCGAACGCAGCGGCTCGGGGCTGGGCGGTTTCCTGCGCTCGCTGTTCATCCTGGTGGTGATCCTGGTGATCGTGGGGACGCAGACAAACCTGCTGGACGACCTGATCTTCCAGCTGCGGGTCTGGGCGTACGACCTGGGCCTGCGCGGGTTCTGAGCGCGCGGCGCCCGCGCCGAGACCCGCACCATTTGTCCCGAATTGTCGGCACTTCCGCCGCGCCCCCGGACGCTCGCCTTGGTATCCTGTCCCCGCGGCGCAGATCGCGCCGCCGGAAAGGGAGAGCCAGACCTATGCCAGCCGGACCCGGCGATCCACGGGGCGGGGACAGCGCTTTCGGTGCGGACAGTGTCAGCGCCACGCGCCCCCGCGCGTCCGGGAACGGTCCGGGGGCCATCGCGGGCGCGACGCTGGTCTTCGATGCCCGCGCCGCATTTCCCGATCTGGTGCTGGCGATGCAATACCTGGTCGACGATCTGCGGGCCGAAGGACGGGCGATCGGGGCGATCAAGCTCACCGGCTCGACCCTGAGGCTGCGCGCCGATCCCTACGAGATGATCCTCACCCGCGCCGCCGCTCCCCTCCCTGCCCGCGCGCTGCAGGGCCTGCTGCGGCCGCCACGGGGCGAGACGCCGGATTTCGCCCGCGTCCATCTGGCCCGGGCGCTGCGGTTGCATCGCGGCGCGATGGGCTTCCTGATCCGCCGTCGGGGCGCGCTGCCCACGGACCTGGCCGATGCCGCGCGCCTCCTTGCCGCCGAGGGCCGCTTCCTGCTGCTTCCGGTGATCGAGGCGGCGCAGCCCGCGCTGGTGATCTGGCAGCCCGGCGGTCTGGTCCTCGGCACCGAGGAATTTCGCCGCGCGCCGCTCGCCACGCTGCTTGAACCGGGCGATCCGCTGGCCCCCCTGACGATCGCCCCGCCCGAACGGCTGGCCCTGCCCCGCCCCGGCGAACGCGCCCCGCCCGATTGCGCCGCCGACGACCCGGGGGCGAGCCCCCCGCCCGCCCTGCGCGCCGAACGCTACGCGAAGCGCAGTCTCGGCCGGTTCTTCGGCGGCACGCCCGAACGCCCCGTCATCCTTCCCCGGATCGAGCGCGAGAGCGAACGCCTCGCCACCGCCCTGCGCGAGGCTTCTCCGCCACGCACACCCCGCCGTCGCTGGTTCGCCGCCGCCGCAAAACCCGGCCAAGGTTGCGACGATGCCTGATGACGCTCAGGTCCGGGCGGGAAAGGCCGCTTCCTCTTCCGCGCTGAGCGAGGCCCGCGGCACGACATAGGTATGGATCGAAAATACCACCGCCCTTGTCCGGGGCAGCCGCACAAGGCATTGACGCTCGCAGCGGATGTAACCGCCGCCCGCCTGTTCCGGCCCGTCGCGATGTGGACGTTTCTCGGACTCGAGCCTGGGTTGGTGCAGGGTGGGATCGATGTAGTCGAGATAATTCATGCGCCAGAGAGGCTGCTCGGGCCGGATGGCCTCGAACAGGCGTTGCACGCGCGCCTCGAGCCCGCCTGCATAGCCCGGCACCGGCTTGTGAATACCCGGCAGCCCGCGCCCCAGCTTCTCGGCCAGCGTCCAGCTTGCCGGGAAACACAAGACAGCGGCGGTCAGCCGGGGGATGCCATCCGGGCCCGGCTGCATCACGCAGAGATCCTCCTGCAACAGATGCCCCAGCCGCGCGAGCCCCTCCTCGCCCTCGACCCGCCGTCCGTCGGGGCATAGCCAGGCCCCGCCGTCCCGCGCGAATCCCAGCGCCGGCAGCCGCGCCTCGACCGTGTCGACCAGTTCGCCGACCGCGTCCGCCGCTTCGGGCAAGGCCTGCAGCACCGCCGCGCGCTTCGTCTCCAGCAGCCTGACCCGCTCGGCCATCTGCCCGGCATAGGCTTCGTCGACCACCAGCCAGTCTGCGGGGTCGAGCGGCAGGATCCCCGGCAGCCGTTTCAGCCTTGGATCCATCCATGGCGCCACCGGCAGCGCGTCTTGCAAAACGGTCATCCCGAACTCCCCGGCAGCCTCTATCCTTGTTCTCTCACTATCCTCGGGGATGAATGTGCCGCAAGGCAAAGAGGGGGCACACCGCCCCCTCCATCGCCTGCCACCGGCGCGGCGGCAGGGATCCGATCGCTATTCGGCCGCGTGGGTCCGATGCGGGCGCCCCGGATGCTCGGGCGCGTGCTCGGGCGCGGCGGTCTCGCCGGGCCGGGGCGTGTCGGTGGCATAGGACGGATCCCAGATGATCTCGGCGTGGCGCACCTTGTGGCTGCGCGCCCGCAACCGCCGGTCGTCGCGCGCCCGGCCCTTGCGCAAGGATTTCACCAAGGGCGCGATCCCGAGGAACGCCGCTTCCAGCCAGATGCGCGCGGCCAGCAGCGCAGGCGTCAGCACCATCGTCAGCACCGTCGACACGCCCAGACCGAAGACCACCGCCGTGGCCAGCGGTTTCCACCACATCGAGGTCGGGCTGTCGATCGTGTAGCCGCCGTTCACGAAGTCGATGCTGAGCCCCAGCATCATCGGCGCAAGGCCGGCAATCGTGGTGATCGTGGTCAGCAGCACCGGGCGGATGCGTTGCTCGGCGGTACGGATGATGGCCTCGATCCGGGGCATGTAGCGGGTGAATTCCTGATAGGTATCGATCAGCACGATGTTGTTGTTCACCACGATCCCGGCCAGGGCGACCACCCCCGTCCCGGTCATGATCATCGAGAAGGGCTGGCCCATCACCAGCATTCCGATCAGCACGCCCGCCGTGGACATCACCACCGCCAGCAGCACCAGCACCGAGTTGTAGAAGCTGTTGAACTGCGCCAGCAGGATGATGAACATCAGCCCCATCGCCGCGCCGAAGGCCACGCCCAGAAAGGCGCCGGTCTCTTCCTGGTCCTGTTGCTCGCCGGTCCATTGCCAGCCGATCCCGGCAGGCAGCGGATCCTCGGCTTCCAGCCACGCGGTCAGGGCGGCGATGCGCTCGGACGGGGTGACGGGGACGATATGCAGCCCCTCATCGGCCAGAGCGGCGCGGGCCTGCCGCGCGGCCTCGGCCTCGGCCGAGCCTTCGGGGTGCAGCCGCGCATCGTATTGCGCCGCCGGTGCGATCCGCGCGACCGCGCCGTCGGCATCGGTCAGCGCGACCATGGCGGGCGCGGCATCGGCCTTGACGTCGAAGAAACGCTCTTCGTCGTAGCGGTCGATGGTGCCGCGCAGCGCCACCGGCTCGCGGGTGACGAAATTCGACAGCGGCACCAGCCCCGCGGCAGTCGGCACGCGCAGCGTGTCGAGCGTCGACAGCAGCCGGTCCTCTTCAGGCAGGCGCACGCGGATCTCGATCTCTTCGTCCGAGGTATCGACCCGCATCGTGTCCAGCATGATCCCGCGCGTGACCATCTGCACCATGCCGCCTACCGTGGCGACATTGGCGCCAAAGCGCCCGGCCGCGGCCGTGTCGACGCGGATCTCCCAGTCGATGCCCGGCAGCGGGCGGCTGTCCTCGATCCCCACGATGCCGCCGATCTCGCGCATCCGGGCCTGTACGGTTTCCACCGCCGCGCCCAGTTGCTCGAAATCCTGCCCCGTCAGGCGCAGGTGGATCGGTTTGGACGAGGCCGGGCCGCCCGACATGATCATGTATTCGGTGATGATGCCGGGGATCTGCGCGAATTGCGCCTCCATCCGGTCAAGGATCACCTGGCCGCGCAGTTCGGGATCGTCGCCCCGGTCGTCCCAGTTGACCAGCTCGAACTGGATCTGCCCGATGGCATCGCGCGGCGCCTGCCCGCCCGCCGTGTTGGTATTGAGCCCGCCATCGCCCGCGAAGGCGAAGCTGGCCGAGACGCCGGGTTCGTTGATGACGATGTCCTCGACCTGCGCAAGCAGCGCGTCTTCCTCGGCCAGCGACAGGTTGCCGCGCGCCCGGACATAGACGATGCCCTGCTCGGGTTCGGTCTCGACGAAGAATTCGACGCCGTAATTGTTCTCGCCGTAATAGGCAAAGACCTGGAACACGACGAAGACGATGGCGCCGATGGTCACGAAGGGCATGACCGGGTTGGCGACGATCAGCTTCGTGAGCCAGCCGAAAGCCGTGGGTTTGTAGCCCGAGTCGATGGGCTTGGGCTTTGCGCGCGGCTTCAGCGCGTTCAGCGTGATCGACATGCCCGAGGCGCCCAGCGCCATCATGAGCGCGCCCGGCAGCGCGGCCAGCGCGCCCATCGCGGCGCGTCCCGCAGGATCGGGGATCAGCAGCGCCGGGTTCAGCATCGAGACCAGCCCGCCCACCAGAAGCGCCAGCGCCAGCGCAAGGAACGGCAGGCGCAGGATCCAGGGCAGCCAGCGGCGCATGGATTGCGCGGTATTGTCGAAGACGCGCGCGATCCGCCCGGTCACGCCGCCGAGGATCGGCAGGTAGATCAGCGCCACGACCAGCGACGAGATCAGCACGAAGATCAGCGTGACGGGCAGCATCCCCATGAACTCGCCCGCGACACCGGGCCAGAACAGCATCGGCAGGAAGGCGCAAAGCGTGGTCGCGGTCGAGCTGACGACTGGCCAGAACATGCGCTTGGCAGCGGTGGTATAGGCCGCCATCGGGCCCTTGCCCTGCTGGATCTGGTGATCGGCATATTCCGCCACCACGATGGCCCCGTCGACCAGCATCCCCACCGCCAGGATCAGGCCGAACATGACGATGTTCGAGATCGTCACGCCCATCACGCCCAGAAGGATGAAGGCCAGAAGGAACGAGGACGGGATCGAAAAGCCCACCAGCAGCGCCGTCCGCGTGCCCAGCGAGGCCAGCACGACGATCATCACCAGCGCGATGGCGGTCAGGACCGAGCCTTCGAGCTGCGAAATCATCGACGCCACCTGATAGCTGCGGTCGAGCGCCGGGGTCACATGAATGGATTGCTGCAATTCGGGCGGCCAGCTGGCGATCTCGGTATCGATGGCCGCGCGCACGGCGTCGACCGTGTCGATCAGGTTGTAGCCGCGCCGCTTGACCACCTGCAGCGCCAGCGTCGCTTCGCCGTTGAAGCGTGCGGTCCCGGCGCGGTCCTGAAACGTCATGTGGATCGTCGCCAGGTCGCCCAGCGTCACCTCGCGGTCGCCGTTCACCTTGATGCGCAGGTCGTAGATGTCCTGCACGCTTTCGAACGAGCCCGGCAGCGAGAGCGAGAAGCGGCCCGATTCCGTTTCGATATCGCCCGCCGCGACAAGCTGGTTGTTCAGCGTCACCGCGTCGATCAGCTCGCCCGCGCTGACATTGTAGGCTTCCAGCCGCAGGGGATCGATGACCACCTCGACCATCTCGTCGCGTGTGCCCGCGACATCGGCGCTGAGCACCGGGTCCAGCCCCTCGATCGCGCGCTCCAGATCCGAGGCCGCGCGCATCAGCATGCGTTCGGGCACGTCGCCCGACACGGCGATGATGACGATGGGAAATTCGCTGAAATTGAACTCGTTGATCGAGTAATTGTCGGCGCCTTCGGGGAAATCGGCGGCGGCGCGGCTCATGCGGTCGCGCACATCGGCGATGGTCGCGTTCTTGTCCCAGTCGAATTCGAATTCCAGCACCACGCTGGCATAGCCCTGCATGGCCGAGCCAGTCATGTCGGTCAGCCCGTCAAGCCCCGCCAGTTCCTGCTCCATCGGGCGCACGAGCAGCGTTTCGCTGTCGGCGGCCGAGATGCCCTGGAACGGCACCGAGATGAAGAGCGCGGGCACCTCGATATCGGGCTCGCCCTCCTTGGGCAGCCCGACATAGGCCATGATCCCCGCCGCCAAGGTCAGCGCGACAAAGGCCAGAACCATGCGCGCGCGGGCCGCGGCCCAATCGATCATGCCGCTCATCGGATCACTCTCCGCTTCTGGTGTCGGCGGCCCCGTCGCCGCGGCGCGTGACCTGAACCTCGATCCCGTCGGTGACGTATTCCTGCCCGACGACGATGACATCGGCCACCTCCGGCAGGCCGGTGACCCAGAAACCCTGCGGCGCGTCGCGCAACACGGTCACGGGCTGGAAGAAGGTGTGGTTCGTCTCATCGACCAGACGCAGGCCCAGCACGCCCTCGTCATCGATGGTCAGCGCCGAGCCGGGCACCAGATGGCCGCGCGTGGCCGACGCCCCGACGAGCAGCGTCGCACTCATCCCGTCGCGCAGCGCCAGATCGGGATTGGGCACCGTGACCTCGACCCGGAACGTGCGGGTGGCGGTGTCGGCGGCGCGGGCCAGAAACGTCACCCGCCCCTGCACGCGCTGACCGTTCGACAATTCCGCCCCCGCCATCGCGCCGGGCTCAAGCCGGTTTATCTGCGTTTCGGCGGCGAATCCCACCAGCAGGATCGGATCCAGCTGGTAGATCGTCGCGCACAGCCCGCCCGATTGCATCAGGCTGCCGGTTTCGGCGGAATCGACCTCGAGCACGCCGGCGAAGGGCGCGGTGATGGTCAGGCGGTCCAGTTCGGCCTGCGCGACTTCGACGCTGGCCTGCGCCGCTTCCAGCGCGGCGCGCGCGCCCTCGACCGCCGCGTCGGCGCTGGCGGTGCTGTTTTGCGCGCGGAACCCGCCCTCGGCCAGCCGGGTCGCGGTTTCGCGGTTGATCTCGGCCTCGGTCAGGGTGGCCTGCGCCCCTGCGAGCCGCGCCTCGGCTTCGGACAGGGCGGCGGCGCGGGTGCCGGGATCGAGTTCGCACAGCACGTCGCCCGCTTCGACCAGCGAGCCGCGCGCACGCGGCGTGGACAGGACCAGCCCCGAGGTCTGGGCGCGCACTTCGACCGAACGCGACGCCTCGGTGCGGCCCCGCAGCACGATGGCGCTTTCCAGATCGCGTTCCTCGAACCGTTCGACCACGACGCCGAAGAGTTGCGGCCCCTCGTCCTCGGGTCCGTCGACGGTCGCCGCGGCGGCAGCGCCCGAGGGGGCGCCGGCGCTCTCGTCGGTCTGCGCCGTTTCGACGCCAACCCAGGACAGCAGCGTGTCGCGCTCCATCACGAAGAGATACAGCACGACCAGCACAAGCGCGGCGGTGATTATCGGGACGACACGCATTCCAGAACCTTCCAGGCTTCCAAGCGGCGCGGTCGCGGGCGGCGGGGCTTCCGCCGGACCCGAAGGTCGCGCGCTCTCAAATCGCGATCCGGCGGACAGGGCGCGGCGGACGCTTCATACATCTATACGCGGTGCGTTGCCGCTGGATTACTCCTGACGCAAAGGTAATGCAATTGCCGTGCCCCGCTCTCCGCTGCGTCATGATGCCTTTGCGATGCGATTTTTCCGCCCTGCGGCATCGCTGGCCGGGCCCCGCGGCATCGTGATGGCAAAAGCGGCAATCCTGCGCGCGTAGAAAGGCTGCAGACTTGGCAAGCCCCGCGCATCCGGGTTAGGAGAGGCGGAACCGTTTCTGCGCCGGCGACACCGACGGGCCGGAGACGCAGAACGAGACGCCCGCCACAGACGGAGGCCCAGGTGAGCAACCCCGACAGTTTCATCGACGAGGTGAACGAGGAACTCAAGCGCGACCGCCTGTTCGCCGCGATGCGCAAATACGGCTGGATCGCGGTCGTGGCCGTGATCCTGATCGTGGGCGGCGCCGCCTATAACGAATACCGCAAGGCACAGATCACCGCCGAGTCGCAGGCTTTCGGGGATGAGATCCTGTCCGCGCTCGACACCGACGACGCCACCGGCCGGGCCGAGGCGCTGGCCTCGATCGAGGCCGAAGGTGCGCGCGAAGGCATCCTGTCGCTGCTTCTGGGCGCGGCCGAGCTGATGGCCGATGACCGCGAAGGCGCAATGGCCGCGCTGGCCCAGGTCGAGAACAACGCCGACCTGCCCCCCAGCTATCGCCAGATCGCCGCGCTGAAGCGGGTGATCGTCGGCGGGTCCCTGATCCCCATCGACGAGCGCCGCGCGACGCTGCAGGGGCTGTCCGCCCCGGGCGGCGCCTTCCGCCCGCTGGCGCTCGAGCAGCTTGTGCTGCTGGATGTCGAGGCGGGCGAGCGCGAGGCGGCGCTGGAAGGCGCGCGCGCGCTGTTGCAGGAGCCTGACCTGACCGACGGCCTTCGTCGCCGCGTCGTGCAGATGATCGTCGTTCTGGGCGGCGATCCGCTGTCGGATTTCGGCTGACCGGCTTGCCGCCCCTTCCCGCCCCCTTTCTGGCTGACCTGACGGAGATTCCGACGTGAGCGTGACCCGTATTCTTGCCATCGGCGCCCTGATCGGCGCGACCGCCCTGACCGCCGCCTGCAACCGCGAGGAAATCCTGGAAGGCGAGCGCGTCGATCTGCGCGCGCCCTGGGGCGGCGGCGAGGCCGAGGTGGAAAACCGCACCGTCGCCATCTCGCTGCCGGCGCAGAATGCCAATGCCGCCTGGACCCAGCGGCAGGGCACGCCGGGCGCGCGGCCCGCTCACCCGGCCTTGTCGGCCAATCCGCAGCTGATCTGGGCCACGCCCATCGGTCAGGGCGACAGCCGCCGCGCGCGCCTGACCACGGACCCGGTCGCCGCGAATGGCGCGATCTACACGCTGGATGCGCGCTCGCGCGTGCAGGCGACCTCGGCGTCGGGGGCGGCGATCTGGGCCACCGACCTGACGACCACCCGCGAAGCGCGCTCTTCGGCCTCGGGCGGGGCGCTGGCGGTGAGCGGCGGGCGGCTCTTCGTGGCCTCGGCCAACGCCTTCCTTGCCGCGCTCGACACGGCCACCGGGCAGGAGCTGTGGCGCGTCGATTTCGACAGCCCGCTGAACGGCTCACCCGCCGTTTCGGGCGATACCGTCTATGTCACCGCGCTGGATTCGACGCTCTGGGCGCTCGACGCCGCAAGCGGGCGCATCGAGTGGACGCTGCCGGGCACACCCGCCCGCTCGACCGTGGCGCGCGGTTCGGCCCCGGCTGTGGCGGGCGATCTGGTGGTCTTTCCGACGCAATCGGGCGAGCTGACCGCCGTGCGCCGCTCGAATGGCGGGCAGACCTGGACCACCGCCGCCGTGGGCCGCCGCACCGGCGCCGCCCTGGGCACGATCCCCGCGCTGACCGGCGATCCGGTGGTCGATGGCAACCGGATCTACGCCGCGAACCAGTCGGGTCGCCTGTTCGCGCTGGACGCCGAAACCGGGCGGGCGATCTGGACGACCGAGGAAGGCGCCAATGCGCCGGTCTGGCCGGTGGGCGGTTCGGTCTTTCTGGTCAGCGACCAGAACCGGCTGATGCGGCTCAACGCGGCGGATGGCTCGGTGATCTGGGCCACGGAACTGCCGCTCTACACCACGTCGCGCCTGCGCCGCCGCCTGTCGATCTTCCCCCAACACGGCCCGGTTCTGGCCGGCGGGCGGCTCTGGGTGGCCTCGGGCGAGGGCGTGCTGCGCGGCTTCGATCCGGCCTCGGGCGCCATCGTCGCCGAGATCCCGATCCCCGAAGGCGCGGCCTCGGCGCCGATCGTCGCGGGCGGGGTGATGTATATCCTCAACCGCGAAGGCCAGTTGCTGGCCTATCGCTGACGGCTTTACAATCGGGGCGGTGCCGCCTATGTGGGCGGTTTCCGTCCTGAGAGTGCGTCATGTCCTTTACCCTTGCCCTCGTGGGCCGGCCCAACGTGGGCAAGTCCACGCTCTTCAACCGCCTCGTCGGCAAGAAACTGGCGCTGGTCGACGACCAGCCCGGCGTCACGCGCGACCTGCGCGAGGGCGAGGCGCGGCTGCAGAACCTGCGCTTCACCGTGATCGACACGGCGGGGCTGGAAAATGTCACCGATGACAGCCTGCAGGGCCGGATGCGCCGCCTGACCGAGCGCGCGGTCGAAATGGTCGATGTCTGCCTGTTCATGATCGACGCGCGCGTGGGCGTGACCCCCGCCGACGAAATCTTCGCCGACATCCTGCGCCGCCGCGCGCGCCACGTGATCCTTGCCGCCAACAAGTCCGAGGGCAACGCGGCCGAAGGCGGTTATCTGGAAGCCTTCTCGCTGGGTCTGGGTGAGCCGATCCGCCTGTCGGCCGAGCATGGCGCGGGGATGGATGAGCTTTATCACCAGCTGATGCCGCTGGCGAAAGGGTTCGAGGAGCGTGCACAGGCCGAGGCGCCGATCACGGATGTCACCGTCGAGGAAGACAGCGAGACCGACAATACCGAGGGCGGCGAGGCCGCGCCCGACTGGGCGCCGACGCTGAAGCGCCCGTTGCAGGTGGCGGTGATCGGGCGCCCGAATGCGGGCAAATCGACGCTGATCAACCAGATCATCGGCGAGGACCGCCTGCTCACCGGTCCCGAAGCCGGGATCACCCGCGATTCCATCGCCCTGCCCTTCCAGTGGAACGGCACGCCGATGCGGCTGTTCGACACTGCCGGGATGCGTCGCCGCGCCCGCGTCACCGACAAGATCGAGAAACTCTCGGTCGCGGACGGTCTGCGCGCGGTCAAGTTCGCCGAGGTGGTGGTCGTCCTGCTGGACGCCGCGATCCCGTTCGAGACGCAGGATCTGCGCATCGCCGATCTGGCCGAAACCGAAGGCCGTGCGGTCGTCGTCGCGGTCAACAAGTGGGATCTGGAAGACGACAAGCAGGACAAGCTGAAAGCGCTGCTGCAGGGCTTCGAGAAGCTGCTGCCGCAGTTGAAGGGCGCACCGCTGGTCACCGTTTCGGCCAAGACCGGGCGCGGCATGGACCGCCTGCACGACGCGATCCTGCGCGCGCACGCGATCTGGAACCGGCGCGTCGGCACCTCGCGGCTGAACAACTGGCTCAGCGCGATGACCGAGGCGCATCCGCCCCCTGCCCCGGGCGGCCGCCGCATCAAGCTGAAATACATCACCCAGGCCAAGACGCGTCCGCCGGGCTTCGTGGTGAAATGCTCGCATCCCGACGAACTGCCCGAAGCCTATCGCCGGTATCTGGTGAACGGTCTGCGCGAGAGTTTCGACATGCCGGGCACGCCGATCCGTCTGTGGTTCCGGGGTCAGTCGGACCAGAACCCGTTCAAGGGCCGCAAGACCGCGCAGCGCTCGAAGCTGAAAAAGCACATCGCGCCGAAACACTGATAACGGGCACCGGCCGCCTTTCCCGGACACGGCCCGCATGGGGAAACCCGCGCGGGCCGTTCTGCGTTTACGGCTGTTCTCCCGCCATTGGCACGTCTTCAGGAAGGCGGGTGCGATTTGATCCGGATCAAGGTTGGTGGGCTCCTGCGCGGTTATCTTTGCAACCAGTTCATGCCTTCAACCGAACCGGAGCCGCCGCCATGGGATTTCTCAAGAAACTTGACCAGCATTCGGACCTGATCGGGTCGATGGCTGAAACCGTTCACGCCGATCTGGCCGAAGCGCTGATGTTCGGCCGCATCCAGGGACAGGAGCTGCGCAACGCAGTGCTGGTCTGCATGGGTTGCGAAGGCTCGGGCGATTGCCGGAACTGGATGGACGCCCACGGCCACGACGCCGACACCCCCCCTGCCTATTGCCGCAACAGCGGGATGCTGGCACGCGCCAAGAGCCACTGAGCCACCGGCAGACCAGCAGCGCAAAGAGCCGCCCCGAGGGGCGGCTCTGGCGTTTGTGACGAGATTTCCGGTCAGGCCGCGCGGCGTTCGTGGCGGCCTTCGTTGATCTCTTCGGCGATCTTCGCCACGAAGGCTTTCAGGTCGCCCGGGTTGCGGCTGGTGATAAGGCCCTGATCGGTGACGACCTCGGCATCGTGCCACTCGGCGCCTGCATTGATCATGTCGGTACGGATCGACTTGTACGAGGTCAGCTTGCGCCCCTTGGCGATCCCCGCCTCGGCCAGAAGCCACGGTGCATGGCAGATCGCCGCCACGACCTTCTTGTCGGTCCAGAACGCTTTGACGAAGTCGAGCGCCTTCTCTTCGACCCGCAGAAGGTCGGGATTGATCTGCCCGCCGGGCAGGACCAGCGCGTCGTAATCGGCGGCGCTGGCATCAGACAGGGTTACGTCGACCGGCACCGCACGGCCCCAGTCGCTTTCATCCCAGCCCTTGATCTGGCCCTCTTCAAGCGAGACGACATGGACCTGGGCCCCCGCGTCACGCAGATCGTTGAGCGGCACTTCCAGCTCGGATTGCTCGAAACCATGGGTGGCGAGGATGGCGATTTTCTTTCCAGACAGCGATTGCATGTCAGCACTCCTGTTCGTTTCCGTTGGGGGAGTAACCGCTGTGGGCGGCGCGTGTTCCTTGCCCGTCGGTCACGAAATCCTGTCTGCGCGGGTAACGTCGCGAAAAGCCCGCCCTCGGGGACCGGGGCGGGCTTGAGACTTGCGTACAGCGACGGGCGGTTTAGCGGATCTTCAGCGTCGCCAGCCCGATCAGCGCCAGAACGAGGCTGATGATCCAGAACCGGATGACGATCTGCGGCTCGGCCCAGCCGCGTTTCTCGAAATGGTGGTGGATCGGTGCCATCAGGAAGACCCGGCGCCCGGTGCGCTTGAAATAGGCCACCTGGATGATCACGCTCAGCGCCTCGACCACGAACAGCCCGCCGACGATGGCCAGCACGATCTCGTGCTTGATGCAGACCGCGATCGCCCCCAGCGCGCCGCCCAGCGCCAATGAGCCGGTATCGCCCATGAACACGGCGGCCGGCGGGGCGTTGTACCACAAGAAGCCCAGCCCCCCGCCCGCCAGCGCGGCGGTGAAGATCAGCAATTCGCCCGTGCCCGGGACGTAATGCACGTCCAGATAGGCGGTAAAGTCGACGCGGCCCACGGCATAGGCGATGACACCCAGCGTGGATGCGGCGATCATCACCGGCATGATCGCCAGCCCGTCCAGACCGTCCGTCAGGTTGACCGCGTTGGCGGCGCCGACGATCACGATCATCGCGAAGGGCACGTAGAACAACCCCATATCGATGAGCGCGGCCTTGAACACCGGCATCGCCAGCTGGCCCGTCAGCTCGGCCGGATGGGCCCATGCGGCGGCCACCGCCGCCAGCGCCGCGATCACCAGCCCGGCGCCCATGCGGATCTTGCCCGAGACGCCCTTGGTGTTCGATTTCGTCACCTTGGCGTAATCGTCGGCGAAACCGATCAGGCCGAAGCCCCAGGTCACCAGCAGCGTGATCCACACATAGGGATTGTCGAGCCGCGCCCAGAGCAGCGTCGACACCGACAGCGCCGAGAGGATCAGCAGCCCGCCCATCGTGGGCGTGCCCTTCTTGGTCAGCAGGTGCGATTCGGGCCCGTCCTCGCGGATCGGCTGGCCCTTGCCCTGCCGCCTGCGCAGGAAGTTGATCAGCGGCGGTCCGAAGACGAAGCCGAAAATGAGGGCGGTGAAAAAGGCCGCCCCCGCTCGCACGGTGATGTAACGGAAAAGGTTGAAGCCGATGAAGGCCTCGGAAAACTCGGCAAGCCAGTAGAGCATTGGCTATTTCCCTGTCTGCTCGTCGGGAAGCGGGTGGTCGAGGTTGCGCAGGACGTCAACCACACGCGACACATAACTGCCTTTCGAGCCCTTCACCAGCACCACGTCCCCGGGCTGCACCAGGTTGTGGGCCTGTTCGCCCAGATCGTCGGCCTGCGCGACATGCAGACCCCGCAGCCTTTCGGGCAGCGCCTCGGCCAGCGCCTGCATCCGGGGACCGACCGTGTGGATGACGTCCATCCGATCCAGCGCGGGATGCCGCGCGAGGCCGGCATGCATCGCGCTCTCGTCGGGGCCCAGTTCCAGCATCTCGCCCAGAATCGCCACGCGGCGCCCGCCCGGCCCTGTGGGCGTGGCGGCGAGCACCTCGAAGGCGGCTTCCATCGAGGCGGGGTTCGCGTTGAAGGCGTCGTCGATCAGCGTGATGCTGGCGTCGATCTCGCTGTCGAGGCGGATCACCTCCTGCTGGCCGCGCCCGGCAGGCGGGCGCCAGTCGGCGATATCCAGCGCCGCGATGTCCCATTCGGCTCCGGCGGCCTCGGCCGCGGCAAGCGCGGCCACGGCGTTCATCGCCAGATGGCGGCCCGGCGCGCCCGTCTTGAACAGGAATTTCCGAGCCGGATGGCCCGGCTGCAGGGCGATTTCGCCCCGCACAGCCGAGCTGTCGGCGGAAATCGAAATCTCGGTGACGTGGTAGGCCGCGTCCTCTGCCTCGCCGAAGCCCAGCGCCTGCCCGGCCTTGGCGGCGGCACGGGCCAGGATCGGCGTCGTCGGCAGATCGGCATTGTAAAGCGCGGTTCCGTCCGGTTCGAGCCCGTCGAAGATCGCGGCCTTTTCATGCGCGATCCCATCGAGCGAACCGAAGGCTTCCAGATGCGCCGAGGCGACGATGGTGACGAGCGCGACATGCGGCCGCGCGAGCCGCGCCAGCGGCGCGATCTCGCCGGGATGGTTCATGCCGATCTCGATCACCGCGTAACGGGTATCGGCGGGCATCCGCGCCAGCGTCAGGGGCACGCCCCAATGGTTGTTGTAGCTCGCCTCGGCGGCATGGGTGGCGCCTTGCCGCGACAGGACATGGCGCAGCATCTCCTTGGTCGAGGTTTTGCCGACCGAGCCGGTCACGGCGATCACCCGCGCCTGCGTGCGCGCCCGCGCGGCCTTCGCCAGCGCGACCAGCGCGTCCAGCACGTCTGGGACGACCAGACAAGGACCGGTGACGCCCTTGGGGACACAGCTGACAAGCGCGGCAGCGGCGCCCTTCTCGAAGGCCTGCGCCACGAAATCGTGGCCGTCGCGCGCGGCGCTCAGGGCGATGAACATCTCGCCCGGGCGGATCGTGCGGGTATCGATGGAAAGGCCCGTGACCTCGAAAGGCGCGGTCGCGGTGCCGCCGGTGGCCTGCTCGGCGTCGCGCTGTGTCCAGAGCGCCATGTCAGAGCGTCCCGTCAAGCGCGGCGGCGGCGACGCTGGCCTGTTCGAGATCGTCGAACGGATACACCACGCCGCCGATGGTCTGACCGGTCTCGTGCCCCTTGCCGGCGATCAACAGCGCGTCCCCCGGCTGTAGCGCATCGACCGCGCGCAGGATTGCCTCGGCGCGGTCACCGACCTCGTTGGCCTCGGGCGCGCCTTTCAATATTTCTGCACGGATAGCGGCGGGATCCTCGCTTCTGGGGTTGTCGTCTGTCACAAAAACAACATCCGCGTTCTCCGCCGCCGCCTTGCCCATCAGCGGGCGCTTGAGCTTGTCGCGGTCGCCCCCGGCCCCCAGAACGACGATCAGCCGCCCCATCACATGCGGGCGCAAAGCCTTCAGCGCGGTTTCCACCGCCGCCGGAGTATGGGCGTAATCGACATAGATCGGCGCGCCGTTCTCACGCGTGGCGGCCAGTTGCATCCGTCCCTTGACGCCCTGCAGGCTTTCCAGCGCGCGCACCGCCTCGTCCGTATCCCCGCCGGTGGCCAGAACCAGCCCCAGCGCAACGAGCGCGTTCGAGGCCTGGAACCCGCCGACCAGATCCAGATCGACCTGGTGGACATGGCCCTTGAAATCGAAACGCAGGGTCTGGCCGTGGGGATGGAAGCGTTGCGCGACGATCCGCAGGTCGCAATCGGCTTCCGAGCCGACCTTCAACACCGGCTGGGCGACGATACCCGACAGCTTGGCGCCCCATTCGTCGTCGATATTGATCACCGCCACCGCGTCTTCGGGCAAAAGGCGCGCGAACAGGCCGGCTTTCGCGGTGAAATACTCCTCCATCGAGGCATGGTAATCGAGATGGTCCTGCGAGAGGTTGGTGAACGCCGCCGCCGCCAGCCGCACGCCTTCGAGCCGCCGCTGATCCAGCCCGTGCGAGCTGGCCTCCATCGCGGCATGGGTGACGCCGGCTTCGGCCGCCTGCGCCAGGAGCCGCTGCAAGGTCACCGAATCGGGGGTGGTATGGGCCAGCGGACGGCCCCAGGCGCCCTCGACCCCGGTGGTGCCGATATTGATCGCCTCGTAGCCCAGCGCGGTCCAGATCTGGCGCGTGAAACTGGCGACCGAGGTCTTGCCGTTGGTGCCGGTCACGGCGGCCATTACGGCGGGCTGAGAGCCGAAGAACAGCGCCGCCGCCATCGCCAGCGTGGCGCGCGGATCCTCGGCCACGATCAGCGCGGCGTCGGCATGACGATCCAGCGTTTCGGCAGCGATGCGGGCGCCTTCGCGATCGGTCAGGATGGCGCTCGCCCCCATGCGCAAGGCCGGGTCGATGAATTCTCCGCCATGGACACGCGTGCCGGGAAGGGCTGCGAACAGCGTGCCGGGCTTGACCTCGCGACTGTCGAGCGTGATCGCATCGACCCGCGTCCGGGGATCGCCCCGGCGCGGGGTCAGGCCCAACTCACCCAGAGTGATTTTCGTCATCTTTGCCCCCTTGCGCAATCAGGCTCGCGCGGTTTGCCGTCGCGACAGGCCTTCCGACTGGCCCGTCGCCACCGACGCTTACGGATTGGCCGTCGCGACCCTTGGGGATGCCTAGCGCAGGCGGAGCATCGCATCAATCTCCGCCGCGCCCTGCGGACGCAGGCCCAGCATCGGCGCCACACGTTCGACCATCTCGCGCACCACGGGAACGACCGTCCAGCCGGCGGTGCGGCGGTTCTGACCGGCGGCAAAGACCGTCGGCTCGTCCATCGTCACGACGAAAACGTAGCGCGGATCGGTCATCGGGAAAGCGCCGGCGAAGGTGGCGACGACCCGGTCCTCGTAATAGCCGCCCTGCGGGTTCGGCTTGTCGGCGGTGCCGGTCTTGCCGCCGATGGCATAGCCCTCGGCCTCGCCGAACATCGAGGCGGTGCCGTCCGTCACAACGCGGCGCATCATCGCCCGCATCTGGCGCGAGGTCCGCTCGGAAATCACCCGCTCGCCCAGCGCCGGGTTGGTGCGGCGCAGAAGCGTGGGCTGCACGCGGGTGCCGCCATTGACGATGGTCGCGTAGCCCGCCGCCAGATGCAAAGGCGTCATGCTGAGCCCGTGGCCGTAGCTGACGGTCATCGAGGTGATCTCGGACCAGCGGGGGTCGTATTGCGGGCGCACATTGCGCGATTCGGGCAATTCGATCGGCATCGGATCCAGAAAGCCGAAGCTTTGCAGGAAGGCGCGCTGCTGCTCGGCGCCGATCATCTGCGCCAGCCGCGCGGTCCCGACGTTCGACGATTCGACCAGCACGTCGGTGACGGTCATCTGCGCGGGCATGCGGTGCATGTCGCTGATCCGGTGGCGCCCGAAGCGCATCGGGCCGCGGGTGTCGACCATCGTGTCGGGCGTGACCAGCCCCATTTCCAGCGCCTGCGCCACGGCGAAGACCTTCATCACCGAGCCCAGCTCGTAAAGCCCCTGCACGGTGCGGTTGAATAGCGGCGAATCGGCCGGGTCGCCCGACAGCGCCGGCGCGGGCCGGTCGTTGGGATCGAAGGTGGGCGCCGAGGCCATCGACACGATCTCGCCGGTATAGGCGTCCATCAGGATGGCCGAGCCGCCATTGGCGTTATAGACCTGAATGCCGCCCGCCAGCACCTCTTCGACCACCGCCTGGATCGACAGGTCCAGCGACAGCGACAGCGACACATCGGCCAGGTCGGGATCGCTGAGCCGGTCGTCCCCGGCCAGCTCGATCCCCGCGATGCCCTCGATCTCGGCCGCGGTCACCCCCTGTTCGCCGTATGTCGTCCCGCCCAGCACATGCGCGGCCAGCGTCCCGTTGGGATAGAGCCGCATGTCGCGCGGGCCCAGCAGCAGGCCGGGCTCGCCGATGTCATGCGCGGCCTGCGCCTGTTCGGGCGACACCCGCGCGCGGATCCAGGCGAAGCGGCGGTCGGGATCGGTCAGCCGCGCGGCCAGCCGGTCGACATCGAGATCGGGAAAGATGCGCCCCAGCTCATGCGCGGCGCGCACGCCATCGACCAGATAGCGGGTTTCGGCATAGAGCGAATGGGTGACGAGGTTCGTGGCCAGGAGCCGCCCGTTGCGGTCGAGCACATCCGCCCGCTCGCCCGAGATCGATTCGCCGGCATAGGCTTCGGGCTCGGCCACCGGCGAGGCGGCCAGCATCCCCATCTTGGCGCCGATCGCGGCATAGCCTGCGAAGAACGCCACCGCCAGGAACAGGATGCGCCATTCCGCCCGGCGGCGCCCGGCATCGCGCACCTGTTCGCGGCGCAGGCGCAGGTTTTCGCGTTCGATGCCCGACGGGTTCACGCCCTGCGAACGGGCGTCCAGAACACGGGCCAGCGGTCTGAGCGGCGTGCGGGTCACAGCGTATCCTCCGGCGTCGAGGCAAGGATCTGCGGATAGGGAACGTCTTCGATCTGGCCGAACTGGCGGCCCTCCATCGGACCAAGGCCCAGACGTTCGAAATTCAACACCGCCAGCGCGCGCAGACGCTGCGGACGGTTAAGATAGGCCCATTCGGCCTGCTGCACGTCGAGCGCCTCGTTCAGCGAGCGGATCTCGGCGCGCAGGTCGCGCACGTCGCTCAGCGCGGTCTGGGTCTTCTGGTTCTGGTCATAGGCCCAGATCGCCAGCCCGATGACACCGAAGGCGGCAAGCATGTAGAACACGGCACGCATCAGCGATCTCCTTGCAGAACAAGACGGGGCAAGCCCAGCGCGCTCCGGTCGACCGGGCCGGCGGGCGCATCGGTCCGGCGGCCGATGCGCAACAGGGCCGAGCGCGCGCGCGGATTGGCGGCGCATTCGTCCTCGTCCGCGGCAATGGCCTTGCGGGTGAGCGTCTCGAAACGCGGCGCTTCATGCTCGGTCACCGGGGCGTGGCGGCTGCCCTGCCCCGCCCGGCCCGAGCGTTGCTGGAAGAAGCGCTTGACGATCCGGTCCTCGAGCGAATGGAAGCTGACCACGGCCAGAATGCCACCGGGCCTGAGCGCGCGTTCGGCCGCTTCCAGCCCGTCGACAAGCTCGTGGAACTCGGCATTCACGGCGATGCGCAGCGCCTGGAAACTGCGGGTCGCAGGGTGGCTTTGCCCGGGCTTCGGACGCGGCAACTGGCTGCTGACGATTTCGGCCAGTTGCAGCGTGGTTTTAATCGGTTGCACCGCGCGCGCCTTGACGATGGCGCGCGCGATCCGGCGCGAGGCGCGCTCTTCACCGTAATGAAACAGGATATCGGCCAGCGCCGTCTCGTCGGCCGTGTTCACCAGATCGGCGGCCGAGGGCCCTTCCTGGCTCATCCGCATGTCGAGCGGGCCGTCACGGGTAAAGGAAAAGCCGCGCTCGGGCAGGTCGAGCTGCATCGACGACACGCCAAGATCCAGCGCCACCCCGTCAAGCGGCTCACCGGCCAGCGTGTCCAGATCGGAAAACGTGCCCTGCACCACGCGAATGCGCGCGCCATAGGGCGCGGCCCAGTCCTGCGCCATGCGCAGCGCCAGCGGGTCACGGTCGATGCCGATCACGCGCTCGGCCCCGGCGTCGACCAGCCCGCGCGTATAGCCGCCCGCGCCCATCGTGCCGTCCAACCAGACGCCCCGCACCGGGGCAGAACCGGCAAGCAGGGGGCCGAGAAGGACGGGGATATGCGGGGCGTCCTGGGGGTCGCTCGACATGGGCCCGTCCGTCATTCAGGGGTTTCGCTCTTGGCCGGAAGCTCGGGCAGCCAGGATTCGTAGTCGAAATCATCGTCCTCGTCGGCGAAGATGTCTTCGAACCCGCCTTCGACCTCTTCGTAGGTTTCCGGCTTGTAGATCATGAACTGGTCCGAGGCGGCGACGAACAGCGCCTGCTTCGTCAGGCCCAGCTTGGTGCGCAGCTTGACGGGCAGCAGGATGCGCCCATCCTCCATCACCTCGATATCGTCGGCCAGCGCGTGATAGATCTTTTCGAGCGCGCGGCGCTGCTTCGAGCCGTTGGGCAACAGCTTGATGCGTTCCTCGATTCTCTCGATCTCTTTGATGGTGTAGCATTTGAGGTAATTCTGCGTCGGAGGACCGAACACGATCACCATGTTGGCACGCTTGCCCGTTTCCCAATCCGGGTCGCCCGCTTCGATCACACGCCGGAAACGGGGCGGTATGGATACCCGCCCTTTCGCGTCGATCGTTTGTGTTTCGCTTCCGCGAAAGCCACGCGCCACGGTTTTGCGCCTCATGCCACGGCCCGCAAGGAGCCCGAAAAAGTAACGCCGGCCCGGGTGCTGCCATACCCGGGCCGGCGCCCTCGTCCCATTTTCTGGGGTCGTCTAGATGCGCAACCGTCCTACTGGGGGGGGGGTCGAGGACGCTGCTCGCTACGCTCTAGATTCTTGGTCGTTGGTGGTTGCCTGTAGTCTGCCTTTCGGAAGCGGTTGTTGTTCTCTGCTTCCGTGAACCCACTATACGCATGAGACTTCCTGGCAGTCCATGGCACATGTTGGCACTTTTGGTCTTTTTTCGGACCGGGAGGCAGAGGGCTGCCACCAGATACGGGTCTGGCGACTCTCTGTTAACCATATATTGGCCAAACCGACGCACAGCACACCACATCCTGCGGGGCGATTTGTGCGACCCGAAATCGGAGAATCGGGACAGCCCAAGGACGAATGTTGCCCATCCGACACAGGCAACCGATAACACGCGCGTGATCCGGATTTCACTCCAGAAATCTCGACCGCCCTAATCCGCTCTTTCCGATTCGGCCAATATCCGCCGAGGGCGCCTGACGGCGGATTCGCCGCTGGATTCCCGCGATTCCGCCAGCGACTCGGATCACGGCACCGTGAGTCGCATTCGCGTCTCGGAGTCGAGTCGGTTCCATCACGCCCCCGCTATTTTTTCGCGCTCCATTCGCGCCGAAATGGGTGCCATGTTTTCCCAAGCCACCGCAGCCCGCCGCCCCGCAGGTGCCGGGATTTCCCATCAAGGGCCGCAGGCGCACCCGATCTCCCGCCTTTTCCCGCCTGACATGCCGCCCTTCGCCCCGGGCAGGCCCGCTCCGGGCCGGAATTTCCCATCCGGTGCCGCCACGCGACCGGACAGCGACGCGAAGTGCCATAAGGTGCCAGCCGCCGTCCCGGAAACGAAAAACGCGCGACCCGGGGACGGGCCGCGCGCGCTGAAGATCCTTAAGGTTTAACCCTGTCAGGCCAGCTGGCCGATCAGTTGCCGTGCCATCGCCCGGTAGCTTTCGGCGGCCGGGCTGTCCGTCGCCGCGACCGGCAGGCCGCCATCGCCCGACAGCCGCACCTCGACCGACAGCGGAAGCTGCGCCAGAACCGGCAGGCCCAGCGCCTCGGCCTCGCGCGTGACGCCGCCTTCACCAAAGATATGCTCTTCATGGCCGCAATTGGGGCAGATGAAGGTGGACATGTTTTCCACCAACCCCAGAACCGGCGTCTTGAGCACCTCGAACGCATTGAGCGCCCGACGCGCATCCAGAAGCGCCACGTCCTGAGGGGTCGAGACGACGATTGCGCCGGTTACCGGGAATTTCTGGCACAGGGTCATCTGGACGTCGCCCGTGCCCGGCGGCATGTCGATGACCAGCGCATCCAGATCGCCCCAGGCCACCTGCGTCATCAGCTGTTGCAAAGCCCCCATCAGCATCGGCCCGCGCCAGATCAGCGCCTGATCCTCGGGCAGCATCATCCCGATCGAGATCACGCGGATCCCGTGCGCCACGGGCGGGATGATGGTCTTGCCGTCAGGCGAGGCGGGCTTTTTCGTCACGCCCATCATGCGCGGCTGGCTGGGGCCATAGATATCGGCATCCACAAGCCCCACTTTCCACCCTTCGCGCGCCAGCGCGATGGCCAGATTGGCCGAGACGGTGGATTTGCCGACCCCGCCCTTGCCCGACCCCACGGCGATGATGCGCTTGACGCCCGGAACCTCGGACGGGCCGGCGGTCGGGTGGCGCCCGATCTTCAGCGCCGGCGGCTCGCCCTGCGACGGAGCGGCGGGCTTTGGCGCCGGTTTCGCCGACGGACCATGCGCGGTCATGGCGATGGCCACGCGCGCAACGCCGGGCAGCGCCTTGAGCGCGGCCTCGGCCTGGGCCTGCACGGGTTCGAGCGCGCGCGCCTGTTCGGGCGTCTCGGCCTCGATCACGAAGCGGACCGCGCCCGCATCGACCACCAGCGCGCGCACCAGATCATGACTCACGAGATCCCCGCCCTGGGGAAGCGGGATGCGGGCGAGTACGGCCAGCACCTCGTCGCGTGTGGGGCTCGTCATCGGGAACTCCTGTTCAGCTTGAAGATTCGTTGGGCGTAACCTGCGCAGGAATCGCGCCAAGACAAGGGCTAGGACAAGTGGAAGCGCCCAATCGCCGGGTCGGGCGCGACATTCTGTCCGGCGATGTACACATTCACCCCGATTCCCGCATCACAGGTACAGATTGTCGCAGGGCTAGCCCGGAATCCGGCGCGAAATTCAACCTTTGAGGGTGTTTTCTCGCAAAAATACAGGCCAGAGGCGGCTTTACCCTACGTTGCCATGCTCTTGCCGCATAGCAGCAATGCCAAGGAAAGGGATTGTGCGCATGCAGCATTTAGACCATCTTTGCTTCAACGGCGGAAGAAATTCAGAGGCACCCGGCCCGAAGATCCGAACGCCAGAGACGAAAGAGTGACCGAGATGGCTTACGCAACAGCAAATACGACCCGCAGCACCGGCTTCCTGGCCCCGATCGCCGAAACTTTCGGCGCGCTGCGCACCGCCTGGGCCCGTTCGCGCGTCTACGTGCGGACCTACAACGAACTGAACGCGCTTTCCAGCCGCGAGCTTGCCGATCTGGGCATCAGCCGGTCGATGATCACGCGCCTGGCCTACGAAGCGGCCTACGGCAAAGACGCCTGAATTTCCGGGCCCTCCGGGGCCTGTGACCAGAACGACGGCCCCTCCTCCTCCCTGGGCCGATCGTGCAAGGAACCCGCCGCTTCCTCCTCCCTGCGGCTCGGTTCCGACCAGTAGCTTAGGCCCCTCCTCCTCCCTGGGCCGACAGCACTCCGGCGCGGTTCCCCTCCTCCTCCCTGGGAACCGCGCCCCGAATTCCGGGGCCTTTCCAAAGGTCTGGCCCCAAAAAGATGCGAACGCCCTCCTCCTCCCTGGCGTTCGTTCCGGCGCGACGCTCCTCTCTCCTCCCTCGGAGCGTCGCGCCCAAACCTTACGGTGGCCGGACCTCCTCCCTCGGTCGATCGTATACAGCGCGGTTGCTCCTCCTCCTCCCTGAGCAACCGCGCCCCCATTCAGGGGCCTTTCGCAAAGGTCTGGCCCCACCCGGATACGGACGCCTTCCTCCTCCCTGGCGTTCGTCAGAGGCGCGGCGCTTCTCTCTCCTCCCTCGGAGCGCCGCGCCCTCCTCAAACGGTGAACGGATCCTCCCCCGAACACCGGAACAGAGCGCGGTCGCCCCTCCTCCTCCCTGGGCGACCGCGCTTTTTTTTGTTTTTCGTTCTCAAGATATTGCGCCGGACCGCACCGCCGGTGGCGCCATGCTGCTCCCGGAAACGCCGGAAATTGCGCGACCAAAAGGGGCAAATGAAATAATCATTTACCCCTCGGGTGCTATTAAGTTTTCAGCACGAAGAAAACATCGCTGAAACCTGACCGGAAGGTCAGAACGGCACGTCATCCATTCCGTCTGCCGGCAAGACGAAGCGGGCAACGATATGCTTCTCGCCCGCGCGGTCGAAAGCCACGGCCAGCTTGTCGCCATCCACCGCCATCACGGTGCCCGTACCGAATTTCTGGTGGAAAACCCGCTCTCCGGGGGCGAAATGCACCTCGGCTGCAGCACCGCGCACGGCCTTGGGCGCAGCGGGCGCGGCCTTTGCGCGCGACTGCAGACGCTTCCAGCCGGGCGCATTGTACACATCTGCCCGCGTCGCGCGCCCTTCCAGCGAGTCGGGATCGGGCGTCGCGGTGCCCGAATGCCGCCCGGCCGCGCCAAACGCCCCGCCATGCAGGCCAGGCGGCACCAGCACTTCGACGTGATCGCGCGGCAATTCGTCGATGAACCGGCTGGGCAGTTGGCTTTGCCACTGGCCGAAAACCCGCCTGTTGGCCGCGAACGAGATCAGGCACAGTTGCTCGGCACGGGTGATGCCGACATAGGCCAGCCTGCGCTCTTCCTCGAGCCCCTTGAGCCCGTTCTCGTCCATCGAGCGCTGCGAGGGAAACAGCCCGTCTTCCCAGCCGGGCAGGAAAACCACGGGGAATTCCAGCCCCTTGGCCGCGTGCAGGGTCATGATCGTGACCTTCTCCTGCGTTTCCTCGCTCTCGTTGTCCATGATCAGCGCGACATGTTCCAGAAAGCCCTGCAAGCTGTCGAATTCCTCGAGCGCCTTGATTAGTTCCTTGAGGTTCTCCAGCCGGCCTTCCGCTTCGGGCGTCTTCTCGTTCTGCCACATCGCGGTATAGCCCGATTCGTCGAGCATCATCTCGGCCAGCCGCACATGGCTGACACCGGCAGAAGGCGCCTCGTCGTCGATCACCAGCGCGTCGTCCTGGCCAGGCACGACGGGGCTGCGCACCATGTCGTGCCAGCGCGCCATGTTCTCGATGAATTCGCGCAGATTGGCCGCAGCCTTGCCGCCCAGCAGCCCGTCGCGCAGAACCAGGGCCGCACCCATCAGAAGCGGCACCTCGGCCTCACGCGAGACGCGCTGGATCGTCTGTCGCGCCTTGTCGCCGATGCCGCGCTTGGGCGTGTTCACCACGCGCTCGAAGGCCAGATCGTCGGTCGGGCTGACGGCAAGCCGGAAATAGGCCATCGCGTCGCGGATCTCGAGCCGTTCATAGAAGCGCGGGCCGCCAACCACCCGATAGGGCAGACCGATGGTCAGGAAGCGGTCCTCGAAGGCGCGCATCTGGTGGCTCGCGCGCACCAGGATCGCCATGCCGTCGGGGCTGACCGGGTCCATGCCGCGCGTGCCCCGTTCCAGCGCCTCGATCTCTTCGCCGACCCAGCGCGCCTCGTCCTCGCCGTCCCAATGGCCGATCAGCCTGAGCTTTTCGCCCTCGGTCTCTTCGGTCCACAGGGTCTTGCCCAGCCGGTTCTCGTTCCCCTTGATCACGCCCGAGGCCGCAGCCAGGATATGCGGGGTCGAGCGGTAGTTCTGCTCAAGCCGGATCACCTTGGCGCCCGGAAAGTCCCGCTCGAACCGCAGGATGTTGCCCACCTCGGCACCGCGCCAGCCATAGATCGACTGGTCGTCATCGCCCACGCAGCAGATGTTCTTGTGGCTTTGCGCCAAGAGCCGCAGCAGCAGGTACTGCGCGACGTTGGTATCCTGGTACTCGTCCACCATGATGTATTTCAGCCAGCGCTGATACTGCGCCAGCACGTCGGGATGGGTCTGCAGGATCGTCACCACATGCAGCAGCAGGTCGCCGAAATCGCAGGCATTGAGCGTGCGCAGTCGCTCCTGATAAGCGGCATACAGCTCGGTTCCGCGGTTGTTGAACGCCCCCGCTTCCGAACCGGGCACCTGTTCGGGCCGCCACGCGCGGTTCTTCCAATTGTCGATGAGCGAGGCCAGCTGCCGCGCGGGCCAGCGCTTTTCATCCATGTTCCACGCCTGGATGAGCTGTTTCATCAGCCGCAGCTGATCGTCGGTATCAAGGATCGTGAAACTGGGCTTCAGGCCCACCAGCTCGGCATGACGGCGCAGGAAACGGACGCCGATCGCGTGGAAGGTGCCCAGCCACGGCATCCCTTCGACCGCGTCGCCCAGAAGCGCGCCGATGCGGTATTTCATCTCGCGCGCGGCCTTGTTGGTGAAGGTCACGGCCAGGATTTCGTTGGGACGCGCGGTCCCGGTGGCAATCAGCTGCGCGATGCGCGCGGTCAGCGCCTTGGTCTTGCCCGTGCCCGCGCCCGCCAGCATCAGCACGGGGCCGTCGAGCGTCTCGACCGCCTCGCGCTGGGGCGCGTTCAGACCTTCGAGAAAGGCCGCCGACCGGCTGGCCGCGGCGCCCCCCATGGCCATCTCTGACAGGCTGCGTTCACTCATGCGTCGTTCCCCACTTGTTCCTGTCTTGCCCGTCTTGGCCCCGGGGTTCAACCCCCGTCAGCGCCGCCGCGCCAGATAGGCCCGCGAAAACGCCAGATAGCCCGGCGCGGTCACTTGCAAGTGATCGCGCATCAGGCCGTGCAGCGCCGGCAGCCGGTCGAAGGGCACATTGGGCATGACGTGATGCTCGACGTGATAGGGCATGTTCCACGCCAGCAGCCGCATCAGCGCGGTGGTGAACGTGGTGCGGGTATTGGCGAACATATCGGCCACACGCGGACAATCGCCATGCTCGGCCAGCAGATAGAGCCGCAGAAAGGGCTGGCCCAGCAGAACCGGCAACAGCCAGAGCCACAAGACCGCATCGCTGCGGATCAGCGTGATCGCCGCCAGCGCATAGACCACCAGCAAGACCCGCGCCTCGCGCCTTGCGCGGGGACGCGCGCGATCGGGCAGATAGGCGGGGCGCTCGCGGTCTGTCGCCAGCCGCCAGATCAGGCGCGCAGACCCCCACTAAAGCGGCAGGCCCGAGACATGCCAGAGCCATTCGGCCCGCGTCCGGGGCTTGGGGCTTTCAAGCTCGGGGTCGCCCGGCTGGTTGGTATGGCGGTGATGGGCGAAGTGGAAATAGCGAAACCATGTGAACGGGTTGAGGATCAGCGCCCCGACGATCGCGCCCACCCAATCGCAAAGCCGGTCGCTGGCAAAGGGCGTCTTGTGCGTGCATTCATGCTGCAGCGTGAACAGGAAGACGATCAGCACGCCCTGAACGGGCAGCAAAAGCGGCCAGCCGGGGATGGCCGTGGCAATCGCCGCGCCGGTCAACAGGATCGCGCCGCCATGCAGGGCAAGGTGCCACAGTCCCTGCCCCGGATGCCGCGCGGTCAGGGCCGCCCGACGCTCGGCCGGCAGCGCGCTGAGGAAATCGCCATGGGTCACGCCGCGCGCGCGCCGATCTCGGGCGCGAAGGGGCGGATCTCGACCCGCTCGCCATGGAAGCGGCAGAAGGATCCGGGCGGGATCGCGTCCCAGTCGCCCTCGTCGGTTTCCAGAGGCTCCGACACCACCGCGCGCCCGCCGCGCGTGGCCGACCAGCGGTGAAACAGGCTCGGCGCGTGATCGTCCGAGGCGTAGCGCGCGGCATAGAGCGTCTCGCCGTCGCTGAAGGCACAGGTCATGCGCAGATGCGGCAGAGCGCCCTGTGCCGCGCTCAGCGCCATCAGCCGCCCCGCCGCCCGCGCCAGCGCGCCCTGCGGATCCGCCTCGAGCCCCTCGGCCAGCGCCACGAGGAACAGCACCTCGCTGTCGGTCGCACCCTTGCGATGCGGATAGAGCGCGGCGGGGATCATCATGTCGGCCTCGCGCCGGAACCCGTCATAGCCGCCGATCTGGCCGTTATGCATGAACGACCAGCGCCCGACGACGAAGGGATGGCAATTGTTGCGGCTGGTCGCGGTGCCGGTCGAGGCCCGGACATGGGCCAGGAACAGGCGCGAACGCACCTGCGCGGTGATCGAGCGCAGGTTGGGATCGGACCAGGCGGGATAGATGTCGCGAAAAAGGCCCGGCTCGTCGCGCTCGCCGTACCACGCGACGCCGAATCCATCGGCATTGATCGCGCTGGTGCACAGCGTGGCGCATTGGCTCTGGTGGATGAGCGAATGGCCCGGACGGCTGACCACGTCCTCAAGGAAAATCGGTGCGCCCGTATAGGCGGCCCAGCGGCACATGCGACGGCTCCGGTCTTGACTGCGCCAGCCATATCACGGCGCGGCCGGCAGGCAAACAGAAGGGGGGCTCTGCCCCCCTCGCGCTGCGCGCTCACCCCCCGGGATATTTCCGGCGTAAAGATGCGCGGTGAACGCAATCCTAACGCCCCGTCTTTGTTCCGAAAATATCCTCGGGGGTGTCCAGAGGGGGCAGACAGCCCCCTCTGGGTCTTTCCACCGGGCACGCGGCAGGGGTCAGAGCGTGGCGTCATCCACCAGTTCGACCACCACAAGGTCGCGTACGGAGGCCCCGCGCGCGTGATCCAGAGCCGCCTGGTAGGCCGGCGAGCGGTAGCAGGTTTCCGCCGCTTCCAGCGAGGGAAAGACCGCCACGACATGGCGCGCGCGATCCGTGCCTTCGAGCGTCACGTAGCGCGCGGCGCGGGCGATGAATTTACCGCCATGCTCGGCGATGGCCGGGCCCGCGCCCTCGGCGTAGCGGGCATAGGCGTCGGGGTCGGTCACCTCGACATGGGCGATCCACAGGGCCTTGGGCATGGTCATTCTCCTCCGATCACGGTTTCGGCGGCGGCGATGGCTTTCTCGGCGCCGGCGATATCGGCGCCGCCGCCCTGGGCCATCGCCGGACGGCCGCCGCCGCCCTTGCCGCCCAGTTCCGCGACCGCCGCTTTCAGGATGTCGACCGCCGAGAGCCGGTCGGTCAGGTCCTCCGTCACGCCCGCGGCGACCGCCGGTTTCGCGCCGGTATCGGCGATGAGCAGGACCGCGCCCGAGCCGAGCCTGTCCTTCATCGCATCGACCATGGCGGGCAATTCCTTGCCCGACACGCCCGAAACCACCTGGGCTATGAACTTGACCCCGCCGATCTCTTTCGCCTCGACGCCGCCGCCCGATCCGCCGCCCATCGCCAGCTCGCGCTTGAGCTGCGCGACCTCGTTGGCCAGCGCGCGGCGTTCGTCGGCCAGCGCCTTCACCCGGTCGACCACGTCGGCCATTGGCGTTTTCAGAAGCTGCGCGACCTCGCCCAGACGCGCATCCTGCGCGCGCAGATGGGCCAGGGCGGGGGCGCCGGTCAGCGCCTCGATCCGGCGGACGCCGGCGGAGGACGCCGAATCGCCCAGGAGAACGAAGGCACCGATATCGCCGGTGCGCTTCACATGCGTGCCGCCGCAAAGTTCCAGCGAATAGGTATGCCCGTCCGTGCCCTTGCCGCTGTCCAGAAGCTGGCCCATCGACACGACCCGCACCTCGTCGCCGTATTTCTCGCCAAACAGCGCCTGCGCGCCGAGCCCCCTTGCGTCGTCGGGGGTCATGATGCGGGTTTCCACCGCGCCGTTCTGGCGGATGAAGGCGTTCACCTCGGCTTCGACCCCGGCGATTTCGGCGGGGTCCAGCGCCTTGGTATGGCTGAAATCGAAGCGCAGGCGGTCGGGCGCGTTGAGCGAGCCGCGTTGCGCGACATGGTCGCCCAGCGCGCGGCGCAGCGCCTCGTGCAGCAGGTGGGTGGCCGAGTGGTTGGCGCGGATCGCGGTGCGGCGCGCGTGGTCCACTTCCAGCTTCACCGCCGTGCCGCGCGCAAGCGTGCCCTTCACCACCTTGGATTGATGGATGAAGACGCCTTCGACCTTCCTGGTGTCGCGGACCTCGGCCTCGCCGCCATCCCAGCGGATCCAGCCGCTATCGCCGACCTGACCGCCGGATTCGGCGTAAAACGGCGTCTGGTTTACCACGATCGCGACCTCGCCCGAGGCGCTGTCGACCATGGTTTCACCCTCGACCAGCGCCATGACCTGCGCCTCGGCGCTTTCGGTGTCATAGCCCAGGAATTCGGTGCCGCCGTGTTTCTCGGCCACGTCGAACCACACCGCCTGGCTGGCCGCGTCGCCCGAGCCCGACCACGCGGCGCGCGCCTTGGCCTTCTGTTCGGCCATCGCCGCCTCGAAGCCCGCGATATCGACATTGCGGGTCTTCTCGCGCAGCGCGTCCTGCGTCAGGTCGAGCGGGAAGCCGTAGGTATCGTACAGCTTGAACGCCGCCTCGCCGGGCAGGTCGGCGTCTTCGGGCAGCTTTTCCAGCTCGGCATCGAGCAGTTTCAGCCCGCGATCCAGCGTCGTCCGGAAGCGGGTTTCCTCCAGCTTCAGCGTCTCGGTGATCAGCGCCTCGGCGGTGCGCAGCTCGGTGTAATGCCCGCCCATCGCGCGCACCAGCGCCGGGACCAGCTTGTACATGACCGGGTCTTGCGCGCCCAGCATGTGGGCATGCCGCATGGCGCGGCGCATGATCCGGCGCAGCACGTATCCGCGCCCCTCGTTCGAAGGCATCACGCCATCGGCCATCAGGAACGAGGTCGAGCGCAAATGGTCGGCAATGACGCGGTGATGGGTCTTGCCCGGCCCGTCGGGAGCGCCGTCGGTCAGGTTGGCCGAGGCCTCGATCAGCCCGCGCATCAGGTCGGTGTCGTAATTGTCGTGCTTGCCCTGCAACAGCGCGCCGATCCGTTCCAGCCCCATGCCGGTGTCGATCGACTGCATGTCGAGCGGGCGCATCGAGCCGTCCTCGAACTGCTCGTTTTGCATGAACACGACGTTCCAGATCTCGATGAAACGGTCGCCGTCCTCGTCCGCCGACCCCGGAGGACCGCCCCAGATATGGTCGCCGTGATCGTAGAAGATCTCGGTGCAGGGGCCGCAGGGACCGGTCGGCCCCATGCGCCAGAAGTTGTCGTCCGAGGCGATGCGGATGATCCGGTCCTCGGGCACGCCGACCTTTTTCCAGATCTCGAAGGCTTCGTCGTCGGTATGGTAGACGGTGGTCAGCAGCCGCGACTTGTCGATGCCGA
Organism: Pararhodobacter marinus; assembly: GCF_003122215.1. Taxonomy (GTDB): domain Bacteria; phylum Pseudomonadota; class Alphaproteobacteria; order Rhodobacterales; family Rhodobacteraceae; genus Pararhodobacter; species Pararhodobacter marinus. Next base: position 90,778 of record NZ_QEYD01000005.1, on the reverse strand, counting down.
AATCCTTGGTCAGAAGTTCCCAGGCGAAGGGGATCGCATCGGTCTTGAAATAGTCGCCGAAGCTGAAATTGCCCAGCATCTCGAAAAAGGTGTGGTGGCGCGCGGTATAGCCCACATTGTCCAGATCGTTGTGCTTGCCGCCCGCGCGGACGCATTTCTGCGCCGTCGTCGCGCGGTTGTAGTCGCGATGCTCAAGCCCGGTGAAGACGTTCTTGAACTGCACCATGCCCGAATTGACGAACATCAGCGTGGGGTCGTTGCGCGGGACCAGCGGCGAGCTGTCGACCACGGCATGGCCCTGGCGGCGGAAGTAATCGAGGAAGGTCGAGCGGATATCGTTGAGGCTTGCCATTGGCGGAACGGGCCTTTTTCGGGTCAGCGGGGTTGCGGGCCATTTAGAGGAAATCGGCGGTCCGTTCCAAGGGGAATCGCATGGAAAGGCACAGCCGTCCGCGAAAGCGCGCCGTGCGAGCGGCCTGCGGTGCGCAAAGCAAGGCGCCGGCCCAGGGGGCCGGCGCGGATCAGAGGGGCATGGGCCGGGCGAAAGGCGAGGCCTGCGCACCCGGCGTGACGGGGCTCAGAGACGCGTCCAGGGGTTGATGCCGCGCTTTTTCAGCCCGGTATAGGTCAGCCACATGTAGTACACGTCGGCGATGAAGATCGCGACGATGAAGGTGATGACGAACTTGCCGTCCTCGGGGCGCGAGAGGATATAGATGATCCCGCCGGTCATCGAGGTGCCGATCCATTTCGCCCAGGCGATGGTGAAGCTCTGACCCTCGGGGCCACCGCGCATGTAGTACATGGCGATGAACGAGATCGACATGATGGCGTTCTGGATGAAGGCGATCATCTTCGCGCCCTCGATCTGGTCGTTGTTGAAATAGGTCTCGAACTGCCAGAAGAAGAGCCCGCCGTAATACATGATGAAGAACGAGAAGATCAGCATGAAGACGGTGAAGCCGATCCATTGCCCTCGGGTGATGTTGTAGGCGCGTTCGAAGTACTTATAGCCGTACTTGAAGAACGTATACAGGATCACAAGATCCAGCGTCGCCCAGATCAGGAAGATGATCTGTGCCTTCAGCCCCCCGTGCGGGATCAGCATCGAATCCGCGCTGCCATAGGGCGGGATGAAGATCGCGAAGACGATTTCCCAGGCCAGGTTCAGCGTCAGCGGCACGATCGGCATCCCGTAGGACTGATCTTTGAAGCCGCGATAGATGATCCCGATATAGGTGAGTGCCCAAGTATAGGTACACAGGTGGTAGGCGATGATCGTATGGGTTTCCATGGGTCGATTGGCTCGGCTCTGGGACGGTACGGAATGTGGGGCAATCAGCCTGCAGGCGAACACATCGCGCGGGCCGCGCAGACTTGGCATCATTTCCGCGCGGTGTCCATATTGCCCGGGGGCAAAGCGACGCGCCGGGGCGGTTTCGCGCTGCGGCCCGATGTCGCCCTCCGCACATCCCGGGACAACGCGGGCTCATAAGGCCCGCCGAAGCGCGGGACGCAGCGGCGCAACGGCAGGTTCCGCCGGTGCGAGGGCGCCCTCCCCCTTTCGCGCGCCGCGACCATGGGTTATTTGCACCCTCCATAACCCCCGATGACAGTGAGCGAGCGCGATGGATTACGAAAAACCGGGCCCCGTCGAAGAAAACTGGCGCGACGCGATCTCGTCGATCGAGGAGATCATCGACGATGCGCGCAACGGGCGCATGTTCATTCTCGTCGATCACGAGGATCGCGAGAACGAGGGCGATCTGGTGATCCCCGCACAGATGGCCACGCCCGAGGCGATCAATTTCATGGCCACCCATGGCCGGGGCCTGATCTGCCTGTCGATGCCCGGCCACCGGATCGACGCGCTGGGCCTGCCGCTGATGTCGACCAACAACGCCTCGCGCCACGAAACCGCCTTTACCGTGTCGATCGAAGCGCGCGAGGGCGTGACGACCGGCATCTCTGCCTATGACCGGGCCCGCACCGTCGCGGTCGCCATCGACCCCACGAAAACCGGCGCCGATATCGCCACGCCGGGCCATATCTTCCCGTTGCGCGCGCGCGACGGCGGCGTCCTGGTGCGCGCGGGCCATACCGAGGCGGCGGTGGATATCTCGCGCCTTGCGGGCCTGAACCCCTCGGGCGTGATCTGCGAGATCATGAAGGACGATGGCGAGATGGCCCGCCTGCCCGATCTGATCGCCTTCGCGCAGAAGCACAACCTGAAGATCGGCACGATCAGCGACCTGATCGCCTATCGCCGCCGCCACGACAACCTCGTGCGCGAGACCGCGCAGCGCTCGGTCACATCGGCGCATGGCGGCGAGTGGATGATGCGCGTCTTCACCGACCAGACGCAGGGCGCCGAGCATGTCGTGCTGTCGATGGGCGACCTGACCGATCCGGCGCCCGTGCTGACGCGGATGCATGCCATGAACCCGCTCGAGGACGTGCTGGGCATCGGCGAGGGCCATGCGGGCGACCTGCAGGGGGCGATGAAGCTTATCGCCGCCGAGGGGCGTGGCGTGGTGGTGCTCTTGCGCGACACGGCGATGAAGCTCGACCTCGACGAAGGCGGCTCGCCGCAGATCCTGCGTCAGTACGGCCTGGGCGCGCAGATCCTTGCCGCTCTCGGCCTGCACGAACTGACGCTCGTGACCAATTCGCCCACGCCGCGTGTCGTGGGCCTCGATGCCTACGGGCTCCATATCGCGGGCACCCGCCCCATCCCCAAGGAGTGAGCCATGGCCGGAGCCAGCCACTATACCCTACCCCTGCCCGAGTTCGACCAGCCGGTGAAACTGCTGATCGTCGTGGCCCCCTATTACCGCGACATCGCCGATGACCTGATCGCCGGCGCCAAGGCCACGATCGAAGCCGTCGGCGGCAGCTGGGAGGTGATCGAGGTTCCCGGCGCGCTGGAAGTTCCCGCCGCCGTCAGCACGGCATGGCGGATGTCGAATTTCGACGGCTTCGTCGCGCTGGGCTGCGTCATCCGCGGCGAGACCACGCATTACGACACGGTCTGCAACGACAGCTCGCGCGGGCTGACCCTGCTCAGCCTGCAGGGCTGCTGCCTGGGCAACGGCATCCTGACGGTCGAGAACCACGAACAGGCCGCCGTGCGCGCCGACCCCCAGGACCAGAACAAGGGCGGCGGTGCCGCCGCCGCCGCGCTGCACCTGATCGCGCTGCAACGCCGCTGGGGCGCACCCAAGGGCAAGATCGGCTTCCGCCCGCTGGGCGAGACGATCCAGCTGGCCGAAGGGGGCGACCGGGCATGAGCAAGGCTGACGCGAAGCGCGCGCTGCGCTCGGCCGCGCGGTTTTATGCCGTGCAGGCGCTGTTCCAGATGGAAACCTCGGGCCAGACGGTCGAGAAGGTCCGCGCCGAGTTCGAGAATTTCCGCATCGGCGCCGAGGGCGAGGACGAGACCTGGGTCGAGGCCGATATCGCCCTGTTCCGCCAGCTTCTGGAAATGGCCGTGGACCAGCAGGCGAAGATCGACCAGCTGACCGACCGCGCGCTGGTGGCCAAATGGCCGATCGCGCGGATCGACCCGACCCTGCGCGCGCTGTTCCGCGCCGCGGGCGCCGAGATGGTCGAAACCGACACCCCGCCGCGCGTGGTCATCACCGAGTTCGTGCAGCTCGCGCAGGCCTTCTTCCCCGAAGGCAAGGAACCCAAATTCGTGAATGCCGTGCTCGATCACATGGCGCGCGAGGCCCGGCCCGAAGCCTTTTCGTAACGCAGTCGTTCGGCACAATCCGACAAAGGGGCCTTCGGGCCCCTTTCTTCGTTGCCGGGCCCTGGCATGGATGCGGCGCGGCGCGACGGCAAACGGGCCGGGGATCCCCCCGGCCCGACGGGCTTGCAACCATGGCTGAAGGCCGGAAGGGGCACCCCCCTTCCGGCCGAAATCAGGATTGAATACCCGTGACTTACATCGTGTCGACGGGACGGGCCTCGTCGGCGCGGCGACGGGCGCGGTCATCCATGAACTGGTCGAACTCGGCCTTGTCCTTGGCCTCGCGCAGGCGCTTGAGGAAGTCCGAGAACGCTTCCTGCTCGTCTTCCAGACGCTTCAGGGTTTCCGCCTTGTAGGCGTCGAAGGCCGCGTTGCCCGAGGGCTTGTGCATCGCCCAGGCATGGCGGTTCGAGTGACGATTGGCGCGGTTGCAGGATTTCGAGAACATGTTTTTCCCCCAGATCATGTAGGCAAGCAAAGCGAGGCCGATCGGCCAGAAGACGATGAATCCGACAATCATCGCCGCGATCCACGCCCCCTTGCCGCGCTCATCGAGCCAGCTTTCGGCGTTTCGGGGCCACGAAGTCACGGTCGCGGTGGTCATGTGAGGTCTCCTTGGTTGCAAGTGTAAATGTTATTTACATTCACATAGATGAGGACGTCCAGTGGGCATTCAAGATCGCGGGCGAACTTTTTTCAGTGTGTGCGTTGACAGGAAGTCTTGCAGAGAACCGGGATTAGGTGGGAATGCGCGGGAAGAGGCGGGAAAAGTCAGGGTTTTCAGGGGATTGCTGGGAGCGAGCGGGGCGTGAGACGCGCTCGGCGAAACTTGCAGAAACCGGCTTCTCGACGGCTTGCGCGGCCTCGAAAGCGTGCCTTCAGATGTCGTTTGAACAGGCCTTAAACACTGATTTCAAAGCGATTTCGTCTCTCGGCGCTGCCGCGCAGTGTTTTCGGAACCTTCAACTGGCCGGAAAGTTCGTCGCTCGAGTTGAAGGTTGGCGCTAAGCTTATGAAAACATGTGGGAACCGTACAAGAGAAATGCCTAACCGGGTTGCGCGAACCTTCAACTGATTTTGGCGCTTTCCTCCGATCTTGCTACACCTCAAGCTTCAGTGGCCGGTACTGCACCTCATTCACCCAGCAGACCTTGCCGCCATTTCCAGACCCGCTCGACCGGCCGCCGAATCGTGAGCCGACCGTATTCCTCAGCAGACGGCACCCTCACCCGAGTTCTCACATACTCAATCGAGCTGCATCGGCTGCACGGGAACGGAGGCTCTCCCAGAAGAGCTTGCATCCTCGGCGATCACCGGGTGGTCGGTGTCGAAGAAGTTCTGCCCGTCATAGCATTCGGCCGTGGTCTCCGCGGGCGCGTCCTGCGCAAGACCGAGCGCCGTGCCGATCTGCGCGAGTTGCGCTTGCAGGGCGACCGCCTCGGGCGCCTGCTGGTGAAGGGAGGTCACACGCTCGATCAGCGCGTCCTCGGTCGTGGTCTCATCGAGGCCGAGCAGAGCGGCCAGACGGTGCAGCAGGGACATCGGGTCCTCCTGGTGAAGCGCGGTCAGCCCGCGCAGATTGGGGCGGTTGACGAGCGAGGCGCGCAAAATGCGCAGCACGCGCCCGGACTTGTCGTGGGCAATGGCGGGAGACAGGGCGAGATAGGCGCGGTCCGCGAGCAGCGACTTGCCGGTGTCGGTCCATTCGACCTGACCCCAGATCCCGTCGTCGCGCGCCTGCAGACCCACGATCCAGCCCCGCGCGGGCGAGGCTTCGCCCCGGGGCGCCGCGAGGTCGATCGCGTGGTTCTCGTCGATGGGGAGTTTCGAGGTGCTCTGCAGGCTCGCCGCGATCAGCGCCTCGGCATCCTCGACGCGGTACGGGCCGCGCCCGTCCTGCGTCGTGATGGCGCCGGCAGGTAGAAGGTGCACCCAGTCACCGACCGGATCGGCGGGAAGGGTGGCGGCCTGGAGAAGGGCGATGGCGGGGGCGGTGTTCATATCCCCAGAATCGCCCGAAGTGCCGCGTCAAAATAGGCACTACGGTTTGTGGGGATGACGCGAGGGGGCGGCCAGAGAAGGGCGTCCGTTCAGCGGACAAACCCTCCGTTCGGCCGGGTGTTGAAACTGTCGAGAACCACCTGACAGAACCGATACAACGCTTCGTCATCGTCCGATTGCGCAGCCCAGAAGCGGTTCAACTCCAGTCGTCCGGCAGGAACAATCCTCTCGCCGATTTCTACCGGAGTGGTCTCGTCGGTAAGACCACCTGCCCAATCATGAAAAGCGGTCGAATATCGAACGGCCGCTCCGCTGGACGAGAGCTCGATTGTTCCGCCTTCCGCAAAGAATGTCAGCCCGTCCCCCATCTCTTCCCCGAAAAGGACGAGACGGTCTCCCAGGCGGTGCTGCAGAATAGCAGTGAAGACGATAGCAGCGGAAAAGGTGAATTTGTCCATGAACAACCCGACCCGCCGGCCTTCCGCGCCCTCGGAGATTGCTTCGATCAGTGGCATGGCCTGAAGAAAGTTTCCGCCTGTATTTCCTCGAATGTCGATTAGCAGGGGAGTGTCCGGGCGCGACCTCACGAGCGCTGCCGCCTCGGAAATTGCATCCGGAAGCGCAGTTTTGCTGGGATCGAAGAAGCTCGGAAGAACCAATAGTAGCCCAGCTCGGTCGAAATCTTTGATCTTCAGAAAAGAGTTGGGAATCCAAGACCCGTCGGCTTTTCCGTGCTCGCCGCGTGGGTAGAGGGTGGACCCGGGAACCACACTTGCAGGATCCAAAAGAAGGTCGTGGATCTGCCCAGTCTCAGACCGTATCCGGTACTCGAAGGCGCCACTGCCTGAATAAACGCCCAGGTGCTTTACCGCACCTGGCCAAGCGAAGAGGATTGGCCCGATGACGCGTTTCCGTTGATGCGTCCCTGCAAGAAATGGCTCGGCCGCGGCTTCGATTTCGTCTACGGGAACACCATTGATGGATATCAGATCACCTCCGACCGCATCGGCGAAGCCTGGCGCCGCGTCGAGTAGGCGGACAGTGGTGCCGATGGTTGCGAACCTGAGAGGCAGAACCGAGATGGCATTGTTTGGTATCAGGCGCGTATGCCCGTTCCCTGGAAGAGCCAGAAGGCGCATCAGGGAAAGCAGGAATTCATCCTTCGAGGTCGCGAATGCACTCTGCCGGGCTTGGTCGATGTGACGCCGCAACACTTCGCGTCTGATCAGCCGGAAGCTGGGATCGCCCGGCAGGACTGTTGTCACGATTTGCTCTAAGTCTCGGATCATCGACATACGTCACTGTGTAGTCGTGCGTTTCGCAATGTCCAAGTGACGCTCGGAGCGAACTTGCATCGGTCGCACATGAACAGCCTCTGTCTTCCTGTGCTATGCTCACCAACGTTGGTGCCGACGCGGATCGTCCTTTTTCTCCGAGTTTCTAACCAGCCGCTGAGCGCGCCGCTGAGCGGCCTCCTTACCTCTGACGGCCCGTTGCGCTCGCGAGAGCGAGTCGGGTATTAAATAGGTATTTAACGGCGCTCTCCGGGGCGGTTGGGGCTCACTCGCCGTCCCATGCCCGCGTCAGCCAGTCTTCCAGGGCCTCGAGGATGCCGTTTCGGTCCTCATCGGAAAGCCCGAGGAAGGGGCGCGCCGGGATCGGCCCCCAGGGGATGGGGAAGAAGTAGTCCTGGCTATGCGGGCGCTTCTCGCCGGGTATGGTGCGGCCCATGCGGGCGCCGAACTCTCCCTGGGCTGCCCCGAACTGCATGACGGCTGCGTAGATGACGTTCGTGCCCCATTCGACGCTGGTGGTGCCGGCGTAAGAGGTGATCTCGGACCGCAGCCGGTGCGAGGGACCGAAGAGCGGGCGCGGATCGACCGGGTCGCGGCGGCGCTCATAGGCGGCAATCGTTGCGGGAGACTTCGGCGCCCAAGGGGTGCCGTCCGGCGCTGTGCCAGCCATGAAACGATCGCGGGTCGAGACCACCTGCGCTTCCCCGATATCCGCCATGACCGGCGTCATGTCCGTGACGGCCCGGGCCAGCCGGTCCAGCCCGCTCTGGATCTCGGTATCGTTGAAGTCAAGCGCGATCATGGTTACATTTCCCTCAGGTGATGACCTTGGAAATTCGGGTTCCAAGATGCCGTAAACCGCGCGAGCGGAGCGCTAGCACATGAGGGGTATCCCGGCCCTCCATCACCCGAACGCCCCGAAGATCAGTTCGAGAACGCCGCCGGCAAGGCGCGCGGCCAGACTGGACGGGTTCGCGCGGTATGCGGAGACGATCGCGTTGAGCACCCGCGTCTCGCGATTCTGGCGGAGCGTGTAATCGATGCGGACCGCGAGCTGCGGGCGGGCGTCCCGCGCGTCTTTCAGCACATAGACCAGGCTTCCCGTCCGGTTGTCGACGAACACGGCCGCAGGGTTCCTCAGGAGCCGTGGAAGCGCCTCCCATTGCTCGGGCGTGAGCGCGTCGCCCGCAGCCTCGTGCCGGGTCGCCTTCGGCCCGCGCAGAACACCCGGGCGCATGACGATCTCGCTCGAGGCGGGCGCAAGGCCGCGCGCCCTGAGCGCCTCGAGGAGCTGGGGGTCGAGGATGCCGGCGAGCGCGGGTTGCCGGATGCCGCCCGCGCGGTCTGCCCGATACCGCCGCCGTCCTGTTGATGCCGTGGGCCTCGGCCGCCCCGGGCTCTTCCACCGGCAAAACCATCTTCGCCACGGCCCTCGGCCGCTGGTTCTGAGGAGCTTCCCCATGCATCTGACCCTGTCCCCGATCCGGGGCCTGCCCGGCCAGCCCGAAACCGTGATCTCCGTCGCGGGCGACGTCCTGACCATCGACGGCGTGGCCTATGACCTCGGCGCGGTGCCCGAGGGCGGCCGCGCCACCCCCGCACCGGGCGCGCATCCGTTCGTCGGTGCAATCACCCGCGAAGGCGGTTTGATCCGGGCGACGATCCGCGTCGTCCTGGATGACACCGCCGCGCCCGATCAGCCCGCCAGCCCGTGGGCCGTCACTGTCACCAGCGGCCCCGTCACCTGCATGGATTTCGCGGCCTTCATCGATCGGATCGACAGGCCGGGCGTCCTGTTCTACCTGGATCCTCCCTATTACGGCTGCGAGGACGATTATGGCCGCGAGCTCTTCAGCCGCGCCCGGTTCGAGGAACTGGCCGAGCAGCTCGGCCGTTTGAAGGGGCGTTTCATCCTGTCCTTGAATGACCGGCCGGAGGTGCGGGATACAAGCATCTGCGCATCGACTTCGACGCGGCGCTGCGCGACGGGCTCTATCAGCGCATCTGTCTGGTGAAGGGCGAGGACTGGACGCCCGAGGGCGAGGCGGAATGGCGGGCCAAGATTGTCGCCTTCTATGGTGAGGGCGCGGATGAGGAGCTGTTCTGCATCCCGTCGGCCTCGTCGGGGGCGTGGCTGCCCGGGCCGCTCATCGAGGCGCGCATGACAGTGGACCGACCGGTGCTGCGCCTTGAGCTGCCGCCCGATTACATGCAGCGGCCCGAGGCGGGTCAGGCCGCGTTGTTCGATCCGTTCATGGCCCGGTTGAAGGCGGTGTTGAAGACGCTGGATCTCGCGCCGCACTACGCCTTCGGCTTCGACTTCGCGCGCGTGGCCGACACGATCACCATGGCGGCACGCAAGATCGCGGCGCTGCCCCCGGCCATCGGTGCGGATTACGGACGCTCCCTGCACGCGGTCGTCGACCGGCACTGGCCGCTCTGGGTCGCGCAGACGCGCGCCGGGCTCAGCCACCAACCCGCGCTCGCCGGCATCCTCGACCCCCAGCTCCTCGAGGCGCTCAGGGCGCGCGGCCTTGCGCCCGCATCGAGCGAGATCGTCATGCGCCCGGATGTTCTGCGCGGGCCGAAGGCGACCCGGCACGAGGCTGCGGGCGACGCGCTCACGCCCGAGCAATGGGAGGCGCTGCCCCGGCTCCTGAGAGACCCTGCAGCTGTGTTCGTCGACAACCGGACGGGAAGCCTGGTCTATGTGCTGAACGACGCGCAGGACGCCCGCCCGCAGCTCGCGGTCCGGATCAGTGGCGCGCTCAGGGGCTGGTCGCAAATCAGGCAAAACTGCGGGTCCCGTGGGGAAGTGCCCCGCCCCAAACCGCACCATAAACGAACGGCTGATATCGCCTCTCAAACGAGGGTGTTTGCGCAAGAACCGGGTCGGTCGATCAACAAGCACCGCCTAAGCAGTTCCCGTCGCAACATCAGACGGAGACGGAAATGCTTCTCGAAGGAAAGACCATCATCATTACCGGTGCCAGCAGCGGCATCGGGGCAGCGGCTGCGAAGATTTTCGCGGCGGAAGGCGCAAGACTGGTGCTCGGTGCGCGCCGTGCCGAACTGCTGGAGGGAATCGTCGACGAGATCTCCGCTGCAGGTGGCGAAGCGGATTTCGTCGCCGGGGACGTGGAAGAGAGCGGCTATGCAGAAGAGTTGGTGAAACGGGCCGAAGAGCGCTTTGGTGGACTCGATGGCGCGTTCAACAATGCCGGCACAACCGGAGACGTGGGACCGATCCCCGACATGGAAGAGAGCAACTGGCACAACGTGATCGCGGTCAATCTCAACAGCGGGTTCTATGCGGCGAAGCATCAGATACCGGCGATGCGCAAACGCGGCGGCGGCTCGATCGTCTTCACGTCCTCCTTCGTCGGGCACACGATCGGGCTGCCCGGCATGGGCGCCTATGCTGCGGCCAAGGCGGGTCTGATCGGCATGACCCAGGTTCTCGCGGCGGAACATGGGCCCGAGAACATCCGCGTCAACGCGCTCCTGCCCGGAGGCACCATGACGCCCATGGCGGGAGAGGATCCCGGTTATCATGAGCTCGTGCGGGGTTTCCACGCGCTCAAGCGCATGGCTGCTCCATCCGAGATCGCGCAGGCGGCGCTCTTCCTCCTTTCCGAGCAAGCATCATTCGTGACCGGCACCGCCATGATCGCGGATGGCGGAAACTCGATCAACAAACTCTAAGGCACACGAAGCGGGCGTTGGCCAATTCAGGGCCGGTGTCCGCTTTTCTGTGCTGAGCGGTCTCTAATGCCGAGCGCGGCGAAGGTCCGCTGCGAGCCCTTCAGAGACACTCGAACAGAGCGTAACAGCACTGAATCCTTTACAGGCGCGGCAACTAGCTCGGCCCTTAGCCACCCGCCGCGCGCCATGCCATCCATCGTTTGTGCAGCTCACCTTGGCGAAGGCCGTTGGCTTCGGCCAGCACTGTGCCCGAAACCACCCTGGCCGTAAGAAAGTAACGGAAATCGTTCCGCAACTCGCACCACGCCACGATCACCCTGCTTGCCTCGCCATAGCCAAGGATCACCGGCCAGACCTTGCGCTCGGTCTCTTGACCCTCAGCCGACCGGTACCGCAGATGCAGTTTTCGCCCATCACGGATCGCCTGACGCAAAACCGCTGGGTCGATCGGCTCAAACGGCTGAACGCGTGGCGGTGGGGTGCCCACACTCGGCTCGACGATAAAGGGGCGCAGGGTTTCGGGAACCACCATCATGACCTTGGAAATGAGGTCGCGTGCTGCCCTCGCCAGTGTCGGATCGCCTCTTCCAGCCACCCACTGCGCGCCAAGCACGACCGCTTCGATCTCGTCAGGTGTCAGCATCAGTGGCGGCATGCCGTAATCGGCATCGAGCAAGAACCCGTATCCCGCCTCGCCAACGATGGGCACGCGCTGGCCGATAAGAACCGAAATGTCCCGGTAGACGGTGCGGCGCGACACTTCGAGTTCCTCGGCAATACGAGCGGCGGTGACCGGCTGGGTTGAGCGGCGCAGGATCTGGATGATCTGAAACAAGCGGTCGGCGGGGCGCATGGCTGGTGACTCCTGTTGCCACAATGGTGGCAACAGGCCTGTGTCACAAGCAGCTCACCGCGGCAATCTCTGCGGACCAACAGTCAAGGAAGACACCATGATCTCGACCGCCATTGCAGCCATCAACATGTGGGGGGTTTTGGCCGCTGCCGCCTTCGCCTTTGTGTTTGGTGGAGTCTACTACGGCGTGCTGACGCCGAAATTCTACGCGGTCGCCATGGGCCGCGAGGGCGAGCCGGCTGCAAACTTTTCGCCTTTGTTCATCGTCGGGCCGTTCGTCTGCAATATCGCGATGATCGTCACCACGGCTATTCTGTTGCAGGTGACGGGTGCGGAGGCGATTGCCCAGGCGGTCACTCTGGGGCTCTTGGTCGCAATCGGCTATCTGCTGCCGATGTGCATGATGATCGCGATCAACCCGAACTTTCCCAAGCCGTTCTATTATACGGCGTTGAACATGCCCTATTTGCTGGTGAGCGGGGTCATGTATTCTACCATCCTGACGCTGATGGCGTGACGCACAATGGTGGAGATTTCCTCTGAACCTCGCGCCTTTGTATCGGTGGCAGACTTTGACACGTGGTAGGCACGGTATCACAATACGGCGGGCGAACTTTGGGTTCGCCTTTGGAAGAAAACCAGCGGCATCCACGGAACTTCGCGCGATGAGTGTATCGTCAACGCCCTTGCGTGGGGATGGATTGACGGCATCGGCAAATCCTTAGATGACCAGTCCTACGTCATCCCTCTGACGCCGCGGCGGCCCAGGTCGGACTGGTCGCAACGCAATTGCGCCTTTGCGGAGCAACTGATCAAAGTTGGTCAAATGCGTCCACCCGGGCAGGCGCAGGTCGATGCTGCCCGAGCGGACGACCGGTGGGCCCGTGCCTATGCCGGATCGGCGTTTATGGAGATGCCTACCGATTTTACTGCCGCGCTATCGGCAAGTCCGGCGGCGACCGTTAGCTTTAGAAAACCGAGTCGGGCGCGTATGTTCGCTATTTACCTCCGGCTTCAACGTATCAAACGCGCAGAGAACCGGATGCGTGCCATCCGGCAGATCACCGCTGAATTGGCAGTTGGGCAAGTACCGTGACTCAGCTGCTGTATGGGCCGCTAGAACCCTACGGCAGGAATTTCCCGCCACGCCGACCTCACAGAAAAGCGCAATGAAGGGCTCATTCCAGCCCTCGTTGCCAAGGACCCGGAGAAAGCGCACATGGTCTGGGCGTAACGGACAGGGCATGATTCATGAGCGAGGTGAGCATAACGATCCCGGGCACGCATATTCAGGTTCTGGCGCCAGTGCGTGAACTCGATTTCTTCGACACACAGTCAGCAGTGCTGCCCAGGCCTGTATCGCCCCTCAATGCCTGGCGCATCCTGATGGCCCGTCCAAAGCCCATCATGACCCTCGCCTTTAAGATACGCGATGCGATCTCATCTCTGTTCGGCGTGAAGAAGATCGGAGGGTTTTCCGGGGCCGTGCCGGAGCGTGTCCAAGTCGGCCAGATGCTCGATTTCTTTCTTGTGGAACACGTGTCTGCGACGGTCCTGACCCTGACCGAGCGCGATCGGCATCTCGATGTCATGACCTGTATTTCGTCATCGGGACACGAACTGACGATCACATCGTCCGTGAAGACCCATAATGCGTTCGGTCGCCTCTACATGCTCCCGGTCGGGCCCGCGCACAAAATGATAGTCAGGCAAAACCTGAAAGAGCTCGCGGGCGCCGTCGCCTGATCCCTGAACGCCGACGGAGGCCTATCACCTTGTCCGGGCAACCTCCCTGCCATCGCCACAAACCGTAGTGCCTATTTTACCGAGGCGCTTCAGGCGATTCTGGCGATATGAACACCGCCTCCTCCATAGCCCTTCTGCAGGCCACCACGCTTCCCGACCATCCGGTCGTCAATTGGGTGCATTTGCTGCCCGCAGGCACGATCGCCACGGTCGATGGCCGTGGCCCCTACAGCGTTCTGAACGCCGCTGAGGTGATCGACGCGAGTTTCCTCGATCGCAAGAAACTCCCCATCGACGAGAACCACGCGATCGATATCGCGGCGCCGCGCGGCCAGTCGTCGCCCGCCCGGGGGTATGTCGTGGAATTGCAGGCCCGCGAGGACGGGATCTGGGGCCGCGTCGACTGGACGCCCTCGGGCAAGGCGCTGATGGCCGACCGCGCCTATGTCGGCATCTCGCCCGCCATACTGCAAGACGCTGAGGGCCGGGTGCCGCGCATCCTGAGCGCCTCGCTCGTCAATCGCCCCAATCTGCGCGGACTGACCGCGCTTCACCACCAGCAGGGCCTTGTGACCTTTCAGAGCAAACTGGCCGAGAAGCTCGGTCTGAACGCGGCTGCGAGTGAGGACGATATCCTCGCAGCCCTGCCGTCGGCAACCGACGAGCAGGTCGCACTGCAATCGGCGCTGCCGGATCTTCGGTCTGCCTTCGGGTTGACCGATGCCGCCGATGTGGGCGCGGTCCTGAACGCCGCGCGGAATGCGGCGCGGGACGTCAACACGACGATGCCGGCGCTACAGGCGCAGGTGCGCGAGCTCTCGGGCAAGCTCACCTCCCTGGACGAGGCCAGCAAGACCGCCCGGGCGCAGGCCTTCATCGACGGCGAAATCAAAGGCGGCCGCATGGGGCTCAATGCCGAGAACCGGGACGAGTTCGTGGCGATGCATCTCGAGAACCCCGAGCGCACGGAAAAACTCGTCAAAGGCTTCGCGGTGCTCAAGCCCACGCACACCCTCATTGCGCGGGGCGGATTAAGACTTGACGCGCTTTCCCCGAAATCGACGACAGCACATATCCCTCTTCGGCTTCGGTCTAGCGGGAGGGACTCAATCCAGCCGCGCAGGCAGATACTTGACCCGTCGGATCGGGATCGAGGACTCCAGGGAGGCGACGCCGGGCACTTTGGTCAGCCGCCGGGTAAGGAAGTGCTCGAACTCGGTCAGATCGCGCACTGCCACGCGAAGCAGGTAGTCGAAGCTGCCGGTCATCAGCCAGCAATCGACCACCTCGGGACACAGTCGCACCTCCCGTTCAAAGGCGACAAGCTGGTCGTCGATCTGCCGGTCCAGCCGAACCGAGATGAACACGTTGAACGGAAAGCCCAGCTTGCTCTCATCAATCCGCGCGCTGTAGCCGGTGATGAATCCGTCGGATTCCAGCCGCCGGATACGCCGCGCGCAGGGGGATGGAGACAGGCCGATCCGTTCGCTCAGCTCTTGGTGAGTCAGCCGTGCATCACGCGAGAGCTCGCGCAGAATCCGCCGGTCAATGTCATCAATCTCATCGGCCACAGGCGCTCGCTTCCTTCAAAAACTCCAAAATAAACGCCGATAATCAGCGCAAATTCAGCAAAAACACAAGCAGAGAGACCGCAAAATGCTCTGATCCTGATGTATTCAGGTGCGAAAGGGAGACCACAATGCGCGCAGACATTCACCACCTCAAGACGATCGAACAGCGCCTGCTCTGGCTGTCGCACTGGATGATCCACAACGCCAATCACCTGCGACCAAAGGCCGACGGGATCAAGGTTGGCGGGCATCAGGCATCCTCGGCATCGATGGTGTCTATCATAACCGCGCTCTATTTTTCGACGCTACGACCAGTAGACAGGGTGGCGGTCAAACCGCATGCCTCGCCGATATTTCACGCGCTGCAGTACCTGATGGGCCACCAGACTCGCGCGCGGATGGAGAATTTTCGTGGTTATGGTGGCGTGCAAAGTTACCCGAGCCGCACGAAGGACATTGACGACGTCGATTTCTCCACCGGCTCGGTCGGGCTGGGTGTCGCGATCACCTCCTTTGCCGCGCTGGTGCAGGACTATATTCGCGCCAAACCTTGGGGCAGTGACGCGCCGCAGGGGCGCATGGTGGCACTGGTCGGCGATGCGGAAC
Source organism: Pararhodobacter marinus (assembly GCF_003122215.1). Taxonomy (GTDB): domain Bacteria; phylum Pseudomonadota; class Alphaproteobacteria; order Rhodobacterales; family Rhodobacteraceae; genus Pararhodobacter; species Pararhodobacter marinus. The sequence continues at coordinate 75,247 of NZ_QEYD01000005.1, read as the reverse complement.
TGGATGAAGGCAACATCTATGAAGCCCTGCAAGAGGGCTGGAAGAACGATCTGCGCAACTGCTGGTGGATCATCGACTATAACCGTCAGTCGCTCGACGGCATCGTCCGCGAAGGCCTGTTCGAGCGGGTCGAGAAGATCTTCGACGCCTTCGGCTGGGACGTCGTGCGGATCAAATACGGTGCGCTGCAGCGCGCGGCCTTTGCCGAGCCGGGCGGTGACCGGCTGCGCGACTGGATCGACGCCTGCCCCAACGCGCAATACGCGGCGCTGACCTTTCAGGGCGGCGCGGTCTGGCGTAAACGGTTGATGGACGATCTGGGCGATCAGGGCGACGTGACGGCGCTGATCGAAAAGCGCTCGGACGACGCGCTGGCCGATCTGATGGAGAACCTCGGCGGCAACTGCGTCGAGACGATGGCCGACACGTTCGACAGCATCACCCACGACCGACCGACCTGCTTTCTGGCCTATACGATCAAGGGCTGGGGCACGCCGATTGCGGGCCACAAGGACAACCACGGCGGGTTGATGACCAAGTCCCAGATGGGCGAATGGCAGCAGCATATGGGCGTGCCCGAGGGGCAGGAATGGGAGCCCTTTGCGACGGTGGACGACCCCGAAGCGCTGCGCGCCTTTCTGGCCAAGGTGCCGTTTTTCGCCCGCTCGCCGCGCCGCTACAGCGATGCGCGGCTTGCGGTGCCGGCGATCGAGATCAGCACCGACCGCGAGATTTCGACGCAAACCGCGTTCGGCAAGATCCTCGACGACCTCGCCAAGGGCGACAGCGCGCTGGCCGATCGGATCGTCACCACCTCACCGGATGTCACGGGCACCACCAGCCTTGGGCCTTGGGTCAACCGACGCAAACTGTTTGCTCGCAGAGAACAGGCGGATGCGTTTATCGAGCACCGCATCCCCTCGACCGCGAAATGGGAGTTTACGCCGAAAGGTCAGCATATCGAGCTGGGCATCGCCGAGATGAACCTGTTCCTGCTGCTGGGTGCGGCCGGACTGTCGCATGATTTGTGGGGCAAGCGCTTGATCCCCATTGGCACGGTCTATGACCCCTTCGTGCACCGAGGCCTCGATGCGCTGAACTACGCCTGCTATCAGGATGCGCGTTTCATCATCGTCGGTACCCCCTCGGGGGTGACTCTGGCACCGGAGGGCGGCGCGCACCAGTCGATCGGCACGCCGCTGACCGGCATGGCTCAGGACGGGCTGGCCTCGTTCGAGCCGGCCTTCGCGGATGAACTGGCGGTGATCATGGAGTGGGCTTTCGACTATCTGCAGCGCGACGGATCGGGCGTGGTCGATGAACGCACGTGGCTGCGCGATGAAACCGGCGGCTCGGTTTATCTGCGGCTGACCACCAAGCCCCTGGAACAGCCAGGAAAACGCGTCGACGAAGCGTTCCGGCAGGGCGCGGTGGACGGGGCCTACTGGCTGCGCAAACCGGGGCCGAACTGCAGCGTTGTCATTGCCTACCAAGGGGCAGTAGCCGATGAAGCCATCGCGGCGGCGGGCATGATCGGCGAGCACCGGCGTGATATAGGGGTTCTGGCCGTGACCTCGGCGGACCGCCTGAACGCGGGGTGGACTGCAGCACAGCGCGAACGCGCGCGCGGCAATGATTCAGCGCAAAGCCATGTCGAGCGTCTGTTTGGCGCACTGCCACCCGACTGCAGTCTGGTCACGGTGCTCGATGGCCACCCAGCGACGCTGGCTTGGCTGGGTTCTGTTGCGGGTCACCGTACGATTTCGCACGGAGTCGAACACTTCGGGCAAACCGGCTCGATTAAGGATCTTTACCGCCATTTCCGCATCGACCGGACGGCGCTGGTGGAATCGGTTAGCCGACTGACCTCGGGACGTTCCTTCCGATAGGGTTCCAGTGGCGTGGGTTTCGGTTAGGCATCGGGTCCGGCGAAAGCGCGTCATGCACGGCTAGCGCTCTGCCGGGGGGGCAATAATCTGCTCCCTGTGAAACGCGTTTGTTACAATGTCAGAGTCTGCCACGATAACGCCGTCGCCGAAAGCTTCTTCAACCTGCTCAAGCGCGAGAGGATCAGGCGCCGGACCTTTCGCACGCGCGAGGAAGCCCGGCGGGACGTGTTCGACTACATCGAGATGTTCTACAACTCAAAGCGCAAGCACGAGCGAAACGGAATCCCGGGCACGCAGATTCAGGTTCTGGCGCCAGTGCGTGAACTCGATTGCTTCGACACACAGTCAGTGGTGCTGCCCAAGCCTGTATCGCCCCTCAATACCGGGCGCATCCTGATGGCCCGTCCGAAGCCCATCATGACCCTTGCCTTCAAGGTACGGGACAGGATCTCATCTTTGTTCGGCGTGAAGAAGATCGGAGGGTTTTCCGGGGCCGTGCCGGAGCGTGTCCAAGTCGGCCAGATGCTCGATTTCTTTCTTGTGGAACACGCGTCTGACACGGTCCTGACCCTGACCGAACGCCATCGGCATCTCGATGTCATAACCTGTGTTTCTTCATCGGGACACGAACTGACGATCACATCGTCCGTGAAGACGCATAATGCGTTCGGTCGCCTCTATATGCTCCCGGTCGGGCCCGCGCACAAAATGATAGTCAGGCAAAACCTGAAAGGGCTCGCGCGCGCCGTCCCCCTGATCTCTGGACGCTGACGATCTGCGCGGACTGACCGTGTTTCAGCAAGAGGAGGGCCTTGCGACCTTCTCCTCGTACGACAGGGGCCCCGGCCACATCACGCGAGTTCGTCGGCCCAGACCTCGAAATCAACCAGCGTGTTCGCGCCAAAGCTGTGCGTGAGCGGCACATCCGCGGCATCGCGGCCGATAGCGATCAGAACCCGGCCCTTCCTGCGGGCATTGTTGCGGGGATCGAAGGTCCACCACCGTCCGCTCAGATAGACCTCCATCCATGCCGCGAAATCGCCGGGCGCGTAGGGCTCGGGCTCACCCACATCGCTGATATACCCGGTGCAATAGCGGGCGGGGATGTTCATGCAGCGGCAGAATGCAATCGCCAGATGGGTGAAGTCGCGACAGACGCCGTAGCCTTCGGCGTGGGATTGCGACGCCGTTCTGGTGGCGCTGGCCTTCATGTAGTCGAAGACCAGCGATTGATGAACGAAATCGCAGATCGCCTGCACACGGTCCCATCCCGGCGGCGATCCTTCGAACAAGGACCACGCAAGGTCGGACAGCAGGTCGGTATCGCAATAGCGGCTACCAAGCAGATAGACGAGCGTGTCCGCCGGCAGGTCCTGAACCGCGTGCTGAACCGCGTCGGGGGCGACAGGATCGGGCGCGCCCGCGTCGCGGCAGATCACGTCGGTTCCCAGTTCGAACAGACCTTCGGGCGCGACAAAGCGGGTGCACCAGTTGCCGAAACTGTCGCGGTAGCTTTCGAACGGGACGGTGGGGACCGAACGCAGGAAGTCGGCTTGCTCCAGATCGGGAAACCGGGAGAAATGCACGTTCAGCATCGCGATCATCGGCGTCGCTTGTTGCATTTCATATTTCAGGCGGCAACCGAGGCGTAATTTCATGCGGCGATGTCCTTCCGGGTCTCGCTGCCCCTTGGACAGCGTTGCACGGGTTCCAGGGGTCGAAGGCTTCGTTCGGAGGATCGATCCGTCAGCCCTGCTTTTCCTCGTTACCGGCCGAGGGTTTCGGCGCCTCGTCACCGGGGGCAGCCTTGGTCACCGCAGGCTTCGAGTGCCGGTAACCGAATTGCCGGCGCGCCGAGACCTTTGCCGGTTCACTGAGGAATTCTTTCAGGTCCAGCGGTTTCTTCGGTACGGAATATCCCATGATGTCGTCTCCCTGTTATGTGCTCTGAAAATGGAAAAGAGGCGGCAAAGCCTTGCCCTGCCGCCTCTCCCTCCCGGTGCCCTGCAAGCGATCGTCGGTCTGCGGTTGGGGTCACAAACGCGGCCACGAGTTCACCGAAACCTGGGGTCGGTCAGCAAACGCTAGCCGGTGTCGCGTCCCGTTTCCCGGACCGCCCGGCGGGGCGATGATCGGGAAGCGTGCCGTTGCCGAGGCGCACGAAAAACTCGCGCCAGGACAGATCGAATGCCGGTGCGCCCTCGTCCAGGCCCGTTGCCCGGACCGGGTCGATCCGCGCGCTGGTCGCGTCTTCGGTGTCGTGGCTCATATCGTCTTCGCCTTCTGTCAAGCTGCGCGCCGATCCGGCACGCTGTGCGCGTGGGCGACGGGCATGGGGGTAACGCAGAACCCGGCAGCAACGGCCGCAGCGACAAAGGCGTCGCGTGCGGCTTTGGGAGAAACCAGGCAATCGAGCGCGGCATCGATGCTGTCCAGCGCGATGCGGCGCGTTTCGTCACGTGTCGGCCATCTGCGCTGCAACCAATGCTGCGCTTTTTCCAGAGTCCGGAAACTCTGAGATTCGCCATTACGCGATACAAGGAAGAGAGGCTCTCCCCAGAAAATATCAATCAATCTTGTCTTCTTTACTCAGATATGGACCGACAGCCATTGCGGACATGGCTGTCGGCTCAGAGGCGCCCGGCGGCCGGCCAGACGCTTCAGGACGCATCGGGCGCTCGATCAGGCGAGCGCAAGGCTCGTCGCCGAGGTCCGGCCGTTGCGGTCGGTCTCAAGTTCGAACGTGACGTTCTGGCCGTCATCGAGACGCTGGATCCCGGCGCGTTCGACGGCCGAGACATGCACGAACACGTCTTGCGACGCCCCCTCGGGAGCAATGAAACCGAAGCCTTTGGTGGTGTTGAACCATTTCACGGTGCCCTTGGCCATCGTGATATTCCTTCTCATATGTGCCGCCCGCAGAATGCAGCGGCCAGGCAAAGCCGCAGATCGAAAGCTGAGCCGAGAGGAACAGGTCCGAAAATAAACGAATGCCCTTCCTATATGGCGTCGTCGGGGGCGCTTTGTGAGGGGCAGCCCTGCGATTTCAGGCCGGTATCGTGTGAGCCCTTGATAACGCACAGAAGAATTCCTGCAGGCGGGCCGATGGAAACGCTCGGTCTCGTCCGCTGCAACTTTTCTTGTCAAATCCTGCAAGAATTGGTGTCGCGCTACAGGTGCTCTTCTGCTCGACGCATGACGGCGCGGACAATCTGCGCGGGCTTGCAACCGCGCGGCTCACGCAATCCTGAGGACTGGCTCGGGCCGCTCGTGAGGCGCGGCGTTGGCGTGATCCCGCGGGCGAGCGTCTCGCGCGGGGCCCGGCTCCCGGTCGTCGACCTTGAAAGCGGCCATCTGTTCGGCGAGGCGCCTGGCCTCGCGGGACAATGCCTTTGTCGCGTTGGTGGATTGCTCGACCATCGCCGCATTCTTCTGGGTCACCACGTCGAGATGCGCCACGGCCGAGTTGATCTCGGTCAGGGTGGCGGCCTGTTCGGCGGCGCCGAGCGCGATGTCGTGGACCCGTTCATAGATCGTCGACACGCTGTCGGTGATGTTGCGAAGCTCCGTGCCGGTCGCATTCACCAACTCGACGCCCGACGAGACATTCTGCCGGCTGTCCGAGATCAACGCCTTGATATCGTTTGCCGATTCCGACGAGCGTTGAGCAAGCAGGCGCACTTCCGAGGCAACGACCGCGAAGCCCTTGCCCGCATCGCCGGCGCGCGCGGCCTCGACCCCGGCATTCAGGGCCAGCAGGTTGGTCTGAAAGGCGATATCCTCGATCACGTCGATGATGCGCGAGATCTGCCGTGACGATTCCTCGATCTTGGACATCGCCGCGATGGCGTTGCCGACGACGGTCGCCCCGCGTTCGGCGGTGGTTTTCGCATGCGTCGCCGACGCCTCCACCTCGCGCGCGCCGGTCGCCGAGGCGCTGACCGTGTGGGTCAGTTCGTGCACCGCGGCGGCGGTCTCTTCAAGCGTCGCGGCCTGCGCCTCGGTGCGTTGCGACAGGTCCGACGAAGCCCGGCCCAGATTGCCGGCCGTGGTGTCGAGATCGGACGAGAAGGTCTTTACCGACGCGATGGCCGAAGACAGCTGCTGCGAGGCCCGGTTGAAGGCCGTGACCAGCGTTTCGATATCCGGCAGGTCGCTATGGGGAAGGCGCACGGTCAGATCGCCGTGGCTCATCTCGGCGATGGCCTGCGAGAGGCCTTCGATACTGTTTTGCCGGGCGGTGATATCGGTGGCGATCTTGATCACGCGGTCGACATTGCCGTTTTCGTCGAAACTGGCGGAATAGGTTGCCTGCAACCAGACGACCGAGCCGTTCTTGTGGCGCCGCGCATATTGGTTCGTGAAGAATTCGCCGGCGGCAAGCGCTTGCCAGAAGGCGCGATATTCGTCCGATTTGACGTAATCCTCGTCGATGAAGATCGAGTGATGGCGGCCAACGATCTCTTCCAGGGTATAGCCGATGGCATCCAGGAAATTCTGGTTGGCAGTCAGGATGGTGCCATCCGGTGAAAACTGGATCGTTGCCTGTGTCCGGTCGATGACCGCAAACAGGGCTGTGGCAAGCCCCGCCTGTTCATCCCGCTGCGGCCTTTTCTGGTTCCAACCAAACACGATTGCGTCCTCCATGATTCGCATTGTGCAAGGCATGCTCCCATCCAACCGTGAAGAATCCCTTGAAACCGCAGCAGAGGCCCGCCTTGATCGTCGGCTCGGGATCAGCCCCGAAGAACGCGGCGCGGAAGGGCCCAAGGGCGCGGTCGGCCACGCTTTGTGTCGGCCTCCGCCTTCGGCGGTGCCTGAAGCGCCTCTGTCAGCGCCGCCTCGATTTCCCGGTCGGTGCCGGTGCGCGGCGGGGTTCCGGGACCGGCCCAGGGACCAAGACGCAGGGCCATCAGGGTTTTGTGGTCGAAAGAGCTCATTTCCGGGTCTCCTGATCGTGGGACCGCGATGATCGCCCGATGCTCCTGACATGGCGTTGTCAGGGGTTCGCCCTATACTGACAGGAACCCGCGCATAGCCTTTGGCCCCGCATGAAGAAAACCAACCGCCTTTTCGAGACCATCCAGATCTTCCGCGCCGCCGACCGCCCGATCCGGGCCGAGGACCTGGCAGCCCGTCTGGAAGTGTCGGTGCGGACCGTCTACCGCGACATTGCCGCGCTTCAGGCGATGCGCACGCCGATCGAGGGCGAGCCCGGCATCGGCTACGTCATGCGGCGCGGCTACGACCTGCCGCCGCTGAATTTCGACGAGGAAGAGGTGGAGGCGCTGCGCGTGGGGCTGTGCATGCTCAGCCGGTCGGGGGATCGCGCCCTGCGCCGCGCGGCGGAACGGATCTCGACCAAGATCGACGCGCTGCATGCCCCGGCGGACTGGATCCAGGTTTCGCGCTGGGGCGCGCCCGAGGACGACCCCGAGCTGGGCTGCGTGTCCAAGGCGATGCTGCGCGCCGCGGTGCGCGAGGAGCGGGTGCTGCGGATCGACTATGCCGATGCCACCGGCGCACGGACGACGCGCGATATCCGCCCCATCGCCGTTATCTATCACGTCGATGCCGTCCTGCTGGCGGCGTGGTGCGAGCTGCGCAACGGGCTCCGCCATTTCCGCACCGACCGGATCCATGCCTGCGAAGCCACCGGCGCGACCTTCCGGGGACAGGGCGCGGTGTTCCGGCAGCTATGGTCCGAGCAGAACCGCTGGGATGTTGTCAGCGACATGGCGGCCCGCGCCGGCACGTCCTGAGGGCGGCAGGAGGGGTCAGGCCGCCTGCCCGGGGCTTTTGCGGCGCAAGGCCAGCCGGACCGTCAGGCCGATGACCAGGGCCCAGAACGGCGCGCCGATCCCCAGCAGGCTTACCCCGCTGGCGGTGGTCATGAAGGTGACGAGCGCGGCCTCGCGGTCGTCCCTGGCGCTCATCGCCGCCGACAGGCTGTTGCCGATGGTGCCCAGCAGCGCGAGGGCCGCGATGGTCAGAACCAGCGCGGGGGGCAGAATGACGAAGATGCCGATCACCGTCGCCCCCATCAGCCCCACGCCCACATAGAACGCCCCGGCGAATACCGCGGCCTTGTAGCGCGTCGCGGGGTCGTCGTCGGCCTCGGGTCCCGTGCAGATCGCGGCGGTGATGGCGGCCAGGTTGAAGGCATAGCCGCCAAAGGGTGCCAGAAGCAGGCTGGTCACGCCGGTCACGGTGATGGCGCGGCCGATATCCGGTTCGTATCCGTCGCCCCTCAGCGTCACGACGCCGGGCATGTTCTGCGAACTCATGGTCACAAGGTAAAGCGGCAGGCCAAGTCCGATCAGCGCGGGCACGGAGAAGTCGGGCATCACGAAGACAGGCTGCGCCAGCGCCAGCGGCAGGCGCGCGCCGGCGAAACCGCCGGTCAGGGCCACATAGGACAGGCCGGCCAGAAAAACCGCCGCGATGGCGTAGCGCGGCGCCCAGCGCTTCAGGGCCAGATAGACGGCCGCCATGACCGCGACCAGCGCCGCATCCGTCCCGATCCCGTCGAAGATCTTCATGCCGAAGGAAAACAGGATCCCTGCCAGCATCGCATTGGCCAGCGTGTCGGGCACCAGCCGCGCGAGCCGGTCGAACCAGCCACTCAGGCCCGTGGCGATGAGAAGCAGCGCGCAGAACAGGAAGGCGCCGGTGGCCTCGGGCAGCGAAAGGCCCGCGCTGAGCGCGATCAGCGCCGCGCCCGGGGTCGACCACGCCGTAAGCACCGGCATCTTCGTGCGCAGGGACAGGAACAGCGTGCTCAGCCCCATGCCGAGCCCCAGCACCAGCATCCAGCTATTGGCCTGCGCCGCGCTGGCGCCCAGCCGGTCGATCGCCTGAAAGATGATCGCGACCGAACTTGTATAGCCGACCAGCATGGCGATGAAGCCGGCGGTGACATGGGAGAGCTTGAACGGCAGCATGGGACCCTCTAGGACAGATGCGTGCGCTATGACGCTCGACCGCCATAACGTACGGGCGCAATAACGCACAACCCCGAAACGCCCCGCAGGGAGAGGCCGATGAGTGCGAAAAGCAGCGAGGATCTTGTCGGTGCCAATCTTCGGCGCGCGCGGGGTGCGGCGGGGCTGAGCCTTGCGCAGGTGTCGGCGCTGACGGGGGTCAGCAAGGCGATGCTGGGCCAGATCGAGCGCGGCGAAAGCAGTCCGACGCTGGCAACCTTGTGGAAGCTCTGCAAGGGCCTGCAACTGCCGCTGACCGCACTGATCGGCCCGGCACTGGCGCCGTCCGAAAGGGGCCCGTCCGGCGACGCCGGGCAGAACCGCGTCAAGGACGGACCGGCGTTCCGGACCCTGTTCCCCTTCGACCCGAAAACCGGATGCGAGGTCTTCCTGCACGACCTGGCGCCCCATTGGCAGCACCTCTCGCCCGCCCATAGCGAGGGCGTGAGCGAGGACGTGTTCGTCATCGACGGCGCGGTCGAGATCCTCGTGGCATCGGACTGGCTGCGCGTCGAGGCGGGTCAGGCGCTCAGGTTCAGCGCCGATCAGCCGCACGGCTACCGCAACCCGCTGGACAGAACCTCGCGGTTTCACAACACGATCCATTACCCGTCATAGGGGAAATCGGGGCGCCTCGCGGCCGGAACCCGGTTCACGAAACCGATAACATCGGCAAGCGGCCGCATTGGCTGTGGTTTCCCCGCGTTCCTGCCGATAGGTTGAGACCCGCGATGCCGTACACTCTGTTCGTGAATACCAGTCTATCGCCCGGTTTCACCTCCGTTGCACAATTCGCGGGGGACAGTGAAAGGAGATGGTGCCCCGTGGTATCAAGCGATTGCAGCAAGGGGATCGTGGCATGCGTCGCATCATCCGACTGACCAATCTTCCTGCCGCCATCTCTCTGGTGGTGGTCTGCGTGATCTGGGTCTTTGCCGAATGGCAGTATCGCAGCATCTACGAACAGACCGTGCGCCATCAGGTTTCGGGGATCGCCAGCGTCATGCGCGCGCATGTCGAAGGCACGCTGGCCTCGAATGTTCAGCTGATCCGCGGCCTGATCGCGACGCTCGTGACCGAGCCCGACATGGACGCCGGGCGCTTCACGGAACTGGCACGCGTGCTCGACGCGCAGGAATCGCTGATCCGCAGCATCGCCGCGGCGCCCGACATGGTGATCCGCTACGTCTATCCGCTCGAGGGCAACGCCGCCGCACTGGGCCTGAACTACCTGGAGACCCCGGCGCAGCGTGACGCGGCGCTTCTGGCCCGCGATACCGGGATGCTGGTTCTGGCCGGGCCCGTGGACCTTGTTCAGGGCGGGGTCGGATTCATCGGGCGGTTCCCGGTCTTCGTCCCCGACGGTGCTGACGGGCGGCGCTTCTGGGGGCTGGTTTCGGCGGTGATCGATGCCGAACGGTTCTATACCGTCACGGGGCTGAACGACGAAACGCTGCCCATCTCGGTTGCGCTGAGCGGCACCGCCGCGACCGGACAGGCCGGGACCGTCTTCTTCGGCGATCCCGCGATCCTGCAGCAGGATCCGGTGCAGATGCGCATCACCCTGCCCTTCGGCGCGTGGGAGATCTCGGCCATTCCGCGCATGGGATGGGACTACACCAATCCCCGGATCTGGATCCTGCGCCTGTGGCTGACGATCGGCGGGGCGCTTATCGTGGTGCCCAGCCTGATCATGGGACGGCTGCTGGAAGAGCGCGCGCATTACGTCGAGCGCCTGCAACTGGCGCTGCGCCGCCGGGGCGAGACCAACGACCGTTATCTCAATGTCTCGCGCATCAGCCGGACCTTCGTCTGGGAACAGGACGCCGCGGGGCGCCTGACCTATCTCTCGGCCAGCTTCCGCCACATCACCGGGCTGCAGCGCGAGCCGCTCCTCGGCCGGCATCTGCGCGACCTCGCCAGCCGGGACGCGATGTTCCTGTCGAATGCCGACTGGGACTCGCTGGAAGAGAAGATGCGCAACCACGAGACCTTCAGCGATTTCCTGTGTCTTGCCGCGACCGAAGACGGCGAGGAATTGTGGCTGCAGCTTTCGGGCACGCCGGTCTTCGACAATGACGGCACCCTCATCGGGTATCGCGGCGCGGGGATGGACGTGACCTCGGTTCAGGGCGCGCGGCAGGCGGCCGATGAATCGAGCCGCGCGAAGTCGATCTTCCTGGCCAATATGAGCCACGAGATCCGCACCCCCCTGAACGGCGTTCTGGGCATGGCGCAGGTTCTGGAAAGCCAGATGAACGACCCCGACAAGCGCGCGATGGTGACGACCATCCGTGAAAGCGGGCAGAGCCTGAACAACATTCTCAACGATATCCTGGACCTGTCCAAGATCGAGGCCAACAAGCTGGTGCTGGAAGCCACGCAGTTCCAGCCCGAAGCGACCATGAAGCGCATCGTCGCGCTGCATCAGGTCCGGGCCGAGGAAAAAGGTCTCTTGCTGAGCATTTCGGGCCTGACGCCGCCCGGACCGGCGCGCGAAGGTGACATGCATCGTTTCGGGCAGATCCTGCACAACCTGATCAGCAACGCGATCAAGTTCACCGAAGAGGGCTCGGTCGAAATCACGGTGGCGAACCGGGCGGGCCAGCCGCTGACGGTGACGATCGCCGATAGCGGCCCCGGCATGAGCGAGGACCAGCTCAACACCCTGTTCGAGGCATTCGTGCAGGGCGACGGCTCGATCTCGCGCCGGCACGGCGGCACGGGGCTGGGCATGTCCATCGTTCACCATCTGGTCACGCTGATGCAGGGCAAGATCGATGTCCGCTCCGTTCCGGGCGAGGGCACGGTGATCACCATCGATCTGCCCTTCCCCGAACGCGAAATGCTGCGCGAGGTCGAGGGCGAGACCCTGACCGGGTCGGAACTGGCCGGGCTGCGGCTGCTGGCGGCCGATGACAACGCGACCAACCGGCACGTACTGGAAGCGATGCTGCGCGGTTCGGGCGTCGAGCTGACCCTCGTCGCCAATGGCGAACAGGCGATCGAAGCGTGGCGCTCGGCCGATTTCGACGTCGTGCTGCTTGACATCTCCATGCCGGTTCTGGGCGGTATCGCCGCGCGTCACCGGATGGCGCAGGAAGCGCAGGAAACCGGCCGCGCGCTGCCGCCCGCCATCGCCTTCACCGCGAACGTGATGTCGCATCAGATCAAGGAGTATCTCGACGAAGGCTTCGTGAGCTGCGTGGCGAAACCGCTGAAGAAGGCGCTGCTGCTCGACGCGCTGAAAATGGCCAGCCGCGGCGAGGCCAAGACAGAGGCGGGCGGCGGGACCTGAGCGCCCCGCGGCCCCGCCCTGCCCTCATGCCCTGTCGCTGGCATCCCCGGCGCTGCCAAAGGCGTTCCAGCCGCCATCCACGCTCAGAAGCGTGCCGTTGACGTAACTGGCAGCCGGCGACGCCACGAAGAACACGGCTTCGGCGATATCCTCGGGGCGGCCCAGGTCGCCCATCGGGATCCGGCGGCGGATCTGCGCGGTGTCGACCCGTCCGTCCGCTTCCAGCGCGGCGACGCCCGGCGTGCGGATGTAGCCCGGTGCGACGGTGGCCGTGCGCAGGCCCATGGGGCCCAGCTCGGCGGCCAGACAGCGGGTCAGGATGTCGATCCCGGCCTTCGACGCGCCATAGGGATGACGCGGCGCCATCGGCACGAGCCCCGCGATCGAGCCGAGATTGACGATCACCCCGCGTCCCGCCGTCATCGCCGGAATGGCCGCCTGCGCGCAGGCGAAAGCGCCGGTCAGGTTGACCGACAAGGTCCGGTCGAGCGCCGCGAAATCCTGCTCCAGCCCCGGTGTGAACGGGTCGGCGATGGCGGCATTGTTGACCAGCACATCGACGGCGCCGATCCGCGCGAAGGCGTCGGCGATCTCTTCGTCCCGCGTCACGTCGCAGGGAATGGCCTGTGCGCCCTCGCCCAGCTCGGCCGCCCGGGCGGCGACCGCCTCGGCATCGCGGTCCAGAAGGACGACATGATCGCCCCCGCCGTGGAACCGCGCGGCGATGGCCGCCCCGATCCCCGTACCGGCGCCGGTAATGACCACGCGGCGCGGGCTCTCGGGAGCGGCGGGCCGCGTGATCTCGGCGGCAGGGACCGCGTCGGCGGGGGGATGCGCGTCGCCCGGCTGGTTGAACGACATCCAGCCGCCATCCACGCCCAGGATCGCCCCCGTCACGTAGCGCGCCTCGGGCGAGCCCAGGAACCCGATGGCCGAGGCCATCTCGTCCGCGCGCGCGAGCCGCCCCATCGGGATGCGGCGGCGGACGGCCGACAGGTCCGCCTTGCCCTCGGCTTCCAGCGCGGCGACCATCGGCGTGCGCACATAGCCCGGCGCGATGGCATTGACGCGGATCCCCCGCGCCGCCCATTCGCAGGCCAGCGACCGCGTCATCGAGATGAGCGCGGCTTTCGATGCCGCATAGGCATTGCGGCAGGGATTGCCCAGGACGCCCGCCAGCGAGGCGGTATTGACGATCGCGCCGCCCTTGGGCATCCGCCGCGCGGCCTCGCGCGCCATCAGGAACGGGCCGTTCACATTGGTGCGCAAGGTCAGCCGGAAATGCGCCAGATCGGTCCGGGTCGTGGGCGCCATCGTCGGCCCCATCGCGGCGTTGTTGACCAGCAGCCCCACCGCCAGCCCCAGCGCATCGAGCGTGCGCCACAGGGTCAGGATCTGCGGCTCGTCCGAGAGGTCGCATTCGAAGGCCGTCACACCGGGCAGGTCCAGCACGCCGCTGCCCGGCAGGTCGACCGCGATCACCCGGTCGCCGCGCCCGGACAGCTCGGCGATCAGCGCCCGCCCGATACCGCCGGCAGCGCCGGTCACAAGGGAAATCCGCCTCATCGCGTCACTCCGTTCCCAGGCGACGGAAGAACCCGTCGCGATACAGCAGGCTGGCTCCCGGCGCCGTGGCCAGATCAGTCACGCGGCCCAGAAACACGACATGACTGCCCTGCTCGAAGGCTTGTTCGACCACGCAATCGAAGCGGCTGACCGCGCGGTCCAGAAGCGGCACTCCGCCCGGCGTGACGGTCCACAGACCGGGATCGAAAGCCTCGCCGTCATGGCCCGGATTGGACGAGAACCGTCGGGCAATATCGGGCTGTTCGTCGCTGAGGAAATTCACCCCGAAGCGCCCCGCCGCGCGCATCCGCTCGGCGGCGGGCTTGTCACCGCGAAGGCAGACCACCAGCGTCGGCGGTTCGGTCGTGGCCGAGCAGATCGCCGTGATGGTCAGTCCTTCGGGCTTGCCGTCGTGAAGCCATGTCACGACCACCACCGGCGAGACGACGTGGCGCATCGCGGTCTTGTAATCGTCGACCGAAACGGCATCGGGGGCGGTCTTTCCTGCACCGGGATCGGAACGGCGGGTCATGCGGGCTTCCGGTAGACGGGATCGTCGGGATAGGCGCCGCCGATGGGCTGGCGCGCGCCGAAACGCTCGGCCTCGCTGCCCTCGGGCACCGGCTGATCCTCGGCCCAGTCATAGACCACGACACGCTCGGCCACGCGCCATTCCGCGCCGCGTTTCTCGAACCGGTCGCAATAGCGCCCGATCAGCATCACCTGCCGCACCACGCTATCGGCCCCCGCCCCGCGCTGATGGGCGGTGAAGTAGCTTTCGACCTGCGCGCCATCGGGCCCGGTGAATTCGATGAGGATGTTCGAGACCACATGGATATTGCGCGGCCCCGTCGCCCAGACCTTCCTGGCCCAGTCGATAAACCCCTCGACAGGGCCGGAATAGGGGCCGTGCCGGTCGGTCGCATCGGGCCAGTAGGATGCGCGCAACGCCGCTTCGTCGGCGCGGTCGATGCCCCGGCAATAGCGGTACAGGCAATCGCGGATCGCCTCGCGGTCCATCAATTCCTGCACCCGGGTGGCAAGATCGGTCATGAGGCCTCCAGTTCGATAAGCGCGTCCAGCGCGATGACGCCCTGACCTTTTGGCAGCACGCGCACGGGGTTCAGGTCGATGCCGATCACCCCGTCGCGATGCGCGGCGGCAAAGCGCGACAGGTCCGACAGAAGCCGCGCCAGCGCGTCGATATCGGCGGGCTCGGCCCCGCGCGCGCCTTCCAGCAGCGGGAATCCCCGGATCTCGCGGATCATGCGATGGGCCTCGGGCACGTCGAAAGGGGCGGCGCGGAACGTCACGTCTTTCAGCACCTCGACAAAAATGCCCCCCAGCCCGAACATCACCACCGGGCCCAGCACCGGATCGCGGGTGACGCCAACGATGGTCTCGACCCCGCCCTGCACCATGGGCGCGATCAGCACGCCCTCGATCCGGGCGTCCGGCGCCTTGGCGTTCGCGCGGGCCAGGATGGCCTCGGTCGCCGCGCGGACCGCCTGCGCGTCCTTCAGGTTCACCGCCACGCCGCCGATCTCGGTCTTGTGGGCGATGTCGGGCGAGCAGATCTTCGCCACGACCGGGTAACCCAGCCTGTCGGCCGCCGCGACCGCCGCATCAGACGTCGCGGCCAGTTCTTCGTCGGCAAAGCGCAGGCCCGCCTGCCGCAACAGCGCCTTGGCACCCGCTTCCGACAGCGGCCCCTGCGGCAAGGCCAGCGGCGCCATCGGCGCCGGGGCCGATGCGGGCCGCTCGAATGCCCGCCGGAACTTTGCCAACGCGCCCAGCGCATGGGCCAGCGCCGAGCCGTCCTCGTAGACAAGGAACCCGTCGGCCTCGTAGCGGCGCACGGCCTCGACCGGGGCCGACATCGTCAGCGCGCGGATGCGATCCTCGTGCCCCGCCAGCGCCTCCATCAGCGCCTTCCTCAGCGGATCGGCATAGGTTTTCGAGCCCGGCCCGGTCCCGAGGATCGCGGTAAACACATCGTAGCCGCCCTGCGCCATCATCGGGCGCACGCAGGCCTTAAGCACGTCGAGATCGCTCACCGCCTGCGCCGTCGCATCCACGGGATTACGCGGCGCGGCATAGGGCAAGAGCGCCAGAAGCTCTTTTTGCGCAGCCTCGGGCATGGGCGAGACATCAAGCCCCGCCGCCTCGGCATCGTCGGCCAGCTGGATGCCAAAGCCCCCCGACATGGTGAAGATCCCCACCTTGTCCCCCGCCGGGAAACGCCCCGAGGCGGCAGCATAGGCCACGTCGATCTGCTCGGCCGTGGTCGCGGCGCGGTGCACGCCGTATTGGCGCAGGACCGCATCGAACACCCCGTCCGACCCGGCCAGCGCCGCGGTATGCGAAGCCGCCGCCGCCGCCCCCACCGCCGAGCGCCCGGTCTTCATGAAGACGATGGGCTTGTGCAATTGCCGCGCGGTTTCCAGCGCGTCGATGAACAGGTCGCGGTCGCGCACCCCTTCGGCATAGGCCATGACCACGCGGGTATCGGGCTGACGGACCATATGGCTCAGCGCCTCGGCCACGTCGATATCGGCCTCGTTCCCGGTGGTGATCCACTGGCTGATGCCAAGGCCCCGGTTGCGCGCCAGATGCGCGATATGCGCGCCGTAAGCCCCCGATTGCGACACGATACCCACCGGGCCCGGCGCGATCAGCGCGGTGTCGAGGATCACGCTGAACGTCCCGTAATAGCCCAGGGCCGGGTTGAACACGCCCAGACAATTCGGCCCCAGCAGCCGCATCCCCGCTTCGCGCGCGGTAGCCGTCAGCCGGGCCTGCAGAGCTTCGCCCTCGGCGCCAGTCTCCGCGAAACCCGCCGAAAAGATCATGGCGGATTTCACTCCCCGCGCCGCGCAATCCTCGACCGCTTTCAGCGTGGCCGAGGCGGGCAGCGCCAGGATCGCGGTATCGGGCACTTCGGGCAGATCGGCGATGGCGGCATAGGCTTGCAGACCCTGCACCGTCTCGCGCTTGGGGTTCACCGGCAGCACGCGGCCCTTGAACCCGCCCTCGCGCAGATAGCGCAGCGGGCGCCCGCCGATGCGCGAGGCATCGTCCGAGGCACCGACCAGCGCCACGCTTTGCGGGGCGAACAGGGCGTCGAAAGCGTCAGACATCGGGGGTCTCCGAAAGGGTCAGTTTCATGCGCGGTTCGGCCAGGCCCCTGATGCCCAGCCCGTCGATGGCGAACAGATGCCCGCCCTGTGGATGGCGCGAGATCGCGCGCCCCGAACCGCTGTCCTTGATCGAGGTGACATAAAGCGTCGACAGGTCCGGCCCGCCGAAAGCCGGGCAGCTTGGCATGTCGGTCGGCGCTTCGAGCAGCCGCTCCAGCTTGCCCGAGGGGGTGAAGCGGGCCAGCTTGCCCACATTGACCAGCGCTACCCAGACATGCCCCTCGGCATCGACCGTCGCGCCGTCGGGACCGGAATTGAATTGCTGCGTATCGGCAAAGACACGCGGGCGCGACAGCTCGCCATTGTCGTAATCATAGGCGCGCACGAAGCGGTCCAGGCTGTCGGCGAAATACATCGTGCCGCCGTCAGGGCTGAAACACAGCGCATTGGCGATGCGGATGCCGTTGGCCAGGATCTCGGAATGGCCCGCGCCGTCTATGCGCCACAGCTCGCCCACCGGATCGGCAAAGACGCCCATGCCGCCGCAGACGAAACGGCCCTGCCGGTCGACCTTGCCGTCGTTGAAGCGCATTTTCTCGTTGCGCGGGGGGATCAGGAAGGGCGTCACCGCGCCCTTGTCGGGATCGACAAGATAGAAGCCGTCCACCAGCCCGGCGATCAGGCGCCCGTCTTCGCACAGGCCGATCGAGCCCACGGTCGAGGGCGTCTCGCACTGGCCGGTGCTGTCGGTGGCAGGGTCGTGGAACCGGATCAGGCGCGAGACGCCGTCGACCCAGTAAAGCCGCTGGCGGCGTTCGTCCCAAAGCGGGCTTTCACCCAGCATGTCGGGCGTCGCCACGACGCGGGTTGCGACGATCTTGGCGGCGGATTGGGCTGTCATGGATGCATCCCGGAAAGAAGAAAAACGGCGGCCAGAGACGATCCGGCCGCCAGTCAGGGAGGTTCTTATTCGGTGAAGAGCGGGCAGCTGCTTTCCTCGCGGGTGCGCCACGAGTCCTCGGCGGGGATCAGGCCCAGAACGTCGTAGTAATCCCAGTCGCCCGTCGATTCCTCGGGCGTCTTGACCTGCACCATCAGCATCGGATGCATGACCACGCCGTCTTCACGGATCGACACGTCCTGCATGATCGGATCGTTGACCGGCGTGGCGCGCATCTGATCCATGACCGCAACGCCTTCATCCGTGCCGATCGCTTCCAGCGCGGTCAGGTAGTGGTTGACCGCCGAATAGGTCACCAGCTGCGACTCGTTGGGATAGCGACCGTCGAAGGCGGCGTTGTAGCGTTCGGTCAGCGCGCGCGTCTCGTCGTCGCGGTCCCAATAGGCGGCGGCCGAGAAGACCAGCCCCTGCGTCGCCGGCAGGCCGATGCCGTGGATGTTGTTCACCTGCGCGCCCAGCGGGGCGATCTGCTGACCGGCGGCGACGATGCCGAATTCCTCGGCCTGCTTGATGACGTTGGCAAGGTCGGCGCCCGCATTGGCGATGCCGATCACCTGCGCGCCGCTGGCCTGCGCCTGCAGCAGCTGCGACGAGAAGTCCGTGGCGCCCAGCGGATGCAGGGTCGAGCCCAGGACCTCGCCGCCCGCCGCTTCGATGAAACGCGTCGCGTCATCCTGCCAGGCATGGCCGAAGGTGTAATCGACGGTGATGAAATACCAGCTCAGATTGCCCTGCTCGATCTGCGCATTCACCGAACCGCGGGCCAGCGTGTAGGTGTCATAGGCCCAGTTGGTGGTCATGGGCGAACACTGGCCGTTGGTCGTCTCCGTCGTCGCGGTGCCGGCGATCAGGTAGGGGCGCTCGTGCTGGCGCATCACGTCCTGCACGGCCAGCGCGATGGACGAGGCCGAGCAGCCGACGATGGTGTCGACGCCCTCTTCCTCGACCCAGCGGCGCGCGGCCGAGACGCCGACATCGGGCTGGTTCTGATCGTCGGCGACCACCACTTCGATCGGCACGCCGTTGATCGCGCCGCCATGGTCCTCGATGGCCAGCCGCACCATAGCCACCGATCCCGCGCCGCAATTGTCGGCATAGGGACCCGACTGGTCGTTCATCACGCCGATGCGGATCACATCGTCCGAGAAATCGGCCCAGGCCGGCGCGGCGCTCAGCGCGGTGCAGGCCAGAAACAGCGCCGTGGCGCCGGTTGCGTTCATCGTCATTGGTCTTCCTCCCAGGATGATGCGGGGCTCCTCCCTCCCCGCCAGGGCCTCACGAGAAGGCGTAGGTCACGCCTCCATCCACAAACAGCATGTCGCCCGTGACAAAGGACGCGTCGTCCGATGCCAGAAACACAGCCGCGTTTGCCATGTCAGAGGGCTGTCCCAGCCGTCCGATGGGCATCCGTTGCCGGCGCCTTTCCCAACCCTCTTCGCTAACGACCATGTTGGCCCCGTCGGTCTGCGTCGGTCCCGGCGCGATGGCGGTGACGCGGATATTGTCGGGGCCGTATTCCGCCGCGCCCGAACGGGTCGCGGCGGCGACCGCGGCCTTGATGGCCGAGTACATGATGCCATTCTTCATCGCCAGAACAGCCGAGGGCGAGGCGATGTTGACGATCACGCCGCCCCCCGCCTCGCGCATCTGCGGCACGCAGGCCTGATATCCCCAGATCACGCCTTTGAAGCCCACGTCGATCATCCGGCTGATCATCGGTTCGGTCTGATCGTCGAGCGGGCCATAGCGGTTGTACATCGCGTTGTTGACCAGCACCGTGACCGGGCCGAATGCGTGTTTCACCTTGGCCGCGGCGGTGAAGACGTCCTCGCGGTCGGCGACATTCGCCTGCACCGCCATCGCCTCGCCGCCCGCCGCGCGGATCGCCCCGGCGCATTCCTCGGCCACGTCGAGCTTCAGGTCGAGAACCGCGACCTTCGCCCCTTCCCGTGCATAGGCCTCGCTGATCGCGCGGCCGATTCCGCGACCTCCGCCCGTTACCAGAGCGACCCGGCTGGCCAGTCTGCCCTTCATCGAATTCTTCCTTTCCTCCCGGTCCCCGACCCGCCACACCCCTCCCGGGCTGCCGTTCCGGACAGCAGGCAAGACGTCTCCGGGGCGCGCTGACGCGCCCGTCCCGATCCGGTCGCCCGCCGCAACCGGCTGGTCTGTGGGTATGAGGGAAAGATTGCACGAGGTCGGGGATGCGGCTAGAAAAATTCAGTAAGTGAAGCAGAGTTTCACACTTGTGAATTCTGTGCACTTTGGGGGAGGCCACATTCATGTCCAACGCGCAGGTCAAGTCGGCCATGCGGGCGTTCGAGATCCTCGAACATTTCCGCCTGACCCAGCAGCCCCGCACCATGTCGGAATTGTCGGGCGATCTGGGCTATCCGCTGTCCTCGACCACGGTGCTGCTGAAGACGCTCGTGAATCTGGGCTATCTCAGCTATGACCGGGGCCGCCGCGTGTATTTCCCGACGACCAAGGTCACGGGACTGGGCGACTGGGTGCCGCGCGCGCTGTTCGGATCGGGGCATGTCATCGACGCGATGAACGACGTCCATGCCGCCACCAGCGAAGGTATCTTCGTAGGCACCCGCAACGACGTCTATTTGCAATACCTGAAGACCAAGCAATCGCTGCACGCGCTGCGGTTCTTCATCGACGAGGGGACCGTGCGTCCGATCACCCGCTCGGCGGCGGGCTGGGTGCTGATGTCCACCATGTCGGACGACAAGATCGAGAACATGGTGCGCCGCGCCAATATCGCCACGCAGAACCCGGCCGAGCGCGTCCTGTTGCCCGAGATCTTCGAGCGCATCGCCGAGATCCGCGCGCGCGGCTATGGCTGGGCCGAGGACGTGCCCTTCGCCGGCGGCGCGACCATCGCGGTGCTGGTGCCCGGCACGATCCTGGGCAGCCCGGTCACGCTGGCGCTGGGCGGCGTCACGGACCGGATCAAGAAGAATTTCGACAAGTACCTGGGCGCGCTACGCAATGCCGCGCGTTCGATCCCGACCGAGCCGGATTTCGACCGCCCGATCCATATCGAATTGTGACCGGGCCCGGCGCCGGAATGCGGCCTGCTTTTCACGGATGTGAATGTCGGCTTCAGAATTGCCGAAATCGTTGATCGCTGCCGCAAGTCGCGGTTTCATCCCTCCAGACCCGGCGGACCAGAGGAGGCCGCCGGCGCCGCACCCCGTCCCCAGGGCCCGGTGCCGCGCCATCGTTCAGGAGGAGGATCGACATGAGTCGAGCGGAAACGGCCACCGCGGGCGCGGCGGCCGAACGGATTGATATGGTCATCGTCGGGGCGGGATTTGGCGGCATGTATGCCACCTACAAGTTCCGCGAGATGGGCCTGAACATCGTCAGCATCGAAGAAGGCGGCGACGTGGGCGGCGTGTGGTACTGGAACCGCTATCCCGGCGCGCGCTGTGACCTGTTGTCGGTCGATTACAGCTACGGCTTCTCGGACGAGATCCAGCAGGAATGGACGTGGTCCGAGCAATTCGCGGCCCAGCCCGAGATCCTTGCCTATGCCAATTTCGTCGCCGACCGGCTGGACCTGCGCAAGCATTACCGCTTCGGCACCCGCGTCGACAGCGCGAAATGGGACGAGTCCCGCCAGCTCTGGGTGGTGCGCACCAATGACGGCAAGGTGCTGGAAGCGACCTATTGCGTCATGTCCACCGGCCCGCTGTCGAAGCCCACGGATCCGGACATTCCGGGTCTCGATCGCTTCAAGGGCCTGACCCTGCGTGCCGCGCGCTGGCCGCATGAAGAGCCCGACCTGAAGGGCAAGCGGATCGGCGTTCTGGGCACTGGTTCGTCGGGGATGCAGATCATCCAGACGCTGGGCCGCACCGATTGCGAGCTGTTCGTGTTCCAGCGAACGCCCAGCTTCACCCTGCCGATGCGCAACCGCAAGGTAACCGAACAGGATGTGGCCGAACTCAAGGCGAATTACGCCTCGATCCGCGCGGCGTGCAAACTGAACCCCACGGGCGGCGCGCGGCCCGTCTCCACCCGCCCCTTCTTTTCGATCCCCGCCGATCACCGGCAGGAACTGATGGAGCAGGCCTGGCAGCATGGCGGGCATACCTTCCTTGGCATCTTCTCGGACCTGATGGTCAACCAATCGGCCAACGATCAGGTCGCCGATTTCGTCCGCGACCGCATCCACGACACGGTCGATGACAAGGCTACCGCCGAGAAACTGAAGCCGCGCGGCTACCCGATCTTCGCGCGGCGGCCCTGTCTCGATACCGGCTACTATGAGACCTATAACCGCCCCAACGTGCATCTGGTGGATTGCCTGGAAGACCCGATCGTCGAGATCACCGAAACGGGCATCCG
Source organism: Pararhodobacter marinus (assembly GCF_003122215.1). Taxonomy (GTDB): domain Bacteria; phylum Pseudomonadota; class Alphaproteobacteria; order Rhodobacterales; family Rhodobacteraceae; genus Pararhodobacter; species Pararhodobacter marinus. The sequence continues at coordinate 53,045 of NZ_QEYD01000005.1, read as the reverse complement.
CACCCGGTCGGGGGACCATCAGCTTGACGTGCTGATCCTTGCCACCGGCTATGACGCGCTGACCGGCGCGCTGCTGGCCTTCGAGATCACCGGCAGGGATGGCGCCGCGCTCAGGGACAAATGGCGCGATGGCCCGCGCTCGCTGTTCGGGGTCTTGATGCAGGGCTTCCCCAACATGTTCATGACCACCGGCCCCAATGGCCCGGCGGCGCTGGCCAACATCTTTACCATCAGCGAGAACGATGTCGATTTCATCGCCGGGGTGATCGCGCATATGCAGAAAACCGGACAGGGCGCGGTCGAAGCCTCTGCGCAGGCCGAGGATGCCTGGATGGCGCAGATCGAACAGCTCGCCAGCCGCTCGCTGATGCTCAAGGCGAAAACGTGGTGGACCGGCTCGAACGTCAAGGGCAAGCCGCAGGGTATGGCGATGTTCACCGGCGGCTTCCACAAGTACCGCGAAGCCTGCGAGGCCGTGGCCGCCAACGGTTACCGCGATCTCAGCTTCCAGCCCTCGAAGCAACTTGAACCCGCGGCAGGCTGAGCCCGGCCCGGTTCCGACCTTTACAGACCCGGCCGTGCCTTCCGCGTGGCCGGGTGTTTTCATTCAACCCGGAGAGTGACCATGCTTGGCCTCATGCAGGATCGGCCCTTGCTGATCTCGTCCCTTCTTACCCATGCCGAACGCTACCATCCGCGCAGCGAAATCGTGTCCGTCACCTGCGAAGACGAAATCCACCGCACCGACTGGGCCGGGATCGCCCGCCGCGCGCGCAAGGCCGCGCAAGCCTTGCGACGTCTGGGCGTCAAACCCGGTGACCGGGTGGGGACGCTGGCCTGGAACACCCATCGTCACCTGGAGCTCTATTATGCCGCCGCCGGCATCGGCGCGGTGCTGCACACCGTCAATCCGCGCCTGTTCCCCGACCAGATCGAGTATATCCTGAACCACGGCGCGGCAGAGGTCCTGCTGTTCGACGCGCCCTTCCTCGATCTGGTCGACGGGCTGGCGGACAGGCTGAAAACGGTGAAGCACCGGGTCGTCCTGTCCCCGGCCAGCCACATGCCCAAAGGCCGCGCCGATCTGTCGAGTTACGAGGCGCTGCTGGCCTCGGAAGACGGCGCGCTGGACTGGCCGGTTTTCGATGAAAAACAGGCCTCGGGGCTATGCTACACCTCGGGGACGACCGGCAATCCCAAGGGGGTGCTGTATTCGCATCGCTCGACCGTGCTGCATGCATTCCTGTGCTGTCAGGTCGATGGCCTGCAATTGTCGCGCGCCGATGCCACCCTGCTGGCCGTGCCGCTGTTTCACGTCAATGCCTGGGGTATTCCCTATGCCTCGGCGCTGTGCGGGGCGAAGCTGGTTCTGCCGGGACCGAAGCTGGACGGCAAGTCGCTCTACGATCTGGCACGGGCCGAGGAATGCACCTTTTCGCTGGGCGTGCCGACGGTCTGGATCGGGCTGTTCAAGTATCTCGACGAAAACGGCATCAACCCCGAAACCCTGCCCTTCCAGCGCGTGCTGATGGGCGGCTCGGCGGCGCCGCGCGCATTGCTGCAGCGGTTCCACGACGCGGGCGTCCATGCGTTCCAGGCGTGGGGAATGAGCGAAACCAGTCCCGTCGCCACGGTCGCCTCGCTGCTGCCCGATCATCGCGACCTGCCCAAATCCGCCCAGATCGACATTCTGGCGCGGCAGGGCCGGGCGATGTTCGGTGTCGATCTGAAGATCGTCGACGAATCCGGCGCCGAATTGCCTCAGGATGGCAGCGTCTCAGGCGAGCTGATGGTGCGCGGCCCGTGGGTCACCTCGGGCTATTACGGCGGCGTCGGCGGTCAGGTCGTGGATGAGGGCGGCTGGTTCGCGACCGGCGACGTGGCGAAGATCGACGGTGAGGGGTTCGTGACGCTGACCGACCGCTCGAAGGACGTGATCAAGTCGGGCGGCGAATGGATCAGCTCGATCGAGCTGGAAAACGCCGCGCTCGGCCATCCGGCGGTCGAGGCCGCGGCGGTGGTGGGCGTGACGCATGAACGCTGGCAGGAGCGCCCGCTGATGCTGGTGGTCAGGAAGCCCGGAAGCGACGTCGCATCCGCCGACATCCTGTCCTATCTCGACGACAGGGTGGTGCGCTGGTGGCTGCCCGACGACGTGGTCTTCGTCGATCATCTGCCGCTGACCGCGACCGGCAAGCTGGACAAGAAGGTGCTGCGCGAGGCGTGGAAGGATCACCTGGTCAAGGTTGACGCGTCAGCTCCGTGAACGGACAGACATCGGCCTCGAAGGGCACGCGGCGGCGACGGAAGGGCGGTCCGGGGACAATCTCGGGCCGCGCGATCCGGTCCATGCGAAAGTGGCGAAAGTCGCCCTTTTCAGGATCCCAGCCGACCAGATACCACAGGGGCGGCAGGATCAGCATGGCCTGCGGCTCGACCTGTCGTCGGGTCTGGTTGCCCTTGGCATCGCGATAGGCAAAGCGGATCGGCTGACGGTCCAGGAAGCCTGCCTCGAAGCAAGGCAGCAGGGCCGGGTCCATCGCGTCCCGGTCGGACAGATCCTGCAAGGGCGACAGCCGGCCCACATGCAGCCCCTCCAGCAAGGCGCGCAGGTCGCGCAGTTGATCGGCCGAAAGGCTTTTCTCGATCTTGGCAAGGCCCGTATCGGCCAGCTCGGCAAAGGGCACATCCCGCGCGATCTGCATTGCCGAAACGGTGACGATCAGCGCGAAGACCTCGCTGACCGACAGCCGCGGCCCAGAGCGCGCGGCCTGCGGATCAAGCAGCAAGCCGCCCCCCGGACCGGGCTCGGAATGGATCAGGTAGCCCTCGTCACGCAGGCAGGACAGGTCGCGCAGCACCGTGCGGCGCGAGGTGCCGACCGCTTGGGCCAGCGTTTCGCTCGTGGTGAGGCCGTTGCGGCGAAGATGGCGGATCAGGTGATCCTGACGGGCGCGGGAGTTCATGCGACAAGCCTAGCATGATTGGTGACAAGTTCTGGCACCGATTCTGGCTATCCATTGTGTCGCCCTCAGGACACAGGAGAATTCGCCATGAAAGCCAATACCTTGCCGCAGATCGTCAACCCCGCGCCGCTGCCCGATCCCAGCCCGAATGGCTACAGCACCGCCGTGATCGCACCGGCTTCGGCGCGGCTTGCCTTCATTTCGGGACAAGGGGGGCAGGATCACACCGGCGCGCTGTCTCCGGATTTCGTCGGGCAGGTCCGGCAGGCCTATGACAATCTGCGCACGGCGCTGGAAGGCTTGGGCGCTGGGCCCGAGCGGGTCGTCAAGCTGACCACCTATGTGGTCGATCACGACCCGTCGAAGCTGGGCCCGATGACCGAGGCGGTGATCACGATTTTCGGAGATCGGATGCCGGCGCAGACGCTGGTCGGGGTCCCGGCCCTCGCCCTTCCGTCGATGCTGTTCGAGGTCGAGGCCGTCGTCGCGCTGGACTGACGGCATGGCGAAGGGGCGGGTCCGGCCCGCCCCTTCTTCATCGTTACGCCCGCGCAACGCGGCGCTTGAGGAAGGCCTGCAACTCGCCCACCAGCCCGCGGCGGAAGAACAGGATCACCACCAGGAACACACTCCCCTGGATGATCAGCGCCCATTCCCCGAACTGCGCCAGGTGGTCGGTCAGCAGCACGACCAGCGCCGCGCCGACGATGGGGCCGGCCAGCGTGCCCAATCCCCCCAGAAGCGCCATGAAGATGATCGTGCCCGAGACGTGGAACGACAGGTCGTGCAGCGTGGCGATTTGCAGAACCGATGCTTTCATCGCCCCGGCCAGACCCGCCAGACCGGCCGACAGCGTCAGGGCCAGGATCTTGAACCGCTCGGGCACGAAACCCAGCGATTCCATCCGCCCCTCGTTGTCGCGGATCGCGCGCAGCACCTCGCCGAAGGGCGAATGCACGATGCGGTAGAAGAACCAGATCGCCGCGACCGACACCGCCAGAACCAGATAATACAGCGACAGGTTCGACGACACGTCCACCACCCCGAACAGGTCCGAGCGCGGGATGCGCTGCAGCCCGTCCTCGCCATGCGTGAAAGGCGCGCGCAGCAGCAGGAAGTAGATGAACTGCGAAATGGCCAGCGTGATCATCGCGAACTGGATACCGCCCCGCCGGGCCGAGATCAGGCCGACGACCCAGCCCAGCGCGGCCATGGCCAGGGCGGCGCCCAGAAAGGCCAGCTCGATCGACAATCCGCCCTCTTTCATCAGCCAGCCGCCGATATAGGCCCCGGCGCCGAAGAACATCGCGTGGCCGAAGCACAACAGCCCGGCATAACCCAGGAGAAGATTGAAGCTGGAGGCGAAGACCATGAAGCACAGGATCGTCATCAGCAGGATCGGATAGACGAAGAACGGCGCGATCAGCGCGACGACGGCCAGCACGGCCAACAGGATATAGCGCGTCATCTGGACGACTCCGGCGAAGAGAACAGGCCATTGGGCCGCAGGATCAGGGCGACGATCATGATGACGAAGATCGCGAGGTTCGAGGCCTCGGGATAAAAGACCTTGGTCAGCCCCTCGACGATGCCGATCAGATAGCCCGTCAGGATCGCCCCCAGGATCGAGCCCATGCCGCCGATCACCACCACGGCAAAGATGACGATCATCAGGTTCGACCCCATCGAGGGCGAGACCTGATAGATCGGGGCTGCCAGCACCCCGCCCAGACCCGCCAGCCCCACGCCAAAGGCATAGGTCAGGCTCATCATGCGGGGCACGTTGATGCCGAAACTTTCGACGATCTCGGGCCGTTCATTGGCCGCGCGCAGATAGGCGCCAAGCTTGGTCTTTTCGATCAGCAGCCATGTCGCGATGCAGACGACCAGCGAGAAGACGACGACCCAGCCCCGGTACCAGGGCAGGAACATGAAGCCCAGATTGATGCCGCCGGGAAGCGGCGAGGCATAGGGCAACCCGGTCGAGCCGAATTCCAGCCGCATCAGCCCCTCCATGATCAGCACCGCCGCGAAGGTGGCGAGCAGGCTGTAGAGGTGATCGAGATGCCTGAGCGGTTTCAGGATCGTCTGCTCCATCAGCAATCCGACCGCCCCCACCACCACCGGGGCGATGAACAGCGCGCCCCAATAGGGAATGCCCAGATGGTTCAGCAGCAGGAGCGCCACGAAGGCCCCCAGCATGTATTGCGCGCCATGGGCGAAGTTCACGACATGGATCAGGCCGAAGATGATCGCCAGCCCCAGGCTGAGCATGGCGTAGAACGACCCGTTGATCAGGCCGATCAGCAATTGTCCCAGCAAAAGCTGGATCGAGATGTGATCGAACATCGCTCAGACCCCCAGATACGTCTTGACCCGGGCCATGTCGGCCTCGAGCTCGGAATTGGTCAGCGTGTCGACGACGACGCCGTTTTCGACCACCACATGCCGGTCGGCCACCTTGCGCGCGAAGGACAGGTTCTGCTCGACCAGAAGGATAGTGAAACCCTGTGTTTTCAGGGCCTTGATCTGCTCGCCGATCTCCTTGACCACGACCGGCGCCAGGCCCTCGCTGGGCTCGTCCAGCAACAGGAACCGCGCGCCGGTGCGCAGGATGCGGGCAATCGCCAGCATCTGCTGCTCGCCGCCCGACAGCTTGGTCCCCTGGCTTTTCAGCCGCCGCTGCAGGTTGGGAAACTGCCGCAACAGGGCGTCATCGGCGATGCCGCCTGCCTTCAGCACCGGCGGCAAGGTCAGGTTCTCGGCCACGTTGAGCGACGAGAAGATCGCGCGCTCTTCGGGGCAATAGGCGATGCCGGTGCGGGCGATCTGGAAGGTGCGGCGGTTGATCAGCTCCTGCCCGTCGAACCGGATCGAGCCCGTGCGCTTGCCGACGATCCCCATGATCGAGCGCAGGGTGGTCGATTTCCCCGCCCCGTTGCGACCGATCAGCGTGACCAGCTCTCCGGGCCGGACATCGAAATTCATGCCGTGCAGCGCCTTCGATTCCCCGTACCAGGCTTCGAGATTCTGCACATTCAGCAGGGCGTCACTCATCGATCCCTCCCATATAGGCGGTGATCACCTCGGGATCGTTCGACACCTCGGCATAGGCTCCCTCGCACAGCACTTCGCCATGCTGCAGCACGGTGATGCGCTCGCACAGGCTCGAGACGACCGAGAGATTGTGCTCGACGATCAGGATCGTGCGCCCGTCCGAAACCTTGCGGATCAGGTCGGTGATCGGCTCGATATCCTCGTGGCCCATCCCCGCTGTCGGCTCGTCGAGCAGCATCACCTTGGGATCCAGCGCCAGCGTCGTGGCGATTTCCAGTGCGCGCTTCTTGCCATAGCTCAGCTCGGTCGCGGGCGTGTGCGCCTGATGGCCCAGCCCGACCTGCCCCAGCAATTCATGCGCGCGCTCATTGAGCGCCGAGACCGCCTTGAGCGAGCGCCAGAACTTGTAGGCAGTGCCATGGTTCGATTGCAGCGCGACGCGCACGTTTTCCAGACAGGTCAGATGCGGGAAGGTGGCCGAGATCTGAAAGCTGCGCACCAGCCCCTGTCGCGCCACCTGCGCGCTGCGCAACCGGGTGATGTCGCGCCCATCCAGAAACACCTTGCCCGACGTGGGCGTCAGGGTCTTGGTCAGCAGGTTGAAACAGGTGGTCTTGCCCGCCCCGTTGGGGCCGATCAGCGCGTGGATCGATCCGCGCCGGACCTTGAGGTTCACGTCCGTGACCGCGTTGAACCCGCCGAAGGTCTTGGTCAGACCCTGCGCTTCGAGTGCGTATTCGCCCATCGCGCTCACCGTGACGGAAGGCCGAGAACGGCCTTGGCAAGGATGTTGCGCTGGATCTCGTTGGACCCGCCGAAAATCGCCGGCGCGCGCGCATCAAGGAACAGGTTCATCGCGTCGACATGACCGCCATCGCCCAGGGGCAGGTCGTCGTAGAAGCGCGCTTCCTCGCCCGCGACGGCCAGCGTTTCCTCGGTGATGCGCTGATAGAGTTCGGTGCAGAAGAGCTTCAGCACCGAGACATCGGCGCCCAACGTACCGCCTTCGCGCAGCACCTTCGCAAACCGCTCGAAGGCCGAGCCAAGGTCGTAGAGATCGAGCCGCAGCTTGGCGAAGCGTGAACGGAAGGCGGCATCCTCGAATGCGCCGCGATCCTCGGCCAGCATTTCCAGCCGCGTGAGCGCGTATTCGGGCCGCGAGGGCGCGCCGAGGAAGATCCGCTCATGCCCCAGCACTGCCTTGGCCAGCGCCCAGCCCGCATTGACCTCGCCCACAACGTTCTTCGCGGGCACGCGGACATTGTCGAAGAAGACCTCGCAGAAATCGGCCTCTTCGCGCAGGTTGGGGATGGTGCGCACGACCACACCGGGAGAGGTCAGATCGACCAGCAGCACGGTGATTCCGCCCTGTGGCTTCGCAGCCTCCTTGTCGGTGCGCGCCAGAAGCAGGATCCAGTTCGCGCAATGCGCCAGCGTGGTCCAGATCTTCTGGCCGTTGACGACGAATTCGTCACCCTCACGCACCGCCGAGGTCCGCAGGCTGGCCAGATCCGAACCCGCATTGGGTTCGGAATAGCCCTGACACCAGACATGCTCGCCTGACAGGATGCGCGGCAGGAAGAACTCCTTCTGTTCATCGGTGCCGAATTCGATCAGCAGGGGGCCGGTCAGGCCGATGCCGTGATCGGGAATACGCGGGCAGCCCAGCCGCGCCCATTCCTCGACATAAACGATATGCTTCGCGGCATTCAGGCCCATGCCGCCATGTTCCTGCGGCCAGACCGGCGAGAGCCAGCCCTTGCGCGCCAGCGCGTGATACCACTCGGCCACCTCGTCGAAGACGGGCCGCTGCTTGCGCATGAAGCGCAGATGGGCGGGGCAGTTCTGATCCACCCAGTCCCGGAAGATCGCGCGGAATTCCTCGTCCGTCAGCGCGTTCCAGTCCTGTTGTTCGGGCATCGTCGCGGACTTCATCACAGCTCGTCCCCGAAAACCGCCGGGCGCTTTTCCATGAAGGCGCGCATTGCTTCCTTGCTGTCGGGATGGCGGGTCATCTCGACCGTCAGGTTCTGCTCGAACCGGTAGCCGTCCTTCAGGCCCATCGTTTCCACGGTGTTGAGCGCGCGCTTGGCCAGACGGATCGCCGCGGGGCTTTTCGAAGCGATGTTGCGGGCCAACTCCATCGCCGTATCCATCAGCGCCTCGGGCTCGACGCAGGCCTCGATCAGGCCCCGGCGATAGAGTTCGGCTGCCGGAACGCGCCAGCCGGTCAGCACCATGCGGCGCGTCAGCGACATGGGGAACACCCGCATCGTGTGGCGCACGCCGCCCATCAGGCCGATATCGATCTCGGGCAGGCCGAACACCGCGTTTGTTGACGCGACGATCATGTCCGAACAGATCGCCAGCCCCATCCCCGCGCCCAGAGCCGGGCCATTGACGGCGGCAATGACGGGGACGTTCATCTCCATGATGACGAAGCCCACCTCGCGCGCACGGCGCAGATGGCGATAGGTGTCGCCCGCGACCCCGTCCGCGACCTTGGCGCGCGACTTGATATCGGCGCCCGCCGAGAAGCATTTGCCGTTCCCCGTCAGCACCACGCAGCGCACGCCCGGCGTTTCGTTCAATTCGTCGAAGACCTCGATCAGCTCTTCCATGAAGCCGCGCGACTGCGCGTTCACGGGCGGCGCGTCCATGGTGACGACGGCGACGTGGTCGGTGATCTCGGTCTTGATCAGGTCGTTTCTCATCGGAATTCCTTTCAGGCGGCGCGGTCGGCGGTCAGGAAGGCCAGCCGCAGCTCTTCGGGTTGGCCCAACGTCGCGTTCAGGGTGATCGCGCGCTTGAGGTACAGGCCGATATCGCATTGGTCGGTGAAGCCCATCGCGCCGTGAAGCTGGATGGCCTTGCGGGTGATCGAGGTGGCGCTGTCCCCGGCGCGGGCCTTGGCGGCAAGGATCGCCTGCGCGCGTTCTCCCGCAGGGGCGATGGCGGCATTGGCGCAGGCCGAACAGGCGAATTCCGCCTCGGCCCACATATCGACAAGCCGGTGCTGGATGGCCTGAAAGCTGGCGATGGACTTGCCGAACTGCACCCGGTTCGAGGTGTAATCCACGGTAATTTCCAGCGCCCGCGCGGCCAGCCCGGCCAGTTCCGCCGCCAGCGCCATGCGCGTGGTGGCAATTGCCGCATCAAGCGCCGCCTGCACCCCCGCGCCGCGCGCCAGCACGGTTGCGGCAGGGGTATCGTGCAGCGTCACCTGCCCCAGCACCGCGCCATCCAGACCGGGCCGCGTGGCCACACGCATCCCCTCGGCCCCGGCAGCCAGATGCACCAGCGCCAGATCGCCGCCCTCTTCGGCGAGAACGAGGAACCCGGTGGCCGAAACCGCGCCCGGCACCAGATGCGCACTGCCGTTGAGCCGGTCGCCCGACAGCGTCAGCGGCGCGGCTGCCCCGCGCGCATCCTGCCACAAAACCGGCACGATGGCCTCGCCCGAGCCGATATCGACCGCCAGCCCCGTCGCCGCGTCGGAGGCGTCGATCTCGCGCAGCAGCGTGGTCGGAAACACGGCGAGATTGGCGAAGGGCTCGGTCAGCAGCGACCGGCCCAGCGCCTCGGCCAGAACGGTCAGCTCGCTGTCGCCCAGCCCCATCCCGCCCATGCTTTCGGGCAGGGTCAGGGCCAGAAACCCGGCCTCGGCCAGCGCGCTCCAGGTCGCGGCATCGAGGTCGCCCTGCGCGGCGCGGCGGCGGCGGAAGGTGGCCGGGCCATCGGCGCGGGCGGCCAGAGCGGCGACGCTGTCGCGCAGCATCGCCAGCGTCGTATCGGGATCGTCGAGTTGGATGAGGGGCATGGCGCCTCCGGCAATTGCATCAAGGGCCGGGACCCGTCCGCAGGCAGGGCGCAATACCCGTCCGCCGCCGCACCGGGGTACGGTCGTGTCCGGATGTCTGATTGGCCTCCCCCGCGGGACATGGGTCCGCGCGCTCCGCCTACAGGAGGCGGGTTCGGCAGGTTTTTGTCAAAACCTATCGCATCCTGAGCAAACAGTTTCACAAGTGTGAAACACCGCGTTTTGTGAAGGGCCTGTATGTCCCCCCGAAAGGCGAGCCACAGTGCCGGCAGACACCGGCTCAGGCAGCGACCCTCACCGTTCCCGGGCGATAATCCCTTGATTTCCCGCCCCCGACGCCCCGCCCCCGCAGGCTTGGCGCAAAGCGAGTTGAGAAAGCGAGCTTTTGCTCGACACTGGGATCTCATCCCCTCATCCGACCGGAAAGCAAGAATGTCCCCCCTTCCCGATATCGCCCGGCGCCCGCAGGCCCCCGTCATCGTCACCGGCGCAAGCCGGGGTATCGGTCGCGCGCTCGTCTCGCAGCTACTGGATCAGGGGCACAGCGTGATCGGCGTCGCCCGCGCGCGTCCCGACCGGCCCGACAGCGCGACGTTCCGCTTCATCGCCTGCGACCTGAGCGACGCGGCGGCGACCGCCCGTCTGGTGGACGCGCTTCGCCAACTGGGGCCCCTGGGCCTGATCAACAATGCCGGGCTGCAGACCGAGGCCGATCTCTCGGCCCTTGCGCCCGGCGCGGCGGCGGCGCTGGTGGCCCCGGAGATCGGCGTCAACCTCGTGGCGCCCTGCCTTCTGAGCTATGGCCTGTTGCCGGTTCTGGCGCAGGCACCAGGCGGCTTTGTCTGCAACGTGAACAGCGCGCTTGGCATGGCGCCCAAGATGGCCGCGCCGGCTTATTGCGCCGCCAAGGCGGGGCTGGGAAACCTGAGCGTCGCGCTGCGCGGTCAAGCCCGCAACTGGCCCGGCCTGCTGATTGCCGAGGCCATCCTGCCGCTGGTGGAAACCGACATGACGCGGGGTCGCGGCAGCGGCAAGATCAGCGCCGAACAGGCAGCGGCGGCGATCCTGCGGGGGCTCGAGCACCGGAAAACGCGGATCTGGATCGGCAAGACCCGGATCGTGCGGCTGCTCGGCCGCGTGGCGCCGGGCCTGACCTCGCGCCTGCTGCTGGGCCAGCTTCCCCCGCCGCCGCCCGGAGACAGCCGCTGACGCACGGGTTAGCGGCACTGGTTGTGAGCGCGCGCGCGGCGATGCTATCCCGGCTTGCGGCGCCTCGCAGCCGGCGACGCGACTGGACGGAAAGGCGATCCCATGGCCAAGACACCGGCCCCGGCCCGAAAAGGCCGCGGCAGACCGCAGAACGGCGCCCCCGACCTGTCGAAGGCGCAGATCGTCGCGACCGCGCTGCGGCTGATCGACGAAAAGGGGCTGGAGGCCTTCTCGATCCGCAGCGTGGCGCGGGCGCTGGGCTGCTATCCGACCGCGATCTACTGGTACACGCCGAGCCGCCATGTCCTGATCGCCGAGATCATCACCGTGGTGCTGCGCGACGTCCTGCCCGACGCCGGTCTCGACTGGCAGGACTGGCTTCGGGCGCTGTTCACGCGCTACCGCGCGGCCATCGCCCGCCATCCCAACGCCGCGCCTCTGATCGGCGTGACGCTGGTTTCGAATGCCTCGGTCGATGTGGATCTGGTCGAGGCGGTCCTTGCCAAGCTGCACGACGCGGGGTTCCGGGGCGCCTCGCTGATCAATGCCTATAATGCCGTGATCGGCGCCATGGTCGGATTTACCACGCAGGAATTCGCCATGCTGCCGCCCGATGCCGAGAGCCTGCGCGAGGATTTGGCCGGTTTCCCGGACCGGATCGACGCCAACCGCCATCCGCTGCTGGCGCAATTGTCCGGGCAGATGATCGGCGCGGCCTTCATCCTGCGCTGGCAGAACGGTGCCACGCAACCGATGACCGGCGCCTTCGCAATGTATGTCGAGGCGTTCGTGACCGGCCTCGACCGCCTGCCGCGCGAGGGTGGGGCCGCTTCGAGCTAGCGACGAATGACGGACAAGAGGGTGGCGAGCGCTCCGGGCTTATTGTACACCGCACAACAGACCGAAGATGCGCAGTACCCGCCGCGAAGACGACACAAGGATAAGTCCATGACAGCCCCGCAAGACCCCGCTTCCGGCAGCGGCAGCCCCTTTCCGCAGCGCGGCGGCCCGATCCAGGTGTTCTACGCGCCGCCCGAGGCCCCGCGCCGGCCGATGATCTCGCATGCCGAGGGGATCTACATGTGGGACACCGACGGCAAACGGTATCTCGACGCCACCTCGGGGCCGGTGGTCAGCAATATCGGCCATGGCAACGGGCGCGTGCTGGCGGCGATGGCCGAACAGGCGGGCAAGGTCTGCTACGCCTCGCGCGCGCTGTTCGAAAACCAGGCGAATATCGCGTTGGCCGAGCGGGTGGCAGCGCTGGCCGGTCCGGGTTTCGAGCGGGTCTTCGTCGTGTCGGGCGGGTCCGAAGCGACCGAGGCGGCGATCAAGCTGGCACGGCACCATGCGGTCGCCTGCGGAGAGGCGGGGCGCTGGAAAGTGCTGGCGCGCGAGCCGGGCTATCACGGCGCGACCCTGGGCGCGGCCGCCATTACCGGCGATCCGGAAACCGATGCCGTGTTCGGGCCGGTGATGCGGATCATGCCGCGCGTGCCGGCGCCGTTCACCTATCGCGTTCCGGGCAATCTGGACGCGGAAACCCATGCGCGCCATTGCGCCGAGGCGCTGGAAGCGGCGATCCGCGATGAAGGCCCCGACAGCGTTCTGGCCTTCATCATGGAGCCGGTGGGCGGGCTGGCGACGGGCGCGCTGGTGGCGCCCGATGCCTATTACACCGCCGTGCGCGAGATCTGTTCGCGCCACGGGGTCCTGCTGATCTTCGACGAGGTGATGAGCGGCGCGGGCCGTACCGGGCGCTTCCTGGCCGCCGAGCACTGGCCCGATGCGCGCCCCGACCTGGTGATCCTGGCCAAGGGCGTGGCCGCCGGCTACACGCCGCTGGGCATGGTTCTGGCTCCGCGCGAGATGGTCGAGAAGGTGGTGGCGGCGGGCGGCTTCCTGCACGGCCACACCTACAGCGCCAACCCCCTGTCCTGCGCGGTGGGCGAGGCGGTGCTGGCCGAGGTGATGGATCGTGACCTGATCGGCAATGCCGAACGGATGGGGATCCTGCTGGGCGAACGGCTGCAGGTGCTGGCGCGGCACTCGGGCATCGTGGGCGATGTGCGCGGGCTGGGGCTGCTGCGCGCGATCGAGATCGTCGCGGACAAGACGACCAAGGCCCCCTTTCCGCCCGCGCGCAAAGCCATCGCCCGGATCGTCGAGCTGGGGCTTGACCGCGGCCTTCTGCTCTATTCGCGCAGCACGGCGGGCGGGCGGTACGGCGAATGGCTGATGATCACCCCGCCGCTGATCGTGACCGATGCCCAGCTGGACGAGATGATGGCGCTGCTGACCGAGGTTCTGGACATATTCGAGGCCGAAACCCGCAGCTGACACGCCCCTGCCCGCGGTTCAGAGCGGCAGGTGGGTGGTGTATTTCAGCTCGTCCAGCAGCACCGAACTCTGCATTTCCTGCACGCCGGGCAGTAGGGCGAGCCGATCGCGCAACAGCGCATGGAAGTGATCCATGTCGCGCACGACGACACGGACGTTGAAATCGTATTCCCCCAGCATGAGCTGCACCACCTGCACCTCGGGGATGCGCAGAACCGCGTTCTGGAAAGCGTCGAAAGCCGTGCGCCCGTGCGAACTCAGCTTGATGCGCACCAGCACGATGGCGTTGAACCCCAGCTTCTTGCGGTCCAGGACCAGCGTCTTGCCCAGAATGATCCCGCTTTCGGCAAGCCGCGCGATGCGGCGGGAACAGGGCGATTGCGACAGGCCGATCCGCTCGGCCACCTCGGTCACCGACAGGGACGCATCGGCCTGCAACACGCGCAGGATGCGGCGGTCGGTCTCGTCGATCTCGTGCATGAAACCCCTCGTGGTATCGGCTATTGCGGATGATCCATGCCGATTTCACGCCGAAGCGGGGGAAGAACGCAAGACGATGCCGGGCAAATCCGCATAAACTTCCGGCAAGTGTGGGGAGAGACAGGCATGAATGAGGCAAGCGTTGCGCCGACAGGGCACCCTTTGGCGGGTGTCGTGCTGATGTGCGTGGGCGTGGCCGCGCTCAGCGTCAACGATGCCATCGCGAAATCCCTGACCGAGAGCTATTCGCCGCTGCAGATCCTGTTCTTGCGCAACGTGACCGCGCTGCCATTCACCATCCTCATCGCGCTGTTCATGGGCGGCGGGCGCGCCCTGCGCTCGTACCGGCCCGCCGCGCATCTTGTGCGCGGGGTGCTGTGGGTTGCGGCAACCTTCCTGTTCTTCAGCAGCTTCCGCTATCTGGGCCTTGCCGAGGCGACGGCGCTGATCTTCGTGGCCCCGGTCTTCATCACCGTGCTTTCGGCCCTGTTTCTCAAGGACGAGATCGGCTGGCGGCGCTGGCTGGCGGTGCTGTTCGGCTTTCTGGGCGTGCTGATCGTCATGCGACCGGGCGGCGCCAGTTTCCAGCCCGCGGCGCTTCTGCCGGTGGCCACGGCCCTGGTCTACGCGGTGCTGATGCTCAGCGCGCGCTGGGTCGACCCGCGCGAAAGCGTGTGGACGCTGCTTGTCTACCTGACCGGGGCAGGCGCGCTTCTGGGCGGGCTGGTCGTGCCGCTGGTCTGGGTGCCGGTCGATCCGGGCGATCTGTGGCTGTTCCTGGCCATCGCGCTGTTCGGCACGGCGGGCATGACGATGATGACGCAGGCGTTCCGCATGGCCCCGGCGGTCATCGTCGCGCCGCTCGATTACACCGGGCTGCTCTGGGCCACGCTGCTGGGCTGGCTGATCTGGCGCGAAACCCCGGATTCGATGACCTGGCTGGGGGCGGCGATCATCATCGCCAGCGGGGTCTTCACCATCTTCCGCGCCCGCCGCGCGGGCCACTGAAGCGGGAGGGAAATGAATGAAAGGCAGATGCGAATGCGGCGCCGTGGCGTTCGAGGTCGATCACGTCCGCGACACGGTGACGGTCTGCCATTGTTCGCAGTGCCGCCGCAGCAGCGGGCATCTCTGGGCCTCGACCCACGCCCCCTTTGGCAGCCTGCATTTCACCGCTGACGCAGGATTGCGCTGGTATGCCTCGTCCGACATGGCAAAACGCGGCTTCTGCGCGCTTTGCGGATCGAGCCTGTTCTACCGGATGAACGACGAGGACGGGATCGGCATCGCGGCGGGCTGCCTTGAGGACACGACGGGTCTGCGCATCGGCAAGCATATCTTCGTGGCGGACAAGGGCGCCTATTACCCAATGCCCGACGACGCGCCCGTCCACGAACAGGGCTGAGACCGGCCGCAAGGAAAGGCCGGGCCGCTCCGAACGCCCCGGCCCTGCTTGTTCTGTTGCGAAACGCTCAGCCGGCCTTCGACAATTCCGCCGTGGCCTCGATCTCGACCTTGGCGCGGTCCTCGACCAGCTCCGAGACGACCAGCATCGACATGGCCGGGAAATGCTTGCCCAGCACGCGGCGATAGGCCTCGCCCACCTCGCGCTGATGGGCCATGTATTCGGCCTTGTCGGTCACGAACCATGTCAGGCGCACGATATCCTCGACCGTGCCGCCCGCGGCCTCGACGATGGCGCGGATGTTCTTCAGTGCCTGTTCCATCTGCTCGATGAACCCGTCGCCGACGAACTCCTTGTTCGCGTCCCAGCCGATCTGGCCGCCGATATGCAGGATGCCCGACGGGGTCAGCACGCCATTGGCATAGCCCTTGGCCGGGGCCCAGCCCTCGGGCTGGATGATGGTATGGGGCATGGTTGCTCCTCTCAACTGGGGCCTGTCGCGCGGGCCCGTTCACGATGGGGCCCGTCGCGTGACGGGCTGTCAGTCCTGATCGCGCAGGCGGAAACGCTGGATCTTGCCGGTTTCGGTCTTCGGCAGGGTCCGGGTGAAGATGATCGAGCGGGGATACTTGTAGGGCGCGATCGTCGACTTGACGAAGTCCTGCAGCAGCTTGGCCAGCGCATCCGACGGCACTTCGCCCGCGCCCAGCACCACATGCGCCTGCACGATCATGCCGCGCGCCTCGTCGGGGGCACCGATCACCGCGCATTCCGCCACCGCCGGATGCGCCAGCAGCGCCGCTTCGACCTCGGGGCCGGCGATGTTGTAGCCCGCCGAGACGATCATGTCGTCATTGCGCGCGGCGAAATGGTAATAGCCGTCCTCATCGCGCACGAAGGTGTCGCCGGTAATGTTCCAGCCGCCCTGCACGTATTCCTCCTGCCGGTCCCCGAACAGGTAGCGACACCCGGTCGGGCCGCGCACGGCCAGCCGCCCCGGCTGGCCCGCCGGCAGCTCTTCGCCCTCCGGCCCCAGGATCCGCGCCTCGTAGCCGGTAACGGGCTTGCCCGTGCAGGCCGGGCGGTGATCGTCGAACCGGTTCGAGATGAAGATATGCAGCATCTCGGTCGCGCCGATCCCGTCCAGCATCGGCTTGCCGGTCTTGGCCTTCCATTCGTCATAGACCGGGCCCGGCAGCGTCTCACCCGCCGACACCGCCGCGCGCAACGAGGACAGATCCGCCCCCTCGTCCATCGCCCGCATCATAGCCCGGTAGGCGGTCGGCGCGGTGAAACAGACGGTCGCGCGGTATTTCTCGATGATCTCGACCATGTTGGGCGGGGTCGCGTTTTCCAGAAGCGTCGCCGCGGCCCCGAAGCGCAGCGGAAAGATCGCCAGCCCCCCCAGCCCGAAGGTAAAGGCCAGCGGTGGCGAGCCCACGAAGACATCCTCGGGCACCACGCCCAGCACTTCCCTGGCATAGCCGTCGGCGATGATCAGCAGGTCGCGGTGGAAATGCAGCGTCGCTTTCGGCTTGCCGGTCGACCCCGAGGTGAAACCGATCAGCGCCACGTCGTCCTGCGCGGTCGCGACAGACTCGAAGGTCACGGGCTTTTCCAGCGCCAGCCGGTCCAGTTCCGCATCGTGGTTCGAGGTCCCGTCGAAACCGACCACCGTCTTCAGATAGGGCGAGGTCTTGGCGCAGGCGGTCAGCTCGTCCATCAGCCGCGTGTCGCACAGCGCATGCGTGATCTGCGCCGTCTCGACATATTTCGCCAGCTCTGATGCCCGCAGCATCGGCATCGTGTTGACCACCACCGCGCCCGCCTTGGTCGCGGCCAGCCAGCAGGCCACCATCGCCGGGTTGTTGGCCGAACGGATCAGCACCCGGTTGCCCGGCTTGATGCCCAGATCCTCGACCATCGCCCGCGCCAGCCGGTTGGTCCAGTCGGAGAGCTCCTTGTAGGTCCGACGCCGCCCGTTGCCGATCAGCGCCGTGCGGTCGCCGTGGCCCCGCGCGACCATGGCATCGGTCAGCTCGACCCCGGCGTTCAGCCGGTCGGGATAGTCGAACCCGTCGAGCCTCAGCTCGGGCCAGCTGGCCGGGGGCGGAAGATTGTCGCGCGTGAAGCTGTCCGTATGAGAAGACTCTCTGAGCATCTCGCCTCTCCTGTTGGGTTACGCCGCCGGTTCGCCCCGGTTTCCGGCCTGATTCTGGTGCCCGGCCAGCGCCTGCCGCGCGATCACCACGCGCTGCACGTCCGAGGCTCCCTCGTAGATCCTCAGCGCGCGGATCTCGCGATAGAGGCTCTCGACCACCTCGCCCGAGCGCACGCCGTCCCCGCCATGCAGCTGTACCGCGCGATCGATCACCTTCTGCGCCTGGTCGGTGGCGAAAAGCTTGGCCATCGCCGCCTCGCGCGTGACCCGCGGCGCGCCCGAATCCTTGGTCCAGGCGGCGCGGTAGACCAGCAGCGCGGCGGCGTCCACATCGAGCGCCATGTCGGCGATATGGCCCTGCACCATCTGCAGATCGAACAGCGGCGCGCCCTGCACCTCGCGCGTGGTGACACGGTCGAGCGCCTCGTCGAGCGCCCGACGCGCGAATCCCAGCGCGGCCGCCGCGACGGACGAGCGGAACACGTCGAGCACCGACATGGCGATGCGGAACCCCTGCCCCGGCGCGCCGATCATGGCGCTCGCTGGAACCCGGCAGCCGGTGAAGCGCAACCGCGCCAGCGGATGCGGCGCGATGGTGTTCAGCCGCTCGACCACCTCGAACCCCGGCAGGTCCGGCGTGACGATGAAACACGACAGCCCCCTCGCCCCCGGCGCCTCGCCGGTCCGCGCGAACAGCGTGTAGACATCGGCGATGCCGCCATTCGAAATCCACGTCTTCTCGCCGTCCAGAACGTAATCGTCGCCGTCGCGCGTTGCCGTCATGGTCGAATTCGCCACATCCGAGCCCGATCGCGGCTCGGTCAGCGCGAAGGCCGAGATCGCCTTGCCGCCGCGCGTCAGCGGCAGCCATTCGGCGCGCTGCGCTTCGCTCCCGAACAGCGAAATCGCCCCGGTCCCCAGCCCCTGCATGGCAAAGGCGAAATCCGCCAAGCCATCGTAGCGCGCCAGCGTCTCGCGGATCAGGCACAGGCTGCGCACGTCGAGCCGCCCGTCCAACGCCCCCGAATGCGCCGCCACCCCGGCCTCGCCCATCGCCGTCACCAGCGCCCGGCAGGCCGCATCGGTATCGCCGTGGTCGATATCCAGCCCCGCCGCGAAGGCCTCGATCTCGGCCGCCAGCGCGCGGTGCCTGTCCTCGAAAAACGGCCAGTCCAGAAAGCTGCGATCCGCCATTTCAGTCTGCTCCCAATACTCGCGGGGGTCCGGGGGCGGCAGCCCCCGGCTTGGCCCCGCCGGTCAATCCCCTTGGAAAACCGGCTTTTCCTTCTTCACGAAAGCCTCGTAGGCGCGCGTGAAATCCTGGCCCTGCATGCAGATCGCCTGCGCCTGCGCCTCGGCCTCGATGGCCTGTTCCAGCCCCATCGACCATTCCTGCGCCAGCATGGTCTTGGTCATCATGTTGGCGAAATTCGGTCCCTCGGCGATGCGTGCGGCGAAGTCGCCCGCCGTGGCCATCAGCTGATCGGGTTCCACGACGCGGTTGAAGAAGCCCCAGTTGAGCCCCTCTTCCGCCGACATCGAGCGGCCCAGATACAGGAGTTCCGCGGCCCGGCCCTGCCCGATGATGCGCGGCAGGATCGCGCAGGCGCCCATGTCGCAGCCCGCAAGGCCCACACGGTTGAACAGGAAGGCGGTCTTTGCGCCCGGCGTCGCGACCCGCAGGTCCGAGGCCATGGCGATGATCGCGCCCGCGCCCGCGCAGACCCCGTCCACCGCCGCGATGATCGGCTTGCCGCAGCCGATCATGGCTTTCACCAGGTCCCCGGTCATGCGGGTGAAGGTCAGAAGTTCCTTCATGTTCATCCGCGTCAGGGGGCCGATGATGTCATGCACATCGCCGCCCGAACTGAAATTCCCGCCATTGGGCGCGAAGATCACCGCCTTGATGCTGTCGTCATAGACCAGCCCCCGGAACCAGTCGCGCAGTTCCGCATAGCTGTCGAAGGTCAGCGGGTTCTTGCGGTCGGGCCGGTCCAGCGAGACGGTCGCGATGCCGTTCTCGGTGCTCAGAAGAAAGTGCTGCGGCATGGTGTCTCCTGTCATATTTCGCCGCCCGAAAGGCTCAGCGCATGGCCGTTGATCATGCGCGCCCCGGGCGAAGCGAGGTAGAGGGCGGCGCTGGCCACCTCGTCGGGGCGGATCAGCCCGCCGACCGGGTTGCCGCTGGCGACCATCGCCTCGGCTTTCGCCCGGTCGAGGCCCTTTTTCTCCATCAGCCCCTCGATGGCGCCCTGCGCCAGCGGCGTGTCGACGAAACCCGGGCAGATCGCGTTGCAGGTGATGCCCTGTTTCGCCACTTCCTGCGCGACCGACCGAACCAGCCCCAGAACGCCGTGCTTGGCCGAGGCATAGGCGGCGATCGTGGCACCCCCCTTGAGGCTGGCGGTCGAGGCGATGGCGATCAGCCGCCCGCCCTGCCCCATCCCGTCCAGCGCGGCGCGAAAGGTCAGGAAGGTGCCGGTCAGCGTCACCGCCAGCGTGTCATTCCATTGCTCAAGCGTGGTGTTGCGCAACTTGGCGGCGGGGCCGCCCCCGGCATTGGCGACGACCACGTCATAGGGCTGATCGAACAACGCGGCGACCTGCGCCTCGTTAGTCACATCGGCCTGTCGCAGGGTCATCGTGTAGCCCTGCGCGGTCTCTTCCAGCGCGTCCATCCGGCGCCCGCAGATCGTCACCGCATCGCCCGCTTCGGCGAAGGCGCGGGCGATGGCGCGGCCGATGCCCGATCCGCCCCCGGTGACCAGGACCCGCCTCATGCGCGGCCCGGTCATGCGCGGATCGCCTCGGCTTCGCGGTCGGCCAGACGCCATGACTGATCGCGCCCGGCCATGTAAGGCAGCGGCCAGTCCGGCGCGGCGCGGTCGCCGATCCGGGTGGCCTCGTGCAGGGTCCAGTAGGGATCGGACAGATGCGGGCGGCCCACCGCCACCAGATCCGCGCGCCCGGCCATCAGGATCGAGTTCGCATGGTCGGCTTCCGAGATATTGCCTACCGCCATGGTGCGGATGCCCGCCTCGTTGCGGATCCGGTCCGAGAACGGGGTCTGGAACATCCGGCCATAGACCGGCCGTGCCTCGACCGAGGTCTGTCCCGCCGAGACGTCGATCAGATCGGCGCCCGCCTCGGTGAAGAGCTTGGCGATCTGCACCGCTTCCTCGGGCGTGACGCCCGCATCGCCGACCCAGTCATTGGCCGAGATCCGCACCGACATCGGCGTGCCCTCGGGCACCACGGCGCGCATCGCGGCGAAGACTTCCAGCGGCCAGCGCATCCGGTTTTCCAGCGAGCCGCCGTATTCGTCCTTGCGCTGGTTCGAGGTGGGCGAGATGAACGACGACACCAGATAGCCATGCGCCGCGTGCAGCTCGATCATGTCGAAGCCCGCGCGGACGGCCATTTCGGTCGAGGCCACGAATTCGGCCTTGATCTGGTCCATTTCGGCGCGCGTGATCTCGCGCGGCATGGCGTTGCGCTTGGACCATGGTAGCGCCGAGGCTGAGACCAGGTCCCAGTTCCCGTCCTTCAGCGGCAGGTCCATGCCCTCCCAGCCGATATTCGTGGACCCCTTGCGCCCCGAATGACCGATCTGGCAGCAGATCTTCGCGTCGGTCTCGGCATGGACGAACGCCGTCAGGCGCGTCCACGCGGCCTCGTGTTCGGGGGTATAGAGACCGGGGCAACCCGGCGTGATCCGGCCCTCGGGCGAGACGCAGGTCATTTCCGTATAAACCAGCCCCGCGCCGCCCTTGGCGCGCTCGCCGTAATGGATCAGGTGCCAGTCGGTCGGGCAGCCGTCGACGGCCTTGTATTGCGCCATGGGCGACACGACGATGCGGTTCTTGAGCGCCATGTCGCGCAGCTTGAACGGCGCGAACATCGGCGCGCGCAGGGGGGCGTCCGGCGCAGCGCCGGCGGTATTCTGGAACCAGCGCTCGGCACTCTCCAGCCATTCGGGATCGCGCAGGCGTAGGTTTTCATGGCTGATGCGCTGCGAGCGGGTCAGCAGCGAATAATTGAACTGCACCGGGTCGAGATCGAGATAGCGCTCGACTTCCTCGAACCATTCCAGCGAGTTGCGCGCGGCGGATTGCAGCCGCAGCACTTCCAGACGACGCTCGGCCTGATAGCGCTCGAACGCGGCTTCCATGGTCGGTTCGGAATGCAAATAATCGGCCAAGGCGATGGCGCTGTCGAACGCCAGACGCGAGCCCGAGCCGATCGAGAAATGCGCGGTGGCCGAGGAATCGCCCAGAAGCACGACATTCTCGTGATACCATTTCTCGCACAGGACGCGCGGGAAGTTCATCCACACCGCCGAGCCGCGCAGATGGGCCGCGTTCGACATCAGCTCGTGACCGCCCAGATGCGACGCGAAGACCTCGCGGCATTTCTCGACGATCTCTTCCTTCGTCATGCCTTCGAAGCCGAATTTATCCCAGGTGTCCTGCGCGCATTCGACGATGAAGGTCGCGGTATCGGCGTCGAACTGGTAGACATGCGCCCAGATCCAGCCGTGCTCGGTCTTCTCGAAGATGAAGGTGAAGGCGTCGTCGAATTTCTGATGCGTGCCCAGCCAGATGAACTTGCAGGCGCGCATCTCGACATCGGGTTTGAAGACCTCGGCAAATTCCTCGCGGACGCGCGAATTGATGCCGTCGGCGCCCACCACCAGGTCATATTCCTTGAGGTATTCGCCGGCGGTCTTGAACTCGGTCTCGAAGCGCAGCTCGACGCCCAACTCGCGGGCGCGCTGCTGCAGCAGGATCAGCATCTGCTTGCGGCCGATCCCGGCGAAACCATGCCCGCCCGAGACGGTGCGCACACCATCATGGACGACGGCGATATCGTCCCAATAGGCGAAATGCGAGCGGATCGCCTCGGCGCTCGGCGGGTCGTTCCGCGCGAGGTTCGAAAGCGCGTCGTCCGACAGGACGACGCCCCAGCCGAACGTGTCGTTGGCGCGATTGCGCTCGATCACCACGACCTCGTGCGCGGGGTCGCGAAGCTTCATCGAGATGGCGAAATAAAGGCCGGCAGGTCCGCCGCCAAGACAGGCAATACGCATGATCCATCCCTTGCTGTGCGCAGGCAGGCGCCGGTCGCAGCCGGCGCGTCGGGACTCAGGAAAGCACCAATCCGGTAACATTTCAACATTAAAGTTTTAAACTTGAAATTATGAGGGCCCCGCCCGCTTTTCTGCTTCTGGCGCGGGCGGCTTTGCCCTAAGGTTGACCTTTCAGGCTTGAAACATTCCCCGGCCGTTGCGCGCCCGCGACAGCCCCAAACCGGAGCCGCAGGATGACACAGACGCTCAGGGATCCGCTCAGCAAGCGTCGGCTGAAGGCGTGGTTGCGGCTGCTCAATGTAACGCGGCAATCCGAAAACCACCTGCGCGAATTCCTGCGCGTCAACCATGCGACGACCCTGCCCCGCTTCGACGTGATGGCGGCCCTGTGGCGACGGCGCGAGGGGCTGACGATGTCGGAACTCAGCCGCGCGCTGCTGGTCTCGAACGGAAACGCGACGGCGGTGGTGGACCGGCTGGAACGCGAGGGGCTGGTGCTGCGCACACCGGTCGAGAAGGACCGCCGAACGGTACAGGCGACGCTGACCGAGGCGGGGATCCGGCAGTTCGAGTCGATGGCGGCGGCCCATGAGAACGAGGTGAACACGCTGTTTCACCGGCTCGATGCCGAGGATCTCGACCAGCTTCGCGCGATCCTTCAGAAGGCTGTGGCCGAGCCGGAGTGATCTTCCGGCGCAGACGGCAGGGCGTCTAGCCGCGCGAAAGCCGCCATCGTCCCCCGACTCGCCGAGGCTGCGCTTTGCGCCCACATCTGCTAGGCATGGGATTGAGATCATGCGCAGAGCGCCGGATGCGTCAGGGAAAAAATGGCAAACAAGCTTACAATATGGACCCTGGACTGGGTTCCGATGCCCGATGGTCCCGCCGGCTTCGTCCGGGACTTGCGGCTCAGATGGGCCTGCGAAGAAGCCGGCATCGATTACGACGTCGGCACCGTCCCGCTTGCGGAAAAATCCCCCGAACATTTCCTGCGCCAGCCCTTCGGCCAGGTGCCCTTCCTCAAGGACGGCGCGGTCGAGATCTTCGAAAGCGGGGCGTGCCTGATCCACATCGCCCGCAAGAGCGAGGCCTTGATGCCTCGTGATCCCGTGGGAGAAGCGGAAACTCTTCAATGGACGATCGCCGCGCTGAATTCCGTCGAGATGGTGTCGGTGCCCTGGTGGTTCCTGGAAGTCTCCGGCGCGGCGGAAAACGGGCTCACCGGTTGGCTGGAAAGCCGCCTCGCTCATATCGAGAGGGTTCTCGAGGGACGGGAATGGTTGGTGTCGGATCGGTTCACCGTCGCCGACCTGCTGTTGGCCGACGTGCTGCGGGTGAAGAAGGTGCGCGCCTTCGGGGATCGCCCCGCATCCGAGGCGTATGTCCGGCGCGTGACGGGCCGTCCGGCATTCCAGAGGGCCCATGCTGCGCAGATGGCCCATTTCCAAGCGGCGGACGACGCGCGACGCAGGGCCTGAACCTGACCTGCCACGCGGGTAACAGTTCCTGTGAACCGGGCATCGCGCGCGGTGCCTGGCTCGCGGGCAAACGCCCGGACCGCAAGGATAATCCTTCCCCCTCCGAACCCGCCCCACGCGTCGCGGGGCGGGCCGGATGGCAGGCCGGCGGCCCCTATTCCGCCGCGAGGGTGCCCGGACTTGGGACGGTGCCGGCCTCGTCCGCGGTGGCCTTGACCCCGCCTGCGAAGGCGCTCCAGTGCAGATCGCCCGTGTAGCGCCAGGCCAGACGGCCGGCCTGGTCCATGGCGATGAGGTGCAGCCAGCCGTTGTCGAAAAGCGCCTTCACGCCGGGATGACGCGCAAGGATGTCGGACATCGCCTCGCGCGGGGCCTCGACGATCACCGAGAGCCGCAGCGGCTCGTGCTGGAACCCCGTCCCGTCATGCACCGATTGCCATGGCAGACCGGGACGCGGGGCGCCGTTATTGCCCTCGAGCACGCCGATCCCGCCGACCACGTTGTGCAGAAGCTTGTTGCCGCCGCCGAACAGGCCCGGCGCCACGGTCGAGCCGTAATATTGCAGGCTGATCCAGCTGGCCACGACGACGGGCGCGGTCAGGATAAGCTCGAGCACGCCGAAATCGCGGTCCCGGTGCCAGTCGTAATCGTGCAGAAACGCCTGCCCCGACAGATCAGCCCCGCCGGTGCGGTGGCGCGGGGCGGCGATGAAGGCACGGCACCCGGCAAGGCCCCATTCGGGCCGGGTTTCGGCCCAGTCGCGGGCGCGCGCGGCAAGCGCGGCGGGATTGGCGGCGCGCGGCAGCCTGCGCGCACGCTCGGCCCGCGCAAGATGGCCGGCTGCGCTGAGCCAGCCCTTCAGGCGCGACAGGTCGCGGGCTGTGGACGTGGCGGGCAGGTCCTGTTCGAAAAGCGTGACGGCATCGGTGGTGGTGTGGTGAAGCGCGGGCAGGAAGACGGTATCGGCGGGGATCTCGATCCCGTCGTCGCGCAGACCCGCGCGGATCTCGGGATCATTGAGCAGGCCCGCCAGAAGCCGCGCATTCACATCGCCCGCAAAACCGCCGCAGGCGCCGCAATGAAGGGCGCTTTCATGCGGGTTGTTGGTGACATCGGCACCGTGACCCGCGATCAGCACGATCGGGGCGAAGTTGCGGGTCAGGGACATGGCCGAAAGCACGGTTTTCGCCATGGCGATGCGCGTCGTCAGGTCCAGCGCGGGGTCGAGCGCGGGGGCCGGGTCGGTGGCAGCGTGGCCGCCGAAGCCCAGCGCGTCGCGCACGAGCTTGCCGGCATAAAGCGGGCCCGTGGCCTCGACAAAGGCGAAGGACGACACGGCGGCCAGCTTGAAGCGGCCCCAGGCGCGCCGGGCGCGGGCGGTGTAGCGCCGCGACAGGTCGGCGCCCTGCGGCTCGGCGGCCCGCGAGGTGACGCCAGGTTGCAGCAGAACGGGGCCGCGCCGCTCGGTCAGGTCCGAACCGGCGGCGCGGTGGGCGCTGGCAAGACCGAAGAAGCCCGCGAAACCGAGGGTTTCGATGCCCTCGCCCTGCGCCTCCAGCGCGCGGCGGAAGACTTCCGAGCGCACATCGATGCAGAACGCGGCCTGCAGGTCGGGACGGCCCTGCCGCTGCGGCGGGGTGCCGGTGGGCAGGATCCCGGCCAGCGCCCGCTGTTGCGCGCGCTCGGCGGCCTCTTGCAGGACGGTGTCGATGATCTGGTCACGCGTCGGGGCCAGCGGGGCCTCATGCGCGGCGACGGTCTCGGCCCAGCGCGCGGCGATGCTGTCCCCGTAGCGCTCGAACAGGGCTTCGTCAAAGACCATGCGGATCGCCAGAAGCTCGGTCACGGTGCTGTCGCGCTCGCCGTTCAGCTCGGCCTGCCACAGCAGGTAGCGCGCGTATTGCGCCCAGCCGCCCAGTGTCATCAGCCAGCGATGAAAAGCGGTCGGCGCGGCGACGGGGCCGACGCCCAGCCGCTCCGAGGCCCGGCCGATGGCGCGCCAATGGGCGCGGTTGGTCTCGGCCACGAAGGCGCAGAAACCGTTCAGGCCCAGGATCTCGGGCGTCAGGTCGCGCGACGCGAAATCTCGCCACGCGCTGAAGGCGCCGCCGGTGCGGGCCTGCTGCCAGAGCGCCTGACCTTCGTCGAAATGGCCCGCCGCCCAGGCGCCGATCCGGTCCTCGATCAGCGCGGGCCAGTCGATGCCCGACACCTCGGCGGCCAGCTCGGCCACGGTGGGCAGCGCCACGGGGTCGGGCGTGTCGTGGCCCAGCGCGACGCGGATCTCGGCCAGATCGGGCGCATCGCCCTTTATCGCGGCCAGCGCGGCGGCGATATCGGCCTCGGTCATCTCGCCCGCCGCGATCTTCGCCGCCCAGTACGAGCGCCGGGGCGTCACGCGGGTGCCACCGACCCGCGCCAGTCGCGCGGCGGTCAGCGACAAGGGCTCGTCGCCTTGGCCCAGGAACGGGTTAACCGCGACGCTGGCCGAAAGCGGGAAGAGCGGCGGGATCGCCTTGGCCGCCGAATTGGCGACGCCGACGAGTTCCAGAAGCGCGCCGGAATAGGTTTCGAGAGTTGCAAACATGGGATCGGCTCCTTTCAGGCGGCTTTGCGGCTGGACCATCCGTCCAGAAGCTTGTCGAAGATCGCGTTGGCATAGAGACCATTGCTGAGATGGACGCGCAGCCCGGCGGCGGCCGGATGCGCGGCCCAGAGCGGGAAGGTCGATTGCGCGACGGCGACGAGGCCGAAACTGGCCAGCGCCAGCACCATCAGCGCCCATTCCAGCGGGCCGGGCGCAGGCGTCGCGGGCAGGCTTCCGGCGGTCAGCGACAAAGCCACGACCTGCAGCGCGAAATAGCTGACCGACGTCACCAGCGCGTAGACCACCATGCGCCGCATTAGCGCGCGCGGCGCGGTATCGGCAAAGCCCTGCGCCAGCAGATAGGCCACGCCGAAGATCAGGATCACGCCCAGCACGATGGCCTGCACGGATTTGTCGTCAAAGCCCAGCACGGCACCCACGGCGGCATAGATCACGATGGCGATTGCAAAGGCCTGAAGCACGTTGCGCAGACTGGGGACGGCGACCGGGCCGGGGCGGCGGATCGCGGCGACGTTGCGCACGGCCTCGCCCGACCCGAGGAAGGCATGCGCCTTGTAGAGAGAATGCGCCACGATATGCAGCAGCGCCAGCGGGAACAGCGCCAGCCCGCATTGCATGATCATGAAGGCCATCTGCGCGATGGTCGACCACGCCAGCGAGGTCTTGACCGCCGGCTGCGTCAGCATCACCAGCCCGCCGAACAGGGCCGTGAAGCCCCCCAGCATGACCAGAAGCGCCATCACGCCCGGGGCCAGCAGCATCACGTCGGCAAAACGGATCAGCAGGAAGCCACCGGCATTGATGACGCCCGCATGCAGCAGCGCCGAGACCGGCGTGGGGGCTTCCATCACCTCGGTCAGCCAGCCATGCGCCGGGAACTGCGCCGAGGCCAGCACCGCCGCGACGGCGATCAAGAGCGCCGCGACGGCAATCATCGCGCCGGGCTGAGCGGTGGCGAGGATGGTCTCGATGTCGCTGGTCCCGGTGGCCACGGCCAGCAGGATCAGCGCCAGGGCCAGCGCAGCTTCGCTGGCGCGGGCGACAAACGCCTTCTTGCGCGCGGCGCGCCGCGCCGTGGCCCGGCCGGGATAGAACAGCAACAGGCGGTTCAGCGACAGGCTGGTCAGCGTCCAGGCAAGGAAAAGCTGCACGAGGTTCCCTGACATGACCAGCACCAGCACGGCGGCCAGCGTTGCCGCCATCCAGCCGGTGAAGGCGCCCTGCCGCTCCTCGCCGTCCATGTAGGTCCGGGCGTAGCGCAGCACGATCCAGCCGATGAAGCTGACCAGAACCAGCATTACCGCGCTGACCGCATCGAGTCGCACCGAAAGCCCGATCCCGAACGCCCCGATCAGCGCGGAGGTGCCGGGACCATGGACCACCAGCAAAGCCGCCGAGGCCACAGCGCCGAGAAACGCCGCGAACGCGGCGATTTCGGCCAGCAGGGGGATGCGACCGGGTCGCTGGCCGGGATGGCGCGCGGCAATCAGGGCCGCCAGCAGCAAGATCAGCGGGCTGAGAAAGGGCACAAGGAGATGGGGCATGATCGGTTCCTGTAAGGGGACGGCCGGGTGATGCCCCCTCACTTAGGTCGCTCTGGCCCGTATGAAAAATTCATTGTTCTTGGCTTATAGTTCTAATAATACGAACGATATGCCGCTGAACTATCATCACTTGCGCTATTTCTGGGCCGTCGCGCATGACGGCAACCTGACGCGCACGGCACAGCGGCTGAATCTGTCGCAATCGGCGCTGTCGGTGCAGATCAAGCAACTGGAGGACCGGCTGGGCCATGCGCTGTTCGAGCGGCGCGGGCGGCAATTGCACCTGACCGAAGCCGGGCGCATCGCTCTCGACCATGCGGATGCGATTTTCTCGACGGGACAAGAGCTTGTGGCGACGCTGAGCGGGACGGTCGCTGACCGCAAGGCGTTGCGGGTGGGGGCGCTGGCGACGCTGTCGCGCAACTTCCAGATCGGCTTTTTGCGGCCGATCCTGTCGCGCCCGGATGTCGAGGTGATCCTGCGCTCGGGCAGCCCGGCGGAATTGCTGGAGGGGCTGGGCACGCTCAATCTGGATCTGGTGCTGATGAACCGCCCGCCGCCCGACGATGCGCTGACACCTTACGAGACGCATCAGATCGGGGAACAGGCGGTCAGCATCGTCGGCACGCCCGAGCGGCTGGCCTCTGACCGGCCGCTGCGGCTGCTGCTGCGCGAAGAGCCCTTCATCCTGCCCACCACCGAGAACAGCGTGCGCGCGGCCTTCGATGCGCTGGCAAGCCGGCTTTCGGTGCGCCCGCAGATCGCCGCCGAGGTGGACGACATGGCGATGATGCGGCTTCTGGCACGCGAGGATATCGGGCTGGCGCTGGTCGCGCCCATCGTGGTGACGGACGAGCTGAGCTCGGGGCGGCTGAAAGAGGCCAGCGCGCATCCCCGGATCCGCGAGACCTTTTACGCCATCACCTTGCGGCGGCGCTTTCCCAATCCGGTGGTGCAGGAATTGCTGGAGCGCAATGCGGGCCCGGCCTTCCTGGGCTGAGCCAGCATGGAATTCAGGCCAGATCCTCGATCAGGATGAAACGTTCCCAGACGATCTGCATGTCCGGGGAAAAGCCGCCATTGCGTTCGAAATAGGCGCCGTGGCCGTCGCGCCAGCCCTGCAGGCTGTCATCCTCGCCCTCGGCCAGCGCCATCGCCTCGGTGATCTCGTCGAAGCGGCATTGGACCAGCTCGACGGTCTCGATCACCAGCGCGGGCGTATCGTCCCAGTTCAGCGCGATGTCGCGGCGGCCAATGACGGGCATCGGCTCTCCGTTCTGGAAGTCGCGCAATGCGCCGCAGGTTGCGACCTTCTTTCCCGAACGGACCAGCGCGATCAGCCAGGCCGAGGTTTCGGCGCTGTCGCCGAACTTGAACCCTTCCGCGTCCGGGTAGCGCTGTTTGAGCGCTTCGACTGTCACGGTCATCGCCTGTCCCTTTCGCGCCGCGATTGTGCCGGGATCTCCCTACACGATGGCCGGGGCGAAAGGCCAGAGCGGGCGGCGGGATCTGCCCCGCCGCCCTGCCCTTTCCCTTAATGCGGAACGGTCTGGGCCATCGGCGGGGTCTGCGCGAAGGCTTCCCACCATTGCGCCAGATTCGGCGCGGCGCTGCGCCAGTCGTGATCGGGGAAGCGGAAATCCAGATAGCCCAGCGCACAGCCCGCCGTGATCGAGCCGATATCCTCGCGGCCCTGAAGCTGATCGACCGACGCTTCAAGCGCCGCGACAGCAGCATCGATCTTGCCCATCTGACCCGCAAGCCAGTCGTTCCAGCGCAGGTTCTCGGGGCGCATCGCCACCTCGTAGCGGGCCAGCAGCGCGGCATCGAGCAGCCCGTCGGCGATCGCGTGCAGGCGCAGCGCCTCCCAGCGGGCCTTTCCTGCCGGGAACAGCCCCTTTTCGGGCGCCTGCTCGTGCAGGTATTCGCAGATCGTCCGGCTGTCGATCAGCGCGGTGCCGTCGTCCAGATAGGCGGTCGGCACCTTGCCCAGCGGGTTGGTCGGCGCGATGGTCATGTCGCGCGCGACCGGGCTGGCGGCCGAGGGCAACAGCTCGATCGTGTCGAAAAGCCCCAGCAGATGCGCCGAGGCCAGCGTCTTGCGGACATAGGGCGAGGCGGGCGAGAAGAAAATTTTCATGGATTTCCCGTATCTTTGGAGTGAAACGTGACCGGCGCCTGCCGGTCGGTGATCTTGGGCGCGACATGTTCGACCAGCACGTCGCCGGCATTGGTGACATGTTCCCACATCAGCGCCTCGGCCCGCATCGCCTGCCCGTCGCGCAGCGCCTTCAGGATGCGGTGATGGTCGTTATGCGAGCGGAAGATGATCGCGTGATCCTCCCAGTGGAACACCCGGTCCGAGGCCAGCGGCACGTTATGCGTGCGACCGACGAAATCGGCGATCCACGGATTGGCGCTGGCGGCGATGATGGTCTCGTGAAACTCGACATTGAGCCGGCGATAGGGGGCAAGGTCGTCTGGATCCAAAACCCCCTTTGACAGGATCACGTCGCCCTCGGTCACGCAGCGTTGCAGCCGGTCGAGCTGTTCGCCGGTGATGCGCGGCGCGGCCAGACGGCAGGCCAGCCCTTCGAGATTGGCGCGGACTTCGAACGCGGCGCGGATGTCGTTCACGTCGAAGCCGCGCACGGTATAGCCGCGATTGGCCTCGTAGGTCACAAGCCCGTCGCGCGCCAGTTCCGCCAGCGCCGTGCGCAGCGGGGTGCGCGAGACACCGAGAAGCTGCGCCAGCGCGTCCTGACGCAGGATCGTCCCCGGCGGAAACGAGCCTTCGAGGATCCGTTCGCGCAGGATCTCGGCTGTGCTCTGGGTTGATGTCGTCGCCACGCGCTCCCCCGCTTCGCCCCTTAACTTGGATACAATCTTGTTCTAATCGTCAAAACATACGTTGACAACACCCCTTTGATTGCGTGAATTGGATGCAAATCGGGAGGGGACACCCCATGGAATCGACGAATCAAACGTCGCCGCATGCGCTTGCGGCGGTGGTGACCGGAGCATGCGGCGGGATCGGCCGCGGCGTGGCCGAACGGCTGGCGCAGGACGGATGGCGGCTGATCGTCACCGATCTGGACGCCGCGAAAGCGCAGGCCCTGGCGGCAGAGCTGCCGGGCGACGGACATCGCGGGTTGGCATGCGATGTCGCGTCGGAGACCTCGGTCGCGCAACTTTTCGACATGATTTCAATGGATTACGGACAGGCTGACGGGCTGGTCACGGCGGCGGGCATTCTGCGGCTGGGCGAAGGCGGCGCGCGCACCCCGCTTGCCGAGATGGAGGTCGGCGATTTCGACGACCATCTGGCGGTGAATGCGCGCGGCACTTTCCTGTGCATCCGTGCCTATCTGCGCCAGTGGCAGGACCAGGCCCGGCCCACGCGAGGCCGCATTGTGACATTCGGATCGGTGGCGGCACAGCTGGGCGGCTACCGGTCCTCGGCCAGCTATATTGCATCCAAAGGCGCCGTCATGGCCCTGACCAAGGCCGCCGCGCGCGAAGCCGCGCCGCTGGGCGTGACGGTCAACGGCGTGGCGCCAGGCCTGATCGACGCGCCGATGCTGCGCCTGTCGCTGGCGCCCGGACAGGAAAAGGCCGCGGCCGAGGCAATCCCGCTGGGCCGCATCGGCACGCCCGAGGACGTGGCGGCAGCGATTTCCTACCTGATGAGCGAGGGCGGCGGCTACATGACCGGCGGAATGCTCGACATCAATGGCGGCTACAGGATGCAATGAGGAGGACGTGATGGGACGCACCCCGATCACCTGGCTGGCGAACCGGCTGCTCGACATCTCGGCCATCCTGCTTCTGGTCATGATGCTGCATGTCTGCGCCGATGTCGGCATGAAATACGTTTTCAACCGGCCCATCCAGGGCACGCTGGAAGTCGTGTCCTACTACTACATGGTCTGGGCGGTCTTCCTGCCGCTGGCGCTGGTCGAGATGACGCGCTCGGCGGTCTCGGTCGAGCTGTTCTTCAATATGTTCCCGCGCCCGGTGCAGGTTCTGTGCATCGCGCTGGTGCTGCTTCTGTGCGTCGCGGCCTATGCCGGGCTTGCGCGGATCACATGGCTGGACGCGCTGCGCTCGTTCGATCGCGGCGAGGTCGTGATGGGCCCGGTCACCGTGGTCATCTGGCCCAGCCGCTTCATCCTGCCGATCAGCTTCGCGCTGGCCGGGCTGGTCTGCCTGTGGCACCTCGCCCGGCTGGCGGTCAGCCGCGACGCGCGCGCCGAGCTGATCGCGCCCCCCTCCCCTGACGAAGGAACGGTCTGATGGATCGCCTTGAAATCGGTTTCACCGGGCTTGCCGCCGTGCTGGCGCTGATCGCGCTGCGTGTGCCCATCGGGCTTGTGCTGGTAATCGTCTCGTTCTGCGGCATCTGGGCTGCGACCAATCTCACCGCTGCCTGGGGCCTCGTGCGGGCCGTGCCGTTCCAGTTCATCGCCAACTGGTCCTTCTCGGCGGTGCCGATGTTCCTGCTGATGGGCTTCGTGGCGTCGAATGCAGGCCTGACCAACGGGCTGTTCAAGGCGATGCGCATCCTGCTTCGCAAGCTGCCCGGCGGGCTGGCCTGTTCGACGGTCGGTGCCTCGGCGCTGTTTGCCGCCGCGTCCGGGTCCTCGGTGGCGACCGCCGCCGCGATGTCGCGCATCGCCGTGCCGGAAATGGTGCGCGCGGGCTATGACAAGGCGCTGGCCACCGGCTCGGTCGCGGCCTCGGGTACGCTGGGCTCGCTGATCCCGCCTTCGATCCTGATGATCCTGTTCGGCATCTTCACCCAGACGTCGATCGGCGCGCTGTTCATGGCGGGGTTCATCCCCGGCGTGCTGTCGGCGCTGGTCTACATGGCGATGATCGTCATCCGCGCCAAGCTGAACCCCAAGCTTGCGCCGCCGATGACCGAAACCCCGGCGCCGGGCGAGCTGTCCGCGGCCCTGCGCGAGGTCTGGCCGCTGCCGCTGCTGATCCTCGGCGTGCTGGGCGGGATCATGACGGGCATCATGACCCCGACCGAGGCGGGCGCCGTGGGTGCGGGTCTGGCCGTGGTGATCGCGCTGGCGCGCGGCAGCCTGACCTTTGCCATCATGCGCACCGCCCTGCGCGAGGCGGCCAGCGGCACCAGCATCGTCTTCGTGATCGCCATGGGCGCGAGCATGTTCACCAGCTTCATGGGCCTGACCGGCCTGCCCCGCGTGATCGCCGATACGATGCTGGGGGTCAGCACCAACCCCTTGATCCTGATCCTGATGATCGCCGTGGTCTATATCCTGATGGGCATGTTCATCGACTCGATCGGCCTGATGCTGCTGACCCTGCCGGTGCTGATCCCGCTTCTGGGCGGGGCCGATGTCAACATGATCTGGTTCGGCATCATCATCATCAAGCTCTTGGAAATCGGCCTGATCACACCGCCCGTGGGGCTCAACGTCTATGTCATCAACTCGGCGCTCAAGGGCGCGGTCCCGCTGACCACCGTCTTCCGCGGCGCGCTGTGGTTCCTGGCCATGGACGTGGTCACGCTGGCGCTGCTGGTCGCGTTCCCGGCGCTGGTCCTGTGGCTGCCCGGCCTGATGGCCAACTGATTTCACCCTTTCACCACGCAACTCATCGTCCAGGGAGGAAACGGACATGAAAGCACTCTTTACCATGGCCCTTGCGGGCACCACCGCGCTGACCATCGGCACCGCCGCCGAAGCGCAATACCTGTTCTCGTCGTGGCTGGAACCCAACCACGTCATCACCCGCGAGGCCCATATGCAATGGGCCGAGGATCTGGCCGAGGCCACCGATGGCGAGGTCGCCTTCGAAGTGATCGTCGGCGGCGCGCTGATCCCCGCGCAATCGACCATGCAGGGCGTGGCCGACGGTCTGGCGCAGGCGGGTTTCCACACCGCGACCTACACGCCGTCGGACCTGCCGGTGTCGAACGCCGTGGCCGATATGGGCTTCATCACGCCCGACCCCTTCGTCATGGCCTTCGCGTGGAGCGATTTCATGATGAACGAGCCTGCGGGCTTCAACGACTGGCGCGATAACGGCGTGCTGTTCGGCGGCGGCTACGCGGTGCCGGAATACAACTTCATCTGCCGCGAGCCGCTGAGCACGCTGGCCGATTTCGAAGGCAAGCGCGTGCGGATGCCGGGCGGCGGCTGGGCGCGGTTCGGTCAGGCGATCGGCGTCGTCGGCGTCAACGTCCCCTCGAACGAGATCTACACCGCCTTCGAGCGCGGCTCGGTCGATTGCACGGCGTCGGACACCTCGCACCTGACCGGCGGCGCGACGCTGATGGAAGTGGCGGGCGGCGTGACCACGCTGGCCATGAGCCCGTTCTATGCCGGTGTGACCTGGGCCTATAACCCCGATTTCTGGGCCGGTCTGACGCCCGAACAGCGCCGCACCGTGTTCGACGTCTCGGCGGAATCGCTGGCGCGTCTGCAGGTGGCCTATGCCCGCGAAGCGAGCGAAGCGCGCGACGCGGCGGCCGAGCGCGGCATCCCGATCGTCGAGCCGGACGCCTCGCTGCAGGAAGCCTATGACGCCTGGGTCGCGGACGGCGTGGGCGACATGGCGGGCATCGCCGCCTCGGCCCACGGGATCGAGGATCCGCAGGCGCTGTTCGACAGCTTCCAGGGCTATGTCGACAAGTGGGTCGGCCTGCTGGACGGGCTGGAGCAGCCCTACACGGTCGAGGATCTGACGGCCCTGCTGCAGGAAAACCTGTACGGCCCCATCGACGTCAACACCTGGGGTCTCGAGTAACCCCGATCCCGGGGGCGGGACGACCCGCCCCCGGACGACCCGGCCTTTGCAAGGCCCAAGGAGCTTTCCATGACCTCTGAACAGGATCTGCCGGTTGCCGTCGTCACCGGTGCGGCGGGGGGCATCGGCCTCGCCTCCGCTACAAGGCTGGCCGAGGACGGGTTCGCCGTCCGCATGCTGGATCTGTCCGCCGAGCGCGTCGCCGCCGCCGCCGCCACACTGGCCGAACGCGGCCTGAACGTCACCGCCGCCGGCATCGACCTGCGCGACGAGGACGCGGTGAAGGCGGAAATCGACGCCCTGCCCCGGCTCGACGTGCTGGTCAACAATGCCGGCATCTTCGACGTGATCGAGTTCGACGCCCTGACGGCCGCCGATCTGCGCCGCATGACCGAGGTCAATTACATCCCCGTCTTCACCCTGTCGCAGGCCGCCTCGCGCCGGATGCCGGAAGACGGACGCATCATCAACATCGCGTCGCGCTCGTGGCTGGGGGCGAAATCCATCGCCCATTACGCCGCGTCGAAAGCCGCCGTGGTGGGCCTGACCCGCGCCATGGCGCTGGATCTGGCCCCCAAGCGCATCCTCGTCAACGCCATCGCGCCGGGCGTGATCGAAACCGCGATCCTCGACGCCTGGGACGACGAGGCCCGCGCGGCCCTTGCCGCGCGCCAGCCCATCGGGCGGCTGGGCCGTCCCGAAGACATCGCCGCCGTGGTGGGCTTTCTTGCCGACCGCCGCACCGGGTTCATCACCGGCCAGACGCTGATCGTCGATGGCGGCGCGTCGGTCGGCACGCTGGGAGGCGCCTGACATGGCCAGATTGTCCAACAAATGCATCGTCCTGACCGGCGCCGGCAGCGGCATCGGGCAAGGCATGGCCGAAGGCTTCGTGCGCGAGGGCGCGCAGGTTCTGGGGGTCGATCTGTCCGAAGCCGGGCTGGCCGAGACCGCCGCCCGTGTCTCGGGGCCGGGCCGGTTCGAGACGCTGGTGGGCAATGTCACCGACAAGGGCCTGCCCGACGCGATCCGCACGAAGCTGTCCGCGCTGGGATGGCAGTGGAACGTGTTGTGCAACAATGCGGGCATCGGTGGCGGCGGCATGGCGGGCGACACCGATGACGAGACGCTGAACCGCTATCTCGACGTCAATGTCACCGGCCTGTTCCGCCTGTCGCGCGCGGCGGTGAACGACTGGAAGGGCAAGGCCGGGGTGATCCTGAACACCGCCTCGATCTATTCCTTCATCGGCGCCACCGGATCGGCGGCCTATTCGACCTCGAAAGCCGCGGTCGCGGGGCTCACGCGGCAGATGGCCACCGATTACGGCGTCGAGGGCATCCGCGTCGTCGCCGTGGCGCCGGGCCTGATCGAGACCGCGCTGACCGCCGAGCGCATCCGCACCGAGGCGTGGCGGCGCCATATCTATATCGACCAGAGCCCGCTGCGCCGCGTCGGCAAGCCCGAGGATATCGCCAACGGCGCGATCTTCCTCATTTCCGACGAGGCCAGCTTCATCACCGGCGAGACGCTGCGCATCGATGGCGGCTGGACCCTGGGCCGATACCCGCGCCCCGACGAGGACTGAGCGATGCAGGACAGTTACGATCTGGTCGTCGTCGGATCGGGCGCGGCGGGGATGGCCGCTGCGCTGACGGCGCATCATCTGGGCCTGAGCGTCCTGATCGTCGAGAAGACCGAGTATATCGGCGGCTCGACCGCCTATTCGGGCGGCGCGACATGGATCCCCAACAACCCCCATCAGCTTGAGGCGGGGGCGGCCGAGCCCAGGAGCAACGCCATGACCTATCTGCAGGCCGAGGTCGGCAATCACGGCCGCCCCGATTTGTGGGAGAGCTTTCTCGATGCCGGGCCGAAGATGGTCCGCTTCATGGAAGACAAAACGCATCTGAAATTCTCGATGCGCCCCGTCGCGCCGGATTACCATCCCGACCAGCCCGGCGGCGCGCTGGGGCACCGGGTGCTGGACCCGCTCGATTTCGATGCGCGGGTGATGGGCGAGAAACTGGCGCTGATCCGCCCGCCGATCCGGGAATTCACCGTGTTCGGCGGCATGATGGTGGGGCGCAAGGACATCCCGCACATGTTCTCGATGCTGCGCAAACCGGCCTCGGCGCTGCACGCGGCGGGTATCCTTGCGCGGCACGCCAAGGACAAGCTGACACGCGGGCGCGCGACGCGGCTGGTGCTGGGCTCGGCCATGGCCGGGCGGCTGGCGCATTCGGTGTTCGAAGCCGGGATCGACCTGCAGACACGCAGCGCGGCCAAGGAATTGCTGACCGAAGAGGGCCGCGTGACCGGCCTGCTGCTGGACACGCCCGACGGCGACCAGCGGGTCACGGCACGGCTGGGCGTCGTGCTGGCGGGCGGCGGGGCGGCGCGGGCCAAGGTGCTGGATGATGTTCTGCATCCGCATGCGCAGCATTACTCGATGTCGCCCGAAGGCTCGACCGGCGACAGCATCGCGCTGGCCGCACCGCTGGGGGTTCGCGTGGCCGAGGGCAACGCCGCGCCGCTTTTCTACGCGCCCGTCTCGCTCATCCCGCAGGCCGATGGCTCGGTCCGGCCCTTCCCGCACCTGTTCCTCGACCGTGCGAAACCGGGCGTCTATGCCGTCGATGGCACCGGGCAGCGCTTCGTGAACGAGGCCGCAAGCTATCACGATTTCGTCCGCGCCATGCTGGGCAACGGGCCCGGACGCGCGCCCGAAGGGTCGGTCTGGCTGCTGGCCGATCACGCGACGATCCGGCGCTACGGGCTGGGCGCGGTGCGCCCCTTCCCCGCGCCGATGGGCGGGCATCTGCGCTCGGGCTATCTGAAGCGCGGGCGGACGCTGGCGGATCTGGCCGCGCAGATCGACGTTCCCGCTCAGGCCTTGGCCGAAACCGCCGCCCGTGTCACGGGCTTCGCGCAGAAAGGCGAGGATCCCGATCACGGCAAGGGCAGCACGGCCTATAACCGCTATCTGGGCGATCCCGAGCTGGGCGGGGCCAATCCCTGCCTGGGGCCGCTGGCGCGGGGACCGTTCTACGCGATCCGGCTTTATCCCGGCGATATCGGCGCCTCGGTCGGGCTGCCCATCGACCCCGAGGCGCGGGTGGTCACGCCCGAGGGCCAGCCGGTCCCGGGCCTCTTTGCCTGCGGCAACGATGCCAATTCGATCATGGGCGGCACCTATCCCGGCGCGGGGATCACGCTGGGCCCGGCGCTGACCTTCGGCTTCATCGCCGCCCATACGGCCGCGGGCAAGCCCCTGCCGACGGGCTGAGACCGAAAGGGTACGGCGCGCGTCGTCCCCTGCCCCGGAACCCGCAGGCGCATACGCGCGTTGATCCGGCATCCATTTCCCCAAAAGGAAAGCCGGGATGCTCAAGCGGCTTGGCGACCCCGCGCAGACGCCCCCGGGCCCGCAATCGGGCGCCGCGCTGCGCTATGTGAACGACGACGAACCCGGCTGGTCCCGGCGCGGCGCAGGCAAGGGATTTTACTATCTCGACGAGACGGGCACACGGATCAGCGATCCGGAATGCCTCACGCGCCTGCGCGCGCTGGCGATCCCGCCCGCCTGGCGCGAGGTCTGGATCTGCGCCGATCCCGAGGGCCATATCCAGGCGACCGGGCGCGATGCGCGGGGGCGCAAGCAGTACCGCTATCATCCGCTCTGGGCACAGGCGCAGGAAGAGCAGAAATTCGCGAGCCTCGGCGCGTTCGGCCATGCGCTGCCTGCCCTGCGCGCGCAGGTGGATGCCGATCTGCG
Organism: Pararhodobacter marinus; assembly: GCF_003122215.1. Lineage (GTDB taxonomy): Bacteria > Pseudomonadota > Alphaproteobacteria > Rhodobacterales > Rhodobacteraceae > Pararhodobacter > Pararhodobacter marinus. The sequence goes on along the minus strand of NZ_QEYD01000005.1, from coordinate 14,327 downwards.
CCGCCGGGGCGCCCCGCGCGAGCGGGTGATGGCGACGGTGGTGCGGCTTCTGGATATCGGTCTGATCCGCATCGGCAACGACCGCTACGCCACCGAAAACCGCAGCTACGGCCTGACCACGCTGCGCGCCCGCCACGTCGCGCTGGAAGGGTCGAACCTGCGCTTTGCCTTCCGGGGCAAATCCGGCAAGGACTGGAAACTGAAGGTCCATGACCGCCGCATCGCCACCGCCCTGCGCTCGATCCAGGATCTGCCGGGGCAACGGCTGTTTCGCTATCTCGACGAGGACGGCAAGCCGCATGACCTGCTATCCCACGACGTCAACGCCTATATCCGCGCCGCCGCGGGCGAGGATTTCTCGTCCCGGCATTTCCGGCCCTGGGGCGGCAGCGTGCAGGCGCTGGCATTGCTGGCCGCCTGCGAGCGCCCCGAGGGCAAGACCGCTCGCGCCCGCGCGCTGAACGCGCAGGTGGCCGAGGTGGCATCCCTTTTGCGCAATACCCGCGCGGTGTGCCGGCGCAGCTATATCCACCCGGCGATCGTCTCGGCCTGGGAAGACGGCGGGCTGACCCCGGCCTTGACGGCGCTGCGCCGCCGCCTGCCGCGTCCGCTCAAAGGGCTGGATGACGGCGAATCGCTGTTCCTGCGCTGGCTGGAACGCCAGAACTGAGCGACCTTGGCCTCAGCTCTTGTGCCATTCCATGATGTGGAAATACGGGCAGCGACGGAAACGATCGGCGCGGTCGGGATCGGCATCGTCGGGCGCGGGTTCGTCGAAATGCACGAGCCTTAACCCGCACCCGATGAGCGCCTGCATGTACCGGTGCATCGGTCGGTGCCAGTTGCGGATCGAGATCCCCCGCCAGCTGACCCATTCGGCGCGGGGGGTGAGGTAATCGTCGATCACGAGCTTTGCGCGCCCGGTCTCGTCGCGGACCCATTCCCCGGCGGTGCTGAAACTGTTGAGATTGGCGATGAGCAGCGTGCCGCCGGGTCTGAGCACGCGCGTCATCTCGGCCAGGGCCGCGTCGATATCGTCGATATCGATCAGCGTCAGGTAGCTGACGACAAGGTCGAAACTGTCCGCGCCGAACGGCAGGGCCTCGGCCCGCGCGGACAGATATCGCCCGCCGGGATCACGGTCCTGCGCGGTGGCCAGAAGTGTCGGCGCTGGGTCGATGCCGGTGGGCTCGATCCCCTCGGCGCGCATCATCCGGCAGAACCGCCCCTCGCCGCACCCTACATCGAGCGCCGTGCGGAAACGCCCTTGGCGCAGTCGTGCCATCATCGGCGCATCAAGCACGTGGCGGCGCGAATAATCGCCAGCCTCTGCCATGTCGGTGATCCAGGCCCGCGCCGAACTTTCCCAGCCGTTATCCGAATATTCCATGCGCGCGCCCCTTGTTCCTCTGCCCCGCTCTAGCGCGGGGCATCGCGAAGGGCCAGCCGCCGCGAGGCCGCGCAAACAGTTGATGCGCGACAAGGCCGTGTTTATTTCAAGCTTGAAATTTAGCGGGCGCGGGACTAGCCTCCGCGCAGCTTCTCCCTTCGCTCACCGTCCGAGGATTGCCCTTTGCCGACCGATTTCACCGCCACCCGCGCCCTGTTCGACCTGCCCGAGGGGGTGATCTATCTCGACGGCAACTCGCTGGGCCCGCTGCCGCGCGCCGTGCCCGCGCGCCTGCAACAGGCCGCGACCGCCGAATGGGGCCAGATGCTGATCACCGGCTGGAACAAGGCGGGATGGATGGAGCTGCCCACGAAGATCGGCGACCGCATCGCGCGCCTCATTGGCGCCGAGGCGGGCCATGTGGTGCTGGGCGACACGCTGTCGATCAAGGTCTATCAGGCGCTGGCCTCGTCGCTGGAAATGAACCCCGACCGCCGCGTGATCCTGTCGGATACCGGCAATTTCCCTTCGGACCTCTACATGGCCGAGGGCCTGTGCCGCACGCTGGGGCCGGAATACAGCCTGAAGACCGTGGCGCCCGAAGACGTGATGGACGCCATCGACGACAGCGTCGCGGTGCTGATGATCACCGAGGTCGATTACCGCACCGGGCGGCGCCACGACATGGCCGCGCTGACCGCCAAGGCGCATTCGGTAGGCGCGCTGGCGGTCTGGGATCTGGCGCATTCGGCCGGAGCCACGGATGTGGACGTGGCCGGGGGCAAGGCGGATTTCGCGGTCGGCTGCACCTATAAATACCTCAATTCCGGCCCCGGCGGCCCGGCCTTCATCTATGTGGCCCCGCGCCATGCCGAGACCGCGCGCCCGGCGCTGTCGGGCTGGATGGGTCACGAGAAGCCCTTTGCCTTCGATCTGGATTACCGCCCCGGCGCGGGGATCGAGCGGATGCGCGTGGGCACGCCGCCGGTCTTGCAACTGGCGGCGCTCGACGCCGCGCTCGATGTCTGGGACGGGGTCGAGATCGCCGATCTGCGCGCGCGCTCGATCGACTTGTGCGAGGCCTTCATCGAACAGGTCGAGGCCGCCTGCCCGATGCTGGAACTGGCCACGCCCCGCGACGCGGCGATGCGCGGCAGCCAGGTGAGTTTCCGCCACCCAGAGGGCTACGCGATCATGCAGGCGCTGATCGCGCGCGGCGTGATCGGCGATTTCCGCGCGCCCGACATCCTGCGCTTCGGCTTCACGCCGCTCTATATCGGGCTGGACGAGGTCGCGGGCGCGGTGAAGATCCTGGCCGAGATCATGGAGACCGGGGCCTGGGACCGGCCCGAATACAAGACCCGCGCGAGGGTGACGTGAGGCCGCGCCTGAGGGCGGCGACGCTGGGGGGCGCTGCCCCCCGCCTGCGGCTCCCCCCGGGATATTTGTGGAACAAAGATGGGGCGGGGGCGGATCCGCTCTGCCGTCCGGCGGGCTGGGTGGCGTTGTGGAAGCGGTTGGCGATGGTGGGGAAATTGAACGCGCGGGCGACGGGCTGACCCCGCCCTGCCTGACGATATTCAACGGAGACCCCGATGACCGACGCTTACGACCCCGCCAAAGAAGGCGCGCAGATGGCCTTTGACGGCCGCATGTCCTATACTGATTACCTGTCACTCGACGCGATCCTGACGGCGCAGCATCCGCGCTCGGACGCGCATGACGAGATGCTGTTCATCATCCAGCACCAGACCAGCGAGCTGTGGATGCGGCTGGCCCTGCACGAGATCGGCGCGGCGCGCGATCAGCTGGAACAGGGTGCGGCGCGCCCGGCGTTCAAGATGCTGACCCGCGTGGCGCGGATTTTCGAGCAGCTCAATTCCGCCTGGGACGTGCTGCGCACGATGACGCCGTCGGAATACACCACGTTCCGCGACGATCTGGGGGAATCCTCGGGCTTCCAGTCGTGGCAATACCGGCTGATCGAATACGCGGTCGGCAACCGCAACGCGGCGCTGCTGAAGCCCCATGCGCATCGGCCCGACCTTCTGGCCGCGCTGGAGGCCGAGCTGGCGAAACCGTCGCTTTACGACGTCGCCGTGGGGCAGCTGGCGAAGGCGGGCTTCGACATCCCCGAGGCGGTGTTGCAGCGCGATCTGCGCCAGCCCTGGCAGGCGAGCCCTGAGGTCGAAACGGCGTGGCGCGGCGTCTATGCCGATCCCGCGCGGCACTGGGAGCTTTACGAGCTGGCCGAGAAGCTGGTGGATTTCGAGGATTACTTCCGCCGCTGGCGCTTCAACCACGTCACCACCGTCGAGCGTGTCATCGGTTTCAAGCGCGGCACCGGCGGCACGGCGGGCGTGAGCTATCTGCGCCGTATGCTCGAGGTCGAGCTGTTCCCCGAACTCTGGGCGCTGCGCACGACCCTTTGAAACCTGGCCTGTCAATCCGGGCCTTCAGATCGGGCGGGGCGCCGCGGGCTCCCCGCCGCTTTCGGTCAGGATCGTCAGGAATTCGCGCGCGGCGGGCGGCAGCGAGCCCTTGTCGCGGCGATAGAGGAACAGCGCGCGATCCCATTCGAGCTGGGCAAAGGGCAGCCGGACCAGACGGCCCAGCGCCACTTCGCTTTGCAGCAGGCTTTCGGGCATCATGGTGATGTAGTCCGACCCGACGAGCGTCGCCGCCGCGACGGTGATCGAGCGGGTCTGCATCACGCAGTCGGGCGGCGGCAGCGATTGCGTGCCGAAGACCGCGCGCAGGTGGTCATGGGCGATGCTGTCCTCGGGGACCATGACCCAGCGATAGGCCAGCAGGTCCGACAGCACGGGCGCGTCCAGCCGGTGCAGCGGATGGTCGGGCGCGGCGAAGAGATACCAGCGGTCACTGGCATAATAGCTCTGGCGCAGACCGAACCGCGCCCAGCCGTCGATCTCGCCCGCGACGGCAAGGTCGATCTGCCCGGCCACCAGCGCGTCGGTCAGCCGGTCCTCGATCGCCTCAGAGGCGATGATGCGCAGCCCCGGATGGCGCTGCAACATGATCCGCACCGCACGGTTGAGATGCGGGTTCACCGCCCCCGCGACGCAGCCGATGCGCAGCGTGCCGGTGGTCAGCGTCGAGATATGGCGCTGTTCCTCGATGGCCGCGGACCAGTCGGCCAGAAGCAGCTCGGCGCGCGGCAGGAAGGCCTGGCCATGAGCGGTCAGCATCATGCCGGTCGGGTGCCTCTCGAACAGGCGCACGCCCAGCGTTTCCTCGAGCGTGCGGATGATCCGGCTGAGCGCGGGCTGGGTGATATGCATCTGCTCGGCGGCGCGGCCAAGGCTGTGCAGGGCGGCGACGGTGACGAAGGCGGTGAGGTGGCGGTGGCTGAAGCTCATAACAATTCGGCATGGGTTTGGATCGCATAAGCATTGGCATAATGGCGGGGTTGCTGGAAGTCTGTTCTGCAGCAGGCCGCGAAACCGAAGGGTTTGAGCGCGTTGCATGCGAGAGCCCCGGACGAAGGCTGAGCTTTGGAGGAGAGAAAGCTCAGTATTTTTCGTGATGGGGATTTGAAAGGGAGGATACCTTGAACAAGACGATCGCTCTGGCGATGGCGTCGTGCCTGATCGGTGCGCCGGCCCTCGCCCAGACCACGCTGCGCGTGGTGACCGCGTTCCCGCAGGGGACGATGCAGAACATCCCGCTGACCGCCTTTGTCGAGCATGTGAACGAGACCTGCACCGACAGCGTCACGCTCAATTTCGTAGGCGGCCCCGAGGCCATCCCGACCTTCGAGCTGGGCGAGGCGGTGCGCCGGGGCGTGGTGGATGTGGGCTTCAGCTCGCAATCCTTCTACACATCGATCGTGCCCGACGCCTCGGCGATCCGGCTGTCGACCAATTCGGCCGCCGAGCAGCGCGAGAACGGCGGCTGGGAGCTGCTGAACCGGATCCATAACGAGCGCATGAACGCCTATTACCTGGCGCGCACCTCGGACGGGATCCCGTTCCATCTGTACCTGACCGAAGAGGCCGATCCGCTGGACCTGTCGGGCGTGAGCCTGCGCATCGCCCCGGTCTACCGCGCCTTCTTCGAGGATCTGGGCGCGACCGTGGTGCAGATCCCGCCCGCCGAGGTCTATCCCGCGCTGGAGCGCGGTGTCGTGCAGGGCGTGGGCTGGACCAGCCTCGGGCTGTTCGATCAGGGCTGGGACCAGCATATCCGCTACCGCGTCGATCCGGGCTTCTACGTCTCGGACAGCAATATCCTGGTCAACCTGGACCGCTGGAACGGGCTGGATGCAGCCGCGCAGGACTGCCTGAGCGAGGCCGCCCTGTGGGTCGAGGGACAGGACCACGTGCTGCTCGACCTGCAGGCGGAAGAACTGCAGCGTCAGGCCGATGCGGGCGTGCAGGTCATCGCGCTGGACGGCGAGCGCCGCGACGAATTCCTACGCCGCGCCAGCGATGCCGGCTGGGCCGAGCTGGAACGCCTGCAGCCCGAATACGTGACCGAACTGCGTGAGTTGCTGGCGCCCGAAAGCGCCGAGTGACGATGCAGGCCCTGTTGCGTATCTTCGACGCGATCCTGAAATGCGCCGCCATGCTCGGCGCATTTCTTCTCGCGATGACCGTCGCGGTGACGGTGGGCGACGTCGTCCTGCGTCCCTTCGGCCTGCGGTATTTCAGCTGGCATGTCGATGCGGTCGAACTGACGCTGGTGATCGCCACCTTCCTTCTGGCGCCGTGGATTCTGGCCATCGGCGCGCATGTGCGCGTGGATATCGTGCTGCAGATCCTGCCCGCGCGGCTGGCGGTCTGGGTCGAGCGGCTGGCCTGGGGCTGGGGCGCGGTCCTGTGCGGCTGGCTTGGCTGGCTGGCGGTGGGCGAGCTTCTGAGCGCGGCCCAGCGCGGGACGCTGTTCATCCGCAGCTTCGTGATCCCCGAATGGTGGATCCTGACGGTGGTGCCCTATTGCTTTGCCGCCTTGTGCATCGAGCTTGTCCTGCGCGCCGCGGGGCTGCGCACCCGCGAAGAACGCGCCGCGATCTGAGGACCCGACAATGGAATGGTACTGGGCACTGACGATCCTTCTGGGTCTGGCCACGCTTCTGATGATGACCGGCCTGCCCGTGGCGCTGGTTTTCCTGAGCGTGAATATCGCGGGCGGCCTCCTGTTTCTGGGCGGGCCCGCCGGGCTGGGCCTGATGGTGCGCAACGGCGTGCAATCCTTGCAGAATTATTCGCTCGCACCGATCCCGATGTTCATCATCATGGGCGAGTTGATGCTGCATACCGGCATGGCGGCCGCCGCGATATCGGCAGTCGAACGGCTCATTCGCCGCGTGCCGGGGCGGATGCCGATCGTCTCGGTCGTCTCGGGCACGATGTTCGCCGCGCTTTCGGGTTCGTCGATGGCGAATACCGCGATGCTGGGCAGCACGCTCTTGCCGCAGATGCTGCGGCAGGGCTACGCGCCGCAACTGGCGATCGGCCCCATCGTCGCGGTGGGCGGCATCGCCATCCTGATCCCGCCCTCGGCTCTGGCGGTGCTGCTGGGCAGCCTTGCGAAACTGTCGATCTCGGAACTGCTGATCGCCGGCATCATGCCCGCCTTGATCATGGCGGTGCTGTTCGTGGCCTATATCGTCGCCCGCTCGCTGATCGTGGGCGACGCGAAAGAGCCCGACGCGGTGGCCACGGGCGAGAGCTTCCTTCAGCGCGCCTGGCCCTTCCTGCGCGACGTGGTGCCGCTGTTCGCGATCTTCCTTGCCGTGGTCGGCAGCCTGCTGGGCGGCTTTGCCACGCCGACGGAATCGGCGGCGGTGGGGGTCGCGGCGACGCTGATCGCGGCGCTGCTCTACCGGCGGCTCAGCCTGCACAACCTAGGTCACTCGATGATGCAGGCCGCGAAGATCTCGGGGATGCTGCTGTTCATCATCGTGGGGTCGACCACCTTCTCGCAGATCCTCGCCTTTTCCGGCGCGGCGTCGGGCCTGTTGCGGCTGCTCACGGCGATGGAGCTGACGCAGCTTCAGGTGATCCTGATCGTGGTTGCGGTGCTGCTTATCCTCGGCTGTTTCATCGACCAGGTGTCGATGATGATGATCACCCTGCCCTTCTTCATCCCGATGGCAGAGGCGGTCGGCGTCGACATGATCTGGCTGGGCCTGGTTTACCTGCTGTGCCTGGAAATCGCGCTGATTACCCCGCCCTTCGGCCTGCTGCTCTTCGTGATGAAGGGCGTGGCACCGCCCGAGATCACGCTGGGACGGATCACCACCGCCGTGGTGCCGTTCCTGCTGATCCAGCTGGGCGTGCTGGCGCTGATCATCGGCTGGCCGCAGGTCGCGCTTTTCCTGCCCGACATGCTGTTCGCGCGCTGAAACCCCTTACCCGAAAGGAGACACCATGGCCGAGAGGTCTTTCGCCAGGGAAGTCGAACAACTCAGGATCGGCGCCGGACAGGAGTTTCGCGGCGAGGGGATTCTGGCGATCACCAAGGCGCTGCTGGAATGCGGCGTGGGCTATGTCGGCGGCTATCAGGGCGCGCCCATCAGCCACCTGATGGACGTGCTGGCCGATGCGCAGGAGATCCTGAGCGAGCTGGGCGTGCGGTTCGAGGCCAATGCCTCGGAGGCCGCGGCGACGGCGATGCTGGCGGCCTCGGTCCATTACCCGATCCGGGGCGCCGTCGCCTATAAAGGGCCGGTCGGCGTGAACGTGGCGTCCGATGCGCTGGCGAACCTTGCCTCGGGCGGGGTCACGGGCGGGGCGATGATGATCGTCGGCGAGGATTACGGCGAGGGCTCGGCCATCATGCAGGAGCGCACGCATGCCTTCGCGATGAAATCGCAGGTCTGGCTGCTGGATCCGCGCCCGAACCTGCGGTCGATGACCAAGGCTGTACGCGACGGGTTCGAGCTGTCCGAGGCCACCGAAACGCCCGTCATTCTGGAACTGCGCATCCGCGCCTGCCATGTCCACGGCGCGTTCGAGGCCCGCGACAATCAGCGCCCGCCCCTGTCGGTGAAAGACGCGTTGTCGGCGCCGCGCCGCTCGACCGAGCGGCTCGCGATGCCGCCCTTTGCCTTCCGGCACGAGCAGGAGAAGGTCTCGAAACGCTGGCCCCGCGCGGTCGAGTTCATCATGGAAAACGGGCTCAACGAATTCATGGGACCGAAGGCGGGCAAGGTCGGCCTCGTGCTGCAGGGGGGCATGTACAACACCGTGATGCGCAGCCTGCGCAGGCTGGGGCTGGCCGATCTGCACGGCAACAGCCAGATCCCGCTTTACGTCCTCAACGTGACCTATCCGCTGGCCGAGGCCGAGTTCCTGTCCTTCTGCGAGGGCAAGGACGCGGTGTTGGTGGTCGAGGAAGGCCAGCCCAATTACATCGAACAGGCCTTCGGCAGCATGGTTCACCGCAAGGGCCTGCCGACGCGGGTGCAGGGCAAGGGTTATCTGCCGATGGCGGGCGAGTATCAGCCCGGGGAGATGCTGGAGGCGCTGTCGGGCTTTCTGGCCGATCACGGCGTCACCCCCGCCGATCCGCGCCAGCGCGCCCCCAACGACACCCAGACGCCGCCCGTGCCGGACCTCAGCGCGACGGTGCCGCTGCGGACGCCGGGCTTCTGCGTCGGCTGCCCCGAGCGCCCGATCTTCGCCGCGATGAAGCTGGTGGACCAGAAGATCGGCCCGCACCAGATCGCCTGCGATATCGGCTGCCACCTGTTTTCCATCCTGCCGCCCTTCGATCTGGGCGGCACGACGATGGGCTTCGGGCTGGGACCGGCCTCGAACGGGGCGTTTGACGGTGGCGGCGAGCGGCGGCCGATCTCGATCATCGGCGATGGCGGGTTCTGGCATAACGGGCTGGCCAGCTCGATCGGCAACGCGGTGCTGAACCAGTCGGACGGCGTGATCGTCGTGGTCGACAATTACTACACCGCCGCGACCGGGGGTCAGGACATCCTGTCCTCGCGCGCCGAGCACCCGACGCGCAACACCAACAACTCGATTGCCGGGGCGGTGAAGGGCGTGGGCGTGAAATGGGTGCGCGAGATCGACCGCACCTACGACGTGACCAAGGTGCGCGACACGCTGACCGAAGCGCTGACCACGCCCGAGACGGGGCCCAAGGTCATCATCGCCTCGTCGGAATGCATGCTGAACCGCCAGCGCCGCGAGAAACCGCTGCGCCATGCCGCGATCGGCGACGGCAAGCGGGTGGTGGTGCCGAAATTCGGCGTCGACGAGGATGTCTGCACCGGCGACCATGCCTGCATGCGGCTGTCGGGCTGCCCGTCGCTGACGATGAAGACGCTCGACGACCCGCTGCGCGACGATCCGGTCGCTTCCATCGACGATGGCTGCGTGGGCTGCGGCAATTGCGGCGAGGTGGCCGATGCCGCCGTGCTCTGCCCGTCCTTCTTTCAGGTCGACGTGGTGCATAATCCCGGCCGGTTCGAGCGCTGGTATGCCCGGGTATCGGGCCGCATGATCGAAGCCCTGCAACGCCGCCGCGCCAGGAAGCGGCTGACTTTCGAAAAGGCCGAGATGGCATGAGCGAACATCCCCGCGATTTCACCCCCGCCCGCAGCGACGATGACGGGCTGATCACGCTGGCAATCCTGGCCGTCGGCGGTCAGGGCTGTGGCCAGCTGACCGACTGGATCGTCGCCATCGCCGAGGCCAACGGCTACCGCGCGCAAAGCAGCTCGGTGCCGGGCGTGGCCCAGCGCACGGGGGCCACGATCTATTACATCGAGATGGCGCCCGATACCGGCGCCGAACCGGTCTTTTCCCTGATGCCCGCGCCCGGCGAGGTCGACATCGTCGTCGCGGGCGAGATCATGGAGGCCGGGCGCGGCGTCGAGCGGGGCTTCGTGACGCCCCTGCGCACGACCTTGGTGACCTCGACCCACCGGGTTCTGACCCTGTCGGAAAAGCTGGTGCCGGGCGACGGGCGGGCCGACAGCGCGGTGGTGCTGGCGGCGCTGGAGCAGGCGGCGAGCCATCTGGTGGCGATGGATATGGAGCGCGTGGCGGCCGACCATGACAGCCATATCACCAATTGCCTGCTGGGCGCGCTGGCGGGTTCGGGGGCCCTGCCTTTTGAGCGCGCAGCATTCGAGGCGGCGATCCGCGCCTCGGGTCGCGGGGTCGAGGCGGCGTTGCGGGCCTTCAGCGACGCCTATGAGCGGGCGCAGAGCGGCATCGGGACCGAGGCGCCGGCCGTGACCGAAACGCCGGAACCCGACGTCGCCGGCCCCGAACGGCTGCGCGCGGAATGGGCGGCGCTGGAAGCACGGCTCGACGCCCTCCCCGATCCCGCCCGCGCCATGGCCGGGGCCGGATTGCGCAAGGTGGTTGATTATCAGGACCTGCGCTATGGCGCGCTCTACGCCGATTGCGTGCTGCGCGGGGCCGAAGCCGACCGCGCCGCCGGGGGCGAGGCGCGCGGCTGGGCCTATTCGACCGCGCTGGCCAAGCATCTGGCGAATGCGCTGTGCTACGACGACATCATCCGCGTGGCCGATCTGAAGACGCGCGGCGCCCGGTTCGCGCGGGTGCGCGACCATGCCAAGGCGGGCGGCGAGGCGGTGCTGGCGGTGACCGAATACATGCATCCGCGCGCCGAAGAGATCTGCGGCCTGCTGCCCGCGCGCCTGGGCCGCCGGATCGAAGCCTCGCCGCGGCTGTTCGGGATGCTCGACCGGATGGTGAACAGGGGCCGCCGCCTGCGCAGCGGTCGCCTGCCCGCTTTCGTGCTGCTCTACGGACTGGGTGGCCTGCGCCGGGTCCGCCGGAAGCTGTGGCGCGACCGGGTGGAAAGCGCGCATCGCGAGGCCTGGCTGGCGCTGGCCGAAGCGCGGCTTCCGCGCGACTACGCGATGGCGGTCGCCACGCTCGACGCGCGACGGCTGATCAAGGGCTATTCCGACACCCATGGCCGGGGGCTCAGCAAGTTCGACGTCGTGCTGGACGGGCTGGCGCTGGTCGAGGGGCGCGCGGATGCCGCCGACTGGGCGCGGCGGCTGATGGAATCGGCGCTGACATCACCCGATCTGTCGGCGGTCGAGGGCACGCTGGCCACGATCCGCAGTTTCGCCGGAGAGAAGGAAACGGCCTGACGCTGAAAGGATGGTCGGGGCGATAGGATTCGAACCTACGACCTACGGTACCCAAAACCATGCAAGACCGCTGGAATATCAAGGCAATCTGGTAAAATACCCTCTAAACCGCCTGTAAAGATTTCAACGGGTTACAGGGCATGTGTAAACGGATTGGCGCGACATTCCAGCGAGAACAAAAAGTGAAAGCCGGAAACCCGGTTTCCCCTACCCATCCGCCCTGCCCGGCCCTAAATCCCCGCGCATGTCACCCCGCGGCGAGTCCATCATCCGAGTTGATTGTGCGTGCGGTCATCGCGCGGTGCTGCGGGCTGCCGACCTCGGTGAAAACGCTCTGACATTTCGCGACTTCCACCGCCTGCGGTGCCGCGAGTGCGGACGGAAGGGACGGCCCGCCGTGGTGATCTGCAGCTGGACCCCTGCGTCGGTGCAACCGGCGTATTTGGGGAGCTATCGGCGGGACTGAATCCACCACAGGAACACCCGCCGCCGGGCACGGATGCCAGCCTTGGTGCGGTGCCTCATCCCTTTGCCGCCTCGGTGATGCTGACCATGTTCCGCGCAACCGAGACGATGCAGGACACGTTTTCCTCACTGACCAGCCCGGCAGCGAATCCGGCGTGCAGATCCACGGCACAGACCGCGAGCTGGTCTATCTCCGGTTCGAGACGGTCCAGCACCGGCCGCTCGACGATCAGCTCGGGCTCATTGTCCAGACAGCCGGTCAAGGTGGCGCAGCAGGAAATCCAGATCAGCGCCAGTGTCGCCCGTTGACGTTTCCGCATTGTCGATCCGTCCTCTCGTTTCCTCGGTGATCTGATTGAGCGCGGCCTGTGCATCACCCCAGCCTGCCGCGTGGCCCTGGTCATACATGCGCTGCGAATAGCCCTGACCTGCCACGAAGACCGCGCCACCTAGCAGCAGCGCACCCCCGAGGGCGTAGGGCCAAGTGAACCGGCCGAGAATGTCGCCGATCATGCCCTTGCCCTCCGCTTCTGGAACACCAGCCACCAGACGACGCCCAGAGCGGCGATCACCAGTACGGCGGCAATTGCGTACTGCATCGGCCCTTCACCCTGCGACATGGTGGCGACGGCACCGACCACGGGCGCTGCGGCGCCGGTGATCTGCACCACCTGAGACGTGCGGCGCTCGCGCGTCGATGCCTGCGCCGGGGGCGTGGGGGGTTCGGCCACCGGGTTGACCCCCAGCGCCGCCCAGGTCCGGCGCCCGACCACGCCGTCCACCGGCAGGCCCATGTCGCTTTGGAAGGCCTCGACCGCTGCCAGCGTGTTCGGGCCGAACGCGCCGTCTTCGGGGATACCGAGGGCGCGCTGCAGCGCGACCACGGCGGGGCCGCGATCCCCGACGCGCAGCACCACGGGCGAGCGCACGCCGCCCGAATGCCGCCGATAAGCCGCCTCGATGCGGCCGGCGTAGACCTCGGGTTGCCCGGTCCCGTTGTAGCGGCGGGCGAAGATCAGCCAGTCATGGGCGCGCAGGGCCGGGTCCAGCCCCCAGGACGTGACCAGCGCGGTGAAGGCGTCCAGATGCGCGGGCGCCCCGGTCGCCATGGCCTCGACCATGTCCCCGGCCGAGACGAAGCCAGCACCGGCATGGTTGAAGCCCATGATCTGCGGGCCGCCCCAGCTCGACGCGCGAAGGGCGCCTTCCAGATCCGCTCGCGCCGCGACCTCGAACATGCGCGCCCGGTCAGCGGTCGAGACAGCCAGCGAGGCGCGCCATGGGGCCTGGCCGTCGCGGGTTGCGAAGCCGATCCGCCCCCACAGGGCACGCGGGAAATGATGCGGCTCGAACCGCCGCAGGACGCCGCCCGAGGCATCGAAGCACCGGCCCGAGGCTTCTACCTCCCAGACCGCGCGCAGGGCGGCAGGCTCGCAGCCGAGCCGCGCGGCGGCGCGCTGGAAATCGGCGGGGGACAAATCGCGGGGCATCGCAGCCCCGATCCATGGCGTGGCATTCATCGGATGCGCTCCAGGCTGGTGATCAATCGGTTGATGTCGGTACGGACCCCGGCGAGACCTTCCTCGATGCGGCCGAGCTGGACGGCCTGCGAGGCGGCTTGCCCGCGCATGATCTCGACGCGCTGCTCCATCGCGGTGAGGCGCGCGGCATTGCCGTCGACCGTGTTGCCCAGTGTGGTCACCCACATCACGCCAAGCGCGGCCTGGACGATCAGCACCAGAAGCGTGGCGATGGGAATGCGCCGGTCGAGATGCCAGGGCTCGGGACGGTCAGGCTGCGGCATGGCCGGGTCCTTTGGTCGGTTCGGTATTGCCGGTCACGTCCCCGCCCCCGGCAGAGCGGCGAGGGCTGCGGCGATCTCGGTCTTTGTCGTGGCAGTGTCGATCGCCGCGCCCGTGGTCATGCGCAGGGCTTCCAGCGTCGCGGCGGTGGCGCGCCAATCGGCCGAGAGCGAGATCCAGAGCGAAGCCAAGGCGGCGGCATCGGGGGCGGTGATGCCGATTTCGGCCGAGAGCAGCGGATAATCGGCGAGATCGGGCGACGGATCGGCGACATAGGCGCGCGCCTCGGCTTCCTTGGCCTGGTAGATCAGGTCCTGCCCCGGCAGATCGGTGATCGCGGCGCGCCGCGCCTCGGTCATCCATGCATTAAGGGTTGCGCGCGCGGCTGCCTTGGCCTCGGCCAGCGCGGTCGCCGCGATCTGTTCGGCGGTTTCGATCGTCAATTCGAAGGTCATTCGCTCGGCTCCTCGATACGGTCGGCGGGGATGGTGACGGGGCCGCTGGTGACGGTGACGGCCCACGGGCTGGCGGGCTGGTCGGGCGCGGCGGT
>NZ_QEYD01000004.1 GCF_003122215.1 Pararhodobacter marinus | reverse complement strand
ATCACGCTGTCATCGCCGATGATCACGCCCGTATTCGGATCCCCCTCGGCGGTGAAGGCGTAAAGCCCCTCGCCCACTTGCGTGAAGGAGATCGTCTTCTCGTCCATATCCCCGGCTGAGGCAAAGGCTTTGGCCATTGGTATACTCCGATAATCTGTTGTTTCGTTGGGTCAGCGCAGGGCGACGGGCAGCCACAGCGCAATGGCAGGAAGGAACACCACCAGCAAGAGCGCGGTAATCTGGATCAGCACGAAGGGGATCACCCCGCGATAGATCGTGCGGATCGGCAGATCGGGCGCGATGCCGCGCAGGTAGAACAGCGCATAGCCGAAAGGTGGCGTCAGGAACGAGGTTTGCAAGTTCACCGCCAGCGCGATGGCGAACCAGATCATCACCTGATCGCCCGGCAGGCCGAAATCGAGCTGACCGACGATGGGGGCGACGATGGGCACGACCACGGCGGTGATCTCGACCCAGTCAAGGAAAAAGCCCAGAATGAATACCAGCGCCATGATGATGAAGAACACCACGTAGGGATTGCGCTCGCCGATATTGAACAGATCGAGGATCATCGCGTCGCCCCCCAGCCTGCGGAACACGACCGAGAAGATCGAGGCACCGATCATCACGAAGACGATCATCGCCGTCGTCTTGGTGGTTTCGTGCAGCGCGCCCGAAAGTGCCTTGAAGGTCAGCTTGCGCGACAGGAGCGCCAGCACCAGCGCGCCGGCGGCGCCGATCGCGGCGGATTCCGTGGGCGTGGCAATGCCCGCGATGATCGTGCCCAGCACCGACAGGATCAGCAGAAGCGGCGCCACAAGGTCGCGCATCAGCGACCACAGCGTCTGGCCAAGGCTACGCTTCTCGCCGCGCTCGGGCGCGGGAACGCGGTGCGGCTGGAAGAACGCGACCGCGCCCAGATACAGGAAATAGAGCCCCGACAGCACCAGGCCCGGCACGATGGCGGCCATGAACAGATCGCCCACCGAGACACGCAGCTGGTCGCCCAGAATGATCAGCATGATCGACGGCGGCAGCAGGATCCCCAGCGTGCCGGACGAGGCGATGAGCCCCGAGGCGAGCTTCATGTCGTATTTCGCCTCGCGCATGGCGGGCAGCGACATCATGCCCATCATCACCACCGACGCGCCGATGATCCCGGTCGAGGCCGCCATGATCACGCCGATGATCATCACCGAGAAGGCATAGCCGCCCGGCGTGCGCTGGAACAGCGAGGCGAGCGAGCGCATGAGCCGCTCGGCGATCCCCGAGCGTTCCAGCATCAGCCCCATGAAGACGAAAAGCGGGATCGCCACCAGGAGCCAGTTGGTCAGCGTGCCGGAATAGATGCGCTGCACGCCCATCGACAGGAACAGCATCGGGATGCCGTTGGCGACGGCGAAGATAATGCCGATACCGGCCAGCACGAAGGCCACGGGATAGCCCGAGAAGATGCCGGCGATGAGGCCCAGCAGCATCAGTTCGGGGCCGAGATGGTCGATCATCGTGTGTCCTCGGTCAGGTCGCCGCGGTAAAGCTGGATGGCGGTGCCGATCGCGCGGATGAGGCCCAGAAGGCCCAACGCCGCGAAGCTGAGCGGCAGCATCGCCTTGATCAGCCAGCGGGTGTCGAGCCCGCCCTGCGTCGAGCCTTCGGCGGTGCGGAAGGCCACTTCGGTGAAGGACCAGCCATACCAGGCGATGATCGCGCAGAAAGGCAGAAGAAAGATCAGATCGCCGATCATCCGCACCCAGAGCCGTTTGCGCGGCCCCATCTGCAGCGCGAGGAAATCGACCGAGACATGCCGGTCATCGCGCAGCGCCCAGATGCCGCCCCACAGCACCAGCAGGGCGAAGATGTACCATTGGAGGTCGAACAGGCTGTTGACGGTCAGCGCCCGGCCCAGAACCGGGATCGACCCGTCCCAGGCGATCAGCGTGTTCCGCCCCATGGCGGCGTAGAGGATCGAGATCAGGATCGTGGCGATCAGCGGCAGCGTGAGCCAGCTGACCCAGACGGCGGGCAGGCACAGAAGTGCCATCGCTTTCTTCAGGAATGCCGGCATGCTCCCCCCGGGCAAGTGAGCCGTTCTTGTGGTCGGGGCGGTCGCCTCTGCTCTGAGGGACCGCCCCGGATGGTGTCGCTATCCAATCACGCCGATCAGCGGGCCGGAAGGGCCTGCAGGGTCGACCATTCGCCCACGCTGTCCATATAGGCGCGCAGCGATTCCAGCGCTTCGGCAAAGATCGGGTCCTGGGCGGCCTGCTCGTCCAGGACCGCGTCCGACGCGTCGCGCAGGGCGAGCAGAACCTCGTCGGGGAAGCGGCGGACTTCGGTCCCGGCTTCGCGGATTTCCGCGATCGCGGCGGCCTGGCTGTTGATCTGATCGCCGAGGTTATAGGCAATGTTCGCCTGGCAGGCTTCGGTCATGATCTCCTGCGTGCGCTCGTCGAAGCCGTTCCAGACATCCATGTTGATGATGATGCTGTCCCAGCTCGACGGCTGGTGCCAGCCCGGGAAGTAGTAGTACTCCGTCACGCGCTGGAAGCCGAAGCCCACATCGAGCTGCGGCGCCGAGAATTCGGCCGCGTCGATGCGCCCGGTTTCGAGGCTGAGAAATATCTCGCCCGCCGGGACCAGCTGGGTATTGGCGCCCAGACGCGCCATCGCCATGCCGCCGAGACCGGCGATCCGCATGTTCAGGCCCTCAAGGTCTTCTACCGAGTTGATCTCGCGGTTGAACCAGCCGCCGGCTTCAGCGCCGACCAGGTGGCAGGGCAGGACCTTGACGTTGAACGGGTCATAGGCGCGCTGGATGATTTCCAGACCACCGCCTTCGAACATCCAGCCCAGCGCCACGTCGGGCGACGGACCGAAGGGCATCGAGCCCACGAGGTTGGCGACCGGGATCTGCTGCGCCCAGTAGCCGATCCAGTCGAAGCCCATCTGCAGGGCGCCCGAGCTGACCGCGCCGAAGACCTCGAAGGGCGGCACGAAATCGCCCGCGCCGTGCACGTTGATGGTCACCGCGCCGTCGGTCATCTGGTTCACGCGCTCGGCCCAGAGCTGCGGGCTGGGGCCGATCGAGGGCACGTTGAGCCCGAACACGCTTTGCAGGTCGAAGGTCTGCGCCTGAGCGGCCGAACCGCCCGCCGCGACCAGCGCGGCTGCGGCCAGAAGCGGCAGTCGTTTGAAAGTCGTCATGTCTGTTCCTCCCGAAAAATCGCGTCCTCCGCCACTTTTGGCTTCGCGCCACGGCGGTCTCCCGAAGCCGGGATCGCAATCTGCGAAAGACGTATCCCAACCCTCCCTTTTGTTAGTCATCGACAAATCTATTTGCAACAGACAAATTTTATGCGAGACGAAAAAGGCAAGTTTCGGGGCGCGGCTGGTTCGCCGCTCGCCCTCAGGCATCGGGACGGGAGGACAAGATGCAGGGATATTCCCTTGATTTTAAGGGCGTTGTCGCGGTCGTCACCGGCGCGGCGCAGGGCAATGGCCGCGCCATCGCTCTGGGTCTGGCAAAGGCCGGCGCAGCGGTCGCCTGCTGCGATCTGCAGGGCGATTCGGTTCGCGCCGTGGCGGAAGAGATCGTCCGTGACGGTGGCAAGGCGGTGGGAATCACGCTGGACGTGACCGATCCCGAAGCCTGCCGCTCTGCCGCCAAGGCGGTGGCCGAGACGCTGGGTGATGCCACGGTGTTGGTCAACAATGCGGGCGTCATCCGCCGCACGCTGCCCGATGCCGACAGCTTCGCCGCCGATTGGGATTTCGTGCTGAAGGTCAATGCAACCGGCACGATGCAGATGGTCCGCGCCTTCCTGCCGCAGCTTCGCGCGACGCAAGGGCGGATCGTCAATCTCGGGTCGATCATGTCGGTGACGGCCGGGCCCGGTCTGGCCGCCTATGCCGCGTCAAAGGGCGCGGTGCTGCAGCTGACCAAGGTTCTGGCGCATGATCTGGCGCCCGACGGGATCCGCGTCAACGCGATCGCGCCCGGCGTGATCGAGACGCCGATGACCGAGGTCACGCGCGCCGATCCCGATGCGATCGGGCGCTTCATGGCCCATACCCCGCTGCGCCGCCCCGGCCATCCGTCGGAACTGGTCGGGCCGGTGCTGTTCCTCGCTTCCGAGGCATCGAGTTACGTGACGGGTGCGCTGTTGCCCGTCGATGGCGGCTATCTGGCCGCGTGAGAAGGATTGAGACGATGAAACGACAAGAGGTAGACGTTCTGGTGGTCGGTTCGGGCGCGGGCGGTCTGTCGACCGCCGTCGCCGCCGCGCATCGCCGGCTCGACGTGCTGGTGGTCGAAAAGGAACCCGTATTCGGCGGCACCACGGCGCGCTCGGGCGGCTGGATGTGGATCCCCGGCAACGGGCCGGAACTGCGCGCCGGCATCGAGGACGACGCCGCCAAGGCGCGCATCTACCTGCAGCACGAAGCGGGCGAGCATTTCGATGCCGCGCGCGTTGACAGCTTCCTGGAAGCCGGGCCCAAGGCGGTGAAGTTCTTCGAGGAAAACACCGCGCTGCAATTCGATCTGGGCCCGTTCTTTGCCGATTACCATCCCGACGCGCCGGGCGGCATGGATGGCGGCCGCTCGATCGTCGCGCGACCCTTCGACGGGCGCGAGCTGGGGCCTGAAATCAAGCGCCTGCGTCCGCCTTTGCAGGAGATCACGTTCCTCGGGATGATGATCGGCTCGGGCAAGGAGCTGCTGCACTTCTTCAACGTCATGCGCTCGCCGGTCTCGGCTTTTTACGTGGCCAAGCTGTTCTTCAAGTTCCTGCGCGACATGGCCTTCCACGGCCGTCCGATGCGGCTGATGAACGGCAACGCGCTGGCCGGGCGGCTCGCGAAATCGGCCTTCGACAAGGGCGTGCCGATCTGGACCCATGCGCCGGTGCGCGCGCTTCTGCGTGACGACGCGGGCAACGTCATCGGCGCCCGCATCGACCGGCGCGACGGCCCGGTCGAAGTGGTCGCGCGCAAGGGCGTGGTGCTGGCCGCGGGCGGCTTCCCGCAGGACATGCTGCGCCGCAAGGAGCTGATGCCGCACGCCCCCACCGGCTACGAGCACGTCACCCCCGCGCCCCCGGGCAATACCGGCGACGGGCTGCGGCTGGGCGAAAGCGCGGGCGCCACGGTGGACACCACCCTGCCCCATGCCGCCGCCTGGGTGCCGATCTCGCGCCCGGTGCGCCCGGACGGCACGCTGGGCACGTTCCCGCATTTCGTCGACCGCTCGAAACCCGGCGTGATCGCGGTCACCCGCTCGGGCAGGCGGTTCGTGAACGAATCCAACAGCTACCACGATTTCTGCCAGGCGATGGTCGCGCGCTGCCGCGAGGAAGAGGGCGAGGGCACCGAACCCGCCGCCTGGTTCATCACCGATCACCGGGCGTTCCGCAAATACGGACTGGGCTATGCCAAGCCCGCGCCGGTTCCCTACAAGGCGCTGATCAAGAACGGCTACCTGCTGCGCGGCAACACGCTGCGCGAACTGGCCGAGCAAATCGGGGCCGACGGCGCCGAGCTTGAGCGCACGGTCGCCGCGTTCAACCCGCTGGCGGCCAAGGGCGAGGACCCGGATTACGGCAAAGGCTCGACCAGCTACAACCGCTCGCTGGGCGATCCTGAGCATGGGCCGAATCCCTGCCTTGCGCCGATCAAGGACGGGCCGTTCTATGCCGTGCGGCTCTATGTCGGCGATCTGGGCACCTTCGCGGGGCTCAAGACCAACGCCAATGCGCAGGTGCTGGACGCCGAGGGCAAGCCGCTGCAGGGGCTTTACTCGGTCGGCAACGATGCGGCGTCGATCATGGGGGGCAATTACCCCGGTGGCGGCATCACGCTGGGCCCGGCGATCACCTTTGGCTACATCGCCGCGCGTCACATGGCCGGTGGCAATGACTGATCGGACCTCGCAGGGCGTCGCGCTGGGTTTCCTCGCGGCGCTCAGCTGGGGGATCTACAATGTCGGCGCCGAGATCGGACAGACGACAGGCTTCCGGCCCGCCGACCTGACGCTTCTGCGCTATGGCGGCGCAGCGCTTCTGATGGCGCCGCTGCTGTTTCTGGCCCGCCACCGGCTGCCGCCCCTGCGCAAGGTGGCGGTGCTGGCGCTGCTGATCGGGCCGGTTTTCGCGCTGACCTTCAATCAGGGCTTCCGCTACGCGCCCCTCTCGCATGCCGTGGTGATCGGGCCGGGCATGTCAATGCTGGTGGCCAATGCGCTCGAGCGCTGGAGCAGCGGCATACCGCTGAGCCGGATGCGGCGGATCGGCATCGCGATCCTGATCGGCGGATTGCTGATCATCGCCGCCGACGCGCCCGCGCCGCGCAATCCGGGCGGATCGGCGCTGCTGGGCGATTTGTGCTTTGTCGTGTCGGGCTCGCTCTGGGGGATCTACGTCTTCACGATGGGTCGCTGGAAACTGCCGCCCGTCGAGACCACCGCCTCGATCGCCACGCTGGCGACGCTGGTCTATCTGCCCGTCTATCTGTGGATCTGGGGCCTGCCGGAACTGGCACCGGGTCTCTGGGCGCAGCAATTCTTTTACCAGGGGGTCGTGGGCGGATGCCTGGCTTTCGTGATCTTCGCCGCGACCGTCCTGCGGCTGGGCGGCGGGCGGGCGGCGCTTTTCTCGGCACTGGTGCCGTCGACGGCCGTGCTGCTGGCGATCCCGCTTACCGGACAATGGCCCAATGCCATACAATGGGCGGGTGTGGCGGTGACGACACTGGGGCTGATCGTGTCGCTTGACCTGAGGCAAAGACAGAAGGCATTGCCGGAGCGAACCGGCTGACGGAACGGGGGAGAGGGCGGATGGCAGAGGATAGGGTGCACGGCGATGGCGCAGAAGGCGGGAAGCCCGCCAAGGCGCAGCGCGGCATCCGCTCGCTGGAAACGGCGGGCGCCATCCTGCGGGTCATGGCCGAGGCCAATGGCCCGATGAAGCTGCGCGACATCGCCGAGGCGGTGGACGTGGCGCCTGCCCAGCTGCATCCCTATCTGGTCAGCCTGCGCGGGATGCAGATGGTCGAACAGACCGATACCGGCCTGTACGGGCTGGGCCCCTTCGCGCTGCAACTGGGGATGAGCCGGCTGCGCGCGCAGGATGCGTATCACGAGGCGATCGTGCGGATCTCGGCGCTGGCCGAGGAAACCGGGCTGATGGTCGCGCTGTCGGTCTGGGGCCTGCATGGCGTGACCATCGTCCATGTCCGCGAGACCATCGCCCGCATCCATGCCAACGTGCGCGCGGGCGGCGGGTTCGGGCTGACCAACACCGCGACGGGGCGACTGTTCGTGGCCTTCCTGCCCGAGACGATGACCGCGCCGCTCATCCGTCAGGAACTGGCCGAGCGCGCCAGCACCGAGAGCCGGTTCAGTTTCGACGAGGCCGCCTACCACGCCGATATCGCCCGCATCCGGCGCGAGCGCTACGAAACCACGCTGGACCTGCCGATCCCCGGCGTCAGCGCCGTCACCGCGCCGGTTTTCGACTTCACCGGCGAGATGAAGCTGGCGATCACGGTGATCGGGCCGACCCAGCAGATCGATCTGGGCCCCGAGGGCGCTGCGGTCCGCGCGACGCTCGATTTCGCGCGCAAGCTGTCGACCGATCTGGGCTATCACCCGGCCTGAAAAGCGCAGTCCGGACAGCAAAACACCGCGCCCTTGCCGGGGCGCGGTGTTTTCGCTTCAGGCGGTCGGCGCGGTTTACGGCGCCTCGCAGGTGAAGTTCTCGGCCAGGTTTTCATCCCCCGACCCGGTATAGCGCGCCTGCAGCGGATACGGGCAGGCCGGGCGGCTCAGCTCGGCATTGCCCGCGGCCTCGGTGCCCCGGGTCACGATCTGGTCGGGGGCCTGACCGTTCTCGACCCAGTCGACCACCGCCTGCAGCGGATCGAAGCGGCCCAGCCCCGAGCCGCCGCCGCAATGATGCACGCCGGGCACGAAGAACAGCCGCGCGAAGTCGTCGCGCTCTTCGCCATAGGTCTGATCCAGCTCTGCGAACCAGTCGATCAGCTGATAGCCCGAAAAGACCGGATCGCCGGTGCCGTGCCAGACGATCATCCGCCCGCCCCGGTCGCGGAAGGCGTCCAGATCGGTGCTGCGCGAACCCCAGATTTCCTGCGATTCCGTGGTCTGTGCCCAGTCGGTCTCGGCGTCGAAATCGCGCAGGGGATCGGTGTTGGGCCGAGGCTCAGGAAAAGCCAGATAGCGCAGCCAGTCCTGCTGATAGGTGCCCTGACGACCGTATTGCCCCGCCGTCTGCGCGCTGCCCAGCAGCCAGGCGCGCCAGCCGGACGGCCCGGCCTCGGCGCCCGGCATCAGGCCCTGATAGATGGAGGTGCCGTCCGCCAGCGCGGGGCCGTCATAGATCGCCTGCACCGCGTCCACCTGCGCCTGCGACAGGCACTGGTTGCTTTCACCCTCGCCGCAAAGCAGCGCGGACGGATCGACGCGACAGCTCGTATCCTGAATGAGCCCGTCCTCGACTCCGTCGCGCGCGTCACAGGTTGCCCGGGCATGGGACTGGATCAGCGCGAGTTCGTCATCCGTGAACGCCTGCGAGACGATCGGATCGCCGTTGCCATCGGTGGGCGAGGCCGCGGCCAGCGCACGGGTGTTCCAGTTCCACGCGACCACCGCGCCGACCAGATCCATCGCCGGCGCCGCCGAGACGATGCCGTCGAAATGCTCGGGATAGCGCCAGGCGGAAATCATCGCCTGCCGCCCGCCATTCGAGCAGCCGTTGAAATAGCTGTGGTCGGGCCCGGCCCCGTAAAGCTCGGTGACCAGCGCGCGGGCGCCGGTGGCGACGATATCGACCGCGTTGTAGCCGTTATCCAGCCGCGCCTGCGGATCGACCCCGAAGCTCGCATCCGCCGAATCGACGCCGGTATGCCCCGAATCCGTCGCCACGACCGCGAAACCCTGCGCCAGCGCCGGGGTGCCGCTGACGCCGTCGGCGCCGATGGCCGGACGCACCGCGCCGTCCAGGCCGCCGCCGCCCTGGAACAGGAAACGGCGGCTCCAGTCCTGCGGCAGGCGCAGCTCGAAACCCGCGCCATAGACCTTGCTGGGGCCATCGGGCGACGGGGTCCCCTGCCCCAGACGCGGCGCCATGATGCCCTGCACGAGGCAATGCGGCGCGGCGCCGTCGGCCAGCGTCGCCATGCGCGCGGCGGTCACGACGCCGCCGGCAAGATCCGCCTGCATCAGCGCCGCGCAGCGCTCGGCGAAATCCGCGTCGGTGGCGGGTGCGCTCTGCGCCTGCGCGGCGCCGGCCAGTCCCAGGATCAGTATGGATGTGAATCCGGTGATGGATCGCATGTGGTGTCCTCCCGTTGGCACACCGACCGCCGCGCCCGTTATGCGGAACGCCCCCTCCCGTGAGGTTCCGCCGCGCCCGATTCGGTGTGATTCGAATTGTTCGACATCGAACAATTATAGGACAGTATTTTATCTGCCGGGAACGCTGTCAAGCGCGGCCCGTCGCGCCGCCGGAGCAGGCGCGACGGGGCACGGTTCTACATCGTCGAGGGCAGGAACAGCACCAGCGCGGGGAACATCACCAGAATGATCAGCCGCAGGATATCGGTGGCCACGAAGGGCAGCACGCCCTTGAAGATCGTGGTCAGCGAAACCTCCTTGGCGATCGTGTTGATGACGAAGACGTTGATCCCCACCGGCGGCGTGATCATGCCCAGTTCGGCCACCATGACGATGATGACGCCGAACCAGATCGGGTCGAAGCCCAGATGCATCACCACCGGAAAGACGATGGGCACCAGCAGCAGGATCATCGCCATCGTGTCGAGGATACAGCCCGCGATGATGAAGGCGATCAGGATCAGGGCCAGCGTGCCATGCGCCGAGAAATCGAGGCTCACCAGCCATTCGGTCAGCTTCTGCGGCGAGCGGGTGATGGCCAGGAAATAGCCAAACAGCACCGCGCCGATCAGCACCGTGAAGACCGACACCGAGGTGCGCAGCGATTCCACGAGGCAATGCATGATCTTCGGCCCGTCAAGCTGGCCGCGCGCGACGCCGATCACCAGCGTGGCCATGGCACCGATGGCCGAGGCCTCGGTCGGGGTGGCCACGCCCAGATAGATCGCGCCCACCACCGAGATGAACAGCAGCATCACCGCCCAGACCCCCGACAGCGCGCGCATCGCCTCGCCGAACCGGAAGGGCTGGCCTTCGGGCAGGCCCTTGCGATGGGCGACCAGAACGGTGCCCATATACATCAGGATGGCCAGCGTGCCGGGAATGATGCCGGCGATGAACAACTTGCTGACATCGGTTTCGGTGATGTAGGCGTAGATCACCATCACCACCGACGGCGGGATCATGATCCCCAGCGTGCCGCCCGCGGCGATGACACCGGTGGCGGTTTCCTCGCGATAACCGAAGCGGCGCATTTCCGGCAGGGCGATGCGGGTCATGGTCGCGGCGGTCGCGACGGACGAGCCGCAGATCGCCGCGAAACCGGCGCAGGCGGCGATGGTGGACATCGCCACCCCGCCCTTCAGCGCGCCGAACCAGGCATTGGCGGCGCGGAACATCTCGCGGCTCATGCCCGAATGCGTGGCGAAGGACCCCATCAGGATGAAGAACACCACCAGCGACAGGTGGAAATCGGTCAGCACCCGGATCGGCGAGGTGGCCAGCAGGTTGAAGGCGGGTGTCATCCCACGGATCGCGCCGTAGCCGAACACGCCCACCAGCCCCAGCGCGACGCCGATCGGCACCCGCAGAAGCAGCATGGCAAACAGGGCGACGAAGCCCGAGACGGCGATAAGATCAGCGTAGGCCACGCTTTGCCTCGTCCAGTTCCTGGTTGTCGGCCGAGGCGACCATATCCACCCCGGCGATGATGCGAATGAGCTTGATGGCGATGGTCACGCAGCTGGCGGCAAGCCCGCCCCAGATCAGCGCCAGAAAGGGCCAGAGCGGCAGCCGCAGGTCGAAGGTCGTCTCGCCCGAGCCCTGCGCCGACAGGATGCGGCCCCAGATCTTCCAGGTCAGCAGCACCGCCAGCACCAGCAGCGCCGCCCAGGCCAGCGCGTCGATGGCCCGGCGCAGGCGCGGGCCCACGCTTTCGGCCACCAGATCCACCTGGATATGCCCGCCCTTGAGTCCGATCACCGCGAAGCCCCAGGCAAGGCAGGCGCCCAGCACCAGCCGGGAAATGTCGAAACTGTCGGGAACCGGCGTGGCGAACAGGTAGCGCCCAAGGGTCGAGACAACTACCAGCGCCGTCACCCCCACCAGAAGGATCGCCGCGACCCATTCGGTCACGCGGCAGAAAATGTCGAGAAAGCGGGTCATGGAACCTCGCAGGTTGCAAAAGGCAGGGCGGACGTGCCGCCCTGCCGGTCACCGGATCGGATCAGTTGCCCCAGGCCGGGCTGTCCCAGCCGCCACCGGCGGCTTCAAGACGCCCGACCAGATCGGCCAGCGCGCCCTCGGCATCGTCGAGGCCCGCTTCGGTGGCCGTGGCGACCCACTCGCCGCGCAGTTGCTCGGACAGTTCCATCCACGCCGCCATCTGCTCTTCGTTCGGCGTGTAGAAGCTGTGGCCCTCTTCCTCGGTCTTGATGCGCTGATAGGCGGCAACGTCGACCGTGTCCCAGCCCGTCGCGATGCGCTCGGACCATTCGGGCGTGCAATGCTCGTCGATCACCGCGCGGTTTTCCTCCGACAGCGCGTCATAGCTGCCCTGGTTGATCGCATAGACGAAGGCCACGCCGTAGAGCGGCATGTCGAGGTGATGCGTCACGACGTCCTCGACCCCGAACAGCTCGAGGCTCTGCCACGGCGACACGGTGGCATCGGCCCCGCCCGAAGACAGGATCGCGCGCATTTCGGGCGCCGGAACCTGCACGGGGCTTGCGCCCATCAGGCTGATCATGCGGGCGATGGTGGCTTGCGGCGGGCGGATATTCATGCCCGCGAAGTCCTCGGGCCCGGCAATCGGACCGCGGGTCGCGTGCAGCGTGCCGGGATTGTGCAGATGCACCAGGCACACTTTCACGTCCGGCATCTCCTGCTCGGCATATTGCGCGTACCATTCGTGCAGCGCGCGGCTGGCGCCGGTCGCGTTCGAGGTCAGGAACGGCAGTTCGGCGGCGGCGATGATCGGGAAGCGACCGGCCTGATAGCCCGGGTTGACGAAACCGATATCGACGATGCCGTCACGCGCCATGTCGTAATGGTCCGGCGCGGCGCCCAGCTGCTGGGCGGGGAAGATGTCGATCTGGATGCGGCCTTCCGAGGCTTCGTTGATCGATTCGACCCAGGGCACGAAGCCCGAGACCTGAACCTCGGATTGCGGCGGCACCCAGTGCGAAAAGGCCCAGGTGACCTCTTGCGCGGAGGCGGTGGTGGCGACCGACAGGGCCAGCGCGGTCCCGGCGGTCAGGTGGCGGATAGTCATGGTTGTCCTCCCTGTTCTGCGGCGCGGCCCTCCAGTTGCCGCGCCTGTCCCGACCGTCACCGCGACGGCGGGCGGTATCCGGCGCCCGTCAGAGCGCGCGGAGATTCGTGATGACCCGATCGAGCATGGCGCGCAGAAGCTCGACTTCTTCGTCCGAAAAGCCGGCCAGCGTCTGCGCTTCGACCTTGTTGGCCTTGTCCGACAGATCGGCCACGATGGCCTCGCCATGCGGGGTGGCCCAGACGGCATTCGCCCGGCGGTCACCGTCGACCGCGCGCCGCTCCAGCACGCCGTTCTTCTCCATCCGGTCGAGAATCGGCACCAGGCTGGAACGTTGCAGGCCCACCGCCTCGGCCAGACGGTGCTGCGGCATGCCGGGATTTTCGCAAACGATGGACAACAGCCCCAGATAGCGCGCGGCGCCGGAATGGTCGGGCGTCACGGCTTCGAAGGATTTGTAGGCCAGGATCTGCGCCATGCGCAGCCGGAAGTTGATGCTGGACTCCAGCGCCGCCTGCAGCTTCAGGGGCTCATCGGCCGGCTCATCGGCGATTTTCACCGCTGTGCTCT
Organism: Pararhodobacter marinus; assembly: GCF_003122215.1. Taxonomy (GTDB): domain Bacteria; phylum Pseudomonadota; class Alphaproteobacteria; order Rhodobacterales; family Rhodobacteraceae; genus Pararhodobacter; species Pararhodobacter marinus. The sequence continues at coordinate 401,846 of NZ_QEYD01000004.1, read as the reverse complement.
GCATCTGTCCCTCCCTGAACCGATCGGCTTCCTACTGGTCTGCGTCATATTGATTGACGTCGAACAATTCGATAACACTCCGGTTGCAGGCTGTCCAGCCATCTCGGACAGCGACGGGAGGACATCATGACGAACAACGCCCCAGCCCTCTGGCCCGCGCGCCGCGACGGCCCCGCGCTTTTGGACATCACCCTCGGCGATCTTCTGGACCAGCAGGCGCGCGACCATGGCGACCGGCTGGCCGTCCTGGTAGACGAGACGGTGCTGGGCCGGCAGACCCGCTGGACCTATGCCGAGCTCAAGGCCGATGCCGACGCGCTGGCGCGCGGGCTCATCGGCTGGGGCATCGAGGCGGGCGACCGCGTCGCGGTCATGGCGCAGAACTGCCCGGCCTGGGTGCTGCTGGAATACGCGCTGGCCAAGGCGGGCGTCGTTCTGGTGACGGTCAATCCGGCGCTGAAACCCGCCGAGCTGGCCTATCTGCTGGAACAGGGCAAGGTCGGCACGCTGATCTTCGCGCAAGGCTTCCGGGGCAGCGATATCGGCAAGGACCTGCAATCGCTGATGCCCGATCTGGCCGAACTGAAGGGCGGCCTGCGAAGCGCCGACAACCCCTTCCCCGCCCTGCGGCGGCTGGCGCAGATCGGCGGCGACGCGCCCGGCTTCGCCCGGCCCTTCGACGACATCCTCGAAACCGGGCGCGGGCTGGATGATTCCGCGCGCGCCGCGCGGCAGGCGGCGGTGCAGCCCGGGGACGTGGCGCAGATCCAGTATACCAGCGGCACGACCGGCAAGCCCAAGGGGGCGATGCTGACCCATCACTCGACCGTCAACAATGCCCGGCTGATGGCCGATAGCGGCGGCTATGTCGCCGAGGACGTGATGCTGTCGGCAATGCCGCTGTTCCACACCGCCGGCTGCGTGTGCAACGTCATGGCGATGGCGGCCTGCGGCGGCGCGCTGATCACCATGGACAGCTTCGACGCCGCGCGGATGCTGCAATTGTGGCACGAGCACCGGCCCACCCTGCTGAACGCGGTGCCGACGATGATGGTGCGGATGCTGGAACATCCCGATTACCCGAAGCGCGACACCCACACCTTGCGCCGGGTCATCAGCGGCGGCACCTCGATCCCGCCCAGCCTGATGCTGCGGATGCGCGACGAGACGGGCGGCGAGCCGCTGATCATCATGGGCATGACCGAGTGCAGCCCGATCATCACCCAGACCCGCGATTCCGATCCGCTGGAGGTCCGCGTCTCGACCGCCGGGGTGCCGCAACCGCATACCGAGCTGCGCATCGTTGATCCCGAAACCGGCGCGCCCGTTCCCTTCGGCCAGTCGGGCGAGCTGTGCATTCGCGGCTATCTGGTGATGAAGGGCTATTTCGACATGCCCGAGAAAACCGCCGAGACCATCGACGCCGACGGCTGGCTGCATTCGGGCGATCTGGCCGTGCTGGAAGAAAGCGGCCATCTGCGCATCGTCGGGCGGCTCAAGGACATGATCATCCGGGGCGGCGAGAACGTCTATCCGGTCGAGATCGAGGATTGCCTGCTGGGCCATCCGGCCGTCAGTCAGGCGCAGGTGGTGGGCGTCCCCGATCCCGATCTGGGCGAGGAGAACTACGCCTATGTCGTTCTGGTCGACGGGGCCGAGGCCGATGCGCTTGCCCTCCAGACGCATTGCCGCGAAAGGATGGCCCGTCACAAGCTGCCCAAATACGTCGAGATCGTAAAGGAGATGCCGATGACGGCCAACGGCAAGATCCAGAAATTCGCCCTGCGCGAGGCCGCGACCGCCGCGATTGCCGAGGGCCGGGTCACGGCGGTGCGCCGATGAGCGGTCTGCCTTTGCTGCATGAGCGGGACGGCGCGGTCGCGATCCTGACCCTGAACCGCCCCGAGGCGCGCAACGCGCTCAGCCCGGAGCTGGCCTGCCGGCTGGCCGATGCGCTGGACGAGATCGCGCAGGACAGCTCGGTGCGCGCGGTGGTGCTGACCGGCGCGGGCGACAAGGCCTTCTGCTCGGGCGGCGATCTGGCTCTCTCGCTGCCGCTTCTGTCGGGCGCACGCCAGCCGGAAAGCGAATGGGATCGTCGCTTTCTTGCCGATGACGGCGTGAATGCGCGCATCGCCCAGCGGGGCTTCGATCTGGGCAAGCCGGTGATCGCGGCGGTCAATGGCCCCTGCATGGCGGGCGGGATGGAGACGCTTCTGGGCACCGATATCCGGCTGGCCGTGCCCCATGCCAAATTCGCCTTGCCAGAGGCTGCGCGCGGGGTGATCCCCTTCGCCGGGGCGCTGGTGCGGCTGCCGCGCCAGATCCCCTATGCCGTGGCGATGGAGATGATGCTGACGGGTCGCGCCATCGACGCCGAAACGGCGCTGAATGTGGGCCTGATCGGGCGCATCGTCCCGCCCGAGGCGCTGATGGAGACGGCGCTGGAAATCGCCCAGCAGATCGCCCGCAACGCGCCCGTCGCGGTGCAACAGATCAAGCGCACGGTGATCGCCGCCAGCGGCGTCACACTGGCCGAAGGCTACGAGATGGAAGACCGCGCCAAGGCCACGGTCATGGCCACCGACGATGCCCGCGAGGGGCCGCGCGCCTTCATGGAAAAGCGTCCGGCAGTCTATCGGGGGGTATGAGCATGGATTTGCAAGGCAAGATCGCGCTGATCACCGGCGCCGGGCTGGGCATCGGCCGCGCCACCGCTCTGGCCATGGGCCGGGCGGGCGCGCGTGTCGTGGTCAACGATATCGACGGCAACGCCGCACGGGCCGTGGTCGATGAGATTACCGCAGCAGGGGGCGAAGCCGTCGCCGTCGCCGCCGCCATCGGCACCGACGGATCCGCCGAGGCCTGCGTGGACGCGGCGGTCGAGAGCTTCGGGCGGCTCGACACGCTGTTCGCCTGCGCCGGTGTGCTGCGCGATTCGGTGCTGTGGAAGACCGAGGACGACGCCTTCGATCTGGTGGTCGGCACGCATCTGAAGGGCACGTTCCAATGCGGCCGCGCCGCCGCGCGCCAGTTTCGCGCGCAGGGCGGGGGCGGCAGCCTGATCCTGACCGCCTCGCCCGCCGGGCAGCAGGGGAATTTTGGTCAGGGCGTCTATGCGGCGGCGAAATCGGGCATCGTCGGCATGATGCGCAGCTGGTCGCTGGAGCTGGTGCGCGACCAGGTGACGGTCAACGCCATCGTGCCCACCGCGCTGACGCGGATGACCGCGACGATCCCGGCGCTGGCACCGCACGTCGCGGCGATGGAACGCGGCGAGCCACTGCCGCAGCCCCTGCGCGAGAAGGGCATCGGCACGCCCGAGGATGTCGCGCCGCTGGTCGTGTTCCTGGCCTCGGACGCGGCGCGCGGCGTCACCGGGCAGGCGCTGGGGATCGGTGGCGACCGGCTGAGCCTGTGGTCGCATCCAGCCGAGGTCCGGGTGCTTCAGAAACCCGGCGGGTGGAGCGCCGAGGCCATCGCACAGGGCTGGGACGATGTCGCGGCCCAGGGCCTGCAGCCGGTGGGCGTTCCGCTCGACTTCTGACCTGCCGCCCCGGGAACCCGCCGGCCCGCATGAGGGTTTGCTGTTCGGGGGAGCGCGGGCGCAAGAAACGCGGGCCGGGCAGTCAGAATGTATGCAATCCCGCGCGCGATCTGGTTTAAGGTCGCAAAAAGCCACCGGGCCGGACACCGACCCGGCGGCAGGGAGCCGCGGCAGGCCGGAGGACCATCATGCGCGTCGATGTTCTGGGATTGCAGGCCTTCATCGCGATCGCCGATCACGGCACGTTCGGCGCCGCCGCCAAGGCGCTGAACCTGTCGCAAACGGCCCTGAGCCACCGGATCGCGAAGATCGAGACCGAGCTGGGGCTGCCGCTTTTCGTGCGCACCACCCGCAAGCTGGCGCTGACGCAGGAAGGCCTGGCGCTCCTGCCGCGCGCGCGCCGGGCGCTGGTCGATCTGGAAAAGGCGATGACCGAGCTCAAGCAGCTGGGGCAGCTTCGGCGCCAGGAAGTGACGATGGGCTGCATACCCTCGCTGGCGACCTCGGTGCTTGGCGAGACGCTGACCCGGTTCGCGCAGGTTATGCCGAATGTGCGCGTGCGGGTGATGGACGGCTACGCGCGCGTGATCGCCACGCAGGTCAATGGCGGCGAGGTGGAGTTCGGGCTCGCGGTACGGATGGGCACCCATTATGAACTGGATTTCAAGCCGGTAATGACCGAACACTTCGTCGCCGTCTGCCGCCGCGACCACCCGCTGGCGGATCGCGGGTCGGTCAGCTGGGACGAGCTGTCCGAACATTGCCTGATCGGCAACACGGTGATCAACAGCGCCCTGCGGATGAGCTCCAACCAGCCCTATTGGGATTTCGAGGCCGAGCAGATTTCGACCGCCGTGAGCTTCGTCAAGCACGGACTGGGCATCACCTTGCTGCCCGAATTCGAACAACAGCAGCCGGGCTACCAGAACCTGCGCACGCTGCGCGTCACCGGCCCGGGGGTCAGCCGCGAAGTGGGGTTCATCACCCGCCCGGACATGCCGCTTTCGCGCCCGGCCTCGGTGCTGATGGACCTTATTGCCGCTCAATTTCAGGTGGTTGCGCAGCGCGCCGAACGGATCGGAACGGGTACGCCGGAACGCCCTGCCTGACGCGGCCACGCCCGCTCAAATCATGATCGTAGGCATTCCCGGCAGAGGATTGATGCATGTCATGCACATATTATCCAAATCTTCGCGTTTGTCTTTCTGTATACATTATCCGAGCCTGTCCCCGGGAAAGAGCCGTGCCGCCAAGGCGCCGGCTCTTGCAGGGAACGGGAGGAAATCGACGTGGCGACAGGCCTCGCAGATCGGGAAAAGGCCGGCACGGCAAGGCCGCGCCGTTCAGCGGAAGCGGGGCGCCTTGGTGTCCTGCCAATGCTGCACGATCGCGTCGAGCGAGGCGGGCTGACCCGTCTCGACCAGTGTGTCGGCGGGCGGTGTGAACCACGGCTGCGCGTGCCGGGTCCAGATATGCGCCGCCGGGCGCAGCCAGGACGTATCGTCCAGCGTGCCTCCGCGCAGGTGACAAAAATCGGTGCCGGGGCGCATGTTGTAGAGGCGGCCGCCGCAACCGGGGCAGAAGACGCTTTCGGACCGCGTCCCGCGCTCGGTCTCGCGGCGCAGCGTCACCGTCTCGCCCTGAATATCGAGATCCGCGCGGCGCACGCGCAGCGACTGGCCGAAGGCACTGCCCGACTGGCGCTGGCACAGCGTGCAGTGGCAGGCGAACAGCGCCACGGGCGCACTTTTCAACGTGTAGCGGACCGCGCCGCAGGCGCAGCCGCCCTGCAGCGGCAGCGACACGTCGGGACGGGAGGAATCGGGCGTTTCGGGAAGCATCGGGCATATCCTGTCTGCGGTTTCCCGGCCATCAGACCAGCATAACGCTGGCCGAACAAGAGTAAATTTTTCAATGACTTGCCCCTCATTTCCGATCGATCTGAGGCCACGGGGCGACGTCTGTACACCACCGAAATGTCAACCTGGGAGGAGACGACATGATCCACAGAACCCTACGCAAAATCACCGCCACGACGGCGCTTGTTCCGCTTCTGGGCCTTGCCCCCGCGGCCGCGCAGGTGATCGACCTTGAAGGGCGCACCGTGACCATCGTGCACAATGCCTCGCCCGGCGGCTCGACCGGCCTGATCAGCCAGCTGGCCGCCGATGCGTGGTCGCAGACGATGGAAGGCAACCCCACCATCGTCGTGCAGTCGGTCGAAGGCGGCGCCTTGTCGCGCGGCATCCTGCAGGTGATGAACGCGCGGCCCGACGGGCGCACGCTGGGCTGGGTGGCCTGGCAGGGCTCGACCCGCGTGCTGGACCCGGTCGAACGGCAGATCCCGTTCCAGGATTTCGGCCTGATCGGCGGCGTCGGTGGCTCGGTGTTCATCGCCCATACCTCGACCGATCCCGAGCGCGGCATGAACTCGGCCGAGGACCTGCCCCAGCTCGACCATTACACGTTCGGCGGCTACTCGCCCCGCAGTGGCCCCGCGATCCGGACCGCGGCGGCGATGGACATGCTGGGTGTCGAATGGTCCTTCGTGTCGGGCATGTCGGGCGACACGCCGCTGGAAGCCGCCCGCCAGCGCGGCGAGATCGACGGCTACCCGGTGACGGCGGCCTATTACCTGAGCACGCTGGCACCCGGTCCGGTGGCCGAGGGCACGGATATCCCGCTGTTCTATTTCACCGCGCCCAACGAAGAGGGCACCGGCCTGACGGTCGACCCGTCGCTGGAAGGCATGCTGCCCTTCGACCAGTATTACGAGCAGGTGATGGGCGAGGCACCCGAGGGTCCGCTGTGGGACATGATCATGTACCATGCCCGCGTGACCGACCCGATCAACTGGCTGGTCGTGGCGCCTCCGGGAACGCCGGACGAGCATCTGCAGATGCTGCGGGAAAGCTTCGCCGAGGCGCTGGAGAGCGAAGAGTTCCTCGCCGGGGCCGAAGAGCTTCTGGGGATGGTGCCGACGGTGTCGTATTACGACGACGTGCAGGCGATCGTCGACGAGATCGCCAACACCCCCGAAGAGATGCGCCAGCTGCAGCGCGACTACATCTCGCGCATGGAGCGCTGAGACTAGACGGGGAGCGGCGCGCGCCGCTCCCCCACTCTTTCGACCGGAGTTCATATGGAATCCCTGCTGGCAGGTCTGTCCCTCGCATTCGAGGGCACAACCCTACTTTATCTCATGGGCGGCGTGCTTCTGGGCCTGTGGTTCGGGGCGATCCCCGGCCTGGGCGGCGTCACGGCGATGATCCTCGTGCTGCCCTTCACCTTCGGGATGGAACCGCAGCAGGCCTTCGCGCTGCTTCTGGGCGCGCTGGCGATCTCGACCACGTCGGACACGATCTCGTCGGTGATGCTGGGCATCCCGGGCACCATCGCCTCGCAGGCAACGGTGCTGGACGGACACGAAATGGCCAAGCAGGGCCGCGTGCTGACCGCGTTCGGCGCGGCCTTCACCGTCTCGGCGGTGGGGGGCGTCGTGGGTGGCGTCGCGCTGGCGCTGAGCCTGCCCATCATGACCTGGCTGGTGCTGACCTTCGGCGCGCCCGAATTCTTCGTGCTGTCGCTGATCGGCTTGGTGATGGTCGGCGGCGTCAGCGGCAACGCGATCGGCAAGGGGATCTGCGCGGGCGCGCTGGGTCTGCTGATCTCGCAGATCGGCTATCCGGTCGCGGCTTCGGATCCGCGCTACTGGTTCGACAGCATGTTCCTGATCGACGGCCTGCCGCTGGTGCCGGTGGTGATCGGGCTGTTCGGCATTCCCGAGATGATGCAACTGGGCAGTTCGGGCGGCGCGCTGGCGGCGAAGAATTTCGGCCATGCGCAGGATGACAGCCTGATGGCGGGCGTGCGCCACGCGTTGCGCAACCGCTGGCTGGCCTTCCGCTGCTCGGTAATGGGCACTTATGTGGGGATGCTGCCGGGGCTGGGCGCCTCGGTCGTGGACTGGCTGGCCTATGGCCACGGGGTCCACAGCGCCAAGGATCGCAGCCAGTTCGGCAAGGGCGATGTGCGCGGCGTGATCGCGCCCGAGGCCGCGAACAACGCCACGCTGGGCGGCTCGCTGATCCCGACGCTGGCCTTCGGCATTCCCGGATCGGGCGCGATGGCGATCCTTCTGGGCGCGATGACCATTCACGGGCTGGTGCCGGGACCGGCGATGCTGGATCAGCACCTGCCGCTGACCCTGAGCATGGTGGTCTGCATCATCCTGGCCAATATCGTCGGCGCGGGCGCGCTGATGCTGTGGTCGAAACAGGTCTCGCGCGCCGCTTTCATCAACGGCAACCTCGTGGTGCCCGCCGTCTTCGTCTTTCTGGTCATGGGCTCGTGGATCGGCCAACCCGATATCCGCACGCTTGTCGCGCTGCTGGCCATCGGCTTCGCGGGGTTCGCGCTGCATGCCGCCGGCTGGCCGCGCCCGCCGCTGATCCTGGGTTTCGTGCTGGGCCCGGTGATGGAGAATTCGCTGGCCATCACCGCGCAGGCCTATACCTGGGGCGAGGTGTTCAGCCGCCCCGCGATCCTGATCCTGCTGGTGCTTCTGGTGGTGATCTTCGTGGGCGCCGCGCGCGCCGTGGCCAAGCGCAAGAGCGAGTTCAAGATCGAGATTGCCGGCGCCGCCAGCAAGGGCAGCCTGATCCTGTCTCTGGGTCTTGCGCTGTCGGCTCTGGCGCTGTTCACCTGGGCCTTCTTCGAAGCGCGGGACTGGACCTTCCTCAGCCGCGTCTTCCCGATGGCGATCTGCGGGGTCGGCGCAGTCGTCGCGCTGATCTGCGCCGCGCAGGACATCCGCACGCTGCGCCGCTACCAGCCGCTGGATGACAGCGACACGCTGGCGGGCTTCGGACGTCGCCATGCGCGCGAGGGGATGATCTTCGGCATCTTCGCGCTGACCGTGGCGCTGATCCCGGTGGTCGGGCTGGCGGCGGCGATGGTCGGCTTCGTGTTCCTGTATCTCCTGGGCTGGGGCCGGTTCCGCTGGCTGACCGGTCTGGTCTACGCGGCGGCGGTGGGGCTGTTTCTCTACGTCGTCTACCACCGGATGCTGCACGTCCCCTTCGTGCCGCCGTTCTTCCTGAACTGAAAGGAATCGCTGCAATGACAACCGACGTCATGGAAAAGACGGCAAGCGGGACCGGCGACCGGCTGGTGCGGATCGATTGCGATATCCATCCGCGCCTGCCCCGGCTGGCCGATCTGGCGCCCCATGCCTCGCGCTTCTGGGCCGAGATGTTCGCCTATCGCAGCATCGACCGACAGGAGCTGATGGCCTATCCCGTCAGCCTGCTGCCACAGCGTCCCGAGGATCCCGCCGTGCAGGCCGATGCCGCCGGGCTGGCTGCCGCGCATCTGGACCCGATGGGGGTGGATGCGGCGATCCTGAACGTGCTGTCGGGCGCGCATGCCGCCTATGATCCCTATATCGCGGCGGCGATGTGCGAATCCACCAACCGCTGGCTGGCCGCCGAATGGCTGGACCGCGATCCGCGCCTGCGGGCCTCGGCGCTGGTGCCCTTCCAGCACCCCGAGGCCGCCGTGGCCGAGATCGAGCGCCTGGCCGGCGACCGCCGCTTCGTGCAGATCCTGGCCATTCTGAATGGCGAGAAGCCGCTGGGACGGCGCGAATACTGGCCGATCTATCGCGCGGCGGCCGAGCACGGCTTTGCGCTGGCCATCCATCCGGGCGGCAACAACCGCCACGCCCCCACCCAATCGGGCTTTCCCAATACCCGGATCGAGGAGGCGGTGCTGCAGCCGCAATCCTTCGCCAGCCAGGTCGCCAGCCTGGTGGCCGAAGGGGTGTTCAACGAATACCCCGCCCTGAGGGTCGTGCTGACCGAAAGCGGGATTTCCTGGCTGCCGGGCCTGATGTGGCGGATGTCGAAGGACTGGAAAGGCGCGCGGATCGAAGTGCCCTGGCTGGAACAGCCGCCCATCGAGTACATGACCCGTCACCTGCGCGTCACCACCCAGCCCTTCGACGGCCCGCTGGACGACGGGAACGCGGCCAAGGTTCTGGATCAGCTGCCCGATCCCGGCATGTTGCTGTGGTCCTCGGATTTCCCCCATCGCCACGCCACGCGCGGGCTGCCGCATGGCCTGCCCGAGACGATGCAGAACGCCGTCTGGGGCGCCAATGCCCTTGCCACCTATGACCGACTGGAGCTGTCCCATGGCTGACACCCTGACCCGTGACCTGACCGGCGCGACCCCGGTCGCCCGTACCGGCCAGCCGGTGGTGGATTGCGACATCCACCCCACCTATCGCTCGCCCGAGGATCTGGCCTCGTACCTGCCCGAACGCTGGCGCCGGCATGTGCTGGATTTCGGCATCCACACCGCCTCGCCGCTGGTCGGCGCCCTGCCCTACCCGCGTCTGGCGACCGGGATGCGGCAGGACAGCTTTCCGCCGGTCGGCGGGCCGCCGGCCTCGGACCTGCCTTTCCTGCAAGAGCAGCTTCTGGACCCGCTGAACATCACCCATGGCATCCTGCAGCCCCTGAGCGCCGCGCATACCGCGCTCCATCCCGGGCTGGCCGAGGCCTTGGCGACCGGCACCAACGACTGGCAACTCGATCGCTGGATCGAACCCGATGCGCGGCTCAAGGGCTCGCTTGCCATCGCGCACGAGGATGCCGGCGCGTCCCTGCGCGAGATCCGCGCGCGCGAGGGCGACCGCCGGTTCGTGCAGATCTCGCTGTCGCCGCGCACGCTGGAGCCGGCCGGAAGCCAGCGCTACTGGCCGATCTACGAAGCCGCCGAGGCGCTGGGTCTGCCCGTCAGCATGCATTCCGCCGCCTTCGGCACCCGCGCCAATACCGGCACCGGCTGGACCTCGTTCTATATCGAGGAGCACTTCGCCTTCTCGCATGGCGCGCAGGCGGCTCTGGCCAGCATGATCTTCTCGGGCGTGTTCGACCGCTTCCCCAAGCTGAAGCTGATCCTTGTCGAGGGCGGTTTCGGCTGGCTGCCGCCGACCGTCTGGCGGATGGAGCGGGAATTCGACCGCTACCGCGCCGAGGTGCCCGACCTGAAGCGGCGCCCGGCGGAGTATGTGCGCGACCATGTGTGGCTGACGACCCAGCCGGTCGAGGAACCGGCGAAATCCTCGCAGCTTTCGGATCTGATCGAGTGGATCGGCATCGACCGGCTGCTGTTCTCGACCGACTACCCGCATTGGGATTTCGACCATCCCGATTACGCCTTCCGCGTCCCGCTTGCGCCCGAGGACCGCGCGAAGCTGATGCATGACAACGCGGTCGAGGTCTTCAACCTCGCCTGACGCCTGACAGGAGCACTATCAATGAGCGAGCATGTGGTTTGCCGGCTGGACGAGATTCCGGCCGGGTCGTCGAAGCGTGTCACCGTGGGCAAGCGCGACATCGCCATTTTCAATGTCGGCGGGCGCCTGTCGGCCATCGCCAATCGCTGCCCGCACGAGGGCGCGCAGCTTTGCCTGGGCAAGGTCACGGGTGTGGTGCGCGCCGACCGGCCGGGCCAGTACCGGATGGAGCGCGAGGGCGAGATGGTCCGCTGCCCATGGCATGGCTGGGAGTTCGACCTGGAAACCGGCAAGTCCTATTGCGATCCCCAGCGCCTGAAGGTGAAGGCGTTCGACGTCGCGGTGAAACCCGGCTCGGACCTGGTCGAGGGCCCCTACACGATCGAGACCTACGAAGTGCAGGTGCGCGATTCCTATGTCGTGCTGACGCTCTGAACCCTTGCCCCCTGCATCGGAACGGCCCGCCTGCGCTGCATCGCGGGTCGTTTCGCGTCAGGGCAGCAGGACATGGAAGGACCGCGTGATATCCGCTTCCAGCGCGGCGTGGGCCGCGCCCCGGTCGCCCTTGCGCAGGGCAGCGATGATCTCGTGGTGATGGGCGTGTTCGTCGATCAGCCCCGCCGCCGGGCGGTTGATGATCAGGTTCAGATAGGCGCCGTATTGCAGCCAGAGTGCTTCGATCATCGGCAGCAGGATGGCCGAGCCGCTGACGCCGTAGAGCGTGTGGTGAAAATCATGGTTGGCGATAAGGTCGGGCTGCGTGGCGGGGCCGGTCTTCGGCCGCGCGAGGATCGCGTCGAGCGCGTCGATCTCGGCAGGCGTGATCCGCTCCATCGCCTGATCCAGCGCCAGCTTTTCCAGGGCCAGCCGCGCCGCTTTCAGATCCGCCGCACGGCGGGCATCGAAGGCCGGCACCATCAGCGTGCGGGAGGGCGTATCGACCAGCGCGCCCTCGGCCACCAGCCGGCGCACCGCCTCGCGCACCGGCGTCATCGACACGCCCAACTGGTCGGCCAGCGTACGCAGACTGAGCACGTCGCCCGGCGCAAAGGCGCCGCGGGTAAAGGCATCGCGCAGCGCGAAGTAGACATTTTCGCGCAATTTCAACGGGTCGATGCGGGCGATGATCGGGGTGCTCATGTTCGTGCTTGACAGCTCCAAATCATATCTTTGATAAAATATCACACATCACAGGCGACTCGGTCAAGAACGGAAAGGCCCGGAATGGAGAAGAAGGAAGAGCGCGGTTTCTGGCTCTACGACCTGCGTGTCGAGACCGTCCTGGACGGCCGCACGCCCGTCTGCCGCCATGTCGAGGGCGATTCGTTCCGGGTGATCGGCGAGGCGCTGGTCTTCGAGAAGGAAACCCGCCTGTCGATGTTCGCGCTGGCCTCGGTCCTGCCGCTTCTGGCCGCCAAGCAGCGCGAGACCGACGCCGATGACTGGATGACCACCGATGCCGAAGTGGCCTGCCCGGACCCGCATTGCGGCGGGCGGCTGCGGATCGTGCGCGAAGGCAAGCGCTGGTTCTCGCATGCCGCGACAACCGGCCTGCCCGATCAGCGCGGGACCCCCTACTGGAAGGAAGAGAAATGACCGTCGAAACCGCAGAGCTGCGTCCGGGCCATGTGATGTCCCGCGTCATCAAGGGCGGCTGGCAGCTGGCCGGCGGCCATGGCGAAGTCCGCCAGCAGGACGCGATTGCCGATATGGAGGCGTTTCTCGACGCCGGGATAACCACCTTCGATTGCGCCGATATCTATACCGGCGTCGAAGAGATGATCGGCCACTTCATCGCCGATGTCCGCCGCCGCCGGGGGGCTGAAGTCGCCGACCGCGTGGTGGTGCATACCAAGCTGGTGCCGGATCTCTCGCGCCTGGCCGATATCCGCCCCGACGAGATCGAGGCCATCGTCGACCGCTCGCTCAAGCGCCTGCAGATCGAGCGGATCCCGCTGGTGCAGTTCTTCTGGTGGGACATGGGGCTGGGCAACGCGGTCGAGCAGCTCGAGGTGCTGAAAGACTGCCAGCGCAAGGGCAAGATCGCCAATCTGGGCACCACCAACTGGGACACGCCGGTGATGGACCGCTTCATCGATGCGGGCTTCGATGTCGTGTCGGCGCAGGTGCAGTATTCGCTGCTGGACCGCCGCCCCGCCGGGGGCTTTGCCCAGTGGGGCGCGCGGCGCGATGTGCAGATCCTGTGCTATGGCACGCTGGCGGGCGGTTTCCTGACCGAAAACTGGCTGGGCAAAGAGGATCCGGGCTTTTCCTTCGAGAATCGCAGCCTGATCAAGTACCGCCTCATCATCGACGAATTCGGCTCGTGGGAGCTGTTCCAGACGCTTCTGCAGACGCTCAAGGCGGTGGGCGACAAGCACGGCGTGTCGCTGTCCTCGATCGCCACGCGCTGGGTGCTGGATCAGCCGCAGGTCGCCGGCGCCATCGTCGGGGCGCGCTATGCCCGCCACCTTCCGAAGACGCTGGAAGTGTTCGACGTCACGCTCGACGCCGAAGACCGCGCGGCCATCGACGCGGTGCTGGCGCAGGCGGCGGGTCCGAACGGGCCGGTCTACGGGCTGGAAGGCGACCGCGAGGGGCGTCACGGCAAGATCATGAAATACAACCTGAACACCAATCCCGCGGACAAGGTGCACGGAGCATGAGCAGCCGGGCCCCGCTTGCAGGAAAGAGTCGCTGATGGCCTATTCGGTCGCCTCGAAAGCGCTGTTCCCGCTCTATGTGCTGACGTCCCTGTGCATCGTCCTCCTGATGGGGGTGTCGTTCTCGGACGTGATCCTGCGCAGCCTGAACCGGCCCATCCCGGGCGCCTACGAGATCACCGAGATCGCCGTGGGCGCCATGGTCTTCGCCGCGCTGCCGGTGGTGACGCTCAGACAGGAGCATGTGCGCGTCACGCTGTTTCGCGTGCTGGCCGAGCGCTATCGTTGGCTGGACCTGCTGTTCACGCTGGTCAGCCGGGGCGTGGCCATCGCGGTCTATGTCTTCTTCGCGTGGCACCTGCTGCGGCTGGGCAACCAGATGAGCGCAAGCGGTGCGCGGGCGATCTTCGCGGGCTTCCCGCTGGCGCCCTTCGCGTGGTTCGCGGCGGCGATGTGCCTTGTCTCGGCCTTTGCCACGATCTTCAGCCGCAAGGCGCCCGAGGGCGACGATCCGACCGAGGGCATGGGGGAAATCTGATGACCGTCATGCTCTGCGCGCTGGCGCTGCTGTTCCTGCTGCTGTTTCTTGAGGTGCCGATCGCGCTGGCCATGCTGGCCATCGGCGTGGGCGGCTTTGCCTGGATCGTCGACTGGGGCCCTGCGGGCTACATGGCGGCCGATACCGCCTATCGCACGGTCCACAATTTCAACATGTCGGTGATCCCGCTCTTCATGCTGATGGGCAATCTCATCAGCCGCGCCGAGATCTCGAAGGAATTGTTCGATCTGGCCTATCGCTTCGTCGGACACCGGCGCGGCGGGCTGGCGATCTCGACCATCATCGCGGGCGGCATGTTCGCGGCGGTCTGCGGGTCGAGCCTGGCCTCCTCGGCGACGATGGGCCGCGTGGCCTATCCGTCGATGAAGCGCTACCGCTACGACGATTCTCTGGCCGCGGGCTCCATCGCGGCGGCGGGGACGCTGGGGATCATGATCCCGCCCTCGGTCGTGCTGATCGTCTACGGAATCCTGACCCAGAGCGATATCGGCAAGCTGTTCATCGCCGGCATCCTGCCCGGCCTTCTGGGCGCGGTCCTGTATGTGGGCGCGGTCGTCGTCACCACGGCGATCAACCCGGCTGCGGGTCCGGCGGGCGAGAGCAGCTCGTGGCGCGAGCGGATCGTGGCGCTGCGCTCGGTCGGGTCGGTGATCCTGCTGTTCGGGCTGGTGATCGGCGGCATCTACGGCAATGTCTTCACCCCCACCGAAGCGGCGGGCGTGGGCGCGGTCGGCGCGCTGGCCATCGCCGCGTGGCGCCGCAAGCTGACGCCGCGCATCCTGCTGGAAACACTGGGCCAGACCGCGATCATGAGCGCGTCGATCTTCTTCGTGCTGGTGGGCGCGCAGATCTTCGGCAATTTCATCAACGTTGCGGGATTCACCGCCGCGCTGAACAGCTTCGTCAACGGGCTGGACCTGCCGGCCTGGGCGATGATGCTGGTGATCGTGGTGATGTACCTGATCCTGGGCTGCGTGCTGGAAAGCATGTCGATGCTGCTGCTGACGATCCCGATCACCTTTCCGCTGATCCTGCATCTGGGCTACGATCCGATCTGGTTCGGCATCCTCGTCGTCACGCTGGTCGAGGTCGCGCTGATCACGCCGCCCGTGGGGATGAATATCTATGTCCTTCAGGGCGTTCTGCCCAAGGTCTCGCTGCGCAAGATGTTCCGGGGCGTGACCCCCTTCGTCATCGCCGACGCGATCCGCATCCTGCTTCTGATTCTTGTCCCCGGCCTCGCCCTGTGGCTGCCCGGGATGATGTGAGCCAACCAACCAAAACCACGACCAACACGGAGAGAAGATCATGATGAAACACACGCTGTTTGCCGCCGTCTCGGGGCTGGCGCTTCTGGGCACCGCCACCGGCGCGCTGGCGCAAGAGGTCGTGCTGCGCTTTTCCAACTGGCTGCCGCCGACCCATCCGATCATCACCCAGATGATCGAGCCCTGGGCCGCCGAGGTCGAGGCCGCGACCGAGGGCCGCGTGGCGCTGCAGATCCTGCCTGCGCTGGGTGCGCCGGGCGCGCATTTCGACATGGTGCGCAACGGCGTGGCCGACATTGCCTTCGGCGTCCACGGCTACACGCCCGAACGCTTCAAGCTGACCGAGATGGTCGAGCTGCCCTTCACCTCGGAGAATGCGCAGGTCAACTCGATCGCCAACTGGCGCACCTATCAGCAGTTCTTCATGGATGCCAACGAGCATGAAGGCACGCATCTGCTGGGCCTGTGGGTGCCGGGGTCGTACCAGCTGTTCACCCGCGCCGGCGTGGAAACGGTCGAGGATCTCGACGGCCTGCGCATCCGCGTTCCCGGCTCGACCGTCGAGCGGATCGCGACCGAGCTGGGCATGGTGTCGATCTCGTCGCCGCTGACCGAAGCCTATGACCAGATCTCGCGCGGGATCATCGACGGCATGTTCCAAACCTACAGCACTGTGCGCGACTTCAACATGGCCGAGCATATGCCGGTGGTGATGGCCGTGCCCGGCGGTTTCGCCGCGTCCAGCCAGTTCCTCGTCATCAGCGACGCCGCCTGGGACCGGATCAGCCCCGAAGATCAGGCCGCCATCGACGCGCTGTCGGGCGAGACGATGGTCCGCCAGTTCGCCGAGGTCTGGCAAGCGCAGAACGCCGCGGCGGTCGACGAGCTGGTCGAGGGCGGCCTGACCCAGATCGAGCTGTCGGGCGAGGATCTGGAAATGATGCAGGAGCGCCTCGCGCCGATCTGGGACCAGTGGATCGCCGATGCCAACGAACGCGGCGTCGATGCCGAGGCGGCCATCGCCTTCTATCAGGAGCAGCTGGACGCCGTCGCCGAAGAACTGGGCGTCGAGCGCAACTGATCCGCGGCAAACACCTGACGGGGGCGGGGTTTGATGGCCCTGCCCCCGCGCTTCCTTCCCCCGCGTCCGGTCGCGGGTTCCTGATACGCAAGGCGGAGCCGAGCACATGTTTCACAAGATCGAGGATTGGGACCGCGCCTATTCCAACGCGTCGCATATCCACCGCAGCGACCGCTGGCCCGAAGCCTGGGTCGCGCCCGCCGCCGCGTTCCGCGATGCGCTGTCCGCGCAGGGCCGCGCGAAGCTGAACCAGCCCTATGGCGAGGGCGCGCGCCAGCGGTTCGACCTGTTCCTGCCCGAAGGCACGCCGCGCGGTCTGTTCGTCTTCGTGCATGGCGGCTACTGGCACACGCTCGATAACAGCTACTGGTCGCATCTGGCCGCCGGGCCGCTGGCCCATGGCTATGCGGTGGCGATGCCGGGCTACACCCTGTGCCCCGAGGTCCGCATCACCGATATCGGCCGCGAGATCGCCACGGCCATCGACGCCGCCGCCGCGCGCATCGACGGGCCCGTCGTGCTGGCCGGGCATTCGGCGGGCGGGCATTTGGTCGCGCGGGTCGCGGCGCAGGGCTCGGCACTGTCGGAGGCCACGCGCGACAGGCTGAAGCTGGTGATCCCGATTTCCGGGCTGAGCGACCTGCGCCCGTTCCTGCGGCTGAAGATGAACGAAAGCCTGCGGCTGGATCCTGAAGAGACGCTGCGCGAAAGCCCCGCCCTGCTGCACCCGCCCGAGGGATTGCGGCTGCTGTGCTGGGTAGGGAGCAGCGAGCGGGCCGAGTTCCTGCGCCAGAACCGGCTGCTGGCCTCGGTCTGGACCGGGCTCGGCGCCGAGGTGGCGGTCTGGGAAGAGCCCGACAAGCACCATTTCGACATCTGCGACGCGCTCGCCGATCCGGGACACCAGATCCACGGGGTTTATGCGGGAGCCTGACCGCCGCTGTGCCTCAGGCCGGGCCGCCGATGGCCCGGCCTCGGGCTTACGATTTTGACGCCGGACCGCGCAGGGCGCGCACCCGGGCAGCGGATTGCATGATCTGCGCCTCGCTCAGGACGCCACGGGCAATGGCCTTGCGCACCCAGCGCACCGCGCGCTGGGGCAGAAGCGGATCGTAGCCGAACAGGTTCTTGATCATGATCAGGTCGTTCCCGGCCGCGAGCGCCTGAACGAAGGCCTCCTTGCGGTTCATCAGGTGGGAGACGGCCTCCATGTCGATATCGTCCGTCATGGCCACGCCCCGATAGCCCAGTTTCCCCCGCAACAGCCCGGTCACGACGGGCGCCGAGACGGTGGCGGGCCGCCCGTCGGGCGCGAGGCTGTCCAGCCGCAGATGCCCCATCATCACCAGAGCGGGCGCGTGATCCGTGGCGAAGAGGCGCGCGAAGGGTTCGAGCTCGTCCTCGGCCCAATGGGCGGAGATGTCGGCGACCCCGTGATGACTGTCGCTGACCGAGCGGCCATGGCCGGGAAAATGCTTGGCCGCGCAATGAAGTCCCGCCTCGCCGAAGCCGCGCACGAAGGCTTCGCCATAAGCGGCGATGCGTTCGGGGTCGCTGCCATAGGCGCGCTTCGGCTTGCCGATCACCGGGTTGGCGGGATCGTCGACATCCAGCACCGGCCCCAGATTGACGCTGAAACCAAGCGCCGCCAGATCGCGCCCCGCCTTGGCATAGAGCGCCCGCGCCTCGGCGACCGACAGGGTGTCGGCGAGCGTCCGGGCCGCCGGCAGGCGCCGGGCGCCGTGGTCCTTCTTCAGGCGCTGAACCTTGCCACCTTCGTGGTCGATGGCGATCAGCGGCGCGGTGTCCTCCGCGCGGAACAGGCGCAGCAGGCCGGTCAGGTCGCCGGGCTGGCCCACATTCTGCGCCACGAAGAACACCGCGCCCACCTGTCCGCGCCGGACCTGCCGGGCCAGCAGCCGGGCCGAGGGCGAGCGGGGCGTCGCGCCGTAGAACCCCAGGATCAGCAGATCGGCCACCGCTGCCGCCAGCGCGTCGCGCGGGCGGAACAGGCCGAACCACGCCACCGGATAGCCCAGCATCCCCCACGCCATCCCCAGCCCCGCGCGCGCGGCGCGCCGGACCTGCCGCAGGCGCGCCGCGATATCGGCAATGCCCCGCGCCACGCTCAGCCCGGGCTCAGGCAATCATCGGCGCGCGGGATCGGCGCCACGTCTGCCCCTGTCCCGCGCTCCACGGCGAAAAAAGGGCTCATGTTGCGAAGAAGCGTTGCCGCCAGGGTATCGACATTCTCGGGCCGGAAGTAATGTCCGTGCGCGCCCGGGATGATCTCGACCCGGTGCCCGGCGGGATAGGCGGTGCGGAACAGCTGCTCGGGTCCGTCGATCTGTCCATAGGGATTGAGATAGCTGCGCGCGCCGAAGATCAGCAGCGTGCGGGCGGGATAGTGGAAAAAGCGCCCCTGCTCCATCAGCATGGTCAGCGGAACCTCCCGCCCCCGGCGCAGCAATTCCAGCCCCGCCTCGCGCATCACGAGGCCCCCCTGGCAATTGCCACCCAGAAAGACCGGGCCGGTGGGCGCGATGGCGGTGATCTCGTCGGCATAGAGACGGCCCAGCGCCTGCAGATTGTCCGCGCTGTATTCGACCGCCAGATGCCCCGAGCGCAGCCCGTAGACCGCGACCCTGTCGCGCAGGCTTTCGCTCAGCCGCGACAGCTCGGTCCCGACCTGGAAACACCAGAAGAGGCGTGGCAGCGCCCCCGTATCGCTCAGGCTGCGCACCAGCCCGACCTTGCCCAGCGCCCTGCCCGGCCAGGTCGCCAGATGCGGCGCGATCCTTGCCCGCAAGTCGTCGTCCAGACCGGACGAAACGGGCGTCCTGCCAGCCCGGAGCCGCGCATCCACCATCAGGCCCAGAATCTCGACGGTATCGAAGCCTTCCTCGAACCCGGTATCGAGCGTGATGCCGAAGGCGTCCTCGACCGCGAAGAGCAGCGTCGCCATCGACAGGGAATCGACCCCGGCCTCGCGCAGGCTGTCGCGGGTGCCGGTGACGACATGCGCGCCGAGCTGTTCGCCGATCAGCGCGATCAGCCGTGCCTCGGTCGGCGTGCCGACGGTTCGCGCCCTGGGCGGCGCCAGAAGCTGCGGCGGCAGGGGCAGCGCCGAACGGTCGCGCTTGCCGCTGGCATTGCGCGGGATCTCGGGCACCGGAAGAAAGACCGAGGGCACCATGTAAGACGGGAGACGCGTCGTCAGCGCGTCGCGCAGCGCCACCGGATCGGGCGCGGCGGCGCCCGCCCGCATCATCAGATGCGCGATCAGACGATCCGGCATTCCGGGCGCGGCGAGCCGGGACACGGCGGCGTCGCTGACATCGGGGTTGCCGCACAAGGCCGCTTCGACCTCGGCGGGCTCGATCCGGTAGCCGTTGACCTTCAGCTGGCTGTCCTTGCGTCCCAGATAGACGAAGGCGCCGTCCCGCCCGGCCTTGGCCCGGTCGCCGGTGCGGTAAAGGCGCACGTCGCCGAACCCGGGCAGCGCGACCAGCGGAAACTGCCGCTCGGTCAGCGCGGGCTGGTTGCGATAGCCCTGGCTCAGTCCTGGCCCGAAAAGGCACAGCTCGCCCTCGCGTCCCGGCGCAACAAGCCGGAGGTGCTTGTCCATCAGGCAGGCGCCCATATTGTCGAAGGGCCGTCCGATCGTGACCGGCTGGCCGGGCGTGCAGATCGCGAACAGCGCCTCGATCGTGGCTTCCGTCGGGCCATAGGCATTGATGAAGCACCGTCCCCGGCCCCAGCGTTCGACCAGAGCAGGCGGGCAGGCTTCGCCCGCGACGATCACATGCGTCAGCGCCGGATGCTCGGCGGGCGGGACGATCGACAACGCCGAGGGCGTCAGCGACAGATGCGTCAGCCCGGCCTGCGCGATGAACCGCCCGACCGGCGGGCCGGGAATCGCCTGCAGATCGGTGGGAAAGACAAGGCAGGCCCCGGCAGCCAGCGCCATCGCCATGTCCCCCACCGACACGTCGAAGCCGAAACCGCTGAGCTGCGAGACCCGCGAGCCGGGCGTGATCTGGAAATGGCGGCCCGCCCCGACCGCGTAATTGGCCAGCGCGCCGCGCGGAATTTCGACCGCCTTGGGCGCGCCGGTCGTGCCCGAGGTGAAGATCATGTAGGCCAGCGCCTCGGCCGGGATATCGGCGGGAACGAAGGCGTGCGCGGAGGCGCCGTCACGGTCCGGCACCTGTCCGCAATTGACGACATGCAAGCCGTCGTCTGGCAAGGCGGGGCTTGCGGCGTTCACGACGATGGTCCCGGCGCCCGCCGCGTCGATCATGACGCGCAGCCGCTCCTCGGGCAGCGCCGGGTCGAGCGGGACGAAGACCCCGCCAAGCTGCAGGATCGCCAGGAACGCGGTCACGCGGTCCACCGAGCGGCCCAGACAGACGCCGACGCTGTCGCCGGCCCGCACCCCCGCCCCGGCCAGCATCCGGGCCAGCGCGCCCGCCCGGAACACGAGATCCGCATAGTCGAGCCGGCGATGCCCCATCTCGACCGCAGGCGCCCCGGGGTTCTGCGCGGCGTGCCGGGCCACGAGGGTCAGCAGATCAGGCGCGGGCGGGGTCCTGTCGCCGGTCAGAAGGCTCGCCGCAGGAACGGGCGCCGGGTTCGCGGAGGACTGCGCCAGCGCCGCGGCGATCCGGCGGGCGATGCCCGCGCCGCTGGTGCCTGCCATGACCAGAAGCGTGTCCTCGTTGCGCAGATTGGCCTGCAGGCGGCGCAGCAGGTCCGGTTCGTCGGTGACATGCGCGCAAGACAGGCCAGCCGCCGCGCAGGCCGAGGCGAGCGCGGCGTTTCCGTCATGTTCCGGCGCGGCCTCGCCCAGCGCGGCGACCGGCAGGATGACGCTGTGATCCGCGCCCGACAGCGCCTGCGCGAAACGCGGCGCCATCTGCGCGACGCGGCTGTGCAATTGCGGCTCGACAAGGGCGATCACGCGTCCCCGCGCCGTTTCGCGCAACACGGCGATCGAGGCCGCGATCTCGGCCGGGTGGTGGGCGAAATCGTCGAAGATGCGCACCGGGCTGTCCGAGGGGATGCGTTGCAGCCGCCGTGCAACGCCTTGGAAACCGGCCAGCGCGCGGGACGCCGCCGCGAAACCAACCCCCAGCCCCAGCGCCATGCCCAGAGCGCCCAGCGCGTTGAGCAGGTTATGGCGGCCCGGCACCGACAGGGACAGCGCGCCCAGCCGGTTACCATCCAGAGAAACGCTGACACCGCCCGCCGGGTCGGGAACCGCGCGCAGCGCGTTCCCGGCGCCGAAGCCGTAGGTCAGCACCGCCCCGCGCGCCGCGTGCAGGGCATCCGCGACCCGCGCATCGTCCCCGCAGGCCACGATGCGCCCCCTGGGCGGCACGCGCGAGACGAAATCCGCAAAGGCGCGCTTCAGCGCCTCCGGCCCGCCGTAATGGTCCGCATGATCGTCGTCGAGATTGGTCAGAACGACATGCGCCGGCCGCCACTCTGCCAGCGCGCCATGGGCTTCGCAGGCTTCGGTCACGAAGGGAGCCGTGGCCGTGCCCAGCCGGGCCGGCGGCAGCGCCGGATCGGCAAAGGACGCGCCCAGCATATAGCCCGTATCCCCGGCCCCCACGGCGTCGAGGATATGCACCAGCATCGCCGTGGTGGTTGATTTCCCGTGGCTGCCTGCCACGCAGACGCTGGAGCGTTCCGCGATCAGGCTGGCCAGCATCTGCGCCCGGGTCCGAAGGGGGACGCCCTCGCGCCGCGCCGCGCGCTTTTCGACATGGATTTCGGGAATGGCCGGGCTGACCACCACGCAATCCGCGCCGCGGGCCTGCGCGGCATGGGGCGTGACCCGCGCGGCGATCCCCTGCTCTTGCAGAAGCTCCAGCCGCGCGGGATCGCAGCCGCCATCACTGCCGGTGACGGTGTGGCCGGCCTGCCTGAGCAACAGCGCCAGCGGCAGCATCCCGCTGCCGCCGATCCCGATCAGGTGCATCCGCGCGGACTCAGACATCGCCCAGATCCCCCCTGAGCGCATAATCCCCGATCTTTGTCAGTTCGCCGAAGACCCGCCTGCGGCCTTTCGCCGATTGCCACCATGTATCGGCCGACAGATCGCCGGGATCGTCCGGCGGCTGGGCGATCAGCCGCCGGTCCTCGGGCACGTGCCGGCGCAGCGTCATGACCGCGCGGCGCATGTGGAAGGGCTTGGCGCAGACGGCAAGGCTGCGGACCCGGTCCCATCCCAGCGCCTTTTCGATCAGGGCCGCGCCGAACGCCGCGTTCTCGGCGGTGTTGCGCGCCTCCATCTCGATCAGCAGCGCGCTTTCGGGCAGGCCCGCCTCCAGCGCATGGTCGCGGTAGAAAGCCCATTCCGGCGCGCCGCTCACGGCGGTGCCGCCCCCCGTGATCAGCACTTTCGGGGCCAGTCCGGCCTTGTAGAGGGCGATGGCCGGATAGAGGCTGCTGAGCGAGGGGCTGCAGAACACGAAGGCCAGATCGACAGGCTCCGGGGGGCATTTCAGGAACAGGAAGGACGTGATCCCTGCGCGGCTGTCGTAAAGATCCATTCCCGGTCCGTGCGATAGTCTGTCGGCATTTCAACGCCGGGACCCTACGCCTTATCCCCCGGCGGTCAATCGCAATCGGAGGCACGCCCGGGCCGGTCAGGCGGCCTGCACCGCCTCCAGTCGTGCGTCGAGATCCGGCACCCGGTCCGCCGTGACGCGCACCAGCGCAAGATCGTGGCTGACCGGCAGGATCGCCGTGCCCTCGGTCTCGGCCACGTCGCTCAGAAGCGCGATCATCTTTTGCTGGGGCAGCGGATCCAGACGCGAGGTCGGCTCTTCCGCGAACAGGAAGGCCGGGCGCCGGAGCAAGGCCCGCAGCAGCGAGATACGCTGCATCTCGCCGCCCGATACCGCGTCGGAACGTTGGGTCAGCGGTTCCAGCAGCTGCGCCGACCCGTTGCGGACGCCGATGTCATTGGCGGAAAGGACGGTCATGCGTTGCGGCTCCCGGCAAGAAGGGCGAGGCCCGGCAGCAGGGCCACGGTGGCAAGGGGGCGTTTCATCACGAGCTTCCTGAACAGACCGACGGCCGGTCTTTGACGCGGCACTTGCGGACCCCGATGAAGACCGATAGTTATGTTATAACATAATTTCCATTCAAGCCAGAAGGAACCCAGATGCCAGCAACCGATTTCCGCCTTCCCGTGACCGTGCTTTCGGGCTTCCTGGGGGCCGGCAAGACGACCGTTCTGAACGCCGTGCTGAACAATCGCGAGGGCCGCAAGGTCGCGGTCATCGTCAATGACATGTCCGAGGTGAATATCGACGCCGATCTCGTGCGGGGTGGCGGCGCAGATCTCAGCCATACCGAGGAAAAGCTGGTGGAAATGTCGAATGGCTGCATCTGCTGCACGCTGCGCGACGACCTGCTGACCGAGGTGCGCCGCCTCGCCGAGGAGGGGCGTTTCGACTATCTGCTGATCGAAAGCACCGGCATTTCCGAGCCCCTCCCCGTCGCCGCCACCTTCGATTTTCGGGACGAGAACGGCAGCAGCCTGAGTGACGTGGCGCGGCTGGACACGATGGTCACGGTCGTCGACGCGGTGAACCTGCTGGCCGATTATGCCAGCCATGATTTCCTTCGTGAGCGGGGGGAAACAATGGGCGACGGAGATGACCGCACGCTGGTCGACCTGCTGGTCGAACAGATCGAATTCGCCGATGTGATCGTGCTGAACAAGGCTACCGATGCCGGTCCTCAGAAGCTGGATGCGGCGCGCAAGATTGTCGCCGCCCTGAACGCCGATGCACAGATCATCGAGGCCGATTACGGATACGTGCCGCAGGATCGCATCTTCGACACCGGGCTTTTCGACTTCGAAAAGGCGCATCTGCATCCGATGTGGGCCAAGGAGCTTTACGGCTTCGCCGACCACGTCCCTGAGACCGAGGAATACGGCGTAACCTCGTTCGTCTACCGCGCCCGGCGGCCGTTCCATCCGCAGCGCCTCCATGACGTGCTGAACGCGCCGCTGCCGGGCGTGATCCGCGCCAAGGGCCATTTCTGGATCGCCACGAGGCCCGACTGGCTGGCCGAATTCTCGCTGGCGGGCGCTTTGTCCAGCGTCAAGCCGCTGGGGATCTGGTGGGCCACGGTTCCCGAAGGCCGCCGCCCCGATCATCCCGAGGCCCGCGCCTATCTTCAGGCGCATTGGCAGGAACCTTTCGGCGACCGCCGGCAAGAACTGGTCTTCATCGGCACCGGGATGGACCGCGCAGACATCACGGCGGCGCTGGACGCGGCCTTGCTGGACGGCGCGGACAGCTTCACGCCGCATCTGTGGGACGACCTGCCCGACCCCTTCCCCGTCTGGCGCCGCGCGCCACAGGCGGCTTGACGGGATACCGGAGCCTTCCCGATGAGCGCCCCCCGCACCAACCTGCGCAGCCGGCTGAAACGGCGGGCTGCGCGCGGAAACCCGATGGCGGCCTATGACCGCCTGCCGCCGGAACTGCGGGCCTGGCTTGCGCAGGCCGCGCTGCCCTGGTCCCCGCATTCGGCCCTGAAAATCTGGCGGCGCGCCATGGCGCGCCATGGTGGCGACACGGCGCGGGTGCTGGCGCATCTGTCGCGGGCCGAGCACGCGACGCTGCGGCGCGACGACCCGGCAACCCGGTGACGCCTTGCGTTTGCGTGGCATGGCCCGACCGGGGCCGGCTGCGCGTTTCCGCGAAAGCCGGGCGCGGAACCGGCCAAGGGTTGAATGACAGCCGGAACGGAATGAACGGCGCGTGGCGACAAAGTGAGCGGCCCGCGCCATGGCCCCGCTGTTCCCTCACCCCACGACGGCCCACCTTTTGCGGAACGCGAAAGCTATGTTCGCGTCACGAATGCTTCCCTTCGGCGCCGTGCTGGGCTTGGCTGAAGCCGGGCGCGACGCTCTCCGGGAGGGGGAATGCCGGCCCGACGCCGAAACAGGGAGGTATCCGGCATGTCTTGTTCGTCCAAACCCGGCCATGGGTCTCAAAGGATGCAGGGGCTCGGCGCCCTGACGCTTGGCGTCTGCCTGTCCGCCCTTGCCGCTGCGCCGGCCGTCGCGGCCGAGGATCTGTCGGGCGAAACGGTGCAGATCGTCTACAATACCGGGCCGGGCGGCGCCGTGGGGCTCAGCGCGCAACTGATCGCCGCCAATCTGGGCCGCTTCCTGCCGGGCGAACCCGAGGTGATCGCCGTGCCGATGCCCGGCGGCGCGTTGCTGCGCGGGATCCGCTACGTCCATGCCTCGGAGCCCGACGGGCTGACGCTGGGCTGGCTGGCCTGGGGCGGCGCGACACGGGTGATCGACCCGCCCGAACTGCAGGTGCCGTTCCACGAGATGGGCATCCTGGGCGGTCTGGCGACGCAATGGGTGACGCATGTGCGCACCGAAACCGCCGGCGGCACCGTCGCCACGCCCGAGGATTTCATGGCCCTGGGCACGATCCGCGCGGGCGGGATCGCCCCCAATGTCTCGACGGATATCCGCACTGCGGCTTCGCTCGACATTCTGGGGCTGGAAAACGATTACGTCGGCGGCCATACCGGCGGCGCCGACGTGCTGGCCGCGATGCGGCGCGGCGAAATCGACCTGCGCAGCGGGACCGTCGCCAATTACCTGACCACGATCGTGCCCGAGATGGTGGAAACCGGCGAGACCCTGCCCCTGTATTACTGGGGTCAGCCCGTCGAGGGCGGCGAGGCCGAGAACCCGGCGCTGCAGGGCATCCCCACCTTTCACGCCTTCGCCACTCGCCAGACCGGCAGCGCGCCATCGGGGCCGGCCTATGACCTGATCCGCTACCTGACACGCAATGCCGACGGGCTGGCCTGGCTGTTCGCCACGCCGCCGGGGGCCAGCGACGCGGTGCAGGACATGTATGCCGAGGCCTTCGCGCAGATGATGGCCGATCCCGATTTCACCGCGGAAATGGCCCAGGTTCTGGGCGCGGAGCCGGCGGTCGTCTTGCGCGAAGAGGCGCAGGCCATCGTCGAGGAGGTGCGCGCCGTCTCGCCCGAGATCGTCGAGACGATGCAGGGTTACATCGAGCGCTATTCGCGCTAACACCCGCTCCCCGCAAACGACGCCACCCAGACAGGCCGGGACGCCATCGCGCGCCCGGCCCCTTTCCGAAAGGGACGCTACCTTGGTCGACAGCATCTTCGCGGGCTTTGCCCTTATTGCCCAATGGCCGACCCCGCTTTACCTGCTGGGGGGCGTGCTGCTGGGGATCTGGCTGGGCGCGGTGCCCGGACTGGGCGGTGTGACCGGCCTTGTTCTGGTGCTGCCCTTCACCTTCAGCATGGAACCGGCGCAGGCCTTTGCCCTTCTGCTGGGCATGTTCGCGCCCATCACCACCGCCGACACGCTGTCCTCCGTCCTGTTGGGGACACCCGGCACGGCGGGATCGCAATCCACGGTGCTTGACGGCTATCCGCTGGCGCAGAAGGGCCATGCCGAACGCGCGCTGGGGGCCGCCTATACCGTCTCGGCCTTCGGCGGGGTGGTCGGCGGGCTGATGCTGCTGCTGTTCCTGCCCATTTCCATGCCGCTCATCATGCTTCTGGGGACGCCCGATTTCTTCCTTCTGGCGCTTCTGGGCCTGCTGATGGTCGGATCGGTGTCGGGCAATTCGCTGGCCAAGGGTCTGGGCGCCGCCGCCATCGGGCTTTTGCTGTCGCAGGTGGGTTTCCCGGTTTCCAGCCCGTCGCCGCGCTACTGGTTCGGACAGGTATCGCTGATGGACGGCGTGCCGCTGGTGCCCTTGGTGCTGGGCCTGTTCGGCATCGCCGAGATGCTGCGCCTGTCGCTGCGCGACTCGGCGATCTCGGCCGTGCCGCGCGAGACCGCGCAGGGCGGCGGGCTGATGGACGGCATCCGCGACGCGTTCCGCCACCGCTGGCTGGCCATCCGCTGCGCGTTGCTGGGCACCTATATGGGCCTGCTGCCCGGCATCGGCAACGCGGTCGCGGACTGGATCGCCTATGGCCACGCGGTGCAATCCGCGAAGGACAAGTCGCAATTCGGCAAGGGCGACATCCGGGGCGTGATCGCTCCCGAATCCACCAACAACGCGGTGATCGGCGCGGCGCTGATCCCGACGCTGACGCTGGGCATCCCCGGCACCGGCGCGATGGCGATCCTGCTGGGCGCGCTGCTGATCCACGGGCTGACACCCGGCCGCGCGATGATCACCGAGCATCTGGACCTGACCGTGAGCATGGTCTGGACGATCATCCTGGCCAACCTGGTCGCGGCGGGGCTGCTGATGGCCTGGGGGCGCCAGTTCGCCCGCGCGGCCTTCATCTCGGGGCACCTGATCGTGCCTGCCGTGCTGATGTTCCTGTTCATGGGTGCCTGGCTTTACGCGGCGGATCTGGCCAGCTGGTACATGCTCCTGGGCTTCGGCGTGCTGGGCTGGCTGATGGGACAGGCAGGATGGCCGCGCCCGCCCCTGGTGCTGGGCTTCGTGCTGGGCTCGATCATGGAGCAATCGGCGGTGCTGGCGATCCAGTCCTACGCGCCCGCCGACTTCCTTGCCCGTCCGCAGACGCTGTTCCTGCTGGGCTGCGTGCTGGTCTTCATGGTCTATTCGTTCTGGAGCGCCCGGCGCATGGCGGTGACCGCCTCCGACAACCCGGCACAGGAAGGGGCGGCGCGCAACCCGTGGCTGTCGGCAGGCTTCGGAGCGGCGCTGATCGTGCTGTTCGGCTGGGCCCTGATCGAGGCGCTGGACTGGTCGCTCTTTGCGCGCACCATGCCGATGATCGTCACCGTGGGCGGGCTTGTGACCTGCACGCTTGCGCTGATTGCCGATCTGCGGCGTGGCCTGCGGGGCGGGGAAACGCTGCCTGCCGTCGATGCGCCCGTGCGCACGGCGGTGTTCTTCGGCCTGCTGCTGGCCATGGTGCTGGCCGCCTGGTGGGTGGGACAGATCGCGGCGATGGTCGGCTTTGTCGTGGCCTATCTCTTGCTGGTGGGTCGGCTGCGCCCGCTCTGGGGCGTGGCGCTCTATGCCGTCGGCGCGGGCTGCGTGCTGTACTTCCTTTATGGCGAGGTGCTGAACGTCCGGTTCCTGCGCGCCCATCTCTGGTAGGCGCGCAGCCGCGTCAGAGCCGCAACCCGGCGTCGAGCGCGCGCAAATGCGCCTCGACGACCGGCGCCAGCAGCCCGGGATCCAGCTTGTCGAGCGTATCCTGCGGCGTGTGGAACCAGCGCCCCTGCCCCAGCACCGCGAAGGCGTTGCGATATCCCAGATCGACGATGGTCGACAATTCGCCCGCGCCCGGCACGACCGCGCGCGGCGGCGCCAGACCGGACAGTCCCGCGAAGGCATCCGCGCAGGCGTCCCGCATCGACTCGGACGCCATCACCACGCGATTGGGATCGGCGACGCTCAGCATCTGGCCGTTGCGCGTCTCCTGCTGGTCGTTCGACGCCAGCGTCGCGCCCAGATGCACCCAGGCATCCGTGTCCTCGGGCGGCGGCGCGTGATCCAGCGCGGCATGGGTCCCGCCGAACGCCAGCTCGTGCCCGGTCGTGTTCATCAGGAACACCGAGCGCTCCGGGTACAAAGCGGGCAGCCGACGCGCCATCGCCAGAAACGCCGCCGTGCCCGATCCCCGCTCGGTCAGGCAGGTGAAGAACCCGGTGCGCGGGGTGGAAAGGCCGATCCAGCGCGGCCCGGCGATCCGGCGGGCCAGGATATTGGGCGATGCGACCGGCTCGACCGCGCCGCTGAGGGTCAGAGTCAGCGTCTGCCCCTCGTTGCGCAGGTAGAGCGGCAGATCGTCGGGCCGCCCGATGACCAGAGGCACTGGCGCGAAGGGACGATCCGCCCAGGTGTTCAACCCCACGATATCGCCCGAGGGACCGGTCGGCAGCACCACCAGCGCCTTCGCCCCGGCCTCGAGTGCATCGGCGATCAGGTCGCGGAAGGGCGGCAGCCAGATCGTCGAATGCCGCCCGTAAGGCGCCCGGATCACCGCGATGGCCCCCGCAGCGCGCGCCGCCTGAACCCGGTCATGGATCACCCGCAGCGGCGCCGTCACCGTTCCCGGCACCAGGTTGGGCTGGGCGTAAAGCGCCACGTCCAGACCCGACAGCGTCAACCGGTCCACCCGGTTGCGCGGCAGTGTCACGTCCTGACGCCAGGTCTCGTACCCTGCCGCCTGCAATTCCGTCTCGATCCACGCGGCCGTCGCCAGATCGCCGGGCCCGCCTGTGTATTTCTCGCCAAATCCGGCGTGGCGGGCAAGATCGCGCCGCAAGTCTGAAATCGTCATCGGATCCTCCTTTCTTCGAGGGATACGACGCCGAGAGGCATTGCCTAGCCCCGAATGCGGCAAAGCCGCTGTTGCGAATGCCGAAAGCTCTGCCCGCCGGCCCCGGAGCGGACCGATTGACAGGACCGGGGCGGTCTGTCATTTCACTGTCATTAACAAATAATGAATAATGAACAACGGAACGCCCGGCGAGGAACCACAGACATGAGCGAGATCCGTATCGGCATCGACGTTGGCGGGACTTTCACCGACTTCGCGCTGGCCACGCCCCGGGGGCTGAGCACCCTGAAACTGCCCACCACGCCGAAAGCCCCGGATCAGGCGATCCTGCAGGGCGTGCAGCAGATCCTGCGCGAGGCGGGCTATGCCCCCGGCGATGTCACCGGCATCGTCCACGGCACCACGCTGGCTACGAATGCCATCATCGCGCGGCAGGGCGCGCGCACCGCGCTGGTCACGACCGACGGTTTTCGCGACGTGCTGGCTATGGGCGATGAGGGGCGGTTCGATCAATACGACATCACCATCGTCAAACCCGAACCGCTGATCCCGCGCTGGTGGCGCTTCGCAGTGCCCGAAAGGCTGGCCGCCGACGGCTCTGTCCTGCGCCCCCTGGACGAAGACGCTCTGCACCGCCTTGCCGGGCAGCTCAGGGATGAGCGCATCGAAAGCGTCGCGCTGTGTTTCCTGCATGCCCATGTGAACCCCGCGCATGAGCGCCGCGCGCGCGACATCCTGCAACCGCTGCTGCCGGGCGTGAGCCTCAGTCTGTCGAGCGACGTGTCCCCCGAGATCGGCGAATACGCCCGGTTCTCGACCACTGCCGCCAATGCCTTCGTGCAGCCCTTGGTGGCAAGCTATCTGGACCGCCTGGAAACCGGGCTGACCGCGCTGGGCGTGTCTGCGCCGGTCTTCATGTTCCTGTCGAACGGCGGCCTGTGTCATCTCGACATTGCCCGGCGTTTTCCGATCCGGCTGGTCGAATCCGGCCCGGCGGGAGGCGCCGTCTTTGCCGCCGGGCTGGCCCGGGAACTGGGCGAGGACGCGATCCTGGCTTTCGACATGGGCGGAACGACCGCCAAGGTCTGCCTGATCGACAAGGGCGTGCCACGCCGCAGCCCGTCTTTCGAGATGGCACGCGAGCATATGCACCGGCAGGGCAGCGGCCTGCCCGCCCGCATCCCGGTGATCGACCTGGTCGAGATCGGCGCGGGGGGCGGTTCGCTGGCGCGGGTCGACGGCCAGCGCCGGTTGCAGGTGGGGCCCGAAAGCGCGGGCTCGGATCCCGGCCCGGCCTGCTACGCGCGGGGGGGGATGCAGGCGGCGGTCACGGATGCCAATCTTGAACTGGGACGCCTTTCGCCCGGCGATTTCGACGGATCGGGCATCGCGATCGACGCCGCGCTCGCCACGCAGGCGCTGAGCGAGGGCGTCGGTCGTCCGCTGGGTCTGGAGCCGCTCGCCGCGGCTGCCGCGCTGGCCGAGGTTGTCGAGGAACAGATGGCCGGTGCCGCGCGCGAACATGCCCGCGAGAAGGGCGCCGATCTGCGCGACCGGCCGATCATCGCCTTCGGCGGCGGGGGCGGCATCCACGCTGCGCGCATCGCCCGAAAGCTTGGCGCCACAAGGGTGATCGTGCCGCAGGGCGCAGGGATCGGCTCGGCCATCGGGTTCCTGCAGGCGCAGGCGGTCTACGAGCTTTCCCGCACCGTCGCCATGCCGCTCGCCCGTTTCGATGCCGGGCTCTACAACCGGCTCTATGCCGAGATGGCGGCCGAAGCCGGCGCCTTCGTCGCCGCCGCCGCGCCCGGCGCGGATCAGGCGGCACAGCGCACGCTTTTCCTGCGCTACCGGGGACAGGGACAGACGCTGCAGATCCCGGTCGAGGACAGCGACCTGTCCGAGACCGACGCCCCGCGCCTGCACGCCCTGTTCCAGAGCCATTACGCCGCGCTCTACAAACGCGCGCTGGACCGGATCCCGGTCGAGATCGTCGCGCTGAGCCTGCGCGTCGCGGCCGAGGGCACGGCGCCGACCCCCGCGGTGGCCGACCGGCTGGATCGTGCGCTGCCGAAAACCGCTCCGCTCTTCGATCTGGACAGCGGCACGATGGTTCCCGCGCCGCAGATCCTGCGCGCGGATCTGGGCACCGAACCGCTGCCGGGCCCGGCGCTGATCAAGGACAAGGGCACGACGATCCACGTTCCGCGCGGCTTCGACGCGCGCCGCATCCAGGGCGGCCACGTGCTGCTGACCTATACCGGGCAAGAGGGCTGACATGACCAAGGCACAGGACGAAATCCGCTTTCAGGTGATCTGGTCGAACCTCATCGCCATCGTCGAGGAACAGGCGCGCACGCTGATGCGCACCGCCTTCAGCCCGGTGGTGCGCGATTCGGGCGACCTGTCGGCGGCGCTGTTCGACCGGGCGGGCAACATGCTGGCGCAGGCCCAGACCGGCACGCCCGGCCATGTCAACTCGACCGTCGCCGCCGTACCGCAGATGCTGGCCGTGCATCCGGCCGATACGCTGGACGAGGGCGATCACCTGATCACCAACGATCCGTGGATCGCGTCGGGGCATGTGCACGACATCACCGTGACATCGCCCGTCTTCAAGGATGGGCGGGTCATCGGTTTCTTCGCCTGCACCTGCCACCAGCTGGATATCGGCGGACGCGGGCAAGGCCCGGACGGGTCGTCGGTCTTCGAGGAGGGACTGGCGATCCCGGTGATGAAACTGACCCGCAAGGGCGTGGTGAACGCCGATCTGATGGCCATGATCCGCGCCAATGTCCGCACCCCCGACGAGGTCGAGGCCGATATCTTGTCCTATGTCGCCGCGAACGAGGCCAGCGCACAGGTCCTGGTCGAGGCGGTCAAAACGCTGGGGTTGGAAGATCTGGAAGAGGTCGGCGCCGAGATCCTCGCCCGGTCGCGCGACGCGATGCTTGCGGAAATCCGCAAGCTGCCCAGGACCTCGGCCTCGAACACGATCACGCTTGATGCTTTCGGTACGCCGATCACCATCACCTGCACGCTGACCATCGGCGACGACGAGGTGCTTCTGGATTTCGAAGGCTCCAGCCCCTCGCACCCGAAGGGCATCAACCTGGTCTACAATTATACCAATGCCTACGCCTCCTTCGGCGCCCGCTGCATCATCGGCGCCGACGTGCCCAACAACACCGGGTCGCTGTCTGCCGTCCGCGTCGTGGCGCCCGAAGGCTCGATCCTGAACGTCACCCGCCCCAACCCGGTCAGCGCGCGCCACATTATCGGCCAGTTCCTGCCCGAGGCGGTACTGGGCTGCCTGGCGCAGATCCTGCCCGACAGGGTCCCGGCCGAAGGCTCGGCGGGGCTCTGGGGCATCCAGCTGAGAGGCGGGCCCGAAGTCGCGCGGCATTTCCCCGGCGACTGGCAGGGCCCGGCCTGGGAGACGCTGTTCTTCAACGCCGGCGGCGGCGGCGCGCGGCCGATGGCGGACGGGCTGTCCACCACCGCCTTCCCCTCGGGCGTGCGCGCCATGCCGGTCGAGGTGGTCGAAAGCCACGCCCCGATCGTGTTGTGGAAAAAGGAACTGCGCCCCGGTTCGGCAGGCGACGGCACCTATCGCGGCGGCTATGGGCAAAGCATCGAACTGGCCACCCGCGACGGCAGCCCGGTGGCGCTGTTTGCGATGTTCGACCGCACCACGGTGCGCGCGCAGGGCCGCCAAGGCGGCACCGAGGGGGCGATGGGCGCGCTGGGGCTGGCCTCGGGCGCGGCGCTTCAGCCCAAGGGCTACCAGATCATCGGCCCCGGCGAGCGTCTGTGCTTCGAGGTGCCGGGCGGCGCGGGTTTCGGCGATCCGGCCCGCCGCGACCGCGCCGCGCGCGCGCGTGACCGGCGTTCAGGGCTGGAACCCGGCTGAGGGGCGTTGTCCCGCCCCGGCAGGCCCCCTATCCTGCGCCCCCGAATACCGACAGGACGCCCCATGATTCCGACCCCGGCCAAACCCCGTATCCTGCGCCGCGCAAGGCTCAGCGATCAGGTCTTCGACTGGGTGCTCGAGGCGATCCGCAGCGGCGATTACGGCCCTGACGACCTGATCACCGAACCCGCACTGGCCACGGCGCTCGAAACCTCGCGCACGCCGATCCGCGAGGCGCTGTTCCGGCTTGTCGGCAACGGCATCCTGACCGAGCGCGGACGGGGCTATTGCCTGCCCCTGCTCAGCCGCGACGAGGTCGCGCATATGTTCCACACCCGGCTTCTCCTGGAAGCCGACATCCTGCGGCAGATCCCCGATGCGCCGGACGTGACGGCCCTCAGGGCCGCGTCCGAGGCCGAGAAGGCAGCGATCCGGGGCGATGCGCCGCGCGATTTCATCGCCGCCAATACCGCCTTCCGCCGGGCGCTGTTCGACCTTTGCGCGAACCGGTTCCTGACCGAGATCGCCGATCACTGCAACGACCGGATGCAGGCCTATCGCAGCGTGACACTGGCCGAGGGCGCCAATCGCGCGGCGGTGGCCGAGGATCACGCGGCCGTCGTCGCGGCGCTGGCGCGCGGCGACCGCGACGCGGCGGCGGCGCGCTATCTCGCCACGCTCGACCGCGCGCAGGTAGCCTACAAGGCGATGGCGCTTCCGCGCTGACAGGCCCCGCCCCCGCCACACTGCGGATTTCCGGCGGAAAATTTTCGATATCGGAAGCATCGCCCGGCCCTGTCTTTCCGCCGCTCGCCGCGCGCTTCATGCTGCGCCAAAGCGCTGAAAACCCATGACGGAGAGCTGCCCCGATGAGCCGTGCAATCGACGTGACGAACCCCCGGACCGGGATCGTCGACCATCAGATCGAGGTGGCGGACCTGCCCGCCCTGCAGGCCCGGGCCGAGCGTCTGCGTGCGGGTCAGCGGACATGGACCGAGATCGGGCTTGAAGGCCGCAAGGCCGCGATGCTGGCGATGTGCGACGCGGTGGACCGCCATTACGCCGCCATCGTCGACGCGCTGTCCGTCGATACCGGGCGCCACGCCATGTCGGTGGCCGAGGTCGAGGGCCTCAAGGGCATCACCAGGATGCGCGTCGCCACCGCTGCAGAGGCGCTGGCCGCGGCCACCGGCGGCTCGGGCGATGGCACGCTGAGTTTCCGCCAGCAATATGTCCCCTACCCGCTGGTCGGGATCATCTCGCCCTGGAACTACCCGCTGATCCTGTCGATGATCGACGCGATCACCGCGCTTCTGGCGGGCTCTGCCGTGCTGGCCAAGCCCTCGGAAGTCACGCCGCGCTTCATCGAGCCCTTCATGAAAGCGGTGTCCGAGGTCGAGTATCTGCGTGACGTTCTCGATTACGCGGCGGGCGACGGCGAAACCGGCGGCGCGGTGATCGATGTGACCGACATGGTGGTCTTCACCGGCTCCGTGCCGACCGGACGCAAGGTGCAGGAACGCGCGGCTGCGCAGTTCAAGACGGCGTTCCTGGAACTGGGCGGGAACGACCCGGCGGTGGTGCTCGACAGCGCCGATGCCGACGAGGCGGCCGAGATCGTGGTGCGCGGCGCGATGGAAAATTCGGGTCAGCTTTGCTGCTCGATCGAGCGCGTCTATGCCGGGCGGGACATCTATCCGACCTTCGTAGACCGCGTCGTCGCCCGCACGCGCGCGCTGACGATGAATACCGAGGGGTTGCAATCGGGCGAGCTGGGCCCCGTCATCTTCCGCAAGCAGGCGCGTATCCTGCAGGCCCAGCTCGATGACGCGGTGGCCAAGGGTGCGCGCGTCCTGACCGGCGGCAAGCTGATCGAGAAGGATGGCGGCATCTGGTGCGAACCGACGGTTCTGGTCGATGTCACCCAGGACATGGAGATCATGCAGGCCGAAACCTTCGGCCCGATCATCCCCATCGCCCGTTTCGACGAACCCGAAGAGGCGATCCGGCTGGCCAATGACACGGTTTTCGGCCTGTCGGCGACCGTCATCGGCGACGAGGAAGAAGCGGTCGCCGTGGGTGAACGGATCAATGCCGGGGGCGTCTGGATCAACGATTTCGACACCATGGGCGGCGTCGGCGACCGGGCCGAGAAAACCGCCTTCGGCGTCTCGGGGCTGGGCGGCACCCGCTACGGCCATGGCGGGTTCCACCGCTTCCTGCGCAAGAAGGCGCTGATCGTCCGCAAATCCGAGGAAGCGTAAGCCATGAAGGACCGTATCTTTTCCGGCTCTCCGGCCGAGGATTTCGCAGGTTTCGCCAAGGCGGTGATCGACGGCCCGGTGATCCATGTCTCGGGCAGCCTTGGCCCCGATGCCGACGGGACCTTTCCCGACAGCGTCGAGGCGCAGCTGGAAAACGCGCTGGCCTCGGTCTCCGGGGCGCTGGAACAGGCCGGGGCCTCGCTGGCCGATGTGAAGACCGTGCGGGTCTACATCACCGAAGCCGGTTTCGCGAAGGGCGTGGCGCAGGTGCTGAAGACGCATTTCGACGCCGTGCGCCCGACCAACACGCTGCTGGTCTGCCAGCTTCCCGCGCCGGGCGCGAAGGTCGAGATTGAGGTCTCGGCCTCGCGCCGGTAAGCTGGTCCGCGCATCGCCAGCACGGGAGGGAACCGCCCAGCATGACCGGCCAGCGCGACACGCAACCCGCCGTGAAAAGCCTGTGGCGGCGCGAATTCGGAGACGAAAGCGGCACGCTGGCGGGCGTGTTCCGCAGCCTCGCCGCCCGGCCTGACCGCTATGCGACATTGGCCGATCCCGCGCAGGGCCTGTTCTCGGCGCGGGTCGATCTGGCCCCGGACGAAGGCGGCGGGTTCTATCGTTTCCTGTCGGTCCGCGACCAGATCTTCTGCGGCATCACCGATTGCAACACGCTGGACGAACGCCACGAGGAGGTCCGCGACGAGGGCCTGATCGAGCTGCATTTCCAGATCGAAGGCCCCGTGCATCTGAGCTGGGATGTCGAGCAAGGCAGCCCGCCGCCTGCCCAGGGCAACAATCACCCCGTGCACGAAGCAACGATGGTGGCGCTGCGCTGCCCGCCCGACCTGTCCTATACCGTCCGCATTCCGCCGGGCGGCTACCGGCTTCTGGGCCTCTATGTCGCGCCGGCCCTTCTGCGCGACAGTTTCGGGCTGGAATCCAGCACTGTCGAGCGGTTGTTCAACCCGCTCCCGGGCGAGATCCCTCTGGTCGAGCGCAAGATCAACAGCGCCTTCGTGCGCGCGCTGCAGGCATTATGGGACATCCCCTTCGACGGCCCGCGCGACCTGATGCGGGCATCGGCCAAGCTGACCGAGATCATCTGCCTTGTCGCCGATGCGCTGGACGACGGCTCGGACGAAGGCGCGCAGAGTTTCTCGCAGCGCGATTTCGCCATGTTCGAGCGCGCGCGCGAGATGCTGGCCACGGATTTCTCCAAGAACTACTCGGCCACCAATCTCGCGAAAGAACTGGGCACCAATGCGACCAAGCTGAAGGCCGGGTTCAAGTTCTTCTACGGCACCACGATCTTCGAATACCGCAAGAAGTTCCGGATGGATTACGCGCTGACC
Organism: Pararhodobacter marinus; assembly: GCF_003122215.1. Lineage (GTDB taxonomy): Bacteria > Pseudomonadota > Alphaproteobacteria > Rhodobacterales > Rhodobacteraceae > Pararhodobacter > Pararhodobacter marinus. The sequence goes on along the minus strand of NZ_QEYD01000004.1, from coordinate 364,567 downwards.
CTTCTGGAGCAGGGCGATTTGTCCATCGCCGAGATCGCCCAGACCGCCGGGTACAAGCGGCAGGCCAGCTTCACCTCGGCCTTCAAGCTGCATTTCGGGGTGCTGCCCTCGAGCGCCAAGCACGCGGCAGCCCCGGCAAAGGCGCGCGACCCCTCAGAATGAGGCGAGGATCTGCGCCGCCGCCCGCTCGCCGCTGGCCGAGGCCCCGGTCAAAAGGGATTGGGCCAGGTAATCGCCGCAAAAGGCCAGCCCACCCTGCTGTTCGGCCCGGAAAGCCGCCATCCTCGCCGCATAGCCCGGGTAGAAGGTCGGCAGCTTGCGTTCGATCCATTGCTCGACCCGGTCCTCGCAATCGGCGTGCAGCGTCGGGTAAAGCTGCAACAGCCGCTCTTCGATGAGGGCGTGCAGATCGCCGGTGCGCCCCTCGGCAATGGCGCGGGCATTGGCTTCGGGCGAAAGCTGCGCGTAAAGCTGCGCCGCCTGCCCCGTCGCCGGGTTGGCCGCGCTTTGCTGGTAGGTGGCGATGCTCGAGGCCGTCTCGCGCGCGAAGAAATTCATCCTTGGCGCGACGTCCCCCTTCAGCCGGTAATGCACGATTCCCAGCGAATTATAGCGTACGCTGTCGAAAAAGGCGCGCTGGCGCTCGGCCAGATCGGGCATCAGCCCGGAAACCAGCGAGCCTTCGACCGCCATGACGACGCGCGCGGCCTGCAGCGTTCCGCTTTCGGTTTCGACCGCGTAGTCCGTCCCGGACCGCGTCACCGCCGTGACCCGCGTGTTGCAACGCAGATCCAGCCCCCGGGCCAGTGCCTCGGGCAGCGTGGCCATGCCGTTGCGGAATACATGAACCGTGTCCTGCCCGATCAGATGCGGCGTGGTCGAGGCGAAGAAGGCGCCCGAGATGTCCTCGGCGTTCCACGACCGCGTGCCCCGGAAGACCGGATCGACCATCCGCGCCAGCGCGCCCGGCCCGATCTTCTGCCGCGTGTAGTCGGCAAGGCTGACGCGGTCCGCCGCCAGCGCGCTGGCCGCGTCGTCGGGATCGGCCTTTGCCCGCGACAGCAGCATCCTCGCGCCGAAGGTCACGAAGCGCAGCCGTTCGGCCAGCGACAGGCCCGGCGTCAGCAGGCTGGCAGGACCCGGCATCAGCTCGATCCGCCAGTCCTCGTCCGTGCCGAGGCACTGGGCCGACAGCTTGCGCACCGGCACCATCTGCTCGCGCAGGCCCAGCTCGTCGAGCAGCCGGTTGAACGGTTTGGAAAACGGGTAGATCAGCCGCGCGCCCGCGTTGTAGCGGATGCCGCGCGTCTCGCGATCGCCGACGCGCCCGCCGGGCACGGCGCCCGCTTCCAGAACGGTGACGGCATGGCCCGCCTGCCGCAGCCGATAGGCGGCGGTCAGCCCGGCGATACCCGCGCCGATGACGATGATGTCGCTCATGGTTTCAGGGCCTCTTCGCCGGTGATGAGTTCGATCAGGGTGGGGCCGCCTTCGGCCAGCGCGTCCTGCAGGGCCGGGGCGAAGGCGTCGGTCGCGGTGACCTTCCACGCCTTCACCCCCATTGCCCCGGCCAGTGCGGTGAAATCGACGGGCGCCAACGCGGTGCCGCTGCGTCGTCCGAACATCCGGCTCTGCGAGGCGGCGATGGCGCCGTACAGGCTGTTATTCACCACGATGGTGACGATGGGCAGGCGGTACAACGCCGCCGTGGCCAGCTCTTCGCCCTGCATCATGAAGCATCCGTCCCCTGCCACCGCGACGACCCGGCGGCCGGGCTGCGCAGCCTGCACGCCGATGGCCGCGGGCAGGCCGTAGCCCATCGCGCCGCTCTTGGGGCCGAGTTGCGTGCCGAAGACCTCATGCGGGAAATAGCGCTGCGGCCAATGCGCATAGGCGCCGGCGCCCACGGTCAGCATCGCGTCCTCTGGCAAGGCCGCGCGCAGGGTGCGGAACACGGCGTTCAGGTCCAGCGGTCCGAGGCAGGGCCTGCCCGTCGTGAACGCTTCGCGCGCGGCGCGCAGGCTTTGCGGCCATTCGGTCAGCGCATGCCGTTTCGGCCCGCGCGCGCGCAGCCCCGCCACCACGTCGCCGGGATGCGCCAGTATCGCGCTGTGGGTGCGGTAGACGGCGTTCAGCTCGGCCGGATCGGGATGAACGTGATGCACCGCCTGCGCGGGAACAGGCGCCTCGATCAGGCGATAACCCTCGAAGACATTGGCACCGAAGGTGTTGATCTCGCCCAGCCGCATCCCCAGCACCAGCAGGCAATCGGCCTCGGCCACCTTCGCCGCCAGCACCGGATCCGCGCCGATACCCAACTCTCCCGCCATCAGCGGATGGCTGGCGGGCATCAGGTCGCGGCGACGATAGGCGGTCGCGACCGGGATCCCGCTTTCAGAGGCGAATGCGGCCAGAGCGGCGGCCTCGGCCGCCGTCCAGCCGCTGCCCCCGGCGATGATCAGCGGGCGCCGCGCCTCGGCCAGCGCATCGGCCAGCCGGTCCAGATCGTCGGGCGCGGCCTGCGGGCGCGGGACCACAGGCGCCGTGCCGGGCAGGCCCGCGCGGGGGATACTCTCGTGCCAGACCTCTTCATGCAGGGCCAGAACCACCGGACCCGGCCGCCCGCTCAGGGCTTCGCTCCACGCGCGCGAGAAGCTCTCGACCAGCCGCGCGGCGCTGTCACACGACCCGACCCACTTGGCCGACGGCGCGAATGCCTGAGCGAAATCGGCGTTCGACAGGTAAGGCTCGCGCCCCGCGATCGCGCGCGAGGGCTGGCCCAGGATCAGGATCATCGGCGCCCCGTCGGTGCGCGCGGTGTGCAGCGCCAGGGCCGCGTTCAGCGCCCCGGGCGCCCGGCCCACCAGCGCGATCCCGGGCCGCCCCGCGACCAGCCCCGCCGCCTGCGCGGCCACGACTGCCCCGGCCTCGTGGCGACACGATACCAGAGCGGCGCCCGCGCCTTCGAGCGCGTCGACCAGCTCCAGAATGCCTTCGCCCGGCACGTGGAAGACCGGCAGACCCGCCCAGTCGCGGATCAGAAGCGCCAGCATGTCTGCGCCTGTCGCATGATCCATGTCACGGTTCCCGACTGTTGATTTCCCTCAGGTTTTCACCCGATCAGGGACAGTTGCAACGGCCCTCGCGCGCTGATTGCAGGCGAAACGGGTGAAATGACCGATAACAGAAAAATCAGAACTGGAATCTGAAACACCCCTACTGGCGAGATTGCACCCACCCCGGAATACTCGACCTACTGCGTCACCCGTGCCGCCAGCAAAGCGTTCCGGCGCTTGGCGCCGACAAAGGGGCCCAAGGGCCGAAAGACAAGCGCAACAGGGAAACCACATGACCAAAAAGATCCAACATCCCCCTCTCGCCATGAGCCGCCGCGCCCTTCTGATGGCCTCGGGCGCGGGCCTTGCCGCCAGCGTCCTGCCCTTCGGGCCGCTGAGCGCGCAGCCCGCGGGAACGCTCGCCATGTGCGTGACGCCCGAGCCCAACGCCATGTGCTCGGCCTTCAACACCGCGTCGCCGGTGACGGTGGTTTCGGGCAAGATGCTCGAAGGCTTGCTGAACTACGATTTCGACGTCTCGCCGATCCCGGCGCTGGCGACCGCCTGGGAAGTGGCCGAGGACGGGTTGTCGATCACCTTCACCCTGCGCGACGGCGTCACCTGGCACGACGGCGAGCCGTTCACCTCGGCCGATGTGCAATACACGATCATGGAAATCCTGAAGGTTCACCACCCGCGCGGCCGCTCGACACTGGCCAGCGTCACGGCGGTGGAAACGCCCGATCCGTTGACCGCGATCTTCCGCCTCAGCCAACCCGCGCCCGCGCTGATGTACGCGCTGGCCGGCTGGGAATCGCCGATGCTGCCCAAGCATGTCTACGAGGGCACCGACGTTCTGCAGAACCCCGCCAACAACGCCCCCGTGGGCACCGGGCCCTTCGTCTTCCAGACCTGGGAGCGCGGCTCGCACATCGTGATGGCCGCCAACCCGAATTACTGGGGCGAGGGCGAACCGAAGCTCGAACGCCTCGTGATCCGCATCATCACCGATCCTTCGGCGCGCGCCGCCGCCCTGGATGCGGGCGAACTGCATCTGGCGGGTGATGGTCCGATCCCGGTCAACCAGGTCCAGCGCTTCATCGACAGCCCCGATTTCCAGGTGGAGACCCGTGGCACCGAGATGAACAACTCGCTCGACATGATCCACACCAACATGCGCAACGAGCATCTGGCGAAACTGGAAGTGCGTCAGGCGCTGATGTACGCGATGAACCGCGACCTCATGCTGGACGTGGTCTATTACGGACTGGCCGAGATCCTCGACAGCCCGATCCCGGAAACGCTGCCGAATTTCCATACCTCGGACGTACCGCAATACGACTACGACCCCGACCGCGCCAACGCGCTTCTGGACGAGGCCGGCTACGAGCGGGACGCGGACGGTATGCGCTTCGGCCTGCGGCTGATCGCGCCCACCGTGGGCGATACCTACGAGCGGATGGGCCAGTTCCTGAAACAGAACTTCCGCGATATCGGGATCGATCTGGAACTGATCAGCGCTGATATCCCCACCTTCATCCGCTCGGTCTTTGGCGAATACGATTACGACCTGACGCTGTATCCGGGATCGGTCACCGCCGATCCGACCATCGGCTCGCAGCGCTTCTGGTGGTCCGAGGCCGCCTCGCCCGGGACGCCTTTCGTCAACTCGACGGGCTATGCGAGCGAGGAAATGGACGCCGTTCTGGAAGCCGCCGCGGTCGAGCCCGACCCCGAGGCACGGCGCGAACTCTTCGTGCGCTTCCAGCAGATCGCCATGACCGATCTGCCGATCCTGCCCGTGGCGCGGCCGATCTACGTCACCATCGCCGCCGCCAATGTCGAGAACTTCGTTCCCGGCCCCGACGGCATCCGCGCACCTTACGGCTCGCTCGCCTTCACCGGATGAGCGATCCCGTGCAGCCCCTGCCGCTTGTCGGCGTCCTGTTGCTGGACACCCGCTTCGCGCGGCCGCCCGGCGATATTGGCAATGCACGCTCGTTCGGCGGCAGGGTGCTGTACGAAACGGTGGGCGGGGCGGGCATCGACCGGGTTTTGCGGGGTGACCCGCAGGATCCGGCGCTGGCCGACAGCTTTGCCGCCGCGCGCGACAGGCTGGTCGCGCGCGGTGCAAGGCTGGTGACGACCTCGTGCGGGCTTCTGGTGTTCCATCAGGAGCGGCTGGCAGGGGACTGCCCGGTGCCGTTCACCGCCTCGTCCCTGTTGCAGATCCGCCTGCGACAGCGCCAGCACGGCAAGGTGGCGATTATGGGGCTTCTGGATGGTTCGATCACCGCCGCGCATCTGCGCGCGGCGGGCGCCGAGGCCGAGCTGCCCGTCGGCGCCCTGCCCGACGATGCGCATCTCATTGACGTGCTGCGCGCCAACGACCCCGGGCGTCGCATCGATCCGGCCCGTGCCGAGGCCGACCTGATCGCCGCCGCCCGGACCCTTCTGGACCGCGCGCCGGAAACCCGGGCGCTGGTCCTCGAATGTACCAACCTGCCGCCCTATCAGCAGGCGCTTTCCGAAGCGCTGGACCTGCCGGTATACGGCTATTACGACTGGCTTGTGGCCATCCATCAGGGTCTTGCCCTGCCCGATGGCCGCCTGCCGGCTGCAAGCTCCACGGAAATCCCCGCATGAAACCGATCCGACGCCGCTTTCCCTGGGCCTTTCTGGGCAAGCGGCTGGTCTACGGTGCACTGGCCATGCTGGCCATTGCCATCATCAACTTCTTTCTTCTGAAGCTCGCCCCCGGCGACGCCGCCGAGGCGCTGGCCGGACAGGCCGGCACCGCCGATCCCGAATACATCGCGCAGCTTCGCGCGCAGTTCGGGCTGGACCAGCCGTTGCTCAGCCAGCTCTGGGCGTTCCTGACCCGGCTGGCCACGCTGGATCTGGGCTATTCGCACGTGTTCAACGAACGCGTCTCGACGCTGATCCTCAGCCGGCTGCCCGCCACGCTGATGCTGATGGGCGCGGCGATCCTGATCGCGGTGATCGGCGGCATCGTCTTCGGCGTCACGGCGGCGCGCTATGCCAATCGCTGGCCGGACCGGGCGATTTCCTTCGTGGCGCTGCTGCTTTACGGCACCCCGCCTTACTGGATCGGCCTGATGATGATCCTGATCTTCGCGGTCTGGCTGGGCTGGACGCCCACCTCGGGGATGGAGAACGTGCTGGCCTTCCATACCGGCTGGGACCGCGTGGTGGATATCGCTCATCACCTGATCCTGCCCGCGCTGGCACAGTCGATCTTCTACCTTGCGATCTATATCCGGCTTGTGCGCGCCGGGATGCTGGAAGTGCTGTCGCTCGATTTCATCCGCGTGGCCCGCGCCAAGGGCATCTCCGAGCGACGGCTCGCCTATCGCCACGCGCTCAGGAACGCCGTGCTGCCGCTGGTCACCGTGGTCGGCACCAATATCGGCAACTTCCTGGGCGGTGCGGTGCTGACCGAAACCGTCTTCTCGTGGCCGGGCGTCGGGCGGCTGATGTTCGACGCGATGTTCCAGCGGGACCTGAACCTGCTGCTCAGCATCCTCGTGCTCAGTTCGCTGTTCGTGATTGTCGCCAACCTGATCGTCGATCTGCTCTATGCCATCATCAACCCGACCGTGGAGCTGAAGTGATGGACCGCGTGAAATCCTTCGTCACCGCCGTGTTCCGCGACTGGATGCTGCTTGTGGGGCTGATCCTGCTGGCCACGGTGTTCTTCATGGCTGCCTCGGCACCCTTCCTGTTTCCGCAGCCGCCCGACACGATGATGGGGCCGCCGCTGCAATGGCCCGGCCAGTATCCGGGCGCGCCGCTGGGCACCGACGGGCTGGGCCGCAACATCCTTGCGGGCCTGTTCTACGGCGCGCAGGTGTCGCTTCTGGTGGGCTTCGCCTCGGTCACCGTGGCGATGGTGTTCGGCATCCTCGTGGGCGCCTATGCCGGCTATTACGGCGGCTGGATCGACAACCTGCTCATGCGGATCACCGAGCTGTTCCAGACCATCCCGCAATTCATGCTGGCCATCGTCGTCGTCGCCGTTCTGGGCCCGTCCATCCAGGTGATCATCTTCTCGCTTGCCGTGGTCAGCTGGCCCGCCATCGCGCGCCTTGTGCGGGGCGAGTTCATGGTGCTGCGCGAAAAGGCCTATGTGCAGGGCTGCATCGTCGCCGGGATGAGCGACCGGCGCATTATCTTCACCCAGATCCTGCCCAACGCGATGTCGGGCGTCACCGTCATGTCCACGATCATGATCGCCACCGCGATCCTGATGGAAAGCGCGCTCAGCTTCTTGGGCTTCGGCGATCCCAACGTGACCACATGGGGCACGATGATCGGCATGGGCAAGAACAACCTGCGCGACGCGTGGTACATCATGACCATTCCCGGCATCGCCCTGCTTCTGACCGCGCTGGCGCTCAACCTGGTGGGCGACGGGCTCAACGATTACCTCAATCCGCGGCTTCGCAGCCAGAGGGGGCATTGATGACCACCCCGATCCTTGCCGTCGAGAACCTGCAGATCAGCGTCCGCAAGAAACCCGGCCTGCTGATCCTGCGCGGCGTCTCGTTCACCGTCCATGCCGGCGAGACGCTGGCCATCGTCGGCGAATCTGGCTGCGGCAAGTCGATGACCTCGCTCGCCATCATGGGGCTTCTGCCCGATGCTGTGGAACGCACCGCCGGCTCGGTCCGGTTCAAGGGGCGCGAGCTGCCGATCACCGACAACCGCGCCATGCGCAAGGTCCGCGCGGTCGAGATCGGGATGGTCTTTCAGGAACCCATGGCCGCGCTCGACCCGCTCTACCCGGTCGGCAAGCAGGTGCTCGAAGTGATCGAAGAGCACGAACAGCTCCCGCGCGAGATGGCGTGGAAAAGGGTCATCGATCTGCTGACCAAGGTCGACCTGCCCAACCCCGAAGCGCTGGCCTGGTCCTATCCGCACAAGCTGTCGGGCGGGCAATTGCAGCGCGTGGTGATCGCCATGGCGCTGGCCTGCAACCCGGACGTGCTGATCGCCGACGAACCGACCACCGCGCTGGACGTGACCGTTCAGGCGCAGATCATGCGGCTTTTGAAACGGCTGCAGCGCGATACCGGCGTGGCCATCGTGCTGATCACCCACAATCTGGGACTCGTCGCGCATACCGCGGACCGGGTGATGGTCATGTATGCCGGCAACAAGGCTGAGGAAGCGCCGACGCGCGATCTGTTCCTGTCGCCCCGCCATCCCTACTCGCGCGGCCTGCTGGACGCGACGCCCAATCCCGAACGGGCGGCAGCCGGTGGCGGCGTTCTGCGCGAAATCCCCGGCACCGTGCCCTCCATCGCCGATCCGATGCCCGGCTGCCGCTTCGCCCCGCGTTGCCCCAATGCCAGCGATCTGTGCCGCGCGCGCGTGCCCGAACCCACGTTCGAGGGCGCGCATGGCTATGCCTGTTTCCACCCCGTCGCCCGGGAGACCCTGACATGACGACCCCGCTTCTGCGCATCGACAACCTGCATGTCAGCTTTCGCGTCGGCAAGGAGATGATCCACCCGGTCCGGGGCATCTCGCTGCAACTGGAGCGCGGCGAGACGCTGGCGTTGGTTGGCGAATCCGGCTGCGGCAAGACCACGCTGGCGCGCACCATCCTTGGCCTGCAGGCGCCCTCTTCGGGCAGCATCGAATACGAGGGCAACGATATCGCGGGGCTCGACCGTTTCCGGCTGAAACGCTACCGGCCGCATATCCAATGCGTGTTTCAGGACCCGTTTTCCTCGCTCAACCCGCGCAAGCGGGTGGAACAGCTGATCCGCGAGCCGCTGGATATCCACCAGATCGGCGAGGCGTCCTCGCGGCTGAAGCGCGCGCACGAGATGATGGAGCGCGTGGGCCTGCCCACCGACTGGGGCCGCCGTTTTCCGCATGAATTCTCGGGCGGGCAACGTCAGCGGATCGGCATCGCGCGGGCGCTGGTGATGCAGCCGGACCTCCTGATCTGCGACGAGCCGGTCTCGGCGCTGGACGTGTCGATCCAGGCGCAGATCGTGAACCTGCTGTGGGAACTGAAGCGCGACATGGGGCTGAGCTATCTGTTCATCAGCCACGACCTGATGCTGGTCGAAACCTTCGCCGACCGGGTGGCGATGATGTACAAGGGCGAGATCGTCGAAACCGGCCCCGCGCGCGAGGTCTGGTCGAACCCGCAGCACGCTTTCACCCGGCGCATGATCGACGCGATCCCGGTTCCCGACGTGACCCGTCCGACGCCCCCGGCCTTCCGCATCGACGCCGACTGAGCGCGGCGTTCGTGGCGGGGCCCTGCCGGGGCGCTGCCGGAACGGACGGCGGGTCAGTCCTTCCAGCGCCGGACCAGATCCGTCTCGATCCCGAACAGGTCCAGCACCCGCCCCAGACTGTGATCGACCAGATCGTCCAGCGTTCCGGGCCGGTTATAGAAGGCCGGCACCGGCGGGGCGATGATCGCCCCCATCTCGGCCAGTTGGGTCATGGTGCGCAGATGCCCCAGATGCAGCGGCGTTTCGCGCACCATCAGCACCAGCTTGCGCTGTTCTTTCAGCACCACGTCCGCCGCCCGCGTCAGCAACCCCGAGGTGACGCCGCTTGCGATCTCGGACATCGAGCGCACCGAACAGGGCGCGACGACCATTCCCAGCGTCCGGAACGAGCCGCTGGAAATCCCCGCCGCGATATCGCGCGCGCCGTGAACCCTGTCGGCCAGATCGTAGACCTGTGCGACCTTCCAGTCGGTTTCATGCGCCAGCGTGATCTCGGCGGCCTGCGACATGACCAGATGCGTCTCGATCGGCGTGTCCTGCAGGATCTCCAGCAGTCGCACGCCGTAGCGCACGCCCGAGGCACCCGATATCCCGACGATCAACCGCTGCGGGGCACTCATGCCAGCCAGTCCGCGAGGTCGATCTCGTCCTGACCCGGGATCGACTTGCGGGCGAATTCCTCTTCGCGACCCCAGGGCATCGTCGCGTCGATGCACAGACGGCCCCAATGGTCTTTTTTCGGATCGCGGTAGAAGCCGGGAATATCGTTGAGAATCATCGCCCGCGTATCCGCCCGCCCGCGCGTGAGATAGGCCCACATCACGTCATCGAGGTCGTGGATATCCACGTCCTCGTCCACCACGATCACCACCTTGTTGTAATCGAGATGCGAGGCCAGCGCGGCCAGGAAGACGTGCTGCGCATGACCTTCATAGGCCTTGCGGATCTTGATGATCGAGATCATCACGTTCGGCCGGCAACTGACATCAAGCACACCCGGCACCGCCGCGTTGACCGCCCGGTAGACCCGCGCCGCCGTCACGGCTTCGAGCGGGCGAAGATCCTCGGGCGAGCCGCAAAGAAGCCCGTGCAGCACCGCGTCCTTGCGGTAGCTGACATGCGTGATTTCGAAGACATGGTTGGGGCCCACCTCGACGTAATTGCCCATGAACTCGCCGAACGGCCCTTCGGGGCGGCGTTCATGCGGCAGGAAACGGCCCTCGACGACGATATCGGCGCTGGCCGGCACCTCCAGATCCAGCGTCACGCATTTGCGCATCGCCAGCGGCTCGCCCCGGATCTGCGCGGCCATCGACAATTCGGATGCCTCGTAGGGCAGCGAGGCGCAGGCCGACAGGAAGATTTCGGGCGGGGCCGAGAGGATCAGCGCCGCTTCCAGCGTTTCGCCCTTTTCCTCGGCGGCGCGCTGGTAGCGGGCAAGGTCATGCGTGCCGCCCAGCCGGACCCGCAATTCCTGATCGGAAATCTGCTGCGACCGGTGGAAGGACAGGTTCGCGACGCCGGTTTCAGGATCGTTGGCCAGGAAGATCGCGCTGGTCAAATAGGGGCCGCCATCGCGCCCGTGCCAGGTGATGGCGGGCAGATCCGACAGCTTGCCGCTGACGAAACCCGCCGCTTCCTGTTCGGTCGCGGGGCGGGTCGTGCTGCCCGGTTCGGCGGCGATGCAGGCCTCGGTCAGCGCGATCCACCGCTCGTTGAATGTCTGCGTCCCGGCGCCGATCATGTCGCAAAGCCGCTGGTGGCTGCCAAAGATGTTGGACACGACGGGCATGTCGCTGCCGGTGACGTTCTCAAACAGGACCGCCTCGCCGCCCGCACGCTGCACCGCCCGGGTCACGGCGGCCAGCTGGTGCTGCGGGTCGACGGCTTTCGCGACGCGGCGCAGCTCGCCCCGGGCTTCGAGCGTTTTCAGCAGGCTGTGCATGGATCGGGGCTCCCTTGGTCAATCCGGGTTCGTCTGGCCCCGATTAGACGCGAAGGAAGCGGGGCACGACCAGCGCCGCCGCTTCACCGATCAGACATTTCCTTTTCGATTCCGGGCATATCCGGTAACCGGCAAAACGCCGCCCGGGTCACCGCCGGGTCACGCGTCAGGCTTCGTGCAGCGCAGCCAGCGCCAGCCCCCATTCGCCTGCCACCGCGTAGACCATGTAAAGCTGCCCGTCCTCGTCAAAGAGTGCCGGATCGCGCAGCTGGTTGGCCGGCTCGTCGATGGGCCCGATCACCGACGGCTCGACCGGAAGCCCGGCGCCTTCCCAGTCCCGCTCGGGCGCGAGCAGCAGCGCGTGCGGACCTTCGCTCCAGCCCATCCAGTCGCCCGACAGGTCGATCTCGCATTGCCAGAGGCTTTCGGGCGCGTCGCCCCGGTTCGACCAGATCACGGTGAGCGTATCGCCCACGACACGCACGGCCGCGTGGCGCATGTCCCGGGTGAACAGGCACGGGCCTTCCTGCCAGTCCGACACCCCGTCGCGCGAGCGATAGAACTGGCCGGGCATGGCGATGGCATAGGTCCACCCGCCATGACGGAAGATCCGCGCATAGGGGTTCATCAGGTTCTGGGTCCCGCCGGTGAAATCCAGCCCGTCCGCCGAACTGGCCAGCCGGGTGTACTGGAACTTGATGACGTCGCCGCCGTGATAGAACATCCGGATGCGCCGCGCGTCGTGATCCACCACCACCTCGGGCGAGGCGACGTGATGCGAGAAGCCCGATTGTTCCAGCGGCAGAACGCCCGGACCGTGGATCGTCCACGGCCCGGTCAGCGCATCGGCATAGGCCAGCCGGATGTACTGGCCCCGGTGATGAGCGAAATAGAGGTAATAGCGCCCCAGCTTTCCGGGCACCCAGTCGGGCACCCGGATCAGGCACGGGCCGTTGATGTTGCTGCCCATCCGGTCGTCCATGCCCTGGCCGATGATCGGATGGTCCAGCAATCGTTCGGCGCGCAGCATGTCAGCGCGACAGCCGGTCGATATAGGCCTGCATCGTCGCGCGGATCCCGGGCGAGACCTCTTCGACGATCTGCATGACCTCGAGCGCCTCGTCGCGCAGCACCACTTCCGGGGTCGAGCCCAGGACATTGCGCGCGGCCTCGGCCATGGCCGGGTCCTGCATCACCGCCTCGTAGGCCGCGGCGACGGCTTGGGTGATCTCGTCGGGCGTCTCGGGCGGCGTGACGAAGATCCAGGTCATGCCATCGGCGGCCGAGGACAGGTAGCGCACCAGGTCGTAGGCTTCGCCCGACGGCGCCTCGCCCCGCTCTTCCAGCACATAGTCGTAGAACGTGGGCAGCCCGTCGAGCTGGTCGTTCGGCGCCTCGGTTCCGTCCTGGCGGGGACGGCCCCAGTAGAACAGGCCGACGGAATCGCCGGTTTCGACCATCTCGGGCACCACGCTGGTCAGCCAGTTCGACACGGTGCCGTTGCGCATCTGGATCTCGCCGCGCTGCATCGCCGCCTGCGTTTCGGCGCCGCCCCGGAAGCCGCCGACGAAATCGGTCTCGATGCCCAGAAGGTCCATCGAGGCCACGGCGCGGATCTCGCTCGATCCCGGCGTGAAGCCGCCATAGACCACGCGCTCCTGATCGGCAAAATCGGCCCCCGTCTCGATCCCCATCGACGTTGCCGCATGCACGACCCAGGTATTGCCCAGACCGCCCGCAAGCCCGAATTCGCCGAACGGGATCTGCAATTCTTCGGGGTCCAGCACCCGCGTCGCGCCACCCCAGGCCAGCCAGCCCAGCGTCAGCCCGTCGGGTTCGGCGTGATAGACATATTGCATCCCGCGCAACAATGCGCCGCCGGGCATCGGCTCGGCGATGACCTCGGGCTCACCGGGCAGGTGGCGGCCGATATTCGCGGCCAGGATCTGCGCGAACAGGCCGGTCGCGCCGCCCGGGCCGGCATTGTAGACGATGCGTACCGTCTCGCCGCTGAAATCGACCTCGGCCTGCGCCGTCACGGGCAGAACCAGCGCGGTCGCGCAGGCAAGGGCTGAAAGGCGGCGCCGGGTCACGGCGCGGTTCTGGAAAAGGCTCATCGAATTCTCCTCCCTCCGGGACTTCCCGTCGAAGCCCCCTGGCAAAGCCGGGCCCCGCTCCCCCGCAGACCCGATCGTGACATCCTCTCCTTTTGCGATAGCGGAAGGGAAGCGCCCCGTTCGGCAAAGCCGCATTCGCGTTTCGCGAAAGGCGGGCGATCCGGCTGCGCCCCGGGGCACCCCGCTGACGCGTTCAACGCGAAAGCCCCCGACGCAAGGTCGGGGGCCCGGTCGCAGGTCCGGCATTCGCAGCGGCGGTTACATGCCGTGCGAGACGGCAAAGCCGCTGAAGCCGCCCATGCCAAGATCCGCCAGTTCGGTGACCGCGCCACTCGACAGGTCGACCGAATAAAGACCGGCGGAGTCTTCGCCGTCGATCTGCAGGATGGCATAGGCCATGTCCGAGCCTTCCTCCGGCGAGACGATGTCGAAGCCGCCCCAATCCGTCACGTCGATCGCCTCACCGTCGACGGTCAGGTAGCCGACCGAGGTCAGCGTGCCGTCGTTGTTGGCCAGCATGACCAGCGCATTCGCATTGGAATCAAGCGCATATTGCGCCGTGGACGACGCCGTCGACCCCGAAATGGCGTTGGTATAGGCGTTGGCGAAGATCTGCGGTTCCAGATCGGCCGACATGTCGCCCTCGGCGTAATAGGCATCGGTGAACCGGCGGACCGAGTTCGCCCGCTCGTCGTTGTCGCCGAATCCGTCAGGGAAGTAGACGAGGTTCGCCCCGTCCGCCCCGACCGCGCGCACCGCGTCGATCTGGTTGTTGAAATCGAACGCCACGGCGCCGTCGCCGATCATCGCGTCGTCCATGAAGCTGGCGCCCAGATCCGACAATTCGCCGGTTGCGGGGTCGATTTCGTAGATCATGCCGTCGGCATAGCCCAGGAGTTGCCCGGTGACGGGACGATAGGCAATGGCGCGCAGCGGCGTCTCCAGCGCATGGGTTTCCACATTGCCCGGCATGGCGATATCAGCCATGGTGACCAGCGTGCTGCCGTCATCGGCAAGGGCGTATCCCATCACGCCCGCATGGTCGTCGGCCATCGCGGCACTGCCGAAGGTGAGGGTGGCGGCGGTAAGGGCGAGAGTGTTCTTGAACAGCATCGATAACGTCCTTTTTGGTTGCATTGGACCGCGGGCTGCGGGCCAATTCATCCCCAACCACGGCGCGGACAGCCGCAGAGTTTCAGCGCGCCCGATTTTTTTTTGACGGTGACCCTTATCGATACCCTGAAAGACGATACGTCCCGCGGCGGAACGCCTCCGAAACCCGAGGCGGAAACCGCGCTTTCGGCGCCGCAGGCGATGCTTGAGGACCTGATCGCCCGTGCGTCGCTCGGGGACAGAGGCGCGTTCGAGGCGATCTATGATGCCACCAGTCAGAAACTTTACGCCGTGTGCTGTCGTATCCTTGGACAGGGACATGCCGCCGAGGACGCGATGCAGGATGCCTATGTGAAGATCTGGACGCATGCCGGGCGCTACCGCGTCACCGGCCATTCGCCGATGACATGGCTGATCACGATCACGCGCAACACCGCCATCGACCGGCTGCGCGCGCAGCGCAGCGGCCGCGATGTGACCGAATATCACGATATCCACCCCGCCCCGGGATCAAACCCCGAAACCGCCATCCTGGCGCGCGCCGAGGCCGGGCGCATCTCGGCCTGTCTGGACGAACTGGGCGAAGAGCGGCGCCGCGCGATCACCGGCGCGTATCTGGACGGCCTGAGCTACGCCGACCTTGCCGAGCGCGCGGGCATTCCGCTGAACACGATGCGGACATGGCTGCGGCGCGGGCTGATGGCGCTGAAGGAATGCGTATCCCGATGAGCGAGCGTCCCGAAGACACCCTGCCCGAGGACGCGCTGCTTGCCGCCGAATACGCGATGGGCCTGCTCGACGGCGAGGAACGGCGCGCCGCGCGCAGCCGGGTTTCCGACGATCCGGCCTTCGCGGCGCAGGTCGCGGTATGGGAGGGGCGGCTTGCCTCCATGGCCGACTTCGATCCGGTCCCCGTCCCGGCCCCGGTCCGCGCGGCGGTGATGGAGCGGATTTTCCCCCGCCCGCGCAAGGCGCCGTTCTGGCAGCGTCTGGGCCTGTGGCAGACCCTTGCGGGCGGCGCCGCGGCGGCGGCTCTGGCGCTTGCGGTGGTGGCCTTCCGGCCGGCCGATCCCGGCGCGCCGTCGCGCCTGTACCCGGCCGAAATCGTGTCGGTCGAGGGCGATTTCCGCGTGGTCGCGCTGGTCGACATGCAATCGAGCGAGGTTCTTCTGGCGCGCACGGCAGGCGCCGCGCCGGAGGGGCGCATCCTGCAGGTCTGGGCGCATGGCCCCGATGAGCCCGCGCAATCCGTGGGCCTGTGGCCCGCGGGCGACAACGTGCGGCTTCGCCTGCCGCCCGAGATCGCCGCCGTTCAGGGCGTCCTGACGCTGGGCGTTTCGGAAGAGCCGCCGGGCGGATCGCTGACGGGCCGCCCCTCGGGCCGGGTGTTCGGCACTGTCGACATTCCCGGGGTCAGTCCGGCGCGGTGACAGCCCGGCGCTGTAACAGCCCGCGCTGACAAAGGCCGCATTGGCGGCACTCAGCCCGGGACCGGCATCAGCAGCCCGTCCGTCAGGTGCAGGGATCGCGGCGCGACGGCCTGACGAAAGGCGGGGTCGTGGCTGACCAGCAGCATCGCCTGAGGCAGCTCGTTGACGATCGCCACAAGCCGCGTCCAGTTTTCCGTGTCGAGCGCGTTGGTGGGCTCGTCCAGAAGCAGGATCTCGGGCTCCATTGCCAGCACGGTGGCCAGTGTCACCAGCCGCTTTTCGCCGCCGGACAGGTGATGCGTGATGCGGTCGCGCAGATGCGAAAGCTGAAGCCGCGCCAGAACCGCGTCGACGATGTCCAGCGCCTCATCCCGCGTCTTGCCCAGATTGAGCGGACCGAAAGCGATATCCTCGGCCACGGTCGGGCAGAAAAGCTGATCGTCGGCATCCTGGAACACAAGCCCCACGCGCGTGCGGACCGGCCCGAAATCGGCCTCGCTGCGGCGCTCTTGCCCGAAGATCTCGATCCGGCCGGCCTGCGGGGTCAGAAGCCCCACGATCATTTTCAGAAGCGTCGATTTGCCCGCGCCGTTGGGCCCGGTGACAGACAGCCGCTCGCCCGCGCGCAGGTTCAGCGAGGCGCCGCGCAGGATGGGGTCCGCCCCGGGATAGGCGAAATGGATGTCCGATAGCGCGATCAGGGCCACGGGCCGAACTCCAGAAGCAGCAGCACGGCCAGAGTTCCGCACAGTCCGGCACCGAAGGCAAGATCCGCCCGCGTCAGGCGAAAGCTGTGCAGCATCGTGATCCGGCCCGAAAAGCCCCGGCATTTCATCGCGCCGAGAATGCGTTCCGAGCGTTCCACCGCGCGCACCAGCATCATGCCGACCAGATAGCCATAGCTGCGATAGGTGTGCCAGTTCGTGCGCGGCCTGAAGCCCCGGATCTTCATCGCCACTCGCAGCCGCAGATATTCCTCGCGCAGGGTGCCGATATAGCGGATCGAGAACATCAGCAGATGTACCAGCCGCTCGGGCATCTTCAGCGCGTGCAGGGCATGGCCCAGCGTCACCGGCTCCATCGTGCCCACCAGCACCATCAGCGCCAGAACGACGGCATTCGCGGTGAGCGCGATCTCGACAGCCCGCGCCAGGCCCTGCCAGCTGGCCGTGAAACCCCAGAGGGTGACAATCGCCTCGCCCGGCACGGTGAAGGGCAGCAGCACCAGCATGAACAGGATGAAGCCGTCCATCGCGGCCATGCGCTTCAGGGTCGGACGGATGGGCAGCCGCGCGGCCAGAAGCAGCGCCAGCGAACAGGCAAAGGCCAGCCCCAGCACCTCGAGCCGGGAACAGGCGACCACCGCCACGGCAAACAGGCTCGCCCCCAGGATCCGGCTGCGCGGGTCGATGCGGTCGAGCCAGCCTGCGCCTTCGTCACCTTGCGCAAGCGCCGCGCGCCGGGGCGAGAGGATATGCGCCACGGTCAGGCCGCCAGCCGGCGGCGGGCGGCAAGGTAGAAGCCCAGCCCGAACAACCCTGCGATATAGCCGATCCCGCCCAGAATCGTCTGCAGGTCGTTATGGTTCCTGTAGGCGGTGATCTCCTGCCGCAGGGGGCGCATTTCGGTGCGGACGATCTCGGCAATGGCTTGCCGTTCTTCCTGCGTCAGCGAGGCCGCGGCAAGTTGCCCTGCGGCGGGCCCGGCAAGCGCAGTGGCGGGTTGCGCGGCCTCGGGGGCCGCAACCCCCAGGATCGCCGCGACCTCGTCCGCCGGCATGGCCATCTCGGCCACATGCCCGGCGCCAAGATTGGCGCGGAAGACATGGGTCACCGGCGCGGTCGGGGTATACAGGAAGAAGCCGTCGCCATCGGTCACGGTCTCGCCCAGCTTGGTGCCGGTCTGATCGAAAACCTCGACCACTTGCCCGGTCGCCATCTCGCCGTTGGAAAAACCGATCTCGCCCTCGATGGCGCTGCCCGACGGAAAGACCGACGCGATCACGTTATGCGCGAAAGCCGGAAGCGGCATCAGCAGCACCAGCGTCACGATCAGGGCGCGCATCATGGCCGCGCCCCCTGCAGCGCGTTGAACAGATCGGGTTTGACCTGCCGCGCAAGATAGACGGCGGCGGCGGTCAGCAGGGCCTCGATCACCATGACAGGGATATGCGCGACAAAGACGAATTGCGCCGCGGGCACGAATTCGTCGCCCGACAGCATCAGCGAGGCCGCGACCATCAGGGTTGTCGCGCCGATGGCGAAGGCGCCGCCGATCCCGGCCCAGACGGCGCCGGTCACGGGCGACGAGCGGGCGATCAGCGGGCCGAGCATCAGGCCCGAGAGAACGGCGGGCAGCGCGATGTTGAGGGTATTGATCCCCAACACCGTCAGCCCCCCGAAACCGAAGAACACCGCCTGCAGCAGAAGCCCCACGAACAGCGCCGGGAAAGCGGCCCAGCCAAGCACCAGCCCGGCCAGACCGTTGAGGATCAGATGCACCGAGGACGGGCCGATCGGAACATGGATCAGCGAGGCCACGAAGAAGCTGGCCGACAGCACACCCGCCGCCGGTATTTTCTCCAGCGTCAGGGACCTCAGCCCCATGGCGATGCCACCGGCAGCCAGTACGGCCCCGCCGATCACCACCGGATTCGCAAGCGCGCCGTCGACGATATGCATGCCCTTACTCCAGCTCGGTCGCGTGAATCCAGATCACGGCGTCCTGGGACAGTTCCTTGCCATCATGCTCGGTCTCGGGGCCGACGCCCAGCGCGGCGAAGCCCCACCACCCGGCGCGCGGAATGCCGAAGGTGAAATAGCCGTTGGCGTCGCTCAGGGCGACCAGCGTGCCGCCGGCGGGCGGGGTCACCGTGGGCTCCGTCGTCGCCGCGCTGTCCATGTCGGGTTCGGACGCCATGTATTCGATCTCGATCTCGGCGCCGGCGACGGGTTCGCCTTCGGACAGCACACGCCCCGTGAAGGTGGACCCTGCCAGCACGTTATAGGGGCGGTTCAGCGGCTGGATCTCTGCGGGCAGGCCCATCACGTCGGGCCAGTCGGTCGGCAGCCCGTTGCGGTTCAGGAAGACGCGGGTGATTTGCTGGATGTAGATGTCTTCCGATTCCTCGTGATACGGCTCGGGCACCGTCACCAGCACGTAATCGCCCGACCGCCGGATCGGCACCGAGCCGCGAAAGGCGGCGCCGCTGTTCTCGGCCCCCTGAAAATCGACCGCCGAAAGCGTGTCCAGAAGATCCGTCCGTTCGCCGTTATGGACCATGTAGAATTCGCGCGGGGTCGCCATGTCCATGACGTGACCGTTGTCCAGCGGGTGCCAGAAGATCAGCTTCACGGGCAGTTCGCCGGTGCTTTCGACCACGGCCTCGGGCGTATAGATCAGCTGGAAATGCGCCGACGCCGAAAGCGGCAGCAACGT
Organism: Pararhodobacter marinus; assembly: GCF_003122215.1. Taxonomy (GTDB): domain Bacteria; phylum Pseudomonadota; class Alphaproteobacteria; order Rhodobacterales; family Rhodobacteraceae; genus Pararhodobacter; species Pararhodobacter marinus. The sequence continues at coordinate 345,187 of NZ_QEYD01000004.1, read as the reverse complement.
TGCGGCCGTGGCGGCCATGAGAGTGGTGTACAGTTTCATTTTCGTCCTCTGTCTGTCCGCCGGCAGGGCGCCGGACGGGGAGAGACGGACGGGGAGTTTGGCGAGGACGGCCCCTGGCGGGACATGCCCATGCCAGACGCTTTTCCCCGGCGTCCAGTTGCAGGCATCCCTCAGGATGCGTGTGCCCGGCAGGTCTCCTGGCTCGCGGCTCGGACGCCCTGACTGGCCTTCCCGGATTGCTCCAGTGGCATCGTCAGCCGGGCTTGCCGCTCACAGTTGCGGGGACAGCTGCGGCTTTGACCTGGCTGGCAGGTCGCACCGCATTCCCTCTTGCCTCCGCCGTCATGGGTGGCGGAACCGATCACGCCTGCTTGATGCCCGACGACGCGGCACGGGTCAATCGAAACTACGACCGCGCGCGGCCCGTCCGCGACACGCACCGTGTTTGCAACGCGGGTCACGCAAAACCGCACCGCTGGCGGCGACGTCATTAAAACAGGGAAACCCGGGGGAAAGGATGGTAGCGGAGGAGGGACTTGAACCCCCGACACGCGGATTATGATTCCGCTGCTCTAACCAACTGAGCTACTCCGCCCCGATGCCGATCGGTCGGGGCGCGGCCCCGGTGGCTGGCGGCTTCCTAGGCCAGCCCTCGAACAGCGTCAAGAGGGAAATCCACCCGAAGTGGACCGGCGCGGAAAACGCCGCGCGGGCGCTTTGCCGCCTCGCCCGGGCGGGGATCTGCGGCTACATCTGGGAAATGACCGGAGGTGCCATGCAAACCCTGCCCCAGACCCGAGACCTCGTGCTGATCGGCGGCGGCCATGCGCATGCGCTGGTGCTCTTGCGCTGGGCCATGAACCCGCTGGCCGGGGCGCGGCTGACGCTGATCGACCCCAATCCGACCGCGCCCTATACCGGCATGTTGCCAGGCCTGATCGCCGGGCATTTCGACCGCGCGGCGCTGGAGATGGATCTGGTCGCGCTGGCGCGGCACGCGGGGGCGCGGCTGATTCTGGGGCGCGCCGCGGGCCTCGACCCGGCGGCAAGGCAGGTCCTGATACCGGGGCGGCCGCCGGTCCGCTATGACGTGCTGTCGGTCGATATCGGGATCACCTCGGACCTGCCCGCCCTGCCGGGTTTCGCCGAGCACGCCGTCGCCGCGAAACCGCTCGCCGCCTATGCCGCGCGCTGGGACGCCTTCCTGCACGATGCGCCCGACGCGCCCCGCATCACCGTTCTGGGGGCCGGGGTCGGCGGGATCGAACTGGCGCTGGCGATGAAGCACCGGCTGCCGGGCGCCCAGATCACCGTGATCGACCGCTCGGTCGCGCTGCCGCATATGGGCAAGCGGGCGCGGGCGCGGCTGCTGGCGCTTCTCGGCGCGCGGGACATCGCGCTGATCGAACGAACCGAGGCCGTGCGGGTCGAAGCCGGTGCCGTCGCGCTGTCCGACGGGCGCAGCCTGCGCTCGGATTTCACGCTGGGCGCGGCGGGAAGCCGTCCGCAGGACTGGCTGGCGGATACCGGGCTGGCGCTGCACGAGGGCTACGTGTCGGTCGATCCGACGCTGCGCTCGGTCTCGCATCCCGAGATCTTCGCGGTCGGCGATTGCGCGCATATGACGGAAAGCCCGCGCCCGAAAGCCGGGGTCTTTGCCGTGCGGCAGGCGCCCTACCTGCACCACAACCTGCGCGCGGCCTTGTCCGGCGGGGCGATGCGTCCCTACCGGCCGCAGCGCGATTATCTCAAGCTGATCTCGCTGGGCGGCAAGTCCGCGCTGGCCGACAAATGGGGGCTGCCGCTGGCCGGGCGGGCCATGTGGCGGCTGAAGACGCGGATCGACCGCAAATTCATGCGGATGTTTCACGCGCTGCCCGAGATGGAAACCGCCCCCCTTCCCCGACACCATACGCAAGGTCTGGCCGAGCTTGTGGGCGTCAAGCCCCTGTGCGGCGGTTGCGGCGCGAAGGTCGGCCCCGATGCGCTGCGCCACGCGCTGGCGTCTCTGCCCCGGGGCGGCGCACTGGAGCAGGGTGTCGGCGACGATGCGGCGGTGCTGCGGATCAACGGCGCGCGGCAGGTGATCGCGACGGACCATCTGCGCGCGGTGACGGACGATCCGTGGCTGATGGCGAAGATCGCCAGCGTGCATGCTCTGGGGGATGTCTGGGCGATGGGGGCCACGCCGCAGGCGGCGCTGGCGATGCTGATCCTGCCGCGCCTGTCCGAACCGCTGCAAGAGCGGACGCTGGCCGAGATCATGGCCGGGATGACCGAGGTCCTCGCCGAAGCCGGCGCCGATCTGGCGGGCGGGCACACGACGCAGGGGGCCGAGCTGACGATCGGGCTTACCGTCACCGGGCTGGCGGGGGAACGGGTGTTGACCAAGGGCGGCGGGCAACCCGGCGACGCGCTGGTGCTGACCAAGCCCATCGGATCGGGCACATTGCTGGCCGCCGAGATGCAAAAAAAGGCGCCGGGCCGGGCGATTGCCGCGCTCTGGCCGTTCCTGACGCAGCCGCAGGGCCGGGCCTCGGCCATCCTGTCGCGCGATGCGCGCGCAATGACGGATGTGACCGGCTTCGGGCTGGCCGGGCATCTGGACGAGATGCTGCGCGCAAGCGGGCTGGGGGCCGAGATCGCGCTGGACCGGATCCCGCTTTTTGACGGCGCGCTGGCGATGGCCGAGGCGGGCGTGGCCTCGACCATCATGCCCGCGAACCGCGCGGCATTGTTGGGCCGGATCGCCGCGCCCTCAAGCGCGCGGGCGGGCTTGCTCTTCGATCCGCAGACGGCGGGGGGCTTGCTGGCCGCCGTGCCGGAGGCGCGCGTCGAAGCAATGCTGCAGGAACTGGGCGAGGCCGGCTATCATGCCGCCTGCATCGGGCATCTGCGCGACGCCGGCGACGGCCCGGCCTTGCGGGTGGTCTAAAGCGGGATTGGCCGGTCTTCGATCATCGCTTCCATGGCGAAATACGAGGTGACGGCCTCAAGCTCGAGCTTTTCGGTCACGCGCTGATAGACCCGGTCGAACCCGGCAATGTCGTGCGTGACGATCTTCAGCATGTAATCGAAATCGCCGCTGATCCGGTACAGGCTGACCACTTCGGGGATCGATTCCAGATGCGCGCGGAAGCTGCGCAGCCAGTCCGCGGAATGCCGCCGCGTCTTGACCATCGAGAACACGACCAGCGAGGCGCCCGCCGCTTCGCGGTCCAGCCGCGCGGTATAGCCCTTGATGACGCCGCTTGTTTCCAGCGCTTTCAGCCGCCGCCAGAGCGCGTTCTGCGACAGGCCCACATCCTCGGCCAGCGCACGCTGCGAGCGCGAGGATTCGATCTGCAGCGCGCGCAGGATGCGCCGGTCCATTTCATCGAGTTTTTCCGCCATTCTTCGATCATATGACCCAATTTTAGGATCAACAAGCGGAAAAACTGTGAACATCTCGCGCTGAAAGCATGAGATTTCTCTTCAAACACCATCCCCCGAGCAAGAGACCCCCATGCCCAAGGATCTGACCGCCCCCTCTGTCACCCCGTTCGACCGTTTTGCCCGGTCGCTGGTCGATGCCGGCGGGGTCGAGGCGATCCGCGCGGGACTGATCGGCGAGGGCCACGAGATCGTCACGCCGTTCGGGACGAAGACGCTGACCTATGCCGACTACACCGCCTCGGGCCGGGCGCTGATGCAGATCGAGCAGATGGTTCTGACCGAGATCCTGCCGATCTATTCCAACAGTCATACCGAAGCGTCGCATTGCGGTCAGCAGATCACCCGGATGCGCGCCGCCGCCCGCGCCGTCGTCGCGCGCGAAACCGGCGCCGAGGCGGATTGCCACGTGATCTTCGGCGGATCGGGGGCGACCGCGGGGCTGAACCGGCTGGTGGCGCTGGCCGATATTCCCCGGCGCGTGGCGCGGGGCGAGGATGTGCGGGTGATCCACGGCCCCTTCGAGCATCATTCGAACCTGCTGCCGTGGCGCGAAAGCGGCGCCAAGGTGACCGAGATCCCGCGGGCGGCGGGCGGCGGCGTGGATCTGGACGCGCTGGCCGAGGCGCTGGCGCAGGCGAAAGGCGCGGATCTGGTGGTCGGCACGTTCTCGGCCGCGTCGAACGTCACGGGCGAGATCACCGATGTGCAGGCGGTGACACGGATGCTGAAAGAAGCCGGGGCATTGTCGGTATGGGACTATGCCTGCGCCGGGCCGTATCTGCCGATGCAGATGACCGAAGACGGGGTGAAGAAAGACGCCATCGTCTTCTCGCCGCATAAATTCGTCGGCGGGCCGGGAGCCAGCGGCGTGCTGGTCGTGCGCGACACGATGGTCTGTACCGACAGACCCACCCAGCCCGGCGGCGGGACCGTGCAGTTCACCTCGCCTTGGGCCGAGGTCTATTCCCCCCGCGTCGAAGCCCGCGAAGAGGCCGGCACGCCCAACGTGCTGGGCGACATTCGCGCGGCGCTGGCGCTGGAAGTGAAGCGCGTGGTGGGGACCGAGGCCATCGCCGCGCGCGAGCACGTCCTGCGCGCCCGCGCGCTGGCCGCCTGGGCCGATCTGCCGGGGCTGCGGTTGCTGTCTCCTGCCGAGAATGTCCCTGCCCTGCCGATCTTCTCGTTTCAGGTGACGGGCGCGCACGGCCTTGTCCATCCGCAGCTTGTCACCCGGATGCTGTCGGATATGCACGGCGTGCAGGCGCGCGGCGGCTGTGCCTGCGCGGGTCCGTTTGCGCACCGTCTGCTGGGCATCGACCGGGCGACGTCCGAGGCTTTGCAGAAACGGCTGGCGGCGGGCGACGAGATGGCGAAACCGGGCTGGACGCGGCTTAACCTGGGCTGGTGCCATGACGATGCCCAGGCCGACCGGATCATCGCTGCGGTGCGCGACATCGTGCTGCGGGCCGAGAGTCTGGCGCCGCTCTACACGGTCGATCCGGCAACGGCGCGCTGGCGCGCGGCCTGACATCAATCCGGCGGGCCGGATCGGATCCGACCCGCCGTCACCCGGGTTCCGGCGCCCCTGAGGGCACCGCTTTCCCAACCCCGGCTTTCCGTCACCCCTGCCCGCTGCGGCGCATGTAGATCATCGCATAGCCGTCGCGGATCGCCTCGGTGATCTGTTCGAGCCGCCCGTCGATATGAGTCTGCAAGAGATCGCGCGCGCGCCCGGCATCGCCCGCCGCGACCGCCTCGAGGATCTCCAGATGCTCGCCCTGCGTGCGGGTGCGGCGGCCCCGTTCCATGTTGACCCAGCGCACGAACCGGATGCGTGCGTTGATGTCCTTCAGAACGTTTAGCATCTCGACATTGCCCGAGAGCGCGGCGAGGCGTTCGTGGAAACCTTCGTCCAGCCGCACGAGATCGTAGACGCTGCGCGTGGGATCCTCGCGGCGGCTGATTTCCAGAAAGCCCCGGATTTCCTCGATCGCTTCGGGCGACGCGCGCTCGACGGCCAGTTCGGCCAGCATCATTTCCAGCCGCTGGCGCATCTCGTAGAGGTCGAACACCTCTTTCACTTCGAGATTGCGGCGGAAGAATCCCTTGCCGGCGGTGAAGGTCAGAAACCCGTCCGCGACCAGCCGGTTGAGCGCCTCGCGCAGCGGCGTGCGGCTGACGCCGAAGCGCTTGGACAATTCGACTTCGTTGATCCGGTCGCCCGGCAGCAGGTCGAAGCGGATCGCCTGTTCGCGCAATTCCTCGTAGACGCGTTCCACGCTGCTTTGCGGCGGCGGTGTCTCATCCCCTCGCGGCGCCATGGGCTACAGCCTCGCCTGCAGGAAATCGCGCGGCAGCGTGGTAAAGCGCCGATGGCCCTCGGTTGTGATCACGAAACATTCCTCCACCTGAAACCCGCCAAGCCCGCGCATGTAGAGCGGGGTCTCCAGCGCGATCACCATGCCCGGTTCAAGCGGCCGTGTCTCGACCGGCGACAGATAGGGCCCCTGTTCCCCCATCCCCAGACCCATCGTGTGACCGATATGCCCGCGCGTGTACCAGGGAAGGCCCGCGGCGCGCACCGCATCCTGCCCGGCGCGAAACACGTCGCACATCGGCGTGCCGGGCACCAGCAGCGGAATCGCCGCATCCATCCCCGCGCAGACGGCGTCCATGATACGCCGCGCTTCGGGACCGGGCGGGCCGAAGGTCAGCGTGCGCCCGGTATCCGAGCCATAGCCATGGATCGACACCGCGCAATCGAAGAAGACCAGTTCTTCGCCCGTGACGCGCGGCCCGCCCGAGATGACGGGTGACACCGCGCCGCCGATCGAGGCCGTGACGCGCGTGCCGTTGAAGCCGCTGTCGGGATCGCCCGCCAGCGCATCGGTGACGGCGGCGTCATAGATCTGCTTCAGCCCGACGGTATCGAGCCCCTGTAGCGGCGCGTCGGCCACCGCCAGCAGCCCGGTCTCGGCCAGTTGCGTGGCCTTGACCATGCAGGCGATTTCCCAGTCGGTCTTGCATAGGCGCAGGTCGGTGAAAACGCCCGCCGCCTCGGCGAACCGGGCCCGGGGCAGGGCTTCGGTCAGAAGCTGGAACGCCTGTGCGCTGACGCTGTTCATCTCGATCCCGATGCGCCCGGCCTCGAGTCCTCGTTCGGCCAGCGCCTGCGCGAGGCTGCGCATGTTCGCGCCCAGATCGAAACGCGGGCTGGGTTTGGGCGTTTCCTTGGCCGTACCCGCGCGAACCTGTTCCACGTCCCCGATCTCGATCCAGAGCGGATAGGTCCGGATGGTGCCCAGCCGGTTATCGGCGCGCGCCGCGTCCTCGACCCAGCTTGCCACCAGGATCACAGGCTCCAGCGCCGGGTCGGCCGGGATCAGCGCGACCGAGCCGCCGGGATTGTCGAAGTAATTCGCGAAACCCGTGACATAGCGAAAGTTCGCCCCGCCCCAGGCCAGGATCGCATCCATCCCGGCGGCCTGCATCAGTGCGCGCAGACGGTCCATGTCGCAGGGGTATTGGGCGGGGGAAACCTTGGTCATGGCGGGCCTCAGAACAGCGTGTCGATCAGCGCGTCGATGCGCGCGCGGTCGGGCGGATTGCCCGCGCGGGTCTCGGTCAGGATCGCCGCTTCCAGCGGGCCGCGCAGCATGTCGCGCTGGGGTGCGGGCCGGTCCAGAAGCGCCGCGATCATGGCCGCCTGCACCTCTTCGGGCCAGTCCCGCTCGAACGCGGCGCGCTTGGCGCCCCTGTCCGTGCCGGTGGCGGGTTCGTGGCCGCGGCGAAGCTTTTCGGTCGCGGCCTCGTCCACGGCTGCGCCGTCGATCACGACGCCATAAAGCGCCTGCGCCGCCCCGGGCGAGACATAGCCATGCACGACATCCGCCAGCACCTGAGCGGGCGGGCGCTGGAACGGATCGCCGTAGCCGCCGCCGGTGGGCGAGACAAACTCGACCCGGTCGCCGCGCTTGAGTTCCACAAGATCGATCTGGCCCAGATCGCGCGCGCTGTCGGTGCCGGGGTTCAGCACCACCTGCGTGTTCGCGCCCGCCTTGCCGCCATGACTGCCCCAAGCATTGAACTGGAACCGCTCGAGCCCGCGCGCGGTCAGGGCGGTGCCGTCCTGCAGGTTGCGCATCCGGAACCGGATCCCGGCCCCGCCCCGCAGCCGCCCGGCGGCGGCGCTGTCGGTGGCGTATCCGTATTCTTCGACGATGAGCGGCATCTCGGCTTCGAGCACCTCGTTGGGCACGTTGCGCAGCCAGCCGCCGGTAAAGGATGTGCCATCGACGCCGTCCTGCGCCGGGCGCCCGCCCGATCCGCCGGTCAAAGGCTGGGCCACGGTGATCCGCCGCTTGCCGGTTTCCATGTCCATGTTCGACACCAGAACGATGGCGATCGCCCCCGCCGAGGCTGCAGGCGTCGCGTCGGGCAAAGCCTGTGCAAGACAGGCCATGATGCAATCCATCACCCGGATGAAGGTCGCCGCGCGCACGCCATAGGCGCGCCCCGGATCGGGGTTCAGGATCGTGCCCTGCGGGATGGTCATTTTCATCGGGCGGGTCAGGCCCGAATTATAGGGGATCTCGGGGTCGAGCGTGCGGAAATAGTTCAGCATCGCCAACGACATCATGTAATGCCCCGGCTGCCCATAGGTGGGCAGGTTGAAGGCCGCGCGCACCTGCAGGTCCGAGCCGGTGAAGTCGAGCAGGATCTCGTCGCCGCGGACCTCCATCGTCAGGGCGATGCGGATCGGACGGTCGACGCCGACTTCGATCTCCATGTAATCGGAGGCCGAATAGCGCCCGTCGGGGATCGTCGCGATGATCTTGCGCGCGCGTTCCTCGGCGCTGGACAGAAGGTCGGCGATACCGTCGCGCACCGCGTCGCGGCCATAGCGGACGGCCAATTCCTTGACCCGCCGTTCGGCAGTGGTGAGCGAGGCCAGCTCGGCCTTGATGTCGCCCCAGTTCTGATCCGGGATGCGGCAGTTCAGCAAGATCAGCCTGACCACATCGTCATTCATCACACCCGCCTTGATCAGCTTCAAGGGCGGGATGCGCAGCCCCTCTTCCCAGACATCGCGCGCGACGGGCGTGATCGACCCCAGAACGCGCCCGCCTACGTCCGAGGAATGGATGAAGTTGAAGGCAAAGGCGATGATCTCGCCCTCGACGAAGATCGGTCGCCAGACCCAGATATCGGGCAGGTGCGTGGACAGGCCGCGCGTGGTGTCGGGATCGTTGGCGATGCAGACATCGCCTTCCTCGTAGTGCTCGAAGGCGCCGATCGCTTCCCAGCCGGGCAGGCCCACCATCAGGCTGACGGCGGCCTCGGTCGGTGCGGCCAGAACCTCGCCCGTGGGCGCGACGAGGCAGGCGCCGAAATCGCCGGTCTCCTTGACGAAGACGGTGAAGCCGGTGCGCAGGGTGACGCTGGCCATTTCCTCGACAATTGCCTGAAAGCGGTTGCGGAAGATTTCCAGCTGGACGGGGCTGGTCTTGATCGGGCTCATGCGCTGGCCTCCGCGATGCTGTGTTCTGCCGCGCCGGTAACGCCACGCAAGCGCCCGACGAGATTGCCGAACGCGTCCACCTCGGCGGTGAAATCGCCGGGCAGGTAGATCGTGGTATCGGGCGCCTCGATCACGGCGGGACCGTCGATGACATGGCCGGCCTTCAACGTGGCGCGGTCGTAGAACGCGGCATCGACCTCAGCGCCATCCTCGATCAGCGGGGCTGTCAGGCGCGGTTGCGGGCGCTCGCCGGGCGTCGCTTCGGCGATCTTCGGCACCGCATCGACGCGCGGGATCAGGCCCAGCACGGTGACGCGGGCATTGGTGATCTCGACCAGCGCCTCGGGATCGGAAAAACCGTAGATCCGCTCGTAAGCGGTATGGAAGGCGGTGAGTAGCGTGTCGATGGACACCGCCTCGCCCTCGGGCAGCGGCACGGTCAGGTCGAAGCTCTGGCCGTGATAGCGCATATCCGCTGAGCGCTGCCGCTCGATGCCGGTGATCCGCTCGGGCTGGCCATCGAGCCAGGCATCGCCCTCGGCCATCAGCGCGTCCCAGGCTTCGGTCAGCGAGGCGGCGCCGGCATGGGCGGGCAAAGTGCGGATGAAGTCCTGCCGCAGATCGGCGCCCAGACTGCCCTGCGCGCAGAGTGTCCCCGGCGAGGCAGGCACCAGCACCGCGTCGACACCCACTTCGCGCGCCAGAAGAAACGCATGCTGCGCCCCGGCGCCGCCATAGGCCAGCAGCTTGAAGTCGCGCGGGTCAAGCCCCTTGCGCGCCATGAGCGGCATGAACTGCGCGAACATGTTGGCAGTCGTCACGTCGAGGATCCCCTGCGCGACCTCGGCGGTGCTGAGCCCCATCGGGGCGGCGATGGTCTGCAACGCGGCTTCGGCCTTGGCGCGATCCAGCCGCAGCCCGCCGCCCAGCACGCGGTCGGGGGCATAGAGACCGATGCGGACATAGGCGTCGGTCACGGTGGGCTGCTCGCCCCCATGGCCATAGGCGGCGGGGCCGGGCATCGCGCCCGCGCTGTGAGGGCCGACCTTCAGAATGCCCGAGGCATCGAGCCACGCGATCGACCCGCCACCCGCGCCGATGGACGAGATATCGACGGCGGGCATGATCAGCGGGAAATCCCCGATCCGGCTTTCGGTGGAATAGAGCACGTCGCCGTCGATGATCGCCACATCGACCGAGGTGCCGCCCATGTCGAAGCCGATGAGCTTGTCGTAACCGCCCGAGCGCCCGACCATCAGCGCGCCCATCGCCCCCGAGGCGGGCCCCGACAGCAGCGTTTCGACAGGCGCCTCGGCGGCGCTGGCGGCGGCCATGATGCCGCCATTCGACTTGGTGGTCATCAGCCGCGCGGTCAGCCCGGCCTCGGCCATGTCGTCGTGCAAACGGGCGTAATAGTGCTTCATGCGATCGCCGATATGGGCGTTGATCGCCGTCACCAGCCCGCGTTCGTATTCGCGCTGCTGGGGCCAGACCTCGTGGCTGGCGCAGACATAGGTGCCGGGGAAGACGCGGCGCAGATGGGCCGCAAGTGCGGCCTCATGCACGGAATTGCGATAGGAATGCAGGAAAACGATGGCCAGCGTCTTTGCGCCCGCCTCCAGCAGGTCGCGCGCAGCGGCCTCGGCCGCGTCCAGATCGAGCGGGGTGATGACCCGGCCATCGACGCCCAGCCGCTCGTCGATCTCGCGCACATCGTCGCGGGCGATCAAGGGCTTGATACGCTCGACATAGTAATTTGTCGGATCGGGCAGCCGCAGGCGGCCGATCTCCAGCACGTCGCGAAAACCCTTGGTGACCAGAAGCCCCGCGCGGTCGCCGTTGCGCTGCAACAGCGTATTCAGGCCCAGCGTGGTGCCATGCACGAAGTAGCCGATCTGCGCGGCGGGAATGCCGTGTTCTTCCTCAAGGATCCGCACGCCATTGCGCACCGCCTGCGCCGGGTCCGACGGGACCGAGGGCGTCTTGAAGGACAGCGTTGCACCTGAAACCTCGTCGACCACGAACAGGTCGGTGAAGGTGCCGCCGATATCGATGCCCAGGCGGTAGCGTTTGTCGCTCATCAGATTATCTCCCCGACCCCATCATTTTCAGCAGCGCATTGCCCCGGACCACGAAGGGCACGATCAGGATCACCGCGAAGGTGAAGACGATCAGCAGCGTGGACAGGGCGGCCAGCGTGGGGTCCTGGTATTGTTCAAGGAACAGGTACATCTCGACCGGCAGCGTGTTCACATCGGGCCGGACGATGAAGATCGTGGTTTCCACCTCGTCGAACGAGGTGATGAAAGCGAAGATCCCCGAGACCAGCAGCGCGCCCTTGATCTGCGGCAGAACCGCAAGGCGGAAGGCCTGAAGGGGACTTGCGCCCAGATCGCGGGCGGCTTCCTCGACGATGGGATCGACCTCGCCGAAACTGGCGGTCAGGATCGCCACGACGAAGGGCAGCATCAGGATGGAATGCGCCAGCACGACGCCCGCGAAACTGCCGTAGAGCGGCCGCGCCAGCACGATGAACAGCACGAACAGCGCGAAACCGATGGCCACGCGCGGCACGACCAGCGGCGCGAACAGCACCGCGCGGAAAGCGGCAAGACCGCGCATCCGGATACGGGCCAGCGCATAGGCGATGGGGGTGCCAAGGATCAGCACCAGCAGCGTCGACAGCACGCCCACCTGCAACGAATTCCACGCGCCGCGCCGGAAAGCGGGGTTATCCAGCACCCGGCGATACCAGTCCAGCGTGAAGCCCTCGGGCGGCCAGGCGCTGAATTGCGAGGCGTTGAAGCTGTTGATCACGACGATCAGGATCGGCGACAGCATGAAGACGATGACAAGGATCAGCACCGCCCGCAGCGTCCAGAATTTCAACCGGGATTCGGGCATCTCAGCTCTCCCTCGCGGCATGGGTGGCGCGGTTGACACGTTCAAGCACGAACAGCACCGCCAGAGCCGTGACCAGCAGCACGATGGCCTGAACGGCGGCCATGCCCCATTCGATCATGCCGATATTCTCGTAGACCAGCTGCGACAGCGTCAGCACGCGTCCGCCGCCCAGCAGGCTGGGCGTGACGAAGGCCGACGCGGACAGCGCGAAGATGATCTCGGCGGCGACGATGACGCCGGGCAGCGTGAGCGGCAGGGTCACGCGGCGGAACACCGTCCAGCCCGAGGCGCCCAGATCCAGCGCGGCCTCGCGGTAGACGGGCGGCACCTGCGTCATGGTGTTCAGGATCGGCAGCACCGCATAGGGCAGCACGACATGGACGATGGCGATGATCACGCCGGTTTCGTTGAACACCAGCCGGATCGGGTCGATGCCGAACAGCAAGCCCAGCGTCTGATTGACGAAGCCGTTATCGGACAGCAACAGCAGCCAGCCATAGGCGCGGCTGACCATGCTCATCAACAAGGGCGAGAACAGCGCGATATAGGCAAAGGCCAGAAAGGCGCGGCTTCTGACCCGCAACAGCGCTGCGGCTACCGGATAGGCCAGCGCCACCGACAGGATCGTGGAAATGCCCGCGATGCGCACGCTGTTCCACAGAACCGACCAGTTGAAACCGTCGGAGGCGAAATCCATCCACAGCGACAAGCCCATCCCCATCCCGTTGGCGTCGCGCAGGTTCAGCGAATAGGTGCCCAGCATCACCATCGCGCCGAAAAAGGGCAGCACGATCAGGAAGAAGCCGGGCCCGATCAGCAGCGCCAGACGCACCCAGCGCGGCAGGACGCGACCGGGCGCGGCAAGCGGCGCGGCAAGCGGCGTGGCAGTGGCCCCGCTCATTCGATATCCTCCGCGACCGAGGTCTGACGGATCTGCACGGCGGCGTCCGGAGCCCAGCCGATCCGGGCGCTCTCTCCATCGCGCAGCGGCGCCCGGTCGGCCAGCGTCTGCACGATCAGCGTCCGGTCCGAGGCGGTCTTCATGCGGTAGAGCACGGTCGAGCCCATGAACTCGGCTTCGGTCACGGTGGCGTCGATGCCCTCGGCGCCGGGCGCACGGATCTCGATCCGTTCGGGACGCAGCGACAGCATCACTGTCTCGCCCGCGCCCAGTTCCTCGGCCGGAACGGAAAGCGGCAGGCCCTCATGGCTCAGATGCGCCGCGCCCGAGGTGACGTTGTCAATCCGCGCCTCGATCAGGTTGGTGCGGCCGATGAAGGATGCCACGAAACTGGTCGCGGGTCTGAGATACATCTCGGCAGGCGTGCCGATCTGCTCGATCTTGCCGCCATTCATCACCGCCAGCCGGTCGGACATCGACAGAGCCTCGGCCTGGTTATGGGTAACGTAGATGAAGGTCGTCCCGGTGGCCTTCTGGATGCGCCGCAATTCGCGCTGCAGGTGAAGCTGCAGCTTCAGGTCCAAGGCGCCGAGCGGTTCGTCCAGCAGCAGCACGGCGGGTTCGTTCACCAGCGCGCGGGCAATCGCCACCCGCTGTTGCTGGCCGCCCGAAAGCTGCGACACCGCGCGTTTCTCGAACCCGGTCAGGCTGACCACGTCAAGGATATCGCCCACCTTGCGCTTGATCTCGGCCCCCGGCAACCGTTTCAGGCGCAGGCCGAAGGCCACGTTCTCGAACACGTCGAGATGCGGGAACAGCGCCATTTTCTGAAACACGAGATTCGTCGGCCGCTTGTTGATCGGCACGTCGTTCATGCGCTGGCCGCGGATCGTCACATCGCCCGATGTCGGCGTCTCAAGCCCCGCGATCATCCGCAGGGTGGTGGTCTTGCCGCAACCCGACGGGCCCAGAAGCGAGAAGAACTCGCCATTCTCGACGGTGAGATCGACATTGCTGACGACGCGGTCGGATCCGAAGATCTTGTCGACGGCGGAAAGGACGATATCGGCCATGAGCCATCCCGTGTTTGGGGCCCGCTTCCGGGGCGGCGGCGAAACAGTGCGCCCCGGAAAACGGGACACGCGACCCGGATCTGGTACAGGGAGAGGGTGAAGACCAGCCCGGGCCGCGTATCGGTTGCGGTCAGATCAGAGATTCGCCTTCACGCGGCGGTTCCACATCCGGGACCATTCCGGGCCATTGGCGGCGATCTTCGCGTAATCCAGCTTCTGCGCATTGGCGATGGCCTCGGGCGAGATCGCCGGGTCGGCAGCCATGTCCTCGGGCAGGTCGACATTGTCCATCAGCGGCACGACATAGGCGGTCTGGCAGTAATCCAGCACGTTCTGCGGCTCAAGCGATTTGCTGACGAGATCGTAGCACACATCGAGCTGCGCCTCGGTCGAGCCGTTGACGACCTGGAAGCCTTCGGGGAAGGCGACCTGCCCCTCTTTCGGCACCGCGTAATCGACGGGCGCGCCGCCATTGCGCCACGGCAGCGCGACACCGCGGAAATGCGGCATCACCACGACTTCGCCCGAAACCAGAAGCTGCTGCGCCTGGCTGTTCGAGGTGAAGAGCGAATGGATCTGCCCGTCGCGCGCAGCCTGTTCATAGATCGCCATCGCCGGCTCGATATCGTCTTCCGACCCGCCATTGATCAGCGCGGTCGAGACCAGCCCGTTGCCCGGCCAGAAACCGTCGAACATCGCTACCTTGCCGCGCAAGGCCGGGTCGAACAGGATTTCCCAGCTATCGGGGGCCTCGTCGAAATAGTCGGTGTTATAGACCAGCCCGCAGACATCCATGCAGAAGAACGCGCCAAGATCATTTTCCTGCCGGTAATCGGGCAGGATATTCGCCACCGCCGGCACGTTGTCGGGCGTGATCGGCAGCCACATGTCCACGAGCTTGCCGCGCTCGGTCGCGTCCATGTTGAAGAAGCCCAGATTCAGCAGCGGGTCTTCGGGGTCGATATCGCGGCTGGCCTGAAGCTGCGGGAAGGTCGCGCCGTTCGTCCCGGCAATCATGTCGATGGTGACATGCGGATTGGCGGCGACGTATTCCTCGGCGATCCGGCGCGGGACGGGTTCCTGCGCGCCGGTCCAGATGAACTGGGTGACCGAAACGTTTTCCTGCGCGCGGGCCAGGCCCGGCAGGGTGCTGGCCAGGCCCAGCCCGGCGGTTCCGGCCAGGAAATGCCGGCGGTTCAGGTGAAACTTCGATTGGGACATCCCTGTCACTCCTTGATCGGGGGCCTTGATCGGGGGCGAGGCCCAAGGGTTGGATCGGACCGGGGTTGGTCCCGGCCAGCGTGTTCAGGCCCCGGATTCTGTGTCCGGGTGCCACCGCCCCGGCGCGCGGCTTGCTACGCGCGCCGGGGCGGGTCGTCCCTCAGCCCATCCACTGGCTCACGGGGGCGGCCGTGTCCTGCAGCGGCTGGCTGATCACATCGATCAGCGCCGGGCCATCATGCGCCAGGGCGGCGCGGATCGTCTCGTCAAGCTTGGCCGGGTCATCGACCGTCCAGGCCTCGACGCCATAGGCCCGCGCGACGGCGGCGTGATCGGTGCGGTTGAAATCGACCGAGAAATAGCGCTCTTCGTAGCCGGCCTTCTGGCTGGCCTTGATCCAGCCGAAGACCGAGTTCGAGAAGACGATCATCTTCAGCGGCACGTTGAAGCGGCGGATGGTTTCCAGCTCGCCCACCGTGAAGCCGAAGCTCCCATCGCCCATCAGCGACAGCACCGTCGCGTCGGGGCGCCCGAACCACGCGCCGACAGCGGCCGACATCGAATAGCCCAGCGCACCCTGCGCGCGGTTGGTGATGACCTGACGGCCTGCCCGCTTCTGGCGGTAATGGGCCGAGACATAGGGGCATGGCGTCCCGGGATCGGCGACCAGGACGGCATTGTCGGGCAAAAGCCGGTTGAGCGCGTCGATCACCGCCTCGGGCTTGACCGGGCTATCGGTCGACGCGGCCAGCGCGGCGAAATCGGCGCGTTTGCCGTCGCGCGCGGTTTTCGCCAGCGCCGCGCCGTCGCCGGCGCCGTCGAAGCGGCCGTCCAGCCCCGCGCCAACCGCTTCGCCCAGCGCTTCGAGCGCAAGGCGGGCATCGGCGACGATGCCGACCTCGGTCTGGTAGTTGCAGGAAATCACCATCGGGTCGATATCGATATGCACGATCGGCACGCCCGGGCCGGGCACCGTGCGGTGCTCGGTCGAGGTCGAGCCCGCGCGGCAACCGATGAAGACCACCAGATCGGCCTTCGACAGCACCTCGCGCGTCTGCACCACGCCGCCATTCGCGCCGACCACGCCGACCATCAGCGGATGGTCATCCGACAGCGAACCCTGCCCGCTGATCGTGGTGCAGACCGGGGCATTCAGGCTTTCGGCCAGCGCGGCCAGCGCGCTCTCGGCGCCCGAAATCACCACGCCGCCGCCGCAGACGAAGACGGGCAGCTTCGCCGACAGGATCGCCTGCGCCGCGCGCCCGATCTCGGCGGGGTTCGCCCCCGGGCGCCAGGCGGGATAGCGGCCATGCTCGGGCTGGGCCCAGATCTTCGCGTCGGGCGCGGGCTGTTTCTGCACGTCATAGGGCAGACCGATATGCGCCGTGCCAGGCTTGCCCGTCGTCATCGCGCGAAAGGCGGTGCGCATCGTCTGCGGGATCTCGCCCACCGTGTCGATCACCTTGTTCCACTTGGTCAGCGGGCGATAGAGCGTCGTCTGGTCCAGTTCGGTCAGCGGAAAATGGCCCCGCGCGCTGACCGGCACATCGGTGGTGATTGCCAGAACCGGGACCGAGCTTTCGTTGCTTTCCACCAGCCCCGGCAGGATATAGGTCGCACCCCCGCCCGACGGCCCCTCGCACACGCCGACCTTCCCGGTCACGCGGGCATAGCCATCGGCCATGTAAGCGGCGCTGCGCTCGTCGCGGGTCAGGACATGGGTAATGCCGTGATCGAGCCGCGCCAGCGCGTCGTAGAGCGGCAGCGAGGTATCACCGCACAGCCCGAAGACATGCGTCACGCCGTGCGCTTCAAGCATGCGCACCACCGCTTCCGCGCCATTGAGCTGGTTATGAGTCCTGTCCATGCTGCCCTCATACAGTGCTGTATACAGATAGTAATACAGAAATCGCGGGATGACGGAAGAGCGAAAAAATCGTTTATTTAACTGGAGATTGGCAAATCCGGTCGAAACACGCGCACTCTGGCGGTCCCTGTCGCCCCCTTTTCCACGTTGCAGACCGGCAAGGGTTTTGCGCCTGCCGTGGCTGCGCTATCGTGCCGGTGATCGAAGGGCGCGGCAGTCGGGCAGGCAAGTCATGGGCATCGAACGGGATCTGATGGGCGGGCTTGCCAAGGGTCTGCGGGTGATCGAGACCTTCACCGCCGACCGCCCCCGCCAGTCGATCAGCGAGGCTGCGGCGGCCTGCGGGCTGGACCGCGCGACCACCCGGCGCTGCCTGCTGACGCTCGCGCATGAGGGCTATGCCGATTACGACGGCAAGTTCTTCACCCTGAAGCCCCGCGTGCTGAGGCTGGGCACCGCCTGCCTTGCGACCATGCCCTTGCCGCAGATCGTGCAGCCGCATCTGGACGCCTTGTCGGACCGGATCGGCGAAAGCACCTCGGTCTCGATCCTCGACGGGGACGAGATCGTCTATGTCGCCCGCGCCGCGCAGCGCAAGGTGATGTCCATCGCGCTGATGCCCGGCTCGCGACTGCCCGCCTATTGCACCAGCATGGGCCGCGTGCTGCTGGCCGCGCTGGCACGGGATACGGCGGCGGAGATCCTGGGCACCGCCCCCCTGCCCGCCCGGACACCGCATACCATGACGGATCCCCGGCAGATCCTTGAAGAGCTGGGCCGGATCCGCGCGCAGGGCTTCGCGGTGATCGACGAAGAGGTCGAAATCGGCCTGCGGTCGCTCGCCGTGCCGCTTTTCGACAGCCACGGGCGGGTGACGGCGGCGTTGAATGTCGGGCTTGCGGCCTCGACCCATGCCGCCGCTGCGCTCACCGACACGTTCCTGCCTGCGCTTGTGGACATGCAAGACAACCTGCGCGGCCTTCTGCGCTGAGACCCATCGCCCCGACGGGGCCCCAAAGAACGGAGACATCATGACCGCCATCACCCT
Organism: Pararhodobacter marinus; assembly: GCF_003122215.1. Classification (GTDB taxonomy): domain Bacteria; phylum Pseudomonadota; class Alphaproteobacteria; order Rhodobacterales; family Rhodobacteraceae; genus Pararhodobacter; species Pararhodobacter marinus. The sequence goes on along the minus strand of NZ_QEYD01000004.1, from coordinate 327,217 downwards.
TACCGCCAGCGACGGGCACGACCTGGGGGGCTATCTGGCCCTGCCGCAGGGAACGCCGCGCGGCGGCATCGTCGTCATCCAGGAAATCTTCGGTGTGAACGTCCATATCCGCGACATGTGCGACCGGTTCGCCGCAGCAGGATATGCGGCGCTGGCACCCGCGATTTTCGACCGGATCGAGCGGGACTTCGAATGCGGCTACGAGCCCGACGACATCGCCATGGCCCGCGCCTTCATCCCCAAGCTGGACTGGAACGGCGTGATGCTGGACACCGAGGCCGCGCGCGCCGAGTTGGCGCAATACGGCAAGGTCGGGATCGTGGGTTATTGCCTGGGCGGTTCGGTCGCCTTCCTTGCCGCTGCCGAGATGGACGGGATCGCCGCTGCCTCGTGCTATTACGGCGGCAAGATCAAGGACTTCGCCGACAAGAAACCGCGCTGCCCGGTGCAGTTGCATTACGGCGCGCTGGACAAGGGCATTCCGCCCGAGAACTACGAGGCGGTGCGCGCGGCGCGGCCCGATTGCGAGTTCTATTTGTACGAAGAGGCCGATCACGGCTTCAATTGCGACCGCCGCGCCAGCTTCCATCCCGAAGCCGCCGCGATGGCCCAGAAACGCACCGAAAAACTGTTTGCCGAACACGTCGGCTGACCGCGTCGCCCCGCGCGCAGACATCCCCGTCTGCGTCGCGGGGGCGTTCGTCGGGGCGGGGCGTCAGGTGTCGAGCTTCATCAGCGTCATGCCCGCAACGATCAGCACGGCGGCGGCGATGCGCGTGGCATTCAGCGCCTCGCCGTGCAGGATCACGCCGGCGATGAAGGTGCCGACCGCGCCGATCCCGGTCCAGACCATATAGGACGGCCCGGCGGGCAGCTCCTTCATCGCCACGGCCAGCAGGCTGAGCGAGGCGACGATGCCCACCACGGTGACGATGCTGGGCACCAGCACGGTGAAGCCGTTCGAGGCCTTCATCGTCGTCGCCCAGACGATTTCTAGCAGTCCGGCGATTGCCAGCAGGATCCAGGACATGGTCGGGGCCTTTCGTGTCGTGACGCGGCGGATGCGCGGCGTGCGGGGGCAAAAAACCGACGGCGCCGGGGCGCCGCCGGAAGGGCCGGGCCTATTGCCCGGCCGGACCGAGGTTGTCAGACGTTACTTCTTCAGCGCCTTGTAGGCGTGGTGCTCGTGGCGCCAGCCGAAGATGATGGCGACGACGACCAGCGCGAGGCTGGCGGCGACCCACATCCCCTCGACCGAGCCGTGGCCCGCATAGATCGCGCCGGTGATGCCATCCCAGGAGGTCGCGGTGAACGGAGCTTCCATGATGTTTTCCTTCCCTGTGTTGATTATTCAGCCGGGCTGACCGAGATGTTGAGCCCTTCGGGATAGGCCGAGGCCGGAACCTTGACCGCGTCGAGACCCCGGATCTCGGCCTCTTCGGGAACCCGCAGCTGGCCCGTGGCCTTCAGGATGAAGGACACGACGTAACCCGGCACGAAGCCCAGAAGCCCCATCACCACGGCGCCGATGAGCTGGCCGGTGAACGAGATCTGGATCACGTCCTCGCCGAACAGCGCGGGATAGCCTTGCGCGGCGATGCCGACCGCGATCACGCCCCACATGCCGAGGAACCCGTGCACCGCGAAGGCGCCGACCGCGTCGTCGATCTTGCGGCGCTCGATGAACGACGCGACGAAGGGCATCATCGCGGCACCGAGGAAGCCGATCACGAAAGCCATCGGCGGGTACCACAGATCAAGCCCCGCCGCGCACGAGATGATCCCGCCCAGCGCGCCCGACATCATCCAGAACGGATCGCGGGTCACCATCCAGGCGCCGATGATGCCGCCGGCAAAGCCCATGAGCGTGTTGAAGGTCATGCCCGAGATCGTCATCGGCGTGCCATAGATCGTGGCCTCGATCGCGTTGCCCCACGACCAGGCCTCGCCCGGGACGATGACGCAGCCCATCAGGAAGCCCCAGAACCCGGCGATGATCAGCATCAGCCCGATCAGCGTCATCGGCATGGAGTGACCGGCGATGTGGTTGGCGCTGCCATCGGCGTTGAACTTGCCGATTCGCGGCCCGAGATTGATCAGCACGCCCAGCGTGAAGAAGCCCGCGATCATGTGCACGACACCCGCCGCGCCGAAATCGTGATAGCCGAATTGCGTGACCAGCCAGCCATCCGCGTGCCAGCCCCAGGCGCCGCCAAGGATCCACACGAAAGAGCCCAGCACGATCGCCAGCACGACGAAGCCCGTCAGCTTGATACGCTCGATCACGCCGCCCGACATGATCGACGCGGTGGTCGCCGCGAAGAGCACGAAGGCGCCCCAGAACACGCCCGACGAGCGATCGTCAAGGTTGGGGCCCATATAGTCGCTCCAGGGCAGGGCGATGTCATTGGCATAGGCCAGCCCCGAAATGCCCATCGCGCCCTCGGACAGCGTCAGCCCTGTGGGGAAGGCCCAGTAGATCCACCAGCCGATGAAATAGAAGAACGGCACGATCATCGCGAAGGCGAGGATGTTCTTGATGCCCGAGGCCAGCGCGTTCTTCGACCGCGAGGCGCCCATCTCGTAGGCGAGGAACCCGGCATGGATCAGCACCATGAGGGGGATCGTCAGATAATAGAAGGTCTCCGAAAACGTGCCGTTGGTGGCGGCAAGGTTCGCCTGTATCTCGGCGATCGAGGCCGTCAGGGATGCGAGTTCCTGTTCCACGTCAGTCTCCCGTTATGCGTTGTCGTTTGTCCCGAGCCGGTTTGGCCTGAACCAATTTCTTGCTGTGGCTCACTCAGTGACGACAATCAGAGCGGAATGAATCACTTTCAGTCAAAATTTTTTCTTCTTAAGAATTTTATAGCGCATGAATTTGGGTCAGGAAAGCGACTGGCAGGCCCGGAAAGATGAAAATATGCGCGCAACGTGCACGTCTTCCGGTCTTGAAAAAAAGGCGTCCCGCGTTCGATCCGCTGCAGGAAGAATGAGGTCGGGCGCCAAAGATTCGCCCAATTGGTCAGGTCGTGCGACCGGACTGGCGGCACTGGTTGTCCCGACCCGCCTGCCCGGCCTGAACAGGATCCGTTTTCCGTCCGGGGCCGGGCCGGTTGCTTTCCTTTTCCGGTCATCCTATTGCGAAATCCGGACTGACCGGAAAAGCTGCCATGAGACGCATCGCCTTTCTGCTGATCGACGGACACGCGCTGTTGTCGACCGCCTCGGCGCTGGAACCGTTGCGGGCGGCAAACCTGTTTTCGGACGGTCAGGCGTTCGAGGTGACGCTGCTGTCACGCAACGGCGGCGCGGCCCTGTCGTCGGTGGGCGCCAGCTTTCCGACCCGCCCCTATCGCGAGGTGGCGCTCGATTTCGACCTGATCTTCGTGGCGGCGGGCGGCGATCCCGCGCGGGTCTCCGACCCCGCGCTGTTCGCGTGGCTCAGGCAGGCGGACCGTCAGGGCATCGCTCTGGGCGGCATTTCCGGCGGGGCGGTGATCCTGGCCAAGGCCGGGCTTCTGGACCAGCGCCGCTTCACCGTCCACTGGCACCATTACGAAGATTTCGAGGCGCTGGGCGGCGCCTGGCTGCTGGAGCGCCGGCTCTTCGTCATCGACCGCGACCGCTATACCTGCGCGGGCGGCGCGGCGCCCCTGGACATGATGCACGCGATCATCGCCCGCACGCATGGCACGGCTTTCGCCCAGCGCATTTCCGACTGGTTCATCCAGACCGAGATCCGCAGCCCCGAGGCGCCGCAGACCGCCTCGATCGCGGCGCGTTACGGCGCCCTGCCCGGGCCGGTGACAGCGGCTCTGGAGCTGATGGAATCGCATATCGCCGACCCGTTGTCGCACGACCAGCTTGCCGCGCTGGCCGGGCTTTCGGCGCGGCAATTGCAGCGGCAGTTCAATGCCAGCCTCGGCCGTTCGGTGATGGCCGAGTATCGCCGCATCAGGCTGGAAACCGCGCGCGACCTGATCGTCTCGACCCGTCTGCCGTTGTCCGAAATCGCGCTGATGACGGGCTTTGCGCGTCAGGCCAACTTCACGGAAGCCTTTCGCGCGCAGTTCGGCGCGCCGCCGTCGTCGCTGCGCGCCCGGAAGGAAGCGGATTGAGGCGCCGACCACACGAGGACGGTCGCCCTTTGCGCCGCCCTGCGCTATGGAGCGCCCACACTGGGGCACGGATCCGGGCTTGCGGCAGCAGGGCCGGCTTGCGGAAGAGAGACACACGGCATGACCAAGGGCGCGGCGACCGAAACGGGGTCCAGGCTGACACAGGATCCGCACAGCCTGCGCGACGCGCGCGAAAAGATCCTCGAAGTCGCCATCGGTCGCGAGGTCCGCGCGTATCGCAAGCAGCAGAACATCACCGTGGCCGAGCTGTCCCGGCTGACCGACCTGTCGATCGGCATGCTGTCAAAGATCGAGAACGGCAACACCTCGCCCTCGCTGACCACCTTGCAAACACTGGCCGATGCCCTGTCGGTGCCCCTGACCGCGTTTTTCAAGGGATACGAGGAGCGGCGGCAGGCAGTGCATACGAAATCGGGGCGCGGGGTCGAGATCGAGCGGGCGGGCACCCGCGCGGGGCATCAATACAAGCTTCTGGGCCATATCGGCTCGAATGCCAGCGGGGTCATCGTCGAGCCTTACCTGATCCAGCTCGATTCCGAATCGGACGTGTTCAAGACGTTTCAGCACGACGGGATTGAGATGATCTACATGCTGGAGGGCAAGGTCGATTACCGCCACGGGGCCGAAATGTATCCGCTGGAACCCGGTGACACGCTGTTCTTCGATGCCGACGCGCCGCACGGGCCCGAACGGCTGGTGCAACTCCCCGCGCGCTACCTGTCGATCATCAGCTACCCGCGCGAAAAGTGAAAAGCCCCCCGGATTGCGGGGGGCCGGATCTCATTTCTGCAGCGGCGGCTCGGTGTCCAGATCGGGCCAGACGCCGGGCGAGGTGGGCAACCCGTCATCGTATCGGCTCAGGTAATCCAGCATGAGGGGCCGGTTGGCGATGAAACCCTTGTAGGTCGCCAGTTCGTCCGGCAGATCGCGGATCACCCGGTGCAGGCGGCGGCCCCATTTGGGCACCGTGACCAGATCCTGAAACGCGATCAGGTAGCAGCGGATCGGAAACACCAGCGCGTTCGAGCGCGGCAGCCGGTAGAAGGTCTGCAGCTCGACCCGCAGATGCTGCTTGGCGCCGATATTCTCTGGCGTGAGTTCTGTCTTCTGGATGCCCCATTTGTGGTAATTCTCGGGGCTGGTATCCAGCAGCGGGTTGACCGTCATCGTCCAGTTCAGCCGCCGCGCCGGCGCGCCTTGCTGCACGTTCATCAGGAATTTCAGCGCGCGCTTGAAGATCCCCATCTCATGCGCCAGCGGCACCGGAGCGTGCCATTCGAAGAAATTCATGCCGATATCGAAATCCAGCGACCAGTCCGCCTGCGTCGTCACCATCCCGGCATCCATCCACAGATTGTCGTCGCGCTGATCCAGCACGGCGAAATCGCCCTGCGTCTGGCGGGTGATGTATTCCATCGGGCCGTAAGGCAGCGTGGTTTCGTCCATGAAGGTGAAGGTATCGTCGATTCCCATAGGCCTGTTCACCCAGCGCCAGCGTTCGCCGTCGCGGTGCAGCTCGAACAGGTCCGGATAATCCTCGGATTTCGAGACCATGATGAGCTCCAGCAGGTCCCAGCCCGCCAGCGTCATATGCGGCAGCGACTGGCAGCGCAGCGGATCCTCGGCCAGCACGATCGCGCGGTCGCGCATCTCGGAGACGTAATGCTCGTCGACATCGAAGCGCTTTTCATAGACCGATCCCGCCGGACCGCCGCGATGCTGCTCCATGTTCACGGAGTACATGTAACTGTCTTCGTGGAACGGAAACGGGAAGCGCCTGATGGCCCAGGGCGAGTTGCGGAAGGAGTAATCGCCGCGAAAGGTCTCGTCGTTGAACTGGATGGTCATTCGATGCTCCCTATCGGTCCAGAACCAGCGTCGGGCCGACAAAGCGGCTGACGCAGGGCATGATCTTGGTGCCGCTCGCCTGCTGATCGTCTTCCAGCCAGTGGTCGCGGTGGATGAACTCGCCGTCATGCTCGACGACATCGGTTTCGCATTGTCCGCAGGCGCCGCCCCGGCACAGGAAGGGCGCGTCGACACCGCAACGCTCCATGGCTTCCAGCAGGCTTTCATTCTCGCCCACGGTGATCGTCATGTCGGATTTGCACAGCCGCACCTCGAAGGGCTGGCCGGGCTGCGGGGCGAGAAATTCCTCGGAATGCACGTTGTCGTCGGGCCAGCCATGTTCGGTGGCGGTGCGGTGCACCCATTCGATCATGCCCTTGGGGCCACAGACATAGACATGCGTGCCCAGCGGCTGTCCGTCGAGCAGATCGCCCAGCGGAATCGCCTGTTTGCGGTCGTCGTAATAGATCCGGACCTTGCCGGGATGGCGGGCGGTCAGAACGTCGGCATAGGAGGCGAGCGCCTCGTTGCGGCAGGCGTAATGCAGCTCCCACCGCGCGCCGAGCTTCTCAAGCTGCGCGATCATGGCAAGAAAGGGCGTGATGCCGATCCCGCCGGCCAGAAACACATGCTTGCGCCCGCGCAGATCGATCGGGAACAGGTTGACCGGATAGGACAGCGTCATCCGGTCGCCGGGCTTCACGTTGCGATGCAGGAACAGCGACCCGCCCCGCCCCTGATCGTCGCGGCGGACCGAGATGGCGTAGGTGCCGGAATCGGCGGGGTCCGACATCAGCGAATAGGGGTTCAGGCGCGTACGGCCCGCGTCGTTCATCTCGACGACCGTATGCGCCCCGGCCGAGAACGGCGGGAAGGGCGCGCCGTCGGGGCGCCGGAACTCGAAGCGGGTGACCAGGTCGTTGACCGGGACGACGGCGCTGACGATCACCTCGATCTTCTCGGCGCCGGCCTTGGCTTTCTGGGGGGCGGCGCTCATTTGTACAGCTCCACGGGTTCGGGGACGTTGCCGGGATCCTCGGCATCGATGCACACGCCCTGAAAGGCGGCAAGGCGGCGCGAGTAATGGTCGCGCACGAACAGGTTCAGCCCGCAATGCGAACAGGTGAAGGGGTCGGTGGTGACGTCCTCGGTGATGCCCTTGCAATGGACGCATTGCATCCGCCGCGCGACCGAGCCGCGATGCTCTGTCTGCACCGCGCCAAGGGGGATGCCCGCGGCCGTGACCTCGGCCGCCGCGCGCCCCATCAGGCCCTCGGTTCCCGCCAGATAGACCTGCAGGCCCATATGCGCGTCCGACAGCACCCGGCGCAGGCGCGGCAAAGCCGCGTCAAAGCTGGGGCCCACATAAAGTTGCGCGGGCTCCAGCGCGCGCAGCCGGTCGGTATAGGTCTGGCCGGTATCGCGCGGGATATAAAGGATATGCGCCTTGCCCATCAGGCCCGCATCCTGCGCGGCCAGATCGAGCAGCGCCTCGGCGCCCTCGGCATCGGCCATCATCAGATGCGCCTTGCCCGGTCGCGGCGCGAGGGTGCCATAGACCGGGCGGCTCGCAATGCTCTTGGGGAACTGGAATTTCGACATCGCGGCGGTCACTCCCGTTGTCCTGTTGCCTGTTGCGACACAGGCGCCCCCGTTCCCGGCGGCGCCTGTCAAAGGGGTCAGCCCTTGGCGGTGCGGATCGACTTGTCCTTGTCGTAGAAGGGCATCTCTTCGGTCACGCAGGGGATCTCGGTGCCGTCCGCGTTCACCACCACCATCTTCACCCCCGGCACGGCGCAATCGACGGGCATCCGGGCGATGCCGACATTGTGGTTGTTCAGCCCCGAATGCATCCCGAAGGTCACAAGGCCCACTTCCTTGCCGTCCTTGACCAGCTTGGCGCCGATATCGGCCTTGGTGGTGCCCTCAAGCTTCACGCCGTAGATCTTGAACCGCTCCTTGCCCTTGAGCGCATAGTGGTTCTCGGCCCCGCGGAAACCGGTCTTGCCCGGCGAGACGGTGAAATCGAGGCCCAGCTCCCACAGCGTGTCGCCGGCAGGCTCATCGGCGAAGGGGAAGGTTTCGGAATTGTCGCCGGGGAAGAACAGCAGATAGCTTTCCGTGCGCAGCAGATCGAGGGTCGAGAACTGCACGGGCCGGATGCCCATATCCTTGCCCTCGGACAGGATCGTGTCCCACAGCTCGATCGCGTGGCGGCCTTCGCAGAAGATCTCGTAGCCGCGCTCGCCCGTATAGCCGGTGCGCGAGATCATCACCGGCTTGCCGAACAGCTTGGTCTGCATGATGCCGAAATACGCGAGATCGCGGATGCCGGGCACATGCCTGGCCAGGAAATCGACGGCCACCGGCCCCTGCAGCGACATGTCGTGCAGCGCGTCGTCGAAGATCATCGCGACATTCTTGCCGAAAGCGGCCATGGCCATGGATTCGTGGCCCGTGCCTGCGCCGTGGACGACCATCCAGTGATTGACCGACAGCCGGTAGATCACGCAATCGTCGATGAACTTGCCGTCGTCGTTGAGCATCGAGGCATAGATCGCGCGGCCCGGCATGATCTTGTCGACATTGCGGGTGGTCACGCGGTCGATGACGGCAGCGGCATGAGGTCCAACCAGATGAACCTTTTTCAGACCAGAGACATCCATCAGGCCCGCTTTGGTCCGCACGGCAAGGTAATCCGCCTCGGCACGCTCGTCGCTGTGGTCGTAGAACCAGGCGGTGCCCATGCCGTTCCAATCTTCCAGCTCGCCGCCGATTTCGGCATGGCGCTGCGCAAGCGCCGAGGTTCTGTAGATAATCGCCATGAACTGACCTCCCAAGGCATGTGGTTTCACCGCATTCAGCCGCAGTGACCGGTGAAAATCAACACTTTAGTTCACATTTATTTCCTGCCGGGAAATTTCCGGGCAGCAAGCATCCAAGCGCCGAAACGCTGTGCAAAACATTGACCCGGCTTTGAAAACTGAGGCTCGACGAAATTTGTCCCGCTGGCCCCGGCGCTCTCCCTGCGGAAAGCATAGCGGTCAAAAAATGCATTGGTCCATACCAATGTTTAAAATCCGGGCAGATTGGACCCCTGGGAACACGGCATTTCCGGTCGCCGGAACCAGAGGTCCGAGAATCACCCTGCCCCATCCCGCCAGTCGGGCACGTCGTTGACCAGCTTGTGCGCCGCACGCCGCAAGGTGGCGCGCAGGCGCTCGACCACCGGCCCGGTCATCGCGCAATCCTGCAGCGCCGCATCGAAGGTCCGCAGCCACAGATCGGCATCGACGCTGCGGATCGGCACATGGGCGTGAATCTCGCGCAGGTTCATGTGGCCATGCCGCTCGCGGTAATGGGCGCGCCCGCCCAGAAACCCGCACAGGAACTCGAACTGGGCCTGCCGGGTATGCGACAGGCCATGCCCGCGAAAATGCAGCCGGTGCAGGGCATGCACCGCCGGATCGGTTTCCATCCGGTCGTAGAACCGGGTGACAAGCCGGAGCAGAGCCGCCTCGCCGCCCAGCGCGTCGAGCGGGGTCGTACTCACGAGCGCGGGCGCGTCTTCTGTGGGTCGTAATGCGCGAAGGGCACGATTCGCGCGGGCAGGCGCTTCTGGTGACCGTCCAGCTTGCCGATCTCGACCTCGGTGCCCTCGGCGTGATGGGCCACGTCGACGCGGGCCAGCGCGATGTTCTTGCCCAGAAGCGGCGAGCGCATGGAGGACGTCACCTCGCCGATCTGTGCCCGCCCGATATGGACGCAATCGCCGTGATGCACCGCGACATTGCTGTCGATATCCAGCCCCACCAGCTTGCGCGCGGGATGCTCCTTGCGCCGGATCAGCGCGTCGCGACCGATGAAATCGTCGGGCTTAGACTTAAGCGGCACGGTGAAGCCGATACCGGCCTCGAACGGGTCGGTCTGATCGCTGAAATCGTAACCGGCAAAGATGAGCCCGGCCTCGATCCGCAGCATGTCCAGCGCTTCCAGCCCCATCGGCGTCAGCCCGTGCGGCTGCCCCGCCTCCCACACCGCGTCGAAAACCGCGCCGGCGTGTTTGGGATGGCAGAAGATCTCGTAGCCCAGCTCGCCGGTATAGCCGGTGCGCGAGACGACCACCGGGATCCCCTCGGCATCGCCGATCCGCGCGGGCGTGAAGCGGAACCAGTCCAGCGCGTCGAAGCGAGGCTGGTGCGGTGCGGTCCAGATCACCTTTTTCAGGATCTCGCGGCTTTCGGGCCCCTGCACCGCGATGTTGTGCTGCATGTCGGTCGAGGCGCGCACCAGCACCTTCAGCCCCAGCTCGGCCGCCTTCTCGCGCAGCCATTCGCCGCCGTAATCCGACCCGCCGATCCAGCGGAAATTGTCGCGGCCCAGACGGAACGCGGTGCCGTCGTCGATCATGCCGCCATGCGGATAGCACATCGCGGTATAGACCACGCCGCCCACCGGCAGGGTCTTCATGTTGCGGGTAAAGACATACTGGCACAGAGCCTCGCTGTCCGGCCCCGTAATCTCGAATTTCCTCAGCGCGCTGAGGTCCATCACCACCGCCTTCTGGCGGCAGGCGTGGTATTCCTCGATCGGCCCGGCCGTCGCGATGCTGCTGGCCAGCCAATAGCCGTTATACTCGACGAAATTCTGGGTGAAGCGGGCGAAACTGTCGTGAAAGCCAGTCTGTTTGGTCATTTTCGGCTCCGAGTCGGGCGTCGGGCGATAGGCAATGGCCCGCTGAAAGGTTTCCTTGCCGCTATAGGTGCGGACATGGATGTCGGTCGGGTTCCAGCCATTCGCGGCCGAGGTATCGTCGGGGCAGGCAGAGCTTACGCAGACCAGATCGGTCAGCGCGCGCAACAGGACATAATCGCCGGGGCGTGACCACGGCTCGTCGGAATACATCACGCCGTGCTCGTCGAGCCCTGTATTGAAGAAGAAGTTGATCGCCATCCAGCCGCGCCGCGCGGTCACGCCATGGGGCGCGAGGGCTGCGTTGAAGTTGTCCGAGCAATTGACGTGGCCCGGATAGCCGATGTCGTCGTAATATTTGGCCGAACAGGCCAGTGCGAAGGCGTCATGGCGCCCGCAGGTATCCTGCACCACTTCGACCAGCGGCAGCATGTCGTGGTCGTAGTATTTCGCGTGCAGCCCCGGCATCGGATAGGCGTGTTCCATCAGCGTCCGCGTGGTCGTCACGTCCAGCGCGTGGATCACGCCCTTGTCCAGCTTGCGCGCGGCGAAGCATTGGAAATCCGTGCATTGCCGCCCGTCGACATCGAGGATCTGGATGTAATCCCCCGCCTTGACGAAATAGGCCTCGGCGGTGGCGGAATGGACGCGGATGTCGCTGACCGGATCGGCCAGCGGGTCGGGCAGCTCGAAACGCGGGGCGTGTTTGATGACCGCGCGGCGCACCATCACCGTCAGCGGCGTGGCCGTGTCCTGCGCGTCGAAATCCATGATGCCGCCCGGCGCGGCGATGATCGCCACGCCCTCGCGGCTGGCGGTGAAGCTTTCCGAGGTGCCGGCAGGGGTCCGGCTGTCGAAGAGCGTGATGGCGCGCGCCGTCGAAAGGTCGATGCCGCGCGCCTCGAGTCCCAGCCGCAGGCTGCGCAGCGAGGCATCGCCGCTTGTGACAAGCGCTCTCAACCCTTTGGGCTCATCCGTCGCGGGAACGCCCAGGATGCCGGGATCGGTGGCGCCTTTGGGATCGGCGCAGACGATTTCGCAGGGCTGGCCGCCCTCGGTATTCTGCACCTCGATCCGGTCGCCCGGTTCGACCCGGATCAGGATCGCGCCCGCGCCCTCGACGACGTAGCGCTCGGTTCCCGGCGGCATCGAGAAGACGCGCGGCTGGATAAGGCCGCTGGGACGCGGCGGGCCGGCTTTGACCGGGGGGTACTTGTCGTCCAGCATGGGATCACCCTTTCGCTAATCCGGGGGGCGGTTCAGGCGGGCGCCCGGGGCCTCACCGGGAACCGCCCGCGCCGGTTTCAGAACAGGCCTTCGATCTGGCCGTCGTCATTCAGCCGGATGCTCAGCGCGCTGGGTTGGCGCGGCAGGCCCGGCATGGTCATGATCTCGCCGCAGACCACGACGACGAAGCCCGCCCCGGCGCTGAGCCGCACCTCGCGCACCGGCACCGAATGCCCGGTCGGCGCGCCGCGCAGGTTGGGATCGGTCGAGAACGAATACTGCGTCTTCGCCATGCAGACCGGCAGGTGGCCATAGCCCTGCTCTTCCCACAGCTTGAGCTGATCGCGGATCTTCTTGTCCATCAGCGCCTCGTCGGCGCGGTAGATGCGCTTGCAGATGGTCTGGATCTTGTCGGCAAGCGACATCTCGTCGGGATAGATCGGCGCGAAATTGGCCTGCCCTGCCTCGGCGATCTCGGCCACCTTGCGGGCCAGCTCTTCGGACCCTTCCGAACCCAGTTCCCAGTGGCGCGACAGCACCGCGACGGCGCCCTGCCCGGCGACGTAATCCTTCACCGCCTGGATCTCGGCCTCGGTATCGGTCACGAAATGGTTGATCGCCACCACGACCGGCACGCCGAAGCTTTTCAGGTTCTCGATATGGCGGCCCAGATTGGGGCAGCCCTTTTTCACAGCCTCGACGCTCTCCGCGCCCAGATCGGCCTTGGCCACGCCGCCATTCATCTTCATCGCGCGCACCGTGGCCACGCAGACCACGACTGAGGGCGCCAGCCCCGCCTTGCGGCACTTGATGTTCATGAATTTCTCGGCGCCCAGATCGGCGCCGAAACCGGCCTCGGTGACCACGTAATCCGCCAGCTTCAGCGCGGTGGTCGTGGCAATGACCGAGTTGCAGCCATGGGCGATATTGGCGAAGGGGCCGCCATGCACGAAGGCCGGGTTGTTTTCCAGCGTCTGCACGAGGTTGGGCTGCATCGCGTCCTTCAGCAGCACCGTCATCGCGCCCTCGGCACCGATATCGCGGCAATAGACCGGGCTGCGGTCGCGGCGATAGGCCACGATCATGTCGCCCAGCCGCTTTTCCAGATCCTTCAGGTCATTGGCCAGACACAGGATCGCCATCACTTCGGACGCGACGGTGATGTCGAAGCCCGCCTCGCGCGGGAAACCGTTGGCGACCCCGCCCAGCGAACAGGTGATCTGCCGCAGCGCGCGGTCGTTCATGTCGACCACACGGCGCCAGACGACGCGGCGGATGTCGATATCCTGCTCGTTGCCCCAGTAGATATGGTTGTCGATCATCGCCGAGAGCAGCGAATGCGCGCTGGTGATCGCGTGGAAATCGCCGGTGAAGTGCAGGTTCATCTCTTCCATCGGCACGATCTGCGCATAACCGCCGCCCGCAGCCCCGCCCTTCATGCCGAAATTCGGGCCGAGGCTGGCCTCGCGGATGCAGATCATCGCCTTCTTGCCGATCCGGTTCAGACCGTCACCCAGCCCTACCGTGGTGGTGGTCTTGCCTTCGCCCGCGGGCGTGGGGTTGATGGCCGTGACAAGGATCAGCTTGCCGTCGGGCCGGTCCTTGACCGAGTTGATGAACTTCTGGCTGACCTTGGCCTTGTCGTGGCCATAGGGCAGCAGATCCTCGGCCGGGATCCCCAGCGCGTTGCCGATCTGCATGATCGGCTGTTTCTTCGCTTCGCGGGCGATCTGGATGTCACTCTTGTAGCTCATGATCCGGGCGTCCTGTCGGTTTGCAGGGCAAAGGCGCCGGCCGGGCCGGCTTTTGCTGGGCTTCGGTATGGTCTCGGTCCTCCCGGGGCACGTTTGCCGGACGGAAAGGGCGCGGGGCGTATCGTCCGTCCCGCCCGAGAGCGGGCGCCTTCGGGCAGGACGGAGGGGCCGGTCAGTTGCGCAGATAGGCCGTCATGCTGTCGTCCAGCGCATCCTTCCACGGCGTGTGGTGCACGGGCGCCATGGTGCCGGTGATGACCGACTTGTAGGAATTGTTGCGGAAACCCATGATGTCTTTCATCTTGTGCTTCTTCCACTCGAAGAAGGCCTGGCAGGCACCGTCGATGTCGAAGCTGGGATAATCCGTCTCGGCCACCAGCTCCTTGACGTAATCCGCCTGATACTGGATCGCGTATTTCGTGTCGTCGTCGGCTTCCTCGCGCTCTTCGCGCTCTTTCACATCGGCCAGCATCTGCTCCTTGGTCACCGCCGACAGGTCGATCTTGCCCATGATCGCATCGCGGACCCACCAGGCCTGCGCGTCGAACATGTTGAAGGTGAACCACTGGTCCTGCATGCCCAGATAGAACAGCTGCGGGTTATGCACCCAGACCACGCCCTTGTAGAGATCGGCGGTCGCCAGCCGGTTGGCGGTCTTCAGCCGCAGGTCGTCCGGCAGGAAGTTGAAGAAATGCTTGTAGCCGGTGCACAGGATGATCGCATCGACTTCCTTGCTCGAGCCGTCCTTGAAATGCGCGGTGTTGCCCTCGACCCGGACCAGAGCGGGCTTTTCTTCCCAGTTGTCGGGCCAGGCAAAGCCCATCGGTGCCGAGCGGTAGCAGCTGGTGATCGAGTTGGCGCCGTATTTCCAGCATTGCGAGCCGATATCCTCGGCCGAATAGGACGAGCCCATGACCAGGATGTCCTTGCCCGCGAATTCGCGCGCGTCGCGGAAGTCGTGGGCGTGCAGAAGGCGGCCGTTGAAGCTTTCGAAGCCTTCGTAATACGGGATGTTCGGCGTCGAGAAATGGCCCGAGGCGACGATGACGTTGTCGAATTCCTCGGTATAGACATAGTCCTTCTGGTGGTCGTGCAGCGTCATGGTGAACTTGCCGCTGTCATTGTCGTATTCGACCCAGCGCACCACGGTCGAGAAGCGGATCCAGTCGCGGACATTGGCCTTCTTCACGCGGCCTTCGATGTAGTCGAACAGCACGGCGCGCGGCGGGTACGAGGCGATCTGCTTGCCGAAATGCTCTTCAAAGGAATAGTCGGCGAATTCCAGGCCCTCCTTGGGGCCGTTCGACCACAGGTAGCGATACATCGAGCAATGAACCGGCTCGCCGTTCTCATCGAGCCCGGTGCGCCAGGTGTAGTTCCACAGCCCGCCCCAGTTGTCCTGCTTTTCGAAGCAGACGATCTCGGGGATGTCTTCCCCCTTGGCGGCGGCGGACTGGAAGGCGCGAAGCTGCGCCAGACCCGATGGCCCGGCCCCGATGACGGCGACGCGTTTCTTGCTCATATGGATGCTCCCTTGTCGGTCCTAATTGGTTCTTCTTGGTCCGGACCAAAGTACGCCAACGGCAGACCAAAATGTCAACATTAATTCACGACAGGCATATGTTTTTATTCCTGGGAACATCATTTCCCTTTTGACATCAAAGGGTCCGGTGCTACGAATTGGCATGATCAACTCCAGTTTCGCGCACCGCATGGCGGTGACTTCGCTGTTTCCCCAAAGCCGAGTCGGCATGAACGATCCGGTCAAGATCGGCTTTCTGGCGCCGCTGACCGGCCCGGTCAGTTCCTGGGGCCTGCCGGGGCTGCACGGGTGCCGGTTATGGGAAGACTGGCTCAACCGCGCCGGCGGCATGCTGATCGGCGGGCGGCGCTACCCGGTCTCGATCATTCCCTTCGATTGCGGCTACGACCCCGAGCAGGCGACAGAGGGCGCGCGCCACCTGGTGCGCCACGAACAGGTGCAGCTGCTGATGATGCTGGGCGGCGACACCTTCACGCCATTGCGTCAATTCCTGAATGAAAACAAGGTTCTGGCTTCGACCTTGCTGCCTTCGGACCTGTCCCCCGATACCCGCTACCTGATCGCCCCGGCCGAGGTGCATCCGCTCTACAACGTCACCGCCGTCGACTGGCTGTCGCGTGCGCGTCCCGGTTTGCGGAAGGTGGCGCTTTGCAGTCAGAAGGACGCGCTGGGGCTGCCGTCGGTCGCGACCTACCGCGCCGCGTTCGAGGCCGCGCGAATCGATGTGGTCAAGGATATCCTCTACGATCCGGCGGATAGCGACGTCGCCGGGATCGTGCAGCCGATGCTCGATTCCGAACCGGATCTGCTGTGCTGGTGTACCAGTTACACACCAATGGTCCACTCGATGACCGAGTATGCCCATAAAATGGGCTACAAAGGTGAAATCCTGTCCTGCACGATGGACAACTACCAGCGACTGGTTGCGCGCACCTCGCTGGATTTCATGGACGGCGCGATCTTCCAGTTTCCCGATTTCGACGATCCGAAGCTGGCCAAGAAGGCCTTCTTCTTCAACCGCCCCAGCACCTTCTTCAAGGAGTACAACGCCCGCTACCCGGACAGCTGGAGCGCGGTCAGCTGGGAATATGTCGCGATCCTTGATCTGTGGCACTCGGCGGTGGAAAAGGTGGGATCGGTCAACCCGGTCTCGGTGCTGAACACTATGAAGCACATGGACACCACCACCCATGCTTTCGGGGCCGCCCGCTGGTGGGGCGAAAGCATCTTCGGCATCGACAACGCGCTCATTGGCGACTGGCCGGTGGTCACGCTTCAGGAAGGCCGCGCGCGGATCGTCGAATTCGGCTCGATCCCCGACTGGCTGGAGAAACACGAGGCGCTCTTGCAGCGTCATCTCAGCGCCGTCGGCCAGCTGTGGCAGCAACGCCTGGAAACGGGCGACCAGAAGACCGGCCTGACCTCGCGCATCGTCGAAAGCTGAACCCGGCGCTCAGCCGTCGTGCAGGAACAGCCGCTGTTCTTCGACCAGATGCAGCTTGGTGATCTCGACCGCGGCTTCGACATCGCGCGTGGCGATGGCGTTGAACAGCGAGTTGAACCGCGTCTGGTATTCCTGGATCCGGTCGGGCGTCAGGTGCTTGCGCATCAGCGCCGTGCGGAACGACTGGCGGCAGACCTCGATCGTCAGCTCATAGCAGGATTCCAGCAACGGGTTGCGGGTGGCCTGCGCGATGCGGCGATAGAAATCCTCTTCGCAGCGGATGAACTCGTTCAGATCGGTGCGCACCGCTTCGATCCGCGCGACCGTCTGCGCCAGCGCATCCAGCTCGCGCGGGGTCATGTTCATCACCGCCAGCCGCGTCATCTCGGGCTCGATGATCGAGCGGACGATCAGATGATCGAGCGGGCTGGTGCGCTCACCGATGGAATCGGGCGAGGGGGCCTCGGGGCGTTCGGACTGGTAGATCACGAAACTGCCGCTGCCCTGCCGCCGCCGGATCAGCTTGCGCGTTTCCAGCACGTCGAGCGCCTCGCGCACGGTGTTGCGCGACACGCCCAGCTCGGCCGCCAGCGCGCGTTCGCTGGGCAGGCGGGAATCGGGGGGATACTCGCCCGAGCGGATCCGCGCATAAAGCGTGTCGATCACGATGCGGACGGTTTCGCCGACGGTTTGTCCGATGGCCAGTTCCGCTGTGGGCAAAGAGTTCATGGGGATCTACTTCGAAACGATAGGGACCAGAGCAACCCCAAGCATAGAGCAGGGGCCGCACAGGCCACAAGCACGACCCGGTGAAACGTGAAGGCCCCGGCGCGAACCGGGGCCCTTGGTACAACGCGGGCGATCACGCGCGCGAGGGTGTGTCGGCATGGGTCACGACATCGGGCTCAAGCCCCCAGCGCACCACATCGAGCCCCTGGATCTGGTCGGCCTCGGACACTTTCAGGCCCGTCGTCGCGCGCAGCAGCACCGACAGGATCAGCCCTGTCACGACACCCGCGCCGATGCAGACGACGATCCCCGCGACCTGCATCAGAAGCGAAATCTCGCCATGCTGGAACGCATAGGCGCCCTCTTCGATGCCCAGATAGCCGCCACGCGGCGTTCCCGCCTTGAAGATCCCGACCAGCAGCATCCCCAGCGTGCCGCTGCCCAGAAACAGCGGGAACAGCTTGTGCTCGTCGATGCCGCGCTTGAGCGTGAACTCGTAGACGGCATAGGCGGCCAGCGGTCCGGCAAGCCCGACGATGAAGGCCTGCCACGGCAGCCAGACATCGAAGCCCGACGCCCCGGCCACGTAGCCCGCAAGCGGCCCCAGCAGCGTATAGGCATAGTTGCCCGTCCGGTAAGCCAGCAGGATGCCGGTGATGGCCCCGCCTGCCCAGACCAGCGCGTAATTGTTCAGCGCGATGCCGACGCTGGTATCGGCCATGGTCACGCTGACGGCATGGGCCTCGGGGTCGAAGAAGAACAGGCAGGACATGATCACCATCGGCAGCCCGGCGAAGATGATCAGCAGCCCCGGCGCGCAAAGCCCGATGCTGGGCGCCAGATAGGCGCGCACCTCGGGATGCGGCGCCATCATGCCCGGCCGCTTGCCCATCTGCGCGTTCAGGACCAGCGCGATGCCGGCGGGGAACATGTAGACGAAGCCCACGCCGAAGAAGTCATGAAAGCCCAGATTTGTGAGCGGCCCGACCGAGCCCCAGGTCACCCAGCTCAGCACCGACGAGCCCAGCGTCGCCACGATGCAGGTGACGTAATAGGCCGAGGGCTTCATCCGCTCGGAGACCGAGAAATGCAGCAGGATGTTGATGATCCCGGCAAACACCGCCAGGAAGAAGATGAAGATCTGGAACGTGTTCAGACCGGGAAAGACCGCCGGATCGACATGCTGCGCCATGGCGTTTGTCAGGGTGCCGCCCAGCCACCAGTCGCGGATGGAATCCATCAGCGTGCCATCGACCATGATGTAGTATTGCGCGGCCCAGAAGCCGAAGCCGATCGCGTAATAGGTCGCGAAGCCCAGAAAGAAGCCCAGCACCTTCTCGATGGTCGAGTTGAACAGGCTGCGGCGGCGTGCCGTGCCTGCGTCGATCAGCAAAAGCCCGACCACCACCAGCAGCGCCCCCACGGTGCCGGATGCGTACAGGATGTTCTGTACCAGTGAATTCAATGTCACCTGTTCCGCGTAGAACGCGGTTGTATCGACGGACATAAGCTCCTCCCTCTTGTGTCCCTGCGTCGTTCCGCCGGCTTTTCATTGCGGCTTGTGGGGCTGCAGAAGGACAAACGTCGGATGGCGCCTGCCGCCGATCGGCACGGGAACCAATTCAGACCTGTTCAGGTGCGCCTTGGCCCAACAGGATCATGTCCGAGAATTGGTTCCTTTCAAAGACATTTTTGCAGTGCTATTTTTCCTTTTAATATCAACGTTATTTGCGCAAAGGTTGAAAAGTTTTCTTAGTGAGAAAGAACCACTTTCCGTCCGCTTCGTGAATCAGCGACAGAATCGCAGGGCCACTTCCGGCCCTTTCCGCCCCCCGCCCCCGCGCCCTATCCCACCAAAACGAACCGCCCCGCACGGCGGCGGGGCGGTCCTGTTCCCGAGGCATGCGGGCAGGTCAGAGCGGGGCGAGACGGTGAAAGCGCGATTGCTCGTAAAGCAGCGCGGCGCCATCGGCCTCGCTGATATCGGTGATCTGGCCGATGAAGATCTGATGCGTCCCGGCCGTCAGGCTTTCGGCCACCTCACAGGAAAAGGCCACCCGCGCATCGGCCAGAACCGGCAGGCCCGCCGCGTCTTCACGCCAGTCACCCAGCGCGAACTTGTCCTCGCCCGTGGCGCCGCCCGCCCCGGCAAAGCGCATCGCCACGTCGCCCGACGGATCGGGCAACAGGTTCACCGCGAAGCGCCCGCTTTCAAGGATGCCCTGGCAGGTGCCGGTGGCGCGGTTGACGCAGACCAGCAGGCTGGGCGGATCCGCCGTCACCGAACAGACCGCCGTCGCGGTGATCCCGCGCCGTCCCTGCGGAGTCAGCGTGGTGATGATCGTCACCGCGCCGGGAAACCGCGCCATGGCGGACCGGAACTGACCGGGATCGACGGACATGCCCATGATCTCTCCTCCTCTGGCTCAGGCCGCTTTCAGCTCGGACAGATAGGCCGAAGCCGCATCGGGATCGGCGAACCACGGGAAGAAATCGCGCGGATCGTCGAAGGCGTTGGCGATGCGGTGGGCCAGACGCGGCTCGACGCAGGCGGTGCCCATGATTTCCAGGATGAAGGGCGGCGGCGGGGCCAGCATCATGTTGGTCCAGTTGACCACCCATTGCGCATAATCCCAATAGGCGTCGAACGTGCCCTGCATCCATGCCGCGTCGAAGGGGCGGTCGCCATGGTCGAGAATGCGCTTCAGATAGACCCGCGCCGCCTTGGCCGCGTTGTTGGATCCCTGTCCCGTGATGGGGTCATTCAGGCACACGGCATCCCCCAGCCCCAGCACCCGCGCGCCCGAGGGCAGCGTGCCGACGGGCTTGCGAACCGTCGGCGGGAAGCGGCCCGCAAGGAAGCCGTTGTCATCCGTCAGGCTGACATCCTGGCAGCGCTCGGCCTCCCACGGCAGGAAGGTGTTCAGGATGCGTTTCGAGGTTTCCAGATGCTGCTCGGGGCTTTTCACATCGGCCCAGCAATCCATCGGGCCGCCGGGCACGCCTTCGAACACCATGATGTCGCAAGGCCCGGTGGTGGTCAGCGCCGGGAAGACGAAATACTCGCCCACGCCGGGGATCAGGTTGAAGTTGACCGCGGAATACTCCGGCCGCGGTGCCATGCCCTTCACATAGGTCAGCGCCAGCGCGCGCTGCGGCCGGTCATAGGGCGATTTCGAGGCGTCGCGTTCGAACATCTTGCCCACGTCGCCCTTGCCCGAGGCGACGATCACCAGATCGTCCTCGCGCGCGTACATCTCCATATCGGCGATGCCCGCTTCCTTCAGCACCAGCCGCCCGCCCAGTTTCTCGAACTCGGCCATCCAGCGCGGGATCTTCACCCGCTGGTCCACCGAATAGGCATTGCGATCAAGGCGCGAGGCCCAGTCGACCGCCTTCGCGCCCGGCTGCTCGGGATGGGGCACGGTGAAGCTGATGCCTTCGACCGGCGGGCAATGGTCGGTCCAGAAATCGAGGCCCAGCGCGCGCTCGGCCTCGATCGCGTCGCCGAACATGCACTGACTGGACAGGACCTTGCCGGTCGCCATGTCCTGCGCGTCGCGGTTCTGCACGACGCGCACCTGATAGCCCTGTTGCAGAAGGCCGATGGCCAGTTGAAACCCGGACTGGCCGCCGCCGATAATGGTGATCTTTCTCATGGTCATCTCCCTGTTTTTCTTTGTCATTCCATAAGTTTCGGGATCGCCGGGACGGCCTGTTCCGGGCCCATGGCGGTATAGCCGCCATCGACGCGGATATCCGTGCCGGTGATGAAGCTGGCCTCGTCCGAGCACAGGAAGAGCACGGTGCTCGCGACCTCTTCGGGATGCCCGGTGCGGCCCAGCAGGTGGAAGGGCGCGGCGACGGTATCGGTTTTCGCCCGGTCGCCGCCGGTGAGCTGGTCCATGATGTTGGACCATGTCCAGCCGGGGCTGACGGCGTTGACGCGGATGCCGTCTGGCGCAAGATCCATCGCCTGATTGCGGGTAAGCTGCAGGATCGCCGCCTTGCTGACCGGGTAGAGCCAGCGCCCGGTCTGCGCCACGCGGGCCGAGATCGAGCCGAAATTGACGATGGCGCCTTTCGTCGCCGCCAGATCCTTGCGCGCGGCCTGCATCAGCATGACCGAGCCCACGATATTCACGTCGAGCGCTTCCAGCCATTCCGCACGCGGCGACTCCGCCCCGTTATCGAGATATGAGCAGGCGACATTGACCAGAAAATCGATACGCCCATAGGCGTCGCGCGTGGCCTGAACCAAGGACGCGATATCGTCGTCGCTGCGCAGATCACAGCGGGTGAAGCCGACGCCGTCCGCCACCATCGCCGCGCCGCCCTCGGCGTCGATATCGGCCACCATGACCCGCACGCCCGCTTCACGGAACGCGGCCACCACGGCGCGTCCGATCTTTGTCGCGCCGCCCGGAACGATTGCAACCTTGCCGTCCAATCCCCGCATGACTTTCCCCTGTTCTGGCTTGTTTGACAGGCAGTCTGGCAGCGTCGCGGGCCCTGACTATCCGCGCAGCACGCGGACTATCCGAAAAACGAAAAAACCTTCATCCAACCGCAAAAATATGTGCATCCGCATGTATCGGGTGGTAGCCTCAGACGGTCACCGGCAATGGGAGGCCGCCATGGCAAGCCCCGCGTCGGCTCCGCTGGCCGCACACGCGCTGTTCCATACCCACGACCTTGACGAGGCGCGCGAGCGCGTCGCGTCGATCTTCTGCCCGCACCGGCTGGACCGGATCGGGCCGGGCGCGTTCGATGCCAGCCATCACCATCTGCGCGGCGAGCGGCTGTCGCTGAACTATATCTCGTATGGCGCGAAGACACTGATCGCGCCGGGCGAACTCAGGGATTTCTACCTGTTGCAGATGCCGGTAGCGGGCGCGGCCTCGATCCGCAACGGGGCGGATTCCTACGTGTCCGATCAATGGCGGGCGGCAGTGCTGAACCCGCATCACGCGACGACGATGATCTGGGACGAAACCTGCCGCCAGGTGCTGCTGCAGATCGACCGCGCGGCGCTGAACGCGCATCTGGCGGGGCTGATCGCCGGGCGGCCGGACCGCGCGCTGACCTTTACGGGCGCGCTGGATCTTTCCAGCCCGCGCGGCGCGGCGCTGAAAGCCCTGTTGCTTTACCTTGTGGCCGAAGCCGACGCGGGCCGCCCCTCGCTGCAGCCGGGCAGCCTTTTGGGCCGGCAGATCGAAAGCACGCTGATGACCGGCCTGCTGGAAGCGCATCGGCACAATTTTACCGATGCCTTGAGCCATAGCCGGGGTCATGCCCCGCTGCCCCGCATGGTCCGTCAGGCCGAGGATTACATGCTGGCCCATGTCGACCAGCCGATCGCGATCGAGGATGTCGCGCAGGCCGTGGGCGTCAGTGCGCGCACGCTGCAACTGGCCTTCCGGCGGTTTCGCGACACGACGCCGATGGCGTTCCTGCGCGATGCGCGGCTGGACCGGGCGGATGCCGATCTGCGCGCGGCCCTGCCCGGCGACAGCGTGACGGAAATCGCCACGCGCTGGGGCTTTGGCCATTTCGGGCGCTTCGCCGGGATCTATCGCGCGCGGTTCGGCTGCACGCCGCGCCAGACGCTGCAGGACGCGCTGGCCGACAAATTCGTCAGCTAGCGCGCTGGAACCACGGTTTTTTCGGGTCGGGCTCGGGGATCGCGTCGAGCAATTCGCGCGTATAGGCGGCTTTCGGCGCGGCAAACAGCGTTTCGCAATCGGCATCCTCGACGATCTCGCCCTGATGCAGCACCAGAACCCGGTCGCACAGCCGGCGGATCACGCTCAGATCGTGGCTGATGAAGGCCAGCGTCAGGGTCATCTCGCGCACGAGGTCACGCAGGATCGACAGCACCTGCGCCTGGCTCGACACATCAAGGCCCGAGACGATCTCATCCGCCAGGATGAAATCGGGGCGCAGGGCGATGGCCCGCGCGATCCCCACGCGCTGCCGCTGGCCGCCCGACAATTCATGCGGGTAGCGCGCGCCGAAGCTGCGCGGCAGGCCGACGCGCTCCAGCGCCTCAAGCGCGCCGTCGCGCGGGTTCGGACGCCCGTGCAGCGCCAGGGGGGCTGCGATGATGCGCGCGACGTTCATACGGGGGTTGAGTGACGACATCGGATCCTGAAAGATCATCTGGAAGCGATGGCGCAACGGGCGCAGCGCGGGCTCGGAAAGATGCGTCAGGTCGGTGCCGTCGAAAGTCACGCGCCCGCCGGTCGGTTCCAGCAGACGCACCAGCGCCCGGCCCAAGGTGGACTTGCCCGAGCCCGAGCCGCCGACGATGCCCAGCACCTGCCCCTTCGGTATCGTGAAGGACATGCCCTTCAGGATCTCGATCCGGGGGGCCGCGCCGAAAAGCGGCTTGCGGGTCATGTCGGGCAGCGACAGGCGCAGGTCCTCGACGCGGTACAGATCGCTCATGAATGCCACCTCAGATCGGCTTCGGCCACCGCGCGCCGCGCCTCGGCGATCACCGCCTCGGGAACCGGGGTCAGGTCTGCCGTGGGATCGGTGTGCCGGGGGGTCGCGGCCAGCAGGGCGCGGGAATAGGGATGCGCGGGGGCGTCGAAAAAGGCGCCGACCTCGGCCTCTTCCATCACCAGCCCGCCATAGAGAACGGTCAGCCGCTGGCAAATCTTTGACACCACGCCCAGATCATGCGTGACGAACAACAGCGCCGTGCCATGCCGCGCCTGCATCTCGAAGATCAGCTTCAGGATCTGCTTTTGCACCGTGACGTCGAGCGCCGTGGTGGGCTCGTCCGCGACGATCAGCCGGGGTTCGGCGGCGAAGGCCGAGGCGATCAGCACGCGCTGGCGCATGCCCCCTGACAGTTCGTGCGGATAGGCGCGCAGCACGCGCTCGGGCTGCGGGATGTGCACGTCGTGCAGGATCTCGGCGGCACGGGTCCGGGCGCGGGCGCGGTCCCAGCCCAGGATATCGACCAGCCGGTCGGTGATCTGCGGCTCGATCCGCCGCGCGGGGTTCAGCGCGGTCAACGGATCTTGCGGGATGAGCGCGGCCTTCTGCCCGATGACATGCCGCCGTTGCCGGGGCGGGAGCGTCAGCAGGTCCACGCCGTCCAGCTCGATCGAGCCCGAGACGATCTTCGCCGAACGCGGCAGGATGCCCAGCACCGCCTTGCCGATCATCGACTTGCCCGCGCCGGATTCGCCCACAAGGCCCATCACCTCGGTCGCACCGACATCGAGCGAGACACCCCGCAACAGCCGGTGGCGGGTGCCGCGCAGCACGACCGAGAGGTCGCGGATTCGCAGGTAGCTCATGCCCGCCCCCTCAATTCAGCACCGGGTCGAAACGGTCTTTCAGACCTTCGCCCAGTTGCGAAAACGACAGCACCGTCAGGAACAGCGCGACCAGCGGGAAGACCAGCACCCACCACGCCTGATGGATCGACAGCCGCCCTTCGGCGATCATCCCGCCCCATGTGGGATCGTCGGTCGAGACCGAGAGGTTCACGAAGGACAGGATGGCCTCGACGATCACGGCGATGCCCATCTCCAGCGTCAGAAGCACGGCGATGGTGGGCAGCACGTTCGGCAAGATCTCGGTCAGCAGGGTCGACATCCGCCCCCGACCGGCCACCTGCGCCGAGGCGACGTAATCCATCGCGCCCTGCGCCATGGCCTCGGCCCGGACGACGCGGGCGAAGCGGGTCCAGTCGATGACGATGATCGCCACCACGACCGAGGTCAGGCCCGTGCCCATCACCGCGATCAGCAGGATCGCGAACAGGACCGGCGGAAAGGCCATCCAGATATCGACAAGGCGCGAGATGACCATATCGGCCCAGCCGCGGAAATACCCCGCGATAAGACCCAGCGTCGCGCCGATCAGCGCCGTCGCGGTGCCCGCGATCAGCGCCACAACCAGCGCCACCCGACCGCCGTACAGGATGCGGCTCAGCACATCGCGGCCAAGGCTGTCGGTGCCCAGCCAATAGCCCGGCTCGGCGCCGTCCATCCAGAAAGGCGGCAGGCGGCTGGTGAACAGGTCCTGCATCAGCGGATCCTGCGGCGCGATCCACGGCGCGAAGACCGCGCCGATCACCAGCGCCCCGATCCAGCCCGCCGACAGCCAGAGCCGCAGCCCGGCCGTGCGTTTCACAAGCGAGCGGCCGTCAAGCATGGCGCAACCTCGGGTTCAGCACGGCATAGAGCAGGTCGACGACAAGGTTCACCAGCGTGAAGAGCAGCGCGAACAACAGCACGATCCCCTGAATGAGCGGCAGGTCGCGGTTGATGACGGCGTCGATGGCCATGTTGCCCAGCCCTTCATAGGAAAAGAGCCGCTCGATGATGACCGTCCCGCCGATGAGGAAGGTGAACTGCACGCCGATCAGCGTCAGCGTCGGCAGGACCGCGTTGCGCAGGGCCTCGCGCAGGATGACGTGGTTTTCGCTGTAGCCCTTGGTGCGGGCGAGCGTGACATAGTCCAGATGCATGGTTTCCTTGAGGCTCTGCTTGAGCAATTGCCCGATGATCGCCGCCAGCGGGATCGCCAGCGCCAGCGCGGGCATCAGCATGTGCTGCACCAGGTCAAGCCACAGGTCGAATCTCAGCCGCACCACGCTTTCAAACAGGAAGAAGGACGTGGTGAATTCCGGCACCAGATTGGGCGAAACGCGCCCCGAGATGGTGAAAACCGGCCAGAGCACGCCGAACAGCAGGATCAGCACCAGCCCCCACAGGAAATCGGGCACGCTCAGCGCCATGCCGTTGGCCACGTCGATTGCGCCCTCGGTCCGCGTATAGCGCTGCCGGGTGCCGATCAGCGCCATCGTCCCGCCCAGCGCAACGGCGATGACCAGCGCCATCACCGACAGCTCCAGCGTGGCGGGCAGACGTGACAGCACCAGCCCCAGAACCGGCTGGCGGGTGGTGATCGAGGTGCCGAAATCCCCCTGCACGACACCGCCGAGCCAGATAAAGAATTGCTCGGGAATGGATTTGTCGAGACCGTAGAAGGCCTGAAGGCGGGCGATATCGGCTTCGGTCGCGCCCGGGGGCAGCATCATGGCGACGGGATCGCCCGGAACGATACGGATCACGGCAAAGACGATCACCGCCACGCCCAAAAGCGTAACAAGCGTCGTCGCGATCCGCGAGAGGAGTCGGCGCAGGAACATGGGAACCTCGGGCAGCCGGAGGGCGGCGTGGACCGCCCCCCGGGGAATGTTACGCGCGCGTCATCAGATGCGGCAGCAGCGCACCCGAGGCATGGGGGACCACATTGACGCCCGAGGAGTGCAGGATCGGCTGAACGTATTGCAGCAACGGCAGCACATAGGCGTGCTCGGCGATGTAGCGCGAGACGTCCTTCCAGCCCTGGATCCGGGTTTCCTCGTCGGGTTCGGCCCAGAGCGTGGCGATCTTCTCGATCAGGTCGGGGCTGTCCCAGACCGAGTGCGGCGACGGCCCGAACATGGCAAAGCCGGTCGAGGTGGTCGGATCGCCCACCGAGTTGCCCCAGTTGTAGAACGCGGCCGGTGCAAGCTGGTCTGCGGCGCGCAGCTCGAAATGGCGGGCGACCTCGTAGACCTCGATCTCGGCCTCAATCCCGACCCGGCGCCACATCCCGACGATGGCCTGGATCATCTCGTAATCCTTGGGCTTGAAGCCGCGCGTGGTCTGGATGGTGAAGCGCACCGGGTTGTCGGTGGAATAGCCCGACGCAGCCAGCAATTCGCGCGCCAGATCGGGATCATAGGGCACTTCGATCGACGGGTCATAGGCCGCGTATTCCGGCGTCTCGAGCGTGCTGAGCGCCACGCCATAGCCCGAAAGCAGACGGTCGATGATCAGTTGCTTGTCGACCGCGTGAACGGCGGCGCGGCGCACGTTCTCGTCCTCCATCACGTCGATATCGTTGAAGAAGATCATCGCGATATCGCTGACCGGCTCGGCGACGCCGGCAAGCCCCGAGCGGTCGCGCAGACGGTCATATTCCTCGTAGGGGATTTCCAGCGTGACATGGCTGCGGCCCGATTCGACCTCGGCCACGCGGCTGGCGGCATCGGTGACGAAGCGGATCGTGACGGTTTCGAATTCCGGCACCCCGTTCCAGTAATCGGGATTGGCGCGCAGGCGGACGAAGGCGTTGCGCTCGTATTGCTCGACCATGTAGGGGCCAGTGCCGATCGGGGCGGCTTCGAACCCTTCGGCGCCGACACGCTCGTAATAGGCCTTGGGCAGGACATAGCCGGTGAGGAAGTACATCCATTTGAAGATCGTCGGATCGAATTGCTGCACATCGGCGATGACGCGATTGCCCTCGACCCGGTGATTGGCCAGCGTGCCCCAGACGAACTGGATCGGGTTGCCGGTCGCGGGATCGGCGGCGCGGGCCAGCGACCAGGCGACGTCCTCGGCGGTGAAATCCGAGCCGTCATGCCATTTGACACCCTCGCGGACATCCATCCAGACCTGCGTACGGTCCTCGTTCCAGCCCCAGTCGGTCAGAAGGCCCGGCGCGGGCGTCAGGTCCGGCTGCTGCAGGATGAACTGGTCGAAAACCGACTGGTAGAGACCCTGGATGGTCGGGTTCACGGCCGACGGGCCCACGGTCGGGTCCCAGCTGGGCAGGTTGACGTTATAGGCGATCACCAGCTCGTCGATGGCCTGCGCGAAGCTGGGCACCGCGACGCCCAGCGTCACACTGGCGGCGGTCATCTTCAGAAGACTGCGGCGTGAGAAAGTCATGGTTTGGTTCCCTGTTGTTGGTAATTGTTGACGACGGCCCCGTTTGCCGGGGTCTGGTTCATGTCAGGCGCTGCGCAAGCTGATAGCCCGGCCCCGCGCCCGTTCCGCCCCCCGGCCAGACGGCGGCGCCGGTCAGGTGCAGGTTGCGGATCGGCGTGCTGCCATCGGCATGGCCGGGGGCAGGACGGAAGAGGAAATGCTGCGCCAGATGGTGGCTGCCGCAGACCTGATCGCCGCCCACGAGGTTGGGATTGTCGGCCTCCAGTTCGGCGGGGGTGACGATGCGGCGGCCAAGGATCTTGGCCCGCGCGCCCGGCGCATAGCGTTCAAGAATGTCGAGCGCGCGCTCGGCCATGGGTTCGGCGGCCTCGGTCCAGTCGCGGGCGCTTGTCTGCCCGGCCGCGTCGCCCTCGATCCGGCCCGGCACCATGCGGACCTGCATCCACAGGACATGCTTGCCCTCGGGCGCGCGGGAGGGGTCGAAGACCGTGGGCTGGCCCACCACGATCACCGGCTCGTCGGGCAAAAGCCCCGCCTTGGCCTGCTGATAGGTCCGGGCCATCTGATCAAGCGAGGGCGCCAGATGGACATAGGCCACGCCCTTCAGATCCTCGCCCGCCGACCAGTCGGGCAGGCTGTCCATCGCCAGATGGATCATCATCGTCCCCGGCGCATGGGCGTAGCTTTCCATCCGCGCGTCGAAACCGGCATCGCCGGTGCCCCCGGTCAGCCGGATCAGCGCATTCGGCGCCAGATTGGCGATCACCGCCTTGTTCGCCGCGACACGCCGCCCGTCGGCAAGGATCACCGCGCGGGCGATGCCGTTCTCATGCTCGATGCGCGCGACCTCGGTACCGCATTCGACGCGACCGCCCCGGGCCTCGATGGCGCGGACCAGCGCTTTGGTGACGGTATCGGCGCCCCCCTGCCCCAACGCCATGCCGAAAGCCTGCCCCGCCATCCCTTCGAGATAGGGAAACAGCGCGCCGCCCGCGCTGTCGGGCGCGTAATCCAGATGCATTCCCCAGGCGCCCAGCATCGCGCGCAGCTTTTCCGTCTCGAAGGTCTCGGTCAGCCAGGCGCGGGGCGAGGCCAGCAAGAACCGCGCCAGGTCCAGCGCGCCCGAAACCCCGCGGCGGCGCCACAGGCCCCAGAGAAAATATGCTAATGCATGTATCTTCATGCGCGAACCGAGCAGCGCGAAGACGTCTTCGGCGCGGTCGCCGAAACCAGCCGTCAGCGCATCCCAGGTCCGCGCGTCGGCCTCCGACAGGGCCGCGATCCGGGCGCGCGTGATCCCCGCATCCTGATCGACACCCAGCCAGGTCCCATCCGGAAAGGCCGAGGCAAAGGGCCGGTTGACCGGCACGAAAGACAGGCCATGCCCGGCCAGTTCTTCTACGAATTGCTTATGAAACTGGCTTCCGGCGAACAGCGACAGGTTCATCGCCGCCCAGTCGTGCCGAAAGCCCGGCAGGGTGTATTCGCCGCTTTTCACCGCGCCACCCGGCACGTCCGCGCGTTCGAACACGCCGACGCGCCAGCCCTTGGCGGCCAGCATCAGCGCACAGGCGAGAGAATTGTGTCCGGCGCCGATCAGCACCGCGTCAAGATCGTCCAAATCCATGCCCCCTCGAGTCGAAAAGATATTTGCAAATGCATATAACTCTGTCTAGTCTGTTTTTGTGAAGGGCCGAAACAGGCCCGTGACAGGGAGAATCGCCATGAGCGCAGCCAATCTTTTGACGCAACTTGCCGAGCATCTGGCTTCGGGCGGAATCGAGGTGGTGGATTGCACCGGCACGCTGGGTCCGGACACGCCGATCCTGCAGCTGCCCGAAGATTTCGCGCGCAACACGCCGAAGGTCGAAATCCACAAGATCAGCGAATACGACGATGACGGCCCCTTCTTCGCGTGGAACTGGATGGTGCTGGGCGAGCATACCGGCACCCATTTCGACGCGCCGCACCATTGGGTGACGGGCAAGGATTTCGAAGACGGCTATACCGACACGCTGGACATCAAGCGGGTCGTCGCGCCGGTGAACGTGCTGGATTTCAGCGCCGAATGCGCCGAAGACCCCGACTTCCTGCTGACCATCGACCATGTGAAAGCGTGGGAAGCCGAGCATGGCGAGATCAAGGCCGGCGAATGGGTCGTCCTGCGGTCGGACTGGGACAAGCGCGCGCATGACGAGGCGCTGTTTCTCAATGCCAACGAAACCGGCCCGCACACGCCCGGACCGACCGCCGAGGTGATCGAATACCTGATCGGCAAGGGCATCGTCGGCTGGGGCAGCCAATGCATCGGCACCGATGCGGGCCTTGCGGGCGGCATGACGCCCCCCTTCCCCGCGCACAACCTGCTGCACGCCAATAACCGTTTCGGCCTGGCCTCGCTTGCCAATCTGGACAAGCTGCCGGCCAAGGGGGCGATCCTGATCGCGGCGCCGCTGAAGATCGTCAAGGGCACCGGCTCGCCCATCCGCGCGCTGGCGCTGGTGCCGAAGGGCTGACGCGCATGGCGGCCGATCACGTCATCATCGGGTCCGGTATCAACGGGCTCGTCGCCGCGGCGCTGCTGGCGCTGAAGGGCCACAGGGTCACAGTTCTTGAACGCGAGGACCGGCTGGGTGGCTGCCTGATGACCGAAGCGGCGACGCTGCCCGGTTTTCAGCATGACGTGATGGCCGCGACATGGGTCCTGTTCATGACCTCGCCCGCCGGTGCGGCGCTGGGACCGCATCTGGCAAAGCACGGGTTCGAATACTGCCACAGCCCGCATCCGACCGCCGTTCTGCGCCCCGATGGCAGCGCGCTGGTACTCAGCATGGATGCCGCGCAGAACCGCGCGGCGTTCAATGCGCTGGCCGAAGGCGACGGCGATCGACACGCGGCGGATACCGGACAGATCGGGGCCGATGCGCCCTTCCTGTTCGGCCTGCTGGGCGGCGAGCTGTGGTCCTGGAGTACCGCGAAGCTGCTGTTCGGACAGGTGCGCAAGCGGGGGCTGCGGGGGCTGGCCGCGTGGATGGGACAGGCGCTGGCCCCGGCGCGCGGCTGGCTGGAATCGCGGTATCAAAA
The DNA here is from genome assembly GCF_003122215.1 of Pararhodobacter marinus. Lineage (GTDB taxonomy): Bacteria > Pseudomonadota > Alphaproteobacteria > Rhodobacterales > Rhodobacteraceae > Pararhodobacter > Pararhodobacter marinus. The sequence continues at coordinate 296,006 of NZ_QEYD01000004.1, read as the reverse complement.
CCCTCTGGTACAGGCCCTGTGGGCGCCCTGGGTGCTGCATTGCGGGCTGACGCCCGAATCCACCTATTCGGCGCAGATGGGCAAGGTCATCGCCTTCGCGCTGGAAGCGGCCGGCGCCCCCGTGGTCAAGGGCGGATCGGGCGCGGCGGTCGCAGCGTTCCGGTCGCTGATCGAAGCCCATGGCGGAACGTTCCGCACCGGCGCCGATGTGGCCCGGATCGAGACAAGCGAAAGCCGCGTGACCGGCGTGACGCTGAGCACGGGCGAAACGATCCCGGCGCGGTCGGTGCTGGCCTCTGTCGCGCCGGGACAATTGTACGACCGTCTTCTGCCCGACCTGCAACTGAGCCAGGAGCGCGAGGCCCTGCCCGCCTTCCGCCACGGACGCGGCGATTTCCAGCTGCATTTCGCGCTGGACCGCGCGCCCGAATGGCACACCGCGGGGCTCGATGACGTCGCGCTCATCCATCTGTCCGACGGCATAGACGCGGTGTCGAAATCCGCCAACGAGGCCGAGCGCGGGCTGTTCCCTGAGGTGCCCACGATCTGCGTGGGCCAGCCCTCGCGTCTTGATCCCACGCGCTGCCCCGAGGGCAAAGCGATCCTGTGGCTGCAAATCCCCGACGCGCCGCGCGTCATCAAGGGCGATGCCGCCGGCCAGATCGCGGGCACGGAATGGGACGAGGCCACGCGCGAAGCCTTCGCGGACCGGATCGAAGCCATCCTTGCCCGCCACATCAAGGATTTCGACCAGATCAAGCTGGCCCGCCGCGCCTATTCGCCGGCGGATCTGGAAGCGCTCAACATCAACCTTGTGGGCGGCGATCCCTATGGCGGGCATTGCGGCATTGACCAATTCTTTATCTGGCGTCCCTTCGCGCATTCCACCAACGGGGTTGGCCCTGTTCGCGGCCTGATCCATATCGGCGCCTCGACGCATCCGGGGCCGGGCCTCGGCGGCGGATCGGGTTACAACGCGGCGAAAAGGCTGGGCGCATGAGCGATCAAGGAAGACGACCGACACGGCTGGGCGAAACGGGGCTGGAAGGCTTCGCGCCTTACCTGATGAACCGCATCATGGGCCGCTACAATGCCGAGGTGCGCGCGGCGCTGGGCCAGAACGGGTTGTCCACGCCGAAGATGCGCGCGCTGGCGGTGCTGTCGGTGGTGCCCGCGCCGCTGATCCGTGAACTGGCGGTCTATGCCGTGACCGAGCAATCGACGCTGAGCCGGGCGCTGGACCAGCTGGAAGCCGAGGGGCTTGTCCGGCGCGAGGCCGATGCGAGCGACAGCCGCGCGACGCGGATCCACATCACCGCGGCCGGGCTCGCCGTGTTCGAGGGCCTCTGGCCCCACATGATCGACGCGCAGGATACCATGTTCCGGGACATCTCGGACGACGAGCGGCAGGCCTTTCTGGGCACGCTGCAGAAGATGCTGCGCAACATCCGCAAGCACGAGTTCTGACCCACACAGCCCCGAAGGGACCCTGCCATGAAGACCCTCGCCGCCACCGCTTGCCTGACCGCTCTTGCTTTGCCTGCCCTTGCCGATCCGCTTCCGGGGATGCGCGGGGTCAACCATATCGGGCTGACGGTGCCCGATCTGGATCAGGCCGAAGGCTTCTTTACCGAGGTCCTGGGCTGCGAGCGGGCGATGGCTTTCGGGCCGTTTCGCGACGACGAGGGGACCTTCATGCAGGACCTGCTGGGCGTCGATCCGCGCGCGGTGGTCAACCAGATCCGGATGCTGCGCTGCGGTTTCGGCAGCAATATCGAGCTGTTCAGCTACGACGCGCCCGATCAGGCCGTGATCGAGCAGCGCAACAGCGATATCGGCGCCTATCACATCGCCTTCTACGTCGACGATATCGACGCTGCCGCGGCCTATCTGCGCGACGCGGGTATCCAGACCAATATGGGCCCCCTTCCGGTCAGCGACGGCCCGGCGGCGGGTCAGAGCATCCTGTATTTCTCGGCGCCCTGGGGGTTGCAGTTCGAAGCGATCTCGTTCCCCGAGGGCATGGCATACGAAAACCAGGGCGGCCCGATCCTGTGGTCGAACACCGCCCCCTCGGAATAAGACGGAACGGATAGAACACCATGGCGGAACGGTCCTTCAAAGCCGAAGTCCAGCATCTGCGGCTGGGCGCGGGTGAGACCTTCACCGGCGAGGGGATCCTGGCGATCACCAAGGCGCTCTTGGAAAACGGGGTCGGCTATGTTGGCGGCTATCAGGGGGCACCGATCAGCCACCTGATGGACGTTCTGGCCGATGCCGAGGAATTGCTGGGCGAGCTGGACGTGCGATTCGAGGCCAATGCCTCGGAAGCGGCCGCGGCGGCGATGCTCGCGGCCTCCGTGCATTACCCGATCCGGGGGGCCGTGACCTTCAAGGGGCCGGTGGGTGTAAATGTCGCCTCGGACGCGCTGGCCAACCTGGCCTCGTCAGGTGTGACCGGCGGCGCCTTGATGATCGTGGGCGAGGATTACGGCGAGGGTTCCAGCATCATGCAGGAACGCAGCCACGCCTTCGCGATGAAGTCGCAGTTCTGGCTGCTGGACCCGCGCCCCAACCTGCCCTCGATCGTCAAGGCAGTGGGCGACGGGTTCGAGCTGTCGGAAGCCTCCAACACCCCCGTCATGCTGATGGTGCGTATCCGCGCCTGCCATGTCACCGGCCAGTTCCAGACCCGCGACAACAGGCGCCCCACGCTCAGCGTGCGCGAGGCCCTGGCCAAGCCGCAGCGCAATGTCTCGCGCATCGTGCTGCCGCCGATGAGCTATGCGCAGGAACACGACAAGATCGACAACCGCTGGCCCGCAGCCGAGCGCTTCATCCGCGAGCACAAGCTGAACGAGGTTTTCGGCCCGGACCGGGCGCCCGTCGGCATCGTCTGTCAGGGTGGCATGTATAACGGCGTGATCCGCGCGCTGCAGCGGATGGGTCTGGCCGATCTCTATGGCCAGACGCAGGTGCCCATCTATTGCCTGAACGTGACCTACCCGTTGCTGCCCGACGAGTTCGCCGAATTCTGCGCGGGCAAGGACGCGGTGCTGGTGGTGGAAGAGGGACAGCCCGAATTCATCGAACAGGCTTTTGCCACGATGATGCTGCGCTCGGGCACGACCACGCGGCTGCATGGCAAGGACATCTTCCCGATGGTCGGCGAATATACCGGCGCGGTGATGAAAGAGGCGTTCGAAACCTTTCTGCGCCGGAACGCGCCCGACCTTCTGCCCGCACAGGTTCTGGCCCCCAATACCGAGGCGCCGGCGATCCCGGACCTGTCCAAGACCGTGCCGATCCGTCCGCCCGGTTTCTGCACCGGCTGCCCCGAACGCCCGATCTTCGCGGCGATGAAGCTGGTGCAGCAGGAGCTGGGCGAACACCAGATCAGCGCCGATATCGGCTGCCACCTGTTCGCCAGCCTACCGCCCTTCAATATCGGCGGCGCGACGATGGGCTACGGGCTGGGCCCGGCCTCGAACGCGGCCTTCGACGGCGGCAAGAAAGGGGGCGCCGAGAAGCGCTCGATCGCGGTGATCGGCGATGGCGGGTTCTGGCATAACGGCCTGACTTCCAGCTTCGGCAACATGGCCTTCAACAGGTCCGACGGCGTCGCGGTGATCGTGGACAATTACTACTCGGCCGCGACCGGCGGGCAGGACATCCCCTCGTCCCGCGCCAAGAACCCGACCAAGGCGACCAACAACCCTATTTCAAAGGCGCTCAGGGGCATCGGCATCGACTGGGTGCGGCAGGTCGACCGGACCTATGACGTGGCCGGGATGCGCGACATCCTGCGCGACGCGCTGACCACCGAGAGCGAAGGGCCGAAAGTCATCGTCGCCTCGTCGGAATGCATGCTGAACAAACAGCGCCGCGAAAAGCCCCTGCGCGCCGCCGCGATGCGAGAAGGCCGCCGGGTCGAAGTGCCGCGTTTCGGTGTCGATGAAAGCGTGTGTACGGGCGATCATGCCTGTATCCGCCTGTCGGGCTGCCCGTCGCTGTCGCTCAAACGGCTGGACGATCCGCTGCGCGACGATCCCGTCGCGTCGATCGACACCTCCTGCGTGGGCTGCGGCAATTGCGGCGAGGTGTCGGAAGCCGCCGTGCTTTGCCCGTCCTTCTACGAGGCGCGCGTGGTCCACAATCCCGGCCCGTGGGAGCGCCGCCTGAACGGCTGGCGTCAGGGCCTGATCGGCTGGCTGGCCCGCCGCCGCCAGTCGCGCCAGCTCGGTTTCAGCGAGGTTCAGCCATGACACTGCCCTTCACCCCCGAACAGCCCCCCGCCCTGGGGGCCGAGGTGATCAAGCTGGCCGTGATGGCGGTCGGCGGACAGGGCGGCGGCGTGCTGACCGGCTGGATCGAGGCGCTGGCCCGCGCGCAGGGCTACGCGGTGCAGGCGACCTCGGTCGCGGGCGTGGCGCAGCGCACCGGCGCGACGATCTATTACATCGAGATGGCGCCCGCCGGGTCGTCCGCCCCGGTCTTTTCGCTGGCCCCGGCGGCGGGCGACGTGGACGTGGTGATCGCCGCCGAGATGATGGAGGCGGGCCGCGCGATCATGCGGGGCTTCGTCACGCCCGACCGCACCACGCTGATCGGCTCGACCCACCGCGCGCTGGCGGTGAGCGAGAAGATGGCGCCGGGGGATGGCATCGCCGACGCAGGCGAGGTGCGCGCGGCCGCCGAGGTCGCGGCGCGCGGGTTGGTGCTGGCCGATTTCGAGGCGGCGGCGCTCGATGTGGGTTCGGTCATCTCGGCCAGCCTGTTCGGCGCGCTGTCGGGCTCGGGCGCCCTGCCCTTCCCGCCCGAGGCCTTCGAAGCCGCGATCCGCGCGGGCGGCAAGGGGGTCGATGCCTCGCTGCGCGCCTTTGCCACCGGACGGCAGGCGGCGTTGGCCGGGGTTCAGCCCGCCACGCATCCGGTGCCACGCCCCGCCGCTGCCGCCGCGACCACGGGCCCGGCACGGCTGCGCAAGGCGTGGGACGACCTGCAGGCGCGCATCGCGGCGATGCCCGCCCCGGTTCAGCCGATGGCGCAGGCCGGTCTGCGCAAGGTGGTGGAATTCCAGCATCCGGCCTACGGCGCCGAGTATCTCGACCACCTGGATCGCGCGCTGGCCCTCGACGGAGCCGAACGCGACTGGACCTTCTCGGTGACGGCGGCGAAATACCTTGCCAATGCGATGGCCTATGACGACGTGATCCGCGTGGCCGATGCCAAGACCCGGCCCGAACGGCTGGAACGCATCCGTGCCGAGATGGGCGGGGCCGAGGTCATGCAGCTGACCGAATACACCCATCCCCGCGCCGAAGAGATCGTGAGCCTGCTGCCGCGTGCGCTGGGTCAGGCGATCACCGACCGGCCCCGGCTGATGGGCTGGATCGACCGGCGCGTGAACAAGGGCCGCCGGCTGCGCACCGACCGGCTGCTGCCGTTCCTGCAATTGCACGCGCTGGCGTCGATGCGGCGCTTTCGTCCGATGAGCCTGCGCCATGCCGAAGAGCGCGCGCATCTGGAACGCTGGTACGCCAGCGCGCTGGCGCGGGCAGGGACGGATTACGATCTGGCCGTCGCCACGCTGCAGGCGCGGCGGCTGATCAAGGGCTATTCCGACACCCATGCGCGCGGTCTGGGCAAGTTCGACCGGGTGATGACCGGGATCGCCATGGTCGAGGGGCGCGAGGATGCCGCCGACTGGGCGCGCCGCCTGATGACCGCCGCCCTGCAGGACGAGGAAGGCAGCGCGCTGGACGGCACGCTGAAAACTATCGAAAGCTTCGCCGCCTGAGCGCCCGGCTCAGCGCCCGCCCCGCACCCGGCCGATGCTCAGCGCGCTCTGGCGCAGGATATCCAGCACCCGGTCCAGCCGCGCGGGATCGTCGAAGGCGTTGACCGAGGCGGTGGTGGCCAGCACGAAAGGCGTCTGTCCCAGCGCGCCCACCGGCACAGCCACCCCCGCCGCGCCCAGCTCGAACTCGTCGCGGGCGATGCAATAGCCTTGCTCGCGCGCGGCCTCAATGGCGGTGCGCAGACGCGCGGGATCGGTATCCGTCGCCTCGCTGTAGCGTCGGGCGGGAAGGGCAAGCGCCGCGTCCAGCACCTCGGGCGCCGAGCGGGCCAGCAGCATCCGCCCCACCGCCGTATGCAGAAGCGGCAGCGTGCTGCCGATCCCGAAACCCAGCGTGACACGCGCCGAGGCAGGGGCCGCCCGGTCGACATAGACCGCCTGCAGCCGGTCGCGGGTGGCCAGCGCCACCTCCATGTCCAGCTCTTCCGCCGCGTGGCGCAGAATGGGCTGCACGACGCGCCCGACCTCCAGCCCGCCCAGATAGCCGCCCGCCAGCGTCAGCACCCGAGGCGCAAGCCGCAGGCCCGTCTCGCCCTCTTCCAGATAGCCGCAGCGCGTCAGCGTCAGGCAGAGCCTGCGCACCACGGCGCGGTCGAGCCCTGTCCGGCGCGTGATCTCGGGCAGGGTCAGGTTCTGCGCGCTCTGCTCGAAACAGGCCAGCACGTCGAGCCCCTTGGCCAAGGTCGCGGCAAAATCGCGATCGCTCATTTGACAGGTCTCCCGCGCTCTGGCAAAGTTCGTATATCGCCCATTATGTGCGATTACCGCACCTTTCGCAAGGGGAGCCTGTGCCCATGCCACCCGCCGACACCGCCACAGACGGCTGGATCCGGATCGCGGCCATTGCCGATCTGGACCGCCCGCGCCCTCTGATCCCCGTAACGCTGCAAGGCCGGCGGCTGGTGCTGTTTCGCGATGAAGAGGGGCAGCTGGGCCTGATCGGCCGTCATTGCCCGCATCGTGGCGCGGACCTGTGCTATGGTCGGCTGGAAGACAATGGCCTGCGCTGCCCCTTCCACGGCTGGCATTTCGACCGCACGGGGCAGTGCGTCGAACAACCGGCTGAACCCGAAGGCTCGCGGATGCACGAACAGATCCGCGTGCCGATGGTGCCGGTCCGGGAAGAGAACGGCGCGATCTGGGCGCAGGTGGGCGTGGAGCTGGAACAGGCGGCAGCATCGGAGCAAGAGGCATGATCAGCCAGCAACTCAACGACCGCATCACCCGCATCGCCCCCGGCACGCCGGCGGGCGCCGTGCTACGCCAGTACTGGCAACCCGCCGCGCTGGTCGATGAACTGGCGCACGGGCCGCTCGTGCCCGTGAACCTGCTGGGCGAACGGCTGGTTCTGCGGCAGGGCGCGCAGGGGCTGGAGCTGGCGACCCGAGTGGCCTCGCCCGACGAAGCGCCGACACATTACCCGGCCTCCGATGCGATCATGATCGACCCCGAAGGCCCGGTCTATCCGACCGAGACCCGCGCGGGCCTGATCTTTGCCTATCTCGGCGCCGGCGACCCGCCGCCCTTCCCCGCTTTCGACTGTTTCCGCGCGCCTGATACCCATGTCTTCGCCTTCAAGGGCCTGTGGGAATGCAACTGGCTGCAGGCGCTGGAAATCGGCATCGACCCGGCGCATGCCTCGTTCCTGCACCGCTTCCTCGAGGATGAGGACCCCGCCGACAGCTACGGCAAGCAGTTCCGCGACAAGGCCGGCGCGACCGACATTCCGATGACCCGGCTGCTGCGCGAGTATCCGCGCCCCGAGATCAAGGTCGATGAAACCGATTACGGCCTGAAGATCACCGCGCTGCGGCATATGGAGAACGGCCATACCCATGTCCGCGTCACCAACCAGATCTTCCCCGAGGCGATCTGCATCCCCATGTCGCGCGAGATGACGATCACCCAGTGGCACGTCCCCGTCGATGACCGCACCTGTTACTGGGTCACCGTCTTTACCAGCTTCGACAAGCCGGTGAACAAGGATCTGATGCGCACGCAGCGGCTGAAGGAACATCGCCTGCCGGATTACGCGCCGCTGAAGAACCGCCGCAACGATTACCATTACGACCCGGCCGAACAGGCCTCGCTGACCTATACGGGCATGGGGCTGGACATCAACGTCCATGACCAATGGGCGGTCGAAGGGATGGGCGCCATCCAGGACCGCACGCAGGAACATCTGGGCCGCTCGGACGTGGCGATCATCCGCTACCGGCGGATGCTGCGGCGGATGATGGATGCGGTGGAACAGGGCGACCTGTCCGCACTGCCCATGCACAATGCCGGGGCGGCCGCGATCAAGGGGCCGCTGTCCAACGATGCCATCGCCGAAACCGCCGACTGGCAGGCCTCGAGCCGTGCCGCCGACCATGCGCGACGCGCGGCCTGTCCCTGGGACGCGACGGTGTGAGCATGGACGGAGCGATCAAGGGCGCGCTGTTCGAGCGCGGATTGCTGAACGAGGATCAGGTGCGCGCGGGCGCGGAACTGGCCGCGCGGGTTGTGGCCGAGGGGTTCGAAACCGTCCGCGTGCTGTTCGCCGACCAGCACGGCATCCTGCGCGGCAAGGCGATCACGGCGCGGACGCTCGGCTCGGCGCTGGCCGCCGGGCTGTCGGTGCCCTCGACGCTGATCCTGAAGGATACCGCGCATCGCACCGTGTTCGACGTGTGGAAAGACGGCCTGACGCTGGACGGCGTGTCGCTGTCGGGTGCGGGCGATCTGCTGCTGGTCCCTGATCCCGCCACCTTCACCCCGCTGCCCTGGTCACCGCATTCCGCCGTCATCCTGTGCGATCTGGCCTATCGTTCGGGCCAGCGCGTCTCGGTCTCGCCGCGCCGTGTGCTGCGGCAGGCTATGGATGGCCTTGGGCGCACCGGGCATGACGCGGTGATGGGGCTTGAGGTCGAATTTCAGGTCTTCGCGGTCAGCGATGACGGGCTTGCCCACGATCAGGCCACCATGCCCCCCGCAGCGCTGGCGACCCGCAACACCACTCAAGGCTGGGCCTTTCTGACCGAAACCCGTTACGGCGCGGTCGAGCCGCTGATGGACGATCTGCGCCGCGCGGCCGAGGCGATGGGTCTTGCCCCCCGGTCGATGGAAATCGAGATGGGTCCGTCGCAATTCGAATTCACCTTCGATGCCTCGGACCCGATGATGCAGGCCGACCGCTTCGTGCTGTTCCGCATGATGGTGAAAGAAATCTGCCAGAGGCAGGGCCTGCATGCCAGCTTCATGCCCAAGCCGCGCGTCGCCAATGCGGTGGCGAATGGCTGGCATATCCATCAATCGCTGGTCTCGCGCGAGACCGGGCGCAATGTCTTCACCCCCGAGGAAGATTGTGTGCCCACGCCGGAAGCCGGGGCATGGATCGCCGGGCTTCTGGACCATGCGCCCGCCACCTGCCTGCTGACCAACCCCACGATCAACGGCTACAAGCGCTTCAGCGCCTTCCAGCTGGCGCCCAACCGCGTGCAATGGGGGACCGACAATCGCGGCGCCATGCTGCGCGCACTGTTCCAGCCGGGCGACCCGGCCGCGCGGATCGAGAACCGCGTCGCCGATACCGCCGCGAACCCGTATTACGCGCTGGCCGGGCAGATCCTGTCGGGGCTCGACGGCCTTGCTCGCGGTGCCACGCCCCCGCCGCCCACGCTGACGCCCTATGCCGAGGATCAGGCGCATCTTCCCGCCACGCTGGAGGCCGCCGTTCAGGCCTTCGAGGCCAGCCCGCTTTATGCGCAGGCCCTGGGCGCGGATTTCGTGCGGTATCTCGCGCATCTCAAACGGGCGGAATGGACGCGCTACCTGTCCACGGTGTCGGAATGGGAACAGGCCGAGTATTTCAACCTGTTCTGAAAGGCCCGCCATGACCCATCGGCACCGCGCAAGCCTTCCCGTCGCGGGGCGGTTTTTCGAGGATATCATAGACGGCTATTTCCCCTTGCGGGAAAGCCTGCGGCAGGGGCTGCAGAGGCACGGCTTCGGCGCGGCGCTGGTGGTGATCTCGCACGCGCCGATCCTGCATCTGCCCGGGGATGACGGGCAGGGTCCGGTACCGACGCGGCTGCAAGCGGCTCGTGCCGGCGTGTTGCGCTCGTTCCTTGGGCTGGCGGTGATCGCGGGCAACGACATGCGGCTGGTGGGCGCGGGCGACTGGGTCTGGCCCGGTGCCGCGCTGGGGATAACACCCGATACACGGCTGGCGGAGCCGGCCTTCCTGCGCGGGATCGGGCTGCTGCGCGGGCCGGAAGACGGCGGCGCGTTCGGACCTGTCTTACGCGACGAGGGCTCGGGCCTGCGCCTGGGAGCGCACGGGGGCGCGTGTTGGGGCTTCACCCGCCAGCCCGACGGGATCGAGGCTCAAGATCGCCTGCTGATCGCGCCGGGCTACCAGTCAGAGGGTGACGGCCCCGTCTTGTCGGTGGATGATGGCATGGCCGGGCATCGCGATGCCTCGGCCCTCATGGCGCAGGACCTGGTGATGGCGCGCTAAGCGCGCCGGTCTATTCCAAGCGCCCGGCAATCGTTTCCAACGTGTGCCATAGGCTTTCCGCCGCCGAGCGCATCCCCCAGATGCCCAGCCGGTCCTCGGCCCGCCGCAGCAGGTAGACGCCCAGATGCTCGACCGTGCTGCGCGTGGCATGGCCGGGCGCGAAGCGCGTCAGGTCGAGGTTGACGGCACGTTCAAGGAACCGCTCGACCGGCGCGGCCCCGGCGGTCGAGGTAATCTCGACCAGAACCCAGCCATCCGTCTGCTCGGTGACGGACGCCCCGGGCGCACGTTCGGCGAGCCGGGCGGCGGCATCGACCTCGGCGCAGCCCGGCATTTCGACCAGCCATTGCCCCGGCCCCGTCCAGAAGGCGGTCACCCCGTCTGTTTCCTGCCACCTCCCCGGTTCCGGCAAGGCCAGCGACGGAGGCGGCGTGTCCCGCCGCAACGCCAGCGAGGCAAGGCCGCAATCGGGCGTTTCGGCCAATGTCAGGGCGCCAAGGGACACGCGGCGCGGCGCAGGGGCACCCAGCGCGCAGAGGGGGGAAAGGTCAGTCACGCAGGCGCCCTCCTTCGGGATCGACGAAATGGCTGGGCACGACGCGCAAGGCGACCTCGCTGCCCTGAAGCGGGTTGGCGGCGGTGATCACCTCGCCCATCCGCTCGGCTCCGTTCCGCAGGAAGCCCAGCCCGATGGACGAGCCGACATGCGGCGAATGGCAGGCCGAGGTGATCCAGCCCTGATCGTGGTCCAGATTGCGCGGCGCGCCCTGTTCGAACAGATGCGAGCCGGGCACGACCACCGCCGAGGCATCGACCGGCTGCAACCCGACAAGGATCCGCGTCTCGGCCGCCAACCCCTCGCGCCGGGACATGACATTGCCGATCGCGTCCTTCTTCTTGGACACCATCCGCCCCAGACCCAGCATCTGCCCGGTGGTCTGGCCGTTCAGCTCGGCCCCGGCCGCATGGCCCTTTTCGATCCGCAGAACGCCCAGCGCCTCGGTCCCGTAGGGCGTGGCGCCCAGATCCGCGCCCGCTTCCATCAGCCGCGCCATCAGCGCATGGCCATAGCGCGCGGGCACCGCCAGTTCGTAGGCCAGCTCGCCCGAGAACGAGATGCGGAACAGCCGCGCCCGCAGCCCGCCGCAGATCGTCAGCGGGGCGCAGGCCATGAACGGAAACACCTCGTTCGACAGGTCGAAATCGTCGACCAGCCGCGTCAGCAGGTCGCGCGATTTCGGCCCCGCCACGGCGATCTGCGCCCAGGCGTCGGTGGTCGAGATCAGTTGCACATCCAGCTCGGGCCACAGGCATTGCCGGGCGAATTCCATGTTGCGATAGACCGGCCCCGCATTCGCGGTGGTGGTGGTGACGACGTAGTGATCCTCGGCCAGCCGGGCGCAGGTCCCGTCGTCATAGGCGATGCCGTCCTCGCGCAGCATGAGACCGTAGCGCACCATGCCGACCTTCAGGCTGGCCATCGCATTGGCGTAGAGCCGGTCCAGAAAGACCCCGGCATCCGTGCCCTGGACATCGACCTTGCCCAAAGTGGTCACGTCGCACAGCCCCACACCCGCGCGCACCGCCAAGACCTCGCGATCGACGGATTGGCGCCAATGCGTTTCGCCCGGGCGGGTGAAGTATTGCGCGCGCATCCACGGCCCGACCTCGACGAAGGTGGCGCCGTTCTCCTTGGCCCAGTGATGCGTGGGGGTCAGGCGGCGAGGGCGGAAATGCGCGCCGGTATCGCCGCCACCCAGCACCCCCAGCGACACGCCGGTATAGGGTGGGCGGAAGATCGTCGTGCCGGTTTCGGGGATCGATTTGCCCGTCAGTTCCGCCATCACGGCCAGCGCGGTGACATTGGCGGTCTTGCCCTGATCGGTCGCCATGCCCAGCGTGGTCCAGCGCTTCAGATGCTCGACCGGGCGCATGTTTTCCTTGTGCGCCAGGGCGATGTCCTTGACCGTCACGTCGTTCTGGAAATCGACCCAGGCGCGGCGCTTGCCGGGCACATGCCAGATCGGCGCGACGTTGTCCTGCCGGGTCCCGGCCTGCGGCAGCGGAACAGTCGGTGCCGAAAGGCCCAGCTGCGCCAGCGCCTCGCCGGCGGCCCGCAAACCGTCGGCCAGTGCCTCGGCGGTGCTGCCCTGTCCGGCGCAGGCGCCTGCAGCGATCAGCCCCTCGGGTCCGCCCGCGCCCGGCACGAAGGCCAGCTTGTCGGCATCCCAGACCGGCCGCCCGCGATGATGCGAGGCCAGATGGACATTCGGGTTCCAGCCGCCCGCGACGCCCAGCGCGCCCACGGAAAGGGTCTCCCGGCCCGCCGGTGTCTCGACGCTAACCGAGTGCAGACCCAGACGCCCCTTGGTGCCGACGACCTGCGCGCCGGCCATCAGCCGGTACTCGCCCTGCGCCTGCGCCCCGGCGCGCGCATCGATGACCGCCGCCACCGGGACGCCCCGCGCGATCAGGTCCGACGCGGTCCGGTGGCCGTCGTCGTTATTGGTGAAGATCGCCACCGGGGCCGCCGTACCCGGCGCCGTGGCCCAGCGATTGGCATAGGCCCGCATCGCGCCCGCCAACATCACGCCGGGGCGGTCGTTGTCGGCGAAGGGGATATGCCGCTCGGTCGCGCCGGCGGCAAGGATCGCGCGCTTGGCGGTGATCCGCCACAGGGTCTGGCGCACGGCACCGCCCGGCGTGGCAAGGTGATCCGACACCCGCTCGACCGCGCCGAAGATACCGTGATCGTAGACGCCGAAGACGACCGTGCGCGGCAGGATGCGGACATTCGGCAGGCTTTCCAGCTCGGCCCGGACCGTGTCGACCCATTCCATCGCCGGGGCGCCGTCGATCCGGTCGCTTTCGGCCAGCAGCCGCCCGCCCAAGCGAAAATCCTCGTCGGCAAGGATCACCCGCGCCCCGGCCCGGCCTGCCGCCAATGCCGCCATCAACCCGGCGGGACCCGCGCCGATGACCAACAGATCCGCGTGAAGATAGCCGCGATCATAGGCATCGGGATCGGAAAGTTCGGACAGTTCGCCCAGCCCCGCCGCGCGGCGAATGGCCGGCTCGTAAAGCTTTTCCCAGAAGGCGCGCGGCCACATGAAGGTCTTGTAATAGAACCCCGCCGCGAAGAAGGGCGACAGCAGGTCGTTGACCGCCAGCAGGTCGAAATTCAGCGGCCCCACATGGTTTTGCGAGCGCGCAACAAGGCCGTCGTAAAGCTCGGCGACCGTGGCGCGGGTGTTGGGTTCGGCCCGCGCGCCCTCGCGCAGGGTGACCAGCGCGTTGGGTTCCTCGGACCCCGCCGCGACGATCCCGCGCGGGCGGTGGTACTTGAAACTGCGCCCGACCAGCCGCACGCCATTGGCCAGAAGCGCGGAAGCGAGCGTGTCGCCGGGATGACCCTGATAACGTTTCCCGTCGAAGGTGAAGGCCAGAGTGCGGCTGCGGTCGATCAGCCCGCCTTGAAGCCGGGTCATGCCGTGCCCTCCTTGCGCGCAAGGGCCACGTCGCGCGCCAGTTCGGCGCCAAGGATCTCATGCGTCAGCGTATTGCGCGTCACCACCAGCCACGAGCGGTCCCCCTGTTCATGGAACCACAGCTCGCGGTGAAGCCCCGCCGGATTGTCGCGCTGAAAGACGTACTCGGCCAGATCCGCCTCGTCGCCGCTGGTTGGGCGCTCGATAAGGCGGGCATCGCCGAGATAGGTGAATTCCTGCGCGTCGCGCAGGCCGAGAAGGGGGTGCGGGATCAGCATGGCATCGCCCTCAATGCAGGTTGGGTTGGGCGCCGACGCCCTTTTCATCGATGACGTAACCGCGCGCGAACCGGTCCAGACGGTAGGCCGTGGCGGTTTCGTGGGGGGTATCGGTGGCAAGAAGATGCGCGAAGGCATAGCCCGAGGCGGGCGTGGCCTTGAACCCGCCATAGCACCAGCCGGCATTCAGATAGAGCCCGTCGACCGGCGTGCGGTCGATGATGGGCGAGCCGTCCATCGACATGTCCATCAGCCCCGCCCAGCTGCGCAGCAGCCGCGCGCGCCCGATCCGGGGCATCAGCGCCATGCCGCCTTCGAGCACATCCTCGACCACCGGCAGGTTGCCGCGCTGCGCGTAGGAATTGTATCCGTCGATATCGCCCCCGAACACGAGCCCGCCCTTGTCCGACTGGCTGACATAGAAATGCCCGGCGCCGAAGGTGATGACCCCGTCGATCGCCGGTTTCAGCCCTTCGGTGACGAACGCTTGAAGCACATGGCTTTCGATGGGCAGCCGCAGCCCCGCCTGCGCCATCACGCGCGACGAGGACCCGGCCACCGCCACGCCCACCTTCTTCGCGCCGATAGTGCCGCGGTTGGTTTCCACGCCCTGCACGCGGCCATTCTCGATCCGGAAGCCGGTCACTTCGCAATTCTGGATGATGTCGACGCCCCGCAGATCGGCGGCGCGGGCATAGCCCCAGGCGACCCCGTCATGGCGCGCGGTTCCCGCACGGCGCTGCAACAGCCCGCCCTTGATGGGAAAGCGCGCATTCTCGAAATTGAGCCACGGATACATCCGCCGAACGGCGTCCTGATCCAGCAATTCGGCCCCGGCGCCGGTCAGGTGCATCGCGTTGCCGCGCCGCCGGTACGCATCGCGCTGGCCATCGCTGTGATAGAGGTTCAGGATGCCGCGCTGGCTGACCATGGCGTTGAAATTGATCGCCTGTTCCAGCCCTTCCCACAGTTTCATCGAGAATTCGTAGAACGGCTGGTTGCCCGGCAGCAGGTAGTTCGAGCGGATGATCGTCGTGTTTCGGCCGATATTGCCCGAGCCCAGCCAGCCCTTTTCCAGGACCGCGACCTTGCGGATGCCATGGACCTCGGCAAGGTAAAACGCCGTGGCCAGCCCGTGACCGCCGCCGCCGACGATGATGACGTCGTATTCGGATTGCGGCGCGGGATCGCGCCAGAGGGGCTTCCAGCCCTTGTGGCCGCGAAGGGCCTCGGCGAAGACCCGGAAACCGGAGAATTTCATCGGCGCTGCTCCTTGGTTGGCACCGTTTGCATGGGATCAGGTTAGCGGTGGATGCGGGTGTTTTCTTCCCGTTATTGGACGTAGTTTTCCGCTTTTCGGACGCGACGCAACAACGGGTTAGATCGCGTCGAATCATTGACTGTCTGCGCGCGGGAGGACAGGCAACCGACTGAAACGCCAGTGTTTTCCAGCTACCGGCCCCGGCGCTGCACGGAAGGCATCCGGCCTTGGGCACACAAAAAACGGGGGCCAGCGGCCCCCGTCAGGTTCGGACCGGCGGGTGACGTCTCCGGGTCCGGTATCGCGTGGAAACGGCGCTCAGATATCGAGCGTGTTGTCTTTCTCCCAGCGCGAGAAATGGTTGACGAAAGCGTTCCATTCCTGGTGCTTCATCTTGATGTACGAGGCCGAGAACTTGTCCCCCAGCATCGCTTTCAGCTCGGTGTCGGCATCCAGATTGCGGATCGCGTCGAGCATGTTGAGCGGCAGTTTCGGCGCATCGGTGATCGACTTGCCCTCGGCATACATGTCGATGTCGTAGCGCCGGCCCGGATCGGCTTTCGAGCGGATGCCCGACAGGCCGGCGGCGATGATGACGGCCTGCAGCAGGTAGGGATTCACTGCCCCGTCGGGCAGGCGCAGCTCGAACCGGCCGGGGCCGGGCACGCGGACCATGTGGGTGCGGTTGTTGCCCGTCCATGTCACCGTGTTGGGCGCCCAGGTCGCGCCCGACATCGTGCGCGGCGCGTTGATGCGCTTGTAGCTGTTGACCGTCGGATTGGTGATCGCCGCCAGCGCCTCGGCATGCTTCATGATCCCGCCAAGGAAATGCCCGCCCTGTTCGGACAGACCGACCTCGCCGATCTGGCCGCCGGCGTTCCCGGCGAAAGCGTTGGTCTTGCCGTCCAGATCCCAGACCGAGATATGCGCGTGGCAGCCGTTGCCGGTCAGCCCCTCGATGGGTTTGGGCATGAAAGTCGCGCGCAGGCCGTGTTTCTCGGCCACCGACTTGACCATGAACTTGAAGAACGAATGCCGGTCGGCGGTGACCATCGCGTCGGCGTAATCCCAGTTCATCTCGAACTGGCCGTTCGCGTCCTCGTGGTCGTTCTGGTAGGGGCCCCAGCCCAGATCGAGCATGTAGTCGCAGATCTCGGCGATGACGTCATAGCGGCGCATCACCGCCTGCTGGTCGTAGCAGGGTTTCTCGGCGGTATCGAACGCGTCCGAGATCGCGTCGCCCTCGGGCGTCAGCAGGAAGAACTCGGCCTCGATCCCGGTCTTGACGCGAAGGCCCTCCTCGGCGGCTTCGGCCACCAGTTTCGCCAGCACGTTGCGCGGCGCCTGTTCGACATTCTCGCCTTCCATGATGCAGCGCGCGGGGACCCAGGCGACCTCGGGCTTCCACGGCAGCTGGATCACGGCATCGGCATCGGGCACGGCCAGCATGTCGGGATGGGCGGGCGTCATGTCGAACCAGGTCGCGAAGCCCGCAAAGCCCGCACCGTCCTCTTCCATCCCCGCGATCGCCTGCGCCGGTACCAGCTTGGCGCGCTGGCCACCGAACAGGTCGGTGTAGGAAATCATGAAATACTTCACGCCTTTGTCGGCGGCGAATTTGGCAAGTTTGCTCATTCTCTTGTTCCCCTGTTGGTCGATCCGGACCGCGCGAGGGGGGCCAGCGGCCCCCCTTCCGGTCTCTCGTTGTCAGAATCCCGGTTTGCCCGGGTACCAGTTGGTTCCGGCCAGCGGCACCTGCGCCATGGCCGCGGCTTCCATCGTCAGCGCGCACAGATCCTCGGGTTCGAGGTTGTGGACGTGGTTATGCCCGCAGGCCCGCGCCAGCGTCTGGCATTCCAGCGTCAGCACGTTCAGGTAGTTGCGCAGACGACGCCCCGCCATTTCCGGATCGAGCCGCTTCATCAGCTCTGGGTCCTGCGTGGTGATGCCCGCCGGGTCGCGGCCCTCGTGCCAGTCGTCATAGGCGCCGGTCGTGGTGCCCAGTTTCTGGTACTCGGATTCCCATTTCGGATCGTTGTCGCCCAGTGCGATCAGCGCCGCGGTGCCGATGCTGACCGCATCCGCGCCCAGCGCCAGCGCCTTGGCCACGTCCGCACCGGTGCGGATCCCGCCCGACACGACCAGCTGCACCTCACGGTGCATGCCCAGATCCTGCAGCGCCTGCACGGCGGGGCGGATACAGGCCAGCGTGGGCTGGCCGACATGTTCGATGAACACGTCCTGCGTGGCAGCGGTGCCGCCCTGCATCCCGTCCAGAACCACCACGTCGGCCCCGGCCTTCACCGCCAGCGCGGTGTCGTAATAGGGGCGCGCGCCGCCGATCTTGACGTAGATCGGTTTTTCCCAACCCGTGATTTCCCGCAACTCGAGGATCTTGATTTCCAGATCGTCGGGCCCGGTCCAGTCGGGGTGACGGCAGGCCGAGCGCTGGTCGATCCCCACCGGGAGCGAGCGCATGTCGGCCACGCGCTGCGTGATCTTCTGACCCAGCAGCATCCCGCCGCCGCCGGGCTTGGCGCCCTGCCCCACCACGACCTCGATTGCATCGGCGCGGCGGATGTCGTCGGGGTTCATCCCGTAGCGCGAGGGCAGATACTGGTAGACCAGTTTCTCGGAATGCCCGCGCTCTTCCTCGGTCATGCCGCCATCGCCGGTGGTGGTCGAGGTGCCGGCCATCGTCGCGCCCCGGCCCAGCGCCTCTTTCGCATTGGCCGAGAGCGAGCCGAAGGACATGCCGGCGATGGTGATCGGGATCTTCAGCTCGATGGGCTTCTTGGCAAACCGCGTGCCCAGCGTGACCGAGGTTTCGCAGCGCTCGCGGTAGCCTTCGAGCGGATAGCGCGACATCGAGGCGCCCAGAAACAGCAGGTCATCGAAATGCGGCACCCGGCGCTTCGCGCCACCACCGCGAATGTCGTAGATGCCGGTGGCTGCGGCGCGACGGATCTCGGCATTCGTCTCGTTCGAGAATGTCCAGGACTGGCGCGGCATCGTCTGCGGGGTCTTTTCCATCACGCGCTCCTCAGTATTCGCCAGCGTGGTCGATGTTGAAATTGTAGAGCTTGCGGGCCGAACCATAACGCTTGAACTCTTCGGGCTTCGCATCCGCCCCGGCGCGTTCCAGCAGGTCCCTGAGCAGGTCGATATGCTCGGGCCGCATCTCTTTCTCGATGCAGTCGGCGCCTAGGCTCTTCACCGTGCCGCGCACGAAAAGCCGCGCCTCGTACAGGCTGTCACCCAGCGCGTCGCCGGCATCGCCCAGCACAACCAGGTTGCCCTTCTGCGCCATGAAGGCGGACATGTGGCCGATATTGCCATGCACGACGATGTCGATGCCCTTCATCGAGATCCCGCAGCGCGAACTGGCATTGCCCTTGATGTTCAGAAGCCCGCCATGCCCGGTTGCGCCCGCATATTGCGAGGCATCGCCTTCAATGGTGACCACGCCCGACATCATGTTCTCGGCCACGCCCGGCCCGGCCGAGCCTTCGACCGTAACGGTGGCTTCCTTGTTCATGCCCGCGCAGTAATAGCCGGTCGAGCCCTTGACCGTGACATGCAGCGGGCCGTCCAGACCCACCGCCATCGCGTGGCTGCCGCGCGCATTGACGATGACATGCGGCTCGTTGGAATGGGCCTTGGCGGCCGCCTGCAGCGTGGTGTTCACCTCGCGCAGCGGGGTCTGGCTCATATCGAGGGTGACGCTCATGCTTCAACGCTCCCAGAAATAGACGGTGGCGGGTTCGGGTTCCCAGACACGGGCCTTCTCGATGCCCGGCAGGTCGGCGAAGGCGCGGTATTCGCTGGCGAAAGCGACGTAATCGTCGGTCTCGGCCATCACCGCCGGTTTGCAGGCGATCGGGTCGCGCACGACGCCGAAGCCGTTCTTGGTGCCGGTCACGAAGGTGAAGAACCCGTCAAGATCCTCAAGCGTGCCTTCGAGTGCCTCGCGCAGGGACGCGCCGTCGGCCATCCGGCTGGAGATATAGGCCGCGCCGACCTCGGTGTCGTTTTCCGACCGGGTGAACACGCCCTTCTTGGCCAGCTTGCGGCGCATTTGGTTGTGGTTCGACAGCGAGCCGTTATGCACGAGGCACTGGTCATCGGCGGTCGAGAACGGATGCGCGCCCATCGTCGTGACGGCGGATTCCGTGGCCATCCGCGTATGGCCGATCCCGTGGCTGCCGCCCATGGCGCGCAGGTTGAAGCGTTCGGACACGTCCTTGGGCAGGCCGACTTCCTTGTAGATCTCCATCGCCACGCCCGCGCCCATGATCCGCAAGCCGCGCTCTTCAAGTGCCACGACGGCGGCGTCCTTGGCGCTCTCGGGCACGCTGACGACCGCGTGGGTGTCGACCACCTTCACCGTGACGGGCGCGCCGATCTTCTCCGACAGCGCGGCGTCGAGCCCTTCGAAAGCCGCCGCCGGATCGTCCGACTGCACCGTGATCTTCACGCCATCCGACGCCGCATCCCCGTAGATCGCGATCCCGGCGCTGTCAGGACCGCGATCGGTCATCGTGATAAGCATATCGCTCAGCAGCTCTCCCAAGCGGGGACGCAAATCGTCTCCCTTCAGGAAAAGCCCAACAATCCCACACATGGCATCCTCCATAGCGCTTGAGGCTCCGGCCTGTTCGTGCCGTTACCCCTTACTATTGAGAAACCTAGTTTCTTTTCAAGAAATTTATGCGCCTGTGAGTGAAATCATTTCCTTGCCAGGAAATCGCATCCGGAATCACCGCATTGCGCGGGGGCACCGGCGCCCTGCCCAAAAAATCGGCAGCGACAAAACGTCAGCCTGCCTGAGGGTAGGTGATGATCGACAGGTAGCGTACTGGCAGCGTGACGATTCCTTCTGGCCCGTGCGGCGCGTCCGAATCGAACAGCAGCGAATCGCCGGGTTCCAGCCGGTAAATCCGGTCGCCATGGCGGTAATCGACGACGCCTTCGATCATGTAGAGCATCTCGATCCCCTCGTGCTGAAAGGTCGGGAAACGGTGCGAGGCATCGTCGAGGGTGATGAGATAAGGCTCCACCACGACGCCCGACGCGTTCGAGCCGATATGCCCCAGAAGCTGGTACTGATGGCCCGCGCGGGTCCCGGCGCGCTCGATCTCGACGCCTTCGCCGGATTTCACATGCATGCAGCCGCGCTCTTCCTCGTAGCTTGAGAACAACTGCACCAGTGGCACCCGCAGCGCATGGGCCAGCGCCGAGATGGTGTTGAGCGAGGGCGAGATAACCCCGTTCTCGATCTTCGACAGCATCCCCGCCGATAGCCCGGTCATCGCCGCCAGTTCGCCGCCGGTCATGCGCTGGCGCTTGCGCAATTCGCGCACCTGACGACCGATCGCGACTTCGAGGTTCTTTTCGCGCTGATCGCGCAGCGCATGCGGATTCTGCCGCAGGGCCTCTTCTTTGGTGGGCACACTCGTCTCCTTGCGCCAATGCGGCGTCGCTTCCCCGACCTGCCCGAGGCAAGCGCCGCGAACGGAACGGGCCGCGGCGCCGTGGACAGGGTCTGCGCCAGTCTTGCCCGCCCGGCGCGCGAAATCCAGCACGATGGGCAAGCCGCGCAGGTTTGTTCCGCCCCCGCGCCCGGAAAGCGGGCAGATCCGGGGCGCCACCGGTCCCGGGCCAGAGAGCGGCGGCGCCTTCATCCCAGCGTCACATCCGCAGGCTAGGCCGCCCGCAGGACGACACCCAGAACGCAACGACGGGGCGCGCAGCCCCCAAACCAGAGGTTCATCATGCAACGCATCCTTACCGCGGCGATTGCGGCCAGTGTTCTTGCCGGTCCGGTCGCGGCCCAGAATACCGACATCAGCGGCCCGCTGGTTCTGTATACCTCGCAGCCCAACGAAGATGCCCAGCGCACCGTCGACGCCTTCACCGCCGCCTATCCGAATGTCGAGGTGACATGGATCCGTGACGGCACGACGCAGGTCATGGCACGGCTGGAAGCCGAATACGCCGCCGGCGCGCCGCAGGCCGATGTGCTGCTGATCGCCGACATGGTCACGATGGAAGGGCTCGAGGCGCAGGACCGACTGATGGCCTATCCGGGCGCCGATGTGTCGGCCTACGATCCGGCGCTGATGGATCCCGAGCATCATTACTTCTCGACCAAGCTGATCACCACCGGCATCATCTACAACACCAATGCCCCCTTCGTCCCCGAAAGCTGGGCCGACCTGCTGCGCCCCGAAGCACAGGGCCAGATCGCCATGCCCTCGCCGCTGACCTCGGGGGCGGCGACGATCCACATGGTGTCGCTGACAGCGCATCCCGATCTGGGCTGGGACTATTACCAGGGCCTCGCCGATCAGGGGACCAATCCGCAGGGCGGCAATGGAGGTGTCTACCGCGCCGTGGCCGGTGGCGAACAGATGTACGGCATGGTCGTCGACTTCCTGCCGATCCGCGAGATCCCGAACGGCGCGCCCGTGGGCTTCGTCTTCCCTGCGGAAGGCGTCAGCGCCGTGACCGAGCCGGTGGCGATCCTGTCGACCGCGCAGAACGTCCCCGCCGCCCAGGCATTCGTCGATTTCCTGATCTCGGAAGAAGGGCAGCAACTGGCCGCCGATATGGGCTATCTGCCCGCCCGGCCCGGCGTCACCCCGCCCGAGGGCTTCCCGGCGCTGGAAGACATCCGGATGCTGGATTTCGACCCCGCCGCCGCGCTGGAAAGCGCGACTGACGACCGGATGCGTTTTGTCGAGATCTTCGGCGGCTGATCCGCATCGATGCGTCTGAAACCAACGCTCGGCGGCGAGGGCCTGACCCTCGCCGCGCTTCTTGTTTTCGCGGCGGCGCTGATGGTGACGCCGCTGGCGCTGCTTTTGCGTACCGGTCTGATGGCCGAGGGCCTGCCCACGCTGCAGCCGATGCTCGACGCGCTGACGTCCCGCCCGGTGCCCCGCGCGCTGTGGCATTCGCTGGAAAGCGCCGCGCTGTCCGCCGGGCTGGCACTGGTCATCGGCGTGGGGGTCGCGCTGGTCGTCGGGCTCACGGACCTGCGGGGCAAGGCAGTGTTCACCTTCCTGCTGCTGATCCCGATGATGATCCCGCCGCATGTGACCGCGATTGCGTGGACGCAGGCGCTGGGACCGTCCTCGCCGCTCCTGGGTGCGCTGGGGCTGGCGCCGCCGCCCGGCACGCCGCACCCGCTTTACGGACGCGGCGGGGTGATCGCGTTGCTGGCGGTGCAATCCATGCCGCTGGTCTTTCTGGTGACGCTGGCCGCCCTGCGCAGCCTCCCGCGCGAGATGGCCGAGGCCGCGCGCATCGCCGGCGCCCGCGCGCCAAGGCTGCTGGGCCGCGTGATCCTGCCGTTGCTCGCGCCCAGCCTGCTGGCCGCCTATGCGCTGGCTTTCGTGTCGGCGCTGGGGAATTTCGGCATCCCGGCGCTGTTGGGCATTCCGGGGCGCTACATCACCCTGCCGGTGCTGATCTGGCAACGGCTGTCCAGCTTCGGACCATCGATGCTGGCCGATGTGGCAGTGTTGTCGGCACTGATGGCGCTTCTGGCCATCGCCGTCGTCGCGGTGCAGATGACGCTGGCCCGCCGCTTTCGCGCGGCCCTGATCGGCCCCGCACAGGCGCCGCTGTCGCTGCGCCTGGGACGCTGGCGCCCCGCGACCGAGGCCGCGATGACCGCGCTGGTTCTGGTGACGCTGGCCCTGCCGATGGCGGCGCTGTTCGGGACGGCGCTGGTGCCGACCTATGGCGTGGCGCTGAGCTGGCAGACCCTGACCTTCGACAATTTCGCCGAAGTGCTGTTTCGCCAGGGCGTCACCGCGCGCGCCTTCCTCAACTCGACCCTGGCCGCCAGCGCCGCCGCGCTGATCCTGTCGGGGCTGGGCGCGCTGACCGCAAGGCTGATCGCCGGGCGGGCGCGCGGGCCGCGGCGCGCCGGGCTGGCGCTGTCATCGCTGGCCGAGACGACCTATGCGATCCCCGGGCTGGTGATCTCGATCGCCTTCATCCTGACCTTTCTGCGCCCGCTGCCCGGGCTGGGCGTGTCGATCTACAACACGCTGTGGATCATCGTCCTGGCCTATCTCTGCGCCTTTTTCGCCGTGGCGCTGAAGCCCGTCACGGCGGCCTGCCTGCAGCTTGACCCGGCGCTCGATGAGGCGGCGCGGGTCGCGGGCGCGGGCTGGGGGCGCAGGCTGACACGGATCTTCCTGCCGCTGATCGCGCCGGCGGCGGCTTCGGGCGCGATCCTCGTCTTCCTGACCGCGTATAACGAGGTGACGGTCTCGGCCCTGTTGTGGTCGACCGGGACCGAGACGATCGGCACCGCGATCTACAATTACGAGGATGGTGGCTACACGACGCTGGCCGCCGCGATGGCAGCGGTGACGGTCGTGGCGACCGTGGTCCTTATGGCCCTGCTGGATCTTCTGGGACGCCGGTTGCCGCCCGGCGTGGTACCGTGGCGGCTGTAGGGGTCAGGCCGGCAACAGCCAGCCGCCCCGCACCGCCAGCGACAAGCTTTCGCCGGCGGTGACCTTCTGCGGCAGATGCAGGGTCAGCGGCGGCTGGTCGTCGGCCACCGAGACCTTCGCCTCCCAATGCCCGCCCCGGTACAGCGCCGACACGATGCGGCCTTCCAGGCATTCGGGCAGTCCCTCGGCCCCGGGCACCAGATCGGCGGGACGAAACAGCGCCTCGCGCGCGCCCTCGGGTCCGCCGAGGCCGCGCATCGAAACCGGGCG
Source organism: Pararhodobacter marinus (assembly GCF_003122215.1). Classification (GTDB taxonomy): domain Bacteria; phylum Pseudomonadota; class Alphaproteobacteria; order Rhodobacterales; family Rhodobacteraceae; genus Pararhodobacter; species Pararhodobacter marinus. The sequence continues at coordinate 271,871 of NZ_QEYD01000004.1, read as the reverse complement.
CCCCTGCAGGAAAACCCGGCCCTGCCGGTATTCGACGGGCAGAACGGCCCCCTGCCCGATGAAGCGCGCAACGGCGGCGCTTTGCGGGCGCTCGTAGATCTCGCCCGGCGTACCCACCTGCAAGAACCGCCCGTCGCGCATCACTGCCATGCGGTCGGCCACCGCCATCGCCTCGCGCTGGTCATGGGTGATGTAGACCGTGGTCGCGCCCGACTGGCGATGAAAGGCCACAAGCTCGTCCTCCATCACATGGCGCAGATGCGGGTCGAGATTGGCGAGCGGTTCGTCCATCAGGATCGTGCCCGCATCCTGCGCCAGGCAGCGCGCAAGCGCCACGCGCTGCCGCTGTCCGCCTGACAGATCGGCAGGTTTGCGGGTGGCGTAATCGCTCAGCGCGACGGTCGCCAGATGCCGGTCGGCATGACGCGCGGCTTCGGCCCGCGACAGGCCGGCGGACTCGGCCGGGAAGGCCACGTTACCGCGCACATCGAGATGCGGCCACAGCGCATAGGACTGGAACACGAAGCCCACCTTTCGCGCTTCGGGCGGGACATGCACACCGCGCCCGCTGACCTGACGCGCGCCCAGATGGATCTCGCCCGCATCGGGTTCATCCAGTCCGGCGATCAGCCGCAGCAGCGTGGACTTGCCGCAGCCCGACGCGCCGACGATGGCAAAGAATTCGCCCGCCGCGATCTCGGCCGAGACACCGGCCAGGGCGGGCTTGCCGCCAAAGGATTTCTGCAGATCGCAAAGAGAGATGGACACGAGAATTTTCCGTCGCATGAAGTAAGCGCAAGGGCTAAACACCAACGGTAACAACGCGATGACGCGCGGCATCACCCCTTCGTCAGCCCTGCGCGGCCTGGGGACAGCCGCCTTCCGTCGCGCAGGCGGGCCGATCAGGCGCGCCCCCGAGGGTCGAGGTACAGGATGTCTCAGCCGATGATGGCGGCGGGTTTCGTCGCGGCGTTTGTCGATTACGCGGTCACACGCGGGGCCACCCGCGACGCCCTGCTGCGCGCGGGGGGATTGAACGCCGCGCAACTGGCGGCGCAGGATGCCCGCGTTCCGGTCTCCGCCTATGGCGCGGTGATCACGGCGGCGATGGCGCAGACCGGCGATACCGCGCTCTTGCTGCGCCAGACGCTGGACACACGGCTGGAAGAGATGTCGGTGGTTGGCCAGATCGTGCATCACTCGGCCTCGCTTGAGCATTCCATCGCCCAGCTCAACCGCTACCTGCGGCTGATCGCCGACACGAATGCCATGGCGGGGCGCGATCGCTTCGAGATCCGGCGCAGCGGATCCGAGGTCTGGATCCTGGATCACCTGCCGGTCGCGGATGCCGATTACCTGATGATGGAGGCGTCCTTCGCGCGGTTCATCAGCGAGTTTCGCCGCGCCTTTCCCGACCAGGTCTTCGCGCTGGCGCTCGATGTGAGCTGGCCGCCGCCGCCCCATGCCGCCGCGTATCCCGAGCTGCTGCAGATCCCCGTCCGCTTCGGGGCCGGGCGCAACGCGCTGCGCATCGATCCCGTCTGGCTGACGCCGCGCACCGCGTTCGAACCCGGCAATCCCTATGTATTCGGCATCTTCGCGCGCCATGCCGATGCGCTGCTGGCCGAATTGTCGCAAGCCGACACGATCCGCGCCCGGATCGAGGCGCGGCTTCTGCCCGATCTGCACAAGGGCGCGCCGTCGATGGACCGGCTGGCGCGCGATCTGGGCATGAGCCGCCAGACCCTGTACCGGCGGCTCAAAGACGAGGGCGTTACCTTCGCGGGCCTGCACGATGCGCTGCGCCACCGGATGGCCGTGGATTACCTGCGCGCGCGCAAGGTCTCGGTGAACGAGACGGCCTATCTTCTGGGATTCTCCGAAGCCTCGTCCTTCGTGCGCGCCTTCCGCCGCTGGACCGGGCGCAGCCCGACGGCCTTTCTGGGCGCCGATTGATACCGGCGGTCAATCCTGTGATACGGGCGGTCATGCCGGGCGGCCCGGCGATCCCCTAAATCCCCGTGCGTCACAAACATCGCACGAGGACATGACGATGAAAGCCTCCCTCTCCCTTCTGCTGGGCGCCGCCGCACTGCTGGGCGCCTGCGCCAATTCGGGTGCAAACTACACGCCCGTTCTGGACGGCGTGCCGACACCTGCCTACCACGCCGATCTGCGGGCCTGTCAGACGCTGGCGCGCGATCAGCGCCAGCTGGACCATGAAACCATGGGCGCGGCGCTGCTGGGCGCGGGTCTTGGCGCCGTGCTGGGCGAGGCGGATGCGGGTGGCGACGCCCTGGGCGGTGCGCTTGTCGGGGCCATGGCCGGCGGTGCTGCCAGCGCGGCGGATGTCGCGGACCGGCGCGAGGCGATGGTCATCCAGTGCCTGCGCGGGCGCGGCCACCGGGTGGTGGGGTGAGCCCGCGATGACGTTGCCCCAAGGGACCCGCCACCACCGGATGGACAGGCTGCACGCGCTGCTGACCGGATCGGACGTCTTGCCCCGCCCGTCATCCCCGCCCGCGCGATTTCCCGCTTCGGGCGGCCGCGCACGACCCCGGGCGCCAGAACCACCCTTGCACCCGCGCGGGTAGCGCAGGATACTATGGGAAGCTTCAACCCGGTCCCGCCCCGGGGCATTTCCGCGACCCGTTCCGCGTGGCGATCCTTCGCGACCGGGACGGGGACGGCGCCCTAGGGGACGGCCCGGCCCCATTGACATCCAAATCAGATTCAAGGCTTCCCATGACCGCCAAGACGATAGAAATCGGCAATATCAAAGTCGGTGCCGGTTCTCCCATTTTCCTGATCGCCGGCCCCTGCCAGCTTGAAAGCCTCGACCATGCGCGGCTGATGGCCGAGAAGATCGCCGAAGCCTGCGCGCCGACCGGTACCCAATTCGTCTTCAAGGCGAGCTACGACAAGGCGAACCGCTCGTCGATCTCGACACAGCGCGGGCTGGGGATCGAGAAAGGGCTCGAGATCCTCGGCAAGATCCGCGACGAATTCGGCGTGCCGGTGCTGACCGATGTGCACGAGGCCAGCCAGTGCGCCACCGCCGCCGAGGTCTGCGACGTGCTGCAGATCCCCGCTTTCCTGTGCCGCCAGACCGACCTGTTGCTGGCCGCCGGGGCGACCGGCAAGGCCATCAACGTCAAGAAGGGCCAGTTCCTGGCCCCCTGGGACATGGGCAATGTCGCCAAGAAAGTCGAATCGACCGGCAACACGCAGATCATGCTGTGCGACCGGGGCACCTCGTTCGGCTACAACACGCTGGTGACGGATTTCCGGGGCCTGCCGATCATGGCGCAGACCGGCTATCCGGTGATCTTCGACGCCACGCATTCGGTGCAGCAGCCGGGCGGTCAGGGCGCCACCTCGGGCGGGCAGCGCGAATTCGTGCCCGTGCTGGCGCGGGCGGCCTGCGCGGTGGGTGTCTCGGGGCTGTTCATCGAGACGCATGAAGACCCCGACAACGCCCCCTCGGACGGCCCCAACATGGTGCCGATCAGCGAGCTGGGCGCCCTGATCGGCCAGCTTCGCGCTTTCGACGCGCTGGCAAAAGGGCTCTGAAATGGCCGATACCGCGATCATCATTCCCGCGCGCTATGCCTCGACCCGCTACCCGGCCAAGCCGCTGGCGACGCTGAAAGGTGCCAACGGCACCGAACGCACGCTGCTTGAACGGTCGGTCATCGCCGGGCGCAACGCGGCGGCCGAGCTGGGCGAGGACATCCCGCTTTACGTCGCCACCGATGACAGCCGCATCGCCGACGAGGCCGCGCGGATCGGCGTCGACGTGATCATGACCGCCGAAAGCTGCCGCAACGGGACCGAGCGCGTGGCCGAAGCGGTCAAGAACGCCAATATCGGCGCCGAGATCATCGTCAACCTGCAGGGCGATGCGCCGCTCACGCCGTCGCATTTCGTGACCGCGCTGGTCCGGGCGATGCGCGAGACGCCGGACCTGCAGGTGGCCACCCCGGTTCTGCGCTGCGACGAGGAGGCGGTGCAGAACTTCATCGCCGACCGCGCGGCCGGGCGCGTGGGCGCGACCACAGTGGTGTCGAACCAGCTGGGACAGGCGCTGTATTTCTCGAAAGAGGTCATCCCCTTCACCAATGGCAAGGGCGTGGTCAACGGGCAGGTGCCGGTTTTCCACCATGTCGGGCTTTATGCGTACCGCCCGACGGCGCTGGCGCGCTACATCGCGTGGGAGCCTGCGCCGCTGGAGACGCTCGAAGGGCTGGAACAGCTGCGCTTCCTGGAGAACGGCGCGCCTGTCCAGGCGGTCGAGGTCTCGGCCCCCGGCGCGGTGTTCTGGGAGCTGAACAACCCCTCGGACGTGCCGCTTATCGAAGGCTATCTGAGGAAGATGGGCTGGGACTGAACCAGCCCGTCAGAAAACACAGGAGCGCCCGTGGGCGCTCCTGTCGGTTCAGGCGACGAGCTCTTCCAAAATCCGCTTGGCGTCTTCCTGACGAAATTCTCTGAAACCAATGTCAGACGCCGGAGGCGAATGCAGATCCGCCATCGACGGATTGAACGCGACAAACCCGTCGAAGAACGCCTTTGTCTCGAAGCGCTGTTCGATCAGCTTGTCGCGATGACGCTCTGAAAATTCCTTGCCCGCCTTCCTTGCAAGGATTTTCTTGAACCTTTTCGATCCTTCGGCATCCAGCTCGCCACGCTTTAGGGCATGGTTGATGGACAGGCGGAGCGCGCAGACCACATCGCTGTCGGCGGCGTTCAGATTGGGTGCGCTCGGCAGGTCCGAAAGCGCGTCCTTTTCCAATCCTGCGGCATCGAAGAACGACGCGAGGATATCCATGTTCCGCTCGTGCTTTACCACCTTGACGTCCGCTCTCTGACGCCAGCGGTCGAGGTTTTCTTCGAACCGATAATACGCATAGCCTGCTTTTGGTTTCTCAAGCTGCCGAAGCTGAAGATCGAGCATGTCTCCCAACGTTCCGGCGTTGGGCCCCTTTATGGATTCCTTGTAAAGCGACACGAGATGCGAAACCGGCTCGCGGCTGAAGAAAACGACCGTGTCGATGCCTGGAACAAGATCGTGCAGCCTGTCGATTTGCTCGGTCGTGCTGCCGAACCAGAAATCCTCGGACGAAAGAACGACGGTATCGGCGTCTGGACTCCATGCGCGCGCCGATGCCTCGAAGCCCGCATCGTATTCCGACGTCACGCCACGCATGAACGCCGAGAAATAGCGGTGCGCCTGCGCACCGGTCTCGCGGCGACCGATGATTGGGAAATCAATCCCCTTCTGCAACAGCGCTTCCCGGCCATCCGACATCGCGCCCTGAATCGTGGTCGTGCCTGTCTTGTGAGGCCCGACGTGCAAAATGGTTCGCACCGCAACTACCTTCCGATTTGACGTATTCCAATTGCCGGAACCGTATCAGCCGCCCCGGCAACCTGCATTCCATAAGCGAGTGTGGCCTGGCTTAGCCCCCGGCCACCCGCCGCTGTCACCCCATCAGCCCCTTCTGCACCAGCTCGGCCTTGGCCTTTTCCAGCTGATCCTCGGGCAGGGCCTGGGTGCCGACCCAGGCCGCGAAGCGCGAGAGGCCGGTATCCAGATTGACCTCGGGCGTGTGGCCCAGCAGGGTCTGCAGGCGCGTGACATCGGCCGCGTTGTGGCGGATATCGCCCAGCCGGTATTCGCCGGTGATCCGCGTGTTCGGCTCGGCCCCGAATGCGCGCGACAGGCTTGCCGCCACGTCCAGCACCGAGGTTGCCTGCCCATAGCCAACATTGACGATCCCGTTGACCGGCTCGGGCGTGGCCAGCGCCTTGGCGAAGGCCGCGACGACGTCCGAGACATGCACGAAATCGCGGCTTTCCAGCCCGTCCTCGTAGATCGGCAGTTCCAGCCCGCGGCGGATCTTGGTCGAGAAGATCGACAGGATGCCGGTATAGGGATTCTTCAGCGACTGCCCCTCGCCATAGACGTTCTGCAACCGCAGGATGCCGTATCCGATGCCCATGCTGTCGCAGGTGATGCGCAACAGGTCTTCCTGCATCAGCTTCGTTGCCGCATAGATCGACGAGGGCGCGGTGCGGTCGTCTTCGCGCGTGGGGACCAGTTCCAGCGCCTCGCCGGTCTCGGGGCAGACGGGCTCCCATTGCCGGGCCCTGAGCGCGGCGGCGGTGCGGGCCGAGGGCGTCACGCGCGCCTGATCCGACGGACGCAGATAGGCGCCCTCGCCATACACCGAGCGCGACGAGGACAACAGCACGCGCTTGACCCCGTGCCCTTTGCTGGCGGCAAGGACCTGGCACAGCTCGGCCGTGCCCTGCACGTTCTCGTGGCAATAGCGCGAGATCTCGTACATCGACTGGCCGGTGCCGGTTTCCGAGGCCAGATGCACGATCGCCTCGACCCCGTCGACGGCTTTCTCCAGCGTTTCGCGGTCGGCGACCGATCCACGGATGAACTCCAGCCCCGGCGTCTCGCGCAGCCAGTCGAGCCCCTCGGGGATCTGGCCGTGGATCTGGGGCGACAGTGTGTCGAGGATGCGAACGGCGTGCCCGGCGTCAAGAAGCCTGGGCACCAGATGGCTGCCAATGAACCCGGCACCGCCGGTTACGAGGATGGTCATGAATATCTCTCTGAAAGGTCAGGTGTTTTACAGAAAAGTGCGGTGTAACGCTCGGATGTGTTATTGATCAATCTTGACGAAATGCGCCATCCACTGATCGCGCGGATGTTCCCAGGATCGGTAAGTCTCGAGCCGCCAGGGCAGATCCTCGGCGGCGCCGACGAGTTCCTCTTCGCGGTAGTGGAAGGGATCCTTGCCCGGATGGCTGAGCTTGCCGGCAGGATGACGCAGCGGGGTGTTGAAATCATGCCCGGGCGGGCAATGAAAATACGTGGCAAAGAGCGTGCCTCCGGTCTTCATGGAATCCGCGAGATTGATCAGGCATTGCCGCAGGTAAGAGGCCGGCAGATGCGAAAAGACTGAAACGGCAATCGCCATGTCGAAGCGAACGCCGAAGGGTGCGATGTCGAACGCGTCCGTATCGCGCAGGTTCTCACGCGGCACCTTGTGCTGCAGGCCCGCTGCCGCGAGTTCGATATCGTAGCCGGAATCCAGAAGATCCCTGGACAAATCGATCCCGTAGTAATTCCCTGCATCGAGATAGGCCGCGTAATGCACGCCGCCGCGCAGACAGCCGCAGCCTATGTCGAGCAGCGTCGAGCCGGGCTGCAGCCCCTGCGCCCTGAGATAGTCGAACTGCATCTGCCCGATCTTGTCCCACATGCCGCCGATGGTCTGGCGGTGTTCCCCGGCCTTGACCTGGTGCGAGACATAGTCCGTGTCGTAATAACGGTTCAGGTGCTCCATGGGGGCGGATCCTTGGCTTTCACTCAACATGGCTTTCAGCCGGGTTCAACGGAACTGTCTTTCGACGCGGCATCCTGCCCCGAAACGCAATAGGTATCGAGCACGGTCGACATGATCGCGTCGACCGCTTCGGGTGTGACGTGAATATTGTCTTGCAGATAGGCACGCTGCCGATCCGATGTCGCAACGATCTCGTAACTGGGAAAATAGTCGACATTCTCATGCTTCGCCGCGAAAACCTCGGCCGCGGCGCGTTGCACGCTTTTGCCGTAGGTATTGGCGACGATCGCGTCCTGACCGGTATAGGTCATCTTGAAGGGCACGGGCGAGACCGTGCACAGAATGTGGAATTCGGGGTGGCCATACGCGGCAATAAGCGCATGGATACGGTCGAGCGCTTTCAGAACGTCACCGTAATCGAGCACATGCAGCTCGAACCGCCGGCTCTGCTGTTTCAAGACGGTCACCGGCGGGATCGTGTTGAGATAGAGCCTCGTTTCCTTGTCAAACCAGCTTTCGACCAGGCCAAGCGTGATGACGACGACCCGGCAGCGCGGGAGTTCGCGCATCATCGCCGCGATGCCGTCGCGGCGGGACTGAACGACCGACATCGGGCCGGGCGTCACATTGTGGACGACATGCGGGTCGTGCCACAGATCGTCCCCTACCGAGAGAAAGAAGCGCTCGGGCTCGCAGGGCGGACCCTCGAAGGCCCAGCGGATCTCATTCTCCATCGAGTGGACGGAGTATTTATTGAGGATGACGTTCGGCTTCGTGCCGTCGGGCCGCTGTCCGTCGGGAACCGTCACCGCCAATGCCGGAAGATCGAAGCCCCGCGCGGCCAGCACGACTTCGATCTCGCGCGCGAAGCAGGACCCGATGGTCATGATCGGGTCATCGACCGAGAAAGCGAAACCGGGCTGCACCGTTACGGAGGTCAGCCCGGATACCCGCTCTTCGCCCCATGCCTGGCGACCGTCCGGCCATCGGCAATGGCGTCCCGCCTTGCGGTTCGCCATTGCCCTTTTGGTTGGCAAGCGGGAAAGCACCATGCGCCTATTGCTCCGAGCGCAGCGCGCCGTGTCGCCTCATTCAGCCGCCTGCGACTGCGCCGAGGCGAGGTAGAGGTCGCGCTCGGCGCGCCATTCGTCGCCGAAATCGACATCCTGCCAGTCGTCGAACCACGGGCCACCATTCGTGTAATGCACGCACATCGGGATCTGGTCGGGCTTCTCGTACTCGCCCTCGAGGAAGTTCCACTCGCGGTCCAGTTCGCCGATCTCGGAATCGTCGAGCCAGGTGAAACGGTGCAGGTAGCCCGGGCTTTCGGTGTTCACCACTTCGGGCGTCAGCGCCTTCACCTTCGGATGCGCGCCGTTGAACGCCATGAAGGACGACCAGTTCTTGCGCGGATAGACGCTTTGCTGCTTGCCATCCATCTTGATCATGTTGGCGGGCGTGTAGTCGTGCTGCACGCAGTACAGCGCCTTGCTGTCGTCGAGCAGGTCGAAGATCTCGGTGATGTCGCGGGTCACGAGGAAATCGCAATCCATGAAGACCGACCAGCCGTCATGCGCCGCCAGATACGGCGTCAGGAAGCGGGTCAGCGAGAACTCGGTCGTCGCGTTGTCGGCGGGGCGGGTGTAAAGACCCAGTTCGCGAAGGGTCGGCTGCCGCAGCGGGTAAATCTCGACATCGCCCGAGGTATGGCGCAAGGTCGAGTGACGCGCGACCTGCCACGCGATGTCCTCGCGGGAATCGTAGCCGACATAGATCTTAAGTTTCTTGCTCATTGTGAAATCTCCGTTTTTACCGGCCAGCCGCTTTCGGAGGCTACTTGCTCTTCTTATCGGTGCAAAATGTCAGTTCAGCAACCCGGGGCGCCGAAGCCTGAGCGTACACTTGCCACGTTTTGCCACCGACGGTAGACAAACCGGAAGAGAGAGTTTAGGCCGCCCCCATCAAATTGCGTGGCTTCTGTGCAAGCGTTCCGAACCTGCATCTCTACATAGCATTTTGTCTTAATTATAGGCTTTTCACATGTATCCCAAGACCATTGCTGCCCGCAAAAGCGTCGACGCCGATCTGGTGCGCGCCGCCGCCGCGCGCGTCCTGGCGGTCGAAGGCAACGCCGTTCTGCAGATGGCCGAGGCCTTGCCCGAGGATTTCATCGCCAGCGTCGAAACAATCCTGGATTGCAGGGGCCGCGTCATCCTGAGCGGTATCGGCAAGTCGGGTCACATCGCCCGCAAGATCGCCGCGACCCTCGCCTCGACCGGGACGCCGTCGCAATTCGTCCACCCGTCCGAAGCCAGCCATGGCGATCTGGGGATGGTCACGAATGACGATGTCTGCATCCTGATCTCGAATTCCGGCGAAACCACCGAGCTGGGCGACATCATCAGCCATACCCGCCGCTTCGCGATCCCGATGATTGCCATTTCGCGCAAGGCCGAGAGCACGCTGATGCGCGCCGCCGACCTCCGGCTGCTGCTGCCCGATGCGCCCGAGGCCTGCTCGATCGGCATGGCCCCCACCACTTCGACGACGCTGACGCTGGCTCTGGGCGACGCGCTGGCCGTGGCGCTGATGCAGCAGCGCGGCTTCGTGCACGAACATTTCCGCATCTTCCACCCCGGCGGCAAGCTGGGCTCGAAACTGGCGCAGGTGCATCAGCTCATGCACGATGCGACGGAGATCCCGATCGTGCCAAGCGATGCGCCGATGGGCGAGACGCTGATCACCATGACCCGCGCGGGCTTCGGCATCGCCTGCGTCGTCGATGCCGAAGGAGCGCTGGCCGGGGTCATCTCGGACGGAGATATTCGCCGCAACATCGAAGGCTTGCTGGAAAAGACCGCGGGCGATGTCGCCACGCGTTCGCCGCAGACCGCGCCGCCCGACATGCTGGCGGCGGAGGCGATGGCGATCATGAATGCGCGCAAGGTGAACGCGCTGGTTGTTCTTGACGAGTCCCAACGTCCTGTCGGCCTGTTGCGGCTGCATGAATGTCTGCGCGCAGGCGTCGCCTGAGCCAAATCCGGGCGGGCCGGGATCACAAAGCGACGAGACCGCGCAGCGATCCCGCCCGACTCCTTGACATTGCTGCACCGCAGCGTCCCTAAATTGGGCGCCCGACCGCGCTGGCCGCGTAATGTCTGAGCAGATGATATCGCAACAGGCCAAACAATGACCGGAGACTGGAAAACAATGCCCGTCATCGTTCACCATGAAGCCGATATCCGGGTCTTGCATCCCGCAGCCCGCCGCGCCGGACGCTTGCGTCTGCGCACAGGGCGGGATCGCACCGGGATGCGTCTTTTTTCACGTTGGGTACCCCGCAGTTTTTCATCCGTCACATCCCGATGGCAGGCTATGAGCGGCTTTTTTCTCGCGGCCCTGACCCTGAAGAGGGGCCACAAAGCGACCCGAACCGAAGCGCGACGCGGAATTGGCCGCGTCCTCCACTGACCGAGACCTTTTGCAGACCCGCGCCGTCTTTCGCGCGATCCGAATTTCAGGAACCGAATTCATGAGCACTGTCCTTGATGCTGCGTTCGATCCCGAGTGGTACGTCGCCACCTATCCCGACGTGGCGCTGACGGGGATGGACCCGGCCGAGCATTACCAGCGCTTTGGCCGGATGCTCGGGCGGCAGCCCAGTGCCGATGCGCCGAAGCCGCGCCCGATCCTTCCCCACCTGCAACCCGACCCCGCGCCCGCCGCGGGTCCGGCGCCGGCCGCTGCGCCGGAACTCGTCATCCCGCGCCCCACCCGGCCGGGCCCGATCATCGACCGCCCCGCGGGGTTCAATGCGGCGGCCACGGTCCCCGGGACAGTGCTGTCGGGTCTGACCGAAAGGGCCAAACCGCAAAGCCTGTCCGCGCTGGCCGAAGCGCCGCATGCCGATGCCGGCGTGCTTGTCGCGCTGAACACCTATGCCCGGCTGTTCGGCCTGCCCGCGCCGGGAAGAGCCGCCGCGCGCCCGGCGGGCAGCATGACCGCGTTCGAGCCGTTTCAAACCGGCACGCTGCGCATCGAAAGCCTGTGGCACGAGACCACCGGCGCACTGCGGCTGCGGCTGACCGGCGGCGAGGGCAGCGCGGGCTGGATGCTCAGCGCGTTCCAGGCGGTTCCGGAAAAGCCTGACCAGATGCATCCGGCGGGCGACACGCTGGTCCTACCCGCCGAGGGTCCGGCGCTGTGGGACATCGCGCTGGTTCATCCGCTGATGCCGGTTCTCGTGCAGGCGAGCGCCCCGGACGGCACGGTGCAATCGATTGCGCTGCTGGCCTTCCCGTCGCTTGCCCCCGGCGGTCTGCACGGGGCCGAGGCAAAGGCGCTTCAACGCACCGCGAACCCGGTGGATTCGCTTTGGGCGCTGTCGGAAATGCTGGTGCGCGAGAAGCTGGGCAAGACCGGCGGCAACGCGGCCTCGCTTGCCGGGATCCGCGTTTCGCTGCAAGGCGCCACGGGGGCCGAGCCGTTATTCGCCGCGCCGACGCTCGACTGGCTGGATGCGCTGTTCGGTCTGTCGGTGGCCCCTCTCGACGCGCCGGGCCAGACCCTGACGCAGGGCGAGGCGGCGTTGCGCGACATGCTGGGCGAACGCGTGCTTTCCCGGCCGGACGATACCGGGGGCGTGACGCTGTCCCTGCCCGGTTGCGGTGTTCCGACGCTGTCGGTGCTGGTGTCGCGGCGGCTCGACGCGGACCTGCCCGACTCTTCCGCCGCCCCCTATCTGGTGGCCGAAGAGTCCAACCTGCGCCCGCGCTGGATGGTGACCCCGGCGCAAGGGCCGGCGTCGGACCCGTCGCAGCCCTCGATCGGGATGGCCGGTCAGGGGATGGCAACAGAGACCGACGCAAGCGCCGTTCCGATCCCGGTCGCCGTGCTGTTCCGCCCCCGGAACCCGCCGCATCCGACGCGTCTGATGCTGCCCACGGCCCCGGATGCCGCCGAGAAATCCGCCAAGCCGGCCAAGATCGGGTCGCTTCAGGTGATCCTGACCGCGCATGACCCCGCGCGGTTGGAAGAGCTCTTGCGCAACGTACTGGCGATGGCGAAGGCGGAGGTTACCGTCCGCCTGGCGGGTCCGGACAAGGCCGCCTTGCGCGCCTGTCTGGATGGCACGCTCGGCACGGGCGGCTGGCGCGAGACCGCCACCGGCACCGACCTGCGCAGCCTTGCCGCGGACAGCGATACCGAGTGGCTGCTGACGCTGGACGACCGCGTCGTGCCGTACGACCCGCAGACGCTGAGCACGCTCAAGGCGATGCTTGACGGCGCGCCCGATGCGGCCTCGGCCAGTTGCCTTCTGCTGGCCGAGCGCGTGGTCAAGAAAAGCGCCGTGATCAGCCCGGCGGTGGGCGGGCTGTTCCCGTCGCGCGTGTCTTTCTCCTCGGCCCCGGCGCTGGGTTTCAACGAACCCGACACGTTCCAGCCCCTGCCCTCGGCGGATTATGCCGTGGTCGCCAATGCGCTGCCGCTGTCGCTGTGGCGGCGCGCGGTGCTGGCCGATCTGCCGATGCCCGATGGCTCGGTGCCCGACCATGCCGCCGATATCCAGCTTGGCCTCGATGCGCTGGACGCGGGGTATCGCCACTTGTGCACCTCGAAAGTGCGGGCGGGATATCTGGGCGACTATGTGCGCCGCGACGAGATCGACCCGGTCGGCACGCAATACCTGCGACCGGCGCTGTGGGAATCGATCTTTCGCCGCGTGACGGTGTTGCGGGAATTGTTCTGATGCGGATCGTCGTCATCATCCCCAATGCCGAATGGCGCAAGACCGCGGGGGTGCGCATCCGCTACGAACGCATCCGCCCTCGGATCGAGGCGCTGGGCCACAGCTTTGCGCTGCAACCCATCGACGAGGCGATGGCGGCGCCCGAAAGGGCCGGCGATATCTACCTGATCAGTAAATGCCACGACGTGCGCTCGCTGTTGCTGACCCGCCGGCTGCGCGCCGAAGGCTGCGCGGTGGGCATCGATTTCTTCGACGATTATTACAGTCAGACGCAGGATGCGGCCTTCATGCATCTACGCGCATGGTTCCGCATGATGACGGCGCAGGTCGATTTCGGCCTGTGCTCGACGCCGAACATGCGCGACCGGCTGGTGCGGCTGGTGCCCGATCTGCCGCTTCTGGTGATGAACGACCCCGCCAGCGGCTGGGAGGGTGCAGCGCTGGCTGACAGGCTGCGCGCGGTGGCCGAGCGCACACGCGCCAGCCGGGTTCTGGATATCGGCTGGTTCGGGATCGGCGACAACCCGTATTTCTCGCTGGGACTGGAAGATCTCAGCGCCTTTGCAGGCCAGCTTCTGCAATGCCGCGCGCGGGGCTACCAGCCGCGCCTGCGCATCCTGACCAACCGCCGGGCGCTGGATCCCCGGCGGCTGGAGATGATCGCGCGTCTGCCGGTCCCCTGTCTGGTCGACGAATGGACCGAAGAGGCGGAAACCGCGCTGATCGCCGACAGCCTGTTCTGTTTCCTGCCGGTCAACGGGCAGGAGTTCAGCACGGTGAAATCGCTCAACCGCGCGGTTTCGGTTCTGGCGGGCGGATCGCAGGTCCTGTCCACCGGCTTTCCGCTTTACCAGACGCTGGCTCCCTTCATCTACCGCGACCTGGGCGAGTTGCTGGACCATCTGGACGCCGATACGCTGCGCGTGCGGCCGCAGACGCTGGCCGATCTGGGAGCACTGATGGACAGTCTCGGCTCGGCCGAGGTCGAAGCGAAGCGGCTCGCCGATTTTCTGGAAACCCTGCCCCGGCCCGCGCCGCATGACTGGCCCGGCGAAAAGCCGGTCATCGTACTGCAAGGCAGCCGGCCGCAAGGCGAGATCCACAAACAGGTGCAGCGCCGGGGCTACCTGTCGGCCGCCTCGCCGCGCACCACCGCGAAGCTGGCTTTCGACCTGTCGATCCGATCGGATCCCGAGGGCCAATTTCTGGACGTCGTGCTGCGGGACCGGTCGGTCGCCCGTTTGTCGAAGCACTGGCGTGCCCGGGTCAGCGAGATCGCCCCGCCTAAAGGCGGCGATCCGCAGCCGACCCTGCGCCTCACCCGGGACGACCTGCCCGGATTGCGCCCGATGCGGCAGGTCTCGGCCCCCCGGCACGAGCTGGAAGAGCAATCGCGCTATCGACCCGACATGGCCCTGATGGCCGAGATCGCCAACCTGATCTTCGACACCCCCCACCTGTTCCTGTCGGAATCCAGTTCGCCCTACTGGTCGCCTGAAATCGAAGCCCAACAAAACGGTGCCGCCCATGCCTGAACAGCGAAAGACGGTCTTTTTCATCATCAACCTGCTGCAGGACGTGAACGTCGTGCGCGGGCTGGTCTATCTGACCGTGCGTGAAACCGATGCCGATGTGGGTTTCCTGATCAGCGATGCCTTCATCACCCGCGACGGACAAAGGATCTGGCAGCGCGAACTGGCGGAACTGGCCGCAGACACGGGCGCGAGCCTGCACCGCTTCGGCGATATCAGCGAAGCCTATGCCGTGTTGCAGGGCGGCAGCGGCATGATCATCGCCGCCAGCGAATCCGACCTGAACGCGCATCGCCAGACCCATGACGTTCTGCGGGTGGCGCCTCCGGGCTATCTGCGCGTGACGCTGCAGCACGGGTTTGAATGCGTGGGTTTCCGCCAGAGCCGCGAGCACGTGGTCGCGCATGGCCGCAACATCCATTTCGCCGCCGATGTCGTGTGCAGCTGGTTCGATCCCGCCGTCATGACCGCGCTGCCGGCGAGCGAACGCGCCAAGCTCTACGTCTCGGGGCCGCCGATGCTGCTGCTGGCGCCCGGCTCGGACCATCCCGACCACCCGCCACAGAATGGCGGCATGGTCTGCGAGAACCTGCACTCGGTCCGGCTGAGCGCGACGGGCGATCACAAGGCGTCCTTCATGGACATCTTTTTCGATTTTTGCGCAGAGATGGCCAAGCGCGACGCCGAGGTCACGCTTCGTCCGCATCCCGGCGGGCAATACGTGCTGCGCAACAACATCGCGCTGCCCGACAATGTGCGGCTCAACAACCTGCCGATGTACCATGTCAATCTACGCGGCTACGATTACGGCATCTCGGCGCCGTCGACGGTCGTGTTCGACATGATCCTCGCCGGGATCCCGGTGGGCGTCTGGCGCGATCCGGGCGGGGTGATGGATGCGGGGAATTACGACGGGCTGGCCGAGATCAGCACGCTCGACGACTGGCTGGCTTTCGAGCGCGATGTGCGCCTGCGCCCCGAGATGCTGCTCGAGCGGCAGAGCGCATTCCTGCGCAAGCTGCAGATGCCTTCGGACCCCGCCGAAGTCTATCGCCGCTTTGCCCGGCTTCTGGTCGCGGGCACCAGCGGCTCTGCCCGCCCGGTGCCCCCGCCCTTTCCGGTCGGCAGCGTGACATCCGCCGCGACTTCTGCCGAACCCGGGCGCATCACGCCCAAACGGTTGCTGTTCGTCGCCAATGCCCTGATCCCGACGCTGCAGCTTTCGTTCCTCAAGCCGCTGAAACCGCTCTTCGATTCCGGCGAGATCGAGCCGCTCATGCTGACCGGCGACGATCTGAAGGACAAGTTCGGCAAGAACTCCGCCGGGGCCGAGGGCCGCGCCTGGTTCATCCAGCAGATCGCCGAGAAAAAGCCCGACCTGATCGTCTGCTGCCGCTATAGCGCGGCCCATGCCGGGGCGGTGCTGGAATACGGCCGCAAGAACGACGTGCCGGTGATCTTCCATGTCGATGACGATCTGCTGAACATCCCGCGCGAGATCGGCGAGAAGAAGTGGATCATGCACAATCACCCCGCGCGCATTCAGACGGTGACGACGCTGCTGAACAAGGCGGATCTGCGCTATTGCTCGACGCGCAAGCTCAAGGATCGGTTCCGCCAGCTCAATTTCTACGGACCCGCCGTCGCCGGGCAGATCTATTGCGCCTCGACGGTGATGCGCCGGGCCGAGCGCGGTCCGGTGCGCAAGGTCGGCTATATGGGCTTCGACCACGCGCATGATTTCGAAATCGCCCTGCCCGCGCTTGAACGCTATCTCAAGCGCAACCCTGAGGTGACGTTCGAGCTATTCGGATCGATCCCCCTGCCCGATGTGCTGCGGCAGTTCGGTGATCGGGTGGTCGAGGTCGCGCCGGTGCGCGATTACGCAGCCTTTCTGCAGACACTCGCCGATCGCAAATGGGACATCGGCATCTGCCCGCTGGCCAAGACCGCCTTCAACGAGGTCAAGGCGAACACGAAATGGGTCGAGTACACCGCCTGCGGCATGGCCACGATTGCCAGCCGGGGACTGGTCTATGACGATTGCGCCGCCGGCGGACGGGGCCGGCTGATCGACGACGACGCCTGGGAACAGACGCTGCAGGAACTGACCGACAACCCCGAAGAGCGCTACGAAACGGCCCGCCGTGCGCAGGAATATCTGGAAACCGTCTATTCCAGCGAAAGGCTGAAAGAGCAGGTTCTCGATGTCTTCGACATGGCCGCGCGGCTGGTCAACAAGCGCAAGGGCCAGGGGAAAACGGGGCCGATGGCGGCACTTCGGCGCACGCTCACGCCCGAAGACCTTGGCATGACGGGCTGACGGAATGTCCCCCTCGCTCAAGGTT
The DNA here is from genome assembly GCF_003122215.1 of Pararhodobacter marinus. Lineage (GTDB taxonomy): Bacteria > Pseudomonadota > Alphaproteobacteria > Rhodobacterales > Rhodobacteraceae > Pararhodobacter > Pararhodobacter marinus. Next base: position 254,875 of record NZ_QEYD01000004.1, on the reverse strand, counting down.
CTGGTCGTCGGCGACGAAGAGCGCGGCGCCGCGGCGACGCAGGTCATCAGCTTCGGCCAGCCTCTGGCCGGGATGCCGGGGGTCGAGGTCATCCTCGACCCGCACCGCCAAGACCCCGCCGCCATCGACGCGCGCCTGCAGGACATCGCGCCCGATATTCTGGTGCTGTCGCGCTACACCTGGCCCCAGGGAAAGATCTGGGCCGAGTACGCGCGCGCGCGGGACATTGCGCTGGTTTTTCATCTCGACGACGACCTGCTGGCAGTGCCTGAAAGCCTGGGCGCGCATAAATTCGCGATCTACAACGATCCCGAACGTCTGGCGGTGCTGCGCGCCAATATCGAAAGCGCCGATCTGGTCTATGCCTCGACTCCGGTTCTGGCCGAGCGGCTGCAAGACCACGGGATCGAAACACCGATCATGGCGGGCGACCTGTATTGTTCTGTTGCGCCGGATGAAACCCACAGCCGGCTGCTGCCCGCCCAGGGGCCGGTTCTGGGCTATATGGGAACCGGCGGGCATTCGGCGGACCTGGCCATGGTCCTGCCGGCGATCCGGACGCTGCTCGACCGAATACCCACCCTGCATTTCGAGCTGTTCGGCACCATCGAGATGCCGCAAGAGCTGAGCGCATACGGTCCCCGCGTGCGCCATCTCCCCTTTGTCGTGGGATACGACAGGTTCATGCCGCAGTTGCGCTCGCTCGGCTGGTGGGTCGGGCTGGCACCGCTTGAAGACAACGCGTTCAACCGCTGCAAGGCCGATACCAAATGGGTCGAATACACTGCGGCGGGCATCGCCACGGTGGCCTCGGATCTGCCAGTTTACGCACAAGCCTGCGCCGGGGGATGCGGATTGCTGGCGCGCGGCACCGACGACTGGATCGCGGCCATAGAAACGCTGCTGCTGGACCCGGCACGCAGACAGGCCATGATCGGCGCGGCGCAGGACAAGCTGCGGCGGGACTACAGCCATGCCCGACTGGGCGAGCAGGTCATGCGCGTTCTCGAAGCAGCGCAGGCACGCCACCGGGGCGCGGTTTCTCAGGGGATGACAGCAGCAGGCTGAACGTCAGCCGCGCCGGACCAGCCGGATCATCCGCCGCAACGGGCCGGTGATCCGCCAAGAGGTGCTGCTGCGAAGCGCCGCCACTTCCCGGGCCAGCGCGTCACGCTCCTGCATCGCCGCGGAAAGGTCATAACGCAGGCTCGACAGATCGACATGCAGTGCCGCCATCTCGCTGACGCGCTGCGCACTGTCGCGGCTCAGGACCGCATTCGCGCTTTCGCCCTTTGCGAGCTTGTCGCCCAGCGTGGCGACCCGGGAATGCAGCGTGTCGATCTCGCCCTGCTGTTTCATCGCGTATTGCGTCAGCGTGGCAACCTCGCGGAACCGGTCCTGCAGGTGGTCCTGCATTTCCTGGGCCGATTTGCGCGCGGTTTCCAGATCCGCGCGCAGCCGCGTTGCCGCCTCGGCCTCGCGCGCTTGTTCGGTTCTTGCCTCGGACAAGTCGTTCCGCGTCTCCGAGAGCGCGGCCTGCATTTGCGAGAGCCCGGCCTGGGCCTCTGACAACTCGGCTCTTGCATCCGACAACTCGGCCTTTGCCTGCGACAGCTCGGCCGCCGTTGTTTCCGCTTCATGCTGACGCTGCAGCAGCGCGCTGCGAACCTGCGCCAGCTCGTTTCCAAGCGCCTCGAGCTCGGCCCGGCTGGCTTCACGCTGGGCCTCGGCGTCGGTCAATTCCTTGCCCAGACGCGATATTTCGCGATCGCTTTGCGTGATCACGAGCGTCAGCTGCGCCAGCTCTTGATCGCGCGCCGATACGGAGTCTTTCAGCCGCTCATACTCGGCGCGCTGGTTTTCGAAGCGGTCGGTCAGGGTCTTGTGCTCGGCGAGCAGCGTGGCCTTGTCCCGCTCGCCCGCGGTCGCGCGCGCTTGTTCGGCCCGCAATGTCGCGCTCAGGCGCTCGACCTCTTGGCCGCGGGCCTCGCTTGCGGCGAGAGCCTCGGCAAGGGCGCGCTCCGAGGCGGCGGCCTCGTCCCGCGCGGCCAGCAGCTTCTTGGTCAGGATATCTTTGTCGTTGCGGCGGGTGGTCTGTTCGTCTTCGAGCTGCTGCTTGCGCGCCGCCAGCGCGGCTTCAAGCTTCTCCGCCGTCGATGCCTTCCGGTTCAGCTCGGCTTCGAGTTCGGTCAGCTTGCGCGTCAGGGCATCCTTTTCCGTTGCGCGCGCTTTCTGTTCAGCGTCAAGCTGCTGCGAGCGGGTGGCAAGCGCCACCTCAAGATCTTTCATCGCAGCAGCTTTCCGGCTCAGGTCATCCGTCATTTTCCCGGTATCGGCCTGGGCCCGGGCGATCGCGTCCTCGGCGCGCTGACGCTGGCTGTCGCGAGCCGCTTCCAGCGTCTTGATTTCTTCGCTCAGCAGCCGGCGCTCTTCGCGTTCGACCTTGACCAGACGCCCGAAAGCGCGGGCTGCGTCGTTGAAGGCTTCGCGGATCGTGTCGAGCGTCTCGTAATCGTCGGCGTCTTCGCCCTGCTCGGCCCAGCGCGAAAAGATCGCGTAGGTATTGCGCAGCCACGCGACCAGAAGCGGGTTATCGCCCTGGTCCTCGGGGCGTTCCTGATGATGGCGCAGTTCGGTGGACAGGAAATCCTCGATCACCGTCTCGACCTGATCCAGCCCGCGCGGCCAATGCACGCCCAGCGTCTTCGCGGCTTCGGACACGACGAAAGGCCAGCGACGGATCAGCATGTCATAACTGGTCGCGTAACGCGCCGTGCCCCGGGTCTCGAGCTCGGCTTCCAGCACGTGATGCAGCCAGATCATGTGGCTCAGGCCGCGGCTGAACTTCTTCTTCTGCCGCAGCGACCGCGCGACCTCTTCGGGATGGCGCACGGTCAGAATCGGCAGAACCCTGTAGCCGGCCTGTTCCAGCACCCGGGTCCAGAACGGCACCAGCCGGCAGATACGCGGATCCTTGAGGACAATGAGAGGACTGTCGCCAAAATCCGTGCGCACCAACTCGACCGCACGGGCGAAATAGCTGGCAGCGACGGGCGAGTCGGTCCAATGCGGATTGACCGCCAGGAAATCGTCCCAGGACGTCCCGGCCGAGGCGAGGATTTCCTCGTTCAGATCGCGTACGGCGGTGGATTCGAAGAAGCCCTTGGCGTTGGCCCGCGACGGTTCCATGATGGCCTTGGGCAGGTCGCATCCGAGCTTGCTGAGCACGCCAGCCAGCGCAGAGGTTCCCGAGCGGTGCATTCCCAATACCAAGACGGCGGCCTTCGCGGGCTGCGCAACAGGCGACTTCGTCTTCTTACCCATTCGTGTCCGCTCCCAACGGCCTCAACGCGTCCGATCTTGCACTCGGAAATTGACATCACCCTAACGCCATCGGCGCGCGGATAACCAGAGCAAAACCGGAAAAAGGGAACGGAAATGCGGGACTTGCGGCACGGTCTTGCCGACCGGCCACAGGCCCCGCGAAGGCGGCGATCACTCGGCCGCGACAGCCGCGTCCTGCGCGGCCCCATAGCCCTCTTCGCCTTCGAACGGTCCGTCGATGACGCGCTGCAGGGAGTAATCCGTCAGCAGCTTTTCGCGATGCCATTCCGACGCCATCGGAACATGGGCGAATTCATGGAAACAGGGCGTGCCCAGCGTCCAGTGCAACAGCTTCGCCTCGGGGTTCTCGCCGAATTCGTCGGGCAGCCAGTTCCAGACCTTCGGGATCTCGCCGATCAGGTCGTCGTCAAGCCAGGTGAAGCGGTGCAACTGCGCGCCGGTGGCATTCATCACGAATTCGGGCGTGACGACCGCGTTGGCGGGATGGCCACAATTCCACAGCACGACCGAGGACCAGTTCTTGCGCGGATAATTCTGGTTCTTCGCGCCCAGGTACTTGGTTTCCATCTTCGTCTTGTAGTCGTGATGCACGCACATCACCGCCTTGCTCTCGTCGCGCAGCGCCCAGAGCTTGGCCACGTCGTCGCGCAACAGCATGTCGCCGTCGACGAACAGCGCCCAGCCCTTGTAGTCCATGAGGTGGGGCAACAGGAAACGGCTGTAGATGAACTGGTTCGAGCCGTCGTCATGGGTTTCGGCATAGCCCTTGAGCCCTTTCAGGGCGAGCGGCGTCAGCGCGAGAGGCTGCGAGGCGTGGCGGATCAGGCTGTTGGCACAGACGTGATACGCCACGGCCTCGCGCGGGTCGTAGCCGATAAAGACATTGATCACGGTATTGCTCCGTCAAAGCGAAAGTGTGAAGGACACCATCGCCCGCGGCCGCTTTCGCGGCCTTGATCCATGTCAAGACCCCGGCCCTGCCGGCGGCAATACGCCTACGAGCGGTCGAGCGCCGCCTCGTCGCATTCCACCTCGACGAAGGCTCGGGCCGCGGCGAGGCTGTCATCCTCGTCAGCGTCTGGCGCGGTCGCGGGCCGGTCCGCCGCCTTGACCGGCGCCGCCTTGGTGGAAGCCTTGTCCTCGGGGGCCTCGACGATGGTGCCCGTCGCATGTTTCAGCAGCAGGCGCATCACGTGGTTGACGCCCGCCTCGGTCACGTTGCGCAGGTCGTCGGCGTAATAGGCACCGCGCGCATGCGGGCCGGTGATGATCTCGAACGACGGGAAGTAATGCACGAAGTCATGCTGTTGCGTCAGCATGTCGGCGGCGACGCGCAAGACCGACTTGGAATAGGTCGTGGCCGAGAGCACATGCGCGCCCTCCGTCGCCGTCGCCATCAGCGGGACGGGGCTGACCGTGACGATCATCTGCGCCGTGGGATTGACCGCGCGCAGGGCCTCGATGAAGGCGTTCATGTCCTCGACGATCTCGGCCACGCCCTGATTGCGGAAGGCGTATTTCGCGGGATCGAAGTCGCCGCCTTCGACGCCCGGGCAAAGCGGGAAGACCGCACCGTCCTCAAGGCTTTCCCAGCATTCCGTCAGGCCCAGGGTAAAGACGAAAACGTCGAGTTCCTCGAACATCCGGCGGACGGCCGCGAAATGCTGGGCGCGGTCGACCTCCATCTCGGCGACCGAGGCGAAATTGCCGGGCTGGATGGTCGGGCGGAACGGGTCGCGGACGGTGCCGTCGGGATCGGTCCACGCGGCCTCGGCCGGCGTGAAGCGGCCATAGGCGCGATCCATGAGCTGACGAAGCTGGCGGGCGGTATAGATATTGCCGTAGCGCGCCGAGAAGGTGCCGTAATTATGCGCGGCACGAACCGGCCCGCGCAGGATCGGGTGGCCTTCTTCGACCACGAAATAGTTGAACCCGGACTGCGCCAGATGGCGGGCGACATGCTGGGCAAAGCAGGACCCGGCGGTCGCCACCTTGGTGTCCTTTTCGATCTTGAGCGAGAACTCCCCGACCGGATCGACCGCCGAGAAGGCCGGCCGCGCCACCGACCGCCGCCAGAACGCCTTGTCGGGAAGGGATTTGTAGGGGTGGTCAGTCATGTCAATCTCCTAACGCTGGCCTGTGTCAGGGAATCCCGACAGCGGAGTTTGGAATAGTCGGCTTTCGCAGGGTGTCTCAGATGTAGGCACGAGACTTTGAAAGTCGCACGATGGCATCCATCAGCTGTTTACCGAACGCCGCGTTGGCATGGGTTGCGTCATTCGCGTAGAAGTCCGGGGCAAGAAAACCGGTCGCGGTCAGCGTTTCAGCGGGCGCGGCGTAATGCATGATACCCAGTTTTCCGAGGAAACTGCTCAATGCGCTCTCCTCAATCCTCCAAAGCGCAAGGCGCAGGTCTGCTGGCGCGAAGCCGAACTCAGCGATCCCGCGCCCGTGGTAGTCGCCCCCCTTGTTCCTGAACCTTTCAGGGATCTCTTCTTTGGGAGGCGGCGGCATAACATGCACAACCTGTGCTCGTGTTGCTTCCTTGATCGCGGGAACGACCTTGTCGCTCTCGAACTTGTTCTGGAACACTGCGCGAATGGATGAAACCGGAATAATCTGCGCGTCCTCTGGCCCAACCCGGGTGCCATCGTCCAAGAGAACGCCGTAGGGGACGTCGTGATTGAGCAAACCATAGATATTATGGAGAGCCCCCAGATGCATCAGAACGAGCGTATCGTTGGCAGTCAATGACGCGGCTTTCTCCCGTGCTTCGGGCAAGGTCATGGTCCCGAATTTCGCATTATCCTTGGTCTTGAGCCAGTGGATCTCAAGGTCATAGCCATCGATCGGATCTCTGGGCAGCGCCTCGGAGTGGCTGTTACCCAGGATAAGCAACTTAGACTTTGTCATAAGGCATTCTCTTTATTCTCTGAACGGCAATTTCTTAGCTTGCCGACATTGTCACACGCTGTCTCGACATTCGGTTACAGCATACGCAAGGTTCGGGCAGGTGCACTTTCTATCGCCGGTCACGCAACGGACGTGGCAATTTGTGGCGCAGTCGCGAAGGCAACTCAAGGCGGTGCGTCAAAGCTATTCCTTACCTCTTGTGGCCTCGAAGACCAATGAAAACGGCTTTTCTCGGCCATTCGACCGACGATCATCCTCGTCGGCCCGGTGCGCAGGATCAACCGCCTCGCAACACCACGCTGCCCGTCACATCGCACAGGGCCACGCCCGTGCCGTTGGGAAAGCGGGGGAGGTGCAGGCGGGTGGGGGCCGGGCTCAGCCACAGGCGCCGGGTCGGGCGGCCGTCGAGGGTCAGAAGCGCGGGCGTGGGATGATCCGCGGTGGCCTCGAACCGGCCGGGCTCGTCCAGCGGGTGCAGGCGCGCGCCGCTGGCACCGGCCCGCAGAAGCGGCAGGTGGATGCCCCCGGTCACCAGATCCACCGCCGAGGCGCCGGGCGGGATCCGGGTCTGCCGCCACAGCGCGGGCGACGGCGGGACCGCCTGCGTCACCACAAGCGGCATCTCGGGGCTCTCGGCGCGGGCGGTCGGCAAAAGCAGCGGCGCGGTGAAAAAGAACACCAGCGGATCCTTCGGCGCCGGGCTGACCGGCCAGACGCAAAGCGTCAGCGACAGGATCCGTGCGCCATTCGATGCCGGGATGCGCAGCTGCACCGCCTGGTAATCGCCCTTGGCGGCGGTGCCCGAAAAGGCCGGGTCCATCTTGACGAAATGCCGGGTCGCGGTGCCAGGATCGTCGATATCCTGCCAGCTGACCTGCAGGTCGCCATAGCCGCGATGCACCGCCATCCCCATCAGAAGCGTCAGGTCCCCGGCGCCGGGCGAAATCTCGACCGGATCGCACAGCGGCACCCGCGCCGGGCCGGTCGCGGGAGGGAAGGTCAGGCTCCATGTCGCCTGCCCCGGACAGCTCCAGCGCTGACCGCTGACATCGCGGCAGACCGCGCCCGCCGGGACCGAGGGCGCAAGGGGAACCACATCCGGCAACGCCCCCACGGGCACCGGCGACAGCGGCAGCGAGAGGCCGTCGGCCTCGATCCCGAGGGGCGTGTCCCGGTCCTCAGCGGAGGCCAGCAGAAGACCGCCCGCGACAAGATGCAGCCCCGCGACAGACCTGGCCAGCCGCGCCGGATCGACACCGCCTGCCGCCGGCGCATCGGGGCGGTAGGCCGAGACCAGCATGTGCACCCGGCCGCCCTGCTCCTGCGCGGTCAGCGTCAGGTCACGCTGAACACGGTCGCGGATATTGGCCTCGGAGGGGGTCAGCTGGGTCAGGAACGCGGCCATCTGGCGCCCGGCCGCGTCGCCCTCGTATCCACGCGAGGGCGGATGCGACACCTGCACCAGCGGATCGCCCACCACCGACAGCCCGGCGGTCCCGCAATAGGATATCGCGGCCCAGTCGATCCCCCAGCCCAGATTGTTCTCGGCATAATCGAGCCCGCGCAGCCGGTCCAGCACCGCAGGCGCGATGCCCAGTACGATCCCGTCGGTCTGGGTGACGTCCAGCAACCCGTCCTCCGGCCCCTGACCGCGGGCAGTCAGGGCAAAGGGATAGGCGGTATTGTCGATCTCGGGCGTCCAGATGCCGATCGTGGGGTGACGCCGCAGCAGATCCGCCCAGCGCCGCGCCAGCCCGGGCCAGTCATCGCAGCCAGCATCGGCCTGAATGAGCAGCATCGCGGCGCCCTGAGGAACCTCGGCCGCAAGCCTCTGGAACTTGCGGCCGAAAAAATCCGCCTCGTCGGCGCGGATCCATCGCCCCGCTCCGGTTTCCTCGGTCCCGTCAGGGTTGGAATAGACGACCAGAAGCCCGTCAAGCACGCCCTCCAGCGCCGAGGCGATGGCAGCGGCGGCATCCCTCATGCCGCGCCATGACACGACCGCGCAGAAGACCGGAGGCCGGGCGTCCGCCATCAGGACCTTGAGCGATGCTCTTCGGCGATGGCCAGCAGGTGCCTGCCGTATTCCCCCTTGGCCAGCGGCCGCGCCAGGTTGGCGAGGTGATCGGCCGAGATCCAGCCTTTCGAGAAGGCGATCTCTTCCGGGCAGCCGGTCTGCAGACCCTGGCGGCTTTGCAGCGTGCGCACGAAGTTGCCGGCGTCCAGCAAGCTGCCATGCGTGCCGGTATCGAGCCACGCATAGCCGCGCCCCATCAGCTCGACCGTCAGCGCGCCTTCGTCCAGATAGCCCTGCAGCAGATCGACGATCTCAACCTCGCCGCGCGGCGAGGGCTTGATACGCTTGGCGCGTTCGGGCGCGCCGCCATCGACGAAGTAAAGCCCGGTCACCGCATAATTCGACGGCGCCTGTTTGGGCTTTTCAACGATCTGGCCGACCTTGCGGTCCTTGTCGAAGGCCACCACGCCGTAGCGCTCGGGGTCGCTGACGCGGTAGGCGAAGACCGTCGCGCCGCTTTCCTTCCGGTCGGCCGAGGCCAGAAGCTCGGGCAGGCCGTGACCGAAGAAGATGTTGTCGCCCAGAACCAGAACCGAGGGCGCGCCATCAAGGAAATCCTCGGCCAGGGTAAAGGCCTGCGCGAGCCCGTCGGGCGAGGGCTGGGTGATGAAGGTCAGCGACATCCCCCATTGCGAGCCATCGCCCAGCGCACGAACGAATTGTTCCTGATCCTGCGGCGTGGTGATGATCGCTACCTCGCGGATGCCAGACAGCATCAGCACCGAAAGCGGGTAATAGATCATCGGCTTGTCATAGACCGGCAGAAGCTGCTTCGAGACGCCGATGGTGATCGGGTACAGACGGGTCCCCGAGCCACCGGCCAGGATAATACCCTTGCGCTGGGTCATGTGATCGCTCCGAGATCCTTGAGGGCTTGGGTCGTCGCGGCCTTCCAGTCGGGCCGGGACAGGCCGAACACGGCCAGCGTCTCGCACGCCATGCGCGAATTGGCGGGGCGTTTCGCGGGGGTCGGAAATTGCGAACTGGGAATGTCCGTGATCGTGCAGTCGAGGCCCGCCTGCGCCATGATCTCGCGCGCGAAATCGGCCCAGCTTGCATCGGGCGTGCCCGAGAAGTGGTAGGTGCCCGATTTCGACGCATCGACGCTCAGTTGCGCGGCGATGGCAAGGCAGGCTTCAGCGATCGCCGACGCCGGGGTCGGGCCGCCGATCTGATCGGCCACCACGGTCAGCCCGTCGCGTTCTGCCCCGAGCCGCAGCATCGTCTTCAGGAAATTGTTGCCATGGGCCGAGAAGACCCAGCTTGTGCGCAGGATCGCATGGGGGCCGCCTGCCGCGCGCACGCCCTCTTCGCCCTTCAGCTTGGTCCGGCCATAGGCGCCCAGCGGCGCGGTCGGGTGATCGGGCGTGAAGGGCGTCTCGCCCGCGCCGTCAAAGACGTAATCGGTCGAGATATGGACGAAGGGAATGCCCAGCTCGGCGCAGGCCTCCGCCATCGCGGTGGGGGCGTCGCCGTTCACGACCTCGGCCGCCGCTTCCTCGGCTTCCGCCTTGTCGACGGCGGTCCAGGCGGCGGCGTTGATCACGGCAGTTGGCCGCGCCGCGCGGATCGCGGCGGCGCAGGCGGCGGGGTCGGACAGGTCGGCCTGCGCGCGGCCCAGAAAGATCGCGTCGGGCGCCAGTCGCTTCAGTTCCGTGGCAACCTGCCCGGTCGATCCGAAGACGAGAATGCTCATGCCTTGGTCCCCAGCCGTTCGCCGACGCCGTGACGCTCTTGCAGCGGGCGCCACCAGGCTTCGTTGTCGAGATACCATTGCACGGTCCGCTCGAGCCCTTCCTCGACCGTGACCGAGGGGCGCCAGCCGAGCTCCTCGCGGATGCGGCTCGGGTCGATGGCATAACGCGCATCGTGGCCCGGACGGTCGGTCACGAAGGTGATCTGATCGGCATAGGACCCTTGCGCCTTGGGTTTCTTGGCGTCGAGGATGCCGCAGAGCGTCTTCACCAGATCAAGGTTCGTGCGCTCGTTCTCGCCGCCGATATTATAGCTCCGGCCCAGCTTGCCCTTGGCGACCACAAGGAGCAGCGCGTCGGCGTGATCCTCGACGAACAGCCAGTCGCGGATATTCTCGCCCTTGCCGTAGATCGGCAGCGGCTTGCCCGCGAGCGCGTTCAGGATCACCACCGGGATCAGCTTTTCCGGAAAGTGGAACGGCCCGTAATTGTTGGAACAATTCGTCAGCACCACCGGCAGGCCATAGGTTTCGTGCCACGCGCGGACCAGATGGTCGGACGCCGCCTTGGACGACGAATAGGGGCTGCGCGGATCGTAGGGCGTGTCTTCGGTGAATTTCACCGACGGATCGGCGGGCAGCGAACCGAACACCTCGTCCGTCGAGATATGGTGAAAGCGGAAGCTCTCGGGCCTGCCCTGCCGCACCCAGTAGGCGCGCGCGGCTTCCAGCATATTGTAGGTGCCGGTGATGTTGGTTTCGACGAAATCGCCGGGGCCGTCGATCGACCGGTCGACATGGCTTTCCGCCGCTAGATGCATCACCGCGTCGGGTTCATGCGCGGCAAAGATCCGATCCAGCGCGGCGCGGTCGCGGATATCGGCGTGCTCGAACGCATAGCCGGGCGCGTTCGAGACGCTCGCCACGTTTTCAAGGCAGGCGGCATAGGTCAGCGCGTCGACATTGACCACGGAATGGCCGTCACGGATCGCCTGCCGCACGACGGCAGAGCCGATGAACCCGGCGCCGCCGGTCACAAGAATTTTCATCCGTCATTCCATTCGAAAGGGGATTGCCACTCGGCGAAAGACACCGCCGCGGCGTCTTTTTCCGACAGAACCGCGGTTTCGGCATCAAAGCCCCAGTCGATCCCGACCGTGTCGAAGCGCACCGCGCCGTCGCAATCGGGCGCGTAGTGATCGGTGCATTTGTAGATGATCTCGGTATCGGGTTCGAGCGTGACGAAGCCGTGCAGGAACCCGGCCGGAATCCAGAGCTGGCGCCCGTTCTCGTAGCTCAGTTCCTCGGCCACCCATTGACCATAGGTCGGCGAGCCCTTGCGCCCATCCACCGCGACATCGAGCAGGCTGCCGCGCCCGCAGCGCACCAGCTTGCCCTGCGCATGGGGCGGCGACTGATAATGCAGGCCGCGCAGGGTGCCCTTGGCGGTGCTGAAGGAATGGTTGTCCTGCACGAATTCGGGCAGCGTCACCCCGGCGCCTTCAAGCGCCTTGCGATTCCAGGTTTCGGAAAAGAAGCCCCGGGCATCGCCGAAACGGCGCGGCGTGATGACGAGAACGCCAGGCAATCTGGTAGAGTCAATCTGGACCATAATTCACTATGCTTTCGCCGCAAAAACGAGCGGCCGGATGAGAAAGAAAGGCACGTCCAATGTGCTGGGTTTCCATATCAGTCAGGCCAATTTCTGTCTAGGCTGGCTCCCGCGCCATTTCGCACCTGCAGCAAGACCTTGCCGGTGCCCGGGGGAACAGCCGCAGGTCAGCGGCATCACAGGAAAACGTAACGATTGCATGGCATTTTTCCGCCACCCCGGTCTTTCGCCTGACCGCCGCGCGCGGGATTGGCCGCGCGGGCGCGGCGCCCCGCGGCAAGCCACTTGCAGCGCCGCGCCGGAACTGTCGGAAACTTTGGCGGGAATGTGGGCTGGTGAACAATTTATTGACAGAAATTCCTTTCACATTGCAGGGCCATACCCTGTGTCACGGTCCGAATCCCCGGTGCCGGCCCCGCCCATCATACGAGTTTCCGGAAAGCCCGAATGCTGATTCATCCTGTTCTTCTTTGCGGCGGCTCCGGCACGCGCCTGTGGCCCCTCTCGCGCAAATCCTATCCCAAGCAATTCGCGCCGCTGACGGGCGAGAAGAGCCTGTTTCAGACCTCGGCGCAGCGTCTCTCGGGCCCGGGTTTCGCCCTGCCCGTCGTGGTGACCGGCAGCGATTTCCGCTTCATCGTCACCGAGCAGTTGCTGCAGGTCGGCATTACCCCCGGCGCGATCCTGATCGAACCTTCGGCGCGCAACACCGCCCCCGCGATCCTGGCCGCCGCGCTACAGGTGGGCGGCGACGCGCTTGTGCTGGTCGCGCCTTCGGATCATGTGATCCCTGATGCCGCCCGGTTCCGCGAGGTTGTCCGGGCCGCGTCCGGGGCGGCGCAGGCCGGACAGATCGTGACCTTCGGCATCCGTCCCGACCGCCCCGAAACCGGCTATGGCTGGCTGGAACTCAGCGCCCAGCCCGATGCCGATTTCAGCCCCGTGGCCCAGCCGCTCGCACGCTTCGTCGAGAAGCCCGACCTTGCCACCGCGCAGGCCATGCTGGACGGCGGACGGCACCTGTGGAACGCGGGCATCTTCCTGTTCCGCGCTGACAAGCTGGTCGAGGCGTTCAAGGCCTATCAGCCGGAGATCCTGGCACAGGTGCGCGCGGCGCTCGACGCCGCGCAGGAAGACCTGGCCTTTACCCGGCTCGACCCTGCCGCCTGGGGCGGGATCGAGGATATCTCGATCGATTACGCGGTGATGGAAAAGGCCGATAACCTCAGCGTCGTGCCCTATGGCGGCGTGTGGTCCGACCTTGGCGGCTGGGAAGCCGTCTGGCGCGAGGGCGAGGGCGACGCGACCGGCGTCGTCACCTCGGGCGAGGCGCTGTCGATCGATTGCGAGAACACGCTCCTGCGGTCGGAAAACGACGCGCTGCAGGTCGTGGGGATCGGGCTGACGGACATGGTGGTCGTGGCGATGCCCGATGCGGTTCTGGTCGCCCACAAGGACCGCGCACAGGATGTGAAGAACGCAGTGAGCGCGCTCAAGGCACGACAGGTACCGCAGGCCGAAACGCTGCCGCGCGATTTCCGGCCCTGGGGCTGGTATGAAAGCCTCGTCGTGGGCGGGCGGTTTCAGGTCAAGCGCATCCATGTCCATCCGGGCGCCGCGTTGAGCCTGCAAAGCCACCACCACCGGGCCGAACACTGGATCGTGGTCGAGGGCACGGCGAAGGTGACGATCGATGACGAGGTGAAGCTCGTCTCGGAAAACCAGTCGGTCTATATCCCGCTGGGCGCCAAGCACCGGATGGAGAATCCCGGCAAGCTGCCGATGGTGCTGATCGAGGTGCAGACCGGCGCCTATCTGGGCGAGGACGACATCATCCGCTACGAGGATGTCTATGCCCGCGGACAGGGCGCGAAAGGGTAAGGCGATGGCGCCGAAATTCGGAACCTCGGGCCTGCGCGGGCTGGTCGTCGAGCTGACGCCCGACCTGATCGGCGCGCATGTCGCGGCCTTCCTGCGCGCCTGTCCGGTCGGGACGGGCCTGTTCGTGGGGCGCGATTTGCGCGACAGCTCGCCCCGCATCGCCGGCGACGTGATCGCGGCGGCGCGGGGGGCGGGCGTCGATGTCACCGATTGCGGCGCGGTGCCGACCCCGGCGCTGGCGCTGGCGGCGATGGGCGCAGGGGCGGCGGCGGTGATGGTCACCGGCAGCCACATTCCCGCCGATCGCAACGGGCTGAAATTCTACACGCCTGGGGGAGAGATCACCAAGGCGCACGAGGCGGCGATCCTGGCCGCGCTGGATGCCACGGCTCCCACTGGCCCCGAGAGTGCCTTGGCGCAGGCCGACCCCGGCCCGGCTTTCGTTGCGCGCTATGTCACTGCCTTTGGCGCGCAGGCGTTGGCGGGCAAGCGCGTCGGTGTGTGGTCGCACAGCGCCGTGGGCCGCGACCTGCTTATCGACACGTTGCAGGCGCTCGGCGCCGACGTGGCCGAGATCGCGCGGTCCGATACCTTCATCCCGGTCGATACCGAAGCGGTCCCCAAGGCTGTGCGCGCCTTCCTGCGCGACACCGCCGCTGCGCAGGGACTGGATACCATCGTCTCGACCGATGGCGATGGCGACCGCCCGCTGGTGACGGATGAGACCGGACAGGTGGTGCCGGGCGACGTGCTGGGCCAGATCGCCGCGCAGCTTCTGGAGGCCCGGACCGCCGTCACGCCGGTTTCGTCGAATACCGGCATCGATACGCTGGGGCTGCGGGTGATCCGCACGAAGATCGGCTCGCCCTTTGTCATCGCCGGGATGGAGCGTGTGCCGGGCGAGCGGGTCGTGGGCTACGAGGCGAATGGCGGCTTTCTGCTGGGGTTCGAAGCCACGGGACCCGCTGGCCCCCTGCCCGCGCTGATGACCCGCGACAGCCATCTGCCGATCATCGCGACGCTCGTCGCCGCCGGGGCCGGGCCGCTCAGCGCCCGCGTGGCGGCCGAGCCCGCGCGCTTCACCGCCGCCGACCGGCTGCAGGAGGTCCCGACCGAAGCCTCGGCCGCGCTGGTGGCCGCGCTCAGCACCGATGCGTCGGCGCAGGCGGGGTTCCTTGCGGAATTCGGCGATGCAAGCCTTGCCGGGACCGATACGACCGACGGCTTGCGGCTGACGCTGGCCTCGGGCCGGATCATTCACCTGCGTCCTTCGGGCAACGCGCCCGAACTGCGCTTTTACGCCGAGGCCGAAAACCCCGACGCCGCACTGGCCCTGCTGGCCAAAGGGCTGGAAACCCTGCGCGCGCGGCTGGGATAGTCCCGGCCGTGTTGCAGGGCAGTACGGTTAACGCGCCGTCGCTGTCACCTCGTCCCGTCTTAGCACTTGCCCGCCATTGTCCGGCCCCGACCAGGAGGCCCACCGATGGACGAGACATCCCCCAACCTGTCCCTGCCCTATCTGCAGGCATCGCAGGCGCAGAAACACGTCACCCACAATGCCGCGCTCGAGGCGCTGGACCTGATCGTCCAGCTGGTGCTGCAATCCTTTTCCCAGACCACGCCGCCGCTTGCCCCCGATGAGGGGCAGGTCTGGGCGGTGGGCAACGGCGCGGTCAACGACTGGGTCGGCCATGACGGCGAACTGGCCGCGTGGTCGAATGGCGGCTGGCTGTTCATCACCCCGCGCCCCGGCTGGCGCGGCGCGATGGGCAGCGATCTGCGGGTCTGGAGCGGGACGGCCTGGATTGCCACCGATCTGCCCCCGCTGCAGAACCTGCCGGGCCTCGGTATCAACGCCAGTTACGACGCGACCAACAGGCTGTCGGTCCGGGCCGCGTCCACCCTTCTCGACAATGCCGGCGCCGGGCATCGGCTGGTAGTGAACAAGGACAGCGGCAGCGACACCGCCGCGCTTCTGTTCCAGACCGGGTATTCCGGCCGGGCCGAGATGGGCACCACGGGCAACGACGACTTCGCGGTCAAGGTCTCGGCCGATGGCAGCGGCTGGACCACCGCGCTGGAAATCGACGCCGCGACCGGGAATACCGCGATGGGCGCCCTGTCGCTGGGCGCGCCGCTGGCGCCCGGCTCGGGCGGGACGGGGGTGGCCAACCCGGCGGGCGCGACGCTGACGCGAAACGGTGCCCATGCGCTGAACCTGACCACGATCGCGCCCAGCGCCCTGACGCTGCCCACGACCGGCACGCTGGCCACGCAGGCCGGGGCCGAGACGCTGTCGAACAAGACCCTCGCCGCACCCGCGATCACCGGCCTTGCCAGCGGCAGCGCCATCACCCAGAGCGCCACCGACGCCACCGCCGGGCGGCTGCTGAAAGTCGGCGATACGCGCCTCTCGCCGGGCGATGGCAGTCCCGAGAATACCGATCTCGACACGATCGAGGGTCTGGGTTTCTGGACCATCGGCGCCTCGGCGGCCAACAGCCCCGGCTTCATCGGTGGCGCCGGGGCGCTGATCTCGTTCCAGCGCAGCAATACGCGCAAAGCGCAGATCGCGTCGAATGGCGGGCTGGGCAACCGCTGGGGCGTGCGCACGCAGGACGACAGCGGCACCTGGCATCCCTGGGCACAACTCGTGCATTCGCGCAACCTGGTGGGTCCGGTCGGTCAGTCGGCGGGCATCCCTACCGGCGCGGTCCTCGAGCGCGGCGCGAATGCGAATGGCAGCTATGTCCGGCTGGCCGACGGGACTCAGATATGCTGGCACGCCATCGACGATACCGCGACCGCCTGGGGCACCGCGGAAAGCGGCCTGTTCCGCCGCGCCTCGCCCGCGACCTGGACCTATGCCGCGCTCTTTTCCGTCCCGCCCTGTGTCACTGCCACCGCGCATATCGGCAATGACTGGATCGCCGGCTGCCGCCCGAGGGGCGTGCCGGCCACCAACGCGGTGCTGCTGATGCCGTGGTCGTCCTCGGCGCCCGGCACCTCCACCGCCAAGACGATTTTCGCCTGTGCCATCGGGCGCTGGTTCTGACGAGGTTCCCCATGCAGTTGACACTTTCCCCCATCCGCGGCCTGCCCGGCAGCGCCACCACCACCATCGCGGTCGAGCGCGAGCGCCTGATCGTCGACGGCCAGAGCTATGACCTGTCGCCCGTCCCCGAGGGCGGCGAGGCCATCGCGGACGGTGACGGACATCCCTTCATCGCGCCGATCACCCGGCGCGACGGGGAGATTCATGCCACCCTTCGCGTGACGCTGGGCGACGATGCCGCGCCGGAGCAACCCGGCACGGCGTGGCATGTCAACGCCACCGACGGCGCGGTCACGATTCCCGCCACCCGCCACAGCAGCGAGGTCGCACAATGACCTTCCAGCTTCATATCCGGACCCCGAAAGACATCGCCCAGGCGGCCCGCGCCGAGCAGCGCGCGCAGATCGTCGCCGCCGTCGACACCCATATCGAGGCCCGCGCCCGGATGCTGGGCTACAACAGCGCGGTCAGCTGCGTGAGTTACCGCGCCTCGAAGGTGCAAAGCTGGGTCGACGAGGCCGAGACCTTCAGCGCCTGGCGCGATTCTGTCTGGGAGGCGCTGATCGCCCTGTGCGCGGAACCGGGTGACGGCGAGGCGCCGCTGCCCGATGCCGAATCGGTGATCGCGGCCCTGCCCGTCTGGCCGGGCTGATGCGCCCCCGCCCGGGCCGGGCTCTGGCCCGGCCTGCGCGCGTCTCGCGGCCCGGGCGGATGCGTATCGCATGAGCGCAACAGATGCGGCGCTTTGCCGTGCGGGGGTATCCCCGCCCTCGACAAAGCCGCAAACCGCATCATAACATGACCCAGTTCCGTTCTAAGGGCCATGTGTTCCGGCCCGCCACCCATAGCAGGCATCGCGTGACCAATCCGATTGAACTGACCGCCTCTTCGCTTATTCATTCCCTTCGTTTCGAACATCTTCCCGCCCATGACCGTGACAAACTGACCCTTCGCGACGGGGCCTATTTCAGCTGGGACGCCGATCAGGGCGACGCCACCCTGCGCGTGCGCCCCAAGCTGGGCAGCCTGTTCCGGCTTGACGCCGAGATCGCGCGCAAGCCGCGCTGGCTGAACTTCAACCTGTCGCTCGGGCCGGGGCATGTGCCCGCCGGGTCGGCACTGGGCCTCGTCTTCGAGATCGAGGGCTGCGAGGGCGAAAGCCTTCCGGTGTTCATCCGCGCCCTCAAGGGTGGCGAGCTGGCGGATACGCCGATCGCCATGCCGCTGCGGGGCTCGGGCGAACCCGTACAGAGGACCCTGATTCACCCGGTCGCCGAGGGGCAGCCGCTGGCCCAGCCCTCGGATTACCTGACGCTGGTGATCCAGTTGCCGCGCACGAATTTCTCGATGGAATTGCGCAACATGACGCTGTTCGTCACCGATCCGGACGGCGCGAAGGCTCTCGCCGCCGCAAGCTGACGGGCCGTCGCCCGACCATCGCGCACCGCCTCAAGGCCACGCCGCATCCGCGCGCGTGGCCTTTTCCGTCGTGCCCGCTTCTGCGCCACGGGAAGCCGGCTGCAATCTGTCGTTGACACAATCCCGATCTCGCTTTAGCATTTTTGAACGAGTTGTTCATATTTGAACGCGACGGAGCGAACGGGTAGCGCGATGGAACGGCAGGGACGCAAGGCAGGGATCGAGTGGATCGGCCGCGATGGCCGCGATCCTGCCATCGTGTTCCTGCATGGCATCGGTTCGAACGCCGCCTCCTTTGGCGACCTCATGCCGCTCATTCCCGAAGGCCCCCGCCTGATCGCGTGGAATGCGCCCGGTTATGGCGGCTCTGAGCGGCTGGCCGTCGACTGGCCGACCGACCGCGATTATGCCGATGCCTTGGCGCGGTTTCTCGATGCGCTGGATTGTGACCGGGTGATCATCGTCGGCCATTCGCTGGGCACGCTGATGGGCAGTGCCTTTGCCCGCGCCTATCCCGACCGGGTCGGGCAGCTGATCCTTGCCGCCAGTGCCTGTGGCTATGCCGTCGCGCCCGGCGACGACCTGCCGCCCAAGGTGGCCGCGCGGATCACCGACCTGCGCGCGCTGGGACCGGCAGAATTCGCCCGCACCCGCGCGCCGCGCCTCATCTTCGATCCCGAGGCCAATCCCGCGCTTGTCGCCCGCGTCGAGGCGGGCATGGCGCAGGTCGATCCCGAAGGCTACGCGCAGGCGGTGCGGATGCTGGCGGGTGGCGATCTGGAGGCCAATCTGCGCGGCGTGACGGTACCTTGCGATTTCATTCTGGGGGCCGGGGACATCGTCACGCCCCCCGACCAGACCGAGCGCGCGATGCGCGCGCTTGCCACGACCGGCCAGACCCCGCGCCGCATCGACATCGCCGGGGCCGGCCACGCCGTCTATCTGCAAAAGCCGCAGGACTTCGTTCAGGCGCTTTTGCAGCTCATCCCCCCGCATGCGGATGCGCGCATGCCCAGCCCGACCGGAGGACATCATGGCTGACAAGATCAGCGTCGGACATCTGCGCGGTATCGTCATGCGCGCGCCCGGCATGACCGCGACCAAGGCCTTCTATACCGAGCAATGGGGCCTGCACGAAGCCGCCAGCGACGAGGGCATCGTCTATCTGCACGGCACCAGCGCCGAGCCCTTTCTCTACGGGCTGAAGGACGGCGACACCTATGGCATCGAATACGCCCATTTCGGCATGGAAAACCGCGACGATATGATCGCGCTCTATGCGCAGGTCGTGGCCGAGGGCGGGACCGTGCTGGGCGCGCCCGCGCTCTTCAACGACAAGATCGGCGGCTACGGGTTCGAAATGCTGGACCCCGACAACCGCCGCCTGCGCTTCACCACCGATCTGCAGATGCGCGAGGCGTCCCAGAAACACGCCTATCCGCACAAGATCTCGCATCTGGTGTTCAACACGCCCGATCTCGAAGGCTCCGAGGCGTGGTATGCGCGCGTGCTGGGCTTCCGCACCAGCGACTATTCCGCCGATCAGATGACCTTCATGCGCTGCAACGAAACCCATCACGCCGTGGCGCTGGTGCGGGCGCAGTATCCGTCGATCAACCACGTTGCCTTCGAAGTGCCCGGCATCAACAGCTTCATGCGCGCGATCGGCCGGATGAAGCAGAACGGA
This sequence comes from Pararhodobacter marinus, assembly GCF_003122215.1. GTDB lineage: Bacteria > Pseudomonadota > Alphaproteobacteria > Rhodobacterales > Rhodobacteraceae > Pararhodobacter > Pararhodobacter marinus. Next base: position 235,193 of record NZ_QEYD01000004.1, on the reverse strand, counting down.
CAGGTTCCCAGCTGGGGGCCGGGCCGTCACGGGCCGGGCGACAACCCGTTCGCCTATTTCGTCTCGCCCTCGGGCTTCGTCATCGAGTTCACCGCCGATGTCGAGCTGATCGACGAGGACACGCACGAGGCGCGCGTCTGGTCGCGCTCGGACCCCGAGGCGATGGACCAGTGGATGACCGCCGGCCCGCCCACGCCCGCGCAACGCACCGTGATGGCCGGACGGCCGGATTTTGGCTTCCCCAAACCGGAGTGACGGCATGGATCTGCAACTGAACTACAAGACGGCCATCGTCACCGGCGGGTCGTCGGGCATCGGTCTGGCTACCGCGCGCTGCCTGCTGGAAGAAGGCGCAAACGTCGCCATCTGCGCCCGGGGCGCCGAGCGGCTGGAAAAGGTCCGCGCAGATTTCGCTGGCGAGTTCGGGGAAGACCGGGTCCTTGCCAAGGCGTTCTCGGTGCTCGACCGGGCCGAGGTCGAGGCCTTCGCCGCCGAGGTGAACGACCGTTTCGGCGGCTGCGACGTGCTCATCACCAATGCCGGTCAGGGCCGGGTGTCGACCTTCGCCGACACGTCCGAGCAGGATTGGCGCGACGAGCTTGAGCTGAAATTCTTCAGCCAGCTCAACCCGATCCATGCCTGCCTGCCGATGCTCAAAGCCTCGGACGCGGGCGCCATCGTGGCGGTCAATTCGCTGCTGGCCTATCAGCCCGAGCCGCATATGGTCTGCACCTCGGCTGCGCGCAGCGGCGTGCAGAACCTGCTGAAATCCCTGTCGGTCGAGCTGGCCCCCAAGGTGCGCGTCAACTCGATCCTGCTGGGTCTGGTCGACAGCCAGCAATGGCAGCGCCGCTTCGACGCGCGCGAGGATCAGAGCCAGTCGCGCGCCGAGTGGTACGGGCAGCTCGCCGCCAAGAAGAAGATCCCCCTCGGACGTCTGGGCGACCCGCAGGAAGCGGCCCGCGCGCTGACTTTCCTCGCCTCTCCTGCCGCCAGTTACATCACCGGGGCACAGCTGGAAATCTCGGGCGGCGTTTCGCGCTTCGCCTGACCTCTCAAGGAAGATCCGCTCATGACGGAAACAGTCGGTTATCAGATCGCCCGCGCGCTTGCCGATATCGGGGTGAAAACGGTGTTCGGGGTGATCTCGATCCACAACATGCCGATCCTCGACGGCATCGCCACGCAGGACCGCATCCGATTCGTCCCTGCGCGGGGCGAGGCCGGGGCGATGGGCATGGCCGACGCCTATTCGCGCGTCACGGGCGAGCTGGGCGTGGTCATCACCTCGACCGGGACTGCAGCGGGCAACGCCGCCGGCGCGCAGGCCGAGGCCCTGACCGCCGGCAGCCGTGTGCTGCACATCACCACCCAGATCGACCGCGAATTCATGGATCGCGACCGCGCCGCCATCCACGACGTGCCCAAACAGCCCGAAATGCTGCGCGGCGTGTCCAAGGCCGTGTTCCGCATCTGGGACGAGAAATCCGCCACCGGCACGCTTGAAGCCGCCGTGCGCGCGGCCCTGACGCCCCCCACCGGCCCCGTCAGCCTTGAGATCCCGGTCGATGTGCAGCGGCTTGACGCGATGGACGGCCACCCGGCGGTGGCCCCCGTCGTCGCGCTTCCCGGCAATGACGAGACGCGCCTCGATGCGCTGGCCGAGATGGTGAAACAGGCCAAACGCCCGATGATCTGGCTGGGAGGCGGCGCGCGCGGCGCGCAGGCCGAAGCGACCGAGCTGGTCGCGCGCGGTTTCGGCGCCGTCACCTCGACCCAGGGCCGCGCCGTGGTGCCCGAGGAGAACCCCGCCACGTTGGGCGCGTTCAACATGACGCCCGAGGCGCAGGCAATCTACGCGCAATCCGACCTGATGATCGTCGTGGGCTCGCGTCTGCGGGGGAACGAGACGCTCAACAACAAGATGGCGCTGCCCCGTCCGCTGGTTCAGATCGACGCCGACGCCACGCAATACGGCCGCAACTACCCGGTCGACCTGTTCCTGTGCGGCGATGCGGCCAAGACCCTGCGCGGGCTTCTGGACCGGCTGCCCGCGAAACTGGATGTGGACCCGCAGCAGGCCTATGACATCGCCGTCGCCCGCGCCAAGGCCGAGGGCGTCCTGCGCGAGCGGCTGGGACCGTATCAGGTCATCGCCGATCACCTGATGAGCGTGATCCCGGCGGGCAAGCATCCCTGGGTGCGCGACGTGACGATCTCGAACTCGACCTTCGGCAACCGTTACGTCCAGATCGGTGCGCCCAATCTTGGCGTGCACGCGCTGGGGGGCGGCATCGGTCAGGGCGTGGCGATGGGCATCGGCGCTGCCGTCGCCTCGCCCGATGCGCGCACCGTCACGCTTCTGGGCGACGGGGGCACGATGCTGGGCCTGGCCGAGCTGATCACCGCGGTGGACGAAGATCTCGACATGACGTTCCTGCTGATGAACGATCAGGCTTACGGCGTGATCGAGAACATCCAGGATGCCCAGTATGACGGGCGGCGGCATTACTCGAAACTGAAGACGCCGAATTTCGCCAAGCTGTGCGATGCCATCGACCTGCCCCATACCAAGGTTGACGACATCACCGCGTTCGAGGCGGTCTTCAACGAGAGCATGACGCGCAAGGGCCCGCATGTGGTCGAGGTCGACATGACGGCCATCGGCCCTTACGCGGTGGCCTTTGCCGGCCCGCCCGCCGGGGCCGCCGGGGGCAAGTCGTGACGACGATCGGAATCATCGGCTTCGGCTCGATCGCGCGCGACCTGATCGACATCCTCTGCGCGCAGGACCCGCCGCCCGAGGCACTGGTCATCATGGTGCGTCCCGAGAAGACGGGCGAAACGCTGGCTGCGGCGCAAGAGCAGGTCGCCGGGCGTTGCGCGGTCCATGTCGTGTCCGACACGACGGGCCTGTTCGCTGCCCGGCCCGACGTGATCGCCGAATGCGCCAGCCATACCGCCGTGGCCCAGTTCGGCCCCGCCATCCTGCGCGCGCAGATCGACATTGTTGTCGCGTCGATCGGCGCGCTGGCCGACCCGCAGACCGAGGCCGCGCTGAAAGCCGCCGCCGAGGGCGGCTCGGCCCAGCTCGTGCTGCCTGCGGGCGCCATCGGCGGCATCGACATGCTGGCGGCCGCCCGCTTGTCGGGCCTGACCGGCGTCACGTATACTGGCCGCAAACCGCCCCGCGCCTGGAGCGGCACGCCCGCCGAACAGGCCGTCGATCTGCCCGCGCTGACCGAAGCCACGGTGTTCTTCGAAGGCTCGGCGCGCGAGGCGGCGACGCAATACCCCAAGAACGCCAATGTCGCCGCCACGCTGGCAATCGCCGGTCTGGGCATGGACGAGACCCGCGTTCGGCTGGTCGCCGATCCCGGCGTCGATACCAACACGCATGAATTCAGCGTGCAGTCGCAGGCGGTGGATTTCGCGGTCACGCTGACTGCCAAAGCTTCGCCGCGCAATCCGAAAACCTCGGCCTCGACCGCCTACAGCGTCGCGCGCGCGGTGCTGAACCGCTCGGCCGGCATCGTCATCTGAGGACAGAGCATGAGTCACGATTTCTCGAACGGCCATCTGCTGATCGGCGGCCAGTGGCGCGCGGGCAAAGGCGCGCCGATCACCTCGATCTTCGCCGCCGAAGGAACCGAGAACCAGACCTTCAACGGCGCCTCGCGCGAGGATGTCGACGAGGCCATTGCCGCGGCAAAGGCCGCCCAACCCGCCTGGGGCGCGCTGAAACCGCATGAGCGTGCAAGCTATCTCTACCGTATCTCGGAAGGGATCAGCGCCGATATCGACCGCATTTCCTGGGTGCAAAGCCGCGACACGTCGAAAACGCTGGCCGAGACGCGCGCGCTGGCGGCCTCGGCTGCCGCGACCTTCCGCTATTTCGCCGCCGTTCTGGAAACCTCGGACGAGCTGCTGACCGTGCCGCGCGGAGATTACACCACGCTATCGGTGCATGAACCCCTGGGCGTCGTCGCCGCGATCACGCCGTGGAATTCGCCCATCGCATCCGACGCGCAAAAGGTCGCGCCCGCCCTGGCCGCCGGGAACGCGGTGCTGCTGAAGCCCGCAAGCTGGTCGCCGCTGGTCTGCCTTGAACTCGCGCGGATCATCGACGAGGCGGGGCTGCCCAAGGGCCTGTTCTCGGTCCTGCCCGGATCCGGGCGCGAGGTCGGCAACCTGCTGGTCGAGCATCCGGACATCGCCAAGGTGTCCTTCACCGGCGGCACCTCGACCGGCAAGCATCTGGCGCGCATCGCCGCCGACAAGCTGATGCCCGTTTCGCTGGAACTGGGCGGGAAATCCCCCACCATCGTGTTCGAGGATTGCGACGAGGATCTGGCCATCGCCGGCATCCTGTTCGGCATCTTCTCATCGAGCGGGCAAAGCTGCATCGCCGGCTCGCGCCTGTTCGTGCAGCGCTCGATTTACGCCCGTTTCGTCGACCGTCTGGTCACCGCGACCAAGGCGCTGAAGGTCGGCCATCCCTTCGACGTGGACACGCAGGTCTCGTCGCTGGTCCATGCCGATCACCGCGCCTCGGTCGAGGGCTATGTCGCCATGGCGCTGGAAGACGGCGGGCGGGTCCTGTGCGGCGGCAAACGGCCCGAAGGGCTGGACGTGGGTGCCTTCTACGAACCCACGATCATCGCCGATGTCGCCAATACCGACCGGATCTGCCGCGAAGAGGTGTTCGGCCCGGTTCTGGTGGTGATGCCGTTTGACGACGAGGCCGACGTGATCGCCACGGGCAACGACAACGAATACGGCCTCGCCTGCGGGATCTGGAGCCGCGACCACGTCAAATGTCAGCGCATCGCGCGGGCGATCAAGGCGGGGACGGTCTGGATCAATACCTACAAGCAATTCTCGATCTCGACGCCGTTCGGCGGCGACGGGGCCAGCGGCATCGGGCGCGAAAAGGGCCGCGCGGGGCTGCGCGCCTACCAGTCGCAGAAGTCGATCTACGAGGATATGTCCGGCCGCCCGCACCCGTGGGCGCGCTGGCCGTGAAACCCTGCCCGTGGCGAAAGCGTCAGGCGCGGGGCATGTAGCCCAGCGCCTGCGACGCCCGGAAAGCCGCGCCCTTGACCGCTTTCCGGATCCGGTCCGTACCCTCGGCCGCTTCCGCCGAGAACGCCGATTGCGGGCCCGAGACGTTCAGCGCCCCCACCGGCGTGCGCTGATGATCGAAGATCGCCGCCGCGCAAGAGCCGATACCGGCTTCGAAATTCCCCTCGCTCCACGCCACGCCCGCCGCCCTGTCGGCGCGCGCCTGTTCCAGGACCTCGGACAGGGTGACGGGGGTCTTCGACGTATTCGCGGGCAGCGGCGCATCCGCGAAAAGCGCGGTGATCTGGTCCTCGCTCAGCTCGGCCAGGATCGCGCGTCCGATGGACGAAGCATGGGCGGCCAGCCGCGACCCGGCGCGCACGTTGCTGACCAGGTGCGTGTTGGGTGTCTCGCGGCTGAGATAGACGATGTCGGGCCCGTCAAGGATGCCCATATGCGCGGACATACCCGTTTCGGCGCAAAGCTCGGCCAGAACCGGCTGGCAGACCTGCACCAGATCGCGCCCGTGCATCGCCTGCGATCCCAGCGTGATCAGCCCGACGCCCAGCCGATAGCCCGCGCCGTTGGCGATTTCCTCGATCATGCGGTTCGTGCTGAGCGTGTGAATAAGGCGAATCAGCGTGGTACGGTTGATTCCCAGCGCTTCGGACGTGGCGCTCAGATTGCGGCAGGTGTTACCGTCGCCAATGTGACGCAGAAGCTTCAGCGCCCGCTCGACCGGCGGAACGGAATACTCCGCCGCCTTGGGTTTGCCATCGCCGTCCATGCGTCACTCCCTCGAATTTTCGCTCATTATAGAACACTTGAAGCGTATTTGAACAGCGCCTTGTGCCTGCGGACGGCAGGTCCCGGCGTCACGATGGCCCGCCCGGACAAAGCCCCGCTAAATTCCTTGACTGGTTTCTGGAAGCGGTCTAGCCTGTTTGAACGCTATGTTCACAATAGAACACCTACGAAAAGAATGCGGGGAACTGGCATGTCGACGCTGTCCATCGGGATCTGTGGTGCGGGACTGGGGGGATTGGCCGCCGCCATCGCGCTGCGCAAGGCCGGTCACCGGGTCGAGGTTTTCGAACGCACCGCGAAGTTCAACCGCGTCGGCGCCGATATCAACCTGACGCCGAACGCGGTCTTCGCGCTCGACAAGCTGGGCGTCGGCCAGTTCCTGCGCCACTCGGCCGCGCGCCCCACCTTCCGCATCAGCCGCGACGGTCTCACGGGCGAGGAAACCTCGCGCCTGCCGATGAGCGCCGCGGCCGAAGAGAAATACGGCGCGCCGCAACTGACCATCCACCGCGCGGACCTGCTGCAGGCGCTGCAAGACCAGCTGCCCGAGGGCTGCATCCACCTGGGCGCCAGGGTCGAGAAGGTCGAGCCGGGCGCGACCGACGCGACCATCCACTTCGCCGATGGCAGTCAGAAGACCTTTGATCTGGTGATCGGCGCGGACGGGATCCATTCACCCACCCGCACCGCGCTGTGGGGCCAGGACGACCCGGAATTCACCGGCCTTGTCTCCTATCGCGGCGTGTTCCCGCGCGAACGGGTCGAAGGCATGGCCGATATCGACGCCTTCACCAAGTGGTGGGGCACCAGCAAGGACAAGCAGATCGTCGTCTTTCCGCTGACGCTGGGGCGTGAAATCTTCGTCTTCGCCACCACCCCGCAGGACGACTGGACCGAAGAGGGCTGGACCCTGCCCGGCGATATCGACGCGCTGCGCAGCGCCTATGCCGATTTCCACCCCGAAGCGCGCAAGATCCTCGATGCCTGCGACGAGGTCACCGCCTCGGCACTGTTCGTGCGCGAACCGATGGAACGCTGGGCCAAGGGCCGCGTCACGCTTCTGGGCGATGCCGCGCATCCGATGGTGCCCTTCATGGCGCAGGGCGCCTGCATGGCGATCGAGGACGCGGTCGTGCTGGCCCGCGCCCTGACCGATGCCGCCGACGTGGACGCCGCGCTTGCCGCCTACGAGGCCGAGCGCAAGCCGCGTACGGCGCGCATCCAGGAAAGTTCTCTGGCCAATGAGTGGTTGAAGAAAGGCAGCAACGCGGACTGGGTCTATGCGTATGACGCATGGTCCGTGCCGCTCTCGTAACCAATACCAACTGGGAGTCACCATGAAACATCTGTTCAAAAGCGCCCTCGTGAAAAGCGCTGTTGTCGCCGCCGGTCTCGTCGGTGCCGCCGCCCCGGCGCTGGCCGATGAAGTCGTCCTGAACGCCGTCACGCTGGCCCCGCGCCAGGTGAACATCACCGAGCCCTTCGCGCTGTTCGTGGACGAGGTGAACGAGCGCTTCGAAGGCCGTGTCCGCATCGTCTGGCGCGGTGGCCCCGAGGTGATGCCGCCCTTCCGTCAGGCCGAGGGCGTGCGCAACGGGTCGATCGACATGGCCTATACCAGCCCCAGCTATTACGGCGGTCTGGTCCCTGCCTCGCCGACGATGAACCTGTCGTTCAACGATTACGAAACCATCGCCGCGACCGATTACCACGAGCGTCTGACCGAGCTGCACGAAGAGCAGGGCCTGGTTCTGCTGGGCGAGATCCCGGCGACCGATCTCGACTTCCTGATCTACCTTGCGGAACCCATCGAGTCGCTGGACGAGCTGCAGGGCAAGCGTATCCGCGTCTTCCCGACCCTGCTGCCGCTGATCCAGGCGCTGGGCGCCGAGCCCATCGTGCTGCCGATGGAAGAGATCTTCACCGCCATGGAGCGCGGCACCGTCGACGGTTTCGTGCAGGGTCCGGTCGGCAATCACCTGCAATTCGAAGGCATCGTGCAACAGGTCATCTATCCCGGCGTCTATCGCGCGGGCTTCCCCGTGCTGGTCAATCCCGACACCTGGGCCGAGATCCCGGCCGAAACGCAGGCCGAGCTGGTCTCGTTCCTGCGCGACGACTTCGCGCCGCGCATGGATGAGATCTGGGAAGACGACCTGGCCCAGGGCGTGGCGGAAATGGAGCAGGCGGGCTTCCAGCGCCTGGAACTGACCGGCGCCGACGAGGAAGCGTATCGCCAGACTGCCATGGACGCGGCCTGGGCCACCATCGTGGAAAGCGCGGGCGAGGAAATCGCCGCCGAACTGCGCCCGATGATGGAATGACCGGCCAGGACTGACATTCAGGCGGCCGGGATTCCCCCGGCCGCTTTTTTCAAACAAGGGGACGGGCTTTGGCACTCTACACCCTGATCGTCCGTCTGTTCAGCCGGCTCAACCTTGCCTGTGCTGTGCTGGCGTCCGCGATCCTGTTCTTCATCGCGACCATCATCTTTGTCGAGGTCGTCGGTCGCGCCCTGACCGGCACGTCGCAGCTATGGGTGGTCGAGGTCAGCGAATACTCGCTGCTCTACATCACCTTCCTCGGCGCGCCCTACCTGCTCGAGAAGAACCAGCATGTCATGCTTGATGTGCTTTATGCCCATCTCAGCCCGTCGGGCCAGCGGGCGGCCGCGCTGTTCAACGGGGTGCTGGGCCTTCTGGTCTGCGTCGCGCTGGCCATCGTCGGAACGCAGGTCGTCATCGACCAGATCGCCAGCGGTGTGCGCGAGGTCACGGTGATGCGCCCGCACAGCTTCTGGCTGACGCTTTCTTTGCCGCTGGGCATGGCCCTGATGGCATTTCAATTTCTGGACCAATGCGTCCGCGCAGTGACGGGCAGGGCCGAAGCATGATGGAATGGTACATCGTCGTTCTGGTCATCGTCGCCCCGCTTCTGCTCTTGATGGTGACGGGACTGCCCGTGGCCTTTGCCTTTCTGGTGGTGAACCTCGTCGGCGGCTACATGCTGATGGGGGGCATGTCGGGGGTCGAGCAGCTGGTGCTGAACACCGTCGATTCGCTGGCCAGCTTCACGCTGGTTCCCATCGCGCTGTTCATGATCATGGGCGAAGCCATGTTCCAGTCGCGCATCGCCATCGACCTGATGGACACGCTGGACAAGTGGATCGGCAAGCTGCGCGGACGGCTGGCCTTCATGGCCGTGGGCGGCGGCGTGATGTTCTCGACGCTGACGGGCAACTCGATGGGGTCGATCGCGCTTCTGGGCTCGACGCTGGTCCCCGAGATGGAAAAGCGCGGCTACAAGAAGCCGATGTCGCTGGGCCCGATTCTGGGCTCGGCCGGGCTGGCGATCATGATCCCGCCCTCGTCGCTGGCGGTCGTGCTGGGCGTGGTGTCCGAGCTGTCGATCGGCCGCATCCTGATCGGGATCATCGTGCCGGGCCTGCTGATGGCCGTGCTCTACGCGGTCTATATCCTCGTGCGCTGCACGCTGCAGCCCGATCTGGCGCCCAGTTTCGACGTGCCGCCGGTGCCGATGAAGGACAAGCTGCACGCCACGGCGGTGCATATCCTGCCGCTGACCATCGTCGTCTTCTCGGTGGTGGGGGTGATCTTCCTCGGCCTCGCCACGCCGTCCGAAGCCGCCGCGACCGGGGCCTTCGCAACGCTGGCGCTGGCCGCGATCAAGCGGCGGCTAAGCTGGAAGGTCTTCTCGACCTCGATCTTCAACAGCGCGAATATCTCGGTGATGGTGCTGCTGATCGTCTCGGGCGCGACCGCCTTCACGCAGATCCTCGCCTATACCGGCGCCACTTACGGCATGGTCGATGCGATCACCTCGCTCGATGCCAGCCCCTCGATCATCGTGCTGGCGATGATCGGCGCGGTGATCTTCCTGGGCATGTTCATGGGTCCCCTGCCCATCATGCTGATCACCCTGCCGATCTTCGTGCCGATCGTCATCCAGTTCGGCTTCGACCCGATCTGGTTCGCGGCGATGTATCTGGTGGCGATCGAGACCGGCTCGACCTCGCCGCCGCTGGGGGCCGCGCTTTTCGTGATGAAGGCGGTGGCACCCAAGGGCACGTCGATGAACGACATCTACAAGGCCGCAATGCCCTTCATCATTTGTGACCTTGTGGCGATCCTGATCCTGTTCTTCTTCCCCGCTCTGGTGACCGCGCCGGTCGCCTACATGATGCGATGACGGGGCCGGAACCGAACCGCAACGAAACGGGGCGCGCCGCAACCGCGACGCGCCCCAGCTTCATCGTCTTCATGACCGATCAGCAGCGCGCGGATCATCTGGGCTGCTACGGCAACCCCGTCGTCCGCACGCCGCATATCGACGGCATCGCTCAACGCGGCGTGCGGTTCGAGAATGTCTTCACCGCCACGCCCATCTGCCAGCCCAACCGGGCCTCGCTGATCACCGGGCAGATGCCCTCGGTCAATGGCTGTCGTCAGAACGGGATCCCCGTCTCGCTCGACAGCACCACCGTCGCGGACGTGCTGCGCGCGGCCGGCTATCGCACCGGGCTGGTGGGCAAGGCGCATTTCCAGAACGTCTCGCCCGTTCCCGCCAGCCCGCGCGCCCTGCGCGGCCGGGGCAATGATCCGGTGCCCCCCTATGAGACGGCCCGCCGCGACCAGCGCACCGGCCCCGATTACGGCGCCGAAACCCGCATGGCCTGGGCGCGCGACCCGGGCCGCCAGATCCCCCTGCCCTATTACGGGTTCGAGCATGTCCGCCTGTGCATCGGCCATGGCGATCAGGTCGAGGGGCATTATTCCGGCTGGTTGCAAGAGCGGCTGAACGGCGCCCCCGATCCGCGCGGACGGGCGCAGGCGCTGCCCGACGACAAGGGCGAGGCGCCGCAGATCTGGCGCACCGCTTTGCCCGAGGATCTGTATCCCACCGCCTATATTGCCGAGGAAGCCTGCACTTTTCTCCAAGAGACCGACCCGCGCCCCTTCTTCCTAATCGTCTCGTTCCCCGATCCGCACCACCCGTTCACGCCGCCGGGACGCTATTTCGATCTCTATGACCCCGACGCCATCGCCCTGCCCGCCAGTTTCACGCACCCGACCGGCGCGCGCGGGGATCTGCCCGACAGCCTGCTTCAGGGCTATGCGCGCGGGGATGCCGACCGCGATGCCTATTGGCCGTTCCACGCCGATGCCGACACCACCCGCCGCATGATTGCCCTGAATTACGGCGCGATCACCATGATCGACGACAGGATCGGACAGGTCCTGGCCGCGCTCGATGCTGTGGGACGCGCGGGCGACACGGTGCTGTGCTTCATGTCCGACCATGGCGATTACATGGGCGATCATGGCACGATGCTGAAACACGGGCTGCATACACGCGGCGTGATCAATGTCCCCTTCCTGTGGGCCGATCCGCAGGGCGCGCAGGGCCATGTCAGCCGCCTGCATGGCAGCGCCATCGACTTCGCGCCCACGGTGCTGCAGCGCGCCGGGCTGAAGATCCCGGTGGGGATGCAGGGCCACGACCTGTTGGCCGACGACGCGCCCGACCTGCCCGTCCTGATCGAGGATCCCGGCATGGGTGTCTATGGCGATCCGGATGCCGACAGTTCGATCCGCTCGGTGGTGTTCGGGGGCTGGCGGCTCAGCGTGTTCGAAGGGTCGGATCTGGGCGAGCTTTACGACCTGAACACCGATCCCGACGAGCTGGTAAACCTGTGGGCCGAACCCGCCGCGCAATCGAAGCGGGCCGAAATGCTGCTGATGCTGATCCAACGGCAGATCGCGCTCAGGGACAAAGCCGTGCTCGCCACCCACCAAGCCTGAGGAGGGCGCCATGACCGGACTGGATATCATCATCATCGGCGCGGGGATCGCCGGCTGTTCGGCGGCCATCGCGCTGACGCAGGCGGGTCACCGCGTGCGGGTTCTGGAAAAGCAGACCGAATGGCGGTTCCAGTCCTCGGGCATTTTTGTCTACTCGAACGGGCTGGAAACGCTGGACGATCTAGGCCTGCTCGATGACATCCTCGCCACCGGCTTTGCCGTCGACGGGGGCGAGAATGCCTATTTCGACCATCACGGCACGCCGCTGACCACCACCCATTACCCCACGGCCCGCAACGGCCGCGTGCCCGCGATCCTGGGCATCAAGCGGGCCGAGCTGCACCGCGTGCTGTCGCAGCGCATGGATGCGCTGGGGGTGCAGGTCACGCTGGGGGCCGAGGTCACGGCGCTGGACCCGGCAGGCGGCATGACACTGGCGGATGGTACGGAATTGCGCGCCGATCTGATCCTTGGCGCCGATGGCGTGCGGTCATGGACCCGCGCACAGCTCGCGCCGGGGGTCGAGCCGCGTTATACCGGCTTCGGCATCTGGCGCTCGGTCCATGAACGGCCTGCCGATCTGACGCAGAAGATCATGATGATGGGCCCCGCCAAGCGCTTCGGCATCATGCCGATCAGCGACGACCGGCTCTATACCTTCGGCACCGTCGCGCATCCCAAGGGGCGCCATATCGACCCGACCGACTGGCCCGGCGCGATGCGCGCGGCGCTGGCCGAATTCGATGGCCCCGCCGCGCCCTTCCTGTCGGAGCTGAACGACGACAGCGAGATCCTGTTCACCGCCGTGGACGAGGTGGTCATGCCCCTGCCCTGGCACCGCGACCGCGTGCTGCTGATCGGCGACGCGGCCCATGCCTCAACCCCGTTCATGGGACAGGGCGGCGCGATGGCGATGCAGGACGCGCTGGTGCTGGCGCGGATCCTGGGCGCCGGGGACGATCTGGAAACGGCGCTTGCGACCTTCGGCACGCTGCGCCTGCCGGTCTGCCAGTTCGTACAGGATGTGTCGCGCGCGGTGGGCGAGGCGGGGGCAGACGAAGACCTTGCCAGCCTGCCCCAACGCCATGAACAATTGCGTGCAACGGCGCAGGACGCGGTCGATGGATTCTACGCCAGGCTTCGGGCGATGAACGCCGAAGCGGACGCGAAAATCGCCGCGCTGGCGTAAGGCGCCGGCCCAAGGCCCAGTGTCAGAGCCCTGTGCGGCGGCCGTCGACAACCATGCCGACCTGCTCGAGCGCGTGCAGCTCGGCCCCGTCGGCCCAGGCGCCGCCCAGCACTTCCGAGCCCGAGAAATCGGCATGACCGGTGATCCGCGCGCCCGCCAGCGACAGGTTCGCCAGACAGATGCAGTCGCGCGCGATCAGCGTGCCAATCCGCGCCCGGTCGAGCGTCAGCACGCCCTGAAATTCCGCGCCCGACAGGATCAGCGTGTCGCAGACCAGCCCGTCCATGCGCAGATCGCTGCGGAACACGGCGTCCGACAGATCGACCTTACCCGTCACCTCGGCCCGGTGCAGCCAGGCCATGCCGCGAAACACCGCGCGCTGCGCCGACAGGCCCGCGCCGAAACGCGCGCCCGTCAGATCGAAACTGCGCAGAACCTTGTCGTCCAGTACCACGGGCGCGTCGAAGGACGCGCCCGCAAGCTCGGCATGCTCGCCATGCGCCCAGGGCCGGGTCAGGCTGTCGGTCAGCGCATCGGGCGTCATGTGAACACGAAGCCCCGGTTGACCGGCAGTACCTGCCCGGTCAGCGTCAAAGCGCCTTCGGACAGCAGGAAGACCACGGTGGGCGCGATATCCTCGGGCGGCTGCGGACCGGGCACGGCGCGGCCGTCCTCGTACAGCTTGTGGCGCGCCTCGGGGACGTAATCGGTCGAGGGCGTGGTCAGGATGCCCGGCGCCACAGCGGCGATGCCGATCCGGTCGGGCCCCAGCTCGCGCGACAGCGACCGCGTCATCGACATGACCGCGCCTTTCGAGGCCGTATAGCTCAACAGGTTCGGCGCGCCCCACAGCGCGGTATCCGAGGCCACGTTGACCACCCGCCCGCTGCCCGATTGCCGCAAGAGCGGCGCGCAGGCGCGGATCATCAGCCAGGTGCCGCGCACGTTGACGCGCATCACCCGGTCCCAGGTCTCAAGCTCGATATCCTCGAACCCGATCCCGCCGATCCCGGTGGCAATGGCGCCGTTATTGACCAGCCCGTCAAGCGGGCCGTCCAGCGAGGCGACGGCCGCCTTGATGCTCTCGGGCTCGCCCAGATCGACACGAACGAAACCCGCGCCCAGCTCGGTCGCCAGCGTGCGGCCCTCTTCCTCGGCGAGATCGGCGATGGTCAGGCGGGCCCCCGCCTCGACCACCGCGCGGGCCAGCACCGCGCCCAATCCGCGCGCGGCGCCGGTCACCATGACATGGCGTCCGTCCAGCATCACGCTGCCGAATCCTCGGCCGCGATCTGCGCCTTGGCCGCGCTGTTCAGCGCGCGGCGCAGATGGGCCACGCCGATATCGTGCTGGTACAGCATCTCGCGCTTGCGGGCATCGTCGGGCATCCCTTCGAGCATCACGCGGTCCTGTTCCAGCACCGCCCAGTGACGCTCTTCCAGCATCGTGCGGTACAGGAAACGCCAGCTCTGACGCTCGATGCCGGTGACCTTGCGCATCCGCCAGAAAAACACCTTGCAATGCGTCTCGTCGATCGGACAGACATAGCCCAGGATGCGCATGTTGCCCCCCGGACCCGCCGCCGGCGGATAGGGGATGTCGAGGAAGCAGAACATCCCGCTTTCGGCCACGACGAATTCCGACCAGTCGAAATTCTCGCCCGTCTGACCCACGCGGCTGACGCGGAACCCGTCGTCGCGGCGGTCGAGCTCCAGCAGATCCTGTTTCGAGCCGAAGGCCAGCGTGAAGCTTTCGGCATGCAGGTAGCAGCCGTGCATCGGGTCGGCGAGGTTATCGAGCGCGTAGCGGTAATTCACGTCCCAGACCGAAGTGCACAGGAAACCGGTCCATTCCGGATCGGACAATTCCTTGGGCAGCGGCAATTCGGGCGGCTCGGGGCGGTCGACCGAGGGGATATAGACGAAGACCGCGTCATGCGCTTCCTGCACGACGAAGTCGCGCAGGGCCTTGCGGCCTTCCATCGCGCAATCGGGCATCGCGGGCACGCGCTGCACGGTGCCGGTCCCGTCGACGATGACACCGTGATAGCGGCAGCCGATATTGCCGTCATGCACTTCGCCGTAGCTCAGGGGCGCACCCCGGTGCGGGCAGTAATCCTCGATGCAGCGGATCTTGCCGTCGCGGTCGCGCCACAGGACGATCTTCTCGCCCAGAACCTTGGTGCCATAGGGCCGCTTGGCCGAGATCTGCACCGATTTGGCGACCGGGTACCAGTATCCGCGAAGCCCCTCGTTCACGCGGGCTTCGATCCTTGCTTTGGTGGCTGGGTCAGTCAGCATTCTCTGTCTCCCTCGCGGTTCTTGATCCGCGGCGTCGGTCAGGCGCCGATGCCGTTCTCGGCATAGGCGGCGTCATAGGCCTCATTGATGGCGGTCAGTTCGGCTTCGAACAGCGCCGCGTCCCAGTCGGTGCGACCCGAAACCGGGGCTTTCACGCCCCGCTCGGTCAGCGCCTTGGCCATGGCGGCGGGATCGCTGACCCCGCTGCCGTAGATGTCCATCATCGCCTCGGCCAGCGCATGCTCCTCGGCCGAGGGCGCGCGGCCGGTGCTCTGATGCGCCAGCTCGGCACGGCCCGGCTCACGCAAGGCGGCGGCCATCACATCGGTGAAGGCGTCGCGCGATTTCTGCTGCTCATTGCTCATGGCGTTCCTCTTGATCTTCAGGCGGCCTGATAGGCGAAATCGTCGTTCTCGGCCTGGCCGATCACTGTCCACAGCGTGGCGGCACCGGCGCCGTTGTTGCGGATGTAATGCGCCTGACCGGCCGGGGTACGGACCAGATCGCGCGGACCCAGCTCGATCACCGCCTCGTTGCCATTGTCATCGACCCAGACGACCTCGACCGAGCCTTCAAGGCACAGGATGGCGTCTTCCACCTTGCGGGTGAAGGGCTTGAGCGTGCAACGCGACGGCACGCCCCACATTTCCTTGCGGCAGCTGTCGTTGTTCACGGCCTTGGGCGCATCGCCGACATAGATCTTGCGGGTAAAGCCCGCGTCTTCCCAGATCGTCGGCAGCTCGGTATGGCGGACGACGAATTTCGCCATCAGCTCCTGCAGCGGATGCGTGCCGTTGCGGTCGAAGGGCAACGTCTTGCCCGGCTCGGCGCCAAAGGACCGGGCCAGTTCGGCGGGGTGGTCCTTGGGGTGATAGCGATAGACCGGCGGCAGCGGCTTGCCCACATCGACCGAGATCGACATCATCACCGGCTCGACCCCGTCGACGCGGAAGCCATGCGCCACTTCGCGGGCGTTCAGGATCATGTCCTTGGGTCCGAGATTGACCTCGACCACTTCGCCGTCCTTTTCCCAGCCGACAATCAGCGCGCCGTCGAGGATCAGGAAGCTTTCTTCAACCTCGTGGCTGTGGCAGGCGGCATAGCGGCCCGGCTCCTTGTAGATCAGGCTCAGGGTGAAGTTCTCGGGCTTGATGGTGGTGGTATCGCCGACCTTGGGCGAGCCACCGGCGCCGATATAGCGCATCTGCGCGCGCTCGAGTTCGGGGAAGCCCACATTCGACGGGAAGGCCTTCCAGTCGAAGGTCTTGTCGACGAAACGCCCGGTGCCCGCTTCGAGCGCGGATTGAAGATCGGAGACTGCGTTCTGAATGTTCATATTTGCACCCATTGTTCATGTTGGCTTGACACGACAATAGGCGAAGGTGTTTCAAGAGGAAGAAACCGTTTTACGGGTGAAACACGTGAGCGATTCCAAAGACCCCTATCTGGTCCCCGGATTGATGCGCGGGCTGGCCGTGTTGCAGGCCTTTACCCCGCTCAAGCCCGAACTGACCCTGACCGGCATCGCCAACGAGCTGGGCATCACCCGCTCGGCGGCGTTCCGGACGGTGCATACCCTTGTTTCCGAAGGCTATCTTCTGGCCACGCGCGAAGGCACCTGTTACCGGCTGGGCCCTGCCGTGGTGCGGCTGAGCTATGGTTATCATGCCAGCCGCGAATTGCTGGAAGTGGCGCAGCCGGTGCTGGCCAAGGTGCGCGATGTGCATGACTGGTCGACCCATCTGGGCGTGCTGGACGGACGCCATGTGCTCTACCTGATGCGGTTGCCCGCGACGGGGGGATTGTCGTCGCTGGTGCATGTCGGCAGCCGGTTGCCCGCCGCGACGACGGCAATGGGCCGCGTGCTGCTCTCGGGCAAGCCCGAAAGTTTCTTGCGCAAGCTCTATGACGATCTGGAACCCCGCGCGGTCGAGGCGATTCTCACCCGCGCCGCGCAGGACCGCACGACCGGCCATGTCGCAGGGATCGGCAGCTTCGAAAGCGGCCTGTCCAGCATGGCGGCGCCGGTTCTGGACCTGACGGGCGAGGTGGTCGCCGCGATCAGCGCCACCCGCTCGACCGAGACGATCCCCGACGACATCGCCCATGCGCTGAACGACGCGGGCGCCAGGATCAGCCGCGGGCTGGGCTGGCGTCCGGTCGCCTGAGGCGCGGTCAGGCGCGCTCCATTTCGGGTCCGGAATAGATTGTCGCGGGCAGGATCCGGCCTTGCGACAACGCCCCGGCCATGGCGGCGATTTCGTCCATCACGGTGGCGGGCACGTCGGGCGCCATGGATAGCTTTATCGCGTCGGATGTGGCCAGCCCCAGCGGCACGACGGTGTCGGGCGAAACTCCGGCCAGCATGTCGCGGATCGCGCGCTCGACGCCCCGGTCGATCCCTGCCATGGCCGAGCCGATGAACACCGCCGGATCCACCGCGCACCAGTCGATGACATTGCCGATCTGGCGGATCCCGGCGCTGCGGCAGGCCGCGATCGCGCCGCCCCGCGCCGCGTTGAGCATGGTGAAGAGGATATCCACCCCCTCTCCCGCCAGCGCTTCGGTCCAGGCGCGCGTGACGGCGCTGTCGTCCTGCGTGCCGCAGAACCCCGTCAGGACGCGCACCGAGGGATCGGCCTGCGCGACGCCCGACACGAAAGCCGCGCGCCCCTTCAGTCCCGGGGTGACCCGGTGGCCCGACAGATGCCCGACGATGCCGCTGCGCGTCATCCGTGCCGCCAGCACCCCGGCCAGAAACGCCGATTCCTCCTGCAGCACATCGTAGCTGGCCAGGTTCGGCCCTGTCACCTCGCCCTGCACGACCGCGAAAGCGGTGCGCGGGCAGGCAGCGGCGACGGCGTGCGTCACGCGGTTGCCCTGTCCGCCGACGATGACGCAGCCCTCGGCGCGCGCGGCCACGGCAAACAGCGCCTGTTCGATGGCCGCCTCGTCATAGGGCAGGTCGTTGACGATCTCGATCTCGACCCCCGGCAGATCGCGTGCGCGAAGGGCGCCTTCCAGCCCGCTGGCGTTGAAACCCTGATCGTGGAGTTCCCCCACGAAAACGACGGCAATCTTCATGCATATACCTCGGAGACGAGCGGCCATGGGCGCGCTCGGGCAGACAGGCCCGGGCGACAGGCGCCCGGGACAAGGGTTCAGGAAGGAACGCGCGCGGCGACGAAACGCGGTCAGCCGCCGTTTACATTCGCCGACAGGATCAGCGGGCGCCAGGTCTCGATCGTGCCGCCGACAAAGCCCGTGAACTCTTCAGAAGTCATCGCGGTGTGGGTGATCCCCCATTGCGCCAGCTGGTCGACCACCGGCTGCATCGCCATGATGGCTTCGACCGTGTCGTGGATGGTCTGCACCGTCTCGGGATCCATCCCCGCAGGCCCCGACAGGCCGGTCCAGTTCTCGATCACCACGTCATAGCCCAGCTCACGGAAGGTGGGGATTTGCGGGAAGAGCGGTGAGCGCGCGGGCGCGGCCAGCGCCAGCGGCAGCGTCTCGCCATCGTTGATCAGGTCCCGGTTCTGCGCGAGCATGTCGTAATAGCTTTCCAGCACCCCGGCGCGGAAATCCTGAATCGCGGGCGCGCTGCCCTGATAGGGAACGTGGATCTGCTCGATCCCCAGCGCGCTGTCGACCGCCTGCCCCAGAATATGCGTGATAGAGCCCACGCCCGAGGAACCATAGGTGATGCCGTTCTCGTTGGCATAGGCGATGAAGTCGTCAAGCGTGGCGATGCCCATCGTCGGCTGGACGTACAAAGCCGGGGTCGAGGCGCCGAGATAGGCGATATGGGTAAAGCCCGCCATCGGGTCGTAGGGCAGGCTGTCGAACTGCGTGGGCGCGATGGTGAAAGGCGCGTTGTTGCCCAGGATCAGCGTCGTGCCGTCGGGGTCCTGCTGGGCCACGTAATCGGCCGCCACGGTGCCGCCCGCGCCGGGACGGTTGTCGACCACGGCACGCTGGCCGAATTCGCTTTCGAAATACTGCGCAAGGATACGCGCGATCAGGTCCGAGGTCCCGCCCGGCGGGAAGGTCACGACGATGCGCACGGGCTCGTCGCTCCAGGCGCCCGGCTCGGCCAGCGCGGTCGAGCCCATCAGGGCGGCGGCAAGGGTCAGGGCAGTCGCGGCACGGAAACTCATCGGTAGGGAACCTTTCTTGGGGAGGAGACGCAGAAACGAGGGAATCATTCGGCCGAGCGCATCGCCGCGCGCACCCGCCGCTTGGCGCGCAGGGCCGACAGGATGGACCAGACCAGAAGAACGACGGTCAGCACGATCAGCACGCCGCTGATCGGACGGGTCAGGAAAACGCCGGCATCACCGCGCGACAGCAGCATGGCGCGGCGCAGCTGCTCTTCCATCATCGGTCCCAGCACGAAGCCGATCAGCAGCGGCGCGGGCTCGAAGCGGAACAGCCGCATCAGATACCCCGCCCAGCCGAAGGCCAGCGTCAGCCAGACGTCGAAGACGTTGTTGTTGATCGAATAGACGCCGACGCAGATCAGCACGATGATCGTCGGGTACAAGTACTTGTAGGGGATCTGCAGCAGCCGCACCCAAAGCCCGATC
The DNA here is from genome assembly GCF_003122215.1 of Pararhodobacter marinus. GTDB lineage: Bacteria > Pseudomonadota > Alphaproteobacteria > Rhodobacterales > Rhodobacteraceae > Pararhodobacter > Pararhodobacter marinus. The sequence continues at coordinate 215,422 of NZ_QEYD01000004.1, read as the reverse complement.
AGCGGGATATTGAGGATCAGCAAAAGAATGTTGCCGATCAGGAAGCTGGCCACGAGTCCCCAGAACAGGTCCGAATGATCGACCAAGAGCCGCGGCCCCGGCACGATGCCGTGGATCATCAGCGCCCCGATGACCAGCGCCATCGAGGCCGAGCCGGGCACGCCCAGCGTCAGCGTCGGTATGAACGCGGTCTGCGTGGCCGAGTTGTTGGCGGATTCGGGCACCGCCACGCCTTCGACCGCGCCCTGCCCGAAGCGGGCCCGCGCCGGCGAGAGTTTCTTCTCGACCGCGTAGGCCACGGCCGAGGCCACGGTCTGTCCCGTGCCGGGCAACGCGCCGAAGAAGCTGCCGATGCCACCGCCGCGCAGGATCGGCGCGACCATCGCCTTCCACTCGGCGCGGGTCGGGTAGAATTGCGCATAGTCGATCCGGTTCTGATGCGCGCCCGAGGCATTGGCCTTGATCGACACGATCAGCTCGCCCACGCCGAACAGACCCATCGCCACGATCACCAGCGACACGCCGTCGCGAAGTTCGGGAATGCCCATGGTGAAACGCTCGGCCCCGGTGGTGATGTCGACGCCGATCGTGCCCAGCATCAGCCCCGCGACGACCATCGCCACGCCCTTGACCGGCGAGCCGTTCGACACCGCCGAGGCCGCGACGAGGCCCAGCAGGATCACAGCGAAATACTCGGTCGGCCCGAAATTCAGCGCCAGTTGCGCCAGAACCGGCGCCAGCACCGCCATCACCACCATGCCGATCATGCCGCCCCCGAACGAGGCGATGGCGCTGGCGAACAGGGCGACGCCCGCGCGGCCCTGCCGCGCCATCGGGTAGCCGTCGATACAGGTGATGGACGACGACGGCGTGCCTGGGATGTTCATCAGAATCGACGCGATCGACCCGCCATATTCCGCGCCGTAGTAGACGCCCGCGATCATCACCAGCGCCGAGGTCGGCTCGAGATAGAAGGTCAGGGGCAGGATCATGGCGATCGCCGCCATCGAACCGATGCCCGGCAGCACGCCGATGAAGGTCCCCAGCGTCACGCCGATGAAGCAGTAGAGCAGGTTCTCGGGCTGAAGCGCGACCATGAGCCCGTGGCTGAATCCGGCGATGATTTCCATGGCTCAGAACCCCTTGAACGCGTCGAAGGGCAGGCCCAGCGCGCCGATGAACAGCCCCCAGCAGCCCAAGGCCACGATACCGCCCAGCAACAGCTTTCCGCGCCACGGCAGGCTGGGGTCCGGCAGGCTGGCGATGATCACGGTCAGGAATACCCCGGGCGCCAGCCCGATCCGCTCGACGCTGGAGGCAAAGACCATCAGCGCCGCGCCGATGGCGGCGAAGGCCAGCCAGTCGGGCCGTTCGGCATCCGATGTGTCACGCAGATCCATGACGATGACCGCCAGCGACAGAAGCGCCAGCGCGATGCCGGTAAGAACCGGAAACGCCCCCGTCCCCAGACGGCGCGGCGAACCGACGCCCAGTTCGATCCCGCCCCAGATGAACAGAACGCTCAGCGCCAGCAGAGCCACCCCGCCCAGCGCCCCCAGCCAGGCATGGGGCGGGCGGGCCGTGTCCTCGGCCTGTTGCAGCCGTTGAAAGACGGAGATGACGCTGGGCATGGCCGGTCCTTTCGGGGCGGAAATCGGGAAAAGCATCACACGGCCTCGCCGATTGCGGCGCCGCCGGTCATCCGAGCCAAGCGCGCCGTCGCGACCGAGACAACGTTGCTCAGCGCCTGCACCATTTCTTCCACGGGGTCGTTGCGCAGCCTGCCTTCGAACTGGGCGAGAACCGCGTCCAGATCCTGCATTGCGTGCAGCGCGATGATGAAGGGATAGCCAAACCGCTCCGAATACTGGCGATTGAGCGCGGACAACCGACCGGCGATCGCGGGCGACGGGTGTGCCAGTCCAAGGCGACCCTGCTCGCCCTGCGAAGCGGCGGTCATCGTTTCCGGCGTCGCGGGCGCCAGCTCGGGATGGGCGCGCAGCAGAAGAAGCCGTTCGTCCCGCGACAGGGCCATGATCGTGCGGCGCAGCAGAGCGGCCAGTTGCGCCGCATCGGCAAAAGGCCGCGCCCCAGCAAGGCGCCGGGCCAGCCATGGCGACCGCTCGACCACCGGCGCCAGCATCGCGACGGCATCCTCGGGCGAAGCGGCATTGAGCGCGGCAATCGAAAGCGGGGGCTGTTCGCGGTAGGGCATCCGGCGGTTCCTGCGTGTGACGCGGAAAACCTAGCGAAGAAAAGCATTGCCAACTATTTCAATCGGGGTCAGCCTGCATTCTCAAAAACAGAACGGAACCGCATGAGCCTGCACCTTGTCCCGCGCGCGTTGCTCTATCTGGAAACCGTGGCCCGGCTGGGCTCGATCCAGGCGGCATCGCGGGCGCTGGGGATTGCCGCCTCGGCCATCGACCGGCAGGTCATCGCACTGGAAGACGCCTGTCAGGCGCCACTTTTCGAACGCCATCCGCGCGGAATGCGGCTGACCACGGCGGGCGAATCCGTGGTACTGCTGGCCCGGCGCTGGCAGGACGATGCCGACCGGCTGGAGGCCGAGCTGCGCGAGATGCGCGGCGAGCAATACGGCACGGTGCGGCTGGGCGCGATGGACAGCCTGTCCAACAGCGTGCTGCCGCTGCTGGTCGACACCATTGCCCGCGACCATCCGCGCATCCATCTGGCCATCGAGATCCTGTCACCGCCCAAGGCCGCCGCCGATCTGGACAGCGGGGCGATCGATCTGGCCATCGTCTTCAACCTACCCGCCGACCGCTGGCGCCACGTCTTGTGGAGCGCGCCGCTGCCCTTCGGTTGCATCGTCGGCCCGGGCCATCCGCTGTGGGGCGTGCCCGAAACCACGCTGAACGAGGCCGCGCGCTTTCCGATGGCCGCGCAAAGCCGCGACCTGCCGGTGCGCGAATATCTCGACCGCCGCTATGGCTGGCTGTTCGACCCGGTCGAGCCGGTGCTGGTGTCGAATTCCCAGCAACTGATGAAGAAGGCGTTGCAGCAGGGAAGGCTGATGGCGATCACCTCGGAACTGACGGCGATCTCCGAACTGCGCGCAGGCGAGTTGTGGTTTGCACGGCTGACCGATCCGGGGCTGAAGCCGCAGACGATTTCGGTCACCGTCGATGCCCGCCGCCCGCTTCTGCGCGCCGCGCGGCTGGTGGGGGACGCGCTGTCATCCATCGTCGAGGGCGAACTGGCCGCGCGCCGGACCGAGGCCCGGGCATAGGCCATACGCCCGGAGTGTCGCCGCGCGCTTCCCCTGACGGTCGCGGCATGCCAGTTTCAGCGCAGCCAAACGCAAAAGCCCGAGGACCCCGATGTTCAGACTGGACGGAAAGATCACCCTGATCGTCGGCTGCGGCGCGCCGGGTGACGGCGTCGGCAACGGGCAGGCGATTGCCGTGGCGATGGCCCGGCAGGGCGCGGTGATCTACGGGCTCGACCGCGATCTAGCCGCCGCGCGGCGCACGGCGGATCAGATCCGGGATGAGGGCGGGCAGGTGACGATCCGGCAGGCCGATGCGACCCTCTCGTCCGACCTGAATGCGGCGGTGCAGGATTGCGTAGCCCGGCACGGTCGGATCGACATTCTGGTCAACAATGTCGGCCAGTCCGAACCCGGCGATCCCGGCACCATGGCCGAAGAGACATGGCACGCGCAGCTTGACCTGAATCTCAACACCGCCTTTCTGGGCTGCAGGGCGGTTCTGCCGGTCATGGAGCGACAAGGCACGGGCGCCATCGTCAATGTCTCGTCCATCGCCGGGCTGCGCTATATCGGCAAGCCGCAGGTCGGCTACGCGGCGGCAAAGGCCGCGCTGATGCAGATGACGAAGACCACGGCGGTGATCTATGCCGAGCGCGGCATCCGGCTGAATTGCGTGGTGCCGGGGCTGATCTTCACCCCGCTTGTCCGGCGTCTGGCCGAGAAATACGCAGGCGGCGACTATGAAGCCTTCGTGCAGAAGCGTCACGATCAGGTCCCGATGAAGCGCATGGGCAGCGCCTGGGACGTGGCCCACGCCGCCGTTTACCTTGCCTCGGACGAGGCGGGCTATGTCACGGCGCAATGCCTGGTGATCGACGGCGGGCTCACCGAAACGACCCCGTGACCGCCTTTCCATGGCACAGGGCTTCCCTGAATTGCGGGTTGTACTATAAACGAGTTTATAGTTAAACTTTGCGCTGGAGGACCAGCCATGATTCAGATCACCTTTATCGACCATTCCGGCAAAGAGACCCGCCTTTCGGTGCCCGAGGGCACGTCGATCATGCAGGCGGCGGTTCAGAACGGGGTCGAGGGCGTGATCGGCGAATGCGGCGGCTCGGCGATGTGCGCCACCTGCCACTGCCATATCGAGGCGGATTTCGCGCCGAAGCTCCCGCCCATGGGTGACATGGAAGAGGCGATGCTGGAATGCGCGACCGCGCCGGTCGACGATCGCAGCCGCCTGGGCTGTCAGATCGAACTGACGTCCGATCTGGACGGGATCACCGTTTATCTGCCCGAGAGCCAGGTGTGATGACAGCCGCCTGCGCAGCGACCGCGCGCTCAGCGCCCGGTCAGGTCGTGGTCGACCGCATCGACCTTGCCCAGATTGGCGCGCATCCGCTCGAGCAAGGTGAACATCGTGTTCAGCTCGTCCTGCGAGAAGCCGTCCAGCAGCGCCGCTTCCCGCCGCAGGGCGATGGCGATGATCTTGTCATGCAGGTCGGCGCCCGACGGGGTCAGCCACAGCAGCCGGCGGGCCCGGTCCAGTCTGGACACGACATGCCCCATGTCTTCGAGCCTGCGGGTCGAACGGCTGACCACCGACTTGTTCATGCCCACCATTTCGCCAACGCGCAGAGCCTGGACCCCGGGCTCGTTGCGCAGAGCGGACAGGATGCGCCACTCGTTCAGGCCGATGTCGAAGAGCTTCAGATAGACCTGCGACGCGCCCCAGGACAGCCGGTTGTTGATGACCGACAGGAAATACGGCGCGTAGCGCGTGGCCTGCACCGATTTTCCGTGTTCGGTAATCAATTCGGGATCGTTCATCCGGCGGGCTCCATTGTGTTCGCAGACTTTTATCAGCAACCAGTTTAATTACAAACCGAGAGGGAGGGCGAGATGAAGAAACTGATCAACGACGTGGCCGAGGTTGTACCGCAGGCTCTGAGCGGGCTTGTCGCGACGTCGAACGGGCTGCGCCTGATCGAGGGCACCACCATTGTCGTGCGCGACGATCTCGACGCCGTCACCGGCGCGGGCAAGGTGGCGCTGATCTCGGGCGGCGGCTCGGGGCACGAACCGGCCCATGCGGGCTATGTGGGTCCCGGCATGCTCAGCGCGGCCGTAGCGGGAGACGTGTTCGCCTCACCCTCGACCGATCAGGTGCTGATGGCGATCCGCGCCGTCGCCGGTCCGGGCGGCGTGCTGCTGATCGTCAAGAACTACACCGGCGACCGGCTGAATTTCGGTCTCGCCGCGCAGATCGCGCAGGGCGAGGGGATCGATTGCGACGTGCTGGTCGTGGATGACGACGCGGCCCTGGGCAGCGCCGAGAAAACCGCCGGACGCCGGGGAATCGCGGGCACCGTGCTGGTGCACAAGATCGTCGGTGCCGCCGCCGAGGCTGGTCGTTCGCTGGCCGAAGTGAAAGCGGCAGGCGAGGCCGCCGTCGCCGCCACCGGCTCGATGGGCGTGGCGCTGAGCCCCTGCATCGTGCCCGCCGCCGGAACGCCGAATTTCGATCTGGCGCATGACGAGATCGAACTGGGTCTCGGGATCCACGGCGAAGCCGGCCTCGAGCGCGTCAACCTGCGGCCCGCCAGACATCTGGCGCGCGACATGATCGCCACCATCGCCAGGGATCGCGGGCTTAAATCGGGCGACAAGGTCGCGCTGCTGGTCAACAATCTGGGCGCCACGCCGCCGATGGAAGTGTCCATCATGGCGGGCGACGCGCTTGACGCCTGCGCCGCGCTGAGGCTCGACGTGCAGCGCGTCTGGTCAGGCACTTACCTGACCGCCATCGACATGGCGGGCGTCTCGCTGTCGCTGATGGCCCTGGACGAAGCGCGGCTCGAGGCGCTGGACGCGCCGGCCAGCGCCCCGGCCTGGACCCTGCCGGGCCGGCGGCTTGGCCAGACCATTCCCGCGCCCGAGGCCCAGCCCGCCACCGCGTCGAACGGGCGCGCCGATCCCGCCGTGCTGGCCGCGCTGGTGGCCGGATGCCGCGCGATGGTCGACGCCGAGCCGGAACTCACCCGCATGGACCAGCAAGTCGGCGACGGCGATATCGGCCGCTCGCTCGCCGGCGGGGCCGAGGCGCTGCTGGCCGAGCAGGACACGCTGGCGGGACTGACCGGCGCGGCCTTCTGGCGGCATGTCGGCGCGGTGATCCGCCGCTCGACCGGCGGCACCTCGGGGCCGCTCTACGCGATCCTCGCCTTCGGGGCCGCCAATGCGCTGGAAGAGACGCAGGGCGATGCCGGCGAAACCCTTGCCGCGGCCTTCGCCCATGGCGTGAAAGCCCTGTGCGATCTGGGCGGCGCCGAGCCGGGCGACCGAACGATGGTCGATGCGCTGGCCCCCGCCGTCACGGCGATGGCGACCGCCGGCAGCGCCGCCGAACGACTGACCGCCGCCGCCCGCGCCGCCGCTGACGGCGCCCAGGCCACCCGGCAGATGAAGCCCCGGCGCGGGCGCTCCAGCTATGTCGGCGACCGCGTGCTGGGCCACCCCGATCCGGGTGCCGTCGCGGTGGCGAAGTGGCTCGACGCGGCCGCGGGTACCCGCGCCTGACCGCATGAGAGGCCGCCTTTGGCACAGAAACGCGCAAGCGGAATGAGACATTCCGCTTGCACAATAAATCAGTTGCTAATTAAACAGGCTATGAGAGGAGATTCGCATGTCCGTCCCAGATGCACATGATCGTCCGGTGCTGGACATCGACCCGTTCAGCCGCGAGTCGATGGACAACCCCATCGCCCTTGACGAAACGATCCGCGCGGCGGGGCCGATCGCCTGGGTTCCGAAATACGGTTTCTGGATCTCGGGGCAGGACGCCGTCGTGCGCGAGATCTTCGAGGATTGGCGCCGCTTTTCCTCGGCCTTCGGCACCGGGCTGACCAATGTCGTGCGCGAAGAGCCGTGGCGCAAACCCTCGTCCATCCTGGAAGCCGATCCGCCGGTGCATACGCCCAACCGCAAGGTTCTGGCGCGCGTCCTGTCGCCCGGCGCGCTGCGCAAGATGGCCGACGATTTCCGCGCCGAGGCCGAACGCATGGTCGACGGACTTCTGGAACGCGGCGGCGAGATCGACATCGCCACCGATCTGGCCTTTGCCTTTCCGTTCAAGGTGCTGCCCGACGCGGTCGGCCTGCAGCCTTCGGGACGGCATCACCTGATGCCGTATTCCGAGCTGAATTTCAACGCGATGGGTCCGAAGAACGACCTGTATCTCGCGGCCCGCAAGGTGGTCGAGGAGCAGGGAACCTTCGAATATGTCGCGGCACAGATGGCCGAGGAAAACCTGCTTCCCGGCGGATTCGGCGAAGAGATCTACGGCTACGCCCATCGCGGCGAGATCAGCCACGAAGATGCCGGTATGCTGGTGCGCGCCTTCATCTCGGCGGGCATCGACACCACGGTGTTCGGCATCGGCATCGCCATCAAGGCGCTGATCGACAACCCGTCGGAATGGAACAAGCTGCGCGCCGATCCGGGCCTTGCCCGCGCGGCGTTCGAAGAGGGCCTGCGCTGGTTCGCCCCCTCGCCGGTGATCGGCCGCACGACCAGCGCCGCGACCGAAGTGGCGGGCGTGCCGCTGGGGGCCGAGGAAAAGGTGATGATGTGGCTTGCCGCGGCGAACCGCGACCCGGTCCGCTGGGACGATCCCGACCGCTACGACATCAGCCGCCGCACCGTCGGGCACCTGGCCTTCGGCACCGGGATCCATGGCTGCGTGGGCCAGATGGTCGCCCGGCTGGAAGCGGAATCGGTACTGGGCGCGCTGGCGCGCAAGGTGTCGCGCATCGAGATGGCGGGCCCGGCCGAGAACGTCCACATCAACTGGCTGCGCGGCTATCACCGCCTGCCGGTCCGGCTGACCGCCGCATGAGGTTTCACGAAGTTTCACAAGCGCCTTTTCGGCGTGACTTTCTGGGAGGAGTAAAGATGACGATGACCAAGACACTGACCCTGACAAGCGCGCTGGCCGTGCTCGCCACCGGGGCGCTGGCGCAAAGCCCGATCTACGGCTCGTGGCCGCCGGCGTCGGATTACCTCAATACCGACACGCTGCCCGAAGCCTTCGAGATGATCTCGGAAGCGACGGACGGGGCGCTGCAATGGGAACTCATCGCGGGCGGTCAGCTTGCCGACGGTCGTGGCACGCTGGCGGCGGTGACCGATGACCTGATGCAGGGCGGGCTGCAGATCCCGGTCTATACCCCGCAGGCCATGCCGTCGCTGACGCTGCTCTATTCCATCGTCGTGCCGGGCGATGACCCGATGGCGGCCGCCGCCGCGGCTGCCGAGACGGTGTTCCTGAACTGCCCGTCCTGCCTGGCCGAAGCGCGGGACAACAACACGCTGTTGCTGGGCGGCTTCGCCTCGGCCTCGTACCGGCTGATGTGCACCTCGCCCGTCCGCACGATCTCGGACATGGAAGGCCTGCGCATCCGCGCCACCGGCGGCTATTCGGAACTGGCCGCGATGGGCGGCGCGACGCCGATGTCGACCACGCTGACCGAGGCCGTGGGCCTTCTGCAGCGCGGCGGCCTGGACTGCCTGATGGCGACGCGCGAATGGCTGCAGACCTATGGCTACGGCGAATACGCGAAATACGTCACCGACCTGCCGCTGGGCAATTCGGCCCCGGCCATCGGCCTGCTGATGAACCGCGCGCTGTTCACCGGCCTGTCGGAAGACGAGCAACAGGCGATGCTGCACGCCTCGGCCTTCATCACCGCCAAGCACACGATCGGCAACTACGTGCTGCGCGACCAGGAAAGCTTCGAGAACCAGCAGGAGGTCAACGGCGTCGAGCTGGTCGAGCCGGATGCCGAGCTGGTCGCCATGGTCGAGGGCTTCTCGGAAGCCGACCGCGCGCGCCTGATCGAGGTCGGCACCCAGCTGGGCGTCGAGGATCCCGAAGCGCTGATCGAGACCTATCTCGCCGCCGTCGAGCGCTGGCAGGGTGTCTCGGCCGAGCTGGGCACGGATATCGACGCCTGGACGCAGCGCCTGTGGGATGACGTCTTCTCGCAAGTCGACGTCTCGTCGCTGTAACATCATCCGCAGGGGCGCCGCCCGGTGCCCCTGCGATCCAAGCCCGCGACCGTCGTCGCACCCAATTCCCCCGGGGCTCGATATGACCCTTCTGCACCGCCTTGTCTCGCGTCTGGCCGACGCCCTCTTCGCCGCGTCGCTGCTGGCCGGCCTGCTGATGATGCTGCACGTGACCGCCGACGTGGTCTCGCGCACGCTGTTCAACGCGCCGCTTGCCGGAACCGGCGAAATCACCGCCACCTATTACATGATTGCCGTGGCCTTCCTGCCGCTGGCCTGGATCACGCTGCGCGATCAGCACGTCACCGCCGATATCTTCGTCAGCGCCCTGCCCGGGGCGATGCGCGCCGTGATCGCGGTGCTCGTCGATCTGCTGATCATCGTCTACGTCTCGGCCTTCGTCTGGCAGACATGGATTTCCGCCCTTGCGCGGACCGAACGCGGCGAGGTGTGGGAGATCCTCGGCGGCTTCCTGCCCGTCTGGCCCACGCGCTGGCTGCTGCCGGTCGCCGGCGCCGCGATGGTGCTGACCATGATCTTCCGCCTGATTGCCCGCCTGACCCGCTACGACTACGCCTACGACAGCGAAGGACAGAACTGATGGATCCGTTGACCTTCGGCCTGGTGACACTGGGCTGCATGCTGTTCCTGATCGCGCTGCGCGTGCCGATCGGTGTGGCGCTGGGCGTCGTATCGATCCTGGGGCTGGCCTATGTGCGCAACTTCCCCATCGCGCTGTCGATCCTGCGCGAAACGCCCTTTGCCTTCGCCGCAAGCTGGGACCTGACCGCGATCCCGATGTTCCTGCTGATGGGCGCGATCGCCAACCATTCCGGCATCTCGTCTGCCCTGTTCCGCGCGGCGCGGCTGTGGTTCAGCGCCCTGCCCGGCGGTCTGGCCGTGGCCGCCAACATGGCCAGCGTCGGCTTTGCCGCCGCCTGCGGCTCGTCGTTGGCGTCGTCGGCGGCGATGGGACGGCTGGCCATCCCCGAGATGCTGCGCGTGGGCTACGACAAGGCGCTGGCCACCGGCGTCGTCGCCTCGGCCGGGACGCTGGCCGCGCTGATCCCGCCCTCGATCATGCTGGTGCTCTACGGCGTCTTCGCCGAGGTCTCGATCTCGCGCCTGCTGATCGCGGGGATCCTGCCCGGCATCCTGACCGCCGCCGCCTATGTCGCGCTGATCGTCATCCGCTGCAAACTGAACCCGGCGCTGGCGCCGAAGCTCAGCGATGACGAGCTTCAGACCCTGCGCGCCGACCGCATGTCCGCGCTGAAAGAGGTCTGGCCGGTCACCGTGCTGATCCTCGGGATCATCGGCGGGCTTTATGGCGGCATCGTCACCCCGACCGAGGCCGGGGCCGTCGGCGCCGCGCTGGCCCTTGTCATCGCGATGGTGCAACGGCGCATCAACGTCGCCACCTTCATCGACGCGATGAAGGAATCCATGTCAGGGACCGCGCAGATCTTCTTCGTCGGCATGGGCGCGGTGATGTATACCCGCCTGCTGTCGCTGACCGGCGTGTCGCAATTGCTCGCCGACATGGTCGGCGGCTATGCCGGCGATCCGCTGCTGGTGATCCTTGCGATCTCGGTCGTGTTCCTGGTGCTGGGGATGTTCCTCGACCCGCTGGGGATCATGCTGATCACCCTCCCCGTCTTCCTGCCGATGATGGAGGCGCTGGATCTCAACCTGATCTGGTTCGGCATCATCGTCGTGAAATACGTGGAAATCGGGATGATAACCCCGCCCCTCGGGATGAACGTCTTCGTGGTCAAATCCGTGATCGGACCGGCCGTGCCGATCTGGACGATCTATCGCGGCGTGCTGTGGTTCCTGGCCGCCGAGGTGGTGGTGATGGCGCTGCTCATCGCCTTCCCGCAGATCAGCCTTTTCCTCCCCGAACTGATGCGCTGACGCACCGGTTCGAACTCGCGGCGCGACCTTGGGGGTCGCGCCGCTTTTTCCTTCAAGGGCCGGAAGGCCGGAAAAAAGGGCCCGGCGATCACGCCGGGCCCTGTCAGCATCACGGCGCCTCATGACCGGTCAGTCGGGACGCACCGCGATGTTCAGCAGGACCTGCCGCCGCTCATCAGTCGCGACGCGGATCGCGCGCTTCAGCGCGTCGGGCAACTCGGCGCCGTCGGTCACGGTTTCGACATGCGCCCGGCTGGCGGCGGCGGTCAGGGTGAAATCCGGGCTGGGCTGCAGGCTGGTCAGCGGCACCGCGTTCGCGCGGTCCGCCTCGCCGCCCGGGTAAAGCCCCAGCACCGATTGCCGCACCGCGCCCCATTCCCCGTTATTGAGCACCAGCGTGATGACCGGCAGCGCATGCGCCTCGGCCACCAGATGGCAGGCGGTGGGATTGGCGAACATGTAGCTGCCGTCCCCCATCGTGGCAAAGATCAGCCGCCCGGGATCGGCCAGTTGCGCGCCCATCGCCGCGGGCAGGCCCCAGCCCAGACCGCCCGAATGCGGCTCCTGGAAGTAGCTGTTGTGATGGTCCAGATCGAGATGCGGCAGCGGGCAGCCCAGTTCGTGGAACACCGTCGCCGGGCGCTCCTGCGCCTTGATCGCGCGGCCCAGGCAGGCGGCGACCCAGGCCTTGGTCATCGGCTCGCCCCGGCCCTGCTCCGAGGTTTTGCGCAGAATTTCGCGGTCACTCGCCGCCGCCGCGGCGATGCGGTCGCGCCGTGCGTCCAGCGCCGCGGCATCGCGGGGCAGGCGTTCGACGGCCTCGATCAGCGACAACAATGTCGGCGCGGTTTCCCCCACCAGCGACAGATCCGCCGGAAAGTTGCGAATGGGCGTGCGGGTGAACAGCGGATCGGGACCCAGCTGGATCACTTTCAGATCCGGGCGCAATTGCACGCGGTCGGGCCACCACGGCGCCAGCGAATCGATCACCAGCACCACGTCCGCCTCGGCCAGCCACGCATCGGGATTCCAGCCGATATGCATCGGGTGGCCCAGCGGCAATGCGAGCCGCGTCGCCCAGTATTGCGACACGGGCAGCGCACGATCCTCGACGAAGCGCGACAGCGCGGCAAAGGCCGTCTCGCTTCCCGCCCCGCGCTGCGCGATGATCAGCGGCGCCCTGGCCTGCGCAAGAAGGCGCGCGGCCTCTTCCAGCGCGGCGGGATCGGGCGCGGGGCGCACGGGCGCCATGCGCGACGGTTGGTCGAGCCCTTCGGGCGGGGTGTCTTCGCACAGAACCTCGCGCGGGAGCGTCAGATAGACAGGCCCCTGCGGGACCGAGCTTGCGATCGACCACGCGCGGTCGAAAACCTCGGCCACCTGATCGGGAAAACGCAGCTCGTAATCCCACTTGGTGCATTCGCGTACCAAAGCGGTCTGATCGAACATCTCCTGTCCCCAGCCGACCGGCACGGTGCGCGCCCCGAAGCGCCGGGCCTCGGCCACGGGCGTCCGTCCCGACATCATCATCACCGGCACCCGGTCGCACCAGGCGTTGATCGCACCGATGGCGCCGTTGGCCAGCCCCACATTGGTGTGCAGCATCACCGCCGGCACCTTGCCCGAGATCAGGTGATAGCCATGCGCCATGCCCATCGCGACGCTCTCGTGCGGGCAGGTCACCGGGTCGGGCAGGCGCAGACCCTGCCGCCGCGCCTCGATCAGGCCCTCGACGATGGGCGGGAAATCGGTGCCCGAATTGACAAAGACATGCTCGACGCCCAGCGCGCCCAGCTTGCCGAAGATCGCGCCGCCGGCGGTCATCGCTGTTTCGTTCATCGCTGTTTCGCCTCTTGATTGACCTTGCCGGCGGCCTTTGTCCGGGACGCCACTCGCAGCCCCCCGACCGCCATTTGGTTTCCCAACCCGATCCGATCTGCGAATAAGCATGGATCGCGGCGGCGATATTGTCCAAATTATCTTCGGCATGGAGATTATTGATGAAATCAATACGGCTGGAAACGCTGGACCTGAACCTGCTGAAGCTGTTCGTCGCCGTGGCGGAAACCGGATCGGTCTCGCAGGCGGCGTTGCGGGTGGGTCTGACCCAGCCCGCCGCCTCGAACGCGCTTTCGCGCCTGCGCCACGCCCTGGGCGATCCGCTGTTCCGGCGCGAGCGCCACGGCATGATGCCCACGCGCTATGCCTCCGCCGTGTTGCCCTCGGTCCGCGCGGCTCTGGACGGGGTGATCGGCGCCCTGAGCGAAGCCAGTCATTTCGACCCGGCCCAAAGCCGGCGCTGCTTTCGCCTGTCGCTCTCAGGGCTGGGCGAGGCCCTGTTCCTCCCGGCGCTGGTTCGCACGCTGTTCGACGAAGCGCCGCATATCCGGATCCAGAACGACCCGGTGGCGGCCCCGGACCTGGCGGAGGCGTTGCATCAGGGCCAGATCGACCTGGCGCTGGGATTGCTGGCGCTGGATGGCCCCGAGATCGGTGTCAGGGCGCTGCATTCCGAGGATTACGTTGCCCTTACCGGGCCGCATGACGGCCCTCTTCCGGCGACCGACAAGGCCTTGCGAGACTCGCGCCTGGTCGTCGCCGCCCCCGCAGCCACCTATGCCGCCGAGGTCACCGCGATCCTGGCGCGCCGCGGCCTGGGCGGCAATGTGGCGGTCTGTCTGCGCGACGTCTCGGCGCTGCCGGACCTGTTGCTGGACGACCGCTTCCTTGCCATCGTGCCGCGCGCCTATGCGACACGGCTGGCCCGCGCCGGGCGCGCGCGGATGCTGCCCGGCTCTCTGGGATCATCGAACGCGCCCGTCACCATGATCTGGAGCCTTCGCGCCGAGTCCGATCCCGGCTTCCGCTGGTTCCGCGACCGGGTGACGGCGATCAGCGAGGCGGGCGGCTTCAGCGACGGCGCCTGACACGCCGATTCCGAGGGGGGGATCCGGACGCGGAAAGCACCGCTGGCGCAAACGCCTGTCGACGCTTCACCTGGGCAGGCGTTGCCTGCGACAAGGGTGCGGCAAAAACGTGTTTGGCGCTTTGGCCCCGGCTTGCCACGTTGGCGGCGTCTTCGCAGAACCATTTATGGAAAAAACGAAAAATGTGAACGGAAGGAAAATGGCGGAGACGAAGGGATTCGAACCCTCGAGACGGTTTCCCGTCTGCACCCTTAGCAGGGGTGTGCCTTCGACCACTCGGCCACGTCTCCGCCTGCGGCAATAACCGGGAATGCGGGGCGGGTACAAGAGGAAATGCGCGCGGGCGGAGGCGAAGCGGAGCCGAAGTTGCAGGGGCAGAGGATGGCGCGCCGGGCAGTGCGGGCTCGTCCGTCGCGGGCGGGCCGGGGCGCCGGCAAATCCCGCGCGAAAGGCACTAGCCGATGAGACCATTGGCCTAAGCCCCGGGCACAGAACCGCAGCGGCCGGGGCGCCTCGGAGCGGCGCGCTTTCCGCCCCGTCCGATCTCAGCCCCCCGCGAACCCCGCGCGCTGACAGGGCTCGCGCGCTTCGGAACCTGCACCGGTCAAAGCCCGTGCCCTTCAGGGCCGCTTTGCAAGGGGCGCTTGCCTTTGTCGCGAAGCGCGGGCCTTGCTGCGCACGGGAAATTAACGCGATATTCACCTTCGCTTGAAAACGCTCGGACAATGTTTGCACCGCGCGTCAATGGTCATAAGTTCGGGCATGCCCCGGGGTGAGAGGCTCCGGGAGCGATATCATCAAGGGGAAATCAACATGACGCATCTCCAGGAGAGCACCGCGCGTGCGGCGGCCGTTGCGCGCAGCGCGCCCGGCCGGGTCGCGCTGCAATGGCTGAACTTCCTGGGTCTGGTGGCGCTTGTGCTTGCGATGGCCCTGCCGTTGCAGGCCCAGGATCGTCCGGTCAGCTTTGCGGACCTTGCCGACCAGGTCAGCCCGGCGGTGGTGAACATCACCACCTCGACGACCGTGAGCACCAATCTCGACCAGACCATGCCGCAGCTCCCCGAAGGCGCTCCCTTCGAGGATTTCTTCAACGACTTCTTCAACCGCGACGGCGGCCGCAGCCAGCCGCGCCCGCGCCAGAGCCAGGCGCTGGGATCGGGCTTCGTGATCTCGGCCGACGGCTTCATCGTCACCAATAACCACGTGATCGAAGGCGCCGACGAAATCGAGGTCGAGTTCTTCGACGGAACGCGGCTGGATGCCGAGCTGGTGGGCACCGATTCCGCCACCGACATCGCGCTGCTGAAGGTCGAAGGCGACCGCGAGCTGCCCTTCGTGCCCTTCGGCGATTCCGAGGCTGCGCGCGTGGGCGACTGGGTGCTGGCCGTGGGCAACCCGCTGGGTCAGGGCTTTTCGGTCTCGGCCGGGATCATCTCGGCCCGGGGCCGCGCGCTGCAAGGCAATTACGACGACTTCATCCAGACCGACGCCGCCATCAACCGCGGCAACTCGGGCGGCCCGCTGTTCAACATGAGCGGCGAGGTGATCGGCGTGAACACGGCGATCCTGTCGCCCAATGGCGGTTCGATCGGCATCGGCTTCGCCATGTCCTCGCATGTCGTGGAACGCGTGATCTACCAGCTGCGCGAATACGGCGAAACCCGCCGCGGCTGGCTGGGCGTGCGCATTCAGGACGTGACCGCCGACGTGGCCGACGCGCTGGGTCTGCCGGCTGTCGAAGGCGCGCTGGTGACCGAGGTCATGGACGGCCCGTCGCGGGCGGCCGGTGTGGAATCGGGGGACGTGATCCTCAGCTTCGACGGCGGCGAGGTGGCGGATACCCGCGACCTGGTGCGCCGCGTGGCGGATGCGGGCGTGGGCCGCGAAGTCGACGTGGTCGTGTTCCGCGACGGCGAGCAGCAGACCCTGCAGGTCACGCTGGGCCTGCGCGAGGAAGAGCGCCTGGTTCCCGCCGCGGGCAGCAACCAGAGCGAAGAGCCCGAAGCGGGCAGCCAGATCCTGGGCCTTGACGTGGTGGCGCTTTCGCCCGAAATGCGCAATGACATGGGTCTTGACGCCGGCGTCAACGGCCTGGTCGTGCGCGCGGTCGAACCGGGGTCGGATGCCGAAGCCAAGGGCCTGCGCGCGGGCGACGTCATCACCGAAGCCGGACAGGCGCCGGTCTCGTCGGTCGACGACCTGCGCGCGGCGCTGGACAGCGCGCGCGATGCCGGGCGCCGGACGCTTCTGCTGATGGTCCGCTCGGGCGGCGACCCGCGCTTCGTGGCGCTGTCGATCGAATAACAGCCCGTCAGAGGCGATCCCTCGTAACCTTGAACCGGGCGTTCGCGCCCGGTTTTTTCTGTGCCGCGAGGCCGTCAGAAATCCAGCACCAGCGGGCAGTGATCGCTGATCTCGGGCTGGTAGAGCACGTCGAAACGGCGGACCCGGATCTCGTCGCTGACCAGCAGGTAATCGGCAAAACGTCCGGGCTTCGTGTAGCGCGCGGTCCGCGTACCGGGAAAGCCGCCCTCGCTCACCAGCTCGCGCAGGCCCAGCGCCCTCAGCCGCGTCAGGGTCTCGCTATCGGGCTCGACGTTGAAATCGCCGCAGACGATCAGGCCGTCGCCGGGCTCGCGCAGCGCGTCGATCAGGGCGATCAGCCGCGCCGCCTGCGCCGCGCGCTCGGGCGTATCGGCCTTGCCCGCCGACGGATCGCGCAGCCCGTGCATCTGCGCCACGACGACGGGCCTTCCGCCGTCCCAGATCCGGAACACATGCGCCGGGCGCGAGCGGGGATGAGCCCCAAAACCCGCTGCCGAATAGCTCTTGTGCACGAAGCCCTGCACCTGCCCGATCACCGGCACCGTGTCGCGGATGACACTGGCCAGCCCCCAATGCGACGGCACCGTCCGGTCGCCGTCCCACAGAACCCCGGTCGCCGCCGGGCAGAAGGTGGCGACATGGCCGGGCAAGGCCGCGCGCAGCTCATCGAGCATCCGCGCGCGCTGTGGCAGGACATGCGCGCCGTCGCGGTATTCCAGCCAGTTCTGCGCGGCGCCCGGGGAATGGATGACCTCTTGCAGGCAGAAGATATCCGCCGTCTCGGCCTGCAGCCACGGGATCAGCGCGTCGTGCAGCGTACCGCCCCAGGCGTTGAGGCAGACGAGCCGCATCAGACCACCCGCACACCGTATTCCGTCAACCGCGCATCGACGAAGGCGGTTTCCGACCCGGTCAGCACCTGCGCGCGCGGGTAGCGCGGCGCGGCGCGGTCATCCAGAACCGGGGTGTCCCAGCCATCGGTCGTGGCGAAGAAATCATGCGCGCCGACCTCGCCGAATTCGCGCAGATAGCCCTGCACCACCACGTCGAGATAGCTCAGCAGGATGGGCGCGGGATCGTCCTGCACCACCATCGACACGACCGGCACCGCGTAGACCTGAGCGGCCAGCGCCGGGTCGCCCTCGACCACCAGCCCCGAGGGGATCGCGTGGCGGTCGTAACCCTCTTCGCGCAGATCGAGCGCCGCCCAGTCGCCGCCCGGCACATGCGCGACCAGCCCGTCGATGGCCGACCCCTCGTCGCGAATGCCGGTCAGGAAGGGCGTCACCCGCCCCTGCGTATGCTTCCACGCGCGGCGCCAGCCGCTCAGCCGGGCGCGGTAGGCCGGGGTGTAGATATGCGTCTGCCGGTTCACCAGCGAGCCATAGCCAAAGAAATAGGGTTCGGACACGGGACGGCCTTTTCTTGAAGGGGGCGGATCGTCCAAGGGATGCCCGCTCGGGCCCCGGGGCGCAAGACCCGCGACCGGCCGCGCGCGATGGGACTTGCCAGCGCCGCATCGGGCTTGCTATCGACAAGGGGTGATGACGGGAGAATCCGGCCCCCGGGCCGGTGCCGAAGGAGCAACCGCCCCGGTAAACTCTCAGGCGCCAAGGACCGTGATCGCACTGGAACTCTGGAGAGTGGCGCATGCGCGCCCGCCGAAGGGATAACGATCTCAGGCGCCCGGACGGGCAAGGACAGAGGGGGCACCATGGGCGCGGTCAGCGCCCGATCTGGTGCCGGTCATCCGACCGGAGGGGAAGGACGGAATGACCGATCTGCAACGCACATGTCTTCATGACCTGCATGTCGAACTGGGCGCCCGCATGGTGCCCTTCGCCGGCTACGAGATGCCGGTGCAATACCCGATGGGCGTGATGGGCGAGCATCAGCATACCCGCGCGCAGGCCGGGCTGTTCGATGTCTCGCATATGGGGCAGGTGATCCTGCGCGCCCCGGCAGAGGCGCTCGAGGCTCTGGTGCCGATGGATATCGCCGGCCTGGCCGAGGGGCGCCAGCGCTATGCGTTCTTCACGGATGATCGCGGCGGCATCCTGGATGACCTGATGGTCGCGAACCGGGGCGATCACCTGTTTCTGGTGGTAAATGCCGCGTGCAAACACGCCGATATCGCCCATCTGCGCGCCCATCTGGACGGGGTCGAACCTGTCGCCGACCGCGCGCTTCTGGCCCTGCAGGGGCCGATGGCGGAAACGGCGTTGGCGCGGCTGGTGCCGGGCGTCGATGCGATGCGCTTCATGGATTTGCGCAGCCTCGATTGGGAGGGGACCGAACTCTGGATCTCGCGGTCGGGCTATACCGGCGAGGACGGGTTCGAAATCTCGCTGCCGGAAACCCGGGCCGAAGCTTTCGCCCGCGCCCTGCTGGCCATGGACGAGGTCGCGCCGGTCGGCCTTGGCGCGCGCGATTCGCTCAGGCTGGAAGCGGGGCTGTGCCTTTACGGCCATGACATCGACGCCACCACCTCGCCCGTCGAGGCGGGGCTGACCTGGGCGATCCAGAAACGCCGCCGCACCGAGGGGGGCTTTCCCGGTGCCGCGCGCATCCAGCGCGAACTGGCAGACGGTCCCGCCCGCCTGCGCGTGGGCCTCAGGCCCGAGGGCCGCGCACCGATGCGCGAGGGGACGAAACTGTTCGCGACCGAGGACAGCCCCGAGCCGGTCGGAACCATCACATCGGGCGGTTTCGGGCCGTCGCTGCAGGCGCCTGTCGCCATGGGCTATCTCCCTGTGGAACTGACCAAACCCGATACCGTTGTCTGGGGCGAACTGCGCGGCAAACGCCTGCCCGTGCGCGTCGTCCCCCTTCCCTTCCGTCCCTCCACCTATCGCAAATGAGGCTAACGCGATGAAATACACCGAAGAACACGAATGGCTCCGCGTCGAGGGCGATCTGGTCGTCGTCGGCATCACCGAACATGCCGCAGAGCAACTGGGCGATGTTGTCTTCGTGGAACTGCCCGAGCTGGAAACGCAGGTCGCCAAGGGCGACGAGATCTGCGTGATTGAATCGGTCAAGGCGGCCTCGGACATCCTCGCCCCGCTGGATGGCGAGATCGTCGAGACCAACGAGGCGCTGATCGACAACCCCGCGCTCGTGAACGAGGACCCGACCGGCGATGCGTGGTTCTTCAAGATGAAGATCGCGGATATGGCCGAACTCGACAGCTACATGGATGAAGACGCCTACAAGGACTTCATCGGCTAAGCCCGGATCGGAAACGCCATGGCCGTCACCAGCCTTGTCCCCAACCTGCCCGCACGCGACCCGCTGGCGCTGGCGCGCTTCTACGAGGCGGTGTTCGGCCTCAAGGCCGATTTCGACATGGGCTGGATCGCCTTTCTCGGCATCCCCGGCGCGACCGGCACGCGGCTGCAACTGGCGGCCGAGGGCGGGTCGGGGACCGATCTGCCGGCCATTTCCATCGGCGTCGACGATCTGGACGTGACGCTGGAACGGCTGAAGGCCACGGGCCACCAGCCGGTCTATGGCCCCGTTACCGAGCCCTGGGGCGTGCGGCGCTTCTACCTGCGCGACCCCGAGGGCAATCTGGTCAACGTGGTGACCCATGATTGACCCCGATCGCCGGCCAAAGGCCGATCCCGCCCGCCGGGACCGGGCCACGCGCCAGATCGCCGCGGCGCCCGAAACCCTGTACGGTTGCTGGACAGACACCGCGAAACTCGCCCGGTGGCTGCCCCCGGACGGGGCCGAGGCGCATATCGAAGCGCTCGATCCCCGGCCCGGCGGCGCGTTGCGCATGGTCCTGCGCTTCGCGTCCGGCTCGCCGGGCAAGGCGGGCAACGCACACGATGTCGTTCGCGCCCGTTTCGTCACGCTAGAGCCGCCGCACCGGCTTGTGCTCGACATCCGTTTTCCCAGCCTCGACCCGGCCTTCGACGGCACGATGCGGATGGCGTGGCGCTTTGACCCCGCCCCGGGCGGCTGCCTGGCCTCGGTCGAAGCCACGCAGGTGCCCCCGGGCATCGAGCAAGACATCCATGAACGCGCGCTGGCCTCGTCGCTCGCCAATCTCGACCGCCTCGCGCAAACCTTGTGAGACCCGCCATGCCTTTCACCGAATCCGCCTACGATCCGTATGATTTCGCCAATCGCCGCCATATCGGCCCCTCGCCCGCCGAGATGGACGCGATGCTGAAAGCCGTCGGCGCGCCCAGCCTCGACGCGCTGATCGACGAGACGATTCCGCCGTCGATCCGGCAGGACAAGCCGCTGGACTGGGCGCCCTTGTCCGAAGGCGGGCTTCTGGCGCGGATGCGTGCCGTGGGGGCGAAGAACAAGGTGCTGACCTCGCTCATCGGGCAGGGCTATTACGGCACCATCACGCCCCCGGCGATCCAGCGGAACATCCTGGAAAACCCGGCGTGGTACACCGCCTATACCCCCTATCAGCCGGAAATCGCGCAGGGCCGTCTGGAGGCGCTGCTGAACTTTCAGACCATGGTCGCCGACCTGACCGGCCTGCCCGTCGCCAATGCCTCGCTTCTGGACGAGGCGACGGCGGCGGCCGAAGCGATGGTCATGGCCCAGCGGGTCGCCAAGTCGAAGGCCACGGGCTTTTTTGTCGACACCAATTGCCATCCGCAGACCATCGCCGTCATCAAGACCCGCGCGGCGCCGCTGGGCATCTCGGTCATCGTGGGCGAGCCTGAAACGCTCGAACCCGCCGTCGTCTTCGGTGCGCTGTTCCAGTATCCGGGCACCTATGGCCATGTGCGCGATTTCACCGATGACATCGCCGCGCTGCACGCGCACAAGGCCATCGCCATCGTCGCCACCGATCTGCTGGCTTTGTGCATGATCAAGGAGCCGGGCGCGATGGGGGCGGATATCGCCGTGGGCTCGGCCCAGCGCTTTGGCGTGCCCCTGGGATATGGCGGGCCCCATGCCGCGTTCCTGTCCTGCGCGGATGCCCATAAACGACAGATGCCCGGGCGACTGGTCGGCGTGTCGGTCGATGCGCGGGGCAACAAAGCCTACCGTCTGGCCCTGCAAACCCGCGAGCAGCATATCCGCCGCGAGAAGGCCACCTCGAACGTCTGCACCGCGCAGGCACTGCTGGCCGTCATGGCCTCGATGTACGCGGTGTTTCACGGCCCCGCCGGTCTGCGCGCCATCGCCGAGCGGGTGCATTTCATGACCGAGCGGCTGGCCCGCGCGCTGAAAGCCGCCGGCGCCGTGGTCGAGCCCGAGGCCTTCTTCGACACGATCACCGTCGAGGTCGGCGTGGGTCAGGCCGGGATCCTTGCCGCCGCGCGGCAAGAGGGGCTCAATTTCCGCAAGATCGGCACCCGCCATGTCGGCATCGCGCTGGATGAGACGACGGACGAGAACGTCCTCTACCGCGTGCTGAAAGCCTTCGGCATCGACGGCGTACCGCCGCACCGCGCCAAACTGGGCTTTCCCGCCGCGATGGCGCGCGAGAGCGATTATCTCACCCATCCCATCTTCCACATGAACCGCGCCGAAAGCGAGATGATGCGCTACATGCGCCGCCTGTCGGACCGCGACCTGGCGCTCGACCGGGCGATGATCCCGCTGGGGTCCTGCACGATGAAGCTGAACGCCGCGGCCGAGATGATGCCGATCAGCTGGCCCGAATTCGCAGCCCTGCACCCGTTCTGTCCGCCCGATCAGGCGGCGGGCTATGCCGAGGTGATCGAGGATCTCTCCGCCAAGCTGTGCGAGATCACCGGCTATGACGCGATGTCCATGCAGCCCAATTCCGGCGCGCAGGGGGAATATGCGGGTCTGCTGACGATCCAGGCCTATCACCGCGCCAAGGGCCAGCCCGAGCGCGACATCTGCCTGATCCCGATGTCGGCGCATGGCACGAACCCGGCCTCGGCCCAGATGGCGGGGATGCAGGTGGTGGTGGTCAAATCCGCCCCCAACGGCGATATCGACACCGAGGATTTCCGCGACAAGGCGGCGGCGGCCGGGGACCGGCTGGCCGCCTGCATGATCACCTATCCCTCGACCCATGGCGTGTTCGAGGAAACCGTGCGCGAGGTCTGCAAGATCACCCATGACCATGGCGGACAGGTCTATATCGACGGCGCCAACATGAACGCCATGGTGGGCCTTGTGAAACCGGGCGAGATCGGCGGCGATGTCAGCCACCTGAACCTGCACAAGACCTTCGCCATTCCCCATGGCGGCGGCGGTCCCGGCATGGGCCCCATCGGCGTGAAGGCGCATCTGGCCCCCCACCTGCCCGGTCACCCCGAAACCGGCGGCACCGAGGGGCCGGTCAGCGCAGCCCCCTATGGCAGCGCGTCCATCCTGCTGATTTCCTGGGCCTATTGCCTGATGATGGGCGGGCCCGGCCTGACGCAGGCCACCCGCGTGGCGATCCTGAACGCCAATTACATCGCCGCCCGGCTGCACGGTGCCTATGACGTGCTGTTCATGGGCAACAAGGGCCGCGTGGCGCATGAATGCATCCTCGACACCCGCCCCTTCGCCGAAGCGGGCGTGACGGTCGAGGACATCGCCAAGCGTCTGATCGACAACGGTTTCCACGCGCCAACGATGAGTTGGCCGGTCGCGGGCACGCTGATGGTCGAGCCGACGGAATCCGAGACCAAGGCCGAGATCGACCGCTTCATCGCCGCGCTTCTGGCGATCCGCGATGAGATCAGGGCCGTCGAGGCCGGCGAGATCAGTGCCGAAGCCTCGCCCCTGCGCCACGCGCCCCACACGGTCGAAGACCTCGTCGCCGACTGGGACCGCGAATATTCGCGCGAACAGGGCTGCTTCCCGCCGGGCAGCTTCCGCGTCGACAAGTACTGGCCGCCGGTGGGCCGCGTCGATAACGTCTATGGCGACCGGAACCTGTTCTGCGTCTGCCCGCCGCTTACCGATTATCAGGAGGCCGCCGAATGACCATCGCCATCTTCGGCGCGGGCGCCGTCGGTTGCTATTTCGGTGCGCTGCTGGCGCGGGCGGGCGAGGATGTCGTGCTGATCGGGCGCCAGACGCTTGTGGACGCGATGAGCTTTCGCGGCCTGCAGCTGGAAAAGGACGGCCGGATCGAGCATGTCACGGTCCGCGCCAGCACCGATCCCGCCGCCATCGCCGGGGCCGACCTGGTGCTGGTCTGCGTCAAATCCCCCGACACGCAGGCGGCGGCGCAGGCGATGAAACCGCACCTTTCCGCCGATGCCACCGTTCTCAGCCTGCAGAATGGCATCGGCAATGCGGACCTGTTAAGCGCCGAGCTGAACCGCCCCGTGATCCCCGCCGTGGTCTATGTCGCGGTCGGCATGGCCGGGCCGGGCCATGTCCAGCACAAGGGGCGCGGCGAGCTGGTACTGGGCGAAGGCCCCGGCGCCGATGCCGCCGCGACCCGGCTCAACGCCGCGCAGATCCCGACCGAGGTCTCCGCGCAGGCGGAAACCGCGCTCTGGACCAAGCTGACGCTCAATTGCGCGGTCAACGCGATCTCGGCCCTGACGCGCCGGCCCTACGGCGTGATCGCCCGGCGCCCCGAGGCCGAAGCGACCTTCGCCGCGCTCGTCGCCGAATGCCGCGCGGTCGCCCAGGCCAGCGGCGTCACCCTCCCCGAAGACATGCTCGATCAGGTCATCGGCATCACCCGGTCGATGAGCGGACAGCTTTCGTCCACCGCGCAGGACGTGATCGCGGGCAAGCCCACGGAAATCGCCATGCTCAACGGCGAAATCGCCCGACGCGGCGCGGCCCTGGGGATCGACGCGCCCCTCAACCGCGCGCTGGCGATGATGGTCGGGCTGATCGAGCCGCGCCGGGACGCGACTTAGACCGGGCAACCGGCCCCGTCCGGCCGCACACCGTCGCGCCCCCGGTGCATCCCTGCACATCCCCCTTGCGCGCACGCGCCTTTGACCGCGCGCCCCGAACCCTTATCTCTCGCTCAAACAGGAGACGATCATGAGCGAGATTTCCCTCGGCCTCGATACTTTCGGCGATATCAGCATGGGCGCCGACGGCCAGCTCAAACCCATGGACCAGGTGCTGCGCGACGTGGTCGAAGAAGCGGCCTATGCCGACGAACTCGGCATCGACTTCATCGGCCTGGGCGAGCACCACCGCGACGATTTCGCGATTTCCTCGCCCGAAATCGTGCTCGGCGCCATCGCCGGGCGCACCAAGCGCATCAAGCTGGGCACGGCGGTGACGATCCTGTCGACCGACGATCCCGTGCGCGTGTTCCAGCGCTTCTCGACCCTCAACGCGGTCTCGAACGGCCGCGCCGAGCCGATCCTCGGGCGCGGGTCCTTCACCGAAAGCTACCCGCTCTTCGGCTACGACATGAACCTCTACAACGAGCTGTTCGAAGAAAAGCTCGACATCTTCGCGCGCCTTCTGCGCGAGGACGAGGTCAGCTGGCAGGGCCAGACCCGCGCACCGCTGCACAAGGCCAAAGTCTACCCGCCGCTGGGCCAGCCGATGACCACATGGGTGGGCGTGGGCGGCAGCCCGGATTCGGTCGTCCGCGTCGTGCGCCACGATTTGCAGCTGATGCTGGCGATCATCGGCGGCGACCCGCTGCGCTTCAAACCCTATGTCGATCTTTACCATCGCGCGGTCGACCAGCTGGGCATGACCGCCCGCCCGATCGGCATCCATTCGCCGGGCCTCGTGGCGAAAACCGACGAGGAAGCCCGTGAACGCCTCTGGCCGCATTACGCCGCCAATTTCGGCCGCATCGGGCGCGAGCGCGGCTGGGGCCCGATGAGCAAGGACAAATACCTCGCCGAAGTGGCGCATGGGGCGCTGGTCGTGGGCTCGCCGGAAACTGTCGCCCGCAAGATCGCCCGCGCGGTCAAGGGGCTGAACGTGCAGCGCTTCGATCTGAAATACACCACGGGCCCGGTGCCGCACGAGCAGAACATGGAAGGTCTGAAGCTGTACGGCGAAGAGGTCATCCCGATGGTGAAGGACATGCTGGCCAGCTGACCCGGCGCCGCGCCCGCATCGACCGCAGGGAGGGGGCTGTCTGCCCCCTCTTTGCCTGTCGGCAAATTCACCCCCGAGGATATTTGAGGAACAAAGACGCGGCGTTAGCGCTTCGTTAACCCTGCGTCTTTGTTCCCCAAATATCCCAGGGGGTCCGGGGGAGGATCCCCCGGCCTCTCCATCCCGCGCGCCTGCCGGAACGCAGCGCCGCTCTTTCCCTTTCAGCCCGGCCCCGCTAAACAGCGCGAAAGCCCGCCGAACGCCGTGAGGGAAGACGCAGATGACGATGGACAAGACCTTCAACGCCGCCGAGGCCGAGGCGCGGATCGCCGCGCTGTGGGAAGAACGCGGTGCGTTCAAAGCCGGCGCCAATGCCAGCCGCGATGCGAGCTTCTCGGTCATGATCCCGCCGCCCAACGTGACGGGCAGCCTGCATATGGGGCATGCGTTCAACAACACGCTGCAGGACATCCTCGTGCGTTGGCACCGGATGCGCGGTTTCGACACGCTCTGGCAGCCGGGTCAGGACCATGCCGGCATTGCCACGCAGATGGTGGTCGAGCGTGAGCTGGCCAAGGACAAGTCGAACGCCACGCGGCGCGAGATGGGGCGCGAGGCCTTCACCCGGAAGATCTGGGAATGGAAAGCGCAATCGGGCGGCACGATCATCGGTCAGCTGCAGCGGCTGGGCTGCTCGCTCGACTGGTCGCGCAACGCCTTCACCATGTCCGGCGCCCCCGGCGCCCCGGCGGGCGAGGAAGGCAATTTCCACGACGCGGTGATCAAGGTCTTCGTCGATCTTTACAACAAGGGCTACATCTATCGCGGTCAGCGGCTGGTGAACTGGGACCCGCATTTCGAGACGGCGATCTCGGATCTGGAGGTCGAGAATACCGAGGTCGCGGGCCATATGTGGCACTTCAAGTACCCGCTGGCGAACGGCGCGACCTACGAATATGTCGAGCGCGACGAGGACGGCCGCGTCACCAAGCGCGAGACCCGCAACTACATCTCGATCGCCACGACCCGCCCCGAGACCATGCTGGGCGACGGCGCGGTGGCCGTGCATCCCACGGACGAGCGCTACAAGCCCATCGTGGGCATGCTGTGCGAGATCCCGGTGGGTCCGAAAGAGCACCGCCGCCTGATCCCGATCATCACCGACGAATACCCCGATCCGAATTTCGGCTCGGGTGCGGTGAAGATCACCGGCGCGCATGATTTCAACGACTACGCGGTCGCCAAGCGCAACAACATCCCGCTTTACAACCTGATGGACACCAAGGCGCGGATGCGGGCCGATGGTCTGTCCTACGAGGAAAGCGCGCAGATCGCCGGGGCCATCGCGCGCGGCGAGCGCGAGGCGGGCGACGTGAGCCAGATCAACCTTGTCCCCGAAGAACTGCGCGGTCTCGACCGCTATGACGCGCGCAAGGCCGTGGTCGAAGCGATCAATGCCGAGGGGCTGGCGGTCACCTATCTGAAGAAGACCATCGACCCCGAGACCAAGGCCGAGGACCTGACCCGCGA
Source organism: Pararhodobacter marinus (assembly GCF_003122215.1). Lineage (GTDB taxonomy): Bacteria > Pseudomonadota > Alphaproteobacteria > Rhodobacterales > Rhodobacteraceae > Pararhodobacter > Pararhodobacter marinus. The sequence continues at coordinate 188,425 of NZ_QEYD01000004.1, read as the reverse complement.
GCCCCTGGTCGAGGACAAGCCGATCATGCAGCCTTTCGGCGACCGCTCGAAAGTGGTGATCGAGCCGTTCCTGACCTGGCAATGGTTCGTCGATACGTCGAAGATCGTGGGCCCCGCGCTGGACGCGGTGCGCAAGGGCTGCGCGGCCGAGCGGGACGGGACGTTCGATCCGCAGGCGGGCTATACCCGGATCCTGCCGGAATCGGGCGAGAAGGTGTATTACCACTGGCTGGAGAATATCGAGCCCTGGTGCATCTCGCGCCAGCTGTGGTGGGGGCACCAGATCCCGGTGTGGTACGACGACGAGGGCAACCAGTATTGCGCGCCCTCGGAAGCCGAAGCGCAGACGATGGCGCCCGGGAAGACGCTGCGTCGTGAAGAGGATGTGCTGGACACCTGGTTCTCGTCCGGCCTGTGGCCCATCGGCACGCTGGGCTGGCCTGAGCAAACCCCGGAACTGGCGAGGTATTTCCCCACCGACGTGCTGATCACCGGGCAGGACATCCTGTTCTTCTGGGTGGCGCGGATGATGATGATGCAGCTGGCCGTCGTCGACCAGGTGCCGTTCCACACTGTCTACTTGCACGGCCTGGTGCGCGACGCCAAGGGCAAGAAGATGTCGAAATCGGTGGGCAACGTCATCGACCCCTTGGACATCATCGACGAGTTCGGCGCCGATGCGCTGCGGTTCACCAATGCGGCGATGGCCAGCCTTGGCGGGGTGCTCAAGCTCGATACCCAGCGCATCACCGGCTATCGCAACTTCACCACCAAGCTGTGGAACGCCACCCGCTTCGCCGAGATGAATGGCGTGTTCGAGGGCGCGCCCGTGGCGCAGGTGCCGCAGCCGCAGGCCACCGCCAACCGCTGGATCATCGGCGAGACCGCGCGCACGCTGGCCGTGGTCAACGAAGCCTTCGCCAATTTCCGTTTCAACGACGCGGCGAACGCGCTTTACGCTTTCGTCTGGGGCAAGGTCTGCGACTGGTATGTCGAATTCGCCAAGCCGCTGTTCGATGGTGATCAGGCCGATGAAACCCGCGCGACGATGCGCTGGGTGCTCGATCAGTGCTTTGTCCTGCTGCACCCGATCATGCCCTTCATCACCGAAGAGCTGTGGGGCCTGACCGGGCCGCGCGAGAAACTCTGCGCCCATGCCGACTGGCCCGATTACACGACCGATATCGCCGATGCCGCAGCCGATCGCGAAATGGGCTGGACCATCGGCCTGATCGAAAGCATCCGCTCGTCGCGCACGCAGATGCGGGTGCCGGCGGGGATGAAGCTGCCGATGCTGGTGGTGGATCAGGACGACACCGCCAGGGCCGCCTATGCCCGCAACGAGGCGCTGATCCAGCGTCTGGCGCGTCTGGACGGGCTGCATGAAGGCGCCGAGATCCCGAAAGCCGCGCTGACCGTCGCGGTCGAGGGGGCGACCTATGCCCTGCCGATCGAGGACGTGATCGACATCACCGCCGAGGCCGACCGGCTGGAGAAATCGCTGCAGAAGCTCGACAAGGAAATCGGCGGGCTGAGCGGGCGGCTGAACAACCCGAAATTCGTGGCCAATGCCTCGGACGAGGTGGTCGAGGAAGCCCGCGCCAATCTGGCCGAGCGGTCGGACGAAGCCGCGCGCCTGCGCGAGGTGCTGGAAAAGCTGCGCGCGATGGCCTGAGCCCGGCACGACGGAAACGAGTAAAGGGGGGCTTCGTGCCCCCCTTTTGCGTCAGTGCAGCTTGGACCGGATGCGCCGCAGCGCCAGCCAGACGGCCAGCACCACGACCGGCGTGACCATCGCGTAGACCGAGGTCTTGCTCAGCCCCATCGGCTCGGCCAAGGGCGTGACCATGTTCGACACCAGCCCCACCGCGTAATAGCTGATCGCCACGACCGACAGCCCCTCGACCGTGTGCTGCAGGCGCAGTTGCAGATCGGCGCGGCGATCCATGCTTTGCAGGAGCTCGGCATTCTGCGCCGAGCGCGCGACCTCGACCTGCGTCGACAGCAGCCGCCCGGCCCGCATCGCGCGCTCGGACAACAGCGCCAGCCGGCTTTCGGCGGCGCGCACGGTGCGCATCGCCGGATCCCAGCGGCGGCGCATGAACTCGGCCAGGGTCTGGCGCCCTTCGTACCGTTCCTCGCGCAGCACGGCGATACGGTCATGCACGATGGCCTCGTAGGCCCGCGTCGCTCCGAACCGGAAGGACGAGGCCATTTCAAGCCGCTCGAGTTCGGCCGAGACCTCGATCAGCGCGCCCAGCACCTCTTCGGCATGGCTGGCCCCGCCCGACATCCCTGCCTGCAGATCGCCCAGCCGCCGGTCCAGTACCCCCATCTGTCCCGAAACCTGCCGCGCCCGCGCCAGCCCCAGCATCGACATCGCGCGGTAGGTCTCGATCTCGCACAGGCGCTGGACGATCCGACCCACCCGCCGCCGCCCGGTCTGCGGATGCACGAAGATCGCCATGCGCAGATGCCCGGCCGGGTCGATGCGGAAATCCGACGCCACGATCGCCGCGCGATCCAGCACATAGGTGGCCGCAAGGCTTTCGGCGACGAACCAGTCCTCCAGCTTCGGACGGATCGCCGCCGGGTCGCATTCCCCGTCCGCGAGCGGCATTTCCTCGATCCGGAACAGGATCGAGGTGACGCGCATTCCCGGCACGCGCGCCAGCCAGTCGCCGGGAAAGACGTCGAAGGCGGCGGGATCGAAGGGCCGCTGCGTCAGCCCGTCGGAAAACGCCATCCAGGTCGTCATCTCGGTGTGGTTTTCCCATTTCAGCCCGTGGCGACCGGCCCGGACGAAATGATGCGTGGCGTCGGGCGCGGGATGGGCCGCGCCGTGACGGTCGAGAAGATCCACCAGATGCGCCCGGTCCCTCCCCCGGTCGCGCGCCACCGCGTCCTGCGAGGGCTTCACGGCCAGAAACACGGCCGTCGCCGGCACCGCCACGACCGGCGAGGGCCGGGCATGCAGCTCGTTGGTCAGCGCATAGCGCAGCGGATGGTCCTGAAAGGGGGGCGTGGCGGGCGTCATGGGCATACCGGCTGTCGAAACGGGTTTTCCCATTAGGACGATGCGCGCGCCTGAGAAAAGCGCGCCATGCGCCGCAGTCCGGCCAAGGCGCAGTATGCAATCGTGTCCTTGTAATTCGGCAACAAACGCGCCCGGCAGCGCCTAGCCGCGGTCGAAGAGACCTCGCAGCGCATTCGCCGTGACCGTCGTCACCGCCGGTTTGCGCCCCATGCGGAAGGGCAAAGGGCGGCACAGCTCCATCGCGGCCAGCCCGACGCGGGCGGTCAGTGCGCCGTTGACGACGCCCTCGCCAAATCGCCGCGAGAGCTTGGACAGCAGGCCGCCGCCCGCGAGCGAGCCCACCAGGTCGTCGCCCACCGCAACCATGCCGGTCGCCATCAGATGCACCGCCACGGACCGCGCCAGCCGCCAGTTGCCGAAGGTTCCGGGCCGCCCGCCATAGATCTCGGCAATCCGCCGGATCATCCGCAGATTGGCCGTCAGCGCCGCCGCGACATCGGCGAAAGCCAGCGGAATCAGCGCGGTCGCCAGGGCCACCTGCCGGGCCGAGGCCTGAATTTCCATCTGCGCACGCTGATCGAGCCCGATCAGCAGATGCGCCTCGGCGCCTTCGATCACCGCCTCGGCGTCCAGCGCCTCTTCGGTCGGATCCTTCGCTCCGTAAAGCGCCGCGACCGAGGCCGCCACCGCGCGCGCTTCTGTCAGATCGCCGGTGCCCACGGCCAGTTCCGCGCGCGTGCGGATCGCGTCGAGCCGGCGCACCCGCAGATATCCCAGCGCCTCTTTGCCCGCCCAGAGCACCAGCGCCACGACCAGAGCCACCGACAGCGCCGCCGCCAGCCAGCCCAGAACCGGCACCCGCTCGATCAGGCGCGCGGCGAAATCCCATGCCGCGACGCCCAGCACCAGCGAAACCAGCGCCGCGCCCACGCCCAGCACCCAGCGGCCCGGCCCCGAGGGACGTCCCTTGGCCATGCCGGCCACCGCCATCTGCATCGCCGCGCCGTCGGGCGGGCCGTCGATTTCGGGTGCGCCCGCCACGTCGGCATGGCCCTCGCCCTCGTCCAGCTCGATCAGAATGGGTCCGTTGCTCATGCTTTACACCAGCCTGTCGCCAATCAGGAATTCCGCCGCCGCGTCCAGCCGGATATGCGGCAGGCCCTGCCCCGGCAGCCGGCTCTGCACCGGCGGCGCGAAATGCATCACGCCGTAATCGCCCTGCAGCCAGCGCTCGGCGCCCTCGCGCGCGGGCGATAGCAGCCGCGCGGGATCGTCGGGCAGCGCGCCCGCATTCACCGCCACCTGCCGCCCGTCGATAAGCCGCCCGCGCACCGTCTCGACCTCGCGCCCGCCATGCGCACGGGTCTCTTCCACCGTGGCGCGCAGCGCGGCGATCGACATCGCCGCCGTCTCGGCGCCGGAAAACCGCGCCTTGTCGCGCGCCTCGCGCAGCATCGCCTCGGCCAGCGCCGTCAGCCGGGCATGCTGCGAATGGTGCAGGTGGTCGGCCTTGGTCGCGGCAAAGAGCAGCTTCTCGATCCGCTTGCCGCGCAGAAGCGTGCTGAAAAACCCGTTCGCGCCGGGCCGGAACGCGGCCAGCACCTCGGCCATCGCGCGGCGCTGATCTTCCAGCGCGGCGGGGCCCCGGTGCACCGCTTCCAGCACGTCGATCAGGATCACCTGCCGGTCGATCCGCGCGAAATGCGTCTCGAAGAAGGGCCGAACGACCTGCGCCTTGTAGGCCTCGAACCGCCGCGCCATCTCGCGCACCAGCGTGCCGCGCCGCTCCTCGGCGGCCGGCAGCGGCGCGAAGGTCAGAGCCGGCGACCCGGCCAGATCCCCCGGCAGCAGGAACCGGCCGGGCGTGCAGTCCGACCAGCCATTCTCGCGCGCGGCCACCAGATAGCCGGTGAACAGCCGCGCCAGTTCCTGCGCATCGGCCTCGTCGAAGCGTTTCGCCGGGTCTATACCCTCCAGCGCCGCGCGAAAGGCGCCCGCTTCCGGGCGGCGCGGCAGACGGTCCATCACCTCGGCCGACCATTCCGCATAGCTTTTGCCCATCAGGCCCAGATCCAGCAGCCATTCGCCCGGGTAATCGACGATATCCAGATGCAGCCGCCGCGGCCCCGTGAGCCCGCCGAACATCCCCGTAGGCGCCAGCCGGAAGGACAGCCGCAGCTCGCTCACCGCCCGCGTGCCATCCGGCCAGCGCGGATCGTCGCCCGTCAGGCTGGCCAGATGCGCCTCGTAATCGAAGCGCGGCAGCGTCATGTCGGGCTGAGGCTGCAGCCACGCGCCCTGGATCAGCCCCTGCTGCACCGCGCGCATCCGCTGCATCCGGCCCGGCTCGGTCAGGTTATGCACCAAAGCGGTGATGAACACCGTCTTGCCCGCGCGGCTCAGCCCGGTCACGCCAAGCCGCAGCACCGGCTCGAAGAAGGCCTCGGAAACGGTATCGCCCAGGGCCTCGATGGGGCGCGTGATCATGTCGGTCAGTGAGGGGGGCAATCCGGCGCTCCGAAGTCTGTGCCTCAAAAGAATAGGCAGCCGGGGGGTGGATTTGAAGGGCAGCTCTTGCCCCGCCCCGCCCTGCGGCATTAGCTGGGCGCCATGAAAACGCTTCTCTCCATCGGCCACGGCTATTCCGGCCGCGCCACCGAAGCCGCGCTCGGTCCCGGCTGGCGCCTTCTGGGCACCTCGCGCACGCAGGGCGCCGCCGCCGTGCACTGGCCCGACGAGGCCGCCACGGCGCTGGCCGAGGCCACCCATGTCATCAGCTGGGTCGCCCCCGACCGCGAAACCGGCGAGGACCCGGTCCTGGCCCGGATCGCCACCCTGCCGATGCCCAGGCTTGAATGGCTCTGCTATGCCTCGGCCAGTTCGCTCTACGGCGATACCGGCGGCGCCTGGATCGACGAAAGCGCCCCCGACCGGCCCGATACCGGCCGCGGCACCGCCCGGCTCCGGGCCGAGGCGGGCTGGCGCGCGCTGGCCGAGAAACACGCCCTGCCGCTCTGTGTCCTGCGGATCGCCGGGATCTACGGCCCCGGCCGCTCGGCCTTCGACGCCCTGCGCGAAGGCCGCGCCCAGCGGGTGGTCCGGCCGGGCCAGGTCTTCAACCGCATCCATGTCGAGGATCTGGGCCGCATCGCCGCCGCCGCTGCCGAGGCGCGGCTCGACGGCCCGCTGATCGTCTCGGACGACGAACCCGCGCCCAATGCCGATGTCATCGCCTACGCCGCCACCCTTCTCGGCATGACCCCGCCGCCCGAGATCCCGTTCGAAGAGGCCACGCTCTCGCCCATGGCGCGCAGCTTCTGGGCCGACAACAAGCGCCTGCGCTCGCGTCGGATCGGGCCCGAGCTGAAGCTCACCCTCAACCACCCGACCTACCGCGACGGGCTGAAGGCAATCCACGCCCGCGAAAGCTGATCCCGAACCGCCCTTCATCTTCGTTCCGCAAATATCCTGGGGGGTGAGGCGCAGTTGCGCCGAGGGGGGCAAAGCCCCCCTGCCCCCTCACCATCCGAGCCGCCATGCCCCGCTTCGCTTTCCGCATCGAATATCTCGGCACGCCGTTCAACGGCTGGCAGCGTCAGGACGGCCAGCCCTCGGTCCAGCAGGCCGTCGAGGAAGCGCTCGCGCGCCTCAACCCGACCGAGCCGCGCATCGCCGCCGCCGGGCGCACCGATACCGGCGTGCATGCGACCGGACAGGTCGCGCATGCCGATCTCGACCGCGACTGGGATCCGGCGCGGCTGCTCGAGGCTGTGAACCACCATCTCAAACCCGCACCCGTGGCGATCACCGCCTGCGCCCGCGTGACCGAGGATTTCCACGCCCGGTTCTCGGCCATCGAACGGCGCTATACGTTCCGCCTCGTGGCCCGACGGGCACCCGTGGTGTTCGATGCGGGGCAGGTCTGGCAGGTGCGCCACCGGCTCGATGCGGAAGCGATGCGCGCGGGCGCGGCGCATCTTCTGGGCCTGCACGATTTCACGACCTTCCGCGCCTCGCTGTGCCAGGCGAAATCGCCGGTGAAGACCCTCGACGAGATCACCATCGACGAGCATCCCTATCCTGCCGGGCAGGAGATCCGCTTCCACCTGCGCGCGCGCAGCTTCCTGCACAACCAGGTCCGCTCGATCGTCGGCACGCTGGAACGCGTGGGGGCCGGGGCCTGGGAGCCCGACCGCGTCAAACAGGCGCTCGAGGCGCGCGAGCGGGCCGCCTGCGGACCGGTCTGTCCGCCGCAGGGACTGACGCTGACCGGCGTGGGCTATCCGCAGGACCCCTTCGCCTGACGCCTGACGCCTGACGCCGGAATCGTCCCGAACGCAGAACGCCCGGTCCATCGACCGGGCGCAATCTTTCTGGTGCCGTCTTTCTGGCGCGCAGGCGCGCGGGGTGGGTGGGCGGGAGCGACGCCTGCGCGCCTCCCCGCGCCACGGGCCTTACTGCATCTCGGGGATCAGGATCTCGCGCTTGCCGACATGATTGGCCTGGCTGACGACGCCCTGATCCTCCATCTGCTCGACCAGCCGTGCGGCCTTGTTATAGCCGATGCCCAGCTTGCGCTGGATATACGAGGTCGAGCATTTGCGATCCTTGGCGACGATCGCCACCGCCTGATCGTAAAGCGCGTCCTCGCCACCGCTGTCTCCGCCCAGCCCCAGCACCGCGTCGATATCCGCCTCGCGGTCGCCTTCGGGCCCCTCGACCACGCCGCCGACATAATCGGGGGGACCGAAGCTTTTCAGATGCTGCACGACTTCCTCGACCTCGCTGTCGGACACGAAGGGCCCGTGCACGCGGGTGATCTTGGCGCCGCCCGCCATGTACAGCATGTCGCCCATGCCCAGAAGCTGCTCGGCCCCCTGCTCGCCCAGAATGGTACGGCTGTCGATCTTCGACGTCACCTGGAAGGAAATCCGCGTCGGGAAGTTCGCCTTGATCGTGCCGGTGATGACATCGACCGAGGGCCGCTGCGTCGCCATGATCAGGTGGATGCCCGAGGCCCGAGCCATCTGTGCCAGGCGCTGGATGCAGGCCTCGATCTCTTTCCCCGCAACCATCATCAGGTCGGCCATCTCGTCGACGATCACCACGATGAAGGGCAGCGCTTCGGGCGCGAATTCCTCGGTCTCGAAGACCGGATCGCCGGTCTCGTCGTCGAAGCCGGTCTGCACTGTGCGCTTGAACATCTCGCCCTTGTCCAAGGCCTCGCGCACGCGGCCGTTGTAGCCGTCGATATTGCGCACGCCCATCTTGGACATCTTGCGATAGCGTTCCTCCATCTCGCCCACGACCCATTTCAGCGCCACGACGGCCTTCTTGGGGTCGGTGACGACGGGGCTGAGCAGGTGCGGGATGCCGTCATAGACGCTGAGTTCCAGCATCTTCGGGTCGATCATGATCAACCGGCATTCAGCGGGCGTCAGCTTGTACAAGAGCGACAGGATCATCGTGTTGATCGCCACCGACTTGCCCGAGCCCGTGGTCCCCGCGATCAGCAGGTGAGGCATCTTGGCGAGGTTCGCCACCACCGCCTCGCCGCCGATATCCTTGCCCAGTGCCAGCGGCAGACGCATGGTCGAATCGCCGAAATCCCGGGTTGCGAGGATCTCGCGCAGCACGACCGTATGACGGTCGGCATTGGGCAGTTCGATCCCGATGACCGAGCGCCCCGGCACGGTCGAGACGCGCGCCGACAGCGCCGACATCGAGCGCGCGATATCGTCGGCCAAGCCGATCACCCGGCTGGCCTTGAGACCCGGTGCGGGTTCCAGTTCATACATCGTCACGACCGGGCCCGGCTTGCACGAGATGATCTCGCCGCGCACGCCGTAATCTTCCAGCACGCTTTCCAGCATCCGCGCGTTCTGGTCCAGCGCATCATGCGAGATGATCTGACGCTTTTCCAAGGCGGGATCGCGCAACAGCGCGAGCGGCGGCAATTCGAACCCCTCCCCGGCGGGCTCGAAGGCCAGCGACGGCTGCGCTTCTGCCTGCGCGCGGCGCGACGGGACGGGCGCGCGGGCGGGGGCTTGCTGGACACGGCTGGCGACGGGGGCCGCAACCGGGGCAGCGGGCGCGCGCGGCGCGACGGGGGCCGCATAGGCATCGTAATCGTCATCCGCCAGATGCGGATCGAACGGATCGTCTTCCTCGTCCAGAAGCGCGGGTTCTTCAGGCCGTTCCGTGAAACGTCCGGGCGCGGGCGCGGTGGCGCCCGGATAGCTGGCGGGCGCGGGCTGATAGCCGAATGCGTGGCTGAAGCTGTAGCTTTGCGGCGGCGTCGGAACAGGCTGCGGCGCGGCGGCGGTTGCGGGCACCATTGCGGGGGCCATCGGCGCGACGGCAGGCTGACCGGCCGTCAGCGCGGGTTCGCGACGCGGGCCGGACATCTCGGCAGCCGGGCGCACGGCCTCGGCGGCGGCGCGGGCGGGATAGGCATCGGGATCGAAACGCAGGACCGGCTTCGAGCGTTTGCGCGAGCCCATCAGTTCCGCGATCCGCGCGCGCAGACCTTCGGGGCTGGGTGGCGTCGCCTCGGCCAGAGCGGCGGGCGATTGCGGTTCGATCAGTTCGCCATCGGGCATCGACCAGTCGGAACGGCTTGGCTCGGCTTCGGGCGCGGGGTCTGAACGCCGGCCCAGCGCGGAGACGCGGCTCAGCAAGCCCCCCCGCTCGTCCCCGCGCGGCGGCTGACCCCAGGCCTGCGGCGCGGGTCCGGGCACAGGCTCGGCCATAGGCTCGGGCGCACGCGCGGAGGCGGGCGCACGGTGCTGCGGGGTGTAGCGCTGGCCATAGCCCTCGGCACGGCCGGAATCATGGGATGCATCGCGCCGGGATTCGTAAGGATCGTGGCCCCGCGGCTCGGACCGCGACCGGTCCTGAGCGACTGGGCACGTATCGGGGCGCGGCGCCGGACGGTTCGAGATCGGAGGCTCGACATGGTTCCGCGCCGCGGGACCCGGCGCCTGACCGCGCGTTGCCTGCAGCGGGCGATAGCCCGGATGCGGCTGCGGATCGTAGCGCGGATCGGTTCCGTAATCCGGCCCATGATCCGGACCGTAATCGTCGGGCAGGTACTCCAGCGGGTAATCGTCGTCCGGCGCCGCCGGGTAAGCGGGCGCATAGCTGCCCTGCGGCTCGCTCCAGCGCTGATGCTGGGCCAGCGCCTGCTCGGCGGCGGCGCGCGCCTGCGCGCGGGTCTCGCGGCGATGCTGCCAGCTTTCATGGCCTTTCAGCGCCAGACCGCCCATGCCCCGCGCCGACAGGCCCAGAAGCGAGCACAGACCCGCATAGCTGAGGATCAGCCCCGAGAGCAGGAATTGCCCGATGCGCTTGAGTTCCGGCAGGGTCGAGCCCAGAACGTAGAGATACAGCGCCACGGTCGCCGCGAAACTGGCCAGCGTGACGAGGTTGGCCACGAAGGCCGTCATCGGCAAAGCGGTCATCACCGCCGCCAGGACGGTGTCGCCGAACATCCCGCCCTGACCGTGATCGACCGTCCAGCCCGCGCCGGGCACCAGCGAGGACAGCCAGACCGCGCCCACGGCAATCGCCACCGGCGCGAAGAACGAGCGTTGCAGGACGTATTCCTCGCCCTGATGGATCACCAGCCGAAGCCCCCAGATGCAGAGCGCCAGCGCGATCCCCCAGGATCCCAGCCCGATGATCTTGGTCATCGGCGCGGCGATGGCCGCCCCGACCCGGCCAAGCGCGTTATGCACCGGGGCATCGGTCGCGGCCATCCAGGTCGGGTCCTCGGGCGAATACGAGCCCAGGATCAGCGCCAGGATCAGGCCCAGCCCGATCAGGCACAGGCCCAGCAATTCCTTGCCGCGCTGCGACAGGATCGCCTGCAGGCGGCTGTCGATCAGCGGGTCGCGGTTCGGTGTGGGGAAGCTGGCCATCGGATCCTCACGTATACAGGCAGTTGCGCAGCAGGGTCAGGCCGTGGCGGGTCTCGTCAGCGTTATTGACGAGCGCCACGCGGATATATCCCTTGCCGGGATTGCCGCCCTCTGCGTCGCGCGACAGATAGGCGCCGGGAAGCACGCGCAGCCCGGTCTCCTGCCACAGTTTCAGCGTGGCCTCTTCGCCATCGGCGACGGGAAGCCACAGGAAAAAGCCCGCTTCGGGCGGCAAATAGGCATTGAGCCCGCCGAACACCTCGTCGGCGATGCGGTACTTTTCCTGATAAAGCGCGCGGCTTTCGGCCACATGCGTCTCGTCCGACCAGGCGGCGGCGGCGACGGCCTGAATCGGGGCGGGAACCGGCGCCCCCGCATAGGCGCGCAGCTGACGGATGGCGCGCGCGGATTTCGGCCCGGCGGCCAGGAAACCCGCGCGCAGGCCCGGCAGGTTCGAGCGTTTCGAGAGCGAATGGAAGGACACGACCCGCTCGGGATCGGCACCGACCCGCGCCGCCACTTCCAGAATGCCGGGCGGCGGGGCGTCGCGGTAGATCTCGGAATAGCATTCATCCGCGAAGATGCGGAAATCGTGCTTCTCGGCCAGCGCCAGAAGCTCGGCCCAGTAATCCTGGCTGGCAACCGCGCCCTGCGGATTGGCGGGCGAGCACAGATAGGCGATCGTCACCCGGTCGAGCAATTCGGCAGGCAGCGAGGCGTAATCGGGCAGATGCCCGGTCGCCGAGGTCGCGGGCACATAGACCGGCTGGGCCCCGACGGTCAGCGCGGCGATGGCATAGACCTGATAGAACGGGTTGGGGGTCAGGATCACCGGAGTGGCGCCGTTCTTGGTTTCCGGCGACAGCGCGACGGCGGCGTTGAACAACCCTTCGCGCGTGCCGTTCAGCACCATCAGCCTGTCCTGCGCGACATCGACACCGTAGCGCCGCTTCAGCCAGCCGGAGAACGCCGCCAAGAGCTCGGGCGAGCCTTCGTTCGGCGGGTAGCGGTTGAAGCCCGCCAGAGTCGCGGCCAGCACCTCGCCCACGAAGGCGGGCATCTGATGGCGCGGCTCGCCGATGGTCATCGCCATCGGCTCGCCACCCGGGGTCAGGTGATCGAGAAGCGCGCGCAGGCGCGGGAATGCGTATTCCGGCAGGTTCGAGAACCGCTGGGGAAAATCCATGGATGCCTCTGCTCGACGGGATCGTAGCGCCCCGTTTTTTGCGACGATAACCCGTGAGGGGCGTTGGGTCCAGAAAAAGCATGGGGATAACGGGCGCTTGTGGCTTTTGCGCCGCGTCGGAAGCGCGCACTTAGGCGCCGGGTGGCGAGGGGGCTGTCGCCCCCTCGCGCTCCCCTGCCCGGGGAGGGGGCACGCCCCCTCCCCGGACCCCACCCGTGAGTATTTGGAGCAAAGTGAAAGGCTCAGGGGGCGCGCAGGAGCGTGATCCAGGTCTCGCCGTAGCGGCGCTGATCGAGGGGCTCGAACCCGTCGGGCGCGGGCTGCGGCGCGTTCTCTTCCCACACGATAATGGCCCCGGGGGCCAGCCAGCCACCACCCATGGCGGAGGCGAGCGCCCGTTGCCCCAGCGCCTTGCCATAGGGCGGGTCCATGAAGACGAGACCGAATCCGGCGCCGCGATTGGCGCCCAGATCGGTGGCGTCGCGACGATAGAGCCGGGTGGTTCCCATCGCCTGCATGGCCTCGATATTGGCGCGGATGAGAGCCCGCGCAGTGGCACCGTCATCGACCAGCGTCACCTGCGTGGCGCCGCGCGACAGCGCTTCGAGCCCCAGCGCGCCGGTGCCGGCAAACAGGTCGAGCACGCGCTGGCCGGTGACCAGATCGCCCCATTTGCCCTGACAGAGCCTGTTGAAGAGCGCCTCGCGCACCCGGTCCGAGGTCGGGCGCAGATGCGCCTGCGTGTCGCCTGCGCCGATCTCGGCCAGCTTCAATCCGCGCCGCGCGCCGCCGACGATGCGCATCAGGGCCTCATGCCTTGAGCAGCGTTTTCAGCTCGGTCGCCGGATCGGCAATGGCGGCCGGGTCGGGGCTTTTCGCCATTTCCAGAAGCCGTTTGCCCACCATGTAGCCGCGCGGATCGTTCATCGCGTCGACCGCGAGGAAGGTGTCGCCCTTGTAATACCAGTGGCTGCGCGCGCCGCCGGTATCGCGGGTGACGATGCGGTCATAGCCGGTATTGAGGCCCGCGATCTGCAGTTTCATGTCGTATTGATCCGACCAGAACCACGGCATCGGCACATAGGGCTTTTCGGCGCCCATCATGTTGGAGGCCACTGCCTCGGCCTGGTCGATCGCGTTCTGCACGCTTTCGAGCCGGATGCGGTTGCCCCGGTATTCGAGGCTGGCGCAATCGCCCGCGGCCCAGATCGAGGCATCCGAGGTGCGACCGTAATCGTCGGTGCGGATGCCGTTCTCGATCACCAGCCCGGCCTCTTCGGCCAGGTCGGTGCCGGGGATGATGCCGATGCCGACAATGGCGAAATCCACGTCCAGATGCGTGCCATCGGCCAGTTCGGCGCCGTCGACATGGTCTTCGCCGGTCAGACGCACAAGGCCCGTCCCCTCGCGGATATCGACCCCGTGCGCGGCGTGCAGCTTGCGCATGTCGTCGGCGGTTTCGGGCGCGGCGACACGGCCGAGGATGCGCGGCGCGGCCTCGATCAGCGTGACCTTCAGGCCCTTGAGCGCGGCGACCGCGGCGGCTTCGAGGCCGATATAGCCCCCGCCCACGACCAGAAGCCGCTTGCCCTCGGTGAAATAGGGCGCCATCGCGTCGATATCCGACAGCCGGCGCACGCCGAACACACCCTTCAGCTCCCCGCCGATCGCGGCGGGCAAGCGGCGCGGTTCGGAGCCCGTGGTCAGCGCAAGCTGCTCGTAGGGGATCGCCTCGTCGCCCAGAAAGACCTGCTTTGTCGCCGGGTCGATCCGCGTCACCTTTGCATCCTTGCGCAGGGTGATGGCGTTGTCGGCGTAATAGGCCTCGGTCCGCAGGAACAGCCGGTCGAGCGCCATGTCGCCCAGAAGGTATTTCTTCGACAGCGGCGGGCGCTGATAGGGAGGCACCGGCTCGTCGCCGATCAGCGTCAGCGCCCCTTCATAGCCAAGGCTCCGCAGTTTCGCGACCAGCGAAGACCCGGCCTGCCCGGCCCCGATGACGACGATTCCACCCATTCCCCGTTTCCTTCCTGTCCGTTTCAGATTGGCGTACTGGAACGCCCCCTTCGCGGGTATATATCCCCGGTCATCGACCTAACCCAACAGGAGAGCGCATACCATGACCATTTCCACCGGCGAAACGCTGCCCGATGCCACCCTGCAGAAAATCGGCGCCGACGGGCCCGAAGCGGTGTCGGTCAAGGACCTGACCGAAGGCCGCAAGGTGGTGATCTTCGCGGTGCCGGGCGCCTTCACGCCGACCTGCCATTCCGCCCATGTCCCGAGCTTCGTGCGCAGCATGGACGCGCTGAAGCAAAAGGGCGTGGACGAGGTGGTCTGCATTTCGGTCAACGACGCCTTCGTGATGAAAAGCTGGGGCGAAGCCACCGGCGCGACCGAGGCGGGCATCACCATGCTGGCCGACGGGATGGGCGAGTTTACCGAGAAGCTGGGCCTGTCCTTCGACGCGCCGCCCGTGGGCCTGAAGGGCCGGTCGAAGCGCTACGCGATGATGGTCGAGGACGGGGTGGTGACGGTCTTCCACCCCGAAACCGGCTCGGGCTGCGAGATTTCGGGCGGCGAGGCGATGGTCGAGGCGCTCTGAGCGTGCCGCTGTCCTTTCGGGCGCTGAAGACAGACAAAGGGGCCGCACCATCGGGCGGCCCCTTTTGCGTGGCGGCGTCGCGTGACGTCAGATCCCGGCCTGCGCGGACCGATCGGGCATCGCCGGCGCTTCGCCCCCGGCCATGACCAGCGTGCGATAGGGGAAGGGGATCTCGATCCCGGCCTCGTCCAGCGCCTCTTTGACCCGGCGCTTCATATCGGCCTGATAGTAGAAATAGTCGCCCGCATCGACCCAGACCCGGACCAGGAAATCGACCGAGCTGTCGCCGAGATTATTGACCTGGAGCCACGGCTCGGGGTCTTTCATCGAGCGCTCATCGGCCATGATCGTGTCCAGGATCACCGTCTCGGCCTTTTTCAGATCCGAGCCATAGGACACGCCGAAGGTCCATTCCGCGCGGCGCAGCGGGTAGACCGAGTAATTCTCGATCGTGTTGCCCCAGACCTCGGAATTGGGAATGATCACCTGCGTGTTCCCCAGCGAGGCCAGCTCGGTATAGTTCAGCGAGATATCCTTGACCGTGCCCATCTCGTCGGCGATCTCGACGAAATCGCCGACCTTGATCGGGCGGAACAGGATGATCATCACCCCCGCCGCGACATTCGACAGCGTGCCCTGCAGGGCCAGACCGATGGCCAGCCCGGCGGCGCCCAAAGCCGCGACAAGCGACGTGGTTTCAAGCCCGAAGCGGTTGAGCACGAAGATCACCGTCACCGCCATGATCGCGTAACGGGTGATCGAGCCCAGGAAGTTGAACAGCGTGGTGTCGAGCCGGCTGTGCTGCGCGCCCAGCCGCCGGATGCGTTTGGCGGCCCAGCGCCCGATCAGCATGCCCAGGAACAGGATCGCGACGGCGGCCAGCACGTTGCCCAGCACCGAGGCCAGGAACTCCACCGTGAGAACATCGCCGATGGTCACGCCCTCGGCAATCCGGACAGACAGGAAATCGGATAGGGTCATCGGCGCGGGATCCTTTCAATCGTTCGGTACCGCCGCTGACTTAGCCCGGGCCGGCGCGATGTCGACCGCCCGGCGCGACCGGCTGTAGGGTGCGTGATTCCACGCACCACCGCGGCACCACTGCCGTCGGTGCTGCATCCGGGGCCCTAAAGCGCCGCGTCCATCGCCTCGGCCAGCTTCACGTCCAGCTCGGTCAGCCCCTTCACGTCATGCGTGGTCAGGCTCACCTCGACCCGGTTGTAGACATTCGACCAGTCGGGGTGATGGTCCAGCTTCTCGGCCGCCAGCGCCGCGCGGGTCATCCAGCCGAACGCCGCGCTGAAATCCTTGAACCTGAAGCTGCGGCTGATCGTGTCCGCCCCGGCATCATGGGTCCAGCCCGCCGCTTTCAGCGCCTCGAGCGCCTCGTCGCGCGCCCTGCCCGCCAGTTTCGAAGGTCGTGCCATGTCTTGCTCCTTTGCGCGTCAGCCGCCGCCTTCGGGTCCCCGCCGGAAGGGTGCAAAGCCCTCCAGAAGGCGCATCTCGTCACCGACAGCCGCGGTCTCGGCCTTCAGGTAGTCCTCGACCGCTTCACGGAAACGGGTATCGGGGAACCAGTGCAGCGAATGCACCTCGCTCGGCAGATACCCGCGCGCCAGCTTGTGTTCGCCCTGAGCGCCCGCCTCGACGCGGCTGAGGCCATTGGCCAGCGCCCAGTCGATCGCCTGATAATAGCACAGTTCGAAATGCAGGCAGGGATGATCCTCGACGCAACCCCAGTAGCGCCCGTAGAGCGTCTCGGCGCCGATGAAATTCAGCGCGCCCGCCACCCAGCGCCCTTCGCGCTCGGCCAGGATCAGCAGGATATCGTCGCGCATCGTCGCGTGGATCTCGTCGAAAAACGCGCGCGTCAGATAGGGCGTGCCCCATTTGCGGCTGCCGGTATCCTGGTAGAACGCCCAGAACGCATCCCAGTGTTCGGGCTTCAGATCGTCGCCGGTCAGCGCATGGATCGTGCCGCCGAATTCCTGCGCCTGCCGCCGCTCGCGCCGGATCGTCTTGCGCTTGCGCGAGGACAGGGCCGACAGGAACCCCTCGAAATCGCCATAGCCCTCGTCCTCCCAGTGGAATTGCTGGGTGACGCGGTGCAGGAACCCTTCTTCCACGCCCAGAGCCGCCTCGTCCGCCGTGCAGAAGGTCACATGGGCCGAGGACAACTGGTTCGACCCGGTGATCTCGGCCAAAGCCCGCAACAGGACGGGCTGCAATTCGCGCGGCCCCAGAAGACGCGGCCCGGTCGCGGGGGTGAACGGCACCGCCGCCTGCAGCTTGGGGTAATAGCGCCCGCCCGCCCGCTGCCATGCATCGGCAAAGGCATGATCGAAGATGTACTCGCCCTGGCTATGGCCCTTGGCGTAAAGCGGCATCGCGGCCAGCACCTGCGCCTCGTGGCGCACGACCAGATGCTTGGCCTCCCAGCCGGTGCCCGGTCCGACCGAACCCGAGGCTTCCAGCGCCTGCAGGAACCTGTAGGTGGTGAACGGATCCATCGGCCGCACGCCCGGCACGGCCCCGCTCAGCGCGTCCCATGCGGGCGCGCCGATCTCGCTGATCGCGTCGACAAGCGTGATATCCAAGCTGATCCCCAAACCGGCCCCTTCTGTCCCAGAACTGGGCGCGGCACGGCGGAGGTCAAGCCCGCCGCCGCGCCGAACGGCCGATCGGATCAGCCGATTTCGGCGGCGTAGCCCTCGAAGGTGATGTTCTGCGCCACCCGCCGCGCCACCGCCTCGTCCTCGGGCGACTTGATTGTCCAGCACAGGATCGCCGCGCCCTGCGCCTTCAGCTCCGTCACGCGCGGCGCGTTCAGATCGTGCCAGTCATGCGAGATGAACGAGGCCCCGACCGCGTCGAAATCGGCAATCGCGGCCAGGTGCCGGCGATGCGCCTCGGCTTCGGGACCGGCATCCTCGGGCCAGTGTTCGCGCGGGAAGGCATAGGTCGTCAGGCCGCGTGGCACCTCGGGCGCCAGCCGCTGCAGATGCGCGACCGACGACGGGTTGAACGACATCACCGCCACCGGCCCCTCATAGCCCCGCAAGGCCGCCGCCGCCGCCGCCTCCAGAACGCCGTTGGTCGGCCCCATCGCGCCGGACTGGTCCTTGATCTCGACCAACAGCGGGACCCGGCCCGCGACCTCCGACAGCACCTGCCGGAAGGTCGGGATCGGCTCGGGGCTGGCGCGCACGCGGATGCGCTGCAGCTCGGCGGCCGAGCGGGCATTGACCGGGCCGGTATCCAGCGTCAGCCGCTCCAGCGTATCGTCGTGGAACACCATCGCCTCGCCATCGGCCGAGACCTGCAAGTCGATCTCGATCCCGTAGCCCGCGCGGATCGCCGCGCGGATCGCGGGCAGCGAGTTTTCAGGCCGGCGGGCGGCGGCATCGTGATAGGCGCGATGCGCGATCGGCAGGCGCAGAAACGCCTCGGGCAGCGGCGCGCGCATCAGGCCAGCTCGAAGATCGCCTCGATCTCGACCGCCACGCCCAGCGGAAGCGAGGGCGCGCCGACGGCCGAGCGTGCATGCCGCCCGGCATCGCCCAGAAGCTCGACGAACAGATCCGAGGCGCCGTTGATCACCTTGGGCTGGTCGGTGAAATCGGCGGTGCAATTGACGAAGCCCGTCAGCTTGACCACGCGCGCCAGTTTCGCCCAGTCGCCCCCCATCGCCTTCTTGCACTGCGCCAGCAGCGACAGCGCGCAGGCGCGCGCGGCCTCGGCGCCCTGCTCGGTGCTCAGATCGGCGCCCAGCTTGCCGGTGATGAGCCCGTTCGCCCCCATGCTGACCTGCCCGGACACATAGACATGCTGGCCCGAGATCACGAACGGCACGTAATTCGCCGCCGGCGCGGGCGCATCGGGCAGCGTCAGGCCCAGCTCTTGAAGGCGGGCGTCGATGGCATGGGTCATGGCAGGCTCCTGTTGGGCGCGCGGCGGGGCGCCGGTAATCGGGGGCCGCGCCGCCCGACGGACAGCGTTCGGCGCAGGTCGTGATGGCCGGATCGCAGGGTCCGGCCGCGTCTCCCGGCACGCGCCGGGTCGCGGCGGAGGTAAGCACGTTTGCCCGGTTTCGAAAAGCCCCGGATTGGCGCGCCCATGTCCTTGAATGACGCCGCCCTGACAGCACAAGTCGCACTTGCGCCGCCCCCCGACGACGGCGCGCGCCCAGGGGACAGGACCGGCGATATTGGGGGGTCAAGGATGGACGTTCCAGGCTTTGGCAACCCTGCATCTTTGTTCCCGAAATATCCTCGGGGGTGAATTTGGCACCGCCAAAGAGGGGGCAGACAGCCCCCTTACCCGGGTGGCCACTTGCGCGCGGCAAGGGGGGACAGCCCTCATGGTTCGCGCAGGGCGCGCAGGAAATGGTCGCGCAGCGGGTCGACGAGATAGGCCAGCGGCGTGCGCTCGCCGGTGGCAAGGAATGCCTGCACGCTCATCCCGGGAATGAGCGCGTCGCGCCCCAGGATGGCCAAGGTCTGCTCTGTCGGGTGGATGTCGGCGCGGAAATACTGCGTGCCGGTCAGCTCGTCGATGAAACTGGCCGCCGAAAGGTTCGTCACCAGCCCGGTCAGGTCGGGCAGTTCGCGTCCGGCCAGCCCCGGAAACCGCAGATAGGCCAGCTGGCCCAGCCCGATATGATCCACGTCGTCGGGGCGCACGCGTACGGTCAGCACCGGGTCGCTTGGCGGAGTGACGATCTGCATCACCTCTTCGGCCGGCCGCAGCACGCTGTGCGGGCCAAGCTGCGCCAGCCGGTGAACCACGCCCGAGGTCGGCGCGCGCAGGTCATAGGCGTCGAGCCGGGCCAGCAGCGTCGCGCGGCGGGCATGCAGGTCGATCAGCGCAAGCCCCGTATCGGCGAAATCCTGTTCCGCGCTTTCCCGCCGCGCCGCGACCAGGGCTGCCGATTGCATGGCGATCTCGGCCACCTGGCCGCGCAATTCCCGCTCCAGCGCGTTCAGCGCCACGCGGTCGCGGGAAAGCTGCGCGCGCGCGCGGGCAAGGAAATTCACCTGCGATGCAACGGCCAGCCCCTGCGCGCGCAGCGTCTGCTGGTTGCGCAATTCGGCCTGCAGGATCTCGGTCTCGGCCAGAAGTTCGGTGCGCTGGTCGATCATGCCCTGAAGCTGGGCTTCGGTCTGACGACGCCGCTCCTGAAGCTGCGCCTGCTGACGCTCGAACGTGTCGCGGCGCGCATCGTAGAGCCGCAATTGCGCCCCCAGCGCCGCGACGCGGGCGCGGTCGCGCATGTCCTCGACCGCAAGCACCGGGAAATCGAGGCCGTCACGCTCGGCCCTGAGACGCACGAGCCGCGCCTCGGCCTCGACGATCTGTTGTTCGAGGGGATCGAGCGCAGCACGCAGGTCCGAGCCGTCCAGCCGCACCAGAAGGTCGCCCGCCTCGACCTCCTGTCCCTCGTGGACATAAACCTGCTCGATCACGCCGCCGTCGACATGCTGCACCGGGTGGCTGTAGGGCGCGACCGCCACGGTGCCGATCGCCACCACCGCCGAGGTGATCGCCGCCGTCGCCGCCCAGCCCACGAGCCCCAGCACCAGCACCGCACACGAGGCAAGGCCCAGCGCGAAGGGGCCTTTCGGATCCATCTCGGCGACGTCGGGGGGATCAGCCATCGTGTCCCGGCCCCCGTCCATGCCCGACGACCGCCATATGGTTGCGCACCATCTCGCGCAGGATGATGTCGCGGGGGCCGAACCCGGTCTGGATCCCGCTGTCCAGCACCAGAAGATCGTCGCATTCCGATACCGAGGTCGGGCGCAAGGCCGTCACCACGACGACCGCGCCGCGCTCCTTGAGCGCGCGCACCGCGGCGTTGAAGGCGCTCAGCCCGTCGGCATCGAGATTGGCGGCCGGTTCGTCCAGCACCACCAGCACCGGGGCCTTGTAGAAGGCGCGGGCCAGCCCGATCCGCTGGACCATGCCGCCCGACATATGCGCGACATCGGGCTCGGTCGAGGTGGCGTAGCCGTCGGGCAGGTTGACGATGGCGCCATGCACGCCCGCCAGCCGCGCGGCGGCTTCGATATCGGCCTGCGTGGCGTCGGGATCGTGCCGCGCGATCGCCTCGCCCACGGTGCCGGGCAGCAGGTCGAAACGCTGCGGCAGATAGCCGATGCGGGTGATCGGCACGCGCGCCAGCGACACCTCGCCCAGCCGCATCACCCCGGCCGAAGGCGGAACCGCACCGGCCAGGACCCGCGCGAACAGGCTCTTGCCCGACCCGCCCGGGCCGATCACGCCCAGCGCCGTGCCGGGCGGAACCGAGAAGCCGTTGATGCGCAGCACCGCCTCGCGCCGGCCCTGCGGGACCACGATCAGCCCGCGCACCGACAAGATGCCGCCCGCGGGGGCATCGACCGGGTCGATGGCAAGGCCCGTGGCGCGCAGGAAGGAATCGAGCCGCCGCCAGCCGCTGAAGGCCACATGCAGCGAGCCCCAATGCGCGGCCAGTTGTTCGACCGGCGCCAGCGCGCGGCCCAGCAGGATCGACGAGCCGACCATCAGGCCCGCCGACAGCTGATCGTTCAGCACCAGCCACGCGCCCAGCGCCAGCGTCGCCGATTGCAGGAACAGCCGGAACGTCCGCGCGAGCGCGGTGGAGCGCACCGAGCGGTCGGCGGTGCGCAGCAGCGCCGAGAGCGAATCGCGCCGATGGGCACGCCAGCGCGCCAGAACATCGGGGGTGAGCGCCGCCACGCGGTCGCCGCCCTGCGCTTCGATGGCGATCTGCAGACGGTCGGCCGCGTTGGACTGAATCCGCGCATTGCCCAGAAGCTGCCGTTGCTGCAGATGCCCCGTCACCGCCATCAGCGCCAGCGCCACGCCGCCGCCCAGCGCCAGCCAGCCCAGCATCGGGTGCACGAAGTACAGCAGCACCAGGAACAGCAGGGTCCAGGGCAGATCGAGCAGCGCCAGAACCAGGGATGAGCCCAGCACCCGCTGAATCGTGTCCAGATCCTGCATCGCCACCGCCGCGCGCGGATCGGGCGGATCGCGCAGCCGGGCGCGCAGGCTGGCTTCGAACACGCGCGCTTCCAGTTCGTGACGGATGCGTGCGCCGATCCGGGCCAGCAATTGCGAGCGCGCGGTGTCGATCCCCGCCATCATCGCGAACAGGAACGCCACCAGCGTGAACAGGACCAGCAGCGTCGCCGCGGACCGCCCGGTCAGCACCCGGTCATAGACCTGAAGCATGAAGATCGGCCCGGTCAGGACCAGAAGATTGGACACCGCCCCGAAAATCAGCGCCGCCGTCCACAGGGCGCGCGTCTTCGACGTCCAGTTGCCCGCCGTGATCCTGTTCGGCATCATCGTATCCCAAGACGCGGGAATGTGCGTTTACACTTGTCACCTTCCCCTTTTAAGACACCTCTAAGCGGAAGAGGTTCGCATCCGGTAAATTCCCAGGAGGACACGATGGCCGTAACCAGATTTGGGGCAGCGCTTGCGTTGGGTCTGATGCTTCTGGCCGGATGCAGCCCGCTGGGCCCGTCGGAAAGCGGCTATAACGACCCCTACGAATCGACCAACCGGGCATGGTTCGACAACAATCTGGCGCTGGTCGAGGCGATCACGCCGGGGGACGGGGCCCAGTCTGCCGAGCCCCCTGCGCAGCCCGGCCCGGTGCGCCGGATGGTCGCCAATTTCGGCGCCAATCTCGGCCTGCCTTCGGTCATTCTCAATGACTTGCTGCAGATCCGCCCCGACCGCGCGGCCGAGAATACCGTGCGGCTGGTGATCAATACCACGGTCGGCCTGGGCGGACTGTTCGACCCCGCGACCCGCGCGGGCGTCTATGGCCGGCGCACCGATTTCGGCGAGACGATGTATCGCTGGGGCGCCGCCGAGGGTCCCTACATGGTCCTGCCGGTGATCGGGCCGACGACCCAGCGCGACGCGTTCGGGCGGATCGTCGACATCGCCATCAACCCGCTTCGCTACGCCTTGGCGCCCGACGAGGCGAGCTATGCCACCGCTGCGCGGCTGGCCGGGCGCGTGGCCGAAGCCGGCGCCTATTCCGAGCTGCTCGACGCGAATGTGATCGACACGGCCGACCCCTATGCCCAGGCACGGCTCCTCTATCTGCAGACGAGGCGCTATCATCTGGGCAGCGACGCCGAGGAGGACTTCATTGACCCATACGCCGATTTCTGACCCGACCCGCCGCGCGCTGCTGGCAGGCTTCGCCGCCGCTGCCGCGCTGCCCCTGATTCCCACCCCCGCCCGGGCGCTGAGCCAGGGCGAGGCTTCGCAACTGATCGGCGAAGTGATGGCCGAGGTGCAGGGCATCATCAATTCCGGCGGCTCTGAATCGCAGATGATCGCGCGGTTCGAAAACCTGTTCAGCCGCTATGCCGACGTGCCGGTGATCGCCCGCTCGGCGCTGGGTCCGCCCGCGCGTGCGGCCACGCCGGCGCAGCTTTCGGCCTTTACCGACGCCTTCCGCAGCTATCTGGCGCGCAAATACGGTCGCCAGTTCCGCAGCTTCATCGGTGCCAGCACGCAGGTCGAAGGCGCGCGGCAGGTGCAGACGGTGATCGAGGTCCGCTCGACCATGCTGATGCGCGGCGAGGCGCCGTTCACCGTGCTCTGGCACGTGTCCGACCGCTCGGGGCGGCCGCTCTTCGTCAATATCATCATCGACGGGGTGAACGTGCTGGCCGCCGAACGGCAGGAGATCGGCACGCTTCTGGAACGGCGGGGCGGCAATATCGACGCGATGATCGAGGATCTGCGTCGCGCGGGCTGACCCGCCCGTTGACTGCCTGCCGTTGACTGCCGGCCGTTGACTGCCCGGTGACGGAAAAAGCGCCGTCCCCCCGCCCCTGACGACCAAGGCCCGCGCTTTCCGGCGCGGGCCTTTTCGTCAGTTCCCCAGGATGCCGCCCAGAAGGTCGCTGATCGCATCGCCCAGCGAACCGCCGCGGCCCTGCAACTGCGTGCCCGGCGTGCCGCGGGTGGCCGGCGGCTCCAGATCGGCACTGGGGCGGCGCGGTTCGATCATCGGCAGCGGATGCAGCGGCACGTTCTGATTGATCCGCACCATCGTCTCGCGCCAGATCTCGGCTGGCAGGCCGCCGCCCGTGACCCCGGTCAGGGGGGCGTTGTCGTCGTTGCCCATCCAGACACCGACGACGAAATCGGCCGTGAAGCCCACGAACCACGCATCGCGCGCGCTGGTCGTGGTGCCGGTCTTGCCCGCCGCCTCGCGCCCGTCGGGCAGTCGCGCGCGCCGCCCGGTGCCGTAATCGGCGACGATCACCTGGTGCATCATCCAGATCAGCCGTTGCGCCGCGTCCTCGGAGATGACCCGCTCGCCGATCCCCGACCCGATGGTCATCAGCGGGGCCGATTCGCCCGCCAGCGTCAGCGAGGTGAAACCATAGGGCCGGACCGAGCTGCCCCCGTTCAGGATGCCCGCATAGGCCGCCGTCATGTCCAGCAGCGTCGATTCCGAGGCCCCCAGCGCCAGCGCGGGCCCCTCGGCCATGTCCGAGTTCAGCCCGAACGCGTTCGCCGCCTGCCGGACCCTTTCGCGGCCCATCGCCTCGGAGATGCGCACGGCCGGAATGTTCTGCGAGCGTGCCAGCGCCTCGGCCAGCGTCATCATGCCCAGAAAATCGTTGGTATAGTTTCGCGGCGACCAGGGACCCGATCCGGGCACGGTGATCGTCAGCGGCGCGTCCTCGACCAGATCGAAGGGCTGATAGCCGTCATCCATGGCCAGCGCATAGACGAACGGCTTGAAGGCCGAGCCGGTCTGCCGCTGCGCCATGAAGGCCCGGTTGAAGCCACCGACCGTGTAACTGCGGCCGCCAACCATTGCCCGCACTGCGCCGTCAGCGGACATCACCACGACCGCCGCCTCGGCCTCGGAGCCTTCCCGGACCTGTTCGTCGAACACGGCCGCGACGGCTTCCTCGGCCGCGCGCTGGATGCGCTGATCCAGCGTCGTCTGGATCACCACATCCTCGGTCGTGTCGCGGGTCAGATAGGCGGGGCCGGTCTGCATCACCCAGTCGGCGAAGTATCCGCCGATATGGCTTTCCGCCGCGTCGTGCAGCGTGGCCGGGTTGGCACGGGCGCGCTGGAATTCCTCGTCCGTCAGATAGCCCTGATCGTGCATCAGGCCCAGGACCACGGCGGCGCGGTTCTGCGCGCGCTCAAGGTTGCGGGTCGGCGCGTAATAGCTGGGCGCGGGCAGAAGACCGGCCAGCATCGCCGCCTGTTGCGGGTTCAGGTCACGCGCGGAGATGCCGAAATAACGCTCTGCTGCGGCCTCGAACCCGCGCGAGCTGGCGCCGAGGAACGCGCGGTTCAGATAGATCGAAAGGATCTCGTCCTTGGAATAATGCAGCTCCAGCGCGAAGGCATAAGGCAGTTCCTGGATCTTCCGCCAGACCGTGCCCTCGCGGCAATCGGCCTCGTAGGCGGCTTCGTCGGACCAGACATCGGGATCGAAATCGCGCCCCAGGCACAAGAGTTTCGCCACCTGCTGCGTCAGGGTCGAACCGCCCGCGCCGCGGAACGGCCCCCGCCCGGCGGCGATGTTGGACGCGATCGCCCCGGCGATCCCGCGCGGGCTGACGCCGAAATGCCAATAGAACCGCCGATCCTCGGAGGCCACGACGGCGTTGCGCAGATGTTCCGACACGTCCGACGCATGGGTGAAGCCGCCGAAGGATTCGCCGCGCCACGCGAAGACCTCGCCATCGGCGTCGCGCATCGTCACCGATCCGCGCGCGCGTCCGTCGAGCAGCGCGTTCACGTTGTCAGGGAGCGTCGTATAGAAGTACCCGGTCGCCACCGCCATCACCAGCGTGACCACCAGCGTCATCCGCCAGGTAAAGCCCCAGACGATCCGCCAGACGAATTTCAGCACGTTTCGCAGGAACCGGAGGATCGGGTTGCCGGGTCGGCGCGGAGGGCGTCCGCCGCCACCGCCGCGCGCGCGGCTGCCTCCCTTGCCGCCCCCCGCGCCTCCGCTCTTGCCGCTGCCCGAGGCTCTGCGGGTCGTGGTCTGTGCGCGCGGGGCAGGCGCCCGCCTGTCCGCGACCAGTGGAGGACGCCGAGTTCCGTTCGATGCCATACGCGAGCCTGCCCGTGTTCCGTCGTGTGTTCCGCTTCTTCGTGACGGGTAACATACGCCCCGGCAAGCGGATTGTCAGCGTGCGGAAACACGGCGATTCGCCTTCGTGATGCGCCCATTATTTAATCACACGCGCCCATTTGTTCATTTTTTGAGCAATTTTGCCGGATTCCCGGCGTGTTCTTGCCCAGCGATGCGTTGCGCCAGGCTCACTTTCTGAGCGCTATGAGCGCAGGACGCGCCCCGAGCCGGGCGCACCGGGACCGCAATAAGGGGGCACACGTGAAGTACATCATTGCAGCGATCAAGCCGTTCAAGCTGGAGGAGGTGCGCGAGGCGCTCACCGCCATCGGCGTCCGCGGCCTGATGGTCACCGAGATCAAGGGCTTCGGAACGCAGTCGGGTCACACCGAGATCTATCGCGGCGCGGAATACGCCGTGAACTTCGTTCCGAAGGTGAAACTGGAAATCGCCGTTCCCGACAGCCTGGCCGACGAAGTGGTCGAGACCCTGTCGCGCACGGCCCGCACTGGCAAGATCGGCGACGGCAAGGTCTTCGTGCTGGATCTGCAGCAAGCGACACGCGTGCGCACCGGCGAAGCCGGCGACGACGCGCTTTAAGTGTTAGGGAACAAGGGAACGAACCGTGATGGACTTTAAGAAAATCCTTCCCCTGGCGGCGGTAGTGGCGACTGTGCCGCTTGCGCTCTACGCTCAGGACACGACCGTGGCGGAGGTTGCCGCCGAGGTCGACATGACGCCGCCGAACGAAGATATCGGCTATATCTTCACCACCTTCATGTTCCTCGTGGCCGGGTTCCTGGTCATGTGGATGGCGGCGGGCTTCTCGATGCTCGAAGCGGGCCTCGTGCGGTCGAAGAACGTCACGATGCAGTCGCTCAAGAACGTGTCGCTCTTCGCCTTCGCCGCGATCATGTACTACCTTGTCGGCTACAACCTGATGTATCCGGGCGATGCCTGGACCATCCAGGGGATGCTGGGCGCCTTCGCGCTGACCGGGCTGGAGCCGGTCGGGCTGGCTGACACCGCCACGGACCTGACCTATGCCTCGGTCGGTTCGGACTTCTTCTTCCAGCTGATGTTCTGCGCCACCACCGCCTCGATCGTCTCGGGCACGCTGGCCGAGCGCATCAAGCTGTGGCCGTTCCTGATCTTCACCATCGTGCTGACCGGCTTCATCTACCCGATCCAGGCGTCGTGGAAATGGGGCGGCGGCTTCCTTGACGCCGATTACGGCTTCCTCGACTTCGCCGGTTCGACCGTCGTGCACTCGGTCGGCGGCTGGGCGGCTCTGGCCGGTGCGCTGATCCTCGGTCCGCGTCTGGGCAAGTACAAGGACGGCAAGATCAACCCGATGCCCGGTTCGAACCTGACCCTCGCCACGCTGGGTACGTTCATCCTGTGGCTCGGCTGGTTCGGCTTCAACGGCGGTTCGCAACTCTACATGGACACCGCCGCCAATGTCGCCGACATCTCGCGCATCTTCTCGAACACCAACACGGCCGCTGCCGGCGGGGCCATCGCCGCGCTGATCCTGACGCAGATCCTGTACAAGAAGCCTGACCTCACCATGGTGCTGAACGGCGCTCTGGCCGGTCTGGTGTCGATCACCGCCGAACCGCTGACCCCGACCCTGGGCGCGGCCACGCTGATCGGTGCCTTCGGTGGCGTGCTGGTCGTGCTGACCGTTCCGCTGCTGGACAAGCTGAAGATCGACGACGTCGTCGGCGCCATCCCGGTGCACCTCGTCTGCGGTATCTGGGGCACGCTTGCCGTCGTGATCACCAACCCCGATGCCACGCTCTTCGGGCAGGTCTTCTCGATCGTCGTCGTCGGCGTGTTCGTCTTCGTGGTCTCGGCCGTCGTCTGGCTGATCCTGAAAGCGACCATGGGCCTGCGCGTCTCGGAAGAAGACGAGATCATGGGTCTCGACAAGGCCGAGCTGGGGATGGAAGCCTATCCCGAATTCTATCGCGGCTGATCCTCTCCACATCCGCGCAAACCGACCCCCGGGCCACGGCCCGGGGGTTTCCTTTTGCGCCGATTGCTCGCGTGGCACCACGCAAAACGCGCCCGGCAACGGGCGCGTTTGTGTCGGTCCGGGCGGAGGCTCAGCGGCGGATCGTGTCGCCCGCTTCCAGCCGCGGCGTCAGTTCGATCCGGTGACCGCCGATCACGCCGTCCTCGAATCCCTTGCCCGCGATGATCGAAGCCGCCTTTTCGCCGATCTCGTGCCGGCAGGCGTCGATCGTGGCCAGCTGCATCGGCAGCCCGTCCAGGAAATCGGTCCCGTTGAACCCCGCAAGACCCAGCTTGCCGGGAATGTCATAGCCCTTGTCCAGACAGTAAAGCAGCCCGCCCGCCCCGATCATGTCGTTGGAGTAATACAGGAAATCCAGATCGGGCGAGCGTGTCAGGATCGCCTCGGTCAGCTCGCGCCCCTTCTTCAGCGCCGATCCGCCCGAATAGAACTCTGTATCGGCGATCTCGATCCCGTGCTCGGCCAGCCCCTCGGTCAGACCCTCGAAGCGTTTCCGCGCCCGGTGGTCATCGGCCATCTTGGTGCCCAGAAATCCGATCTTGCGATAGCCGGCGGCGACGATCGCCTCGGCCATCTGCCGCCCGGCACTGCGATGCGAGATGCCCACGACGCTGTCGATCGGCTCGCCGTCGGAATCCATGATCTCGACGATCGGGATGCCCGCATTCTCCAGCATCGCGCGCGCGGCCTCGGTATGTTCGAGCCCGGCGATGATCACTCCCGAGGGCCGCCACGAGAGCATCTCGTAGAGCACCTCTTCCTCTTTCTCGGGCGAGTAATTCGTCACCCCGAAAACCGGCTGCAGGCCGCTATCCTCCAGTGCCTTCGACACGCCGCTCAGCACATCGGGAAACACCATGTTCGACAGCGACGGCACGATCACCGCGACCAGGTTCACCTGCTGCGAGGCCAGCCCCCCGGCGATCTTGTTGGGCACGTATCCCAGCGAGCGCGCGGCGGCGATGACCTTCTCGCGCGTCGCGGGCGAGACATCCTCGCGATTGCGCAAGACGCGGCTCACCGTCATCTCGGAGACGCCGCAGGCTTCGGACACGTCGCGCAGTGTCAGGGGACGGCGGTTATCGCCCGAGCGTGGAAGTGCCATGATTTCTGATCCCCTCTCGCGATACCGTCGCCGGCATCCCCCGTCGCCAACATGCATGGGAATGTTGTAGAACGCGCGGAACGACGGTGTCAAAGCCTTGAATGCGTGACTGATAGCGCCCACAAACCGCACGGCACCCCGCCCCACGACCTGCGACACCCTCTCAAGGGTTACAACGAGACGGCCCGCACCCCGACCGCCACCGCCATTTTCCCCCGGCCCCCTTGCCATACCCGCCACAAGCCGCAATAGAGAACGAGGCGGCCCCGTGGCTCAACTGGATAGAGCAGCCCCCTCCTAAGGGGCAGGTTGCAGGTTCGAATCCTGCCGGGGTCACCATTCATCGTGCTTTTGGATGGCCACTCGGACGGGCCGGTCAGGCCGTTGGGAGGCCCGTTTCCAGGATTTCCCGCAGACGCGCGGCCTGAGGGGGATCGAGGGCCTCGAGTTGTTCAAGATACGGCGCGGCTGCGGCGTTGTTGCCGGCGAGGGCCCGCGAGGCGCCGGCGTGGAACAGGTAGTTCGGAGAACGTTCGCAAACCGGATCGTAGAGCGCGCGCAGGTCTTCCATGCGGGCATCGCCTTGCAACAGGGCCGTCATCACCGGCTTGAGGATCCCGCATTCCTTCAGCGTTTGCAGCACCTTGTGTCCGGCATGGGGAAAGGGAAACGCGCGGATCGGTATGCGGTCTTGCAGATACCGCACATGCGCGGCGTCCAGCGGCAGGTCCGGATCGTAGACGATTTCCGGGACCACGGAGAGGCTGGCCACCACGTCATCGCGAACGAAAGGCCGGGCATTGAAGGCGTCCGACCAGATCGGGTGCAGCGGCACGGACGGCTCGGTGTAGACCGCTTGCGGCGCGACGGCGAGGATGCGCGTGCAGCCGATATCGCCCGCCAGCATCAGGGCACCGTATCCGCGCATGCTGCTGCCATAGGCCAGCCGCTCGGCGTAGCCGTCGCTGGCCGCGCGGAGGGCCGCACACATCGCGTCGAGATCCGGAACTTGCCAGCAATGGTTGCTGAGGGCGCTGACGAGGATGGTATCGAAACCCCGGAAGATCGAGGATGTCTTGCGCTCGGGCAGCGGATCGCCGAACTCGCTTTGCAGCGAGTCGAAGTGAATCACCACCCGATCGGTGCGCCGTTCGTCCTCGACGCGGATGCGGATATCAGAGCTTTCGTACCAGATGACGCGACCCACCGAAGCTTCCTTGCCTATAGGGCAGGTTCGGCGTGTTTTTTCGCGGCGTGTCAAGGGCTCCGGCCGATGAGGATCCTTTTGCGGCGGAGGGGCGCCCAGGAGACGCAGGCGGGTGAGCGAGCCCCGGCAGAGTGCGCTTCGGGTCGGGGAAGCGGCATGTCAGGTTTCCGGGGTCAGGACGATATCGTCCGCGCCCAGCGCCTCGATCCCGTGCAGAAGCGCGACGGGCTCACCGTTGACAAAGATGCGCAGCAGGCCGTTTTCGGCGTCGTACGCGGTGGTCACAGCGGGCTCATCGCCGGTGCCCGGCCAGCTGATCGAGATCTGGTCGCGCCCCGGCTCGAAATCGCTGATCACGGCGGGGTTTCCGCCTTCCAGCCAGCGATCCAGGGCAAAGGTATCGCGCCCCTCGCCGCCGCTGGCCCAGTCGTCGCCGCCCAGATGCAGCCAGTCGTCGCCGTCGCCGCCGTTCAGGTAATCCCGTTCGCCATGATCATGGCCGCCGTCGAGACTGTCGTTCCCGGCGCCCCCCATCAGAAGATCGCCCCCTTCGCCGCCATCGAGCGCATCATCGCCCAACCCGCCTTCGAGCGTGTCGGCGCCTTCGCCCCCGTTGAGTGTATCCGCGCCCTCGCCGCCATTGAGCGAATCCGCGCCCGAGCCGCCGTCAAGGATGTCGTCGCCCCCCTCGCCGCGCAGATCGTCCGCGCCGTCATCACCCGTCAGGATGTCGTCGCCGCCGCCGCCCAGCAGGGTGTCCGCACCGCTGCCGCCATCGAGGCTGTCCTCCCCGCCCTGCCCGTCCAGCCAGTCATCGCCCGCGCCGCCGAGGATCGTGTCCAGCCCCTCGCCACCGACGACGGTGTCCCCGTCATCGCCCAGTGGCAGATAGGCATCCGCAGGCGGGATCGGCGGGTCGTCGGAGCTGACGAACTCGCCTTCGCCGCCGGGGCCGGAATATGCGTCGGACGTGCCGGGCGTGGGCTGTCCGCCAGCCGAATCCGGGTCGGGCGCGGGATCGGAAACGAGATCGGGCGTGGCGCCGGCTTCCGCCGAATTGTCCACGTCGGGATCGTCAAGGCCCGGCTCGTCCAGGCCTGGATCGTCCAGCGCCGAGAGCAACAGATCGCCCTGCCCGTCCGCCACGCCGCCCGCCATGCCGCCGACATCGTCCTGCCCCGGCCCCGCATCGGCGTCGGAATCGGCGCCGTCTGCATCGCCGGTGTCAGCATCGACGGGCCGCACCATCATGTCGGTCACGCCCGCGGCGACCGCAACGCCCAGCAATCCCAGCAGCATCCACATCGCAAAACCCTCACGCCCGCACCGATACCGGGCGGGGTGCAGTCAAACCGCCAACCCTGAACAAAACGCGATTTCGGGCGCGAAATCACCGGAAACCTGAGAAGCTGGTTAACGCGCCAGCGCGCGGCCAGCCCGCCGAATCCGTTTGCGCTTTGGCCGGCGATCGCCTATACGCGCGCATCCTCGCCCCGCTTCCGGGGTCAGGAACCTCCATGGGCCTGCGCTGGACGACATCCCGGCCTGCGCCTTAACCCTTTGACACAGGAGACCCCGATGTCGATCACCGTCGAAGAAAAACAGCGTCTGATCAAGGAATTCGGCACCAAGGAAGGCGACACCGGTTCGCCCGAAGTGCAGGTTGCCATCCTGACCTCGCGCATCACCACCCTGACCGAGCACTTCAAGACCCACAAGAAGGACAACCACTCGCGTCGTGGCCTTCTGATGCTCGTGGCCCAGCGCCGCAAACTGCTGGACTACCTCAAGGCGAAAGATGTCGCTCGCTATCAGGACCTGATCGGCCGCCTCGGCATCCGCCGCTGAGCCCCCGACAGACCCCGTAGAACGCCCGCCCTCCGGCGGGCGTTTTCGTTTTCACGGCTCCCCCTGCGACACCCTTGACAGCCGGACTTCTGCGGCGCAGCGTGCGGCTCGTTTCCGCAGCGGAGAAGTGACATGGCCCGGGGAACCCGCAGTTTCGCCGTGATCGGACTGGGCGCTTTCGGAAGTACCGTCGCCACCGAGCTGGCGCGGTTCGGCAACCGGGTGATCGGGCTGGATCTCGATGACCGGCGTGTGAGCCAGATGACCGCTACCCTGTCCAGTGCCGTCATTCTGGATACCACCGACGAAGGCGCCCTGCGCGAGGCGGGGATCGACCGCTACGATGTGGCGCTGGTGGCGATCGGCGACGATCTGGAATCCAGCATCCTGACGGTGATGAACCTCAAGCTGATGGGCCTGAGCGAAATCTGGGTCAAGGCCGCGAACAAGGCGCATCACCGCATCCTGTCGAAGCTGGGCGTCGACCGCGTCATCCAGCCCGAACAGGAAATGGGTCGCCATATCGCGCAGATGCTCAACAACCCGGCGCTGCAGGATTACGTGAGCCTCGGCAACGGGTTCAGCGTGGTGAACATCGTCGTGCCCGAGCGTCTGGCCGGGCGCCACCTGACCGCGCTGGGGCTGGGCACGACTCATGACCTGCGGCTTCTGGGGGTGATGCGGGGCTCGGAGTTCCGCCACGCGGACGAGGACTCGGTGCTGGAAACCGATGACAAGCTGATCGTGCTAGGCAAACGGCCCGACCTGCGCAAATTCGGGGATTCGCTGTGAAAACCGCTCGACCGGGGGAAAGGGGCAGCCGTCCCGCCTCTCTGCGCGGGTCGCGGCTCTGGCGCCGGCTGACGCTCTGGCTGGGGCGGTTCCCGCCGCCGCTGATCCTGGCGCTGCTCTACGCGCTGCTGATCGCGGTGGGCGCGGCGCTGATCATGCTGCCCGTTTCGCGCAACGTACCGATTTCCTGGGGGGATGCGGTCTTTACCGCCACCTCGGCGGTGACCGTGACCGGGCTGGTCGTGTTCGACGTGGGCACGACGATGACATGGTTCGGGCAGGCGGTGATCATGGCGCTGATCCAGCTGGGCGGGCTGGGGCTGATGACCTTCGCGGTGCTGGTCCTGGCCGCGCTGGGCATGCCGCTGGGCATCACCGGACAGGTCTTCCTGCGCGAGGATCTCAACCACAACACGCTGCATCACCTGACCCGGCTGGTGGCGGTGATCCTGCGGGTGGTCGTGGTCTGCGAACTGGCAGGCGCGCTGTTCCTGTCACTGACCTTCGTGCCCCGTCTGGGGCTGGTCGAGGGTGCATGGGCCGCGCTGTTCCACTCGATCTCGGCCTTCAACAATGCCGGGTTCTCGACCTTCGGCGACGGGCTGGTGGGCTATGCGACCGATCCGGTGGTCAACCTTGTCATCCCCGCGCTCTTCATCATCGGCGGCATCGGCTATGTCGTGCTGCAAGACGTGATGGGCCCCCGCCCGGCCCGCGCCTGGACGCTGCATACCAAGGTGATGCTGCTGGGCACCGGCATCCTGATCCCGTGGTCGGTGGCCTGTTTCGCGGTGCTGGAATGGAACAATCCCGGCACGCTGGGCCAGTTCGACAGCGCCGGCGCGAAGCTGGTGGTGAGCTGGTTTCAGGGCGTCACCACGCGGACGGCGGGCTTCAACACCACCGATATCGGCGCGATCCATGACAGCACCGCGATGCTGTTCATCTCGCTGATGCTGGTGGGGGGCGGGCCGGCTTCGACCGCCGGCGGGATCAAGGTCACGACCTTCGTGGTCATGCTGCTGGCCACCATCGCCTTCTTTCGCCGCCAGACCCAGCTTCACGCCTTCGGCCGCTCGATCGGGCTGGAACAGGTGCTGAAGGTGATGGCGCTGACGGCGATCTCGGTGCTGGTGATCTTCACCGCCGTGTTCCTGATGACGGCCTCGCATGACGGGCATTTCCTCGACATCGCCTTCGAGGTCTCGTCAGCCTTCGGCACGGTCGGCCTGTCGCGGGGCTTTACCGGAGAGATCAACGATTTCGGTCGCGCAGTGATCATCCTGGTGATGTTCCTGGGCCGTGTCGGACCCCTGACGCTGGGCTTCTTCCTGGCGACCCGCAGCGTGCCGCGGCTGCGCTATCCCGAGGCGACGATCCACCTGGGCTGACCGCCCCGATCAGCGCCGGCCGACTTGACAGCCGCCTTGCGCAACTATGTTCTGTCCAGGTGCTCGACGGCGCCCCGGGACCGGATCCCGGCGGTTCCGGCGCGGCATGTCTTGCCGCGCAGCTCTCACGCGGGGCGCGCTGACCCTTTTCGCTGAATGCCCCGCCTGTTAGAAACGCCGCCGATGACCACGCCCGACCTTCCCGCCCCCTCGCTGCAGCGCTTTCCCGATACGGTGGGCCGCGATCACGCCTCCGCGCTGAACGACCCGGACCGCCTGTCCGCACTGGCCAGCACCGGCCTGATGGACAGCCTGCCCGAAGACGTGTTCGACCGCGCCTCGCGGCTGGCCAGCCGGCTTCTGGGCGTGCCCATTTCGCTTCTGTCGCTGGTCGATGCGCGGCGGCAATTCTTCAAATCCGCAACCGGACTCGATCAGAGCCTGACACAGACACCACTCAGCCACAGCTTCTGCCAATACGTGATTTCGCAAGACAGCGCGCTTGCGGTCGACGATGCGCGCGAGCATCCGCTTCTGCACAGCAACGGCGCGGTGGGGGACCTGAACGTCATCGCCTATCTGGGCGTGCCGGTCCATGCGCCCGACGGCTCGGTGCTGGGCTCGTTCTGCGCGATCGACACGCGGCCGCATCACTGGACCGACCAGCAACTCACCGACCTGCGCGACCTAGCCGCCATCGTCGAGACGGAAATCGCCCTGCGTCACTCGCTCGATGAACGCCAGCTTCTGATCGACGAGCTGAACCACCGGGTGAAGAACCTGTTCTCGGTCGTCACCGGCATCGTCCGCATGAGCCAGTCGCAGGGCGAATCCCCCACCGACCTGCATCAACGGCTTCTGTCGCTGTCGCGCGCGCATGACCTGATCGCGCCCGCGATCCATGCCGACCGGCCCGCCGAACAGGGCACCGAGCTGGCCACGCTGCTTCACACGCTGCTGATGCCCCATGCAAGCGGGCCCGAGCGCATCTCGCTGGCCGGTCCCGAACAGGCGCTGGGGCCGAAGGCGTCCACCGCGCTGACGCTGGCGCTGCACGAACTGACCACGAATGCCGCGAAATACGGCGCGCTGTCCTACCGCGCGCCGCAGGGGCTGCTTCAGGTCTCGTGGCATGCCGACGGCGATGACCTGATCGTCGACTGGATCGAGCGGAATCTCCCGGACCTCAGCGCCGACGCCGACACTTCCGTCCCGCGCGCGCACGGCTTCGGCTCGAAACTGCTGGCGATGACCGTCAGCGCGCAGCTGGCGGGCCGGATCGAGACGACGCGCGACGCGACATCGCTCAGGCATCGCCTGACCCTGCCGCTCGATACGCTCGCACGCTGACGCCGCGCGGTTCCGCCTGCGGTGACCGGCTCAGGCGATCACGTTCGCCTCGGGGCCGTAGGGGAAGCCGGTGATGTTCTCGGCCCCGCTTTCGCCGACCACCAGGATGTCATGCTCGCGGTAGCCGCCGGCACCGGGCGTCCCCTCGGGCAGCCACAGCATCGGCTCCATTGACACGACCATGCCGGGCGCCAGC
This sequence comes from Pararhodobacter marinus, assembly GCF_003122215.1. Lineage (GTDB taxonomy): Bacteria > Pseudomonadota > Alphaproteobacteria > Rhodobacterales > Rhodobacteraceae > Pararhodobacter > Pararhodobacter marinus. The sequence continues at coordinate 152,590 of NZ_QEYD01000004.1, read as the reverse complement.
ACCGTGTCGACATCCTCGCGCAGCTCCAGCCCGGCCTCGCGACCATAGTAATGGCTCAGGATGCCGAAGGAATGCCCGTATCCGAACGAGCGGTAGTGCAAGAGCCCCTCTTCCGCGAAGAAACGGTTCAACTCGTCGCAAATCGCCGCGCAGGAGATCCCGGGCCGGATCAGCGACAGGCCCAGTTCATGCGCCGCGACATTGGCGCGCCAGATCCGCAGGGTCTCGGGCTCGGGTTCGCCCAGATGCAGGGTCCGCTCCAGCGCGGTGTAATAGCCCGAGATCATCGGAAAGGCATTCAGGCTCAGCAGATCCCCGCACCGCAACGCCCGGGTCGTTACCGGGTTATGCGCGCCGTCGGTATTCAGACCCGACTGGAACCACACCCAGCTGTCGCGGAGTTCGCTGTCGGGATGCGCGCGGGCGATCTCGCGCTCCATCGCGTCGCGCCCGGCCATGGCGACATCGATCTCGCGCACGCCCTCGGCAATCGCGTCGCGGATCGCGGCGCCCCCCAGATCGGCGATGCGCGCCCCCTCGCGGATCAGGGTGATCTCCTCGCGCGATTTCACCATCCGCGCGGCCATCGTCGCCGGAGCGATATCGACCAGCTCGGGCGCGTCCAGCATCGCGTCGAGTGTCGCGCGCAGGCTCAGCGTCAGGTGATCGCCCTCGATCCCCAGCCGCCCCGCGCCCGGGGTCAGCACCGCCACCGCGCGCCAGAAATTGTCGCGTTGCCAGTCGGTATAGATCAGGTTGTCGCAATGACTGCGCCGCCACGGCTGACCGCCGTCGATATTGGCACTGATGAGCGTGCAGTCTTCCTGCGTCACGACCAGTCCGTAGGGCCGCCCGAAGCTGCAATACAGAAAGCCCGAGTAATAGGCGATGTTGTGCATCGAGGTCAGCAGTACGGCGGGCAGGTCCATCCGCCCCATGATCGCCCGCAGCGCCGACAGGCGGCGGGCATATTCGATATCGCTGAAGGGCAAGGGCGCCTTGTCGCCGTTGTGGCAGGCAAAGATCTGCGGGCGCGGGGTCGCGGTTGGGGCCGTTGAAAGATGCGGCGTCATCGGGTCATCCTCGTCAAAGGACCGGACGCGATGAGAAGCGCCCGGCATCTCATCCGGGCGTACAGGACAATCCCTCATCTCGAAGGATGAGCGCGGGCCCGGTCGAGGGGGTGACGCCATCACCCCGGGGCCTGCGTGACCATGGTTAAACCGGCGCCGCCCGGCAATCAACGGATTCCCGGCCCGCGCGCTGCGGCGACCGTGCCGCGCCTGCCCTGAACCGAAGCCCGCCGGAACCCGGGCGGTCGCGACACGTCACGGCTTTCCATGAGCCCGGTTTTCCTGTATGGCCCGCATCCATCTGTGACGTGACGCATCGACCCCGGCGTGATGCAGAGAGATAGGGGTCGGCGGCAATGGGGCCGCCATAGGAACGGGAGCCCCGCAGGGGCGGGTGAGCTCCCTTGAGGAAACTGAATGTTCAATATCACCAAGAAATCGATCCAGTGGGGCCAGGAAACGCTCACGCTGGAAACGGGGCGCGTTGCCCGTCAGGCCGACGGCTCGGTCATCGCCACGCTGGGCGAGACCTCGGTCATGGCCAACGTGACCTTTGCCAAGGCGCCCAAGCCGGGTCAGGATTTCTTCCCGCTGACCGTCCATTACCAGGAACGCACCTATGCCGCGGGCAAGATCCCCGGTGGCTTCTTCAAGCGTGAAGGCCGTCCCTCGGAAAAAGAGACGCTGACCTCGCGCCTGATCGACCGCCCGATCCGCCCGCTTTTCGTCGACGGCTTCAAGAACGAAGTGCTGGTCGTCACCACCGTGCTGTCGCATGACCTGGTGAACGAGCCCGACATCGTCGCGATGATCGCCGCCTCGGCCGCGCTGACCATTTCGGGCGTGCCGTTCATGGGCCCGATCGCCGCCGCGCGCGTCGGCTTCGTCGATGGCGAATACGTGCTGAACCCCGAATGCGACGACATGGTCAAGCTGCGCGAGAATCCCGAGCAGCGCCTGGACCTGGTCGTGGCCGGCACCGCCGACGCGGTGATGATGGTCGAATCCGAAGCCTACGAGCTGTCGGAAGCCGAGATGCTGGGCGCGGTGAAATTCGCGCATGAAAGCTACCAGCCGGTGATCGGCCTGATCATCGACTTCGCCGAGGAATGCGCGAAAGAGCCCTTCGACTTCGAAGCGCCCGACTATTCGGCGATCCTGGCCCGCATCAAGGAACTGGGCGAAACGCAGATGCGCGCCGCCTTCGGCATCAAGGACAAGCAACAGCGCGTCAACGCGATCTCGGAAGCCCGTGCCGCCATCAAGGCGCAGCTGACCGAGGAAGAACTGGCCGACAGCCAGCTCGACACCGCGATGAAGAAGCTGGAAGCCTCGATCCTGCGCGGTGACGTGATCAACGGCGCCCCGCGTATCGACGGCCGCTCGACGACCGATATCCGCCCGATCGTGTCGGAAACCTCGGTCCTGCCGCGCGCGCACGGGTCGGCGCTGTTCACCCGGGGCGAAACCCAGTCGCTCTGCGTGGCGACGCTGGGCACCGGCGATGACGAGCAGTTCGTGGATGCCCTGACCGGCACCTACAAGTCGAACTTCCTGCTGCACTACAACTTCCCGCCGTATTCGGTCGGCGAAGTGGGCCGCATGGGGTCGCCGGGCCGCCGCGAGATCGGCCACGGGAAACTCGCCTGGCGCGCGCTGCAGGCCGTCCTGCCCGCCGCCACCGATTTCCCCTACACGATCCGCATGGTGTCCGAGATCACCGAATCGAACGGTTCGTCCTCGATGGCCACCGTCTGCGGCGGTTCGCTGTCGATGATGGATGCGGGCGTGCCGCTGAAAGCGCCGGTCGCCGGCGTGGCGATGGGCCTGATCCTGGAAGACGACGGCCGCTTCGCGGTGCTGACCGACATCCTCGGCGACGAGGATCACCTCGGCGACATGGACTTCAAGGTCGCGGGCACGGAAACGGGCATCACCTCGCTGCAGATGGACATCAAGGTCTCGGGCATCACCTTCGAGATCATGGAGCAAGCCCTGGCGCAGGCCAAGGACGGCCGGATGCACATCCTGGGGGAGATGGGCAAGTCCCTGTCGGCCCCCTCGGGCTTCAGCCAGTACGCGCCGAAGATCGAGACCATGACCATCCCCACCGACAAGATCCGCGAAGTGATCGGCTCGGGCGGCAAGGTCATCCGCGAGATCGTCGAAACCTCGGGCGCCAAGGTCGATATCAACGATGACGGCGTGATCAAGATCGCCTCGTCGGATGCCGAGGCGATCAAGAAGGCCCACGACATGATCTATTCGATCGTGGCCGAGCCGGAAGCGGGCAAGATCTACACCGGTACCGTGGTGAAGATCGTCGATTTCGGCGCCTTCGTGAACTTCTTCGGCAAGCGCGACGGTCTCGTCCACGTGTCGCAGATCGCCAACAAGCGCCTGAACCATCCGTCGGACCTGCTGAAGGAAGGCCAGGAAGTGAAAGTGAAGCTTCTGGGCTTCGACGATCGCGGCAAGGTGCGTCTGGCGATGAAGATGGTCGATCAGGAAACCGGCGAGGAAATCACCGAGAGCAAGGACGATTCCGAATAATCGGTCGTTCCGCTCAGGGAAAGGAAGGGCCCCGGCAGCGATGCCGGGGCCCTTTTCCGTGGCCGGGGCGGTGCGTGCAAGCACGCACCCTACAACGCCGCACGGGATGGCGGGCCTCGCTTGCTGGACCCGTCCCCTCCCGGCAGCCTGACGCGGAACAAGGCGGCCTCTCGCCCACGCTGTAGGGTGCGTGCTTGCACGCACCGATCCCCGCATCGCGCGCTCAGCGCGGCAGCAGCGTCTCGGCGATCTGAACCGCGTTCAGCGCGGCGCCTTTCAGCAGCTGGTCGCCCACGATGAACAGGGCGAGTGACCGCCCCGACGGATCGCCCAGATCCTCGCGCAGCCGTCCGACCAGAACGGCCTCCTGCCCGGTGGCCTCGACCGGCATCGGGAAGTGGTTGCCGACGCGGTCGTCGACCAGCCGCAGTCCCGGTGCCACGCCGATAAGCTGGCGCGCTTCTTCGAGTGAGATGGGACGATCGAATTCGACATTTACCGCCATGCCATGCGCGCGCAGCACCGGCACGCGAATACAGGTGATCCCCACCGGCAGATCCGGGCGGCCCATGATGCGCCGGGTTTCGGCCACGACCTTGTCCTCTTCGCCATTATACCCCGTGTCGGGATCGACATCCGCGTTATGGCTGAAGAAGTTGAACGCATAGGGATGCGGCAGCACTTTGGGCGTGAAAGGCTGGCCGTCCAGATAAGCCCCCGTCGCCGCCCGCAATTCCTCCATCGCCGCCGCCCCGGCGCCCGAGGCCGCCTGATAGGTCGCGACGTTCAGCCGCCGGATCCGCGCCGCCTGCGCCAGCGGCGCCAGCGCGACGGTCAGGATCGCCGCCACGCAATTGGGATTGGCGATGATGCCCTCATGCGCCGCCATCGCGGGCGCGTTCACCTCGGGGACGATCAGCGGCACGCCGGGATCCATCCGGAAGGCCGAGGAATTGTCCACCACCACCGCACCCGCCTTTACCGCCAGGGGGACGAAGCGGCGCGAGATCGTCGCCCCGGCCGAGAAGAACGCGACGTCGACGCCCTCGAAACTGTCTTCGGTCAGTTCCTCCACGACGATCTCGCGGCCCCGGAAGGGCAGCCGCAGTCCCGCCGAGCGGGCCGAGGCCAGCAGCTTCAACCGCGCCACCGGAAAATCGCGCGCGGTCAGGCTCTCGATCAGCTCGATCCCCACCGCGCCGGTCGCGCCGACGATGGCGACGACGGGATGCGCGGGCAGGCGGCGGTTGATCGGGGGCCGCGCAGCGGATGGCGCGGGCGCGTCCTGAACGGGCGGCAACGAAGCGGGGGGATCGAGAAGGTCGGTCATCATCGTCTTCCTGTATCGAAGGACGAGACCGCTTTTTTCCCTGCGCGCCCCGTCCGGTTTCCGGCGGGGCTTTCGGGGATGTCAGTTCGATCTGTCGACCGCGCACACCCGATGCACCCCCGCCGAAGCGGTGGTCTTCATGGTGCGCTTGAGGGTCGATTGCGTGAACATGACGGCGCAGGTAGCACCGCCGCGTTTTCCGATCAAGGGGCATGTTGCGCGCGCCAGGCGCGGCATCGGGCGTGTTGCAAGGCCGATACGCAAACGGCGCGCGAGCGATGGCCCGCGCGCCGCAAGATGGTGTCCGATCGCCGCGATCAGAACGGCAGCGGCGCCCCGTTCACCGTGATCTGCCCGCCCGGGCGGATCGCCACGTCCGAGCGCAGGTGATCCTCGCCCACCGAACGCGAGAAGCCGTTCATCATCATGCGCACGACGAAAAGCTGATCCTGCGGGATGATTCCCATCGATTGCAGCCGCGTCAGCAGCCGCTCGCCGCCCACGAGGTCGAAGGTGAAATCGCCGTTCGCCTCGGGCATCGGCCGTCCGATCTGTGCCATCAGCCCTCCTACCAGGTCGACCGCGCCCGAGCCGGTCAGCTCGCTGTCGCCGACGGCAAGGCGCAGATCGTCAAGGCTGAAACTGCTGATATCCAGCGGCGGCGTGTCGGATTCGGCCCATTCTGGACCCAGTTCCTGCGTCAGGCGCCCCATCGCGCCCAGGTCCAGCACGACCGAAAGGCTGTCGCCCGCGAAGGTGCCGGCCCCCATCATCGTCAGCAGTTCCGGCGAAATCGAGACGTCGTTCAGCGCGACCCTGTAGCGGAATTGCTGATCGTCCTCGGTCACGACCAGCGGGAAGCCGAAGGCCGCATCGGCGCTGCCGAAGGTGGCCGCGCCCTGCATCGGGCCATAGCTGCCCGAGACCGCGACGGTGCCGGCGGTGCCGGTCAGATCGACCCGCCCGTCGAGCGCCGCGAGCCGCATCGAGCTGGCCGCGCCTTCGGACGTCATCGTCAACGGGGCCTCGCCCATCATCTGCCGCGAGGTCTGCTCGGATCCGCCGGTCGAGAATTCGAGCACCGCCGAGAATCCCGCATCGAAGGCGCGCGCCAGCATTCCCGGCTCGTCCGAGAGCATGTCCATCTCGGTCCCCGTGAAGGTGATGCGCGGCGCCTCCATCGTGCCCGCCTGCGCGACCGTGTTGCCCGCGGTGCCGGCGGGGTCGCGGTATTCCACGTCATAAGTCAGGCTGTCGGCACCGATCACCACATCGACCGCCCCTTCGGCACTGGCGCGAAGCGCCGCGTCGAAATCCGCGAATTCCATCGAGAACCGGCCCGGCAGCGGCGCGCCCTTGGCGCTCTGGCTGGGCAGCATCCGCGCCGCGAGGCTGGCGAAATCCAGGTCCAGAACGGCGTTCTCGTCGTCCACCATGCCGACGATCTCGCCCGAATGGGTGACTTCGAAGTCGCGCGTGACGCCGCCGCCCGTCATCACCGAGACCGACACGACCGGCGAGGGCACCAGCGCGATCTGCTCGCCGCGCGGCTCGATGTGCATCTCGTCCATGCTGACGACGACCTCGTTGGGATCGTTGGTCGGAAAGATCCGCACGCCCGACAGCGTGACCACGCCGCCCGCCTCGTTCACGCCCGTGGTGCTGATCGACAGGCCCGACTCGCCCGCCAGCGATTGCAGACCGTCCCAGGCCTCGCTCGCGCTCATCGACTGCGCCGTGGCCGGCCCGCACAGCGCGAAGCCCGCGATCAGCGCCGGGGCCATCGCCCGGCGCGTGACGGCCCGCATCGGTTTTGAAACGGTTTGCATGGCTGAAAACTCCTTTTGGCCTTGCGGCGAATTGCCGGGATTCTGGCGTCCGGTCCGGGATGGTCAAGCGAAAAGCCTCGACCCGGGGATGGTCAGGCGTAAAACAGCGCGTTACCTAGGTTGCAAGGATCGAAGCCCCCGTTCACGGAGACGCGACATGACCGATCAATCCGACCGCGATGCCCTTCTGCGCGACAAGGTCGTGCTGATCACCGGCGCCAGCCGGGGCATCGGCGCGGCCACCGCGCGCCGCTTCGCCCGGGCCGGCGCGGTGCTTGCACTGGCTGGCCGGCCCTCGGCCGGGCTGAAAGCGGTGGCGGCGGAGACCGGCGCACTGCAGCTGACCTGCGATGTCGCCGACCCGTTCCAGGTCAAGGACGCGGTCGAGCAGGTGGTGCGCGACCGTGGCCGGCTGGACGTGCTGATCAACAATGCCGGTACGATCGACCCGATCGCGCTGATGGCGGGCGCGGATCCCGCCGTCTGGGGCCAGCAGATCGACATCAACCTGAAGGGCGTGTTCCACGGCATGTGGGCCGCGCTGCCCGTGATGCAGGCGCAGGGCGCGGGCACGATCCTGACCGTGGGATCGGGCGCGGCCTACAACCCGCTCGAAGGTTGGAGCGGTTATTGCGCCTCGAAAGCGGGAGCGATCATGCTGACCCGCTCGGCCCATCTGGAAGCGGGCGACCGGGTGCGCGTGCTCTCGCTGTCTCCGGGGACCGTCGCCACCGACATGCAGCGCGCGATCCGCGATTCGGGCGTCAACGCGGTCAGCCAGATCGACTGGGAGACGCATATCCCGCCCGAATGGCCGGCCGAGGCCTTGGCCTGGATGTGCACGCCCGACGCCGACGATTTCCTGGGCGCCGAGGTCTCGTTGCGCGACGAGGGCGTGCGCAACCGTATCGGGCTGTCGCGATGATCCGGCGCGCGGATGAGGGCGCGCTGACAATCCTGTCGCTCGACCGGCCCGACAACGCCAATTCGCTGACCCGCGCGATGATGCTCGACCTGATCGGCCATCTGAGAGATGCCGGAGCGACGCAGAAGGCTGTCATCCTGACCGGCACGGGCAAGGTCTTTTCCGCCGGCGCCGATCTGGACGAGGCGCGCGCGGGCCTTGCCACCGATCCGGTCTGGGAAGAGCTGTCGGGCACCGTTGCCGCCCTGCCCTGCCTGACGATTGCCGCGCTGAACGGCACGCTGGCGGGCGGCGCGTTCGGCATGGCGCTGGCCTGCGACATCCGGCTTGCGGTGCCCACGGCCAAGTTCTTCTACCCGGTGATGAAGCTGGGCTTTCTGCCGCAGCCCTCGGATCCCGCGCGCATGGCCGCGCTGATCGGTCCGGGGCGCACACGGATGATCCTGATGGGCGGCGCCCGCGTCGAAGCGTCCGAGGCGCTGGCCTGGGGGCTTGTCGACCGGCTGGAAGCGCCCGAGGCCCTGCTCGACGCCGCCCGTGCGCTGGCCGCCGATGCCTGCGCCGCGCCCGACGGCCATGCGGGCCGCATCAAGGCGCTGATCCCGCGCGTTTGGTCGCACTAGCCGACCCGCTCGCCGCCGCTTATACATCCTCCATGCGCGCCCTGATCCGCAGCCTGTTTCTGATCGGCCTTGTGCTGGGCTTCGTCACCGGATCGGTGGCGATGGCCTCGGCGCATTACCAGATGCGCGGCGCGGGTCAGATCGTCGTCTGCACGGGTTTCGGCGCCACGACGATCACGCTGGACGCCGACGGCAACCCGGTCGACGACAAGCGCATCCTGTGCCCCGAATGCACGCCCGCGCTGGCCGCGTTGACCGAAACCGCGACGCCGCTGCCGGTGCTGACGGGCACGCTGACGCCCGTGACCTATGCGCGCCGCGACATCCCCATGCCCGCGCCCGAAGCGCCGGTTCACCGCCATTCGCGCGCGCCCCCTGTCCCGGTCTGACCCCTTCGTTTCAGACCCCTTTCAAGACAGGACAAAACCGATGATCCGTATCCTTCCGCTTGCCGCCGCCGCGGCCCTTTTCGCCATGCCCGCCCTCGCCTGCGAGGGGTTTGGCCCGCATGACGCCTATGCCCGCTTCTCGACCTCGATGTCGCAATCGGGCGCGGCCTTCATGGTGCTGCACAACCACGGCACCGAGGATTGCCATATCGCCGGCGCCCGCAGCGACGTCGCCGAGCGCACCGAGCTTCACACCCACGAAATCGGCGACAACGGCGTCGCCCGCATGATCCATGTCGAAGAGGGCTTCCCGCTTCCCGCCGATGGCGAACTGGTGCTGGAACGGGGCGGCAAGCATGTCATGCTCATGGGCCTGACGCGGGCGCTGGAACAGGGCGACACGTTCGACCTGACGCTGATCTTCGCCGATGGCAGCGAAAGCACCTTCCCGGTCACCGTCGATAACGAGCGGATGCCGGGCCAGATGCCCGAAGGCGCCACGATGAGCGGCCACGACCACTGAACGACCGGGCGGGGGCCCTGCGCCCCCGCCTTTTCCGGCGTCCCTGGTCCGAAGCGCCGTTCCCGGCCTGTCACGGCGCGTAGAGCCGCTTCAACAGCGCCAGCGCCCGCTTTCCCCGCGCGGCGCAGGCCGCCGCGTCGGGCGCTTCCATCCGCCCGATGACCCGGCGGATCTGCACGTCGCCGATCAGCAGCCCCAGATAAACCTCCCGCACGTCGTCGACCTCGTCGAACGCCAGCGCCCCCTGCGCCCGCGCCTGCTCCAGCAATTGCCCGATCAGCGGGGCGATCGTCTCGCGCCCTTCGCGGCCGATGGCCTGACCCAGCTCGCCGGTCGGATCCGCCGCAGCAGCCCGGTTCAAGGCCACCGCGCGCTCGCCCGTCAGCACCGCCAGCAGGGCAGGCCCCAGCCGTTCCAGCGCCGCAAGAGCGTCGCCGCCCCCCGCGATCTGCGCCGCGAGCATCTCGCGCAGTTCGGCCGCGTTGCGCCGCACCAGCGCATGGAACAGGCCCGTCTTGTCGCCGTACCAGTTGTAAAGCGTCTCGTTCGACGCCTTCGCCCGCCGCGCAATGGCCAGCATCGACGCGCCGGAATAGCCCTTTTCCTCCAGCACGGCATAGGCCGCACTCTCGATCTGCGCCTGTCGTGCCTCGCGTGTCTCGTCGCGCATGAACCCCTCCGGAAAATCCGTTGACAGAAACCGTAACGGCAATTACGGATAATGGCAACCGTACACCAAATTACGCCAAAGGAGGTTTCCATGTCCCAGACCCATCGCCAGAGCTATGCGGCCCTCGCCGCGCTCGTGATCCTGCAGGGGATCATGCTGGGCTCGCTCTATGCGGGCGTTGCCCCGCATCCGCCCGCCACGATCCCGCTCTTCGGGATGGGGCCGTTCCTGGGCGCGGCCATCGCCGCCGCCATCGCCGCGATGATCCTTGGCCCACTGGACAGCCGCGCCGGGCGCCTGCTGGCCGGACTGGCCGCCCTTGCCGCGCTCGCCTCGTTCGGGCCGCAGAAATACCTCGACGCGCAATTCCCGCTGATCTGGCCCGCCGTGATCTCGGCCCAGATCGCCGCGATCGCGGTTTTCGGGGCGCTCGTCACCAGCCGCCAGCGCCGCGCCACGGCCTGAGGCCCACACGACAACACGGACGGCACGGGGGGCTCAGCCCCCCCTGCCTGCGCTCTGGACAGAGCCCGCGCCAGCGGGCAAGGAAGGGGTATGAGCGACAGCCCCTCTTCCGATCTCGCCGCGCGCATCCTCGACACCGACCGCCGCGCGCTTGCCCGTGCGATCACGCTGGTCGAATCGACCCGCCCCGATCACCGCGAGCAGGCCACCGCGCTGCTGACCGAACTGGCCGGCCATGGCCGCCAGGCGCTGCGAATCGGGCTTTCGGGCACGCCGGGCGTCGGCAAATCCACCTTCATCGAAAGCTTCGGCACGCTCTTGGCCGACAAGGGGCTGAAGATCGCCGTCCTTGCCGTGGACCCGTCGAGCGCCCGTACCGGCGGCTCGATCCTGGGCGACAAGACGCGGATGGAGCGCCTGTCGCGCAACCCCAACGCCTTCATCCGCCCCTCGCCCAGCCAGTCGCATCTGGGCGGCGTCGCCCGCCGCACGCGCGAGGCCGTGGCCCTGTGCGAGGCGGCGGGTTTCGACGTGGTGCTGATCGAGACCGTGGGCGTGGGCCAGTCGGAAACCGTGGTCGCCGAACTCAGCGACGTCTTCGCGCTGCTGCTCGCCCCGGCAGGCGGAGACGAATTGCAGGGCGTCAAACGCGGCATCATGGAAGCCGCCGACCTGATCGTGGTGAACAAGGCCGATGGCGACCTCAAGGCCACCGCCACCCGCACCTGCGCCGATTACGCGGGCGCGCTGCGGCTGCTCCGCAAACGCCCGCAGGACGCGCCGGGCTTTCCCAAGGCGATGACCGCCTCGGCTCTGAACGAGGAAGGGCTTGCGAATGTCTGGCAGCAGATCACCGATCTGGCCGACTGGCGCAAGGCCAACGGCTTCTGGCAATCGCGCCGCGACGAACAGGCGCGCCACTGGTTCCGCGAAGAGGTGAAACAGGCGCTTCTGGCCGGTCTCGACCGCCCGGCGGCGCGCGCGAAGATGGCCGAACTGGCCGAAAAGGTGGCCAGGGGCGAGACCGCGGCCGCGGCCGCCGCCCGTGCGATGATCGCCGCCCTGCCCGATTTGCGCGAATCCCTTGACGACGGTGTCAATTCCGCCTAAGACGCCCCACGAGTTTCCGGGCCCTGCGTTGCAGCGGCCTCTGCTGTTGACGGCGCCCCCGCTTTCGCAAACCGGCGCCCGCCTGATAAAGACGAGGATGACACCATGTCGCGCCGCTGCGAACTGACCGGTAAGGGCCCGATGTCGGGCAACAACGTGAGCCACGCCAACAACAAGACCAAGCGGCGCTTCCTGCCGAACCTGGTCGATGTGACCCTGGCGTCGGAAACGCTTGGCAAAAGCTTCAAGATGCGCATCTCGGCCTCGGCCCTGCGCTCGGTCGACCACCGCGGTGGCCTCGACGCGTTCCTCGCCAAGGCGAAGGATGTCGAGCTTTCGGACCGCATGCTGGCCGTGAAGAAAGAACTGGCCAAGGCCGCAGCCTGATCGACCGGGGCAGACGTTGAGTTCAGAAGGCCCCGCTTCGGCGGGGTTTTTCGCGTTGCGCTTTCGGACCTGAAGAAAGGGGGCTGTCTGCCCCCTCTTTGCCTGACGGCAAATTCACCCCCGAGGATATTTTCGGCGTAAAGATGGGGGTTAACGAACCCTTAATCCGTCCTTGTCCCCCGGTATCCATTGGCACGGTCGGAGGGGAGGTCCGGAGGGGGCGCCTGCGGCCCCTCCGGGCGGGTGCGAGCGGCAGCCCGCCGGGCCGAGGGGGCTCGATGCCCCCGAGGCCCGGCCTACCCCCGGACGATCCGGTTGACGTGACCCATCTTGCGCCCCGGTCGCGCGGCGCCCTTGCCGTAGAGATGGATCTGCACATCCGCCGCGCGCGCCAGCTCCGGCACGCGGTCCACGTCGTCGCCGATCAGGTTTTCCATCACCACATCCGCGTAGCGCTGGCCGTTGCCCAAAGGCCACCCCGCCACCGCGCGGATATGCTGCTCGAACTGGTCGACCGTGCAGCCGGCCTGCGTCCAATGGCCCGAATTATGTACCCGGGGCGCGATCTCGTTGACGATCAGCCCGCGCGGGGTGACGAACAGCTCGACCCCCATGACGCCGACATAATCGAGCGCGTTCAGGATCTTCCCCGCCAGCAGCACGGCGTCCATATGCTGGCCCGGGGCCAGCCTTGCTGGCAGCGTCGTCGTGCGCAGGATGCCGTCGCGGTGCACGTTCTCGCCGGGATCGTAGCAGGCGACCTCGCCGGTCACGCCGCGCGCGGCGATGACGGAAACCTCGTGCGTGAAGTCGACGAAACCTTCGAGAATCGCCTCGGCGCCGCCCATCTCGTCCAGCGCCGCACCCGCCTGCGCGGGTTCCATGATCCGCGCCTGCCCCTTGCCGTCATAGCCCAGACGCCGGGTTTTCAGGATGGCGGGCGTGCCGATCTCGGCAAGGGCCGCGTCCAGCGCCGCCCTGTCCGGCACGTCGCGATAGGGCGCGGTTTTCAGGCCCAGCCCGGTCAGGAAATCCTTTTCCGTCAGCCGGTCCTGTGACACGGCCAAGGCCCGGCGCCCCGGGCGCACGGGTTTCAGGCTTTCCAGCAGGTCGAGCGTCGCAGTGGGGATGTTTTCGAATTCATAGGTGATGACATCGACCGAATCGGCGAAGGCGCGCAGCGCCGCCTCGTCATCCCAGGGTGCCGTGGTCACCGTCTCGGCCACATGGCCGGCAGGCGGGTTCGCGCCCGGGTCGTAGACATGGCAGCGCAGCCCCAGCCGCGACGCCGCCACCGACAGCATGCGTCCCAGCTGCCCGCCGCCCAGAATTCCGATCACCGCGCCCGGCTGCAAGGTCTCACTCATCCGTGGGCTCCTCGGCGATGGAAGCGCTGAGCGCCTCGCGCCACGCGTCGACGCGTCCGGCCAGCGCCGCGTCGCTCACCGCCAGCATCTGCGCCGCCATCAGACCGGCATTGGCGCCGCCGCCGATCGCCATGGTCGCGACGGGGAAGCCCTTGGGCATCTGCACGATGGAATAGAGGCTGTCGACGCCCGACAGGGCGCGGGTCTGGATCGGCACGCCGACGACGGGGATCCGCGTTTTCGAGGCCATCATTCCGGGCAGATGCGCAGCCCCCCCGGCGCCCGCGATGATCACCTTGAGCCCGCGCTCGGCTGCCGTCTTGCCGTAGGACCACAGCCGGTCGGGCGTGCGGTGGGCCGAGACGATCTTGGTCTCGTAGGAGATGCCCAACTCGTCGAGGATCGCCGCCGCCTCGCGCATCGTTGGCCAGTCCGATTGGCTGCCCATGATGATTCCCACGTCCACGGCCATGCTGTCCCCCTGGATTGCTGTGGCGCGGCGTTAGCATTTTGAGGCTGCGTTGCAAAGGCTCTCGCCCCCTTGCGCGAAAGCGCGTAAGCCGGGGCCATGCCAGAGACCTTTTTCCTTGTCGCCGCCCCCGGGCTGGACGAAACCCTCGCCGCCGAGGCCCGCGCGGCGGGGTTCAACGGTGTGACGCTTGTCCCCGGCGGGGTCGAGGTGGCGGGCGGCTGGCCCGAGATCTGGCGCGCCAACCTGATGCTCAGGACGGCGACGCGGGTGCTGGCACGGGTGGCCGAATTCCGGGCAATGCATCTGGCGCAGCTCGACAAGCGCGCGCGCAAGGTCGACTGGGCCTCGGTCCTGCGCCCGGATGTACCGGTCAGGGTCGAGGCAACCTGCCGCAAGTCGAAGATCTATCACGCCAAGGCCGCGACCCAGAGGATCGAGCGCGCAATCGCCGAGACACTGGGCGCGCCGATTGCCGCCGATGCCGCCATCGTCGTGAAGGCGCGGATCGAGGACGATCTGTGCACGATCAGCCTCGATAGCTCGGGCGAATCGCTGCACAAGCGCGGGCACAAGACCTTCACCGGCAAGGCGCCGATGCGCGAAACCCATGCGGCGGCGATTTTGCGGATGCTGGGTTTCGACGGCACACAGGCCGTGGTCGACCCGATGTGCGGCTCGGGCACCTTCGTGATCGAGGCGGCGGAAATGGCGGCGGGGCTTCTGCCCGGACGCGAACGGGACTTCGCCTTTCAGAAACTCGCCGCGTTCGACGCCCAGGCTTTCGACAAGATGAAAACCACGCCTCAGCCGGAAGCGCAGCTCCGGTTCTTCGGCTCGGACCGCGATCAGGGCGCGATTCAGGGGGCGACCGCCAATGCCCGGCGCGCGGGCGTGGCCGACTGGTGCCGCTTCACCCGCAGCCCGGTCTCGGAGCTGACCCCGCCCGACAGCGTGGCGCCCGGTATCGTCGTCATCAACCCGCCCTGGGGCGCGCGGATCGGCGACCGGAAGATGCTGTTTGCGCTTTACGGCGCGCTGGGGCAGGTGCTGGCGCAGCGGTTTCAGGGCTGGACCATCGGGCTGGTTTCCCCCGATGCGGGGCTGGTGAAGGCCACGGGCCTGACGCTGAGCGCGACAGAGCCCGCGATCGATCTGGGCGGCACCCGCGTCACGCTGTGGCGCGGGGTGCCGGGCTGACATTCAGCCGCGCAGGTCGCCGATCCGGCTGCAATCGCTGATATAGCGGCCCATATGGCTGGCCAGACCGCTCAGGGGCAGGTGCTCGACCGCACCGCCGGGAACCTGGTAGGTCAGCCTGTTCTGGCCCGCCATCACGCCCCAGAGCGGATCGGACAGATCCAGCGCCACGCTGATCCCCCATGTGCCCTCTTCCGGCTTCACGACCATCGCGTCGTGATACATCGCATAGCCCGGCGCCATGATCTCGACCTCGACCTTGTCGCCTTCGCTCAGGTTCGACACGTCATAGGCCAGCGTGAGCGCGCCATAGACCCAGTTCGCCCCGATATTGCAGCGCGACCATGCGCGCACCGCATCGGTTTGCGGGATGCCATAGGACAGACCCAGATAGGTATCGAGCGGGTTCGCCTCGACATAGCGGTGATACTCCCACACCATCCCGTCCTGAGCGCTGGCGGGCAGGCTGGAAAGGACGGAAGCGGCAAGCGCGAGACCGGCAGCAGCGAGGGAAAAGCGGCGGGGAGCGTGGCGGGACATGGTGACGACCTTTGTTGCGATTGCGTGTTTCAAAGCCTGCCTTGTCCGGCGTGGCTATGGGTCCATGAAATCGCAAGAGCGACGGGGCATCAGTTCCGCCGGGAACAGGCCCGTTCGACCCGCCGCTTCAGGCAATGATATCCGGCGTCAATTCGTCTTCGATGCGGGAAATGGCGTCCTTGAGCGACAATTTCCGCTTCTTGAGGCGCTTCATCGCCAGTTCGTCCCCGGTGCCCCGGTCATGCATGGCCGCGATCGCCTCGTCGAGATCCCGATGCTCGCGGCGCAACACCTCGAGCTTCACGCGCAGCACCTCTTCGTGGTTCAGTTCGCTGGGAGCATTCATCGGTGATCGACTCGACTTAGGGTGCAGGAAGTGTAGCCGCTTTCCCCGCACAAGCAAAGCTTTCAGAGGGTTACCAGAACCCGACCGGGCGACGCGCCAGCCCTTGCAGGGCGCCCGTGCGCCCCCCATATTTGTCGGGACACCGCGCCAGCCGCACAAGCGGGGGCCGGGTCGCGCGTCGCTGATACAGGACCGGACCATGACGAAATTCGCCTTTCCCTCGCACCCGCTGCTCTTGGGTTTCGAGCCGCTCGAACGGCTTGTCGAACGCACTGCGCGCGCCGGGGCGGACGGGTATCCGCCCTTCAACATCGAACTGGTGGAGCCCAATCGCTTCATCATCACCCTCGCCGTCGCGGGCTTCACCGCCGAGGATATCGCCATCACGCTGGAAGACCGGCAATTGGCGATTCGCGGTCAGCAGGCCGACCCGGGCGACGAGCGGGTCTTTCTTCATCGCGGCATCGCCACCCGCCAGTTCCGCCGCGCCTTCGCGCTGGCCGAAGGGGTCGAGGTGGCGGGCGCAAGGCTCGACAACGGGCTTCTGGAGATTACCCTTGAAAGGCGGGAGCCCGAAACCGTGGTTCGGACCATCCCCATCACCCGCGCGCCCTGACACGCGCCCCAGATCTTCGCGCGCGGACGCGTCCGCGCCTTTTCCCCGCGGCTGACAGGAGCAAGGACATGCAAACCCCCTATCCCTTCGTTCCGGACGGCAAACTCGCCTATATCCGGCAAATCGACATCGACACCCTGCCCGACGACATCCGCAGCCAGATCCCCGGCGGCGTCGAGGTCTGGGGCGTGCACAGCGACGACGGCGAATGCATCGCGCTGACGCAGGATCGCCCGACCGCGTTCTTCGTCGCGCGCGAGCATGACCTGGAGCCGGTCAGCGCGCATTGACCGCGCGCAGGGGGCGCTGCCCCCGGACTTCTGTGGATGACAGACGGGGCGGCCCTTTCGCGGGGGCCGCCCCGTTCCGGCCTGCGGCTTGCACTCGGGCCTCGCGCGGCCTAGCTCTGGCGCAGATACAGGAGATGCCCATGCCCGCGCCCATTCCCGTCACGCTGCTCACCGGCTTTCTCGGCTCGGGCAAGACCACGCTTCTGAACGCGCTGCTGAAAGATCCGGGCATGGACCGCGCGGCCGTGGTGATCAACGAATTCGGCGAGATCGGGCTGGATCACGACCTGATCGAATCCTCGACCGAGACGATGGTGCTGATGGGCTCGGGTTGTCTGTGTTGCACGGTGCGCGGCGATCTGTCGCAGACGCTGGGCGACCTGCGGGACCGGCGCGAGGCGGGCGAAGTGGATTTCGACCGCGTGGTGATCGAAACCACGGGCATCGCCGATCCCGGCCCGATCGTGCAGACGCTGGTGATGGATGGCGACCTGTCCTTCGATTTCGCGCTGGACGGGGTGCTGGTCACGGCGGATGCCGCGACGGGCGCGCGCACGCTGGAGAAGCAGTTCGAGGCGGTGCAGCAGATCGCCATGGCCGACCGTATCGTGCTGACCAAGACCGATCTTGTCAGCGCCGCGCAATTGCAGGACTTCGAATCGCGCATCGTCGCGATCAACCCGGGGGCGCCGCGCACGAAGGCCGATCACGGGCGCATCGATCCGGCGATCCTGTTCGGCCTGTCGCCGACGCAGGAAAGCTCGCGCAAGCAGGCGCTCGACTGGGTGGCGGCGGCGAAATCGAAGCCGTCCCTGCCGCCGCTCTCGGGCCTGAAGGACACGCGACCGATGGGCAGCACGCAAAGCCACGGGCTGTTCGGTGCGGGCCCGCGATCGGCCAGCTATCCGGCCAGCCATGACGGGCGCGTGAGCTCGCAATCCATCGAGATCGCCGAGCCGATCTCGCCCATCGTGTTCGACCTGTGGCTGGAAAGCCTGATGAACTCGGCCGCGGCGGATATCCTGCGGCTCAAGGGCGTGGTGCATGTCGAGGGCATGAAGCATCCCTTCGCGCTGCACGGGGTTCAGCACATCTTTCATCCGCCAGTGCCGCTGAGCCACTGGCCCGAGGACGACAAGACCACGCGCATCGTGGTGATCGGGCGCGACCTGCCGCCCGGCTATCTTAACGAGAGCCTCGCTTTCTTGAAATCCAGACCGCCGGTCGAAGAGCACCGCATCTGACACCCGCGTCTTGACCGAAGCCGCCGCCCATGCGGGCAGCAGGGGGGCGGATTGATGAAAAACGGGGCGCCGCCCGGCATGGCCGCAGCGCCCGGCGGGCGATTTCAGTCATCGGCTTGTCACGGATCAAAGTGTACGCGAGGGATAAAGGCCAGACTCGCCTGACCCAGCGTCACATCCGACCCAACCGTTCCAGCCGAGGAGACCGCCATGAGCAACCACAGCCACCCCTTCGCGCCGGCAATCCATTTCTGGTCCAGCCTCTGGCAGGCGCAGATCGAGCAAAGCCTGCGGATCTGGGGCCTCTGGGCACAATACATCCCGCATGACAGCGCGTCGGCGCTGGCGCGCGAGGCCGCCAAGCCCGCCCCCGTGGTGCGGACGGCCCCGGCCCGCAAGGCGACGGCGCCCAAGGCCCAGGCCAAACCGGCCACCCGGTCCAGGGCGGTGCCTGTGGCCAAGGCCGAGGCGAAACCTCAGGCCAAGCCCCAGACCAAGACCCAGACCAAGACCCAAGCCAAGCCCGCGACCAACCCGGTTTCCCCCGCAAAAACCGAAACCGCCACGGTCGCCCCCCTGCGCCCGGCACCCGGCGCGCAGCCTGCGGCGAAAACGGCCAGCACGGCCGACCCGAAGCCCGCTTCAACGGCAACCCGTGGCGCCGACCCCAAACCTGCGACCGAGCCGGCGCGCCCCACCCGCACCGCCGCGCCGCGCAAAGCGGCCGAGGGCGACGCCAAGCCCGACACGCCGCCGACCGTGCACTGATCCGAACGGCGCCCCGGATAAGGCCCCGCAAAAAGGCCACGAGAAAAGGCCCCGGGCCCGCAAGGGTCCGGGGCCTTCGCCTCAGACGCGGATCAATGCGCGGTGCGCACCGCCCAGCCCGCGAAGATGTATTCGAGCGCCACCACCGCGTAATACAGCACGATCCCCAAAGCCGCGAGCGCCAGCAGAACCGCGAACATCAGCGGGAAGTCGCTGTTGGTCTGCGCGCTCTGGAACAAATGCCCCAGCCCGCGCCCGTGCGGCGTGATGATCTCGACAAGGTTGGTGCCGATGAAAGCCAGCGTCACCGCGACTTTCAGCGCGCCGAAGAACTCGGGCAAGGTTTTCGGCAGGGCGATCTTCCAGAACACCGTCATCCGGCTGGCCCCGAGCGAGCGCAGGATGTCCCGATATTCGGGCTCAAGCGTGCTCAACCCGATGGCGACCGAGACGGCGATGGGAAAGAACGAGATCATGAAGGCCATCAGGATCGTGTTGAAATCGTGCTGCCCCACGAACATCAGCGCGATGACCGGCACGACCGTCGCCTTGGGGATTGCGTTGAACCCCACCAGAAGCGGGTAAAGGGCGTCGTTCATCACCTTGGACAGGCCCATGATCATGCCCAGAAGCGTGCCGAACACCACCGCCACGCCCAGCCCCACCACGGTGCGCCACAGCGTCTGCCAACCGTACAGCCAGAACAGCTCCTGGTAGCGCAGGAAGGCAGGCCACAGGTCCGAAGGCGAGGCCATCTTGTAATCGGGCCAGCCCATCACCCAGACCAGAAGCTCCCACAACAGCAGCAGGATGACGATCGCGCTGACCGGGATCAGGATCTTCTTCCAGTCGATCATGCCACCGCCCTCCCCTGCGCGATCTGGATCTCGCGGCGCAGCACCGCCAGGCGCTCGACCGTCTCGGGTTCGTAAAGCATCTCCAGCGGACGCGGCCCCGGCACATCCACCTGCATCACGTATTGCGTCGTCGCCGGGCGGCCCGACAGCACCACCACCTGATCGCCCAGATAGACGCTTTCGCGCAGGTCATGGGTGATCAGAAGCGCGGTGAAAGGCTCTTTCGCGCGCAGCTGGTGCATGGTCTGCCACAGATCCTCGCGCGTGAAGGCGTCGAGCGCGCCGAAAGGCTCGTCCAAAATGATGATGTCGGGCTTGTGCACCAGCGCCCGGCACAGGCTGGCGCGCTGGCGCATCCCGCCCGACAGCTCGGACGGGCGCTTGTTTTCGAAGCCTTCCAGCCCGACCAGCGCCAGTAGCTCTTTCGCGCGGGCCTCTTTCTGCGCCTTGGGCATCGACGGCGCGACGATCTCCAGCGGCAGGATCACGTTCTGCAGGATCGTGCGCCATTCCAGCAAAACCGGGTTCTGGAACGCCATCCCCACCGTTTTTCGCGGGCTTTTCACCAGCTCGCCATGCAGCCAGACCTCGCCCTGATCAGGGAACATCAGCCCCGCGATCAGCCGCGTGAGCGTCGATTTCCCGCAGCCCGACGGCCCGACCACGGCGCAGAAGGAATGCTGCGGGATGGCGATGTTCAGGTCTCGCAACACCGGGAAGGGCCCGGCCTTTGTCTTGTAGGCATGTGTCACGCCCTTGATGTCGATCAGGTTTTCCACCCGTTTGTCCCCGCTTGCTGTCCCCTCGGAAAAAGGCCCGGTCGGTCGACCGGGCCTTTTTGTTTCATCCCGCGTGACGGATCATTCCATCATCAGGCTGCCATCGGTGGGCAGGTACTCGCTGGTGAAATAGCGCGACGCATCGGGCTCGTTGGTGAACTCGTAGGTCATCGCGATCTGCTCCAGCGACGAGGCGAAGCGTTCCTCGTCGATGCCGCCGATGCCGTTCTCCATCACCCAGTCGGTCAGGATATTGTCGCGCAGCGCCATGTTCAGGCGGGCGACTTCCAGCTCGCTGTCCAGCGCCGGGTTGCGTGCGGCAATCGCTGCGACCCCCGCTTCGGGATCGGCCGCCGCGTCGCGCACGCCCTGCGCCACGGCGCGCAGGAAGCCCGTGACCAGCTCCGGGTTCTCGGCTGCCCAGTCGGTGTTGACGATGATCGCGTTGCCATAGAGGTCGACGCCGTAATCGGCCATCAGCATGACGACGATGTCATCCTCGGGCACGCCCAGACGCATGGTCGACAAGGACGAGGTGAACGAAAAGCCGGTCACGGCTGCGACCTGGCCCTCGGCCAGCATCGGCTCGCGCGTGGGGAAGCCCACGGGCTCGACGGTGATCGCGTCCATGTCGAGGCCCTGCTCGGCCGCGAAGACCGGGAACTGCGCCCAGGCGCCATCGGGCGGCGGCGCGCCCAGCACGCGGCCTTCCAGATCGGCGGGGGTTTCCACGCCCAGGCTGCGGCGCCCGACGACGGCAAAGGCCGGGACGTCGTACATCATCATGATCGCGGTGACCGGCGCATCGGGGTTCTGATCGATGAACTTGATGACGCTGGCCATGTCGGCAAAGCCGATCGGGAAGGCGCCGGTGGCGACTTTCGGAATCGCGTCGAGCGAGCCCTGTCCGGGCGAGATTTCGACGTCGAGGCCCTCGGCTTCGAAATAGCCGTTGTCGATGGCCAGGAAATAGGGCGCGGCCGGGCCTTCGAAACGCCAGTCCAGGGTGAACGGAACCGAGGTCTGGGCAAAGGCGGCGGGCGCGGCGAGCACCGCGCCAAGCAGGCTGGCAAGAAGAAGGGGTCGTGTCACGATGGGCTCCCATTTACGTCGGACTGACGTCATTGTCGGCGCTCCGCCCCGGCATGGAACGAGTCGTTGCGCGCTTTGCAACAAGGCGGCGGTCGCCGCCCAAAGTTGAGGCCGTTTTTAGCACGGCAGCGCAAAGTTACATCACTTGTGGCGTGTCGGCTTCGCAAATCGGCAGAAACACTTGTCTTGAAACCGGAAGAATGCGGGCGGTGACCGGCTGTCTGCCGGTTTTCAGGGCACCCGCCTATTCCGCCGCCAGGTCCGGCGCCCCGGTATCCAGTTCAGGTGCCAGAGGCAGCGCCGCCAATTGGCCGATGACCCGGGCCATCAACTGGCGGAAGCCTTGGAAATCTGGCAGCGGCTCGACCCGCCGCTCATCGAGATAGAGCGCGCGGTCGATCTCGATCTGGACCGCGTGCATCCCCTGCGAGGGCCGCCCGTAGCGCTGGGTGACATAGGCCCCGGCGAAAGGCGCGTTGCGCGCCACCCGAAACCCGGCCTCGCGCAGCACCTGCTCGATCTGTTCGACCACCCCGCCCGAGGCCGAAGCCCCCCAGCGGTCGCCGACCACGATATCGGGCCGCGCGCCGCCGCGCGCGGTGTAGCCGCTCAGCGCCTCGTGCGGCATCGAGTGCATGTCGCACAGCAAGACCTGCCCGAATCGCGCCCGCTGCGCCTCGATCAGCGCGCCCAGCCCGGCATGGTAGGGCACCCAGTACCGCGCGATTCGCCGCTCGGCCTCGGCCAGTGGCAGCTTGCCGCGATAGATCGCCCGCCCGTTCGACACGACCCGCGCCAGCACGCCGAGCCCCGAGGCGATTCGCGGGTTGAGCCCGGCGCGCGGCGCCCCCTCGATCAGCGCCGGGTCCAGCTCGTCC
Organism: Pararhodobacter marinus; assembly: GCF_003122215.1. Classification (GTDB taxonomy): domain Bacteria; phylum Pseudomonadota; class Alphaproteobacteria; order Rhodobacterales; family Rhodobacteraceae; genus Pararhodobacter; species Pararhodobacter marinus. The sequence goes on along the minus strand of NZ_QEYD01000004.1, from coordinate 130,267 downwards.
GCGGCGCGGTTGAAATCGACATAGGCGCGCGGCACCTCGGTCGTAACCAAGGGCGCACCGGAGGCCGGCGCGGCGCCCAGAAGCAGGTCGATATAGGCATCCTCGGACGAGCGCAGCACCTGCCCGTCCACCTGCGCCCGGGCCATCATGTCGGCCGGATAGACCCGCCCGGAATGGGGCGAGGCAAAGACCACGGGCGAGGTGATCTCGGCAGGTTCATGGATCTCGATGGCACGCGGCATGGGGTTTCCTTTGTCCCGACTATATCGGGCAAAAATCCGGTGCGGAAAGCCCTTGCGCACCCCGCCGAGTCCTTTTATAGACCCGTCCACGGACGCGGCTCCCCTTCGGGACGGGGCCAGCCGGACGGGCGCGTAGCTCAGTGGTAGAGCACTACGTTGACATCGTAGGGGTCACAAGTTCGAACCTTGTCGTGCCCACCATGGCCTTCCTGTTAGGCCGGTGTTCATCGCGTCCCTGGGACCTCCCGGGGGCGTCAAAGTTTCAAGGCGCCCAGCGCCGCGAAGAGGAGACGACCGATGAAGGTCAAGAATTCCCTGCGCTCGCTGAAGCAGCGCCACCGCGATTGCCAGATCGTGCGCCGCAAAGGCCGCGTCTACGTGATCAACAAGACCCAGAAGAAATTCAAGGCCCGCCAAGGCTGATCCAGCCGCGGCCGTCTGGCCCGGTTCAGGGTAAAAGCCCGGACCGTGATGGACCCGAGGGACAGAAAAAGGCCGCGCATCAGCGCGGCCTTTTGCTTTGCCAGGGGCCAAGGCAGGCGGTGATAACCGGCCCCGACCGGCGCGACGCTGTAGGGTGCGTGCTCTGCACGCACCGCTCGCGGTCCCGGACCGCCCCGCCCGCCTCACCGCAGGATGTCCACCACCCCCTCGGCCAGCAGCCGGGCGACGATCGGCTGGGTCAGGAAACCCGTCACCGGCAGGTCGGCGCGCCGCTGGTAACGCCGGATCGCCCGGCGCGTGTCATCGTCGAAGACCCCGTCCGCCGGGCCCGGTTCCAGCCCCAGCCGCTCGAGCCGCTGCTCGACGATCACGCGGGTAAAGGTCGGCAGCCGCATCAGGTCCTCTTCGGCCTGCGCGGCGGCGTAATCCACCTCGGGCGGTGCCGGGCGGCGCAATTCCTCGATCCGGCCCCGCGCCTGCTCGGCGAAGGCGCCGTCGGGATTGGCCTGCAGATAGCCCTGATACGCGGCGATCGTGTCGGCTTGCGCCGCCTGGTCCCAGGCCGCGCGGTCGCGCGCCTGCGCCGCCTCGCGGCGCTGCGCCTCGATCTGCGCCAGCCGGTCCTGCGCGACCGGGGCGAAGATCCCGTCGGGGAAGCGTTCGAGATAGGCGCGCATGCCCACCTCGTCCTGCCCCGAGCCGGTATCGCGCCAGAACTGCCGGTCCTGCCGCTCCTGCTCGGCGGCGCGGGCGCGGGCTTCTTCCTCCAGCTCCGCCGCCCGGCGCGCGCCCTGCTGTGCAAGGCGGAAGATCTGGTCGCGGTCCAGGTATCCCGTGACCGCGATGTCGTTGCGCCCCTGCCACGACCGTATCGCGCCCCGGGTCCCCGACCCGAAGATCCCGTCGATGCCGCGCGGGTCGAAATTCAGGATCGTCAGGTCCCGCTGGATCGCCCGGCGCTCGTCCCGGCTCAGACCCAGCGCCGCCTCGATCCGCTCGGGCGTGTTCATCAGCTGCTGACGCGCGGCGCGGGCCTCGGCCACGAAAGCGCCTTGCGGATAGGCCGAGAGATAAGCGTCATAGCCTTCGACCGTGCCCAGATCGCGCGCCGTCTGCCACGCCACGCGGTCCTCCTGGCTGCGGTCGGGGGCAGGCGCGGGCGCCGGGCTGGTCCCGTCGGGCAGGAAGGCCAGGTAGGGCGGGTTGAACCCGTCCAGCGTGACGTCGCTGCGCCCCGCCGCCGCGTCTCCGACGGTCGTGCCCGGCGCGCTCACGTCGCGCAGCACGGCGGCGACGCCGACCGACGAGCCGCGCACCAGCGTCACGCCCTGCGGCACCTCGATCATCGGCGGCAATCCGCCCCGGAACCCGCCATCCAGATCATCGGGAAACCCGTAATCCGCCAGCGCGACGATGGCCCCGCCCTGAATCTGGCCCGCGATGGACAGAACGGTGTCCAGCCGCACGCCATAGCCCTCGACCGACGCCATGTCGGGCGCGCGGCTGTCGGTGCCCATCAGCCAGACGGTCCCGCCCGCGCTGACGGTATAGCCCGAAAACAGGATCACCACCCGTTCATGGCCGTCGTCGCGCAGGCTTGCGGACAGCGTCGAGAGAGCCGCCCGCATCGCGTTGGCCGACAGGTTCGTGGCGATGTCGACGTCGAAGGCCGCGCCGCCGAGGATCCGCTCCAGCTGCACCATGGCGCCCGATCCGCGCGCGTTGCGCAGCTCGGTGTAATCTTCATTGGCGACGATCAGCGCCGTGCCGGATTGCCCCCAGACCGGGGTCGCGGAAAGAATAGCCGCCGTCAGCAGGGCGAAAATACGGGTCGTCATCCAGGGCCTCCCAGTTTGCGGAGGCATTCAGGTTACTCGTAGCTTCGCAGATCCTCGATCACCTTGCCGTCATTGGGCAGGGTGCCGGGCGGCACGAGCTCGACCTTGCCCCGCAGTTTCAGCGTATCCAGCACGCTTTGCTCATACAACGCCGGATTGGACGCCCGGGTTTCGATACGCACCGTCATCACGTCCATTTCCCCCTCGCGCGAGGCGATGACGCGGGCGCGCGCCACCTCGTCGTGATGCGACACGAAGGCCGCGACCTGTTCGGGGCGCACGAACATGCCCTTGATCTTGGTGGTCTGATCGGCGCGGCCCATCCAGCCCCTGATGCGCAGATTGGTGCGCCCGCAAGGGCTTTCGCCCTCCATGATCGCCGACAGATCGCCGGTGGCGAAGCGCACCAGCGGGTAATCGCGGTTGAGCGTGGTCACGACCACCTCGCCCACCTCGCCATGCGGAACCGGATCGCCGGTGCCGGGGCGCACGATCTCGACGATCACGCCCTCGTCGATGACCATGCCGTCCAGCGCGTCGGTCTCGTAGGCGATATTGCCCAGATCGGCGGTGGCATAGCATTGGCGGCAGATGATGCCCCGGTCGGCATAGAATTGCCGCAGGCTGGGAAACAGCGCGCCGCCGCCGACCACCGCCTTGGTCAGGCGCAGCGTCTCGCCCATCTCGTCGGCTTTCTCGAGGATGATCTTCAGGTAATCGGGCGTCCCCGCATAGGCCGTGGTGCCGATATCGACGGCGGCACGGACCTGCAATTCGGTCTGGCCGGTTCCGGCGGGCAGCACCGCGGCGCCGACGGCCCGCGCGCCGTTCTCGAACATCAGCCCGGCGGGCGTCAGGTGATAGCCGAAGCAATTCTGCACGATATCGCCGCGCCCCACGCCCGAGGCCGCAAGGAACCGTCCCAGCCGCCACCAGTCGGGGCTGGCGCGGCCGGGCTCGTAGATCGGGCCGGGGGACTGGAAGACATGGTCGAAGTCATGCACCGCCAGCGCCGCATAACCGCCGAAGGGCGCGGCCCGACCCTGCGCGGCGACCAGCTCGGATTTGCGCAGCACCGGCAGCGCGGCAAGCGCGGCGGCGTCGGTGATCGCGGCGGGATCGATATCGCCCAGCGCCTTTTCCATCCCCGCGGTCGTCTGCGCGCGCGCGATCAATTGCGGAAGGTCCACCGCCAGATCGGCGGCGCGCTGATCGGCCGAGCGGGTCTCCAGCGTGTCGAAATGCTTGCTCATGGCTCCCACGATTGCCTCCCGTTCTTGGTCTGCGTGGCGATGGCGGCGGGGTTTTCAGGCCAGCCAGCGTTTGCGGCGGCGATAGCTGCGCACGTCGCGGAAGGATTTCCGGCCCTTGTCGGACATGCCGAGATAGAATTCCGCCACGTCGGGATTCTCGCGCAGTGCCTTGGCGCTGCCATCCATCACGACGCGGCCGTTTTCCAGAATATAGCCGGTATGGGCGTATTTCAGCGCCACGTTGGTGTTCTGCTCGGCCAGCAGGAAGGTCACGCCCTGCTCTTCGTTCAGCCGTTTCACGATCTCGAAGATCTGCTCGACCAGCTGCGGCGCAAGCCCCATCGAGGGCTCGTCCAGCAGGATCGTCTCGGGGCGGGCCATCATCGCGCGGCCGATCGCGACCATCTGCTGCTCACCGCCCGAGGTATAGCCCGCCTGCGACTTGCGGCGGGTCTTCAGCCGGGGAAAGTACTCGTAGACCATGTCCAGATCGGCGGCGATCGCGCCGCGCCCGTCGGTGCGGGTATAGCTGCCGGTCAGCAGGTTCTCCTCGACCGTCAGGTGTTCGAAGCAATGGCGGCCTTCCATCACCTGGATGACCCCGGTCTTGACCAGGTCGGCGGGGTCCTTCCCGGCGAGATTCTCGCCGCGATAGACGACCGATCCCTTGGTGATCTCGCCACGCTCGGATTTCAGCAGGCCGGAAATGGATTTCAGCGTCGTCGACTTGCCCGCGCCGTTGCCACCCAGAAGCGCGGTGATACCGCCCTTGGGGACCGACAGGCTGACACCTTTGAGCACGAGGATCACGTGGTTGTAGATCACCTCGATATTGTTGATCTCGAGCAGCGTCTCGGCGGCGGTCTGGGCGTCTGGGCGGTGGTCGAACATGGGTGCAATCCCGTCAGAAACTCGGTTGGGGGTGGGACGGGCGCGCGAAGCGCCCGTCCCGGATCTTGCAGAACCGCTTACAGGCAGCCCGGCGTGATGTTGTTTTCCGCCGCGTAGGCCGCCGCATCGGCGGTGGCGAGTTCGCCGATCAGCTCGCGATCCGAATCGATCCAGTCGGTGATCAGGCTCCAGGTCTGCGTATCCGCATCCCATTGCTGGATCATCGCCGCGCCCGAACCGCCGTGGTTCTGGCAGGACACGTCGAACGGCGCCGAGAAGTTCGGCAGGCCCAGTTCGGCCAGACGCTCTTCGGAGATGCTGAGCGCTTCCATGCCCGCACGCATTTCCGCCGGAGTGATCTGGGCGTGACCGGCCAGTTCCTGCGCGGTGCGCGCGGCTTCGACCGCCAGCATCGCCGCGTAGAGACCGCGCGAATACACCGCCGAGCCGATCTGGTCGCCATTGCCGGCGGCAAGACCGCGATCCACGACATAGGTCTGGATGTCGTCATAGACCGGGTAATCGGTGCCGACACCGTGGAAGGTCAGCGCGGTGTAGCCATCGGCGCCCGCACCGACCGGGACCACGTCGTTTTCCGAACCCGACCACCAGATGCCGATGAAATTCTCCATCGGGAAGCGGATATTGGCGGCTTCCTGGATGGCGACGGCGTTCATCACGCCCCAGCCCCACATGATCACGTAATCCGGGCGCTCGCGACGGATCTGCAGCCACTGGCTGGACTGTTCCTGACCGGGCGAGTCGACGGGGATCTCGACCAGTTCGAAGCCGTAGCGTTCGGACAGGTTCTGAAGCGTCGGGATCGGCTCACGGCCATAGGCCGAGTTGTGATAGATCAGGACGATCTTCTTGCCTTCGAGCGAATCGTCGTTCTGATCGAGCAGGTAGTTGATCGCGACCGAGGCGCCGTCCCAGTAATTGGCGGGATAGTTGAACACCCACGGGAAGGTTTCGCCTTCCATGGCCGAGGTCCGGCCGTAACCCATCGTGTGCAGCGGCACGCCGTCTTCGGTCACGCGGGGGATCAGCTGATAGGTGATGCCAGTCGAGAGCGGCTGCACGATCAGCGGGCTGTCGCCGCGGATCGATTCATAGCATTCGACGCCGCGCTCGGTATTGTAGGCGGTTTCGCATTCGGTGGTGCGGATCGGCAGGCCGCCGATACCGCCGTCGCGCTCGTTGATGAGCGTCAGGTAGTCCTGATAGCCATCGGCGAAGGGGATGCCGCCGGGGGCGAAAGGCCCGGTCCGGTAGTTCAGCATCGGAAAGTGCAGGTCCTGCGCAACCACGGGCGTGGCGATCGCAGCGGCCGCAACCAAGGCGGCTATTTTGGTCATCTTCATTGGTTCTCCTCCCAGTCGATGACGGTTTCGTTCGTTATTCCCAACCCTGTAATCCGGCCCCGCCCTCCTCAATGCGGGAACGGCCACAGTCGCAGTTTCTCTTTCACGGTGCGCCACAGCGCGGCCATGCCGTGCGGCTCGGCGATCAGCACGATGATGATCAGCGCGCCGATGATCATGATCTCCAGGTGCCGCGCCAGATCCGAGGGCCAGCCCAGCCCGTCGACCAGCAGCAGTTTCAGCAGCACCGGCAGCACGACAAGGAACGCCGCCCCTAGGAACGAGCCCAGGATCGAGCCCAGCCCGCCGATGATCACCATGAACAGCACAAGGAAGCTCTTGTTGATCCCGAACGCCTCGCCCGCCTCGACCGCGCCCAGATAGACGGCGAAGGTCAGCGCGCCGGCGACGCCCACGAAGAAGGACGACACGGCAAACGAGGACAGCTTGGCGATCAGGGGATTCACGCCGATGATCTCGGCCGCGATATCCATGTCGCGGATCGCCATCCAAGTGCGGCCCAGCGTGCCGCGCGTCAGGTTGCGCGCCAGCCATGCCATCGCGACGGTGAAGATCAGGCAGGTGAAATAGACCGCCGTCGAGCTGGCCGAGGCGCCGGTGATGACGACCCCGAACATGGTGCGCTCGGGCATCGAGATCTGGCCGGTCGACGAGTAGTTGAAGAACCAGCCATAGCGGGTGAACAGCCAGATCAGGAAGAACTGCGCCGCCAGCGTGGCCACGGCCAGGTAGAAGCCCTTGATCTTCAAGGACGGCAGCCCGAACAGCACCCCCACCGCCGAGGTGACCAGCCCCGACAGGATGAAGACGATATAGATCGGCATCTCGGGGAAGGCGGTGGTCAGCTTGAAGGTCGAATAGGCGCCCACGGCCATGAAGGCGGCGGTGCCCAGCGACAGAAGGCCGGTATAGCCGATCAGGATGTTCAGCCCCAAAGCCGCGATCACGTAGATCAGGAAGGGGATGACGATGGAATTGGCCCAGTAATCCGTCAGCACCATCGGCACCAGCAGGAAGGCCACGGCCATGACGGCCCAATAGGCGGTGCGGTCAAACCGGATCGGAAAGGTCTGGTTGTCGCTGGCATAGGACGTCTTGAAATCGCCCGCTTCACGGTAAAGCATCGTGTCAGACCCTCTCGATGATACGTTCGCCGAACAGGCCCTGCGGACGGAACAGCAGGAAGACCAGCGCAAGCATGTAGGCAAACCAGTTCTCGGTGGCGCCGCCGATGATCGGCTGCATGAAGAAATCGAACAGCTTCTCGCCTACGCCGATCAGAAGCCCGCCGACGATGGCACCGGGGATCGAGGTGAAGCCGCCGAGAATGAGCACCGGCAGCGCCTTCAGCGCGATCAGCGACAGCGAGAACTGCACGCCCGATTTCGACCCCCACATGATCCCCGCGACGAGCGCGACGATGCCGGCGATGGACCATGTCAGCACCCAGATGAACCGCAGCGAGATGCCCACCGACAAAGCTGCCTGGTGATCGTCGGCCACCGCGCGCAGCGCCCTGCCCTGCTTGGTGTATTGCGAGAAGATCACGAGCGCCGTCACCAGCACCGCCGCGATGCCCAGCGCCCAGAGCGACAGCTCGTCCAGGTAGAAGCCATAGCCGAACAGGTTGTAGGTGACTTCGTCCACCCAGGGCGACATGCCCTGCGGGATGCCGACATCCAGCCGCTTGACCTCGGCCCCCCACATGATGTCGCCCAGTCCTTCTAGGAAATAGGCCAGCCCGATCGTGGCCATGAACAGGATGATCGGCTCCTGGTTGACCAGATGTTTCAGCACCAGCCGCTCGACCAGGATGGCGATCAGGATCATCACCAGCACGGTCAGGATGATCGCCAGGACGGCGGGCATGGTGAAGCCGAAATCGTGGATGTTGGTGCCGAAGATGGCGTTGATCAGATGCGAGAACGGCACCTGCCCGGTCTGGAACCCCACCAGCGTCAGCGCCGCGAACAGCGCCAGCACGCCCTGCGCGAAGTTGAAGATGCCCGAGGCCTTGAAGATCAGGACGAAGCCCAGGGCCACCAGCGAATACATGATGCCCACGGTCAGGCCGTTGGCCGCCGCTTCAAGCGCGAAGAGTACGTTGTCTGACATGCCCTGCCCCTTATTCGTCGTGGCTGACGCCGAGATAGGCGTCGATCACGTCCTGATTGTTCCGCACCTCGTCGGGCGTGCCGTCGCCGATCTTCTTGCCGTAATCCATCACCACCACGCGGTCGGACAGGTCCATGACCACGCCCATGTCGTGCTCGATCAGCACGATGGTCGTGCCGAATTCGTCGTTCACGTCGAGGATGAAGCGGGACATGTCCTCTTTCTCTTCGACGTTCATGCCCGCCATCGGCTCATCCAGCAGCAGGATCTGCGGCTCGGCGGCCAGCGCGCGCGCCAGTTCGACGCGTTTTTTCAAACCGTAGGGCAGACGCGCGACCGGGGTCTTGCGGATATGCTGGATCTCCAGGAAATCGATGACCTTCTCGACCTTCTCGCGGTGTTCGTCTTCCTCGCGCGCGGCCGGTCCCCACCACAGGGCCTGTTTCAGGAACCCCGATTTCATCAGGTTCATCCGACCCGTCATGATGTTGTCGAGCACCGACATGCCCTCGAACAGGGCGATGTTCTGGAACGTCCTGGCGATCCCCGTGCGCGCGACCTGATAGGGCGGCATCTTGGCACGCTTGTAGCCCTTGTAGATGATCTCGCCTTCCTGCGGCACGTAGAAGCCCGAGATGACGTTCATCATCGACGACTTGCCGGCGCCGTTGGGGCCGATGATCGCGCGGATCTCACCCTCGCGGATGTCGAAAGAGATGTTCTTTATCGCCTCGACGCCCCCGAAACGCAGGGTGATGTTCTTCAGCTCCAGCACCACGGGGCCGATCTGGCGACCATCGGCGGTGACGTAGCCTTCTGCGGATTGGTCCAGCATGTTCGTATCCCTCATTCCGCCGCCATCCGCTGCCCGTCAGGCGCCACGACCTTGGCGTCGCGCAGCTCGACCGTCGCTTTCAGCACGCCCTTGCGGCCGTCCTCGTAGCTGACCTCGGTCTCGGTATAGACGCTGTCGGCACCGCCATAGAGGCCCTCGATCAGGTCGGCGAATTTCTCGGCGACGATGTTGCGGCGCACCTTGCGGGTGCGGGTCATCTCGCCGTCGTCGGCATCGAGTTCCTTGTGCAGCACCAGGAAGCGGTGGATCTGGCAGCCCGAGAGCATCGGGTCCTCGGCCACCGAGGCATTCACGGCCTCGACATGTTCCTGGATCGTGGCCAGCACGCGGGGATGGCCGGCCAGTTCCTGATAGCTGGAATAGGCGATGTTGTTGCGTTCGGCCCAGTTGCCGACGGCATTCAGGTCGATATTGATGAAGGCCACGCAGCGGTCGCGCCCGTTGCCGAACACCACGGCCTCGAGGATGTTGGGATAGAACTTGAGTTTGTTCTCGACATATTTGGGCGCGAACATCCGGCCATCGGCCATCTTGCCCACGTCCTTCGCCCGGTCGATGATCCGCAAATGGCCTGTATCGGGCTCGAAGAAACCCGCATCGCCGGTGGCGACCCAGCCTTCGGCATCCTTGGTGGACGCGGTGCTTTCGGGGTTCTTGTAATATTCCACGAAGACACCCGGCGAGCGGTAGAACACTTCACCCGACTCGGCGATCTTCACCTCGACACCCGGCGACGGCACGCCCACCGTATCCGAACGCACCTCGCCATCGGGCTGCTGGGTGATGAAGACCGAGGCCTCGGTCTGGCCGTAAAGCTGCTTCAGGTTGATGCCCAGCGAGCGGTAGAAATCGAAGATCTCGGGCCCGATCGCCTCGCCCGCGGTATAGGCCACGCGGATATTGGACAGGCCCAGCGTGTTCTTCAGCGGCCCGTAGACCAGCATCTCGCCCATGCGGTACTTCAGCCGGTCGCCCGCCGAGACGGGCTTGCCGTCAAGGATCAGGCCGCCGACCTTGCGGGCATGGGCCATGTACTTGTCGAACATGCGCTTTTTCGCGGCGCTCGCGTCTTCCATGCGGATCATCACCTGCGTCAGCATGGTCTCGAAGACGCGGGGCGGGGCAAAGAAATAGGTCGGCCCGATCTCGCGCAGATCGGCGGCCATGGTGGTTTCGTTTTCCGGGCAGTTGACGCAGAACCCCGCCCAATAGGCCTGACCCATCGAGAAGATGAAATCGCCGACCCAGGCCATCGGCAGATAGGCGAGGATCTCGTCCTTGCGGGTCAGCGTGTCGAACTGGCACGAGGCCTTGGCGGTTTCCAGGATGTTGCGGTTGGACAGGACCACGCCCTTGGGCTTGCCGGTCGTCCCCGACGTGTAAAGCATCACGCAGGTGCTGTCGTAATTCAGCGCGGCGCGCCGCGTCTTCAGTTCCGCCTCGAACCGGCTGCGCGCGGCCAGACCCTCGGCCTGCACGTCCATCAGCCAGTTCATGCGGGCGTGGTCGTATTTGCGCATGCCGCGCTTGTCGAGATACAGGATCTGCTCGATCCCCGAGACCTCCTCCTGCACCTCAATGACCTTGTCGACCTGCTCCTGATCGCCGCAGATGGCAAAGCGCGCGCCGCAATGGTCCAGCACATAGGCCATCTCGTCGGCGGCCGCGTCCTGATACAGGGCGACGGGCACGGCCCCCACGGATTGCGCCGCGACCATCGACCAGTACAGGGCCGGGCGGTTGCGGCCGATGATGGCGACGTGATCGCCCGGGGCCATGCCGAGCGCCAGAAAGCCCATCGCCAGCGCATCGACCTCGGCCTTCACCTGTTTCCAGGTCCAGGATTGCCAGATGCCGAATTCCTTCTCGCGATAGGCGGTCAGGTTGGCATTCTCGATGGCGTTGCGCGCGAGCAGCGCGGGCACGGATTCCAGCGCCGACTGCGTTGCGGTCGTGGTCACCACTCTGTCTCCTCCCATGTCGCGCCCGGCAAACCCCGCCTCCATTCAGGGTCCGCCGCGCGGTGCTAGATTGGTGGCGGCCGAGTTTTGCCGCAGTTTGTCGCAATCCTTACGAATTGTAACACGGTGCGTTCAGCGCTCCTGCAGCGCCAACCGCAGGCCCAGCGCGCAATAGACACCGCCCACCACCTTGCCCTGCCAACGCCGGATGGCGGGGTTGGCCTGCAGGATCCGCGACACGCGCCCCGCGCCGACCGCCACGATCAACGTGGCCAGCGTGCCCATCGCGACGAACAGAAGACCCAGAACGCTGAGTTGCAGCGCGACCCGGCCCAGCGCGGGGTCGACGAATTGCGGCAGGAAGGCAAGGAAGAACATCGCCGATTTGGGGTTCAAGAGCTCGGCCAGCATCGCCTGCCGGAACGCCCGCCCCGCGCCCAGCGGGCGGGCGCGGGCCAGGTCGGGCGCGCCTTCGAAAAAGCTGCGCAGGCCCAGCCAGATCAGGTAGCCCGCGCCCAGCATCTTGATGACGAAGAACGCCTCGGCCGAGGCCAGCACGATGGCCGAGATCCCCACCACCGCCAGCGCGGTATGCATGAGATCGCCCAGCGCGATGCCAAGGCTGGTGGCGACGCCCACCCGCGTGCCCGAGCTGGACGCGCGCGCGAGCGTCAGCAGGATCGACGGGCCCGGAAAGAACACGAACCCGGTCAGCACGGCAAGATAGGTGATCAGCGTGTGAAGCTCGGGCATGGGGTCTCTCCTGCGGATGGCCTGCCGATACTGCCCCCGGTGCGGGAGCCGGGCAAGGCACGACGCGCGACGTGCCCTTTTGCGCGCAAGCGACCGCAGGGGATGGCCGCCCGGCGCAGCGGCGCTTATCCCCAGATTCTGCGTTGCAGCGGACTGGACCGGGGGCTACCGAAGCGCCATGCTGACCCCCATGACGACCCCCGCCGCTTCTGATTCCCGCCAGACCCAATGGCTGAACATGTCCGCCGGGCTGGCCTCGGTCGGGGTGGCGGTCACGCTGGTGGTGCTGAAGCTCTGGGCGCTGATCGCCACGGGCGCGCTGTCGGTTGCGGCGTCGCTGGCGGACAACGCGCTTGACGTGATGATGTCGGTGGGCGCGCTGGCCGCCATCGCCTATGCCGCGCGGCCCGCCGATTCCGACCACACGTTCGGCCATTCCTCGGCCGAGGACCTGGCGGCGCTGGCGCAATCGGCGCTGGTGCTGACCTCGGCGCTGGTGATCATGGCGATGGCCCTGTCGCGGCTGTTCGCCGCCGAGGCCCGGCCGCCGGCGGAAGAAGGCTGGGGCATCGTGGTGATGCTGGTCTCGGTCGTGCTGACCATCGCGCTGGTGCTCTGGCAGCGTTATGTCGCCCGCGCGACCGGCAACAAGGTCGTCGCCGCCGATTCGCTGCATTACCTCGGCGACCTCTTGCCCACGCTGGGGGTTCTGGCGGCGCTGGCGACCTCGGCCCTGTGGGGATTGTCGCGCGTCGATTCCATCGTCGCGGCGCTGGCGGCCCTGTGGCTGGCGCGCAGCGGCCTGAAAATCGGGCGCGAGGCCTGGAACGCGCTCATGGACCACGCCGCCGCGCCCGAAGTGGTCCAGCGGATCAACGTGATCGCCGCCGACTGGCCCGGCATCACCGGTCATCACGACGTGAAGACCCGGATGGCAGGCAGCCGGACCTTCATTTCGCTGCATGTCGAACTGGATGGCCGGCAGACCCTGAACGAGGCCCACGCGGTCGCCGACGGGCTGGAGCACAAGCTGGAGGCCGAGATCCCCGGCGCCGAAGTCATCATCCATCTGGATCCGGTCGGGCCGGGCTCGGGCCGGGTGCCGCGGGGCGACGATTTCGAACGGCCGTTCGAGCGTTAATCCGCAACCTTGCCGAAACCGGGCAGCGCGCTGGCCTGGCGACACCAATCGGCCAGCCGCGCCTCGTCGAGGGGCGCCTTCTCGCTGACATGCAGATAGCGCGTGGACGGGTCCTTCGATCCTTCGGGCGGCGGCGGATCGAGCGAGGCACCCGCGAAGAAGGCGACTTTCACGTACCGCGTCATGACGTGGTAACTGACGACATAGTCACCGCCCGCCGGCCCGTAGAAGGGCGAGTTCCATTTGACCGCCTTGCGGACCCCGGGGATCGACCTGGAAATCACCCTGTCCAGATCTTCGCAGGCCTGCCGCTTCCAGCCCTCGAGCGCGTCGATATAGGCACGCACGGGGGCGTCGCCCAAACCCTTGGGGATCTGCGGATTGCCGCCCGTCAGCAGTCTCGGCTTTGCCATGATCCGGTTCCCTCACGCTCGCGTCGGATGGAGCCTAGCAGACAACGGACACCGATCAATCCACCGGTCACGCCGCAGGCAGGAACCGGTCCAGCAGCGCGTCGACGGCGGCGCGACCGACGCGGTCCGCGTCGTCATCCTCCAATCCGCAGACATCGCGCGCGGCAATGTGGTATTCGATGCCGGTCCCGGTGGTGGTCAGGCACAGGATCAGCATCCGGAAATCGGCCTCTGTCATGCGCGCGCGAACCGGCTCCAGCGCGGTCTCGAAGGCCGGGATGCGCCGGGCGCCGCGCCGGATCGGCTTGTCGGGTGCCCAGGCATCCATCATCCGCGCCAGGAACTTGCGAAAGCCCGGCTCGTGCTCGCGACCGAACCGGCGGAAATAGTCGCTGACGATATGCACGCGCCGGCGCACATCCGTCTCGTCGCCCAGCAGAAGCACAGTGGGTGTCACCGCGACATCGAGCGTGGCTTCCGAGGCCAGGACGCCGGGATCCGAGAAGTAACGATACGCCGTCGCCTTCGAGATATTCGCGTGCCGCGCCACGGCCTGAACGGTGATCTCCTGCCCCGCCGCCGAAAGCTCGCGCGCGGCCTGCAGCAGGGCCGACCGCGTCCGGGATTTCTGCGCGCTGCGTCCGTTCGTCATGCCGCTTGCCAATTCAAAAATGTGAGACTAGTGTCTCATTATAAGACTTATTCCCATTATACCCGGAGTTTTCACCGTGGCAACGCATCGTCGATTTCATCTTCTCGGAAACATCCTGCACTTTCACAAATTCAGCCACGAGACGAACGGCACCTATTGCCTTGTCGAAGCCCGGGTTGCTCCCGGTGCGGGCGCCCCGCCCAACCGCCACCCGGGCGAAGAAGAAGCCTTCGTCGTGCTGGAGGGGCAGTTCGAGTTCCTGCTGGGCGACCGGACGGTTCGCGTCACCGGCGGCGACAGCGTGACGATCCCGTCGGGCGCCGTGCATGCCTTCACCAATGTCGGCGACACGCCCGGTCGCCTGATGATCTTCAACGCGCCGGGCGCCGTGCATGACGCGTTCTTCGCCGGGCTCGGCGATCCGGTGGACGCGGGATCGTGGGATTTCCCCGCCTCCGACGGCCCGCCCGATATTCCCGCCCTGATCGCCGCCGCGAAACAGACGGGCGTCGAGATCGTCGCCGGCTGAAGGCTCCCGTTTCCCTTCAAGACCCGTTTTTCCTCAAGGATTAAAGCCATGACACATCTTCCCAAGACCTGCCTTGTGACCGCCGCGCTCTTTGCCCTGATCGGCATGGGCTGGGGCATCGTCATGTCGGCGTCGGCCGATCATTCGCTGTCGCCCGCGCATGGACACCTGAACCTGATCGGCTTCGTCGCTTTGTCGATTGCCGGGCTTTACTATGCCGTCTCGCCCGACGCGGCGCGCTCACGGCTGGGCTGGGCGCATTACGGCCTGTCGGTGCTGGCGGTGATCGTGCTGGTGCCGGGTATCGCCATGGCGATCTCGGGTCAGGGCGAGGCGCTGGCCAAGGCCGGATCGGTGCTGGCCATTCTGGCGATGGCGCTGTTCGGCTGGGTGGTGCTGCGCTTCGGCGCGGGCCGCAGCGCTGGCTGAAGCGCGACAGCCCGGCCGCATGCGGGACGGCGCGGCCGGAATTGAGTATTTGTGGCAAAGTGAAAGGGCATGCCGCGTGCAGGAGACGACGGGCGGCACTGACGCAAGGTTTCGGATGACAATCCGGCCTGCCCGGCTAGGGTGACGACCACATCGCCAGACCGGAGGAGACGCCGATGTCCAGCCCCTATCCGCATATGCTTGCCCCGCTCGATCTGGGCTTCACAACGCTGAAAAACCGTGTGCTCATGGGGTCGATGCATTCCGGCCTGGAAGAGCGCGGCGACTGGCAGCGGGTCGCGACCTATTACGCCGAGCGCGCGGCGGGAGGCGTCGGGCTGATCGTCACCGGCGGGATGGCGCCCAATCCCGAGGGCGGCGTGTTTCCGGGTGCCGCCGGGCTCTACACGCCTCAGGACATCGCCAACCACAGGATCGTCACCGATGCCGTCCATGCCGAGGGCGGCAAGATCGCGATGCAGATCCTGCATGCCGGGCGCTACGCCTATGGGCCCGATTGCGTGAGTTCCTCGGCCATCAAGTCGCCGATCTCGCCCTTTCCACCCAAGGAACTGGATGAAGAGGGGATCGAGAAACAGATCGCCGACTTCGCCACGGCGGCTATCCGCGCGAAAGAGGCGGGCTATGACGGTGTCGAGGTGATGGGATCCGAGGGGTATTTCCTCAACCAGTTCCTGTGCCTGCATGTCAACAAGCGCGAGGATCGCTGGGGCGGCAGCTACGAGAACCGGATGCGCCTGCCGGTCGAGGTGGTCAAGCGTGTGCGCGAGGCCGTGGGGCCGGATTTCATCATCATCTACCGCATCTCGCTGTTGGACCTGGTGCCGAACGGTCAGACCTTCGACGAAGTGACGCAACTGGCCAAGGCCATCGAGGCCGCCGGCGCCACGATGCTGAATACCGGGATCGGCTGGCACGAGGCGCGGGTGCCGACCATCGCCACCAGCGTGCCGCGCGCGGGCTTCGCCTGGGTGACGAAGAAGCTGATGGGCAAGGTGGGCATCCCGCTGATCACCTCGAACCGGATCAACACGCCCGAGGTGGCGGAACAGGTGCTGGCCGAGGGCTGCGCCGACATGGTGTCGATGGCGCGCCCCTTCCTGGCCGATGCGCAATTCGTGGCCAAGGCGGCGGCGGGCAAGGCCGCGACCATCGCACCCTGCATCGGCTGCAACCAGGCCTGTCTGGACCATACGTTCAGCGGCAAGGTCTCGACCTGTCTGGTCAATCCGCGCGCCTGCCACGAGACCGAGCTGAACTACCTGCCGGCCGAGGCACCCAAGAGCGTGGCCGTTGTCGGCGCGGGGCCCGCCGGGCTGATGGCGGCGCTGGTGGCCGATCAGCGCGGACACAAGGTGACGCTGTTCGAGAAGGACAGCGTGCTGGGCGGACAACTGAACATGGCGCGCGTCATTCCGGGCAAGGAGGAATTCCACGGTCTGGTCGGCTGGTTCGAGACGATGGTCGCGCAATCGGGGATCACCGTGAAACTGGGCCATGAGGCCACGCCCGACGATCTGGCCGGTTTCGACGAGGTGATCGTCGCCACCGGCGTCAATCCGCGCGATCCGGGTATCCCGGGCGAGGATGCGCCGCATGTGCTGAGCTATATCGACGTGCTCCGGGGCCGCTCGCCGGTGGGGGACAGCGTCGCGGTGATCGGCGCGGGCGGGATCGGCTTCGATGTGGCGGAATACGTGCTGGGAGACGGCGACTCGCCGACCCTGCATCCCGAGGAATGGCGCCGGGAATGGGGGGTCGCCGATCCGTCCGAGGTCCCCGGCGGGCTGGCTACGCCCCAGCCGCCCGCGCCCGTCCGGCAGGTCACGCTGCTGCAGCGCAAGGCCGAGAAACCGGGCAAGCGGCTGGGCAAGACCACCGGCTGGATCCACCGCGCGGGGCTTTCCGCGCGCGGCGTGAAGATGGTGGGCGGCGTCACCTACGAGGCGATCACGCCCGAGGGGATCACGCTGGGCACGCCGAATGGCCCGCAAGAGCTGGCGGTCGAGAGCGTGATCCTGTGCGCGGGGCAGGAATCGAACCGCGCGCTGGCCGATGCGATCGAGGTGGCGGGCGGGCGCGTCCATGTCATCGGCGGCGCCGACGTGGCGGCCGAGCTGGACGCCAAGCGCGCCATCGATCAGGGCGCCCGGCTGGCCGCGTCGCTGTAAGTGGTCTTTGCCACGGTTCTTGCCGGGCTGATCCCCAGCTTCCTTCTGGTGGGGCTGGGAGGCCTTGTACGCAGGCGACTGTCCGAGAATGCCTGGACCGGGCTCGACCGGCTGAATTTCGAGATCCTGTTTCCCGCCCTGCTGTTCACCGCCGCCGCCAGTCGGCCCATCGTCCCCGCGCAGATGGCGGTGATCGGGCCTTCGGTCTGGGCGATCCTGACGCTGGGCCTGATCGCGGGCTATGCCGCGCGGCGCGTGGGACCTCAGCGGTTTCTGGATTTCGCGGGCGCCTGGCAGACCGCGTGGCGCTTCAACACCGCCATGGGTTTCGTGGCTGTGGGCGCGCTGAGCCTGGCCGATGCCGGGATGATGGCGGTGATGGCGGGCATGGCGGTGCCGATGGCCAATATCTTTGCCGTCTCGGCCCTGTCGCGGGGCGGCAATCTGGGCCTGGGGGCCACGGTTCGGAAGGTGGCGCTGAACCCGTTCCTGCTGGCTTCGGTCGCCGGGGTTCTGGTGGGGGTCAGCGGCGTGCGCGTGCCCGTGCTGGTGATGGCACCGCTTGACTTGCTGGCACAGGCGGCGATTCCCATCGCTCTGGTGTCGGTGGGCGCGACGATGGACTGGCGCGCGCTGGCCCAGTTCGATGCGTTCAGCGCGGTGCTGGTGGCGGTCAAGCTGCTGCTGTTGCCTGCCATGACGCTGGTCGTCTGCCTGACCATCGGCGCCGATCCGGCCCTGACGCAGGGACTGGTCATGTTCGCGGCCCTGCCCACGGCCTCGGCCGCGCATGTGCTGGCGGCGGGGTTCGGCGCGGACCGGCGGCTGTCGGCGACTGTCGTCGCTCAGTCAACGCTGCTGAGTGCGCTGACGTTGACAGTCTGGCTGAGTGTCGTGGAATTTGCGACCTGACACAGACAATCGGGCGCCGAAAACGAAACAGTGCAACCGCAAGGTTTCCACTGTCATTTCAGCGCAAACAAACGCCCCGTCAATTCCCCGGCCCCGCCCAGATCGCGCCCCAATTGGGGTGTCTAACGGAAACATCGAAACTGTCTGGGTATGGGTGCGCTATGGACCGTCTGACCGAAATGGAAGCCTTCGCCACGGTGGTCGATCAGGGGGGATTCACCGATGCCGCGCGGAAGATGGGGATCTCGAAATCCGCCGTTTCCAAGCATGTCTCGTCCCTGGAAGCCCGGCTGGGTGCGCGGCTTCTGAACCGCACGACCCGCCGTGTCAGTCCCACGGAAATCGGGCTTGTCTATTATGACCGCGCCCGCCGCGTCCTGAACGATGCGGGCGAAGCGGACAGCATCGTCACGGCGATGCAATCGGCGCCCTCGGGCGTGCTGCGGATGTCGGTGGCCACGGATTTCGGCGTCAGCCTGCTGTCGCCCGTGCTGGACGAGTTTCTGACCGAATTCCCGGAAATCAGCGTCAACATGGTGCTGAAGAACCGCTATGTCGAGCTGATCTCGGAAGGGTTCGACATGTCGATCCGCGTGGGCGAGATGGAAGACAGCTCGCTCAGGGCGCGCAAGATCACCGAGACGACGCAACGCCTGATCGCCGCGCCGAAATATTTCCAGGCGCATGGCCGTCCGATGAAGATCGACGATCTGAACGAACACCGGCTCTTGCATTATTCGAACCAGGCCAGCGCCAATGTGTGGAAGATCGCCGCGCCCTCGGGCGAGGTGCGTCAGGTCCGCGGCGCGGGCTGGCTGACGGTCAATGACGGGCAATCGCTGCTCAATGCCGCCGTGAAGGGGCTGGGCATCGCTTATCTGCCGAGCTTCCTGTACCACGACGCGATGGCGCAGGGTCTGGTCGAGGACGTGATCCCCGACCTGCCGCAGACCACGCTGGGCATCTATGCCGTCTATCCGCCGGGGCGCTACACGCAGCCCAAGGTCCGCGCTTTCATCGATTTCCTTGTCGCCCGTTTCGCCGACAAGGGCCCGAACGAGTGGTGAGCCGCGCCGGGTGACACGCATGGCAACCGCGTTCACCCGTCGTTTCCCGTTCGTTGCGACGTCCGCCCTGACTTTCGTTCCCTCGGGTCAGGTTTCGTCCAACTGGCCGGCCCTCGGGCCGGCCTTTCTTTTGCCGGCGTGGCGCTTACTTCGAGCCGCCCTTGCCGCCGCCCGATGGCAGGCCCGAGCCGACGCGGCTGTCGTCGGAATTGCCGCCGCTGCCCGCCTGTTTCTTTCCGCCCCCGGGCAAGGTGCCCTGCGAGGACGAGCCCTTGCCGCTTCCCGGAACGCCCTTGTTCATGATTCCCCCTCCTGACATGTCGTGAAAAGCCGGATTCGTTCCGGCGCGATCAGGCTAGCGCAGGCGCCGCGTTCGGCAAAATCAATCTTGCGCTGATGCCGGCAGGGGCAGTGCCCCGTCAGGTCACGCGCAGATAGCCCGTCAGGCCGGTCTTCTGGTGTTCGATGACATGGCAGTGAAACGCCCAGTCGCCGGGATTGTCGGCGACCAGCACCACGTCCATCGTCTCTTCCTCGAGCAGCATCGCGGTATCGAGCCAGTTCTGCGCCACCTCGCGGCGGTTCGAGGCGATCGGCTTGAAGATCATGCCGTGCAGGTGGATCGGGTGGTCGTTGGGGCTTTCGTTGCGCAGCCGCAGGATATAGGTCCGCCCGCGTTCCAGCACCGCCAGCGGATCGGAGGCCGAGGCATCGCCCGGCCAGGCCTCGCGGTTGATCGACCAGAACGTGTAGCCCAGCGTGCCGCAAAAACCGTTGTTCACCGGCGCGTCGTCGGGGGACCAGCCGAAGACGAACTCGATCAGCTCGGCATTGTCCAGATCGGGCTCGGGCAGGGCATTCGCCGTCAGCGGCCGCAGATCGTCCAGCGCGTGCCCCAGGTCCTCGCCCGTTGCGCGCAGGCGCAAGAGGCTCCGCGGGCCGCCCGGCTGTTCGTTGAGCAGGGCCAGTTCCGCGCCCTCTCCGGCGGGCATCCGGATCGCCAGGTCGGCGCGTTGCCCGGGGCCCAGGATCAGCGGCGCGTCCGGTGCCGGCCAGCCGACCGGGTCGATCACCGGATGGCCGTCGAGGGCGATCACCCGCCCCTCGGCCCCGGGCAGATGCAAACGGTAGACGCGCGTCGTGTCGGTCGCGGCCAGCCGCAGACGCACCAGGCCGCCCGCGGGCGCGTCATAGATCGGATCCTGCGCCCAGTTCGCCGTCATCACCGTGCCGAAGGTCCCCGCCCGGGCGGCCCCGCGCGCGGTATAGAGGTCGATGAACTGGCTGTCGTCGCCCAGTCGCCAGTCGCGCAGATTGACCGGCAGGTCCAGATCGAAGCCCGGATCCTCGTCATCCTCGACGATCAGCACGCCGGTGAGGCCGCGCGCCATCTGGTCCATCGTGTTGCAATGCGGGTGATACCAGAACGTGCCCGCATCCATCGGCGTGAAGGCATAGCGATAGCGGTCGCCCGGCCCCATCGGCACCTGCGTGAGATAGGGCACACCGTCCATGTCGTTGCGGATGCGCAGCCCGTGCCAGTGCATCGCGGTGTAATCCTCGGCCTGGTTGGTGACTTCGGCCACAAATTCCACCCCGCGCCGCAGCCGCAGAACCGGCGGCGGCGCGTCGGGAGACAGGCTGATCATCCCCTCGGTCACGGTGCCTTCCAGCGCATAGCGGGCGGGCTGGATGGTCATCGCCATCGGCGCGGCCTGCGCCTTGCGGGCAAGGCTTGCCACGCCAAGCCCGAGCGTGGTCGCGCCCAGCGCGGCAAGACCGGACGTGGCAAGGAACTGACGGCGTTTCATGGAGGCCTCCGGTGTAATCCGAGTGTTTCTATCAGGGATCGCGCGGCGATGCACCTGCGCTATTGGCCGCACTGGGACGGCGGCGGCGATACTTAACATGCGAACCGGGCTTGCCCTGCCTGCCGGCTGCCCCTATCCATGCCGAAGCGGCCCGCACCGCCCGGAGGAACAGCATGACAACCGTACAGGACGGCCCCCATCCGCGTCCCGAACCGCAACAGCAGCCGCTGAAAGCGGCGCTCTGGATGTGCGGGGCGATCCTGTCCTTCGTGCTGATGGCGGTTTCAGGCCGGGCGGTCCAGGCCGAGCTGAACACGTTCGAGCTGATGTTCTGGCGCTCGCTTCTGGGTTTTGCGATCATCCTTCTGGTGATCCGCGTCGGCTCGGGCAACCTGTCCCTCGCCCGGACGCAGCACTGGAAGCTGCACCTCGTGCGCAACGTGTTTCACTTCTTCGGCCAGAACATGTGGTTCTACGGCCTGATGATGATTCCGCTGTCGCAGCTCATCGCGCTGGAATTCACCAGCCCGATCTGGGTCGTGCTGCTGGCGCCCTTGCTTCTGGGCGAGCGTCTGACCGGTCTGAAACTGATGGTGACGGTCGCGGGCTTCATCGGCGTGCTGATCGTGGCGCAGCCGGGCGTGCAGCCGCTGAACGCGGGTCATGCCGCGGGCGTGCTCTGCGCGATGGGCTTCGCGATGAACCTGATCTTCACGCGCAAGATCATGCAGTTCGACCGCGTGCTCACGGTGCTGTTCTGGATGACGCTCAGCCAGACGGTGATGGGGCTGGTGCTGGCGATCGGGGCGGGCTTCACCTGGCCCAGCCTTGCGCTGTCGCCGTGGCTTGTCGTGATCGCGGTGACGGGATTGTCGGCGCATTTCTCGCTGACCTCGGCGCTGCGCCACGCGCCCGCAACGCTGGTGGCGCCGATGGAATTCGCCCGCCTGCCGATCATCGCGCTGGTCGGCTTCGCGCTTTATGCCGAGCCGCTGGACCCGTTCGTTTTCCTTGGCGCGGCGATCATCTTCTCGGCCAATTTCGCCAACCTGATCCTTGGCTCGCGCCGCCGCGCCGCGGCTTGACGCTACGGCAGGGCCGGACAATCCACTGGACGGAAACTGCCGCTCGGATAGGATGCCGACGGCCCGGATTTTGTTCGCTAACATTGACAATCCGGGGCCTCACGGTGCATGAGCCGTGACATACGGACGATTTGGTCAAAAATTCAGACCAAACGAACTCAATGGGAGGACTAAATGGATCGTCGTTCTTTCCTGCGCGCGTCGACTGTCGGCGGTGCGGCAGCCGCTGCCACCTCGCTCGCAGCCCCTGCCGTCGCGCAGGGCCGCACAACCTGGCGCATGGTTACCACCTGGCCGCGCAACTTCCCCGGTCTCGGCGTCGGCGCCCAGCGTCTGGCGGACCGGATCACCGCCGCGACCGACGGCCAGCTGACCGTCGAAGTGTTCTCGGCCGGTGAAATGGTGCCCGCGCTGCAATCGCTCGACGCGGTCATCGACGGCACCGCCGAGATGAGCCACGGCGCCGCCTATTACTGGCAGAACAAGTCGGTTGCGCTGTCGTTCTTCACCGGCGTGCCCTTCGGCCTGACAGCGGCCGAGCATTCGGCCTGGATGCGCTTCCTGGGCGGCCAGGAGATGTGGGACGAGGTCTACGACCAGTTCGGCGTCATGGGCTTCCTGTCGGGCAATACCGGCACCCAGACCGGCGGCTGGTTCCGCGAAGAGCTGACCAGCCTCGACGACCTGCAGGGCCTGCGTTTCCGCACCCCGGGTCTGGGCGGTCAGGTCTGGCAGCGTCTCGGCGCTTCGGTCACCAACATGGCCGGCGGCGAGATCTTCCAGGCGCTGCAATCGGGCACGCTGGACGCGGCCGAATTCGTGGGGCCGTACAACGACCTCGCGCTGGGCTTCTACCAGGTCTGCAAGCACTACTACACCTCGTCCTTCGTCGAGCCCGGCCTTGCGACCGAGCTGGCCGTGGACAAGGCGAAGTTCCTGGAACTGCCCGAAAGCACTCAGGCGATCGTCCGCGCGGCCTGCCAGGCCGAGTACGAGAACGTCTATTCGGACTTCGTGGCGAACGACCCGCGCGCGCTGGCGACCATCGTCAACGAGCACGGCGTGACCGCGCACCCGTCCTTCCCCGACGACATCGTGGAAGCCGGTGCCAACGCGTCGAAGGAAATGATCCAAGAACTGCTGGCCTCGGACGACGACCTGACCGCGCGCACCGCACGCAGCTTCGTCGACGCGCTGAAGCTGATGCGCACCCGGACCGAGGGCACCGACCAGGTGTTCACCACGGCCCGTCAGCGCTTCTTCGACACGTCGGACCTGTAATCCGGCGAAACGACCGCCCCGCGCCCGGCCAGCCCGAGCGCGGGGCTTTTCGCAATCCGGCCCCCGGGCGCTGCGGTCGCCCGTCCAGCCCGGGGCCGTGTCATCCGCGTCCGGATCCAGGAGGTCCCCTTGAACGGTCTTTCCGCCATCATGCGCGCCATCAACGGCGTGAACCGGCTGATCGGCAACGTCTTTTCATGGCTTGCGCTCGCCATCGTTCTGGTCTGCTTCTGGGTCGTGGTCGAGCGATACCTGTTCTCGACCACCCGGCTGTGGATGCAGGATCTGTATCCCTGGCTGAACGGCGTGATGTTCACCGCCGTCGCGGGATACGCGCTTTACACCAACGATCACGTCCGGGTCGACATCTTCTACCGACCGGCCTCGAAGCTGCGCAAGGCGTGGCTCGACATGATCGGGGTGATCCTGTTCCTTCTGCCCTTTGCCTTCGTCGTCTGGACCTATTGCTATGTCTTCGTCGCCCGGTCGTGGCGGCTGCAGGAAGGCTCGGCCAATCCCGGCGGGGCGCCGGGGCTGTATCTGGTCAAGGCCTTCATCCTGGTCTTTGCCGTGACGCTGGCGCTGCAGGGCGTGTCGATGCTGATCCGCTCGATCCTGGTGATCCGGGGGCGCGAGGATCTGGTGCCCGAACCTTACCGCTACGAAGCCGCGCCGGAGTGATCGCATATGGACCTTGTTCTCATCGGTGAGATCCTCTCGGGGCTGATGTTCCTGGGCGTGATCGGCTTTCTCATGCTGGGCTTTCCCGTCGCCTTCACGCTGGCGGGGACCTCGATCCTGTTCGCGCTGATCGGCCTGTCGCTGGGCGTGTTCGACATGTCGAACTTCAGCGCGCTGGCCGGGCGCTATACCGGCTACATGACCAACGAAGTTCTGGTCGCTGTGCCGCTCTTCATCTTCATGGGCGTCATGCTCGAACGCTCGAACATCGCCGAGCAATTGCTGTCGACGATGGGCAAGCTGTTTGGCTCGATGCGCGGCGGGCTGGGCATTTCGGTCGTGGTGGTGGGCGCGCTCTTGGCGGCCTCGACCGGGGTCGTGGGCGCGACCGTGGTGACGATGGGCCTGATCTCGCTCCCGGCGATGCTGCGCGCGGGCTACGACCCCAAGCTTGCCACCGGCACGATCTGCGCCTCGGGCACGCTGGGACAGATCATCCCGCCCTCGACGGTGCTGATCTTCATGGGCGACATGATCGCCGGGATGCACGCGCAGGCGCAGATGAGCCTTGGCAACTTCGCCCCCAGCGCGGTCTCGGTGGGCGACCTGTTCGCGGGGGCCTTCATCCCCGGCCTGCTTCTGGTCTGCGTCTATATCGGCTTCATCCTGTTCAAGGCCTGGACGGACCCGGAAAGCTGCCCGGCGATGCCGATGTCGCCCGAAGAACGCCGCGGCCTGCCGCGCGAGATCTTCGTCGCGCTGGTGCCGCCGCTCATGCTGATCATCGCCGTGCTGGGCTCGATCCTGGGCGGCATCGCCACGCCCACCGAGGCCGCCTCGGTCGGGGCCGTGGGCGCGACGCTGCTGGCCGCCTTGCGTGGGCGTCTGCGGGTGTCGATCATCGTCGATACCGTGCGCAGCACCGCCAAGATCACCGCCATGGTGTTCATCATCCTGTTCGGCGCCTCGGTCTTCTCGGTGGTGTTCCGGCAGATGGGCGGCGACGACCTGGTGCATGAATTCCTGACCGGCATTCCCGGCGGCGCCATCGGCGCGATGATTGCCGTCATGGTGGTGATGTTCATCCTGGGTTTCATCCTGGACACGTTCGAAATCATCTTCATCGTGCTGCCGATCACCGCGCCGACCCTGCTGCTGCTGGGCGTTGATCCGATCTGGCTGGGCGTGATGGTGGGCGTGAACCTGCAAACGAGCTTCCTGACCCCGCCTTTCGGCTTCGCGCTGTTCTACCTGCGCGGGGTCGCGCCGGGCTCGATCTCGACCGGGACGATCTATCGCGGGGCGATCCCCTTCGTCCTGCTGCAGATCGTGGCGATCGCCACGTTGTTCATCTTCCCCGGACTGGTGACCTGGTTGCCGGGTGTGCTTTACTGACCCTCTCGCGGCCCGCCCCCTCCGAGGCGGGCCGTTTCATCTCCGACACGCCCCATGCTGACTGTCTTCGCCCAGACCCTTCCGTTTTTCGCCGTGATCGGCCTGGGCTACGGCGCGGGGAAGACCGGCTTTTTCCCGCCCGAGGCCACGGCCTGGCTGACCAAGTTCGTGTTCTACTTCGCGCTGTCGGCGATGCTGTTCGGCTTTTCCGCCAGCATGTCGCTGGGCGATATCTTCGAACCTCGCGCCGCTGCCGCCTATCTGTGGGGCTGCGCGTTTCTGTACCTGATCACGCTGGGCGTCGCCTTTGTCCGGCTGCGCCCGCTGACCGAGGCGGTGATGGAGGCTCATACCGCCATCATCGGCAATACCGGCTTCCTGGGCGTGCCGATGCTGGTGCTGATCCTGGGCGACCGGGCGGCGGGAACCGTGCTGCTGGTGCTGTCGGTCGACCTGATCGTGTTTTCCAGCCTGCTGACCATCATCATCACGCTGGCCCGGCAAGGGCGGCTGTCGCCCGACCTGCCCCGCGTGATCGGCATGGGACTGTTGCGCAACCCTATGGTCGTGTCGATGGGGCTGGGCCTGTTGTGGTCCGCCACGGGCTATCCCCTGCCCGGGCCGGTCGATGCCACGCTCACGCTGCTGGGGGCCGCTGCGACGCCCGGCGCGCTGTTCGCCATCGGTGCCAGCCTGACCCAGAGCCGGGCCGAGCGCCTGACCGTCGCGGGCTGGCTGAGCGGGGCCAAGCTGGTGCTGCATCCGCTGGCCGTGGGGGGCGCGGCGCTGTTCGTGTTCGGCGTCGATCCCTTCGCCGCGGGCGTGCTGATCTGCGCCGCCGCGCTGCCGGTCGCGGGCAATGTCTATATCCTTGCCCAGCACTACGATGTCTGCGTCACGCGGGTCTCGGCGGCGATCCTGATCTCGACGGCGCTGAGCGTGCTGACGCTTCCGGTCGTGATCGCGCAATTCACCGGATAAGACGCGAAATACTTGTGAAATTGGCACCGCGCCGACGCTTGCAGCGTGCAAGCCCCCTCCCTATATAGCCCTCGAAGCCGGGATGACCCCTCGGGGCCCGGTTCTGGGATCGGGGTGACGAAGCCTGATGGGATCGCCACCCCACAACATCGCCGAAGGAAAGAGGACTTCATCATGGCCAAAGTCATCGGGATCGACCTCGGGACGACGAACAGCTGTGTCGCGATCATGGACGGCTCGGCCGCCCGCGTGATCGAGAACTCGGAAGGCGCGCGCACCACGCCGTCGATCGTCGGTTTCACCGAAAACGAACGCCTCGTCGGCCAGCCCGCCAAGCGGCAGGCCGTCACCAACCCCACCAACACCGTCTATGCCGTCAAGCGCCTGATCGGCCGCCGCGTGGGCGATGCCGAGGTGGTCAAGGACAAGAACCTTGTCCCCTACAACATCGTCGATGGCGGCAATGGCGACGCCTGGGTCGAAGTGCGCGGCGAAAACTATTCGCCCAGCCAGATCTCGGCCTTCATCCTGCAGAAGATGAAGGAAACCGCCGAATCGTATCTGGGTGAAAGCGTCACGCAGGCGGTCATCACCGTGCCCGCCTATTTCAACGACGCCCAGCGTCAGGCCACCAAGGATGCCGGCAAGATCGCCGGCCTGGAAGTGCTGCGCATCATCAACGAGCCGACCGCGGCCGCGCTGGCCTATGGCCTGGACAAGAAAGAAACGAAGACGATCGCCGTCTACGACCTTGGCGGCGGGACCTTCGACATCACCATTCTGGAAATCGACGACGGCCTGTTCGAGGTGAAATCCACCAACGGCGACACGTTCCTCGGTGGTGAAGACTTCGACATGCGGATCGTCAACTACCTCGTTGACGAGTTCAAGAAAGAGCACGGCGTCGACCTGAGCCTCGACAAGATGGCCCTTCAGCGCCTGAAGGAAGCCTCGGAAAAGGCCAAGATCGAGCTGTCGTCCAGCCAGCAGACCGAAATCAACCAGCCGTTCATCTCGATGGACAAGAATACCGGCCAGCCGCTTCACATGGTGATGAAGCTGACCCGTTCGAAGCTGGAATCGCTGGTCGGCGACCTGATCACGAAGTCGATGAAGCCCTGTGCGCAGGCGCTGAAGGATGCCGGCCTGTCGAAGGGCGATATCGACGAGGTCGTGCTGGTCGGCGGTATGACCCGCATGCCCCGCGTGATCGAGGAAGTGACGAAGTTCTTCGGCAAGGAGCCCCACAAGGGCGTGAACCCCGACGAAGTCGTCGCGATGGGCGCGGCCATTCAGGCCGGCGTTCTGCAGGGTGACGTCAAGGACGTCGTGCTGCTGGACGTGACGCCGCTGTCGCTGGGCATCGAGACGCTGGGCGGCGTGTTCACCCGCCTGATCGACCGCAACACGACGATCCCGACGAAGAAATCGCAGGTCTTCTCGACCGCCGAGGACAACCAGAACGCGGTGACCATCCGCGTGTTCCAGGGCGAGCGTGAGATGGCGGCCGACAACAAGATCCTCGGCCAGTTCAACCTGGAAGGGATTCCGCCGGCGCCGCGCGGCATGCCGCAGATCGAAGTGACCTTCGACATCGACGCGAACGGCATCGTCAACGTCTCGGCCCGCGACAAGGCCACCAACAAGGAGCAGCGGATCACGATCCAGGCTTCGGGCGGTCTGTCGGATGCGGATATCGAGCAGATGGTCAAGGACGCCGAGGCCAATGCCGACGCCGACAAGGCCCGCAAGGAGCTGGTCGAAGCCAAGAACCAAGGCGAAAGCCTGATCCACTCGACCGAGAAATCGCTGGCCGAGTACAAGGACAAGGTGGATCCGACCACGGTCGAGGCGATCGAACTGGCCATCGCGGCGCTGCGCGACACGCTGGAAGGCGACGACGCCGACAAGATCAAGTCGGGCATCAACAACGTCCGCGACGCCTCGATGAAGCTGGGCGAAGCCATCTACAAGGCGCAGCAGGAACAGGCCGAGGGCGAAGAAGCCTCGGGCGATGACGAGCCGCGCTCGGTGGATGACGATATCGTCGATGCCGACTTCGAGGATCTCGACGACAACAAGCGTCGTGGCTGACACGTGAACCCATCGCGGGGCCCCGGCCGGAAGAACCCGTGCCGGGGCCTTGCCTTTGACAGCGAGGTCCACGAATGGCCAAACGCGATTACTACGAGGTCCTGGGCGTCGCCCGCGGCGCCTCGGCCGACGAGCTGAAAAAAGCGTACCGGACCAAGGCCAAGGCGCTTCACCCCGACCGCAACGCCGACAATCCCGACGCCGAGGCCCAGTTCAAGGAAGTGAACGAGGCCTATGATGTCCTGAAGGATGCCGACAAGAAGGCAGCCTATGACCGGTTCGGTCACGCGGCCTTCGAAGGCGGAATGGGGGCCAGCGCCGGCGCCCGCGGCGGTCCGCGCGGCGGCGGCGATTTCGGCGCGTCCTTCTCGGACGTGTTCGAAGACCTGTTCGGCGACTTCATGGGCGGACGCGGCGGCGGCAATGCCCGCCAGCGCGCCAGCCGGGGCAGCGATCTGCGCTATAACCTGCGCGTGACGCTGGAAGAAGCCTATGGCGGCGTGCAGAAATCCATCCGCGTGCCCACGCTCGCGGCCTGCGATTCCTGCGGCGGCTCGGGCGCCGAGGGCGGCGCGGAACCCGTGACCTGTCCGACCTGTTCGGGCATGGGCAAGGTCCGCGCGCAGCAAGGGTTCTTCACCGTCGAGCGCACCTGCCCCACCTGCGGCGGGCTGGGTCAGATCGTCAAGAATCCCTGCTCCAGCTGCAAGGGCGCCGGGCGCGTCGAGAAAGAGCGTCAGCTTTCGGTCAACATCCCCGCCGGGGTCGAGACCGGAACGCGCATCCGCCTGACGGGTGAAGGCGAAGCCGGTCTGCGGGGCGGTCCTGCGGGCGATCTGTATATCTTCATCGACGTGCGCGAGCATTCGATCTTCCAGCGCGACGGCATGGATCTGCATTGCCGCGTACCCGTCAGCTTCACCACCGCGGCCCTGGGCGGCGAGGTCGAAGTGCCCACCATCGACGGCGGGCGTTCGCGCGTGAAGGTCCCGGCGGGGGCGCAATCGGGCAAGCAGATGCGCCTGCGGGGCAAGGGGATGCCTGCGCTCAGGGGCGCGGGTCATGGTGACATGATGATCGAGCTGAGCGTCGAGACGCCGGTCAACCTGACCAGCCGGCAAAAGGAACTGTTGCGCGAATTCGAGGGACTGTCGCAAGACAACCACCCCGAGGGCCGCAGCTTCTTTGGCAAGGTCAAGACCTTCTGGGACGGCATGAAGGGCTGACGCCCTGGTCTCTATCCTGCACCAAAAACGGCGCCCCGACGGGCGCCGTTTTCATTTCCGGCGTCCGCTTTGTCCCGTTAACCAATTATCAACGGCTCCGGGCGCAGCCTTGCCATATGCCCCGTTCCGCCCCGCCCTCTGCCGATCCCCGCGACACCGCTCTGTCAGAGCCGCCGCTGCCGCTGTTTTCCAGCCCCGTTCTCGTCACCGGCGGCCGCCTGCCCTCGTATGTCAAGGATCACCGCAAACGCCTGCGCGCGCGGTTTCTGGACGGCGGTGCCGCGGCCATCCCGGATTACGAATTGCTGGAACTGCTGTTGTTCGGCGCCCTGCCGCGTGGCGACGTCAAACCGCTGGCCCATGCGCTGATGGCGCGCTTTGGCGATCTCGCCGGCGTCGTCACCGCGCCCGAAACCCAACTCTGCAAGGTCGAAGGCGTGGGCGAATCGGTGCTGGTGGCGCTGAAGGTCGCGCAGGAAGTGGGCGGGCGACTGGCGCGGGCCAAGGTGCTGAACCGGCCGGTCATCTCGTCCTGGACCGCGCTGCTGGACTATTGCCACACGATCATGGCGCATCGCAGCGTGGAACATGCCCGCGTACTATATCTCGACCGCAAGAATTGCCTGATCGCGGATGAAGAACTCGGGCGCGGAACGGTGGACCATGTCCCGCTCTATCCGCGCGAAGTGCTCAAACGGGCGCTGGATCTTGATGCCTCGGCGCTTATCCTTGTGCACAACCACCCAACCGGCGACCCGACACCCAGCGATCAGGACATCGCCCTGACCAGACGCGTACACGACGCAGCCTCGGCGCTGTCCGTGGTGCTGCACGATCACCTGATCATCGGCAAGTCGCAGGAATACAGCTTTCGGGCCAATGGCTTGCTTTAGGCGCCGCGTTGCGGGGCGACAGCCCGGCCCGCCATCGGACAGGGGCCGCCCGGAGCCATGGCGGCGGACAATCAGTTCGACTGTTGATCCGTCTGCGCGATCTGCAGGTCGGGCAAGACCCCCGGCAGAACCACGAAGCCCCCCGCCCCATCGCAATCGGGCATGTCGAGCTGCATGTTGCGGATCTGCGCCGAGCGGGTGCCATGAACCTCGATCGTGCGCGCGGTGATCGACTGGCCGCAGCTTGCATCGGTCACGGGGACTTCGATTTCAAGCGTGACGGTCCCGGTCTGCGGGGTTTCGCCGCGCGGATAGCTGTAGACCTGCGCCAGCTGGCCACCGGGGATCTGCGGATCGCCCAGAACCGTGACGAAGCCCTGATCCGACACACCCGCCGTGCGCGGCGCGCCAGCATGGACATGGCCCGCACTGCCATAGCGCGCGCCGAACTCGTAGGCATTGAGCTGCAATTCCGCCGGCTGGTCCCATTGCAGGACCACGCGCTCGACGTCGGCCAGATCGGGCACTTCGGTGCGATCATGCTCGACCCGTCCGTCCTGAAACGCGATGCTGACGCTCGCCTCTTCGGTCAGGGCCGGGATCTGCGCCAGATATTGGCCATCCTCGCCCAGCGTGGCATCGAAGCTGAGCCCCGAATGCGACAGGATCACATGCGCGCCGCCGTCGCAGGGCGCGTAGACGCTGGTTTCCAGCATCGCGCCGGCCGAGGGCGTGACAACCAGCCACACGGCACAGGCGGCAAGCTCGGCCTCCAGCTCGGGGTCGAGAGGGGCCGCTTCGGGCGCCTGCATCGCGGGCGAGGGCTGTTCCGCGGGACGTGTATCGTGTTGGGCGTTCAGGGCTTCGGTCAGGGGCGTGTCGGAGCGTCCCGTGCCGGGCGTGGCCCCTGGCGCGACCGCCTCGTCTGCGCGGGCGATCCGCACGCTGTCATCCGTCATGCTGTCCTGGGGTGCGGTGTCGCTGGCCGTGACCGGCGGGGTGGCGGTGTAGGTATCGCCGATCAGCGACGGCACCGATCCCCCGGTCGCGTCCGCCCGCTGCTGGCCTGCCGGGGGCGTGTTGCGCTCGCCATCGACCGGCACGACCGAGGCACGGTTGAGTTCCGCAGCCGCCTCGGATCCCTGGTCCTGCTGGGCCTGCTGAAACTTGGTCCCGGCAGTCACCACGGCACCGAGCGTGACGGCAGCTAAAGCGACGATTCGCACGCGGTTCATGGCGGACTCCACTCAGGTCTGGTTGAGCCCAAAATCCCTTTGAAACCGGGCAGCTTTTGGGCACCCGATGGGTGGTTTCGCGGCAAATCCGTTGCATTCCGCGCAATTGCGCACGGGGTTCGCGACAGCAAAACGGGGCCCGCGGGCCCCGTTTTCGTGCCGACTTTCCGGTCGCGCTGTCAGGCAAGCGCGCCGTGGCAATGCTTGAACTTCTTGCCCGACCCGCAGGGGCAGGGATCGTTCCGCCCGGGATTGCCCCAGGTCGCCTGATCGTTTTCGTCGAAGCCTTCGCGCGGGGTTCCGGCGGGCGCAGGCTCGGCCAGCGCGGTGGCGCCCGCGGCGGCTCCGCCTGCCGGGGCTGCGGCCCCGCCGCCGATACGCGGCAGAGCCATCGGCGTCTCCAGCCTGCCATCGTCGCGCGCGGCGGCCGTCTGCAGCGCCATCTGTTGCTGCATCTGCGCCTGTTCCTCGGGCGAAAGCGGACGGATGCGCGACAATTGACGCGTCACGTCCTCGCGCAAAGCCGCCAGCATGTGCTCGAACAGGACGAAGGCTTCGGACTTGTACTCGTTCAGCGGGTCGCGCTGCGCCAGCCCGCGGAAATTCACCGCCGAGCGCAGATGGTCCAGCGTGACGATATGCTCGCGCCACTTGGTGTCGATGACGTTGAGCAGAAGCTGCTTCTCGATCATCCGCATCGTCTCGGCCGAGAAGGCGGCCTCCTTGTCGGCCATCAGCTTGTCCGAGGCTTCAAGGATCCGCTCGCGCATGACCTCCTGATCCACGCCGTCCTCGGCCGCCCATTCCGCGACCGGCAGGTCCAGGTTCAGGCGATCCTTGATCGACGCGGCCAGACCCTCGGTATCCCATTGATCGGCATAGCTGCCCTTGGGCATGTATTCGGCCACCGTCTCGTCGATGACGGCATGGCGCATGTCGGTCGCGGTTTCCTCAAGCTCGTCGGCTTCGAGAATCTCGAGCCGCTGCTCGAAGATCACCCGACGCTGGTCGTTCATCACGTTGTCGAATTTCAGCAGCGTCTTGCGGATATCGAAGTTGCGCGCCTCGACCTTGCCCTGCGCTTTCTCCAGCGACTTGTTCACCCACGGGTGGACGATCGATTCGCCTTCCTTCATGCCCAGCGTGCTGAGCACCTTTTCCAGCCGCTCGGACCCGAAGATGCGCATCAGATCGTCTTCCAGCGACAGGAAGAACACCGAACGCCCGGGGTCGCCCTGACGGCCCGAACGGCCGCGCAGCTGGTTGTCGATCCGGCGGCTTTCATGCCGTTCGGTGGCCAGAACGTACAGACCGCCCGCATCGAGAACCTTCTGCTTCTCATCCGCGACCGAGGCCTCGATCCGCGCGCGCAGGGCCACGGGGTCGGCGTTCGGATCGGCTTCGAGCGCGTCCTGCACCTGCATCTCGACATTGCCGCCCAGCTGGATATCGGTGCCGCGACCGGCCATGTTGGTGGCGATTGTCACGGCGCCCACGCGTCCCGCTTCGGCGACGATATGCGCCTCGCGCTCGTGCTGGCGGGCGTTGAGGACGTTATGCTTGATGCCGGCCTTGGTCAGCATCTGCGCCAGTTCCTCGGATTTCTCGATCGAGGTCGTGCCCACCAGAACCGGCTGACCCTTGGCATTGGCCTGCTTGATCTCTTCGAGGATGCCTTCGAATTTCTCGCGCGCGGTGCGGTAGACCTGATCGTGCTCGTCCAGACGGGCGATCGGGCGGTTGGTCGGGATTTCGACCACGCCGAGATTGTAGATTTCCTTGAATTCTTCCGCCTCGGTCGAAGCCGTGCCGGTCATCCCGCCCAGCTTCTTGTACATGCGGAAGTAGTTCTGGAAGGTGATCGAGGCCATCGTCACCGTTTCCGGCTGGATCTGCAGACCTTCCTTGGCTTCGACGGCCTGATGCAGCCCCTCGGACAGCTGGCGGCCCAGCATCATGCGGCCGGTGAATTCGTCGATCAGGACGATCTTGCCGTCGCGCACGATGTAATGCTGATCCTTGTGCAGCATCTTGTGCGCGCGCAGCGCCTGATTGACGTGGTGCACGATGGTCGTGGATTCCGGATCATAGAGCGACTGCCCCTCGGGCAGGATCTCGGCCTCGCGCAGAAGCTGCTCGATATGCTCGTTGCCCTCATCGGTATAGGTGATGGTGCGGGCTTTCTCGTCCAGCGTGAAGTCTTCGTCCAGGAGCGACGGGATCAGCGCATCGACTCGGACATACAGATTGCCGCGATCCGCCATCGGACCCGAGATGATGAGCGGCGTCCGCGCTTCGTCGATCAGGATCGAATCGACCTCGTCGACGATGGCGAAGTTGTGCCCGCGCTGCATCATCTGACCCAGATCGGTCTTCATGTTGTCGCGCAGGTAATCGAAGCCCAGCTCGTTGTTCGTCGCATAGGTGATGTCGGCCTGATAGGCCGCGCGCTTTTCCTCGTCGGGCTGGTGCGGGACGACGACGCCCGTCGTCATGCCCAGCTTTGTGAAGACCTTGCTCATCCAGCCGGCGTCGCGGCGGGCGAGGTAGTCGTTCACGGTGACGACATGCACGCCTTCGCCCGACAGCGCGTTCAGATAGGCCGGGAAGGTCGCGACCAGCGTCTTGCCCTCGCCCGTCTTCATCTCGGCGATATTGCCCTGATGCAGGAAGATCCCGCCGATCAGCTGCACGTCGAAGGCGCGCAGGCCCAGGGCCCGTTTCGCGGCTTCGCGGCAATTGGCGAAAGCTTCCGGCAGCAGGGAATCGAGGCTCTCGCCCTTCTGGTAGCGCTCTTTCAGCTCGGCGGTCTTGGCCACCAGGCCCGCGTCATCAAGCGCGGCGATCTCGTCTTCCAGCGCGTTGATCTTGGCCACCAGCGGTCGCACGGTCTTGACCTTGCGATCGTTCGCGGTGCCGAAAATCTTCCGGCTGACAGTTCCGAGGCCCAACATGATTTCTCCCGCTCGCCTTTGTGTGACTGGCCGTTAACGCCGGCGGGGTTGCCGGTCGGCGGCTGCTTTCCTAAACAGGGCGCGGCTGACCAGCCCTTAAATTATACCGTCTTGGCATGTAGGGGCCGGTCATGTTGGTGTCAATCACAGCGACCCGAAGGGACGCGATTCAGGAGCTCTGCATGTTCAAAAACGCTCGATTTGCCACGGCGACCGCGATCTTTACCGCTTTCGCCCTCCCCGTGGCGGCGCAGGACGCGTCGACCGTGCTTGCCCGCGTCGGCGAGACCGAGATCACGCTGGGCCACGCCATCGCGCTGCGCGCGCAGCTGCCCGAGCAATTCGCGCAGGTGCCCGACGAGACGCTGTTTCCGGCCATCGTCGAGCAGCTGGTCGAGCAGGAACTGGTCTCGCAGGCCAATGCCGACACGCTGAGCAGCCGCCAGCGCGTCCTGCTGGAAAACGAAACCCGCAACTTCATCGCCGCCGCCGTGCTGCAGGACATCGCCACCGAGGCGGTGACCGAGGAAAGCCTGAACGCGGCCTATGAAACCTTCGCCGCCGAATATGCCGAGGGCGAGCCGGTGACCGAATACCACGCCGCGCATATCCTCGTGCGGACCGAGGAAGAGCGTGATCAGGTCGTGGCCGCGCTGGACGAAGGCCAGGAATTCGGCGCTGTCGCGGCGGAATTCTCGATCGACGGCTCGGCCCAGCAGGGCGGCGATCTGGGCTGGTTCGCGCCCGGCATGATGATCCCCGATTTCCAGGCCGCCGTCGAAGCGCTCGAACCCGGCCAGGTGTCCGAGCCGGTGCAGACCCGCTTCGGCTGGCATGTCATCAAGCTGTTCGAGACCCGCACCGCCGAGGTTCCCGCGCAGGAAGAGGTGCAGATGGAGCTGAGCCAGGAAATCCAGCGCGAAGCCACCCGCGTCTATATCGAGGGCCTGCGTGAAAACACCGAGGTCGAGATGGATATCGAAGGCGTCGATCCCTCCGCGCTCAGCAATGTGAGCCTGCTGGACGAGTAAACCCCGGCACCGTATTCTCGGCGCCGAACCGGCCCGCGCCCTTCCGGGGTGCGGGCCTTTGCCTTTCCAAGGAGTCAGGGCCGATGGCCAAGAAGACCAAGAAAGCCGGGAAGCCGGAGAAACAGAAAACCGACAAGCTGAAGGCCCGGAAGTGGAAAGCCCGCGCCAAGGCGCTGAAGGCCCGTCTGGCCTCCGTTCCGCTCGTCGCCAAATCCAAGGTCTCGGTCGTCTCGCCGCTGGCGCCGAAAGACGGCTTCCCCGTGCTGCCCGAAATCGCGGGTCTCGAACTTGCCACCGCGCAGGCGGGCGTGCGCTATCAGAACCGCACCGATGTGATGCTGGCCCGGCTTGCCCCCGGCACCGTGATCGCGGGCACCTTCACGCGCTCGGCCACGCGCTCGGCGGCGGTGCTCGATTGCCAGGCGAAGCTGGGCAAGGGGGACGAATCCACAGGTGCCGCGATCCTGGTGAATTCCGGCAATTCCAACGCCTTCACCGGCGCCCGCGGCCGGGAATCGGTCAATGCGCTCTCGGCTGCCGTGGCCGCCAGGCTGGGCCTGCCCGAGAACCGCGTCTTCACCTCGTCGACCGGGGTGATCGGCGAGCCGCTGCCGCATGAGCGGATCGAGGCCGCGCTCGACGGGCTGGTCACCGACCTGTCGCCCGCCACGCTGCCCGATGCCGCGCGCGCGATCATGACCACCGATACCTATCCCAAGGGCGCGATGGCCGAGGTCGAGATCAACGGCCAGACCGCGCGCATCGCCGGTATCGCCAAGGGCTCGGGCATGATCGCCCCCGACATGGCGACGATGCTGGTCTATATCTTCACCGATGTGAAAATCGGCCAGAAACAGCTGCAAAGCCTCGTCAGCCGCCTGACCGACAGCAGTTTCAACAGCATCACCGTCGACAGCGACACCTCGACCTCGGACACGCTTCTGGTTGCCGCCACCGGGCAGGGCCCGGCGCTGGAGGACATGCGCTCGGCCGAGGCCAAGGCCTTCGAGCGCGCGCTGGGCGAGGTCATGCTCAACCTCGCGCATCAGGTCGTGCGCGACGGCGAAGGAGCCACGAAATTCGTGGGCATCACCGTAACCG
Source organism: Pararhodobacter marinus (assembly GCF_003122215.1). GTDB lineage: Bacteria > Pseudomonadota > Alphaproteobacteria > Rhodobacterales > Rhodobacteraceae > Pararhodobacter > Pararhodobacter marinus. The sequence goes on along the minus strand of NZ_QEYD01000004.1, from coordinate 93,426 downwards.
GCGCGGCCGACGACGCCGATGCCAGGCGCTGCGCGCTGGCCATCGCCAATTCGCCGCTGGTCAAGACCGCCATCGCCGGCGAGGATCCCAACTGGGGCCGCATCGTCATGGCGGTGGGCAAATCCGGCGCCGCGGCCGATCGCGACCGGCTGGGCATCACCTTCGGCGACATCACCGTCGCAACCGCCGGCCTGGTCGACCCGGATTACCGCGAAGAAGACGGAGCTGCCTACATGCAGAACGAAGACCTGGATATCGGGGTCGATCTGGGCATGGGGAACGGCAAGGCGACGATCTGGACCTGCGACCTGACGCATCGCTATATCGACATCAACGCCGATTACCGGTCCTGATCCTGGTTAACAGATCCTGAACGTCCCGTCTTTGTTCGATAAATATCCTCGGGGGGTCCGGGGGGCAGACAGCCCCCCGGGGCCTTCACCCGAACGACCGGCCTGAAAGGTCCGCGCATGAAAACCCTTCTCGTCTCTGCTGTCGCGCTCATCGATGCCGATGGCCGCGTGCTTCTTGCCCAACGGCCCGAGGGCAAGTCGATGGCGGGCCTGTGGGAGTTTCCGGGCGGCAAGGTCGAGCCCGGCGAAACGCCCGAAGCCGCGCTGATCCGCGAGTTGCACGAGGAACTCGGGATCGAAACCTGGCGCAGCTGTCTCGCGCCGCTGACCTTCGCCAGCCACAGTTACGACGATTTCCACCTGCTGATGCCGCTCTTTGCCTGCCGCCGCTGGGAGGGAATCGTCACCCCGCGCGAAGGGCAGAGGCTTGCCTGGGTCCGCGCAAAGGACCTGCGCGACTACCCGATGCCGGCGGCGGATGTCCCGCTTGTGCCGATCCTGCGCGACTGGCTGTAGGTCGTACGGGGTCAATTGCGACCGATCCGGCATACTGTTTCTCATTGCAAAACAGTCAGGCCCGCAACCCTCTGAAACCGAACGAGAATTGTGTCTTTTTTCTGGCGTACGCCGCGCAGATTGTGGCAAAAATCTGTCACGAACGAAAGGGCGCAGCATGTTCAAGACCATCATGATCGGCAACCATCTGAGCATTCAGGGCACCTTCGTGCGGACCACCGCCTCGGGGCTGGTCGTGGTGAAGGTCGGCAGCAAGACCTATGCCGGTCGCCCCGTCCGCAAGCCTGTCGGCACGGCCAAGGCGAACGGCTGAGCCCCTGCCCGGCGGCGCGACAGTTTCCCGCACCTCACCGACCTCTGATCGCCTTGTAACACAGGCGAGTCTGGCCTTCCCGCGCCGGATATGGCATCAACGGGCCGTGTTTTTCGTCCCGTGCCCCGGCACCGGCGCCCGGCTTTCGGGTCCGGTATCCGGGCGCCCCGCTTTCGCGTCTGCCACCAACCAGCGAGCCCACCATGCCCGATCTGTCCCGCCGCGCCCTGCTGGCCGGTCTAGCCCTTGTTCCCGTTGCGGGCTGCGTCATGTCGGACGAGCCGCCCGAATTGCAGCCGGTCGATTACGGGACGGTTTTCGATGGCGGGCGCACCATTCCCGGTGTCCTGCCCGAGGAACTGCCCGTGTCGCAACGGCGGCGGCTGGTCGATTACGACCCCGAGCTCGAAGCCGGGCGGATCGTCATCGACCCTGACGAGGGCGCGCTCTACCTGACCCTGCGCGGACCTTACGCGTTGCGCTATTCCATCGCCGTGGGCCGCGATGCGCTGGGATATCACGGGGAGACCGAGATTTTCGAGATGGAAGAATGGCCGCTCACGCAGCCTTCGGTCCCCGGCATGCCGATGGCGGCGCCCGCCGCCATGCCTGCCGCGCCTGCGGGCACCGTTGCGGCGGATGACGGCGCGATGCCGGCGCCCGCCGGTCCCAGCTATCCGCTGGGCGCACGCTCGCTGGCGCTGCGCTCGATGGCCAGCGCCACCGATCGGGGCATCCGCATTCACGGCACGCCGCTGTCGTCCACCGGCACGCCAAGCTCGGCCGGTTACCGGATGATCAACCAGGAAATCATCGACCTCTATAGCCGCGTCACCATCGGCACGCGGGTGTCGATCCTCTGACGAGCGGCGTTTCGGACGCCTACGGCCTCAGGCCGCGCCCGAACAGCGCGGCCAGCCGGCCCATCGACGCAAGAAGGGGATCGTAGCCGATCCCCGGCGTCATCTTCAGCCCGTGCAACGCCGCGACCATCATCGCCGCCAGCGCCGCCGCGTCGTCATCGGGCAGCGTGATCCGCCCTGCCCCGGCTTCGTTCAGCAGCCACTGCTCCAGCAGTGTCGCGACGCGCCGCTCGCCCTCGGCCACCAGGTCCGACGCCGCATCGAACCCGCCATCCATCAGTTCCTCGCCATGCGGGCTGTCCAGCAACAGCCGCATCTCGGGTCCCAGCTTGGCGGCAAAGGCCGCGGCCAGCGCCCGCTCAGGTGGCAGGCCGGGTTCCAGCGCCGTCTCGACACGGGTGACCACCTGCCCGAAATACCAGCCCACCAGCGAGCGGAAGATGTCCTGTTTGCTGCGGTAGTATTGGTAAAGCGCCGTGCGCGACAGACCCGCCGCCGAGGCGATATCCTCCATCGAGGTCCGCTTGAACCCGTAGCGGGCAAAGACCTCGGTCGCGGCCGTCAGGATGGCGGCGCGGCGCGGATCGGCATCTTCGGCGGACAGGGGATCGGGGACGACAGACTTCATCCGGAAGCGATGACACTTTCCGTTCAAACTGTCAATTTACAGACTGACATTTTTCGACCATAGTGTCAGGAGAGATGATTCGAAGCGCGGGGACCCTCATGGCGACGACATTGACCATCAACGGCAGCGATCACCGGATCGACGCGCCGGACGACACGCCGCTGTTGTGGATCCTGCGCGACGAACTGGGCATGACCGGCACCAAGTTCGGCTGCGGCGTCGGGTCCTGCGGGGCCTGCACCGTGCATATCGACGGCGAGGCGATGCGCAGCTGCCAGGTGGCGCTGGGCGATGTCTGGGGCGACGTGACCACGATCGAGGGTCTGGGCACGCCCGATGCCATGCACGCGCTGCAGGCGGCATGGCTGCGCAACCAGGTGGCGCAATGCGGCTATTGCCAGTCCGGGCAGATCATGCAGGCCGCCGATCTTCTGTCGCAGAACCCCGATCCGACCGATGACGAGATCGACGCCGCGATGTCCGGCAACCTGTGCCGGTGCGGCACCTATAGCCGGATCCGCGCGGCGATCCGCGACGCCGCCACCCAGATGCGGGAGGAGGTGCTGTGAGCCGTCTCGGAACCATCACCCGCCGCAGCTTTCTTGTCGCCTCGGCCGCCATCGCCGGGGGCGTGGCCTTCGGGATCTACAAACTGCGCCAGCCGATCCCCAACCCGCTGGACCCCGGAGAAGGATCGGCGCTGAACGCCTTTCTGGTGATCGATCAGGACGGCGTGACCGCGATCAGCGGCCGCGCCGATATGGGACAGGGCGCGCAATCGACGCTGGCGATGCTGCTGGCCGAAGAACTGGATGTCGACTGGGAAAGCGTCCGCGTGGCGCATGGCCCGGCCTCGGTCGCCTATTACAACGCGGCGATGATGGAATCGGCGTTGCCGGGGGCGGAATACAACAAATCCTCGTGGATGCGCACCGTCGGGGCCTTCGTCGGCAATGCCGGGGGACGGTTCCTCGGCACCCAGATCACCGGCGGCTCCACCTCGGTCCGCGACGGGTTCGATAAAATGCGCCTTGCCGGGGCCTCGGCCCGCGAGACGCTGAAGCTCGCCGCGGCCGAGCGGCTGGGCGTGGCCGCCGACCGCCTGCGCACCGAAGCCGGCGCCGTGGTCGCGCCCGACGGCACCCGCCTGCCCTATGCCGAACTGGCCGAAGCCGCCGCCCGGATAGAGCCGCCACAAACCGAGCCGCGCCCGCGCGCAGATTGGCGGCTTCTGGGCAAGGACCAGCCGCGCCGCGACATGGCGGCGAAGGTCACGGGCACGCAGGCTTATGGCATCGACACGCGCCTGCCGGGCATGAAATTCGCCAGCCTGCGGATGAATCCCCGGCTGGGCGGCGGCCTGCGCGGCTTCGACCCGGCCCCGGCGCTGGCCATTCCCGGCGTCGAGCAGGTGCTCGATATCGACGGCGGCATCGCCGTTGTCGCGCGCAACAGCTGGGCGGCGATGCAGGGCGCTCAGGCGGTCGACTGTGACTGGGGCCCGGCCCCCTATCCCGACACGACCGAAGCGATCTTTGCCCGGATCGAAGCGGCGTTCGACGACAGCCCCAACTCGACCATGCGCGATGATGGCCCCGAGGCGCAGGACGGCACCGAGATCACCGCCGAATATCGCCTGCCCTATCTGGCCCATGCGCCGCTGGAGCCGATGAACGCCACCGCGCTGTTCGAAGACGGCAGGCTGACGCTCTGGTCACCCAATCAGGCGCCTCTTGTCCAGCAACGCACCGCCGCGCGCGGCGCCGGGATCGAGCCCGAACAGGTCACGGTGCACACCACGGCCATGGGCGGCGGTTTCGGGCGACGGGGCGAATCCGACTATTCCGAGCTGGCCGCACGGGTGGCACGGCAGATGCCCGGCGTGCCCGTACAGGTGATCTGGTCGCGCGAAGAGGACATGACGCATGACTTCTACCGCCCCGGCGTGATCGCCCGGCTGCGCGGCGTGGTGGCCGATGGCACGGCGAAACAGCTCGATGCCCGGATCGCGGGACAGGGCATGACCGCCCAGGTCGCGCCGCGTCTCTTCGACATTCCGGTGGGTGGTCCCGACCGCGCGCTGGTCGAAGGGTTGTTCGACCAGCCCTACGCGATTCCCAGCTACCGCGTGCGCGGCTACACCGCCGAGATGGACTTCCCCGTCAGTTTCTGGCGCTCGGTCGGGGCCAGCCATAACGGCTTCATCCACGAAAGCTTCATCGACGAGCTGGCCCATGCCGCCGGTCGCGACCCGATGGAGTTCCGGCTTGACCTTGTGCGCCCGGAAAGCGCGGTCGCGGCGGGGGTGCTGGAGGCCGTGCGCGCGATGTCGGATTGGGACAACGCCCGCGCATCGGGCCGCGCGCTGGGCGTGGCGATGGTGTGGTCCTTCGGCACGCCGGTTGCTCAGGTCATCGAAGTCGAGGATCAGGACGGCGCGATCCGCATCGCCCGCGCCTGGATCGCCTGCGACCCGGGCATCGCCCTGGACCCGCTGAACCTGCGCGCGCAGATGGAGGGCGGGCTGATCTTCGGCCTGTCGGCGGCATTGCACGGGCAGATCACCGTCTCGGACGGGATGGTCGAGCAGTGGAACTTCCCCGATACCGACGGCCTGCGGATCTCGGGCGCGCCCCGGATCGAGGTTCAGGTGCTGGAAACCAACCCGCATCTGGGCGGCGTCGGCGAGCCGGGAACGCCGCCGGCCGCGCCGGCGCTGGCCAACGCGATCTTCGCGCTGACCGGCACCCGGGCCCGGGAGCTGCCCCTGGACCGGCAGTTCGACTTCGTGCTCTGAGCCGGGCCGCCGCTTCGGACTAGCGCCAGCGGCTGCCCAGCGCGCGCACCAGTGCGCCCGCGCCCCGCCGGGCGCGGGTCAGGTTGCCGCGCAGCCCCTGGCCCGCCGCGCCTTCCAGACGCAGCCGGTTGCGCCGGGTCATGCGGGCTTCGGGCAGGACCGCGTCGATCGCCGCGTCAAGCGCGTCGATGTTCCAATCCGGCGCCTCGGCCCGGATCGGGATCACCGCACGCGGATCGACCGCCGGCCCCATCGCCTGCGCGATGGCCCCGGCAGCGGCGTCGAGCGTGGCGCGATCCTCTGCCGTCAGGGTATTCTCGGGGCGGGGCCAACCGGGCAACAGAAGGTCGGCCGCGTTCGCGACATGGATCACCGGCGGGTGCCGGCGCGCGGGATCGCGCGTCATCGCCGCGTCAAAGGCCGCCTGCAGCGCGGTATCGGCGGCGCGGCCCGGGCGATTGGCGCGGTGGACCCAGATCACCAGATCGGCCGCGACCATCTGCGCCGCAATCGCCCGCGCCATCCGGTCGGTGCCGTCGAGCCCCGGCGTATCGATCAGCCGCACGCCGCTTTCCGTCATGTGTCCCGAGGCCGCCTCGGTGGTGGGCGCGGCATCCGTCTCGGCGCTGTCTTCCTCAAGAAGGGCGTTGAGCAGCGTCGATTTCCCCGCCGAGGTCTGGCCGACGATGACGATCTGCACCGCGCCTTCGGGTCTGGCATCGGGCACCGTGACGCGCGCGCCCAGCCGCGTGAGGTCCTGTTCGCTGACCTTCAGCCGCCCGCTATAGAGGTCGATTGCCGCCTGCGCGCTTTCTTCCAGCAAGATCGCCTGCGCATCGCGGCGGAACTTGTCGGTCAGCCGGTCCTGCAGCCCGGTGGCCAGCACACGCTCGGCCTCGCGCAGCAGGCCCACGGCGGGGTTCATCACCAGCCGCACCCCGCGCCAGGCCAGAAAGCCGGTTTCCCACGCGCTGAGCGCCGCGTCCTGCTTGCGCCACAGCCAGTGCATCGTGCGCACTGACAGCTTGTCGGAATAGGGGACGTGTTCAAGCAGGAAGGCGCGGTAGCGAAGCGCGACCTGATCGACCAGCATCAAGGCCTCGGGCAGCGTGAAGTCCAGCGCCGAACGGCGGCCGTCTGACAGGTCGGTCGCGACCTCTTCGACCACGCTCAGCGCCTCGGCGGGCAGGGTGGCCCAGGGTATCGGCTCGGACAGGCGGCGGTCGATACGGGCGCGGGCGCGGGCGAAGGCAGCTTTCTCGGCCTCGGTCCATTCCGGGTCTGGCTTGGGGCCCTCGACCTCGCGCGGGACCCTCTCGCCCGCCGCGCGGGTACGCCAGCGGGCCACGAAGACCGCGCCCCGGAACCCCGCGTAGAACAAGGCCGTGCCCAGCGCGAACCACAGAAGATAGCCGTGTTCGTGCAGATACAGGAAGCCCAGCAGCATCGACAGCGTCAGCGGCAGCGCAAGGATGGCGGCAAGTCCCAGCTTGTCCCAGCGCAGCAGCGTATGCCGAAGCCGTTCACCCAGCGTCATTGCGCGCGCCTTTCAGCGCCTGATCGTAGAGACTGCGCAGCGTCGCGCTATCCGGCTCGGCCCCGTGTGCCACGCCGTAAAGCCAGGCCGAGGCGGCGCGGCCCAGCGCGTAGGTCGTGGCGAAACTTGCCCCCGCAGCGGCGGCGGCCCCCACGGTCTGGCCCGCGACCGGCAGCAGCTTTGCCCCCTGCCGGGCCAGCAACGCGGCGCCCATCCGCGCAAGCGAGCCGATCCCCAGCGCCGAGGCCAGCAGCCCCATCCGCGTCGGCGTCAGATCGACCCCATGGGCCTGCGCCAGCGCTTTCAGCATCGCGGCCTGCGTCGCGGGAACGGTGGCCAGCCCGGCAATCGGCACGACATCGGTCGCCCCCGCCAGCGCCGCGTAGCGCACCACCGTCTTGCGCATCCGCTGGAAGGCGCGCGCTTCGTCTGCGCGTCGCAGCGCGGCGGCGGCACGGGGAAGGAAGCTGTCGAGCGCGTCGAGAAGATCCTCGAGCCCCGTCACCAGCCCCTCGCGCGGCATGGCCAGCGTGACCGAGGGCAGCTCCCGCCCGATCAGCTCGGTGAGATGAGCGCGCGCGCGCAGTTGCGCCTGCGGATCGGGGACCAGGTCGGCGCCGGTCAGGACCAGCAGCACCGGAAGCTTCGTCCGCCTGAGGATGTCGGTGACCGGCGCCTGCACCGGATCGTCAAGCCGCACCACTGCAAGGATCGCCTGCGCCATGCGCTGCGCCGCCGCTACGTCGCCCGAGGCCTCGTGCCCGGCTTCGCCCAGCCCTCTTGTGTCGAGGAACCGCACGGCAGGCGCGGCGGCGGGGAAATCGTGGACTGTCGCGTCCTGCGTGCCGGGGGCAAAGCCGTTGCCGACCTCGCCCGCGCCGGTCAGCGCGCGCACAAGCGATGTCTTTCCCGCCCCGGTCTTGCCCAACAGCCACAGAACCGGGACGGCCGGCTCAACGGCGCCTTTCGTGTCAGTCACGTTCTTGCCCCTTGCGATCCATGCCCATCAAGATGGGAACGGTCCGGCGCGGTTGCAATCCACGAGCCCGCGCTCGGCGCTCAGCGGTTGACGGCCACGTCGATCAGTTCCGAAGGCCCCCGCTGCAGATCGTCGTCCGAGACCATCAGCAGCCGGATACGCCCGTTCCAGTCACGAAACACCGCAAGTCCTTCGAGGTTCCCGAACTGGTTGTATTCCGAGCGCATGACCCATTGCCCCTCGGAAATCGCCTGCCCGTTCACGCGAAAGCGCCTTACCTGGCTGCGATAGCCCCGTCCCGCGCTTTCCTGTTCCAGAATGTAGAGCGCGCCATCGGGTCCGAAATCCGCGCTCACCGGATAGAAATGCCCGTCCGAGGGGATGCGGAAAGCGCCTGTCCAGCTTCCGTTGGTGTACATGTAGGACGGGAAGCCATAGGTCGCCCGCGCCGCGCGTTTGGGGATCGAATAGATGCGCCCGGAGGGGTCGACCGCCACCGATTGCAGCCCGCTTCCCGCGCGCAGGCGTTCGAAATCGTGATGCATGCCGGTCGATTGTGCCGCCGAACCCAGCGACGGATAGCGCAGCACGCGGTTGTGCTGCTCGAACGACACGTAGAAGGCGCCATCGCGGCCGATGCTCAGACCCTCGGCATCGCGCAAAGACCCCGACAGCGGGCGCCCGTCCTCGCCGCGCAACAGCGCAACCTGACGGATCTGCATCCCGTCGATGCTTTGCCCGTAGCCGCGCTGCAGGCGCGCGGCGACGATGAAGCCGTGATCCGAGACCATGTAGATATTGGTGCCGTCGCTGGTGGCGATCCCCGAGAAATCGTTGATGCCCCCCGACATCAGCGGAATCCGGTAACGCGCCACGACCTGAGCGGCGGGAATGCTGGCGGGCTGGTGCTGAACCACGCCGGCATAATAGGTGTCGGGATGCGACTGGGTATGCCCGGACTCGGTCTGAGCGCGCGCGCGTTGCGAATACGAGGTCTGGGCACCGGCGGGCAGGACGGCGCCGCCGAGGGCGACCCCCACGAGGGCAGCGATGAGAGAGCGGGCAGCGATCATCTGGTTACAACTTCCGAACATTGGCGGGGCAGGTCAGCCATGACAAATTCCCGCGGATGGCGACGCCGGGGCGTCGGTTCCGCGGGTTCGGCAGGGCGCTCAGTCTGGCGCGGCGGGTTCAGGAAATCCGTCACCCACCACATGAGGGTGTCGTCGCACGCATTGCCGCCATTCGACAGCTCGGCCACGGTCGGGCTTTGCGTTTCGCATGACGGAGACCCGGCTGGGCAGCGCAGCCGGACATGGAAGTGGTAATTGTGTCCCTGAATCGGGCGAATGCGCTGCAGCCACGCGGTATCGGCCGGGGTGGCCGTGCGGCACATCTCGATCTTCACCGCCGCGGCGACGAATATCCGGTCGACCCGCGGATCGGACGCCGCCGCCCGCAGCACCTGCGCATGTTGCGGCGTCCAGTGGCTGGTCAGCCCGCGCTGATCCTCTGTCCGGACACTGACCGAGGACAGGTTTTCACGCTCGGTGCGGCTGAGATCCAGACGCCCCGGCGGCAGCATCCAGATATCGGCATCCAGCCCCATCTGGTGGCTGGCATGACCCGAGGTCATGGGCCCGCCGCGCGGCTGGCTGATATCGCCGACATAAAGCCCGTTCCAGCCGATCTGCACCGCCTGACGGCTGAGATCCTGAATAAACGAGATCATCTCGGGATGGCCCCAATTTCGGTTGCGCGACAGGCGCATCGCCTGCCATGTCGGTCCGGTTTCGGGCAGTTGAACGAAGCCGTCGCCGCAGCCCCGCGCGTAAGAGCCGTAAACCTGCGCCGGTTCGCTGGTGCCGCGCGTCGCCGCGCCGAACAACTGGTTGGCGAGTTGCTGGGCGATGGCCGGATCGATGGCGCTGCTGCTCACGCAGGCGCCAAGACCCAATGCCCCCAGCAAAAGCGACAGGCGTTTCATGCGGGCACCTCTTTGCGGCTGGACCCTTCGGGGTGGACGAAAGCGAGAAGGACGAGACCCAGCATGAACAGCGCCGTCACCGGCAGGATGCCGATCTGCTGGCTGCCCGACAGGTCGGTGGCGATGCCGATCGACAGCGGCGCCAGGAAGGCGGTCGCCTTGCCCGACAGGGCATAGAGACCGAAGCCTTCGGTCATCTTGTCGGTATCGCCCTGGCGCACCATCATGGTGCGCGACGCCGATTGCATTGCGCCGCCCGCGGCACCGACAATAGCGCCCAGCACATAGAACGCGATGTCAGGAAGCGACGAGTCGGGCGTCACGGCGATGCCGAAGACCGAATCGCGCGACACGAAAACGATGGCCAGCGCGGTCAGGGCCAGCGCCACGACGTTGAAGACGATGACGGGTTTGGGGCCGAAGCGGCTGTCGGCCTTGCCCCCCAGCCATGCGAACAGCGCGCCGGTCGCGGCAGCGAGGATGCCGAAGATGCCCACCTGCACCACGCTCCAGCCCAGCACGCCGGCGGCATAGATGCCGCCGAAAGTGTAAACGCCGTTGAGCGCGTCGCGGTAGAACATCGAGGATCCGAGAAAGGCAAAGAGGCTGCGGTTCGCAGGCAAACCCGCCAGGGTCGATTTCAGTTCCGGCCAGGCGCCGCGAATGGCGGTGCCGATGCCGACCGCGTCGGGTTTGCGCGGCTCGCGCACCCACCAGAAGAACGGGATCATGAAGACGACATACCAGAACGCCGTCAGCGGCCCGACCGAGCGCGTGCCCTCGCGGGTTTCCGGGTCCAGCCCGAAGATCGGGTCGATGCCGATCAGCGTGGTGCCGTTCGATCCCTCGGCCAGCAGCGTCAGCATCAGGATCAGCGCGACCAGCCCGCCGACATAGCCCCAGGCCCAGCCCGAGCCCGACACCTTGCCCAGTTCCTCGCGCGGGGCGAGGTCGGGCAGCATGGCGTTGGTGAAGATCGTCGCGAATTCCATCCCGACCAGACCGAGGCAGAACATCAGCATCACGTACCAGATGTTGAAATCCGCCGGTGCCGAGAACCAGAGCCCCCATGCGCCGACCACGTAGCACAGCGAAAAGAACCAGATGAAGACCATCCGCTTGCCCGAGCGGTCGGCCACAGCGCCCAGAAGCGGCGCCAGCACGGCCAGCAGGATCCCGGCAAAGCCGATCCCGTAGCCCCAGATCGCCTGCGCGCGCGAGCCGTCGCCCACCACGCCCACCACATAGGGGCCGAAGATGAAGGTGATCAGCAGCGTGTTATAGGGCTGGCTGGCCCAGTCGAACCACCACCAGCCCCAGATCCGCCGCTGTGCCGCGCCACGCGCGTCGGCATCGGCCGCGCGTGCGGCCGTCGATTCGGTCATAACAAGGCCCCCCCAGGCTATCTGAACGATCAAGACCTATGGGGGGGCGCCGGGCAAGTCACGAATCCACAACGGTTTTCACCTGTGGCGGATTCGTTACCCCTGCCCGTACGCCTGTCTACCACTCCTTCTCAGGGCGCACGGACTTCAGCGCTTCTTCAGCGCATCCATCAGCGCGGCGCCGAACGCGCCCTGCGCTTGGTCACGCTTCGCGGGCCCGGCGCTGCCGCCGCGCGGACCCTTGCCGCCCTTCGGCCCTCGCTGCTGATCGCGGGCGCCCCGGTCGGGGCGGGTATCGGCATTGTCCTTGCGCATCGTCAGCCCTATGCGCTTGCGCGCCACGTCGACCTCGACCACGCGGACGGTGACGACATCGCCTGCCTTGACCACTTCGTGCGGATCCTTGACGAAGCGATCAGCCAGCTGGCTGACATGGACCAGCCCGTCCTGATGCACGCCGATATCAACGAAAGCGCCGAAGGCCGCGACGTTGGTGACGGTCCCCTCCAGCCGCATCCCCGGTTTCAGGTCGCGGATCTCGTTCACGCCCTCGGCGAAGGTCGCGGTCTTGAACTCGGGGCGCGGGTCGCGGCCGGGTTTTTCCAGCTCGGCCATGATGTCGCGCACGGTGGGCAGCCCGAACGTGTCGTCGGTGAAATCCTCGGGGCTGAGGCGCTTCAGCGGGGCGGGATCCTTCATCAGCGTGGCGACATCCTTGCCCGCCGCCGACACGATCCGGCGTGCCAGATCATAGGCTTCGGGGTGCACGGACGACGCGTCCAGCGGCTCTTTCCCGCCCTGGATGCGCAGGAAGCCCGCCGCCTGTTCAAACGCCTTGGGACCAAGCCGCGCGACTTTCAACAGCTCCTTGCGGCTGGCAAATGGGCCGTTCGCGTCGCGATGCGCGACCACCGATTCCGCCAGCCCCGCGCTGAGCCCCGATACCCGCGCCAGAAGCGGCGCCGAGGCGGTGTTCAGTTCCACACCGACCGCGTTCACCGCGTCCTCGACCACGCCGTCCAGCGCCTTGCCCAGCGCGTTCTGGTTCACGTCGTGCTGGTACTGGCCGACGCCGATGGCCTTCGGTTCGATCTTGACCAGCTCGGCCAGTGGGTCCTGCAAACGCCGCGCGATCGACACCGCGCCCCTGAGCGACACGTCCAGATCGGGGAATTCGCGCGCCGCCAGTTCGCTGGCCGAATAGACCGAGGCGCCCGCTTCGCTGACCACCACCTTGACCGGGCGCGGGCTGGGCAGTTTCGACAGCAGATCGGCGACCAGCGCATCGGTTTCCCGGCTGGCCGTGCCGTTGCCGATGGCGATCAGGCCCACGCCATGCTTGCGCACCAGCGCCCCCAGCACCGCCAGCGTGCCCTGAACATCCATGCGCGGCTGGAACGGGTAGACGGTCGCGGTTTCGACCACCTTGCCCGTCGCATCGACAACCGCCACCTTCACGCCGGTCCGGATGCCCGGATCCAGCCCCATCGTCGCCTTGGCGCCTGCCGGGGCAGCCAGCAGCAGATCCTTGAGATTGCGGGCGAAAACGCGGATCGCTTCGGCCTCGGCGGCTTCGCGCAGATCGGTCATCAGGTCGATGGTCAGGCTGAGCTTCAGCTTGATGCGCCAGACCCAGCCTGCGACCTTGTCGAGCCACGCATCGCCCTTGCCCGCAGTCCCGATATTGAGCGCCCGCGCGACCATGCGTTCGGCGGTGGACTGACCCGGCGCGGCCTCGGGCTCGACAGCGAGATCAAGCGCAAGGATCCCTTCGTTACGCCCGCGCAGCATCGCCAGTGCGCGGTGGCTGGGCACGCCCGACAGCGCTTCGGAATGTTCGAAGTAATCCGAGAATTTCGCGCCCTCGGCTTCCTTGCCCGGCAATACCTGCGCCGTCAGCCGCGCCACGGCGGCCATATGCGCGCGCAGCTGCGCCTTGAGCGCGGCATCCTCGGTCAGACGCTCGGCGATGATCTCGCGCGCGCCGTCGAGCGCGGCCTTGGTATCCGCCACCGCCTCGGACAGGTAGCCCTGCGCCAGCGTTTCGGGATCCGCCGCGCGGTCGTCCAGGATCGCGTCGGCCAGCGGTTCCAGCCCGTTCTCGCGCGCGATCATCGCCTTGGTGCGACGCTTGGGCTTGTAGGGCAGGTACAGGTCTTCGAGCACCGCCTTGGTCTCGGCCGCGTTGATCTTCGCGCTCAGATCGTCGGTCAGCTTGCCCTGCGAGGCGATGCTGTCGAGGATCGTCGCCCGCCGCGCTTCCATCTCGCGCAGATAGGACAGCCGCTCGGACAGCGTGCGCAGCTGCGAATCGTCGAGGCCCCCGGTCGCCTCCTTCCGGTAGCGCGCCACGAAGGGCACGGTCGCGCCTTCGTCCAGCAGGGTCACGGCGGCGATGACCTGATCGGGGCGGGCGCCGATTTCGGCGGCGATGAGACGGGGAATGCGCGCGGTTGCGGGCTGGGTCACGGAGCGGGCCTTTCGGTCGAATGCGGGAAGCGACCCTAGCCGCGCCCGGACCCGAGGCCAAGCCCCGCGCCGCTACTTGTAATCGGGACCGACCACGGTAAGCGCGCTGCTGCCGAGAATACGCTCGGTGCCGTTCTCGCGCCCGACATAGCGCAATTCCCACGATCCCGGTTCCGCGGGCGAGGCGATGATCGCGGCGCCGTCGACGGGAACGAAGGTGGCCCCTCCCGAATCGTCCTCGACCGGGGCGCCGGGGCGGGCGATGCGGATCAGGTCCTGCGCGGCACGCGGGGCCTCGGGGCCCAGTTCCACGGTAAGCGTCACGCCACCCGGCGCGGTCATCGGCGGCAATCCGACCGACGTCGCCACGGGGATGCCGGTGCCCTGCGGCACGCCCTGAGCGGTCAGAGGGGACGCGGCCAGAACCGCGATAAGGACCAGTGCCGCCCGTATCGTCATGAAATCGCTCCCGGTTGCGGCCCGGATTACGGCCGAAGCTTTGGCCGGACGCTGCCACGCGCCGCGCGCGGCGTCCAGCGCTTCCGACCTTAGGCGATGCCCGGGCGCTTTCCTCCGACGTCCCGCCGGGCTATCACCCCGGCATGATCACCCGAAGCCACACCAAGGGCGATGCGCCCTCGACCGCGCTCTACTCGGCCTGCGAAGCCTATCGCTACATGCTCACCCGGATCTGGGATCCGGACGGGCGGCGGGTGCTTTTCGTCATGCTCAACCCCTCGACCGCGACCGAGGTCCAGAACGACCCGACGGTCGAGCGCTGCGAGCGGCGCGCGCGGGCGCTGGGTTACGGCGCATTCCGCGTGTGCAACATCTTCGCCTACCGCGCGACCGACCCCAAGGTGATGCGCGCGCAGCCGGATCCGGTAGGGCCGGCCAATGACGCCGCGATCGTGGAAAGTGCGGAATGGGCGGATACCATCGTCTGCGCCTGGGGCACGCATGGCGCGCACAGGGCGCGCGGGCCGCAGGTCGAGGCGCTTCTGCGCGCGACCGGCAAGCCACTGTACCATCTGGGCCTGAGCCAGGCGGGGCATCCCAAGCATCCGCTCTACATCGCCTATGCCCACCAGCCCGAGCCCTGGTGAAGGCCGGCTGCGTCCGGCTGTCGGCGAAGACCTGCCGATCCGGACCTTCGGCCAAGCCTCCTGGAAACTCCTTGTTTAACAAGGACCTGCCAACAGCTCAGTGAGCGGCGCGACCCGCAGCGCCACCGCTTTGGCCCTTTCGCGGTTCTGACCAAGGAACCCGGACAACCCGCCTTGGCGTTTCTCTCGCGACCCTGCAGCGGCGGCCTTTGTGCCTGTCTCGCTGCCTGCTGCGACGCGAAAGGATGAAAAGATGAAGCGTTTCCTGGTTGCCGGCATCGCCGCCGTATCGACCCTTGCCGTGGCCCCGATGGCTTATGCCGATCCCCCGTCCCATGCCCGTGGCGGTCACGGTGCGCAGCATTGCAACGGGAATGGCCATAACTGCCGGGGCCGTTTCAATCCCGGGCACGGTCCGAACGATGTGCGCCATGGCGGGCGCCACCTGCGCGGCCATGGCGACGACCGCTCGGGCGGCGATATCACCGTCAACGTGACGAATATCCGGATCGGTGCCGATGCCAGCGGCGCCCGGTACTGGGATTACCGCAGCGGCTATGGCATCGCGCCCGCCCCGGCGGGACAGGAATACCGCGTGATCAACGGCCAGCTGGTGCTGGTCGACAGCCAGACCTTGCAGGTCGTGGCGCTGATGGGGCTTCCGAGTGCGCTGATCAACTGACGCGATGACCGCGGTGCCCGGCGGGATGGCTGTCAGAAATCGACCGCCGTTCCCCGGTTCTCGGCCTCGGCGCGGGCCAGAACGTGACGGGCAGCGGCAAGGTCCTGCGCCACGATACCCAGCGAGCGATAGAGCGTGATCGCCTGCGCGTCCGAACGCCCCTGCCCGCCTGCCAGCACGGCACCGATCTCGGATTTCAGGTCCGCCTCGGTGATCGTGCCCGCCTTCAGGCCCGAGATGATCTCTTCCGCCTGCGCCAGAAGCGAGGGGCGGTAATCGAAAAACAGCTCGGCCCGCTGCAGGACCGCATCGTCGATCTCGCGTTTTCCCGGCATCGAGGCGCCGACGATGTTCAGATGCTGCCCGGGTTCCAGCCAGTCGCCCCTCAGCACCGGCGTGGCCGCGTTGGTCACGGTGCAGACGATATCCGCACCGTCGACGGCGGCCTGTGCATCCGTGCCATGGGTGATATCCAGAGCGGGAAAGAGGCTGCGCGCGTGATCGGCGAAGGCTGCGGCCTTCTCGGCGCGGCGCCCGACAATCCGCACGGTGCCGATATCGCGCACCGCCAGCATCGCGGCGAGGTGATGCTCGGCCTGCTCGCCGGTGCCGATGATCGTCAGCCGGGACGCATCGGGCCGCGCCAGGGCGCGGGTGGCCACCGCCGAGGCCGCGGCGGTGCGGATCGCGGTCAGAAGCCCCGCATCCATCATCGCCACGGCGCCGCCCTCTTCGGAGTCAAACAGCACGACCGCCCCGCGATGGCCCGACAGACCCTTGGCCGGGTTGCCCGGGAACAGGCTGACCAGCTTGACGCCGTAACAGGCCGGATCGCCCAGAGCGCCCGACATGACGCCCATCAGGTTCCTGCCTCCCACCGGCACGACATGGCGCAGCGGCAACTCGGCATCGCCCTTCGACACGCTGCGCATGGTGGTGTCGATCACCGCGATGGCCTCGTCCATCGGCAGAAGCGCCGCGACATCGGCGTTCGACAGCACCCTCATGCCTGAAAGACCCCGTCTTCGGCTTTCGTCCACTCCGCCGACAGCGGCACGATCCCCAGCCGCGCGAGCAGCAGGTTGGTGTAGAGATCCGGCCGCAGCAGATAGGGGAAATGCCCGCCCCAGAGAAACCGGAACGCGGGCGCCGGACGGTTGCGGGCGCGCACCGCGTCGCGCATCGGCGGCGGGATCAGCGGGTCGTCGCTGGCTTCGATCACCGTGGCAGCGTCCGCCGTGTTGCTCAGCGCCGGCAAAACCGGCCCGGTCTTGATCGCGTCGAGCCGGGCGCGCATCTCGCGCTCGGGAATGCGGCCCTCGGCTTCGGTCAGCAGGAAACCGACCATGTCGGCATGGTCGGGATGCGCCGCGCGCCAGGCGTTCATGCCCGCCGCGAACCCGGCGCGCAGCTCGTCGATCGGGGCGTTCCACAGATCGCTGGAATAGGGCGGGCGCTGGTCGATGCCGTCGACCGAATGCAACGTATTGGCGGCGAAGAGATGGGCCACCAGATCGGGCCGTTCCGCCGCGAAATACTGCGCAAGGTATCCGCCCAGCGACGAACCCAGAACCGCCGCCTGCCCGACGCGAAGCCGCTCCATAAGCCCGGGCAGAGCCGCCGCCCATTCGACCACGCCGCCGCTTTCCGGGTAGCTGACGGCGATCACGCGCAGATGCGGCGCCATCGCGTCGATCTGGTGAAAGAACACGTCCGCGCGGCCCAGCGTGCCGGGCAGGAACAGGAAGCACGGCCCCGCCGCGTCGCCGTCTTCGCCGCCCGGAACCCCGGTATCGATCAGGCCCCAGGAACGGCCATCGATCTCGATGCGCTGCTCGGGAAAGCGCGACAGGAAAGCGTCGCGCGCGGCCATCAGGCTGTTGCTCATGCGAAAGGGTTCTCCACGCGCGGCCAGTAATTCAGCGACCGGATCTTGTAGGGAATGGCGGTGAAATCGGGGGTGATCGCGCCGGGCGAGGCGATGGGGATGATCACCGACGCGATGGGCGCGAAGCCCGCGCGGAAATGGTTCGAGGATTTCACCACGACATGGCGCTTGCCCTGCACGTCGATGCCGATCTGGGTGAAGGCATCGGGGTGGAAGGTCTGGGTGCGAATGTCGTTCACCACGATGTCGATGTTCTCGGACGGATCGTTGGTTCCGGTGTCGATGGACAGCCAGACGCTTGTGCCCAGCTCGACCGGCAAAGTGCCGAAGGTCTGCGCCAGCCCCGGAACGATGCGCTTGATGGTCACGGTCAGGTCCAAGGGGTCGCCCGACATCGGCCCCACCTTGCCGCCCAGCCGCACCGGCAGCGTTGCGCCCTCGCCCGCATCCTGACACAGCCGCACAAGCTGCGGGTCCCAGTACAGCCCCGACACGACCGAGGTCAGGCCCCGATCCAGCATCGCGCGCAGCACGAAAGTGGCGTCGCCCGGCGCGCCGCCGCCCGCGTTGTCGGACATGTCGGCCAGCACGATGGGGCCCTGATTGTGCCCGGCCGCCAGATCGAGCGCCTCGTCGATGGTCAGGACCTTCTGGAAGATCGCCTCTTTCTCGGCCCAGAGCTTTTCGCCGATCTCGCGGGCGATCTTTTCGGCCAGCGCCGGGTCGCCGTCGGTGATGGCCAGCGCCCGCGCGCCGGTGCGCTCGTGATCGCCCCACGGAAAGCCATGGGCCAGCGACAGCGACAGGATGCCCGGCTCGGTTTCGCGCGCGCTCATCGCATCGACGAAATCGCGCATCGGGCCCTCGGGCGTCGGCATCGCCATGACGATGCGGCAATCGTAATCGCGCATCACCGGGTTGGTCTTGCCCTCGGCCGCGTCGGCGATCAGGGCGAACAGCTCGGCGCCGCGGTCGAGGATGTCGATATGGGGATATTCCTTGAAGCAGATCAGCGCATCGGCCTTGGTCAGCATTACCTCGGTCAGATGGCAATGCGGGTCCAGAAGGGCGCCGATCTTCGCGTCCGGCGCCAGCGCGCGGATATGCGCGATCAGGTCGCCTTCGCAATCGGGATAGCCATCGGCGATCATCGCACCGTGCAGCTGCAACAGCACGATATCGACCGGCATCGCGGCTTTCAGGTCGGCAAGGATCTCGTCGCGGAACTGCTCGTAGACCTTGCGCAGCGTCGGCCCCGAGGGCTGGGCAAAGGCGGCAAGGCTTTCGGCCACGTCCCAGCCGCGCGCTTCGGCCTCCTTGCGCCACAGGCTCATCGCGCCGGTCCAGTAGAGCGGCTTGCTGGAGGTCGCCGTGCCGTGATGGATCATCCCCTCGTCGAAGCTGGCATAACTGGTGGGGAGCGGCGAGAAGCTGTTGGTTTCGGTGGCCAGACAGGCGATGAAGGTCTTCATGGGGTCTTTCCAAGCGGTTCGGGCAACGGGGACCCGGGCGTTCCGGGTTCGGACGCTGCGCGCGCGGGTGCCTGACCGGTGGCGTGCAACGACAGCGATGCGGCGACATGGATCAGGATCAGGATGAAGGCGAGCGGCACCGCCGCCGTGAACCAGATCATCGAGACCGGGATCATTTCGGCGGTCCGCGACAGCGAGCGGCCCAGAAAGCCGCGCGCCATGTTCATGTTGGGGCCGAAGAAGCAATACCAAAGGATCGGCGCGGCAAAGATCACCACGCCCAGCGCCCGCAGGGTCGCCAGAACGGCGCCCAGCTTGCCGCGCATCACGACCATGGCGGGAAACAGCACCGGATCGGCCCCCGCGCGGAACGCGACCGAGGCCCCCAGCATCCCGGCCCAGACCATGGCCCGACGCGACAGTTCCTCGGTCCAGATCGGCGGGCTGGACAGGAGATAGCGCGCGATGACCTGCCAGCCGGCGGCATAGACCATGACCAGCACCGCAAGCACCGCGCCGCCGATGGCAAGCACGTTGAGCGTGGCCGAAACCCGCTCCAGTCCACGAGCGAGCGCCTGGGCAAGTCGGCGGATCATCGCGCGCCTCTCCGTTACTCGATGGCGGCCTGCCAGGCGGCAAGCTCTTCCTCGTTGACGATCCGGCCATAGGTCACGGCCGAGGCTTCCTGGAACTCGGCCCGCGCCTCGGGCGAAAGCTCGGTGATCTCGACACCCGCTTCGCGCAGCTGATCGATCACGCCGCCCTGCGTGCCCAGCCATTCCCGGTTCGCCGCATTCGCGGCCTCGATGGCCGCGTCAACCGTCGCGCGGTCTTCATCCGACAGGCCCGAGTACCAATCTTCGGACACGATGGCGCCCCGCAGCGAGACGAGGATATCGGCAGGGGTGAAGTGGCGCAGGAATTCGGTGTGACCGAACAGAAGCGGCACGAAGGCCGGGTTCAGATAACCGTCGGCGACGCCGGTCTGCAGCGCGTTCGGCACCTCGGCCCAGCTGACGATGGTGCCGGTGGTGCCCCAGGCCTGGAACAGCTCGATCTGCGCCTCGTCGAGCGCCCGCATCCGCAGATCCGCCATATCCGCCATCGAGGCGATGGGCTGGCGGGTGTTGAAGATCCCCGCCGCCGGACCGACGGTCACGACGCCCGCGACCCGCACGCCATGCGACAGAAGCGGCTCGTTGATCCGCTCCAGCATCCCGTTGTCGTAGAGCGCATGGTCGATCTGCTCCATGCCGCTGAAGAAATAGGGCAGGCGCAGGCCGTTGATCAGCGTGTCGAGCGACGAGGTGATGCCCAGCGGCGCCATGGCGACCTCGACCAGCCCCTGCGTGACCTGGTCGAAAACCTCGTCATCGCCGCCCAGCGCGCCGCGCTGGTATTCCTCGGCCTCGATGCCGTGCTCGTTCAGATAGGTCGAAAAGGCATGAGCCCAGACATAGGTGCCCGACCCGTTCAGATCGGCGGGGCTGTCCAGCGCGACCTTGACCTGCGCCTGCGCGGCGCCGGTGGCAAGAGCCGCAAGGATGGATGCGGTGATCAGCAGTCTGTTCATTGTGTTTCCTCCATGTTGTCGTTTCTGCTTGGTGAAGGGGACGGCGCAGGCTAACCGCCGATGAAGCCCAGCACGCGGGGTAACCACAGCGTCACTTCGGGCACCCAGATGAGCACGCCCAGTACCGCGATCTCGACCACCAGGAACGGCAGGACCGCGCGCGCGAGGCGCCAGTAATTGATGCCGGTCACGGTGCTGACAATGATCAGGCAACCGCCCAGCGGCGGGGTGAGCAGGCCCAGCGTCAGGTTGAAACACAAGACGATGCCCAGATGCACGGGATCCGCCCCCTGTTCCAGCGCCACGGGCGCCAGCAGCGGCACCAGCAGCGCCAGCGCAACGGGCGTATCCAGAACCATGCCCGCGAGCAGGAAGATCACGTTCAGCAACAGCATGTATTCGACCGGGCCCAGCCCCGCGCCGGTGACCATGTCGGCGATGGCTTCGGGCAGACGTTCGAGCGCGCCCAGATAGCCCAGGGCGGACACCGCCGCGATCAGCATGAAGATCGAGCCCGACAGCATGGCCGTACGTTTCAGCGCCTCGAACAGCGCCATCAGCGTCATCCGCTCATAAGCCATGCCCGCGAAGGCGGCCGCGACCACGGCCACGGCGGCGGCTTCGGTGGGCGTCATCAGCCCGAACACGATCCCGCCCAGGATGATCCCGGGGATGCACAGCGCCGGCAGCGCGCGCAGGAGGGTAGGCAGGAAGGGCGGCAATTCCCCCTTGGCGGCGCGCGGGTGATCGTCGCGCCACGCGAAATAGCCATTCGCAAGCATCAGTGCGAGCGCCAGCAACAGACCGGGCACGATCCCCGCGATGAACAGCGCGGTGACCGAGGTATTCATCAGCGCGCCGTAGAAGATCATCACGATCGACGGCGGCACGATCGGCCCGATGATCGACGACGCCGCCGTGATCGCGCCCGCATAGGTCAGCGTGTAGCCCTGCTCGCGCATGGCCGGAACCAGCGTGTTCGACACCGCCGCGCTGTCGGCCACGGCCGAGCCCGATATGCCCGCAAAGAAGACAGAGGTCATCACGTTCACATGCCCCAGCCCGCCCGGCAGTCGCCCGACCAGCGCCATGGCCAGCCGGATCAGCACGCGCGTGACGCCGCCCCGGTTCATGATCTCGCCCGCCAGGATGAAGAGCGGCATCGCCATCAGCGCGAAAACGTCGATCTTCGAGAAGATCTGCTGCGGCAGGATGGCGAGATAGCGCTCTTGCCCGGCGCCGAAGAACGCCACCACCGCAGAAGCGCCGATGACATAGGCGATGGCCAGCCCCGAGGCGAGCAGAACGGCACCGAGGACAGGAGCGGCCCAGATCATGCGACCAGCGCCTCGCGGCGGGGGGCCAGCGCAGCGGCGGTGACGCCCGCCCCGGCGATGTCTGGCGGGACGGGCTGGCCCAGAACCAGCGCGGCGGCCATCCGTGCCAGTGCCGGCGCGGTCTGGATCCCGTAGCCACCCTGCCCCGCCAGCCAGAAGAAACCGGGCGCATCAGGCGCATAGCCCACGACCGGCGCCTTGTCGGCGACGAAGCTGCGCAGACCGGCCCATTTATGGTCGATCCGGCGGACCGGCAGGTCGAACGCGGTCTGGATCCGGTCGACGCAGAGGGCGATATCCCATTCGTCGGGCTGCGCATCGCAAGGCTCGGACGGGGTTTCGTCGGCGGGGGACAGCAGCAGCTTCCCGGCATCGGGGCGCAGGTAGAACTGCTCGTCGATATCGACCGCCATCGGCCAATCCTCGACATCGGCCCCTGCGGACGGGCTGACAAGGATCGCCGTGCGCCGCTTGGGGACCAGGCTCACCGACGCGACACCCGCCATGTCGGCCAACGTGTCGGCCCAGGCGCCCGAGGCGTTCACCACGATATCCGCCGCGATCGTCCCCTGGGGCGTTTCAACGCGCCAGCCGTCACCGTCGCGCGACAGGCCGGTCGCCTCGGCCCTGAGCCGCATCTCGCCGCCCATCGCGGTGAGATGGCGCAGATATTGGCGGTGCAGCGCGTCGACATCGATATCGGCCGCCTCGGTGTCGAGGAGGGCGCCATGCAGATCCCCGCTGCGCAAGATTGGCAGGTGCGCGCGCGCCTGCGCGGGCGTCAGGCGATCAAGGGCCATCTCGTCGGCCATCGCGTCGAAGCTGTCGGCCTGATCGCGGCGCGCCAGAAACAGCACGCCGCGCGGCTTCAGCAGGGGATGCGGGCGCCCGGATGTGGGCGGCGCCTGAAACGCCGCGCGCGAGGCCCGGGTCAAAGCGCGGATCACAACCGGGCCATAGCTGGGCGCATACAGCGCGGCAGAACGGCCGGTCGTGTGATAGCCCGGCGCCATTTCCCGCTCGAGCAACACGACATCCTGCCCCGAGCCGGCCAGTTCCGCCGCGACCGAGGCCCCGGCAATCCCGGCGCCGATGACGACGATCCCGCGTTTTTCCATCGGACTCACCCGCGCCCCCGTGTTCACGTTTCCGTCAGGCTAACACGGTTTTTCCAATCCGAAAGAGATTTTTTCCTATACGAAAATTCATTGGCGCGGCACCCGGATCACCGTATGATCGCGCCATGAGCCCCAATGACGCGTCGCCCCGGAAAACCGCCCCCGACATGCCGGACACGCAGCGCGCCGGTTTCGGACGCAGGCTGCACGATCTGCGCCGGGATCGCGGCTGGACCCTCAGCGATCTGGCCGAACGCTCGGGGCTGGCGGTGAGCACGATCTCGAAGGCCGAGCGCGGGCTGATCTCGCTGACCTACGACCGGATGCGGCAACTGGCGAAGGGTCTGGGCATCGACATGGCCGAACTGCTCAGCGCCGAGGGCGCGGCGTTCCAGCCGGGTAGCTTCGCGGTGGCGCCGAAAGGGACCTTCAAGCGGCAGGAGACGCGCAACTACGTCTACGAAATGCTGTTTCCCGAGCTGCGCAACAAGGCGATGATGCCGATGATGGGCACGCTGAAGGCCCATGACCTGATGGATTTCGACGATTTCGTCCGCCATCCGGGACAGGAATTCCTGCTGGTGCTGGAAGGGGCCGTCACCATCTATGCCGAGGGCAAGGCGCCCGTCATCCTGCGTCAGGGCGACAGCGCCTATTTCGACAGCTCGCGCGGGCATCTCTATGCCTCGGCCGGCGCCGAGGATGTGCGGATCCTCGTGGTCTGCACCGATTTCGAAGCGTCCGAGCTGAGCGGGGATGTGCCGGTGAACGGCACATCCGACACCGCGCCCGATTAACGCATCAGAACGACCGGCACCTTGCAGGACCGTACCATCTCGGTCGTGGTCGAGCCGATGATCAGGTTGCGGATGCGCGAATGGCCGTAGGCGCCCATGACCAGCATGTCGAACCCGTCGCGCTCGACCATCTCGCCCAGCGCCTTTTCCGGCTGACCGGGCACGATGGCGGTCGTGGCCTCGATCCCGGCACTGCGCAGCATGGCCTTCGCATCCTCGAGCCCGCCCGCCAGTTCGGCGCTGTGCGAGCCGACCGTCACCAGATGCACCTGCAACCCTGGAAACAGCGACGAGCGGGCGATGTGATCGACCGCCTTCATCGCCGACGAGCCGCCGTCATAGGCCACCAGAACCTTCCCGATCGGCCTGAACGCGCGTGAGGCCACGAAAACGGGTTTATGCGAGGCGCGCACGATCCGTTCCAGGTTCGACCCCAGATGCCCCTTGGCGAAATCCGCCGCCTCGCCGCGCTTGCCGATCAGGATCACGCGGGCTTCGGCCTCGGTCTCGGCCACAGCGTCGACCAGATCCCCGTGGCGCAGGCGGGTCGTCACGGCGGTGACCCCCGCCTTTTCCACCAGCGCGCGTGCATCGTCGAGGATCGCGCGGCCCCGGTGGCCCACCAGCTTGGCGCGCTGCGCGTCAAGCTCGGCCAGTTCCTGCATAAGCTGTGTGCGCGCGCCCAGCGCGATGGCACCGGACAGGTCATGCTTGTCGGCGGCCTCGCGGCGGCCCAGCACATGGACCAGTTCGACGGGCGCACCGGTGCGCTGGGCGATCCAGGCTGCATGGTCGCAGACGCTGGCCGAGTAGATCGAGCCATCGACGAGGGCGATGATCTTTTCCATGGTCTTTCCCTCTCTCAATGCGCGCTCAGCGTATCCATCGCGCCCGGCTTGTCGTGGATCGCCAGCCTGTCGACGATCGTTTCGGACGCCTCGTTCATGCCGACGATCTCGACCTCGGCCCCGTCACGACGGAACTTTAGCACCGCCATGTCCAGCGCCTGAACGCTGGAAATATCCCAGATATGCGCCGCCGAGACGTCGATGACCACACGCTCCAGCGCCTCCTTGAAGTCGAAAGCCGCCATGAAATCCTCGACCGAACCGTAGAACATCTGCCCCTCGACGCGATAGGTGCGCTCGCGCCCATCGGGCGAGATGGTCGAGGTGACGCGGAACAGCTGCGCGATCTTCGCGGCAAAGAAGATACCCGACAGAAGCACGCCCACCAGCACGCCAATGGCAAGGTTATGGGTCCAGACCACGGTCACCACGGTCGCCAGCATCACCACCGAGGACGAGCGCGGATGCGTGCGCAGCGTGCCGAGGGACGACCACGAGAACGTGCCGACCGAAACCATGATCATGATCGCCACCAGAGCCGGCATCGGGATCTGTCCCACCCAGTCGCCCAGGAACACGACAAGGATCAGCAGAACCACGCCCGCGGTGAAACACGACAACCGCCCGCGCCCGCCGGATTTCACGTTGATCATCGACTGCCCGATCATCGCGCAGCCCGCCATCCCGCCGATGAAGCCGGTGCAGAAATTCGCCACGCCCTGACCGACACATTCCTGATTGCGGTCGGTCTTGGTGTCGGTCAGGTCATCGACCAGCTGCTGCGTCATCAGGCTTTCCAAGAGCCCCACGACGGCGACGGCCAGCGAATAGGGCAGGATGATCATCAGCGTCTCGACGGTCAGCGGCACATCGGGCAGCAGGAACACGGGCAGCGCGTCGGGTAGTGCGCCCATATCGCCCACGGTCCGCACGTCCCAGCCGAAGACCATCGTCAGTGCGGTCAGCACGACGATGGTCACAAGCGGCGAGGGGATCGCTTTCGTGAGGCGCGGAAACAGGTAGATGATCGCCAGCGAGGCCGCGACCAGCACATAGGTCAGCCAGGTGACGTTGCGCGGATCGAGCTCGGGCAATTGTGCCATGAAGATCAGGATCGCCAGCGCATTGACGAAGCCGGTCATCACCGATTTCGACACCCAGCGCATGACGAAGCCCAGTTTCAACAGGCCCATGGCGATCTGGATCACGCCTGCCAGCACGGTCGCGGCCAACAGGTATTCCAGCCCGTGATCGCGCACCAGCGTCACCATCAGGACGGCGGTCGCGGCCGTCGCGGCCGAGATCATGCCGGGCCGGCCGCCGGTGATCGCCACCAGAACGGCAATCGAGAAGCTGGCATACAGGCCGACCTTGGGGTCGACGCCTGCGATGAGAGAAAAGGCGATGGCTTCGGGGATCAGCGCAAGCGCCACCACAAGGCCCGAGAGAAGATCGGCACGCATGTTGCCGAACCACTCCCTGCGATACTGGTCGAGGGTCATCATGTCAGTCGTTTCCCGTCCCGACGGGGCGGGGCCCGTCGCTGTCCTGGTCTTGTCAAATCAGGTTGTCCGGCGGATCGGCGGCCGGAATAGCCATCCGGGGCTTGCACCCGGATCCGTGTTCGCTGCCCTGCGGCATACACGGTTTCGTGACGGGTGCCAACCGGGACGGGGCAGGACGCGAAAAGGGCAGAAAGGGTGCCCCCTTCCTGCCCGTCTTCGAGGCGTCAGGCGCCGCTTAGCCGGTAAAGGCCTGCGCCAGCGTGCCCGCGACCATAGTGGTCATCATCAGGGCGAACACGATCTTCTTCATCAGGGGAGACGTCATTGCAGCAACTCGCATGTCAGGCACCGTGCGGCCCTCGGGCAGCGGTCACGGCGCGGGTGATCTGTTCAGGCCGCGCGGACGGGCGCGCGGCGGTGACGGATCAGGCGAGAGGCGGCGCGCGGGCCTGCGGATGCAACCACGCGACCGGGGACGACACCGCGCCCGCCGGCGGAAGGACAAGGGTGGCATGGCTCTGCGGGCGCGCGATATCCAGCGGATCGGGCAGCAGTCCGGCCAGATCGGTCGCGGGATCGGCGGCTTCGGGCGCATGAGCCCGGGCGACGGCAAGGCCCGTCGCACCGCGCGTCTGTGCCTGCGCCGAGGCTTCGCCCGCCTGCACCTGCGGCGGTTGCAGCAGGCCCGTCGCAGGCCCCAGGGCTACGACCCCGCTGACCACAAGCAGCAGGCGCAGCAGGGTCAGGACGGGGTCAAACCGTTGGCGCATTCGTCTCATGTGGGGGCTGCGGGCCAGCCTGCAAGAGCGCCGGCCCGCAGAAAAACGTCAGCCCCGGTTTCAGCCCCAGTCGCGGCACACATATTTGATGTCGGTGAAGGCTTCGAGCCCCTGCCGCGCGCCTTCGCGCCCCAGCCCGGACTGCTTGACCCCGCCGAAGGGAATGGGCGCGCCGGTGACCTTGGTGCGGTTGACCGCCACCATGCCGAATTGCAGCGCGCGGGTCATGCGGTAGATCCGGCGCGGATCCTGACTGTGGACATAGGCGACCAGCCCGTATTCGGTGTCATTGGCGCGCGCGGTCACCTCTTCCTCGGTGTCGAACGGAGTGATCGGGGCGACGGGGCCGAAATTCTCGTGGCTCATGATCAGCGCGCTGTCGGGGACATCGGCCAGAACCGTGGGCTCGAAGAACAAAGCCCCCTTGTCCGCAGCCACCTTGCCGCCGCTCAGCAGCCGCGCGCCCTTGGCCAGCGCATCCTCGACCTGCTCGATCTGCTTGGCGATGGCTTTCTCGTTGATGAGTGGGCCGATATCGGGATCGTCCATGCCCTGCCCCATGCTCAGCGCTTCCACGGCGGCGGTGAAGCGGGCGCAGAAGGCGTCATAGACATCGCGGTGGACGTAGAAACGGTTCGCGCCCAGACAATCCTGTCCCGATGTGGCGAACTTGGCCTTCACCGCCTCGGCCACCGCGCGGTCGAGATCGGCGCTGGGAAACACGATGAAGGGCGCGTGCCCGCCCAGTTCCAGCACCAGCCGCTTCACCGTCTCGGCGGATTGGCGATACAGCAGGCGTCCGACCTCGGTCGAGCCGGTGAAGGACAGCGCACGCACCCGCGCATCCGAGGTCCATTCACCGACGATGGCCGGTGCATCGCCCACAACGGTGCTCATCACCCCGTCCGGAAAGCCCGAGCGGCGGGCCAGTTCGGCCAGTGCCAGCGCCGAAAGCGGCGTCTCGGCCGAGGGATGGATGACCACGGTACAGCCCGCGGCCAGAGCAGCGGCGGCCTTGCGCGTGATCATCGCCGAGGGAAAGTTCCACGGCGTGATCAGCGCGGCCACGCCCACGGGTTCGCGCCACAGCTCCATCTCGGCATCGGGCAGATGGCTGGTCACGCCCTCGATATTCGGGCGCAAGGCTTCCTCGGCGTAGAATTGCACGAAGCTGGCGGCGTAATCGATTTCGCCGCGCGCCTCGGAAATCGGCTTGCCCTGCTCGGCGACCATGATCCGCGCCAGATCCTCTTTCGCGGCGATGATCCGGTCGTGCCAGTCATGCAGGATGCGCGCGCGGTCCTGCGGCAGCATCCCCGCCCAGAGCGGAAAGGCGCCGTGGGCGGCATCGACCGCCGCGCGTGCGCCGGTGGCGTCGGACATCGCGACCTGCGCGACCAGATCGCCGGTGGCGGGGTCGCGCACCGCCAGCCGGCCCTGACCGGGAAAATCGCCTTCGGTGCACAGAAGGGCGGTGTCGTCGATCCAGGCTTCGGGGGTTGGGCGCATCTGCGTCATCGGGGGGCTCCTTTGTCGGGGCCATCATCGCGCGCGGGCGCCAGAGATTATGCCTGTTCCGCGTGGCCCGGGCAGAGGAATCCTCTGTTTCCCGGCCCCGGCGCCGAAAGTTCCCCTGACCCGCGCGTCAACCGCCCAGCAAAGCCAGCGCGGGCGGGACGGTCTTGACCGGCTTGGTGACGATATAGCTGTAATACCGCCGCACGCCCGCGCGACTTTCCAGAAGGCCGTCCATCAGATCCTGAAACGCGGCGACATCGGTCGTGACCACCTGCATCAGGTAATCGTAGCCACCGCCGATGGCCCAGCAGCCCGAGATCGCGTCGATCCGTGCCACGATCCGCTCGAAGCGCTGGAAACTCTCGGCCTTGTGGCTGTCGAGCTCGAGCGTGACGAAGACCTGCACATGCGGTCCCAGCCTTTCCAGATCGACCTCGGCCCGGTAGCCCCGGATAAGCCCCGCCTGTTCAAGCCGCTTCATCCGGTCCCAGCAGGGCGTTGGCGACAGGTTCACGCGCGCAGCAAGCTCGGTCTTGGCGATGCGGCCTTCGCGGCTGAGAATGGCCAGAATGGCGATGTCCCTGTCATCGAGGCGAGTATCCATGCCGCCATGATCCGGGCGGGGGCGCGTTTGTCAATCGCGCGCCGGGCGGGCCAGTTTGCGGGCGTGGGAAAAACCCGATGCGATTTTTGCGATCAAAGGCTTGCTAGGACGCGTTCCGGGCGACAGGGTGGCGGTATCGGCAAGTCCGACGGCCCTTCAACGCCTGTCCAGCGAAAGCCCTTCATGAACAAGCTGCAACGCACGCCCGAGCGCTACACCACCGAGGAATACAACAAGCGGCTTTCCAAGCTGCGCCTGAAAATGGAAGCCCAGGGTTTCGACATGCTGATCCTGAGCGATCCGTCGAACATGTCCTGGGTGTCGGGCTATGGCGGCTGGTCGTTCTATGTCCATCAATGCGTCATCGTGGGCCCCGTGGGCGAGCCCGTCTGGTTCGGCCGCCAGCAGGATGCGCAGGGCGCCTACCGCACCGTCTGGATCAAGCGCGACAACGTCATCGGCTATCCCGACCATTACGTGCAGTCGACCGAATGCCACCCGATGGAATATCTGTGCGAGCAGCTGATCGACAAAGGCTGGGACAAGGGCACGATCGGCGTCGAGATGGACAATTACTGGTTCTCGGCCCGCGCCTATGAGCGGCTGCAGAACGGCCTGCCCAACGCCAAGTTCAAGGATGCGACCGGCTTCATCAACTGGGAACGCGCGGTGAAGTCCGAGAAAGAGCTGGAATACATGCGGCAGGCCGCGCGGATCGTCGAGCGGATGCACCACCGCATCGCCGACAAGATCGAGGTCGGCATCCGTAAATGCGATCTGGTGGCCGAGATCTACGATGCGGGGCTGCGCTATGACGAATGGTACGGGCATGGCGGCGATTACCCCGCCATCGTGCCGCTGCTGCCGTCAGGCCCCGATGCCGCCGCGCCGCACCTGACCTGGGACGACCTGCCGATGAAAGAGAACGAAGGCACGTTCTTCGAAATCGCCGGCTGCTATCAGCGCTATCACGTTCCGCTGTCGCGGACAATCTTCCTGGGCAAGCCGCCGCAGGAGATCCTGGAGGCCGAAAAGGCGGTGATCGAAGGGATGGAGGCCGGGCTGGAGGCCGCGCGTGCGGGCAATACCTGTCACCACATCGCCGACGCGTTCTTCAAGTCGCTGGAAAAGCGCGACATCATCAAGGACAACCGCTGCGGCTATTCCATCGGGCTGAGCTATCCGCCCGACTGGGGCGAGCGCACGATGTCGCTGCGCCGGGGCGACATGACCGAGTTGCAGCCGGGCATGACCTTTCACTTCATGACCGGGCTATGGATGGATACCTGGGGCTACGAGACCACGGAATCCATCGCCATCACCGACGGCGCGCCCGAGGTCTTCTGCGACCTGCCACGCAAGATGCTGATCAAGCAGTGAGGCTCTGGGGCTGCCCGGTCCGGGTGGCCCCCGTTTTCAGAGCCCCCGTTTTCAGAGGTCGAAGGTCGCCAGCACCGGCGCGTGGTCGGATGGCTTCTCCCAGCCCCGCACATGCCGCAGGATGCGCGAGGAGTGACCGGCCGCCGCGATATCGCCGCTGGCCCAGACATGGTCCAGCCGGCGGCCCTTGTCCGCCGCGTCCCAGTCGGGCGAGCGATAGGACCACCACGAATAGACCTGCCCCTCGGGGATGTCCTGCCGGGTGATGTCGACCCATTTGCCCGCCGCGCGCGCCTCTTCGAACGCCTCGACCTCGACGGGGGTGTGGCTGACGACCTTCAGCAACTGCTTGTGGCTCCAGACGTCATCCTCGCGCGGGGCGATGTTCAGATCGCCCACCAGGATCGACTTTTCCGGCAGCGAGTCGCGGAACACGTCGCGCATCTCGGCCACGAAATCCAGCTTGTGGCCGAACTTCTCGTTCACCGTGCGGTCGGGGATGTCGCCCCCCGCCGGGACATAGCAATTGTGGATCGTCACGCCGTTTTCCAGCCGGGCCGCGACGTGGCGCGCATCGCCCTTCTGGCACCAGTCGATATGCCCGGCATCCTCGATCGGGATGCGCGACAGGATGGCGACGCCGTTGTATCCCTTCTGCCCGCGCGCGACCATGTGACCGTATCCCAGGGCCTCGAAATCGGCGAGCGGGATCTTGTCGACGGGGCTCTTGCATTCCTGCAGGCACAGCACGTCGGGCGCTTCCTCGGTCAGGAATTTCTGCACCAGCGGGCTGCGCAGCCGGACCGAGTTGATGTTCCAGGTGGCAAGGGTGAATGACATGGGATTTCCTTTCGCGCCTGAACGTCCGCGCCCGTTTCGCACGCAGCGGGTCTACACGTTCGGATGCCGGGGAAAAACCCGAAACCTGCGATCGCGACGCGGCCTGAGCGGCAAAAAAGAAGGCCCCGCGCAACATGCGGGGCCAAAGTCCAACAGGGAGAAATGACTCGTTAAATCTGCAGCACGGATGCCGCATTGATGTAAATCAAGTCTCGGACGCCCCCGGGTCAAGGTCTGGGCGCGTTTTTTCCCGCCGGGCGCGCGCCTCGCAGGCAAAATCCCTGTCCCGCAAGAAATCCCAGTCGCGAAAGAAATCACCGTCGTGAAAGAAAAAAGGTCCGGGCCGAAGCCCGGACCAGTCCAACAGGGAGGAGCGTGTCATGACCCCGACACGCAGGGGATAAGAAAACCCATGACACCACCCTACCAGCCAGACCTTACCCCAAGGTAAAGCACGGCAGGGGACGGCAGCGGGTTACGGAACCAGCCGGTACCCGCCCGGCTCGGTCACCAGAAGCCGCGCATTCGACGGGTCGGATTCGATCTTCTGACGCAGCCGGTAGATATGCGTCTCGAGCGTGTGGGTGGTGACGCCCGCATTGTATCCCCAGACCTCGTGCAGCAGCACTTCGCGCGGGGCCAGGCCGTCGGGCGCGCGGTACAGGAACTTCAGGATGTTGGTTTCCTTCTCGGTCAGCCGAATCTTGCGGTCCTTTTCGTCGACCAGCATCTTCTGCGCGGGCTTGAACTGGTAATCGCCCAGCTGGAACACCGCGTTTTCGGATTGCTCGTGCTGGCGCAGCTGCGCGCGGATCCGCGCCAGAAGCACCGGGAATTTGAAGGGCTTGGTGACGTAATCGTTCGCGCCGGAATCGAGCCCAAGGATCATGTCGGCATCCGAATCCTGCCCCGTCAGCATGATCACCGGACATTTCACCCCGGCCTTGCGCATCCGCTTGCACAGCTCGCGCCCGTCGGTATCGGGCAGCCCCACATCGAGGATCACGAGGTCGAACTGCTCGTCCCGCACCCGCTCCATCCCCGAGGCGCCGTCGCCGGCTTCGAACGTGTCGAATTCCTCGGTATCGACCAGTTGCTCGGCCAGCGCCTCGCGCAGGTCTTCGTCGTCATCGACAAGCAGGATCTTGTTCAGTTTGGCCATGGGTCCGTCCTCGGGCTCGCGGTCTGTTGCCCATAAGGTGTTGCAGGCACGCGGATCGTTCAAGCGACGGCGAATTTTCTCACGCGGACGTGTCGCAGTTACGGCTTATGTTTCAATTTCCCCGCCGGTGTCTTACATCCACGGGACAATTGTTACAGTCAAAGGCGCGCCATGACGCTGTCCCCCGGCCCTCTCGAACGCCTCAACCGCGCGCGTGCCGATCTGCGCGTGGGCCTGCCCGTGGTGCTGACCGAGGGCGCGCAGACCGCGCTGATCGCCGCCGCCGAGACGCTCGACGATACGCGGCTCGGCGCGCTGCGGGCGCTTGGCCAGCCGGTCGTGGCCCTGACCGAACGCCGCGCCGCCACGCTGAAGGCGCGCGCCTATGACGGCGATCTGGCACGAATCCTCGTGCCCGCCGATGTCGATGCCCGCTGGATCGAGGCGCTGGCCGACCCGGCCGAGGATCTGACCCATCCGATGAAAGGCCCGATGCAGTCGCAGCGCGAGGGCAGCGCCGATCTGCACCGCGCGGCGATCCGGCTGGTGAAATCGGCCCAGCTTTTGCCCGCCGCGCTGGTGGTTACGGGCGCAGCAGTGCCCGAGGGCCTGACCCGCCTGTCCATCGCCGAAACGCAGGCGCCGGAAACCCGGCTCGACCCGGTGATCGCCGCGCGCCTGCCGATGCGGCTGGCCGGTGTCGGACGTCTGCATGTCTTCCGCCCGCAGGATGGCGGGACCGAGCATTACGCGGTCGAGATCGGCAAACCCCTGCGCGATGCGCCGGTCCTGGCACGGCTCCATTCCGCCTGTTTCACCGGCGACGTGCTTGGCTCGCTGAAATGCGATTGCGGCCCGCAACTGCACGCCGCGCTGGCCGCGATGCAGGCGCAGGGGGCGGGCGTGCTGCTCTATCTCAACCAGGAAGGCCGCGGGATCGGGCTGGCCAACAAGATGCGCGCCTATTCGCTGCAGGATCAGGGCTTCGACACGGTCGAGGCCAATCACCGGCTGGGTTTCGAAGACGACGAGCGGGATTTCCGGCTCGGCGCCGAGCTTCTGCGCAAGATGGGCTTTTCGCAGGTGCGGCTGCTGACCAACAATCCGCGCAAGGTCTCGATGCTGGAATCGGGCGGCATCGACGTGGTCGAGCGCGTGCCGCTGAAAGTGGGGCTGACGGACGAAAACGCGGCCTATCTCGCGACCAAGGCTGCCAAATCGGGCCACCTGCTGTGATCGGTATCAGAGACGATGCCCTCCATCTCACGCCCACGGGCATTCTGTTCGCCGGACGCCGCCTTCCCTGCGTGATCGGTCGCGGCGGGATCCGCGACGCCAAGCGCGAAGGCGACATGGCCACGCCGTCGGGCCGCCACCGCATCCTCGGCCTGCTCTACCGCCCCGACCGGCTGCGCGCCGGCGCCCTGCCCCGCTGGGCCGAACCCATCGGCCCGCGCGATCTGTGGTGCGACGATCCGGATCATCCGGATTACAACCACCCGGTCCGCGCGCCGTTCAGGGCCAGCCATGAACGCCTGCGCCGCGCCGATCCGATGTATGACCTGATCCTCGTCACCGACTGGAACTATCCCGATGCCCGCCCCGGCAAGGGTTCGGCCATCTTCGTCCATACCTGGCGCCGCCCCGGCTATCCGACCGCCGGCTGCCTCGCTTTCTCGCGCGAAGACCTGCTCTGGATCGCCGCGCGCGTGACGATCGGCACGGAAATCGTTGTCCCGCCCGCGCCCGGCATCTTTGTTCCCTAAATATCCTCGGGGGGTGAGGCCGCAGGCCGAGGGGGGCAGACAGCCCCCCTTCCCCGACGACCATGTCTCAGCCCTGGTAGACCCGCTCGCCGAAAATCGCCGAGCCCACGCGCACATGCGTGGCGCCATGCGCGATGGCGGTTTCGAAATCGTCGGACATGCCCATGGACAGCCCCTCAAGGCCATTGCGCGCCGCCAGTGCCTGCAACAGCTCAAAATGCGCCGCCGGCTCCTGATCGACCGGGGGAATGCACATCAGCCCTTTCAGCGGCAGCGACAGGTCCCGGATCTGTCGCACCAGCCCGTCGGTATCGTCGGGCAACACGCCCGCCTTCTGCGGCTCGGCGCCGGTATTGATCTGCACGAACAGATCCGGGCACGTCCCGATCTCGTCGGCGATGCGGGCGATCGTTTCGGCCAGCTTCAGCCGGTCGACCGAATGGATCGCGTCGAACATCTCCATCGCGGCGCGGGTCTTGTTTGTCTGCAGCGGGCCGATCAGGTGCAGCGAGATGCCGTCATGCGTCTGCATCAGCGACGGCCAGCGTCCCTGCGCCTCCTGCACCCGATTCTCCCCGAAGACGCGTTGCCCCTGCGCCAGAACGTCGCGCACGCGCTCGACCGGCTGCACCTTGGACACGGCGATCAGCGTCACCGAACCCGGCGCTCGTCCCGCGCGGGCCTCGGCGGCTTTCAGACGATCGTTGATATCTTTCAGCGACATGAACCCTCCTGTGCGTCGGACAGCGGCGTCCGGCGAGGAAGCCACAGCATGCCGGAGAAGTAAATCGCCCGCCGCCCCGATCCACAGACCCGGCCCACGGGCCCACTCCACAGGCCCGGGAAGGATCCGTTCAGTTCTGTGAGACGGGCAGCGGTTCGCCGAAATTGTCGCGGTCGTTGAGCGGCCTGTCGGGCAGATTGCCGACCGTGACGCCCAGATCGAAGCGAAACAGCACCCCGACATCCGAGGTATGGCGGAAACTGGCGGTGTAGCGGCCCTGGTAAAGGGGCTGCAGCGACGATTGCGCGGCGTTCGGGTCGTGCGCATAGCCGACCCCGAACCGGGAATCGAAGGAATGGACGACATAGGTCTGGCCGAAGGCCGGAGCCGACAGCAGGGTCAGGGCGGAAGCGAGAAGGGCGTTGCGCATGAAAACCAACCGAAAATGTACCTAAGGGTATCATTTCGCTTGGGCAGACGGAATGTGGCGCGTGGGCCGTCAGCGGCGCTTCGCTTACACGTTCGCGTGCGCGGCGAGGGTCTGGAAAGCGAACGGGCCCGCAAACGGGCCCGTCGACATGGCGGTCATGCGGTTTTCGGATCGCGGGTCAGAAGGTGAAGGCCACGCCGACCGAGGCCGAGGTCGCGCCCGCGCCGATATCCCAATGCTCGACGCCCGCCGTCAGGGTGGCGCCGCCGCCCAGATCATAGCCGTAGCTCAGACCATAGGTCTGGCCGCCGAATTCCCGGCC
Organism: Pararhodobacter marinus; assembly: GCF_003122215.1. Taxonomy (GTDB): domain Bacteria; phylum Pseudomonadota; class Alphaproteobacteria; order Rhodobacterales; family Rhodobacteraceae; genus Pararhodobacter; species Pararhodobacter marinus. The sequence continues at coordinate 57,748 of NZ_QEYD01000004.1, read as the reverse complement.
GACATAGCCATAGAGCATCCCGCCATAAAGCGCGATATTGCCCGACACCGCATAGTTGTTGATGGTGCCGTCCGACACGACCAGCGCGCCGACGCCCCACGATCCGCCATCGTAATGGCCCGACACGGTCCAGATGCCCGAAGCGAAGGTGGTGTAGCCGGCGGCGACGGTGAAAGCGTCGAACGAGGTCATCGCCGCGACCTCGGTTTCGCCGGTCGCGCGCTCGTGCGAGACGGCGACAGTCGTGGCGCCGAAGGCATAGGCGGCGGTCACATTGGCCGGGCCGACCCCGGCGGTGTCCGAATCGACGAAGGCAAGGTCCGCGCCCGCATCGTCGCCGCAGATCGTGCCGCCCTCATAGCCGACCAGGCAGGTATCAAGCGCGAAGCCGGCGGTATAGACGGCGCCCGGCGTGTTGCCGAAGGTCAGCGTCAGGCCGTTCGCCTCGACCCAGACGGCCGAGCCGGAAAAGATGCCGACCGAGCCGTTGGCGATTTCCGCCGTGGTGAGCGCGCCGAAGCTCAGGCCGTGATCGGCTTCGATGGCGACGTTGAAATCGAGCGACAGCTGGTTGTCCTGCGCCCAGCTCCAGACGCCGAAGAAGGGGCCGTGAACGGCGATGACGCCCATCCGGCCTTCGCCCGAAATGGTGAGGGCCTGCGCATTGGCGATCGTTGCCGAGGCGATCAGGGCGGTAGTGGCGAGGAGAAGGTTTTTCATTGTTGTGCGCTCTCGCGATGTTTGTCCTGAGTATTTTTGTCAGGTATTTCGCGGCGCGTTTCGAGAAAAATCCCGACCCTTTCCTGACTGCTGCATGACTTGTTGCGGCGCAGCAACAATTTCCGCGCAGCCGCAGCATCCTGGCGGATGGTCACGCCCGCAAATCGGGCAACCGGCTTGCCGCTGCCTGCAAAACGGACGGCGGGAAAACCGGCTCTTCAAGGATGAAACAGACAAGCTGTCGGGAGATATGCGGCTGTCTTCCCGGCGATTCCGCATGGGCCGCCATACGGACAGGAGAGCACAAAAAAAAGAAAGAGCGGGCCGAAGCCCGCTCTTCCATAAAGTCCGTCGCGTTCTGGATCAGAACGTGAAGGCAACGCCGACCGAACCGAAGGTCACGTCGTTGTAGGCGGTGTGCTCGGCACCGACGGTCAGGGTGGCGCCGCCGCCCAGGTCGTAGCCGTAGCTGATGCCGTAGGTGGCGTCGTCGTACAGTTGGCCGACGAAGCCGTACAGGTCGCCGCCGCCCAGGTTCACGTTGCCCGAGATGGCGTAGTTGGTCCAGCCAGCGAAGTCGGTGATCAGAGCGCCAACGCCCCACGAACCGCCGTCGTAGTGGCCCGAGATGGTCCAGACGTCGCCGAAGATGAACGCGTCGCCGTCCGAGTAGCCCAGAGCAACGGTGAAGGCGTCGAACGAGGTGCGAACACCCAGCTCGGTGTTGCCGTTACGGTCGTGCGACAGAGCAACACGGGTTTCGCCGAAGCTGTAGTCGATGCGGGTGCGCGAGCCCGGGCCAACGCCGGTCGACGACTGGCCTTGGGTCACGGTGCCGTTGCCGACCAGGCCGAGCGAGTCACCGCACAGGGTGCCGCCTTCGTAGCCGATGCCGCAGCCGCCGCCGTAGCCCATCGCAACGCCAGCGCCACGGATCGCGCCGTCGATGTTGCCGAAGGTCAGGCGCAGGCCCGAAGCTTCAACCCAAACGCGCGAGCCCGAGAAGATGCCGGCGTAGCTGCCCCAGTTGGTCGACTGGGTACGGGCACGGGTCCAAGCGCCGAAGGTCAGGCCGTGATCGGCTTCGACCGAGACGTTGAAGTTCAGGGTCAGGCGGTTTTCTTGCGTCCAGGCCGACACGAAGCCGTTGTCCTGGAAGAAGACCCCCATGCGGCCTTCGCCGGTGATGGTCAGGCCTTGGGCGTGGGCCAGGCCGGCCGACAGGACCAGGGCGGTCGAAGCGAGAAGAATTTTCTTCATGGTTTCCCTCGTTGCGTTTTAACTGCCCACCTTGTCCGCAAGCTGGGTCTGTGTCTGTTTCTCGCCTTTGCCCCCCCAATGCAAGATACGCACAAACACCCCCGGAACTCCGTCGATTTGTGATGCAGAATTGCCACGCCGCTGTTTCCACCGGGCTTTCCGGGACAGGATTCGGGCAAGGCTAAGCGCTTCAGGGTCGCGTTTTCGACCGCAGGAACCACCTTATCTTATCCCCTGGCCGCCGCCAGTGCCGCGATGGCGGACGCCCCATAGAATCGCGGGCCGTGCCGGGGCCGGATCGAAAAGCAGGCAGACCCTTGTGGAATGCGGCGGGAATCGGCAGGTGCGGGAGGCTGCCGTTCCTCTCCTGCACGGCGCGCGCGCGACGAACTGCCGGCACGCCCTGCAAGCAGACACCGACTCGCGCACCGACCCTTGTTCGCAAACGCCCGCTCGGGTAGACACGCGATGCGCGTCTTGGGACGCCACGCATGTGCCCTGTCACGGGGAACGCTCAGGGGGACGCCGCAGGGCAAACCCGAAGGCAGGCAGGCGGGGCCTCATGAAGCATTGGTGGACGACAACAAGGGTGACGGACCCATGATCACGAAACCGGCGATGCAGGTCATTGCGGCCCTCGGTATCACGCTTGCGCTGGGCGCCTGTGGCGGCGGCAGCTTTTTCCGCGGGGGCGGCGATGCCGCGCGCGAGGAGGCGCTGCAGCAGCGGGTCGAGGAAACCGGGTCGACCGACTCGATCTGGGACCTGTTTTCAGGGCGCGAGGATCCCTCGACCGTGCTGACGGTGAACCGCTATATCTGGACGGCCTCGCTGGAAGTGCTGGATTTCCTGCCGGTCGAACAGGTCGATCCCTTCTCGGGCGTGATCACCACGGGCTTCGGCACACCGCCGGGCGGCGGGCGCCCCTACCGCGCGACCATCGCGGTGACGGATGCCGCGCTCGATGCGCGCTCGCTCAACGTGGCGCTGATCACCCGCAACGGCCCGGCCAGCGCCGAGACCGTGCGCGCGGTGGAAAACGCCATCCTCACCCGCGCCCGCCAGATCCGCATCCGCGAGCTGGGGCTCTGAGCGCGAATCGCGCGCGGGGCATCGCGACGCTGGAAACCCCGCGGAAACGCGCGTAAGACACCGCCGGGCGTTTCGCCCGGCTTTTTCATTCGTCCGGCCCTTACACTTCGCAGGAAACCGCATGTCCGCCGACCGTTATTCCCCGCAAGAGATCGAACCCCGCTGGCAGGCCGCCTGGGATTCCGAGGGCTGCTTCACCGCCAGGGTCGACGCCTCGCGCCCGAAATACTACGTGCTCGAGATGTTCCCCTACCCGTCGGGCCGGATCCATATCGGCCATGTGCGCAACTACACGATGGGCGACGTGGTGGCGCGGACGAAAAAGGCGCAAGGCTTCTCGGTGCTGCACCCGATGGGCTGGGACGCGTTCGGGATGCCGGCGGAAAACGCCGCTATGGCCGAGGGCGGGCATCCGGGCACCTGGACCTATAACAACATCAAGGTGATGAAGGGGCAGATGAAGCCCCTGGGCCTGTCGATCGACTGGTCGCGCGAATTTGCCACCTGCGATCCGGAATATTACGGGCAGCAGCAGGCGCTGTTTCTCGACATGCTGGAAGCGGGCCTCGTCTATCGCAAGAACGCGGTGGTGAACTGGGACCCGGTCGACATGACCGTCCTGGCCAACGAACAGGTCATCGACGGCAAGGGCTGGCGCTCGGGCGCGGATGTGGAACGCCGCGAGCTGACGCAATGGTTCTTCAAGATTTCCGAATACAGCGAAGAGCTGCTCGACGCGCTGGATGGGCTGAAGGACTGGCCCGAAAAGGTGCGCCTGATGCAGGCCAACTGGATCGGCAAGTCGCGCGGGCTGCAATTCGCCTTCGAGCGGACCGACGGCCAGGGCGAAATCGAAGTCTACACCACCCGCCCCGACACCCTGATGGGTGCCAGCTTCGTCGGCATCTCGCCCGATCACCCGCTGGCACGCGAGCTGGCCAAGCGTAACGCCGCCCTGCAGGCCTTCCGCGAGGAATGCGCCAAGGGCGGCACCACCGCCGAAGAGCTGGAAACCGCCGAAAAGAAGGGCTTCGATACCGGCCTGACCGTCAAGCACCCGTTCGATCCCGACTGGGAGCTGCCGATCTGGGTCGCCAACTTCATCCTGATGGATTACGGCACCGGCGCGATCTTCGGCTGCCCCGCGCATGACCAGCGCGATTTCGAATTCGCCACCAAGTACAGCCTGCCGATCCCGCCCGTCTTCGTGCCCGAAGGCACCGAGGAAGCGCCGCTGACCGAGGCTTTCGTCCCTGCCAAGTCCGAACCCGTCCGCTTCGTCCGCCTGCTGGCCGGGTCCGAGGAGCAGACAGGTGAGGCCGCCGTCGATGCCGCCATCGCGCTCTGCGAGGAAAAGGGCATCGGCAAGGGCGTGACCAAGTTCCGCCTGCGCGACTGGGGCCTGTCGCGGCAGCGCTACTGGGGCTGCCCGATTCCGGTGATCCATTGCGACACCTGCGGCGTGGTGCCCGAGGCGAAGGAAAACCTGCCTGTCCGCCTGCCCGAGGATGTCAGCTTCGACAAACCCGGCAACCCGCTGGACCGCCATCCCACCTGGCGCGACTGCACCTGCCCGAAATGCGGCGCGCCGGCCAAGCGCGAAACCGACACGATGGACACGTTCGTCGATTCGTCGTGGTACTTCGCCCGCTTCACCGCGCCCCATGCCAACGGCCCGACCGACATGGCCGAGGCCGAGTACTGGATGAATGTCGACCAGTATATCGGCGGGATCGAGCACGCGATCCTGCACCTGCTCTATTCGCGCTTCTTCGCCCGCGCGATGCACAAGACGGGGCACCTGCCGCAAAAGTCGATCGAGCCGTTCAACGCGCTGTTCACGCAGGGCATGGTGACGCACGCGATCTACCAGACCCGCGACGCCAAGGGCCGCGCGGTCTATCACTTCCCCGAGGATGTCGAGCTGAAGGACGGCAAGGGCTTCCTCAAGGACGGCACCGAGGTCGAGATCGTGCCCTCGGCCAAGATGTCGAAATCGAAGCGCAACGTGGTCGATCCCGTCGCCATCATCGACCAGTTCGGCGCCGATACCGCGCGCTGGTTCGTGATGTCCGACAGCCCGCCCGAGCGGGACGTGGAATGGACCGCTGCGGGCGCCGAGGCCGCGTACAAGCATCTGGGCCGGGTCTGGACGCTGGGCGAGAAGATCGCCGCGATGGATCCGGGCATTACGGGCGAGGGCGACGACGACCTCAAGCGCGCGATGCACCGCGCCATCGACGACGTGACGCAGACGATCGAGGGCTTCGCCTTCAACAAGGCAATCGCCAAGCTTTATGAATTCACCAACACGCTGAGCCGCACCAAGGCTTCGGGCGCGGTGCAGAAGGAAGCCGCGCGCGTTCTGGCCCAGCTGATGGCGCCGATGACGCCGCATCTGGCCGAGCATCTGTGGCACCGTCTGGGCGGCGCCGGGCTGGTGACGCTGGCCGCATGGCCAAAGGCCGATCCGGCGATGCTGGTCGATGAAAGCATCACCCTGCCCGTGCAGTTCAACGGCAAGCGCAAGGCCGAGATCACCGTCCCCGCCGATGCCAGCAAGGAAGAGGTTGAAAAAGCCGCGCTGGCCGACGAAGCTGTGATCCGGGTGCTGGCCGGGGCCACACCCAAGAAGGTGATCGTGGTGCCGGGGCGGATCGTGAATGTGGTGGTCTGAGACCAGAACATTGAACAGACGGGGTTTCCTGGGGCTTGCGGGGGCGCTTGCGCTGGCGGGCTGCGGCTTTACGCCGGTCTACGGGCCGGGCGGCGCGGGCACGGCCTTGCGCAACGCCGTGCGTGTCGATGATCCGGTCACCCGCTCGGACTTTCAGTTCCTGCGTGCGGTCGAGGATATCCTCGGCCCGCCCACCGCGCCGCGCTATGCGCTGGCCTACACGATCACAACCGAGGAAGTCGGCGGCGGCGATGTGCAGGATTTCGGCGCGACACGGGTGCAGATCTTCGGCACCGCCGCCTTCACCCTGACCGACACCGCGACCGGCCGGACCGTCGCGCAGGGCGAAGTCGCGGGCAACACCGCCTATTCGACCACTGGCACCCAGCTTGCCAGCTTCACCGCCGCCGAGGATGCCGAGGCGCGGCTGATGCGGATGCTGGCCGATTCGGTCGTCACGCGGCTTTACACCGAGCCGGGCCTCACCGCGGAATGAAGCTTTCTCCCCGCGATGCGACCGGGTTTCTCAGCCGTCCCGATCCGCGCGTGCCGGGGCTTCTGATCTATGGTGCCGATGCGATGCGGGTGGCCGAGCGCCGCGCCAAGGTCGTCACCGCGCATGTCGGCGCGAATGCCGATACCGAGATGCGCCTCACCCGGATGACCGGCAGCGACCTGCGCAAGGACGGCTCGGCGGCGGTGGATGCGATCAAGGCGCAGGGCTTTTTCCCCGGCCCCCGCGCGCTGGTCATCGACGAAGCCAATGACCACGCCGTCAACGCGCTGAAAACCGCGCTGGCCGAATGGGCCGAGGGCGACGCGATGATCGTCGCCACGGCCGGGCAGCTTACCCCCGGATCGAAACTGCGCAAGCTGTTCGAGGGCGACAAGCGCGCGCTGTGCCTGGCGGTCTATGACGACCCGCCGGGCCGGGCCGAGATCGAGGCCATGCTGCGCGAGGCCGGGCTGACGCAGATCCCCGACGACACGATGCGCGACCTGCTGGCCTTGGGCCAGATGCTGGAACCGGGCGATTTCCGCCAGACGCTGACGCGGATCTCGCTCTACAAGCTCAACGACGACACTCCGCTCAGTCCCGCCGAAGTCGCGCTTCTGGCGCCGCAATCGAACGAAGCGGATATCGACGACGTGCTCGACGTGGTGGCCGAGGGCCGCGTGGGCGAACTTGCGCCGATTCTGTCGCGGCTGTCGGCGCAGGGCGTGCAGCCGGTCGCGGTGTTCATCGGCGCCGCGCGGCATTTCCGGGTGCTGCATGCGCTGGTCAGCGCGCCGGGCGGGCCCGGTCAGGCCATCGGCACGCTGCGGCCCCCGGTCTTCGGCCCGCGCCGCGACAAGCTGCTCAGACAGGCCAATATGTGGTCCCTGCCGCGTGTGGAAGAAGCCCTGCGCGGCCTGACGGAGACCGATCTGATGCTGCGGTCATCGACCCGCGCGCCCACCCGGGCGCTGGCTGAGCGCGCGCTGGTCCGGCTGTGCCGGCTTGCCGGGCGGCGCTGAATGACGCAGCGGCGGGCTTGCCTGCCCGCTCGGCCCGTGGCTTGATGCCGCCCGACTGCCAAGGAGGAGCGTGCATGTCCACCCCGAATTACACCCTGATCGGCGCGGTCTCGACCCGCGCCGCCCGTCCGGTCTGGATGCTGGAAGAGCTGGGTGTGCCCTATGAGCATCTCGGCGTGAAGCCGCATAGCGACGACGTGGTCCGCCACTACCCGCGCGGGAAGGTCCCCGTGCTGCTGGTCGAGGGCGAGCCGATCACCGATTCCACCGCGATCCTGAGCTATCTGGCGGATGCGCACGACCAGTTCACCGCCCGCGCCGGAACGCTGGCCCGCGCGCGTCAGGACATGCTGCTGCAATGCGCGCTGGACGAGTTCGACTCGGTCCTCTGGACCTCGGCCCGGCACAGCTTCATCCTGCCCGAGGACAAGCGCGTGCCGCAGGTCAAGGATTCGCTGCGCTGGGAATTCGAACGCAACCAGGCCAGCATGGCCCGGCGGATGGGCGACGGCCCCTATCTGACAGGCGAGAATTTCTCGATCGCGGATATCGTGCTGGGGCATTGCCTGCTCTGGGCGAAGGCCGCGAAATTCGAGATCACCGAACCCGCGCTGGTCGAGTATTTCGACCGCATCAGCGAGCGCCCGGCCTACAAGGCGACGATGGCCAAGCGCTGAGCCCGAACCGCCCGCCCCGAACGCATCGGGGCGGGCGCTTCAGTAATCCCGCTCGAAAAAGATCCCGACCGACGATCCGCCTTCGCTGTCGGCGCTGCCGCGCAGCGTGATGCTGTCGGTCAGGTCCAGATTGATCGACACCTCGCTCTCGCCCGCCGCATCCACCGTCACGTCGGTGTAAAGCTGGTCGCTGATCCGGCGACCGGCGCGCAATTCGGTGGTGCCCTCGTCATTGACCGTGAAGTCGAGATCGTCGAGGCCCAGCGTCTCGCGCGTGCGGCTGATGATCGAATTGTCCGCCCGCCCGGTCAGCGTGGCCACGGACAGCGCCAGCTGCGCCGCCTGGAACGGGCTGAGCGAGGTCAGCGCGCGCCCGAAGATCAGCCGCGCGAGGATCTCGTCATCGGGCAGGTCGGGCACCGAGGAAAACTCGATCTCGGGGCTGTTCGCCTCGCCCGTGACGGTGATCGAGGTCACGACACCGTCGCTTTCGGTCGTGGCGATCAGGGTGATGAAGGGCATGAAGCTGCCGATCATGCTGGCCGACCCATCGGTCAGGGTGAAGCGATTGCCCAGCAGGTCCAGACGCCCGCGCACCAGCGTGAAGTCGCCCGCAGGCACCACGGCGCGGGTGGTCCCGCCCAGCCGCAATGTGCCCGCCAGTTCGGCATCCAGCCCGCGGCCGCGCACGAACACGCTGCTGGGCGCGTTGATCCGCAGATCCAGCCGCAGCGGCACCGGCGCCGAGCCCACCCGTGTGCCGGTGGCGATGCCCGCATTGACCCGCGTGCGCAGGCTGCCCGCGCCTTCGCCCACGTGGCTGAGATTCTGCAGCCCGAAGCCTGCGCGACCCAGCGGCGAATTGGGAATGCGGATCTCGGCCTCGTCCAGCGTCACGTCGCCCGAGACCAGCGCATTGCGCCCGATCTGGCCCAGAAGCCGCACGGTGCCCGACACCCGCGCATCGAACAGGTTGGCCTGCTGCACGACAAGGTTGCGCACCTGCACGCTCAGATCGGCATCGGCGCCCTGATCCAGCCGGATCCGTCCGCTGACCGTGCCGGTCCCGCCGGCCAGCGAGCGGCCTTCAAGCTGAACCTGCGCGGACAGCCCGTCCAGCTGCGCCTGCGCGTCGATATCGGCAAAGGCGATCCCGGCGGCGGGCAGCGCATAGCGGCCATCGCTGAGCGAGACGTCCATCCGCAGCGCGTCGATCCCCGGCGCGCCGTTGATCGAGCCGTTGAACCGGATCAGCCCCGACACGCTGGCGGGTTCCAGCATCGCGTTCAGAAGCTGGCTCTGGACCTGACCGTCAAGCTGCACGGCCATGGTGAAATCCTCGTTCACCCGTCCGCGCGCCGTGGCGCTCATGCCCTGCGGCCCCGAGGCGCGCAGATCGACACCGTAGCCGGTATCGCCCGCCGCCCGCGTGACATCCCCCGCAAGCGTCAGGTTCCCTGCCAGCCCCGGCGCCAGACGTCCGATATTCTGCAAGGCCGCGTCGACCGAGAAACGGGCCGCGCCCGAAGGTTCCTGCGATCCGGTGACCGAGGCCCGCACGCCGTCGGCATCGAGCCGCGCGGTGTCGATCCGGACGCCGCCATCGGGCGTGGTCGTGGCGCGCGCTTCAAGCCGCAGCCCGCGCCCGACAAGTGCGTCAAGCTGGTCGATGCCGGTCACGATCGGGCCCTGCCCGTCCACGAACAGGCCGAACCGCGTCGTCCCGTTCTCGCCGTTCATCTCGGCGCGGCCCGTGATCTGGCCCCGGCCGCCCGGACGCAGCGCCGCCATGTCCAGCCGGTTGAGCGTCAGGGTCAGGTCCGGGCGCTCGGCGGAATAGCTGCCCTCGGCCTGAAGGTCCAGCCGCGGGCCGGTCAGGGTCAGTTCGCTGACCCGCGTCACGCCGTCGACCAGCGACAGGTCGGCCCGTAGGGTGTTCGACCCGGTGAAGATGCCGCCGATGACATCGGCCGCCGGAAGATCCGCCAAAGCAAGGTCGATGACCGACCCGTCAAGCTGCAGCCGGGTCGCGATCTCGGTCGTTGTCAGCGTCGCGTCGAGCCGCGCCTGCCCGCGATAGCCCGGGCCCAGCCGCGACAGATCGCTGGCGACCAGACGCGCGGCGATATCAGCGGCGCTGGGCTCCAGCGAGCCCTCGGCGCTCAGTTGCAGCGTGCCCGCCCGGACATCGAGATTGCGCAGCGTCGTGCCCTCGGTATCGCGGCGGATCGACAGCTGGATCCCGGCCTGGCCCGCCAGCAGCGCGTCGGCCTCGGCGATGCCGACCGACAGGTCGGTCGTGGTCAGTTCGGCGCCAAGGTCGAACGCGCCGGTCAGCGCATTGACCGAGCCGTCGACCGTGGCCAGCGCGTGGCCGCCCAGGGGGCGCTGCGCGAGCCCCGAAAAGACCGACAGGTTCGGCGCCTCAAGCTCGGTGAAGCCCGTGAAGGTCAGCCCTTCGAGCGATCCGTAGGCGGTCAGCGACACGGTGTCGCCTTCGAAGGTCAGGCCGGTCAGTTCCAGCGGATCGCCCGCCGAGGTCAGGCTCACGCTGATGAGGCCCAGGAACTGGTCCCCGAGCGCGCGCTGAACATCGGGATCGCGCGCCTCGATTTCTTGGGCGGCGAATTCGAACACGCCTTCGAACAGCGGCGAGCCGTCGCCGACCACGCTGGTGCCCAGCCGTCCGCGCCCCGACAGCGTGGTCGATCCCAGCGTCGCCTGCGTCAGGTCCAGCGTGTCGACCTCGGCGCTGAGCGACCAGTCGCGCGAGACCTCCTCGTCGAAACCGATGTTCAGCGTGGCGCTTTGCAGCATCACCGCCCCGCCCGAGCCGGGCAGGACCGTGGGCTCGCCGTCGTCGCGCATGATCCCGGCCACCAGCTGCACACGGCGCGGCAGACCCTGCGGGCTGATCGCGGCGCTGCCATCGACCTGCATCGCGCCGGTCGAGATGCTGAGCTCCGGCAGCGTGATCTCGCCCTGATCGTCGCGCTGGCCGGTGGCGCGCAGGCTGGCCTGATCGCCGAAGAACGGGTGCAGGTCCGACGACAAGAGCGGGCGCAGATCCCCGGCGATATCCAGGCTGAACCCGCCGCCCGACAACAGCCCCGTTTCCGGCGATTCGTCGATGAACGAGAACTGGCCCGTCACGCGCTCGGTCCCGTCGGTTGCCAACGCGATATCGGCCTCGAAGGTGTTGATCGGGCCCTCGCCCGCAATCGACAGGCTCAGAGCGGGTTCGCCGGGAATGCTGAGCAGGGTCGTGGCGATGCCGCCCTCGCCCTCGCTCAGATCGAGATTGAGCTGCAGCACCCGGCTTTCATTGTCGAAGGCGCCGGCAAAGACGAACTGGCCGGCGACACCGTCCGTGCGGCGGGCATCGAAACTGGCAACGCCCTGCCCGCCCTCAAGCTGTGCGCTGCCGGTCAGCGTGAATTCGGCCGCCTCGCCCAGGATGGGGGCGCCAAGCGCGACGACATCGGCCCGGACTTCGCCGATATTCACCGAGACCGGCAATTCCGGCAGCGCGAAATCAGGGCGCGCGGTGGGGCTGGGCATCGCGGGCCCGTCGGACGGGGCCGTGACCGGCAGGCGGGCCAGTTCGATCCGCCCCGCGCTCAGCTCGTTGACCTCGACGCGGCGGTTGAACAGCGCGCTGCGGTTCCAGTCGATCACCACGTCGGTAAGCGTGAGCCACACGCCCTGATCGTCGGCAATCGAGATTTCGTCCACCGTCGCGCGCGAGGACAACGCGCCCTGGAAGCCGCGGATCCGCACGTCGCGCCCGGCATCCGACAACACGTCCTGCAGCATCCCGGCAAGGATGCCGACATCCTCGCTCTCGTCCTGCGGCAGGACCGGCGTCGCAGCCAGCGTGAGCACGGTCAGGATCATCGCCAGCCAGCGCCAGCGGCGGCGGACCGGCAAACGTGCCGGGCGGGGCGGGGCAGAGAACGGGGTTCGGATCATCAGAACGCCTGGCCGATGCCAAGGTAAAGCTGGAAGTCGCTGTTCGTCACGCTGGCATTGCGGCGCACCGGCACCGCCACGTCCAGCCGCAAGGGACCGATGGGCGTATCATAGCGCAGCCCGAGCCCCGCACCCGCGTGCCAGCCGGATACGCCCGAGAACGCCCCCGACGACACCGCGCCCGCATCGGCGAAAGCGACGATGGAATAGTTTTCGCGCACCTGGAAGCGCACCTCTGCCGACAGCGCCGCGAAACCGCGACCGCCGGAATCCACGCCGTTCGTCGTCACGCCCAGCGACTGATAGGGCAGCCCCCGCACCGTGCCGCCACCGCCGGAATAGAACAGGAAACCGCGCGGGGTGGCCGGGGTGGCCGCGCCCACGACCGCGCCCAGCTGCGCGCGGGCAGCCAGCACGATGCGGCCGTCGGTGCCGACATCGTTGTAAATGCGCGCATCGAAGCGCAGCCGCAATCCGCTATCGGCCTGCGCGAAGCCCAGATAGGGCATCGCCTCGGTCCACAGGTAATAGCCCTGCGTGGCGTTCAAAGGCTCGTCGCGGGTGTCGTAGGTGATGGCCAGAGGCACGCCGAACGTGCCGAAATCGCGGTCCAGGCCGGAATAATCGGCGGTCTCGAACCGCAGGTTCAGCCCGCCGCTGACCGTGATCGTGTCGCTGTAGCGCCGCACCAGCGAGGCGCTGGCCTCGTAGGCATCGGCGTCATAGTCCCGCTCGCTCATCCGCACGGCGTTGAGGCCCAGTTCCATATCCGTATCGCGGTTGAACGTGGCGGGGCGGGTATAGAGCGCCGACAGGGTGAACCCCACGCCGCCGACCTGCGCCGCGATGCCGTCGATCGCGGCTTCCAGCCGCAGCCGCTCGGCCCCGCCCAGAAGGTTGCGGTGCAGCCAGAAGCCGCTGAGCCCGACCCCGTTCTCGCTGTCCAGTTCCGCGCCGAACCCGATCCGTCGCGGCAGGGCCTCTTCCACGCGCGCGGTGACATCGACGGTGTTGTCGGGATTGGGCGTCTCGGCGGTTTCCAGCACCACCGTCGAGAACGCGCCGGTCTGGCGCAGCCGCGTCTCGGCATCGGCGATGCTTTCGGGCGTGTGCAATTCACCGCGACGCAGCCCGGCAATCGCCACCACGCGGCGATCGCGGGTGCGCTCGTTCCCTTCGGGGATGATGGCCCCGACATTCAGCCGCGGCCCCGGTGCCAGCGACACGCGCACGTTCAGCGAGCGGGTAATGTGGTTGGCCACCACCTGCTGACCCACGGATTCCACCAGTGCGTGGCCCTGATCGCGCCATGCCTCCAGCGCGGCGGTCAGCGCCGCGCGCACGACCGTGCTGCGCGCGGGCTGGCCCGGGGCGAAATCCGCAGGAAGTTCGGTGCCGGGGGCAAGCGGCGCGATGGCGATCTCGCCGAAGGTGAATTGCGGGCCCAGCGCGATGTCGATGACGATATTGTCGATACGACCGGGATTGTTGAGCGGCGAGATATCCGCCGCCTCGCGCCCGTCGACCCGGACATGGATCTCGGGCGCGTAATAGGCTTCCTCGTACAGAAGATTGATCAGACGCCCGTATTCCGCCCGCGCCGCCGCCATCAGGTCGATCGGATCGGTCCGTTCCGCCTCTTCCGAGGTCAACAGCAGCGAACTGGCCCGCAACGTCTCGAGCAGGCTGTCGGACGCGCCGGGGGCATTCAGCGCGATGCTGTCGAGCGCATGGGCAGGGGGCGTGCAGACAAACGGCACCGCCAGCGCGACGCCCGCCGCCACGGCAAGCCTGCGCGTGCGCGCGTAGAACGTCCTGAGCGCCAGGCCGCGCCGGGAATCCGGGCCCCCGGCCGAGCGCGGCCTGTCCCGCCATCCTGCCGTCGCGTGTGCCACGCGCTGTCCTCTTTGTACCGCCTTTTGAACCAGATGTCGCATAAAGGTCCCTGCGTCACAACAGCAGAGTGACCGCCAAAGGCCCGCAGGTCCGGGCGGCGGCGGAAAGGCGCCCTGACATTCTTCCGTGGCGAACGTCCCGATAATGCACATTGACCAAGGCTTGACCTTGCGGCAGGACACGATCATGTCACCCTTGCACATGTGAAGGACCAGTCATGGCCGATTCCAGCATCCCGCAAGCCACGATGCCGCTGCCCGGCGCTCTCCCTTCCGCGGCGCAGGGCGACGCAGTGCTGAAGACGCAGTATCTGGTGCTGATGTCGATCGCGCTGTGCCATTTCATCAACGATGTGATGCAATCGGTGCTCTCGGCAAGCTATCCGTTGCTGCGCGACGAATTCGCGCTGAGCTTCACCCAGATCGGGCTCATGTCCTTTGCCTTCATGGGCACGGCCTCGGTCCTGCAGCCGCTGGTGGGCACGCTGACCGACCGCTACCCGTTCTCGCAATCGCTGACGGTCGGCATGGGGTCGACCATGCTGGGCCTGCTGATGCTGGCCAATGCGCCGTCCTATCCCTACCTGCTGGCGGGCGCGGCGCTGATCGGGATCGGCTCGGCCGTGTTCCACCCCGAGGCAAGCCGCGTCACCCGCACCGCCGCCGGGCGCAGGTTCGGCACCGCGCAATCGATGTTCCAGGTGGGCGGCAATGCCGGGCATGCGGCGGGGCCGCTTCTGGCCGCGTTCATCGTCGTGCCGCTGGGGCGCGGATCGGTCGCGTGGTTCGCCGCCCTGGCGCTGGTGGGCATGACGATCCTCAGCCTTGTGGGCCGCTGGCAGGCCGAGCACCGGCGCAAGAAGAAACGCACCGCACCCGCACGCGAACACGGCCTGCCGCGCCGCGTCGTGATGCTTACCATCGTCGTGCTGGCCTTCCTGACCTTTACCAAGAACGTCTACATGGCCTCGATCAGCGCCTATTACACGTTCTTCCTGATCGACCGCTTCGGGCTCAGCGCCCAGGAGGCGCAGATGATGCTGTTCCTGTTCCTTGCGGCGGCGGCGGCGGGCGTGATCTTCGGCGGCGTCATCGGCGACCGGATCGGCACGCGGGCGGTGATCTGGGTGTCGATCCTGGGCGTTCTGCCCTTCACGCTGGCCCTGCCCTATCTGGATCTGTTCTGGACCGGCGTGATGACGGTGTTCATCGGCTTCATCCTGTCCTCGGCCTTTCCCGCCATCGTCGTCTTCGCACAGGAGCTGGTGCCGGGGCGTGTCGGGCTGATCGCGGGCGTGTTCTTCGGCATGGCCTTCGGCATCGGCGGGATCGCAGCGGCAGCGCTGGGGCTGGTGGCCGACGCGACCAGCATCGAGACGGTGTACCGGATCTGCAGCTTCCTGCCGGCGCTGGGGCTGCTGGCGGTGTTCCTGCCGCGTTTTAATCGCGATACCGCCTGACGACGGCCCGCGGGACCGTCACGCGTTCCGCGCCTCGCCCTGCGGCGTTTCGCCCCGCGCGGTGCGTCTGAGCCAGCGGCGGAACAGCCGCGTGCCGGGCGACAGCGCCTCGGGCCGCGTGACCATGTAATAGCCGAGCCCCTCGGCATCGCCCTCGAACAGCGACACGAGCTGCCCCGATTGCAGATCGGGCGCGACCAGCGGCAGGGCCTGGATAGACAGGCCCAGCCCGGCGCGCACCGCGCTGACCACCAGCCCGTTATTGGCCATTTCGCGCGCGCCCACGCGTTCGAAATCCACACCGATCGCGCGGCCCCAGATCCGCTGCTCGCTGCTGGCGGTGGAAAAGAACCAGTCATGCGCCTTCAGCCGACCCAGATCCTCGAGCGTCCGCGCCTTGGTGAAGTCGGGCGCGGCGACCACCGCGAAACGGCTGGCGGTCAGCGGTTCCGCATCGAGCCCGGGCCAGTTCCCCTCACCGAAGCGGATCGCCAGATCGATCCCGTCGCGGCGCAGGTCCGACAGCGCGATCCCGGGAACCAGGCGCACCTCGATCTCGGGATGCGCGGCCCAGAACCCGCCGATCCGCGGCATGAGCCAGGCTTCGGCAAACGAGGGCGTCAGGGCGACGACGACCGGACGCGAGATGCTGCGGTCGCGCAACCGGGTGACGCCCTCGGCGATCCGGCCGAAACCGTCGCCCAGCGCCGCCGCCAGTTCATGCCCTGCCTCGGTCAGCGCCATGCCCTGCCCTTCGCGCCGCGCAAGGGATTCGCCGAACTCGGATTCCAGATGCCGCAGATGCTGCGACACCGCGGCGTGTGTCACGTTCAGCTCGCGCGCCGCGCCCGACAGGCTGCCAAGACGCGCCATGGCTTCGAACGCGCGCAACGACGCCAGCGAGGGGATGCCCTTCCAGTCCATCCGGAAATGTTAGCACAGCTTACAGCACGAAAACCATCGCAACTTTCCTGCCGCCGCGGGTTCGGGCAAAACAAGACTCAGAAAACCACCCAGCGCCAAGGAGGCGACCTTATGATCGGCATCATGAACTCGGTAATCCGTCAGGCAACGCTCTCCGAGCGCAGCACCACGACCATTCAGCCCGCGACCTGCGAAGACAGCAGCCGCGAAACGTTGGCCCGCCGCGAGGCAGCCATCGCTGAATGGCGCAAAACTGCGCATCGGTGATATCCAAGCTGAGCTGTCAGTTACGCGCTCAGCCACGGACCCGGATACGCGCCTAGTCCCGCGTCGCTTTCCGCGCCCTGCCCGGTGGTTGCTTCCCCGCCCGGCACGGGCGCGGATTGTCGTTCCGGCCCCGCGATTGCGCGCCTTGCCGCAGGGGCGCGACCGGAACCTTTCCAGCCCGGCAACCATGGTCCCGGCCGCAGCATTGCCGCGATGGCGTGGCGGTGTTATCTCGGCTTCAAAATAAGGACATGACAGGAGCCGGACATGGCTGGGGACTACATCGTCAAGGACATCGCGCTTGCGGATTTCGGCCGCAAGGAGCTGGACATCGCCGAAACCGAAATGCCCGGCCTGATGGCCTGCCGCGAAGAATTCGGCACCTCGAAGCCGCTCAAGGGCGCGAAGATCGCGGGCTCGCTGCACATGACCGTGCAGACCGCCGTGCTGATCGAGACGCTCAAGGCGCTCGGCGCGGATGTCCGCTGGGCTTCGTGCAACATCTATTCGACACAGGACCACGCCGCCGCCGCCATCGCCGCGACCGGCACGCCGGTCTTCGCCATCAAGGGCGAAACGCTGGTCGAATACTGGGAATACACCGATCGGATCTTCCAGTTCGGCGGTGAAGGCGGCACGGCCAACATGATCCTCGACGATGGCGGCGATGCCACGCTCTATATCCTGCTGGGCGCGCGCGTCGAAGCGGGCGAGCAGGGCCTGATCGACGTGCCGACCTCGGAAGAGGAAGAGGCGCTGTTCGCGCAGATCAAGAAACGACTGGCGGCCTCGCCCGGCTGGTTCACCAAGCAGCGCGCCGAGATCCAGGGCGTGTCGGAAGAAACCACCACCGGCGTGCATCGCCTGTACGACCTGCACAAGAAGGGCCTGCTGCCCTTCCCGGCGATCAACGTCAACGACTCGGTCACCAAGTCGAAATTCGACAACAAGTACGGCTGCAAGGAATCGCTGGTCGACGGCATCCGCCGCGCCACCGACACGATGATGGCCGGCAAGGTCGCCGTGGTCTGCGGCTATGGCGATGTGGGCAAGGGATCGGCCGCGTCGCTGCGCGGCGCCGGCGCCCGGGTGAAAGTGACCGAGATCGACCCGATCTGCGCGCTGCAGGCGGCGATGGACGGCTACGAGGTGGTGACGCTGGAAGACGTGGCCTCGAGCGCCGACATCTTCATCACCACCACCGGCAACAAGGATGTCATCCGCGTCGAGCACATGCGCGAGATGAAGGACATGGCGATCGTCGGCAATATCGGCCATTTCGACAACGAGATTCAGGTCGCCGCGCTGAAGAACCACAAATGGACCAATATCAAGGACCAGGTGGACATGATCGAGATGCCTTCGGGCAACCGCATGATCCTGCTGTCCCAGGGCCGTCTGCTGAATCTCGGCAACGCCACGGGGCACCCGTCCTTCGTGATGTCGGCGTCCTTCACCAACCAGGTTCTGGCGCAGATCGAGCTGTGGACGAAGAAGGGTGAATACGCGCCGGGCGTCTACATCCTGCCCAAGCATCTGGATGAAAAGGTCGCGCGCCTGCACCTGGCCCGGATCGGCGTCAAGCTGACCGAGCTGAAGAAAGAGCAGGCCGATTACATCGGCGTCACCGTCGACGGGCCGTACAAGTCGGAACATTACCGCTACTGACGCGGTTTCCGAAGCCAGCCCCATAACGGGGCCGGCTACCCGGAGACGCGTATGGACCTGGTTCTGGAACCTTTCGTGAGGGCGGCGGCCGCAGTGGCCGCCGTCATCTTTCTGACCCGCCTGAACGGGCTGCGAAGCTTCTCAAAGATGTCGAGCTTCGACTTCGCGCTGACCATCGCCACAGGCTCGGTGCTGGGATCGACCATTTCGGATACAAGCAGCGCTTTTGTGTCGGGGATCGCCGCGATAACCGCGATCTTCGCGGTTCAGGCGCTCGTGGCCTTTGGCCGCAGCCGCGCCCGGCGGATCGAGCGATCAGTCGATAACGAACCGCTCCTTTTGATGGATGGCCGCCTGTTCCTTCACGCCAATCTTGCCCATGCCCGGCTGACCGAGGACGACCTGCGCGCCCGTTTGCGTGAAACGGGCGTCTCGTCCTTGGATGCCGTGCGGGCCGCAGTGCTTGAGACGACCGGCACGATCAGCATTCTCACCCGACCGGACACCGGACAGGACGACAGCGACTTGCTGCTGGCAGGGGTGAGGCGCAGCGTATAGGTTCGCCGCAACGCGGAAAACGAGGCAGGAGACTGACATGCGCATCATCGTCTACGGGGTCGGCGCCATCGGCGGGGTACTGGCGGGCGCGTTGGCCAGATCCGGGGCCGAGGTGATCGGCATCGCGCGCGGCAGGATGCTGGAGGCGGTGCAGCAAAAGGGTCTGCGCCTGATGAGCCCCGACCTGGACGAGGTGATCAGGGTACCGATGGTCGGCTCGCCGTCCGAGATCGACTTTCGCCCGGACGACGCGATCCTGCTCTGCATGAAGACGCAGGACACCCAGCCCGCGCTCGAGGCGCTGCGCATGGCGGGCGTGACCGATCAGCCGGTCTTCTGCACCCAGAACGGTGTCGCCAACGAGCCCATGGCGCTGCGGTTCTTTCCCAACGTGCACGGCATGACGGTGATGCTGCCCGGCACCTACCTGACCCCGGGCGAGGTGGTCTCGCATTGCACGCCGAAGCTGGGGATGTTCGATATCGGGCGCTTCCCCTACGGCAAGGATGCCGCCGACGACGCGCTGGTCGACGCGCTGTGGAAGGCAGGATTCGCGGCCTTCGTGAAACCGGACGTGATGGCGTCGAAATACGGCAAGCTGCTGCTCAATCTCGGCAATATCTCGGGCGCGGCGTTTGGCTCGGCGGCGCCCGACGGCGACTTGCGCAAGGCCGCCCAGCGCGAAGCCCGCACGGTCTACGAGGCCGCCGGGATCACCTTTGCCGATGTCAGCAATGCCGATGAGCGGCGCGACGCATACATCCGGGTGGCCGAGGTGCCGGGCGCGCCGGCGATGTCGAACTCGACCCTGCAGAGCTTTCAGCGCGGCAACTCGGTCGAGACCGATTTCCTGAACGGCGAGATCTGCTATCTGGGCCGGCTCCACGGCGTGAAAACCCCGGTGAACGACGCGCTGATGGCGCTGGCGGTGCGGATGCTGCGCGAGCGGATCGAGCCCGGCGCGCTGGACCTGCAGGCAACGCTGCACGAGTCGGGCCTTGCCTGAGCGCGCCCTGCCGGGCTTAAATCCCTGTTGACGCTGAACGATCAGGGTTACATCCCGGTCAGGGGCATCCCTGCCGTCCCCCACTTGCCCGCCCGCAAATCCGAGGTTTGACCATGTCCCGTCTGCTTGCCATCCTGACCCTTGTCGTCTCGGTGACCTTCGCCGTGTCGCCCTTCTTCGTCACCAGCTTCGCGGGCTTCGATCCCAGCCTGTTCCCGGTGCCGCAGGACAACCCGCCGGTGCAGCCCGCGGGCTACGCCTTTTCGATCTGGGGGCTGCTTTATGTCTGGCTGATCGTGTCGGCCGGGTTCGGGCTCGTCAAACGCGCCGAGCATCCGGCCTGGCAGCCCGCGCGGCCCTGGCTGCTGGCAAGCCTTGCCATGGGAACCTTCTGGCTGGCGCTTGCCGAGCGTACGCCGATCGGCGCGACGGTGCTGATCTGGGCGATGCTGGCGACGGCTCTGGTGGCATTGTTCAAGACCCCCAAGCGCGACCGCTGGTGGTACCAGGCGCCGATTGCCACCTATGCAGGCTGGCTGACCGCCGCGTCTTCGGTGTCGGTCGGGCTGCTTCTGGCGGGCTGGGGCATTCTCGAGGCGACGCCCGCCGCGCTGGTCGCGCTGATGATCGCGCTGGTTCTGGGGCTTTTCGTGCAATCGCGGGTGATGCGCGCCCCGGGCTACGCGCTGGCGCTGATCTGGGCGCTGATCGCCGTCGTCGTCAGCAATTCCGATCCGCTCAACACGCCGGTGGCGGGCCTTGCCGCGCTGGGTGCCGTGCTGTTCACGGCGATGCTGATCCTGCGCCGCCGGATGGGCCGGGACAACGCGGCCTGATCGCCGGAGGGCGAAAAACGCACGGCGCGGACGGGCTCATGCCGTCAGCGCCGTCACCTCGCCTTCGCGGATCACGGCCGGATCGTACGCCTTGCGCGCAAAGACCTCGCGCACCATCGGCACGAAATGGTCGAGCGGCAAGCTGTCGTAATCCGGATCGAACGAGGATTGGTCCCAGCGCTCGCAGAACGTGGCGCAGGCGTCGAAGCAGGGATGATCGCGGAACCGGTCGCGCGCGTTCCGGTCCCATCCGTAATGATGGCCGTAATAGAGCATCTGGAAGATGCCGTGATGTTCGACCACCCAGGCGACATCCCAGCGCACGAAGGGGCGGATCACCTCGGCCGAGAACCGGTCGTGGTTCTGCGGGGCAAGCCCGTCGCCGATATCGTGCAGCAGGGCGCCGACGATCCAGTCAAGATCGGCGCCGTCCCGTTCCGCCCGCGTCGCGGCCTGCAATCCGTGCTCGAGCCGGGTGATGCGATAGCCTTCCAGCGTCGCCTCGCCATGGCGCGCAAGCTCGGCGAGGACACGCTCGCCGGTGGCGGCGATGAAGGGCTTTTCCAACTCGGCAAGCAGGGCGTAATCCTCGGCCGTGCCGTCCTTCATGCGGGTAAAGGAAACCGTCGGACCGGGCATCAGAACAGCATCAGCACGCCGCCCATGATCGCGCAGGCAATCGCCGCATAGCCGCCGTCGATCAGGATCAGCACTTTCGGCCGTTGTGCAAAGAGGATGTTGAGCGCGACCCAGGGGGCGATGAAGAACAGCCCGATCCCCAGCCCTGCGACCACCCCGTCATTCACCGAAACGACCGCCGACATGTTGAAGACGTGCCGCATCATGCCCGCGACCAGCAGGATGCACAGATAGGCGCCGGCCCAGGTCACCGGGTTGGCGCCGTCCCGCGGAGCGCCCTTCTCATCGGTCGGCACGCCCGAGGCGGCGACCCACGGCCGGGCAAAGATCCCGTACCACAAGGCACCGATGGCGAACCCTACCGCCGCCGTCACGATGACTGCCAGATAATCCATGTCACACGCCCCCTCTCCGTTTGCAGGCACGCTAGCGCGGGGATGCGGGACGGGAAAGCGTTTTCAGCCCGTGACTTCCATGAAGCGCAGCCGGTTCCCGAACGGGTCGATGACGGTGCATTCCAGCCGCCCGCCGGCATCTTCAAGCCCCGGGCGGTTGAACCTGTAGCGCTTCGCGCTCAGTTGCGCGTGCAGGTCGCGGATGCCCGTCATGACGATACAGGCGGTGCTGCCCGGCGTCGCGTCGCCCGAATGTTCGGTCAGATGCAGCACCAGATCGCCGCGCGAGACCTGACAATAGAGCGGGAAATCGTCACCGTAGCGATGCTCCCAGTCGATCCCGAAGCCCAGGAAATCCAGGTAGAATTCATGCGCCTTGGGAATGTCGAAGATCCGGAAGACCGGCACCGCGCGCTGAAACGCGATGGGCGCCATCAAAGGCCGCCCATCTTGCAGACGATCTTCCACTCCTCGTCCGTCACCGGCTGCACCGACAGCCGCATCGACGTCACCAGCGACATCTCGGACAATTCGGGCGTGGCCTTGATCTCTTTCAGGCTGACGGGGCGCGGCAGCGGCTTGACCGCGCGGATATCGACGCAATCCCAGCGCGGATCGTCGGTCGTGCTGTCGGGATGCGACAGCGCGCAGACCTCGGCGATGCCCACGACTTCCAGCCCGATATTCGAATGGTAAAAGAACACCGTGTCGCCCAGCGCCATCGCCCGCATGTTGTTGCGGGCAAGGTAATTGCGCACACCGTCCCATTCCTCGCCGGCCTCGCCCTTGGCGACAAGCTGGTCCCACGAGAACTTGTTGGGCTCGGATTTCATCAGCCAGTGGGCCATCAGCCGATCACCTTTTTCCATTCCTCGATCCGCACCTTGGCGAACAGGCCCGCCTGCGCATAGGGATCGTTCGCGGCCCAGTCCTCGGCGGCGGCGCGGTCGGCCACTTCGATCACCACGAGCGAGCCGGTCATGTGCCCGTCTTCCAGAAACGGCCCGGCCATGACGGTGGTGCCGGTGGCGTTGAGATAGGCCAGATGCGCCTCGCGCGTGGATTTGCGCAGGTCTTCGCATTCGGCCTTGTCGGTGCAGATCAGGGCAAACAGGGGCATCGTGTCTCTCCTCAGGCTTTCGCGCCGCGTTTGCCCGAGCCGATAAGCGGAGCGGCGGCAGTGTCAAGCGGCCAGCGGGGCCGGGCGCTCAGGGTCATGTCGTCGCGCGCGCCGAGCCGCAGGCGTTCCAGCCCGGCCCAGGCGATCATCGCGGCGTTATCGGTGCACAAGGCCAAGGGCGGCGCCACGAAGGGCAGATCGCCCGCCACCGCCGTCAGACGCTGGCGCAGAACGGTATTGGCGGCCACGCCCCCCGCCACCGCGAAGGCGGTGATGCCGGGGCATTGCGACAGCGCGCGGCGCGCTTTCTCGGCCAGCACATCGGCAATCGCCGCCTGGAACCCGGCGCAGAGATCGGCGCGGTCCTGACGCGTCAGCCCGCCCTTTTCGGCGACGACCGCATCGCGGGCGCGCATCAACGCGGTTTTCAGCCCCGAGAAGCTGAGATCGCAACCCGGCCGGTCCAGGAGCGGGCGCGGAAAGGCAAACCGCGCGGGATCGCCCTGCCTGGCCTCGGTCTCGACCGCGGGCCCACCCGGTTGCGGCAGGCCCAGAAGCTTCGCGCATTTGTCGAAAGCCTCGCCCGGCGCGTCGTCGATGGTCCCGCCAAGGCGCGAGAAGCTTTCCGGCCCGTCGACGCGCAGGAACTGGCAATGCCCGCCCGAGACCAGCAAGATGAGATAGGGGAATTCCAGGCCGTCCGTCAGCCGGGGTGTCAGCGCATGGCCGGCCAGATGGTTGACGCCCACCAAGGGCAGACCCGTGGCGGCGCAGAGGCCCTTGGCGGTCATGACGCCCGACAACACGCCGCCGATCAGGCCCGGCCCGGCGGTAACCGCGATGGCGTCGAGATCGCGCAGGGTGAGCCGCGCCTGACCCAGGGCCTGTTCGATGACCAGGTCCAGCTTCTCGGCATGGGCGCGCGCGGCGATTTCGGGGACCACGCCGCCGAACGCGGCGTGCAGCTCGGTCTGGCTGGCGACGATATTGGCCAGGATCTCGGGCGCCGCGCCGTCGGTGGCCCGGACCAGCGCGGCGCCGGTATCGTCGCAGCTCGATTCAATGCCAAGGATTGTCAGCGTGCGGGTCATGTCGGTCCGGTTGCGTCTGGCGTCTACAGGGGGGTAGCATCGGCACAGACCGCAGACAATGCCGCGAGACCCGCTCATGGAGCCCATCATCCTCTGGACCCGCCCGCAGCGCGAAAGCGAGGCCTCGGCGCAAGCGGCCCGGCTGCGCTGCCCGCCGCACCAAGCGGTCATCGCGCCCCTCTTCCGGATCGTGCCGGCGAAGTACGACCCGGCGGTGTTCGACGGCGCAAAAGGGCTGATCCTGACCTCGGCCAACGCGGTGCCGGGCCTGCCCGCGCTCGGTGCTCTGAAAACATGGTGCGTATGGCGCAAGACCGCCGCCGCCGCGCGCGAGGCCGGGCTGGATGCCATCGCCGCCGGGCGCGAAGCGGGCGAGCTGATCGACGTCCTGCGCGCCGAACGCCCCGAAGGCCCGCTCGTCTATGCCCATGGCGTGCATTGGTCGCGCGACATCGTGGCCGCCCTGCCGGAGCTGACGATCCACGGCGTCGCGGTATACGAATCCCGCGCCTGTCCCATCCCGGCGGACCTGTCCGACCGGCTGTCGCGCGCCGGACGCGTTTACGCCCCGCTCTATTCCGCACGCGCCGCGACGGAACTTGCACGGCAGCCGGGTGTTGTCTCTCTGTCCGGACTTGTGCCCGTGGCAATCAGCGACGCCTGCGCCGATGCCCTGCCCCAGCCGCTTCGTGCCCGCGCAATCATCGCATCGGGGCCGAATGGCGATGCAGTGATCGGCGCTTTGGCGGAAGCGATGTCGCAGGATGCCCCGGCGGCTTGAGACCCCGAGGGGGGCAGGCTAAGACTCAGACAGGCGCCCGGTTCCGGCGCCGCGAACGTGACTGGAGGTATCGATGGCCCGTAACACGCGCAGCCGACCCAAGGCGGAGACCCCAGGGGGCAAGGCGGAGGCCATCGACAAAACGGACACCCCCGACAGGGATACCCCCGACGCATCGCCTGCGGATCCCGCGCAGGAAAAGCCCGCCGCGACGGCCAAGGGCACCGGCAAGTCGAAGGCCCGCGGCAAGACGGAAGCGGCTGGTTCGCCCTCCGAGGCCGAACTGGCTCCGACGCCCGAGGCGCCGCCCTCCGAAACGCCTGATCTGGTCGCAGCAGTGGACGACTCCCCCTCCGCGCCCACCGGCAGCGAACCGCCCGTCAGCACCGCCGATCCCGCCCTGACCGATACGGCCGACAGCGCGGCGCCCGCGCGGCTTGCCGCCGGGACGCCTGCGCCGGGTGGCGACCCGCGCAAACCGGGAACGGACCTGCGAGCGGTGGCTGCGTCGGCCGCGGAAAGGTCCGTTTCGGACACCTCCGCCCCCGGGTCCGCCCCCGAGCGTACCGCAACCGCCGATACCACAGCCGAGCCCCGTCGCGACGGGCGCACCGTCAGCCCGACCACGCCGCCGGCGGCCCCGGCCCCAACCTCGGGCGGCGGCGGCGCGATGCCGATGGTGCTGGGTGGCTTCTTCGCCGCCGCTCTGGGCGCGCTGGTGGTGCTGTTCTTCCTGCCCAATGGCTGGCAGGGCGGCGCGGCGGATCCCGAACTGGCCGAGCGCGTGCGCGCGCTCGAAGCGCGCTCGGGCGGGCTCACGGAATCGGATCTGCAGCCACTCGAAGACCGTATCGCCGCGCTGGAAAGCAGTCAGACCGCCGCGCCCGACCTCGCGCCGCTGCAAGACCGCGTGACAGCGCTGGAACAGCAGCAGGGCGGCGTCATCGAAGAGCGGCTGAACACCGCCATCGGTGCGCTGACCTCGCAACTGGCCGAGCTGGACTCGGGCATCGAAAGCCGCATCGACAGCGCGGTGGCCGCCGCCACCGCCGATGCCGAGGCCGCGCTGCAACAGCGCGCCGACAGCGTCGAGGCGCAGGCCGAGGATGTCGAGGCACGGCAGGCCCGGATCTCCGCGCGCGCCGCCCTGGCCGAGCTGACCGCGGCCAGCGAATCGGGCGAGCCCGCACCCGACGCACTGGCGCGGCTGCAGGACTCGATGCCCGACGCCGTCCCCGACCCGCTGACCGCGATGGCCGACGGGATTGCGCCGCTTGCCACGCTGCAGGACGAATTCTCGGTCGCGGCGCGCGACGCGCTCGCGGCGCAGCCGATCCCCGAAAACGCCACGCTGGGCGAGCGGGTGAGCGAATTCTTCCGCGCCCAGACCGGCGCGCGCTCGCTCGCGCCGCGCGAAGGTGACGATGTCGATGCCGTGCTGTCGCGCGCCGAAGCCGCCCTGCGGCAGGGCGATCTCGCGGCAACGCTGAGCGAACTGGACGCGCTGACGGACGAGCCCGCAGCGGAAATGGCACAGTGGCGCGCCAGGGCCGAGACCCGGCTGGCCGCGCTGCAGGCGCTGGACGATGTCCGCGCGCAACTCGATCGTGACGAGGAGTAACCGACGATGTTCTGGACCGTGTTGAAGATCGTTCTGTTCCTCGCCATCGTTGCGGGGCTGGTTCTGGGCGTCGAGGCGCTCACCAACCAGGAAGCCGGGCTGCGCATCGCCATCGCCAATACCGAGTTCACGCTGGGCCCGGTGCAGATGGCCATCGCGGCGATCCTGCTGGTGGCGCTGCTCTGGGTGCTGATGAAGCTGGTGGGCCTGCTGATCGCCACGCTGCGTTTCATCAATGGCGACGATACCGCGATCAGCCGCTATTTCGAACGCAACCGCCGCAAGCGGGGCCTGAACGCGCTGACCGACGGGTTCCTCGCGCTGGCGTCGGGGGATGGCGACCGGGCGCTGAACAAGGGCCGCCGCGCCGAAAGCCTGATGGAAGAGCAGACGCTCACCAACCTGTTGATCGCACAGGCGGCTCAGGCCAAGGGCAACACCCAGATGGCCGAGCAGTATTACAAGCGCCTTCTGGACGATGACCGCGCGCGCTTTGTCGGGGTGCAGGGGTTGATGGCGCAGCAGATCGAGGCCGGCAACGACACCAAGGCGCGCAAGCTTGCCGAGACCGCGCTCAGCCTCCGTCCCGGTCACGCGCCGACGCAGGATCGCCTGCTGGCGCTGCAAAATCAGGCGGGCGACTGGCCCGGCGCGCGCAAGACGCTGCTGGAAACCTCGCGCACGGGACGGCTGCCCAAGCCGGTCTTCAAACGCCGCGACGCGGTGCTGACCCTGCAGCAGGCCGCCGCAGAAGAGGCCAAGGGCAACACGCAGGTGGCACAGGACCTGGCGATCGAGGCGAACAAGGAATCGCCCGAACTTATCCCCGCCGCCGCCGCCGCCGCCCGCGCGCTGGCCAATCGCGGCAAGCCCAACCCGGCGTCGAAGGTGATCCGCCGCGCGTGGAAGGCGCAGCCGCATCCCGAACTGGCGCAGGCCTATGCCGCCATTGCGCCCGATGAGACCGCCGCCCAGCGCGCCACCCGGTTCGAGTGGCTGCTGTCGACGGTTCCGGGGCCCGAAGCGCAGATGACCCGCGCCGAGCTTCTCATCGCGGCCGAGGATTTCCCCGGCGCCCGCCGCGCCATCGGCACCCTGCACGAAACGCATCCGACGCAGCGCGTGATGACCATCATGGCCGCCATCGAACGCGGAGAGGGCTCGCCCGATGCGGTGGTGCGCGGCTGGCTGGCCCGCGCGCTGATCGCACCGAAGGGCCCGCAATGGGTCTGCGACAACTGCGCGCATGAACATGCGTCGTGGCAGGCGATCTGCGGCCATTGCGGCGCCTTCGACACGCTGTCGTGGAAGGAAACCGCCGACACGTCGGGGCCCAGCGCAACCGGGACCGAGATGCTGCCGCTGATCGTCGGCGCCCTGCCCCCGGCCGAGGCCGAAGCCGCCGAAGCGGAAACCATCGATCCCGAGCCCGAGGCGCCCGCGCCCGAGATGGAGGAACCCGCGACCGAGGCCCCCGACGCGACGACCGAGGACGCGGACATCGCCGGGGAAAAGCCGCAGGATCCCAAGGCCGGGAACACGCAATCCGCCGATCCCGGCGCGGACAGCGAAGATCCGAAGGTCATCGATCTGGCACAGACCCGGCGGATGGGTCTGTAAGCCCGCATGGGAACGCGCCGGGCCGAAAAAAGGGGCTGGATACGCCCCGGGCCCGGTGCTAAGAGCAGCCCGTTCGCGGCGCCGGGCCGGGAAGCCTCAGGCTTCCGATTGACACCGCCCGGCAATCGTTTAGACGATGCCCGCGACGGCCCGTTCCGGGCCGGACCGAGAAGAGTGCCGCTGTAGCTCAGCTGGTAGAGCACGTCATTCGTAATGATGGGGTCGGGGGTTCGAGTCCCTTCAGCGGCACCATTCTTCTCTCTCCACTTTCCACGCTGATCTTCGCCGAACCGGGTGCCGCGACCTCGCAGCGCCCTTGATCCTGCGCTGTTGCAGGCGATTATTCAGGGCAGGACCGGACAGGAGACGCTCATGCCCCTTCGCAATCCGCATCGCCGCGCCTTTCTTGCGCAGGCTTCGGCTCTGGGCGTGCTTGGCATGGCCACGCCGCGCGCGCTGTTCGCGCAGGAAACGGCGGACCTGATCCGCTTCGATCCCGACGCGCCGGTGCTGGGCAATCCCGATGGCGACGTCACGCTGGTCGAGTATTTCGATTACCAATGCGGGTTCTGCAAAGCGATGCATCCCGTCATCACTGATCTGGTTCAGCAGGACGGCAATATCCGGCTGGTACTGAAGGACTGGCCTGTCTTCGGCGTGGCCTCGGTCTATGCCGCGCAGCTGGCCCTTGGGGCCGCGTCGCTGGGGCATTATGCCGAGGTCAACCATGCGCTGATGGACACGCGGGGCGAGCTGGGCTTCGACGTGATCGCCGATATCGTCTCGGGCATCGTTCCGGCGGACGATGCGATGGCCGCGTATGATGCGGATCGCGCGCGCTGGGACCCGTTGCTGGCGCGCAATGCCGCCCAGGCCGAGGCGTTCGGCTTCATCGGCACGCCGTCTTTCGTGATCGGCGCCGAGCAGTTCGGCGGCGCGATGGAGCGCCCGGCGCTGGAAGCCGCGATCGCCGCCGCCCGGGCCTGAAGCGCCCCTGGCCTGAAGCGCCGCCCGGTCAGTCGAAAAGCAGCGACACCACCGCGTCGGGCGCGGTGACATGGGCATTGTGCGGTTGTCCCGGCAGCTGGACGGCACCGGCGTCGTGGCGCTGCATGGCGGCCAGGCTGACCATCGGATCTTCGGCCCCCGCCGCCACCCGCATCGGCGCCTGCACCGCGGCGAAGATTGCGTCGATGGCGGCCCCCGCCACGACAAAGACGCGCGAATCCATGGCCAGCCGGTAACCCGCCCCCTCGGCGACCACGCCGCGCGCCATTTCCGGCGCATCGGGCGACACCAGCCCCCAGAGCCCCGAGACCTTCGCGAAGCGCTCGCGGGCTTCGGCCTGGGTTTCGAAGATCCGCGCGGGCTTTCGGGCCAGCGCATGGGCATTGGCGATCTCTTCCGGCGTCCAGTCCAGCTTGGTTCCCAGCGTGACCAGCCGCGCGGGCAGCGGCCCGAACAGCCCGCCCGCCATCAGCGCCCCCACGGCGCCCCCGAAGGAATGGCCCAGAATCAGCGTTGTCGCCGGATCCTCGTCCGCCAGCAGGTCCGCGATATCGGCCGCGTGATTGCCGATGCCGAAAGCGCCCCCCGGATGCGAGGCCCCGTGCCCGCGCAGATCCGGCGCGATCCAGCGGCAGCCATGCGCCTCGATCAGCGGCGTGACGCGATGCCAGACCGCGCCGGTCGCGCCCAGACCATGCAACAGGACCACCAGCCGCTTGCCCGTACCGCCCCGTTCCGCGTATAGCCGCGAGTCGTCCTGTCTCGTCATGCCGGCTCTCCCTCTGCCGTGGCAGGCTGCGGTGGACGCGACCTCAGGTCAAGCGCCGCGCTCACGCGAATGTTGCCATGACTCGCCCCTCTGTTCATGGTATGTTCACATCAAAACAACCCGTTGAGCAGCCTCATGTCCCGACTCGATCTGGCCGGAAAGCTCGGCATCCTGGCCGATGCCGCGAAATACGATGCTTCCTGCGCCTCGTCCGGGGCGCAGAAGCGCGATTCGAAAGGGGGCAAGGGGATCGGCTCGACCACGGGCAGCGGCATCTGCCACGCCTATACGCCCGACGGACGCTGCATTTCGCTGCTGAAGATCCTGCTGACCAATGCCTGCATCTTCGACTGTCATTACTGCATCAACCGCAAATCCTCGAACACGCGGCGGGCGCGGTTCACGGCGAAAGAAGTCGTCGAGCTGACGCTGGATTTCTATCGCCGCAACTATATCGAGGGGCTGTTCCTGTCCTCGGGGATCATCCAGTCGCCCGATTACACGATGGAACAGATCGTCGAGGTCGCGCGCAGCCTGCGGCAGGATCACCATTTCCGGGGCTATATCCACCTGAAGACCATCCCCGACGCCGATCCCGCGCTGATCCATGCGGCGGGTGTCCATGCCGACCGCGTGTCGATCAATATCGAACTGCCCACGCGCGAGGGGCTGACACGGCTGGCGCCCGAGAAATCCGAACCCCGGATCGAAGGCGCGATGGACGGGATGAAAACCGCCATCCTGGACGGCAAGGACGCGCGCAAACGCTACCGCCATGCGCCGCGCTTCGCGCCCTCGGGGCAATCGACGCAGATGATCGTCGGTGCGGACGCCGCCACTGACCGCGATATCGTCGGGCGGGCCTCGGGGCTGTACCAGCGCTTTGCGCTCAAGCGGGTCTATTACTCGGCCTTCAGCCCGATCCCCGATGCCTCGGCCGTGCTGCCGCTGAAGCGCCCGCCGCTCATGCGCGAGCACCGGCTCTATCAGTCCGACTGGCTGATGCGGTTCTATGGCTTTGCCCCGGCCGAGGTGCAGGCGGCAGCCAACGATAACGGGATGTTGCCCCTCGATATCGATCCGAAACTCGCCTGGGCGCTGAAATTCCGCGATGCCTTTCCGGTCGATGTGAACCGCGCCCCGCGCGAGAT
This sequence comes from Pararhodobacter marinus, assembly GCF_003122215.1. Classification (GTDB taxonomy): domain Bacteria; phylum Pseudomonadota; class Alphaproteobacteria; order Rhodobacterales; family Rhodobacteraceae; genus Pararhodobacter; species Pararhodobacter marinus. Next base: position 27,023 of record NZ_QEYD01000004.1, on the reverse strand, counting down.
GCTGCTGCGGGTGCCGGGGCTGGGCACGCGGGCGGTGAAGAACATCCTTGCCGCACGCCGTCACCGCAGCCTGACGCTGGCGGATGTGGGGCGCATGACCACGTCGATCATCAAGCTCAGGCCGTTCCTGATCGCGGCCGACTGGCGCCCCGTTGCGCTGGCCGACCGCGAGGATCTGTCGGCACTGGTCAAACCCAAATCCGTGCAACTGGAGCTGTTCTGATGCATGTCGTCCGCCTGGCGCGCGAGGACGATCTCGACGGCTGGCGCGAGGCCGCGCGCGGGCTGGCCTGTGCCGGGGTGCCTGCGGATCAGGTGCTGTGGCAGGTGGGCGACGCTTCCGCCGACCTGTTCGGCGAGGCGACGCCATCATTCCCTGCGGGCGGTGCGCTGAGCGTGCCGAAATCCTTCATGGCGCTCGCCAATCGCGCGCTCTTGCACAACGAGCCGCAACGCTGGGCGATGCTCTACGCCCTTCTCCTGCGCGTCCTGCGCCAGCCCGGACTGATGGGCGATCGCGCCGATCCGGCTCTGCGCCGGGTGACCATGCTGGAACGCCAAGTGCGCCGCGACATCCACAAGATGCGCGCCTTCGTGCGGTTCCGGCAGATGCAGGACGATGACGGCCCGCGCTATGTCGCGTGGTTCGAACCCGAGCACCACATCCTGCGCGCCAATGCCGGTTTCTTCACCGGTCGCTTCGCCACCATGCGCTGGTCGATCCTGACGCCGCTGGGCTGCCTGCACTGGGATGGCGAATCGCTGTCCGAAGGGCCAGCCGCTTCAAAGGGCGATGCCCCCTCGGACGACCCGGTCGAGGCCGTGTGGCAGACCTATTACCGCTCGATCTTCAACCCGGCGCGGCTGATGACCAAGGCGATGCTGTCGGAAATGCCCAAGAAATACTGGAAGAACATGCCCGAAACCGCGCTGATCCCCGAGCTGATCGCGGGGGCGCGCGGGCGCGAGCTGGAAATGATCGAGCGTTCTAGGCCCGCAGCCGCAATGTCGCCAGCCACGCCAGAGCCGCCATCGCCCCGGCCACGGCCAGACACAGCGCGACGCCGCCCAGCTGATAGCTGACGCCGGACAGAAGCGTGCCCAACAGGCGACCCGCCGCGTTCGACATGTAATAGAAGCCCACGTCGCGGGTGATCCGGTCGGCCTGTCCGAAAGCGAGGATCAGGTAGGAATGGACCGAGGAATTGACCGCGAAGGCGAAGCCGAACAGCAACAGCCCGGCGATCAGCGTCACGGTCAGCCAGTCCTGCGGCCCGCCCGAAAGCCACGCGGCCAGCGCCAGGGCCAGCGGGATCGGCACCAGGAAACCGGCCCAGCGGATCGCCTTGGTCGTGCTGTCCCCCCCGCGCAGGAGACGCGGCGCCAGCGCCTGCACGGCGCCGTAGCCGATGATCCAGATCGCCATGAAACCGCCGACGATGAAGAACGCCGTGCGCCGCCCCTCGTCGGTGCCATCCGACAGGACCGCGTGGAAATAGACCGGGATGCCGACCACGAACCACACGTCGCGGGCGCCGAACAGGAACATCCGCGCCAGTGACAACCGGTTCACGCGCGGATCGGACGACCGCCAGCCGGCGAATCGCGCGCTCTTGTCCCTGGCGGGCAGGCCCGGCGGCAGGAACAGCGCCACCGCCAGAAGGATCAGCCCGAGGACGACCGCCATGACCCAGAGCGAGACGGCAAAGCCCGCCAGCGCCAGCAGCGCCGCGCCAAGGAAGAAGCCCGCGCCCTTGACCGCGTTCTTCGATCCCGTCAACGCGGCCACCCAGCGGAACAGCCCGGCTTCGGGCGCCAGGAGCTTGACGGCGGATTTCGACGACATCTTCGCCAGATCCTTGGCCACGCCCGACACGCCCTGCACCGCCATCACGAAGACCACCGAGGCGGCGACGGACCAGCCCGGATCGAGCTGCGTCAGCGCCAGCAGGGCGGCGATCTGCAGACCGAGCCCGGCATAGAGCGTCGCGGCGAGGCCGAAGCGGGCCGCGAGGAACCCCGCGTAGAGATTGGTGACGATGCCCGCGATCTCGTAGAGCAGGAAGAGCCAGGCCAGCTGCACCGGCGAGAAACCCAGCGCGTTGAACTGCAACAGGACCAGCATCCTGAGCGCGCCGTCGGTCAGCATGAAGGCCCAGTAGGCGGCGGTGACGGCGGCATAGGCGCGGAGGGGACGGGCAACAGGCATGGCGGCGCTCCGGGCGGCGGGGGCGGAACCGGGGGCTGTCTGCCCCCGGACCCCCGAGAGTATTTGAGACAAAGTGAAGATCAGAGCGCGGCGGCGACCATGCGGGCGATGTCGCCCAGCCGGCAGGCATAGCCCCATTCGTTATCGTACCAGGCGTAGATCTTCACCTGCGTGCCGTTCACCACCATCGTCGAGGGCGCGTCGATGATCGACGAGCGCGGATCGTTGGTGAAATCGGACGAGACGAGGTGGCGCGTTTCGTAGCCGAGAATGCCCTTGAGCGGGCCCTCGGCGGCGGATTTGAACAGGGCGTTGACCGCGTCGGCGGTGGTTTCGCGCGCGACTTCGAAGACGCAATCGGTGAGCGAGCCGTTGAGCAGCGGCACCCGGACGGCGTGGCCGTTCAGCTTGCCCGCGAGTTCAGGGTAGATCAGCGTGATCGCCGTGGCCGAGCCGGTGGAGGTGGGGATCAGGTTGGTCAGCGCCGAGCGCGCGCGGCGCATGTCCTTGGCCGGGCGGTCGACGATGGTCTGGGTATTGGTCACGTCGTGGATCGTGGTGATCGAGCCGTGGCGGATGCCGAGGGCGTCGTGGATCACCTTGACCACCGGGGCGAGGCAATTGGTGGTGCAGGAGGCCGCGGTGACGATGGTGTGCTGCGCGGGGTCGTAGAGATCGTGGTTGATCCCGTAGACGAGGTTCAGCGCGCCGCCGTCCTTCACGGGGGCCGAGACCACGACTTTCTTCACCCCCGCGTCGAGATAGGGCTGCAGCTTGGCGCCGGTCTTGAACACGCCGGTGCAATCGATGACCAGATCGACGCCCATTTCGGCAAGCGGCAGGTCCTCGATCCGGCGATGGGCGGTCAGGCGCATCCGGGTGCCACCGATGCCGAGGCTGCCGTCGCCGGCCGTGATGGCGCGGGGCCAGCGGCCATGCACGCTGTCGAATTCCAGGAGCAGCGCGTGCTGTTCGGCATCGCCGGCCGGGTCGTTGAGCAGGACGATATCGCCCGCGATACCGCTGTCGACGAGATCGCGCAGGACGAGTTTACCGATCCGGCCGAGGCCGTTCAAAGCGATGCGGGGCATGGCGTTTCCTTCAGGTCAAAAGAGAGAGACGATCGACACCGTCCTGCAGCGCCAGCCGGTCGAGCGTGGCAAGCGGCAGCGCGGTGAAGGCGGTAATCCGGCGGTGCAGGGCGGCATAGGTGCGGGCGAAGGCCAGCGCGCGCTCGGCCTCGGTGCCTTCGGCGCGGGCGGGATCAGGCAGGCCCCAATGAGCCGAGATCGGCTGGCCGGGCCAGGGCGGGCAATCCTCGGACGCGGCGGAATCGCAGACGGTGAAGACGAAATCCAGCGCGGGCGCGCCCTGCTGGCGGAGTTCGCTGACCGGCTTCGCGCGCAGGCCCGTCACGTCGTGATCGTTGCGCCGGAGCAGGGTCAGCGTCATCGGATGGGGTTCGGCGCGGGGGGTCGTGCCGGCGGACAAGGCGCGGAACCGGCCCTGCCCGAGATCGCGCAGGATCGCTTCGGCCATCAGCGAGCGGGCGGAATTTCCGGTGCACAGGAAAAGCACGGTGAAGACGCGGTCCGAGGCATTCTCGGCAGGTTGGTCGGCCGAGTGCAGCGGGGACAAAAGCTGCGGCCGGCCGCGCCCGAGATCGAGCGCCAGGTAACCGACCAGCGCTTCGGTGCGGTCCATGGCGACGGCGTAGAACAGGTTGCGCCCCTGCCTTTCGGCGCGGACGAGCCCCGCGGCGGCAAGATCGGAGAGGTGATGCGACAGCGTGTTCGCCTTCAGATCGAGAGCCTCGGCGATTTCCGTCGGGCGCACGCCGCGCGGGGCGAAGCGCATGAGCAGCCGGAAAACCGCGAGGCGTCCGGGGTGACCGAGGGTCGAGAGAGCGTGGGCAGCGTCATTCGTTTCCATGATTCCGGAATACTGGAATCGTTTTCAGGACTCAAGTGACATTTCCATGACAGCGGGCGGCGGCGCGCTATTCCTGCCCGTCCTCGTAGAGGGTCAAGACCTTGTCTTCGAGCACCCCGCCCAGCGCCACGAAGGGGGTGTCCGGGCCCAGATAGTCGCCGAGGGTCAGATGCGGGAAGGCAAAGTAGCGCGGCGGGACGTTTTCCTGCCTGGCGGCAAAGATCACCCGGCCGATCCCGGCAAAGCGCATCGCGGCGAGGCACATTTCGCAGGGCTGGAGCGTGCTCAGAAGCGTGCAATCGGACAGATCGGCGCGACCGAGCGCGTCGGCAGCGCGGCCCAGCGCGACGATCTCGGCATGCAGGGTCGGGTTGTCGTGCAGGTGGACATGGTTCGTGCCCTCGGCGACGATGCGGCCGTCGCGCAGAAGCGCCGCGGAGATACCCGCCTTGCCCGGCTCGTGCGACGCTTCATGCGCGCGTGCGACAAGCTCCGCCATCGCGGCGCGTTCGGCTTCGGTGACATCGTCCATTCAGGCGACCTTCCGGGGTTCGACAAGCCGCGATCCGACGATCAGCCGGCGTATGGCGTCCATCTTCTCGATCACGGCCCCGTTCAGCACGAAAGGATAGAAGGTTTCGTGCCCCATGGCCTGATTGACGGCGTTGAGCGCGATCGACAGCTCGATCCAGGCTTCGGCCAGTCGCGCCATCGGCAGCGCCAGCAGGTCCGCCGGCTCGACCGGCAGGTCGGCCGGGATCAGGCCGAAAGCGCGGGCGGTTTCGATCCCGTCGAGCAGGTGCATCACATGCGCCCATGTCTCGGCGAAATCCTCCCACGGATGGGCGCTGGCATAGGCCGAGATGAACCGGTCTTCCCAGTCGGCGGGCGGCCCGTCTCGGTAATGCGCGGCCAGCGCCTCGCCGTAATCCTGCCGGTCATCGCCGAAAACCGCGCGCAGGGTCTCCAGCGCCCGGGGATCGGCCTCGGTCAGAAGGGCCCAGTAATGGTGGCCGACCTCGTGCCGGAAATGGCCCGACAGGGTGCGATAGGGCTCGCCCATGGCGCTGCGCATCGCTTCACGCTGGTCGTCGTCGGCTTCCTCGATATTGAGGGTGATGGTGCCGCTGTCATGCCCGGTCAGAACGCGCGGCCTGTCGGGATCGAGCGGATCGCCCTTCAGCTTGAAGACCGGGGCGGGCGCGCCCGTCGTGTCGCGCAGGGGCAGACCCATGTGGAACAGCGCGCGCATCACCGGCCGCTTTGCCGCCTCGATCCGGGCCCAGCGGTCCAGATTGCCCTCGACCCCCAGATCGGGGACGACGATCGTATGCGCGCAGGACAGGCACAGATCCTGTCCGTCTGCGGCGATCCAGTTGCAGCCGATGCTGTCGCGGTTGGCGCAGGGCACGGCATCGGGCGTGCTGGCCGAGAAACCGGCGCCCGGCTTGTAGATCAGCACGGTGCCGCAATTGAGACAGGCGGTATTCGAGAAGAACACTTCGTGCTGGCACGAAGGGCATCGAAAGCGGCGCATGGCAGACCTTGAGACTTGGTGACGGGGCACCAGTATAACACTGCCGGGGTGAAAAAGGTTTCACCGGGCGACGCGCCGGGCGGACGGGCCGTCGGGACGGGCGTTACAGACGGAAGATCATGCAGAGCGAGACCTTCACCCACCTGCTTCTGCCCCGCCCCGAGGGGCTGTATTGTCCCGCCGGCGATTTCCATATCGACCCGGTGCGCCCGGTGGCGCGCGCGCTCATCACCCATGGACACGCCGATCATGCACGGGCCGGGCACGATACGGTGCTGGCCTCGCGCCAGACGCTCGACATCATGGCGATCCGGTATGGCCCGGATTTCGCGCGGGTGACGCAGGCGGCCGAGGGGCGCATGGATCTGGGCGGCGTCGAGGTGAGCTTCCATCCCGCCGGCCATGTGCTGGGGTCGTGCCAGGTGGCTTTGCACCAGGGCGGCGTGACCGCCGTCGTGTCGGGCGATTACTCGCGCGTCGCGAACCCGGCCTGCGCGCCGTTCGAGCCCGTCCCCTGCGATCTGTTCGTGACCGAGGCCACCTTTGCCCTGCCGGTTTTCAAGCATCCCCCGCCGCAGGATGAAATCGCGCGCCTGCTGGCCTCGGTCCGGGCGTTTCCCGAGCGCGCGCATCTGGTCGGCGCCTATGCCCTGGGCAAGGCGCAGCGGGTCATCATGCTGCTGCGCGAGGCCGGCTATGACACGCCGATCTACATCCATGGCGCGTTGCAGCGGCTGTGCGAATACCACATCGAACAGGGCGTGAAGCTGGGCGACCTGCGCCCGGCCACGATGGACAAGGCCGAGGCGAAGACGCTGCGCGAGGCGGTGGTGATTGCGCCGCCCTCGGCCTTTGCCAGCCCGTGGGTGCAGCGTTTCACCGATCCGGTGGTGGGGTTCGCCTCGGGCTGGATGCAGATCCGGGGCCGGGTGCGCCAGCGCGGGGTCGAGATGCCGCTGGTCATTTCCGACCATGTCGACTGGCCCGACCTGACCGGCACGCTGCGCGAGCTGAATCCCGAGGAATTCTGGATCACCCATGGCCGCGACGATGCGCTGATGCGCTGGGCCGCGCTGGAACAGCGTCGCGCCCGCCCCCTGCATCTGGTGGGCTACGAGGACGAGGCGGAATGAAGCGCTTTGCCGATCTTCTGGAACGGCTGGCTTTCACGCCCGGGCGCAATGCAAAGCTGGCGCTGCTGGAGCGGTATTTCCGCGACACGCCCGACCCGGACCGGGGTTACGCGCTGGCCGCTCTCACTGGCGGGCTCGAAACCGGGCAGGCCAAGCCCGCGCTGCTGCGCGCGCTGGTGGCCGAGCGGGTCGATCCCGAGCTGTTCGCGCTGTCCTACGATTATGTCGGCGACCTGGCCGAAACCATCGCGCTGATCTGGCCCGAACGCGGCACGCCCCGCGACGTCCCGCTCTCCGAGGTCGTGGTCACCTTGTCGGGTGCCGGCAAGACCGAGTTGCCGGCGCTGATCGCGCGCTGGCTTGACCAGATGCGCCCGTCCGAGCGGTTTGCGCTCATCAAGCTGGTGACGGGCTCGCTGCGGGTCGGCATCTCGACCCGGCTGGCGCTGACCGGGCTTGCGCGGATCGGCACCGTCCCGCTTGACGAGATCGAGGAGCTCTGGTCGGGCTTCGAGCCGCCTTATGCCCCGCTTTTCGCATGGCTGGACGGCGGCCCGCGGCCCGAAGTGACGGCGAAAGCGCCGTTTCGCCCGGTCATGCTGTCGACCCCCGTGACCGAGGCCGACCTGCCCGCGCTTGACCCCGCAGCCTATGCCGCCGAGTGGAAATGGGACGGGATCCGCGTTCAGGCGGTATCCGAGGGTGGTGTGGCGCGGCTATATACCCGAACGGGCGAGGACATCTCGGGCTCGTTCCCCGATATCGTCGAGCGGATGCACTTCGACGGCGCGCTGGACGGCGAGTTGCTGATCCGCCGCGAGGGGCTGGTCGCCCCGTTCAGCGACCTGCAGAAGAGGTTGGGCCGGAAATCGCCGGGCAAGGCGATCATCGCCAGTCATCCCGCTGCGCTCAGGCTTTATGACGTGATGACATGGGACGGCGAGGATCTGCGCGCCCTGCCCTGGACCGAGCGGCGCGCGCGGCTGGAAGCGGCGGTCGCGGGACTGGACGATGCGCGCTTCGACGTTTCGGAACGACTGCCGTTTGGCGACTGGGACGCGCTTGCCTCTCTGCGCGCCGACCCGCCCGACGCGGTGATCGAGGGCGTGATGCTGAAGCGGCTGGACAGCCCCTATACCGCCGGGCGCCCGCGTGGCCCGTGGTTCAAGTGGAAGCGCGACCCGATGATCGTGGACGCCGTGATCCTCTATGCCCAGCGCGGGCATGGGAAACGCTCGGGCTTCTATTCGGATTTCACCTTCGGCCTTTGGGACGGCGACATGCTGGTGCCGGTGGGCAAGGCCTATTCCGGCTTCACGGACGAGGAACTGAACAGGCTCGACCGTTTCGTGCGCAACAACACCATCGACCGCTTCGGCCCGGTCCGGTCGCTGAAGGCCAGGCTGGTGGTCGAGGTGGCCTTCGAGGGGCTGAACCGCTCGACCCGGCACAAATCCGGCGTGGCGATGCGCTTTCCGCGCATCAGCCGCATCCGCTGGGACAAGCCGGCCGAGGAAGCCGACCGCCTGACCGCGCTGACCGACATCCTGGACGGGATGGGCGCATGAGCCTGCCCGCCCGTTTCCGCGACTGGTTCGCCGCGCGCGGCTGGCAGCCGCATCCGCACCAGCTGGCGCTGCTGGAGGCGACCGGGGACACGCTGCTGATCGCCCCCACCGGCGGCGGCAAGACGCTGGCGGGGTTCATGCCCTCGCTCGTCGACATGGAGGCGGGCGCAAAGGGGCTGCACACGCTTTATCTGTCGCCGCTGAAGGCGCTGACGGCGGATATCGCCCGCAACCTTGCCGCGCCGGTGACCGAGATGGGCCTGCCGATCCGCATCGAGGACCGCACCGGCGATACCTCCGGCACCCGACGCGCGCGCCAGCGGGTCGATCCGCCCCATATCCTGCTGACCACGCCCGAATCGCTGGCCCTGATGACCAGCTACCCGGAAGCGCCGAAGATCTTCGCCAGCCTGAAGCGCGTGGTGGTGGACGAGATCCACGCGCTGGCGGAATCGAAGCGCGGCGATCAGACCATGCTGGGCATTGCCCGGTTACGCTCGCTGGCGCCGGGGATGCGCGTGACGGGCCTGTCCGCCACCGTCTCGGACCCGCAGGCGCTGGCGGCGTTCATGGGTGGCGCGCGGATCCTGCGCGCCGATCCCGGCCCCGCGCCCGATATCGCGATGCTGCCGACCAGCGCCGCGCCGCCCTGGGCCGGGGGGAATGCCCATTACGCGGTGCCCGACGTGATGGCGGCGGTCGCGCAGGCCCGGATGACGCTGATCTTCGTCAATACCCGCGCGCAGGCCGAGCTGTTCTTTCAGCAGCTCTGGGAATCGAACCCCGAGAACCTGCCCATCGGGCTGCACCATGGCTCGCTCTCGCGCGAGGCGCGGCAACGGGTCGAACAGGCGATGGCCCAGGGGGCGCTCAGGGCCGTGGTCTGCACCGGCTCGCTGGACCTGGGCATCGACTGGGGCGATGTGGATCTGGTGCTGCAGGTCGGCGCGCCCAAGCTGGTGACGCGGCTGGTGCAACGGATCGGGCGGTCGAACCACCGGTACGACGCGCCGTCCCGCGCCCGGCTGGTGCCCGCCAACCGCTTCGAGGTGATCGAAAGCGTGGTCGCGCTGGAAGCCGTCGAGGCACGCGATCTGGACGGGCAACCGCATGGCGCCGGGCCGCTGGACGTGCTGTGCCAGCATATCCTGCTGACCGCCTGCGCCGGACCGTTCGAGGCCGACAGCCTGTTCGAGGAATTCCGAAGCGCCGGCCCCTATCGCGGTCTCAGCCGCGCCGATTTCGATGCCTGTCTCGATTTCTGCGCCACGGGGGGCTATGCGCTGAAAGCTTATGACCGCTGGCAGCGGCTGATGGAGCGCAAGGGCCTGTGGTACCTGCGCGACCCGCGCGCGGCAAAGCTGATCCGCATGAATATCGGCACGATCACCGATCCCGAGCAGCTGAATGTCCGCATGGCCCGCTCGCGCGGCGGCGCGCCGCTCGGCACGGTCGAGGAAAGCTTCGCCGCCTCGCTGGAACCCGGCGACACGTTCCTGATCGGCGGGCGCGTCGTCGCCTTCGAGCGCCTGCGCGAAATGGTGGTCGAGGTGCAGAACACCCCGCGCAAACAGCCGCGCATCGCCGTCTATAGCGGCGTGAAGATGGCCAGCAGCCTGCAGGTCTCGCACCGGGTGCAGGCGCTGATCGGCGACCCCGCGCAGTGGCACCGCCTGCCGCCCGGGATCCGCGACTGGCTGGAAACGCAGCGCCGCCTGTCGATCCTGCCGCGCGACGGCGTGCTGGCCTGCGAGACGTTCGCGCGCGGCGGACAGTGGTATCTGACGATCTGGGGCTTCGCCGGACGCAACGCGCACCAGACGCTGGGCCTGCTGATCTCGCGCCGGATGGAGGCGATGGGGCTGGGTCCCCTGGGGTTCGTCACCACCGATTACGCGCTGATGATCTGGTCTGTCGATCCGGTGGACGATCCCGCGCCGCTGCTCAATGCCGAAAGCCTGCGCGACGGGTTCGACGACTGGCTGGCCAACAATTCGCTGATAAAACGCACATTCCGCAGCGTGGCGACCATCGCGGGGCTGATGCAGCGCAACCTGCCCGGACAGCGACGCTCGGGCAAGCAGGCGACCTTTTCCTCGGACATCATCCATGACACGTTGCGCAGGCACGACCCCGACCACCTGCTGTTGCGGATCACCCGCGACGAGGCGCGGCGGGGTCTGGTGGATTACGACCGGATCGAGGACATGCTGCGCACCAATCCCCTCATCGACCACGCCCGAGCGCCGCATGTCACGCCGCTTTCGGCGCCACTGCTGCTGGAAATCGGACGCGTGTCGGTCGATGGCGAGGGACGCGAGAGGATGATGGAACGCGAGGCCGGGCGCCTCATGGCCGAGGCGGGGATGGCATGACGCAACCGCTGACCTTTGCCGGGCAGGCCTTCGAGGCCCGGCCCTCGGGCGCGCTTTGGTGGCCCGCGCTGCGCTGGCTGATCGTCGCGGATCTGCATCTGGGCAAATCCGCCCGGATGGCCGCGCGGGGTGGCGCGCTGCTGCCGCCGCACGAAACCCAAGACACGATCGACAAGCTGGCGGCCGAGCTGGCGGCTCTGCCCGTCGCGCGTGTCGTATCGCTGGGCGACGCCTTCGAGGACCACGCCGCACCCGACGCGCTGTCCGTGGGTGACACCGCGCGGCTTGCGGAACTGGCCGCGGGGCGCGACTGGGTGTGGATCACCGGCAACCACGACCTGCGGGCACGACCGGGATTCGGCACCGTTACTTCGGAAATAAACGAAAAAGGCCTGACCCTGAGACATATCGCCGAGACAGGCCCCGATATCAGCGGCCATTACCACCCCAAGGCCCGGCTTGCGGGACGCGCGCGCCCGGCCTTCCTTGTCGGTGCGGATCACCTGATCCTCCCCGCCTTCGGCACCTATACCGGCGGTCTCGATTGCGAGCGCGCGCCGCTCAGCACGCTGATCGGGCCCGGGCTGGCGCTGCTCTGCGGGTCGAAGATCCTGTCGCGCCCGATCGGGCAGCCAAGCCAGCGGCGTCGCGCATGAGGGTCGGACTTGCCATGCCGCCGCGCAATTCCCGCTGGCGCCTGATCCGGCAGGTCATCGGCCGGATGTACAACGAAATGGTCACCGACCAGATCGGGCTTCTGGCTGCGGGGATCGCGTTCTATGCGCTGCTGGCGATCTTTCCGGCGATGGGCTCTGTCCTGGCGCTGCTGGGCATTTTCTTCACGCCCGAGGAAATCACCGGCCCCGTCGCCACCGCCACCGCCGGGATGCCGCCCAGCGCGGCGCAACTGATCGTCGATCAGGCGAATTCCGTCGTCGCCGCGGACAATTCCTCGCTGGGTCTGGCGGCGGGCATCGGGCTTTTCGTCGCGCTTTATTCCACGGCGCGCGGAATGCGCCATCTGGTTCAGGGGCTCAACGTCGCCTTCGACCGGGTCGAAAGACGCAATTTCTTCATGCTCTGGACCACGATCGTGATCCTTGCCGTCTTCGTCATTTCCGGCGTGCTTCTGGGCATGGGCGCCATCGCCGTGATCCCGGCCCTGCTCAAGATCGTGCCGCTGGACCTGAACCTGCAAGGCTGGATCTCGCTCGCCCGCTGGGTGGTGCTTTTCACCATCTCGACGATCGGCATCGCGGTGATCTATCGCTACGGCCCCGACCGTCGCCACCATCGCTGGCACTGGACGTTGCCCGGCGCGGTCGTCGCCTGCCTGCTCTGGGTCATCGCCTCGGCCGGGTTCTCGCTCTATGCCGAGAATTTCGCCAGCTACCAGCGGAGTTTCGGTGCCCTCACCGGGGTGATCGTGCTGCTCACATGGCTCTGGCTGTCAGCCTATGTACTGTTGCTGGGGGCCGAGCTGAACGCCGCGCTCGAAGCGGTGATCCACGCGCGGCAGGACGACGAGGCCAAGACCCCGCCGTCCACCGCCACGGATGAGCGTCTCCCGGCGGACCGATAGTTCAGAAGCGCAGGATCGTATGCGCGCCGACATCGGGGGTCTTGTCCTCGTCCATGTTGGCCTTGAGGATCTCGAAGCCGAACTTCACCTTGCTGTCGGTGGAACCCCAGAGCGCCGCATCGACCAGATCAAAGCGCAGCATGGTCAGCTTGGGATCGTCCTTTCCGCCCTGGAACCACGCGCCCGCGACGGGCGACCAGTATTCGTCCAGCTTGGCACGGTCGAGATCCTCGGTCAGGTGACCCTTGATGCAGGCGTCGAAGCCGTGCTCCTGATCGGTCACGCAGAACTTCGCGGGCGCACCGGATTTCAACTCGCGGACAAGATCGGTATCCTTCGAGGTAAGAAACCAGATGCGGTTCGCTTCCCAGTCGGGGAAATGGGTCATCGGCTGCATGTGCTGCGACGAGCCGTCGACGCCCAGCATGCCGGCACGCACCTTTTCCAGCCCGTCCTGCAGCGCTTCGCGCGGATGGGCCACGATGGAGGCATAGGCATTCATCGTCTGTCCTTTCATTCATTGAGAGTTGAACAGACAACGCGGGGCAGGCCGGGCTGTTCCGGCCCGGGCCACAACCTGTGGTCATTTAATCGTGTCCGGTGCCGGGGCGGAAAATCCCGGCGACGGGTCAGCCGTCCGACCGCACGGCGTCGGCCTTCGTGTCGTCCGGCGTGGGCGGGGTCCAGCCGCGCGTGCTGCGCTCGTGATAGGCGCCCATCGGGGCGCCCAGAACGGTGTCCGTCATCAGCGTGCGCGCCATCTTCACATAGGCTTCGTTCTGGGTATCGGGAACATCCGGTTTCCACAGCTGCGCCAGTTCATAGAGCGCGTGCCGGTCGGCGGAAACGAAGGCGCGCGCCGTCCTTTCGGCCTGAAACGGGTGCATTCCCAGCGCTTCGAGCGCCGAGCGACCGGTGCGCACCGAGCTGTCGAACGTGTCGCGGATGATGTCGCGGCAACCGGCCGAGTACAACCGGTAGACATGCCGCCGGTCCATCGCCCGCGCGATGATATGCACATGCGGATAGGTCTGGTGGACATGGTGGACGATGGCTTCGGCCTGATCCTTGTCGTCGATGGCCACGACCAGCAGCTTCGCTTCGGCGATGCCCGCGGCATGCAACAGGTCCGGTCGGCTGGCATCGCCGAAGAACGCCTGCACGCCATAGGTCCGGAGCATGTCGAGCTGCGCTGCGGAATGGTCCAGAACCGTGGTCTGATACCCTGCCGCCAGCAGCATCCGGTTGACGATGCCGCCGAACCGCCCGTGCCCGGCGATGATCGCCAGCCCCTTCGGCGTGATCTCGTCCGCGTCGCGCTCGACCGGGCGGTGAAAGCGCGGCTGGATCACCCGGTCGTAGAGGATGAACAGCCCCGGCGTCAGCATCATCGACAGCGTGATGATCAGCGTCAGCCGGGGGGCGATGTCGTCGGGCAGCACGAAGCTCGACACCGCGAACGAGGTCAGCACGAACCCGAACTCGCCCGCCTGTGCCAGTCCCAGGCCGAACAGGTACTTGTCGGCGCCCCGCACGCGGAACACCATCGCCAGCGCCATCAGCACCGCCGCTTTCGCCACCATCACCGCGACGGTGGCACCGAGGATGAAGAACAGCTCGTCCCACAGAAGCCCGAAATTGATCGCCGCCCCCACGGTCATGAAGAACAGGCCCAAAAGCAGCCCACGGAACGGGTCGATATCGGATTCCAGCTCGTGCCGGTATTCGCTGTTGGCCAGCACCACCCCGGCCAGGAACGTGCCCAGGGCGGGCGACAGGCCGACCATCGTCATCAGCAGCGCGATGCCCACCACGAAGGCCAGCGCGGTGGCCACGAAGATCTCGCGCAAGCGGGCATGGGCGATGTAGCGAAAGACGGGCCGGGTCAGGAACATGCCCCCTGCGACCACCAGCGCGATCGCCCCCGCCGTGACCAACGCGACCTGCCAGCCGGCCATGTCGGCCACGATCGACAGCGAGGCGCCGTGCTCTTCGCCGCCATGCGGATGATGCGCGCCGGGCATCGCCAGAAGCGGGATCAGCGCCAGGATCGGGATCACCGCAATGTCCTGAAACAGCAGGACCGAGAAACTCGCCTGCCCGCCATCTCCGCGCATCAGCCCCTTTTCATTCAGCGTCTGCAGCACGATCGCGGTCGAGGACATGGCCAGAATGAGCCCGATGGCCAGCGCCATGCGCATATCCATGCCGAACAGGACCAGAACCCCGAAGATCAGGGCCGTGGTGCCCGCGACCTGAAGCCCGCCCAGTCCCATCAGCCGGTTGCGCAGGGCCCAGAGCCGTTTCGGCTCAAGCTCGAGCCCGACCAGAAACAGCATCATCACCACGCCGAACTCGGCGAAGTGCTGGATCGAGACGACATCGACCTCCAGCAGCGTCAGAACCGGACTCAGCGCGATCCCGGCGATCAGGTAGCCCAGCACCGAGCCAAGCCCCGCCAGCGAGGCCAGCGGCACCGCCGCAACCCCGGCAGCAAGGAACAGAAAGGCGAGGATCAGGAAATCGGACATGGCTCAGGCACTTTCGGTCAGCGGCAGGGTGTCGTGGGTCAGGATGTCTTGCGCCTCGGCCCGGGCCAGATCCAGCCGGTCGTCGCGCAGCGCGGCGAGATAGCGCGCGAAACCCTCGGCATGGGCTTCGGGATCGGCTTTCAGCGCCCCGTGCAAGACATAGGGCGCAGGAAAGCGCATCTGCGCCAGCCGCGCGGTCTGTTCGAACGGGGTCAGGAAGGTGCGCAGCTCGTAATGCTGATAGCCTTCGGGCCGGTAGGCCTCCTGCGGGCCGCCCGCGGTAACCGCCAGCGCCAGAACCTTGCCCTTCAGCTTGTCGCCGTTCTGACCATAGGCGAAACCGTGTTCCCAGGTCAGGTCCAGCCATTCCTTGACCAGCGCGGGGCAGGAATACCAGAAGATCGGAAACTGCAGCACGATGATGTCGTGATCCAGAAGGCGCTGCTGCTCTTCCCCGATATCGATGTCATAGCGGGGATATTCCGCGTACAGGTCCAGTCGGCTGATCCCGGTCAGCGCGCGAGAGGCCCGCAGCATCGCCCGGTTGGCGCGCGACGAGGACGGCGCCGGATGCGCGGCGATATGCAGAAGTCGGGGCATGACGGGGTCCTGAACTGCGCCGGGAACAAGCTTTCAGGACACTTTGGCGGCGAAAATCGGGGCGGGCAATGCCGCGCGTGCGACGCCGGCTCGCGCCCAAAACGTCCTGTGCAAAAAAATGCACATGTCGGATAAGCCGCTTGCATTCGGATGCAAAAGTTGCACTATATAGCATAGCGGCGACGCGACTCGCGTCCGGCCTGAGGAGAGGCCGTGCCCGCGCGGGAGGAGAGCCAGCATGAACGAAAACGCAGCCGTCTATTTCGTGGACCGCCACCTGGACGAAGGCCGGGCAGCCAAGACCGCCTTCCGCGAGGCTGACGGCGCCCAACGCAGCCTGACCTATGGCGCGCTGGCAGAACAGGCCGCGCGGTTCGGCGGAGCGCTGGAGCGGCATGGCGTGCGGCGCGAAGAACGCGTGGCGATGATCGTGCGCGACCAGATCGAGTTTCCGGTCGTGTTCTGGGGCGCGCTGAAAGCGGGCGCGATCCCGGTGCCGCTGAACACGCTGCTATCGGCTTCGGTCTACGAAACGATCCTGAACGACAGCCGGGCGTCGATCCTCGTCGTGTCGGAACAGCTCTGGGACACCGTCAAACCGGCCATCGACGGCAACCGCTTCCTGCGCGCGGTCGTGGTGATCGGCGAAGCGCGCGATTGCGACGGCAAGGAATGCGTAAGCTTCGATGCCTTCATGGACGGCGCGCATCCCGTCGAGACGGTCGACGCGCATGGCGACGAACTGGCCTTCTGGCTGTATTCCTCAGGCTCGACGGGTGTGCCGAAGGGCGTGCGCCACGTTCATTCCAGCCTGAAAGCCACCTCGGACACGTTCGGCGCGCAGGTTCTGGGCATCTGCGAGGACGACACCGTGTTTTCCGCGGCGAAGCTGTTCTTCGCCTACGGGCTGGGCAACGGCATGTCCTTTCCGATGTCGGTGGGCGCCACCACGATCCTGTTCGGCGGCCGCCCCACGCCCGACGCGGTGTTCGACATCCTCGCCCGCGAGAAACCGACGATCTTCTGCGGCGTGCCCACGCTTTACGCGGCGCTGGTTGCCGCGCAGGAAAAGGCGGGCACCGCGCCCGTCCATTGCGTGCGGCTCTGCACCTCGGCGGGCGAAGCGCTGCCGCGCGATATCGGCGAACGGTGGGAAAAGCTCTGGGCGGCCGAGATCGTCGATGGCGTCGGCTCGACCGAGATGCTGCATATCTTCCTGTCCAACCGTCCGGGCGACATCGCCTATGGCACGTCGGGCATCGCGGTCCCGGGCTACGAGGTCCGGCTGGTCGACGAGCATGACGAGGACGTGGCCGAGGGCGATGTCGGCGAGCTTCTGGTTCGCGGGCCGTCCAGCGCCGAAGGCTACTGGAACCGCCGTTCGAAAAGCATGAGCACGTTCCAGGGGCACTGGACGCGCACCGGCGACAAGTACGAGCGCACGAAGGACGGCCGCTTCGTCTATTGCGGACGCACGGACGACATGTTCAAGGTCTCGGGCATCTGGGTCAGCCCGTTCGAGGTGGAACAGGCGCTGGTGGAATATCCCGGCATCCTGGAAGCCGCCGTCGTCGCCCGCGCCGATGACAAGGACCTGATCAAGCCCGCCGCCTTCATCGTGCTGAAAGAGGGCGCCGAGATCGACACCGACGCGCTGAAAGAGCATGTGAAGGCGAAGATCGGGATGTGGAAATACCCGCGCTGGGTTTCGGTGGTGGACGAGCTTCCCAAAACCGCTACCGGCAAGATCCAGCGCTTCAAACTGCGCACACCGGAGCCTGCCGAATGATCGACTGGAACGCTGGAAAAGGCCGCTTCACCGCAGGCGGCAAGGAACTGGAATGGGCCTGCTGGGGCGACCGCGACGCGGGCCCGGTGATCGTGCTGCTGCACGAGGGGCTGGGATCGCTGGCGCTGTGGCGGGACTTCCCCGAGAAACTGGCGCAGGCGACGGGACTGGGCGTCTTTGCCTTCTCGCGCGAGAATTACGGCCAGTCGGAAGCGGGCGACCTGCCCTTCCCGATCGATTACATGACCCGTCAGGCGACGGGCGTGATCCCCGACGTGCTGGATCAGATCGGCGCCGGCAGCGTGATCCTGATGGGCCATTCCGACGGTGCGACCATCGCGCTGGAATATGCCGGCCGGGTCGAGGACTTCCGCACCCGGGGCATTGTGCTGATGGCACCGCATGTCTTCACTGAAGAGATGGGACTGGCGGAAATCGCCCGCGCGGGCGCCGTCTTCGGCCCCGACATGGCGGCCAGGATGGGCAAGTACCACCGCGACCCGGAAGCCACCTTCCGGGGCTGGAACGAGGCGTGGCTCAACCCCGATTTCAAGCGCTGGGACGTCAGCGAGGTCATCGATTACCTGCGCGTTCCCGCGCTGGTGATCCAGGGCCATCAGGACCAGTACGGCACGATGAAACAGGTGGACGAGATCGCCACCCGCTCTTACGCGCCCGTCGATGTGCTGGCGCTCGACGATTGCCGCCACGCACCGCATGTCGACCAGCCGCAGGCGGTTCTGGATGCGGTTTCGTTCTTCGCGCAGCGGCTCATGGCGCATGAAGCGGCCATGCCCGAAGGCGCATGATCGACTTTCCCGGCGCGCCGCATCTTCCGGGCCGCAACGCGCGCCCGGACGAGGCGGTCTTCGCCCCTCTGCGCGCCGGGCTCGACAGCGACGACCCCGTGCGTCTGGCGCAAAGCCCAGCCTTTGATGCAGGGTTCAAGGCCTTTGCGGCCCGCTATTACTGGGAAGCGCACGAGTTCTGGGAACCCGTCTGGATGGCCCTGCCCCCGGCCAGCGCGGAACGCCATCTTGTGCGCGGCCTGATCCAGCTGGCCAATGCGGCGCTGAAGGCCCGGATGGGACGCGCGCGAGCAGCCGCACGGATCCTGCCGCTGGCCGATGCCGCGCTGGCCGAGGCGTTCGGCGCCGGTAACACCGCCCCGATGGGCGTGACGCGGACCCGAATCGCATCGCTGCGCCAGCAAGTCGAGAAAGAAAGTGCACTATAGTGCTATTTTTGCGTGACAAGACGCACAAGATAGGCGATATGATGCATTGAAACGGCCAATTTAGGTATTTACCGCTCACCTCGTCGGCATTATTGTGCAATCCACAAGGCAGCCGGCGGATTCCAGGGAGGACCCCCAGTGACCAAGCGAATCGACTTCCAGACCAACCCGTCCATGTATCGCCACTGGCGCGTGGATTATGACGGCGACGTCGCCAACCTGACCATGGATGTCGACGAGAATGGCGGGCTGTTCGACGGCTACCAGCTTAAGCTGAACAGCTACGATCTGGGTGTCGATATCGAGCTGGCGGATGTCGTGCAGCGCATGCGCTTCGAGCATCCCGAAGTGAAGGTCGTGGTGATGCGCTCGGGCAAGGACAAGGTGTTCTGCGCCGGCGCCAATATCCGCATGCTGGGCGGCGCCAGCCATGCCCACAAGGTGAACTTCTGCAAATTCACCAACGAGACCCGCAACACGTTCGAAGCCGCCGAAGCCGATTCGGGCCAGAAATACGTCGCCGCCGTGAAAGGCGCTTGCGCCGGGGGCGGCTACGAGCTGGCGCTGGCCTGCAACCACATCATGCTGGTCGATGACAGCACCTCGTCCGTGGCCCTGCCCGAAGTGCCGCTTCTGGCCGTGCTGCCCGGCACCGGCGGGCTGACGCGCGTCACCGACAAGCGCAAGGTGCGCCGCGACCTGGCGGATATCTTCTGCTCGCTCGAAGAAGGCATCAAGGGCAAGCGTGCCAAGCAATGGCGGCTGGTGGACGAGGTCGTCGCGACCTCGAAATTCGACGAGACGGTCGCCGAGCGCGCGAAGGAATTCGCGGCCGCCTCGGACAAGGCCACCGGCACCGGCATCGCGCTGAACCCGCTCAAGAAAACCATCGATGACAACGGCTCGATCCATTACTCGCTGGTCGAGGTCGACGTTGACCGCGAAGGCCGCAAGGTCACGATCACGCTGAACGGCCCCGACCGCGACGTGCCCGCCTCGACCGAGGCGCTGGAGGCCGAGGGCGATCAGTCCTGGATGCTGCGGCTCGCGCGGGAATTCGACGACGCGATCCTGGAGCTGCGCCTCAACGAGATGGAGCTGGGCCTTGTCGTGTTCCGCACGCAGGGCGATCCCGAGGCCGTGCTGGCGCATGAAGCCTTCATGCTGGCCAACAAGGACCACTGGCTGGCGGGTGAGATCCTGCAATACTGGAAACGTGTCCTGAAGCGCGTCGACGTCACCTCGCGCTCGCTGGTGGCGCTGGTCGAGAACGGCTCGTGCTATGCGGGCTTCCTGGCCGAACTGCTCTGGGCCTCGGACCGCAGCTACATGATGGACGGCGAGTTCGACGGCGACAACCGCCCGGTCGCCACCGTGACGCTGTCGGACGGCAATTTCGGCCCCTTCCCGATGGGTAACGACCTGACCCGCCTGGAGACCCGCTTCCTGGGCGAGCCCGAGGCGGTCGGGACGCTCAAGGGCAAGCTGGGCGAAGCGATGGAAGCCGAGGACGCGATGGAGGCGGGGCTTGTGACCGAAGCCTTCGACGATATCGACTGGGAAGACGAGATCCGCATCTTCATGGAAGAACGCGCCTCGTTCAGCCCTGACGCGATGACCGGCATGGAAGCGAACCTGCGCTTCGCCGGCCCGGAAACGATGGAGACCCGGATCTTCGGCCGGCTGACCGCGTGGCAGAACTGGATCTTCAACCGCCCGAACGCCACCGGCACCGACGGCGCGCTGCAGCGCTACGGCACGGGCGTGCGCGGCGACTACAACATGCAGCGCGTGTGACGCAGCGGTGCGTGCGAGCACGCACCCTACAACGTCAGCGCAAACGGACAACACTGTAGGGTGCGTGATTGCACGCACCATCCCCTGGAGGAGAACCCATGATCGACCTCATCAATGTCAGCTACGACACCCAGATCCCCAACAATGTGGGCCTGTCGTCGGACAAGCGCGTGCTGAAGGCGCTGGAGAAATGGCATCCCGGTTACATCAACTGGTGGAACGACCTGATCCCGCAGAACTTCCAGAAGAGCATGGTCTACCTGCGCACCGCCGTTTCGGTTGACCCCAAAGGCTGGGCCAAGTTCGACTACGTCAAGATGCCGGAATACCGCTGGGGCGTTCTGCTGGCACCCGAGGTCGAGGGCCGTGTCATTCCCTGCGGCGAGCATATGGGCCAGCCCGCGTGGCAGGAAGTTCCGGGCGAATACCGCAACATGCTCAAGCGCCTGATCGTGATCCAGGGCGATACCGAGCCGGGCTCGGTCGAGCAGCAGCGCTTCCTCGGCCTGACCGCGCCGTCGCTCTACGACATGCGCAACCTGTTCCAGGTCAACGTCGAAGAGGGCCGTCACCTGTGGGCGATGGTGTACCTGCTGCAGAAATACTTCGGCAAGGACGGTCGCGAAGAGGCCGATGACCTGCTGGTCCGTTCCTCGGGGTCGGAAGAGGCGCCGCGCATGCTGGGCGCCTTCAACGAGGAAACGCCCGACTGGCTGTCCTTCTTCATGTTCACCTATTTCACCGACCGTGACGGCAAGATGCAGCTCGAATCGCTCGCACAATCGGGCTTCGACCCGCTGTCGCGCACCTGCCGCTTCATGCTGACCGAGGAAGCGCACCACATGTTCGTGGGCGAAACCGGCGTGGGCCGCACGATCGAAAAGACCTGCGAGGTGATGAACGCCAACGGCATCACCGACCCCTATGACATCGACAAGATCCGCGATCTGGGCGTCATCGACCTGCCGACGATCCAGAAGAAGCTGAACCTGCATTACACGCTGTCGCTCGACCTGTTCGGTCAGGAAGTCTCGACCAATGCCGCCAACGCGTTTAACGCGGGCATCAAGGGCCGCTACATGGAGCACCGGCTGAAAGACGACCACCAGCTGAAGAACGACACCTACCCGGTGTGGGATTTCGTCGACGGCAAGCTGGTGCGCCACGAAGTGCCGGCGTTGACCGCGATAAACATGCGCCTGCGCGACGATTACACCCGCGATGCGGCGGGCGGTGTCGGCCGCTGGAACAAGATCATCGAGAAAGCCGGGATCGAGTTCGAACTGAAGCTGCCGCATGAAAGCTTCCACCGCCAGATCGGCGTGTTCTCGGGCAAGACCTTCGACCCCGATGGCAACCTTCTGTCGGGCGAAGAATACGACAAGCGCAAGAACGACTGGCTGCCGACCCATGCCGATGGCGATTTCATCCAGTCGCTGATGAAGCCTGTGACCGAGCCCGGTCAGTTCGCCAGCTGGATCGCCCCGCCGAAAGTCGGCATCGACAACAAGCCCGGCGACTTCGAGTATGTGAAACTGTACATGGCCTGAGGCCGATGGTGGGAAGACATCCCACCCTTGCGGGGCGGAGACCCGAGCGTCTCCGCCCCGACAGCAAGGCACACGGAAGGGAGGTCCCGATGCCCGTCGAACGCACTGCCCTTGACGCCAAGCGCCATGCCCTCAAGCCAGGTTCCTGTCTCGGCTGCCCCGATTGCACCGGGCGCTGCTGGAGCCTCCTCGAACTGAACCGTCTGCCCGAGACGGTGCTGCACACCCGGAAGCCAAGCGCATGAACAAGCCCCTCAAACAGCACCTGATCGACCCCGAAATCTGCATCCGCTGCTATACCTGCGAGATGACCTGTCCGGTCGAGGCGATCACCCATGACGACAACAACGTCGTCGTCGATGCCGAGAAATGCGATTTCTGCATGGATTGCATCCCGGTCTGCCCGACGGGTTCGATCGACGAATGGCGGGTGGTGGAAACGCCCTATTCGCTGGACGAACAGTTCGAATGGGACGAGCTGCCGGCGCAGGAAGAAATCGGCGAGGCCTCGGGCGTCGAGGCGCTTGACGACGCGATGGCCGCGCTGCTGGCCGAGGCCCATGCCGGCGCCGGCGGCAAGTCGAAAGCGCCCGCGAGCGCGGCGAAACCCTCGGTGAACCTGTACAATCTGGGCAAACCCGCGACCGCGCGGGTGACCGGCAATTACCGCCTGACCTCCGAGGAATCGGGGTCGGACGTGCGCCACATCATCCTCGATTTCGGCGCCCAGCCCTTTCCGGTGCTCGAAGGCCAGTCGATCGGCATCATCCCCCCCGGCACCGATGCCGACGGCAAGCCGCATCTGCCGCGTCTCTATTCCGTCAGCTCGCCGCGCGACGGCGAACGGCCCAATTACAACAACCTCTCGCTGACCGTGAAGCGTGAGGAAAAGGGCCTGTGCTCGAACTATGTCTGCGACCTGAAGATCGGCGACGAGATCAAGGTCACCGGCCCGTTCGGCGCGACCTTCCTGATGCCCGAAGACCCCGCAGCCCGCTTGCTGATGGTCTGCACCGGCACCGGCTCGGCACCGTTCCGCGCCTTCACCATGCGGCGTCAGCGGTCGAAAGCCGGCGGCGCGGGCGACATGACGATGTTCTTCGGGGCGCGCACGCCCGACTCGCTGCCCTATTTCGGCCCCTTGGGCAAAGTGCCCGAGCAGCTGCTGAAAAAGCACCTCGTCTTCAGCCGTCAGCCCGGCCAGCAGAAGGAATATGTCCAGCACCGGATGATGAACGAAGAAGAGGCCCTGGCCGATCTTCTGGCCGATCCGAAGACGCATATCTATATCTGCGGTCTGCGCGGCATGGAGCAGGGCGTCGAGGAAGCGTTCCGCTCGATCAGTGAAAGCACCGGCCAATCCTGGGATGCCACGCGCGACGCGATGCGCGACGAGGGCCGCTACCACGTCGAAACCTACTGATGGCCTATCAGCACAAGATCCGCGTCGCGTGGGGCGATTGCGACCCGGCGAATATCGTCTACACGGCGCGGATCCCGTGGTTCGCGCTGGATGCGATCAATGGCTGGTGGGAAGAGAAGTTCGGCGGCGGCTGGTACCAGATGGAGATGGACCACGGCTTCGGCTCGCCCTTCGTCAACATGAACCTCGATTTCCGCGCGCCGATCACGCCCCGCCACCGGCTGATCTGCGAGGTCGCGCCGACGCGCCTGGGCCGGACCTCGATCGACTGGCGGGTGGTCGGGCGCCAGGACGGCGTGACCTGTTTCGAAGGGCGTTTTACCTGCGTCTTCACCGATGCGCGCAGCTTCACCAAGGCCCCGCCCCCCGACGAGGTAAAGGCCCTGATCGAAGCGCATCTCGAACCCTCAGCAGAATAGTGCAGAACGTCCCCCACGCTGCCCCGTTGCCTATTGTTAGGGCCAGACGCATCGCCTAGGGTTATGCATTATTGTTCCGTCCGGTGCGATCCGTGCAGCGTCGTCGCGCTGAACTTGTGCCGGACATCGCCGATACACCCGTTCCCGCCTGGCCTGCCGACCCCATGTCCGAGATCACCAACTTTCGCGGCGAAGCCGTCTCAGCCGATACCGGAAGCCTGGGCGAAGACGCCGCGCGGGCGCTGATCCTGCGCGTGGGCGAACGGGTGCGCAAGGCGCGTGAGCTGAAGGGCATTCCGCGCCGCGTGCTGTCGGAATCCTCGGGCGTGTCGCCGCGTTACCTGGCGCTGCTGGAAGCGGGCGAAGGCAATATCTCGATCGGGCTTCTGCAGCGTGTGGCCGATGCCTTGGACCACCGGATCGAATGGCTGGTCGGCGAAGAAGACCCGTGGACCTCCGAGGCAATACAGGTGGCCGACCTTTATCGCCGCGCTCCGAACGACCGCCGCGCGAAGGTGCTCGAAATCCTCTCGCCGCAGCCCGAGGCCACGGCGCGTCGTCACCGGATCGCGCTGATCGGCCTGCGCGGCGCCGGAAAATCGACGCTGGGCATGATGGCGGGCGACGCGCTGGGCCTGCCTTTCGTGGAACTCAACCGCGAGATCGAGGATCAGGCGGGGATGCCCGTGAACGAGGTGATGGCCTTTTACGGACAGGAAGGCTACCGCCGGCTGGAGGCGCAGGCGCTGGGCCGCATCATCGCCACGCACGATTCGATGATCCTGGCCGTTGCAGGGGGCATCGTGTCCGAGCCCGAGACCTACAAGACGCTGCTGGGCCATTTCCACACGATCTGGATCAAGGCAAGCCCGTCGGAACACATGGCGCGCGTGCGGGAACAGGGCGATCTGCGCCCCATGGCCGGCAATCCCGAAGCGATGGACCAGCTCAAGTTCATCCTGACCAGCCGCGAGACGCTCTACGATCAGGCGCGCGCCAAACTGGACACGTCCGGGCGCAGCATCGACGAGTCCGTCTCCGACCTTCTGGCCCTGATCGACGAGCGCGGCTTCCTGTCTTGACCCCTTCCGAACACCTCGCCGCGATCCGCGCCCGGCTGTCGCAGGGCGAGGCGATGGCGCTTACCCGCGCCGCCGTCGCAGGGGGCAGCCCGCAGGCGCTCGGGCTGGCCGTGGCAATGGTCACGGCGGGCGCCGAGGTCACGCTGATCGAAGCCGATGACTGGGGCCTGACCCGCGCCCGCGATGCGCTGATCCGGGCCGGGCGACTGGACGGGATCACGCTGACGACCGACAGCGCCGCAGCGGAGGGCGCGGAGGTCATCGTCGAAGCGTCCGAGGGCGATATCGGCCTGCGGCTGGCCCTGCTGAGCGAGATGGCGCGTACCGCCCCCGACGCGCTGCGCGTCAGCCTGGGCCCCGGCGTCAATCTTGGCGCGCTGAAGGACGGGTTGCGCGGACCTGTCGCGCTGATCGATACCGATGCCCCGCCGCCCGCCATCGACCTGATCGAGATCGCCAAGGGCTCGGACCCGCGCGCGTCGGGTTTCGCCCGCGCGCTGGGGGCGCTGCCGGTCATCGTGCCGCTGTTTCTGGGCGCGAAGCTGATCGCCGCGCTTGAAGACGAGGCCGAGGCGCTGGTGTTCCAGGGCTCGACCCCGTGGGAGGTCGACGCCGCCGCCGAGGCCTACGGCTTCGCGCTGGGCCCCTGTGCCGCGCAGGATCTGCGCGGGCTCGACCGCGCCCGTGCGCGTCACCGCGTCACGGGCCACGACCTGCCCGTGCTGGACCGGATGGTTCAAGAGGGACGGCTCGGGCGCAAGGCGGGCGTCGGCTGGTATCGCTATCCCGGCGGCGGCGGGCGCGTGATCGATCCGCTGATCGAGGATCTGGCCCGCGAGGAGGCGCATTTCGCCGGTTTCTCCCCGCGCGAGATCCCTGAGTCCGAGATCCGGCGCCGCCTGATCGGCGCCCTGATCCGCGCGGGACATGCCCTGAGGGTCGAACCCGCCATGGTCGACCTGGTCTCGGTTCTGGCCTGCGGTTTTCCCGCGGCGAAAGGCGGCGTGCTGTTCGACGCCGCGCCGCGCTGATCAGTCACCGGCGCGGCAAAGCGCGAAGAGCGCGCTGCGCGATGTGAGGCCCAGCTTCAGATAGGCGCGCTTGCGATAGGTCGTCACCGTCGCCGCCGACAATCCCATGTCGTGCGCAATCGCGTCGGCGGTCTGCCCTGCAAGGATCCCCAGGCAGACATCGCGCTCGCGCGCGCTCAATCCCGACAGCGCGGCATAGCGGTCGACCGGCGCCGCCTCGAAATGCCGCGCGACGAGCAAGGCCAGCAGATCGGCCAGATCGGCATCAATGGCCCCGTCTTCCGCCTCGTAGAGATTGACGATCAGCCGCCGCCCGGTTCCCGCACACAGAACCGCCGTCTTGCCCGCAAGCCCCGGCGCGTCGAAGAAGATCCGCCGGTAATCGGCAGCCATCCCCGCCGTGTCCGGTCGCACGCGCAACACACGGCGCCGGCCCGGCGCCAGCCGCCGCAGAGCGGGCAGAAGCGGGTCGCGGCGAAACCAGCCGTTCAGGTATTCCGCCGCCAGGATTTCGGCCATGCCGGGCGCGGCGTAATTGCGCGACATCAGGCAGCGCGCGCCGGTGGCGCCGATCTCGAACACCATCAGCTGGCGCGCGCCGGTCGCCTCGGCCAGAGCCTCCAGCGCCGGGGCAAAGCCCGCGCCGCCCAGCGCGTCCAGACAGGCAACCGTCAGGCGATGTGTGCTGCTCATCCTGCCCCCTTTTTCAGGGGACATACATGGCGCAGCGCGGGCGGTAAACGGATCACAGGCCCGATGATGGGCTTCAAGGCTCTCCATTCGGCTGAAGCGACTATCGCTGGCATCGAGGCGGCTCACATGATCCGCAAGGATCAAATTCCCGCCAATGGCGCCAACGCTATCGAGACTATCGCCGCACCGGCAGCGCAAGTGTGTCGGCCGGTCAGCCTGACTCGGCTAGTTGCAAAGTTTGCGACACAACCTAGACAATCGCCGCCGGATCACAGTCGCCGAACAGCACGGACCGCGTCGCCAAGGTCTTAGATGTCCATTGCGCTCACAGCTTTTCGGTCAGTTCGGGGACGATGGTGAACAGGTCGCCCACGAGGCCGTAATCGGCGACCTGGAAGATCGGGGCTTCCTCGTCCTTGTTGATCGCCACGATCACCTTCGAATCCTTCATCCCCGCCAGGTGCTGGATCGCGCCCGAGATGCCCACCGCCACGTAGAGGTCCGGCGCCACGACCTTGCCGGTCTGGCCCACCTG
>NZ_QEYD01000003.1 GCF_003122215.1 Pararhodobacter marinus | reverse complement strand
CCAGGGGCATGTCCTCGGCTGGTTCAGCCGCTCAGCCGACCTTCTCGGCGCAGCCGAACCCGTTAATCAGATCTTCCCTAAGACATTGATCTATCCAATTATCGTGGCAGTTTTGGGCACGGTTATTGGTGGTCTAATACTTGGCGGCCATTGGCAACGGTTGGAAAGGATTGAGGTTGGGCATTCGGCAGTAATTCTTGATTCGGATTTTATCCGAGAAGCAGGTGCTTCTTTGATTGCCCAATGGCCGAATTATGACTCCGAAGATCCCAATAGTAACTCACTGGATGAATATACCTTGCCGGAGTATGCTCGGCATCTCGGCTACGATTTGCATTGTACCACGATCTACAATCGAGAATCCGACCACGCCATCGAGGTTAATGTCGAATTTCTTGCTGCGCTATACAGAAGGTTGATTGTAGGAGGAGATTCGGTTCCAATTTCTGACGATGGGCTATCGACTATGAGGTTGCGCCCTGGGCAATCTGGGGTGGCCTGCAGCGTAGTTAATTCATCATACAGATCTTTTGCAAACCCCGCTGCGCTTGTTTCCATTTCGGGACGCTATTTGCCGCAGTCAGAATTCTCTGAAGTTGAGAGTGGTGACCCGTATATCATTGTTTTGTTGGATCGGGTTGGCTTTTTCTGGTGGCTTGCGTTCCTTTGCGGAATTGTCGGCTTTGTTCTTTTAATCGGCATAGTGGGCGTTGAGGTGATATTCTTTCTGTCTCCAAAGATGAAGGCGCGCTTCTTGGCGCGATACCTTACACCAAAAGATGCCGCGCAGAATTTCATTGCTTCCCAAAAGCGGATGGGTATTGATGCGGATTGGGCGAAGAATTATCAAAGCGAACTTGAGAAGTTTTCCGATAATTCAACGAGTCCGGAAGGTACCTAGTCGGCGTCGCGAGCCGTAGGGTGCGCATTCATTGCGCACCGCTCCCCGCTCCAAACCCTCGCTCCCTCAATCGCCCCGACAATCCGCGACGGTGCTTTCTTCACCACACAATCGGCACTTCTGATGGATACGTTTGATGGTGCGCAATGAATGCGTACCCTACGGGCTATCGCGGTGCCAACTGGAATAAGGCCAATCCCGGGGCTGGCCGACCAATCCGTGTTTGCCGGGCTGAACCAGCAATACCGGACATGATTTTCCCAATACGCTTCGTCGCGGATATGGTGTTCCTAATAGCGCTTCTGCCGGACGCCTCGCTCCGACTTCGTAGGTCGGGGTTCACCCCACCTTTGTCCTCTGTCCGAAAGTCGCCGTAAACGCCCGCAGTATCACCGGTGTCCGGAGAGGACGAAGCCTACCCACCGAGCGTCGGCACCCCTCGCGGCACGGTCCCGTAAATCCGGCCCGACACCCCGCGAAAGTTTGCAAGACACTTAACTGCACACTCTAACGCCCCGAAAGCCAAAGCCCCAGCCCTGTCCCGCGCGTCGGACAAGGCCGGGGGCTTGGCCGGGCGGAAGCCGGCGAACAAGCCGGTCCCCTATCGCAGCGCCTTCTCGACCACCAGCTGAGGCTCCCCGTTCGAGGTCTTGCGCAGGCTCCGGCCGGTCTCGTCAATCACCGAGCGGATCCGGCTGCGCAGGTTCGAGAAGCTCTCGAACTGCACCACGTCGACCGGACGGTCGAGCTTGAGCTCGATCTGTCGGTGCCCCGACGGCCCCTGCAGCCCGATCACCTCGCCGCTGAAAGCCTGCCCCAGATAGCGCCCGGTCACCCGGTCGCCGAAGGCCAGTTCGGGCGGCGCGTTGCGCTGGGCCAGACGCGCATGCAGCGTGTTCCAGTCCCGGGCGCCGTGCTGGCGCGCAATCAGCTCCAGCGCCTGTGCGTGGCTGACCGGCGTTCCCGCCGTGGCCAGCGCCTGCCTCAGGGCCTTGGCCTGAGCCTTGGCGCTTTCAATCGTCAGGGTCATGCCGGTTCTCCCATCCGGTTCGGGCGCGTCACAAGGACGAGCGCCATCAAGGCCACCAGCGCATCCGCCAGCGGGAAGGCCAGCCACAGAGCCTGTGTGCCGAACGCCGTGCTCAGGGTCAGGATCAGTGCGGGCGTAAGCAGCCACGGTTTTACCAGCGTCAGAAGCGCCGTGCGTCCGGGTTGCCCCAGCGCCTGACAATGCATCGCCAGCACCAGAACCGGTCCGCTGACGACATAGAGCGCCGTCATCATCCGCAGGATCGGCGCCAAAGCCTCGGCCACGCCCGGCGCGTCCGAGAAGAGCGCGCCGAGGGCCTCGCCCGCGAAGGTTCCCAGCGCCATGACCAGCAGACACCACAGGCCCGCCGACCCCGCGCCCAGCCGCAGCCCGGCCCGCGCGCGCGCCATCCGGCCCGCGCCGGCATTGTTGCCGCTGATCGATTGCACGGCCAGCGCGATCGCCATGAGCGGCAGGAAGGCAAAGCCCAGAAGCCGCGTTGCCACGCCGTAAGCCGCGATCACCACAGGGTCGCTGCCTCCGAGCATCAGCAGCACCACGCCCGAGACCAGCGCCATGCCGATGAAGCTGAGGCATAGCGGCAGTCCCAGCGCCAGCATCCGCGCCCAGCCGCGGCGCCAGCTTTCGCGGGCGAGGGCAGCCAGCGGCACCAGCGCCGGGTCGCGCGCCCTGACGCCCAGAAGCAGCGCCAGGCCCAGCCCCTGCGCCAGCACGGTCCCCAGCGCCGAGCCCGCGACGCCCATGTCGAGCCACAGGATGAACAGCGCGTTGGCGGCGATATTGAGCAGGTTGACCAGAACCGAGAGCAGCGCGATCACGCCCGCCCGCCCCTCGCTGCGCAGAAGGTCGGCATGGACCGACAGCGCCAGTTGCAGAGGCGCGCCCAAGATCAGGATCGCCAGATAGGCGCGGGCAGGGGCCACCAGCGCCGTGTTGCCGCCCGCCAAAAGCGGCAGCAGCACCGGGCCAAGAAGCCATGCCAGCAGCCAGACGCCCGCGCTGAGCGCCAGCGCCAGCCCGTGCGCGCCGGCAAAGACCCGGCCCGCCATCGCCTTGTCCCCGGCACCCAGATGGCGCGCGGCCAGGCTGGCCATGCCGCCGCCCGCCAGCGTCGACAGCGCGGTGAGCAGCATCACCACGGGAAAGGACAGGCTGACGGCAGCCAGCGCATCGGGACCGACGAAACGGCCCACGAAGATGCCGTCGACCACCGACAGCAGGCCGCCCGTGGACATGACCACGGCCATCGGCAGGGCGGTGCGCAGGAATAATCGCCCGACCGGAAGGGTCAGGAACGTATTTACGGAATTGTCCGTGACGGATCGATGAGACATCGGTCACTCCTCAAACGAGGCATTTCAGGACGGGAGGGAGCCTGCATTGCCCACCTTCGAAATGCATCAAGGGTGAGATGTCATCATGTCTCCGGGCTTCACCGTGACTTTCGTCCGCAGGCGGCAGGTGCCCGGCACCTGCGCGCTCTCTACGTGCGGCGGACGGATAAATCAAGCGTGTCGGGCGGGCGTCAGAAGAACTGGAAATCGCCCGTCTCGCGCCAGCGACCGAAGGCCAGAAGGCTGGGCCATTCGGGGCGCGTGAACTCGGCTTCGCGGATATCGCCGGGATGCATCCAGCGGAACTCGCTGGCTTCCCCGTCATTGGCGACAAGCGCCCCGGTCACGAACCGTGCCCGGGCCAGAACCGAGACATTCTGGATCCGGTCGCCATTGGGATAGGTGAAATGCTCGATGCCGGGATCCGAGGAAATGCCGAAAACCTGCACCTCGCTCAGCCGGGCATTCGCTTCTTCCCGGGCCTCGCGGTGGATCGCGTCGCTGAGCGATTCGCCAAGCTCCATCGCGCCCGCGGGCAGGCCCCAGTCGCCGGTATCGCTGCGCTTCAGGATCAGGATCCGGCCCTCGCCATCCTCGATCAGGACGCGCACGCCCACGACGATCAGAACCCGGTCGCCCACCAGCTTGCGCAATTGTCCAAGGTAGCTTTCGGAAAAACCCATCGCCGTCTCCTTTCGGTCAGCGATACGCGGATCCCGGATGTCTCACAACCCGGGCTGGACCCCGGGGGCGGTGCAGCGCAGGATGCCGGCCGGAGAGAGGAGACACCATGCGCCACGCCGAGACGATCATCACCAATGCCCGCATCACCACGGGCGACCCGTCGCAACCCCGGGCCGAGGCCGTGGCCATCGCCGGGGGCCGGATCCTGGCCACCGGGACCGCCGAGGCGGTGGCGATCCTGTCGGGGCCGGGAACGCGGGTGCATGATCTTCATGGCCGGGGGCTGGTGCCGGGGCTGGTGGACAGCCATACGCACGGTCTCTGGGGGGCGGTGCGTGACCTGTTCGAGATTTTCCTTGGCTTCGCGGCCAGCCATGCCGACCTGCTCGACGGCATCGCGGGGCAGGCGGGGCAGGCGGCGCCCGGCGAATGGATCACCGCCGCGCCGTGGAAAGCCCATCTGCGCGCCGAGCTGGGGGCGCGCCCGCGCGAACGGCTCGATCAGGTCGCGCCCGACCGCCCCGTCGCGGTCAAGGACGTCACCATGCACGCGCTGTGGGTCAATTCCGAGGCCCTGCGCCGCGCCGGGATCACCGCCGAGACGCCCGACCCGGACGGGGGCGAGATCGAGCGCGACGAAAGCGGCGAACCCACCGGCATCCTGACCGAGACGGCGATGGCGCTGGTGCTGCCCCATCTGGCGCCCAGTCCCGGGCAACTGGCGCAGGCGGTCCGCCACATGGTCGCGCGGTTCAACGGCTGGGGGCTGACGGGGTTCAAGGAACCCATGGCCTTCGAGCCTGACCTCGCCGCCTATGCCGCCGCGTACGACGCGGGCGATCTGCATCTGCATATGGGCGCGCATCTGGCCCGGCAGTCGCCCTTTGGCGGTGACATGACCCCGATGAGCGACATGACCCGCTGGCGCGAGACCTATGGCCGCCCCGGCCTGAACACCGCCTATGCCAAGCTCTTCCTCGACGGTGTTGCGCCCAGCCACACGGCGGCCTTTACCGAGGCTTATCCCGGCACCGATCCCGCGCGGCACGATCCCGAGGCGATGCTGCTGCTGAAGCCCGATGCACTGGCGGCCGAGGTCATGGCGCTCGACGCTGCGGGTTTCACGGTAAAGATGCATGCGGTGGGCGACCGGGCGATTCAGGCGGGGCTGGACGCGATCGAGGCCGCGCGGCGGACGAATGGTGACAGCGGCCTGCGCCACGAAATCGCCCACTGCCCCTTCCCGCGAATGCAGGACCTGCCGCGTTTCGCGGCGCTGGGCGCGGTGGCCGAGGTCTCGCCCAAGCTGTGGTTTCCCGGCCCCGTGACCGAGGGCCAGCGCGCCGTGCTGGGGGCTGACAGGGTCGAGCGCTGCCACCCGATCGGCGATCTGCTGAAAGCCGGGGCCGAGGTGATCTACGGCTCGGACTGGCCCGCGGCCTCGGCCGATGCCAATCCGTGGACGGGCTTGGCCGGCATGATCAGCCGTCGAGATCCCGGCGGGCGGTTCCCCGGCACGCTGGGCGCCGATCAGGCGATCCCGCTCGATACCGCGCTGGGCCTGATGACGACGGGCGGCGCGCGGGCGATGGGGCGGGAGGGAGATTTCGGCCAGATCCGTGCCGGGCAATCCGCCGACATGGTGATGATCGGCGGCGATCTTTCCGCGATGACGCCCGAGGACATCGGCGCGACCGAACCGCAGGCCACGCTGTTCCGGGGGCAGGTGGTCTACGGCGCGCTCTAGGCCACGCGGGTGTGGCGCGGGCTTTCGTCCATCAGGCCCATCATCTCCTGCACCAGCCGCTCCATCAGCGCGGCCTTGGTCTGCGCGTGCTCGGGCGCGTCCCACAGGTTGTGGGTCTGATGCGGATCGGCGCGGCGGTCGTAGAGCTCGCCCCACGCCTCGCCCTTGTACATCGCCAGATGCCAGTCGCGCGTGACCAGCGTGCGCACCCGCGCCTGCGTCCTGAAGCCCATCCGCACGAAGCCGTCGTTGTACTCGATCAGCAGCGCGTCGCGCAGATCGTCCCCGCCCGCCATGCAGGGCAGAAGGCTGCGGCCCATCATGCCGAAATACCCGTCGATCCCCGCCCGCGCGAGGATCGTCGCCGACATATCCAGCGTCGAGGCCAGCGCGGTGCTTTCCGTCCCCGTGGGCGCCGAGGGATCGGCCCAGATCATCGGTACCCGGTTGATCGCGTCCAGAGACCAGCCGCCTTTTAGCATCACGTTGAAATCGCCCAGATAATCCCCGTGGTCCGAATTGAAGACGATGATCGTGTTGTCGTATTGTCCGGTTTCCTTCAGCGCCGCCACCAGCGCGCCGACCGCGTCATCGATCATGGTGATCATCCCCGCCGTCAGCGCCATCGCCTCGCGCACCTCGCGGTCATTGGCCATGAAGACCCCGGTTGCGCGGGGCGGGACGCGCCCGGCCTCGTAGTCCGCGCGCACGGCCTGCAGGGGCGGCGGCGGGTTCTTGTGGTCTTCGTAGCGCGGGAAAACGGTGAAATCGTCGGGGTCGTACATGTCCCAGTACTTGCCCGGCGGGTTGAACGGGTGATGCGGATCGGGAAACGAGACATAGGTGAAGAGGGGCGCATCGCTGCCCGCATTCGCGCGCAGGTACGCGACCGCGCGGTCGCGGATATAGGCCGTGGGATAGGCCTCTTCCGGAACAGCCGTGCGGACGCCCTGCCGCACCGAATAGGCATGCGGCAACTGGTTCTCCGGCCCCTGCCACGCTGCGCCCTCGGGATAGGTGTCGCGGAACCATTGCCGGTAATGTCCGCCCGCCTCGGGGCCGTGGCCGGTGACCATTTCCACATGGTCGAAGCCGTAATAGGGCGTGGGAAAATCGTAGCGCGCGCCTTCGTATCGGTCGGGTGCCTCGCAGCCGTAATCCCCGTCATCGGGCTGCCAGGCTTCGGGGCCGCTGCCGGCATTGGGGGGCGGTGACTCGGTGAAGGGCTGGAGATGGCTCTTGCCGATGCTGGCGGTGCGATAGCCGGCCTCTCGCAGCAGATCGACGAAGGTCCGCGCGCGGCGGGGCAGCAGGCAGCCGTTATAGCGCAGCCCGTGTTGCGACGGGTAGCGCCCGGTCATGAAGCTGGCGCGGTTGGGCATGCAGACCGGGCTGGCCACGTGGAAATCGCTGAACCGCGTGCCCCGCGCGGCCAGCGCGTCGATATTCGGCGTTTTCACCACCGGATGCCCGGCGCAGCCCAGCCAGTCCGCGCGGTGCTGGTCGGTCATGATGTACAGGAAATTCGGTCGCTCCATCCTCGCCCCCCTTCGGCATTCCCGCGCCGCGGTGCAGCAGACGGGACATTCTACCGCCGGGCTTTTGCCCGGTCGCAGCCTGCCCGCGACGCGCCGGCTTGTAAAATGTCCATTCGTGGGGTTCGTATAACGAAACCGCATGGTGAGGGGCCGGGCGGTCGGGGTTCAGGGAAGGAGAAACGCCGATGGAACATCGTGTCCGCATGCGGCACCTGCGGCATTTTCAGGAAATCGCCCGACACAAATCGCTTACCCGCGCGGCCGAGGCGCTGAATACCGTGCAGCCCTCGCTGTCGCGCAGCCTTGCCGAACTCGAGGCCGAGCTGGGCACAACGCTGTTCCTGCGCTCGCCACAGGGCATGGTGCTGACCGCCGAGGGAACGGAGTTCCTGCATACGATCGCCGGACCGCTGGCGCAGATCGGCGACGGCATCGCCCGGCTGCGCGGCGCGCCCGAACGCGCGGTCGTCCGGATTTCGCTTGCGCCGGCGATTACCCGGATCCTGGCGGTGGCGGCCCTGGGGGAATTCTACAAATTGTTCCCCGATACCCGCGTCGTGATCGAGGCGCGGATGTATACCGAAGCTATCCACCGCCTGCGCGACGGTGGCGTCGATTTCGCCGTGGGCCGGTTGCTCGATCCCAGCATGCTCAGCGGTTTGTCCTTTCAGCAGCTTTTTTCCGAACCGATCATCTTCGTGGCGCGCAAGGATCATCCGCTGGCCGGCAAGCGCAATGTGACGCTCGACGAGATCAACCAGTTCCGCATCATCGGCCCCGAACACAACGCCATCATCTGGGACGAGATCAACAAATTCCTGATGATGAACGGGCGGCGGGGCTTCGACCGGCTGATCGAATCCTCGTCCTATGAATTCTCGCGCACCTTTCTGCGTCACAGCGATTCGATCGCCTGCCTGTCGCGCAGCATCGTGCGCCCGGAACTGGAATCGGGGGATTTCGTCGCCATCGACACGCCGGTGCATGACATGATGGGGGCGGTCGGCGTCACCTACCGCTCAGGCACGCGGATGAGCGCCCCGGCCCGGACGCTGTTCAACCTGTTCTTCTCGAAGGCGGCCGAGCTTTATCCATAACGGAAATGATATGATGCGCCGGCAATTTCTATTTCCCTTGGTCTGAACCCGGCCCCATTGTGCCCTCGGGGAAAGTCGCGACGGGACGCGGCGCCGGTACGGTGCCCGCCCGCCCGGCGAACGGAGGAGACACACATGGCGCAGGCCAAGAACATCCTGTTCATCATGTTCGACCAGCTCCGGTGGGACTATCTGTCGTGCTACGGGCATCCGCATCTGGACACGCCGAATATCGACAAGCTGGCATCGAAAGGGGTGCGTTTCGACCGGGCCTATATCCAGGCGCCGATCTGCGGCGCCTCGCGCATGTCGACCTACACGGGGCGCTATGTGAACAGCCACGGCGCCGGGTGGAACAACATCCCGCTGCGCGTGGGCGAGCCGACGCTGGGCGACCATCTGCGCAAGCAGGGAATGGATTGCTGGCTGATCGGCAAGACCCACATGGCCGCCGATACCGAGGGGATGGAGCGGCTGGGAATCGAGCGCGGCACGCAGATCGGCGAGCGTGTCGCGCAATGCGGCTTCGACGTGTTCGAACGCGATGACGGCATGCGCCCGGAAGGCCCCGACGGTCCCTACGATCCGGGCGGTGCGCTGACCTATAACGAATACCTGCGCTCGAAGGGCTACGAGGGGGACAATCCCTGGCACGACTATGCCAATTCCGGCCTCGATTCCGACGGCAACGTGCTGTCGGGCTGGTTCCTGAAGAACAACAGCCTGCCCGCCAATATCCGCGAGGAAGACAGCGAAACGCCCTACATGACCCGGCGCGGCATGGAGTTCATCGAGAACGCCCAGGGCCCGTGGTGCTGCCACCTGTCGCTGATTAAGCCGCACTGGCCGTATATCGTGCCTGAACCCTATGCCTCGATGTACGGCCCGCAGCATTTCCTGCCCGTCGTGCGGACCGAGGAAGAGCGCGACAACGCGCATCCCGTGCTGCGCGCGATGATGAACGGCCCGGTCTCGAAGACCTTCAGTCGGATGGAGGCCCGCGACGCCATGCTGGGGGCCTATATGGGCCTGATCAAGCAGATCGACGACCAGATGGGCGTGCTGTTCGACTGGCTGGAAGAAACCGGCCGCATGAAGGACACGATGATCGTTCTGACCTCGGACCACGGCGATTTCCTGGGCGATCATTGGCTGGGCGAGAAGCAGTTCTTCTTTGACAATTCCACCCGCGTGCCGCTCATCGTCTACGATCCCTCGCCCGAGGCCGACGCCACGCGCGGCACCGTCTCGGACGCGCTGGTCGAGCAGATCGACCTTGTCAAAACCTTCTACGAAGTGGCGGGCGGCAAGGTCGACGACATCGCCCATCAGGTCGAAGGACATTCGCTGATGCCGATCCTGCACGGGCAGGCGACCGAACAGCCGCGTGCGGTGGCGATCTGCGAATACGATTACTCGGCCACGCCCTTGCGCAACGCGCTGAACGTGGACGTGGCCGATGCGCGCGCTTTCATGGCGACCTCGAAGCGCTGGAAGCTCATCCATTTCGAAGGCGGGTTCCGGCCCATGCTGTTCGACCTGGAAGCCGATCCGCAGGAGCTGGTCGATCTGGGCGACAGCCCCGACCACGCGGCGATTATCGCCGAGATGTACGAGCATCTGCACGCCTGGTTCCGGCGCTGCGATCAGCGCATCACCAAATCGCGCGCCGCGCTGACGCAGATGGGCACCGGGATCCAGCGGCGCGGCGTCACCATCGGGGTGTATTCCGAGGACGAGGCGAACCCGGAACTGGTGACGAAATACCTCGGGCGCAAGGCACGCCCCTGGCAGGAAGTCGTCGCAGCCCAAAGCGGCGCGGCGGAATGATCGGCGCGCGGCGGCACGAGGAGGGTGCCGCCGCGGGCGCAGTCTTTATCGGGAGGAAAGACATGAAGACCTTGTTGCACAGCACGGCCCTGACGCTGGCCGCCATCGCCTTTGCCGGCGCGGCGGGCGCGCAGGTGAACCTGACCGCCGCCACCGCCAGCCCCGGCTCGACGCCGCATCTGTCGGTCACCCATCTGGCCACCGTCGCGGGCGAGCGCGGCATCGCCGCGCTGCAGGTGGCCGAGGGGCAGACCCTGACCAACACGATCCTCGACGTGGCGCAGGGACGCACCGATATCTCGGCCGCACCGATGTTGCTGCCCTTCCTGCTGTCGCGTGGCATGGGGCCGTTTTCGGCGCAGGGCGAAGAGGGCGCGGCGATCGCCGCCAATCTGCGCGCGCTCTATCCCTATAACGCGGGCAGCTTCAACGTCCTGACGCTGGAAACCTCGGGGATCGAGACCTGGGAAGACCTGCGCGGGCGCACCGTGTTCAACGGCCCGCCCCGGGGCGCCGCGCTGACCAATGCGCGCCAGGCGATCACGCTGGCCACCGGGATGCAGGAAGGCACCGACTATACCGGGCATCAGGCCAATTGGGGCCAGCTTGCCTCGCTTCTGGTCGATGGCTCGATGGATGCCTTCGTGATCCCCACCACGCATCCCTCGGACCGGGTGACGCTGATGGCGTCGTCGGGCGATGTCGTCGTCGTCTCGGTGCCGCAGGAGACCTTCGAAAGCGAAGCTTTCCAGCGCGTCTTCCAGATGCCGGGCAATATCCCGATCGAGATCGAATGGGACACGATCGGCTATGACGACAATGTCCGGCTGGCGGAATCCGACGACGGGATCCTGCGCGGCCTGGGCACCGCTTTTGCCGACGTGGTCAATGTCAACATGGATTACCAGCTGGCCTATGACCTGACGACGGCGCATATCGAAACGCTCGACCGGCTGATCGCCTCGGCGCCCTTTGCACGGACCGGCGGCTACGGTGTCGTCGATCAGCGCCTGTCGGGGTTCTGCGGCAACAACCAGCTGCTCTATCATCCCGGCGCCGTCGCCGCTTGGGAAGACCACGGCTACGACATCCCCGATTGCGCCGAAGGCCAGTAAGGCCCGGACAGGTAAAGGGCAGGGCGGCGCCGGTTCAAGACCCGGCCACTGGCCTGCCTGACCCCGACGCTCTCTGAACCCTGCCTCGTTCCTGCGGCCTCTTCGTGGGAGCGGGCTTTGTTCCAGAACCCGAATGCAGGACCGACCGATGGCCGAATCCACGACCGATACCGCCGCCGAACCCGAAGCGTCACGCGACTGGGCGATGTCTCTGTCTCTGGTTCTGGGCTTCGTGCTGGTCTGCCTGGGCATGGTCAACGCGATGCCGGTCATTCCGGGACTGCAGGACCTTGTGGGCTCCATCACCGGATGGGAGACTATTCCCG
This sequence comes from Pararhodobacter marinus, assembly GCF_003122215.1. Taxonomy (GTDB): domain Bacteria; phylum Pseudomonadota; class Alphaproteobacteria; order Rhodobacterales; family Rhodobacteraceae; genus Pararhodobacter; species Pararhodobacter marinus. Next base: position 403,337 of record NZ_QEYD01000003.1, on the reverse strand, counting down.
TCCGCCGCTTCAGCTATGAATACCTGTTCCCGATGACCTTCGTGCTGATGATGGTCATCGTTGCCCTTCGCCATTCGCAATACCGCCATTACCGCGACCGCAGCCGCAATTGGGCCGCGTTCGGGCTGTTCATGGATATCGCGCTGGTCACCATGGCGGTGATCATCTCGGTCTCGTACCTGATCGAGATCGACTCGGTCTGCCTGATCGACCGCTTCACCGGCGAACGCGCGGCGCTGATCCAGGGCGCGCTGCAACGTGAAATCGAGTTCGCCCAGCTGATGGGCTTGCCCGAGCCGACCTCGGTCGAGGATCCGGCCTGTATCAACACGCTGGGACTGTGGATCTTCGCCGTGGTCGGGCTGGGTGTCACGACCTTCCTTGGCTACAATATCCGCGTCTGGGGCCTGCCGCTGGTCGGCGTCGCGATCCTGATCGCGGGCTACACCATGGCGTCGATCGCGATCTGGTATTTCTTCGGCCCCGAGCAGAACCGCTATCTGGTCACCATTCTGGGCGGCGAACCGCGCTCGCTGCTGGACGGGCGGCCCAACATGGAGGATGTGCTCACGAACAATGCCCAGGGGCTTCTGGGTCAGTTCATGAACATCCTGCTCTATACCGTCTTCCCCTATATCGTTCTGGGCAACCTGTTCGGCGTCTCGGCGGGCGGGCAGTCGCTGATCAAGGTGGCCTTCATCCTGACCCGCCGGTTGCGGGGCGGCCCGGCCCATGCCGCCATCGTGTCCTCGGCGCTGTTTGGCACCATTTCGGGCGGGCCGGTGGTCAACGTGCTGTCGACAGGCGTGCTGACGATCCCGATGATGGTCCGGCGCGGCTTCAGCCGGGTCTTTGCAGGCGGGGTCGAGGCCGCGGCCTCGTCGGGCGGGCAGATCATGCCCCCGGTCATGGGCGTCGCGGCCTTCGTGCTGGCGACCATGACCACCGTGCCCTATTCGCAGGTGATCATCGCGGCCTCGCTGCCCGCTGCCGCCTATTTCGGCGCGCTGTTCGTCTCGGTCATCTTCCAGGCGCGCAAACAGGGGATCGAGGCGCAGGGCGCGACCCTGCCGGCCGAGATGCGCATGACGCGCAGCGATTACATCAACCTGACGATGATCTTCGGCCCGGTCTTGCTGATCCTGTTTCTGCTCATCACGCCCAAGGACGCGATCGGCTGCGGCCCGATCACCGATTTCTTCGGCGCGGTCACCACGATCAGCGGCGATGCGTGCCGGGTCGTCAGCCTGCCGTGGTTCTTCGAGACCGTGCGCAACGCGGCCAGCGATGCGGGCTCGGCCGGCTGGTGGGCGGCGGCGCTGCTGATGGTGATGTTCTTCATCGACCCCGAGATCCGCCGCAAGCCCGGCAAGCTGGTCAATGCGCTGGCCGAGGCGGGGGTGCTGGTCTCGACGCTGTATCTGATGTTCCTCGCCGTGTCGGTGATCGACTTCTGCCTCAACCTGACCGGCCTTTCGGCCTATATCGCCCGCGATGCGAGCTACCTGCTCAACGATTTCGGCGGCTCGGTGGGGCAGAACGGCCTGTTCCTGTTCGTGGCGCTGCTGGTGACGATGTTCCTGGCGATCCTCTTGGGCATGGGGATGCCCACGGTGCCCGCCTATCTGAACGTGGCGCTTCTGATGGGGCCGCTGCTGGCCGGGCTGGGCATCGCCAATTTCACCGCGCATATGTTCATCTTCTACTTCGCCGTGGCCTCGGCGATCACCCCGCCCGTGGCGATTGCGGCCTTCGCGGCGGCCTCGATCACCAAGGCCGACCCGATGATGACCGGCTTCTCGGCGGTGAAATCGGGGATCGTGATGTTCGTCATTCCCTTCGTCTTTGCCTTCTACCCCGAACTGCTGCTCATCGAGCCTGCGCAGATCGATCCCAATGGCGGCGGTAGCAGCTATCTGGCGGGCTATGACGGACAGATCCACTGGCCCTCGCTGAGCTGGCTTCTGGCGCGCATTGCGCTGGGGCTCTACCTTCTGGGCAGCGTATTGGCGCAGTTCGACCGCCGACCGCTGGGCCTGCCGGAAATGGCGCTGAGGCTGGTGCTGGCGGTGCTGGTGATCACCGCCTGGCCGATGGTGTCGATCCCGGCCATCGCGGCCACCTTCGCGCTTCTGGTCTGGCACGCCCGGCGCCCGGCGGTGCCCGCGTGACACCCGTCGCCCCCCGGCTCGAGCCGGTCTGCACCCTGGAGGTCACGCTCGCCCCCATCCGCGAGATGGGCGAGGGGCGGGCCGGGCGCCGCCGGATCATCCCGATCGTCGGCGGGCGCGTGACCGGGCCCCTGCTGAACGGGCGGCTTCTGGATGTCGGCGCGGATTGGCAGACGATCTTTGCCGACGGGCTGGCCGAGCTCGATACGCGCTATGCGATGGAAACCGATGACGGCGCGGTGATCGAGATTCTCAATTACGGTCTGCGGCATGGCCCGCCCGAGGTCATGGCCCGCCTTGCCGAGGGCGAGGATGTTCCGGCCGACGCTTATTACATGCGCACCCATGCGCGGCTCGAAACCGGCGATCCGCGCTATGCCTGGGTCAATCGCACGCTGTTCGTGGGCAGCGGCATCCGGCGCGCCCGCTCGGTGATCGTCGCTTTGCACGCGCTGCGCTGAGCGTCCGCGTCGTGCGCCGCGCTCACCCCTCGGGCGAGGCGCGGCTGGCGGACCAGAGCAGCAGCATCGACAAGGCCCCCAGCGCGGCATGGGTGGCGAAGATCATGGCGACCGTGTAGCCGCGCGAGGGCACGAGCGTGTCCTGCAGACCGTAAAACGCCATCGCCGCGCAGGCGATCGTCAACGCCCAGAGCCCCCAGCGCAGGAAAGCCGGCGCGGCGCGCGGCAATTCGTCGGTGGTCCGGGCGCGCAGGAAGCGCCACGCCCGCCCGCAGGCCCGAAACGCCACCATCAGCACGGCGAAATAGACCATGTTGAACACCGCCATCAGCGCGGTTTCGTCCAGCGCGGCCAGCCCGCCGCCGCGCGAAAAGACGTGATAGAAGGCCAGCAGGTCGAAATACAGGATGATGGGCAGCCAGCACAGCACCGACAAGGCCAGCAGCAGCGCGGCCACGAAGGCCCCGCCGCCCCAGATCCGTGTTCCCGTCGTCTCGCGCATGCGCCGGCTCCTAGGCTGAGGGTCGCGCGACGGCGCGACAGGGGGCCGGCCTGAGCGCCCCTCAGCCCGCGGCAGCCAGATCCGCGCCGGCCCGCAGGTTCCTGAGCTTTTTCCAGGTGACCTCGGGGTCGATCTTGCCATAGCCGGCGAAGGTTCCAAAGCCACAATCGGTGGACGCGACGACCCTGTCCTTGCCAACGATGTCGATGAAGCGCTGCAGGCGCTGGGCGATCAGTTGCGGGTGTTCGACATAGTTGGAACAGGTATCGATCACGCCCGGCGCAAGGATCTTGTCGTCGGGGATCCTGGCATCGCGCCAGACCGTCCATTCATGTTCGTGGCAGGGATTGGCGCTTTCGAACAGGATGGTCGAGGGATTGGCCGAGAGCACCACGTCGATCACCTTTTCCAGCGGGATGTCGTGGTCATGCGGCCCTTCGTAATTGCCCCAGCACAGATGCATCCGCATCCGGTCCCTGGGCAGCCCCTCGGTCGCGGCATTGAGCGCTTCGACATTGGCGGCGGCCACCTTGACGAATTCGTCCTGGCTGAGATCCTGGTAGCCGGTATGCGCCGACATCGCCAGATCGGGGCAGTCGAACTGGATGTCGAAACCGGCATCCAGGATCGCCTCGTATTCCGGGCGCATCGCGGCGGCCAGATCGGCAAGATAGGCTTCGTGGCTGGGATAATACTTGTTCACCTGAAAGGCGGTGATCAGCCCCGGCGAGGCCGCGTTCATGAAGGCCCGCCCGGTATCGCCGCGCGCGGACAAGGCGGCCTTGAAACGGCGGATATCGTCGAGCGCGGGCTGCAAGTTCACCAGCTTCACCTCGCCGATGCAGGACGCGCGGGTGAATTCCTGGCTGCCCATGATCGCGCTGAGCTTCTTGGCCAGCGCCGGATGCGCGGCAAGGTCCTTGGCGGGTTTGCGGTCGATATGGCCGCCGAATCCCGACAGGCGCTCCTGCATGTAGGTCGAATAGCCCACCTTGCCCAGTTCGCCGTCCGAGACGATCGACACGCCCGCCTCGCGCTGATGCGCGATCGCCTCGGCGATGGCGGCCGCGACGGCGGTTTCGAACGCGTCGTGGTCGTAGCCTTCGCCCTTGTCCTTGGCGATCAGCAGCGCCGAAAGCGCATCGCCGCGCGGCAGGCTTCCGACATGGGTGGTCTCGATGGTCATCTGGGGGCTCCTCCGGCATCCTGCATCGCGCGCATCTGACCATCTGTCCGGGCCAAAGGCAACGGGGCCCCGCGATGCGAAAGGCCCCGCCCGGATCGTGCCGGGCGGGGCCAGTGATGCCGGTGCGCGGCCGCCTCAGCGGGTCGGCAGCGAGAAGCGATAGGACAGCCCGAGGCCCACGGTATAGGTTTCGAACGCGTTGGTATGGGTGCCGAGATACTGCCCGGTGGAATAGGTCGCGCCGATCTGGCCGTAAAGCGCGACGCGGTCGTTCAGGCCGTAGCTGAAGCCGATGGCGGGATAGATCATGCCGCCCACTTCATGCGCGGGGCTGACGCCCACGTCGTTCAGCCCGTAGAGCAGCTGCGCGTAGCCCTGCAGCCGCCCCGAGGCGGTCAGGTTCGTCTGCCAGCCCGCGCCGATATAGCCCTCGGCATAGCCGGCGATGCCGCGGAACGTCTCGGTCCCGGCGGCGACCTGCGCGGCAAGGTACCAGTTCTCATCCAGGAGGTAATCGGCCTGCAGCGCGACAAGCCCGATCCCGTCGGTCACGCGGCCGTTGAAGTCGATATCCGACGTGGCGCGGCCCAGCACGTTCAGCCGCACGCCGCGCAGGGTGTAATCCTCGCCCGAACGGTCGGTGCGCCCCGAGCGCGGGCCCGACATGTGATAGTTCAGGCCCAGCCCGATGGTCCAGTTGCGCGCGGTGCCCTGCGGTGCCGCCAGATAGCCCAGCGACGCCGTCGCGCCAAAGCCGTTGCCCCACAGGTATTCCAGCGTCGCGCGGGGATAGATGGCAAGCCCCGGTCCCGCGTCATAGGTGTTTGTGACGTAGCCGCCGCTGCCGATGCCAAGCTGGCCGTAGAGATTGACGTTGTCCGACAGCGCCCAGCGATAGCCCAGACCGCCCTGCGCCTGATTGAAGAACATCAGGCCCGACACGCCGATATCGATGCCGAAAAACGCATAGACGTTGTCGTTGAGGAAATGCGAAAACTGCAGCGAGGCAAAGCCGATATCGCCGGTATAGCGCGCGGTCGGGTCGATCTGCGACACATGGGTATAGGTGAAGGACAGAATGTTGTCGGTGCGCGGCGCGTTGAAATCCTGCACGCCCAGTTGGCGCCCGGCATCGCGGAAATCGCCCCGGTCATAGGAAAACGGCATCTGCACGAACAGGTTGACCGCGTCGCTGCGGACCTGCCCGCCCGGCATCTCGACATGGCTGTAATTCAGGCCAAGGCTGAAATTCTCGAACGCGTAGCCCACGCCGATATAGGCGCGGCCATAGACGCCGTCGCCTGAGAGCCGCGAGATATTGGTGTTGCTCTGACCGCCCGCCGCCGCGCCCAGCGACAGGCCGGCATTGGCGAACCAGTTGCCGAAGATGTTGCGTTGCGCGTGCAGCGTGACATCGGCGCCATAGAAGCCCGAATAGTTCCCCTCGACCATGGGTGCGAAGGCGCCGGCGCCGACATAGAGCCACTCATTGACACGCTGCATGTAATGGATGCCGAACAGGTCGAAATCGGTCCCGTCGGTCAGGGTGAGCGACGCATAGTCCAGCATGGTGAAGCCGGTGACGGTATGCGTGGGCGCCGGGGCGGGGATGATCGCCTCTTGCGCCTGCGCGGGGAGGGCAAGCAGCCCCGACGCGCAAAGCAGCGCGGCCCCCGCGCCCTTGCGGCGGCGCGATGCGCCTGCCGGGGCGGGGCGTTTTGCGGGTGCGGCGACCGGGCTGCCCGATTGGTCGACTGGCACGGTGTTCATGACGCTGGTCTCGCTTTATGTGCTGGCGCCGGTCGACTGGCGCGACCGTTTGGCTGGCAACACTCTAGCGGCGATCCCGGTCCCATGCCCAAGACAAAAAGCGCCGAAGCGCCGCGATTCCGGCTTCGGGCGCCGTTTTTTTGCCCGGGTGCTGCATCCGGGTGACAACCGGCCGCGTCTGTTCGGGGTGCACGGGCCCGGTGCACGAAAGGTGGCGGACAAAAGAAAGCGGCCCGCCCCGGGGGCAGGCCGCGTGGTGCCGGGCGTGAGCGTCAGCGCTGCTGCACGATCACGTCGAATTCGACGCGGCACCATGGCACATGCCCGAAATGGCGGATCTGCCCGCGGATGCGGACCGGGACCATCGTGTTTGCATCGGGGTCCGAGGGCCACATCGACATGATGCGCATGTCGGCATGGTCGTCCCAGGTAGCGTCGGAATAGCCGATCCCCGACCCGAGGAAAGCGTGGTCGACCGCGCTCCACCAGGTGGTGAAACCGCCATCGCGCTGCATCGAGAAGGAATGGGCCGAGCCGAGGAAGGTCAGCAGGTCGCGATCGGCATTCGAACCGATATTTGCGGGTTGGAAGCGGACCAAATAGGCTTCCGAATTGCGGTCCCAGCCGGCATTGACGCAGGCGGGGGAGAAATTGAAGATCGTGCCGCCGCCCATGAAGCGGCCGACCTGCGCCTCGGCCCCGGTCGGGGCAACAGCGGACAAGGCGGCCATGGCGCAGGCGGCCAAAACGGTTTTGACAGGGCTCGGAATCACGGCAAACTCTCCTGAAAAAAATGTGTGAATGACGATCCGACAGGTGCCGTTCCGGCGCATCCCCCGACCGGGGGATGTCCGGCGACGGATCCGCACAATTCGCGCCAAAGCCGCCGTACTCAAAGAACCGGCGGCGAAAACTGGAAGACGCGCCAGACAAAGGCCAGCCGGTTGCGGCACTGGGTCTTCATCAACAATGCCGAGACCTGCGTTTTCACCGTTTCCGGGCTGACCCCCAGCCGCTCGGCGATCTCGGCATTCGAATGGCCGGGAATCAGCAGATGCGCGACCGCCGTCTCGGCGGCGGTCAGCCCGTAGGCGTCGGCGACCAGCCCGACATTCGCGGCAATCGGCTGCGCGCCGTCGATCAGCGTCAGCAGCGAGCCGGTCAGCCCCGGTTCCAGCTCCAGATCCGCGTCGCGCAGGGGCGAGGCGATGGCGTAGACGGGCAGGGGATTGCCCCGCCGCGCGATGATCAACTCGCGCGAGCGGCGCGCGCCTTTGCCGCGTGCGGTCAGTGCCGTGTCGCGGATCGCCGCGCGCAGGGCGTCGTGGCTGGTGTCCTCGCGGCAGGCAAGGCGCCCCTGACGGTCCATCCAGACGCCGTCGCGCGCCTCGAACAGGGCGCGGGCACGACGATTGGCAACTAGAACCTGTCCGTCCTCGGCCACCAGACACAGCGGCAGGTCCATCATGTCCAGCACCGACAGCACGGCCCGGTAGCGGGCGCGCAGGGCGTGAAGCGTGCGGTGGATTTCCATGGCCTTGCCCAGATGCGGCGTCACCGATTCCAGCGCGCGCCGGTCCGAGGCGGGGGGCGCGCCGGGTCTGTCCGCAGCGTAAAGCGCGACGAGCCCCACAAAGCTCAGCGGGTCTTCCGACAGGTTGACGAAACAGCGGCGGTACAGGCCCAGCCGCTCGCGCGTGAAGCGGATCTCGGGGCGCGAGCGGTGGGCGGCGTCGAGCGTCCACATATCGCTGTCGAGAAGCGTGCTGAAAGCGGGGCGTTCGTGAATGGCGACCACGCCTTCGGCGTCGAAACTCTGCGCGCCCATGGGGCGGATCAGGGCGTTGTATTCCGCGATCAGCTCGGGGCGGCGCGACAACTCCGGATCGGCGCTGTGCCGCTCGTACCGGACCGCGCGCCGGTCGCCGGTGTCGTACAACACGAGGTTGCGCGCCTGAAGCGGTTCAAGAAGGCACCCCAGGGCGCCGCTCCAGTCGCGGCCGGAATAGGCCATGTCGTAGATGGCCATGATCGCTTTTGAAAAATCCATCGGTACCGATAACGCAACAAAACGCGACCGATGGTAGAAAGATACAGCCGGAAGTCGAGTTTTCGTCCGGCCGACGCGGTCAGCCGCCCTTGATCTGTTGCATCAGGAACACTTCGCTGTCGGGCTCGACCGGGGTGTTGCGGCCGCCGGTGATGACCTCGCCATCCACCGCGACCGAGATCCCGGACTCGATCACCGGCGCAAGCCCCGGATGGATCGCGACCAGACCGTCGAGCAATTGCCCGACGGTCCGGCCTTCGACTTCGACCACCTCGGCCCCGTCCGTGAACTTGCGCAGCCCGGACCAGAGATTGACCTCGACCATCAGGCCATGGCCTTGATCGCCGCCAGCACCGCGGGCGGGTTCATCGGCAGCGCCCGCAGGCGCGCGCCGGTTGCCGCGTGGATCGCGTTGGCGATGGCGGGCAGGGGGGGCGTGATGCCGGTCTCGCCCACGCCGCGCACGCCGAAGGGATGGCCCGGATTGGGCACTTCGACGATCACCGTGTCGATCATCGGCAGGTCCGACGCCACGGGCACCCGGTAATCCAGGAACACGCTGTTCTGCAGCTTGCCGTCCTCGCCGTAGATATAGCCTTCGTTCAGCGCCCAGCCTATGCCCTGCGCGGCGCCGCCCTGATACTGGCCTTCGACATATTGCGGATGGATCGCCCGGCCCGCATCCTGCGTGACCAGATAGCGCAGCACGGTGACGCGCCCGGTTTCGGGATCGACCTCGACATCCACCACATGCGTGCCGAATGACGGCCCCGCACCGGACGGCGTCGATTCGTGGTGGCCCGAGATCGGCCCGCCGGTCTTGCCCATCTCAGCGGCGATTTCCTTGATGCTCATCGGCTCGAACTGGCCGGCATTGTCGCCTGCGGGATGCGCCGCGCCGTCCTTCCAGGTGACGGCCTCGGGGTCGATGTCCCATTTCTGGGCAGCCCGCTTGCACATCTCCTTGATCGCCTGATTGGCGGCTTCCCACATCGCCTTGCCGCTGGCGAAGGTCGCGCGCGAGCCATGCGTGGGCTCGTTCACGCCCAGCGCGCCCGTCTCGACGATGTTCACGCGCACGTTTTCATAAGGGATGCCCAGCGTTTCGGCGGTCATCAGCGCGATCGAGGCGCGCGAGCCGCCGATATCGGGCGTGCCGACCGAGACCTGCGCCGTGCCATCCTCGGAAATCGCCAGCGAAACCGAGGTTTCGCCGCCATGGTTGAACCAGAAGCCCGACGCGACGCCGCGCCCTTGGTTCGGGCCAAGCTTGACCGCGTAATTCGGATGCGCCTTGGCCGCTTCCAGCGTCTCGGCCAGACCGATCGTCTTGAATTTCGGCCCGTAAGAGGCGCGCGAGCCTTCCTTCACGCCGTTCTTCAGCCGCACGTCGATCGGATCGAGCGACAATTCGCGGCACAGTTCGTCCACCATGCTTTCGACGGCATAGGCCGCCATGGGCGAGCCCGGCGCGCGGTAGGCCGCGCATTTCGGGCGGTTGGCCAGAACCTCGTAACCCACATGCATCAGGTTGGGGATGTCATAGCAGGCAAAGGCGCAGGACAGGGCCTCACCCACGGGCGAGGCGCCGGGGAACGGTCCGCCCTGCATGCGGAACGTCACTTCGGCGGCGGTGATCGTGCCGTCCTTCTTCATCCCCATCTTCACGTCCATCGACGCCGACGCGGTCGGCCCGGTGGCGCGCAAGACGTCCGAGCGGCTCATCACCAGCTTGACGGGACGCCCGCCCGCTTTCCTGGACAGCGCCAGCGGCAGCGGCTCCATGAAGATCGTCGTCTTGCCGCCGAAGCCGCCGCCGATTTCGGACGGCGTGACGCGCAGCTGCGCTGGATCGGTGCCCAGAACGGCCGAGCACATCTTGCGGATGAACCACTGGCCCTGCGTGCAGACCCACATCTCGCCCTTGCCGTCCGAACCCATCTGGCCCACGGCAGCATGCGGTTCGATATAGCCCTGATGCGTGGCCTCGGTGGTGTAGCTCTGCTCGTGGACGACATCGGCCTCGGCATAGCCTGCCTCCAGATCGCCGCGTCCGAACTCGATCATACGCGCCACGTTGGGGCCCATGCCTTCGGGCACGGTATGGTCGGCGCAATCGGGCAGGATGACGGGGGCGTCCTTGGCCATGGCCTTGTCCACGTCGGTGACATGCGGCAGGACTTCGTATTCCACCTCGATCAGCCTGGCGGCATCATTGGCCAGCAGCTGCGAGGTCGCGGCGACGGCGGCGACGGCGTGGCCGTCATAAAGCGCCTTTTCCCCCGCAAGCGTATTTTCCTGCAGATACAGGTCCTCGCCCGTCAGGCCGGTGGGCAGATCGGCGCGCGTCACCACCGCCTTGACGCCCTTCAGCGCCAGAGCCTTTGACGCGTCGATCTTCAGGATCTTCGCATGGGCATGGGGCGAACGGACAACGGCCGCGTACAGCATGTTGGGCAGGTTGAAATCGGCGCCATAGCGCGCGCGGCCCGTCACCTTGTCCAGCCCGTCGGGGCGGTCAGGGGTGGTGCCGATCCATTTGAAATCCTTGGTGATCTCGTCCTTCGCCATCACGCAGCCCCCCGCATTTCCGCCGCCGCGTCCTGAACGGCGCGAACGATCTTGTCATAGCCGGTGCACCGGCACAGATTGCCCGCCAGCCAATAGCGGATCTCGCTTTCGGACGGGTCCGGGTTCTTTTCCAAAAGCGCCTTCGCGGCGACCAGGAAACCCGGCGTGCAGAAGCCGCATTGCAGCGCGGCATGTTCGATGAACTTGCGCTGCAGCGGATGCAGCGCTCCCTCGGGCGCCATGCCTTCGATCGTCTCGATCGTCGCGCCGTCGGTCTCGACCCCCAGCACAAGGCACGAGGGCACCAGCCGCCCGTTCAGCATCACCGAACAGGCCCCGCAATCGCCGGTGCCGCAGCCCTCTTTCGAGCCGGTCAGGTCCAGATGGTCGCGCAGGCAGTCGAGCAGGGTCTCGCGCGGATCGGCGAGGAACTCGACCTCGTCGCCATTCACGGTGGCGGTGACATGCATCTTGCTCATTTCGCAGCCCTCTCATAGGCGATCTTCGCCGCGCGGCGGGCCAGCACGCCGGCCACCTCCACGCGGAATTCCTTGGTGCCGCGCTTGTCGCTGATCGGCTTCGCGGCCCGCGAGGCGGCCCCGGCCAGCGCGTCCAGCGCGGCGTCGTCCAGCGTCGTGCCGATGATGGCCTGCGCGCATGCCTCGTCGAGCAGCACGGTCGGCGCCACGGCGCCCAGTGCCACCCGCGCGGCGGTGATCGTGTCGCCCTCGCGCGTCAGGCTGACGGCGCAGCCCACGACGGCGATGTCCATCTCGGTCCGCGGGATGAAGCGCAGATAGGCGTCGCCGCCCTTCGTCCCGCGCGGCGGCAGGGTGATCGCGGTGATGATCTCGCCCGGCTCCAGCACCGTCTTGCCGGGCTTCACCGGCACCTGTTCCACCGGCACCTCGCGCGATCCGTTCGGTCCCAGGATCGTCACGGTCGCACCCGCCGCGACAAGGCCGGGCACGGAATCGGCGGCCGGAGAGCCGTTGCACAGATTGCCCGTCAGCGTGGCGCGCCCTTGCACCTGCGTCGATCCGACCAGCTCCATCCCCTCGACCACGCCGGGCCAGTCCGCGACCAGCTGTGCATGCGCGCCCAGCATCGCCCCAGAAACGGCGATGCCGATCCGCCAGCCGCCATCGGGCAGGGCGGTAATCTCATGCGTGCCGGGGATTTTCTTCAGGTCGATCAGATCGTCGGGCGTCACCGATCCCGCGCGCAATTGCACGAGAACATCGGTGCCGCCGGCCAGAAAGCGGGTCACGCCGCTTGCGGCTGCGGCGATGGAGACGGCTTCGTCGAATGTTGCCGGGGCGTGGTAGCGCATAAGGCCTCCTCTTCGCCAATCAGGTGCGCCCGAAGGTAACGGCCTTTTCGGGATTGTCGATGCCCGAATGCGCGTCGCGGGCTCGCCGGTCTGTCGGGGTCCAACGCGGCGGCTTTCGCCCTTCGCCCGGCTGCGCTATCGTGGCGCCGGAGGCGAAAGCGACATGACCGGCACCGCAGATCTGCCCAAGGATGGCCCGCAGGACGGCGACTTCTCGGATGCCGCCTGGCTCAACGTGCTGGCCGCTTATGACCGCACCTATACCGAACTGGCCAGCCATCACGAACAGCTTGAGCGCCAGAACCGCGAACTGCACCAGCTTCGCCATTTCATCGCGTCCATTCTGGGCGCGGTCAACGACATCATGGTCGTGCTGGGCCGCGATGCGCGCATCGAAGAGGCGAGCGCGTCCTTTGCGGCCTGCGTGCGCCAGCCGGTCAGCGCGCTCACCGGAACCGGCGTTACGGCGCTGTTCGACTCGGCCAGCGCCGCGCGGCTTGATACCGCGCTGGCCGATCTGCGCCTGCAGCGCAACGCCGCGCGCTTTGAAGCCAACGTGATGACCCCGGACGGGCCCGCGCCCTTCGACATCGCCGTGTCGCCGCGCGTGAACGACCGGGGGCGGATGATCGGCGCGGTGCTGATCGGGCGCCCCTTGGGCGAATTGCGCGCGGCCTATTCCGATCTGGAAGCCAGCCACAAGCAGCTCAAGGACGCCCAGACCCAGCTTGTGCGCAACGAGAAACTCGCCTCGCTGGGCCGGCTTCTGGCGGGCGTGGCGCACGAGCTCAACAACCCGATCAGCTTCGTCTATGCCTCGACCCATGCGCTGGAACGCTATGTCGGCCGGTTCGAAACCTATTTCGAGCGCGTGCAGGCCGGGGCGTCGCGCGATGAGCTGGTGGCGCTCCGCGCCGAGCTGAAGCTCGAACGCGATCTGAAGAACCTGCGCGAAGCGATCGTCGGCGCGCGCGACGGCGCCGAGCGGGTGCGCGACATCGTGGCCGACCTGCGGCGCCTTTCTGCCTCAGGGACGGGCGAGCGCGTGGTCTTCGACCTGGTCGATACCGCCCGCATTGCCGCCCGTTGGGTCGAGCGCGGCTCGAAAAGCGGGATCGAGACGCAGTTCGCGGGACTTCCCAGCCTGTCGGTGCGCGGCGTGCCCGGGCATGTCCAGCAGATCGTGATGAACCTTGTCCAGAACGCCATGGACGCGATGCAGGGGCAGGACGGCGCCCGGCTTGTCATCCGCATCGAGCGCGAGGGCGACCGCGCGGTGCTGAGCGTCGCCGATACCGGGCCCGGCGTGCCCGAGGATCAGGCGGCCTCGATCTTCGATCCGTTCTATACGACCAAGCCCGTCGGGCAGGGCACCGGGCTGGGCCTGTCGATCAGCCACAAGATCGCCGAAGAACATGGCGGGCGGCTGTCGCTGTGCCCGCCCACCGAAACCGGCGCCTGTTTCCGTCTCGAACTGCCGATGGATGATCCGCAATGAACCTTCTCTGGCTGCAATCGGCGGGCTGCGGCGGCTGCACGATGTCGCTTTTGTGTGCCGAGGATCCCAATGTCTTCGACCTGATGGCCGATGGCGGGATCGAAGTCCTGTGGCATCCCTCGTTCTCGGAAGCCACCGGCGCCGAGGTCACGCGCCTTCTGGCCGCGATCGAGGCGGGCGAACAGACGCTCGACGTGCTGGCCGTCGAAGGCTCGATCGTCACCGGCCCCAAGGGTACCGGGCGTTTCCACATGCTCGCAGGCACCGGGCGCTCGATGCTCGACTGGGTGCGCGCGCTTGCACCGCTTGCGCGCGACGTGGTCGCGGTGGGCACCTGCGCGGCCTATGGCGGGATTACCTCGGCGGGCGGCAACCCCGCCGGCGCCACCGGCCTGCAATTCGAGGGCCAGTTGGCGGGCGGCGCGCTGGCGCCCAGTTTCCGCGCGCGGTCGGGCCGTCCGGTGATCAATATCGCCGGCTGCCCCACGCATCCCGGCTGGGTGGCCGAGACCCTCCTCCTGATGGCCGAGGACCGGCTGGGCGAGGCCGATCTCGACGATTTCGGCCGCCCTCGGCTTTATACCGACCACCTTGTCCACCATGCCTGCACCAAGAACGAGTTCTATGAATACAAGGCCTCGGCCACCCGGCTCTCCGAGATGGGCTGCATGATGGAGCATCTGGGCTGCGTCGGCACGCAGGCAGTGGGCGATTGCAACATCCGGGGTTGGAACGGCGAAGGCTCGTGCACCCGCGCGGGCTATCCCTGCATTGCCTGCACGGCGCCCGAATTCGAAGAGCCCAACCACCCTTTCACCGAAACGCCCACGATCGCCGGCATCCCCATCGGCCTGCCCTCGGACATGCCCAAGGCATGGTTCATGGCGCTGGCCTCGCTGTCCAAGGCGGCCACGCCCCGGCGCATCGGCGTCAATGCGGTGTCGGATCGCATCCGCGTGCCGCCCGGCGCCAAAAGGAACGCGAAGTGACGCGCAAGCTGCTGGTCGGACCCTTCAACCGGGTCGAGGGCGATCTGGAGATCCGGCTCGATATCCGCGATGGCGCTGTCGCCTCGGCGCAGGTGAACTCGCCGCTGTTTCGCGGTTTCGAGATGATGCTGGCGGGCAAGGATCCGCGCGACGCGCTGACCATCGTGCCGCGCATCTGCGGGATCTGCTCGATCAGCCAGTCCGCCGCCGCCGCGCTGGCGCTGGGTCAGGCGGCGGGTGTCACGCCGACGCCGCAGGGGGCGCTCGCCACCGCGATCCTGCACGCGGTTGAAAATCTCGCCGATCACGTCACCCATTTCGCGCTGTTCTTCATGCCCGATTTCGCCCGTCCCGCCTATGCCGGGCGCGATTGGCACGGACAGGCTCTCGAACGGTTCACCGCCATGCAGGGCTCGGCTGCGCGGCAGTTGACCGAGGGGCGTGCGCAACTCTTGCACATCACCGGGATGCTGGCGGGGAAATGGCCGCATACGCTGGCCATCCAGCCCGGCGGCGTGACCAAGGCGCCCGATGCCCGCGACCGGGTGCGGATCCTGTCCACCCTGCGCAGCTTCCGCCGCACGCTGGAGGCCACGATCTTCGGCGCGAAGCTGGAAGAGTATGCGGCGCTGGCCACGCTGTCGGACCTTGACGGCTGGCAAACCGGCGACGCGGCCCTTTTCCTGCGCATCGCCGCCGATCTGGGACTTGCCGCCAGCGGACAGGGTCCGCGCCGCTATCTGTCGGCCGGGGCCTATCCGCTGGGCGCGCAGCGTCTGACGCGCGCCGGGCTGCTCGATCGCGGCACGCTCAAACCCTTCGATCCGGCCCAGATCACCGAGGATCTGAGCCACGCCTGGATGCTGGGCGACACCGCCCATCCCGCGCAGGGACAGACCGTCCCCGACGAGGACATGCGCGAGGCCGCCTATTCCTGGTGCAAGGCGCCGCGTCTCGGCGGGCAGGTCGTGGAATGCGGCGCGCTGGCGCGGCAGGCGGTCGACGGCCACCCGCTGGCATTGGCCTTGGCCGATGAGGGCGGCGTGCGTGCCCGCGTCGCTGCGCGGCTTCTGGAAATCGCGCGCACGCAGATCTGGCTGGAAGAGGCGGCGCAAGCGCTCGATCCCGCCGCCACCTTTCTCGAACCCTTCACGCTGCCGAAAAACGGGCAGGGGGTGGGGCTTGTCGAAGCCGCGCGCGGCACGCTGGGCCATTGGCTCAGGATCGAGAAGGGACGCATCGCCTCGTACCAGATCGTTGCGCCCACCACCTGGAACTTCTCGCCCCGCGACGCGCAGGGCGTGCCCGGCGCGCTGGAAGCCGCGCTGGTCGGCGCGCCCGTGGCCGAGGGCGAGGAGACGCCGCTTTCCGTCCAGCATATCGTGCGCAGCTTCGATCCCTGCATGGTCTGCACCGTGCATTGAGTGGGGGAGGGAGAGGATGCGCAACGCTGTAGGGTGCGTGATCTCACGCACCATTCCCCGCCGATGAGGGCCCGCCGATGACGGCCCGCCGTATCCGCATTAGGGGGCAGGTGCAGGGCGTCGGCTTCCGGCCTTTCGTCTGGCAACTCGCCCAGCGCTTCGGCCTGACGGGCGAGGTGCGCAACGATGCCGAAGGGGTGCTGATCCTCGCCGCCGGGCCCGATCTCGACGCGTTCGAGGCGGCCCTACTGGCCGAGGCCCCGCCGCTCTCTCGCATCGACGCGCTGGAAAGCGAGGCCACGACGCTCGACGCCACCGCCTTCATCATCGCCGCCTCGGGTGCCAAGGGCGCCGAGACCCGCGTCACTCCCGATGCCGCCACCTGTGCGGCCTGCGCCGATGAAATCCGCGCGCCCGGGCGGCGGCAGGGCTACGCCTTCACCAATTGCACGCATTGCGGCCCGCGCTTCACCATCCTGACCGGTCTGCCCTATGACCGCGCACAGACGACGATGGCGCCCTTCACGCTATGCGCCGAGTGTCGCGCGGAATACGAGAACCCCGCCGACCGCCGCTTCCACGCCCAGCCGGTCGCCTGTCCGGCCTGCGGCCCCCGGCTATGGATCGAACCCGAAGCGCCTGATCCGATTGCCGAAGCCGCGCGCCGTCTGCTTGCGGGCGACATTCTTGCCGTCAAAGGGCTGGGCGGTTTCCATCTGGCCTGCGACGCAACCAATCCTCGCGCCATCGACACCCTGCGCCAGCGCAAGCACCGCCCGGCCAAGCCTTTCGCGCTGATGGCCCCGCTCTCCCTGATCCGCCGCCACGCGGCGCTCAGCCCCGGGGCGGAGGCCCTGCTCACCGATCCCGCGGCGCCCATCGTGCTGTTGCCCGCGCGCGGAACGCTGCCCGACAGCCTCGCCCCCGGGCAGTCGACGCTCGGTTGGATGCTGCCCTACACGCCGCTTCACCACTTGCTGCTCGACGCCGTGCAGCGCCCCTTGGTGATGACCTCGGGCAACCTGTCGGGTGAGCCGCAGGTCATCGACAATGACGAGGCGCGCGCGAAACTCGGCCCCTTCGCCGACGCTTTCGTGATGCATGACCGCGCCATCGCCCGGCGTCTCGATGACAGCGTCGAGCGCGCCGATCCGCCGATGATCCTGCGCCGCGCGCGGGGACGGGTGCCCGGCACGCTGCCCTTGCCCGATGGCTTCGCGGATCGTCAGGTCGTGGCCTATGGCGGGCAGATGAAAGCGGCGATCTGTCTCGTGAAGAACCGGCAGGCGCTTCTGGGCCACCATCTGGGCGAGCTGGACGAGGCCCTCACCTGGCAGGCCTTCCTGCAGGCCGACGCGGATTACGCAGCGCTTTTCGACCATGCGCCCGAGGCCGTCGCGACCGACCTTCACCCCGACTACCGCGCCACGCGCCACGGCACGGAACGCGCCCGCCGCGACGGCCTGCGCGGGATCCCGGTCCAGCATCACCACGC
This sequence comes from Pararhodobacter marinus, assembly GCF_003122215.1. Classification (GTDB taxonomy): domain Bacteria; phylum Pseudomonadota; class Alphaproteobacteria; order Rhodobacterales; family Rhodobacteraceae; genus Pararhodobacter; species Pararhodobacter marinus. The sequence continues at coordinate 385,887 of NZ_QEYD01000003.1, read as the reverse complement.
CCATCTCGCCGCCTGTCTGGGGGAAAACCTCTGGCCCCGCGACGGCGGCGCGGTGGCGGGGATCATCCTCGACGGGACCGGGCTGGGCAGTGACGGTACGCTCTGGGGCGGAGAGATCCTCCTGGGCGATTACGACGGTTTCCAACGTCACGCCCACCTGACGCCGGGGCCGCTGATCGGCGGCGACCGGGCCGCGCGCGAACCGTGGCGCAACGCGCTGGTGCGGCTCGACGCGGCGGGGCAGGGCCCGCGTGCCGAACGGCTCTTTCCCGACGCGCCGCTGGCCATGGCCCGGATGGCCGCCGAGCGGGGACTCAACGCGCCCCTGTCCTCCAGCGCCGGGCGGCTCTTCGACGCCGTGGCGGCGATCCTTGGCCTTTGCCCGCAGGCGCAAAGCTATGAAGGCGAGGCGGCGATGCGGCTCGAAGCGCTGGCGTCCGCCGCGCAGGATGACGGTCATCCGGGCTATCCCTTCGGCCCCGGCCTGGACGCGGTCCCGCTGATCACCGCGCTTTGCGACGATCTCGACGCTTCGACGCCCGCGCCGCAGATCGCGCGGCGCTTCCATCGTGGCCTTGCCCGCGCCTTTGCCGCGCAGGCCACGGCGCTTGTGGAAGGCGGACAGGCGCGCGCCGTCGCGCTGTCGGGCGGATGCTACCAGAACCCCCTGTTGCTGGCCGAAACGCGGGCCGCGATCCCCTCGGCGATCCCCGTCCTGACGCAGCGGATCACGCCCGCCAATGATGGCGGGCTGGCGCTGGGACAGGCGCTGATCGCGCTGGCCGCGCTGGAAAGCGGGTGATCACCGCGCAACCGGGCTGGGTGGGAAGCTTCCGTTCGCAGCCGCAGAAACTGATCCGACGCTGCGTTTAGTGCTCTGATCTGAAAAGACAATCGTGATGCCGCGCAGCCGTGTCGCTTTTTCGGGCGAATACCGCGGCATACCGTCATCTTGGGACGCAGAGGGTGCGGGCCCGACTCCCGCACGGGTTTCCAGCGACGGGAGGGACGGACCTTGAGCCAGATCGAAACCTTTTATGAGGTCATGCGCAAACAGGGGATCACCCGGCGCAGCTTCATGAAATACTGCTCGCTGACGGCGGCGGCTTTGGGCCTTGGCCCCGCATTCGTGCCGCGCATCGCCAAGGCGATGGAGGAAATGCCCCGCACGCCCGTGATCTGGGTGCACGGGCTCGAATGCACCTGCTGCTCGGAGAGCTTCATCCGCTCGGCCCATCCGCTGGCCGGCGACGTGGTGCTGTCGATGATCTCGCTCGATTACGACGATACGCTGATGGCCGCCGCCGGGCATCAGGCCGAGGAAGCGATGCGCGACACGATCGAGCGCTACCGCGGCAACTACATCCTGGCCGTCGAGGGCAACCCGCCGCTGAACGAAGACGGCATGTACTGCATCGTCGGCGGCAAGCCCTTCGTCGATCAGCTGCGCGAGGCGGCGGAACACGCCAAGGCGATCATCTCGTGGGGGGCGTGCGCGTCCTATGGCTGCGTGCAGGCCGCGCATCCCAACCCGACCCGCGCCGTCCCGGTTCATCAGGTCATCACCGACAAGCCGATCATCCGTGTTCCGGGCTGCCCGCCCATCGCCGAAGTGATGACCGGCGTCATCACCTACATGCTGACCTTCGACCGCCTGCCCGAGCTGGACCGCCAGGGCCGCCCGGCGATGTTCTACGGCCAGCGCATCCACGACAAATGCTACCGCCGTCCGCATTTCGACGCGGGCCAGTTCGTTGAGGCCTGGGACGATGAGAACGCGCGCCGGGGCTATTGCCTGTACAAGATGGGCTGCAAGGGGCCGACCACCTACAACGCCTGCTCGACCGTGCGCTGGAACGAGGGTGTCTCGTTCCCCATCCAGTCGGGCCATGGCTGCATCGGCTGTTCGGAAGACGGCTTCTGGGATCAGGGCAGCTTCTATGACCGCGTGACCGACCTGACGCAATTCGGGGTCGAGGCCAATGCCGACCAGATCGGCGGCGTGGCGGCCGGGGCCGTGGCGGGCGGCATCGCGCTTCATACGGCGATCACCGCCCTGCGCTCGGCGCAGAAAAAGGTTCAGGACCGCCCCACAGCTGAGAAAGAGGAGGCGTAAGCCATGGTCATCCAGACCCCCAACGGCTTCGAGCTGGACAATTCCGGCCGCCGCATCGTCGTCGATCCCGTGACGCGGATCGAGGGGCACATGCGCTGCGAGGTCAATGTCGACGAGAACGGCGTCATTCGCAACGCGGTCTCCACAGGCACGATGTGGCGCGGGCTCGAGGTCATCCTGCGCGGCCGCGACCCGCGCGACGCCTGGGCCTTTACCGAGCGGATCTGCGGTGTCTGCACCGGCACCCACGCACTGACGAGCGTGCGCGCGGTCGAGGATGCGCTGGGGATCACCATCCCCGACAATGCCAACTCGATCCGCAACATGATGCAGCTGAACCTGCAGATCCACGATCACGTCGTGCATTTCTACCACCTGCATGCGCTCGACTGGGTCAACCCGATCAACGCGCTGAACGCCGATCCGCGCGCCACGTCGGAACTGCAGCAGATGGTGTCGCCCTCGCATCCGATGTCCTCGCCGGGCTATTTCCGCGACGTGCAGTCGCGCCTGCGCGGTTTCGTGGAATCGGGGCAGCTGGGTCTGTTCAAGAACGGCTACTGGGACAATCCCGCCTATAAACTGCCGCCCGAAGCCGACCTGATGGCGACGGTCCATTACCTTGAAGCGCTGGATCTGCAAAAGGAAATCGTCAAGGTCCACACGATCTTCGGCGGCAAGAACCCGCATCCCAACTGGCTGGTCGGTGGTGTGCCGTGCCCGATCAACGTCCATTCCACGGGCGCGGTCGGGGCGATCAATATGGAGCGGCTGAACCTCGTCTCGTCGATCATCCAGAAGTGCCAGGACTTCGTGAACAACGTCTATATCCCGGACGTCGTGGCGATCGGCGGCTTCTACAAGGACTGGCTCTATGGCGGCGGTCTGTCGTCGCAGGCCTGTCTGGCCTATGGCGACATCCCCGAGCATCCGAACAATTTCGATGCCAGCCAGCTTTACCTGCCGCGCGGCGCGATCATCGACGGCGACCTGACCCGCGTGCACGATGTCGACCCGCGCGATCCCGAGCAGATCCAGGAATTCGTGGACCATTCGTGGTACGAATACGGCCAGCCGGGGCAGGGCCTGCATCCGTGGGAGGGCGAGACAAGCCCGCGCTATGAACTGGGACCGAACGCGCGGGGCACGCGGACGAATATTGAAGCGCTGGACGAGGCCGCGAAATATTCGTGGATCAAGGCTCCGCGCTGGCGCGGTCACGCGATGGAGGTCGGGCCGCTCGCCCGCTACATCGTCGGCTATGCGCAGGGACACGAGGATATCTCGAACCAGGTGAACGGCTTCCTGCGGCGGATGGACCTGCCGGTCGAGGCGCTGTTCTCGACGCTGGGCCGCACCGCCGCGCGGGCGCTGGAATCCGAATATTGCGCGCGCCTGCAGCGGTATTTCTTCGACAAGCTGGTGGCCAATATCCGCAACGGCGACGAAAGCACCGCGAATGTGGCCAAATGGGACCCGTCCACATGGCCCTCGGAAGCGCGCGGCGTCGGCATGACCGAGGCCCCGCGCGGGGCGCTGGGCCACTGGATCAACATCAAGGATGCGAAGATCGAGAATTATCAATGCGTCGTGCCGACCACCTGGAACGGTTCCCCGCGCGATGCGCAGGGCAATATCGGCGCGTTCGAGGCCAGCCTGATGAACACGCCGATGGAGCGTCCCGACGAGCCGGTCGAGATCCTGCGCACACTGCACAGCTTCGATCCGTGCCTTGCCTGTTCGACCCATGTCATGTCGCCCGACGGTCAGGAACTGACGACCGTCAAGGTCCGCTGAGGAAGGGAAACCCATGAAACGTCTCGCACTTTCCGGCGCTCTCGCGCTTCTCGCCGCGCCCGCCATGGCGCATACCGGCCACGGGGCCGAGGGGCTGGCCCATGGTTTGGCTCACCCGTTTCTGGGCGCTGATCACCTGCTTGCGATGGTCGCGGTCGGGCTGTGGTCGGGTCTTGTCCTGCCGCGCCGCGTCTGGGCCGGCGCGGCGGCCTTCATGACGGCCATGATCACCGGCGCCGCGCTGGGCTTTGCCGGGGCCGCGCTGCCGATGGCCGAGGGGATGATCGCGCTGTCGGTGATCGTGTTCGGCCTGCTCGTGGTGATGGCGCGGCGCGGGCAACCGCGCGCGCTGACCGCCGTCTCGCTCGCTGCCATCGCCGCCTTCGGCACCGCGCATGGCTATGCCCATGCGGTCGAGGCCACGGGCAGCGCCGCTGCCTATGTCGCGGGGTTCCTGATTGCCAGCGCGGTGCTGCACGCTTCGGGCATCCTTGCCGCGCGCGCGCTGGTTACCGGGCGGCTGGCACAGATCCTTGCGGGCGGCGCGGTTGTGGCCGCCGGCGCGCTTCTGGTCGCGGGGTGAGGCCATGACCGACGCCACCCCCTATGGCAGCCGCGATCCCGCCGCCGGGCTGGAAGCGGCGCGCCTGACGGGCGACGCGACCGAGAGCGACCTCGCCTCGGTCCGCCGCCGGACCTCGGTCTATGTCTACGAGGCGCCCGTCCGGCTCTGGCACTGGATCAACGCCCTTTGCATCCTCGTGCTGATTGCGACGGGTTATCTGATCGGCAGGCCGCTGCCCTCGATGCAGATCGCCGAGGCCACGCATCAATTCGTTTTCGGCTATATCCGCTTCGCGCATTTCACCGCCGCGATGATCCTGACCGTGGGCTTCTTCGCGCGGATCTACTGGGCCTTCGTGGGCAACCATCACGCGCGGCAGATGTTCTACCTGCCCATCCATCGCAAGGTCTGGTGGCGCGAGGTCTGGCACGAAATCCGCTGGTACGCCTTTCTCGAGCGGACGCCGAAGAAATATGTGGGTCATAACCCGCTGGCACAGATCGCGATGTTTTTCTTCATGACGCTGGGGCTGAGCTTCATGATCCTCACGGGCTTCGCGCTTTATGCCGAGGGCGTGGGGCAGGGCGGCATCCTCGATGCGATCTTCGGGCCGCTGCGCGAATGGATCGGCAACAGCCAGATCCTGCATCAGCTGCACCGGCTGGGCATGTGGGCGATCGTCGTGTTCATGCTGGTGCATATCTACGCGGCCATCCGCGAGGATATCATGTCGCGCCAATCCATGGTGTCGACGATGATCTCGGGTCACCGCACTTTCAAGGACGACCGCGCCGATTGAGGGCTGCGGCTTGCGCCAAACGGAAACGGGCCCGCGTCACAGCGGGTCCGTTTCGCGTTTCAGCATCCCATCCGTCCGGCGAACCACGCCGCCAGCCCGGCATTGTTGCGCGGGCGCCTGTCTGGCCGCTTCGTGCGCGGCACGGGATGGGTGAAATTGGCCGCGATCAGTGGTTCTTCGAGAGGGGCGCTTTCCAGCTTTGCGATTGTCATCCTGGGTCTCCTGTGGGGTCCCTTTGGCAACAAAACGCATGGGCGACTCGCTGGGTTCCGATTTTTGACCGGTCATCGGGCGCGGTGCCCCCCGGGTTCGGCGAAGCTTTGCCTATTGCGCGGCAACGCTCGAATGCCGGTGGATCATCACCCAGTCGCCCGCGCCGTCGCGGCGGTAGACCTCGGTCACCTGAAGCCGCACGGGCACCATATGGCCGGAATTGACGATCACTTCGGTGCCGGTGCGATAGCCCAGCTCGCCCGTGAACGCTTCTTCCGAGACTTCAAATATCGGGACTTCAGGCGCTTGGGCCACACGCGGGGCTGGCCGCGCCGGAAGATCGCCGGGACCCGCAGAGGGCAGGGCCGCCCCGATTTCGAATCCATCGCGCATGGCGAAACTCCTTGTTCGGATACACACGCCCAACGCGTTTGGCGCCCCGGTGGTTCCTTGTTGCGGGCGCGGGTGTCCGGCGGTTGGAGAAAAGGCGCCGACGGAACGCCAGGCAGGCCTCGTCACGCACTGTCTGTCGCGCCTGCAAAGTGCCGAACCACAGTGGGCGTCAGCGCGGCCATCGAGGGAGTTGCGGGGTGGTAAGTGATCTACCATAGGGCGGGAAAAAAGGAAGGAAGCTATTCACATTGATAGACCGCGAAAAGCAGAGAAACACACAAAACGTTGGAAAATCAGGTCTCTAAATCCTGAATCCGTACGGTGCAAAAATCGCTGACCCAAGCCTGCGAAAGCTCTATTGTCAGTCGGGCCAGCCAGCGGAAACCCGAGAGCCGCTGCGCCAGCGAGGGAGGAAGTCATGCAACACCGTGCGCTCGTACTGGGCATCGGCAATGTCCTTTGGGCCGATGAAGGCTTCGGCGTCCGCTGCGTCGAGCATCTGGCCGATACGCTGGAATTCGACGCACCCGTGACCATTCTCGACGGCGGAACGCAGGGGCTCTATCTGCTGCCCTTCCTTGAAGACCACGATCTGATGGTCGTGTTCGACGCGGTGGATTACGGGCTGGAACCCGGCACGATGAAGGTGGTCGAGGGCGATGACGTCCCCACGTTCATGGGCGCCAAGAAGATGAGCCTGCACCAGACCGGCTTTCAGGATGTCCTAGCCACCGCCCGGCTGATGGATTGTCACCCCGATCAGATCGTCCTGATCGGCTGCCAGCCCGAAGAGCTGGAGGATTACGGCGGCGGGCTGCGCGCCCCGGTGGCCGCGCGGATCCCCGAAGCCGTGGCCATCGCCGCCGACTGGCTGGCCGCGCGTGGCATAACCGCGCGTCCAGGACGCACGCTTACCAACGATCTGGCCGACAGCGCCATCCGTCAGCGCGCCTACGAGGATGGCCGCCCCTCGGAAAAGGAGGCCTGCCGCATCGGGGATGCGCGCTTCCTGCCTGGCGACCTGCAGCAGGCGGACTGAGCCATGTGCGTCGGCATCCCGCTGCAACTGACCAAAGTCGTGGGCACCAACGCGCTGGCGCATGACGGCAGTCAGATCGACCTGTCGCTGGTCGGCCCGCAGCCCGAAGGCACCTGGGTGCTGGGCTTTCTGGGCACCGCCCGCGCGGTCATCGACGCCGAAGAGGCGCATCTCATCGCCAAGGCCCTGGACGGTCTGCGCGACGTGATGACGGGCGGCGACGGGGGCGATGCGTTCGCCGATATCGACGCGCGCGGCCCGCAATTGCCCCCCCATCTGCAGGCCGCGCTGGACGCGGGCCGCATCACCGGCTGAGGAGAAAACATGGGACATCCCCTGATCGACCGCCTGACGACCGAGTTCGGATGGCCGCGCATCGCCACCGAAGACGGCTTTCGCGCCTTCGTATCTGCCCCCGGCGCGCATGTCCTGTTCGTCCCGGGCGATGCCGCGCGCAATCTGGAAACGCCCGACGTGGCGGTGATCCTGCCCGAACTGAAAGCGGCCTTTCAACACGCCTTCGACTGCGCCGTGGTCGATGATGCGATGGAGAAAGCGATCCGCGAGGAAACCAAGGTGTTCAAGACCCCCTCGCTGATCCTGTACCGCGACGGGCGCTTTCTGGGCGGCATCCCCAAGGTGCGCGACTGGTCCGATTACGTCGCCCGCCTCTCGCATTACCTCGCTTCGTCCGACACGACCGAAACCGCCTGAGGAGCCCCGCGATGGTCTCGAATTTCCACCTGCCGCCCGCAGGCTTCGGCCCCGGCTCGCAGCCCGATCCCGCCGATGGCGAGGACCTGACCTATATGGACATGCCCACCGGCATGAACACGTATTCACCCCGCATCCCCGAGATCGAGGATCCGGCGGCGCTGGCCCCGGCGCTGGCGATCCTTGACCGGGTCGCCGATGCCGCCGAGCGGGTGTCGCGCACCGGGCGACCCGAAAGCTTCGATCTGGCGGGCCTCGATGCCGCCAACCTGCATCTGGTGGCCGAGGTCCTGCGCGAGGGCGAAGTCTCGATGAAGATCCGTGGCCTGCCGGCTTTGCGGGTGCAGGAGGGGGTTTTCGCCGGCATCTGGCGCGTCCGGGGCGCGGGCGAGGACCGGATCGAGGTCGGGCCCGTCCCCGCCATCGCCGTTCACCGCGCCTTCGAGCCGCTGCGCCCGCGCCGCGATCCCGAACCGGGGCAGGGCGTGGTCAACGCCCCGCCGATCTGGTCCGAACTGGCCGACAAGAGCGCGGGTTTTGACGGGACGCTGCATGTCGTCAACCTGACGCTTCTGCCGCATACCGAATCCGACCTTGCCTGGCTTGATGCCAAGATGGGCGAAGGCTCGGCCGACATCCTGTCGCGCGGCTATGGCAATTGCCGCATCCGGGCCACCGCCCTTGCCCATGTCTGGCGCGTGCAGTTCTACAATTCGCAGGATCAGCTGATCCTCGATACATTCGAAGTGACCGACATGCCCGAAGTCGTGCTCGCCGCGCCCGAGGACCTGTCCGACAGTGCGAAACGGTTGCGCGACGTGCTGGGGGCAGTGCGATGAGCGGTTTCGAGGGCTCGTATGGCGGCCATGCCGCGCGGATCTCGGATCAGGCGGTGATGGAATGCAAGATCTGCTGGTCGGTCTATGATCCCGCGATTGGCGACCCTACCCGTCAGATTGACCCGGGCACGCCTTTTACCCTGTTGCCCGACGACTGGTCCTGCCCGACCTGCTCGGCCGAGCCGCATCAGTTCATGGTGCTGCGCGACCCGGGCGCCGAGGCGCATCTGCAGGCCCAGCGGATCAAGGCCGCGACCGGGCGGCTCGAGGCCGATTTCACCGAGGTCTGGCACGCCAAGATGCGCGACGTGCCGTTGGTCAACAAGGCGCTCAAGGTGCAGGCCGTGGGCTTTCGCGCACATGAGGGGCAGTTCCTTGGCGTGCTGATCTCGCCCTGGTTCATGAACCTGATCCTGCTGCCCGACACACAGGACTGGTCGGCGCTGGTCACGGGCGAGAAAGAGGTCGTCGATTTCCCCTCGGGCGCCTATGAATTCATCCACAACACGCGCGAGATGACCGGCGGCTACAAGGCCTGTTCGCTGTTCTCGCCGATGGGCGATTTCACCCGTCAGCAGGACGCGGTCGACGTGGCGCATGCCGTCATGCAGGCGATCTTCGACCCCGCCAACCGGGCCGAGACCGACCGCCGCGCCGATATCCGCGCCCGGCGCGAGGCGCAGATCGCCGCCGAGACCGCGCCGGACGAGGCGGACGAGACCGCCGAACCCGCCGCGCCCACCCGCCGCGCATTGATCACGGCGGGTCTCGGCGCCGATCTGCAGCCCGGACCCTGAGCCGATGATGCCCGCCGCCCGTCCCACAGCACCCCTGCGCGCCCGGATCGCCCCGCAATTGCCGGTGGCCTCGTTCCTGGTGGGGCAGCCGGTGGCACGGGTGGCGATGCTTCTGCCCCGGCTCTTCAACCTGTGTCAGGCGGCGCAGGCACAGGCGCTGGCGGTGGCGCTGGGGACCGGCGCGGCCCCGGATTGCTGCGCCGAGATCCGGCGCGATCACCTGCTCAAGCTCTTCGTGACATGGCCCGGGCATCTGGGTCTCGGCGCGCGCGCGCTGCCGAAGGACTGGGCGCAGGACGCGGACAGCGTGCGTTTGTCGCTCTTCGGCGCGCGGCAAATCCCCGCCGCGCCTGCCGATTTCGACGCCTTCTTGGCCTCCGGCCGGGGCGTCGCGCCGGTTCTGCGCGCCATCGAAAGCCGTTTTGCCCCGCACGAAGCCGCCAGCGCGCGCCTGCCCTTCGTCACGCCCGGCACGCTCTGGAGCAGGGCGCCGGTCGAGAACTCCATCGCCATGCGCCACGCCGACTCGCCAATCGTCGCGGGGATTGAGACGCGATGCGGGCGCGGTCCCCTCTGGCGGGCGGTCGCGCGGCTTCTCGATCTGGTCGCGGTGCTCGACCGCGCATTGCCCCCGGCGCTCAGCCCCGAGCCGGGCCTCGCCATCGTGCCCGCGACACGCGGCGCCTATGGATTGCGGCTCGTGGTCCGCGACGGCCACGTGGCCGTCTGTGACAGGGTCACGCCCAGCGACAGCCTGCTGGCCCCCGGCGGCGTGCTCGATCAGTCTCTCGCCAGCCTCGACGCTGCGCGTGCCGGTCTCGGACCGCTTCTGCTTGATATTCTCGATCCCTGCGTGCTGGTCACGCTCGATCCGGTGACACCAGAGACCATCCCGGATCGCAGTGCACCCTCACCTGCAAAGGCTCCGGGCCCCTCAGGGACTCGCCGCAGCCATTCTTCCGCCATCGCGCCAGAGACCGCGCCATCCGAGCAGCCCGGCAGCGCCGGCGTCACCAGCTCCGGCGCTGCTGCTGCTGGCAACCCCGATCCCACCCGGTCCGCCGCAGCCGCCGCCCCTGACGTCACTCTCCGCCGCAGCCCGGTCGGTTCCGTTGCCGTCGCCCGGTCAGATCTGGCCGCCGGCCCCGCCATCGTGGCCAGGCCTCTCGCCTCTTCTGGCGTCGTCGCCACTGCAAGGACCGAACACGACACGGCGCCCGGAAATTCGCTCGGACCCGAGGCGTCCATCCCCGCCGTGCCGGACCCTCAACTCGCCCACGACGCCGGTTCCCTGCGGCAGTCCCGCCGGGCATCGCCCGATGGCACCCCCGTTGGCCGTCTCGGAGCCGCCCGCGCTGCGCGATGCGGGCCGTGCAAGGCCCCCGCCGTCACGGAGACGGATCATGCATGAAATGTCGCTGGTCGAGGGCATGCGCCAGATCATCGAGCGCGCCACGGCGGATCCCGGCATCGCGCAGGTCACGCGCGTCCGGGTCGAGATCGGCCGTTTCGCCGGGGTCGAGACGGCGGCGCTCACCTTCGCCTGGGACGTGGTGATGCGTGGATCGAAGGCCGAGGGTGCGGTGCTGGAAATCATCGATTTGCCCGGCAGCGCGCTGTGTTACGACTGCGGCAAGATTGCCCGGATCGACTCCCGTCTCGATCCATGCCCGCATTGCGGCAGCGGCAAGGTGATGCCCGAGCAGGGCGATGAAATGCGGATCAAGGATATGGAGGTGATCTGATGTGCAGCGTTTGCGGATGCAGCGACGTGGTGACGGCGGATGGCCGCCCGGTGGGTCACGCGCACGGGCATGACCATGATCATGACCACGGGCATGATCATCACCACCATCATGGCCACGATCACGATCACCATCACGGCCACCATCACGCGCACGGCCACGATCATGCGCACACCCACCATCATGCTCACGATCACCACCACCACCATGGGGCGCCGCATTCTCACGATCACGCCAATGCCGGATTCCCGACGGATCATGTCCATGGAGATCATAAGCATGGACACAATCCCCATGGGGATCATCTCCATGAACACGATCACACCCGCCCCGATGCGCAGGGCGACGCGCATTACGGCAACGGCGCAGCCGGTGTCTCGGTCCCCGGGATGACCCAGGCGCGGCTGATCGAGGTGGAAACCGCGATCCTGTCGAAAAACGACAGCTACGCCGAGGGCAACCGCCGGGTGCTGAACGCGCTCGAAGTCTTCACGGTCAACCTCGTCTCGTCGCCCGGATCGGGCAAGACGACGCTTCTGTGCGAAACGATCCGGCGGCTTGGCGATGTCCCGCTCGCGGTGATCGAGGGCGACCAGCAGACCGCCAACGATGCCGAGCGTATCCGCGCCACCGGCGCCCGCGCGGTGCAGATCAATACCGGAAAGGGCTGCCATCTGGACGCGCATATGGTGGGCCACGCGCTGGACCGTCTGCGGCTGCGGCAGGGCTCGTTCCTGTTCATCGAGAATGTCGGCAACCTGGTCTGTCCCGCCGCCTTCGACCTGGGCGAGGATTGCAAGGTGGCGATCCTCTCGGTCACCGAGGGCGAAGACAAACCCTTGAAATACCCCGATATGTTCACAGCCTCCCGGCTCGCCATCCTGAACAAGACGGACCTTGCGCCGCATTGCGACGTCGATCTGGATCTCTATGCCGCCAATCTGAAACGCGTGAATCCCGATATCGAGATCATCGCGCTCAGCGCCCGGACCGGCGAGGGCATGGACCGCTGGATCGACTGGCTGCAGGCGCGCCGCGACGCCAAGAGGGCGGTCTGATGGCCAAGTCGCTTCCGACCGTGCTTGTCGTCGATGACGAGCCGCATTCGGTAGCCGCCATGCGCATGGCGCTCGAGGACGATTTCACCGTGCTCGAAGCGCAGGATGCCGATCAGGCCTGGGCGCTGATGGAGGATAACTGGGTCCATGTCGTGGTCAGCGACCAGCGGATGCCGGGGCGCACCGGGATCGAGCTGTTGACCGCGATCCGCGATCGCTGGCCCGAAACCGTGCGCCTGATCGTCACCGGCTATACCGAAACCAACGACATGATCGAGGCGATCAACAAGGCCGGCATTTACCAGTTCATCACGAAACCCTGGCATCCTGATCAGCTTCTGATGGCAGTGCGCAACGCGGCGCGGTTGTTCGAGCTGAACCGCGAACACGAACGCATGACGCTCGAGATGCGCTATCTCGGTTCGACCGCCTCGGCGCGGCTCGAAGAGCGGCGGCGCGTGCTGCAGGCGGGGCTGGGCTTCGACAAGCTCCTGCGCAGCCCCAGCTCCGGCCTCAACGCCACAATCGCGCTGGCCCGCCATTTCGCCGCTTTTGACGTCCCCGTCCTGATCACGGGCGAGGCGGGCACCGGCAAGACCGACCTCGCGCGGGCGATGCATTACGGTTCTCTGCGCGGCGACCGGCCGTTCTTCGAGCTCAATTGCACCGGCCTGCCCGACGAGGTGCTCCTGACCGAACTGTTCGGTCTGAAACGGGGCGCCGCGCAGGGGGTGACGCAGACAAAGATCGGCCTGCTGCAGAAAGCCGATCGCGGGACGCTCTTTCTGAACGGGGTCGACAGCCTCAGCCCGGCGCTGCAGATCGCGCTTCTGCGCGTGGTGACCGAGGGCGCGTTCCAGCCCGTCGGCGCGCGCGAGACGCTGTCCTCGGGCGCGCGGATCATCGTCGGGGCGCATCGCGACCTGATGGATCTGGTCGCCGACGGGCTGTTTCGCGCCGATCTGTATTACGCGCTGGCGGTAACCACGCTGCAGGTTCCGCCGCTGCGCGCGCGCCAGGGCGACATCGCGCTGATGGCCGAGCGCTACTTGCTCGACCTGGCCGCCGAACACGGCAAGGCTGCGCGGGGTTTTACGCAAGCGGCCCTTGATTTTCTCGAAAATTACGACTGGCCCGGCAATCTGCCCGAACTCAGGAACGAGGTCACGCGGATGCTGATCCTCGCCCAGAACGTGACCATCGGCCCCGAGATCATCTCGCGCCATATCCTGATGTCCGCGCCCGGCGAGGACAGCGCCGACCGCACCGCCACGCTGGTGGGTAACCTTGAAGGCACGCTCAAGGAACGGGTCGAGGTGATGGAAATGCGCATCCTGCGAGAGACGCTCACGCGGCTCAAATGGAACAAGAGCCGCGCCGCCGCCGAGCTGGGTCTCAGCCGCGTCGGGTTGCGCTCGAAACTGGACCGCTACGGCATTGAGCCGCATGCGATGAGCGAGGAGGATTAACCATGTGCCTGGGAATTCCCGGCCAGATCGTGGCCATCACCGACCCGGCGCGCCAGATGGCGATGGCGGATGTCTCGGGCGTGCGGCGCGAGGTCTCGCTGGCGCCGGTGGCCGACCGGCCGCTCGAGGCGCTGGTGGGCGAATGGGTGCTCATCCATGTGGGCTTTGCGATGGCGGTGATCGACGCGCAGGAAGCCGCCGACACGCTGGAGGCCCTGCGCGGGCTGGGCGAGGCGCAGGAAACCCTGGACGCGATGGCGGAGGGTGCGAAAGCGCTGGAGGAACAATGAGATACGTCGAAGAGTTCCGCGATCCGAAAGCCGCGAAAGCGTTGCTTTCCGCCATCGGCCGCGTCGCCGACCAGATCGGCGCAAAGAAGGCACGACCCGTGCATATCATGGAGGTCTGCGGCGGCCACACGCATGCGATCTTCCGGTACGGGCTGGACAAGCTGGTGCATGAGGGGATCGAGTTCATCCACGGCCCCGGCTGTCCGGTCTGCGTGCTGCCGATGTCGCGAGTCGACGATTGCGTCACCATCGCCGAGCGCGAGGGCGTGATCTTTACCACGTTCGGCGACGCGATGCGGGTGCCCGGCACGCGCAAATCGCTCTTGCAGGCCAAGGCCGACGGCGCCGATATCCGCATGGTCTATTCGCCGCTCGACGCGCTGGAACTGGCCCGGCGCAATCCGGAGCGCGAGGTCGTGTTCTTCGGCCTGGGTTTCGAGACGACAACTCCGTCGACCGCGTTGTCGATCCAGCAGGCTGCGCGCGAGGTGCTGACGAATTTCAGCGTATTCTGCAACCATATCACCGTGCCCGAGCCTATCAGGGCGCTGCTGGACGATCCGCATATGGTGCTCGACGGGTTCGTCGGGCCGGGCCATGTGTCCATGGTGATTGGTGTCCATGCTTACGATTTCATCGCGCGCGATTACGGCAAGCCGATCGTCGTCGCCGGCTTCGAGCCGATCGACCTGTTGCAATCGGTGCTGATGGTGCTGGAACAGATCCGCGACGGACGGGCCGAGGTGGAAAACCAGTATGCCCGCGTCGTGCCCGAGCACGGCAACCCCGTCAGCCTTGCCGCCATCGCCGATGTCTATGAACGCCGCCCGCGTTTCGCCTGGCGCGGGCTTGGAGAGATCGACGCCTCGGGCCTGCGGATCCGCGAGAAGTATCTCGCTTTCGACGCCGAAGAGAAATTCGGCATCGGTTACGCCGCCTCGCCCGATGACGAGCCCGAGGGCTGTGCCTGTTCGGCGGTGATGACAGGGCGCATCAAGCCGACCGCCTGCCCGCAATTCGGTCTGGGCTGCAAGCCCGAGACGCCGCTCGGTGCGCTCATGGTCTCGTCCGAAGGGGCTTGCGCGGCCTATTGGACCTATGGGGGCGCGCGGGTGCTGCCACGGGTGACGCCGGAGGTCGCGGCGCAATGAAGGATACAGTCATGACCCTGCGCGAAGAGCGCGTCACGCTCGCCCATGGCGGGGGCGGCAAGGCGATGCGCGAGTTGATCGAGAGCGTTTTCCTCAGCGTCTTCGCCCCCCCGGGCATGGAGGATCAGGCCCGCCTGACCGAGGCGGCGCTTCAGGAACCCGGCGCGCGGCTGGCCTTTACCACCGACAGTTTCGTCGTCACCCCGGTCGAGTTTCCCGGCGGCGATATCGGCAAGCTCGCCGTCTGCGGCACGGTGAACGACCTTGCCGTGGGTGGCGCAAGGCCGCTCTGGCTGTCGGCCAGTTTCATCATCGAAGAGGGCTGCGAGATCGCCCTGCTGCGCCGGCTCGTCGCCTCGATGGCGGCCGAGGCAGCGGTGGCGGGCGTGCGCATCGTCACCGGCGACACCAAGGTCGTCAATCGCGGCGCCTGCGATCAGGTCTATATCACCACCTCGGGGATCGGTGTGATCGCGCCGGGGCGTGACCTTGATGCGCGGCGGATCCGGCCCGGCGATGTGGCCCTTGTGAACGGTGTGCTGGGCGACCACGGCGCCACGATCCTGGCCGCGCGCGGCGACATGATGCTTTCGGCGGATCTGCAATCCGATTGCCAGTCGCTGGGCGCATTGATGGAAGCCGTGCTTCGGGCTGCCCCCGATACGCGGTGCGCGCGCGACGCGACGCGCGGCGGACTGGCCTCGACCCTCAACGAGCTGGCCGAGGCAGCGGGCGTGTCGGTCGAGCTCGACGAAACCGCGCTGCCGCTGCGCCCCGAGGTGAAAGGCATGTGCGAGATCCTGGGCCTCGACCCGCTTTACCTTGCCAACGAGGGCACGCTCGTCACCTTCGTCCCCGCCGATCAGGCCGAGGCCGCGCTCGCCGCAATGCGCGCGACCAAGGCCGGGCAGGGCGCCTGCATCATCGGTCGCGCGACCGAAGCGGGGGCGGTCCCCGTCACCCTGCGCACGGCGTTTGGCGGCAGCCGGATCGTCGACATGCTGGTGGGCGAACAGCTGCCGCGGATCTGCTGAACGGGGACAAGACGGGGGCTGCGGGCGCGCGGCCTCTCCGTCTGTAGCCAGCCCCGCGCGCCGCCGAAGGCGGCGCGCCCGGTCGCGCAAGACCTGCATGCCAGCGGCATGCCGGGCGAGGGCGAAACCTGCGCCGGATCGGCTAATACAGCGCTCCCGGGCGTATCAGACCACAGGTATATTAACACCGGGTTAGCGTCAGCCCTCGCGGACCTCGTATTCCCTTGCGATCCCTGCCGTCGCCTGGCCCCAGGCGCTGGCCCCGGTCCGCGCCTGATGCGCCTCGAAAGCCGCGCGGTCGGTGAAACGCTCGGTCACGTCCCAGGTCATCGCACCCGCATGGCTGACCTCGAATTCCAGGCAGCCGGGCTCGGCCAGTGTCAGCCGCACGTGCTCGGGCAGGTATTCCCGCACGATGGCCGCCTGCGCCTCGGTGGCGCAGATCAGTTTCCCCGTCAGACGAATGCTCATCACCCTCTCCCCGTCATCGTTCCGTCACCGAACCGTGACGCGGCCGTGACGAAAGCGACGTAAGCCCGCGCGGACCAGGTAACAAGTCGTCAATCGGAGCTCCCCATGTCCGCCCGCCTGCTTTCCACCAGCGCGCTTGCGCTGATCTGCGCCACGCCCGCCATCGCGCAAGACGCGCATTTCAACCGCATCGCCTCGTTCCCCGTCGCGCAGAACCTGCCCGGGGCCGAGGAAACCTCGTCCGAGATCATCGCCGCTACCGAAGACGGGATGACGCTGGTCTATACCGACAGCCCGGCGGGCGCGGTCGGCTTCATCGACATCACCGATCCCGCCACCCCCGCGCCGCTCGGCGCGCTGACGCTCGAGGGCGAGCCGACCTCGGTCGCGATCGCCGGGGCGAGCGCTTTCGTGGCCGTCAATCGCTCGGCGGATTACGTCGAGACCGCCGGGGCGCTTCTGACGCTCGACGTGGCGACCCGCAGCGTCACCGAAAGCTGCGATCTGGGCGGCCAGCCCGATTCCATCGCCATCGCCCCGGATCAGAGCTTCCTTGCCGTCGCCATCGAGAACGAACGCGACGAGGACCTGAACGAGGGCGCGCTGCCGCAGATGCCGGCGGGCTTCGTGGCGATCCTGCCGATGACCGAGGGTGCAATCGATTGCGCCGGGATGATCCGCGCCGATGTCACGGGCCTGGCCGACATCGCGTCCGACGATCCCGAGCCCGAATTCGTCGCCATCAATGCCGAGGGCGAGATCGCGCTCACGCTTCAGGAAAACAACCATATCGTCATCCTCGACCGCGCCGGCACCGTGCTGAGCCACTTCTCAGCGGGTGAGGCGACGGCCGAGGGCGTCGACACGGCCAGGGACGGCCAGCTGGTCTTCGATCAGACCGTCACCCGCCTGCGCGAGCCCGACGCGATCACCTGGCTCGACGCGGACCATGTCGCCATCGCCAATGAAGGCGACTGGAACGGCGGCAGCCGCACCTGGTCGATCTTCGCGCAGGACGGCACGCTGGTCCATGACAGCGGCGCCTCGCTGGAACATGCGATCGTCGAGATCGGCCATTATCCCGAAGGCCGGTCGGGCAAGAAGGGGACCGAGCTGGAATCCATCGTCGCCGCCACCTTCGACGGCACGCCGATGCTGTTCGTGGGCTCCGAGCGCGGCTCTGTGATCGGCGTCTATGACGCGACCGATCCGTCGGCGCCTGTCCTGCGCCAGCTTCTGCCCTCGGGCATCGGGCCGGAAGGGTTGCTGCCGATCCCGTCGCGCGGGCTTTTCGTCACCGCGAACGAGACCGATCTGGGCGCCGATGGTGCCGCGCGCTCGCATGTGATTATCTACGAATGGCAGGACGCGCCCGCCGCCTATCCGCAGCTCACCTCGGCGGGAATGGAGGCGCTGACCGGCTGGGGCGCGATCTCGGGGCTCGTCGCGGGCGAGGACGGGATGCTCTATGCCGTGAACGATTCGGCCTATGGCGCGCAGCCGACGATCTTCGTGATCGACCCGTCGCAGCAGCCCGCCCGCATCATCCGCGCGATTCGCGTCGCCCGCGATGGCGCGCCCGCCGCGCAGATGGATATGGAGGGCATCACGCTGGACGGGCAGGGCGGTTTCTGGATCGCCAATGAGGGCCGCACCGACCGCGACATCCCGCATGCGCTTTACCATGTCGACGCGTCAGGCGCGATCACCGAAGAGGTGACGTTGCCCGAGGCCCTGCTGTCGCAAGAACGCCGCTTCGGCTTCGAGGGCGTAACGATGGTTGACGGCACGCTGTGGATGGCCGTGCAGCGCGAATGGGCCGACGATCCCGAGGGGATGGTGAAGCTGGTCGCCTATACGCCCGCCACCGGCGAATGGGGCGCGGTGCATTACCCGCTGGCCGCGCATGAGCGGGGCTGGGTCGGCCTGTCCGAGATCACGGCGCATGACGGCTATCTGTATCTGGTCGAGCGCGACAACCAGCTGGGCGATCTCGCCTCGGTGAAGCAGATCACCCGCGTGGCGCTGGCCGATCTGCAGCCCGCACCGCTGGGGGGCGATCTGCCGGTGGTGACGCCGGAAGTCGTCATCGACCTGCTGCCGTATCTGACCGCGACGGGGGGCTATGTGCTGGACAAGGTCGAAAGCCTTGCCATCACGCAGGACGGCACGATGTGGATCGCCACCGACAATGACGGCGTTGATGACCATTCGGGCGAGACGATGTTCTTCAGCCTGCCGCCGATGTAAGCGCTACGTCCGGCGCCTGTCGCATCCCGGAAGCCCCCGCCACGGCGGGGGCTTCCTGCGTTTCGGGTGGGGCACGCGCGATGGTGGCGCAGCCGGAATCGCCCGGCCCGGCGGCGTCGCGTCTCATGTCGCTGAAGCCGAAGCGGATCGCGTAGCGCTTCAGATCCAGCCCGTCGATCATCCGTGCGCCCGAGACGGTAGCGGGATGAAAATCGGGCGCGATGATCAGGCCGCGCGGCCGGGCGCCGGTTTCGGCTTCGATATCGGCCATGTAGCCCGCGATCTGGCCCAGCACCTCGCGCCTTGCGCAGACGGCTTTCAGTTCGATCACCACCAGCCCGCCCGCCGCGTCGCGGGCCAGTATGTCGATCCGGCCCGAGGGGACGATTTTCTCGCCCCCTTCATCCACCGCTTCCAGCCCCGGCTCCAGATCGCCCAGCGCGTCACGCAGCGCGCGCTGCAGATCGGATTCCATCGACAGAATCCGTCCGGGCGGTTCGCCTGGTTCATCGGAAGCGTCCGGTGCCATGCGGCGCAGCGTGGCATGCGCGGCTTCGCTTTCCATATCCTGCCGGAAACGCTGATATTTCGCGACCGCGCTTTTGTAGGACGCCAGGTTGTTGCGCAGATCGCCGGTGATTTCCAACCGCGAGGGATTGGGCCGGCCCCGGCGCGCATCCTCGCTGGAATAGCTCAGCGTGTCGATCAGCGCGGCGAGTTCGTCTTCGTCGTAAAGCGCGTCGAGATCGCCATAGGCGGCTTCGACGCGCCGCAGCTCGGACAGCTTTGTGCGAAAGGTGCTGTCCGTGGGCACCGCGTCGCGCAGCCAGTCCGGGTAGTCCAGATGCATGGGGCCATCCTCTCCGTGCGGACAGGATGGCCCCGATTTGTTGCCAAAGGGTTAACGACCCCTTGGCGTCATTCCATTTCGATCGTGCCCGGCGGTTTCGAGGTGATGTCATAGAACACGCGGTTGATGCCCTGCACCTCGTTGATGATCCGGGTCGAGGTTTCGCCGAGGAAATCATGCGTGAACGGATAGTAATCCGCTGTCATCCCGTCGACCGAGGTCACGGCGCGCAAGGCCAGCGCGTAATCGTAGGTCCGCCCGTCGCCCATCACGCCGACCGTGCGCACGGGCAGGATCGCGGCGAAGGCCTGCCAGATCTCGTCATAGAGGCCGTGCTTGCGGATCTGGTCGATATAGATCGCATCCGCCTTGCGCAGGATCTCGAGCTTGTCGCGCGTGATCTCGCCGGGGCAGCGGATCGCCAGGCCCGGTCCCGGGAAGGGGTGGCGGCCGATGAAGGACGCGGGCAGGCCCAGCTCTGTCCCCAGCGCGCGGACCTCGTCCTTGAACAGTTCGCGCAGCGGCTCGACCAGCTTCAGGCCCATCTTCTCGGGCAGGCCGCCGACATTATGGTGCGACTTGATCGTGACCGAAGGGCCGCCGGAAAAGCTGACCGATTCAATGACATCGGGGTAAAGCGTGCCCTGCGCGAGGAATTCGGCGCCCTCGATCTGGTCGGCGTATTTCTGGAACACGTCGATGAACAGCTTGCCGATCGTCTTGCGCTTGACCTCGGGGTCGGTGACCCCTTCGAGCGCGCCGAGAAAGAGCTCGCTCTCATCGGCGTGGATCAGGTTCAGGTTGTAGTTCTCGCGGAACATCTGCACGACCTGCTCGGCCTCGCCCAGCCGCAGCAGGCCGTGATCGACGAAGACGCAGGTCAGCTGATCGCCGATCGCCTCGTGCAGCAGGATGCCCGTCACCGAGCTGTCCACGCCGCCCGACAGCGCGCAGATCACCTTCTTGTCGCCCACCTGCGCGCGGATCTTGGCGATCATCTCTTCGCGATAGGCGCCCATCGTCCAGTCGCCGGTGAACCCCGCGAGACGCACGAAATTCTCGTAGAGCGTGGCGCCGTTCGGGGTGTGATGCACCTCGGGGTGGAACTGCACGGCGTAGAAGCGACGCTCCAGATCGGCGGTCATGGCGAAGGGCGCGCCGGTCGAGGTGCCGTAGACCTCGAAACCCGGGGCCAGTTTGGCGACGTGGTCGCCGTGGCTCATCCAGACCTGTTCGCGGCCCGTCGGGTCCATGAACCAGCCATTGAACAGATCGGTCTTCAGCTCGGTCGGCTTCACCCAGGCGCGGCCGAATTCGGCGGTGTGGCTTTGTCCCGCTTCAACCACGCCGCCCAGGTCCTGCATCATCACCTGCTGACCGTAGCAGATGCCCAGGATCGGCACGCCGAGGCTGTAGGCGGATTGCGGCGGGCGGGGAGAGCCCTCGCGCGTCACGCTGTCCGGGCCGCCCGAGAAGATGATCGCCTTCGGGGCGAAATCCTGCAGGAAGGCGTCGGTGACGTTCTGATAGGGATGGATCTCGCAATAGACGTTCAGCTCGCGCAGGCGGCGCGCGATCAGCTGCGTCACCTGAGAGCCGAAATCGATGATGAGAAGCCGGTCGTGACGGGTGGGAGAATTGTGCTCGGTCATGCCGTCGCGTAGCGTGGGTTGACAAAAATCACAAGAGGGATCGCGCAGCGCAGCACGGCTTGCCGGCGGTTCCCGCCATGGTGGCATCCGGCGCGTCGCGGGCCTATAAGCAGAGCATACGACCGTTCCCGCAACCCCGCGCGCCCGCCTTTCCTGCAGCCGGGCGCGATCCGGAGCCCGATATGAGTGACACCCAATCTTCCGTTCCCGCGACCTGGCGCATCGTGCTGGCGGCGATCCTCGATTTCCTGACGATCTTCGCGCTGGGCGGCTACGTCATCGCGCGGCTGACCGGCAACCTGACCGAAACGGGCTTTCAGCTGTCGGGCGCACCCGCCGTCGCGCTTTTCGTGCTGATCATCGCCTATTTCGTCGTGCTGGGACGGTATATGGGCGGCACGATCTGGCAGCGGATCCTGCGCGCGCGGCGTCCCCGCTGACGACCTGACGCGGAGTGTGAAGGCGGACGCGAAACCCGCCCTTTGCGCCCCTCCTTTGCATCCGGATGTCGCCTTTGGTCGCCAAAGGACGCTTCCCGGCCATCCCCGCCCGGTCCAAGGCAATATTGCTCTGCTCCATGACCCTCAACGCGGGAGAATGAGTGATGAGCGAAGTCAGGGCCGAGCGTCGGACACGGGGAGGCGGCGGCGCCGCCCGCCGGGCGGAGCGCACCGCCGTTTCGGTCGAGACGGCCAAGTTCATCCAGCGCAATATCCCGAATTTCGAGGTCCTCAACGAGGAAGCGCTCGAAATCATCGAATACAACGCGGAAACGGTGCTGGAAGAAATCGGCGTCAATTTCGTCGAGAATCCCGAAGCGCTGCAGCGCTGGCGCGAGGCCGGGGCCGATGTGCAGGGCGAGCGCGTGCGCATCCCCCGCGGTCTGGCCCGCCAGCTTTGCGCGACGGCGCCCTCCGCGTTCACTCAGCATGCCCGCAACCCTGAGCGCAATGTCGAGATCGGTGGCCGCAACCTGGTGCTGGCGCCGGTCTATGGCCCGCCCTTCGTGCGCGACAATGAAGGCGGGCGCCGCTATGCCACGATCGAGGATTTCCGCAACTTCGTGAAGCTGGGCTACATGTCCAAATGGCTGCACCATTCGGGCGGCACGGTCTGCGAGCCCACCGATGTCGCGGTGAACAAGCGCCATCTGGACATGCTGCTGGCGCATATGACGCTGTCGGACAAGCCCTATATGGGCTCGGTCACCGAACCCGTCCGGGCCGAGGATTCGGTCCGGATGTCGAAGATCCTGTTCGGCGAGGATTTCGTCGACCAGAACACGGTGATGACCTCGCTCATCAACATCAACTCGCCGCTGACCTTCGATTCGGTGATGATGGGCGCGCTAGAAGTCTATGCGCGCAACAATCAGGCCTCGATCATCTCGCCCTTCATCGTCGGCGGCGCCATGGCGCCCGTGACGGTGGCGGGCACGCTGACGCAGGTTCTGGCCGAAGTGCTGGCGGGCGTGGCCTATAGCCAGCTCATCCGCAAGGGCGCGCCGGTGATCATGGGCGCCTTCGTGACTTCGATCGACATGAATTCGGGCGCGCCCACCTTCGGCACGCCGGAAGCCGCGCATATCACCTATGGCGTGGGCCAGCTCGCCCGCCGCCTGAACCTGCCCTACCGGTCGGGCGGCTCGTTCTGCGGCTCGAAGCTGCCCGACGCGCAGGCCGCCTACGAGACCGCGAACTCGCTCAACATGGCGTTGCTCGCGGGGGTCAACTTCATGCTTCATGCCTGCGGCTGGCTGGAAGGCGGTCTGGTGTCGAGCTACGAGAAATTCGTGCTGGATGCCGATCAGCTGGGCACGCTGCATCACCTCGCCAAGGGCGTCTATATGGACGATAACGGGCAGGCCATGGACGCGCTGCGCGAAGTGGGGCCGGGCGGTCACTTCCTCGGCTGCCAGCACACGCAGAACAACTTCAAGACCGCGTTCTGGCGCACCGAGGTGCTGGATTACAAGCCCTACGAGACCTGGGAAGAAGAAGGCGCGCGCGATTCCTCGCAGCTTGCCAATGTGCGGGTGAAGAAGCTTCTGCGCGATTATCAGGCCCCGGCCATCGATCCGGCCATCGTCGAAGCGCTGCAGGCCTTCGTCGACCAGCGCAAGGCGAGCGAACCCGACGCCTTCGGTTGAGAGGGGCAGGGCGGTGCGTGCACAGCACGCACCCTACAGCCTGGCCGCGTCTGCAAGGGCGCGGCCTTTTTCATTCCGGGTGTCAGGCGCAGCCACGCGTTCGCGACGGTGCGGACGGGGACCGTCCGGCGCTCAGCCGTTCCCGCGCACGAACAGGCCGGCGCCCTCGGCGGCGGCGCGCAGGGCCTTGGCCTTGTTGACCGTTTCCTGCCATTCGGCTTCGGGATCGCTGTCATAGACGACACCGCCGCCGGACTGGATATACATCACCCCGTCCTTCAGCACCGCGGTGCGCAGCGCGATGCAGAAATCCATCTCGCCATCGGCCGAGAAATACCCGACGCCGCCGCCATAGACGCCGCGTTTCTCGGGTTCGAGTTCGTCGATGATCTCCATCGCGCGGATCTTCGGCGCGCCCGAAACGGTGCCCGCGGGAAGCCCGGCCAGCAGCGCCGACAGCGCGTCTTCGTCGTCGCGGATCTCGCCCACCACGTTCGAGACGATATGCATGACATGGCTGTACCGCTCGATGATGAATTTCTCGGTCGGATGGACCGTGCCGATCTTCGCCACCCGGCCGACATCGTTGCGGCCCAGATCCAGCAGCATCAGATGCTCGGCCAGCTCCTTCTTGTCGGCCATCAGGTCGGCTTCGAGCGCCTTGTCGGCTTCGGGCGTGGCGCCGCGCGGGCGGGTGCCGGCAATCGGGCGGATCGTCACCTCGCGGTCGCGCACCCGCACCAGGATCTCGGGCGAGGCGCCGACGACGTGAAACCCGCCGAAGTCGAAATACAGCATGAAGGGCGACGGGTTCGTGCGCCTGAGCGAGCGGTAGAGCGCGAAGGGCGGCAGGGGGAAATCCTGTGCCCAGCGTTGCGAGGGCACGACCTGGAAGATGTCGCCCGCGCGGATGTAATCCTTGGCCTTCTCGACCGCGGCCTTGTAGCCGTCCTTGGTGAAATTCGAGCGCGGCTCGCCCACCTGCGCCATGTCTCCCAGCGCGCGCCCGCCCGAGGCGGCCTCGCGTTCGAGATCGCGCAGCGCATCCATCACCCGCTCGGCCGCCTGCGCATAGGCAGCGCGCGCGCTGAGCCCCGAGGCCACCCAGGCGGGCGACACGACCGTCACCTCGCCCTTGACCCCGTCCAGCACCGCGACGACCGAGGGCCGCATCAGCACCGCGTCGGGCAGGTCCAGCGGGTCCGGGTTGGTCTGCGGCAGATCCTCGACCAGACGGATCATGTCATAGCCCAGATAGCCGAACAGACCGGCCGAGGCGGCTGGCAGATCCTTGGGCAGCGCGATGCGGCTTTCGGCCAGAAGCGCGCGGAGTTCCTGCAGCGGATGTCCCGGCAGGTCGACAAAGGCCGCCTCGTCGAACCGCGCCTCGCGGTTCAGGCGGCTGGCATTGCCCCGGCATTGCCAGATCAGATCGGGCTTGGTGCCGATGATCGAATACCGCCCCCGCACCTCGCCGCCGGTCACCGATTCCAGCATAAAGCTGTCTTTGCGGTTGCCGACGATCTTCAGCATCAGCGAGACCGGCGTGTCCAGATCCGCCGCCAGCCGGGCATAGACGACCTGATTTTCGCCCCGGTTCCAACCGGCTTCGAACTCGGCGAACGAGGGGGTCAGAAGGGCGGAATGGGTCACGGGCGGGGCCTTTCAAGACGGGTGAGGGCCGCGACGGGCGTCAGCGGAAATTGGCGTGGACGGCGTTGATCGCGTTCTGGTCGAGCGAGATCCCCGCCTCGGCCTGCAGCGCGCGGGCGAAGTACGTATAGACGTCCTGCGCCAGGGCCTGGCCGATCTGGCTGTCGATGCTCTGCATCAGCTGCGCGGTCTGCGGGTTCTCGGGGTCGGCGTCACCCACCGGGCCGGTCAGCGCCAGCAGCGCCCGGCCATCGGCGACGTTCAGAATCGGCGTGCCCGGCTCGGCGGACATCAGCGATTCCATCATCTCGTTCGGGATCTGCGCCACGCGGTCCAGCCGCGTCACACCCTCGAAGCTTTCGGCGGCGATCTCGTGCGTCTCGGCAAAGGCTTCGACGCCGTCCGAGGCCAGCTCGGCGCTCCATTCCTGACCCAGCGCCATCAGCGCGGCCTCGACCGCCTGCTCGCGCGCGGCAGCGGCGACCGCCTCGCGAACCTCGTCGAGCGGACGCGGCGCGGGCGGGATCACCTCGTCAAGACGCAGCGCGAACAGCCCGCCATCCGACAGCCCGCCCAGTTCGGGGAAATCGTCGGCGGACACGGCAGCGGCGGCATCGGCGAATTCGGTATAGGCGGCGATGCCCTCGTTCGACTCCGCGCTCCAGGTGATCGTGCCCAGCTGCATCTCGGTCTCGTCGGCCATGTCCTCGAGCGTGGCGCCTCCGGCCAGCAGGTCGTCGAGCGCCTCGCGACGGTCGGCAATCAGGCGGCGCGCGCCATCGGCGGCCAGCTCGTCGCGCAGCTCGTCGCGGGCTTCCTCGAAGCTGACTTCCTGCGCGTTCAGGATGGCATTCATGCGATAGAGCGCCGGCCCCAGCGACGAGGGCAGGGGACCCACCACCGCACCGGCCTCATCCAGCGCGAAGACCGTCTCGCCCGCGGCACCGAGCTGAGCCTCGCTGACATCGCCCAGATCGACGTCGTCAAGCGTCAGGCCACGCGCCTCGACCAGCGCGTCGAAGCTGGTTTCGCCCGCCTCGATCCGTGCCAGCGCCTGTTGCGCCTCGTCTTCGGTGCCGAAGACCAGCCGCTCGACCAGGCGCCGCTCGGGCTGGACGTATTCGTCGATACGCTGATCGTAGAGCGTGCGGATCGCCTCGTCGGACAGCACGACCTCGTCGCGCACCATTTCCGGCGTCAGCCACGCATAGGTGATGCGGCGCATTTCGGGCGCGGTGAAGTTCTCGATATTGGCGTCGTAATAGGCCTGCACAGCCTCGTCCGAAGGCGCGGCGACCGGCTCGGGCAGCATCTCTTCGGTCAGCGTGAAGACGTCGAAGCTGTGCGGCGTGGCGTAGTAATCCATCAGCGCGGCGCGCAGATTGGCGGGGGTTTCGATCCCCGCGGCGGTCGCGGTCTGCAAGAGGCTGCGCGCGGTGTCGCGGCGCAGCTCTTCCTCGAACTGCGCGGGCGTCTGGCCACTGTTTTCCAGCCGGAAGCGATAGGTCTCGCGGTCGAAGCCGCCGGTCGGCCCCTGGAAGGCGTCGATGCCTACCAGCGCCTCCTGCACCGCCGCGTCGCCGACCGAGATGCCGATCCGCTCGGCCTCGTTATCCAGCGCGGCCTGCACGATCAGCTGCGAGCGCACGCTTTCGTCGATGCGCAACTGCTGCGCGCGGGCCAGCGTGACCGGCTCGCCGATCTGCTGGCCATAGGCGTTCATTTCCTGCTGCAGGGCGTTGGCATAGGTCTGCGCCGGGATGCTCCGATCGCCTACCTGGCCGATCGAGGTCACGCGGCTTCCCAGAAAGCTGTCGATCCCGAAGCCCCCCAGACCGGCGATCAGGAGGATCATCAGGATCCACATAACGATATTCTGCGCGCTCGATTTCTTGGCCATCGAATGGGCTCCGATTGTCAATGCTGGCTGTTGTGTATTGGCTCAGGCGGCGCGGGGCAAGCCGGTTGCGGAGGGCGCGGCACTGCAATCGCTCCGGCGCGCCCGGGCGGTTGCCGTCCCCCCGCCGCAATGCCATTCTGGCGGCCCGCGCAGCAGGAGATCGCATGAAACTCGCCACCTTCAATATCAACGGTGTCAAGGCCCGGGCCGAGGTGCTTGGCCGCTGGCTTGATACCTCCGCCCCGGACGTGGCGGTGCTGCAGGAAATCAAGTCGGTGGACGAGGCCTTTCCTCGCGCCCTGATCGAGGATCGCGGCTATCATCTGGAAACCCACGGGCAGAAGGGCTTCAACGGCGTGGCGATCCTGTCGAAGCTGCCGCTTCACGATGTCACGCGCGGCCTGCCAGGGGATGAGAGCGACGAACAGGCCCGCTATATCGAGGCCGATATCGGCGAGACGGGGCTGCGCGTCTGCGGGCTCTACCTGCCCAACGGCAACCCGGCGCCGGGGCCGAAATACGACTACAAGCTGAGCTGGATGGAGCGGCTGCGCGCACGTGCTGCGGCGCTGATCGCGCGCGAGATCCCGGTGGCTTTCGCGGGGGATTACAACGTCATCCCCCAGCCCGAGGATGCCGCCCGCCCCGACGCCTGGCGCGAGGATGCGCTGTTCCTGCCGCAAAGCCGCGCGGCCTTTCGCCGGCTCGAAACGATGGGGCTCTACGACGCGCTGCGGCTGCGCCATCCCGAACCGGGGCTCTATTCCTTCTGGGATTACCAGGCGGGCGCGCGGCCGAAGAATGACGGCATCCGCATCGATCATTGGCTGTTGTCGCCCAAGGCGGCCGACCGCCTGACCGATTGCTGGATCGAAACCGCGCCGCGCGACTGGGAGAAGCCGTCGGACCACACCCCGGTCTGGGTGGAGCTCGCGGCCTGAGGAAAGGGCGGCCACCGGGGCCGCCCTTCTGCCGTCAGTCCAGATCCGCCGCGCTGTGGCGTTCGCGGATGCCGTCCTCGGGGCTGGGCTTGTTGACCCGCTTGCCGCGCGCGACACCCGGGCGCGCCGCCATGTCGGCCGCCCAGCGGACCACGTTCTTGTATTCGTGCACCGACAGGAACTCGCCCGCGTCATAGGCCCCGCCTTCGACAAGCCGCCCGTACCACGGATAGATCGCCATGTCGGCGATGGTGTACTCGTGGCCCGCGATCCATTTGCGGTCGGCCAGATTGCGGTCCAGCACGTCGAGCTGGCGCTTCACCTCCATCGCGAAACGGTTGATCGGGTATTCGTATTTCTCGGGCGCATAGGCATAGAAATGCCCGAAGCCGCCACCCAGATAGGGCGCCGCGCCCATCTGCCAGAAGACCCAGTTCATCACCTCGGTCCGCGCGGGACCCGAGGCGGGGAGGAAGGCGCCGAATTTCTCGGCCAGGTGGAACAGGATCGAGGCCGATTCGAACACCCGCACCGGCTCAGACCCCGAGCGGTCCATCAGCGCCGGGATCTTCGAGTTCGGGTTGATATCCACGAAGTCCGAGCCGAACTGGTCGCCCTCGCCGATATTGATCAGCCAGGCATCGTATTCCGCGCCCGCATGGCCCGCCGCCAGCAGCTCTTCGAACAGGATGGTGACTTTCACGCCATTGGGCGTGCCCAGCGAATACAGCTGGAACGGATGCTCGCCGACCGGCAGCTCCTTGTCATGCGTGGGGCCGGCGATGGGCCGGTTGATCGAGGCAAAGCGCCCGCCGCTCTCCTGTTCCCAGGTCCAGACCTTCGGGGGCGTGTAGCTGTCACTCGGCATCGGGTATCCTTGGCTAAATGAGATCGTCTTGGTGAACATGCGAACGGATCGCCCGAGGTCAAGGGCGCCCCGCCTCGGGGCATGACAAAAGGGGCCCCGCAGAGGAGGCCCCTTCATCTTTGTTCCGCAAATATCCTCGGGGGGTGAGGCCGCAGGCCGAGGGGGGCAGACAGCCCCCCTGACGACCCGGTCACCCGGGGCGTCGGATTACGGGAAGCCCACGCGGTCGAAGATGTCCGTCGCCTCGCCCGCGTTCAGCCCGTAGACCGAAACGTTGACGCCCGAATTGCGGAAATCGGTGAAGGGGGCGACGGGGCCGTGGATCTCGACGCCCGGGACGATCGGGAATTCGTTGTTGGAATCCGCAAAGATCGCCTGTGCTTCATCCGACACCAGGTATTCCAGGAAGCGGATCGCGTTCTCGCGGTTCGGAGCGTGCTGGGTCACGCCCGCGCCCGAGATGTTGACATGCGCGCCGCGCCCCGGCTCGTCCTCGGTCCCCTGGTTGGGATAGAAGAACTCGACCGCCTCGGCGACGGCGACATCATCGGGGTTGTCCGACGCAGCGAGCGCGCCCCAGTAATAGGTGTTCGACACCGCGACCGAGCATTCGTCGGCCGCCAGCGCGCGCAGCTGGTCGCGGTCGCCGCCCTGCGGCTGGCGGGCGAGGTTGTTGTTCACGCCCGCGGCCCATTCCTCGGCCCCTTCGGCGCCCAGGACCTCGATCATCTCGGCCATCAGCGAGATGTTGTAGATATTCGACGAGGACCGGATGCAGATCTCGCCCTCGAGACGCGGGTCGGCGAGGTCTTCGTAATCGTTCAGCCAGTCGGGACGCTCGCCCACACGGGTGAAGATGACCCGTGCGCGCGACGACAGGCCGAACCACAGATTGTCGGGATGCTGGAAATTCTCGGGCACGCGCTGTTCCAGGATCTCGCTCTCGATGGGCTGGAACACGCCCGCTTCGACCGCGCGGTGCAGGCGGCCGCCATCGACGGTGATGTACAGATCGGCCGGCGAGGCCTCGCCTTCGGTCTGGATCCGTTCGAGCAGCTGTTCGCCGGTGCCCTCGATCAGGTTGATGCGGATTCCGGTGGCCGCGGTGAAGTTCTCGTAAAGGCGCAGGTCGGTGTCGTAATGGCGCGAGGAATACAGGTTGACTTCCTGTGCCAGCGCGGCCGGCGCGGCGGCGGTCAGCAATGCGGTGAAAGCAGTACCAAGAGCCGTCAGATTGCGAAACATAAGGTCCTCCGGACGTAAGAAAATCGCCCCGGGCGGGGCGGGCGGGGGAAGGGTCGGTTCCGACCCGGACGCCCCGAGGCATAAAGGCTCGCGGCATTCCTGACAATAACAATCGGAATATAATCCGACAATAAGAATCGGAAAACTGGACAGCCCGGCGGCCATCCGCTAGGGGAAGAGCCGGATGTGCAGGACGCCACATGGCCACGACCCACGACACCCTTTCTTCGACCGCGCGGTCGCGGCGCTTCAGGCCCGGCGGCTGGACGCTGGGTGCGCTGGTGATCGCCGCCTTCATCGCGCTGCCGATTCTGGCGGTGGTGGCTCAGGTCTTCCTGCCCTCGGACGGCGCCTGGGCGCATCTGGCCTCGACCGTGCTGCCGCTTTACCTGCGCAATTCGCTGTTTCTGGTGATGCTGACCATCGCGCTGGCGGCGGCGATGGGGGTGGGCGCGGGCTGGCTGATCGCGGGCTTCGAGTTCCGGGGCCGGGGCGTGCTGCAATGGGCGCTGATGCTGCCGATGACGATGCCGGGCTATGTCATCGCCTATGTCTATTACGAGACCTTCACCTTCGCCGGTCCCGTTCAGTCGGCCCTGCGCGCGCTGTTCGGTTGGGGGCGGCGGGATTACTGGTTTCCGGACATCGCCAGCCTGCCGGGCGCGGCGATCATGCTGGCGCTGGTGCTCTATCCCTATGTCTACCTGTTGGCCCGCGCGGCCTTTGCCACGCAGTCGCTGCACCTGATCGAGGCGGCCCGGGCGCTGGGCCAGTCGGCGCGCGGGGCCTTCTTCCGCGTGGCCCTGCCGATGGCACGCCCGGCCATCGTCGCGGGCTGCGCCTTCGTGGGGATGGAGACGCTGGCCGATTTCGGCACCGTGCAGCATCTGGGCGTGCAGACGCTGACCTCGGGCATTTTCCGCACCTGGTTCGCGCGGGGCGAGCCGGTGGCGGCGGCGCAGATCGCGGCGCTGCTGATCGGGCTCGTCGGCGTGGCGCTGGTGCTGGAGCGGCTGTTGCGCGGCTCGCGGCGCTATGTGGGCGATCCGGGCGGACAATCGGCCAGCGCGGCGGCGCGGCGTCCGCTGACCGGCTGGCGCGCGGCGATCGTGATGGGGCTGTGCGCCTTTCCCATCGTCGCGGGCTTTGTCTTTCCCTTCGCCGATCTGGCGCGCCGTGCATTCCTGGTGGGGGATCCGATGTGGGGCCCGCGTTTCTACGCCTTTGCCGGGAATTCGCTGATGCTGGCCGCCCTGGCCGCGCTCGTGCTGCTGACGCTCGGGGTTTTCCTGGCCTATGCGCGGCGGCTCGATGGCGGGCCTGCGGTGCGTGGCGCGCTGGGGGTTGCGGGGATCGGCTACGCGATGCCGGGCGCGGTGATCGCCGTGGGGATCCTGCTGCCGCTCAGCTGGGTCGATCGCAGCCTCGATGCCTGGATGCGCGAGACCTTCGACATCTCGACCGGGCTTTTGCTGACCGGCTCCTATTTCGGGCTGATCTTTGCCTATGCGGTGCGGTTCCTCGCCATTTCGCTCAACACGATCGAGGCGTCTTTGCAGCGCATTCCGCCCTCGCTGGACGAGGCCGCGCGGGGGCTTGGTTCAGGGCCCGCGCGGACGCTGGCGACGGTGCATTTCCCGCTTCTGCGCGGCGGGCTTCTGTCGGCGGCGATCTTCATCTTCGCCGATGTGCTCAAGGAACTGCCCGCGACGCTGATCGTGCGGCCCTTCAACCTCGATACGTTGGCGATTCGGACCTATCGACTGGCGTCGGACGGGCGGCTGGACGAGGCCTCGACCTCGGCCATGCTGATCGTCGCCATCGGGATCATCCCGGTAATCCTGCTCAGCCGGGCGATGGACAATCCCTCGGCGCATTGAACCTCGCGACGCGTCCGAAACACCCCAGCCGGGCCGGAAACGCCCCGAAAGCATTCCGGGTTACGCATCTGTGAGCGCGAATCTGCCCCTAACAGGCCGCAACGGGTTTGCCACGCTTGCCCGTCGGCGCATATTTTGCTTATGACCACCGATAATCTGCCGGCGCTGCTCGCCCGGCCGACAAGAGGAACAGTTCCGTGACGTCCAGACGCTCTTTCATCGCCAAAAGCGCCGCCGCTGCCCTGGCCGCGCCCTTTGTCGCTGGCCCGCGCCAGCTCTTCGCCCAGACCGCTCAGGAAAGCCAGTGGGACAGCTGGGACGCGCAGGTCACGCCCGCGGGCTACGACCCGTCCTTTTCCAACCCCTGGGATCTGCATCCGCGCTTCCTGCCGCGCCGGGTCGAGGCCAATGACGGCCTGCGCGCGGGCGACATCCATGTCGACGCGGTGGCGCGCTATCTCTACCACATCCAGGGCGACGGGACGGCAATGCGCTACGGCGTCGCCATCGGCCAGGACGACCTGTACGAAGCGGGGACCTTCCGCATCGGCCGCAAGGCGCGCTGGCCCTCCTGGACGCCCACGGCGAACATGATCCGCCGCAACCCGGAATACCAGGAATTCGCCGGCGGCATGCCGGGCGGCCCCGAGAACCCCCTGGGCGCGCGCGCGCTCTATCTCTATGTGGGCAACCGCGACACCTATCTGCGCATCCACGGCACGCCGCAGCCCTGGTCGATCGGCTCGCGTGCCAGCTCGGGCTGCGTGCGGATGGTGATGCCGCATATCATCAACCTGTACGACCAGGTCGAGGTCGGCGCCACGGCGCATCTCTACGCGGCGTGACTGCGCAGACCGACCCCGCAGACCCGACATGCAGAAGGGCGCCGCAATCGCGGCGCCCTTTGTCATTTCCCATCCCCTGCCGGCGTTACGCCGCGGGTGCCCCGGCATTGGTGCAGATCATCCGCCCGTCGCGCGTGCGCAGCGGCACGAAGGTCGTTTCGACGACATTGCTGTGACGGTACCAGTAGCAGCCATCCGAAGGCATGATGCGCACGGCGGTCAGGTCCTGGTTCGGGGCCACCACGTTCATGATGCCTTCGGGCAGCTCCGGCAGGAACTGGGATTCGTTGGTCGGGTCTGGCGCGGTGGTGCTGACGCAGCCGGCAAGAGCGACGGAAAGCACCAGCAGCGAACCCGCTGAAAGTCTGCGATAGAGTGTCATGAAACCCCCGGTTCCGAAAAGGCAGTCTGGGACAATGGTTGCGCAAGTCCCGATCGGGTCAAGCAGTACACGGTTCTTTCACAGCGGAAAATACTCTCCGGATCGCTGCGCGCCGGGGGTGCCGATCTGCAACAGCTTGCCCGGGAAGGGGGCTCGACTGCGGGTGAAGGGGGCGCACGCATACGCAAAGGAGCGCCCCGAAAGGCACTTGAAAACGTGTCTGTATAAGGAAAAGTGGCAGCCCGTAGGGGAGTCGAACCCCTCTTTCCAGGTTGAAAACCTGGCGTCCTAACCGATAGACGAACGGGCCACCTTTGCGCTTTCTGCGATGCTTGTCAGCGTTTCGCTTCCGGCGTGAGGCGGTGTTTAGGCCAGCGTCCGGGCGGGCGCAAGGGGAATTTTTCGCCTTCGTGACAACTTTTTTCGTCGTGCACGACCGAGCGTTTCGGGCCGCCTCGTTTCACGGTTGTGACAGGCATCTCAGCGCCTTGAGAGGGCACTGACGGGCGGATTTCCAAAGCGTTTCAGGCCGTCCCGGGCGCCCGGTCAGGCGGGCGCGGCGTCGTCGAGGCGAAGCTGCACGCGGTTGCGGCCGCCCCAGGAATTGATCTCGACCTTGCCGGCGAGGTGCCAAAGGCCGGGCGTGCGCCGGGCCAGCGCCGCGCCCAGCGGGCCGTCATAGGCGCCGAAGGCAATGGCCTCGAGCGAGGCGCCCGCCGGGTCGCCGAATCGCAGTTTCAGGTGGCCTGTGCCGATCTGGCGGGCATCGAGAATCGCCATCGACGGGAAGGCGAATCGCGGGGCAGGGGCACCTTGTCCGAAAGGTCCGGCCTGTTCGAGCGTTTCGACCATCCCGACCGTCGCGGCGCCCGGCATCAACAGCCCGTCGAGCCGCAGATCGCCCGCGCCGCCCTGGCCGGCTCCCTGCTTGGCCAAGAGCTCGCCCAACCGTTCCATTGCCGACTCGAGTCGGTCGCGCGTCACGGTCAGGCCCGCGGCCATCCGGTGACCGCCGCCTTTCACAAGGAGGCCCTCCAGCGCGAGCCTTTGGATCGAGGCGCCCAGATCCACCCCCGCGACCGAGCGGCCCGAGCCCTTGCCCTCGTCCCCGTCGAGCGCGATCACCACGGCGGGGCGATTGGTGGCCTCTTTCAGCCGTGCGGCGACGATGCCGATCACGCCCGGATGCCAGCCCTCGGCGGCGGCCCAGACCAGCGGGCCGTCGAGGCCCCGGAACTCGGCTTGCGCGAGCGCCTCCTCGCGCACCGCCTGTTCGATGGCGCGGCGGTCGTCGTTGAGCTGATCGAGCTGGGCCGCGATCTTTTGCGCTTCGAACGCGTTGTCGGTCGACAGAAGCCGCGCGCCCAGATCGGCCGCGCCGATCCGTCCGCCCGCATTGACGCGCGGGCCCAGAACGAAGCCCAGATGGTAGGGGGTCGGCGCCTGGTCGATACGGCCCACATCACTGAGCGCGACCAGACCGGGACGCCCGCGCTGCGCCATGACCTTGAGCCCCTGCCGCACGAAGGCGCGATTGACGCCGATCAGCGGCGCCACATCGGCCACCGTCGCCAGCGCCACAAGGTCGAGATAGCCCATCAGGTCGGGGCCCCTGACGCCGTCGTCGCGCAGCTGGCGATTGGCTTCAACCAGCAGCAGGAAGACCACGCCCGCCGCGCAGAGATGGCCCAGATCGCCCGATTCGTCCTGTCGGTTGGGGTTCACCACGGCCAGCGCCTCGGGCAGCGTCTCGCCGCCGAGGTGGTGATCGAGGATGACCACGTCGGCGCCCTTGGCCGCCGCGACGGGGCCGTGCGAGAGCGTGCCGCAATCGACGCAGACGATCAGCCCGTGGTCGCGAGCCAGCGCTTCCATCGCCGGTTCGTTGGGGCCGTAGCCTTCGTCGATACGGTCGGGAATATAAAGCGTGGCGTCGTGGCCCATGGCGCGCAGCCAGCAGAGCAGAAGCGCCGAGGACGCGCCGCCATCCACGTCGTAATCACCGAACACGGCGATCTTCTCGCGCGATTTCAGCGCGGACAGAAGGCGGGCTGCGGCTTTCTCCATGTCGCGCAGAAGCCGGGGATCGGGCAAGAGCGCGCGCAGCGAGGGCGCGAGGAAACCGGCGGCCTCGTCGGGGGGGACCTGACGATGCGCCAGAACCGAACACAGCGCCAAAGGCAGGCGCGTGGCTTGTGCCAGCGCCTCGGCCTGTCGTTCCCTCTCGGTGCCCGGGCCGACCCAGCGTCGGCCCGTCAGCGATGTTTCAACGCCAAGATAGGCAGTCATGTCACCGGGTTCATTTCACCGGGTTGCGGTAGATCATGCGCCGCACCGAGCCGGTTTTCGAGCGCATCAGCAGGGTTTCGGTTTCGATCCAGCCGGGCTCGCGCTTGATGCCCTGCACGATCGAGCCATTGGTCACGCCGGTGGCCGAGAAGATCACGTCCGCCGTCACCAGTTCGTCGCGGCTATAGACGCGGTCGAGTTCGGTGATCCCGGCCTTGGCCGCGCGCCCGCGCTCGTCATCGTTGCGGAACAGCAGCCGGCCGAACATCTGCCCGCCCATGCACTTCAGCGCGGCAGCGGCCAGAACGCCCTCGGGCGCACCGCCCGAGCCCATATACATGTCGATGCCGGTCAGGTGCGGCTCGGCGCAGTGGATCACGCCCGCGACGTCGCCATCGGTGATCAGGCGGATCGAGGCGCCAGTCGAGCGCACTTCGCGGATCAGATCCTCGTGGCGCGGACGCTCGAGGATGCAGCAGGTGATGTCGGTGGTCTCGCAGCCCTTGGCCTTGGCCAGAGCGCGCACGCGCTCGGCGGGCTCCATGTCCAGCGTCACGGTGCCCGGGGCATAGCCCGGACCGATGGCCAGCTTGTCCATGTAGACGTCGGGTGCGTGCAGCAGCGTGCCGCGCGGCGCCATGGCGATGACAGTCAGCGCGTTCGGCATGTCCTTGGCGGTCAGCGTGGTGCCTTCGAGCGGGTCGAGGGCAATATCCACCTCGGGGCCGTTCCCGTTGCCGACTTCCTCGCCGATATAGAGCATCGGCGCCTCGTCGCGCTCGCCCTCGCCGATGACCACGACGCCCTTGATGTCCAGCAGGTTAAGCTGGTTGCGCATGGCGTTGACGGCCGCCTGGTCGGCCGCCTTTTCGTCGCCGCGGCCGATCCAGTCGGCGGATTCCATCGCCGCCTGCTCGGACACGCGGGCGAGGCCCAGCGACAGCATGCGATCGTGAAACAGGGGAGAGTCGGACATGATCATTCCTTGATTGAAACCGGGCGCGGGTTGCGCGACCTGCATAGCGCGGGCGGGGGAGCGGGACAACGCTGGTGCCGCTAACGCCCGCTTGGGAGGGCAAAAGGTGTCAAAACCCATGCGCCGCGCTTCAAGCAAGAGCATGGCGCGGATGCGGC
This sequence comes from Pararhodobacter marinus, assembly GCF_003122215.1. Classification (GTDB taxonomy): domain Bacteria; phylum Pseudomonadota; class Alphaproteobacteria; order Rhodobacterales; family Rhodobacteraceae; genus Pararhodobacter; species Pararhodobacter marinus. Next base: position 349,359 of record NZ_QEYD01000003.1, on the reverse strand, counting down.
GATTCAGCGGTGAGCGAGGGAGGGGGCGGCGGCCAGCCGCCCGACCCCCTCAGGGCGGTGACGCTCAGACCTCTTCGATGCGCAGCGCCACCGGGTCGCCCACGACGACCCCGGTTTCGGCGAATTTCGCCAGCGCGAAGCTGATATCGTCCGACGAGGCCTTGTGCGTCACGATCAGCACGGGCGCGTCGGTGCCGTCATGCGAATATTGCCGCATCCGCGCGATGGAGATCCCGCTTTCGCCCAGAAGCGTGGCGATCTTGGCCAGCGCGCCGGGCTTGTCCAAGAGCGTCATGCGCAGATACCACGGCGCGCCCGCGCTGACGACGGCGGGCGGCGCGTCGGTGAGCGTCGCGGCTGGCTGGCCGAAGACCGGCAGCCGCAACCCGCGCGCGATGTCGAGCACATCGCCCATCACCGCGCTGGCGGTCGGGCCTTCGCCCGCTCCGGCGCCCCGCAGGACGATCTGGCCGACCGAGTCACCTTCGATCACCACCATGTTGGTCCCGCCCTGAAGCTGGCCCAGCGGATGCGTTTCCGGCACCAGACAGGGCGTCATGCGCTGCTCCAGCCCCCGCCCGGTCATCTGCGCCACGCCCAGAAGCTTGATCGAATAGCCCATGTCGCGCGCCAGCCGGATATCGTCGAGCGAGATCGAGCCGATCCCCTGCAGAACGACATTGTCGAAATCGACCTCGGTGCCGAAGGCGATGGCCGACAGCAGGCTCAGCTTGTGACCCGCATCGATGCCGCCCACGTCGAGATTGGGATCGGCTTCCAGATAGCCCAGCTTGAACGCCTCGTCGAAGAGCACGTTATAGCCCTGTCCGGTCGCCTCCATCCGCGTCAGGATGTAGTTGCAGGTGCCGTTCATCACGCCCATCACGCGGGTGATACGGTTGCCGGCCAGCCCCTCGGTCAGGGCCTTGATCACGGGGATGCCGCCCGCGACGGCGGCTTCGAAGCGCAGCACGCGGTCGTGGGATTCGGCCAGCCGGGCCAGTTCGGTGCCGTGGCGGGCCAGCAGGGCCTTGTTGGCGGTGACGACATCCTTGCCGTTCTTCAGCGCGGTCTCGACAAGCGCCTTGGCCGCGCCGTTCTCGCCGCCCATCAGTTCGATCACGACGTCTATGTCGTCGCGCCGGCCCAAAGCCACGGGATCGTCTTCCCACGCATAGCCCGAGATATCCGCGCCGCGTTCCTTGGTGCGCGAATTGGCGCTGACCGCGACGATCTCGATAGGCCGACCGCCCCGGCGCATGATCATCTCGGCATGGGTCTGGACGATCTTGACCACACCGATACCGACGGTCCCGAGACCGGCGATGCCCAGACGCAAGGGGGCGGAAGAAGGGGACGACATGAAAAGCTCCGGATTACCTGCCCGCGCGGGGGCGCGGGCGTCGCGCTTGGATTATCCGAGAGCCGCCAGAGGCGCAATGCGCCGATGGGCGATGCGGGCCGCGCAAGGCCCGTGGTCCTGTCGTTGCCTCGCAAAGGCGGTTCAGTTGCTGCCCGCTTGCGCGTCCGTCGCCTGTTCATCAAGCGCCAGTGCGCGGCGGCGCATCTCGGCGTAATCGGCAAAAGACAGGCCCTGATAGCGCATTTGCTGGGCGCGGGCGCGCAGGCTGGCCGCGCGGGCGTTCAGCGCCGCGCTGCTGGCCTGTGCCCGGCTGGGATCCGCGGCTCCCTGCGTGCGGGCGTCGATCACCGATTGCGGCAGCAGGGCCGGGGCATCGGCCGCAACCGTCGCACAGGCCGACAGGCCCAGCAACGCGGCAAGGGCAAGGGAAGGGACGGAGATGCGGGTCATGCGGGCCTCGGGTCAGATCGCGGCATGGTAACAACCGCCCGGTTGGGTGTGAAGCGGCAAAGCGGCGGCGAGGGGCGCATCCGGGCTTGAATTGAACGGGCGTTCAGTGAAAATGCGGCATGGCTCGAAAACCCGGATCCCGCGCCGAGATCACCGGCCCCAAACTGCGCGAGACCGCCTTGCGGCTGTTTGCGCGCGACGGCTACGCGGCGGTCTCGATGCGCCAGATCGCCGCCGAGGTGGGGGTGCAGGCCGGTGCGCTCTATCTTTACACCGCCGACAAGCAGAGCCTTCTGTTCGACGCGATGTCCGACCACATGGAAGCCTTGCTGGCCGCGTGGCGGGCCGAGGCGCCCAAGGGCGATGCGCGCGACCGGCTCGAGCATTTCGCGCGCTTCCACATCCGCTTTCACGCCGCGCGCGCGGATGCGGTCTTCATCGCCTATATGGAGTTGCGTAACCTCACCCCCGAGAATTTCGCGCGGATCGGTGCCCTGCGCTCATGCTACGAGGCCGAGCTCGAGAGCATCCTGCGCGCGGGTCAGGACGAAGGCACGCTGACCGTGCCCGACACCAAGCTTGCGACGATGGCGCTGATCGCCATGCTGACCGGGGTGAATACCTGGTTCCGCGAGGGCGGGCGGCTCAGCCGCGACCGGGTCGAGGATATCTATGTCGATATGGTGCTGAACGCGGCGGGCGCCCGGGTCTGACCCCGCGCGCCCCTGTCCCGATCCGGGTTGCCCGGCTCAGCGGTTGGTCCACTCATCGATGATCAGGTGGGCATTGCAAGCGGTGCTGCTATAGCCTCCGGTGAAGATCACGTATTGACCCGACGGCGCGTTGGTGATCCGCAGCCCCGCGTTCCAGCCCGAGTAATCGTCATTGAAATACCACTGGCCGTTCGGGTCGCGCACCGCGAGCGTGGTGTCGCAGGTATAGCCGCTGTTGCCGTCATCCAGACGCAATTGCAGCGCCGTGCTGGTCGAGCTGATATTCTCGTTGTCGTAATTGAGGATCAGGTGGGGCGAGGCATTCATCCAGCCCCATCCGCGCAGCGTGTTGCCACAGGCGCTCAGGTTGGTCGACGTTCCGGTGCGCTGCGGCATGCGAATGCCGGTGGCCAGATCCGAGCGTCCCATGGACAGCCACGGCGCGGCGATCCGGTAATCGGGGCAGCCTGAATAGCGCGGGAAGCGGGTGTTGGGATCCGCGCCGAGCGCACGGGCCGGGTCGGCGATGAAGCTCGGCGCCGTTCCACTGCCCGCCGACGCGATCGTCAGGTTGTCGAGGCCCCAGGCCTCGTTGTTGATGTCCTCGCTCAGGGTCGAGGAAAAACCCAGCTGGAAAGTCTGCGGCGCGTTGTCGATGGTCAGCACGACATGCCAGGTCTGGTCCTCGTAATACTGGCCGGTGACGTTTTGCAGCGGGCTCGTCGGGGTCATCGTCATGCGGTAGGTCATCGACCGCAGGTATCCGGCCGAGGCGCGGCTCCGGGGATAGGGCGCAAGCGTGGAATGCACGAAGGGATCCATCGAGATCGGTGTGCCGTCGATCATCACCGTGAAACTGTCGCCCAGCGTCCCGCCCCATGTCGCGTCGAACCCGTCCCAGCTGTCGATCCTGAGAAAATCGAACTCGATCGTCGCGACACTGCCCGCTTGCGGCAAGGACACGTTCAGCGTGACCGGCGCGTTGCGCGTTGCCTGCCCGAACGGCCCGAGATAGGCGCCGTTGGGGCCGTTCTGGGTGATCGTGCTTTGCGAAAAGCCCGTGGTGACGCCGTCGTCGAAGCCGAAGCTCGCGACCTGCCCGGTATCGGGATCGGGCTCGTCGACCTCGTCGCCGGGATCGGGCAGTTCCTCGTTGCCGCCGCCGGTCCAGGCGATCTCGTAATCGGTTTCGGGATAGATCGGCTCGATCCCGTCGAAATTGATCCAGGGCGCGAAGCGCGGGCGCACCACGATGACCGGAGAAAACCGAAGCTGGCCGATCCCTACATTGGCGAAAGGCTCCCACAGCGAGAACGCCTCGACCAGGAGCAGCGCCTCGCCGGGCAGGACGGGCGGGATACGGTCGGCAAGGTCTTCGACCGGCATCTGGTAGACGGCATTGGCGAAGGTGACGGACTCGTCTTCGCCGAAGGCTTGCTGCAGGCCCGCATAATCGCCGTTATCGAGCAGCTCGAACACGTCGGCGGGCAGCTCGGACAGATCGCGGGTCGCATAGGACCATTGCAGCCGGTTCCGCTCGTTCGCGGAATCCCAGATCACCGACGACACGCGCAGCCGGGTTTCATAGGTGTTATCGGCAAGGAAATCGTAGACGTCGTTCAGGCCCTCGATGTAATTGGCCGTGAACAGGTTGGTTTCGCGCGACATGATGTCGGCCACGGTCTGCGCGGCCATTTGCGCGTGATAGCGCGCCTGGTAGCCGTTGAAGAACACCACCATCGCGGCGAGGCCCCACAGCATCAGCGGCAGGGACAGGACGAACTCGATCGACACCGAGCCCCGCGCGCCGGTGACGAAACCCCGCGCCCGGCGGCGAACCCGGTCGAAGCCGGCGGCGTACACTCTGCACTGGTCAAGCATGGCGGACCTCATGTGGGTTCGTTGGCGAAAGCGGCGTGGGACACCAGAAAGAAGCCGCCGGATTCGTCTTCGGGCATCCCCATGACCAGCCCGGTCAGCCTGATGAAGGGATCGGCCACGGCGCAGACGCGGATCAGCATCAGCTCCTGCGCGCCGTTGCCCGGGCGGAAGGAGACGACGGGATGCAGCTCGAGCTCGCGGTTGACGCATTGGGCGTCGGTATCGAGCCCGGTCCAGGTCGCGGTATCGACGGGATGCATCTCGACCGCCATCGAGTTCACGCAATCGGCGATCAGGAAGGTGTTGTCGCAGATGAGCTGGCGGAAATTGTCGTATTGCGCACCCGTCACGTTGCCCAGCCGCACCTGCCGCACGGCGATGTCGACGGCGCGGTCCAGAAAGACCTGCCGCAGCATGACGATGCCGTAATCGATGGACGAGAACAGCAGCGCCAGCACCATCGGCAGCACGATCACGAATTCGACCGTGGTCGTGCCGGCCTCGCGGCGCGCGAAACGGCGCAGAAGGCGTGGCAGGGCTGTCACAGCGTCAACCGCAATTGCTGCGTCTGGATCGACGTGGTGATGCCTTCGAAGACGCTGATGATCTCGTCGGCCGAGGTGTTGAAGTAATGGCTGGGCGACGAGGCGCAGCCCTGCATCAGGGCGGCCCCTGCGCTGGGCGCCTGGTAGGCGATGGCGTAGATCAGGACGCCCTGATCCTTCAGCGCGTTGCACACGCTCAGCGTGTTGTCGTCCTGGGTCTGCGTGCCGTAGCGCTCGCCGCAGCAATTGGTGCCGTCGGTCAGCAGGATGAGGGCGCGCACGACATTGGGTTCGTCCCAGTCATAGGGCCGACCCTCGAAGGCAGGGTCGACCTCGCCATTGGCGATCAGTTCGCTGATGACGGGGCGCAGGTCCGGGTCGAAGAACATCGCCCCGAAACGCACGCCCAGATCGATCGAGGTTGTCCCCGCCGCGCGGAGATCCTGAATGTACTGCTCGGCCAGGGCCGGGTCGCTGACATAGGGACGCGCCATGCGCCAGGGATCGGTCGCGCAATTCTGCCGGATGCTGAGCAGGCTCAGCGTGTTCGTGATCGTGTTCCAGTTGCTGAAGTCGTTGCACGCCCCCGTGCCGATCACGTTGACGAAGCTGTTGAGAAACCCGGTCGGCGGCAGAACCCAGGTGTCATAGGGAACCAGCGTGATGCCGACATCCCCGACTTCCTCGGCGTCGTTGAGAAGCGTGGTCGCCAGCTCTGCGGCGGCGTCGCGCATCGCGACGATCTTCTGTTGCCCGTTCATCGACCCCGAAACGTCCAGCACCATCACCAGCTCGACATCGGGTCCGCCGTCGAATTGCTCGGCGGCGCGGGCGGGGGTGGTCATGGCGAAGTTGTCGACGCCCACGAACTGGGTGAACAGCGAGGGCACGGTGCCCGAGGGGAAGACGGTGACGACGCGCCCGTCCTCGTCATCCTGTTCGATCCGGAAATTCGAGCCGAGCTGGTCGCTGAACCCTTCGGCGGCGAAATAGGCGCGCAGGATGTCTTCGGGCGTGGCGTCGGAATTGTTCTCGCGCAGCATCGTCGCGGCCAGAACCGCGCGATCCGCCGCGTTCTGCATCCGCAGGCGTTCGTTTTCGTAGCGCATCATGTCCACCGCGATGCCGCCGACGAGGATCATCGCGACAAGGATGAACAGGCTGAACACGACCACCGTCCCGCTTTCCTGGCGGGAAAAGCGAAAGAGACCGGCAATGAAGGGATGATTGGCCCAAAGAGCCCTGGGCTGGCGCGGGGACAGCATTCGGATCACCTTTTACAGATATGCACGGCGGCACGATACCCGGATTACCTAGGCCCGGGCGGTGGCCGAAATACGGCGCGGCGGCGCCCGATTGTGGCAAGGATCGGGCGCGAAAAGCGGTAATCCGGAAACGGACTGTTTCAGAGGGGCGTTTGCGACCGCGCGGGTTGTGGCCGGGTTGGCCGTTGCCGCGAAAGGTTAACGCCCGTTCGTCCCGGGCGAGGCCAGATCGCGCGCCAGGGCACAGAACGATTCCAGCCCGATTTCCTCCGCCCGCGCCGTCGGAGCGATGCCCAGCCGTTCCAGCCGCGCCTCGATCTGCGGATCGAGGCCCTTGAGCGCGGCGCGCAGCATCTTGCGCCGCTGGTTGAACGCCGCGGCCACGACCCGTTCGAGCATCTTGGCCGGCGCGGGAAAGCGCGGCTCGGGCAGGGCGGTCAGATGCACGACGGCGCTGTCGATCTTGGGCGGCGGGGTAAAGGCCGAGGGCGGCAGCGTCAGCACGATCTTCGCCTCGCAGCGCCATTGCGCGAGCAAAGCGAGACGCCCGTAAGCCTTGGAGCCGGGTTTCGCCACGATCCGCTCGGCCACTTCCTTCTGGAACATCAGCGTCAGCGTCGACCAGACGGGGGGCCAGGCGGCGGGGGTAAGCCAGCGCACAAGAAGCTCGGTGCCGACATTGTAGGGCAGGTTCGCCACCACCTTGATCGGCGGTGTCAGATGGGCCAGCGGGTCGATCTCCAGCGCGTCGCCATTGATCACCTGCAACCGTCCGGGATAGGCGGCTTCGATCTCGGCCAGGGCGGGCAGGCAGCGCGCATCCTTCTCGATCGCCAGCACCCGGCGCGCGCCCTCGGCCAGAAGCCCGCGCGTCAGCCCGCCGGGACCGGGCCCCACTTCCAGCACGTCCGACCCCGTCAGATCGCCCGCCGACCGCGCGATCCGCGCCGTCAGGTTGAGGTCCAGAAGAAAATTCTGCCCCAGCGCCTTCTTGGCCTGGAGATCATGCGCGGCGATCACCGCGCGCAGGGGGGGAAGATTGTCGATCTGCGCCATCCCTTTCCCATCGGGGAAAAACAGCCGCATGGCAAGAGAGCGCGGGTTGCCGTCCCGCCCTGAGCGGTTAGTCTCGGGCTGGGAGGAGCCGCCATGCCCCACGCCGTTTTCTACGATTGCGAGTTTCTGACCGCGCCCGGCGCGCCGATGCGGTTTTGGAACGGGCCCGCCGATCCCGACCCGCTCATCGCCCAGATCGGCGCGGCGAAACTGTCGCTCGATGAGCCTTACGAGATCCTCGACACGCTCTGCCTGCATGTGCTGCCCGTCGGTCGCAATGGCAGGCGCGTCGCCCTCGATCCTCTCTTCACCCGTCTGACCGGCATCGACGAAGCGGTGCTTGACCGCGACGGGATCGCGCTGGGCGCGGCGCTCGACTGTCTCGATGCGTTCAGCGAGGGCGCATGCCTGTGGTCCTGGGGCAAGGACGAGCTGAACATGATGGGTGTCAGTTGCTGGATCGCGGGCATCGCACCGCCGCTGGCGCCCGCACGGTTCCGCAATGCCTGCGACCTGACGCTGGCCGCCGGAACGCCGCTGGACGCGGTGCACAAGCTGCGCTCGAACACGATTTCCGACTATTATGGCGTCACGCATCCGCCGCTTCAGGCGCATGACGCGCGCGACGATGCCTTGTGCGTGGCCTATGCGATGCAGGCGCTTCTGCGCGACGGGCGCTTGCCGGTCGCGGCGTTCGATTAGGGCTCAGCGACGGCTGGCCGCCATCTCCCACGCCATCGCCATCGCCGCGCGCATCGAGGTCGGATCCGCCACGCCTTGCCCGGCGATGTCATAGGCGGTGCCGTGGTCGGGCGAAGTGCGGATGAAGGGCAGGCCCAGCGTCACGTTCACGCCGCCCGCGAAATCCACCGTCTTGATCGGGATCAGCGCCTGATCGTGATACATGCAGATCGCCGCGTCGTAACGGGCGCGGGCGGCGGCGTGGAACATCGTGTCGGCGGGCAGGGGACCCGCGATCCGCATCCCCGCATCCCGGTAGCGGGCGATCAGCGGCGCGATGAAATCCAGCTCTTCGCGCCCCATCGCCCCGCCTTCGCCCGCATGGGGGTTCAGCCCGGCCACGGCGAGGCGCGGCTCGGTCAGCCCGAAATCGCGTTTCAGCGCGGCATGGGTGATCTCGATCGTGCGGGCCAGCAGGTCGGGGGTCAGGACGCCGGGCACATCGGCCAGCGCGATATGGATCGTCGCCGGGACGACGCGCAGCTCGGGACAGGCGAGCATCATCACCACGTCCGCATCACCCGCCAGATGGGCCAGGAACTCGGTATGGCCGGGAAAGGCGAAGCCCGCGCCGTCCTTCAGCGCCTTCTTGTTGATCGGCGCCGTGACGACCGCGCTGCAATCGCCGCCCTGGACCAGCGCCACCGCGCGTTCGATGGCGGCGATGGTGCCGGCGGCGTTTTCGGGCGTCGGCTGGCCGGGCTGCGCGGTCGCCGCGAAGGGCAGCGGCAGTACCGCCAGCGTGCCCTCGGGGACCGCCTGCGCGGGGTGATCGACCACCTGCCAGCGCGTCCCCCCGGGCAGGTGCCGGGGATCGCCGATCCAGGCCATGGGCGCGGGGGGCCCGTCAGCTGCGATGCGCGCGGCCAGTTCGGGGCCGATCCCCGCAGGGTCGCCGCAGGTGACGGCCAGAGGCGCGGGAGCCGCCATCACGGATACCGGATATCGGCCTCGGCGCGCAGCCGTTCCAGGTAGAGCATCGCCTGGCCTTCGAGAGCGCGGTTCAACAGGCCCCGGCGCACGTCTTCGCGCGAGGGGGCGCCTTCACCGGCGACGATGCGGCGGCACAGGATGCGCACGACCAGCGCTCCGTTCTCGACCGTTTCGGCCGAGATCTGACCGGCATTCAGCCGCTCCAGCTCGGTCCGCTCGGCCGAGGAAAGCTCGCTTTGCGAGACGGTGATCTGCTCGACCGAGCCGGTCGGCAAACCGGGGAATTCGCGATAGACCACGGCGTCGAAATCGACGCAGGAATCGACGTTCTCGCGGATCCGCTGCAGATGCGCGAGATTGGCCTCGCTGCGCCCGCCGGGCAGGGCCACGCGGCGGAATTCGACCTGGATCTGGTCGGGCGGGACCTGCCGGGCCTCACGCCGGGCGCGAAGCTGGAAGAAGGCATAGGCGCCGGGCATCTCGATCGGGCCGATGACGGTGCCGACCGGGGCCGTGGCCATCGCCGCGCTGACCTGCGGCGGCATGGCCTGAATGTTGACCCAGCGGTCGATGCGCCCGCCCGAGGGCCCCGACGGCGCGGCCGAGACCTGCCGCGCGGCGTTCGAGAACTCGGTTTCCGACCGCATGCGCTGGATCTGCGGGATGATCCGCTCGACCTGGGCTGCGAATTGCGGGTCCGAGGGCAGGAAGATTTCCGAGAGCAGGATCTCGGTCGTGGGCTGCAGCCCTTCGAGCGACAGCGCCTGATCGATCTGCGCTTCGGTGATGCGGATCTGCGAGGCGTAAAGCGTGCGCACCAGTTCGCGCCAGATCACGCCGGCGCTGATGAAACTGACCAGCGTTTCTCGGTCCACCCCGGCCTGCGACAGCCGCGAGACCAGCTCTTCGCTGCTGATCTCGGCCCGCGCGGCGAATTCGGCGATGCCCGCTTCGATGGCGTCCGGGGGAACCCGGCCACCCAGCCGGCGGCCCTCCTGCATTTGCAGGCGGTCTTCGATCAGCCGCTCGATCGCGCGCTCGCGCGGGTTGTCGCCCGCCGCGCCGATGAATTGCAGGAACCGCATCTTCTGCGTGATGTCGTAATTGGTGATCGGGTCGTCATTGACGTAGAGCGCGGCGGCGAAAGGCGATTGCGCCTGCGCCGCGGGGATCAGCGCCGAGCCGGTCAGGACGGGCGCCCCGACAAGGGCTGTGGCCAGCGCCGTGCCAAGCGAAAGGGCAAGCGACCCGAGGGTCTTCCGAAGGCGCGACTCGTTCATAACTGCGATCCGTTCTGTTCGTCGTGCATGGCCCCGGACTAGCCGGTCGGGGGCGGGATGAAAAGGGGGCGGTCAGGTCCGGCAGGTGCGCCCGGCATCGCTTGGCGCGGCTCCGCCGATGCCCAGCAGCTCGACACGCATGTCGAACCGGGTCGAAGAGGACGGGTTCGTCGCCGTCACGAAGCGGCGCGCCATGGTCAGCTCGAAGGACAGGCATTCGTTGACGAAGGCAAAGCCCGCGCGCGCGGTCGCGAACAGGTTCTGGCCGATGTCGTAATCCCAGCCCAGCGTCGTCGACCAGCCATTGCCGAAGCGCCGCCCGATATCGACCGACCATTCCGACAGATCGACGGCGCGGTCCTCGAACCGGCTGGCGGGCACGTACAGATAGGTGGTCGACAGATCGGTGCGCCCCCGCGTCCACGACAGGTTCGTCTCGCCACGCGACAGGTTGCGCGTTTCGGGGTCGATGGCCATGCGCAGGGTAAAGGCATAGCCGTCCGTATGGCTGACCCGGCCCGCCAGCAGCCAGTCCGAGGTCGCGCGGCCCAGGGGTTGCAGATGCGCCGGATGATAGCCCGCAAGCGGCTCGCTGCGCCAGATCCGGCCGATCAGCGCCTCGGTCGACCAGCCGCTGGTCGGGTCGTGACGCGCCCAGCGCAGGCCGGCATTCACGCGGCTGCCGTCATCGGGCGCGTCGGTGCCGACATAGCGATGAAAGGCGAACAGGTTGCCGGCATCGAGTTCGGGCATGGTGTGGTCGTCATTGGGCAGCCGTTCGCCCGAGCGTTCGGAACCGATCACCTGCACGACCGGCTCGATCACGTGCCGCGCGCCGCCGGAATCGACCCGCATCCACGGCCAGCGCAATTCGACCATCGCCTGCGCGACGCCGCGTGTGACCGGGTCGAGATAGCGGATGTCGTCGTCGATGCGGACGTGATCCACGCGTCCGTTCAGCGCCGCCGTGGCCAGCAGCCCGCCGGGCAGCACGCCGCTGCGCCGCCAGCCCAGTTCGACATGCGCGCGGGCCACGTCGCGCCCGGCGCGACCGTCCAGCGTCGAGGCCCGCTCGAAGCCGCGCGCGCCATAGGACAGGGCCAGATCGCCGCCGCCGAGCGTATAGTGATGCTCGCTCTCGGCCTGCAGGGCGACATTGGGCTGCCGGGCGTTGATGTCGCCCGCGCGCAGCGAATAGAAGCCCAGCGCGCGCAGGCGCTGCGCCTCGTTGCGGCGGATGCGCTCAAGCGTGACGTGGCCATGCAGGCGCGCATCGTCGGTGATGCTGTAGGTTTCGAGATAAGTCCGGTCCGACGCCGCCAGCACATCGGCGGTCAGCACCCAGTCGTTCTGCAGATGGAACAGCGCGCGCACATAGCCGTAGCCGCGCAGGTCCGCCGCCGTGAGGTCATCGCGCGATACCTGTCCGCCGATCTCGATCCCGCCGCGCCGGCTGGCGTGCCGCCAGCGGAAACCGAGCGAGACCATGCCCTCGGTCGAGACGCGCGGCGTCAGCGTCAGGTCCTGCCGCTCGCCCAGCGGGATGAAATAGGGGATCCCGGCGGTGAAGCCCAGATCGCTGTCCATGGTGAATTCTGGCCGCAGGAAACCGCGCAGCCGGTTGGTGCCCGGTGCCGGCAGTACGAGGCGCGGCAGGTAGAACACCGGAACGCCGGCGATGCGGAACTGCGCATGGTCGAAAGCCAGACGTCCGCCGGGTTCGTCATGGATCACGCGCTCGGCACGGATTTCCCAGAGCGGGGTCGGGTTGGTGGCGCAGACCGGGCAGCTGGAGGCCAGCACCTGATCCATCTGGCTGACCCGGTTGGTGCCGCGCTCGATCCGCGCGGCCGAGATCTGGAATTGCTGGTCCAGCACCAGACGCGCGCTGGTGACGATGCCCGCCCGCAGCGAGGGCGACAATTCGGCCGCGTCGGCCAGAAGCACGGTATCGGGGCCGTCCGAAATCGTCAGTGGCCCGTTCAGGATGAGGGAATCGTTCGCGCGGTCGTAGCTGACACGCTCGGCGGTCATGCGAATCGAGCCGTGCCAGATCTCGACCGCGCCGGTGGCGATCAGGCGCCCGGCCTCGTCGACATAGACCTGGTCGGCCATCAGCGTGGCGGGAACCTGTGCTGCGGCGGGCCGGGCGCTGGCCACGAGCGCTGCGGTCGCCGGGACGATGGCGGGCGTGGCCATCAACGTGGCGCCGATCAGGGCAAAGCTCCGCAAGCCCGCGCCCGTCGCGCGGTTGCCGATCCTGCCCCCGATCCTGTTCATGGCGCGTGCAATGCGCATTCTGCCAGCCACTATCCGTCTTCCAGGTTCAGCAATACCCCAAGTGCCAGCAGCATGGAAGCTATCGGTGGTGTCCAGATTGCCAGCGACACCGGGATTTGCCCGTTCTCCCCCAGAACTTGCGCGAAGTTGCGCAGAAAGAACAGCGCGAATCCGGCCAGAACGGTGATCAGCACGCGACTTCCGGTGCCACCGGTGCGGCTGTGCTTGAAGCACAGAACCGCGCCCACCAGCAGCATCGCCGCCATGAGCGTGGGCAGGGCCAGTTCGGACTGGAACTGCGCCCGGTAAAGCCGCGAGGACAGGCCGGCCCGGTCCAGAGCACGGATGAAGGCGGGCATGTCCCACACCGACAGCATCCCCGCGCGGCTGACGCTTTCGCGGATGCGCTCGCCGGTGAGGTCGCTGTCGAGTTCCAGCGTGGGATAGCGCCGCGCCTCCTGCTCGGGATTCGAGGCGCGCAGATCCCAGCGTTTCGCCTCGGTCAGGATCCAGCGCCCGGGGACCAGCCGGGCTTCCTGGGCTTCGATGCGGATCAGCGGCACGCCGCTGTCGCGCTCGAACAGCATGAAGCTGACCTCGCCGAAACCCAGCCCGTCGGGCGAGACCGTGCGCGCGCGGATCACGGTCTGGCCCTGTTCGTCGCCCTGCCGCAGCCAGAGGGCCGAGCCCTCCAGCGAAATCTGGGCCAGCAGATCGGGCGAGGCCAGGCGTTGCAGCCGGTCCTCGTAGGTGCGGCTGGCCGCGGCGACCAGCGGATTGAACGCGCCGACGACAAGGACGCCGAACAGAAGCGTGGCGATGAAGGGTTCGCGCAGCATCCGCATCGCGCTGCGCCCGGCCGAGCGGATCACCACAAGCTCGCTGGAGCGGGCAAGGCCCAGGAAGGCCGCCATCGATGACAGGATCACCAGAAGCGGCAGGATCTGGTAGAAGGTCGAAGGCACCTTCAGCGCTGCCAGCCACAGGATCTCGGGCATCGGCACATCGCGCCCGCCGAAACGGCGCACCATCTCGACCGTCTCGAACAGCATCAGCATGCCGAAGAACACCGCCGCGATCATGGCAAAGCTCAGCGCCACCCGGCGGACAAGATACAGGCCCAGCGTCATCCGGCGATCTCCGGCGAGGAGGGCTCGGATCTGCGGACCCGCCGCGTGCGGGCGCCCCAGGCGATCAGGGCCAGGGCCGTTCCCAGCGCAAGGAACAGCGGCGCGAGCCCCAGCCATGCCAGCGAGACCTGGCGCATCGCCGTGCCCGCCACCGCGTTGTTGAGCATCTGCGCCACCGCCATCAGCGCCACGGCCAGCACCACCTCTTTCCAGAAGCCCAGCCGGCTGAAGCCCCCCGCCACCAGCGACCCGAAGCCAAGGAGCGCCGCCGCCAACGCGGCAAAGCCGTCGATGAACCGCGAGGCCAGTTCGAAGGCGAAGCGCGCCTCGTCCGCGCCGGTCTCGGCCAGGAGGGCCGGGGTGGGGTTCATCAACTCGCCCGACGACAGCTCCTGCACCGAGCGTCCGCCGCCCGCGGGTCCTGCGATGCTGCTCAGGTCATAGGTGAAGTCGCCGAACCCCGTGACCGACAGCCGGCCCGACTGCGCGTCGTAGATCTGCGCCTGACCGTCGATCATCACCAGCTTCGGCCCCGTCGCCTCGGGCACGATCAGTGCCGTGCGCGCGGTATAGTCGATCCGGGTCATCTGGCTGCGGGCATCCGACAGGTAGATCCCGCGCATCGCGCCCTCAGGCGTGATCTCGGTGATGAAAAAGGTGATCCCGTCGGTCGGATGCTGGAACACGCCGTCCTGCAACAGGCTGGCGGTCAGGTTCTGCGCGATTTCCGAGCGCCGTTCGGACAGCATCGTGCGCGCCTCGGGGATCAGGAAATGCATCAGCACGATCAGGAAGGCGCTGACGATCAGGCCGAAGACGGCAATCGGGCGGGCGATGCGATAGGGCGAGATCCCTGCCGCCGTCATCACCGTGATCTCGCTGTTCTTCAGCAATTGCAGCGTCACGTAGGTCGCGGCCACGAAGGCCGAGATCGGCAGAACCGTGCGGATCAGCATCGGCAGGCTGAGCGCGGTGAATTCCAGGAACACCGACATCGGCTGCCCGTCGCTGATGAGCTGATCGAACAGCCGCACCGCGCGGTTGACCCAGTAGACCGAGACAAGCACCAGCGAGAAAAAGCCGAACACCCACAGAAGCTGTGCCAGGATATAGCGATCCAGCCGCGTCACGCGTCCTCCGGGGTCTGCATACGATTGCGCGCAACTTAGCCAGAACCTTGCGTCAGTGAAACCGTCAATCCGCAGGCCCCGGCATGGCGGGCGCCGGCCCGCCGGAAAGCGGCGGATCCACGGCCCGCGCGGTGCACTTTCCAATCGGCCGGGCGCGGGCTAGGTTTCGCGCGACACAGATCAGGACGCATCACCATGGCCCTTCCCGACATTCGCTTCACCGCCCCCGATCCCGCCGAGATCGCTGCCCATCCCGGGCTTGTCGCCGTGTTCGGCGATCTGGCGCTTGATGCCGAGGCGCGGCGCGTCGACCGGATCACCAAGGGCGCGCTGACGCGGGCGCTGACCTCGGATGCCTGGGACAGCGTGCCCGAGGGCGAGGCGATGGTGCTGGCCTATCCGTCGAACATGGCGGCCAGCGCGATCCTGTTAATCAAGCTGCCGCGCCGGGCCGAGGCCTCGGTGCTGCGCAAGGCGGGGGCGAGCGTCGGCAAGGCGCTGAAAACCGAGGGCGCGCTGGTTCTGGCCAAGGCGGTCAAGTCGATCGCGCCCCTGGTCGAGGGCGCCGCGTTGCGCGCCTACAGCTATGCCCGCCGGGCCGAGGCGCCGAAAGCCCCCGGCGCGATCACTTTCTGCGTCAACGATCCTGACCATGCCGTGGCAGCGGCCAGCGAGGTGCTCGCCGTGGCAGAAGGCGTGCATTTCACCCGCGACCTGGTCAACGATCCGGCCAATATCCTGACGACCACGGAATTTGCCGAGCGTCTCGTGGCGCTGCGCAAGCTGGGGCTCGAGGTCGAGGTGCTCGACGAGCCCGCGCTGGAGACGCTGGGCATGCGCGCGCTTCTGGGCGTGGGGCAGGGGTCGGACAGCCCGTCCAAGGTCGTGGTCATGCACTGGAAGGGCGCCGAGGGCGCGCCTTTCGCGCTGGTGGGCAAGGGCGTCGTGTTCGATACCGGCGGAATCTCGATCAAGCCCGCGAGCGGCATGGAAGAGATGATCATGGACATGGGCGGCGCGGGTACCGTCGCGGGCACGATGATGGCCCTCGCGCTGCGCAAGGCGAAGGTCAATGTCGTGGGGCTGGTCGGTCTGGTCGAGAACATGCCCGACGGCAAGGCGCAGCGCCCGGGCGATGTCGTCACCTCGATGAAGGGCGACACGATCGAGATCATCAACACCGACGCCGAGGGGCGGCTGGTTCTGGCCGATGTGCTCTGGTACGCGCAGGAACGCTTCAAGCCGTCCGGGATCATCGACCTTGCCACGCTGACCGGCGCCTGCATGGTGGCGCTGGGCTATGAAAATTCGGGTGTGTTTTCCAACGACGACGATCTGTGCAACGCGCTGGTGAAAGCCGCGCAGGCGCAGGATGAAGGGGCATGGCGCCTGCCGCTGGGCCCGGCTTACGACCAGCTGATCAAGAGCCGCATGGCCGACATGAAGAATACCGGCGGGCGCTGGGCGGGCGCGATCACCGCGGCCCAGTTCCTTCAGCGCTTCATCAAGAAAGACCAGCCCTGGGTGCATATCGATATCGCGGGCACCGCCTATCCGGCCTCGGACACGACCTTCGCGCCCAAGGGCGCCAGCGGCTGGGGCGTGCGCACGCTCGATGCGCTGATCAAGGCAAGGTTCGAAAGCTGATCCATGGCCGTCGCCCGGTTCTATCACCTCACGCGCGATCCTGTCGAAGCGCTCTTGCCGCTTCTGATCGGCAAGGCGAACGAGATCGGGCTCAACGTGGCGCTGCGCGGGATCGACAAGGCGCGGATGGAGATGCTCGACCGCATCCTGTGGCAGGGCGACGGTTTCCTGCCGCACGGCATGGCGGGCGGGCCGCATGACGCGGATCAGCCCTGTCTGCTGGTCTGGGAAGACACGCCCGCCTCGGGGCTCGCCAATCGTCCCGGCTGTCTGGTGACGCTCGACGGGGCCGAGATCGGGCCCGACGAGGCGCAGGCGGTGGACCGGCTCTGCGTGGTGTTCGACGGCATGGACGAATCCGCCGTGGCGCGCGCGCGCGATCAGTGGCGCGCGCTGACCGGCGCCGGGATCGCCGCGGAATACTGGAGCCGCGAATCCGGGCGCTGGGAGTGCAAGGCCAAGCACCCGCGCGAATGACGCGCGGGTGTTCTTCCTGTATCGGGCGGACTTACGGTCGCCCGCCTGTCACGGGGCGCAATCGGCGCAGAACGGTGTTGCGGGCAGCACGTCGAGTCGCTCTTCGCTGATCTTCGTGCCGCAGGTGACGCAATAGCCGTACTCGCCCTCGTCAATGCGCTTGAAGGCCGCCCGGATCGCGCGGATCTCCTGCTGGCCCTCTTCGCCCATCGAGGTCAGCATCTCGTCCTGCTCGCGTTCGGTCGCAAGCTCTTCCCAATCCTTCGAATCGTGGGTCAGCAACTCGTCCTGAATGTCGTGCAGGCGCGAATCGAGCTCGCGCAGGCGGGCCAGAAGCTGCGTCTTGCGCTCCGCAACCGGGCGTTCGGGTGTGCCGGACATGGGCTTCTCCTCTCTGATTTCAGGGTTATTCTAGGATCTGGCGCGGGATACTGCATGATCCACATCAAATAATCACATTCAAAACTTGAAATGTGTTTCGGAACGTGTATGTTGCATTCAGCAAACGGAATATGGAGCCTGCCATGAAACCCGAAGTCTACGGCTTCTTCGACGAAGCGACCTTTACCATCACCTACGTGGTGCGCGACCCCTCGAGCAGCAAATGCGCGATTGTCGACAGCGTTCTGGACTTCGATTACGCCTCGGGGCGGACCGATACCCGCTCAGCCGATGCCGTGATCGCCTTCGTGAAAGAGAAGGGGTTCGAGGTCGAGTGGCTGCTGGAATCGCATGTCCATGCCGATCACCTGTCCGCCGCGCCCTATATCCAGCAACAGCTGGGCGGCAAGATCGCCATCGGCGAGAACATCGCCGTGGTGCAGGACACGTTCGGCAAGGTGTTCAACGAAGGCACCGAGTTCCAGCGTGACGGCTCGCAATTCGACGCGCTGTTCAAGGAAGGCGACAGCTTCCATATCGGCCAGATGCGCGGCGACGTGCTGCACACGCCCGGCCACACCCCCGCCTGCCTGACCTATGTCATCGGTGACGCGGCCTTCGTGGGCGACACGCTGTTCATGCCCGATTTCGGCACCGCGCGCTGCGACTTCCCCGGCGGGTCGGCCGAGACGCTCTATGCGTCGATCCAGAAGATCCTGTCGCTGCCCGACGAAACCCGCATCTTCGTGGGCCACGATTACAAGGCGCCCGGTCGCGACGAATACGCCTGGGAGACCTCGGTGGCCGAGCAGAAAGCGTTCAACATCCATGTGGGCGCGGGCAAGCCGGCCGAGGAATTCGTGTCGATGCGGACCGCGCGCGATTCCACGCTGGCCATGCCCCGGCTGATCATCCCCTCGCTGCAGGTCAACATGCGCGCGGGACAGATGCCGCCGGCCGAGGACAACGGCGTCAGCTACCTGAAAGTGCCGGTGAACGGGCTTTGACGGGCCTATTCTGGAAATTCAGGAAGGCAATATAAATCAAGGTTCTGGCGTAAGAACTTGAAGTCACGCCAGAGCTTTTCGACCAACATGCCGGACCCGGACAACAACGAAGCCGGGCCGGTCGCCATGCAAACGGGAAACACTGACATGCCAATGGATTGGATTTGGGGCCTCGTCGGGGGCCTCATGATCGGCAGCGCGGCTGCCTTCTACCTGCTGGTCAACGGCCGGGTCATGGGGGCCTCGGGGATCGTCGGGGGTCTTGTGGACAGGACCGGGTGGAGCACCTGGACCGAACGTCTGACATTCGTTGCCGGGCTGGCGCTGGTGCCTGCGGTTCTCAAGCCGTTCTTCGAGGCGCCGGTCAGCACCAACATTACCGACAATGTGCCCGCCATCGTCCTGGCCGGTCTTCTGGTCGGGGTAGGCACGCGGATGGCCAATGGCTGTACCTCCGGCCACGGCGTCTGCGGCATCTCGCGCTTCTCGCTGCGCGGGATCGCGGCCACCATCTTCTACCTCTTCGCCGGCGGCCTGGCCGTCATCGTCTTCCGCCACCTGTTCGGATCCATCTGATGCTGCGCAATCTTACCGCTTTCATCGCCGGCGGCCTGTTCGGGGCCGGCCTTCTTGTCTCGGGCATGACCGACACCACCAAGGTGCAGGGCTGGCTGGATATCTTCGGCGACTGGGACCCGACGCTGGCTTTCGTTCTGGGCGGAGCGATCCTGCCGATGATCGTCGCGTGGAACGTCGCCGCCCGGCGCGCGCGCTCGGTTCTGGGCTCTCCGCTGCCGGAAAAGCCCGGCTCGCAGATCGACCGCAACCTGATGATCGGTTCGCTGATGTTCGGCGCCGGCTGGGGCCTTGTCGGCTTGTGCCCGGGACCGGCCATGGCCTCGATCAGCTGGGGCGGCGTCGGCGGCGCGGTCTTCCTGTTGTCGATGTTTGCCGGTATGTATGTCGCACCGGCCTTCAAGATCCGTTTCAACCGGATGGCCGAGGCAATCAGCTGACCTAAGGCCAAGGAACGCCCCGCATGGATATCCGCCCGCTTTCCGACACATACAGCGTCACGCCGCAGATCGAGCCCGAGGATATCGAGGCGATCAAGGCGGCAGGCTTCACCACGGTGATCTGCAACCGCCCCGATGGCGAGATCCCGCCCGAGCTTCAGGCCGACGCAATGCGCGGGCTGGTCGAGGGGGCGGGGATGGCCTTCGTGGTCAACCCGGTGATCGGCGGTGCGCTGACGCAGGAGAATGTCGACGCGCAGCGCAGCGCCATCGATGCGGCGAGCGGCCCGGTTCTGGCCTATTGCGCCTCGGGCAACCGGTCGTCGATCGTCTGGGCGCTGGCCAATGCCGGGCGCAAGCCGACCGACGAGCTGATTTCGGCGGGCGCGCAATATGGCTACCAGGTCGCGCAGTTCCGCGAACTGATCGACCGGCTGGCAAAGGGCTGAGCGTCAGAGCCTAAAGCCAGACAATTATCAACAAAAGGCGCCCTCCGGCGCCTTTTATTTTATTAAACAAGCAGATGTCACGCGTTCTTCAGTTGAAGACGCAGTCGCGCCTTTGTGCCAGTCGGGTCTCGGCGCCTGTTGCAAGCAGGCGGATGTCGAAATGCGCCTCCATCCGTGCCAGTGTCTCGCGGTCGTAAACTTCGTGCCCCGACAACGCGAAGCGCACGGTTTCGGCTTCTGCCAGCCCCTCTTGCGGGCGGTCGAAGGCGAGCTGTCCCACATACTCCACCACCAGCCCTTCGCGCTTGTTCACCCGGTATTGTCCGCTCACCGCCGAGACGATGTCGATATCGCTGAATGCGGTGCCCGAGCCCGTGAAGGGTTCGATCAGGGCCGTGACCTGCGGCAAGGCGGTGTCCCCGGCCTCGACCCCCAGCCAGGGCTGGCCGAGCGTCACGCGGGTCGTTTGCAGGAACCAGGTGGGATTGCCCGCGACCACGGCAAGCAGCGTGTCGTCGATCACCTGTCGGTGCGGCTGCTGCGGCGACAGGACAGCCCGGCTGATGTCGTCGCGATAGAGCACGCCCCGTCCGATCGGCACCACGTCCATTCGTCCCTCGGGCCCGCTATAGCGCCAGCGCGCCAGCGCCGATTGTGCACCGTTCGAGCGGCCATCCAGTCGCAGATGGGTCGCCGCGCCCGAGGTGCTGACGGAAAAGTCGATGACCTCGGGCGTGAGACGGTGCAATTCCACCCGCTCACGGGTGCGGATCGGGGCAGAGCTTGGCGGACCGATGTCGACAACGGTCTCGCAGACAAGCGCGTAATCGCCGCCCTCGTTCACCGTGACGGGCCCGGTCAGCGGTGCCAGCGCGCCGGGAAAGGCGCCCAGGGACAGGGTGCCGCCAGCGCCGTCGCGCCCTTCGTCGATCAGCGCCCGCATCCGCGCCAGCCGCTCCGCCGCGCCGGGTTCCGTCACCTGGTCGAGAAAGGACTGACCCAGCCTTGCCAGCTCGGTCTGCTCGGCGACCGTCAGATCGGCGCGGGCCGGAGCCGGGGCCAGCCCCAGCATCAGCGGGAGGGCGGTCGCGGCGAACAGGCGAAGCGTCATGACTTTCTCCTGGCTGGGACCGGCCTTGCGGCGCCGCGGAGAAAGGGCAGAGGGCACAACACGGCCCGCTCCGGCGTCCTGCGGCGTCGGTCGATCCTGTGACGGATGGGTTACGGCTTCACCCTGCCGTCATGGCGCATAGGCGTAAAGACGGCGTTGACGCGAAGCCGGCGTCAGGCGGGCAAGTGTGCTGCAAGTGCCACTTCAAGCATCCCGATATCGGGCACGATGGTGACAAGATCGCGCAAACCGGCAGGAGCGAAGCCCTGCTCGATCACATGGTCGATGAGCGCGATCAGCGGCTGCCAGAACCCGTTCGTATCGACCAGGATCACGGGTTTGCCGTGCAGGCCGATCTGCGCCCAGGTCACGACCTCGAAGAATTCGTCCAGCGTCCCCGCGCCGCCCGGCAGCACCACCGCCGCGTGTGAATTGGCGAACATCACCTTCTTGCGCTCGTGCATCGTCTCGGTGATGACCAGCGCATCGAGGCTCGCGCGCGCCAGTTCGTCATGGATCAGGTGCGTGGGGATCACGCCGAAGGTGCGCCCGCCCGCTTCCTGCGTAGCCTGCGCCGTGGCCCCCATCAGCCCGACATCGCCCGCGCCGTAAACCAGCCGCCAGCCGCGCCTGGCCAGCATCGCCCCGGTTTCGCGCGCGGCCTGCATCATCGCCGGGTCGGTGCCCGGACGCGAGCCGCAGAAGACACAGACCGAGGGCGGGACAGGCGACATGGCAGACCTCTTGCTAGACCTTGGGGATGATAATTCTTTTGCCCATAGATACAGGCGTTGTTACAAAGGAAGTCACACGGGAACAAGGGCGCGGGCCTTTGCGGTCCGGCTGGTTTGACCCAAGGGTGACGGCACGATGATCAAGGGGCTCGTTTGGTGGTTGGGGGGCGGTGCGATCGTCGCGGCGGGGGTCGTGGCGTGGGTCATCCTCTCGGGCCGCCCGGCCGAGCTGGACGCGCCGGTCCCCGCCAATGACATCGCGGCCACAGGCGAGGTCGCGCCGCCCGCCGACACGGCTGCCTCCGCGCCAGAGCCGCGCGCGGATGTGGCCGAAGATGGGACCGAAAGCGCTGACCAAGATGCCCCGGTGACCGACGCCGACGCCGGGATGGCCGAGGCGCCGGTCGTGCCCGCCTTCGACGTCGTCCGGGTGGCGCGCGACGGGGCGGCACTGGTGGCGGGCTCGGCCAGCCCGGGGGCCGCGATCAACCTGCGCGTCGATGGCGCGGTGGTCGCGCAGGCAATGGCCGACAGCGCCGGGCAATTCGTGGCGATCTTCTCGCTGGGCAGCAGCGATGCCGCGCAGATGATGACGCTTGAAATGGAGGACGGCGCGGGCAACGTCACGCAGGCGGTCGATACCGTCATCCTGACCCCGCGTCCTCAGGCACCCGAGCAACTGGCCGCGCTGGCGCCGGAGGGGGACGCAAGCGGTGCCGAGACAGCGCGCCAGGCAGTGGCCGAGACGGGGGACACTCCCGGGGACGCAGGTCAGTCCGACGATCAGGGGGCCGGGCAGGCGGCGGTAGAGGGGCTCTCGGACGCGCCTGTCTCCGAGATGGCGCCTGCCGGCGATACGGCGGCAGACACTGGCCGCGAGGCGGCGACAACGGAAGACGCTGCAGGCGACGAGGCGCTGGCCTTGGATCTCGGCGCCGAGGAGCCTTCATCCGAAGAAACGGCCCCACGTCCTGCCGAGACCCCCGAAACGGCCCCGGATGGCGCGGCACCCGAGCAAGCGGGTGCCGCCGAGACGCCCGAAATCGCGTCCCCGCGCGAGGATTCGGCACCGGAAGCGCCGCGTGACGCCGAGATTGTCGCTGAAGCCCCGTCGTCCGACGCGCAGACCGAGACGCCCGATACGTCGCCCGCCGGTAGCGCGCCCGATACCTCAGTCGTGGAGCAGGCCGAAACTGCCCTGGCGCAGGCTCAGGCCGCTGCGCCGGGTGACACGGCCGAACTGCCGACCGCGTTCCTTCTGCGGGGCGACGGGCAGGTCGAGGTGCTCGATCCCGGTCCGAATGTCATGGATAACGTCGTCATCGACACGATCAGCTATTCCGACAGCGGGGACGTGCAGATCTCGGGTCGCGCGGCGGGCGTCGATCCGCGGGCGGATCTGCGGATCTACCTGGATAACCGCGCCATCGCGACGGCGACCGCCGAGGCCGGGGACTGGCGGCTTGATCTGCCCGCCATCGCGCCGGGCGTCTACACGCTGCGCGTCGATCAACTGAGCGACGGGGGCGGCGTGACCTCGCGCTTCGAGACCCCGTTCCAGCGCGAGGATCCGGCCCGCGTGGCCGAAGCACAGGCTCAGATCGACGCGCAGAACGCGGCGCTGGCACAGGCCGAGGCGCAGGCGCCGGGCGGCGACGTCCCAAGCGCATCGCCGGTCCCGGACATCGCGCAGGCCGAGGGGGGCGACGCGCCCGCCAGCACGACCGAGCCTGCAACGACGTCCGGCGAGCGTCCGGCCCCCGATGCGGAAGAGCCGGCGCAGATCGCTTCGGTTGACGCGGCCGGAACCGGGACGCAGGGCAATGGCCAAGCCGACGGCGAGAGCCGCCCGGCGTCGCAAGGCGACAGCCGGGTCTCGGCGCCGGTTGCGACGGATGCGCAAGCCAGTGCCTCCGCCGTCCCGCCGCCATCCGCGGACCCGACGCAAACCCGGACCGAAACCGCCGAGGCACGCGCGGTTTCGTCCGCCGATGCTGGCCGCGCGGCCGACGGGGAAGCGCCCGCAAACGGCACGCGCCCGGCGTCCGTCGAGGGCGACGCTTCCGACACTGCAAGCTCGCCCGTGCCGTCACCAATGCCGGCGCCCCCGACACCCAGCGTGTCGCTGATCACCGTCCAGCCCGGACACACGCTTTGGCATATCTCGCGCGAGCGCTACGGGCAGGGCGAGCAATACGTGATCATCTACCGCGCCAATCGCAGCCAGATCCGCGATCCCGACCTGATCTATCCGGGGCAGATCTTCACGCTGCCGGACCGCTGATCCGGTTCGCCGCACCGCGTCATTTCGCAGCCCATGCGGCCTTCGGACTGGCCCCGGCGGCGCGGGATGGCTATCTGTGTCCTCCGCGAGCCCTGTCGACGGATGCGTTTTCGCGCCCTTCCGCCGCTGCCGCCAGCCCGGAGCCTGAATGAGATACCGCCCCAGTTCGAACGCGCTGCCCTCCGATCCCAGCGAACCCCGCGCCTCGGGCTGGGCGACGATCGCCAAGGTCGCGCCCTATCTGTGGCCCGAGGGACAGACTACGTTGCGCGCGCGCGTGGTGCTGGCGATGCTGGCGCTTCTGGCCTCGAAGCTGATCGCGGTGGGCACGCCCATCCTGTACAAGAGCGCGGTCGATGCGCTGGCGCCGAGCGAGCTGGATGCGGGCTGGCTGGTGGGGATCGGGGCGGTCGGGCTGACGGTGGCCTATGGCCTTGCCCGGCTGATGAACAACGGCTTCCAGCAATTGCGCGACGCGCTGTTCGCGGCGGTGGCGCAACGCGCGCTGCGCCGGCTGGCGCTGGAGACCTTCACGCATGTCCACCAGCTGAGCCTGCGCTATCACCTGACGCGCAAGACGGGCGGGCTGAGCCGGATCATCGAGCGCGGCGTGAAGGGCGTCGAGTTCCTGCTGCGCTTCCTGTTGTTTTCCATCGGGCCGCTGGTGCTGGAATTGTTGATGATCGGCGTGGTCATGACGATCCTGTTCGACATCTGGTACATGGTGGTGATCCTGGGGGTGATCACGCTTTACGTGGCCTTCACCTTCATCGTCACCGAATGGCGGGTGAAGATCCGGCGCGAGATGAACAAGCAGGATACCGACGCCAACCAGAAGGCGATCGACAGCCTGCTGAATTTCGAAACCGTCAAGTATTTCAACGCCGAAGCGCGCGAGAGCCGGCGCTATGACACCGCCATGGCGGGCTATGAACAGGCGGCGCTGAAGACGTCGTATTCGCTGGCGATCCTGAATTTCGGCCAGACCGCGCTGATCACCTCGGGGCTGGTCGCGGTGATGGTGATGGCGGCGCGCGGCGTGCAGGCGGGGACGCTGACGGTCGGAGATTTCGTCATGGTCAATGCCTACATGATCCAGATCACGATGCCCCTGGGTTTCCTGGGCACGGTCTATCGCGAGATCCGGCAGGCGCTGGTCGATATGGGCGAGATGTTCGGCCTGCTCGAACAGCCGCCCGATGTGCACGAGAAGCCGGGCGCCCACGCGCTGGCCCTGCGGGGCGGTCGCGTCGCGCTGAAGGATGTGCGTTTCGCCTATGATCCGGCGCGGCCCATCCTCAAAGGGATCACGCTGGACGTGCCCGCCGGTCAGACACTGGCGCTGGTCGGGCATTCGGGCAGCGGGAAATCCACGATCGGGCGGCTGCTGTTCCGGTTCTACGACGTGACCGGCGGCGCGATCGAGATCGACGGGCAGGACATCCGCGACGTGACGCTGGACAGCCTGCACCGGGCCATCGGCGTCGTGCCGCAGGACACGGTGCTGTTCAACGACACGATCTATTACAACATCGCGTACGGCAAGGACGACGCCACCCGCGCCGAGGTCGAGGCCGCGGCGAAGGCGGCGCGGATCCACGATTTCATCATCGGGCTGCCCGAGGGCTATGACACGCAGGTGGGCGAGCGGGGGCTGAAACTGTCGGGTGGCGAGAAGCAGCGCGTGGGCATCGCGCGCACGCTTCTGAAGGATCCCGCGATCCTGCTTCTGGACGAGGCGACCTCGGCGCTGGATACGCAGACGGAACGCTCGATCCACGAGGCGCTGGCGGCGGCCGGGCAGGGCCGCACGGTCATCACCATCGCGCACCGGCTGTCGACCGTGGTCGATGCCGACCGGATCGTGGTGCTGGAAGCGGGCAAGGTGGTCGAGGCGGGCAGCCATGCCGAGCTTCTGGTACAGGGCCAGCGCTATGCGCAGATGTGGGCGCATCAGGCGGCCGAGCGGCTGGTCGACGCGGCGCAATAAGCCCCGTCGTGGCCCGGCGGAGCGAGAGCAAGGGCAAGGCAAACGCCGCGCTCAGGCCCCCGCAAGGGGAGCCTTCGCGCGGCGTGTCGGGGCCCTTCGGGCCCCTCCGGTCCCGGCCCGTTACGAGCGCTTGACCGGGCAGGTGCTGATGCCGAGGATCGAGTAGAGCGGGCAGGTGCCGGCGAGCCCTGTCACCAGCGGCACGATGCCCAGAAGGAAGGCCCAGCGATAGGCCGCGTCAGGAAAGAGGAAGAAGCAGGCGATCAGGGCGAGACCTGCAACGATCCGGAGGGCGCGGTCGAGACCGCCTTCATTGCGCGCGAACATGGGGTGCTCCTTTGGGGCCAGCGGGATAATCTGCTCTGACGCTACATCCCCTTTGTCCTTGCCGTCTGTGACATGGTCACATCGGATCGTCACCCGACCGAGGCAAGCTGTCGCAGCCCCGGCAGGTCGCGCAACAGGATGCGTCCGCGTTCGGTGCCGACCAGTCCGCGCCTTGCCAGCGCTTCGAGCCGGCGCGACACCACCTCGCGCGCGGATCCGATCCGCGCGGCGAGCTCCGCATGGGTGGCCGTGACCAGGCCCTCGGGCCCCAGATCCAGCAGCGCCTGCGCCAGCCGGGCCTCGACCCGGGTGAAGGCCACGCGTTCGAGGAGTTGGGTCATCTCGCTCATTCGGGTGGCGAAGGCGTGGAAGACCTGCGCGCGGAACGGTCCCGAGCGATCCATCAGCGCGCGGAAGAGCGGCGCGGGGATCAGCGCGAGGCGGGTGTCGCGGACGGTGATCGCCTCGCCGGTATAGGGCTCGTCGCCCATCAGGCCCAGCGTGGACTGGATGCAGCTCTGGCCGGGTTCGATGGCGTAGAGCAGGATCTCGCGCCCCGAGGCCCCGGTGAGCGAGACCTCGACCCGGCCCGACAGGATCACGGCGAAACCCTGCGCCTGCTCGCCGGGACCAAAGAGCCTTGTTCCCGCCGGTAGCGCGTGAACGGGCAGGGCGTCGAGACGGGCGATATCGGGGGCATCGAGCCCCGCAAAGGCCGCCGCCGCCCAGCCCGCGCCCATCAGCCGCGCCCGCGTTTCTCGAAGCGCGGCAGCATGGCCGAGAAATCCATGCCCTTGCCGTTCTCCTGCTCGACGAAATGCTCGTAGAGCGCGGCGGCAAGCTGGCCCATCGGCGTGTCGGCATCGGCGCTTTCGGCTGCCTGTTGCGACAGGCGCAGGTCCTTGAGCATCAGCTCGGCGGCGAAACCGGGCTTGTAGCCGTTATCGGCGGGGCTGGTCGCGCCGACGCCCGGCGCGGGCGTATAGGCGTTCATCGTCCAGCTGTAGCCAGACGAGGTGCTGACGACATCGTACATCTTCTGCCGGTCGAGCCCCAGCTTGTCGGCCAGTGCGAAAGCCTCGCAGGTGGCGATCATCGTCACGCCGAGGATCATGTTGTTGCAGATCTTGGCCGACTGGCCCGCCCCGGCCGCGCCGCAATGGACGGCTTTCTGGCCCATGATCTCGAACAGCGGCTGCACGGTGGCAAAAGCCGCGTCGCCACCGCCCACCATGAAGGTCAGCGTGCCCGCCGAGGCCCCGCCGACCCCGCCCGAGACCGGTGCGTCGAGCGCCCCCAGCCCCGCCGCTTCCGCCTGTTCGGCCACCGCTTTCGCGCTGTCCACGTCGACGGTCGAGCAATCGCACAGCACGGCGCCCGGTTTCATGGCCGGGATCACCAGGTTGGCGACCGAGCGCAGGATCGCGCCGTTGGGCAGCATGGTGATGACCACATCGGCCTCCTGGACGGCCTCGGGCGCCGAGGCGGCCATGGGGATGCCCTCGGGCGCGGCGGCGGTGTCGAAGCCGGTCACGCTATGGCCGGCCTTGATCAGGTTCTGCGCCATCGGCGCGCCCATATTGCCAAGGCCGATAAAGGCGATGTTCATTGCGGGTCCTCCTCTTGATCCGCGGACGCTGGCTGCGTCAGGGAAATGTCAGCTCGTTCTCGCCAAGGCTTTCCAGCATCGCCGCGACATCGGCCTCGGGCACGGCGTCGGGGGCGTCGTGGCGCCAGCGGGGATTGCGGTCCTTGTCGATCAGGAGCGCGCGCACGCCCTCGATGAAATCCGACCGCTCCATCGAGCGCCACGTCCAGCGGTATTCCTGCTTCAGCGCCTCGGCCAGGCTTGCCGGGGCAGGGCGCAGCATCGCCAGCGTGGAGGCCATCGACAGGGGCGAGTTATGGCGGATCGCCTTGAGCGTGCGCGCGGCCAGATCCGAGCTGTCGGCTTCGAGCGCGGCGACGAAATCGGCCATCGTCTCGCCCGCGAAAAGCGCGTCGATATGGTGCTGCTGGGCGGCCATTGCGCTTTCGGGCGTGCCATGGGCGGGCAATTCGATCACGTCACCCGTCTCGCACAGCCGCGCCTTCACCGCGTCCCACTCGGCCTCGGGGATGAAACGGTTGGCAAAGCGCGCATGGATCGCGTCGCCCGGCCCCATCCGTGCCGCCGTCAGCGCCAGATACAGGCCCAGCTGCCCCGGGGCGCGGCCCAGAAGCCATGTGCCGCCCACATCCGGGATCATGCCGATGCCGCATTCGGGCATCGCCATCTGTGTCGATTCGCCCACCACACGGAAGGGAATATGGCAGCCGTAACCCACGCCGCCGCCCATGACGAAGCCCTGCATGAAGCTGACGACCGGCTTGGGATAATGCGACAGCAGCAGGTTCATGCGGTACTCGTCGCGCCAGAAATCCCGGCCCATCGCGTAATCGCCTGCCTTGCCCGCCGCCGTGACCTGCGCCACGTCGCCACCCGCGCAGAAGGCGCGGTCGCCCGCGCCGTCCAGGATCACCAGCGCCACGTCGGGATCGTTGCGCCACGCTTCCAGCGCCTCGGTCGTTTTCAGGCAGATGTCATGCGTCAGCGCGTTCAGCGCCTTGGGGCGGTTCAGGGTCAGGCGGCCGGCGCGGCCCTCCTTGCGGATGAGGATTTCGGGTTCCATCAGCCTCTCTCAGCCAGCAGCGCCCGAACGGTGATCAGACGCATGATTTCGTTCGTGCCCTCAAGGATCTGATGCACGCGCAGGTCGCGCACGATCTTCTCGATCCCGTAATCGGCAAGATAACCATAGCCTCCGTGAAGCTGAAGGCACTGGTCGGCGATGCGCGAACCGGCTTCGGTGACGAATTTCTTGGCCATGGCGCAGAACTTGGTCGCGTCGGGCGCCTTCTGGTCGAGCTTCCACGCGGCCTGCCGCAGGAATATGCGGGCCGCCTGCAGCTCGATCTCCATATCGGCCAGCCGGAACTGCAGCGCCTGGAACTGGTCGATGCTTTTGCCGAAAGCCTTGCGCTCGCCCATATAGGCCAGCGTCTGGGTCAGCGCGGCCTGCGCACCGCCCAGCGAACAGGCCGAGATATTGAGCCGCCCGCCATCGAGCCCGATCATCGCGTATTTGAACCCGTCGCCTTCGGTCCCCACAAGGTTCTCCAGCGGCACGCGGCAATCGTCGAACTGCACCTGCCGCGTGGGTTGCGACCGCCAGCCCATCTTGTCCTCGAGCCCGCCATAGGACAGGCCCTCTGTCCCGTGCTCGACCACCACGGTGGAAATGCCCTTGGGCCCGTCATCGCCCGTGCGGCACATGACGACATAGGCGTCCGAATAGCCGCCGCCCGAGATGAAGGCCTTGGTCCCGTTCAGCCGGTAGCCGTCATTGCCCTTCGCCGCGCGCGTCTTCAGCGCCGCCGCGTCCGAGCCCGCGCCGGGTTCGGTCAGGCAGTAGGACAGGACTTTCTCCATCGTCACGGCGGGGGCAAGGATGCGGGCCTTCACGTCGTCCGAGCCGAATTTGTCCAGCATCGCCGCGCACATGTTGTGGATGGACAGGAAGGACGCGACCGAGGGGCAAGCCATGCTGAGCGCTTCGAAGACCAGCACCGCGTCCAGCCGCGACAGCCCGGTGCCGCCGTTCTCTTCGCTGACATACAGCCCGCCAAGGCCCAGCTCGGCCAGCTTCGGCCACAGATCGCGCGGGATCGTGCCCTTGGCTTCCCATTCCCGCGCATGGGGCGCGATATGCTCCTGCCCGAAGGCATGGGCCATGTCGAAAATGGCGATCTGCTCGTCGCTCAGCGCGAAATCCATGCGCGTCCCTCCCTTGGCTCATGGAATTGAACACTCGTTAAATTCCGATTGTTTCAGGAGTTTTGCAACCGCGTGCAAGTGCGACGCTGCGGCGCGAGCGTTCACGCCGAGGGCGGATTACTGATCGTCTGACACCAAAGCTTCGACGTCCCGTTCCGGCAGGCCCAGAATGTCGAGCGCATCGGTTTCGCGCCGCTGGATGGTCGAGATCACCGAGGCCACGCCCTGCCACGAGCGCATGATGAGCTTGGCCATCTCGAAGCCTTCGTCATGCGGCGCGTAATAGACCAGCAGGGTCTGCGTCCCGTCGGTGGGGCGGAAGATATCGGCTTTCTGAGCCTGTATTTCCATCAGCCGGACGATATCGGATTCGAACCCGCTGACATCCGACAGGTCGATCAGTTGTTTCTGTCCCGGCGAACGGTCGGGATGGGGCAGGTATTCGCGGATCAGCCGGACGCTGTCGTCGATGGTGACGAAACCCCAATAGCGGACATAGACCAGTCCACGCGCGGGCAAGATCCGGAAACTCGCAGGCAAGGAACCCTCGAAAACTCTGTTCAGACGGTCAGGTTAGGCGGGAATCCGCTTGGTTACCACAAAGTTCTTGCCTGCCAGTGCTTTTGGCCTCCGGCGTCAGCCGGTCACGATGACCTGCCCCCGCATCGAGGGATGGATCGCGCAGGCATATTCATAGCTGCCCGGCGTGTCGAAGGTCAGCGCGCCGCTGTCGCCGCGGTTGAGGCGCCCGGTATCGGCGCCCGTCGCGCGGAAGGTCGCGGTATGGGGCGCCGCGTCGCTGTTGGTCCAGCGCACGCTGTCGCCGGCGGCGATGGTGATCGTCGCGGGGGCAAAGGCCATGCCCTGGATCGTGACCTCGGCGGTGGCGGCTTTGGCGCGCGTTGCAAGGCCAAGCGCGATCGGGGCGCCGGCGGTCAGGATCAGGGCTTTGCGGCGGGTCAGGTCGGTCATCGGTTTCTCCGGTTTCGCGGTTTGGACGTCCTGTGTGCCATGTTCGGGCGGTGCGGGCTGTTCCCGGCGGAACAGGGAACGACCGGGGCGCCGGCGGATGATGCGCCCGCCGCGCCCGCCGGTCAAAGACCAAGTGAGGCAAAAGCAAACGGCCGCCCAGAAGGGCGGCCGCGTGTCGGGCTCTGTGGCAGCGGGTCAGTCCATCGCCTTGAAGGCAAACTCGCCGCCTTCCTTGATCCCCGAGAACCAGCGCGCCGTGACGGTCTTCGTCTTGGTATAGAAGCGGAAGGCGTCGGGGCCGTATTGGTTGAGATCGCCGAAGGCCGATTTCTTCCAGCCGCCGAAGGTGAAATAGCTCAGCGGCACGGGGATCGGGAAGTTGATGCCGACCATGCCGACATTCACCTTCGCCGCGAAGTCGCGCGCGGTGTCGCCGTCGGCGGTGAAGATCGAGGTGCCGTTGCCATACTGGTTGTCCATCACCAGCTTCAGCGCCTCGTCATAGCTGTTGCGGCGCACCACCGACAGGACCGGGCCGAAGATCTCTTCCTTGTAGATGTCCATCTCGGGCTCGACGCGGTCGAACAGCGACGGGCCGATGAAATAGCCGTTCTCATAGCCCTGCAGGCTGAAATCGCGGCCGTCGATCTTCAGATCCGCGCCCTGTTCCACGCCCGAGCCGATCAGACCCTTGATCCGCTCCAGCGCCTGGCCGGTGATGACGGGGCCGTAATCCACGTCCTCGCCCGCCGTGTAGGGGCCGACTTTCAGCTTCTCGACGCGCGGAATCAGCTTTTCCATCAGCGCGTCGGCGGTCTTCTCGCCCACCGGCACCGCGACCGAGATCGCCATGCAGCGCTCGCCCGCCGCGCCGTAGCCCGCGCCCACCAGCGCATCGGCGGCCTTGTCGAGATCCGCGTCGGGCATGATCAGCATGTGGTTCTTGGCACCGCCGAAGCACTGCGCGCGCTTGCCGTTATTGGCGGCACGGCCATAGATGTATTGCGCGATGGGCGTGGAGCCGACGAAGCCCACGGCCTGAATCGTGTCGTTGTCGAGGATCGCGTCGACCACTTCCTTGTCGCCGTTGACGACCTGCAGCACGCCGTCGGGCAGGCCCGCTTCCTTCAGCAGTTCGGCCAGCGCCAGCGAGGTGGACGGGCAGCGCTCGGACGGCTTGAGGATCATCGCGTTCCCCGCGGCCAGCGCCGGGCCCATTTTCCACAGCGGGATCATGGCAGGGAAGTTGAAGGGCGTGATGCCGGCCACGACGCCCAGCGGCTGGCGCATCGAATACAGGTCGATGCCGGGGCCGCCATCGTTCATGTACTCGCCCTTGAGCATATGCGGCGCGCCCATGCAGACCTCGATCACCTCAAGCCCGCGCTGCACGTCGCCGCGTCCGTCGGGCAGGGTCTTGCCGTGTTCGACCGAGACCAGCTCGGCGAGCTTGTCCATGTCGCGGTTGATCAGGTCGGCGAACTTCATCATCACCCGCGCGCGGCGCTGCGGATTGGTGGCGCCCCAGGCGACCTGCGCCTCGGCGGCGCGCGCAACGGCGTCATTGAGCTCGTCGACCGTGGCCAGCGCGACCTTGCCCTGAACCTCGCCGGTAGCGGGATTCATCACGTCGGCGCTGCGGCCCGAGGTGCCGGCGACCATCTTGCCGTCGATCCAGTGTCCGATATCCTTCATGGAACGCTCCTCCTGAAACTCTCGGCGCAGAATAGCCTTGCAGAAATGCCCTGAACAGAGGCAGTTTCCCAAAAGTGATTTTGCAAAATTGCAGGGGTGACGTGGCCGACTGGGACGATCTGAAAGTGTTTCTCGCCGTGGCGCGCGGGGACAGCCTGTCGCGGGCGGGGCGCGTTCTGAAAATGGACGCGGCAACCGTCGGCCGGCGCGTGACGCGGCTGGAGGCGGCGCTGGGGGCGCGGCTCTTCAGCCGATCGCCGCAGGGCTACGGGCTGACGGACGAGGGCGCGCGGCTTGTGCATCATGCCGAGGCCATCGAGGCCGAGATGGAGCGCGCGCGCGAGGCGTTGTCCGGTCCGGGCGAAGGGATCAGCGGCCAGATCCGCATCGGCGCCCCGGATGGCTGCGCGAATTACCTGCTGCCGCAGGTCGTGGCCGGAATCGTGGCCGAGAACCCGGCGCTGGAGGTGCAGATCGTGGCTCTGCCGCGGGTCTTCAGTCTGACCCGGCGCGAGGCGGATATGGTCATCGCCGTCTCGCGCCCCGAACAGGGCCGTGTCATCGCCACGCGGATCGCCGATTACCACCTGTCGCTGGCCGCCAGCACCGCCTATCTGGCCGATGCCCCGCCGCTGGACACGCTGGACGATCTGCGCACGCATCGGGTGATCGGCTATATCCCCGACATGATCTTCGACCGGGAACTCGATTACCTTGCCGATCTGGGGGTCGAGCAGGCGCCCGTCACCTCGAACTCGGTCTCGGTGCAGCTTAACCTGATCCGGCAGGGCGCGGGGGTGGGCGTCGTGCACGATTTCGCGCTGCCCGCGACGCAGGGCATTACCCGCGTGCTGACCCGGACTTTCCGGCTGACCCGCGCCTTTCATCTCGTGCGCCATGCCGATGACCGCAAGGTTCCCCGGATCGAGCGGTTCTCGCAGGCGCTGGTCGCCGGGATGCGCGCCGAGATCGCGCGGCTCGAAGCGCAGGTCCACCAGCAGGCGACGGCGTGAAGGGTGGCGGAAACGCGCCGGGCGGCGCTTCGTCGCGGACGGATTATCGCCAAATGAAATCTTGACAGGGTCGCGGGCGCGGTGTCCGATTTCAAGGACATACATGGAAGCGGGAGGTGCCCATGCTTGTTAGCCAGATCCTGAAAAACAAGGCCGCCGGAATCGTCACCATCGGCCCGAAGGCCACGCTGCGCGAGGTCGTCGACCTGTTGTCGACCCGGCGGATCGGCGCGGTCGTGGTGTCGACGGATGGCAAGAAGGTCAAGGGCATCGTGTCCGAGCGCGACATCGTGCGCGAGCTGGGGCGCGCGGGCCCCGAGGCGCTGAACCAGCCGGTGGAAAAGGTGATGACCCGCGCGATCTATGGCTGCGCACCGGGCGACAATACCGACACGGTTCTGGAAACCATGACCACGCGGCGCTTTCGCCACATGCCGGTGATGGAGGACAACGTGATGGTCGGCTTCATCTCGATCGGGGACGTCGTCGCCGCCCGGCTGAGCGAGCTGCAGATGGAGAAAGACGCCCTGACCGGGATGATCATGGGGAACTGAGCCCCGTCCCGGTCCCCCGCCGTCCCTCGCGCGCCGCCGCGATCTGAATTTCTGCGCTTGCATAATCCGGCGCAATATTGTTGCGTGACGCGGACATGACATCCGGAAGGGGGACGCGATGCGCATCGGCCTTTATCCTGGCACTTTCGATCCGCTCACGCTTGGGCATATGGACATCATCACCCGGGCTTGCGCGCTGGTCGACAGGCTGGTGATCGGCGTCGCGATCAACCGCGACAAGGGACCGCTTTTTTCGCTCGACGAGCGCGTGGCGATGGTCGAGGGCGAAACCGCCGCCCTGACCGAGCGCACCGGCACCGAAATCATCGTGCATCCGTTCGAAAACCTGCTGATCGACTGCGCGCGCGACGTGGGCGCCGGGGTCATCATCCGCGGCCTGCGTGCGGTTGCGGATTTCGAATACGAGTTCCAGATGGTCGGCATGAACCGCGCGCTCGACGACCGGATCGAGACGGTGTTCCTGATGGCCGATGCCCGGCGTCAGGCGATCGCGTCGAAACTGGTCAAGGAAATCGCCCGGCTGGGCGGCGACGTCACCAAGTTCGTGCCGGCTCCGGTGAACACCGCGCTGCGCGGCAAGTTCGGCCCCAAGCTGGAACGCTGAGCGCGCTCAGGCGTCGCTTCGGACCTCAGGTTCACGGGGCGCGGCCTTGATCTCGGCGGTGCCCTTCTTCTTTGGCGCGGTACCGGGATCGGCGGGCGTGCTGACCCCCGCCACGACCGCCACCTCGTCGAGCGGCACGCCGCGCGTGCGGGCCGAGTTGATCACCGCGTCCCGCAAGGTCTGGTCGGAGTTCAGCAATTTGACGAAATGCGCCTCGTCCAGCGTCAGCAGGGTGGAATGGGCGATGGCCGTCGTCTGGCCCCGCCGCAGATTGCGCTTGAGCATGGCGAGGTGGCCGAACATCTCGCCCGGGCCCAGCCTGAGCACCTGTCCCGCGCGCACCTGCTCGACCGCGCCCGAGGCGATGAACCACACCCGGCGCGGCGCCTCGTCGCGGCGCAGCAGGACGGTGCCGGGCGCCGCATAGACCGTCCGCATCTGCCGCATCAGCATCTTGCGACGGTCGGCGGGCATGTCGGCGAAAAGCGGAAAGGCCGCCACCAGCGCCTTGCGCTGAATCGCCAGATCCAGAGGCGGGCGCTTGGCCAGTTGCTTGCGCCGGCGGGCGATCCCGGCATCCAGCGCGTGGCGCAGCTCGGGCCCGATCAGGCCGTCATCGACCAGCGCGGCATATTCCCGCTCTTCCTGCGACAGCACCATCTGCCGGATCAGGCGGCGTTCCAGCTCTTCGGCATAGCCGGGGAATTGCAGCCGCAGACCGTCGAGCGCGCGGTCGGCCTCGTCCATGCGGCGCTCCAGCAGGTCGTGCAGCAACTCGGCTACGCGCTTGCCGTGGATGCGGCGAATGCGGGTGTCGATGAAATCGTGAAGCTCGCGCAGGATCGGCGCTTCGGCCACCAGATATTCGAACCGGTCGGCGGTCTGCCGCGCCAGCGGCGCCGAGATCCGCAGCCGGTTGTGCAGGAAGCTTGCCACCCGGTGCTCGCGCCCGGATTTGTGCACCCGCCGCGCGGTGCTGAGATAGGCCAGACGCCCGCCGGTGCGCGTGCGCTCGATCAGGCGGTCGGCATCGGAGACCATCCGGGTGGCCAGCCGAGCAGGCAGGACACCATCGCGGAACGCTTCGAGGATCAGGTCGCGTTCGCGCCCCGCCAGCGCCACGAGGCCCAGCGTGATGCGGTCGCGGTCGGGGATGCCTGCACCCTCGTCGGCATGGCTGACGGCCAGATCGACGCGCTCGGCGAAGCGCTTGGCCTCGTCGCGCACGGTCTCGCGGGCCAGCCCGAAATCGCGCGCGGTATCGGCCACGTTTTCGCGCACGCTCTGCAGCGCCACGGCGACGACCTGCGCCGACAGCGCCAGATCCAGCGTCGACAGCTTGTCCAGCCCCAGCCGGTGGATGACCCAGCGCAGCGTCGTGCCCTGCACGATCAGCGTGTACAGCGTGAAGCCCGTGGCGACGATGCCGACGGTGCGCTTGATGTCGGCGGGAATGCGGAAGCTTTCGGTCACCGCCAGCGCCAGCGCCAGCGTCACCGCCCCGCGCAGGCCGCCCCACAGGATCGCGGTACGCTGATGCGTCTCGACCTTGGGCGACAGCTGCATCCGCGTGAGCAGCGGCAGGAGCGCGAACAGTACAAGCGCCCGCGCCGCCAGCGAGGCCAGCACCGTGATCACCACCAGCACGATGTCCCAGGGCTGCGCGTCCGAGACCAGACGCGGGATCAGGATCGCCGCCAGAACGAAGATCAGCCCCCCGGCCCAGTAGCCCAGCAGGTCCCAGGTATCCTGCAGCTTGGCCTGATTGGCGGGCGACAGCGTGCCGGGCGCGTTGAAATTCAGCGACAGCCCCGCCGCGACCACCGCGATCACGCCCGACGTGCCAAGGAACACCTCGGCCACGACATAGGTCAGATAGGGCAGGGCCACGCTGAGCGAGACCTGCCCCATCGGGTGATTGTCGAACCGCGCCATCGCCGCCAGAGCCAGCCGCCCGGCCAGCCAGCCCGTCACGCTGCCGCCCAGCACCAGCCACGGGAACTGGACCACGACGTCGGACAGTTGCGGATTGGGAATCCCGAAGGCCACGAAGGCGAAGAACAGCGAGAACAGCGCGATAGCGGCGGCGTCGTTCAGCAGGCTCTCGCCCTCGACGATGCGCGCCAGCCGCAAGGGCGCGGGTGTCGCGCGGAAGATGCTGACCACGGCCGAGGGGTCGGTTGTGGAGACGATGGCGCCGATCATCAGGCAGGCCATGAGCGGCAGCCCCGCCACCGGATACAGCGCCCAGCCCACGGCCATGGTGCTGAGCACGACGGCCACCACCGCCATCATCAGGATCGGCACCCAGTCGTCCAGCATCCGCCGCAGGTCGATGGTCAGCGAAACCTGGAAGATCAGCGTGGGCAGGAAGACGTAAAGGAAGAAATTCGACCGGATCGGCAGGTTGTGGATCAGCTCGGCCGCGCTGGTCAGCATCTCGGAATCGCGGAATACCAGAAGCGAGGTCGAGGCCGCGCCGATCAGGATGCCCAGCAGGGCCAGGATCACCGTCGCCGGCAGCCGCGTGCGCGAGGCCAGCGGCTCTGACAAGCCGATGACGACGAACAGGGCGGCGGTGACCGCGACGATAGTGACGATATCCATCTGTCTAGAATAAAAACAAAAACTCCCGGCGCACAGGGGGGCAGGCGCGCCGGGAATGCAACTTTACGACAGAGTTTGAAACAATTGGCACTCAGCCCAGCTTTGCGACCTCGGCAGCCGTGTCGAGCATCCGGTTGGAAAAGCCCCATTCGTTGTCATACCACGCCAGCACGCGGACCATCGTGCCGCCCAGCACCTTGGTCTGGTCCAGCGCCGCGATCGACGAGCGCCGGTCATGGTTGAAGTCGATCGACACGTTCTTGTCGCCGGTCACGCCCAGAATGCCCTTGAGCGGGCCTTCGGCCGCAGCGGCGGAAAGGGCCGCGTTGATCTCGTCCACCGTGGTGTCGCGCGCCGCCTCGAAGGTCAGGTCGACCGCCGAGACATTCGGCGTGGGCACCCGGATCGCCACGCCGTCGAGCTTGCCGTCGAGTTCCGGCAGAACCAGCCCCACGGCACGCGCGGCGCCGGTCGAGGTGGGGATCATGCTGAGCGCGGCGGCGCGGGCGCGGTACATGTCCTTGTGCATCGTGTCCAGCGTCGGCTGGTCGCCGGTATAGGAATGGATCGTCGTCATGAAACCTTTGACGATGCCCACGCTGTCATTGAGAACCTTCGCCACCGGCGCAAGGCAGTTGGTGGTGCAGGACGCGTTCGAGATGACCCGGTGCGCGGGCTTCAGCGTGCCGTGATTGACGCCGTACACGATCGTCGCATCCGCACCTTTGGACGGCGCCGAGACCAGCACCCGCGTGGCGCCGTTTTCAAGGTGGATCTTCGCCTTTTCCGCATCGGTGAAGACGCCCGTGCATTCGAGCACCACGTCGACATCCTTCCACGGCAGTTCCGCCGGGTTGCGCAGCGCGGTGACGCGGATCTCGCCGCCGCCGACATTCATCCAGGACTCGCCCGTCGTCACCTCGCGGTCGTAGCGGCCATGCACGCTGTCGAAGCGCATCAGGTGGGCGTTGGTTTCGACCGGGCCGAGATCGTTGATGGCGACGACTTCGAGATCACTGCGGTTCTGGTCCATCAGCGCGCGCAGCACGAGGCGTCCGATGCGACCGAAGCCGTTGATGGCAAGCGTGGTGGTCATGGAGGCTCCTTGCCCCGGGGTTGCTGTGGCCGAGGCGTATGTTTGCGCTAACAG
The DNA here is from genome assembly GCF_003122215.1 of Pararhodobacter marinus. GTDB lineage: Bacteria > Pseudomonadota > Alphaproteobacteria > Rhodobacterales > Rhodobacteraceae > Pararhodobacter > Pararhodobacter marinus. The sequence continues at coordinate 310,736 of NZ_QEYD01000003.1, read as the reverse complement.
CACATATTGCGCGAAAAGTCAACGTTTCGCGTGTCAACGGGGCCCGCGTTGCGAAAAATTCATCCGGGCGGCCCGCCATTTCCGCACGGCGCCGGGACCCCTGGTGCAGCATTGTGCAGGGGCGCTCAGGCCGGTGCGGCGGTGCCCGGTTCGATGCCGGTCGCGACCAGATCTTCGATCAGCAGGCTCAGAAGTTCACCGCGATTGCCGACCCCGGCCTTGCGATAGATCGCGTTGAGTTGCGATTTCACCGTCCCGGTGGCGGATTGGCGCAGGGCGGCGATCTCGCTGATCGACAGGCCCTTGACGGAGAAATGCGCCACGTCCCGCTCGGCCGCGGTCAGACCCCATTGCAGGAAGCGCGCATCGACCACGTCGTGAAAGGCGCGGGCGGCAAGGCTCACCTGGTGTTCCAGATGCGCCTTGCGCTCGAGCAGCCGGAACAACACCCGGATTTCGAAGGCGATCCCCGCGATCAGTGCCAGCGTGGCGACGGATTCGGCCAGAAGGAAGGCTTCGAACGGTCCGTGCCCGCCGGCCTGCACATCGTGCAGCACGTCGACAAGGAAATACGCCGCGCAGAGCGATTGAACCGCGATAAGCACGGCGACGACGGCGGGGCGGTCGGGGGCGGGCTGGGTCATTCCTGAGTGGTTAGCGTATCGGGAACGATCTTGTCACCGCTGATCATCGCGCGCGGCAGATTGACGCCCGTGCGGCGGCTTTCCCACAAGACCGCGCCAATATGGACAAGGATCGACACCTCGGCCCAGGTCACCAGCACCTCGTGCAGTTCCTCGACCCATTCGACGCCCCAGAAGGCGTTCGTGGTCATCATGTAGCCGCTGGCGCCGATGGCAAGGATCGTCAGCAGCAGGTTGTAGATCATCAGCGCGCCCAGCGGCGTATGGCCCAGATGCGCCTGCCGCCGCCCGGTGGCGATGTCGGAGACCTGGTGCATCGCCCCTCGGATCGAGGGCGGAAAGCTGGAGAACCGCGCATAGCGCGTGCCGACCAGCCCCCAGAGCAGGCGGAAGCCGATCAGCCCGACCGCGACATAGCCGATCCAGACATGGATCGCGCTTTCGGGATCGGTCAGCAGGGCATTGGCGGCAAAGGCGATGACGAGGCTCCAGTGAAAGAGCCGGATGAGCGGGTCCCAGACCCTGACGCGGCGCATGGTCGTGTGTTCCTTCGGTTCGGTGGACGGGCGGTTCGATGGACGGGCGGTTCGGTGGACGGGGCGGGCCGCGCGTCTAAGGCGCGGCCCATTTCCGGCGAGGAGCGCGCGATCAGTCGTCGCTATCGGCGCCGCGCACGATGTTGAGCGCGGAATCGAGATAGATCTCGAAGCGCTGGCCGTCTTTCAGCGCATAGGCTTCGTACATCCCGTCTTCGGTCTGGACCGAGCGGACTTCATAGCCCTGATCGGTCAGCAGGGTGCGGATCTGCGCTTCGGTCTCGGCGGGAACGGCGCCGCCCGAGGCCAACGCGGCGGTGGCGGGCAGAAGAAGAGCGGCGGCGAGGGCGAGGTATTTCATCGGAGTTGTCCTTTGCTTGGGTTTCGTCAGCGCGGCGGATCGGCGGGGCCTGCGGTCGCGCTGTGCTGTTCAGAAAGGACGGAATCGGCGCGGGCGCCATGGGTCCGGGGTTGAGACGGCGGGTGTCTTGCCCGCGGTTCAGCGGCCTCAACCGCGGTTCATGGCCTTGCCGCAACGCAAAACGCCCGGCCATGGGCCGGGCGTTTCGACAATCGGATGTCGGAAGGGCTCAGATCAGGCGGCCCATCGCGCCGGCCACATCGGCCATCCGGCACGAGAAGCCCCATTCGTTGTCGTACCAAGCCAGCACGCGCACGGTGCGGCCGCCCACGACCTTGGTCTGTTCGGGCGCGAAGATCGACGAATGCGAGGTGTGGTTGAAGTCGATCGAGACCTTCGGCTCGTCGTCATAGGCCAGCACGGCACCCATCGCGCCGGCGGCGGCTTCGCGCACGACTTCGTTCACGTCCTCGACCGTCACGTCCTTCGAGGCGACGAAGGTCAGGTCCACGGCCGACACGTTCGGCGTCGGCACGCGCATCGAGGTGCCGTCCAGCTTGCCCGACAGTTCCGGCAGCACTTCGCCCAGAGCCTTCGCGGCGCCGGTCGAGGTGGGGATCATCGCCATGGCGGCGGCGCGGGCGCGGTACAGGTCCTTGTGGCGGCGGTCCAGCGTCGGCTGGTCGCCGGTATAGCTGTGGATCGTGGTCATGATGCCCGATTCGATGCCGATGGCGTCGTTCAGGACCTTGGCCAGCGGGGCCAGGCAGTTGGTGGTGCACGACCCGTTCGACACGACCAGATGCTCATTGGTCAGCATGCGGTGGTTGACGCCGTAGACGATGGTCTTGTCGGCATTCTTGGCAGGCGCCGAGACCAGCACGCGCTTGGCACCGCGGCCCAGATGCACGGCGGCTTTCGAGCGGTCGTTGAACTTGCCGGTGCATTCCAGAACCACGTCGACGCCTTCCCAGTCCAGCTCGTCCGGGTTGTAGGTCGACATCACGCGGATCGGACCGCGGCCCAGATCCATGGTGTTGCCTTCGACCCGGATCGTGCCGGGGAAGCGGCCATGGACCGAATCGTATTTCAGCAGGTGGGCATTGGTTTCGATCGGGCCGGTCGCGTTGATCGCCACGACCTCGACATCGTTGCGGGCCGCTTCGGCGATGGCGGCGAGGGTGCAGCGGCCAATGCGGCCGAATCCGTTGATGCCGAGGGTGATGGTCATGTGTCTGTCTCCGTCTGGGCTCGGAACGAGGCGGAAGGCAAGAAGGGCACGGCGGGGGCACGCGCCCGCGGGGAGGGGCCTGACGTTCTGTCTGCGCCGGATATACAGTTTCGACTGTGGCAGAGAAAGGGCGAAAACTGCTATTTCGCAAGACGTTAGCGCAAACCCTGAAAGGCTGCGCGGTGTTTGCGATAACGTTGTGCGCCCCGCCTGCCGCGCGGGCGGCATTGCGTTACCCGGCGGCGCGTCCTAAGAGGGCGGAACCGGGTCGCACGCCGACCCCGCATCCGCCGCAACCGATTGTCGTAACCGACCTCAGCGCCCCTTGTTCCAGATCCTTGCCCTTGTCTATCTCGTTGTCGTGAACGTGGCCGCGTTCGCGGCTTTCGCGCGCGACAAGCGGCTGGCCATCGAAGGCCGCCGCCGCGTGCCCGAGGACCGGCTTCTGGCGCTGGCCTTCCTGGGCGGTTCGATCGGCGCGAAGATCGCGCAGATGAGCCTGCGTCACAAGATCCGCAAGGAACCGTTCCGCCAGCAGCTCAACGGCATCATCTCCGTGCAGCTCGTCGCGCTGGCCGCGGCGTTCGCCATCGCCTATCTGGCGCGCTGAGTTACAGCGCGCCTTTCAGGATCTCAACGAAGTCAGCCACATGCGCCTCGGTCGTCGACCACGAGGCGACCAGCCGGCATTGATGCGGATGGTCGGGGCCGGCGCCTTCGGGCGGCGGGGCGGGCCAGTCGTAGTAAACCGCACCCGCCTTGCGCAGGGCTTCATGCGCCTTGAGCGGGAACTCGGCGAACAGGATATTGCCGCCCCTCGGATGCACCAGCCTTGCCCCGGCCTCGCGCAGGCCCGCTTCCAGCGCCGCGGCGCGGGCATTCGCGGTGATCGCCAGATCGCGCCACAGATCGTCGGTCAGATAGGCGTCCATCTGCGCGCTCAGATAGCGATGCTTCGAGAACAGGTGCCCGCCGCGCTTGCGCCGCAGCTCGAATTCCCAAGCCTTGGCGGGATCGAAGAAAACCACCGCCTCGACGCCCATCAGGCCGTTCTTGGTGCCGCCGAAAGACACCACGTCCACGCCCGCTTTCCACGTCATCTCGGCCGGGCTGCAGCCCTCGGCGACGATGGCGTTGGAAAAGCGCGCGCCGTCCAGATGCACGGGCAGGCCATGCGCCTTGGCGATGGCGCAAAGCCGCGTCACCTCGGCCACCGAATAGCGCGCACCGCGCTCGGTGATGTTGGTCAGGCTCAGCAGGCCTTTCTGCACATGGTGCACGCCCCCGGGCGCGCTGGCGAGACCCTGTTCCAGCTGGTCGGCGTCGATCTTGGCATCCGGCCCGTCCAGCAGCGTCAGCTTCGCGCCGCCCGCGTAGAATTCGGGCGCGCAGCATTCGTCTTCCTCGATATGCGCGTGGCGGTGGCAATAGACCGTCTGCCATGGCTGGATGTAGCTGGCGATCGCCAGCGAATTGGCGGCGGTGCCGGTGGCAACCAGATAGACGGCGGCCTCGGGCGCCTCGAACAGCGCGCGGATCTTGTCGCGCACCCGGTCCATCAGCGCATCGGCGCCATAACCCAGCGCAAAGCCGTCATTCGCGGCCGTCAGCGCGGCCAGAACCTGCTCGGGCACGCCCGAAGTGTTGTCAGAGGCCAGGTACATTACAGCTCCTCGTCGATGATATGGTCTTCCCAATCGTCCTCGGGGACGTCGAATTCGGGTACGGTGCGATCCTTGACCGAGATGCCCGCGCGGTGCACCGATTGCGGATCGCCCGAGATCAGCGGGTGCCACTCGGCCAGTCCGCGCCCTTCGTTCAGCCGGCGATAGGCGCAGCTCCGGGGCATCCAGTAGGTGACCTCGTCCAGCGTGTCGGGCGTCAGCACGACGCATTCGGGCACGATGGTCTTGCGGATCTCGTAATTCGCGCAGCGGCAGGTGGAATCGTCGAACAGGCGGCAGGCGATATTGGTGAAGAACACCTCGCCGGTATCGGCATCTTCCAGCTTGTTCAGGCAGCATTTGCCGCAGCCGTCGCAGAGCGCTTCCCATTCGGCCGGGGTCATGTCGGACAGCGAGACGGTTTCCCAGAACCGGGGGCGCAGGGCGGGGGCGGCTGGGTCGGAAGGGGGGGCCTTTGTCATGGCGCGACCCTGTACCTTTCGCCGGCGAAAGGGAAGAGGGTCACAGCGCCAGGCGCATCAGCGGGCGATTGGGTTTGTGGCGGGCCACGGTCTCGAAGCCCGCCGCTTCGAACACGGCGGTCGATCCGACGAACAGGCCCACGGATTTCGACTGCTTGGCGTGGTCCATCGGGCTTGATTCCAGCAGCCTGGCGCCGTTCGCGCGGGCATGGTCGATCCCGGCCTTCAGCAGAACCCGGCTCAGTCCCCGGCCCCGGTAGGGCGCGCGCAGGAAAAAACAGGTGACCGCCCAGACCCCTGGATCGTCGGCCGGACCGTCAGGCAGGGGCGTGGACGAGCGGCGCGGGTTGTTCCACTGCGGCACTTGGGCGCGCGGGCCGATCTGCATCCAGCCCGCCGGGGCATCGCCGATCCACAGCAGCAGGCCGGGCGGCGGGCCTGCTGCAATCCGCGCCATCATCAAATCATGCTTGTCGCCCGCGCTCATCGCCGCGCGCTCCTTGGGGGGCAGCAGGAAATAGGTACACCAGCAGCCATAGCAGGCGCCATTCGGGCCCATCACGGCCTCGAAGGCGTCGCTGTGTTCGGGGGTGAGCGGTCGGGTGACGGCGTCGGCCTGCATCGGGAACTCCTGCGGATGTTCCGCAAGTGTTCTCGCTTCGCGCGGGCCTGTCAACCGCAGGTCGTCACTCGCGCGCCAGAATCGCGCGGGCGCGCTGGCTGTCATGGTCCATCTGGTCGATCAGCGCGGGCAGCCCGTCGAATTTCATCTCGGGGCGCAGATACTCGACCAGCGCGACCGAGAGGTGCTGATCGTAGAGATCGCCCGCGAAGTCGAACAGGTGGACTTCGAAATTGGGGGTGTTCTCGCCGAACATGGGCCGAACGCCAAGGCTGGCGACCCCGTCGTAAAAGCCCCGCTGCGGCCCGCCCAGAATGGCGACCTTCACCGCGTAGACACCGAGCTTCGGCAGGTGCAGCCGGTCGACCGCCATGTTGGCAGTAGGATAGCCAAGCGCGCGCCCACGTTTCTCGCCATGCACGACGGCGCCGTCGATGCGGTGGTAATGGCCCAGCATCTCGGCTGCGTCACGCGGTCGCCCCTCGGCCAGAGCGGTGCGGATCGCGGTCGAGCTGATCGCGCCGTCCTCGCCGCCGATGAGCGACTGTACGCTGACGGCAAACCCCATCTCCTGCCCCAGATCGGCGAGCATCTCGGTCGTGCCGGCGCGCGCCTTGCCGAAACGGAAATCCGAGCCGACGACGACATGCTTGATGCCGAGCCCCTCGACCAGAACCTCGCGCGCGAAGGCTTCGGGCGGAAGGGCCGCCAGCTCAAGCGAGAAGGGCAATTCGTACAGGATGTCGACGCCGATCTTCTCCAGCCGGTTGCGGCGGGATTCGGCGTTCATCAGCCGGAAGGGCGGCGCGTCGGGCGCGAAGACCTCGCGCGGATGGGGTTCGAACGTGATGACGCCCAGCGGCAGGCCCGGACGCCGTGCCCCGTCGATCACCGCCTGATGGCCCAGATGCACGCCGTCGAAATTGCCCATCGCCGCCGAAGCACCCCGTTGGGTGTCGTCAAGGCCGGTCCAAGAAGTGACTATCTGCATTCTGCCCCGCGGCGCGTGCCGCGGCTCCCGCAGGGGAAAGCGGCCTCAGTCGAACTTGCGGCTGGGCGCCAGAACCAGCGCCTCGCCCTTCAGGACGGTGGTATTGCCCACCGAGCAGCGACATTCAAGGGTGACGCGGCGCTTGGCATACTCGATCTCGCGCACCGTGACCTCGGCCAGCACCACGTCGCCTGGGCGCACGGGGGCCAGGAATTTCAGCGACTGGCCCATATAGATCGTGCCATGGCCCGGAAGCTGTTCGCCGATCACCGCGCTGATCAGGCCCGCGGTCAGCATGCCATGCGCGATCCGGCCCGCGAAGATCGTGTCCTGCGCATAGGATTCGTCCAGATGCACCGGGTTATGGTCGGTCGAGACCTCGGCGAACAATTCGATGTCGCGGTCGGTGATCTCTTTGCGCAGATAACGCGAGAGACCGATTTCCAGATCCTCGATGCAGATCGTGCCGCGGGGCAGATTGTCGTTCGGACGGCTGTCAAGCATGGCGCGGGTTCCGGTCTGATGTCCCATGGGGCTCACTCTTGTGCTGCGGTGCAACATAGCGCTACGGCGACACATTGGCAACATGGCTTTGTAATATTAGGTCGTTTGTTGCCATAAAGTCGAAACTAAATTGCGCACACGGTTGCCGAATGGCGCGGTATGACCCGGAAATATTCCTGAACAGATGTAGCATCCATCTGCGAACCGCGTTACCGATGGCGCAAGGGACGGAAGGGCCGCGAAGGGCCCTGAGGAGGGGCAATGAGCGAGCGCGCGAAGACCGCATGGCTGGCGGTGGGAGTGATGACCTTTGCCGGGGCGATGTGCTCGGCGCATGTCGGGAAACTGCCGCCCGCGCTGCCGCTCATTCGCGCCGATCTGGATTTCGGACTGGTGGCGGGCGGCTTCGTGCTGTCGATGTTCAACGCGGTCGGGATGACGCTGGCGGTGCTGTTCGGCGGGCTTGCCGACCGGACGGGCCGGTTGCGCATGGTGGGCTTCGGCTTTGCCTGCCTGGTCTTGGGCGGGATCATCGGCGCCACGGCGCACAGCGTCGAGGCCATGCTGGCGAGCCGCTTCATCGAGGGCGTGGGCTTCGTTTCGGTCACCGTCTGCCTGCCTTATGCGATGGTCGCGGCTTCGGCCCCGCGCGATCAGGGCATGGTTCTGGGGATCTGGAGCATCTACCATCCCAGCGGCATGGCGATGACCATGCTGGCCGCGCCGCTTCTGCTCTGGGCCTTTGGCTGGCGCGGGACGTGGTGGTTCCTGGCCATCGTTTCGCCCTTCGTGGCCTGGGCGGTGCTGCACCAGATGCGCAGGCTGGATTTGCCGAGGCCCTCAGGCGCGCCGTTCCTGCATCTGGCGCTTGATGCCCTGCGCACGCGGGGCTTCCAGCTGATCGCGCTGGTCTTCTGCGCCTATGCGTTCCAGTGGGTGACGCTGATGTCGTGGCTGCCCACCTTCCTGACCGAAAGCTTCGCGTCGGACCTGTCCTTTGCGGCGCTGGTGACCGCGCTGGTGGTGCTGATCAACGCGCCGGGTTGTCTGTTCGGGGGGTGGGTGATCCGACGCGGAGGCCGGACGGGTCCGATGATCATCACGGGAACGGCGATCATGGCTTTGTGCACGCTGGGCATTTTCCTGCCCGGGCCGCCCGTCTGGCTGAGGATCGCGCTGGCGCTGGTCTTTTCCTTCGCGGGCGGGCTGATCCCGCCGGCGCTTTTCACCTGTGTGCCGCGCTTCGCGCCCTCGCTGCGCCATGTCAGCGCGGGCAACGGCATGCTGATGCAGGGCTCGTCGATGGGGCAGTTCATCGGCGCACCGATGGTTGCGGCCGCGGTTTCGCTGGGCGGGGGCGAGTGGGTCTGGGCGCTGGGTCCGATGCTTGTCTTCTGCGCGATCACCGGGATCGCAGGCCACCTTCTGGGCAGGCAGCCCGCGCCCGGCGGTTCTCCGGTCGGCGGATAGGCGTCAGCGACGGGTCGTTAGCGCAGGGTCTTGAGGGCGGTGCCCCATTTGACCAGTTCCGACAACATGCCCTCGGCGCCTTCGACCATCTTGTCATTGGCCACGAAAACGCCGTCCTCGTTGATGCTGTCGGCGAACATCGGCAGCGGAACGACCTGCTGGATCGGCATCACGCCGTTATTGACCAGGAGCATCCGCAATTCCTGGGACGAGCGCAGCCCGCCCGAGATCCCGCCATAGCAAACCACGCCCGCGACCTTGTATTTCCATTCCTGGCTCAGGCACTGGATCGCGTTGACCAGCGAGGCGGGGGCGAAGAAATCGTATTCCGGCGTCACGAAGATCAGCGCGTCGGCATCCTCGATCGCGGCGGACCAGCGCTTGGTATGCTCGTGCTCGTATTTCTTCATCGCCGGGTGGTGCGGCTCATCAAGCAGCGGCAGCCCGATCTCGGCCAGATCCACCAGCTCGACCTTGAACGCATCGTTCTTGCGCGCCAGCCCGTCGATCCATTTGGCGACGGCCGGGCCTTTGCGGGTGGGGCGCGTGGACCCGATGATGATTTTCAGCGTGAGCGTCATGATCTCTCCTTGTCTGTCCGGAAAAAGGCCCGGCGCGCAGGGGGCCGGGCTTTTCGCAATGTCGTGTTTTCACAGGTCAGGTAGCCCGCAGCGCCCCGCAGGCAAGACCGCTCAGCGCAGCCGGCCGATGGCGTAGCGCGGATGCAGATCCTCGGAGGCCAGCCAGCTGTCCAGAAGCCCGGCATCGGGAGCCGCGACATCCGCGCCGAAGCGCGTGGCCTCCAGCCCGCCGGTGACGAACAGCGCGTCGATCCCCTCGGCCTGCGCGCCGCGAATATCCGTGCGCACGCCGTCGCCGATGGCCAGCACCGCGTCGGGCTCGTAGGAGAGGCCCTTCTCGGCGAGGATGCTGCGGGCAAGGTCATAGATCGGCGGGAAGGGCTTGCCGAATTGCAGGACCTCGCCGCCCATCTCGGCGTAAAGCTCGGCCAGCGCGCCGGCGCAGGGAATGCGGGTTTCGCCGAAATCGACCATCAGGTCGGGATTGGCACACAGCATCTTCAACCCGCGCGTCTTGGCGCTCAGGAAACGGCCGCGATAATCCTCGGGCGTTTCGTTGAACTCGTCGAAGGGCCCGGTGCAGATAATGCCCTCGGCCTCGTCCAGCTCGACGCGCTCGATCGGCGGCTGGTCCTGCAGCCAGTCGGGGATGATGGCGAACAGGTCTTCATCCTTGCCCGGCCCCAGATGCCACAGCTTGCGCCCGGCCGCGCCCTGCAGCATCGCCACCTGCGTCGCATCGCCCGAAGCGGCGATGGCGTCATAGGCATCCTCGGGCAGACCCATCTGGTCGAGCCGCTTCTTCACCGAATGCCGGGTGCGCGGCGCGTTGGTCATCAGCACGACGGTGCCGCCCTTGGCGCGGAAGGCCTGCAGCGCGGCCACGGCCTCGGGGAAAAGCGCCTTGCCATTGTGCAGGCAGCCCCACAGGTCGCAATAGAGGACATCATAGGGCGCCGAGATCTCGGCAAGCGATGCGATCAGCTGGGTCATAGGGGTCCTTTCGTGACGCCGTTCCGCCGTGAAGGGGGACACGCATTGACGGGGGGCAGGGCGGGTTTATCCTTCCCCTGATGCCGGGGCAACGCCCGGACGAAAAAAGGTAACGCAATGCAAGATCCGATCGATCCCGTCAAACTCGACCGCCTGGCCGAAGTCGCGGTCAGGGTGGGGCTGAACCTGCAGCCCGGCCAGGACCTCGTGCTGACCGCGCCGGTCAGCGCCCTGCCGCTGGTGCGCCGGATTACCGCGCATGCCTACAAGGCGGGCGCGGGCGTGGTGACGCCGATCCTGTCGGATGACGAGGTGACGCTGGCGCGCTACCGCCATGCACGCGACGAAAGCTTCGACAGCGCCGCGGGCTGGCTCTATGACGGCATGGCCGCGGCCTACGACAAGGGGGCCGCGCGGCTGGCCATTGCCGGGGGCGACCCGATGCTGCTGGCCAACGAGGATCCCGACAAGGTGGGGCGCGCCAACAAGGCGATGTCGATGGCCTATACCCCGGCGCGCGAGCGCATCACCCGCTTCGCCACCAACTGGAGCATCGTCGCCTGGCCCGATGCCGCCTGGGCGCGGCTCGTCTCGCCCGACCTGTCCGAGCATGACGCCCAGCGCCGGCTGGCGGAGGCGATCTTTGCCGCCTCGCGCGTCGATGACGGGGATGCGGTCGCGCGGTGGGAGGCGCATAACGCCGAACTGACGCGCCGCTCGTCATGGCTCGATGCGCAGAATTTCTCGGCGCTGCATTTCACCGGGCCGGGCACCGATCTGCAGGTCGGTCTGGCCGAAGGGCACCGCTGGCTCGCCGGCGCGACGGCCAGCACCAACGGCATCACCTGCAACCCCAACATCCCCACCGAAGAGGTCTTCACCACGCCCGATTGCCGCCGCGTCTCGGGCCATGTCTCGGCCACCAAGCCGCTGTCGCATCAGGGCACGCTGATCGAGAATATCCAGGTCCGGTTCGAGGAAGGCCGCATCGTCGAGGCCAAGGCCACCAAGGGCGAGGCGGTGCTGCAGAAGGTGCTCGATACCGACGAAGGCGCGCGGCGGCTGGGCGAGGTGGCGCTGGTGCCGCATGGCTCGCCGATCTCGCAATCGGGGATGCTGTTCTACAACACCCTGTTCGATGAAAACGCGGCCAGCCATATCGCGCTGGGCCAGTGCTATGCCACCTGTTTCCAGGGCGGCGAGACGATGCCCGCCGAGGAAGTCGCGCGCCGGGGCGGGAATGCCAGCGCGATCCATATCGACTGGATGATCGGCTCGGACCAGATCGATGTCGACGGCATCACCCAGTCGGGCGAGCGCGTGCCGGTGATGCGCAAGGGCGAATGGGCGTGACGATGACCTGAGTTGAGGGGGCGGTGCGTGCCAAGCACGCACCCTACACCGTCGCCTATCGGGGCAACGGATCCGCCCTGTCCCGAGGCTGTAGGGTGCGTGCTTGGCACGCACCGCACCGGCCCGCAAAGCCGCCCCGGTCGGGGCGGCTTTGGTCATGGTTGTCAATCGAGGCGCATCCGGATCGTGGCGTGGGGCAGCCCTTCGTCGTCATGCGCCCGCCGCGAGACCGCGCGAAAGCCGTAACGCCGGTAAAACCGCAACGCCCCGGCATTCTCGGCATAGACCTCGAGTTCCAGCGCCCCGCGCCGTGCCCGGGCGTGGTTCAGAAGCGCCCGACCGATGCCGTGCCCCTGGGCCCCGGGTGCGACGAAGAGCGCGGCGACAAAATCGCCCAGCAGGCTGATGAAGCCCAGCCGAGTGCCATCGACGGCTTCGGCCACGAAGGTTTCCGCCATCGGCAGATAGCGCGTTTCGATCAGCCCACGCTGCGCTTCAAGCCGCGCGCGGCCCAGAAAGCCATGCGCCCCGAGCGAAGCCGCGAGCCACAGCGCCGACAGCGCCGCGGGATCGGTTTCCGGGTCATGGCCCGGATCGTCTGGATAGGATTGGTCATGTTTCATCCACAGAAAATATCATTCCGTCGGCGCGCCCTTGGGGCGGCCGGGTTCTCAGCCGTCTGACGGCTCAGCGCTGAATTCTGTGCATGAAACTCCTTCTTCCGGCCCCTCGCTTTCCGAGGGGGCAGGGCACCCGGCCCGAAAGCCGGGTGCCCGAACTGTCTGGCCGTGCGCTTACAGCAGCGCCTTGGCCTTGGCCACCGTCGCCTCGGCAGTGATGCCGAACTTTTTATAAAGCGTCTCGGCGGGCGCCGAGGCGCCGAACGACTCCATCCCCACGAAGTCCGATTTCTTCGCCCGCTCGCCCAGCAGCCAGCGATCCCAGCCGCCGGCGCGCATCGCGGCTTCGATCCCCACGCGGACCGGACCCGCCGGCAACACGCGCTTGCGATACGCTTCGTCTTGCTGCGCGAACAGTTCCATGCAGGGCATCGAGACGACCCGCGTGCCGATGCCTTCGGCTTCCAGCATCGTGCGCGCCTTCAGCGCGATTTCGACCTCGGAGCCGGTGGCGATCAGGATCACGCGGCGCTTCGCCTCGGCCTCGGCCAGCACATAGGCGCCCTGGCTCACGAGGTTCTTCGAGGTGTTCTGCGTGCGCGCCTGCGCCACGCCCTGCCGCGAAAGCGAGATCACCGAGGGCGTCGTCTTCTGCTCCAGCGCGCATTCCCAGGCCTCGGCCGCCTCGACCACGTCGGCGGGGCGGAAGACCAGCGTGTTGGGCGTCGCGCGGCTGATCGCCAGATGCTCGACCGGCTGGTGGGTCGGGCCGTCCTCGCCCAGCCCGATGCTGTCATGGGTCATGACATAGACCACCGGCACGCCCATCAGCGCCGACAGGCGCATCGAGGGGCGGGCGTAATCGGTGAAGGCCATGAAGGTGCCCGAATAGGGCCGGATGCCGCCATGCAGCGCCAGACCGTTCATCGCCGCCGCCATGCCATGCTCGCGGATGCCCCAGTAGACATAGCGGCCCTTGCGGCTGGTCACGTCGAAGGCGCCCAGATCGTCGGTCCGGGTGTTGTTCGACCCGGTCAGGTCGGCCGAGCCGCCCATCGTGTCGGTCACGATCGGGTTGATCGCCTTCAGCGCCACTTCGGATGCCGCGCGGGTCGCCATCTTCTTCGGTGTCTCGATCGCGTCGCGCTTGACCTTGCGGATCGCGGCGGTCAGGCGCTTGGGCAGATCGCGCGCGAAGATACGCTCGAACTCGGCCTGCTTGGCGGGGGCGAGGGCCGCGATGCGCGCTTCCCAGGCCTTGCGCTCTTCGGCGCCTTTCGCGCCGATGGCTTCCCAGTCGGCCTTGATGTCGGCGGGAATGTCGAACGCGCCGTGCTCCCAGCCATAGACCTTGCGGGTATCGGCGATCAGCTGCGCATCGGTCAGCGCGCCGTGGCCTTTCGAGGTATCCTGCGCCGAGGAGCCCACGGCGATGTGCGTGGTGCAGGCGACCATGGCCGGGCGGGGCGAGGCCTTGGCCTCGGTGATCGCGCGGTCGATATCGGCGGGGTCATGGCCGTCGCATTCGAACACGTCCCAGCCCGACGCCGCGAAGCGCGCCTTCTGGTCGGTCACGTCCGACAACGAGACCTTGCCGTCGATCGTGATGCCGTTGTTGTCCCACAGCACGATCAATTTCGACAGCTGGTGACGCCCGGCAAGGCCGATCGCTTCCTGGCTCACGCCCTCCATCAGGCAGCCGTCGCCCGCGATGACATAGGTGTAATGGTCCTGAACCTTCGCCCCCCAGCGCGCGCGCAGGTGCTCTTCGGCCATGGCGAAACCGACCGAGTTGGCCAGCCCCTGACCCAGCGGTCCGGTGGTCGTCTCGATGCCCTTGGCATGGCCGTATTCCGGGTGCCCGGCGGTGATCGCGCCCCATTGGCGGAAATTCTTCACCTGCTCGAGCGTCATGTCGGCATAGCCGGTCAGATGCAGCAGCGCATACAGCAGCATCGAGCCGTGGCCTGCCGACAGGATGAAGCGGTCGCGGTCGGCCCAGTCGGGCGCCGAGGCGTCGAACTTCAGGTGGTTGCGGAACAGCACGGTCGCAACATCGGCCATGCCCATCGGCATGCCCGAATGCCCGGAATTGGCGGCGGCGACCGCATCCATGGCCAGAACACGGATGGCGGTGGCAAGGCGCCAGTGATCGGGGTGCGTGTCTCGAAGCGTGGCGATTTCCAAGGCAGCGTTCCTTCACGGTGGGGAATGTTAGCGCAGGCTCATAACAGGGATCGGACCAAGATCAAGCTTGGCGGGCGGGAAGTGGCGCGCTCGGGGCGCTGATCGGTTGGAAAGGCGCGATTTTCAACCTATTCTCGGTCAAAACTCTCCCGGACCTGCGGGGAGCATGATTCGTGCGCTGCAGGAACCGGGCTGTCTCGAGGAGAAGCACATGAGCGATCTGGCTCCCGTTGAACGCAGGCTATCGGCGGCGCTCGACCGGATTGCATTCCAGTTGGAAAAGGGCGCCGCGAAAGCGGCGAAGGGCTCGGTCTTCGGGCTGGGCCGTCCGGCCGAGGCCGCGCCCGATCCCGAACAGGCGGCCACCATCGCCAGCCTGCGCGAAGCGCTGGAAAAGGAACGCGCGGCCAATTCCCAGCTTTCCGAGCGGGTGCACCAGGTCAAGCAGCGGCAGGAAACCACGATCGGGCAGCTTGAACGCCGTCTTGCGCGCCTGACCGAGCAGCTGGATCTGCAAAGCCTCGAAATGCTGCGGCTGAAAAAGGCCAATGCCAAGCTGATGGAATCGAACACCGCCCTGCGCGAGGCCCAGATCGAGGGTTTCCCCGACGCCACGCTGATCAACAAGTCGATTTCGGCCGAACTGGAAGCGCTGCAGGCCGAACGCCGCGCGGAAATGGCCGAGATGGAAGAAATCCTGTCGGAATTGAAGCCGCTTCTCGCGGCGGATGCGCGCTGAGCCGGAGGCCCCCATGCCCAACGAAACCGTCACCATCGGCGGCAAGAGCTTCGATGTCGCCTGCCAGCCGGGCGAAGAGCATTACCTGCGGGCCGCCGCGGCGCTTCTGGATGCCGAGGCAACGACGCTGATCGGCCAGATCGGCCGCCTGCCGGAATCCAAGATGCTGCTGATGGCGGGGCTGATGCTGGCCGACAAGACCGCCGGGGCCGAGGACCGTGTCAAGCAGCTGGAGGCCGAGCTGGCCGATCTGCGCGCCGAGGCCGAGCGCCTGCGCGCCACGCCGGCCTTTGCCGCGCCGGCCCTGCCCGAAGGCACGCTCGAACGCATGACCGACCTTGCCGACCGGGCCGAGGCCATGGCCGAGGAGCTCGAGAACCGCTGAGCGGTCTCAGCGCCGGATCTCGGCCTTCAGCCGCCGCGCGGTGTCGATCAGCCGGTCCAGCGCCTCTGGCGCGGTCACCTCGCGCGCCAGCCGCAGCTGCAGCCCGTTCCCGGTGATCATCACCATCGGCTGTTCGCCCTCGCTGAACGGCGCCAGCGCCCGCTCTGCGGCGGCGGCATCGAACCACGGCGCGGGATCAACGCTGGCCAGGATCGTCAGATCCAGCCCCGGCGGCACCGGCTGTTCGTCGACCTCGCCCAGATGGGCGCCGATATCGTCGCCCAGAAGCCGCCCGACCAGCCTCTTGCCGATCTTGTTGTCCAGAAGACCAGCGAAGGTGCTCGCCGCCTGCGCCATGCCCTCTTGCATTTCCCGCGTATAGATCACGATCCCGCCCGGCAGGCGCGGATCGTCGAACTGCACGACCGCGTTGCCCCCCGAACGGCTGCGGCTGTTGCCCGATTGCTTCGCGTGGCGGCGCTGGACGATCAGTGTCATCCCCTGCTGCGGATCGGCAAACGCCGCCTCAGCGCCCTTGCCCCGGACCTTGCGGTAATCATGGGTCAGGCCCTGTGCTTCGGCATAGGCCCGGAAGCCCGCCCTGATCTCCCGGTCGCGCCGCACCGAGCGCGCGATCAGGACGCCCATGATGACGAACATGGCGCCAAGGCCGATAAAGGTGATCGTCGCTTCCATTGTTGTCTTGCCTCTCCCTGTAGCCGGCCGGACCCATAGGTAGCCGGGGCAGGGGGCAGGGTTCAATCCGCAGGGCGCCGGATAAGAAAAGGGCCGGTGCAACGCACCGGCCCCGGTTTCCTGATCCGGCCGCGCCGATCTCAGGCATTCGCCTCGCGGATCTTGTTCGCGGCGTCCTTGTCATAGGTCACGCCCTTGGCGTCGAACAGCTGGTCCAGCTCGCCCGACAGCGTCATCTCGGTGATGATGTCACAGCCGCCGACGAACTCGCCCTTGACGTAGAGTTGCGGAATCGTCGGCCAGTCCGAGAAGTCCTTGATGCCCTGGCGCAGATCGGGATCGGCCAGCACGTCGATATCGGTATACTCGACCCCCATGAAGTTCAGCACGCCGGCGACGCGGCTGGAGAACCCGCATTGCGGCATGGTTTTCGAGCCTTTCATGAACAGCACGACATCGGTGCTGTCGACTTTCTCGCGGATCTGGTCCTGAACGCTCATCTTGGGTCCTTTCCTCGGTGCGCCGTCGGGCGCAAGTTGTCGGGCGCGTGTTTCGGTGCGGGCCGGAACGGGTGACCGGCGCGGTTGTCGTCTCAGATAATCCCGAAATCGCGGGCGAGAAGCCCCGATCCGGCAAAGATTGCAAGCCCCAGCACGAAAGCCGTGAGCGGTTTGCGGGTCTCGCGCCCCTCGGTCAGCGGGCCCAGCCGCCACAGCCAGAAGATCGCAAGCCCGGTCAGCGCCGCGTGAAAGATCCGCGCCATGGCAATCTCGGGCGGCGTCATCCCAATTTCGGGACCGGTCAGCGCCGCGTGAAGCGCCAGCCCGACCAGCGCGGCCGAGGTCAGCATGGCCAGCCGCCAGCCCGCCGGATCGCGGCTTTCGCGCATCGCCCTGCCGCCCCGGCTGCCGGTCAATCCGGGGCCTTGGTGGTCAGCGCCAGCGCGTGCAGGTCGCCGTTATGGCCGTCCATCTTGCCCTTCAGCGCGGCATAGACCGCGCGCTGCTGCTGGACCCGGTTCTGGCCCTTGAAGCTGGGATCGATCACCTCGGCGGCGTAATGGTTTCCGTCGCCGGCAAGGTCGGTGATGGTGATCTGCGCCGAGGGAAAGCTCTCGCGCAGCAGGGTTTCGATTTCGGTCGCCGAGATGGGCATGCGCGTCTCCTTGAATTGAGACAGATGTAGAACCCGGGCGGTTCGGGTGCAAGTCCCGGCGCCGGGATGCGCGGTGTCAAACATGGGGTCGCAGCGCGGTCAGAAAGCTTCTGAGCCGCGTTTCCAGCCCCGATGCCGCAACGGCGCGCAGCCGCTCCGGCGTCCAGCGCTCCGCGGGGGCATAGAGCGTCATCAGGGCGTCCCTCTCGGCGGTCAGATCCCGGGGCAGAACCATCCGCTCCGTCGCCTTCAGCAATTCCAAAGCCGCATGGATCCGCCGCATCAAGAGCAGCGCCTCGCCCATCGGCGCCCTCAGCGCGGCGTCCTGGCGCCAGTCCGCGCCGTCGAAGACCTCGTGCACCACGCGCTGCCCGGCGCCCAGACAATCGTAGAGCGTGCAGCCGCGAAACCCCTCGGCGTCCAGCCGCTCATGGATCGTGCAGGCATGGCCCGACAGGTTGGGGCAGGGATGCAGCGCGGGCTTGTCGAAGGCGAAGTCCTCGCCCGCATCGAAGGGCAGCGCCATGCAGCACAGCGCCGCGCAGGACGCGCAATCGGGGGTGAGATCGGGAAGATCATGCATGACCTCCCCCTGCCGCGCGCCGCAGGACGAAACAACCCCCATTTTCACTTTGCCGGAAATACTCACGGGGATTTCCAAGGGGGGCGTGCCCCCCTTGGAGCGGGGGGTGCGGGGGGCTCGCAGCCCCCCGCTTTCTTCGGGAATTCCGGGATCAGGAAATCGCCGCCTCGAAGGCGCCGCGATAAAGCGCCGACAGCTCGGCCAGCGGCGCCGACGAGGCCCCCATCGACACCGTGTCGCCGCCGAACTTGCCGACCGAGGTCAGCGTCACGCCGGCGGCGCTGGCCGCGACCATCAGCGCCTCGGCCCGGTCGAACGAGCAGGCGACGAGATAGCGCGCCTGATCTTCGCCGAACAGAAACTCGGTCGTCGCCGCGTCGAGGCTCACGCCGATCCCGGCGGCTTCGGCCATCTCGAAGGCCGCGAGCGCAAGGCCGCCATCGCCCAGATCCGTCGCCGCGCTGACAAGCGCGCGGTTCGCACGCAGGAATTCGCCATTGCGCTTCTCGGCGTCCAGGTCCACCTGCGGCGCGTCGCCGTCCTCGCGGTTGAACACTTCGGCCAGGATCGCGGACTGGCCCAGATGACCCTTCGTCTCACCGATCACCAGCGCCACATCGCCCAGGACCGGCTGGCCTGCGATCAGCTCGTCAAGGCTGTCCAGAAGCCCGACCGCGCCGATGGTGGGCGTCGGCAGGATCCCGGTGCCGTCGGTTTCGTTGTAGAGCGAGACATTGCCCGACACGATCGGCATGTCGAGCGCCGCGCAGGCCTCGCCGATGCCTTTGATGGCGCCCACGAACTGGCCCATGATCTCGGGCTTCTCGGGATTGCCGAAATTCAGGTTGTCGGTGGTCGCAAGCGGCCGCGCGCCGACGGCGGTCAGGTTGCGATAGGCCTCGGCCACCGCCTGCTTGCCGCCTTCGACCGGGTTCGCCTTGACGTAGCGCGGGGTCACGTCCGAGGTGAAGGCAACGGCTTTCTGCGTGCCATGCACGCGTACGACGCCCGCGCCCAGACCCGGCACGCGCACCGTGTCGCCCATGACCATGTGGTCGTATTGTTCCCAGACCCAGGCCTTGTGGGCGTAGTTGGGGCTGGCGATCAGCGCCTTCAGCCCGTCGATCGGGTCGATCTGCGCGACCGGCTCCAGCGCGGCGGGGGCGGGCGTCTCGATCCAGGGGCGGTCGTATTCCGGCGCTTCCGAGGACAGTTTCGACAGCGGCAGGTCGGCCTTGATCTCGTTGCCATGCAGGATCAGGAAGCGGTCTTCGGCGATGGTTTCGCCGACAATGGCGAAATCGAGATCCCATTTCTCGAACACCGCGCGCGCTTCGGCTTCCTTCTCGGGATGCAGCACCATGAGCATCCGCTCCTGGCTTTCCGACAGCATCATCTCGTAGGCGGTCATCGCCGTTTCGCGCTGCGGCACGGCATCGAGCTGCAGCTTGACGCCCAGCTTGCCCTTGTCGCCCATCTCGACCGCCGAACAGGTCAGGCCCGCGGCTCCCATGTCCTGGATCGAGATCACCGCGCCGGTCTGCATCAGCTCCAGCGTGGCTTCCATCAGGCGCTTTTCGGTGAACGGGTCGCCCACCTGCACCGTGGGGCGCTTTTCCTCGATCGTGTCGTCGAATTCCGCGGACGCCATGGTCGCGCCGCCGACGCCGTCGCGCCCGGTCTTGGCGCCCAGATAGACGACCGGCATGCCGACGCCCGAGGCGGCCGAGTAGAAGATCTTGTCGGCATCGGCCAGTCCCGCGGCGAAGGCGTTCACAAGGCAGTTGCCGTTATAGCTGGCATGGAAGCGGACCTCGCCGCCCACGTTGGGCACGCCAAAGCAATTGCCGTAGCTGCCGATGCCCTCGACCACGCCCTTGACGATATGGGCGGTCTTGGGATGGGACGGCAGGCCGAAGCTCAGCGCGTTCATCGCGGCGATGGGGCGCGCGCCCATGGTGAACACGTCGCGCAGGATGCCGCCCACGCCCGTCGCCGCGCCCTGGTGGGGCTCGATATAGGACGGGTGGTTGTGGCTCTCCATCTTGAAGATCAGCGCCTGACCGTCGCCGATATCCACGACGCCCGCATTCTCGCCGGGACCGCAGATTACCTGCGGGCCGGTGGTGGGCAGCGTGCGCAACCATTTCTTCGAGGATTTGTACGAGCAATGCTCGTTCCACATGGCCGAGAAGATGCCCAGCTCGGTGAAGCTGGGTTCACGGCCGATGATCTCGAGGATGCGATCGTATTCGTCGGGCTTCAGGCCGTGGGCTGCGATCAGGTCGGGGGTGATGGCGGGCTCGGTGGTCACGGGCGAGGTCTCCAATGCTTGGGGGCGTCATAGGCCAAGCGATGCGCAAGGAAAAGCGCCGCCTGTGGCCGATCCCGTCCGCCACGGCATTTTTTCGGGTTTTTCTGCCGGAAGGCGACCGGTGATCGCGCCTGCATCCCGTTTCGGCGCCGACCCCCGGCGGCAGGCCGGCGGGCTTGGGGGCGCGGGTGGCGTTCTCAAACTGCCCGCTTGTTGGGCGCCTGGCCGAGTCGGCTGCCCGATGCGCCAAAAAAAGGCCGAGCAAAGCTCGGCCCAAGT
The DNA here is from genome assembly GCF_003122215.1 of Pararhodobacter marinus. Taxonomy (GTDB): domain Bacteria; phylum Pseudomonadota; class Alphaproteobacteria; order Rhodobacterales; family Rhodobacteraceae; genus Pararhodobacter; species Pararhodobacter marinus. The sequence continues at coordinate 290,346 of NZ_QEYD01000003.1, read as the reverse complement.
CCAACAGGGAGGTAAAGATACATGACAGAGCCATGCATCTTGACACTTCAAATAGTCGAGTCGTTGCATGCGTTCAATGATTTCGTTGCTGCGCTTGCATCATAGCCGTGATGCGTTGCATGCATGCCTCACTCGGCGGGCGCAACCTGAGGGCGATCGATCAAAGGTCGGATGCCGTCACGCGTTGCTTGCGATAGGCGATCACGCCCTCCAGCACGAAGTCGCGGAAGGCCGCGATCCGCTTGGAGTGGCGCAGTTCCTCGGGATAGGCGAGGAACACCGGAACATCCGCGCTTTCCACGTCCGGCAGCACGCGGACCAGTTGCGGGAAGTCCTCGGTCAGGTAGTCGGGCAGAACGCCGATACCCAGATGATTGATGACCGCCTGCAAGACGCCGAAATAGTTGTTCACCGTAAAGGTCGTGCGGATCGCGTGGGTCATCAGCTCGCGCACCAGAGCGGCGCCGGCCGAGACCTGATGCGCGTTGGCGTTCTGGCAGACCAGCCGGTGATGCGCCATCTCCGGCAGCGTCTGCGGCGTGCCGTTTTCCTTCAGGTATTCGGGCGACGCGTATAGCCGCATCTTCACACCCATCAGCCGCTTGCGGATCAGGTCCGCCTGGCTGGGCTCTTTCATGCGGATGGCGACATCGGCCTCGCGCATGGGCAGGTCGAGAACCCGCTCTTCCAGCATCAAGTCGATCTTCAGCTCAGGATACTTGGCATAGAGCGAGGGCAGGCGCGGCGCCAGCCACAGGGTGCCGAAGGCGGTGGTCGAGGTCACGCGCAGCTCGCCATACACCTCTTCTTCGCTGTCGCGGATCCGCGCGGCGGCGGTGTCGAGCCGCTTGCTCATCGCGCGCGTGGCGTCAAACAGCAATTCGCCCTGCTCGGTCAGGATCAGCCCGCGCGCATGGCGATGGAACAGCGTCGTGCCCAGCGATTCTTCCAGACCCCGGATCTGGCGGCTGACTGCCGACTGGCTCAGCCCCAGCGTGTCGCCGGCATGCGTCAGGCTGCCCGCGTCCGCGACCGCGTGAAAAATTCGAAGTTTGTCCCAATCCATCGCGGCGTAATCTGTTCTGAGGCCCGGTCCGAGCGTGCAGGGATGTGTCTATCGGATCGATGTGAACGGCGAAAGCCAAGATTTCGCTAACAAGGGGGTGGAAGGTCAGCAATTTTGACCTATAATCCCAGACAGGCCAGCAAATCGGCAAGCGCTTGGGAGGGTGCACGATGGGTAAGCAAACGGTGTCTCTGAACGACCGGTTCGACCTCGAGAAGTCTCCGGTATTGCTTAATGGTACACAAGCCCTTGTTCGGCTGATGCTCGCGCAATCGGCGCGCGACCGGGCGGCGGGACTTAACACGGCAGGCTTCGTCACCGGGTATCGCGGCTCGCCGCTGGGCGGAGTCGACCTGCAGATGCAGCGCGCGAAGCCGTTTCTCGACAGCGCCCAGGTAAAATTCCAGGAAGGCCTGAACGAGGACCTTGCCGCGACCGCCATCTGGGGCACCCAGCAGGCCGAGCTTCGGGGCGAGGGCGCCTATGACGGCGTCTTCGCACTGTGGTACGGCAAGGGGCCCGGCGTCGACCGCTCGGGCGACCCGATGAAACATGCCAACATGGCCGGAACCTCGCCGCATGGCGGGGTCATCATGGCGATGGGGGACGACCATACCGGTGAATCTTCGACCGTGCTGCACCAGTCCGACTGGGCCATGGTCGATGCCTACATGCCCATCGTCTCGCCTGCCGGGGTTCAGGAAATCCTGGATTACGGGCACTATGCCTATGAACTCAGTCGGTTTTCCGGGCTCTGGGTGGGCTTGAAGACGATGAAGGACACGATCGAGGCCACCGCCGTGGTCGATGCCGATCCGCATCGCATGACCTTCGTTCGCCCCGATTTCCAGATGCCCGAGGGCGGGCTGAACATCCGTTTGCAGGACACGCCCGTCGCGCAGGAAGCGCGGATGATCGACTACAAGCGCTTCGCCGCCGAAGCCTTCAGCCGCGCCAACCGCATGGACAAGCGGATCTGGGGCAAGCCGGGCGCGAAGATCGGTCTGGTCGCTGCGGGCAAGAACTGGCTCGACCTCGTGCATGCGCTGGGACTCTTGGGGCTGGACGAGGAAAGCTGCGAGCGGCTGGGCATCACCACCTACAAGGTCGGTCAGACCTGGCCACTGGACATGACCTCGTTCCACGAATGGGCCGACGATCTGGACCTGATCATCTGCGTCGAGGAAAAGCGCAAGCTGATCGAGGTGCAGATCAAGGAAGCCATCTTCGACGACCGCCGGGGCCGCCGGGTCTATGGCTGGTACAAGGGTGGCGCCGGGGGGATGCATTCCGAAGAGCTGTTCCCCACGCGTTATGCGCTCGATCCGGTGATGATTGCCGAAAAACTGGGCGGCATCTTTCTGGAAGAGGGCTGCGACAGCGAAACGATTCGCGCGGGCCTGGAACGGATGGCCGAGACGCGCCGCGCCGACAACGCCCCCGATATCGCGCAGCGCACGCCCTGGTTCTGCTCGGGCTGCCCGCATAACAGCTCGACCAAGCTGCCCGAGGGCAGCCGCGCCTATGCCGGGATCGGCTGTCACTACATGGTGCAGTGGATGGACCGTTCGACACAGGGCTTCACGCATATGGGCGGCGAGGGCGCGAACTGGATCGGCGAGAGCCTGTTCTCGCATCGCGGGCATGTTTTCCAGAATCTCGGCGACGGGACCTATAACCATTCAGGCGTGCAGGCCATCCGCGCCGCGTTGGCGGCCGGTACCACCATCACCTACAAGATCCTGTTCAACGACGCCGTCGCCATGACCGGTGGCCAGAAGAATGAGGGCGGGCTGACCGCTTATCAGATCGCGCGCGAGATCGTCGCCATGGGGGTCCGCCCGGTCGTGGTGGTCTATGACGAGAAGGAAGATCTGGACCTGTCGCAATTCCCCTCGGGTGTCGAGAAGGTCGAGCGCGCGGACCTGATGAGCGCGCAGGAGAAACTGGCCGAGACCAAGGGCGTCTCGGCGCTGATCTATGTCCAGACCTGCGCCGCCGAAAAACGCCGCCGCCGCAAGCGCGGGCAATTCCCCGACCCCGACCGTCGGGTCTTCATCAACACCGATGTCTGCGAGGGCTGTGGCGATTGCGGTGTGCAGTCGAACTGCGTGTCGATCGTCCCGGTGGAAACCGAACTGGGCCGCAAGCGCGCGATCGACCAGTCGTCGTGCAACAAGGATTTCAGTTGTCTCAAGGGCTTCTGCCCGTCCTTTGTCACGCTGGAAGGCGCCACGCTGAAGAAAGCCGCGACCCAGGCGCTGGACTTGCCGGACCTTCCCGACCCCGCATTGCCCGCGATCACCGGCACCCATAACGTGGTGATCACCGGTGTCGGCGGCACCGGTGTCGTCACCGTGGGCGCCGTGATGGCGCAGGCCGCCCAGATCGACGGCAAGGGCGCGGGCATGATGGAGATGGCGGGGCTCGCCCAGAAGGGCGGCGCGGTGCATATCCATCTGCGGCTCGCCAACAGGCCCGAGGATATCAGCGCCGTGCGCGTTGCCGTGGGCGAGGCCGACGCGGTGATCGGGGGCGATCTGGTGGTGACGGCGGGCGCGAAGACCGTGGGCCTGATGACCACGGGGCGCACCGGCGCCGTGGTCAACAGCCATGAAATCATCACCGGCGCGTTTACCCAGAACACAGAATTCAGGCTTCCGGTCAAAGACTTGCAAGTCTCTCTTGAGGCCCGCCTGCGCGACGGTCTGACGATGTTCGACGCGTCGGAACTGTCGCGTCTGTTGCTGGGCGACTCGATCTATTCCAACATGATGGTGCTCGGGGGCGCGTGGCAGATGGGGCTGATCCCGCTGTCGGGCGACGCGATCCGCGAGGCGATCCGTCTCAACAAGGCGGCCGTCGAGGGCAACCTTCGCGCCTTCGAGATCGGTCGTTGGGCCGCGCTGCATCCCGACGAGGCCGCGCGCGTGATCGCGCCCGCCGACACTGCCAGCCTGCCCGCCGATCCGGTCGCCTATCGCGAGGCGCGGCTCGTCGAGTATCAGGGCAAGCGGCTGGCCAGACGCTTCCGCAAGCTCGTCGACGGGATCGAGGACAAGCCGCTGCGCGAGGCCGTCGCCAAGGGGTATTTCAAGCTGCTGGCCTACAAGGACGAATACGAGGTCGCGCGGCTGCACCTGGCGACCGAGGCCAAGGCCCGCGAGACCTTCGAGGGCGATTTCGTGATGAAGTTCCACCTGGCCCCGCCGATCATGACGGGCAAGGATTCACAGGGCCGCCCGAAAAAACGCGAATTCGGGCCCTGGATGATGTCGGGTTTCCGGATGCTGGCGAAGATGAAGGGCCTGCGCGGCACGCCGTTCGACCCCTTCGGCTATTCGTCCGAGCGCAAGATGGAACGCAGCCTTATCAAACAGTTCGAAGGCGACATGCAGGAAGTTCTGCCCAAACTGACGCCCGCGACCCGCGATCCGATCCTCGAGCTGGCGATGCTGCCCTTGTCCATTCGCGGCTATGGCCCGGTCAAGGAAGCGAACGAGCGCGCAGCGGCGAAACGGCGCGAGGAGCTGCTGGCGGCCATTGCCTCGGGCGGGACGCCCACGCGGATGGCTGCCCAGTAACATCCGGTCTGGGACGACGGAAACGGCGGCGCTGCGGCGTCGCCGTTTTGTCATTCTGCGCTGCTAGGACGGGCCAACCGCACGAGGTCCGCCCATGTCCTTCGCCATCATCGACCCGCCGCTGCCGTCAACGCCTCGCCCGCGTCGCCCCAGGGGCGTCACGCGTGAGATCACCTATGCCCATTCCGCCGCCTCGCCCCTGGGCCGCGCGGTGATACGCACGGTCGAGAACGCTACCGGCCGCCTGTCGCTTATGCGCCGCGCCGAAGGTTACGCCGACGAGGTCGCCTCGGGGCGCGATTTCTGGCGCGTGATGATGGAGCGCTTCGGCCTGCGGCTGGATGTGCTGCGCGGCTCGCTCGACGCGATCCCCCCGTCCGGGCCGCTGGTCGTGGTATCGAACCATCCGTTCGGGATCCTCGACGGGCTGGTCATGGGGCATATCCTGTCGGCGGTCCGGGGCGGGGATTTCCGCATCGTCGCGCATCAGGTCTTCGACAAGGCCCCCGACGTGGCGCGCGCGATCCTGCCCATCGATTTCTCGGGCAGCCGCGCGGCGCAGGCCCGCAACATCGCCACCCGGGCCGAGGCGATCCGCTACCTGAAGGCGGGCGGCGCGGTGGGCATCTTCCCGGGGGGCACCGTGGCAACCGGGGCGACGCCGCTTGCGCCCGCGCGCGATCCGGTCTGGCGCAGCTTTACCGCGAAGATGGTTACGCAGTCGGGCGCCACCATCGTTCCGCTGTGGTTCGACGGTCAGAACAGCGCCCTGTTCCAAGTGTCGAGCCACCTGCATTACACCCTGCGCATGGCGCTTCTGGTGCGCGAATTCGCCGCGCGGACGGATCGCCCGGTGCGGCTGGCCGTGGGCAGGCCGATCCCCCATCAGGAAGTCGCGAGCGCGGCGCAAACCCCTAAAGAGGTGATGGATTTCCTGCGCCGCAGGACGTATGACTTGTCGCCAGACCCCTCGGACTGGGCCCGTCTGGGCCACGAATTCGAGGAGACCTATCGGCGATAGAGGCACAGATGGCAGTAGGCGTGTTCGATTCAGGGCTGGGCGGGCTCACGGTTCTGGATGCGCTGAACAGGCGCCTTCCCGATGTGCCCTTCGTCTATTACGGCGACAATGCCAACACGCCCTACGGCACCCGCGACGCCGAGGACATCTACCAGCTGACCACCAAGGGCGTGCAGCGGCTTTTTGACGAAGGCTGTGACCTGGTCATCCTGGCCTGCAACACCGCCTCGGCGGCGGCGCTCCGGCGGATGCAGGAGACGTGGATCCCCAAGGACAAGCGCGTGCTGGGCGTGTTCGTGCCGCTGATCGAATCGCTGACCGAACGGCAATGGGGCGACAACTCGCCGCCGCGCGAAGTGGCGGTAAAGCATGTGGCGCTGTTCGCCACCCCCGCCACCGTGGCCAGCCGCGCCTTCCAGCGCGAACTGGCCTTCCGCGCGATCGGCGTCGATGTCGAGGCGCAGCCCTGCGGCGGCGTGGTCGACGCGATCGAACAGGGCGACATGATCCTGGCCGAGGCGCTGGTTCACAGCCATGTCGAGGCGCTGCACCGCCGGATGCCGAAGCCCGAGGCCGCCGTGCTGGGCTGCACCCATTACCCGCTGATGGAAGACGCGTTCCGCGCCGCTCTGGGCCCCGACGTGTCGGTCTATTCCCAGCCCGAGTTGGTGGCGGCAAGCCTTGACGATTACCTCAAGCGCCATCCCGAGATGGTGGGCGAGGGGCGCGAAAGCGCGTTCCTGACCACGGGCGACCCGGCGGCGGTGGGCCGCAAGGCCACCCAGTTCCTGCGCCGCCGGATCCCGTTCCGCGCGGCCTGATGCGGCATTCGGCCCGATTGCGCTTCGGGCCGCGAGAGCCTAGCTGATGCCGCAATGACCCCCGAGCGAGCGATCGGAGCAATCCCATGGCCGGCATGAAGAGCCTCAAGAAGACCCGCCGCGTGCAGATCATCGTCGTGGCCGTCGCGGCGCTGGCGCTCAGCACCGGGCTGATCGGCTTTGCCATGCGCGACGGGATCAACTTCTTCCGCTCGCCCAGCCAGGTGATGGCCGAGCCGCCCGCCGCGAACGAGGTGTTCCGCCTTGGCGGCATGGTCGAGGTCGGGTCGATCACGCGCGGGCAGGGCGAAACCGTCAGCTTCCGTGTCACCGATTTCTGCGAATCCGTACCGGTGACCTTCCGGGGGATCCTGCCCGACCTGTTCGGCGAGAACGAGGGCACGGTGGCGACCGGCCGGCTGGTCGACGGCGTGTTCGTGGCGACCGAGATCCTCGCCAAGCATGACGAGACCTACATGCCGCGCGAGGTCGCCGATGCGGTGGGCGTTCAGGGCAGCCCCAACGCTGCGGCCAACGCGCAGGAATGCGAGTATCACGGCGAAAACTACGCAACGTCCGGTCGCGATACCTGATTTCAGCCTTTCGGTCGCAACTCTCCCCTCCGTTTGCAGCGACGGGAGAAGGCGATGCGCGATGTGCGAGAGCTGGCCGAAGAGATCGTCGCCCGCGAGGGCGGCTTCGTGAACGACCCCGATGATCCGGGCGGCGCCACGAATTTCGGCGTGACCATCCATACGATGCGGCGGCTGGGTCTGGACCTGAACGGGGACGGGACGGTCGACGAAGCGGATGTCCGCGCGCTCGGCCGTGAACAGGCGGTGGCGATCTTCTTGCAACATTACTATCACCGCCCCGGCCTTGCGGGGCTGCCCGCCGCGCTGCAGCCCGGCGTGTTCGACATGTATGTCAATGCGGGCAGCAACGCCGTGCGCATCCTGCAGCGGCTTCTGAATGCGATGGGCTACGACCTGGTCGTCGACGGGGCGATCGGTCCGCTGACGCTTGCGGCCGCGCGCGCGGCGGCCGAGATCGCCCCCGACCACATCGCCGATGCCTATGGCATCGCCCGCCGCGATTACTATTACGCGCTGGCCGACCGGCGTCCGGCGTCCCGGCGCTATGCGCGACGGCGCGACGGCGGCAAGGGCGGGTGGATCACCCGGGCCGAGGAATTCATCGCGCCGCGCTTTCATCTGAGCGAGGCGGAGCATCGCGAAAGGGTGGCGGCATGGGCTTGATTACGGGCATTGCGCGGGCGCTCTTCGCGCGCGGCGGCGTGGCCGAGATCGGCCGGGTCGGGGCGCAGGTGGCCGAGGTCTTCCGCCCCAACGCCACGCGGCGGATGGAGTTGGGTCACGACGCGTTCAGCGCCACGCAGGCCGCCTATGCGGCCGAGTTCGGCGCAAGCGGGGCAGGGTGGTTCGACGGGCTGGTCAACGGGCTCAACCGCCTGCCCAGACCGATGCTGGCGCTGGGAACGCTGGGACTGTTCGCCTATGCCATGGTGGACCCGCCGGGCTTTGCGCTGCGGATGCGCGGGCTGGCCGAAGTGCCCGAGCCGCTCTGGTGGCTGCTGGGGGCGGTGGTCGCCTTCTATTTCGGCGCGCGCGAGACGCATTACCTGCGGGGCGGGCGGCTGATCGCCGCCGTGGCCGGGCAGGCGGCGCCTGCGGTGGCTCCTGATGCCCCGGCGCCCGGGCGGGACAGGGATGCGCTGCCGGCCAATCCGGCGCTGGCCGAATGGCAGGCGATGCAGGATCGGTGAGGGACGAAATTGCGCAGGGCGCCGGAACCGGGGCGGCCCGCGGGACGTTTGCCTCTGGATAGCGGCATGCGCCCGCGAAGATATTGAGGAAAAACCCCTATGCTTGAATGGATCCTGATACTGCTCGTCGTCGCCGCCGTTGCGGCTCTTCTCGGTTTTGGCCGCCTGTCGGGGCTGGCGCTCAGCGGTGCCAAGATCCTCATCGTGATCGTGCTGGTGCTGTTCCTGCTGATGCTTCTGGGCGTCTTCGCGATCGGCTGACCAAGGTCACCCGGCCACGGCCGGTCCGTGACCCGGACCGCCGTTTTCCTCCCCTCCCGCAAAGACCCGGCCTGCGCGTCAGCGCAGGCCGAATTCTGCCAGGGCCTCGGCCAGTTCGGGCGGCAATTCGTCGTCGCCCTCGCGGTATTCGGGCATGTCGCGCGGCGCGTCCTCGGGTTTCAGATACCGCCAGCCCTGAAACGGACGCCGCGGCGCCGGTTCGGTGCGGAACAGCTTCGGTTCGAACACCATCGCGCAGCGCTGGATGCCGTCCGCGCCCTCGACCGGGTCGAGCCGCAGGATCCGCTGGCGTGCCAGCACCAGACCCTTGATCACCCAGTAGATCGACCCGCCATCCAGCACCTCGTCCGCGCGTTTGGGCCACATCCGGGTGACGTGGCGCGGCAGCCCGTCGGGCGCCTGTTCGGCGCGCAGTTTCTGCCAGGCTTCGAGATCGTCGACCGACTCGGTGCCGACGCTCAGCTTGAGGATATGCGTGGTCATGGCCGCAATATGTAGCGGCGCGTGGCGAAGGACAAGGGATCGCACGAGAGGGTGAAAGCGGCTCGGCGAGACGCCGCGAGGGCCGTCGAAAGCGCCGCCTGCGGCGTTGACCGCGCGCATCGCTGGTCCTATATCCTGCGCCTTCTCCCTATACTGCTCCCTTGCCCTCAGGATCCCGCCATGAGCCGTTTCGCCGCCCCCATCGCCGCGCAGATCTGGGACATGAAATACCGGATGAAAGCCGCCGACGGCACGCCGGTCGATGCCACGCTCGAAGACAGCTGGCGCCGTGTCGCCCGCGATCTGGCCCGGGTCGAGGACCAGCCCCAGGCATGGGAAGACAAGTTCTACGCCGCGCTCGAGGATTTCCGCTTCCTGCCCGCCGGTCGCATCCTGGCCGGGGCCGGAACCGGGCGCTCGGTGACCCTGTTCAACTGTTTCGTCATGGGCACGATCCCCGACAGCATGGGCGGCATTTTCGAGATGCTCAAGGAAGCCGCCCTGACCATGCAGCAGGGCGGTGGCATCGGCTACGATTTCTCGACCATCCGGCCCAAGGGTTCGCCCGTGGCCGGCGTGGCTGCCGATGCCTCGGGGCCGCTCAGCTTCATGGATGTCTGGGACGCGATGTGCCGCACGATCATGTCGGCGGGCTCGCGCCGGGGGGCCATGATGGCGACGATGCGCTGCGATCACCCCGATATCGAGCAATTCATCGAGGCCAAGCAGGATTCGGCCCGCCTGCGCATGTTCAACCTGTCGGTGCTGGTGACCGATCCGTTCATGGAAGCGGTGAAGAACGATGCGCCCTGGGACCTGACCTTTGACGGCCGCACCTATCGCAGCCTGCCCGCGCGCGACCTGTGGAACAAGATCATGCGCGCGACCTACGATTACGCCGAGCCGGGCGTGATCTTCATCGACCGCATCAACAAGGCCAACAACCTCGGCTACGCCGAGACCATCGCCGCCACCAATCCCTGCGGCGAGCAGCCCCTGCCACCCTATGGCGCGTGCCTCTTGGGCTCGATCAACCTCGCGCGGCTCGTCTCGGCCCCGTTCGAGACGGATGCCGGGATCGACCCGGCCGAGCTGGAGGAACTGGTGCGCACCGCGATCCGCATGATGGACAACGTGGTCGATGCGTCGAAATTCCCGCTGCCCCAACAGGCGCAGGAAGCGCAGGCCAAGCGGCGTATCGGTCTTGGCGTCACCGGCCTCGCCGACGCGCTGCTGATGATGGGCCTGCGCTATGGCTCGGACGAGGCCGTCGCCCAGACCGAAGCCTGGATGAAGGCCATCGCGCGGGCGTCGTATCTGGCCTCGGTCGATCTGGCGAAAGAGAAGGGCGCCTTCCCGCTTTTCGAGGCCGAGCCGTACCTCGCCTCGGGCAACATGCAGCAGATGGATGACGACGTGCGCGACGCGATCCGCACCCACGGCATCCGCAACGCGCTGCTCACCTCGGTCGCGCCGACGGGCACGATCAGCCTCTATGCGGGCAATGTCTCGTCGGGGATCGAGCCGGTCTTCGCCTATGCCTATACCCGCAAGGTGCTGCAAAAGGACGGCTCGCGGACCGAGGAAGAGGTCGTCGATTACGCCGTCAGCCTGTGGCGCGAGAAATTCGGCGATGCCGAGCTGCCCGATTACTTCGTCTCGGCCCAGACGCTGGCACCGATGGACCATGTGCGGATGCAGGCCGCGGCGCAGAAATGGGTCGATTCCAGCATCTCGAAGACCATCAACTGCCCCGAGGACATCGATTTCGAGACCTTCAAGGACGTGTATCTCTCGGCCTGGGATATGGGCTGCAAGGGCTGCACCACCTACCGCCCCAATGCGGTGACGGGCTCGGTGCTGGCCGTGTCCGAGAAGGCCGACACCGTGCCGCAGGCCGAGACGGGCGCCGAGGTGATCTATCTCTCCGAACCCCTCGACCGCCCCGAGGCGCTGGAGGGCCAGACCTACAAGCTGAAATGGCCGGTGAGCGAGCACGCGATCTACATTACCGTCAACGACATCGTGGTGGCCGGCCGCCGCCAGCCCTTCGAGGTCTTCATCAACTCGAAGAACATGGAGCATTACGCCTGGACCGTGGCGCTGACGCGGATGATCTCGGCGGTGTTCCGGCGCGGTGGCGATGTGTCCTTCGTGGTGGAAGAGCTGAAAGCGGTTTTCGACCCGCGCGGCGGAGCATGGATGCAGGGGAAATACATCCCCTCGATCCTTGCCGCGATCGGCGGCGTGATCGAGGAACATCTGATCGCCATCGGCTTCATCGAAGGCGCCGGGCTTGGCCTGAAATCCGACCCCAAGGCGGGCGCGGCCTTTTCGGTCAAGGGCAACGCCAAGCCGAAATCCTGCCCCTCCTGCGGTGCCTATGAACTGGTGATGATCGAAGGCTGCATGACCTGCCGCGCCTGCGGTCACTCGAAATGCGGGTAAGGGGGCAGGGTCTGTTGTTGTGATGACACGCTTACTTTGGCCATTTGGGACTAAAAAACGGCTATTCGCACAGTAACGACGGCCATTGGGGAATTCCGTGTGCCATACGGGGTTTCCCTTTCGAAAGGGCAGCTGGGCAGTTCAGTCGGCGTCTCGGAGAGTATAGGGCAGCGGAACTGCGACCCAAAGCGGTGACCCAGGGTTTGCTCGAGCCATGATCGTGTGCTGCTTGTTACCCATAGCCCGATCCAGACATGACAAAGGCCGCAGGTTTCCCTGCGGCCTTGCTTGTCTTGGTGGTGGTCCTGCCGACGGAGAGGATCCGGCACGATCTGATGTCAGGCGGGCGAGCGTCTCGCTGCAGGGCGCAACTTATTCCGGCTGCAACTGAGCTATCTGGCGGCGCGCATCAATCCGAGCCGAAATCAGCTCGCGCATGCGGACGATCACCCGGAAAGCCTGTCGAAGTTCATCGACTGTACGCCCGTGCTCCGACAGAACCGGAACCGAGATGACCGTCCCCACGGATCCAAGCTCTGGATCGTCATAGCCATCAAAGACATTGCGGAAGCCAAGTGTCTCCCTGTCAACGGCATCCGCAGGTGGGTCTCAATTCGGCCAACATGGTCGTCCGCGTCGTCGGCCAAAGGACCTTGGGAACGCAAGCCGGCGAGAGATTGCATCACTGTGTTCCGCTCAGTGGCCGAGAGCCCGCTTCTGTTGCAATCGAAGCGGTCGTGAAGGATGTCGAGTTCCTGAAGGGTCTGGGTCCACAGCTCTTCGAGCGACAGGTGTTTGAAAGACGGCATCGCGGTCTCCTCTCTTCTATTGCAGGGGGTCAGGCGGCGTGCCGGTCTTCGACCGCGAACGAGGAACCGTCGGTCTCATCGTCAAATTCACCGATCGTGACGAGCAAATCGTAGAGCCTGTCCGCGAGGAGACAGATTTCCTGGACTTCGGCACTGTCTGGGTCCGGCAGCAACCAGAGCCCCGCGTCGGTCTCGGGATCCCCGAAGTCCGAGTCGAGGGCGATCAGACGATGGAGATCGAGCAGCCGGCGGCGCATCGCCCGATCGAGTTTCGCGGAGTTGCGCAGTTCGGTCATGATCCGCACGACGCGAGCTTCGCCGGACCCTGCTTGCAGCAGGCCTGCGGCGTTACGGAGCGCCTCGCCGTGAGTCGCGAAATGCGCGCAGACGGCAGCGTGATGGGCGTCGATGGACTGGAACGGGGTGTGGGTGCGCAGCATGATGATACTCCTTAAGCTGTGCGAGCGGCCATTCGTGGCCGTGTCAGTCCGTTCCATCCGCGTTCTGCTGCCTTCGGGTCCCCTTGCTCTCCTTCGCCTGCCGTTCCATTCAAGACATTGGCCGCCAGCGCCGATGACGAAGAATAAAGATCGGCGCTTGTGAAGTTTTCTCGCCGCTGCCAGTGCTCGTCGAAACACCTGCTGATCACGGCGATGAGAAACCCCCGCGGTCCACGGTGAACTGCGGGGGCTTCGAACGTGCCGTGAGGAGCGTCACTTTTCTCCGATCGACCAATCGTCATCGAGATCTGGCACGTCGTAGACATCATCGACGACTGTCGCCTCGCAGATATCGGGCCCGCTGCTTGCTTCAGGTTGGGCGTGGTCGGCGCCGGGGCTACGGCGCGTCGGCAGATCGATCCCGAGGCCATCCTCGCCGGTCGGCACGGTGGCAGCACGGGGCGTGTCCTCGACCCGGAAGCCGATCATCAGAGTGGCGTCCAGCTTCTTGAGCCGCTCTTCGGAAAAATCCTCGACGAACAACCCTTGGCGCGCCATCGCGTTGGCGTTCAGGGCGACAATATGGTCCATGGTCCGGGCGATGATCGCTTCGCTGACTGCGGCTTCCGCGGCGTAAGCAGCACGGATTTCGCGCACGGTCCGGAGCCAGACGCCCGCGCGCTGACCGCGGAAACGCGTCAGCACCGAGGGGATCTCAACCCAGACGCCGTCCAATTCCACGGCGATGGCACCGAGATCCTCGGAATACCAACGCACGCGCACCTCCGGATCCCGAGCATGCATGAACCACCGCGCCAGCGCGTCGGAATGGTAGCGAATGCCGAGGATCGTGATGCCTGTCTTCGTGACCGTGTACTTCGTCCGCGTTCCCAGTGCCTTGCGACGGCGCTCCAGCGACGGCATCGGCGCGACACCGTATTTGTCGACGAGGCGGGTCCAACAATTCAGGGGCGTTTCTCCGCCGAGGCCCGCGTGTGGACGACGATGATAGACGTCCACGACCCAGCGCACGAGGGCTTCGCTCAGCTCCTCCGAAGTCAGGGCGGCGCGCTTGTCAGAGTCGTAATCGCCCTTGGCGATAGTGTTGCTGAACGTCCGCCCCGTGAAGCGTCCGATGAAGCTGCCGGCCATCGTGCCGAACATCCGTTCGATCCTGCCGCGAAACTCGGGCATCCCCGCCGGACCTGCGTCGATGTTGATACCGAGATCGGTCGCCGCGGTACGCGTGTCGAAATCGATGAACCCGGACCCTGCGTCCGTGACGATAAGCTCCGGAGTGCCGGACATGCTCCAGGGGGTCAGAGTGCCCACGGCATCTGCCCAATGCCCCTTGTCGCGCACGATCATGTCGATTGTCTGCATCGCAGCACGGCCGCTTTCGGCGCGCGCCAGCTTCATGGCGAGGATGCAGCGGGTCGTCGCACACATCGCGGCAACCAGGAACCAGCGCGTCTTCTTGCCCATATCCAGACCGAAGGCCGCCTTCTCCTCTTCATCGAGCATCGACCAGATCCCGGCCTCTGACATGATCGTCTTGAGATCGACTTTCCAGGCGTCCATCTCCACCCGCTCGAGTGGCCGTGTCAGAGTCATCCCCGTGCCGACCGGGGCAAACTTCTTGCGAGCTGCATCGAGACCATGTCGGGCCGCAACAACCTCAAAGGGGTCGAGTTTGTTGATCTCGCGACGGATGGTCTCGCGCGACGGCGGCACCAGATAGGACGTCGGCTGTCCGGAGCCTTGACCTGCGGACCCTTGCTCGAACAGGGCCTTGCGACGGAGGTTTTCGGCTCGGAAGGCTCTGCTGACATCATCGACAATGTCAGCGATGGAAGGCCGCTCCGGAGACAGGTAGTTCCGAATTGTCAGTGTCAGCAGGCACAGCTCATCCGGACCGATACGGCGCTCTCGGCGGTTCTGAGTGTCCTGACCGTAGAGCGCAGAAAGGCCGTCGCGCGAATAAGGGGCAACCCGCTTCAGTAGCCGGCTCGCACTGACTTTCTCCGGCGACACCCGCGTGTTTCGAGCAAACTGGCCGCCATCTGCCTCGCTCGCGATCGAATAGTACTTGCCGGCGCGAAACTTGATTTCTTCAAGGGCTTCCTTGGTTGCATCCTCGGTCCGCTTGACCTTGCCTTCCTTTTCCAACTCGAGAAACGCAAGCACGAGGGCCTCATGGTTCTTCGCCTTGCGTTGTGTCTTCGGCGAAAGAGTCGAGAGCTCCCGTGTCGGTTGGCGCAAGCGCCGCCTCGCATGCTGAGAAAGGAACTCGTCACGACGATGTTCCAGCGTGCCGTTGATGACCCGCTGAGACAGGACGGCATGGGAGAAGGACTCTGCAACGTCACTGGCGTCGGTTCGGACGAGTATGTAGCCATCGTCGCTGCAATCCGTCGCGCGGTATGAGATGCCGTCGAGGATCACCTCGTCATACCTGCCGAACGCGAAACGCGGGAGACTGGGGCTGACCTGAACATCGAGCATCAGGCGGCCCTCCGCAGGACAAAGCTCTCATAGGCCACGCGATCGCGATCCCGGAGCTGAAGTTCACGTGCCGCGATCAGCCGCGCAATGGATCGGAAGCCGCGGCCTTTCAAACCGGTACGATCAATCAGGTCGCTGATCCTTGCGGCTCCGCTCAGTCCTCTGACCGCCTCGCGCATGATGGCATCGGCGTCCTCATCGGGATGACGGACGGAATTGAACAGCGTGGCATTGAACACGTCGACTGGGTCGAGGTGCTTTTCGGTCATCAGGGTCACGCGGTCGGCAAAGTCCGGGGTGACGTGCTCTGCAATCTCCGCGATTTCGGCTTGGAAACCGTCTTGCCGGAGCTTGGCATCATACTTGACCATGATCGCGGTGCGGCTGCCGTCCGTCATCGTCGCTCGAAAGTCAAAGTAGTGACGCCTGGTGACCCCCTGGGGCGCAAGCCATGTGAAGAGCACCTGGTTCTCCAGCTCGACGACATCCGGTCGAGCCAGCAGGACGAGCGCGACCCGTTTCTCGGTGAGGCTATCGGTGTTCATGACCGATCCAGCACCGGCGCCATGAACGAACGCACAGGAGAAGTGCTTCTTGGCGCCGACACCGGGAGTACGGTCTGTCTTTGGTCGTGCGGGTAGCATGTCGGCCGCGCGGACATCTTGGTTGCGGACAGGCATCAAACTCTCGGCCCACTCATCGTCGCCGCTGTTCCAGTCGTGATCCATCTTTGTTCTCTCTCTGCGAAGCGATCGGCCGAGCGATGGCTGGCCTGAAGAGAACCTTGGTCCATTCAAGAATTACGGAAGAAATTTCTGGGAAAAATCTTCGGAACTCGAGCGATCTTCTGCTATCTAATTGATTTTGAGCGATATTTTATTCGAGAGTTGATGGTCGGCTGGCGCCATGGTGTGCCCCTGAACTTTGTCGCCGATCTCCCACCCTGCAAATGAAGGCTGCGCCACGTGCCCTTCCACTACCGTATGCATGCGGGCGTGCCGTTCCGATCCGTTCTCGCGTTTTGCAACGAACTGGACACAACACCCCACGAGGAAGCGCGTTTGACCGCCAAGCTGGATACGGGCCATTCCCCAATGTCCGGCCGAACAAGCAAGCCTGCGGACCTCCTGCCATGAGAGTAAGCCGGGAAATTCAGCATGACGAATGTACAGGACGGGAAACGGAAGTTCGCCGCGGCCGCACTCGACTAAATAGAAGGTGACGAGAGCGGAAATTTGATACGGCGCAACGAGCTACCTAAACGTCAGTCGGCCGCCACCAACTGGGCGGTTTCAACTGAGTGAGTGAATCTCACTATTGACACTAAATACCAAATGAAGTTCTGGATTGCTTTGGCTGTCCAATAAACTGTTGTTTGAACTCTCAATCAAAAAGTATCCCAGAAGCACCAGAAGCACAATAATTATCAAAAGGATAATTCTTTTCGTCCAAACAAAGATCTTCTCTCCTTTCTTTACTCTGTTCCACTCAAATTTCAAAAGTGCTTTCGAATCCCGAATGAAGAGACTTTCTACGGCCTTGATCTTCTCCGGGGTGAGTGACTTGTTGTTGCTTGCTAAGGCCTCAAAATCTTTCATCGCAGCCAAAAGGGCCTTGGCTGGAACCTCATCATCATTTACGCGCAAAGTTATTCCGTGGCTGGCCTCGTTCAATAGTTTGTAGTGTGCTATCAAAGCGGAATCGTCATAGCTTTTCCCAGAATCTTTTAGCCTAATAATATCACAAACCGCGTTAATATTTACCAGATAGTCCACAACGCATTTTCTAAGTTGGTCTATCCAGATCTGTCGGAATTCGGAAACTTTTTGTTCTTTTCCGATGATCAGTCCAAGCATCGACACCAAGCCGGCAATCGTCGCAGCGCCAACCGCACCAATGCTGATTTCATTCATAATTTGCGCCCGTCACTTGCTGAAGATAACACTCTGAGATTGAAGGCGGAGGTAAGGCAGGGTAGCAAGGTCGTACTTCACCATGAGTCGTTGAAATTGGCAATGCACTCATTGCCAGGCAAGGAACTTTATGGATGCCCGAGAACATAACCTTTCATTTTGAAGGTGCGCTTGCGGATGAGCACCGCATGAACTTCTATGAATCTGCCCGATTTCAGTATGCCGCTGCTCGCCTTCTCGTGAAGTTGTCCCAGTTCAGAGCTTCTGGAAGGTTCAACAAGAATATCTCAAGTAAGTCGAACCGTGATGTCAGACTTGTCAGCCAGTCCGACGGCTCGTTCAACATCAACGTGGAAGACAACGGCAAAGGCAAGTCCGACGAAGAGTTCATAGATCTGTCCTTGGGTGATTTGGTTGCTTATGTCAGCGAACGTGTAATTGAAAAGATAGATGAAGATTCTTTGAAAGAATATGGCCCGATCGGGCGCCGTGCGGGCGCGGACAAACCTCAGTCTAAAGTAGATGAGATTGCGGAAAGTATAGGCTCAGGAAAAGCCGAGCTTGATGAAGTCCCTGCGGATATACGGGATGTTGTCAGGCGTCGCCTTGCTGAAGTATCCAGAGAGGAACGAATGAATGAGAACACAGAATCAATAAAGAAAATTGATTTCGCTCGAAGTCAAAAATTGATAGCCATGTCTGCCCCGCTGATAAGTGAAATGGCGACTGCGCTGCGAAGGAGCGCGGATTCCCTTGAGGTGTCTTCCTCAGTTTCTGGAGCATTAAAGCCTGTCTTGTTCTTGGATCAGAATATGGCTGCGGAAATTGAAACATCTATTGTAGACAAGGAGATTACAGCTCTCTTGTGTGATGTAATTCAATTCAATAAAGACAATGGCTGGGGTAAGGTGAAAATTGAAAATGGAGCTGTGACAGTTAGCTTCAGCATTCCATACGACATCCTACCTCGAATCAAGCAGACTTTGATTGACACCATGAAAAAGGATCAGGTTTATCTCCAGACCTATTTTGTTCGTGATAGAGCGGGTGATGTTATTCGCCTGATAGTTGCTGGCATCCTTCCGACTCCCACAAATTGACTGAGGCTTTTTTGGGCTGGCTGGTTAAGGCGCAGATGAAGAGAGACTGGACCCAACTGAATGTCGCAAAGGCGGGTTGCATTCGAGTCCTTAGTCAAGTGGCCGCTTTGAGCCGGACGCCACGATGTCTCGCGTCGCGCCCGACCAATAGCCATGCGCCAAAACCGCCGCCTTGCCCTCACGTTCGCATCATGGAGACAAGGTGCGAGACAGCAGCGGCTGCGAACTCCGGCTCCGGTAACTCCAACGCATTGGCAAGCCGGCGCAGCGCCTCAATATCCGGAGCGGCTTCGGCTCCCGTGGTTAGATCGGACAGCCACGCCGGATCCAAGTCAGCTTCGGATGCAAGATCCTCCGATTTGATCTGACGAAGGTCGAGCAACCGGCTGAGTAGTTCCGGGAAGCTCGCTGACTTGTCCGTGAGGAGCATTGAGATGATCTGAGCCATCTGCGCCACCAGATCTTGCGACCGCTGCGGAATGAACCCGCGGCGACGCGAAAGCCACAGTCTGGCATCGGCCGTGTTGAGGCGGAACGACGCTTCTTCTTGGTTGCCACGAGAAATGCGCTGCACTTTTTCGAGCTTGAAGCCCTCTTTGCTGAGTGAGGTTCGCACAGCAGGAACCGTCATGTTCGCAAGCAAGGACAGTTCTCGGATGCTTGGCTGATACTCGATATACTCGAACTCATCAGAGTCGTAGAGAGCGAACCGCGCGTAGAATGTTTCGAGCATTCGTCTGAGGGGGAAATCGTTCAGCATGCAAAACGGCGATGGTTCTCCGTTGGCGTCTGTTTGAGGAAAACCTTCCATCAGTGCACCGACATCATGCCATTCGGAATCGATTTTTCTCGACGCTCCGTCCAACTGATAGGCATAATTATATGCTGCTTTTACCAAGATGAGCATTTGGTGTTCTGAGATGTCGAGCTCCTCGGACCTAACATCTTCGACTGACCGTCCACGAAAAGAGTCACGATCAAGGCAGAGGTAATCCGCAACCAAGTTCTGATCCTGCCAAGGGCCGAAGGTCTCCAAGATGCTTGCTTGGCAAAGGATCGCTTCGCGGACTTGATCCTCGATCTGCTTCCAAGTGTAAGGGATCTCACCGGCCTTGCTCATGCGGCGTTCCTTTCGAGATTCGCGATCTGGGCCTTGAGCCGCTGATGTGCCGCAATCAAAGGCAATGGATTTGTTTGGCGTGACGCGTCTTCAGGCTTCTTGCGGCCAAGGAATACAGCGACACGCTCGGCATTGGCTCCACTTGGATGCGGCATTCCGGACAAGATACGAGCAGGATCAAGAAGCCCTTCCTTGGCAAGATGAGACACAGCGGCCTCGGCCTTAGGGCCAAGCGGCAGCCAGATTGCCTTGCCCAGCAGCTGCGCTTCCTCGGCCAGATACGTATCAATCTGCTTGCGCAAGATAGGCGTCGACAGCATGTCAGGCGAGCCGTTGTAGTTCTTGCCATCCACGAAGACAGGATAGCGCAGCGCTGACGTAAAATGCACGTCCGTCGCACCGGGCTGAAACATAGCGGCCGTGCTTTGTTGCCCGAAGTGCTTCGCGACACCGATGGCGTCGAGCATCGCGACCAGATTGTTGCGGATTGAACTGCCAGAGAAGCTGGCTGTCAATTTCGCTTTCGCAAGCGTTGCTTCGAGACTGAGTGCGTTAGACGCTGCTTTTGCAGCGATCAGGGCGTTGACGGCTTGTGTCATGCCAGGCGTGATGCCGACCACGACCAGGCGAGCGCTCATCTCGATGCGGTCGAACGGCGCGTAGATAATGCGGATCGCACCAGACGCTTCAAGAAGCAGTTCGGGGGCTTTCAGCGGGTCATGGCAATTTTGGGACGTGATGCGCGGAAGCATTGCGCGGGCGATTGCAAGGTTCTGAGCCAAGTCAGGACTCCTCAAAGCGATTGTTTAGCGGCGAAAGCGACGCGTACGGCGCGCAGCTGTTACAACACGATCGCCGGATGCGACGATGATGTAGGCTCCGCGGTAGCGCTCGAGCTCGGCGGAGAGGCGACGGTCATGTTCAGCCGCCAGTGCGATGGCGCGACCATCCAGAGTCAGGCTGAGGGCACCTTTCGCGTGCCGCTCGGTGCCGTAGGCGTGGATCGTAGAGACAACCTCGATGGGCAGGCTGCGTTGGATGCGGCGGCGGTCAGCATGGCGAGTAAGGCGCATATCGATTCTCCTGACTGATAACGGTGAGATATCTGAATCACTAATTTACCACAAGAGAAAAGTGATGGTAGAGTGTTAGGTAAATCACTTTATTGGCTGTGGCGTGATGGGTCGGCTCGGCGCCACGCGCTCGGGGGCATTGTTTGCGCTGGTCGCAGCGAGGCACGACCTCCGTCTCATTCTGGTTCACGCTTCAAGTGTTTCGAACATGTGCCAACCGGTGGCGCGGCAGGCCCAGCAGGGATCAGCCTAAGCAGGTGTTAGGAAGCGTCCGATACCGGTTCCCTCCCGACACGTTCTCGATGTTGGCTGCGAAGGAGTGTGGGCACCCGCGGCCCGCCAAGGCAGCGTAGTGAAGAAAGCCGGCTACAAGCGGTGCAGTTCTGGGGATCAGATCAGGGCCACCGCCTGGCCTCCTCCCGACACACATCCTTGTCTTCGCGCATGAAAGCAAAGTAGCGTCAGACATTGATCATGTGGTTGAGTATTCCGGTAAGGCGACATGGATAAGAGGATTCTTAGCGAGCGCGATATCTGCTCGAAATTCATTACCCCCGCGCTGGTCGCCGCAGGATGGAACCTCACCACACAGATCCGCGAAGAAGTCAGCTTCACCAAAGGGCGGATCATCGTGCGCGGCAAGATGGTCAGTCGCGGTGAAGGGAAGCGCGCTGACTACATCCTCTCTGCCAAGCCCAACATCCCCATCGCCATTATCGAAGCGAAGGATAACAAGCAGCCTGTGGGTGGCGGTTTGCAGCAGGCCCAGGGGTATGCCGAAACGCTTGATATCCCGTTCGTGTTTTCTTCGAATGGCGACGGCTTCATTTTCCATGACCGAACTGGCACGTCACCCGAAGTCGAGCAAACATTGGGATTGGACGAGTTTCCGAGCCCCGATGAACTTTGGCACCGCTACAAGGTCTGGAAAGGTTTGACCGACGCGGAAGAAAAGATCGCTCTCCAAGACTACCACGACGACGGGTCCGGCAAGGAGCCGCGATACTACCAGGTCAACGCGATCAACAAGACGATGGAGGCGATTGCCAAGGGGCAAGACCGTGTTCTGCTCGTCATGGCAACAGGGACAGGCAAGACCTATACGGCGTTTCAAATCATCTGGCGCTTTCGCAACGCGTTCCCGGGCAAACGGGTGCTGTTTCTGGCCGACCGAAACGTCCTGATCGACCAGACCATGATCAACGACTTCCGGCCCTTCAGCGGCAAGATGGCGAAGCTCTCTACGCAGTCGAAGACCATCGAGCGTCCTGATGGGACGCAAGAAAGCGTGACCCTCGCGCTGGACAACAAGCGGCGGATCGACCCGTCCTACGAGATTTATCTTGGCCTGTATCAGGCGATCACCGGGCCAAACGAGAGCCAGAAGATCTACCGTGAGTTCTCCAAGGATTTCTTCGACCTGATCATCATCGACGAATGTCACCGGGGCAGCGCGTCAGCAGACTCGGCTTGGCGTGAGATTCTGGATCACTTCTCGTCTGCCGTGCAGATCGGCTTGACCGCGACTCCGAAAGAGACGGAGTACGCC
Organism: Pararhodobacter marinus; assembly: GCF_003122215.1. GTDB lineage: Bacteria > Pseudomonadota > Alphaproteobacteria > Rhodobacterales > Rhodobacteraceae > Pararhodobacter > Pararhodobacter marinus. Next base: position 268,346 of record NZ_QEYD01000003.1, on the reverse strand, counting down.
TCGAACATCGAGTACTTCGGCGCACCGGTTTACAGCTACACCTTGAAGCAAGGCATCCGTGACGGTTTCCTCGCGCCTTACAAGGTCATCAAGGTCCACATCGACCGCGATGTGCAAGGGTATCGCCCGGAGAAGGGGCAGTTGGATCGGGATGGCGAAGAGGTCGAGGATCGGATCTACAACGCCAAGGACTTCGACCGCACGGTGGTGCTCGATGATCGGACCAAGCTCGTCGCAAAGAAGGTGACCGAGTTCTTGCGCGACAGCGGGGACCGCATGGCGAAGACCATCGTCTTCTGCGTGGATCAGGAGCACGCCGCGCGAATGCGGCAGGCCTTGATCAATGAGAATGCGGATATGGTTGCGAAGAATGCCCGCTATGTCATGCGCATCACCGGAAACGACAAGGAAGGGATCGACCAGCTCGGGAACTTCATCGACCCCGAGGCTTCCTACCCCGTGATCGTGACGACATCCAAGCTGCTGTCCACCGGTGTCGATGCTCAGACCTGCCGTCTGATCGTGCTCGATCGGGAAGTCGGGTCGATGACCGAGTTCAAGCAGATCGTCGGACGCGGCACACGCTTGCACGAAGACAGCCGGAAGCTGTTCTTCACGCTAATGGATTTCCGCGGCGCATCGAGCCATTTCGCCGACCCCGACTTCGACGGAGAACCCGTCCAGATCTACCAACCCGGCCCGGACGATCCTGTGACCCCACCGGACGATACCCCGACCAACAACGACGACACATCGGGCGTGGATGACATCGGTGAGAACGAGACCGTACTGATAGATCCGCGCAACGAAAGCATCCTGAGCACCACCGGCCCCGGTCCACGCCCGAAGGTCTACATCGACGGCGTGGGCGCCGACATCGTCGCGGAGCGCGTCGAATACCTCGATGAAAACGGCAAACTGGTGACTGAGTCCCTGCGCGACTACACCCGCAAGGCCATGCGTCAGCGGTTCACCAGCCTCGACGACTTCCTGCGCCGCTGGAAAGAAAGCGAACGCAAGAACGCCCTGATCGAGGAACTCGCCGATGAGGGACTGCCCCTCGACGTGATCGCCGACGAGCTGGGATTGGATCTCGACCCGTTCGACTTGATCTGCCACATCGCCTTCGACGCCAAGCCGCTGACCCGCAAAGAACGCGCCGAGAATGTCAAAAAGCGCGATGTGTTCACGAAGTTCGGCCCCCAGGCGCGCGCTGTTCTCGAGGCCCTGCTCGACAAGTACTCGGACGACGGTGTCATCAACATCGACGATCCCAAGATCCTGAAAATCAATCCCTTCTCCGGCATGGGCACCGAGGTTGAACTGATCCGGGCTTTCGGTAAGAAACCCGACTACATTCGCGCCGTTCATGAAGTGCAGGCGGCGCTCTACGAAGAAAGTGCCTGATCATGTCCGTCCGCAACCTCGTCAAGTCCATCCAGGACATCATGCGCAAGGACACCGGCGTCGACGGTGACGCGCAGCGCATGTCACAGCTGGTCTGGATGTTCTTCCTCAAGATCATGGATGACCAGGACGAGGCGCTGGAAATCACCCTCGACGACTACACCTCGCCCATCCCCGAGGACCTGCAATGGCGCTTCTGGGCGGCCGATCCCGAGGGCATCACGGGCGACGCCCTGCTGAGCTTCGTCAACGACGACCTCTTCCCGCGCCTCAAGATCCTGTCGCCGCAGAAAGGCCCCCGCGCCAAGGTTGTGCGCGATGTCTTCGAGGACGCTTACAACTACATGAAGTCCGGCCAGCTCATGCGGCAGGTGATCAACAAGATCAACGAGGTCGATTTCAACAACCTGTCCGAACGCCAGCACTTCGGCGACATCTACGAACAGCTGCTGAACGACCTCCAGAACGCGGGCAACGCCGGCGAATACTACACGCCCCGCGCCGTCACCGCCTTCATGGTGCAGCAGATGGACCCGAAGCCCGGCGAGATCCTCATGGACCCGGCCTGCGGCACCGGTGGCTTCCTGACCTGCGCCATGCGCCACATGCGTGACACCCACATCAAGCGCCCCGAGGACGAGACGCTGATGCAGGCCTCCCTGCGCGCGGTCGAGAAGAAACCGCTCCCCCACATGCTCTGCGTCACCAATATGCTGCTGCACGGGGTTGAGGAGCCGTCCTGGGTCCGCCATGACAACACGCTCGCCCGCCCGCTGGGCAGCTGGGGACAGGCCGACAAGGTCGACATCGTCCTGTCCAACCCGCCCTTTGGCGGCAAGGAAGAGGACGGGATCGAGAACAACTTCCCCACCTTCCGCACCCGCGAAACCGCCGACCTCTTCCTTGCCCTCATCATCCGCCTGCTCAAGGACACCGGCCGCGCCGCCGTGGTCCTGCCCGATGGCTCGCTCTTTGGCGAGGGCATCAAGACCCGGCTCAAGGAACACCTGCTTGAGGAATGCAACCTGCACACCATCGTGCGGCTGCCGAACTCGGTCTTCAAACCTTACGCCTCCATCGGCACGAACCTGCTGTTCTTTGAAAAGGGCACGCCCACGCAGGACATCTGGTACTGGGAACACCGCGTGCCGGAGACGCAGAAGGCCTATTCCATGACCAAGCCGATCCGGCTGGAGCATCTGGACGACTGCGCCGCATGGTGGGGCGGAGAGGCCCGCGAGGGGCGGCAGGAGAGTGAACGCGCCTGGAAGGTGTCGATCAATGATGTCCGGGAGCGCGGCTTCAACCTCGACATCAAGAACCCGCATGTCGTCGAGAAGGACTGGGGCGACCCCGAGACCCTGCTGAATGATCTGACCAAGGCCGAAGCCTCGGTCGACAGCCTGCGGGCCGAGCTGAAGGCCATCTTGACCGAGGCACTTGCCCGATGAACGCGGAACGGTTGCTGGAGGTTTACGACCAGATGAGCGAAGCGCCGGACGCCATCGCACGGCTGCGGCGGTTCGTGTTGGATCTGGCGGTGCGTGGGAAGCTGGTGGAGCAGGATGCGGGGGATGAGCCTGCGGCCCGCCTTGTCCAAAGGATTGAGGATAGGAAGGCCGAGATACTTAGCGAGAGTGGCCTGCGGAAGCCTCGCAAAGTCGCCGACATGGACCCTGCCGAGATTTGGGCAGACTTGCCAGCTAACTGGGCATGGAGCCAGATTTCGAACCTCGGGTTCATCTCACCACGGAATGAAGCCGACGACCATGTCGAAGCATCGTTCGTACCGATGCCGATGATCTCCACTGAATACGGCGTAGCGAACGATCATGAGGTCCGCCCTTGGGCAGAAATCAAGAAAGGCTACACGCACTTTGCAGAGGGTGACGTTGGTCTTGCGAAGATAACTCCCTGCTTTGAGAATGGGAAATCCACGGTTTTCCGGAATCTCACAGGCGGATTTGGAAGCGGCACGACAGAGTTGCATATCCTTCGCCCAGTCCTCGTCGATCCCGACTTCGTCGTTCTGTTCCTGAAGAGTCCTCAATTCATCGAGACTGGCATTCCAAAGATGACCGGCACCGCCGGGCAGAAGCGGGTTTCCAGTGAGTATTTTACAAGCTCGCCATTCCCGCTTCCCCCTCTCGCCGAACAACACCGGATCGTCGCCAAGGTCGATGAGCTCATGGCGCTCTGTGATCGGCTGGCGGAGGCTCGCAAGACGCGGGAGGAAGTGCGCGACAAGCTCACCGCCGCCAGCTTCGCCCGCCTGACGCCCCCTGATACCAACCCCGAGGATTTCCCCACCCACGCCGCCTTCGTCCTCGAAGCACTCCCCGCCCTCACCACGCGCCCCGACCAGATCAAGACCCTCCGCCAAACCATCCTCAACCTCGCCGTCCGCGGCAAACTGGTGGAACAGGACCTGGCGGACGAACCTGCGTCGGAGCTATTGAAGGCGATCGAAGCCGAGCGGCACCTAAAGGTCAAAGCCAAAAAAATCAGAACATCCAAGCCGCTTGCGGCCATTCGCAACGATGAGTTGCCTTTCGATCTACCATCAGGATGGGTGTGGGTGCGGCTCGGCAATATCATACAATTGATATCGGGGCAGCACCTTCAGCCGTCGGAATACTCAGAGAATATCGACGAGGGGCTTCCCTACATTACTGGCCCATCCGACTTTGGTTCAAATGGCGCAGTTGTCCGTCGTGCTGCCCTCGTCCGAAAGGCGGTCGCGATAAAGGGCCAGCTCCTTATCACAGTTAAAGGTTCGGGCGTTGGCAAGGCTATGATCTGCGACCTCAACGAAGTTGCAATCAGTCGCCAACTCATGGCGATGGAGCCGCTTGGCTGGGAGATAGGTTTCCTTGAACTCATCGCAGACCGCCTCGCTGTAAAGCTCCAAGAAGAGGCCCGCAGCCTTATCCCCGGCATTTCTCGAGAGGACATCAGCGAATTCGTAGTAGCCCTACCGCCTCTCGCCGAACAACACCGCATTGTGGCCAAGGTCGACGCCCTCATGGCCCTCTGCGACCGGCTGGAGGCCGCCCTGACCACCACCGACACCACCCGCATCCGCCTGCTCGAGGCCCTCCTCCACGAGGCGCTGAACCCCGCCACCGACGCCTTGGAAGCGGTGGAATGAGCGACCACGTCGACTGGGCGCGCGTCGCCGCCTTGCTCGACGATCTCTACACCGCGGCCGATGGCCTCGAACGGATATTCCCCGGTCGGAAATTCACCCTCGACGGCCATCTCGTCGGCAGCATTGGCGAGGTCGTCGCCGCCTACATGTTCGACCTTGACCTGAATCCGGCCTCCACCCACGGCCACGACGCCCGCGCCCGCGATGGTCGCCAGGTGGAAATCAAGCTGACCCAGGGCCGTGGCGTCGCAATCCGCCACGAGCCCGAACACCTGATCGTCCTGCACCGCCCCGTTGGCGGCCCGATCCGCGTAATCTTCAACGGCCCCGGTCCCGTCGCATGGGCCGCTGCTGGTGCGATGCAGAAGAACGGCCAGCGCCCGATCTCGCTCTCCCGCCTGACCGCACTGTCGAACGAATTGGCCGAGCAAGACCGTCTGCCGGTCCTGCGCCCTCCGCCCGTTTGATCCCACTTGGCATCCGCAGCCCGCCACCCAAGGAAATCCACGTCATGAACACCGGCCTGCCAAACGGCAAACGCATCCGCATTCGTTCTTTCTATGGCTTCAGCCCGGAAGACGACGGCTACGTCGGTTGGTCCAAGGAGACCGACCGCGACGCTTACCTGCGCAAGCTGAGCGACGGTGATCTGATCATGATCTACGGCGCCAGCACTTCCGAGACTGACAAGGCCGAGCGGTCCTACGTTCTCGGCTTTCTCGAGATTGAGGTGCGCGCAATCCGAGACGAAGACAAGGCTTCCAAGGTCGGCATGGAACGTAAAAGCGAGCGAGGCTGGCTGGGTCGTTGGAGCCACGCGATCCCGGTGCGCCGTGCTTGGCGTACTGAGGAGAAGCTGATGATCAGTCAGATCGCCTTCAACTCCTACCGCGCCGAGGCCGGGCAAGCACTGGCCGTACACGGTGCGGAACTGGATGACGACGAGATCGAACAAGCCCTGAAGATCAAGGTTAGGGAGGTCAATGTCTTCGGGGAACCCCCGGTGGAAACCCAAGAGACGGGAGCGATCCCGTTCGGGCAGGTGTTCAAACCGTCCAGGGCTTTCCCGGGCAGTCACGGCGAGCGCACGGCCAATTACGAGGACGGCGAGGCCTACGTTTACCTCGCCGTCTTCGAGGGCGACGGGCATGCGCTGCTCAATCGGCGGAAGGAGTTTGGCGACAAGTCCGTGGCCATGAAGATCGGGGTTTCGAACGATACCAAGCGCAGGCTGGCGGAATTGAACGCAGGCATCCCCCCGGCGGCCGGCGGCAAGTGGACGATCAGCATGATCTCGCAGCCCTTCGCTGACAAGAAATCGGCCGAAGCGAGCGAAACGCTCTTTAAGGAACGTGCCATCCCTCGACTGGAAAGCTTGGGCAGGGAGTTCTTCTGGGGCAGGCTTGACGACGCCAATTCTGTCTTCTGGTTGCTGCCCGGCATGGCGCGCTTTTCCAAGAAGTAAGGTGCCTTCGTCCCTTGATGTCGTGTCGAGGGCAACCTGCTGTCACTGAGAACAACCGAGCCGCCGCCTCGTCGGCGGCCCAGACGACGGAAAGATCTTGGTTCCCCTCCGACTGATCTTCAAACCTGCCACCTACCAAGGCAACCAGCCCGAACAACTCGCGCGCGGATTTCTGGAGAAATTTTCTTCTGCCCCGAGGAAATCGGCCAACCTGTCAGGCGCCAAACCACAGGAGAAGCGCCATGTCGAACGAAGAACGGTCGAAAACAGCGATGACAGCAGCGAACCTTCGCTGAAGGACCCTCCAGCAGGAGGCCCGCCGAAAGACTGCAGAAGCGCGTGCTGCACCGGTTGCCTGGCTTGGGCATCCTCTCCCTCCGGATTGCCTTCGATCCTCTCGAGTCAGCGATGGGCTATGCCGCCCGCCTCGCTGCGTTCCATATCCTCCGTGACTACGTATTCGAAAACATGGCAATGCCCGCCGGTTCACATGTGCTCGGGGAGGACCTTGGTGAGCGGCGGCTGCACACCTGTGCGAGCCTCGCACGTGAATGCGATGTTGATCGGCGCACCCTTCGATCCTTGCTGGAGGCGAAGGGTCTGATCCCCGCCGATACGGCCGAAGAGGCACTGCATGTTTTCGATGCTCACCTCGGTCGGGAAATCGCAGAGAGCATGCGTCGGCTTGTTCCGGTCAACAGCTTGCCCAAGCGGCTCCGGTGCACCCGCCCACTTGCCGAGCAACTCATGGAGGAACGGATCCTTTCTCCGATCGTGACCGAGCTCACTTGGGCCCGAGGCCGAACGAAGAAAAGCGTAGACGAGAAGGAAATCAAGGAGCTGATCCATCGCCTTTTCGTCAACGCAAAACCCGTCGGCAGCGTGCCGGATGGCATGGTTGATCTCGCGAAGGCGGCGATGAAGGCGAATGCCCCGGCGGGCGAGATCGTACACCTCATCCTCGCAGGCTACCTGAAGAACGTCGTTCGGATGATCGACGGCCAAGGGTTCGATGCGATCTATCTGGATCCAGCGGAAGCCAAGGCAATCGTGTCCGAAGTCATGATCGGCCTGTCGCCGATGGAGGTGTTCGGTCGTCTCCGCATCCCGGTTGCCTCGGGTTGGGAGCTGGTCCAGATGGGCATCCTGCCGTCACACAAGATCCTGACCAATGACGGCAAGCACGTCATTCACCGGTTTCCGCTGGATGCTGCCGAGCGTTTCCTTTCCGAGTTCACGACCGAAGTGCATATCGGAGCAGCCCTCGAACTTGGCGTGGACGGCCTGAAGCAGGAGATGAAAGCCGCCGGTGCGAAGCCGATGTTGCTGAAGACAGAAATCGGTGCGCGAATTTTCCGGCGGAGCGAATTGCCGGAGCGATTTCGGTTGTAGCGACATCCAGCCAAATCCAAGATCAAGAAGTGGCCGTCCCTCGGGGCGGCCACTTTTTTGCGTTCCGACATGGCGAGGATGCGAAACCCATAGCCAAAATAAGGTTGTTAAATGGCCGTTTTCGCCGCCGGATATTGTTCTGGTGCTCGTAAAATCAATGACTTGCGATGCCGCAATGGCCGTTTTTATGTTGTCGTCACAGTTGTTGAAATTGAAAGGACTAATTGTCCTTTGTAGGTAGTTTTTTGGCCATTCTGATAAGCACAACGTGACCACCGGGCGGAAACGCCCAGTTTTCGCGTATTATCAGCATGCACCTTGGGTGCAGAATTCGATTCTGTCCCGAGGAAGATGGTTCTGGGAGTCTCGCGGCCAAAAGGGTTTTCGGGAATTTATTTCGCAAGGATGGTCTTTTGTGCTTGCGTTACATTTGGCGGAAAGCACGGATCGAAAGCGCTATTCCGAAGGCGCGACCTTTGTCACGCTGTCCTGGGCGCAAGGAGCTTCTCGTATACAAGCTACGCTGGCAGCCTAGGAACCTGCCATGACTTCAGGGGCGCGAAGAGCTGAGCGCTGCAATCTCAAATGTTAGGCGGCGCGCTCCGACTGCGGTGGGCCGACTGATTTTCTCGGCGACGACAGATAAGAGGGCAGCGGGTACGAGGATGCTCATCACCTATGATGCCGAAACCAGTTCGCTCAAGATGCCAAGTCCGCGAACCTTGCGCCGGTGGATGTCGGCCTACGAGAAGGACGGTCTACCGTGTAGGTGTATTGCGTGGAGGCATTCGCCATCCACTGCCGGATCGCGTCGCGACCCGTGTAGGTATTGCCTTCGTCGGTAACCGTGGCGTCCTGCGTGAAGACCTCGGCGATGGCCTGCGCGTTGCCCTTCTTGTCGGCCGAAAAATACGCCTCAATCGCGTCTGGCAGTTCGATACTCATGATGGCTCTCCTGTCTGGGTAGGGATCGGTGGCAGCGACCAGCCTCGCCGCTTGACCTTTCGGGTCGGGACCGGCGCCACGAGCCAGAATTTATGGGTTTGACACAATGCGAATAAGCGGGACAAATCCGGATGTGGCGTTTGGACTTTCGGGATAATGGGAACCTACAAGCTGTCCGATTTCGACGCGGTCCTTGCGATTGCCCGCAGGGCATCGTTCCGGGCGGCCGCGCTGGATGTTGGGATGTCCACGAGCGCGCTCAGCAGCGCGGTCGCGAAGCTCGAGGAGCAACTCGGCGTGCGGCTTTTCAATCGCACGACCCGCAGCGTGTCGCTGACCGCCGCCGGGCAGCGTTTCGTCGATCAGGTCAACCCGGCGCTCAAGGACATTCACAGCGCGATCGACACGGTCCGCTCGCAGCAGGAAACTCCCACCGGCCTTCTGCGCATCAGTACCTTCGCCACGGCGGGCCGGGAGATCCTGGCGCCGCTTGTCCTTGAATGCCTGCGGCGATTTCCGGGGGTGCAGATCGACCTCGTGACCGAAGGCAACCTCATCGACATCGTTGCGGACGGTTTCGATTTTGGTGTGCGCAGTCAGAACATTGTGCCGACCGATATGATCGCCATTCCGCTGGGGCCCGCGCGGCGCTACGCGGTGGTCGCGGCGCCTGCCTATTTCGAAAGCCGGGAGCCGCCAAAGGTGCCTTCCGACCTGATGGCGCATGCCTGCATTCGGACGCGCCTGCCGAATGGGGCGCTCTTTCGCTGGCGGTTCGAAGCCGAGGGCCAGCCGGTTCTTGTCGATGTCGAGGGGCCGATCACTCTGGACGAAGCCAGCCTGGCGCGCATTGCCGTGCTTGATGGTCTCGGTATCGGGTTCTTCATGGAATCCGACGTGCGAGAGGACATCGACACGGGGCGGCTGGTGCGGGTTCTCGACGCGTGGACGCCGCCGCTGGCGCCGCTTTGCCTGTACTATCCGAGTCGGCGCAATCCGCCGGCGGCTTTCAAGGTCTTCGTGGATCTCGCACGGGAACTCGCGCGATCCTCAAGAGCGAGTTGAAGGCGTCGTGCTCATCCCGTCGCAAAAGCACGCAGTCATTATTTATAATTTGCTAACAAGAGGATAGATCATCTCCACCGGCAATGTTGCAAAAAGCACCAACCCGTGCTGGGCCAGGAAGAACGCCAACAAGCGGCGCCTGACCGCCGAAACGCGACCTACAATCTCTGCCCGGACGATTTGGGGGGGAGACGACTTGAGATCAGCCCGATATCGTTGATCAAACGGTGCGGCGGTGAAGGCTGCGCTGGATCTCCGCTCCCGAAGAGCGTCCCAAAGTCAGTCCGAGGTTAAGGCGAATGAGCGTACTCCGCCCCCTTGGCGTACGCCGCGGTCGGCTTCTCTAGTGTCCGACAGTCTATCGCAACTCGTGCATGGCGAGCGGGGCCTGACTGCAGTATCAGCGGCTTCTCGGGCCACTCCGCAAGAAACGCGCACTGCGTCGAGGTTTGCCATCGAGCGAGTTTGTACCCCCCATGGGTACAAGCTGTCGCGGAACTCGCGGACAGATCGCATGGTGATGCTGAGCCCGCGCGCGCCCGGCCTGGCGCATGGATGACCCGTCACCGCCGTGTCCCGGCGGTCCTGAGGACCGGCGCCTGACGTTCGGCCCAGTCGTAGAGATCGCTCAGGATGCCGCGCAGCGATTCTCCGCGGGGCGTCAGCGCATAGGTGACCTCGCGGGGGAAGAGGTTGGTCTCACGACGGCTGACGAGCGCACGGGCCGTCATCCCCGCGAGCCGTTCTGTCAGCACCTTGGCCGAAATCCGCGGCAACAGGGCCTGCAGGTCCGAGAACCGTTTCGGACCGTCGGACAGATGCCACAGGATCAGGGCATTCCAGCGATGGCCCAGAAAGCCCAGCCAATCCTCGGCCAGGCATTCATCGGGCCGGCAGACGCGCGGCAGATCGGGGGGCAGGTCGGGCATCGGGCTTCCCATTTGGTGAGTGCTGAGTCGGTGTGATCTGAGCGGGGGCGCGAACACTGACAGCCCTGCAGGCAAGGAACACGGCATGAACAGGATACTCATCATCGGCGGCTATGGCCATGTCGGTCAGAAGATCGCGCGGCGCCTCGTCGCGGCCGGTCAGCGCGTGACGATCGCCGGGCGGAGCGCTAGCAAGGCAACGGACGTGGCGGCCCGGCTTGGATGCGAGGGGACCGCGCTGGACCTCGCCCGGCCCGAGAGTTGGGGCGCTGCGCTCGACGCCGCCGATGCCGTGATCTGTTGTCTCGACACGTCGGATGCCGCGCTGGCGCGGGCGGTGGTCGAGCGCGGCGCACGGTATCTCGACATCTCGGCCACCGATGCGGTCCTGCGGCGGATCGAGGGGCTCGATCCCGTGGCGCGGCAGAACGGCGCGCTGGCGGTCCTGTCGGTCGGGCTGGCACCGGGACTGACCAATCTTCTTGTCCGCGAGGCCCGCGCGCGTTGCCCCGGGGCGCAACGGTTCCGGATCGGCGTGCTGCTGGGGCTGGGCGATACCCATGGGCCGGCGGCGATCGGCTGGACGCTGAACGCGCTGGCGCCCCTGTCGCGCGGCGATATCCGGCCCATGCGCTTTGGCGAGGACCGGCATGGTCAGCCGACGATCCCGTTCGACTTCTCGGATCAGCACAGCCTGATGCGCCGTGGGTATCCGGCCGTCGAGACGCGGCTGGCTCTGGGCTCGCCGCTGGTTACGCCCTTGACGTTGCGGTGGCTCGCGGCGGTGGCGAGCCGGCCCCGGCTGCGCCGCATCCTGGCGCGCGTTCTGCCGTTCTTCCGGTTCGGCAGCGACCGCACCGCTCTGGTGGTGGAGGCGTTTACCGATGCCGGGAACGCGCCCGTCTGCCGCCTGACGCTCGACGGGCGCGCGGAAGCCGAGATCACCGCGCTGGTGGCCGCCGAGGCTGCCCTTCGGCTTTCCGAGACAGGGGAGACGGGGGTACGCCATCTCGATGAGCTGCTGACGCTCGACGATCTGCGCGCGGTGCTGTGCCGGCACGGTTTGCGCCTGTCGGAAGGCTGAGGGCTTGGCCGTGGCAGAACCCCGCCGTCTGCCCCTCACATCGCCGACCATGTGGCGAAGACGACGATGACGAGCATCACCACACCGAGCCCGATCATCATCGGCACCGACAGGGCGGGGCGCGCGGTCCCTGACTCGGCCCCGCGTGCGATCTGCCAGCCCGACAGGACGACAAGGACGGCGCCCAGAAGGGTGCCGATCCATTCCATCGTGTAGAGCGCCCGCGACATCGGTTCGGCAGAGACCGGGAAGATTTCGGCCAGGTCCAGAACATACACCGCCACATAGCCCAGGCCGGCCAGAAGCGGCGTCACGCCCGCGCGGCCTCTTCGCAGGATGCGATAGCCCATGATCAGGCTCCCCAGCCCCAGGACCGTCAGGAAGATGTTGAACGCGGCCAGAACGGCGACGTCATAGGCTGGGAAACTGCGCGTCTCGACGATGCCGCCCGGCACCATCAGGGCAAGGTTCACGGCGCTCAGCAGGACGAATGCAGCGATGGCGCGGGGCAGGGTCATGACAGGGGGCCTTCGTTTTTCGATTGGGGAAGCAACGGGGTCATCAGAAGCGAAAAGGCGCGTTGCGACAGCGCCGCCTCGTCGCCGTCGGGCAGGCTGTCCGCGTGGCGGGCAAACCAGCGATCGACGGAAATCAGCACATCCAGCGCCACATCGGCCAGCATCGACAGCGGCAGGTCGTCGCGCACCGCGCCCACCGAGCGACCGGCGGCCAGCACGCCCTCGATCCGCGCGCGGAAGCCGGCCAGCTTGTCGCTGACGGCCTCTTGAGCGGCCTTTTCGCGATGCAGCGTGCGGACCAGCGCGGCGAGCGTTGCGTCCTGTTGAAAACGCTCGGTCAGGCGGGCCGAGAGCGTCGCGAGCGCCTTCCAGAACCCGGCAGGGTCGATATCCGCCAGCGCTTCGGGCGTGAACATCAGCCCGGCCAGCGGTTCGAGACGGCGCTCGAGCGTGGCGTCGAACAACGCGCCCTTGCCGGAAAAGTAGTGATAGGTCCGCCCCTTGCTTTCGCCCGCCGACGCGATGATCCGGTTGAGCGAAGCCCGCTCGAAACCATGCGCGACGAACTCCGCTTCCGCAGGATCGAGCCAGAGCGCCCGCTCGGGTTCCCCGAGTTCAAGGAAACGGGCGCGCGGGGAATTGGGTGAAGAAGATGGCATCGGGCGCTTTCCTGGACCGGTGGTCTAAACGTTCACACGGAATTAGACCGCTGGTCTAAAACTGTCAAGTCAAACCCGTTTCGCCGGGTACAAAAGACGCGCCATTGCGTGTTTGTTCAGCTTTCAGCGAAATCCGTGCGGGGCGCGGCGGTGAATTCTTCCCCAAGACTTGACGCAAGCGTGCTGCGATGCAGCATGGGCGCTGCAATCCCATGACGGAGCCGGTTCATGCCACAGCCCAACGCCGCAGCCCTTCGCGCAGGCCGTTCCGCAGGCCTTCCTGCGGCGTCGGCTTTGCCGGTTCAGGGGCTTCCGCCCGGCATCCTTTCGGCCATCATTGCAAGGGGGCCCGCCCGGCCGGTTTCCGTGGCGGCGCTAGGCGTTGCGCCGTCTGACTTGGGCGAATTCGTTGTCGTCCCGCTCGATGCCTCGCGGATGCGCGCGCGCCCTGGCGCGGATGACAGGCCGCTTTCGGAAATGGAGGCCGATGCGCCGATCACGCTGCATCTCGCCCGCGAGCTGGGCTTCGACCGCTTCGCGCTGATCGAGAGCGACGCGGAGGGCGGACAGGCGGCGACGGTCTATCACGGGCGTCTGCGCGCGATGCCGGTGCGCCAAGGGCCGGGCGCGATCAACGAGGCGCTGGAACGCATCGGCGTGCGCCCGGAAGGCGGGCGCGATGCCTTCGATACGCTGGGGCTGGGCAGCGTCGTTCAGGCCGGGATCGGCGCGTCCGGCTGATCGAACCAAGCCCTTTTGCGCAACAGAATGCCCCGGGGCCCTGACGGGCACCCGGGGCGCTATGTGGATACCATGATCGCCGGGCAGCGTTACTCGGCGGTAATCACCGTCATCACCAGATCGCCGTCCATGCGGACCGGCCCATCCTCGGAGGCACCCAGCGTGTATTCGAACACGCCGGTCGACATGCCGCCATCCTCGCCATGCACCATCAGCATCAGCATCTGGCCCGGCTCGACCGCTTCGGTCAGGATCGCGGCGACATCCGTGGTTTCGCCTTCGCGGATCGGGGCGTAGCCCACGACCGGGCCGGGCGCCATCTCGGCATCGGTGCGGTGAACGACCATCCAGCCATTGGCGGGCGCGACGATGCGCTCGGCGCTCACCACGCCGTTGGCAACGCTCTGATCCGAGGCTTCGACCATCGGCGCCATGTGATCGTCGGCCAGCGCGGGAGCGGCAAGGACGGTGGCGGTGGCGGCAATCGCGACAAGGCTTTTCATCTCTCTCTCCTGTTCAGGGACGGCGCTTTGCTGCGCCTGTGTCCGAGTTACGACAACAACGCGTCCAGAGTTTCACCACGCGCGCAGAAAATCCTTCGCGCGCCGGTCGCCTTCGCGCCGGGGCTGCGCTAGCGTTGCGGCATGTTCCCTGTCTGCAGCTTGGCCCCATGCGCGATGCCCTCTCCCTGACCGATCCCGAGAGCCGCAGCCGGATGCCCGCGCGCATCGGGCCGGCGCCGCCCGTCTTCATCGGCTCCGAGATCTACCGCGCCTTGCCTTTCGCGCGGCACCATCCTTTGTCGATCCCGCGCGTCTCGACGGTCATGGACCTTGCCCGCGCGCTGGGCTGGCTCCCGCGCGAGCGCTACATCGCCTCGCCCCGCGCCCGCACCCCGGCTTTGTCGGCGTTTCACAACCCCGTTTATCTCGAGGTGCTTCAGCGGGCGGAGGCCACGGGTGACGTGTCGGAAGCCGAGCGCGAACGCCACGGGCTGGGCACGCTGTCCAACCCGATCCATCCGCTGATGTTCACGCGCCCCGCCACCAGCGCCGGGGGTGCCCTGCTGGCCGCCGAACGCGTGCGGCATGGCGGGATCGTGCATGTGCCGGGCGCGGGCACGCATCACGCCATGGCCGACCGTGCCGGTGGCTTTTGCTATCTCAACGATCCGGTGCTGACGATCCTGCACCTGCGGCGGCTGGGGCTGCACCGCGTGGCCTATGTCGATATCGACGCGCATCATTGCGACGGGGTGCAGGCGGGGCTGGCCGGTGCGCCGGGCGTGCTGCTATTGTCGGTTCATGAAGCGGGGCGCTGGCCGTTCACCGGCGCGCTGGAGGATGACGGCGGGGGCAATTGTCTGAACCTTCCGGTCCCGCGCGATTTCAACGATACCGAGATGGCACATGTGCGCGAGCACCTGATCCTGCCCGCGATCGAGGCCTTCGCGCCCGAAGCGATCGTCCTGCAATGCGGCGCCGACGCGGTGACCGAGGATCCGCTCAGCCGTCTGGCGCTGTCGAACAACGCGCATGTCGGGGTGTTGCGCGCGCTCCGACGCATGACCGAGCGGCTGATCGTCACAGGCGGTGGCGGCTACAACCCGTGGTCGGTCGCGCGCTGCTGGACGCGGATCTGGGCCGAGATCGCGGGGCAGACCGTGCCCGACCGGCTGCCGCGCGAGGCGCAGGAGATCCTCGATGCGTTGGCATGGCCGGGCCGGGCGGCGGGCCGAAACCCGCCACGGGACTGGTTCGAGACCTTGATCGACCCGCCGCGACCCGGAACGCTCAGGCCCGGAGTCGCGGCAGGCGTGGCCACGCTGCGCGCCCGGCTTGCCGCCATCGCGCGGCTGCCGTGACGCCCGGCATGCCTACTGGCCTGTCAGACAGGATGGATGACCAGCGAAACCACGGCATAGATCATGAACGCCGTGATGGCCGCCAGAAACAGCGTCAGGGTGGGATAACGGAACATGGGATCCTCGCATTGTCGAAAATGTCAGACGGGGGCGACGATCAGCTCCGGGGGGCCGCGCGGATGCGGACGGGTGAGGGGCGCAAGGCCCGAGGGACGCGTCACAACGCGCCAGAGCACCTTGCCCGACGGGACCGGCGTCATCTCCGGGCGCTGCAGGGCAGGAAGCGCGGCATCGGTGCCAGGATCGGGTAAGGGAGGAAGCGGCACGGCGCGGTCGCTGGCCAGAGCCTCGGCCGTGCGCGGCTCGATCAGGACCAGAACGCGCTCGGCGCGCTCGTCCTGAACCAGTGCCTGCGCCACGGGGCCAAAGGCAACCAGACCCGCCAGGAACGCCACGGCCAGCATCCCGCCCCGACGCCCGAAGGCGCGCGACAGGCCCCCAAGGGCCACAAACAGGACAAGACGCAGGAGGTGCGTCATCATGGCTCAGCTTTCGCGCCGATTCGACAGAAGACGACATTGCGCCGGTCCGGGGCGAAATCAAGCCTGCGTCCCGCCTCCGGCGCGCGGGATCATCAGAAAGGTGTGATCCATGCGCCGGAACCGCGTCGATCCCGAGGGAGAGCTTCACGCCGTGCCACAGCGTCTGGTCTGGATGGGCAATCGCGGTTGTCTGCATGACTCAGAAGGGCAGATCCGCCGCCATCACCGGGGCCGGCGCTGGATCACCTGCGTGACCGCGTTCCGGGGGCGACAGCGGGACCCGATGCCCGCCGGACGCTACACCGCGCTGTTCTTCCTCGACGAGGCCACCGCCTATGCCGCCGGGCACCGCCCCTGCGCCGAGTGCCGTCATGCCGACTGGCAGCGCTTTCGCGCGCTCTGGGCCGAAAGCTTCGGCGACAGCCGGGCCGACGCCATTGACGCGGCCCTGCACACGGCACGGTGGGACGGCACGGGCCGGGTGCTTGTACCCGTGGATCCCCCGCAGGTCCCGGCCGGGGCGATGATCCGCGACGCGGGCGGGCCAGTGCTTCGGACGCCCACGGGCTGGGCGCGCTGGTCCTTCAACGGCTATCGGCCCGCACCCATGCCGAAAGGCCCTGTGCCGCTGTTGACGCCCGCGCCACTGGTGCGTCTGATGGCAAGGGGATTGCCGGTGCAGATCGACCCGACGGCGGCGGGGTGATTTGCTTGCTTTGTGCAGTAATTTCTGTTTCTGTCCCGGCGAACGGCTGAGGGAGGCGCCACGATGACCGAGAAACCCGTGATGGACTGGGAGGAATTCGCCCGCCTTGGCGCCGATATCGCCGCCTGGGGGGCCGCGTATCACCGCGCGCTGCCTGACCGTCCGGTCCGCGCGCCGCTCACGCCCGGTGCCATCGCCGCGCAATTTCCCAAGGCACCGCCCGAAACGGGGCAGGGGCTGGACGGCATCCTGTCGGAACTCGACGAAAAGGTCGTGCCGGGCCTGACCCATTGGCAACATCCGCGCTTCTTTGCCTATTTCCCCTCGAACGCGACGCCGGCCTCAATGCTCGCCGATTTCGCGGCCTCGATCATGGCGCAGCAATGCATGCTCTGGCAGACCTCGCCCGCCGGGACCGAGATCGAGACGCTGATGCTCGACTGGCTGCGGCAGGGGCTGGGCCTGCCCGAAGGGTTCCACGGCGTCATTCAGGACAGCGCCTCGTCCGCGACGCTGGCGGCGGTGCTGACGATGCGTGAGCGCGCGCTCGAATGGGCGGGGAATGCGCAGGGGCTGAGCGGGCAGCCCCGGCTGCGGGTCTATGCGTCGAGCGAAGTCCATACCTCGGTCGACCGCGCGATCTGGGTCGCGGGGATCGGGGCCGAGAACCTCGTGCGGATCCCGACGCAGGGGCCGCTCAGAGCGATGGACCCTGATGCCCTGAGGGCACAGATCGCCAGCGACCGGGCGGCAGGATACGTGCCCGCCGGAATAGTGGCCTGCACGGGAGGCACGGGGACGGGCGCCTGCGACGATCTGCGCGCGGTGCTGGCGGTGGCGCGGGAGGAAGGGCTTTATTCCCATGTTGATGCCGCCTGGGCCGGGGCGGCGATGCTGTGCCCCGAATTCCGCGATCTCTGGGCCGGGATCGAGGCCGCGGATTCGCTGGTGCTGAACCCGCATAAATGGATGGGCGTGCAGTTCGATTTCTCGGCCCATTACCTGAAGGATCCCGCCGCGCTGACAAAGACGCTGGCGATCCAGCCCGAATACCTGAAAACCCACGGCAAGGACGGGTTCGTCAATTACTCGGAATGGTCGGTGCCGCTGGGGCGCCGGTTCCGCGCGCTGAAGCTGTGGTTCGTGCTGCGGGCCTACGGGCTGGAGGGATTGCGCGCGGTGATGCGCGACCATGTGCGCTGGTGCGGGGATCTTGCCGAGACCCTGCGCGCCGATCCGCGCTTCGAGATCATCACCGAGCCGGTGCTGGCGCTGTTCACGCTGGCGCTGAAAGACGCGTCGGACGCGGACATGATCGCCTTCGTCAACCGCGTGAACGAGGACGGGCGGATCTATGTCACGCAGGGCCGCACGCAGGGCCGGATCGTCATGCGCTTCACCGTCGGCAGTTTCGCCTGTACCGAGGAGGATGTGCGCCTTGCGGGGGACGTGCTGAAGGACCTGGCGGACTGAGGCGCTTGCGGCACGGTTGGGGGCGCTGCCCCCAAACCCCCGGAGTATTTGCGGCAAAGTGAAAGGAAAGAGCGTGGAGATCGAGAGAAACGGGTTCAAGGCAGCTTTGGCCGCGGGCGAGACGCAGATCGGCTGCTGGGTCGGGCTGGCCGATGGCTATGCGGCCGAGATCGCCGGCGAAGCGGGATTCGACTGGCTGCTGATCGACGGCGAGCATGCCCCCAACGACATCCGTTCTATGCGCGAACAGCTGGCGGCGCTGGGCCGCTCGGCCTCGCATCCGGTGGTGCGGGTGCCGGTGGGCGAGACCTGGATCATCAAGCAGGTGCTGGATATCGGCGCGCAGACCGTGCTGGTGCCGATGGTGGAATCGGGCGCGCAGGCCGAGGCCCTGGTGCGCGCGATGCGCTATCCGCCCGACGGGATGCGCGGCGTGGGCGCGGCCCTGGCGCGGGCCTCGCGGTTCTCGGGCGTGGCGGATTACGTCAACAAGGCCGATGCGGAAACCTGCCTGCTGGTGCAGGTCGAGAACCGCGCGGGCATGGCGGCGCTGGACGACATCCTTGCGGTCGAGGGCGTGGACGGGGTGTTCATCGGGCCTGCCGACTTGTCGGCGGATATGGGCTATCGCGGCAATCCCGGCGCGCCCGAGGTGCAGGGCGCCATCGCCGATGCGATCCGGCGGATTCGGGCGGCGGGCAAGGCGCCCGGCATCCTGACCTCGAACGAGGCGCAGGCGCGCGAATGGATCGATATGGGCGTTACCTTCTGCGCGGTGGGCATCGACGTGCTGGTGCTGGCCAACGGGCTGCGCGCGCTGGCCGCCAAGTTCCGCTGACGCCGGGATGCGGGTTCTGACCTTCAACGTCCAGAACCTGCGCCTGCGCCATCCCGGCGGGCGCGAGCGGCTCGACGGCGCGCGCGACGGCGAAGGCGATGGCGAAGGCGATGGCAGGGCGGATCCGCTCGATTACGCGGATCGGCGGCTGACGGCGGGAGTATTGGCGCGGGCCGATGCCGATATCTGCGCGCTGCAGGAGGTCTTCGACCGCGAGACGCTGGATTATTTCCACGACCATCTGCTGCGCGCGACCGGGGCCGCGCCCTGGCCGTACCGCGCCTGTCTGTCGGGCAATGACGGTGGCGGGCGCGATCTGGCGGCGATGGCGCGCCGGCCCTTCGCCGCGCGCAGCGATGCGCGGCTTCTGCCCGGCGCGCTGGGGCTTGAGGGGATGCCGGGCGCGCGCGCCGATCTGCCGGTGTTCAGCCGTGACCTGCTGGAGGTGGGGCTGGGCGCGCTGAGCCTTTATGTCGTGCATTTCAAGGCGCCGTGGCCCGACCCCGACGCGGCGTGGCAGCGGCGCCGGGTCGAGGCGCTGGCGGTCCGCCGGGTGATCGAGACGCGGCATCCGGATCCGGGCGCGCTGTGGCTGGTGCTGGGCGATCTCAACGATCCCGGGCGTGACCCTGAGCGGGCGGTGGCGCCGCTGCTGGCGCCGTTCGGCGTGGATCTGACCGAGCGGATGGCCGAGGCCGAGCGCTGGACCTGGTGGCAGGACGACCACCGCCGGGGCTGTCCCGACGCGATGATCGCCTCGCCCGCTCTGGCCGCGCGCTGGCCCGGCGCAGTGCCGCGTGCGATCCGGGCGGGGCTGAGCCGCGAGGCGGGGGGCCGGCAGCCCCGGCTGGAAGATGTGGGCGCGCTCCGGCCGCGGGCCAGCGATCACGCGGCGCTGGTTCTGGATCTCGACGGTTTGTGAGCCGCGCGCGCGGGAAGCGAGATACACGCCTGACGCGACCGTCATCAATCTGTTACAAGGGACTGCGAGAAGCCCCGGGCAGGCCCCGTTCGTCCGGGCTGCGCGCCCAGTCCCGACCCGTCCCTCCGAGGCCCCGCCCTTGACCGCCATGACCGCTGATCTTGCCTCTTGCGGCGCCCTTCTGGACGCGCTTCCCGATCCCGCGATGCTTGTCGGGCCCGAGCGGCGGATCGTGCTGGCCAACCCCGCCGCGCGCGAGCTGTTCTCGGCCCCGCTGACCGGCGCGCTGGCCTTCAGCTATATCCGGCAGCCCGAACCGGCGGCGGCGCTGGAAAAGGCGCTGGCGGCGCTGTCGCAGCCGGGCCTGCCGGGCGTGCCGCTGGAAGCGCGGATGATCCAGACGACGCCCACCCGCGACACCGTGCTGCGTGTGCAGGCCGCGCCGATCCTGGCCGAGGGCGTGCAGCCCGGCGTGCTGGTCACGCTGCGCGATATCAGTCACGTCGAAGAGGCCGAGCAACAGCGCCGCGATTTCGTCGCCAATGTCAGCCACGAGATGCGCTCGCCACTGACCGTGCTGGCAGGATTCATCGAAACGCTGAAGGGCCCCGCGCGCGAGGACCCCGTGGCGACGGCGAATTTCCTCGACATCATGGAGCGCGAGGCCCAGCGCATGACGCGGCTGGTAAGCGATCTTCTGTCTCTCAGCCGGGTCGAGGGCGAGGAACGCGTGCGTCCGCGCGACCGCGTGTCGATGAGCGAGGTGTTGCGCGCCACGCTGGCCGCCTTGCGTCCGCAATTCGAGGATGCGGGCGTGCGCGTCGATTTCACCGATCTGCCCGATGTGCCGCCCATCGCCGGTGACCGCGACCAGCTGGTTCAGGTGTTCCGCAACCTTGTCGAGAACGCACTGAAATACGGCGGGTCGGGCGGGCGCGTCGAGGTGGGGATGCGGCTGATCGAACAGATGCCGGGCTTTACCGGGCCGGTCATCAAGGTCGATGTGCGCGATTTCGGCGACGGGATCGACGCCATTCACCTGCCGCGCCTGACCGAGCGGTTCTACCGCGTCGACGGCCACCGCTCGCGCGCGATGGGGGGCACCGGGCTGGGCCTTGCCATCGTCAAGCATATCGTCAACCGCCACCGGGGCCGTTTCGCCATCCGCTCGACGCGGGGCGAGGGCTCGACCTTTTCCGTCACGCTGCCACTGGGCTGACAGCGACCCGTCCTGACGACGCCCGGCCGGGCGTCAACGAAGTGTCACAATGCGCCGCTAAGGTGCGCCAGAAACAACGAGACCTGCCATGACCCGCGTTCACATCGATTCCACCTTCGACCAGGACCTTGAACAGATCCGCGAACTGATGCTTGCCATGGGCGGCCGCGTCGAGGAGGCAATCACCCTCTCGGCCAAGGCGCTGGAAGAGCGCGACGAGGATCTCGCGCAGAACGTGGTCGAGGGCGATCACGCCGTCGACCGGCTGGAAGAGGAGATCGACCAGAACGTCGTGCGTCTTCTGGCCCTGCGCCAGCCGCAGGCCGGCGACCTGCGCGCAGTGATCGCGGTGATGAAGATGGCCGCCGACCTGGAACGGCTGGGCGACTATGCCAAGAACATGGCCAAGCGCGTGGCCGTCCTCTCGGCCGGGCCGCAGATCGAGGGCGCCGGGTCCTCGATCCGCCGCCAGGCGCGGCAGGTGGGGCAGATGCTCAAGGACATGCTGGACGCCTTCGCCCGGCTCGATGTCGATCTGGCGCAGGATGTGATCCACCGCGATGTCGAGGTCGACCACATGACCAACGCGCTGTTTCGCGAATTCATCACCCACATGATGGAAGACCCGCGCAACATCTCGGCCTGCCTGCATTACACCTTCATCGCCAAGAACGTCGAACGGATGGGCGATCTGGTGACCGGCGGCGCCGAGCAGGTGATCTTCCTTGCCACCGGCGAGCGCGTGGGCGACCGGCCCAAGGGCGACAGCACCGCTACCATCGACATGAAGCCCGAGTGATGTTCATGGGCCGCACCGATACGCCCCTCGTCCTCGTGGTCGATGACGAGCCCGCCCAACGCGCGCTTCTGTCCTACAATCTGGAAGCCGCCGGTTTCCGTGTCGCCACCGCCTCGGACGGCGAAGAAGCGCTGCTTCTGGTCAGCGAGGAAGCGCCCGACGTGATTCTGCTCGACTGGATGCTGCCGCGCGTCTCGGGGATCGAGGTCTGCCGCCAGCTCAAGGCGCAGAAGGGCGGCTCGGATGCGGCGATCATCATGGTCTCGGCGCGCTCGGACGAAACCGACCGCGTGCGGGGGCTGGAAACCGGGGCCGACGATTACATCACCAAGCCCTATTCGGTGAACGAGCTTCTGGCGCGCGTGCGCGCCAACCTGCGCCGGGTGCGTCCGGCACGGGCGGGACAGGTGCTGGAAGTGGGCGACCTGACGCTCGACCCCGAAGCGCACCGCGTCCACCGCGCGGGACAGGAGCTGCATCTGGGCCCGACAGAGTTTCGCCTTCTGTCGGCGCTGATGGAGAAACCGGGTCGCGTCTGGACCCGCGAGGCGCTGCTCGACCGGGTCTGGGGGCGCGACATCTATGTCGATACCCGCACCGTCGACGTGCATATCGGCCGGCTGCGCAAGGCGCTGATGGCGAAGGGTGGCGAGGATCCCATCCGCACCGTGCGCGGCGCGGGCTATTCGCTGGATTGACATCCCGGTCCCGGGCCTGTCGGATCGCCGCATAAGCGACGAGAGGCCCGCCATGATCCCCCAGAATCCTGCCCAGAACTCCGCACAGGGCTACCAGCCCGATCCCCGCAACGAGGATGTGCTGGTCTGGGTCAATGGCGATCTGGTGCCCAAGGCGCAGGCGATGGTCAGCGTCTTCGATGCGGGTTTCGGCTTTGGCGACGGCGTCTGGGAAGGTCTGCGGCTGGTGCGCGGAACGGTCCTGCAGCGCGAGGCGCATCTCGACCGGCTGTTCGAGGGCGCCTGTTCGATCGCGCTGGAAATCCAGCAGGGACGGGACGGCATCAACGCCGCGATCGACGCGGTGATCGCCGCCAACGGGATGGAGGACGGCGCGCATCTGCGGCTGATGGTGACGCGGGGCGTGAAATCCACCGCCAACCAGGACCCGCGCTTCATCGTCGCGGGGCCGACGGTCGTCATCACCGCCGAGTACAAGACCCCGCGCCCCGAGGCGAAGAGCAGAGGCATGACGCTGTTCACCTCGACCTTCCGGACCTCGCAGCCCGATGTCTTCGACCTGCGGCTCAATTCGCATTCGCGGCTGAACCTGATCCAGGCGCTGATCCAGGCGATCAACGCGGGCGCGGACGAGGCGCTGATGCTCGACCCGCGGGGCTTCGTGGCCTCGTGCAACTCGACCAATTTCTTCATCGTGCGGGAGGACGAGATCTGGACCTCGACCTCGGCCTATTCCTTCAAGGGGATCACGCAGGGTGCGGTGATCGCGGCCTGCCGGGCCGAAGGGATCGTCGTGCGGGAATGTGATTTCACGCTGGCGCAAGTGTATTCGGCGGATGAGGCCTTTGTCACCGGCACGCTGGGTGGCGTGACGCCGGTCTGCCGGATCGACGGCCGGGGGATCGGAGACGGCAAGCCCGGTCCGACGACTGAGCGGGCACGCGCCCTGTACGAGGCGGCGGTCTACCCGTAAGCAGGGCACCGCCCGGCACGGCTCCCGCCCACCCACCCCGCCGCGCCGGGCGGCGCCCCTTTGACCCGGGCGCGCGCGGCGGCTAGGGTGATGCGCCAGCCATCCCGCCAGCCCGTTCCCCGACCGGGGTTTCCGGTCGCTTCCTGAAAGGATCGCTCATGTATCTTGCCATGAACCGCTTCACCGTCCCCGCCGAGAACGCCGCCGCTTTCGAGGCGATGTGGCTCGGGCGCGACAGCCGCCTCAACGAACTCGACGGGTTCGTCGAGTTCCACATGCTCAAGGGCCCGGAAGAGGACGGCAGGATCCTCTATGCCTCGCATACGGTCTGGGAAAGCGAAGAGCATTTCCGCGCCTGGACCCGGTCGCAGCAATTCCGCGACGCCCATGCCCGCGCCGGGCAGGGGAGCCAGAAACTGCACGAGGGCGCGCCGCGTTTCGAGGGTTTCACGGCGATCCAGCATCTGGCGTCGACAAAGGCTGCCTGAGCGAGGGAAAGGGAGGGGGCTGTCTGCCCCCTCTTGGCCTGCGGCCAATTCACCCCCGAGGATATTTGCGGAACAAAGACGGGGGCCGCGCCCACGCGGGCGTGACCGGGGCGCGGCAGGATAGGCCTTGACCCTTCCGGGGTTTCGCCCGACCTTGCGCCCGCCTGCGCGGCCCGGTCGCGCCCTGTCATGGATCGCGCGCCGCATGTCTTCCCGAACGCCCCCTTTCGCCGCTTTCGAATGGTCGATCGCCTGGCGCTACCTGCGCGCGCGCCGCGCCGAGGGCGGGGTCAGCGTGATGACGGTGATCTCGCTCGTGGGCGTCGCGCTGGCGGTCTTTGCGCTGATCGCGACGCTGGCCGTGCGCTCGGGGTTCCGGACGGAATTCGTGGGCACGATCCTGGGCGCCAATGCCCATGCGACGATCTATTATTCGGGCGCTGTCGATGAAAGCGGGCGCCGGAACAGCACGATTGCCGATTTCGACGCGGTTGCGGAACGGCTGGCCGGGGTGCCGGGCGTCACCAGCGCCGCGCCACTGATCAAGGGGCAGGTCATGGCGGCCAATCAGGGCCGCAACGCAGGCGTCGAGGTGTTCGGCATCCGCGCGGACGACCTGAGGCAGATCCCCGGCATCGCGCAATCCGAGCGCGCGCGCGGCGATATCGACCGGTTCGGCGAGGGCATCGCCATCGGCGAGGGCGTGGCGCGCGAGATCCAGGCGCGGGTCGGCGACCGGATCCGCATCATCTCGCCCGAGGGGGTGCAGACGGCCTTTGGCACCTCGCCGCGCGTCAACAGCTACGAGGTGGTCTATATCTTCAGCGCCGGGCGCTACGATATCGACCGCACGCGGGTCTACCTGCCCTTTGCCGAGGCGCAGAGCTTTTTCAACCGCGACGGCGTGGCCGACGAGATCGAGGTCATGGTCGAGGATCCCGAGAGGGTCGAGACCATGATCCACCCGCTTCTGAGCGCGGGCGGCGAGCGGGCGATGGTCTGGACCTGGCGCGACAGCGCGGGCGGTTTCCTGCGCGCGCTCGATATCGAGGACAACGTGATGTTCATCATCCTGTCGATCCTCGTGCTGATCGCGGCGATGAACATCATTTCGGGGCTGATCATGCTGGTCAAGAACAAGGGCCGCGATATCGGCATCCTGCGCACGATGGGGCTGAGCGAGGGCTCGATCCTGCGGGTCTTCTTTCTGTGCGGATCGCTGATCGGGGTTGTCGGCACGGCGATCGGGGTGATCGCGGGCTGCCTGTTCGCGCTCTATATCGACCCGATCTTCGCCTTCGTGAATTACCTGTCGGGCGGCGGCGCCTGGGACCCGTCGGTGCGCGGCATCTACGCGCTGCCGGCGGAATTGCGGCTTGAGGACGTGCTGAAGGCGGTGGGGCTGTCGCTGGGCCTGTCCTTTGTCGTGACGATCTTTCCCGCCCGCCGGGCCGCGCGGATGAACCCGGTGGAGGCGCTGCGCTATGAGTGAGAAAGCGCTGATCCTGGAGCAGATCACCAAGACCTATGCCGGCGAGGCGAGCGGCCCGGTCGAGGTGCTGCGCGGCGCCTCGCTGGAGTTGGCGCGCGGCGAGGTCGTGGCTTTGGTGGCGCCCTCGGGGGCCGGGAAATCGACGCTCCTGCATATCGCGGGGCTGCTCGATACCTGCGATGGCGGTCGGGTGGTGATCGGTGGCACCGACATGACGGGGCTGGGCGACCGCGCGCGCACCGCCGCGCGGCGCCGGCAGGTGGGCTTCATCTACCAGTTCCACCACCTGCTGCCGGAATTCACGGCGGCCGAGAACATCGTCCTGCCGCAGCGCGCGAATGGTGTCGCCACGGCCACGGCCAGGGCGCGCGCGGCGGATCTGCTGGCGCGCGTCGGGTTGGAGCATCGCGGCGATCACCGGCCCGCGCAGCTGTCGGGGGGCGAGCAGCAGCGCGTCGCCTTCTGCCGGGCGATGGCCAATGCGCCGCGCATCCTGCTGGCCGACGAGCCGACCGGCAATCTGGACCCCGGGACCTCGGATCAGGTGTTTGGCGTGCTGATGGATCTGGTGCGTGATACCGGGCTCTCGGCGCTGATCGCGACGCATAATCTGGAGCTTGCTGCCCGGATGGACCGCGTTTTGCGTCTGGAGGCGGGCAGAATTGCAACGCCCTGAGGCGGAATCCCGGTTCCGGCCCACGTTATATTGACTCTTCTCCCCCGGTTTCGGCCAAGTGGCCCTGTTCACAGGCGCTGCCACGCCGTTGATTACAATCACTTTCCACCGGGGGGTTGGAATGAAGTTCTTGCAAAGGGCCGCGCTTGCGGCCGCGATGCTCTGCGCGGCGGTTGCGCCGAAAGGGGCCGAGGCCGAGGCGATCGTCGCCCGCGTCAGCGTCGAAACCCAGACCATGCATGTCTATCTGGATGGCCAGCTGCGCTATGAATGGCCGGTCTCGACCGCGCGGGCGGGGAAATACACGCCGCGCGGCGAATGGCAGCCGCAATGGCTGTCGCGCTGGCACCGCTCAAGCCTTTACAACAACGCGCCGATGTATTTCGCGATCTTCTACGACGGCGATTACGCCATCCATGCCACCGATGCGGTCAGCCGGCTGGGCCGCCCGGCCAGCGCCGGCTGCGTGCGCCTGCACGAGGATAACGCCGCGCTGCTTTTCGCCATGGTGCAGGAGCAGGGGATGGAGAACATGCGCGTCGTGGTGGTCGACTGACGCCCACCACCTGCGCCCCGGCTGCAACAGCGCAGGCCCCCGATCTGGGGGTTGACGATTTGCGGTACCCAAGGTCTGGCGGGCGCCCTATAGTCGCTGTGGATTTGCCGTCAGCCACCCCGATGGAGAGGTCATGCGCTGCCCGTTTTGCGGAAATGTCGATACCCAGGTCAAGGATTCACGCCCGGCCGAGGACCATGTCTCGATCCGCAGGCGGCGCTTCTGCCCGGCCTGCGGCGGGCGTTTCACCACTTATGAGCGGGTGCAACTGCGCGATCTGGTGGTGGTGAAATCCTCGGGCAAGCGCGAACCCTTCGACCGCGACAAGATGGAACGCTCGATCCGCATCGCCATGCAGAAGCGCCCGATCGAGCCCGAGCGGATCGAGCAGATGATCTCGGGCATCGTGCGGCGGCTGGAATCGATGGGCGATACCGACGTGCCCAGCCGGGTGATCGGCGAGATCGTGATGGAGACGCTGGCGCGGATCGACACGGTCGCTTATGTCCGCTTCGCCAGCGTCTACAAGAATTTCCAGGCGGCGGATGATTTCGACAAGTTCGTGAGCGAATTGCGCCCGCCGGTTCTGCCCGACGACTGATCGGACGACGATAGGCGCGGAAGCGGCGGCCGGTGTTCCGGCGTCGAGGGCGCGCCAGAAGCGAGTATTTTGGGCAGGGTGAAAGGAGGCGCGGTGAGCGAGACCGACCGTCGGTTCATGCGGCTGGCGCTGGGGCTGGCGTCGCGCGGGTTGGGCAATGTCTGGCCTAATCCGGCGGTGGGCTGCGTCATCGTGCGCGAGGGGATCATCGTCGGGCGCGGCTGGACGCAGCCGGGCGGGCGACCCCATGCCGAGTGTCACGCGCTGGCGCAGGCGGGCGAAGGCGCGCGCGGCGCGACCGCCTATGTTACGCTGGAGCCTTGCGCGCATCACGGCCGCACGCCGCCCTGTGCCGAGGCGCTGGTCGCGGCGGGGGTGGCGCGCGTGGTCAGCGCGATGACCGATCCCGATCCGCGCGTGTCCGGCCGGGGCCATGCTATGCTGCGCGACGCCGGGATTACCGTTGCCGAGGGGGTGGAAGAAGCCGCCGCGCGGCGCGTGAATGACGGGTTCCTGCGGCGGGTGAGCGACGGGCGGCCCTCGGTCACGCTGAAACTGGCGTTGACGCTCGATGCGCGGATTGCCACGGCGACCGGCCAGTCGCGCTGGATCACCGGGGCCGAGGCGCGGCGCCGCGTGCACCTGATGCGCGCGCGCCATGACGCGGTGCTGGTCGGGGCGGGAACGGCGCGCGCCGATGACCCCGACCTGCGCATCCGCGATCTGGGGATTGACCGGCAGCCGGTGCGCATCGTCGCGGATTCGCGGCTGGGGCTCTCGCCCGATTCCCGGCTGGGGCGCAGCGCGCGCGAGGCGCCGGTCTGGCTGTTGCACGGCCCGCAGGCGACCGAGGTTGCGCGCATGGCCTGGGCCGCGCAGGGCGCCGAGCTGATCGCCTGCGAAAGCGACCCGATGGGGCGCATCGACATCGCCGACGCGCTGCGCCAGCTGGGCGCGCGCGGTCTCACGCGGATCCTGTGCGAGGGCGGCGGGGGGCTGGCCGCGACGCTGATCGGCGCGGGCCTTGCCGATGAGCTGGCCGTGTTCAGCGCGGGCCATCTGTTCGGCGCCGACGGCACGGCGGGGCTGGCCGCGATGGGCGTGACGGGGATCGGGGCCCCGGATTGGGTGCTGGAACACGCCACGCCCGTCGGGGCCGATCTTTACCACCACTGGCGTCGTCGGCGGGGCTGACACGCAGCCTTAGCGGGCGCGGGAGGTCGCGCCGATTTTAGCGAGGCACCGCAAATCCGCCCGTTTCGCTGCACACTTGTGCCACAGTGCAGCGAAAGGCTGAACGGGTGAGAGTTGAATTCCCCCGCAAGCGGTCCCAGATATAGCCGTGAACCGGACGCCGCGGGGCCGGGACGGGAGCTTTCTCGTGTTAGCGTAACGCGGCGCAGAATAGAGTTGAGGTCAGGTATGACACAGAACACCACCGCCCATGCCGTCCTGCCGCTGCGCGACATGGTCGTGTTTCCGCATATGATCGTGCCGCTGTTCGTGGGGCGCGACAAATCCGTGCGCGCGCTCGAAACCGTGATGGCCAGCGAAAAGCAGATCCTTCTGGTCGCGCAGATCGACCACGCGGCGGAGGATCCCGATGCCGACGGCATGTACCGCGTGGGCGT
Organism: Pararhodobacter marinus; assembly: GCF_003122215.1. Classification (GTDB taxonomy): domain Bacteria; phylum Pseudomonadota; class Alphaproteobacteria; order Rhodobacterales; family Rhodobacteraceae; genus Pararhodobacter; species Pararhodobacter marinus. The sequence goes on along the minus strand of NZ_QEYD01000003.1, from coordinate 239,512 downwards.
TCTTGCCAATGTGCTGCAGCTTCTGCGCCTGCCCGATGGCACCGTGAAGGTGCTGGTCGAGGGCAAGAACCGCGTGCGGATCACCGAGTTCGTCGACAATGACCAGCATTTCGAGGCGCTGGCCGAGACGCTTGAAGAAACCGAGGGCGACGCCGAGACGATCGAAGCGCTGACCCGCGCCGTCAGCGACGATTTCGAGCGCTACGCGAAGATCAAGCGCAATGTCCCCGAAGAGGCGCTCAGCGCCATCGCCGATGCGGGCGAGCCCGCGCGGCTGGCCGATCTGGCCGCCGGCCATCTGAGCATCGAGGTGCCGCGCAAGCAGGAGCTTCTGGAAACGCTCGATGTCGGTGAGCGGCTGGAGAAGGTCTATGGCCTGATGGAGGGCGAGATTTCCGTCCTGCAGGTCGAGCGCAAGATCAAGTCGCGCGTCAAGACGCAGATGGAGAAGACCCAGCGCGAATATTACCTGAATGAGCAGATGAAGGCCATTCAGAAGGAGCTGGGCGAGGGCGAGGACGGCCAGAACGAGGTGGCCGAGCTCGAGAAGAAGATCTCCGAGACCAAGTTCTCGAAGGAAGCCCGCGAAAAGGCCGAGGCCGAGCTGAAGAAGCTGAAGTCGATGTCGCCGATGTCGGCCGAGGCCACCGTCGTGCGCAACTATCTGGATTGGCTGCTGGCGCTGCCCTGGGGCACGAAAAGCCGGGTCAAGAAAGACCTGAACCGCGCCCAGCGGATCCTGGACGAGGACCATTACAGCCTGGACAAGGTTAAAGAACGCATCGTCGAGTATCTCGCCGTGCAATCGCGTTCGGCCAAGCTGAAAGGTCCGATCCTGTGCCTTGTCGGGCCTCCGGGCGTCGGCAAGACCAGCCTTGGCAAATCCGTCGCCCGCGCCACGGGCCGGGAATTCATCCGCATCAGCCTTGGTGGCGTGCGCGACGAATCCGAGATTCGCGGCCATCGCCGGACCTATATCGGCTCGATGCCCGGCAAGATCATCCAGGCGCTGAAGAAGGCCAAGACCACCAACCCGCTGATCCTGCTCGATGAAATCGACAAGATGGGGCAGGATTTCCGGGGCGATCCGGCCTCGGCGATGCTGGAGGTTCTGGATCCCGAACAGAACGCGACCTTCGTCGACCACTATCTGGAAGTGGAATACGATCTGTCGGACGTGATGTTCATCACCACGGCCAACAGCTACAACATGCCCGGACCGCTTCTGGACCGGATGGAGATCATCCCGCTTTCGGGCTATACCGAGGACGAGAAGGCCGAGATCGCGCGCCGGCACCTGCTGCCCAAGGCGATCAAGAACCACGGCCTGAAAAAGTCCGAATTGTCGGTGTCCGACGACGCTCTCACGGCGGTGCTGCGGCACTATACCCGCGAGGCCGGGGTGCGGAACTTCGAGCGTGAGCTGTCGAAGATCGCCCGCAAGGCGGTGACGAAGATCGTGCGCAAGGAAGTCGATCATGTCGCCGTCACGGCGGAGAATCTCGACGACTTCCTCGGCGTTCAGCGCCATCGTTACGGGCTGGCCGAGAAGGAAGACCAGGTCGGCGTGGTCACGGGCCTCGCCTGGACGCAGGTGGGCGGCGATCTCTTGCAGATCGAAGCGCTCAAGCTGCCGGGCAAGGGCCGGATGAAGACGACGGGGAAACTCGGCGACGTGATGAAGGAATCGATCGACGCGGCGTCGAGCTATGTCCGGTCGGTCAGCCCGCAGATCGGCGTCAAACCCCCGGTCTTCGAGACGATGGACATCCACGTCCACGTGCCCGACGGCGCCACGCCCAAGGACGGCCCCTCGGCGGGTCTGGCCATGGTCACGGCGATCGTCTCGGTGCTGACCGGTATCCCGGTGCGCAAGGACATCGCCATGACGGGCGAGGTGACGTTGCGCGGGAATGCCTCGGCCATCGGCGGGCTGAAAGAGAAACTGCTCGCCGCTTTGCGGGGCGGCATCACCAAGGTGCTGATCCCGGTCGAGAACGCCAAGGATCTCCCCGAGATCCCCGACAACGTGAAAGAGGGGCTGGAGATCGTGCCCGTCAGCCACGTGTCGGAGGTTCTGGAACACGCGCTGGTGCGCAAGCCCGAGCCCGTGGAATGGGACGCCGCCGCCGAGGAAGCCGCCGCGCTGGCCGCGCGGCTGAACCGGAAAGAAGGCTCGTCCCCGGCCACCGCGCACTAAGCGCAACCTGCAGATCGGCCCGCCCCCGGGACTTCGGGGGCGGGTTTTTTCGCGCCTGACCGGCGGCGTCAGCGGGGACTGCCAACGGAAGACACGCGCGGTTTCCCGGGCGCGAGCCACCCCGGCCAGGACGCACGCGACAGGGCAGGGCGCTTGCCGGATGCCCGGAGACAGGGGCGCGAAAAACCTGACCGACGGCGCGTCTTTCCCCCTTGAGCCCACCCGCCCGACTCGCTATAGACCCGCCACGGCGGGCGATTAGCTCAGCGGTAGAGCGCTTCGTTCACATCGAAGATGTCAGCGGTTCAAATCCGTTATCGCCCACCATCCAGTTTCAAAGCCGAGGCCCGCGCCTCGGCTTTTTCGTGTCTGGGCCTCTGCAATTGTCCGGTCGCTGCGCCCTCGGGCTTCGCGCGAGACCAGGCCCTGGTCCGGCATCCCGGCGGCGGCGACAGCCGCTCTTGCCGCGCCCCGGAAACACGCCAGATAGAGACCACGGGCCACCGTCTTTGCACGGGGAAGGGTGGTCTCAATAACCCGCTGACTTCATTGACGTTCTGACGGAACCGGTCCGCCCATGATCCCTGACGGCTTTTTCGGCTTCAACCCCTATCACGTCGCGCTGGCGGCGGTCGGGGTGATCGTCATCCTTGCGCGTTTCCTGCCCCGCCTGATCACGCGCCAGGAACCGGCCTCGGCCCCGTTGATGATCGTATTCGGCGCGGCAGCGACGCTCCTGATCCCGGCGATCCCGGCTGTTCCCGATCCGCGCGAGACGCCGCTGCCCTGGGAGATCATCAGCGAACTTGCCGTGATCTTCGCGCTGTTCGGGACCGGCATGCGCATCGACAGCGTCAGGCCCTGGCGCAAATGGGGGCCGACCGCGCGGATGCTCGGCATCGCCATGCCGCTCACCATCCTGGCCGTGGCGCTGCTGGGGGTCGGGTTCGTCGGGCTGACCGTGGCCGGGGCGATCCTGCTGGGGGCCGTGGTCGCGCCCACCGACCCTGTACTGGCGGCGGATGTACAGGTCGGCCCGCCGCAGGAAGGGCGCGAGCATCCCGTGCGTTTCACCCTGACGACCGAGGCCGGGCTGAATGACGGGCTGGCCTTTCCCTTTGTCTATCTGGGTCTGATCGTTGCTGCCGAAGGGCTCAATCCGGGCGCGTGGTTCGTCGACTGGCTGGTCTGGGATGTGGTGTACCGCATCGCCCTGGGCGTGCTGGCGGGATGGGCCGGGGGGCGGATCCTGGCATTCGTGCTGTTCACAATCCCGCGCGACGCGCCCCTGGCCGATACCGGGTCGGGGGTCGTGGCGCTGGCGGGGGTGCTGTTGTGCTACGGATCGACCGAGCTGATCGAGGGCTACGGCTTCATCGCCGTCGCCGTCATGGGCCTGACCGTGCGCCGGGTGGAAGAGGACAACCGCTTTCACCGCCAGTTGCACGATTTCACCGAATCCATCGAACACGCGCTGACGGCGGTCCTGCTGGTCATGCTGGGCGCGGTCCTGCCGGTGGTCTTTGCCGATCTGAGTTGGAGCCAGGTCTGGCTGGCGCTGGTCGTCATCGTCATCGTCCGGCCGCTTGCGGGCTGGGTCAGCCTGATCGGCACCGACATGCCCCGCAAAGACCGCGCCGCCATCGCCGTCTACGGCGTGCGGGGCATCGGCTCGGTCTATTACCTGTGCTACGCGATCAACCACATGGAATTCACCAACGAGGCGCAGCTCTGGTCCCTTGTCGGGCTGGTGATCCTGATGTCGACGATCCTGCACGGTTTCAGTGTCTCCTGGGCCATGCGGCGGATCGAAAACTAGGCAGGGCGGTCGGGCGCAGCGTCCTTCCTGCCACGTTCGCGCCCGCAATATCCGCCGCGGCTGCCCCCAAACCTTGCGTCCGGGCGGCGCCGGTGATCTATTGCTTGTCAATTCACGACAGAGTCGAGCCGCTTCAATGACCGATTTCCTCGCCGGCCAGCCCGAGACCTATGACGCCTCCTCGATCGAGGTGCTCGAAGGTCTGGAACCCGTTCGCAAACGCCCCGGCATGTATATCGGCGGGACCGACGAGCGTGCGCTGCACCACCTCGTGGCCGAGATCCTCGACAACTCGATGGACGAGGCCGTCGCCGGCCACGCCAACCGGATCGAGGTCGAAATCGCCGCCGATCATACCGTGACGATCCGCGATAACGGCCGCGGCATGCCCTTCGATCCGCATCCGAAATTTCCCGGCAAATCCGCGCTCGAGGTGATCCTGTGCACGCTCCATGCGGGCGGCAAGTTTTCCGGCAAGGCCTACGAGACCTCGGGCGGGCTGCACGGCGTCGGCGCCTCGGTCGTCAACGCCTTGTCCGACAGCATGGTCGTGCAGGTTGCGCGCGACCGCAAGCTGGTGGAACAGCGCTTCTCGCGCGGCAAGCCGCTGGGGCCGGTGACCGAGATCGGCGCGGCCCCGAACCGGCGGGGCACCACGACCAGCTTCCATGCCGATGAAGAGATTTTCGGCAGCCACCGTTTCCGTCCCGCGCGGCTGTTCAAGATGGTGCGCTCGAAAGCCTACCTCTTCTCGGGCGTCGAAATCCGCTGGAAATCCGCGATCGAGGATGGCGACACTCCGCAGGAGGCGGTGTTCCATTTCCCCGGCGGGCTGGCCGATTATCTGGGCGAGCAGCTCGGCAAGGACATGACCTATTCCGACAAGCCCTTTGCCGGAAAGGTCCATTTCCAGGAAAAGTTCGGCGTGCCGGGCTCGGTCGAATGGGCGATCAACTGGACGCCCGCGCGCGACGGTTTCGTGCAGAGCTATTGCAACACCGTGCCGACACCCGAAGGCGGCACGCATGAGGCCGGCTTCTGGGCCGCCGTGCTCAAGGGCATCCGCGCCTATGGCGAGCTTGCCGGCAACCGCAAGGCCAAGGACATCACGCGCGAGGATATGGCGGCGGGCGGCTGCGCGCTGATCTCGGTCTTCATCCGCGAGCCGGAATTCGTGGGCCAGACCAAGGACCGGCTGGCCACGACCGAAGCCGCGCGGCTGGTCGAGAACGCCGTGCGCGACCATTTCGACAACTGGCTGGCGGGCGACCCCAAGGCGGCCGGCGCGATTCTCGACTTTCTGGTCCTGCGGGCCGAAGAGCGGATGCGGCGCAGGCAGGAAAAGGAAACGCAGCGCAAATCGGCGACCAAGAAGCTGCGGCTTCCCGGGAAGCTCGTGGATTGTTCGGCCTCGAACCGGGCGGGCACGGAATTGTTCATCGTCGAGGGCGACTCGGCCGGTGGCTCGGCCAAGATGGCGCGCGACCGGCGGACGCAGGCGCTCCTGCCCCTGCGCGGCAAGATCCTGAACGTGCTGGGCGCGGCGTCGGGCAAGCTGAACCAGAACCAGGAAATCAGCGATCTGTGTCAGGCCCTAGGCGTTCAGATGGGCACGAAGTTCCGGGTCGACGACCTGCGTTACGACAAGATCATCATCATGACGGACGCCGATGTCGACGGGGCGCATATCGCCTCGCTTCTGATGACCTTCTTCTTCACACAGATGCGTCCGCTGATTGATCAGGGCCATCTCTACCTTGCCTGTCCGCCGCTTTTCCGGCTGACCCAGGGGGCCAAGCGCGTCTATTGCCTCGACGAGGCCGAGCGCGATCTGTGGATGGCCAAGGGCCTTGGCGGCAAGGGCAAGATCGAGGTGTCGCGCTTCAAGGGCCTGGGCGAGATGGACGCCAAGGATCTGAAAGAAACGACCATGGATCCCGAGCAGCGCAAGCTCATCCGCGTCTCGATCGACGAGGATATTCCGGGCGAGACCGGCGACCTCGTGGAACGGCTGATGGGCAAGAAACCCGAGCTGCGCTTCCAGTACATCAGCGAGAATGCCCGCTTCGTCGAGGATGTGGACGTCTAGGCCGCCTGCGCGCTCAGATCGTCCCTCGCCGAACCGTCAGCTGACCTACCGATGGTCTGTAAGGCTGTTTGCGTGGTTATCGGTTATCTCTTCGCCTGTTTCTCTCGGCCCGCTTCTCGCTGCCGATTGTCTCCCTGACCGTCATCTTTCTGACCCGGCAATTGGCCGACGGGTTGCCTTGCTGTGCCGTTCCCCGTCCAACCGTTTGTCGCGCCGCTTTGCAAATTGGATACGTCTGTTTCAGACCGTAGGACGCGGCCTCTGGCCAGGCAGGCTCGAGGTTTTCGGGCGTCGTCGCGAGCGAAGCCTGACCCGGCCGCACGCTGCCGGATGGGATTTCTACGTCGGACAACAGAAGACATTCAAATTCTAAACCATGCGCGGCTTCCTTTCAGCTTTGTTGCTTTCCGGGCCCTGACCCGTCCGGTCCGAAAAGCGCCTTCCCGATGACAAGAGCGGGTTCTGCGTTGCGCCGGTGGGTTAAGCCATGTCGTCCATGCCGCCGGCAGCGAGCCCCCGGAAACGAGAAATAGGGCGGACAGGTTAAGAGCAGGTGAACACTGGCGAGAAACTCGCCGCGATCCGCAAAAGTCGGACTGTTTCTGGATCACCAGAACTTTTTCCGGCGCGACGCACGATTTGTTAACCCGCTCGCCGCATCCTGTCGGGGCAGCAGCCACCGAATCCCATGCGACACCTGTTTCTTGCCTTTTCGCTGATCGCCGCTGGTCCCCTGCGGGCCGATCCTTGTGAGCAGCATTTCATTACCGGGCTGACCGCCGGACAGCCGGTGGACGCCTGGCTCACGCGGACGGAGGCCTTTCTTTATGCGGGGCTGGGCTGGGTGACCCGAGGCGCGGTGATGGACCGGCTCGAAGGCCGCTCGATCCAGACCACGGCCTGCGAGGAAATCACTGTGCTGCAGAATGAACTGTCGCTTGTTCAGCAGCGCCTGTCGCAAGCCGAACGGGCATTCCGGCTGGCCACCTCGCTTTGCTGGGGGGAGAACCGTGTCCGGGCGCAGCGGAACCTGGACGCCCTTGTCGACCACCGGACAGGGGCAGAGGACATCGCGATGTACCTGGCCACGCTCAGGGAGCGCTGCGATGGGTGAGCGGTTTGCAGGATGGCGTCAGCAGAGCCCGGTGAGGCAGAATTCCTGTTCCGCTTGCGGCCGTGGCGAACTGCCCAGCGCCCGCTACAGGGGGGCTGTCGCTTCGGTCGCTTGCACGAGGATGGCGGCAGGTTCAGGCGCGGTGCAAGGAGGATTCTTGGGCGGAGTGCGGCTGGTTCCGGCCGGCCCCTCCCCGGTCTGCGGGGCGAAACCGGGATATGCGCAGGCCCTTCTTGCCGAACGGCGCGGGCGCGCCCGATCCGGAAGGCTGGACCAGCGGAAATGTACACCCGCCGGTCGCGGGTCTGCCGATGGCCCTAGTGTCAGGACTCGTTCTCTCTCAAAGCCAGAAAATCACGGTCGCAGCGCGTGCGATCGCTGAGAAGAAGGTCTTCGGGCATCGGTCATAACGGGTCGCCACCCGTCTCCAATCTTTGAGCCCGCCGAACATGATCTCGATCCGGTTGCGCCGCTTGTACCTGCGCTTGTCGTAGCGGACGGGCGTCGTCCGTTTCTTCCGGGATGCAGGGACATATCTTCTTGTCTTACAAGGCTTCTCTGAACCAGTCGGCATCGTAGCCACGATCCCCGAGCAGCGCCTTAGCATCGGGCAACCCGCTGACCAGCGCACGCGCCCCGATGTAATCGCTGACGGGCCCGGCAGTCAGGAACAGGTCGATGGGCCGGCCATGGCTGTCGCAGACGGCGTGCAACTTCGTGTTCATGCCTCCCTTCGTCCGGCCAATCAGGCGTCCACGCCCCCCCTTTTTTACGCCCAGGCTGGACGCCGTGCGATGGGCCTTCAGATGAGTTGCGTCGATCATCACGGTAGTCTCCTCACCATGCTCGGCCGCCAGCCCGGCCATGATCCGGGCGACGACGCCTCTGTCGCTCCACCGCTTCCAGCGGTTGTAGAGTGTCTTGTGCGGGCCGTATTCCCTTGGCGCATCTCGCCACCGCAAGCCATGGCGACTGATAAACATAGTACTGCTCAGAACGCGCCGGTCATCAACCCGGGGCTTGCCGTGCGACTTGGGGAAGCAAGGCTCCAGACGCGCCATCTGCGCAGCGCTCAACCAGATGAGATCTGACATGTTCACCGCTCGTTTTCGAACGGTGAATCACGCTCTCCCAACCAAATCAATGGGTCCTGACCCTAGGAGCAGGGGAGAAGAAGCGCCGGAAAAAGTCGATATCGGATCCATTCATTTGCTTTCCGGTGGGCTGATCACGATACCGGGAAAGATAGGACCAGAGGCGCGGCGCGCGCTTGCGGGTCGAAATTGCCCGGGCACAAAAAATGGGGGGCGCAAGGCCCCCCATCGTCGCTCCGGTGTCTCAGCTTTCAGCGCGGCACCAATGTGCGTCCCACAGGCCACAGCGCGAACCCGGCGAGTTTCAGATGCGCCCAGGCGAAAGGCAGGCCGATGATCGTCACCGCGTTCAGAACCGCCGAAACCAGATGGCCCAGAGCCAGCCACCAGCCGGCCAGGACGAGCCACAGGATATTCCCCAGCGTCCCGAAAGCGCCGGTGCCGATATCGGGGCCGGTGATCTCGGTCCGGTCGGCGGCGCGCATGCCGAACGGCAGCAGCGAATAGCCCGCCATCACCACGGCCGAGCGCGCCCAGGGGATCCCGACGATGCTGATCGCCATGATCAGCGCCGCGATCAGCCATCCCACGGCCATCCAGGCACCGCCCAGGACAATCCACAATACGTTCAGGATCAGGTTCATGTCGATCTCCCAATGTTACGAGTATTCACATGGGGTGGCGCGACGCGGATTCAAGGCCGCGCGGAAAAGACCGCCAAAGAGGGCGAACCGCCGATCCGCCGAGGCCCCGCGCAGGGTGCGGTCGCGCCGCCGGGAGGCGTGCCGTCGGCCCGCGGATGCGATATCTTGACCCCGCGCCTGCAGCGCGATAGCGCAGCGTCATGGCGCCCACACCCCTTCTTCAACTCTCGCAAATCTCGCTCACCTTCGGCGGCGATCCGCTGTTTTCCGAGCTGGACATGGTCATTCAGCCGGGCGACCGGCTGGCGCTTGTCGGCCGGAACGGCTCGGGCAAATCCACCCTGATGAAGATCATGGCCGGGCTGGTCGATGCCGATAGCGGCGGGCGGGTGCTGACACCCGGCACAAGCGTGGGCTACATGGAGCAGGATCCCGACTTCGCGGGGTTCGCAACGCTCGGCGATTACGCGCTTTCGCAGCTTGATCCCAGCGAAAGCTACAGGGTCGAGATCGCCGCCGAGGGCCTGGGCTTCGATCCGGCGGTGGCGATCGCGACGGCGTCGGGCGGGGAACGGCGGCGCGCGGCTCTGGCCAAGCTGCTGGCCGAGGCGCCCGAGCTCATGCTGCTCGACGAGCCGACCAACCACCTGGACATCCACGCCATTCGCTGGCTGGAAGAGCGGTTGAAGGAAACCCGCGCGGCGTTCGTGATGATCAGCCACGACCGCGCCTTCCTGAACGCGCTGAGCCGGGCGATGCTGTGGGTGGATCGCGGGCAGGTGCGCAGGCTGGACCAGAACTTTGCCGCCTTCGAGGAATGGCGCGACAAGATCTGGGCGGACGAGGACGAGGCGCGCCACAAGCTCAATCGCAAGATCAAGCACGAGGCGAAATGGGCGGTCGAGGGGATCAGCGCGCGCCGCAAGCGCAATATGGGCCGGGTACGGGCCCTGCAGGACCTGCGCGCCGAGCGCGCGGCGCAGATCCGGCGGCAGGGCACGGCGGCGATGGCGTTCGAGGCCGGTCCGCAATCGGGCAAGCTGGTGGCCGAGGCGACAGGCATCTCGAAAAGTTTCGACGGAACGCCCATCGTGCGGGATCTGAGCCTGAGGGTGCTGCGCGGCGACCGGGTGGCGCTGGTCGGACCCAACGGTGCGGGCAAGACCACGCTGCTCAAGCTGCTGACCGGCGAGATCGAGCCCGATAGCGGGTCGATCCGGCTGGGAACCAACCTGGACATGGCGGTTTTCGACCAGACGCGCGCGCGGCTCGACGGCAACGCGACGCTGTGGGAGAACATGACCGGCGATCCGCTGATGCGGGTCAGCGGCTCGTCCGATCAGGTCATGGTGCGCGGCACGCCCAAGCACGTGGTCGCCTATCTCAAGGATTTCCTGTTCGACGAACAACAGGCCCGCGCCGCCGTGCGCAGTCTGTCGGGCGGCGAGCGCGCGCGGCTGCTTCTGGCCAAGATCATGGCGCGCGAGTCGAACCTTCTGGTGCTGGACGAACCGACCAACGATCTGGATGTCGAGACGCTGGATCTGCTGCAGGATTTGCTGGGGGATTATCCGGGAACCGTGCTGTTGGTCAGCCACGACCGGGATTTCATCGACCGGGTGGCGACGACGACGCTGGCCTTCGAAGGCGGGGGCAGGGTGGTTCCCTATGCCGGCGGCTGGAGCGATTATCAGGCGCAGAAGGCGCTGAGCGAACCGACGGCCGAGAAGCCCTCGGCGAAAGCGCAGCCCGTGAAGCCAGAGGGGAAGCCCGAGGCGCCGAAGGCCCCGGCGAAACCGGCCGGGTTGAGCTTTACCGAGAAGAAGCGGCTCGACGCGCTGCCCGACGAGATCGCGCGGCTGGAGGCCGAGATCGCCAAGCTGTCGGACCTGTTGTCGGATGCCGAGCTTTACACGCGGGAGCCGGTGAAAGCGTCGAAAGCCACGGCGATGCTGGAACAGCGCCAGGGCGCTCTGGCGGCGGCGGAAGAGGAATGGCTGACGCTGGAGGAAAAGGCGGGCGGCTGACCGCTCACGGGGTGCCCGGATGCCGCTTTCGGTGGCGTTTGAGCAGCATCCAGCCCAGCCCGGCCGCCATCGCCAGGGATCCCAGCAGGCCCAGGGCATCGCCCAGCATGTCCCCCGCTTGCTCAAGCTGGCCGCCGGCCACATAGCCCAGCCCGACATAGAGGATCACCCAGACGATTTCGCCGGCGATGCCCATCGCGGTAAAGGTCAGCCAGCCCAGCCCCACGCCGGGCGCCAAAAGGTTGACGTAGGGGCCCAGCACACTGAACAGCCAGCGCGACAGGAAGACGGCGATGCCGCCGCCCTTCCGCGTGGCATCGCGCGCGCGTCTCAAAAGCGCCGCGCGCGCCGGGCTGTGCAGAAGCCACGCCTCGGCGCGCCGATAGCCCAGCCTGCCCAGCTGATAGCCGGTCTGATCGCCCAGCACCGCGCCGATCAACGCCGAGGCCGCGACCGTCGTCAGGTCCAGATCGCCCGAGGCCGCAAAGGCGCCCGCGGTCAGCATCATCAGCGACGAGGGGACGGGCACGGCAAGGCACGACAGGAAGGTGATGATCCCCAGCGCCAGCGCGCCCCAATCCGCGACCAGGGCCTGCAGCCATTCAGTCATGCGCGGTCTCGCGGTAGCGCGAGATGCCGGTTTCAATGCGCAGGATCAGCGTCTTAAGCGGCACGCCTTCGTCGCGGGCGATCATCTCGAGCGAGCGGCGGCCCGAGGGGACCTGGTCGATGCCGGCAATCTCCTGCATCGCCGCGCGCGGCACATCCCACGAGCGCGCGACATAGCCCAGCGGCATCCAGCCCTCGACCGCCTGGTCGCGATGCGCGGGATCGGACCAGTAGAACGCCCCGAGCGCAAGCCGGACCGCGAAGAAGAGGCTCAGCGCGACGGCCAGCCCGAATCCGGTGAGAAGCAGCAGACGCAGGGGCCGGGAGCTGGGATGCATCATTGTCCTCTTGGCGACCCGCGCAGGACGGCGCGCGTTGCCGGATTCTGCGGGCAACGCGGCCGACACGCAACCTAACAAAGCCATGATATCGATGAAACCTTCTGGACAGGCTGGGGGAATCCGGGCAGCATCCAGCGCGATCCGGCGGGCAGACCCGACCGGGTGCCGCCTGCAAAGCGGGCGGTTGAGGCGAATTTGAAACAAGTATTTCGATGTACGATGGAGGACACCATGTTCAACACTCTGAAACTCGCGGCCGTCGCCGCGCTGGCGCTGGCCGGGATTTCCGCCATGGCCCCCGACACGGCCGAGGCGCAGAATTACAGCCTTCGCCCGTCCTACGGCTCGATCACGCTGAACGCCGGTTTCCTGCCTGATCCGCGCACCCGCACGGTGCGCGCGGGCGGCGATCACCATTTCGGCGGAGGTGGCGGCTGCCCGGGTGGTGGCTGGTTCGCCAATGCGCCCGACTGGCGCCTGCATTACCGCGCCGGGGGCTACCCGCTGACGATCTATATCAGCGCGCCGGGCGACACGATGCTGCTGGTCAACGATCCGTCGGGCCAGTGGTATTGCAACGACGATTTCAACGGGCTTGACCCGCTGATCCGGTTCTCGAACCCGCGTTCGGGCCAGTACGACATCTGGGCGGGCACCTATAACCGCTCGCGCGTGCACAACACCACGATCCTGATCTCGGAACGCTGATCGCGCCGGGATCGCGACAAGAAAGGCCGGGCATCGCGCCCGGCCTTTTGCTTTGGATCGCTCCGCCTTGGGGTCAGACCAGCCGCGACAGAAGGCGTTTGGCCTCGGTCTCGCACGGGGTCAGCTGGTCGCGGTCCTCGCCGGGGAAAAACCGCGCGCGCGTGGCGGTGGGCATCGGCGCGGGCGTGTCGATCACGACCTGCGGCGCGCGCTCGGCGCTCAGTCCGGCATTCTCGACCTGCCAGGCACAGGCCAGCGCGATCTGCCCCGCCTTGGCCGCACCATAGGCGCCGAAGAACTTCGCCGCTTTGTCCCCGTCGCGCCAGCTTGCATCGTCGAAGAACAGCGCCTTGCCGTTGTCCGAGCCGCGCAGCAGAGGCTCGATCATCGGGATCAGGCTGCCTGTGGCGCGCAGCGTGGTCGCCAGCGTCTTGTCCCAGTCCTTGGTCGCGATATGGCCGGCGGGCGACAGCGGGGGGACATGAACGGCGGTATGCGCCCACAGATCCACCTTGCCCCAGCGCTGATAGATCGACAGGCAGATCTGCCGCATCGCGTCGTCATTGTTGATATCGACCGGCACCAGCGTCGCCGAGCCGCCGCGCGCCTGGATCCTGTCGTCAAGCTCTTCCAGCGCGCCGGTGGTGCGGGCGACGGCGATGATGTGCCAACCCTCGGCGGCCAGCGCCTCGGACAGCGCGGCGCCTAGTCCGCGCGAGGCGCCGGTGACCAGCGCCACGCGGGTCTGGCTGTCGGGGGAAGGGGCCGACCCGGTCGGCTGCGATTCGGGGGCAAGGGGCGTGTCGATCATGGTTCGCTCAATGCCACTGCCCGGATCACCTGACAAGGCGACAAAACGGAGCAAGCAGGGCGCGGCCTTTTCGCGGCGGGTGCGGATTGTAAATTCTCGATCTTTGCAAAGACGTGGGTTTGCAAACAAGGGCGCTGGAAAAGCGGCCCGGGGCCCTGACAGGCGTTGACCGGGCAGCGGGCGGACCGGATAAAAACCGCCATCATGGACCAGAGCCGAGGGAGACTTTCATGGCCCAAGACACCCTTCTTCATGCGTCGGCGGGCGCATCCTTTCTGACCAGAGCGCTTGCCGTGCTGGGCGGCTCGGCGGTGATCGCGCTTGGCGCGCAGGTCAGCGTGCCTATGGTGCCTGTGCCCATGTCGTTGCAGACGCTGGCCGTCCTGCTGGTCGGCCTGACGGCCGGGTCGCGGCTGGGAGCGGCGGCGGTTCTGGCCTATCTGGTCGAGGGCGCGCTCGGCCTGCCGGTCTTCGCCGGGGGGCAGTTCGGACTTCCCTACATGATGGGCCCGACCGGCGGCTTCCTTCTGGGTTTTGTCGCCATGGCCTTCCTCGCCGGCCTGATGGCCGAACGCGGGGTCGCGCGGGGCTTTGCGGGCATCGTTGCGACGGGTCTTCTGGCATCGGTCGTTCTGTATGTGCCGGGCATCGCCTGGCTCGACGCGGTGACGCCGCTTGACCTTTGGGGCGCGCTGAACGCAGGCATGGTGCCGTTCCTGCTGGGGGATGCGGTGAAGATCGTGGTGGCCGCTCTGGTGGTAACGGGGGCCTGGGCGGCCCTGCGCACGCGGCGCGGCTGACCGGCCCTGAAACGCCCCCCACATTGCCCCCGGCAACCGCTTTGCCGGGGGTTTTCCTTTGACTTGCGGGGCGATCGGACGCGTGCCATGAACGGTCGAAAGATCAAGGAGCCGCGCATGTCCGATACCCCGTCGCTGATCCGCCGCACGCCGTGGCCGCAAGGCGCCTCGCGCCCGGTCGTGACGCCGCTGCAACCCTCGGTCGTCTATGCCTCGCCCGATCCGGACACGCTGGACGCGCAGTATCTTGGCACCAATCCCGGCTTCACCTATGCCCGCGAAGGCCACCCGAATGCCGAGGTTCTGGCGGCCAAGATCGACATGCTCGAAGGCGCCGAGGGCGGGATCGTCACCGGATCGGGCATGGCCGCGGTGACGGCGGCGCTGATGGGCGTGCTGAGCGCGGGCGACCACATCCTGGGCGGCGATCAGCTCTATGGCCGGTCGCTGCGCCTGATGAGCCAGGACCTGAACCGTTTCGGCATCGCGACTTCGCTGGCGGATTCGACCGATGCGCGGGCCTTCGCGGCGGCGATCCGGCCGGAAACCAAGATGATCCTGCTGGAGGTCGTGTCGAACCCGACCCTGCGCGTGGCCGATTTCGAAGGCATCGCCGCCTTGGCGCGCGAGCGGGGGATCCTGCTGGCCGTCGACAACACCTTTACCACGCCGCGCGGTTTCCGGCCCTTCGACCATGGCGCGGATATTGTCATACATTCGGTGACGAAGATCCTTGCCGGGCATTCCGATGCCACGCTGGGCTATGTCGCGGCCAAGGATCCGGCCCTGCGCAAGGCGATCTACGATTTCGCCGTGACGACCGGCATGACGGCCAGCCCCTTCGATTGCTGGCTGGCCGAGCGCGGGATCTACACGTTCGAGCTGCGCTATGACCGGGCCGAGGCGAATGCGGCGGCGCTGGCCGATCACCTGGCCACCTTGCCCGGGGTCAGGAAGGTGCTTTATCCCACACGCGCCGACCATCCCGACCACAACCGCGCCGTGTCGCTGCTGGGCGCGCGCGGCGGGCATATGGTCAGCTTCGAGATCGAGGGCGGGCGGGCGCAGGCCAATGCGCTGACACGGGGCGCGCCCGAACTGGCCTTCGCCCCGACACTGGGCGATATCGGCACGACGGTGTCGCATCCCGCCTCGTCGTCGCACCGCAATGTCCCGCTCGAGGCGCGGGCGGCCGTGGGCATCACCGAGGGGTTCTTCCGGGTGTCGGTCGGGGTCGAGGATATCGAGCTTCTGAAATCCGAATTCACCAAGGCTGTCGCCGCGTCGCAGGCGGTCCGGGCCTAGTCGCGGCGTGCCTAGTCGCGCCGGGCGCGCGGACGGGGGCGCGAGGGGATTTCCTTGAGCAGCCCGCCCACGCCCATCGCGCGGATATCCGCACCGCTGACGGACACACCGCAGATCAACCGCTCCAGCACCCAGTCCGCGCCATTGAGAGCGGGCGAGCGCGCGCAGCCCGGCAAGCCCACGACGGGCCGGCCGTTCAGGTCGCCGATGAACAACAGGTTGCCGGGATCGACCGGCATCCCGAAATGTTCGACCCGCCCCCCGGCACGCCGAAGGGCCGAGGGCGCCACGTCGCGGATATCCGAGGTGGCCGAGGCCGTCAGGATCAGGATCATCTCGCCCGGGGCTTTGACGATGGCCTCCGAAAGAGCGATTTCCTCATGCGGAACAAGTGTTTCCGGGCCGAGCTTTACCCCAAGCCTTAGCAGTCGCTCTTGCGTGACGCGGTGCCCCTTGTCGCCCAGGCCCTTGCCGACGACGGTCTCGATCATCACCGCCTCGCGCAGGATCGGGTGCGCCAGGGAAAGGCCGCTTTCAGCCTGCTGCGCTGCGGCTTGAACATGCGCCTTTTCAAGCCCATAGGCGATGATCTTCACGGTCGCGACCATGCCGCCCGGCTCCATCCGGTGCCATGGCGGGACGGTGGCCAGCGTGATCGCGGGGTCGGCTGAATTGACCGCGTTCACCTTGCCGACATCGATCCGCGCAAGCCCCGGCCCGGTGGCGAGGATATTCACGCGCCCGGTGCCGACCGGCTGCAGCTCCAGCCCCTCGGCCCCCAGCACAAGGGACCGCGCGAGTGTCAGGGCGGCGTCGTCCTCGCCGATATCCCCGGGGGCGAGCCGGGCCACGATGACCTGCGTCCGGCCCGTAGCCGCCAGCGCCTCCAGATCGCCGCGGGTCAGGACCTTGCCCTTTTTCAACCGCCCCTTGGCCAGCGGGACGGAATGCGCCAGCACCGCGCCCAGAGCCTGATCCAGCGGGACGGGGCCGAATTGCATCAGCCGCGCCTCAGCACCTGAGTGATCTGCGCAAGGATCGACACGGCGATCTCTGCCGGCGATTTTGCACCGATATCCAGACCCACGGGCGCGTGGATACGGGCGATCTGATCCTCCGGCACCCCGGCGTCGCGCAGACGCTCCAGCCGCTTGGCATGGGTCCGGGTCGAGCCGAGGCAGCCCAGATAGAAAATGTCAGACTTCAGCGCCTCAAGGATCGCCGGGTCATCAAGCTTGGTGTCATGCGTCAGCGTCACCACGGCGGTGCGCGCGTCGAGCCCTTCGGCCAGCAGCCCTTCATCGGGCCAGTCGTGGCGGATCACGGTGCCGGGGAACCGTTCTTCGCTGGCAAACGCGTCGCGCGGGTCGATGAGCACGGGATCGTAGCCTGCCAGTCTTGCCATCGGTACCAGCGCCTGCGCTATGTGGACAGCGCCTACGATCAGCATCCGCAAAGGCGGGTTGAAGAGCGCGACGAACTCGCCGGTTTCCTCCATCCCGGATCTGTCCGAGCGGAACCGGTCGGGCAGGTCGGCGGGGGACAAAAGCCGACGCTCCCAGCGATCGGGCGTGATGCCATAGGCTATGGGCTTGCGGGCGGCGCGCGCATCGACGATGGCGTCGAGCATCGACAGCGGCATCGCCTTGCCGACGGGTTCGACCAGAACCCGGATCGTGCCGCCGCACGCCAGCCCCACCGAAAACGCGGTGTCATCGCTGACGCCGAAGGTCAGGAGGCGGGGAGTCCCGTCCTCCATCGCTTCCAGCGCCTCGACCACCACCGCGCCTTCGACGCACCCGCCCGAGACCGAGCCCATGATCTCGCCCTTGCCGGAAATGGCAAGCTGGCTGCCGGCCTGCCGGGGCGCCGAGCCCCAGGTCTCGACCACCGTGGCAAGCGCCGCGCCACGGCCTTCGCGGTGCCAGTCGCGGGCGATTTCGGGGATGCGGTCATGAATCATGTCGGCGCTCGTTGCGGCACTCGTGTCGGGGGTCATCGGGGCTCCTCCTCGGCCTCCTTCGCGGGAACTATGCACAGGACAGGCCCGGATTGCCACTACGACCTTCGCCGCGAGGCGCATGCAAAACCCCCGGCGCGCGGGGCGCCGGGGGCAGTGGTCAGGCAGGTCCGTGCTTACTGCAGCTGGGCGCTTTGCAGCAGCGGCGTGATGCGGCGTACGACCACGCGACGGTTCTCGCGCTCGGCGGATTCCGTCTGGATGCGCAGATCGCTTTCGCCGTAGCCCTGCAGGACCATGTTGGCGGGCGACACGCCGAAATACTCGGTCAGGGCGCGCGCCACCGATTCCGCGCGGCGGTCGCTCAGCGTCAGGTTCGACACGTCGCTGCCCACGGCATCGGTATGGCCTTCGATCAGGAACACCTCGTTGGGGTTGTCCTCGATCAGCCCGGTCATCAGTTCGCCGAGAGCCAGCAATTCCCGCGCTTCCGAGGGCGTGATCGCGGACGACCCGGTTTCGAAGGTGATGTTCTCGACCTGAACCGCGGGGGCCAGATACCGTACGCGGTCGATCTGGCGCACCTGGTTGAGCGAGAAGTTCCGATCCAGACGTGTTTCGCTCAGCAGAGCGGCGCGCAGGGCGTCTTCGTTGCCGGGATCGACCTGCGGGGCGGCGGTCCGGTTGGGCTCGGGCAGGGTGCTGACATCGACGGCGGCCACGCTGACCGTGTCGTCGAACAGAACCGTTCGGCGGCCGTCCGCGGCGATGACGACGCGCTTGACGACGCGACCTTCGGGGTTGCGGACCGTCACGACCTGGCTGCCGTCGGGCTGCTGGACGATGGTTTCGCTTGACCCATCCTGATAGCGCCGGGTGGTCACTTCGCTGCCCGGTTGGCGCAGGATCGCGTCATCGTCGCGCAGCACCTGCAGATCGCCGTACTGGTCGCGCACGACGACCCGGTCGTCCGAGGTGGACACCACTTCGCGGTTGTCATCGAGCAGCGAGCCCACGATCAGCGCGCCCGCCGCGCCCACCACGGCGCCGGTCAGGAAGTCTGGGATGCCGTCGTCGTCGTCTTCGCGATCGCGCACCTGCTGGCCCGCGGTGCCGTCGCCCTGCGAGCCGGCCTGCTCCTGCGCACGACGTTCGGCGCGCCGGGCGCGGCGGCGTTCACGGGCTTCTTCGAAGGTTTCGTCCGAGCGGCGGACGGAATCCTCGGTCACGGTTTCGGTGACTTCCTCGACGGCGCCGTTGTCGCCGCCCGAGGCCGCCATGCTCTGATCGCCCTCGCCGCCGGCGGCAGCCTGCGCCGCAGCGGAATCACCGCCTGCGTTGTTCGGGCGTGCCTGGCCTTGGGTTTGGCTTTGGGCCTGACCCTGCGATTGGCCTTGCGGGAGCGAACCGTCGCCCGCCTGATCCGCGGGCTGGGCGCCCTGGATGGCCTCGGGCAGCGTGCCCATCTGGGCCTCGCCCGGATCGGGCGCGCGGCGCGGGGGCTCTTGCCCGGCGTTATCGCCACCGAGCATGCCTTCGAGGGCTTCGACCGATTCCGGCTGCGGCCGGGTCTCCATTTGCGGTGCGCCGCCTTGCGAGGCCTCGCCCTGGGGGCGGGCTTCGGGGCGCGGCTGACGGGGCTGCGCGTCGCCCGCCTGACCTTGTCCCTGGCCTTGGGCCTGACCTTGCGCCTGACCTTGCGCCTGACCCTGGCCCTGAGCCTGCCCGCGTTCGGCGTCAAGCGCCTCACCCAGGGCATCGCCGCCGGATTGACCTTGCTGCTGACCTTGTTGCTGGCCCTGCTGTTGGCCTTGGCCCTGACCTTGGTTCTGGCCCTGACCCTGACCTTGGCCCTGACCTTGCGTCGGAACATCCTGTCCGGGCACTTCACCCGCCGGGCGGTCGCCGGCCTCGCCACCGCCTTGCTGCCGTTGGCTGCGCAATTCCTGACGCAGTTCCTGCCGTGCCTGCCGCACGGTCTGACGGCATTCGCGGTCGCTCATCTCGGCGGTGCAGATGGATTCGTCGATATCGGCCGGGCGCTGAACCTGAGCGCTGACCGGGATAGCGAGGGGGATCGCCAGCACAAGGCTGGTCGCGATGGCGGTCGTCGTTTTGAGACTGCGGCGCATGATGGCTCCTAACTCGTCGTTTGCGGTTTGAAACGAACGCCGGTTCTGGAAAGTTCCAGACGCTGGGGGGCCATCCGGCGGGAGTTCGGTCAGGTTGGAGCGCCAGAACCCCTTAGAAGCCTGCAAAACAAGGGCATTGCGGGCATCGGCAAAAAACCGCGCCAGGGCATCACAGCATCGCGTGTGCCGTGGCGACGGGCCGGAACGAGCGGAAAACGCGAGGGGAGAAATGCGAAGCCGCCGCGTCCGGAGGGAGGAGGAGGGACGCGGCGGCTATGACTCGACCCGCTGGATGCGGGCGCGCCCGGGGGGAGGACCTGAGCGCCTGCCCGATAGATTGGTTCTGCGCCGCCGCATTCCAAGGGGCGGAGCGGGTGACGTAACGTCGCCCTGTGCCGAACCCGGCGGAGCGGCGCGAACCGCCCGAACCGAAGGCCCTGTTTCGTGCCATCTGGTCATGGCGTGTGCCGGTTTGAAACGCGGCGCGGATGGCCGGGCTGGCTAGGACGACAACAGGGCTGCGAGCCGCTCCTTCTCGCCATGGTCGCGCGGATCCGACAGGGCCTGCGCCAGCGCTTCGAGCGAGGCGATGGAATGGCCCGCGCGGATCACGTCCACATGCGGCAACATCGCGCGCACGCCCTGCGCGCGGGGCGCGAAGCCGTCCCAGCGCAGCAAGGGATTGAGCCAGATCAGCCGTTTCGCCGACAGGTGCAGCCGTTCCATCTCGCGCCCGAGCGCGGCCGGATCGCCCCGGTCGAGCCCGTCGGTAATGAGCAGCACCACGGCGCCCTGACCCAGCACCCGGCGCGACCAGTCGCGATTGAAGGCATGGAGGCTCTCGCCGATCCGCGTGCCCCCCTGCCAGTCGCGCGCCTCGCGTCCGGCGGCGTTGAGCGCGGTATCGACATCGCGGGTGCGCAGATGGCGGGTGATATTGGTCAGCCGCGTGCCGAAGGTGAAGGCATGAACCCTGGCCCAGCCCTGACCCTGCCGGTTGGCCACCGCATGGACGAAATGCAGGACCATGCGGGAATAGGAGGCCATCGAGCCGGAAATGTCGCACAGCACCACCAGCGCGGGCCAGCGGGTCGAGGGCTTGCGCCGCGCAAGCTGGCTGACCTCGCCGCCCGTGCGCACCGCGTGGCGCAGCGTGCGCCGCCAATCGGCGCGCCGGCCCAGCGGATCGGGGGTCAGGCGACGGGTCTTGAGCGGTTTCACCGGCAAGGACAGACGCGCCAGCATCCGCCGCGCCTGCGCGAGTTCCTGTGCCGACATCTGCTCGAAATCGAGCTGGCGCAGTTTCTCGTCGCCCGACGCGGTCTGCGTCGCGTCGATCTCGATTGCCTTCTCCTCCTCGTCGGGCGCGTCGCGCTCGGGCGGCAGCGGCGCCTCGGCCCCGTCAAGCAGCGCCTCGGCCGCGCGCTTGGCGGCGGCTGCGGCTTTCTCTTCCTCCTGCGCGCCACGGATCGCGGGCAGCATGAGCGACATCATGTGCTCCATGTAGCGCGGGTCGCGCCAGAACAGGCGGAAGACCTGATTGAAGACCTGCCGTTCCTCGGGACGCGAGACGAAGACGGCGTGCAGGGTCCAGTAGAAATCCGCGCGTTCGCTGAAGCCCGCGGCCTCGACCGCCTCGATCGCCGTGAGCACCCGGCCCGGACCCACCGGCAGCCCGGCCTTGCGCAAGGCCCGCGCGAAATGCGTGAGGTTCTCGGTGAGCCTGGGATGCTCGGGCAGGGGAAGGTCGGGGTATTCCAAGGCAGGCGTCCCGTGGGGCGGCGGGCGCCGGGGGTTTCACACCCCCGGACCCCCGTGGAGTATTTGAGGCAAAGTGAAGATCAGGCGGGGTTTCTCGGGCGGGATTTCTGGGGCGGGATTTCTGGGGCGGCGCGTGTCAGGTCGGGGCGAGGGTCTTGCGGGCCTCGTCGAGGATCTTCCGGGCCTCGGATCCCTGCAGGCGGGCGATGTCGTCCTGGTATTTCAGGATCGCGCCCAAAGTGTCGGCGATCACCTCGGGCGAGAGGCTGATCACGTCGAGCGCGAGCAGGCATTTGGCCCAGTCGATGGTCTCGGCCACGCCGGGCTTCTTGAACAGGTCCTCGGTGCGCAGGCGCTGGACGAAGGCGACGATTTCGCGCGAGAGCGTTTCCGCGGCTTCGGGGACGCGGGCGCGCAGGATCTCGGTCTCGCGTCTGAAATCCGGGTAATCGACCCAGTGATAGAGGCAGCGGCGCTTGAGCGCGTCATGCACTTCGCGCGTGCGGTTCGAGGTGAGGATGACGATGGGCGCCTCGGGCGCCTTGATCGTGCCGAGTTCGGGGATCGTGACCTGAAAGTCGCTGAGGGCTTCGAGCAGGAAGGCCTCGAAGGGTTCGTCGGTGCGGTCGATCTCGTCGATGAGCAGCACGGGCGCGCCGCCATCCTGCGGGCGCATCGCCTGCAGGAGCGGGCGTTCGATCAGGTAATCGGGACCGAAGAGATCGGCGCGCAACGCTTCGCGGTCGGTATTCTCGGTGGCCTCGGCCGCGCGGATAGCGACCATCTGCGCGGCGAAGTTCCATTCGTAGACGGCGGAGGACGCGTCTAGGCCTTCGTAGCATTGCAGACGGATCAGGCGGCGGCCGAGCGCTGCGGCGATGGCCTTGGCGATTTCGGTCTTGCCGGTGCCGGCCTCGCCTTCGAGAAACAGCGGGCGGCCCAGTTTCAGCGCGAGGAAGCTCACCGTGGCAAGCGCGCGGCCGCAGACGTAATCCTGGCCGGCCAGCAGGTGCTGGACGTCGTCGATGGTGGCGATGTCGGTCTGGCTCACGCCGGTTCCTCCCTGGCTGATCCGGGGGCATGATGGGGCCGGGCCGGGCGCGATACAAGCGCTGCGCCGGGGGGATGCGACCAATGGACAGGTCGGTTCAGGGGGTGCGGGGGGCAAGCTGCGCGATGAAGCGTTCGAGCTGGTGGGGATCGACGGGCTTGTAGAGAAGCGGCGCGCCGGCGCGGCGCGCGCGCAGGCGCAGCGGCTCGTCGCGCGCGGCGGTCAGCAGGCGCGCGGGCAGGGGCCCGTAGCGCGCGGCGAGGTCGCGCATCAGCGTGAAGCCCGCCTCTTCGGTCCCGGCGCGGCAATCGACGAGGACGAAGTCCGGGGCGAGCGCGATCTCGTCGGTGAGGCCCAGCGCCTCGTCGGGATCGGGCACGTCGAGGATATCGACGCCCCAGCCTTCGAGCAGATGCGCCAAGGCGCGGCGCATCTCGGCGTCTTCGGCCACCAGAAGACCCAGCAGGCCGCGCGGCAGATCCGGCCGGGGATCACGTGGGTCGCGCGGGTCGCGCGGATCGGGCGCGCGCGGGGGGCTTGTGTCGCGGGGCGCGGGGGCGCCCAGATGCAGGATGAAGCGGGTGCCGTGCCCGAGCCGGGAATCGAGCGTGACGTCATGGCCCAGAAGCGCGGTCGCCCGTTCGACAATGGCTAGACCCAGACCCATCCCCTCGGAGGCCGAGGCGCGGGCATTGAGGCGGTGGAACTCGCGGAAGATCGCCTGATGCTCTTCGGCGGGGATGCCGGGGCCGGTATCGGTGACTTCGACCCTGAGCCCGCCCTGAACGCTTCGCACGCCGACCAGCACACCGCCTGCGGGCGTGTAGCGCAGCGCGTTGGCGATGAGGTTTTGCAGGATCCGGCGCAGCCAGACGGGATCGGACAGGACCACCGCCTCGGTCGGACGCAGCCGCAGCGACAGGCCGCGATCCTGCGCGAGGGGGAAGAATTCCTGGTACAGGCGGTCCAGCAGCGGGCCCAGCGGCACCGCTTCCTGACGCACGCTCAGTCGCCCGCTTTCGAGCCGCGAGATATCGAGCAGCGCGTCGAGGATGCTCTCGACGGATTCGAGCGCCGAGCAGGTCTTGGCCAGCGCGTCCAGGGCGCGGGGATTGAGGTTTTCATCCTCCATCGAGGCGAGGAAGAGCTTGGCGGCGGAGAGCGGCTGCAACAGATCGTGCGAGGCGGCGGCGACGAAGCGCGAGCGGGTGGCGCTGGCGCGTTCGGCCTGGGCCAGAGCCGCGCCCAGCTCTCGCGTGCGGTCGGCGACGCGGGCCTCGAGCGTTTCATTGGCGCGCGACAGCGCGGCGATGGCGCGGCGTTCCGCAGTGACATCGGTCACCGAGACGACGAAGCCGCGATCGGGCATTTCCTGCGCGAAGGTATCGAGCACGACATCGCCCGCGCGCGTCATGTCGAAGCGCAGCGGCGGGCGCGGTCCGGGCGTGGCGACCCAGGTCAGCAGCGTGCCGAGCCCCTGCGCATCGGCCCGCTGGCTGGCCAGCATCCGCGCGACCAGATCGGCAAAGGACGCGCCCTGCCGGAACCGCGTGCGCGACACGGCCAGAAGTTCGGCCGCGCGGTCGTTCCAGCCCACGAGACGGGCCTCGGCATCGAAAATGCAGACGCCCTGGCTGATGTGATCGAGCGTGGCACGCACGATACGGGCCTGATCGTCCATCAGCCGGCCATGCGTTTCGCGCTCGGCGCGGATGATGTCGGTGACATCGGTCTGCAGGATCACGGTGCCGCCGTCTCCGGTGCGGTGTTCGCTGACCTGCAGCCACAGATCGCCGGTCAGCTCGACGGTAAAGCTGGTCGAGCGGTCGCGGTGCCGGCGCAGGCGCTGCAAGGCCCAGTCCTGCGGGCTGAGCCCGTCGGGCAGGCGCAGATGGCCCGAGGCGCTGACCACCTCGACGTAATCGGCAAAGGACATGCCGGGGATCAGCCGGTCGCGGATGTCGCGCAATTGCAGGCCGAAGCGGGAATTGCACAGGACCAGAACATCGTCCGGTCCGAACAGGCCGAAGCCTTCCTGCACCGTTTCGATCGCATCGGTCAGGTTGCGGCGCGCGGCCTCGGTCTCGCGGTTGGCGGCGGCCAGGCGGGCATTCGACTCGTTGAGCAGATCCAGCGCCGTTTCCAGCTCTCGGGTGCGGGCGCGAACCTGATCTTCCAGCATCGCCGCGCGCTCGAACTGGGCATAGGCCGCGCCCGACTGGTCGGTGCCCTGTTCCACGCGGCGCATCAGCACATCGACGATCTGCAACAGCTTGTCGGTCTGGCGCGCCGCGCTGTCGCCCGGGTCCAGAAGCGCGCGCGCCATGTCGCCGCGCGCGGCGGGCGGTCGCGGGCTCATGGCTGGACCTCGGGCGGGTAGATCGCCACGCCGGTCAGCGTCTGGTTCACATGCATCGCGTTGAGCTGTTCGCCATAGGTCGAGAAGCCGGTCACGCGGTGGGCGCGCAGCAGCGACGAGATTTTTGGCGTCAGCTGCTTTTCCTGCGCTTCCATCCGGCGCAGCACGCAATCGCAGGCGAGGATCGCGTCGGGCGGCGTGCCGTTGCGGCTGAGGCTGCGCAGCGCGCGGTCGAGATGGTCGGCCATGTCCTGGGCCTCAGCCAGCGTCAGCACCAGCCCCTCGTCGATGGCCGAGTAGAAGATCAGGTCGCCATTGTCGTCGACCTGCCGGATCGAGCGGACATGATGGCGCCCGCCGATCCGCACGACCACCGGATGGGCGGCAAAGATGAACGGGCTGAGCTGACGCGGGTCCTTGCCCAGAAGCCGGGCATATTCCTGGGCGGCGGGTTCGGCATTGATGGTCTGCACGCTGCGCCGCGCGGGATCGGCGCCGGTGACGACCATGCGGGTCTGGGTGGGCGTGAAATGGTCGAAGCGGAAGACCCGGATCGCGCAGCGGCTGCGGACCAGAGCCAGAACGGCGGCGTTGCGCAGCACGCGGCCGTCATGGAAGACGAAGGTTTCCAGAAAGCGCGTGCCATCCGCCGCGGAACCGCCGAAAAGCTGCGCTCCGCCAAGGCCGGGCGCGATCATCGAGGCGAACTCGTCCTCTTTCGTCGACAGCCCGTCGATCATCAGGAAGACGAATTCGTTGTCCCAGCCCGGATGCGCCCGCGTCAGGCTGCCCCGCGCGCGGATCAGATCGCCGATCACGGTCTGCGCCTCGACGCGCGACAGGTCGGGGACCAGAAGCGTCTCGGCCCCGAACTCGGTCTTGGGGAAGCCCACCGCGACGATCAGCCCTTCGGCATAGCCGACCGCGCCGATCTCGCCCGCCGTGGTGCAACCGATGATGGGGGCCGGGTGCGTGGCCTGCGACAGGTCCGACAGGATCGCCGCGGGATCGGCGGCGTCGGGCGACAGGAAAACCACGATCAGCGCGAAGGGTCCGGGGCCCAGCCCGGCCGTCAGCCCGGCCACCGGCGCAGGGTCTTCGGCCACGCATTCGGCGATGCGGATCACGCTCTGGTTCATGCAGCCTCTCCCCCCGGCAACGCCCCTGCCGGTAGCGCCACGGGCGAAGGCTAGGGCCGGGCGTCCGGCTTGTCCAGAAGGCCGTCCGGAGCCCGGGCGTTGGTCCGGATCTCAGTCCGGATCTCCGTCCGGGCCCCAGTCCGGGCCTCAGTCCGGGCCTCAGTCCGGGACCTTGCGGGCGACGATGAAATGGCTGGGCGGACGGGCCGGGTAATCGCCGGTCTCGACGATCTCGAACCCCGCCTTGCGGATCGCCTCCTGAAGCCAGCGGCGGGTGAAGTATCGCACGGGCGGCGCCTTGCCCAGAGCGCGCATCACCGCGGTCACCGGCCACAGGAACCAGAAGCCGCTGCCCAGGCAGGCGGATTTCGAGATGAAATACCCGCCGGGTTTCAGCGCCGCGAAGGCTTTCGCGGCCTCACCCGCCGGGTCGGGGCACAGATGCAGCAGGTTGAAGGCGAGGATCGCGTCGAACGGCCCGGCGTCCAGCGCAGGATCGCCCAGCTGCCCCACCTCGATCGTCAGATTGTCGACCCCGGCGGCCTGCGCTTTCTCGCGCCCGATGCGGACCATCCCGGACGAGATGTCGGTCGAGAGGTAGCGCGCGACATGCGGCGCCAGGGTGATCGCGGTCGACGAAGTTCCCGCGCCCAGTTCCAGCACGCTGTCGGTGCTGCGCAGGTAGGCGCGCGTGCGCTCGAGCGTCAGAGCATAGGCTTCGGGATTGGCGACGGGTCTGGCGGCATAGCGCGCGGCGATGCGGTTCCAGAACGGGGCAGTGTCACGGGGCGGGGCAATGGTCATGGCGGTCACGATGGGTCTCCTTGGCTGCGCGGACAATAGCCTTGGCGCGCTTCATGCGGAATTGCATGAATCTGCAGCCATGCTATGCATGGGTGCATGAATCCTGCAGCGATCGGCTTCGACTGGAACCAGGTCCGCGCCTTTCTGGCTACGATGGAAACCGGGACCCTCAGCGCGGCGGCGCGGGCGTTGGGCGTGGCGCAGCCGACCGTCGGTCGCCAGATCGCTGCGCTGGAAGAGAGCCTCGGGCTGGCGCTGTTCGAGCGCGCCGGACGCGATCTGGTGCTGACACCGGCGGGACGGGCGGTCGAGGATCACGTGCGCGCGATGGGCACGGCGGCGGCGCAGCTGGCGCTGGTGGCCGCGGGGCAGACGAAAGGGCCCGGCGGGCGGGTGACGATCTCGGCCTCGGACACGGTCGCGACTTATCTGCTGCCCGATGTGCTGGCCAGCCTGGCCGAGACGACGCCCGATCTGCAGATCGGCATCGTGGTGACGAATCTTTTGTCGGACCTGATGCGACGCGAGGCGGATATCGCCATCCGCCATGTCCGCCCCGAAGAACCAGGCCTGATCGCCCGGCGCATCCGGAGCGGGCAGGCGAGCCTCTATGCCAGCGGCGACTTCCTGCGCCGCCATGGGCGGCCCTCAAGGATCGAGGACCTGCGGAATCTGCCCCTGATCGGCTTGACCGCGCCCGAGGCGATGGCGCGGATGCTGCGCGCGCGCGGCTTGCCGGTAAGCGAGGCAGGGCTGCCGTTCTTCAGCGAGAACACGGTGGCCGGCTGGGAACTGGTGCGGCGCGGGCTGGGGATCGGGCTGATGGCCGACGACATCGCCGCCAAGACCCCGGGGGTCGAGAGGATCCTGCCGGATTTCTGGGTAAGCGAGGTCGATCTGTGGCTGGTCAGCCACCGCGAATTGCACAGGAGCGCGCGGATAAGGCGGGTCTGGGATCATCTGGCCGGGGCATTGCGCAACGCGCCGGAGCGGGGGTGATCGGCAAAGGGGGAGAGGTTTCGCCCTCGCCCGCCGCGCCTTCGGCACGGCCGTCTCGCGCGACCTGCCGGGGGCATTCTGCCCCCGGACCCCCTGAGGATATTTGCCGAACAAAGACGCGGTGCGCGGAGCTAAAGACAAAGGGGGCGGCGCCGATACGACCCGCCCCCTTCGATGGAACGCCCGGTGGCGTCGTGCCTTGTTATGTCAAGCCGTTGCAGAAGGTCTGGATGCGCGTGCAGGCTTCCTTCAAGGCCTCGTCCGAGGTGGCGTAGCTCACCCGGAAATTGGGGCTGAGGCCGAAAGCCGCGCCGAACACCACGGCAACCCCCGTTTCCTTGAGCAGCGTCTTGGCGAAGGTCTCGTCATCCTCGATCAGGGTGCCGCCGGCCGAGGTCTTGCCGATGCAGCCCGAGATGTCGGGATAGACATAGAACGCGCCTTCGGGCTTGGGGCAGGTGATGCCGGGGGCCGCGTTGAGCATCTCGACCACCAGGTTGCGGCGGCGCTGGAAGGCCTCGCGGAAAGGCACGAGGAAATCCTGCGGGCCGTTCAGCGCCTCGAGCGCGGCCCATTGCGCGATCGAGCAGGGGTTCGAGGTCGATTGCGATTGCAGCGTCGCCATCGCCTTGATCAGCGCCACCGGGCCCGCGGCATAGCCGATCCGCCAGCCGGTCATCGCGTAAGCCTTGGACACGCCGTTGCAGGTGAGCGTGCGCTCGTAGAGGCCGGGCTCGATCTGGGCGGGCGAGAAGAACTCGAAATCGTCGAAGACGAGATGTTCGTACATGTCGTCCGACATCACCCAGACATGCGGATGCTTCATCAGGACGTCGGTCAGCGCCTTCAGCTCGTCCTTCGTGTAGCCCGCGCCCGTGGGGTTCGAGGGCGAGTTGAAGATGAACCACTTGGTCCTCGGCGTGATCGCCGCTTCGAGCGCGTCGGGCGTGAGCTTGAAACTCGTCTCGATCCCGGCGGGCACCGTCACCGGCGTGCCGCCCGCAAGCAACACCATGTCGGGATAGCTGACCCAGTAGGGCGCGGGGATGATCACCTCGTCGCCCGGGTTCAGGGTACAGATCAGCGCGTTGTAGAGCGTCTGCTTGCCGCCGGTGCCGACGGTGATCTGGTTGGGCTGATAGCTCAGACCGTTCTCGCGCTCGAACTTGGCGCAGATCGCCTTTTTCAGCTCGGGGATGCCGTCGACGGCGGTGTACTTGGTCTTGCCCGCGTCGATCGCGGCCTTGGCCGCGTCCTTGATGTTCTGCGGCGTGTCGAAATCCGGCTCGCCGGCGCCGAGGCCGATCACGTCCTTGCCGGCAGCCTTCATCTCGGCCGCCATGTTGGTGACGGCGATGGTCGCCGAGGGTTTGACGCGCGCGAGAGTGTCGGAAAGGAACGGCATGGGTCGCCTCCGGTTTGTTTTTCCCGGAGCCATCTCATATTCTGCGCGCCATGGGCGTTCAAGGGCCAAGGTGGTCCTTGCGGCGCGAAGGACCGCCATTGGCGAGGAGGATACATGAACGACACCTGGTTCACCGACGACCACGCGACGCTTGGGGATCGCCTTGCGGCCGGCCGCGAAGCCGCGGGCATGACGCAAAGCCAGCTGGCGCAGCGGCTGGGCGTGCGGGCGAAGACCCTGCGCGACTGGGAAAACGACGTCTCCGAGCCGCGCGCGAACCGGTTGCAGATGCTGGCGGCGTTGCTGGGCGTGTCGCTGCGCTGGCTGCTGACGGGCGAGGGCGACGATGTCCAGCCGCAGGGGGCCGTGGAAGAGACCCCGCCGAGCCCGGCGGCGACCGCCGCACTGGCGGATCTGCGCAGCCTGCGCGGTGAGCTTCTGGCGATGGGCGAGCGCCTGGGCCGGCTGGAAAAGGTGCTGAAGACGCAGCTGGCCACGGCCCAGGGCGGCGCGCAACCGGGCGAGCAGGGCCAGTGAGCGCGGCTATGCCAGAGGCCCCGGTCAGCCCCGAAGAGACCCGGCTCAAGCGGTTGCGGATGCGGTCGTGGCGGCGGGGCATCAAGGAGATGGACCTGATCCTCGGGCCGTTCTCGGACAGCGAGCTGGCCGGTCTGGATCCCGCGATGCTGGATCTCTACGAGGCTCTTCTGAACGAGAACGACCACGACCTCTATCAATGGGTCACGGCGCGGATCGGCACAGGGTCTGCCCAGCCGAAGGGACCGCAGACCTATGCCGGGCTGATGGACCGGATCGCCGCTTTCGCCGCGACCCGGCTCTGATCCGGGCGGGTGTCGGAGCGGCGGCGACCGGCTGTAACAAGTTGAACAAAAAGACAAAAGGCCGGGAAGACCCCGGCCTTTCGCGTGTCTGTCAGAGGCAGGCTTACTTGCCCGATTGCGGCGAGGCCGGGGCGCTGCCCGCGCTCATCGTGATCGAGGCCGAGCAGGTCGGGGCGCCGAAGGTGCCCACCCAGATGTCATAGCGTCCGGCCTGGGCACCGCCGATCTGCAGCGCCGGCTGCAGATCGGTGGCATCGTCGTTGAAGAGCCATGCGGTAGTCGGATCGTTGACCAGAAGCGTGGTGTCGCAATCGCCCGAGACGCTGATGTTCAGCGGTCCGGTCTGATCCTGCGGATCGTAATAGAGCGAGAAGTTGGGCGCCTGCGAGACGTAACCATGCGCTTCCATTTCGCAGGAATCGCTGAACAGGTCGACCGTGCCGCCCGCCGTGGTCTGCTGCGTCTCGGTGCCACCGGCGGTCAGCTGGACCTCGGTGCCGCCCAGCGACCATTCGGGGCAGACCGGCGCGGCAGGCTGGGTCGGGGTGCCGCCGGACGAGCCACCGCTGGGCGGGAAGGTCTCGGCCACCAGCGTCGCCTGGCACGACGAGCCGCCATAGGTGCCGACCCAGATGTCATACTGCCCGGACGGGGCGCCGGCCAGACGGATCGCCGGTTGCAGCGTGCCGTTCGCATCGTCGTTGAAGTGCCATGCGCCGGTCGAATCGTTGATCAGAAGCGTGGTGTCGCAATCGGTCTCGACGCGGAATTCCAGATCGCGTCCCAGCGTGAGCGCGTCGTATTGCAGCGTGAAGTTCGGTGCCGGCGTCACGCGACCGACGCCATCGACCGAGGAGCAGGCCGCGAGGTCAAGCCCGCCACCGGCGAAGAGCGGGTATTGTTGCGGAACCCAGGCGGTCTCGGAATCCGTGGTGATCGGGATCCCGCCAAGCTGCCAGTCGGGGCATTGCTGGGCCATGGCGCTGCCGGCGAAAGCCAGGCTCATGGCCGTTCCGGCCGCGGCGATCCTGAAAGTGTTTTTCCAATGGTGGTAAATTGACATGGTTTGCTCCTGAAATGAACTGCGA
This sequence comes from Pararhodobacter marinus, assembly GCF_003122215.1. Taxonomy (GTDB): domain Bacteria; phylum Pseudomonadota; class Alphaproteobacteria; order Rhodobacterales; family Rhodobacteraceae; genus Pararhodobacter; species Pararhodobacter marinus. The sequence continues at coordinate 208,411 of NZ_QEYD01000003.1, read as the reverse complement.
TGCGCGCCCGAGGGTGGAGTCATCCGCGCGGTCAGTCAAGATATTAGACCCGCCCGGGGGGCTCATCACTTGGTGAGAGGATTGCAACAATCTGCCCGTCGGACATGGAAAGACCGCCCGCAGGCGGTCTTTCCCGATGGTGGGTTGCGGTCCGCGGGCCGGTCAGAACGTCTCGACCGTCATCGTGGCTTCGCAGGTCTCGGTGCCATAGGTGCCGACCCAGATGTCGTACTGGCCCGAGGCGGCGTTTTCGATGCGCAGCGCCGGGTTCATCTCCATCGCGTCATCGTTGAACAGCCATTCGCCCGAAGCGGTGTTCACCAGAAGCACGGTGTCGCAATCGCCGTCCACACGGATTTCCAGCGCGCGCCCCATGCCGAGCGCGTCGTATTGCATCGTGAAATCCGGATTCTCGATGACATAGCCCGTGCCCGGAATCTCGGCGCAGGAGGAAAGATCGAGGTCGCCACCGGCGATAACGGTGGTCGATTGCGGCACATAGGCCTGCTCGGCGTCATAGCTGAGCGCGGCACCGCTTTGCTGGTAGCTCGGGCACATCGCCTGGGCGAAAGCGGGCAGGGAGACGATCAGCGCCGCGGCGAACGTGTTACGAAACAGGGGGGTCATCGGGAGGTCCTTTGTTGAAACCGTCCGAGTGATACACAGCAAAATCTCGCGCGGTCAACGGGCTGTTCGCGGGGGCCCGGTCACAGCCGCGTATCGGGCGAGCGTCGAAAATCCGGGCCTTAACCCGGTCTTTGCAATTTGTCTGGCAAAGTCGCCGCGTATCCCCGGCCGGAGAGGCGAATGAGCTTTCATACCCATGTCAGAAACGCGCCCGCGACAGCAGACAGCTTCGACCCGTCCGCTTTGCTGCCGCGCTATCTCGAATCGCTGGCGCTGGTGGAACGGTTGCACCGGCTGCTTCTGGACGTGATCAAGGACGAGTTCGAGCGCCTTGCGATACTCGATATCAACGCGGTGCAGGCGCTGCTCTTGTTCAATATCGGCGATAACGAGGTGACGGCGGGAGAGTTGAAGAGCCGCGGCTACTACCAGGGCTCGAACGTCTCGTACAATCTGAAGAAGCTGGTGGAAAACGACTACATGCACCACGCGCGGTGCGAAATCGACCGCCGCTCGGTGCGGGTCCGGCTGACCCGGCGCGGGCACGAGGTCCGGCGCGTGGTGGCCGATCTGTTCCTGCGCCATGCCGAAGGACTGGTCGCCAAAGGCGTCGTGGATGGCGAGGCATTGGAACAGATCAACGCGATCCTGAAGCGGATGGAACGGTATTGGTCAGACCAGATCCGCTATATCTACTGATGCCGGACCGGTTGCGTTCGAGAAGGGGAGAAGGGGCGGTCGCCTGTGCCTGAGGCGGTTGCCTGGGTTTTTCCGATGAAGGGGGGAGGGGGCGAGACACCGGGCCGGGCTTGCCGGACCGGAACCTGGAAATGAACGGGCAGAGGCATCGCCACGAGCGGTACGCCAAAGGGGCGACAGACCGGCCCAGAGGCCCGCCTTGGCTTCGGCGCCGGCATCTCGAGGGCGCAAGCGACATGGCGGGCAAAGGTCTTGCAGGTGTAAGGTGTGCCACGGCGCAGGATGATCTTGTGGGCCTGCGGACCTGAGGCGAACCCGGAGATCCGGCGTTCAGGTCGAATCGCGGCCATGCCGGTTCCCGCAGGCCGGGGATCGGGCGGGTTCAATCCGCTACACGCCCGGTCGCGCGGGAGGCATTCCGCGCTGACCTACCGTCTCACGGGTTTTGCCGCTTATGGGGCCGTTCCCTAAAAGGTCTGTGCCTCGGAGGTCCAAGCCTTCTATGCGAGCCTCACTTCAAACGTCAGAGGGGCGGGCTGTTACGCGGTCAGCTCCCACACGCTTCCACAAGCGCGGACCCTTGCCGTTTCGGGCCTCGGCCCTCGTTGCCCCTGGCCCCCGCCGTTTCAGGCCAGCCCCAGCTTGGTGTTGCGCGCGGTGCGCAGGCGCGCGAAATCGTCGCCCGCATGATAGGAGGACCGCGTCAGCGGCGTGGCCGACACCATGAGGAACCCCTTGTTGAAGGCCGATTTCTCGTAGCTGGCAAACTCGTCGGGCGTGACGAACCGCGCGACCGCATGGTGCTTGGGGGTGGGCTGAAGGTATTGCCCGATGGTCAGGAAATCGACATCCGCCGCGCGCATGTCGTCCATCACCTGCAACACGCTCTGGCGGTCCTCGCCCAGCCCGACCATGATGCCGGACTTGGTGAAAACGGACGGATCCAGCTCTTTCACCCGTTGCAACAGCCGCAGCGAATGGAAATACCGCGCGCCAGGGCGGACCGACGGGTACAGGCCCGGCACGGTTTCAAGGTTGTGGTTGAAGACATCGGGCCGCGCCGCGACGACGGTTTCCAGCGCCTCGGGCCCGCATTTCAGGAAATCGGGCGTCAGGATCTCGATCGTGGTGCCCGGCGCACGGTGCCGGATCGCGCGGATCGTCTGCGCGAAATGCTCGGCCCCACCATCCTCGACATCGTCGCGGTCGACCGAGGTGATGACCACGTGGTTCAGCCCCAGCTTGGCCACGGCATGGGCCACGCGTCCCGGCTCGAACGCGTCAAGCGCTTCGGGGCGCCCGGTCGCGACGTTGCAGAAGGTGCAGCCGCGCGTGCAGATCTCGCCCATGATCATCATGGTGGCGTGACCCTGGCTCCAGCATTCGCCGACATTGGGGCAGCCCGCCTCTTCGCAGACGGTGGAAAGCTGGTTCTCGCGGATGATCTGGCGCGTTTCGTTGTAGCCCGCGCCGCCCGGCGCCTTCACGCGGATCCAGGACGGCTTTTTCGGCTGGGCATTGTCGGGGCGATGGGCTTTTTCAGGGTGCCGCTGCTCGGGCATCTTCAGGTCGCGCATCGGATCCTCCCTGGCGCTTGGCTCACCCGTATTTAGTCGCCGGGGACGGGGAAAGCAACAAAACCGCCGCCGTAGCTTCATGCGCTGAGTGCATAGCAAACCGGGCGCCACGAAAAAGGGCCGGTCGCATGGACCGGCCCTGGATATGGACGGCGCCCGTTATCAGGCCGCCTGTTCCTTGTTGGCTTCGACCAGCCAGTTCAGAACGGTCTCGGGCGACGAGACGCCATAGGGGTCCTCACCGTGGTTGTCGCACAGGCCCGGCTCTTCGAACCAGGCTTCGATGACCCCGTCCTTGACGACCGCGGCGTAGCGCCACGAGCGCAGGCCGAAGCCCAGGTTGTCCTTGCGCACCAGCATGCCCATGCGGCGGGTGAACTCGCCCGAACCGTCGGGGATGACCTTGACGTTCTGCAGGCCCTGGGCCTTGGCCCATTGGTTCATGACGAAGCTGTCATTGACCGACATGCAGTAGATCTCGTCGATTCCCTGCGCGGCGAAATCGGCAAAGCCGTTCTCAAAGCCGGGCAGCTGGTAGGTCGAGCAGGTCGGCGTGAAGGCGCCGGGCAGCGAGAACAGCACCACGCGCTTGCCGCCGAAATAGTCGGCGGTGGTCTTGTCTTCCCAGCGGAACGGGTTCGGGCCGCCGATCGACTCGTCGCGGACGCGGGTGTGGAAGGTCACGTCGGGCAGTTTTTGGCCGGTTTTCATGATGCGTCATCCTTGAAACTGTCTCGGGCGCATGGCTGCGGCAGGACGGGGAGGGTCCGTGCCGCGCGCGAGTCGCGCCCTTGGCCATGGTCTAAAAGCGATGCGGGTTATTGTGCAACTGCAAAACAGCTTGACGCTGCATCGCGGCGCGGGCGTCGGAAAGATGGCGCCGCAATCCGCAGCGCCGTCCTTATCTGCCCAGTTTCTTCATGCCTTTTGTCAGCCCTTCGAGCGACATCGACACCATGTTGTCCTCGAAGATCTCCTCGATCATGCGGATCGAATGCGAGTGCTTCCAGTATTTCTCGGGCGTGGGGTTGATCCACAGGTTGCTGGGCCAGTGTTCGCGCGCGCGCGCCAGCCAGGTCGCGCCGGATTCCTCGTTCCAGTGCTCGTTCGCGCCACCGGCATGGGCGACCTCGTAGGGCGACATGTTGGCGTCGCCCACGAAGATGCATTTGTAATCCGGCCCATAGGTGCGCAGCACCTCCCATGTGGGCGTGCGGGCGTTCCAGCGGCGGGCGTTGTCCTTCCAGACGAATTCGTAAAGGCAGTTGTGAAAGTAGAAATGTTCGAGATGCTTGAACTCGGACCGCGCGGCCGAAAACAGCTCTTCGACCACCTGCACATAGGGATCCATCGAGCCGCCCACATCGAAGAACAAGAGCACCTTCACCGCGTTGCGCCGTTCGGGCCGGGTCTTCACGTCCAGCCAGCCCTGTTCAGCCGTCGCCCGGATCGTGCCATCGAGGTCGAGCTCATGGTCGGCGCCGTCGCGCGCCCAGTTGCGCAGCCGTTTCAGCGCGACCTTGATGTTGCGCGTGCCCAGCTCGACGCTGTCGTCGAGATTGCGGAACTCGCGCTTGTCCCAGACCTTGACCGCGCGCTGGTTGCGGCTTTCCTTCTGGCCGATGCGCACGCCTTCGGGGTTGTAGCCATAGGCGCCGAAGGGCGAGGTGCCCGCCGTGCCGATCCATTTGCTGCCGCCCTGATGGCGTTCCTTCTGTTCCTCAAGCCGCTGCTTGAGCGTCTCCATCAGTTTCTCGAAGCCGCCCATCGCTTCGATCTGCGCGCGTTCTTCCTCGCTCAGATGCTTCTCGGCCAGCTTTTCCAGCCAGTCTGCGGGCAGATCGACCGCCTGTGCGATGGTTTCGGGCGAGATTTCATCAAGGCCCTTGAAGGCCGCCGCGAACGCCCGGTCGAAACGGTCGATGTGCTTTTCGTCCTTCACCATCGTGGTGCGGGCGAGGTAATAGAAGCCCTCGGCGTCGAACTGCGCCAGACCGGCTTTCAGCGCTTCGAGAAAGCCAAGATACTCTCTCAAGGTCACCGGAACCGCGTGGTTGCGCAATTGTTCGAGGAAGGGCACGAACATCAGATCAGCCGATCCAGTCCGACGGCGATGAAGGCGCTGACGATCGCGCCGATGATGCCCCAGACGGCGGCATATTGGGCGATGTCCTTGCCGGTGCCGTCGTTGCGGCGGGCATAGAGATAGCCCCAGACCGCGCCGATCACCATGCCTGCGAGAATGACCATGAAAGCCTCTGTTCTGCCCGCCCCGTGCCGGGTTACAGCCCGGCCAGTCGCTGGGCCGCGCCGGCGATGCGGGCGATTTCCTCAAACCGCGCCTCGGCGGCGCTCTGTGAGCCGAAGCCATATCGCGCCGCCGGCATCGAGTCGACCCTGAGCCGTTCTGCAGCCTCCAGGTTGCCCGCCTGCAGCTCCGCCTGCGAGCGGATGAAACCCAGCGACGCCAGGAAGGCCGCGTTTTCCGTCCGTTGCGCGAAGGGCATCGCCTCGCGCGTCAGCTCCAGCGCGATGTCGGTCTGCCCGGTGGCCAGCGCCTGAACGGCCAGATGCATGTCGATATGCGCCGCGTGGATCTCGCCGCCCGGAAGTCGGCGGAAGATCTCGGCCGCCGACAACAGCGATTCCAGCGCCGTCTCGCCCCGGTCGCGCGGCGCCAGCCTTGCGCCCAGCATCAGGCTCAGCGCCAGCCGCGAATCCGTCCAGCCCTGCGCGCGCGCCATGTCCAACGCCCGTTCGGCCCCCTCGCGGCGCTGCGACAGCCCGCCATCCGAGGACAGCGCCTGTTCCACCGCAAGCTGCCATTCGCGCGGCGTGGGCCCGGCGACGACGCCCGCGCGGCCCCGGCCGACCGGGTTCAGCCGGTTGAACAGCGTCGGCAACCGCGCCGCAACCTCGTCCCTGGTCATCCCCGATTGCAGTTCCGGCGCGTACCAGACGCGCAACAGCAGCATGTCGAAGCCGGTCAGCGTGGTCTGGAAGTTATCGTCGTTGAAGATCGAATCCGACAGCCGGAACAGATCGTTGAGCGGCCCCAGCGCCTGGCCGATCTCTTCGTGCAGGCAATCGCGGATTTCCTGCGGCGTGGTGTCGTCGGGAATGAACACGGCCGCCTGGCGGCGCTGGGTCACGCGGGTCCAGTCGATCGACGGGCTGCGGCGGTTGGCGACGAAATCCTGCCATGTGCCCACATTGGGCACGACGAAACAGGCCGCTGCGGGAACGACCGTCTGCATCTGGCGGCGGGGCAGGAATTGCACGGTGATCGTGTTCGCCCCCTCGGGCGCGCTGATCGCGCGGTCGATATCGATGCCCGCCTCGGCGCGCAGCCGGGCGATGAGGCGGTCCAGATCCGGGATCGCCGTCACCGGCGCGGCGCCACCCGTCACCACCGTCACCGGCCCCTCGAAGCGCGAGAAGGTCTCGATCGGACGACCGCTTTCCATCGCGAAGCCCAGTTCGAGAAAATCCTCGACCATCTCGCTGTTGGGGCGGCTCGGGGGCAGGGGATTGACGTCGCCCGGGCGATAGACGGCAAGCGGCGCCACCGCTTCGGTGCGCGCTTCCAGCCGTGCGACCTCGCTTGTGGGCACGCAGGCGCTGAGCGCAAGGGTCGCGCAGGCCAGCGTAAGGCCCATTTTGCGAACGCTCATGCCGCGCGCCTTTCGGTCAGACCGGCGACCAGCGCCCGGTAATCGCCCAGCGTGCCATTGGGCATTTCCGACAAGGCCCGGCGCCAGGCCCGCGCGCCTGGCTGGCCGGCGAAAAGGCCCAGCAGGTGGCGTGTGGCCCCGATCAGCCGCCCGCCGCGCTCCAGATGGTTCGCGATGATCGCCTCGGCCTTTTGCGCCACCTCGACCGGATCGGCGGGCGCGCGCTCATCGCCCCAGATCGCCGCATCCGCCGCCCCGAGGATATCGGCGGGCTGATGATAGGCCGCACGCCCGATCATCACGCCATCGAAGCCCCGCGCCAGCAGCGCCTGCGCCTGTTCCAGCGTGGCGATGCCGCCATTCACCGAGATCGACAGATCCGGATAGGCCGCCAGCATCCGCGCGACCAGTTCGTAATCGAGCGGCGGAACCTCGCGGTTTTCCTTGGGCGACAGGCCCTGCAGCCAGGCCTTGCGCGCATGCACCGTGACGCGCCGGATCCCGGCCGCGCGGGCGGCGTCCAGAAAGGCGGGCAGGGCCTCTTCGGGGTCCTGGTCGTCGACACCGATACGGCACTTGACGGTGATCTCGGTCGTCGTGGCCGCGCGCATCGCCGACAGGCACTCGCCCACCAGGTCGGGCGTTTTCATCAGCACCGCGCCGAAACAGCCCGATTGCACCCGGTCCGAAGGACAGCCGACATTGAGGTTGATCTCGTCGTAGCCTTCCTCCGCGCCCATCCGCGCGGCCTGCGCCAGTTCCGCCGGATCCGACCCGCCCAGTTGCAGTGCGACCGGATGCTCGGCGGGCGAAAACGTCAGCAGGTGCCGCGCCCCCCCGCGCACCAGCGCGGCCGAGGTCACCATCTCGGTATAAAGCAGCGCATGACGGCTCAGCAGCCGATGAAACTGCCGGCAGTTCGAGTCGGTCCAATCAAGCATCGGCGCCACGGAAAGGCGCCACGGAGGCATTCTGTCGGTCACGCGTGGTCGGGTCCCAAGGGTGTTCCCCGGATATAGCCCGGGACGCGCGGAAGGTCCACAAAGCGCGATCCCTCCGGGCGCCGGACCGGCGCTCCGTTGCTGCCACGCCGCTTGAACGGGCTTGCCACCGGCGCGCGGCGCGCTTCTTTCCCGGTTCCGACCCAGCGCGATGCGGGCGCGATGCAGGCGCTGCGACAGCGCGCTTCTTGACATCGCGCAACCAGACCCGCATCGACGGGCCGATACCGACAGGAGAATTGCCGTGACCCAGCTACCCGCTCCGGCCGAGGCGCCGACCAAGACGATCCTGCGCGCGCTGCAGGGCGAGGCGCCGGCCGTGCCGCCGGTCTGGATGATGCGCCAGGCGGGCCGCTACCTGCCCGAATACCGCGCCACGCGCGAGAAAGCGGGCGATTTCCTGTCTTTGTGCTACAATCCCGACCTTGCCGCCGAAGTGACGCTGCAACCCATCCGCCGCTACGGCTTCGACGCGGCGATCCTGTTCGCCGACATCCTGCTTCTGCCGCAGGCTCTGGGCGCGGATCTGTGGTTCGTCACGGGCGAGGGGCCGCGCCTGTCGACGATCACCTCCGAAGAGGATTTCGCCCGCCTGAAGCCCGTCCACGCGATCGACGAGACGCTCTCGCCGGTCTACGAGACCTTGCGCATCCTCAGGCGCGAATTGCCGGCGGAAACGACGCTGATCGGCTTCGCCGGCGCCCCCTGGACGGTCGCCACCTACATGATCGCCGGGCGCGGCACGCCCGATCAGGGGCCGGCCCATGCGCTCAAGACCGAAAATCGCGCGCTTTTCGAACAGCTTCTGGGCAAGATCACCGAGGGCACGATCGAATACCTCTCCCGCCAGATCGAGGCGGGCGCCGAAGTGGTGAAGATCTTCGACAGCTGGGCGGGCTCGCTTCAGGGCGATGATTTCGACCGCTACGCGACCGAACCCGCGCGCCTGATCACCGAGACCCTGAAACGCCGTTATCCCGGTATCCCGGTCATCGCCTTCCCGCGTCAGGCGGGCGAGGCGTATACGCGCTTCCACCAGGCCACCGGCGCCGATTGCGTCGCGCTCGACGACAGCGTCGATGCGCAATGGGCGGCCGAAAACGTGCAGATCCATGGCTGCGTGCAGGGCAATCTCGCGCCGCGCCACATGGTCGAGGGCGGCCCCGCCCTGGTATCGGAAACGAAGCGCATCGTGCAGGCCTTCTCGAAGGGCCCGCATATCTTCAATCTCGGCCACGGCATCACGCCCGAGGCCGATCCCGACAATGTGCACCGGATGCTCGAAGCCATCCGCAGCTGACTTCGCTTTGCCGGAAATACTCTCGGGAGGATTTTCAAGGAGGGTGGAAAACCCTCCTTGAAGCGGGGGGTCCCGGGGGGCGGCAGCCCCCCGGATCTTCGTGACGGCGGCGGGGCGGCAGCCCCCCGGATCTTCGTGACGGCGGCGGGGCGGCAGCCCCCCGGATCTTCGTGACGGCGGCGGGGCGGCAGCCCCCCGGATCTTCGTGACGGCGGCGGGGCGGCAGCCCCCCGGATCTTCGTGACGGCGGCGGGGCGGCAGCCCCCCGGATCTTCGTGACGGCGGCGGGGCGGCAGCCCCCCGGATCTTCCTGAAGGCGGCGGGGCAGCAGCCCCCGCCACGTCCCGGATTCGCCCCCTCAGGGCCGTTCCAGCCGATACCCAGCCCCGTCGCGCACGGCGACATGGAAGGCCGGGTGCAGAAAGTGCCCGCCGGTGAACAACGCGCCCTCGGTGGCCAACTCGTCGAGCAGCCGTTTGCGGGTCGCGCGGGCGGTGTCCATATCCATGTCGAAGGCGATGCCGATATCGGGATCGGCGGCCTGCAGCGCCGGCGCATGGATGATGTCGCCGCCATGGATCAGATGCCCCGCGCCCGAGCTGAGCCGCCAGCCGCCATGGCCCGGCGTGTGGCCCGCCAGCGGCATCGAGGTCAGGCCGGGCGCGATCTCGCCGCCCGCCTCGATCAGCCGCAGCCGGTCGCCATAGGCGGCCAGCACCGCGCGGGCGAGCCGGCCCCAGTCGGGCAGGGGCGCCGGGGCCGCGTCGGTCTTCGCGGCATCCGACCAGAAAGCGTGCTCCTCGCGGGTGACGACAAGCTCGGCCGCGGGGAAAACCGCCTCGCCGCTCTGGGTGATCATGCCCGCGACATGATCGGGATGCAGGTGCGTCGCGAACAGCACCCCGACCTGGTCGGCGCTCACGCCCGCTTCCTCCATGGCCTGAGGCAGGAAGCCGCAGGTCGGCCCGAACAGATCGCGCGGCCCGGCATCGCACAGGATCGTCTTGCCCCCGTTCCGGATCAGCACCGCGTTGAAATTGGTGGCGATGGCCTCGACCTGCTGCGCCGACAGAACCGCCGAAATCCTCTCTTCCGGCGTGCCGGGGAACAGCTCGGGGCCGAATTCCGTCCGGCCGTCGGTCAGGATCGTGACCTCGGCATCGCCGATCTGGCGGGTGGCGGTTCTGGATGCTGGGCTTGACATTGAGACCTCCTGTTTTTCCCGCACGCTATCACAGCGTGGCTTTCCGGCAACCGGCGCGAAACTTGTCCACAGCCTGTCTTGCTGCGGCGCGGGCGACCCCGTACTTCGATAATCATGGAACCAGCCGCCCCCCTCGACCCCGTTGCCGCTTTTGCCGCGCTCGCCCATCCGCAGCGGCTGGCGATCGTGCGGCTCCTGATGCGGCATTACCCGCGCCGCGTGGCCGCGGGCGAAATCGGCGCGGTGCTGGCGTTGAAGCCCAGCACGCTGTCGGGCTATCTCGCGCAGCTGATGGAGGCCGGGCTGATCAACCAGGAGCGGCGCGCGACCTCGCTTCTCTACGCGGCCTCGGTCGAGGGGGCCGAGGCGCTCAATGCCCGGTGGATCGGCGAGATCTGCGGCGGAAGGGGCCATGTGGGGCGCGGTCAGCCGGGCGCGCGCGTGCGCAACGTGCTGTTCATCGGTGCGGGCAATGCCGGGCCCACGCTGATGGCCGAAGCGCTGCTTCGCGAGCGTGCCGGCGAGGCGGTCGAGGTTTTCTCCGCCGGGCTCGAGGCGCAGCCCGGGGGCGAGGCCGCCACGCTCGAGTTTCTGGCCGGGCGGGGGCAGGAGGTGGGTCTGCTCTGGGCCAAGCCGCTGTCGACCTGGACGGGCGATGACGCGCCGGCGATGGATGTGGTGATCACGCTCGGAGACCGCGCGGCCTCGCGCGCGCGCGACTGGCCGGGCGGTCCGCACCGCGCCGCGTGGCGGCTTGCCCCCGACACCGCGCCCGAGACGCTCTACGACGATCTGGCAGCGCGGATCGGCGCGCTGGCCGACCTGCCCTTCGCCGCGGGCCATCCCCGGGTGGTCCAGGCGGGGCTGGACCGACTCGCCGAGCCGGGCGAAGCCGCGGTCTGAGGCTTTCCGGCAGCGGAATATCCCTTTGATTTTGATCAAAGTCCGGTTGTAAATATACAACGACGGACAAAAAACCGTTTTCTCTTGAAACACAATAGCCGCTCCGGCAGCCTCCTCTCCGGGTTGTGCGGGTAAGGTTTTCATTATCTTTCAATGGCGTAGGCGATCAGTTGTCAAGACAACACGCCTTGGTTGTGCGCGCGTTAAATATCTAATTAAAATAAATGTTTAGCTTGCCAAGACAACCGGATTGGCGGACCCTTTATGATGCTTACTTCGTGACCAGTGGACGATCTTGCGGGTGAGACTGTGATGCGATCCGACAAAAATTCCATTCGGAGACTCCTGTATCAGGCCAAGAAAACGGCCCGCGACGAGACGGGCTCGACCACCGTTGAATTCGTCGTTCTTCTGCCCTTCCTGATCGGCATCCTCGGCCTTGTCGTCACCTCCAGCCTGTATCTGGCGCTCGCCAGCGACGTTCAGCAACTGGCGCACGAGCTTGCCCGCGCGTCGCTGTCTGTCGCGCACGAGGACGATTGGTGCGCGCGGGTCGAGGACGAGATGGTCGCGCCTCTCGCCGCGAACCTGCCGCTTCTGGAACCTGAGCGCGTCGATGCCGTCGCTTGTGACAGCGACCCCGAAACGCGGCTTCTGCGGGTCTCGGTCGTCTACAATACCAGCGGCACGCTGGGCGCGATCCTGGGATCCATGATCGGGTTGCAGTTCCAGTCCTTTCAGCGCGCCAGCTTCGTCCAATGGTAAGGCCCTCGCATGATCGCGCGGTGGGCTGAGGTCCGGCACCCCTTCGCTCTGCGGTGGCGGACTTGGTACAACAGCGACAGCGGCGCCGTCGCGGTCCTGTTCGTGGTGCTGTTGCCGACGCTGCTGTTGGCCGGGGCGCTGGCCATCGACTTCATGCATATCAATGCCCAGCGTCGCTACGTTCAGTCGCAGGCCGATCTTGCCGCGCTTTCGGCCGTGCATTTTCTGGAAAGCGCCGAGGCGTCGCGCGGGGCCGCCCGTGCGACGGTCGCCGCCAATGCGCGCTATGATCCGTTTGACCTTGCCGATGCCGATATCGTCTTCGGTACGGCGCCCCTGGCCGGGGTCTTCACGCCGAATCCCGACCAGACGACGACGGACGGCACGACGGCGGTGCAGGTCTTCGTGACGACGCCCGTCAACCTGTACCTGCTCGACATGTTCATGGAGGATGACGGGCTGGTGGTCCGGCGCGAGGCCATCGCCGCGACCACGCCGCCGCGCGTCAGCTTCGCGCTGTCGAATTGCCTGGCCGAGCTTGCGCTGCTCAGGGATTTCCTGCGCCCCCTGATCGGTGCCGAGGTCGATGTCCTGTGCAGCGGGCGCGGGGTGGATACCCGGATCGACCTGCTGGAGGCGCTGGCCGATATCGCGGTCGAGGCCAGCCTTCTGACCCCTTCGGGCGAGCCTGCGACCTATGGCCAGTTGCTGGACGCAAGCCTGCCGGCGTCGTCCATCCTGTCGGTGGTCACCGGGCAGAACGTCCCGCCCGGCTTGGGCGATGTGCGGCTGGGTGACGGGCTGATCCTGCCCGAGGATCTGCGCCGACTGACCGTCGGCTCCCCGGTGCGCGGGGTCGAATTCTACGTGGCCGACCTGGTGTTCCTGACGGCCGAATTGCTGACCGAACATCTGCTCAGCCTTCAGACCGAGGTAACGCTGGGCGCTTTCGGCGCGGTCGGCGCCCGGGTGCGGATCGGCGAGCCCCGGCGCGTGGCGCTCAACGTCGTGCCCGGCAGCCCCGAGGCATTCGCGCAGACGTCGCAGATCCGGGTCGAGCTGGACGAGCTGAACATCCTCGGCATTTTCAAGCTGCGGCTGAATATCCGCCTTGCCAATGCGATGGCGACGCTCAGCGATCAGGGCAATACCTGCGCCACCGAGCCCGAGGCGGTGATCGCGGTTTTCGATCCGGTCGATGCAAGCCTAATCGACATCGACCTGATGACCCGTGTGCAGGGACTGCCGCTGGGATCGGAAGCGCTCGGGATGCAGGTCGACACCGCGCGCGAGCGGGCGACGCGGCGGGTGGAGTTCACGCGCGAGCGTTTTACCACGGATCCGGTGGTCGAGCTGGGGCCGGTCGGCCCTGCGGCAGAAGAGGCGGTGACGGATCTTCTGGGCAACACGGTGGCGCAGATGCTGGACGCCTCGCATGAGCGGATCGAAGAGGCGCTCAGCCTGCAGAGCTGCAATTCGATCCTGAGCTGCGCCACCAGCGCGCTGAACGCGGTGGCGCAGGTGCTGACCTCGGTCGCGGGAACCCTTCTCCTGACCAGCGCCAATATCGCCAATGGCCTTGGCGCCGAGGGCAACCTGACCAACGATCTGTTCAGCGACCTTCTGGGTCTGGATATCGCACGCGCCGATCTGGAGCTTCTGAGCGTCTCCTGCGCCGATCCCGTGCCCCGGCTGATCCGCTGACGCCGCGCTTGACCTGCATCAAGGAGCGCGCGCAGGCGCTGTGGCATTTCCGTGTACAGATATGCCGGAAAAGGAATGTGACATGGATGCCAAGGCCGATCTTGCCGCGATCAAGGATCGTTCGCGCGCGCTAATCAAGGCGGTGAATGCGCCGATGAAAGGCTTCGGTCAGCTCAGCGCGGCGGTCAAGGAGCCGGGCGCGCTGTCGACCAAGGAAAAGGAGTTCATCGCCGTGGGCATTGCCATCGCGCAGGGCTGCGACGATTGCGTCAATTTCCATATCGAGGTGCTGCAGAAACTCGGCTGCTCGCGCGAGGAGTTCTGCGAGGTACTGGGCATGTGCCTGCAGATGGGGGGCGGGCCGGTCGTGATGAATGCGGGCCGTGCGCTCGAGGTCTGGGATCAGCTGGCAGCCTGAATGCCCGGGCCCGGAAAGATGGGCCCGGAAAGACGGGGCCGTAAAAAAGGGGCCATAAAAGAAGGGGGCCTTTTGGCCCCCTTCGCATCGGTGATCTGCCGGACAATCAGCTGGGGATGTCGCCCTCGATCCCTTCGAGGTAGAAATCCATCCCCCAGAGCATTCCGTCGTCGGCAACCTGACCCTCTTCCAGCCAGACAGAGCCGTCCTGCTTGTTCAGGGGCCCGGTGAAGGGGTTGTACTCGCCCGAGCTGATCGCCGCGATCATCGCATCGGCCTCGGCCTGCACCTCGGCGGGCACGCGGTCGTTATAGGGGGCGATCAACACTTCGCCCTCGGCCAGCCCTGGCCAGACGTTGCCCGCCGTCCAGGTGCCATCCAGCTTCGCCTGAATGCGCTGGATGTAATAGGGCGCCCAGTTGTCGATGATCGCCGTCAGATGCGCCTCGGGCGCGAAGGACGACATGTCCGACGCCTGACCGAAGGCCAGCGCGCCACGGTCCTGCGCCACCAGCAAGGGTGCGGTGGAATCGGTGTGCTGCATGATGATGTCGCAGCCCTGGTCGATCAGCGCTTCTGCAGCGGCCGCTTCCAGCGCCGGGTCGCCCCAGGTAAAGGCCCAGACCACGCGCATTTCGGCGTCGGGGTTCACCTTTTTCGCATGCAGATAGGCCGCGTTGATGCCCATCAGCACCTCGGCGATCGGGAAGGCGGCGATATAGCCGATCTTGTTGGTCTGCGTCATGCGCCCGGCAATGGTGCCGATGACCGCCCGGCCTTCGTGGAAGCGGGCATTGTAGAGCGAAACGTTCGGATGCTCCTGGATATAGCCGGTCGCGTGCTCGAAGGCGACATCGGGGAAGCGCGCGGCGGTGGCGTTCAGCGCCGGTCCATAGCCGAACGAGGTGGCGAAGATCATCTGCGCCCCCGACAGCGCCATCTGCGTCATCACACGCTCGGCATCGGGGCCCTCGGGGACGCTTTCGACGAAGGTGGTCTCGATGGCCGAGCCGAAATGCTCCTGCGCCGCGGCGCGGGCCTGGTCATGGGCATAGTTCCAGCCGAAATCGCCCACCGCGCCGACATAGATGAAGCCGACCTTCATCGGCGACTGAGCGAGCGCGGCGCGGGTGCCCGCGGTCGCGGCCAGGCCCAGCGCTGCAGCCGAACTGGCGAGAAGCTGTCTGCGTTTCATGTCCCATTACTCCCTGAAAACGGGCATTTGCCCCGGTTGATGCCGCCCGTCACCCGGCGGCGTGGAAGGATTGTCCCAGCGAGCCGGGGGCCGCAAGGGTGATGCGCGCCCGGTTCGACGACATGATCACCAGAACGAGGATGGTGACCAGATAGGGCGACATCGAAAGATACTCGACCGGAATGCTGAAACCGGCTGCCTGCAAATTGAGCTGCAACACCATGATGCCGCCGAAAAGATAGGCACCCAGCAGCGCACGGCCCGGCCGCCACGAGGCGAAGACGACGATGGCCAGCGCGATCCAGCCGGCACCGGCGGTCATGCCCTCGGTCCATTGCGGCACCCGCACCAGCGAGAGATAGGCGCCGCCAAGCCCCGCGCAGCCGCCGCCGAACAGGATCGCCAGCACCCGGACCCGCTTGACGCGGTAGCCCAGCGCATGGGCGGAATGGTGGTTCTCGCCCACCGCGCGCAGGATGCGTCCGGCCCGCGTGCGCGTCAGGAAATACCACACCGCCAGCACCATCAGAAGCGACACATAGACCAGCATGTCGTGGCGAAAGAAGATCTGGCCCAGCACCGGAATATCGCTGAGCGGGCCGAAATCCAGCTTCGGCGTCCGGGGCGGAACCACGCCCACGAAGCCTTGCCCGACCAGCGCCGACAGGCCCAGCCCAAACAGCGTCAGCGAGAGGCCCGAGGCGACCTGATTGGCCATCAGCCCCTGGGTAAGGATGGCAAAGATCAGCGCCAGCGCGGCGCCGGCAATCACGGCCGCGACCATGCCGATCAGCGGGTTGCCGGTGCTCACGGCGATGGCAAAGCCCGACACCGCGCCCGTGATCATCATCCCCTCGACCCCGAGGTTCAGGACGCCCGCCTTTTCCACGACCAGCTCGCCGATCGCCGCCATCAGGATGGGTGTCGCCGCCACCATGAGCGAGGCCAGCAGCACGACGATATTCAGGGAAGACAGATCCATCACGCCAGCTCCACCTTTGCATCCGTTTTGGCGGGTTGCCGCGCCAGCCGCACCCGGTAATTCGACAACACGTCGAGCGCCAGAAGGAAAAACAGCAGCATCCCCTGGAAGACCTGGATCGCCGCGGCGGGCAGGTTCAGCATGAACTGCGCCAGCTCGCCGCCGATATAGGTCAGCGCCAGCAGCAGACCGGCCAGCACGATGCCCACCGGATGCAACCGGCCCAGAAAGGCCACAATGATCGCCGTGAAGCCGTAGCCCGCGTTGAAGTCGATGGTGATCTGACGGGCGGGCCCCGCCACCTCGAACATGCCGGCAAGCCCCGCGAAGGCGCCCGACAGGCCAAGGCACAGAACCACCAGACGCGCGGGGGCGACACCGGCGAACCGCGCCGCGCGCGGCGCCTGACCGGCAAGCTGGACATGGAAGCCCAGCAGATGGCGCTGCAGCAGGATATAGGTGAACAGCACCGCGATGAAGGCCGCGACGCCGCCCCAGTGAAGCCCGGTATTCACGAAGATCTCGTTATTGGCAGCCGCCGGGTACTGGCTCAGGTTGCGCGAGCCGGGAAAGCCCGCGCCGTCGGGATTGCGCATGAACCCCGTCGCGGCCGCCGCCAGCAGTTTCTCGGCCACGTAGACCAGGAGCAGCGACACGAGAATTTCGTTGGTATTGAACCGCGTTTTCAGCACGGCCGGGATCATCGCCCAGAGCCAGCCGCCGAACGCCCCTCCGAGGATCATCAGCGGAAAGACCAGCCAGCTTTCAACCGGGTAGAAGGCCAGCGCCACGCCTGCCGCGCAGAGCGCGCCGATGATGTACTGACCCTCGGCGCCGATATTCCAGATGCCGGCGCGGAACCCGATCGACAACCCGACCGCGATCAGGATGAGCGGGCCGGCCTTGACCAGCAGTTGCGGGCGCGAATAGCTGGCGAATTGCTCGGAAAAGAGCGGGTCCCAGAAGATCAGCTTGATCGCCTCGAACGGGTTCTTGCCCAGGAGCGCGAACAGGATGCCGCCCGCGATCATCGTCAGCAGAACCGCCGTGACGGGCGTGGCGTAGTTCCAGAATTTCGAGGGGGTCGGGCGTTTATCAAGCCGCAGCATCGGTTTCTCCTCCCTCGGCACCGCCCAGCATCAGGCCGATCTGGTCCATCGTCAGCCCGTTGACCGGGCGCGGTGCGCTCAGCTGCCCGCCATTGAGCGCGGCGAAATTGTCGGCGACCTCCATCAGCTCGTCGAGATCCTGACTGATGACGACGACCGCCGCGCCCGCCTGCGCCAGATCCAGCAGGGCCTGCCGGATCGCCGCCGCCGCCGAGGCATCGACGCCCCAGGTGGGCTGGTTCACGACCAGAACCGAGGGCCGCTGCATGATCTCGCGACCGATGACGAATTTCTGCAGGTTGCCGCCCGAAAGCGCCCGTGCCGCCACATGCGCGCCGGGGGTGCGGACATCGAAGCGCAGGATGATCTTCTCGGCGAAGTCGCGCGCCTTGGACCAGCCGATGAAGCCGCTGCGCACCAGGTTCTCGCGATAGGCGCCGGTCAGCAGGGCGTTCTCGGTCAGGCTCATGTCCGGGGCCGCCGCGTGACCCAGACGTTCCTCGGGCGCGCAGAGCAGCCCCAGCGCCCGCCGCGCATTGGGTCCCAGCGCGCCCACCGGCTCGCCCGCCACGCGGATCGACTCGGGGGTGGTGCGCAATTCGCCCGACAGCGCGCCCAGAAGCTCGTCCTGACCGTTGCCCGCAACACCGCCGATGCCCAGGACCTCGCCCGCGCGCACCGCCAGAGACACCTTGCGCAACGACGTTCCGAAGGCCGAGGGCGAGGTGACGGACAGGTCCTGCACCTCGAGCAGCAGCTTGCCGGGCTGCGCGGCGGGGCGCGACGGGGTGTGCAGGGACTGGCCCACCATCATCTCGGCCAGCGAGCGTGCGCTTTCCTGCCGGGGATCGGCGCGGCCCACGACCTTGCCATGCCGCAGGACAGTGGCGTTCTCGCACAGCGACCGGATTTCTTCGAGCTTGTGCGAAATATACAGGATCGACTTTCCCTCACCGCGAAGCTGGCGCAGCGTGCGGAACAGGATCTCGACCTCTTGCGGGGTCAGAACCGAGGTCGGCTCGTCCATGATCAGCAATTGCGGGTTCTGCAGCAGGCAGCGAATGATCTCGACGCGCTGCCGCTCGCCCGCGGACAGGTCGCCCACCATGCGCGACGGGTCCAGCGGCAGGCCGTAATTGTGCGACACGTCGGTGATCTTCGCCGCCAGCTCGCGGATGGGCGGCGGGTTGTCCATGCCAAGCGCCACGTTCTCGGCCACGTCCATCGCGTCGAACAGGCTGAAATGCTGGAACACCATCGCGACGCCGGTGGCGCGCGCTTCGGACGGGGCGCCGGGGGCATAGGGCACGCCGCGCCATTCCATCACGCCTTCGTTGGGCACGATCAGACCATAGATCGCCTTGACCAGCGTCGATTTCCCCGCGCCGTTTTCGCCAAGAAGCGCATGAACTTCGCCCTCGCCGATATCGAAGGAGACATCCGAATTGGCAACGACGCCGGGATAGACCTTTGTCAGGCCCTTGATCGACAGAAGCGGCGGTTTCACCGGGCGGTCTCCTTCACTGATACGCGGAACGGCTGGGAAAGGATGGCGGCGGCGACCGACACGGCGATGGCCTGCGGATGCTTGCCGAAACCGGGGTCGCCGATCGGGCAGGCGATGCGGGCGATGTCGCGCGGATCGTGACCCAGCGCCTGCAGTCGCGACCGGAACCGCGCCCATTTCGACGCCGAGCCGATCAGCCCACAAGCGGCGAAGCCATGGCTGAGCGCGCGGTGGCACAGATCGAGGTCCAGCGCGTGGCTGAAGGTCAGGATGTAATGCTCGGCATCCTTCGGCGCTTCGGACACAAGGGTTTGCGGCGCCTCGGCGATACGGCGGGTCACGCCCGGCGGCACCGTTTGGGGGAACCGGGCCTCGGCGGTGTCGATCCAGGTCAGCGACAGGCCGGGCAGGGGGGCCAGAACGGAAACCAGCGCCCGCCCGACATGGCCCGCGCCCCAGATCCAGACCGGCCGTGCGCGGGGCGACAGCGGTTCGGCCAGCCAGCCCAGCGCGTAGCGGGTCGCGGCGACGCCTTCGCCGCGCGCGGCCTTCTCGGCCCGGCGGATGGCGAGCGGCGCTTCGGTGCCGGCCTGGGACGAGACGGGGCGGACGAAAAGCCCGGTTTCGGGGATCGCGGCAAGGCTCGTTTCGTCGAAGCGCTCGTATCCCAGCGTCACCGCGCCGCCGCAGCACTGGCCCAGCGACGGCCCCAGGGCGATCTTTTCCACCCGTGCGGCGCCCCCCGGCAGCATCGCGCGCGCCTTCTGCGTGGCGTCGAGTTCCAGCGCGCCGCCGCCGATGGTGCCGCTCTGTCCATCGGCCCAGACCAGCATGGCGGCGCCCGCCTCGCGCGGGGAAGAGCCCTGATGCGCGCAGATCACCACGCGGACAACGGCGCCCTGCGTCTTGACACTCCGCGCGAGGGCGTCGCGGTCAAACATAGCCGCCCCGCTGGGCTTTCACGGCGGCCAGAACGCGCTCGGCCGTGGCGGGCGCGTCCAGCGCCACGTAGCGCGAGCCGTCGCCGCAGGCCGCGATGGCATCCGACAGCGCCATCAGCACCGAGATCCCGTGCATGAAGGGCGGCTCGCCCACGGCCTTGGATTTGTGGATCGTGTCTTCGGGATTGGCGCCGGTCCACAGCTCGACGTTGAAGACGCGCGGACGATCGCCGCAGGCGGGGATCTTGTAGGTGCTGGGCGCGTGGGTGCGCAGGCGGCCCTTGTCGTCCCAGACCAGTTCTTCGGTGGTCAACCATCCGGCGCCCTGCACGAAGCCGCCTTCCACCTGCCCCTTGTCCAGTGCGGGGTTCAGGCTGGCGCCCGCGTCGTGCAGGATATCGGTACGCAGGATCCGGTTCTCGCCGGTCAGCGTGTCGATGACCACCTCGCTGCAGGCCGCGCCATAGGCGAAGTAGAAGAACGGACGCCCCTGTCCGGCGATCCGGTCCCAAGCGACCTTGGGCGTCGCATAAAAGCCCGTGGCCGACAGGCTCACGCGGGCCTGATAGGCCGACATCGCCGCTTCGGCGAAGGTCATTTCGGTGCCGCCCACGCGGACCATGCCGTCGGTGAAGGACACGCTGCCTGCATCGGTCTGATGCAGCGCGGCGAGGTGGTCGGCGATCCGGTCGCGCAGCGTCTCGCACGCGGCCTTGACCGCCATCCCGTTGAGATCGCTGCCGGACGACGCCGCCGTGGCCGAGGTGTTGGGCACTTTCCCCGTATCCGTCGCGGTGATCTTCACCGCCTCGAGCGGCACGTCGAATACCCCCGCCGCGACCTGTGCCACCTTCTGGAACAGGCCTTGTCCCATCTCGGTCCCGCCATGGTTCAGGTGGATCGAGCCATCCTGATAGACATGGACCAGCGCGCCCGCCTGATTGAGATGGGTCAGGGTGAAGCTGATGCCGAACTTCACTGGCGTCAGCGCGATCCCCTTCTTCAGCACCGGATTCGCCGCGTTCCATTCGGCAATCGCCGCGCGGCGGGCCGCGTAATCCGAGGTCGCTTCCAGCCGCGCCGTCATCTCGTGCAGGATGAAATCCTCGACCGGCTGGGCATAGGGCGTGGTCTGTACCGCGTCAGGTTCAGGTTGCTGGGGAGAATGTTCAGCGCTGAACCGCTTTCCGGTGCCGGGCCCGGACTTGGCTGGTTGTGCCGCGCGGTAGTAATTCCGCTTCCGGATCTCCAGCGGGTCGCATTTCAGCGCGTGGGCGATATGATCCATGACCCGCTCGATCCCCAGCAGGCCTTGCGGGCCGCCGAAGCCGCGATAGGCGGTGGCCGAGCACATATTGGTGCGCAGCCGGTGGCTTTCGATCCGCACATTCGGCAGCCAATAGGCATTGTCGGCATGCAGCATCGCGCGGTCGGCCACCGGCAGGGTCAGGTCCATCGACCAGCCCGCGCGGGTGTAATGGATGAAATCGACGGCAAGGATCCGGCCCTCGGCATCGATCCCCACCTTGTAATCGATGCGGAAATCGTGGCGCTTGCCGGTCACGACCATGTCGTCGTCGCGGTCATAGCGCATCTTGCAGGGTTTACCCGTCAGCCTTGCCGCCAGCGCGCAGGCCACGGCCAAGTGATTGCCCTGACTTTCCTTTCCGCCGAACCCGCCGCCCATGCGCCGGGTTTCGACCCGCACGGCATGCATCGGCACATGCAGGGCATGGGCGACCTTGTGCTGGATTTCGGTCGGGTGCTGGGTCGACGAGACGACATGCATGTCGCCGCCTTCCTGCGGGCTGACAAGCGCCGCCTGACCTTCCAGATAGAAATGCTCCTGCCCGCCCATGTCGATCCGGCCCTCGATCACTTTCGCCGATTGCGCGAAAGCGGCGTCCAGATCGCCGCGCTCCCAGATGCGCGGGCCTTCCTCGAAGCGTTCATTTGCGGCGAGCGCCTGGTCGACACTCAGCACCGCCGGTTTCTCTTCATACGAGATCCGGCCCAGCCGCGCCGCCTTGCGCGCGTTCAGGTGGCTGTCGGCAATCACCAGAAAGACGGGATGCCCGACGTAATGAACCGTCCCGAGCGCAAGCAGCGGCTCGTCATTGTTCGAGGGTGAACAATCCGCGTGGCCGATATCCTCGCCGGTCAGCACCGCGACAACGCCGGGCGCGGTTTTCACCGCCGACAGGTCCATCGCGACAATATCGCCGTGCGCGATCTCGGACAGGCCGAAGGCCAGATGCAGCGTGCCCGCGGGCGTCGGGATATCGTCGACATAGCGCGCCTCGCCGGTCACATGCAGCGGCGCGGCATCATGGGGCAGGGGTTTGTGCAGAACGCTCATGCCATCACCTCCAGCACGTCGGTGGCCAGACCCTGATCGTCGAGGAAATAACGCAAGAGCAGGTTCTGCGCCGCGCTCAGCCGGTACTCGGCCGAGGCGCGCATATCGCTCATCGGTTGAAAATCCTCGGCGAAGGCGGGCAGGGCGGCCTGTACGCTGGCTTCGGTCCAGGGCTGGCCGATCAGCGCTTGTTCAACGGCGACCGCGCGTTTGGGAACGCCGGCCATGCCGCCAAAGGCGATGCGCGCGGCGGTCACGGTTCCCTCCGTCACGGTGATGTTGAAACATCCCAGCACCGCCGAGATGTCCTGATCGAAGCGCTTGGAAAGCTTGTAGCATTTCAGCCGGTCGGGCTGACGCGGGATCGACACAGCCTCGACGAATTCGCCGGGGGCGCGGTCCTGCTTGCCGTAATCCAGGAAGAAATCCTCGAGCGGCAGCGCGCGCCGGTCGTCGCCCTTGCGCAGGTACAGCGTCGCCCCCAGCGCGATCAGCGCGGGAGGGCTGTCGCCGATGGGCGAGCCGTTGGCGATATTGCCGCCGATCGTCGCCGCTTCGCGCACCTGCACCGAGCCATAGCGCCGCAACATCGCGGCGAAACCGGGATGGTGCGGGGCGATGGCGGGCAGAAGGTCGGCAATCGTGGTAACGGCGCCGATATGGATCGCCTCGTCGGTCACTTCGATCCCGCGCATGTCCTCGACGGCGTGCAGAAAGGCCACCGGGCCCAGATCGCGCAGCTGCTTCGTCACCCAGAGCCCGACATCCGTGGCCCCTGCGATGAGCCGCCCCTCGGGGTTCTGTGCATACCACGCCGCCAGCTCGTCGGACGAACGCGGCAGCGCGCAGCCATCGGGTGTGGTATCGGT
Source organism: Pararhodobacter marinus (assembly GCF_003122215.1). Lineage (GTDB taxonomy): Bacteria > Pseudomonadota > Alphaproteobacteria > Rhodobacterales > Rhodobacteraceae > Pararhodobacter > Pararhodobacter marinus. The sequence goes on along the minus strand of NZ_QEYD01000003.1, from coordinate 185,577 downwards.
CAAGCCGGCAAGCGTTGCAGGGTCGATCTGTTCGGCCAGCCAGCCGGGAACCGGTTCGGCCGCGGCTGCTTCGGCGGCGCGGATGATCGGCGCATAGCCGGTGCAGCGGCACAGATTGCCGGCCAGATGCGTGTCGTGATCGGTGACGCCATTGGCGTGCCCCGTCGCCATGGACATGATGAAGCCGGGCGTGCAGAAGCCGCATTGCGAGCCATGCTGGGCCACCATCGCGCTTTGCACCGGGTGCAGCGCGCCGTCGGGGCCTTTCAGCCCCTCGACGCTGTGCACCGCCTTGCCGTGAAGCTGCGGCAGGAACAGGATGCAGGCATTGACCGCCCGGGTGCCGCGCGCATCGGTCAGCATCACGGTGCAGGCGCCGCAATCGCCTTCGTTGCAGCCTTCCTTGGTGCCCTTCAGCCCGCGCTCTTCGCGCAGCCAGTCCAGAAGGGTGCGCGTCGGCGGCTGTCCTTCGACATCCACCACCGATCCATTGAGAACGAACCTGATCCCGCTCATGCAGTCTTCCGCCGCTGTCTCCCCGTCAGGGCTTTTCCACGCGCCCGATGCGGCGTAAAGCGCGGCGGATGCCCCTGTTGTCCTGGTCAGTGAACATTGCCCCCGCGTTTCAGACAAGCCCAGACTTGCCGCCAGCGCGAGAAGCATTATCGCCGTTCTGTAGAAAATCGCGCCGCCCTTGCGCGGCTTTGCCCGCCGGATAAGCTGTCACCATGGCCAACCCCCGATTCATACATCTGCGCGTCCATACCGAATACTCGCTTCTCGAAGGCGCGGTGCCGGTCAAGGCGCTGGTGAAGACCTGCGGCGCGCTGGGAATGCCCGCCGTTGCCGTCACCGACACCAACAACCTGTTCGCGGCGCTGGAATTTTCCGTCACCGCCAAGGGCGCCGGCGTGCAGCCGATTATCGGCTGTCAGGTCGATGTGCAATTGCCCGCGCGCCAGCCCGGTGAGAAACCGCGCCCGGCGGCGCCCGTGGTTCTGCTGGCGCAGAACGAACGCGGCTATGAAAACCTGATGAAGCTGAATTCGTGCCTGTATTTGCGCACGGATGGCAGCCTGCCGCATGTCACGCCCGACGAATTGTCCGCGCATTCCGAGGGACTGATCTGCCTCACCGGCGGCTCGGACGGGCTGGTCGGACGGCTGTTGCGGGACGGGCAGGCGCCCCGCGCGCAAGAGGTCATGGAGCGGCTGGCGGGGATCTATCCCTCGCGGCTCTATGTCGAATTGCAGCGCCATCCCGGCGAGGGCGGCGCGCTGCCGCAGGCCGAGCAGATGACCGAGCGGCCTTTCGTCGAAATGGCCTATGCGATGGATCTGCCGCTGGTTGCGACCAATGATGTCTATTTCCCCAAGGCCGACATGTACGAGGCCCACGATGCGCTATTGTGCATCAAGGAAGGCACCTATGTCGACCAGCAGGAACCGCGCCGGCGCCTGACCCCGCAGCACTACCTCAAGACCCCTGACGAGATGGCGGCGCTGTTCGCCGATCTGCCCGAGGCGCTTGAAAATACGGTCGAGATCGCGCGCCGCTGTGCGTTCGGTGCCTATAAACGCGACCCGATCCTGCCGAAATTCGCGGATGACGAGGTCGAGGAACTGCGTCGTCAGGCCTGGGACGGGCTACGCGCGCGTCTGGCCGTGATCCCCCATGCCGCCCCGGTCGAGGACTATGAGGCGCGGCTGAAATTCGAGCTGGGCATCATCGAGCAGATGGGATTTCCCGGCTATTTTCTGATCGTGGCCGACTTCATCAAGTGGTCGAAGGACAACAACATTCCCGTGGGGCCGGGCCGGGGGTCGGGCGCGGGCTCGCTCGTGGCTTATGCGCTGACGATTACCGACCTGGACCCGCTGCGCTATTCGCTTCTGTTCGAGCGCTTCCTCAATCCCGAACGGGTTTCGATGCCCGACTTCGACATCGACTTCTGCATGGATCGCCGCGAAGAGACGATCCAGTACGTTCAGGAGAAATACGGCCGCGACAAGGTGGGGCAGATCATCACCTTCGGCGCGCTCTTGTCGAAAGCCGCCGTCCGGGACGTGGGCCGCGTCTTGCAGATGTCCTACGGACAGGTCGACAAGCTGTCCAAGATGATCCCGGTCGAGGGGGTGAAGCCGGTTTCCATCACCAAGGCCCTGTCCGACGAGCCGCGCCTGCGCGAGGCGGCCAAGGAAGAGGTCGTGGCACGCCTGCTCGATTATGCGGAAAAAGTCGAAGGATTGCTGCGCAACGCCTCGACCCACGCCGCCGGGGTCGTGATCGGCGACCGCCCGCTGGACGAGCTGGTGCCGCTGTACCGCGATCCGCGTTCGGACATGCCCGCAACCCAGTTCAACATGAAATGGGTCGAGCAGGCCGGTCTGGTCAAATTCGACTTCCTCGGTCTGAAGACGCTGACCGTGGTGCAGAACGCCATCGACCTGATCCATGCCTCGGGGCGCGACCTGCATACCGCGCCCGATGGCAGCAGGCTCTATGAGCCGCCGGAAGGGGCCGAGAACCAGATCAACGCCATCCCGCTGGATGACGAAAAGACCTACAAGCTTTATGCCGACGCCAAGACCGTCGCCGTGTTCCAGGTGGAATCCACCGGCATGATGGACGCGCTGCGGCGCATGAAACCCACCTGTATCGAGGATATCGTCGCGCTGGTGGCGCTCTATCGCCCCGGCCCGATGGAGAACATCCCCACCTATTGCGAAGTGAAGAACGGCGTCAAGGAACGCGCCTCGGTCCATCCGTTGATCGACCATATCCTTGAGGAAACGCAAGGCATCATCGTTTACCAGGAACAGGTGATGCAGATCGCGCAGGTCATGGCGGGCTATTCGCTGGGCGGCGCCGACCTGTTGCGCCGGGCCATGGGCAAGAAGATCAAGGAGGCCATGGACGCCGAGCGGCCGAAATTCGAATCCGGCGCCGCGAAGAACGGGGTGGACAAGAAGAAAGCCTCGGAAGTCTTTGACCTTCTGGAGAAATTCGCAAACTACGGCTTCAACAAGTCGCACGCCGCGGCCTATGCCGTGGTCAGCTATTACACCGCGTGGCTGAAGGCCAATCACCCGGTCGAGTTCATGGCGGCGGTGATGAACTGCGATATTCACTTGACCGAGAAGCTGTCCGTCTACAAGCGCGAGATCGACCGCATGGGGATCGAGATCGTGCCGCCCTGCGTCAACCGCTCGATGGCGATGTTCAGCGTTCTGGACGGCAAGGTCGTCTATGCGCTGGGGGCTTTGAAGAATGTGGGCACCGACGCGATGAAGCTCGTGGTCGAGGCGCGCGGCGATCAGCCGTTCCGGGATCTGACCGATTTCGCGCAGCGCGTGGATCTCAAGCGCGTCGGCAAGCGCGCGCTCGAGATGCTGGTGCGCGCGGGCGCTTTCGACCTCATCGAACGCTCGCGCAAGCGGGTCTTCGATGCGCTCGACGGTCTTGTCGCCTATTCCGCCGCCTCGCACGAAGCGGCGAATTCGGGGCAATCCTCGCTGTTTGCGGGCGGGGACGACCTGCCGCCGCCGCGCCTGCCCAAAACGCAGGACTGGTTGCCGATGGACAAGCTGGCCGAAGAGCATTCGGCCATCGGGTTCTATCTCTCGGGCCACCCGCTCGACGATTACGCCGTCGCGCTCAAACGCAAAGAAGTGCTGACGCTGGCCGAGATCACGCAGAAAGCGCAACGCGGCCCGCTGGTCGCGCGTATTGCGGGCTCTGTCAGTTCACGGCAAGAGCGCAAATCGGCCCGGGGCAACCGTTTTGCCTTCGTTCAGCTTTCTGACCCCACGGGCCTGTTCGAAGTTACCGTTTTTTCGGAAACCCTCGAAGCATCGCGGCAGCATCTGGAAACGGGCATGAACGTGGTCCTGACGGTCGAGGCGACGATGGAAGCCGACACGCTCAAACTGCTCGCACGCGGCGCGGCGCCCATCGACGATGTGGTCGCTGATGCCGGAGCGGCGGGGCTGAAGATACGGCTGGAATCGCCCGATGCGATCCGGGACCTGCTGGAAATCCTGCAGAACCTGCCCGGCAACGCGCCGCGCAAGGCGTTCGGTCCGCTCAGTTTCAGCGTGCCCGATGGCCTGTCCGGCGGCGAGATCGAGATCGATGCCGGGCGCCCCGTGCCCGTTACGCCCGCGCTGAAACATCAGATCCGCGCGGTCGACGGCGTGCTGGCAATCGAAGATGTCTGACATTCTGCGCGTCGAAACAACGGGCCGGATCCGGGTGCTGACGCTCAACCGGCCCGCACAGCGCAACGCCGTCGATCCGGCGCTCGCGCGCGCCCTTTACGACGCGGCGCGTGCCTTCGACGCGGATGATGGCGTCGATATCGCCATCCTGACCGGGGCCGAGGGCAATTTCTGCGCCGGGTTCGACCTGAAGGCCGCGGCTGGCGATGCGGGCCGCGACTGGATCGCCGGGCTGGACATTCCGCCCGGCTGGTCCGATCCCGTGGCGCAGCCCTTGCCCGGCCCGATGGGGCCCAGCCGGCTGCGCCTGTCGAAGCCGGTCATCGCGGCGGTCGAAGGCTTCGCGGTGGCGGGCGGGATGGAACTGGCCCTGTGGTGCGACCTGCGGGTGATGGCGGCCTCGGCCACGTTCGGGGTTTTCTGCCGGCGCTGGGGCGTCCCGCTGATCGACGGCGGCACCGTGCGGCTGCCGCGCGTCGTCGGGCAGGGCCGGGCGAATGACCTGATCCTGACCGGCCGCGCTGTTGCTCAGCCCGAGGCCCTGTCGATCGGCCTTGCGGACCGCGCCGCGCCGGACGGGCAGGCCTTGGCGGTGGCGCTCGAACTGGCCGAAAGCCTGTGCGCCTTGCCGCAGGGATGCCTGCGCGCGGATCTGCTGGCGGCGCAGATGGCGCCCGAGGATCTGGCGCGCGCGCTGACCCGTGAATGGGCCAGCGCCGCGATGGTTCAGGCCGAAGGCCAAGCTGGCGCGGCCCGCTTCGTGTCGGGCGCGGGGCGTGGCGGGTCCGCTTAACGCGGCAGAGCTGCCGCCTCGCGCGCAAGCTCCGTGATACCGGCCCAGTCACCCGCCGCCATCATCTTGGCGGGCGCCACCCACGAGCCGCCGACGCAGGCGACATTGGCAAGCGACAGGTAATCCGTGGCATTGGCCAGGCTCACGCCGCCCGTGGGGCAGAAGGTCGCCTGCGGCAAGGGCCCGCCCAGCGCTTTCAGCATGGCCGGGCCGCCGGCGGGACCGGCGGGGAAGAATTTCAGCGTCCGGTAACCCCGCTCGAGAAGCGTCATCACCTCGCTCGCGCTGGCGGCCCCGGGCAGCAGCGGCAGGCCCTGCGCGGTGCAGGCAGCGATCAGCGCAGGCGTCGCCCCGGGCGAGACGGCAAAGGTGGCGCCGGCGGCCTTGGCGTTGGCCGCGTCATGCGCGCTCAGCACCGTGCCCGCCCCGACCCGCGCGCCGGGCACCGCCGCCATGGCCCGGATCGCGTCCAGCGCACAGGGTGTGCGCAGCGTCACCTCGAGCACCGGCAACCCGCCCGCAACCAGCGCCTCGGCCAGCGGAACGGCATGGTCGAGATCGTCCACCACGATCACCGGGATCACCGGGGCAAGTTTGCACAGGGTCAGGGCGGCGTGGCTTTGCAGGGCAGGGGTCATGGCATCCTCATCGCTTTCCTTGCGATTAGTCAGTTTGCCGGCCAAACGCAAATGTTTCCGCTAACAGCTGGGGAAATACGCCGGATTCGGATGTCAGACGTTTCTGAGCGGGCTGCAGAGTCACGAAGTTGCGCAGATCCGTCGCTCGACGTAGTTCCGGCAATCTATGCACCAAGTTATCCACAGGGCCGTATGTGGGAAACACCTTTAGGGCGTTAAGGTGCGCAAAGAATACAATCATGGGATGCATTCATCGCTTCACATCCGCTCTCAATATCCCCCCTGAAGCCTTGGAATTCCAAGGAAAATGCGAATCGCCTTTGGCGGGGTTCGGTTAACCCTTTATGAAATCACAGGATTCCCGGAATGGCGGGGATTGTGGAGCCTCAGCAGCGGCGGAAAATTATCCACAGACTGGTCCGGAAGCGAAACCACCCCGCCGAGACACCACAAGCGCGCCTCCGGGCTGGAGCGCTCACTCCGTTTCCAGCGCGCGTCCCAGGCGAGGCAGGGTTGCCCGTTTCATCGCGTTCCGCAGGGCGCGGCCCTCAAGACCGGGCCAGACACCGGCAACGATCCGCTCGATGGCGTCGGCGTCGCCGAGCCAGAGCTGCATCGCGAAATCGTCCGGCGAGACCGCGCTCAGCCCCAAAGGCGCGAGGGCGCGTCGCGGGAAGTCGCGCAGGTTCAGCGTCAACAGCAGATCGGCGCCCCCGGCCTGCGCGGCGGCAAGGATATGGCGATCCGTCATATCCGGCAGATCGACAAGCGCGGCATCTCCCGGCGGTGTCAGGGCCCCCGGCCAGGTCAGGCGCAACCGGTCGAGCGTGGCGGGCACGCTGTCTTCGCCCTTGCGGCGCGCAAGGTGAAGCCACTCGGATTCCACGCCTTCGGACCACAGGGGCGCATACAGTCCCGCCTGCGCCGCGCTCAGAAGAAAGCTGCGCAGGATCGGCGGATACAACACGCAGGTGTCCAGAAAGACCTTAAGCGTCAAGGCGATAGGCCAGGGCTTTCAGGTAGCCACTCTCGGCCAGTTGGGGCAGCATCGGGTGGTCCGGCCCGGCGAATCCCGTATGGATCAGCTGCCCCTGACGACGGCCCTTGCCGATCCCGCGCGTGCAGGCTGCGCGGAATTGCGTCAGGTCGGCGGCGTGCGAACAGGAACAAAGCACGAGCGATCCCCCGGGCGCCACAAGCGGCGCGGCAAGCCGGGCGATCCGCTCATACGCCCGCAGGCCCGCATCCAGGGCCTTGCGGTGCGGCGCGAAAGCAGGGGGGTCGCAGACCACCAGATCGAATGTCTGACCTTCGGCGCCCATTGCTTCCAGCGCCTCGAACGCGTCCGATTGGCGGGTCTGGAAGCGGTCGGACGCGCCCATCGCTTTCGCCCCGGCCTCAGCCAGGACCAGCGCGGGCTCGGAGCCGTCGACTGCCAGAGCCGACTGCGCGCCCGCCGCCAGCGCCGCCAGCGCGAAGCCGCCGACATGGCTGAACACGTCGAGCACGCGCCCGCCCTTCGCCAGCCGCGCCGCGAAGGCGTGGTTGTCGCGCTGGTCATAGAACAGGCCGGTCTTCTGGCCGCCCAGCAGGTCGGCCATGTATACAGCGCCATTCATGGGAACCGGGACAGGCCCCGTTACATCCCCGCGCAGGATCACCGTTTCCTCGGGCAGGCCTTCCAGCCCGCGCGCGCGTCCCGTGCCGTTCTTGACCACGTTTGTCACACCGGTGACGGCGCACAGGGCGGCGACGAGCGTGTCGAGATGCTGCTCGGCCCAGGCGGCATTGGGCTGAATGACGGCCGTATCGCCGAAACGGTCGATGACGATGCCCGGGAACCCGTCGGCCTCGGCATGGACAAGCCGGTAATAGGGATCGGGATAAAGCCGTTCGCGCAGCGCCAGTGCCTGCGTCAGACGCTTGGTGAACCACGCGGAATCGAGCGCGGCGCCCGCGTCGCGATCCAGCATCCGCGCCACGATTCGCGATGCGGGGTTGACGGTCACCAGCCCCATCGCCCGCCGTTCGGCGTCTTCCAGCGTGGCGAGCGTGCCGGGCTCGAGCGCGCCGGTGCGGCGGTCGAGCACCAGCTCGTCGCTGTAAACCCATGGGAATCCATGGCGGATCGCGCGCGCTTCGGCTTTCGGCCGCAGCCGTACGACGGGACGGTTGAAGGGAACAGAGGTCATCGGGCTTTCCAGATCGCTTGCGCTCTCATTAACGGCCCGGACCCATTTGCGGAAGGCCAAAGCGACACCGCCCCGCATCCAGTCGGGATGCAGGGCGGTGAAAGCAGAGCTATGTGCGGGGCGTGATCGTGGCGCCTCGCTTTGCGTCAGGCGTGACGGGCCTGTGCGCCGCGCGAGAAGAAGCTCACGATGCCGCGGCGCAGCGAGCGGAAGCCTTCAGCCAGCGCCTGAGCCTGCATCTCACGGGCCTGACGCTCAAGCGTTGCAAGGTCGATCTCTTTGAATTCGGGCATGTCGGTCATGGTCGTCATCCTTTGTGCGAGCTGTCTCGCGATCCGTTTTCCTGAAGCCAATCTACGCCGCGATGCAGCAATCTGCTACGTCCATGTACACATTGCCGCCTTGCACGAAATGCAAGGCTTGCGGGAAGCCACGCAGTGATGCCGAAAGTTCACGCCGAAACATCGGGCGCTGCCTTGCGGTGTTAGCGATAACGCCTTATAACGGGCGCGAGTATTCCCGACATTCCCACGCAGACGAGGCCCTTCATGACCCTCGATCCCCGTATCCGTGACGTCACCGACCGCATCATCGAGCGGTCGCGCCCGGCGCGCGACGCCTATCTGGACCGGCTGGCACAGGCCGCCGAACAGGGACCGGCGCGCGCGCATCTGGCCTGTTCGAATGCCGCGCATGCCTATGCGGCGATGGGCGAGGACAAGGCGGCCTTGGCGGCCGACCGGCAACCCAATCTGGGGATTGTCACCGCCTATAACGACATGCTCTCGGCGCATCAGCCCTTCGAAACATATCCCGCCGTCATCCGCGAGGCCGCGCGGGCGGCTGGGGCCACAGCGCAGGTCGCGGGCGGCGTGCCTGCGATGTGCGACGGTGTCACGCAGGGCCGGGTCGGGATGGAATTGTCGCTGATGTCTCGCGACACGATCGCGCTGGCCTCGGCGGTGGCGATGAGCCACGATTGCTACGATGCAGCGCTCTGGCTGGGGGTCTGCGACAAGATCGTGCCGGGGCTGGTGATGGCGGCGGCGACCTTTGGCCATGTCCCGGCGGTCTTCGTGCCGGCGGGGCCGATGACCTCGGGCATTCCCAACGACGAGAAGGCCAAGGTCCGCCAGGCGTTTGCCCAGGGCCAGGCCACGCGGGACGAACTGATGGCCTCGGAAATGGCCAGCTATCACGGGCCGGGGACCTGTACTTTCTACGGCACCGCGAACACCAACCAAATGCTGATGGAGATCATGGGTCTGATGCTGCCCGGCGCGGCCTTCGTCAATCCCGGCACCGGCCTGCGCGAGGCACTGACCAAGGCCGCCGTGCACCGGGCGGCGGCGATCACGCATCTGGGCAATGACTGGCGCCCGGCGGGGCATGTGCTGGACGAGCGGGCCTTCGTCAACGGCATGGTCGGGCTGATGGCGACCGGCGGTTCGACCAACCTGATCCTGCACCTGCCGGCCATGGCGAAGGCGGCGGGTATCACCCTGACGCTCGAGGATTTCGAAGCCGTCGCCTCGGTCGTGCCGCTTCTGGCCAAGGTCTATCCCAACGGACTCGCCGACGTGAACCATTTCCACGCCGCGGGCGGTCTGGGCTATCTGATCGGGCAATTGCTGGATGCGGGGCTGTTGCACGAGGATGTCGAAACCGTCGCGGGCACCGGGCTGGCGCGTTATGCGCGGGAGCCGAAGCTGATCGACGGCGCGCTGACCTGGGTCGATGGCCCGGCCGAGACGCTCAATGACCGGATCCTGCGCAGCGCGAAGGATCCGTTCCAGCCGACCGGCGGGCTGAAACAGCTGACCGGCAATCTGGGGCAGGGCGTGATCAAGGTCTCGGCGGTGAAACCCGAGAACCACGTGATCGAAGCGCGCGCGCGGGTCTTTTCCGACCAGCCCGCGGTCAAGGCCGCGTTCCAGGCGGGCGCGTTCACCGAGGATACGGTGGTCGTCGTCCGGTTTCAGGGGCCGCGCGCCAACGGGATGCCCGAACTGCATTCGCTGACGCCGGTTCTGGCCGTGCTGCAGGATCGCGGGCTGAAGGTCGCGCTGGTCACGGATGGCCGGATGTCGGGCGCGTCGGGCAAGGTCCCGGCGGCGATCCATGTCGCGCCCGAAGCGGCGGCAGGCGGGCCGATTGCCAAGCTGCGCGACGGCGACCGGGTACGGCTGGACGCGGTAACGGGTGAGCTGAGCGTGCTGGAGCCGGATTTCGACAGCCGCGAGCCGGTCGTGGCCGATCTGAGCGCGAACAATTTCGGCGTCGGGCGCGAGCTGTTCGCCCGCCTGCGCGCGGGCGCGACCGATGCGACCGAGGGCGCCTCGATCCTGTTCTGAGACCGGCTTGGCGGCCGGGCCATCGCGCCCGCACCGCGCGTAAACGGCGGCCGGGCCAACCTGTTTCCCGGTTGGCCCGGCCTGAGCATCGCCTCGGCAGCGACAGCCCGCACGGTCGAATTGGCGCGGGCACATGCCGGACAGAAGCGGCCCCAGCGTAGCGATCCCGGTGAAATCCCCCCCGATATCGCGGGAAACGGCGCACCGCGCCGGTCCTGACATCGACGGGTTGGAAACCACTGCGACCCTCTGGCTCGGTCAACGGGTGATCGAAAAGCCTGCGTCACTCAATGATCCCAGCATCCTCCGAAATCGCGCGCGCGGCTTCACCCATTCGGGTTAATAAAGTCGTATTTTCCTGATAAATGGTGCATGATGGGCGTTTCTGGAACGCTTGTCTCAACCTTTGAAGGCCCCGATGCGCGGAGATCCCGAAAGCGATGCCCTTGATGCCGAGCGGGCGCGACTCATCGGCAGCATTTACGAGGTGGTGCTGCGCCCCGAGCATTATGACGCCTTCATGGAAGACTGGTCCGATTTCGTCGATCAGGCAGCGCGCCGTCTGGGGGAATTGCGGATATCGGACACGTCCTCGACGCGGCAGCTTGAAGACCCGGTGATCGAGGCGCATTTTCGCCGGGCCTTTGCGCTGTTCGAACGCATGGGCCGCGGCGAGACCATCGTGCCGGGCGCAAGCGCGGCGGATCCGCCGCTGGTACGAATCGCGCGCGAGGGCACGGTGTCCTTCGCCGGCCCCGAAGCCGCTGAGATCTTCGGCAGTCCCGTCACGCTTGACGCCATCCGCGACGCGCTGGAGCCCGACAGCGCCGCGCGGCTGAAGGGGTTCCTTTCGGCCTTTTCGCGCGCGCCGTCATCGGGGCGTTTCGCGGTTCTGTCTCTGGCCGAGTCCGGGTCCGAGGCGACCGCCTCGCTGCCCGGCGGGGGGCTTGTGTCGATCACCTCGCTGCGCGACCCCGAGGGCGACGGCTTCGTGACCGAGTTGCGGACCATGAACGTGGGGTGGACCCCGGCGCTGGCGCGGGTTCTGGTCGAAAGCTTCCGGCTGACCCCGCGCGAGGTGGACCTTGTGCACGAACTTACGCGGGGCGGCGATCTGCCCGCCGTGTCCCAGCGCACGGGTCGGTCGCTCAACACGCTGCGCGCGCAACTGAAATCCGTGTTCTCGAAAACCCGCACCGGCAGCCAGCCCGAGCTGATGCGGCTGGTCGGCGCGGTGATGCTGCACGGGCCGGACCGGGAAAACCAGGTCGATACGCCGGCGGGCGACGGCGGCGGCGATGAGCGGCTCATCGAACTGGGCGAAGGCCGCAAGATGCCGGTGATGGTTCTGGGCCCCGAGGACGGTCTGCCCGTGGTTTTCGTCCACGGGATGCTCGAAGGTCTGGGATGCCTGCGACATGTCGAGCCCGCCCTGTACCAGGCGGGCATCCGGCTTTACGCCCCGATGCGCGCCAATTTCGGCAATTCCTATGTCGATCCAAGGGTCCGCGACGCGCCCGACCTGTTCGCGCGCGATCTCGCCCGCGTCCTGCAGGTCCTGGACCTGCCGCGCGTCGTCGTGCTGGGTCATATGGCGGGGGCGATCTATGCCTATGCCGCCGCTGCGCGGCTCGGGGCCTCGGTCGCGGGGATCGCCGGGGTCGCAGCCTGCGTGCCCATCGTGTCGATCGAACAATTCGCCACGATGACCCCGCGCCAGCGTGCCGTCGCCTACACCGCCCGTTTCGCCCCCGCGCTGTTGCCGGCGGTGCTGCGCGCCGGCATGGCCCAGATCGATTCCAGCAGCCCGCAGCGTTTCATGACGCCGCTCTATTCGCGCGGGTCACGCGACCGCGAGGTGATCGAACGCTCGCATATCGGGCAGTCGATCCTCGAAGGGTATCGCTACACGGTCGCCCAGGGGCAGAAGGCATTCCAGATCGACGCGTGGCATGTCACCCGCGACTGGTCGGCGCTGGTCGTGGGCTCGGACTGCCCGGTGCTGTTGATCCACGGGGTGATGGACCCGGTCGTCAGCTTCGACAGCGTGCGCGTCTTCGCGCAGCGATACGGGCGCATGCATCTGGAGGAGATCGACCACGAGGGGCAGCTTCTGCTCTACAGCCAGCCCGAAAAGGTCGTGGCCCGGATCGCCGCTTTCGCCCGCAAATGCCTGACCGGCGAGGATTGACCGGAGAGACAGGAAGCGTGGCACAACGGGACGCAGCCATTGCCGGTTTCGCGGGGCGCCCCATATGGAAGGAAGCGCTGCCACCTTTCGCCCCGCCCCTTGTCCAAACCTTGTCCGAACCTTGTCCGAACTGGCCCCCCGGTCCCGCCCCATGCCGCAATCGCCCGAACTGATCGTCGGATCCTACAATGTCCACAAAGCCGTCGGCACCGACCGGCGGCGCGACCCGCATCGCACGATCAGCGTCATCCGCGAGCTGGATGCCGATCTCGTCGCGCTGCAGGAGGTGGATCGCCGTTTCGGGGATCGGCGCGGCATCCTTGACCTTGACGAGCTCAGCGACGCCACCGGCCTGACGCCGGTGATGCTGAGCACCCGCAAGAGCGAGGCCGCGCATGGCTGGCACGGCAATCTCCTGCTGTTTCGCAACGCCACCCTGCGCGACGCGCGGGTGATCGACCTGCCGGGATTCGAGCCCCGCGGCGCGATCGTCGCGGATCTCGATTTCGAAACCCACAGCCTGAGGGTGATCGCCACCCATCTTGGCCTGCTCAAGGCCTCTCGCCTGCAGCAATCGCACCGCCTGGTGGACGAGATCGACCCCGACCATCCGACGCTGATGATGGGTGACATGAACGAATGGCGGCGCGGCGTGACCTGCTCGCTCATGCCGCTCCGGTCCGGGCTGGATGCGGTCCACCGCACCCATTTCGCGCCCAGCTTTCCCGCCCGGCGTCCGGTCCTGCCGCTGGACCGGATCATCGGCTGCACCCGCGCCGAGGTCGTCGATCTCGCGCCCCATATCTCGCCGCTTGCGCGTCTTGCGTCGGACCATCTTCCGATCCGCGCCCGGATAAGGATTTCCGCATGACCGAATGGATCGGATGGGCCGCCTCGGGCGCGGCCCTCTTGGTGGTCTTGGTGGCTACCGGCTTGTGGATGGTGGGCCGTTTCGCGAAGAAAGCGCGCGGAAAGCCCGGCCACATGATCCCCTGGGGTGACGAGACGGCCTATGACAAGCTCATGGCCGAAAAGGAAGAGGCACATCCCGGCCTGTCCGGCATCCGGCTCGTGCCCAACGAACACGAAGCCCTCGCGATCCGCATCGCGCTGGCGCGGGGCGCCGAGCGCAGCCTCGATCTGATGTATTATATCTGGGAAGACGACCTGTGCGGGCGGCTGATGGCCTCCGAGATCCTCGCCGCCGCCGATCGCGGGGTCAGGGTCCGGATCCTCATCGACGATGTGAACATGCTGGGCCGGGTGCCCGCCTATCGGTCGATGGATCGCCATCCGGGCATCGAGGTGCGGCTCTTCAACCCGATCCGCAACCGCGACTGGAGCGTGCTGCGCGGGATCGAGCTGATGATGAACCTGCTGCCGTATAACCGGCGCATGCACAACAAGATGTTCATCGCCGATTACCGGATCGGCGTGACCGGCGGGCGCAATGTCGGCGATTCCTATTTCGGGGCGCCGAAATCCGGCGGCATGTGCTTTGACGATCTCGACGCGCTGGTCGCGGGTTCCGTCCTGCGCGGGATGGGCGAGCTTTACGACAATTTCTGGAACTCGAACGTCGCGCTGCCCCTGCGCACCATCCGCTTGGGCAAGGACACGCGCCTGAAACGGTTCCGCTCTTTCATCGCCCGCTTCCTCGCCGAGCCGGCGAACCGCAAGCGCATCGAGGATATGAGCGTGCCGGTGCTCGAAGGCACGACCGAAACGCTGAAGCTCGATCTCCTGCGCTGGATCGACAGCCTGGAATTTCTGGGCGACCCGCCGGAAAAGGCGCTGCGCGAACGCCGCAACGGCTGGCTGCCCGGCTCGCTGATGCCGATCGTGAACTCCGCAACACGCGAATTGCGGATCATGACGCCCTATCTGGTGCCCGGAAAGCGCGGCCTTGCGCAACTCGTGGCCCTGGCCGAAAAGGGCGTCGATATCGAGATCATCACCAACGGGCTGGGCCGTTCGGACAGCGTGCTGGTCTACGGCGCCTATCGCTGGTACCGGCCCCGGCTTCTCAAGGCCGGGATCCGCCTGGTCGAAGCCGCGCGTCCCGACAATCCCAACACGATGCTGCACGCGAAGACCTTCGTCGTCGACGGCAAGGTGGCCTTCGTGGGCTCGTTCAATTTCGACATGCGCTCGGCCTTCATGAACACCGAGCTGGGGCTCGTGTTCAAGGATCCGGTGCTGATCGATGAGCTGCAGAAACTCTTCGACGCGGCCGGCGCCCCGCAGCGCGGCTGGCGCGTCAGCCGCGACGGGAAGCTCCTGCGCTGGACGCGCGGCGCGGAAACCACCCATCTCGAACCGGGGACGAATTGGTGGAAACGCGCGCTGACCTTCTGCATCGGCCATATGCCGATCCACGGCTTCCTATGACCAGAAGGCACCGTCCGTCGCGGCCAGATTGACCGGCGCGAAGGCCGCGCCGTGGTCGGCCCCCGCCTCCAGCGCCGCCTGCAAAGCCGCGCGGTAGCGATGGCGCGGCATCTCGATCCCGCCCAGGCTTTGCAGATGCGGCGTCATGTATTGCGTATCCACCAGCGAGAACCCGCCGCGCCGCAGCCGCGCGATCAGCTCGGCCAGCGCCAGCTTCGAGCCGTCGGTGACAAGCGACACCATGCTCTCGGCAAAGAACGCGCCCCCCAGAGCCAGCCCGTACAGGCCGCCCGCCAGCGCTCCGGCCTCGTCGCGCACCTCGATCGAATGCGCCATGCCGCGGGCATGAAGCGCCCGGAAAACCCCGGCGATCTCATCGTTGATCCAGGTGACGGGGCGGTCGGCACAGGCCGCCAGCACGCCGTCGAAATCCGTGTCGCAGGAAAACCGGAACCCGCCCCGCCGGCGCGAGCGACGCAGGCTGCGCGAGACATGGAACCCTTCCGGCGGCAACACCCCCCGGAGCCGCGGCTCGAACCAGTGAATCTCCGGATCGTCGGCGGATTCTGCCATCGGAAAGACACCGCCCGCATAGGCTCTGACGATCAGTTCAGGCGTCAGCCGCATCCGGCCCCTTCACTTTGTCACAAATACTCACGGGGGTTTCCAAAGGGGGAGCGTGCTTCCCCTTTGGGCAGGGGGTGCGGGGGGCGGCAGCCCCCCGCTTTGCCCGGTTTCCGCTCAGCCCAACTCGGCTGCGAGGAATTTTTCCAGCCAGTGGATATCGTAATTCCCGCTCAGCACGTCCTCGTTCTCGAGAAGCGCGAAGAACAGCGGCACGGTGGTGTCGATTCCGTCGATGATCAGCTCGCCCAGCGCGCGTTTCAGCCGCGCCAGCGCCTCGGGACGGTCGCGGCCATGCACGATCAGCTTGCCGATCAGACTGTCGTAATAGGGCGGGATCCGGTAGCCGCCATAGAGCGCCGAATCCATCCGCACGCCCAGCCCGCCGGGGGCGTGGAACGTGTTCACCATGCCGGGGCAGGGTGCGAAATTCGGCAGCCTCTCGGCATTGATGCGAACCTCGATCGAATGGCCCAGAACCTGCAGGTCTTCCTGCCGGAAGGACAGGCTGTTGCCCGCCGCGACCCGGATCTGTTCGCGCACCAGATCGACGCCGAAGATCGCCTCCGTCACCGGATGCTCGACCTGCAGACGGGTGTTCATCTCGATGAAATAGAACTCGCCGTCCTCGAACAGGAACTCGATGGTGCCGGCACCGGCGTATTGCATCTTGCCGATGGCGTCCGCGCAGACCTTGCCGATCCAGGCGCGCTGCTCGGCCGTGATGACCGGGCCGGGGGCCTCTTCCAGCACCTTCTGGTGGCGCCGCTGCAGCGAGCAGTCGCGCTCGCCCAGATGCACCGCGCCGCCCTTGCCGTCGCCGAAGACCTGGATCTCGATATGGCGCGGCTTTTGCAGGTATTTCTCGATATAGACCTCGTCGTTGCCGAAGGCGGCCTTGGCTTCAGACCGCGCGGTGCGGAAGGCCATTTCCAGCTCGGTCTCCGATTTCGCGACCTTCATGCCGCGCCCGCCGCCGCCGGCGGTGGCCTTGATGATCACCGGATAGCCCATGCCGCCCGCGACCTTCTTCGCGGTCTCAAGGTCCGGCACGCCGCCCTCGGATCCCGGCACGACCGGGATGCCCAGCGCCTTGGCGGTTTCCTTGGCGGTGATCTTGTCGCCCATCTGGCGGATATGCTCGGCGCGGGGGCCGATGAAGGTCAGGTCGTGATCCTCGACCATCTGCACGAAATTGGCGTTTTCCGACAGGAAGCCATAACCGGGATGGATCGCCTGCGCGCCCGAGATTTCACAGGCCGAGATGATCGCGGCCATGTGCAGGTAGCTGTCGACCGAGGGCGCCGGGCCGATGCAGATCGCCTCGTCGGCCATGCGGACATGCATCGCGTCGCTGTCGGCGGTGGAATGCACGGCGACGGATTTGATGCCCATCTCACGGCAGGCGCGGATCACCCGAAGCGCGATCTCGCCGCGGTTGGCGATGAGGATTTTCTCGAACATGGGAAGCCCCTTATTCGATGATCATCAGCGGCGCGCCATACTCGACCGGCGTGCCGTCGGTGACGAGGATGCGCTTGACCACGCCCGAGGCCGGGGCGGGAATGTGGTTCATGGTCTTCATCGCCTCGATGATCAGCAGGGTCTGGCCCGCGCTGACCTGCTGGCCCACCGACACGAAGGCATCGGCGCCGGGTTCGGGCGCCAGATAGGCCGTGCCCACCATCGGCGAGGCCACCGCGCCGGGATGATCGGCGGGATCGCTGCTTTTCGACGCGGCGGCGGGCGCGGCGGCGGCCGGAGCCGAGGCCGCGGGGGCCTGCGGGGCCGGTGCATAGACCGGGGCCGGGGCTGCCGCCATCGCCGACATCTTCGACACCTTGACGTTGAGCGTATCGTTCTCGCCGTATTCGCGTTTGACCGAAATCTCGCTCAGCTCGTTATCGTTGAGCAGTTCAGCAAGGGCCTTGATGAAGGCCACGTCGTCGGTGGAGTGATCTTTGCTCATGGACATCCTCTTTGGGGGCAGCTTCGGACGCCCCAGATGCTTTTCATTCATGCGTTCGGCGCTAACGCGATTTGCCGCGGCGTTATACGTTACGCTCCGCTCGCTGAAAAGCGCGTTTCTGGGCGGCTTGCGTCTTCGTGCCGTCGGATCGGGCCGCCGGGCGCGGCGAACAGCTTCCTGACGGGACCCGCCGCCCCCCTCCGATCAAGGGCCGGCCCCGGCTTTGCAGGCTTGACGGGCGGGGGCGCGCAGGACCAAACAAGGATCTCGCAACCCGCAACCAACGGCAAGGGATACGCAGCCGGATGCCAAAATCCGCCCTGTCCGGGACCCGGATCCGCGCCTTGCGCACCGCCCGGCGGATCGGGCAGGCCGATCTTGCGCGGCTGGTCGGGGTTTCGCCCTCGTATCTCAATCTGATCGAGCATAACCGCCGCCGCGCCTCGTCCCGGGTGATCGAGGCAATCGCCGAGGCGTTGCAGATCCCCGCCGCGACCCTGCAGGAAGGCGCCGGCGACGAACAGCTTGCCGCCCTGCGCGCCGCGGCCGCGCGCGCGCAGCCGGGCGCTGCGCCGGAAATCGACCGGGCCGAGGAATTCGCCGGGCGCTTTCCAGGCTGGGCCGCGCTGCTGGCGCATCTGGCCGCGCATTCCGAGATGCAGGAGCGTATCGTCGAGCGGCTCTCGGACCGCATGGCGCATGACCCCAACCTGTCGGCCTCGTTGCATGAAATCGTCTCGGCGGTGACGGCGGTGCAGTCGACGGCGGCGATTCTGGCCGAGTCCGAAGACCTCGATCCCGAATGGCGCGCGCGGTTCCACCGCAACGTCCATGCCGATTCGGTGCGGCTGGCCAATGCCGCCGAAACGCTGGTCGCGTTTCTCGACACCTCGAGCGAGGAGGCGGGTCTCGCCGCGCCGCAGGAAGAGCTGGAAAGCTGGCTGGAGCGGCAGGGCTATCATGTCGCCGCGCTCGAAGACGGCGCAAGCGTCGATATCGCCGCGCTCACCCAGGGGCAGGCGGAGCTGGCCTCGGTTGCGTCCCGGCAATTGGCCGAGGGCTGGCTGATCCGCGCCCGCGACGACGCCCGGGCGCTGCCGCTTGCCCAGCTGATGCCCGTCCTGTCGCGTCTCTTCGCCTCGGGTCAGGCCTTTGCCCCCGACGTGCTGGCGCAGCGTTTCGGGGTCTCGCTGGCGCGGCTGTTCCGGCGGCTGGCCACGCTGCCCGTGCAGCAAACGATCCCGCGATTCGGGCTGGTGGTCTGCGACGGGTCGGGTACGATCACCTTTCGCCGCCCCGTCGACGGCTTTCAGCTTCCGCGCTTTGGCGGCGCCTGTCCGCTCTGGCCGCTTTACGAGGCCCTGTTGCAGCAGGGCCGCCCGGTCCGGGCCTTTGTCGAATTTTCGGGCCGTCTGCCCGCGCGGTTCGTCGCGCATGCCGTCGCCGACCGGCGCGGGCCGTTGCAGTTCGAGGCGCCCAATGCCTGGGAATCCTCGATGTTGCTGACGCCGGCTGGCGCGGTGCCCGATGCGGGAAGCCTGCCGACGCGGCTGGTCGGGTCGAATTGCCGGGTCTGTCCGCGCGCCGGCTGCGCGGCGCGGCGCGAGCCGTCGATCGTGTCGGTCTGACCCGTGGCGCGGAACACCTTTCGCCGCCGCTTCCCGGCAGAACCGCGCGCAGCGACTCTTTGACACAGGGTTTTTTAGACGTAATAGTCGGGCCCTGGACGGTCGTCAGGGGAGGAGTACGACCGTCCGTGTGCGGAACTGGGGAGGATCGTCGCATGGGCCACGGCGGCCCCGACCAAGCGTCGGGTGATGATTCACCGTTCTGCGCACAGGGGCAGGCCGGCCCGCGTTCAGGCGAGGACGCCAAACGCGGAGCCGGCCGCCGCGTGCTCGTGGTCGAGGACGAGCCCAACATTTCCGAAGCGATCCGGTTCATTCTCAGCCGCGACGGCTGGCAGGTCGAGATGATCGGCACGGGCGAGGGCGCGCTGGACCGCATCGCCGCGGGCGAACCCGACGTGGTGATCCTGGACGTAATGCTGCCCGATCTCAGCGGCTACGACGTGTTGCGGACGCTGCGGGTCAGGCCCTGCACGGCGCGGCTGCCGGTGATCGTGCTGACCGCGCGCGGTACGGCGGCGGCGCGCGAGACGGCGCGCGATGCCGGGGCGTCGGTGTTCATGGCCAAGCCTTTCGTCAATTCCGAACTTCTGAGCGTCGTGCGCCAGCTTGCCGGGGCATGATCGCCGCATGAAGACACCCCGCCCTCCGCTCTTCCTGGAACGCAGCACCTATCGCCGGCGGCGGATGATGGACGCGGCGCGGATCCTGCCGGTGGTGGGTTTCGTGCTGATCCTGCTGCCGGTCCTTTGGACCCATAGCGGCGGCTTCGGCACGGCGGGCGAGGCGGTGTACCTGTTCGGTCTCTGGGGGCTGCTGATCGTGGCGGCGGCGCTGTTGTCCGCGCCGCTGCGCGGGGCGCTGCGCCGCGACGCGCAGGGCAATGCGCCGGACGCCCGGCCCGAAACCCGGACCCGGCCCGTCGACGGGACCGGGGTCGGGACTGGTGGCGGGGCCGAGCGGGACGGCCCATGACGCTCAATATCCTGATCCCGGCGGCGCTGGGATATGTCGTGTTCCTGTTCCTCATCGCCTCGCTCGCCGAGCGGCGCGCCGAGGTCCTGCGCGCCGCGGGGCGCGCCCCGCGTTTCCTGCGCTCGCCCGTCATCTACACGCTGTCGCTGTCGGTCTATTGTACCGCCTGGACCTTTTACGGCGCGGTGGGCTACGCGGCGCGGTCGGGGCTGGAATACGTCACGATCTATCTGGGTCCGACGCTGGTTTTCGTCGGCTGGTGGTGGCTT
The DNA here is from genome assembly GCF_003122215.1 of Pararhodobacter marinus. GTDB lineage: Bacteria > Pseudomonadota > Alphaproteobacteria > Rhodobacterales > Rhodobacteraceae > Pararhodobacter > Pararhodobacter marinus. The sequence goes on along the minus strand of NZ_QEYD01000003.1, from coordinate 165,333 downwards.
CTGCGCAAGCTGGTGCGGATCGGCAAGGCGCAGCGCGTGACGTCGATCGCGGACCTGATTTCGTCGCGCTACGGCAAGTCGAACGCGGTCGGCGTCATCGTGACACTGCTCGCGCTGGTCGCGACGACGCCCTATATCGCGCTGCAGCTTCAGTCGATCGCGCTGAGTTTCGGCGCTTTCGCCGCCGATCAGCCGCTCGCGCCGAAGCAGCTGGCGCTCTGGGTGGCGGCCGGGCTGGCGCTGTTCACCATCCTGTTCGGGACGCGCAATCTGGACGCCAACGAGCAGCATCACGGCGTCGTCACCGCCATCGCCTTCGAGGCGGTGGTCAAGCTGGTGGCCCTGATCGCTGTCGGTGCCTGGGTCGTCTGGGGGCTGGCGGACGGGCCGGCCGACATCATGGCGCGCATCTCGGAAGTCGAGTTGCCGGAATGGGAGATCCAGATGGGCCGCTGGATGGGCCTGACCTTTCTGGCCGGCGTCGCGGTCGTCACGCTGCCGCGCATGTTCCAGGTGCTCGTGGTCGAGAATGCCGACGAGACCCACCTGGCCATCGCGTCCTGGGCTTTCCCGCTCTACCTGCTTGCGATCAGCCTGTTCGTCCTGCCGATTGCCGCCGCCGGGCTGACCTTCCTGCCCGAGGGGATGAATCCCGACCTTTTCGTGCTCAGCCTGCCGCATTCGCTGGGCCAGCCGGGGCTGGCGATGCTGGCCTTTCTGGGCGGGCTGTCGGCGGCGACATCGATGGTGATCATTGCCGCCATCGCGCTGGCGACGATGATGTCGAACCATATCGTCGTGCCGCTCTGGCTGGCCTCGCGGCGCCGGGCGGCGGGGCGCGGCGCGATCCCGTCGCGCGATGCCAGCGACATGCGGGGCCTTGTGCTGAACGCGCGGCGGCTGTCGATCGGCGTGATCCTGGGGCTGGGCTATCTGTATTTCGCGGTCTCGGGCGGGTCGCGGGCGCTGGCGGCGATCGGCCTGATCTCGTTTGCCGGGATGGCGCAGGTCCTGCCCGCCTTGGTCGGCGCGCTTTACTGGCGGGGGGCCAGCCGCATCGGCGCGGCGCTGGGAACAAGCGTCGGCACGCTGGCCTGGCTTTACACGCTGTTTCTGCCGTCCTTCGGGCCCGACGTGATCCTCAGCGCCGCGCTGATGAACGAGGGGCCGTTCGGCCTGTCATGGCTGCGCCCGCACGCGCTGTTCGGGGTCGAGGGGCTGGACCCGCTCCTGCATGCGCTGTTCTGGTCGCTGCTGATGAACGTCGCCGCGTTCCTCGCGGGCTCGCTCGTCAGCTTTCCCAGCCCGGTCGAGCGCGTGCAATCGGCGCAATTCGTCAATGTCTACGATCTTGCCGCCTCGGACGAGAGCACGGTCGCACGCGGCTGGTCGCATGACGCGGCCGAGAACGAGGCCGAGGACCTTTTGGCCATGTCGCAGCGCATCCTCGGCGCGGATGTGGCGCTGGCTTTCTTTGCGGCGGCAGCACGCGGGCAGGGCAAGGGCGGCTTCCTGCCCGACCCGACGCCCGATTTCCTGAACCGGCTCGAGCGGGAACTGGCGGGTTCGGTGGGTGCGGCCACGGCCCACGCGATGATCGCGCAGATCGTCGGCGGGCGGCTGGTGACGGTCGCCGACCTGATGGCCGTCGCCAGCGAAACCGCGCAGATCATGGAGCATTCCGCCCAGCTTGAAGCCAAGTCCGAGGAGCTGGCCCGTACCGCCCGCCAGCTGAGCGAGGCCAACGAGATGCTGCAGCGCCTGTCGGTGCAGAAGGACAGTTTCCTCAGCCAGATCAGCCACGAGCTGCGCACGCCGATGACGTCGATCCGGGCGTTTTCGGAAATCCTGATGGATGACGAGGTCACGCAGGACGAAACGCTGCGCTATGCCCGGATCATCCATGACGAATCGATCCGCCTGACCCGGCTTCTGGACGATCTGCTGGATCTGAGCGTGCTGGAAAACGGCCAGGTCAATCTGGATATCGAGGACGCCAACCTGCACGAGTTGATCGACCGCGCGCTGATGGCGTCGAACTCGGTCCAGCCGCAGCGCGATTTCGTCATCCGCCGTCAGGTCGCGGACGAGGATATCGCGCTGCGCACGGATATCGGGCGGCTGACGCAGGTTTTCATCAACATCCTGTCCAATGCCCGCAAATATTGCGATTCCGCGCAGCCTGAACTGCGGATCGTGGTGCGCAAGCGGGCCGCGCAGGTCGCGGTGGATTTCATCGACAACGGCTCGGGCATTCCCAAGCAAAGCCAGGTGCTGATCTTCGAGAAATTCGCCCGCCTCACCGATACGCACAAGGCCGGCGGCGCCGGGTTGGGACTGGCGATCTGCCGCGAGATCATGCTCAATCTGGGCGGCGACATCGCCTATGTGCCGGGGCAGGGCGGCACGGCCTTCCGGGTGACCTTTCCGCTGGTGTTGAAACCCCGCGCCGCACGCGCGGCACGCTGAGCTGTTCACGACCCCGCGACCGCGCCGCAAGGTCGCAGCCTGCGCGCCGCTCTGCGCTTTGCGAAACGGGCCGCGCAGGCTATAGCAGGGGCATGATCGTCGAACTCGGACACTACGCCCTCATCCTCGCCTTTGCCCTGTCGCTTCTGCAGACGGTCGTTCCGCTCGTGGGCGCCCAACGGGGCTGGGCCGACTGGATGGCCGCCGCCAACCCGCTTGCCACGGCGCAATTCGTGCTGATCGCGCTCAGTTTCGCGGCGCTGACCTATGCCTTCGTGACATCCGATTTCTCGGTGGTGCTGGTCGTGGACAATTCCCACACGCTGAAGCCGCTTCTCTACAAGATCAGCGGCGTCTGGGGGAACCACGAGGGGTCGCTGCTGCTGTGGGTGCTGATTCTGGCCCTGTTCGGCGCCTGCGCGGCGTGGTTCGGAGGCAATCTGCCCGCCACGCTCCAGGCCCGCGTTCTGGCGGTGCAGGGCTCGATCGGGGCGGCCTTCATGGCATTCACGATCTTCACCTCGAACCCGTTCCTGCGCGCGGCCTTTCCGCCGTTCGACGGCAGCGACCTGAACCCGCTTCTGCAGGATCCCGGCTTGGCCTTCCATCCGCCATTCCTGTATCTGGGCTATGTCGGCCTGAGCATGGCATTCAGCTTTGCCGTGGCCGCCCTGATCGAAGGCAAGGTCGATGCCGCCTGGGGCCGCTGGGTGCGTCCCTGGACGCTGGCCGCGTGGATCTTCCTGACCATCGGCATCGCGCTGGGATCGTGGTGGGCCTATTACGAGCTGGGCTGGGGCGGATTCTGGTTCTGGGATCCGGTCGAGAACGCGTCCTTCATGCCCTGGCTCTTCGCGACCGCGCTTCTGCACTCGGCCATCGTGGTCGAAAAGCGCGAGACGCTGAAGGCCTGGACCATCCTGCTGGCGATCCTGGGCTTCGGCTTCTCGCTGATGGGGACGTTCATCGTGCGCTCGGGGCTGATCACCTCTGTCCATGCCTTCGCCTCGGATCCCGAGCGGGGCGTGTTCATCCTGATGATCTTCGCCGTGTTCGTCGGTGGCGCGCTCACGCTGTTCGCGCTGCGCAGTGCCGCGCTCGAAGCCAAGGGGGTCTTCGCGCTGGTCAGCCGCGAATCCGCTCTGGTGCTCAACAACGTGCTGCTGGCGGTCGCATCCTTCGTGGTCTTTGTGGGGACGATGTGGCCGCTGGTGTCGGAAATGGCCTTTGACCGCGTCCTGTCGGTGGGCGCGCCGTTCTTCGACGCGGCCTTCACGCCCTTCATGATCGCACTCGCCATCGCGCTGCCCGTGGGCGCGGTGTTGCCGTGGAAACGCGGACAGCTGGGGCGCGCCGCGCGCAGCATGACGGGTGCCGCCGCGCTGGCGGTGGCCCTGGGCGCGCTGACCTTCGCCCTGCAGACCGGCGGCAGCGCGCTGGGGCCGGTCGGCGTGGCGCTTGGCGTCTGGCTGGTCGTCGGCTCGTTCCTGGACCTTTACGGCCGTGCGGGGCGCAAGGGCCTGGGCGACCGCCTGCGCCGCATGACCCGCCTGCCGCGCGCCGAATGGGGCAAGGCCGTCGCCCATGCCGGGCTGGGCGTGACGATCTTCGCGGTCGCCGCCGTCCTGGGCTGGGCGTCCGAGGATATCCGCGTCGCGCGCGTCGGCGAGAGCTTCGAGCATGGCGGCTACACGCTGACCCTGACCGATGTCTCGCGCGAGCAGGGGCCCAATTACATCACCACGATGGCCACGATCGAGGTCCGCGACGGCGCGCGTTTCGTGGCGACCCTGCATCCGGAGAAACGCGTCTACCCCGCCGCCGGGATGCCCACGACCGAAGCCGCCATCGATTACTCGCTGACCCGCGACCTGTATGTCGCCCTGGGCGATGCGCAGGACGGCGGCGGCTGGGCGCTCAGGACCTATGTCAAACCCTTCGCGACCTGGCTGTGGCTGGGGGCGGCGCTGATGGCGTTCGGCGGGCTGGTGTCGCTCAGCGACCGGCGCTACCGGGTGGCCGCGGGCGCGCGCAAGGCGCCGCGCGCCGCCGCGACCCCGGCGGAGTAGGTCCATGCGCAGGCTGCTCCTTGCCCTGACGATGCTGGCTCTGGCGCTGCCCGCGCTGGCGGTGCAGCCCGACGAGATCCTTGCCGATCCCGCGCTCGAAGCGCGGGCGCGCGAGATCACCGCCGAGCTGCGCTGCGTCGTCTGCCGCAACGAGTCGGTCGACGATTCCAATGCCGACATCGCCCGCGACATCCGCCTCATGGTGCGCGAGCGGCTGGTGGCGGGCGATACGAACGAAGAGGCGATCCAGTACATGGTCGACCGCTTCGGCGAATTCGTCCTGCTTAACCCGCGCGCGACGGGGGCGAACCTGATCCTGTGGGTGACGGGCCCGGTGTTGCTGATCGTCGGGTTGGGCATCGCGCTTGTCGCGATCCGCCGCCGCAAACCCGGCCCCGAGGCCCTTAGCGACGCCGAAGAGGCCCGGTTGCGCCAGCTTCTCGAGGAGTGACGCAAGGTCGCGCCTTTTCGCCCCGCCCCGCGCGCGGCTAACCTGCGCTGGAACAACCGGGAGGGGCCGCCATGATCTACAAGACTTTGTCCGTGTCCGAAGATGGCGGGATCGGTGTCATCACCATGAACCGCCCGACGCTGATGAACGCGCTCAACACCCAGATGCGCGCCGAGATCACCGCCGCCGTGCGCGATCTGGGCGCACGGATGCGGGTGCTGGTGCTGACCGGCGAGGGACGGGCCTTTTGCTCGGGTCAGGATCTGGGCGACGGGGTTTCGATCGACGAGCTGGACCTGGGCCGCGTCCTGCGCGAGGAATACGAACCCATGCTGCGCGCGATCCATGATTGCCCGGTGCCGGTCATCGCCGCCGTCAACGGGGCTGCGGCGGGGGCGGGCGCCAATCTGGCGCTGGCCGCGGATGTGGTGATCGCCACGCAATCGGCGGTCTTCCTGCAGGCCTTTACGCGCATCGGCCTGATCCCGGATGCGGGCGGCACCTACTGGCTGCCGCGCCTTGTGGGGTATGCCCGCGCGATGGGGCAGGCGCTGTTTGCCGACAAGGTCTCTGCCGACGAGGCGCAGGAGATGGGCCTGATCTGGGCCTCGGTCCCCGACGACAGGTTCCAGGCCGAGTGGAAAGCCCGCGCCGCCCAGCTGGCGCAGGGACCGACGCTGGCTTACGGCGCGGTCAAGCGCGCGCTTCAGGCCAGTGTGACCAACGATCTGGAGGCGCAGCTCGATGTCGAGGCGCGGCTGCAGGGCGAAGTCGGCGCCACGCGCGACTTCCGCGAAGGCGTGATGGCCTTCCTGGAAAAACGTCCGGCGAAATTCGAAGGCCGTTGACCCCGCCTGCGGCAGGCCCCGGCGCGGTCCGGGGCCCTGGCTCCAAAGCGGGCTCTCAAGATTGCTCCCGGGGGTCCTCTTGCGGGGGGTGGATCGGAAGGCTAAGTCTTGGGCAAGAATTCTTCACTACCGTGACTGATACGTCCCCAGCGAGGCCCGAGCGATGCGTGATCCGATTGAAACCTACATGAACCTCGTTCCGATGGTGGTTGAACAGACCAGCCGGGGCGAGCGTGCCTACGACATCTTCTCGCGCCTGCTCAAAGAGCGCGTGATCTTCGTGACCGGACCCGTCCATGACGGCATGGCCTCGCTGATCGTGGCGCAGCTTCTGCACCTGGAAGCCGAGAATCCGTCGAAGGAAATCTCGATGTACATCAACTCGCCGGGTGGCGTGGTGACCTCGGGCCTGTCGATCTACGACACGATGCAGTACATCAAGCCGAAGGTGTCCACGCTGGTCGTGGGGCAGGCAGCTTCGATGGGCTCGCTGTTGCTGACCGCCGGCGAAAAGGGCATGCGCTTCTCGCTGCCCAACAGCTCGGTGATGGTGCACCAGCCCTCGGGCGGTTACCAGGGGCAGGCGACGGATATCCTGATCCACGCCCGCAACACCGAACGGCTGAAGCGCCGCCTGAACGAGATCTACGTCAAACATACCGGCAATACCTACAAGAAGGTCGAAGACGCGCTTGAGCGCGACAACTTCATGACCCCCGAAGAGGCCAAGGACTGGGGTCTGATCGACGAAATCCTCGAGTCGCGCGAAGCGCCGGCCGAGAAGTCGTGATCGCAGGCCTGATCGTAGGGTCGTGATGATCGGCCGCGGGCGGGACGGCAATTTGGCATTGTCCCCGCCCGCCCACTGGCCTAGTTTTGACGTAAAGGCCCGTCAGAAGGCCGCAACCGATGACGAGCACGAGGTGTCGAATGGCTCATTCCTCCGGTAATGACAGCAAGAATACGCTGTATTGTTCCTTTTGCGGCAAGAGCCAGCACGAGGTCCGAAAACTGATCGCCGGTCCGACCGTCTTCATCTGCGATGAATGCGTCGAATTGTGCATGGATATCATCCGCGAGGAAACCAAGGGCACCGGGTTCAAGACCACGGACGGCGTGCCGACCCCGGCCGATATCTGCGCGGTGCTGGACGATTACGTGATCGGACAGGAGCGTGCCAAGCGCGTGCTCTCGGTCGCGGTCCACAACCACTACAAGCGTCTTGGCTATTCGGGCAAAGCCGGCAAGGCCGGCGAAATCGAATTGTCGAAGTCGAACATCCTGCTGATCGGTCCGACCGGCTGCGGCAAGACGCTGCTGGCGCAGACGCTGGCGCGCATTCTGGATGTGCCGTTCACCATGGCCGACGCGACCACGCTGACGGAAGCCGGCTACGTGGGCGAGGATGTCGAGAACATCATCCTGAAGCTGCTGCAGGCGTCCGAATACAACGTCGAGCGCGCGCAGCGCGGCATCGTCTATATCGACGAGGTCGACAAGATCACGCGCAAGTCGGACAATCCCTCGATCACCCGCGACGTGTCGGGCGAGGGGGTGCAGCAGGCCCTGCTGAAGCTGATGGAAGGCACGGTGGCCTCAGTTCCGCCGCAGGGCGGGCGCAAGCATCCGCAGCAGGAATTCCTGCAGGTGGATACGACCAACATCCTGTTCATCTGCGGCGGCGCTTTCGCCGGTCTCGACCGGATCATCGCGCAGCGCAACAAGGGCACGGCGATCGGCTTCGGCGCCGATGTGAAGGACGAATCCAAGCGCACCGTGGGCGAGGCGCTGATGCAGCTTGAACCCGAGGATCTGCTGAAATTCGGCCTGATCCCGGAATTCGTCGGCCGTCTGCCGGTGGTCGCCACGCTGACCGATCTGGATGAGGATGCGCTTGTCACCATCCTGAGCGAGCCGAAGAACGCGCTGGTGAAGCAGTATCAACGCCTGTTCGAGATCGAAGGCGCGGACCTGACCTTTACCGACGACGCGCTCAAGGCCATCGCGAAACGCGCCATCGCCCGCAAGACCGGGGCGCGCGGCCTGCGCTCGATCATGGAGGACATCCTGCTCGACACGATGTTCGAACTGCCGGGCATGGAGAATGTCGAAGAGGTCGTCGTCAACGAAGAGGCCGTGACTTCGGGCGCGCGTCCGCTTCTGATCTTCACCGAGAACAAGCCGTCACAGAACGCGTCGTCCTCGGCCGGCTGATCCGTTCGCAGGACCGGAACAGAAAACGCCTCGCGGAGTTTCCGCGAGGCGTTTTTCTTTGCTTTCCGGGTGGAAATGAAAGCCTGACATTTTAACGTCAGGCAATTAGGGTTCACCTAATCCTCAGAATTCACTGACAGGTTTGCGCTTCACTTCGACAAGTCGTGGACCTTTTCCACTGGCCACGATCAGCGGCAGGTCGCTGTCGGTCGCCCGGGCATAGGGCAGCCCCATCGCTTCGGCCAGGGCGCGCATATCGGGGGCGGAGGGGGTGCAACCGATCACGTCGGCGCCGGCATCCTTCATCGCCATCGCGATCTCGCCATAGCCTTCGTTGTTGAACACGACGAAGGTGACATCCAGATCCTCGTCATGCGCGGTGCGCAATTCGCCGGGATGGAACATCAGCCCGCCATCGCCGGTCAGGCACACGACGCGCGCTGTCGGATCGGCCAGTGCAGCGCCCACGGCGGCACCGATCCCGTAGCCCAGGGCACCGTAACCGGTGGCGGCGTTGAACCAGCCATTCGGGCGGTCATGGCTGTAGAAAAGGTTACCCGCATAGGCGATCTGCGTGGAATCGCCCACGAAGATCGCGTTCGGCACGGCATCGCGCAGCGCCGACAGAAGCCGGACCTCGTCCTGGTAGTCCGGCGTCAGCGACGCGAAAGCGGCCTGGCGCGCGGCAGCGGCGCGGGCGGGGCCATCGGGCGCCGGGGCCAGCGGGTGCAGCTTGGGCAGGATTTCCTTCGCATCGGCCTGCAGCGTGAGCGCCGAGAAATGTCGCGCCAATTGTGCGCCGTCGATATCGATGCGGATCATTCCCGACAAAGCCGGAAGCTGTCCGTTCACGAACATGTCATAATCGGTCGGCCCCAGTTCGGACCCCACCACCAAAAGCTGGTCCGAGTCGCGGATCAGGTCGCGCACCGGATCGAGGCTGGGCGAGGCGGGCACCGCGAGCGGGTGGTCATGCATCAGCCCGCGCGCATTGGTCGTCAGCACCACGGGCGCGCCCATCGCCTCGGCCAGCGCCTTCAGTTCGGGGCCCGCATCGCGACACCCGCCCCCAGCCAGAATCAGAGGCTTGCGCGACAGGCGCAGCCGGGCCTTGGCCTTGGCCGGATCGGGCTGCGGCGCGCCGGGCTTGGCCAGCGCCACGGCAGGCGGCGAAGGGACGTTCATCAGGTCAAGCGGGATTTCCACATGGACCGGACCGCGCCGCCCGGTGGTCAACGCGCGGCCCGCATGGGCCAGCATCCCGGGCAGGGCGTGCGGGTCTTCCAGATGCAGCGCGGGTCCCACGACGCGGGTCACGGCGCGCTGATCGGGCAATTCGTGCAGATGACCCAGCCCCTTGCCCAGTGTCTCGCGGCGATTGACGCCCGAGATGACCAGCACGGGCACCGAATCCGCGCGGGCCTGCGCCATCGGCGTCAGGGCATTGGTGACGCCGGGGCCGGTGATGACCAGCGCGACGCCGAAATGTCCCGATACGCGGGCATAGCCGTCCGCCATGAAACCGGCGCTGGCTTCGTGCCGGGGGGTGACGTGGCGGATCCCGGCGCCGGGAAGCGCGCGGTACAATTCGATCGTGTGGACGCCGGGGATCCCGAAGATCACCTCGACGCCTTCCGTTTTCAGCCAGTCAACAAGGGTTTGTGCGACAGTCTTCATGCTGCCTTCTGCATTGCATAAGCAGCAATGCGGGCGCAAGCCTCCTCGGTGTCCGCATCGGACGCATTCAGCGCCACGCGCAGCCAGCCTTCCAGCGCCGCGCCGAAAGAGGCGCCCGGCATCATCGCGACGTCGGTCTCGGCCAGAAGGTCCAGCGCGAAGGATTGCGAATCGTTCGACAGGGCGCGGATGTCGATCAGGGCGAACATCCCGGCCTCGGGGCAATGCACTTTCAGCCCGGCCACGCCGTCCAGACGTTCTTTCAGGATGCGGGCGCGGCGGGCCATCCGCGCCGCCATCCCCTGCGCCAGAACCGGCTCCGATGTCAGCGCCAGCGCGGTCATGTCGGCGATGAAGGGTTGCGAGCCGAACAGCATGGTTTCCGACAGCGGCAGCGCGCGCGCGGTGAACTCGGCCGGCCCGCAGGCCCAGCCCGAACGGAAGCCAGGCGCCGCGTGGCTCTTGGAGATCGACGCGGTGACGATGGTGCGATGCTCGAAGGCCGGATCGGCCAGTGCCGAGGTAAAGGGCCGCCCCTCATGCGTCAGATCGCCATACACCTCGTCCGAGACGATCCAAAGATCGTGCTGTTCGGCCAGCTCTCCCAGCGCCGACAGGTCCTCGGGCGACAGGATCGCGCCGGTCGGATTGTGCGGCGTGTTGAGAAAGAGCACCCGGCTTTTCGGCGTGATCCTGGCCGCGACATCGGCGGCCCGCAGCCGGAAGCCGTTTTCCGGGTCCAGCGCCACAGGGACCGGCACCGCGCCCGAGGACCGGATCAGCCCCTCATAGGTCGCGTACATCGGATCGCCCACCAGAACCTCGCAGCCCGCTTCGCACAGGCTGCGGAACACCAGATAAAGCGAGGTCTGCGTGCCCGGCAGGCACAGGAAACGGTCATGCCCGATATCGCGGCCCAGCCTGGCGCTGTAGCGCGCGGACAGAGCGTCAAGCAGCGCAGTCTCGCCCCGCCCGTTGGAATAGCCCGTGCGACCGGCCCGCATCGCGGCGCAGGCGCTTTCGATCAGCGCCTCGGGGGTCTCCACATCGGGCTCGCCGATGGTCAGGTTGATGACCTTGGCACCCGCGCGCAGGCGCGCCGAGGCGGCGGCGCTGAGAACCCATTTGTCCGATCCCAGCCCGGCAAGCTGTTCGGTGACCGCAGCGTATTTCATGTCAAACCTCTGGCAGATCGAGTGAGAGAAGCCGCGAGAAAGCCTTGATCGCGATGGATCGCAGCTCGCCCGGGGCAAACTGGTCGGGCAGGGCGCCGGCTTCGACCCATAGCCCGTCGAGCAGCGCGTTGCCGGCAATGGCAAGGCTTCTGCTCTCGTCGGTGTCGCGTCCGGCGCTGCGCAGCGCGTCGGCGATCATCGCTTCCAGCCGGTCGCGAAAGCCCAGATAGGTGGACAGATGCACCGCCCGCATCGCCGCGTCGCGCGGCACCAGCTGCATCGAGGCAGCCCACAGGGCCACCGCGCGCGGGTCCGTCACCGGCGGCGACACGGCATTGCCGATGAACACCGACAGCCGCGCCACCGGGTCGTCGGGCAGGGCATCCGCGCTTCCCATGCTGGCCTCGGTCAGGCCGGTCATCAGCGTCTCATGCGCGGCGGCGACCAGCTCTTCCTTGGTGGCGAAGTAATGCCGGATCAGTCCCGGCGTGACGCCCGCGCGGGTCGCGATGGCGCGCACGGTCGCGGCCTGCGGGCCGCCCTCGGCAATGAGATCCAGCGTCGCCTCGATCAGCGCGCTGCGCCGGGTTTCCTCGCCCACGCGCTGAAAGGGACGCCGGGCGCTCATGCCGGATCGGCGCGCAGTACGGGCCGCGTCAGGCAGGTGGGGCCACCTTCGCAGGCAATGCACAGCGCGTCGCCTTCGAAAACCTGAACGCGGCAGCCCGCCTCTTCCATCAGCGCGCGGGTTTTCGGGAAACCGTCGACCATCACCACATCCTGCGGCTTCAGCATCAGCACGTTCAGGCTCAACCCGCCCGAGGCCAGGAATTCGTCTTCCGGCGCGTGCAGCAGCGTCCAGCCGCGCGCCTTCAGGTCGGCCCACATCGCGTAGGGCAGAAGCGGCGCATGGATCAGCGCCATCTTCGGCGCCAGCGGCGAGATCAGCGACATCAGGTGCAGACAGGCTTCGGGGCCGGTCCAGTAGGGCAGGTCATAGGCCACGACGGAATAGCCATGCGGTTCCAGGATCGCCCGCACCGCGTCGATGCCCGCCTGGTTCGACCGCGCACCGCGACCAATCGCCAGCGTCGTCGCGTCGATCCAGACGCAATCGCCCGATTCGACCGTCGCGTCACCCGTCAGGCGCCCCAGAACGGGCACGCCAAGCGCTTCGTAGGCGGCGACATGCAGGTCGGGCTCGCCCCGGCGCAGGACCTTGCCCATGTTCAGCACAACGGCGCCCTTGGCCGTGACAAAGGACGGGTCCTGCACGAAGACCGCATCTGACATCGCGTCATCCTGTGACGGAATCCAGTGGATTTTCGCGCCCGAAGCGGCGACGATGCCCGCAAGGTCGGCGTGCTGCGCCTCTGCGCGCCGGGGATCGAAGCCCGGGCCGTAATGCCATTCTGCCGGATCGGCGGCGGCCATGGCGGGGCCGGGTGCGCGCATCATCACGCGGGCAAGGGGTTTCGAGCGATCTTCGGCACCAAAGGGCATGTTCTCACCGGGGCAGCTAATTATACGCTTGCATAATTACGGAGGCTTTGGCCTTCTACAAGGACAAACTCATCACGGGCGCGACCAACAGCGCCGCATCAACAGGAGCCACGATGAAAACCTTCTTCCTCGCCACCACCGCCGCCGCCGCGCTGATCGCCTCGGCCGCTACCGCGCAGGAAACCGTCCGCGTGGGTATCGCCGCCGAACCCTATCCGCCCTTCACCGCGCCCGACGCCGCCGGCAACTGGGTGGGCTGGGAAATCGACATCATCAACGCGGTCTGCGAAGCGGCCGAGATGACCTGCGAGATCACGCCGACCGCCTGGGACGGCATCATTCCCGCGCTGGTCTCGGGGCGCATCGATGCGATCATGGCGTCGATGTCGATCACCGAGGACCGGCTGCAGACGATCGACTTCTCGGATCCCTATTACAACACGCCCACCGTCATCGTCGCCCAGAACGGCGTCGAGATCGAACCCACGCCCGAAGGCCTCGCCGGACTGATCCTGGGCGTGCAGGTCTCGACCATCCACCAGACCTATGCGCAGCAATATTTCGAGGGCGAGACCGAGATCCGCACCTACCAGACGCAGGACGAGGCCAACCAGGATCTGGCCGCGGGCCGCATCGACGCCGCGCAGGCCGACAGCCTCGCGATGGAAGATTTCCTCAATTCCGAGGCCGGCGCCTGCTGCCATCTCGTCGGCGCCGTCGCCCATGACGAGGCGATCCTCGGATCGGGCGTCGGGGTCGGTCTGCGCAAGGGCGAGGACGACCTGCGCGAACGCTTCAACGCCGGTATCGCCGCGATCCTCGAAAACGGCACCTATGACGAGATCACGTCGGAGTATTTCCAGACCTCGATCTACGGCAACTGAGCCTTGCTCGACGGGTTGTACTCGCTGTGGCCGGGGCTTGAAGCCTCGGTCACGCTCCTGTCGCTCGAGCCGCCGGGCTGGGGGGCGAACCTGCTGCGCGGCGCGGTCAATTCGCTGATCATCGCGCTGGGGGCCTTCGGGCTGGGCGCGGTGATCGGCATTTTCGGCGCGCTCGGCAAGCTGGGCGGCGGTCCCGTGACGCGTGACCTGCTGTCGGTCTATACCACCGTCGTGCGCGCGGTGCCCGAGCTGATCCTCATCCTGATCCTGTATTACGCGGGCACCGACCTTCTGAACCAGTTCCTGCGTCTTCTGGGCCAGCGCCCGGTCGAGATTTCGGGACTGGCCGCCGGGATCGGCGTGCTGGGGGTGGTGCAGGGCGCCTATGCGACCGAAGTGCTGCGCGGCGCGATCCAGTCGGTGCCACGGGGACAGCTGGAAGCGGCGCGCGCCTATGGCATGACCCGCAGCCAGACCTTCCGGCGCGTGACCTTTCCGGCGATGCTGCCGCTCGCGCTGCCGGGGCTGTCCAACCTGTGGCTCATCGCCACCAAGGACACGGCGCTTCTGGCGATCGTCGGCTTCTCCGAACTGACGCTGGAAACCCGCCAGGCGGCGGGCTCGACGCGGGCCTATTTCACCTTCTTCCTGGCCGCGGGCGCGATCTACCTGCTGATGACCCTTGTCTCGGGCCGGATTTTCGGCTGGATCGAGGCGCATTACCGGCGCGGACAGGCGGGAGCGCGCGCATGAGGGGAACCGTCACAGGCTCCGTCTCCGGCGCGGTGAGGGACTGGCTCAGACCTCACCGCATCGGACTGATCGCGCTGGCGCTGGCGCTCGCGGTCTGGGCGGGCGTGTCGATGCGCTGGGACTGGATCCCGCGCTATGCCGGGCTGGGGCTCGAAGGGCTCTGGCGCACGCTGTGGCTGCTGGGCCTGTCGATCCTGATCGGCTCGGCCATGGCGGTGCCGCTGGGGCTGGCCCAGGCCTCGGGGCCTGTCTGGCTGGCCGCGCCGGCGCGCTGGTTCTGCACGGTGATCCGGGGCACGCCGCTGCTGCTGCAGATCTGGCTGATCTATTACGGCCTGGGCTCGCTCTTTCCGCAATATCCCTGGATCCGGCAATCCGAGCTCTGGCCCTATCTGCGGCAAGCCTGGCCCTATGCGCTCCTGGCTCTGTCCTTCAGCTTCGCGGGCTACGAGGGCGAGGTGATGCGCGGCGCTTTCAGATCTGTGCCCCATGGACAGCTCGAAGCGGGCCGCGCCTACGGCTTCTCGCGCTTCGCGGTGTTCTGGCGCATCCATCTGCCGCAAGCCATCGCCCGCGCGCTGCCCACGCTGGGCGGCGAAACGGTGCTGCAGCTGAAAGCCACGCCCCTGGTCGCGACCATCACCGTGATCGACATCTACGCGGTCGCCAGCCGGGTGCGGCAGGACACGTTCATCATCTACGAACCCCTCCTGCTGCTGGCGGTGATCTACATGATCATCGCGGGGCTGATTGCCCTGGGGTTCCGACTGCTGGAAAATCGGTTCACCCGGGGGCTCGGCGTGTAGGGGCCCGGCGTCTTGGCGCCACCAAGAAACCCGCAGGATGGAAAACCCGCAGGATGGCCCCGGAACAATCAGCCCGGGTTAACCCGACCTTGAGGCCCATCTTTACGCCGCAAATATCCTCGGGGGGTGAATTTGGCGAAGCCAAAGAGGGGGGCAGACAGCCCCCCTCCTTTCCTTTTCCGCTCAGCGCGCGGCGAGGTAGCGCCCGACGAAGGCATTCGAATAGCCGATCGTGCCTTCGCGGAACGGCTCGTAGCTGTCGAGAACGCGCGCGGCGTCGGCGCTGGCCGCGCGCTGCTCTTCCTTGACCTCTTCCCAGGCGGTCTTCATCGCCGCGACGACGTCCTCGGGGAATTCGAGGAACTCGACGCCGCCCTCCTGAAGCGAGGTCATCGCGCCCACGTTCATGTAGTCGAACTGGCCCAGCGTCTCCATCGAGCATTGCATCGCGGCGGCCTCGAGGATCGCTTTCAGATCGTCGGGCAGGCCGGCATAGGCGTCGGTATTCACCACGACCTGCAGCGCCGCGCCGGGTTCGGCATAGGCGGGCGTGTAGCAGAAATTGGTGATCCGCTGCAGGCCAAAGGCCTGGTCCAGCAGCGGGCCCACCCATTCGGCCGCGTCGATGGCGCCCGATTGCAACGACTGGAAGATCTCGGTCGCGGGCATCAGGATGGCGTTGACGCCCAGCTTGCGCATCATCTCGCCGCCAAGACCGGCGATGCGCATGTTGAGGCCCTGCAGGTCATCGAGGCTTTCGATGCGGCTCTTGAACCAGCCGCCCGCCTGCGTGCCCGAATTGCCCGAATAGAAGGGCTTGAGATTGCGCTCGGCATAGATCTCGTCCCAGATTTCCTGCCCGCCGCCCCATTTCAGCCAGGCGAAATGCTCGTTCGCGGTCAGGCCGAAGGGCACGCCGGTGAACCAGTGCGCCGACGCGGTTTTCGACGCGGCGTAATAGGGCGTGCCGTGGCCGATCTGCACGTTGCCCGCCTGCACCGCGTCTTCGACCGCGAAGGGCGGGACCAGTTCGCCCGCGCCGTAGACATTGATCACCATCCGGCCTGCCGACAGCGATTCCACCAGCTCGGCGAAGCGGGTCGAGTTGGTGCCGACGCCGGGCGCCGCTTTCGGGAAGGACGAGGGCATGTCCCATTCGATGCGCTCTTGCGCCAGCGCGGGGGCGGCAAGCCCGACCGCTGCGGCGCCGCCGGCCGCGATGCCCGCGCCGCTTTTCAGGAAAGTTCTGCGTTTCATTGTGAAACTCCTCCTCAGTTGAACATCAAAGTCGGCAGCCAGGTGGCGAGCGCCGGAAAGGCGAAGACCAGCACCACGGCCAGGATCTGAATGAGAACAAAGGGCACCACGCCGCGATAGATGTCCATCGTCGAAATGCCCCGCGGGGCGACGGAGCGGAAATAAAAAAGCGCAAAGCCGAAGGGCGGCGTCAGGAAGCTGGTTTGCAGGTTCATCGCCATCAGCACCGCGAACCAGACGGGCGAGATGTCGCCCGCCAGCACCGCGGGGCCCAGAAGCGGGACGACGATATAGATGATCTCGACCGCTTCCAGGATGAAACCCAGCAGGAACACGATCACCATGACCGCCAGCAGCGCGCCCATTTCCCCGCCGGGGAATTCGCGCATCAGATGCTCCACCGCGTGCTCGCCGCCGAAGCCCCGGAAGACCAGCGACAGCATCGAGGCGGCGATGACGATGCCGAAGACCATGCCCGAGATCTTGATCGTCTCGACCATCGTGCCGCCCAGCATGTCCCCCCGGACAAGCCGCCAGATCGCGACCAGCACGCCCAGTGCCAGCAAGAGCGCGGCGGCGATGCTGACCAGTTGCGCAAGGCTGCCCGCATCGCCCCGCCCAAGGCTCATGCGGATCGCCACCAGAACGAAGGCTGCAAGCCCCGCGATGCCGATGATGCTGCGTTCAAGCCGCGACCGGCTGAGCGAGAACGCCGCCATCAGCCCGGCGCCGACGGCGCCAAGGCCCGCGGCCTCGGTCGCGGTGGCGATGCCACCCAGGATCGAGCCCAGCACGGCCAGGATCAGCAGCATCGGCGGCAGGAAGGTGAACAGCACTTCGCTCATCGACACCGGCTCGCGCTCGGCGCTGACGCGGCGCGCGCGGCCCGGGCGCAGCGTGATCAGAAGCCACAGCGCGTAAAGCCCGACCAGCACCAGCCCCGGCACCATCGCGCCCGCGAACAGGTCGGCCACGGATACCGGCATGGGCGCGAAGTTCCCCGCGCGCTGTTGTGCCTCGAGATAGGTGTTGCCGATCTGGTCGCCCAGAAGCACGAGCAGGATCGAGGGCGGGATGATCTGGCCCAGCGTGCCCGAGGCGCAGATCAGCCCCGCCGCCTGCCGTTTGGGCACGCCCGCTTCCAGCATCGGCGTCAGCGCGATCAGCACCAGCATCACCACCGTGGCGCCGATGATGCCGGTCGAGGCGGCGATGATGGCGCTGAAGGCCAGCACGGCCAGCCCCATGCCAAGGGGCGAGCCGCCCAGCAGCCGCGCCAGCACCCGCAGCATCCGCTCGGCCAGCTGCGCGCGTTCCAGAAACACGCCCATCAGCACGAAGAGCGGCACCGCCATCAGCAGGGTGTTGGTCATCACCCCCAGCACACGCGCGGGGAAATTGCTGAGAAAGGCAAGGTTGAACAGGTCGAACTGCCCGGCAATCACCGCCAGAACCAGCGGTACGCCGGAAATCGCCAGCATCGCCGGAATGCCCGACAGGATCCCGCCGAACAGGGCAAGGAACAGGACGATCAGCATCCATTCCTGGCCGCTCATGCCTCGGGCTCCCTCAGCACGGCGGCAAGGCCCTGGATGATCATCAGGACAGCGGCGAGCGGCATCGCCGTCTTGACCAGATACATGCCGCCCAGCCCGCCGGGCGTGGTGCTGCCTTCTCCGATCTGCCACGAAAAGACGATCTCACCCCAGCCCGCCCAGACGATCAGCCCGAAGACCGGCACCAGAAACAGCGCCCAGGCCAGCGCATCGGCCAAATGCATGGTGCGGCGCGACAGGCGCTCGGAGAGCACCTCGACCCGGACATGGCCCGCGCGGGCGTGGCACAGCGGGACGGCAAGGATCAGCAGCACGGCAAAGGCATAGGCGGCGAGGTCCTGCATCTTGATCGAGCCGGTCCCGAAGCCGTAGCGCAGCACGACATTGAGCAGCACCATCAGCACCAGCGTTCCGCCCGCCGCCATGGCCAGCCACAGCGTCAGCCGGTCCAGGCCGCGCGCAAAAGCCAGATATCCCCCGATCAAGGTTTCGCTCCCCATCCCCGTTTTGTGCCCACCACGAACGATTTACGCATGGACATGTCAAGGCAAGGGGGCGGGCCGCCGAGGGCCTCAGCGCTTGGCGGCGGGGGGCTTGATGGCGTTCAGGCTGGGTTTCGGGGCCGGACGGGTCAGGATGAACAGCGTCACCGCGCCCAGCGTGACTGCCTGAATGAGCAGGACATGAGACGGCAGGCGCATGAAGACGCTCAGCGCGAACGTGGCGCCGATGGCGATCATCGCCATGGTCTTGGCGCGCGGCGAGATCGCGCCCTCGGCCCGCCAGTCGCGGATCGGCGGGCCGAAGCGGGGATGCTCGACCAGCCACGCCTCGAGCCGGGGCGAGGATCGCGCGAAGCAGAACGCCGCCAGGAGCAGCAGCGGCGTCGTCGGCAGAAGGGGCAGTACGATGCCCACGATGCCGACGGCCAGCGCCACGCCGCCGGCGATGCTCCAAAGGATCCTGATCATGCCGCCTCCGCGCCTTATGCCGCGTAGATAGTACGCAAGCGCCGTCGGGACAGGGCGGGGATCGGGCGGAAAAGGGGACGAACAGCCCCGGGTCGACCGGCCGCGAGACTCCGGGCTTGAATTCCTCTGGCCGAGGCGGCACTCCGAACACCCGCCCTGCGCGGGCCCGCTTCGTGCACAGATCGCCTTGTGAAATAATCTTGCGCGCGCTATGCCACGGCGGGAACGAATAGATCGGGCGGCGCCTCGCCCGGCCCTTGGAACGGAGGACCAACGTGAAGATCGGGGCACCGAAAGAAATATTCCCGGGTGAAAACCGGGTCGCCATGACGCCGGATTCGGCGCTACAGCTGCAAAAGCTCGGCCATAGCTGCATCATCGAAACGGGGGCGGGTGCTGCCGCCGGGTTCGAGGATGCGGCCTACGAAGCGGCGGGCGTGGAAATCGCGCCCTCGGCTCAGGCGCTCTTCGAGGCGGCGGATGTCGTCGTGAAGGTGCGCGAAGCCACCACCGAGGAAATGAACCGCCTGCGCGCCGATCAGACGCTGATCGCCTTCTTCTGGCCCGCGCAGAACGCCGAGATGCTGGAACTGGCCAAGGAAAAGGGCGCCACCGTCGTCGCGATGGACATGGTCCCGCGCATCAGCCGCGCGCAGAAGATGGACGCGCTGTCGTCGATGGCCAATATCGCCGGCTACCGCGCGGTGATCGAAGCGGGCAACAATTTCGGCCGCTTCTTCACCGGGCAGGTGACGGCGGCGGGCAAGGTCCCACCGGCGAAGGTGCTGGTGGTCGGTGCGGGCGTGGCCGGTCTGGCCGCGATCGGCACCTCGACCAGCCTGGGCGCGATCACGCTGGCCTTCGACGTGCGTCCCGAAGTGGCCGAGCAGATCGAATCGATGGGCGCCGAGTTCGTCTATCTCGATTTCGAAGAGCAGGCTCAGGACGGCGCCGCGACCGGCGGCTATGCCGCGCCCTCGTCGCCCGAATTCCGCGAGAAACAGCTCGAGAAATTCCGCGAACTGGCGCCCGATGTCGATATCGTCATCACCACCGCCCTGATCCCCGGTCGCCCGGCGCCCAAGCTGTGGACCGAGGACATGGTCCGGATGATGAAGCGCGGTTCGGTCATCGTCGACCTTGCGGCCGAGAAGGGCGGCAATTGCGACCTGACCGTCAAGGACGAGAAGATCGTCACCGAGAACGGCGTCACCATCGTCGGCTATACCGACTTCCCCAGTCGGATGGGCACGCAGGCCTCGACGCTTTATTCGAACAATATCCGCCACATGCTGACGGATCTGACGCCCGGCAAGGACGGTGTCATCAACCACAACATGGAAGATGACGTGATCCGCGGCGCGACCGTGGCCCATGCGGGCGAGATCACCTTCCCGCCGCCGCCGCCCAAGGTGCAGGCCATCGCCGCGCAGAAGCGCGAGAAGCCGAAGGAACTGACGCCCGAGGAAAAACGCGCGCAGGAAGTGGCCGCGTTCAAGGCCCAGACCCGGCAGCAGGTGACGCTGCTGGGCGTGGGCGGTGCGCTGCTGTTGCTGGCCGGGTTCTTTGCGCCCGCCAGCTTCATGTCCCATTTCATCGTCTTCGTGCTGGCCTGCTATGTCGGCTTCCAGGTGATCTGGAGCGTGTCGCATTCGCTGCACACGCCGCTCATGGCCGTCACCAACGCAATCTCGTCGATCATCATTCTCGGTGCGCTGATGCAGATCGGGTCGGGCAGCTGGCTGGTGATGATCCTTGCCGCGCTGTCGGTCTTCATGGCCGGTATCAACATTTTCGGTGGCTTCATGGTCACCCGGCGCATGCTCGCCATGTTCCAGAAGTCGTAAGGGGAGCGGTCAACCATGGAATACGGTTTCACCACCGCCGCTTACGTCGTTGCGGCTGTTCTGTTCATTCAATCGCTGGGCGGCCTGTCCAACCAGGAAAGCGCCAAGCGCGCGGTCTGGTACGGCATCGTCGGCATGGCGCTGGCGGTTGTCGCCACGCTCATGGGCCCCGGCGCGGGCAACTGGGTGCTGTCGCTCATCCTGATCGCCATCGGCGGGGCCATCGGCTGGGTCGTGGCGCAGCGCGTGCAGATGACCGAGATGCCGCAGCTCGTGGCGGCGATGCACTCGCTCGTCGGTCTGGCGGCGGTCTTCATCGGCTTCAACGCGCAATTCGAAATGGTCCGGGTCGCGGCGATGCAGGCCGCGGGTGACGCGGCTGCGCTGGACATGCTGACCGGCTTCGCCGCCAAGGTGGCCGAGAAGAGCGCGGCCGAGATCGCGGTCCTGAAGGTCGAGGTGTTCCTCGGCGTCTTCATCGGGGCCGTGACCTTCACCGGCTCGGTCATCGCCTATGGCAAGCTGTCGGGCAAGGTGAACTCGGCCGCGACCAAGCTGCCGGGCGGTCACATGCTCAATGCGGGCGCGGCGCTGATCTCGATCCTGTTGCTGATCCTGTACTTCCAGGGCTTCGGCACCTGGACGCTGATGCTGATGACGCTGCTGGCCTTCTTCATCGGCTATCACCTGATCATGGGCATCGGCGGCGCCGACATGCCGGTCGTGGTGTCGATGCTCAACAGCTATTCCGGCTGGGCGGCGGCGGCGATCGGTTTCTCGCTGTCCAACGATCTGCTGATCGTGGTGGGCGCGCTGGTCGGCTCGTCGGGCGCGATCCTGTCCTACATCATGTGCAAGGCGATGAACCGCTCGTTCGTCTCGGTCATTCTTGGCGGTTTCGGCGGAAGCTCGGGCCCGGCGATGGAGATCGAGGGCGAGCAGATCGCCATCGACGCCGACGGCGTCGCCTCGGCGCTGAACGAGGCCGATTCGATCATCATCGTGCCGGGTTACGGCATGGCGGTGGCGCAGGCGCAGCAAGCCGTCAGCGAGCTGACGCGCAAGCTGCGGGCCAAGGGCAAGAACGTGCGTTTCGCGATCCACCCGGTCGCGGGCCGTCTGCCGGGGCACATGAACGTGCTTCTGGCCGAAGCCAAGGTTCCCTACGACATCGTGCTGGAAATGGACGAGATCAACGAGGACTTCCCGGAAACGGACGTGGTGATCGTCATCGGCTCGAACGACATCGTGAACCCGGCGGCGCAGGAAGATCCCAACTCGCCCATCGCGGGCATGCCGGTGCTGGAAGTGTGGCGCGCCAAGCAGGTCTTCGTGTCGAAGCGCGGGCAGGGCACGGGCTATTCGGGCATCGAGAACCCGCTGTTCTACAAGGAGAACACGCGCATGTTCTATGGCGACGCCAAGAAGTCGCTCGATGCGCTGATGCCGATGGTGGAGTGACCCCACCAAGGATGAGAAATGAAAACGGGGGGCCTTGGCCCCCCGTTTTCATGCGCGCTTCCGCCTGTGGCGTGCCGTGGAACCGGCGCGCCGTACCGGGTCAGGGAATGATGCGCTGATAGCGCACGCCCGCGAGCGAGGCGCCCGCGATCAGCCCGGCCTGACCGAAGACGACCGCGATCACCGGCGAGAACATCGTCGTGGTCTGCACCCCCGCCGAGCCGCCATTCTCCGGCGTGGCATAGCGCAGGTCGGCCGAGCCGGCCCAGCCTTCGCCGGCGCGGAAATCGGCCAGTGCCTGCGGTGTCATGAAGAACAGCACATGTGCGTATTGCTGCGCGCCGATCTGCAGCCCGGCAGAAACCCGCGTGGCCGAGTAGTAATCCACCGTCGCGTCGTTGATCCTGAGCGCGCCCTGGCCGAACGAGCCGCCCAGCATGAAGCCCGCCTCGGTCATCAGGGGCATGTACAGGATGCCCTGCGCGTTCTGGAACAGCGGCGTCAGTTCCTCGTGGTTCTGGCGCAGATAGTCGCGGGTCGCGTCCACGCGGGCGTCCAGCCGCTCGGCGTTGACGCTGCCAACCGGGTTACCGCAGGCTGCCAGCAGCGACGCCGCGGCGCCCCCCACCAGCAGGCCACGACGCGAGAGCGGGCGCGAAAGGCGCGTGTCTTGGGTCATGCTCGTCCTCGTTTGTGTCGGTCCGGGATCTTGCGCCCCGGTCGCCGGAAAACCTGTGGATAATCTTATACACCGAAGCGGGAATCGTGTCACGCCCGCATCGCTGCAGGCGGGGGCGTTCCGCCGGTCGAAAACCTTAGCCGCGCAGGGCTTTCGCGGCGGCCGGCGCGAAATAGGTCAGCACGCCGTCGCAGCCCGCGCGCTTGAAGCCCAGCAGGCTTTCCAGCATCACCGCCTCGCTCAGCCAGCCGCGCTCGATCGCGCCCGCCAGCATCGCGTATTCGCCCGACACCTGATAGGCGAAGGTCGGCACGCCGAACTCGTCCTTAACCGCGCGGCAGATATCGAGATAGGGCAGGCCGGGCTTCACCATCACCATATCCGCCCCCTCGTCCAGATCGCGCGCCACGCAGCGCAGCGCTTCCAGACGGTTCGCGGGATTCACCTGGTAGGTCTTCTTGTCACCCACCAGCCGCCCCGAGGCGCCCACCGCGTCGCGGAAGGGGCCGTAAAAGGCGCTGGCGAATTTCGCCGCATAGGACAGGATCGCCACGTGCTGGAAGCCCGCCTTTTCGACGGAACGGCGGATCGCCCCGATCCGCCCGTCCATCATGTCGGACGGGCCCAGGATGTCGGCGCCCGCCTCGCATTGCGCGAGCGCCATCCTGACCAGCGCCTCGACGGTGCGGTCGTTGACGATTTCCTCGCCTTCGACGAAGCCGTCATGGCCGTTGATGTTGTAAGGGTCGAGCGCGATATCCGTCATCACCGCCATGTCGGGCAGCTCGGCCTTGAGCATGCGGATCGCGCGGTTCGTCAGGTTCTCGGGGTTCCACGCCTCGGCGCAATCCTCGGTGCGCAGTTCGGCGGCGGTGTAGGGGAACAGGCAGATCGCCCCCACGCCCGCCTCGTGCGCCTCGGTCGCCCTGCGCATCAGCATGTCCAGCGACAGCCGGTTCACGCCGGGCATCGAGCCGATGGGCTCTTCGACGCTTTCGCCCTCGCGGATGAAGACGGGCCAGATCAGGTCGGCGGCGCTGACGGCATTCTCCGCCACGAGATCGCGCAGCGCGCTGGTGCGGCGCAGGCGGCGAAGACGGGCGGCGGGGAAGGGGGCGGGGCTGTGCGGGGGCATGGATTTCTCCCTATCTGAGGGCGTATTGCCACGCTGTGGGGCCAAGCTCAAGCCTCGGACCGATCGCGTCTTGGCCCCGGCGCGAAAGGCGATTAGTCAGGGGGGCGCAACCTGGGACCCTGCAGTGAATCTGACGGACTCGCTTTTCTCCACCATCGACGTCAGGTCGTTTTCGAACCTGTGGTTCTGGCTGGTGCTTGCGGTGGCGTGGTCGAACGTCACCCATTTCGTCATGGGCGTGCCCTTCGACATGGTCCAGCGCGCGCGCCGGCAGGGCGGCGAGGCAATGCGCGACCTCAACACCCTCGCCGCGATACAGGCCCGCCGACGGCTGGGGATCCTGCGCGCCTCGGGCGTGTGGCTGGTGGGCTTCTGGATGGCGGTGCTGACGTCGCTCGCCCTTCTGGGCTTTCGGCACGGATTCGAACTGGCGCAGGCGTCGTTCCTTCTGCTCGCGCCCCTGTCGCTGGCGGGCTGGCTGAGTCTCAGATTGTCGCTGCGGGTCGCCACGGGCGCGCTGGTTGATGAACCCTTGGTGCGCGCCATCTTCTGGTACCGTGTCGTTATCCAGGCCGTCGGCCTTGCCGCCATCCTGGTCACGACGATGTGGGGCATGTGGCACAACCTTTCGGTCAGCACGCTGGGCGGCTGACGACGGCGACGCAGGAACGGATGAAGACACCATGACCGCTGATCGCATCCTCCTGGGCGGGGCGCCCGAAGGCTTCGACGCCGAATTGCTGCGGCGCGAGATGGCGAAGCGCAGCGCGCCGGTGATCCATGTCGCGCGCGACGACAAGCGGCTCGAGGCGATGCGCACCGCGCTGTCCTTCTTCGCGCCCGATCTGGTCGTCCTCACGCTGCCCGCCTGGGACTGCCTGCCTTATGACCGCGTGTCGCCCAATCCCGAGATCCTCGCCCGCCGCATGGCCTCGCTCGCCGCGCTGGCGCAGGGGGTGCCAGGAAATTTCGTCCTGCTGACCACGCTCAACGCGGCGATGCAGAAACTGCCCGCGCGCGCCACCGTCGGAGCGGCCAGTTTCACCGCCCATGTCGGCGGGCAAGTGGATGAAGAGGCGCTGCGCCAATACCTGGCCCGGATGGGCTATTCGCCCAGCCCGACCGTCACCGAGCCCGGCGATTTCGCCGTCCGGGGCGGCATCATCGACATTTTCCCCCCGGGCGATGCCGAGCCCGTGCGGCTTGACCTGTTCGGCGACGTCCTTGACGGGCTGCGCAATTTCGACCCCGCAACCCAGCGCACGACCGGCAAGCTCGACCGTCTGGAACTGGCGCCCGCCTCCGAGGTGATCCTCGACGAGGCCTCGGTCGCCCGCTTCCGCCAGACCTATCGCATCGAATTCGGCGCCGCGGGTTCCGACGATCCGCTCTACGAGGCCGTCAGCGCCCATCGCAAGCATCAGGGGATGGAGCATTGGCTGGGCTTCTTCCACGACCGGCTGGAAACGGTGTTCGACTACCTGCCCGAAGCCTCGGTGATGCTGGACGACCAGTCCGACGCCGTTCGTGCCGCGCGCTGGGACACGATCGCCGACCAGTATGACAACCGCGTCGAGGCGATGAAGACGAAGTCGCGCGTCGATACGGTCTACAAACCCGCTGCGCCGGACCTGCTGTATCTCGACGATGCCGGCTGGAATGCGGCCCTGACCGGGCACCGCGTGGTGCAGCTATCGCCGCTGCAACAGCCGCCGGGTCCGGGCGTGGTGGATGCCGGGGGCCGTGCCGGACGCTCGTTCTCGCTTGAGCGCCAGCAACCGGATACCAATATCTTCAAGGTGTTGCGCGATCATGTTCAGACCGAACGCAAAGCGCGCAGCGTTGTTCTCGCCTCGTGGTCGGAAGGCGCGCGCGAGCGCCTGAAGGGCCTTCTCGCCGAACACGGGCTGACCGATGTCGCGGAAATCCCCGACGCCCGGGCGCTGGGTGGCAAGGGTCAGGTCGCGCTTGCCGTCTGGCCGCTGGAAGCCGGGTTCGTCACGCCTGACCTCTGCGTCATCTCGGAACAGGACGTGCTGGGCGAGCGCCTGGTGCGTGCCACCCGCAAACGTCGCCCCGAAAACTTCCTGACCGAGACGCAAAGCCTGTCGCCCGGCGATCTGGTCGTCCATGTCGATCATGGTGTCGGGCGCTATAACGGGCTGGAAACCGTCACCGCGATGGGCGCGCCCCACGAATGCCTGGCGCTGGAATATGCGGGCGGCGACAAGCTGTTCCTGCCGGTCGAGAATATCGAACTGCTCAGCCGTTACGGCCACGAGGAAGGGCTGCTCGACAAGCTGGGCGGCGGCGCCTGGCAGGCCAAGAAGGCGCGGCTGAAACAGCGCATTCGCGAGATGGCCGACAAGCTCATCCGCATCGCCGCCGAACGCGAGCTGCGCAAGGCCCCGGCGCTGAGCCCGCCCGAAGGCATGTGGGAAGCCTTCGCCGCCCGCTTCCCCTATGCCGAGACCGAGGACCAACTGAAGGCCATCGAGGACGTCATCGACGATTTCGACCGCGGCCGCCCGATGGACCGGCTGATCGTCGGCGATGTGGGCTTCGGCAAGACCGAGGTCGCGATGCGCGCGGCCTTCATCGCCGCGATGTCGGGCCTGCAGGTCGCGATCGTCTGCCCCACGACCCTTCTCGCGCGTCAGCATTACAACAATTTTGCCGAACGTTTCCGCGGCTTTCCGCTGGTTGTCAGACAATTGTCGCGCTTCGTTTCGGCCAAGGATTCCAGCGCCACGCGCGCAGGCCTCACCGATGGCACGGTCGATATCGTCGTCGGCACCCATGCGCTTCTGGCCAAGCAGGTCAAGTTCCGCAATCTGGGCCTGATGATCATTGACGAAGAGCAGCATTTCGGCGTCAGCCACAAGGAACGGCTGAAGGAGATGCGCTCGGACGTCCATGTCCTGACGCTCACTGCCACGCCGATCCCGCGTACGCTGCAATTGTCGCTCACCGGCGTGCGCGACCTGTCGCTGATCTCGACCCCGCCCATCGACCGTCTGGCGATCCGCACCTATGTCTCGGAATTCGACACGGTCACGATCCGCGAGGCGCTTCTGCGCGAGCGCTATCGCGGCGGGCAGAGCTTCTATGTCGTCCCCCGGATCAAGGACCTGCCGGAAATCGAGGATTTCCTGCGCGATCACGTCCCCGAAGTCTCGGTCCTCGTGGCGCATGGCCAGATGGCGGCGGGCGAACTCGACGAGCGGATGAACGCCTTCTACGACGGAAAATACGACGTCCTTCTGGCTACCACGATCGTCGAATCCGGCCTCGACATCCCGCGCGCCAACACGATGATCGTGCACCGCGCGGACATGTTCGGCCTGTCGCAGCTCTACCAGATCCGCGGCCGCGTCGGGCGCTCGAAGACCCGCGCCTATTGCTACCTGACCACGAAACCCCGCGTGCCACTCACCCCGCAGGCCGAGCGCCGGCTGAAAGTGCTGGGCTCGATCGACAGCCTCGGCGCGGGCTTCAACATCGCCAGCCAGGACATGGACCTGCGCGGCGCCGGCAATATTCTGGGCGAGGAACAATCGGGCCATATCAACGAGGTAGGCTACGAACTTTACCAGAACATGCTCGAGGAAACGATCGCCAAGCTGCGCTCGGGCGAGATGGCGGATCTCTCGGACGGCCAGTGGGCCCCGCAGATCAATCTGGGCGTGCCGGTGCTCATCCCCGAGGATTACGTAACCGATCTCGATGTCCGCCTCGGTCTCTATCGCCGCCTCTCCACGCTCGACAGCAAGGTCGAGTTCGAAGGATTCGCCGCCGAACTCATCGACCGTTTCGGCCCGCTCCCGCGCGAGGTGAACACGCTCATGGTCGTGGTGCGCATCAAGGCGATGTGCAAGAAAGCCCACATAGCCCGGCTCGATGCCGGACCCAAAGGCGCGACGGTGCAATTCCACCAGGACAAATTCCCCAATCCCTCGGGGCTTGTCGAATTCCTGCATGCCCAGCCGGGCGCGAAGATCCGCGACAACAAGGTCGTGCTGCCCGCCGACTGGTCGAAAGAGAAAGACAAGCTGCGCGGCGCCTTCGCCATCGCCCGCGACCTCGCCGCCCGCGCCGATCCCTGATCCGGCGCTCACCGGTGGGCTCAGTCGGGCCTCATCGACCCGCACCCGGCGCTCTCCTTGCCCCTTCACTTTGTCCCAAATACTCTGGGGGTGAATGGGCCGCAGGCCCAGAGGGGGCAACGCCCCCTCGACACGCTCAACAGAAAGGCCCGACATGGCCCGCAACGGTACGCCCATCCTCGCCGTCCTCGTGGATGCCGACAATTCCTCGCCCCGCTGGGCCGACGCGATTTTCGAGGAAATCGCCTCGCTGGGCGAAGCCTCCGTGCGCCGCATCTACGGCGACTTCTCGCGCCAGCAGATGTCGGGCTGGCAAGAGAAACTGCCCGCGCTCGCGCTCGTGCCCCATCACCAGCCGGCCAATACCGTCGGCAAGAACTCGTCCGACATCGCGCTGGTGATCGACGCGATGGACCTTCTGCATTCGGGCCGGTTCGACGGCTTCGTGCTGGTCTCCTCGGACAGCGACTTCACCCGCCTTGCCAGCCGGATCCGCGAGCAGGGGCTCGATGTCTACGGGATCGGTCAGCAAAAGACGCCCGAAGCCTTCCGCAAGGCCTGCAAGCGCTTCATCTTCGTCGAGAACGTGATCCGCGACGCGGAGCCGCGCGAGACGCCCTCGACCAAGTCGCAGCCGCGCGACGCGGTGCCGTTGATCAACGCGGCGATGCAGGCGCTCGACCCCGAGGGCGAATGGTTCCCCCTGGGCCTGATCGGCCAGACGATCCAGTCCACGCATCCCGATTTCGACAGCCGCTCCTTCGGCTGCGGCAAGTTGTCGGAACTGGTCGAGAAAGCGGGCCGCTACGAGATCCGCCGCAACGGCGCCCAGGTCGAATTGCGGCGGCGCGACTGACGCGGCGGGCCCCGGCGCCGGGTCTTAGCGGTGGGGCGGGCCTCAGCGCCGCGGCGGGATCGCGTAGGTCATCGAGGCGCGGGCCAGCACGTCGTCCGACCCCTCGTTGCGGATCAGCACATCGCCCACGGCCAGCGTCTTGCCCAGTTTCAGCAGCCGGGCGGCGCCGATCAGGTCGCGCCCGGCCTCGGGCTTGCGCAGGAAGTCGATATTGGCATTCGTCGTCACGGCCAACGCCACCGGCCCGATCATCCCCAGCAGTACGGCATACATCGCCAGGTCGCCCAGCGTGAACATCGACGGCCCGCTGACCGTTCCGCCGGGCCGCAGGTGGTTCTCGCCGATCAGCATGCGGACATCGGCCTCCATCGGCGCCACGCGCTCGACGCGGAAATCGCGGGCGACCTGCGGAAACTCGGCCATCATGAAGGCGTTGAGCGACGCGGCGTCCATCGCGTTGGTCATGCTTTTCTCCCTCTCTCCCCGTCGCTAAGCTCAGCGAAAGCCGCGAGGAGGGCAAGATGAGCGACGCTTTGGTGACGTGTGACGTGACGGAACGGATTGCGGTTCTTACCCTGAACCGGCCGGGCGCTCTGAATGCGCTGTCCGACGCGGTGCTGGCCGCGCTCAAGGACCGGCTGACCGCCATCGCCGGGGATGATACCGTCAAGGTCGTGGTGATCCGGGGCGCCGGCAAGGTCTTCTGCGCGGGCCACGACCTGAAGGAAATGCAGGCGGGCCGCGCCGCAGCCGATGGCGGGGCGGCCTATTTCGCCGATCTCTTCACCCGCTGCGGCGCGGTGATGCAGCTGATCCCCCGGATGCCGCAGCCGGTCATCGCGCAGGTCCACGGCATCGCCACGGCGGCGGGCTGCCAGCTTGTCGCGGCCTGCGACATGGCGGTCGCGGCCGAGGATGCGCGGTTCGGGGTCAACGGGGTCAATATCGGCCTGTTCTGCTCGACCCCGATGGTCGCGCTCAGCCGCAACGTGCCGCGCAAGCAGGCCTTCGAGATGCTGACCACGGGCGAATTCATCCCCGCCGCCCGCGCGCGCGAGATCGGGCTGGTCAACCGGATCGCGTCGCCCAACCGGCTCGAAGCCGAGACGATGGCGCTGGCGCAGACCGTCGCCGGCAAGCTCGGCGTCGCGGTCCGGATCGGCAAGCGGGCCTTCCATGAACAGGCGCTGATGCCGCTCGATCAGGCCTATGACTACACCCGCGACGTGATGGTCGAGAACATGCTCGAGCGGGACACGAACGAGGGCATCACCGCCTTCATCGAGAAACGCAAACCCGACTGGGCGTGACCGACCCGCGCCCGACGCCACAATCGAAACGGGACGGGCGCGCGTTAACCCAAAGTTAACCCGCGCCCGTCTTTGTTCCTCAAATATCCTGGGGGTCCGGGGGCAAAGCCCCCGGTCCGCCTTCAGCCGAACACGCGGCGGAAGATCGTGTCGACATGCTTGGTGTGGTAGTCCATGTCGAATTTCGCGCGGATCCCGTCCTCGCCCAGCGCCGCCACGACATCCTTGTCGGCCAGCAGCTGCTCCTGAAAATCCACCCGGTCTTCCCAGACTTTCAGCGCGTTGCGCTGGACCATGACATAGGCATCCTCGCGCGACACGCCCGCCTGCGTCAGCGCCAGCAGCACGCGCTGCGACATGACCAGACCGGGGAACTTGTTCATGTTGTCCAGCATGTTCTGCGGATAGATGATCATCTTGTCGACCACGCCCGCCAGCCGGTTCAGCGCGAAATCCAGCGTCACGGTCGCGTCGGGGCCGATGCCGCGCTCGACCGAGGAATGCGAAATGTCGCGCTCGTGCCAGAGCGCCACGTTCTCCATCGCCGGGATCACCGTCATGCGAACCAAGCGGGCGAGGCCCGTCAGGTTCTCGGTCAGCACCGGGTTCTTCTTGTGCGGCATCGCCGACGAGCCCTTTTGGCCCATCGAGAAGAACTCCGCGCCTTCCAGCACCTCGGTGCGCTGCATGTGGCGGATCTCGATCGCGACGTTCTCGATCGACGAGGCGATGACGCCCAGCGTGGCGAAGAACATCGCGTGACGGTCGCGCGGGATCACCTGGGTCGAGATCGGCTCGGGCTTCAGGCCCAACTTGGCGCAGACATGCTCTTCGACCGCCGGGTCGATATTGGCGAACGTACCGACCGCGCCCGAAATCGCGCCGGTGGCGATTTCCTCGCGCGCCGCCCGCAGGCGGGCGAGGTTGCGGTCGAATTCGGCATAGAACCGCGCGAAGGTCAGGCCCATCGTCGTGGGTTCGGCATGGATCCCGTGCGAGCGGCCGACGCGCACGGTATACTTGTGTTCTTCGGCGCGTTTCTTCAGCGCGGCGAGCACTTTCAGGATATCCGCTTCCAGGATGTCGGCGGCACCCACCAGCTGCACGTTCAGGCAGGTGTCCAGAACATCCGACGAGGTCATGCCCTGATGGACGAAGCGCGCCTCTTCGGAACCCACATGCTCGGCCAGATGCGTCAGGAAGGCGATGACGTCATGCTTGGTGACGGCCTCGATCTCGTCGATGCGGGCCACGTCGAAGTCCACGTCCTTGGCTTTCCACACCGCCTCGGCATTCTCTTTCGGGATCACCCCAAGGGCGGCCTGCGCGTCGCAGGCATGGGCCTCGATCTCGAACCAGATCCTGAACTTGGTCTCGGGCGACCAGATGGCGACCATTTCGGGGCGGGCATAGCGGGGGATCATGGGGAATCCTTCAATTCGGGCGGGGTTGCGGCCTGATAGACCCCGGCGCCCAGCCGTGCAAGTCTCGCTCAGGCTCCGGGCGGCCATCGGCCCGGGAATCGGAGGATGGACAATGCGGGTAGCCGTGATCGGTGCGGGAATTCTGGGCGCTTCCGTGGGGCTGTACCTGCGCGAGGGCGGGGCCTCGGTCACGCTCTATGATGCAGGCGAGGGGCAGGCGACGCCCGGCTCTTTCGGCTGGATCAATGCAAGCTGGGGCAACGATCCCGCGTACCGGGCGCTGCGGCTTGCGTCGATGGACCTGTGGCCCGCTCTGGGGGCGGCGTTCCCGGGCGCGGGCTACCGACGCTGCGGCGGGCTGCTATGGGATTTGCCCGAGGCCGACTTGCGCGCGCTCGAGCAGGAGACGGGCGATTACGGGCGCATCGTCGACCGCGCGGCAGCCGCCGCGGTCGAACCGGGGCTGCGCGCCTTGCCCGAGCTGGCCTTCCACGCCCCCGGCGAGGCGCAGGTCGAGCCGCAGGCGGCGGCGCGCCTCATGGCCGGGGCGGTCGAGCGGCTGCGGGTCGAGGCGCTCGAGCCCGGGACAGGCGGGGTCTCCCTGCGCACCGTGGACGGCACGGCCCGCTTCGACGCGGCGGTGATCGCGGCCGGAACCGCAAGCGCATCGCTGCTGGAGCCTCTGGGTCTGGGGCTGGAGATGAGCGCGCCCGTGGGGCATCTGGCCTGGTCCGAGCCCGTCGCGCCGGTTCTGCGCGGGCTGGTGATGATGCCCGACATGCATCTGCGCCAGAATGCCGAGGGACGGATCGTTCTGGGCGAGGATTTCGGCGGCGGTGACGGGAGCGGTGACGCCGAGGACACGGCGCGCGATCTGCTGGCGCGGGCGGGCGAGCGGCTGGGCGTCACACTGGCCCTGTCGCGCGTCACCCGCGCAGCCCGGCCGGTTCCGGGGGACGGGCGCCCGGCGCTTGGCGCGCTGCCCCTGCCGGGGCTGTATCTGGCGCTCAGCCATTCGGGCGTGACGCTGGCGCCGCTGATCGGTCAGGCGCTGGCGGCCGAGATCCTGACGGGCGCGCGCGACCCTCTGGTCGCCCGCTATGCGCCCGACCGGGTGCTTTATTCGGCATAGACCCTGAGCGTGGCGAGCTGGCCCAGCGGCAGACCCAGCGCCTGCATCGCCGGGACCGAGATCGTGCTGCCGGCCGAGGGTGCCGCGCCGGAAGGCCGCAGCTCGACATCCAGCGTGGCGCCCGACTGGGTTTCGACCCGGCCGGGACGGCGCGCGGTGACAAGCCCGGTCTCGACCCAGTTGCCGGGGCCGCCGGCAGCCCCGATCCCCGCCAGCGTCTCGCCGAGAAGCCCGTCCGCGCCGGGTTCGGGCGCCGCCGGCGTGGTTCCGTCGGCCTCCATGCCCGCCTCCATGCCCGGGGCAAGGCCCGTTTCGGCGCCCGCCGCGCCCGGTCGTCCCTGAGGCCGCATCACGCCGGTGTCCGGGCTTTCCGTGACGCGGATATCGGGGCGGTCCCCGGTGCCGCCGAAGGGCAGCGAGGAACAGGCGGCAAGCAGCGGGGCCAGGGCAAGGGCGAGGGGCATGAAGCGCATGCGCGAAGGGTAGCGCTGCCCCCCTGATGCGGCAAGCGCGCAGCGCGTGGAAACCGACGGGCCTGCCTATTCCTTCGTCGACCTTGCCGGGCGCGGGGCGGGGGATTACGTTTCGGTGCCGAGGAGACCCACGTGACCCAGACCGCCCCGCTCATCGACCCTTTCGCGCGCGCCATCCAGTATCTGCGCGTCTCCGTGACCGACCGCTGCGATTTCCGCTGCACCTATTGCATGGCCGAGCACATGACCTTCCTGCCGAAGAAAGAGCTTCTGACGCTGGAAGAGCTCGACCGGCTGTGCACGACCTTCGTCGGCATGGGGGTGGAGAAGCTGCGCATCACCGGCGGCGAGCCGCTGGTGCGGCGCGGGATCATGACCTTTTTCGAAGGGATGGGACGCCACCTGTCGTCAGGCGCGCTCAAGGAACTGACGCTGACCACCAACGGCTCGCAGCTGGCGCGCTTCGCGCAGCCGCTCGCCGATGCGGGCGT
This sequence comes from Pararhodobacter marinus, assembly GCF_003122215.1. Lineage (GTDB taxonomy): Bacteria > Pseudomonadota > Alphaproteobacteria > Rhodobacterales > Rhodobacteraceae > Pararhodobacter > Pararhodobacter marinus. The sequence continues at coordinate 131,786 of NZ_QEYD01000003.1, read as the reverse complement.
GCGGCGGGTCAATGTCTCGCTCGACACGCTCGATGACGACAAGTTCGCCGCGATCACCCGCTGGGGACGGCTGCCGCAGGTGCTCAAGGGGATCGACGCGGCCCAGGCGGCGGGGCTGCGGGTAAAGATCAACGTGGTCGCGCTGAAGGGGTTCAACGAGGACGAGCTGTTCACCATCGCCGAATGGTGCGCGCGCGAGGATCTGGACCTGACCTTCATCGAGGTCATGCCGATGGGCGACATGTCCGAAGAGGCGCGGCTCGACCAGTACTGGCCACTCAGGGATCTGCGCGCCCGGCTGGCCGAGCGCTATACCCTGATCGACCTTGCCGAGCGCACCGGCGGCCCCGCGCGCTATGTCCGGCTGGAAGAGACGGGGCAGAAGATCGGATTCATCACGCCGCTCACGCATAATTTCTGCGAAAGCTGCAACCGCGTGCGGCTGACCTGCACGGGCGAGCTGTTCATGTGCCTGGGACAGGAGGACGTGGCCGATCTGCGCGCCCCGCTGCGCGCCTCGGACGATCCGGCGGTGCTGGAACAGGCGATCCGCGACGCCATCGCGCGCAAGCCCAAGGGCCACGATTTCGACTATTCGCGCCAGAAAGTCGCGGGACAGGTCAGCCGCCACATGAGCCATACCGGCGGCTGACCCCTGCCGCAGCCGCGGCGTTTCCGTGCAAGAGGGGGGCTGTCTGCCCCGCTCGGCCTGCGGCCTCACCCCCGAGGATATTTTGGGAACAAAGATGCGCGAGTTTTCGTAAAATTGCGCTGTTCTGTGCCCTGCTCATCTTTGTTCCTCAAATATCCCGGGGGTCCGGGGGCTGGCCCCCGGGGGCGGATGCGGGCGCAGCGCCATTCAGGGACGGCCTGATCGCGGGGTTTTCTTCGCCTGTTCAGTAAACTAGGGTCGCGCTCGTCGTGTTGAGGCCGGGAAGGGCGGGACATGGATTTTCTCACGCATTGGACGGTGTTCCAGTCCCCGTCTATGGTCTGGGTCACGCTGCTGGCCGTGGGGCTTGTGGGCCTGTCCAAGGGGGGGCTTGGCGGAGCCTTCGCGCTGATGGGCGTGCCGCTCATGTCGCTGGTGATGCCGCCGGTTCTGGCCGCGGCAGTGTTGTTGCCGGTCCTTTTGATGATGGATGCCGCCAGCCTGTGGATCTGGCGACACTGGCGCGACGGCGAGGTGCTGCGCGTGATGCTGCCCGCGGCCATGGTCGGTATCGCGGCGGGCTGGGCGGCGGCGGCGGTGACCTCGGACGCCGCGGTGCGGCTGATCGTCGGGATCGTCGCGCTGGGTTTCGCCGCGCGCGCGCTTCTGGGGCGCTTCATCGGCACCGCGCCGCGCTATGTGCCGGCGATGGGCTGGCTCTGGGGGACGATCGCCGGGTTCACCTCGTTCGTGGCGCATGCCGGGGGGCCACTGTTCCAGATCCAGGTCCTGCCCAAGCGGCTGGACCCCAAGCTCTATACCGGCACCTCGGTGCTGTTCTTCGCTGTCGTCAACCTCGTCAAGGTCGTGCCCTATGCCGCTCTGGGCCTGTTCGAGCGCGACGTGCTGGTCTCGGCGCTGATCCTGTTGCCGCTGGCCTTCATCTCGGTCAGGGCAGGGGCGGCGGTCATCAAGCGCATGAAACCCGAGGTCTTTTACCCCTTCACCTATTCCATGGTCGTCGTGGTCGGGGTGAAGCTGGTCTGGGACGGGGTTTCAGCGCTTTTCTGACGCGCGCCGGTCAGCCGCCATACCCCGCGCGGCGCCTGGCGCGGTCGATGGCCGCAAGCACCGCGTCAAGCCGCGTATGCTGGATCATGTGGCCCGCGCCGGGCAGGGTGACGAGATGCGCGCTGGGAACCCGGGCGGCGAAGGGGCGGGCATGGATGTCGATGCCGACGATCTGGTCTTCCTCGCCGTGGAGCATCTCGATGGGCAGGGTCAGCGTGTCGTAATCTTCGCTCATCTCGGTGATATACGACAGAAGATCGTTGATCTGCCGGTTATTGGCCGCCTGCGAGGCGCGGCGCAGCGAGAGGACCGCGCCGAAGGCTTCAGCATAGCCTTCGGGCGGGTCCTCAGGCTCGAAGACCTTGGCGATGGGGGCCTCGATCGCGGCTTCGGGCGTGAAGGCCGACAGGGCCGAGCGTACGGGCGCGCCCAGCGCGGTCTGGTTCAGGTCATACCAGAAGCTGAGGGTGCCGTCCCAGGGTTCGAGCGCGGCCGCAAGGAGAACAAGCGCCGCCGTGTCCTGAGGGGCTTCGAGCGCCCAGGCGGTGGCGACCGCGCCGCCATAGGAATGCCCCAGCACGATCGGCCGGTCCAAGCCGATCTGCTCGGCCGCGTCGCGCAGCACGCGGGCCTGCAGCCGCGGGTCGCTGTCGGCGGGACCCCAGCTGTCGGAATAGCCCAGCCCCGGCCGGTCGAGCGCGATCACCCGATAATCGGCTTCGAGCCGCGAGACGAGATCGATGGTGAAATCGCGCACATTGCCGTTGGCGCCGTGGATCAGCACGATATCGGGGGCGGTGCCGCGCGGGCGTCCGCGCTCGATCAGGTGGACGCGGTGGCCCTCGACCTCGACGAAGCGGCCCAGCGGCGGGTATTCGGCCTCCCATTGCGCCTCGCGATTATCGGCGCGTTCATCGACCAGCGGACCGCAGCAGGTCAGCAGGGTCAGTGCGGCGAGGATCGGCATCAGGCGGGAAAAGCGGGGGCGATCGGAAACAAGGGGCATCGGGCAGGGATCCGGCGGCGAGGTTGCGGGGCGCAGGAACAGCTAGCCCGCCACGGCGGCGGGACCAGTCCGGGCATAGACGGGCCCGCCGCCATGGCGGGCCGCTTGCGGCGGTGCAGGGGTCAGTTGGCAAGCCCCGTCACGCGGGCCGCGCGCCCGCCCCGACGCCGATGGCTGTTGAGCGAGGGCGCGCTGGCCGCAGCCAGCAGCGCGGTCATCGGATGGTCCGCATCGCGCGGCGCCTGGCTGGCCAACCGCGCCGCCGTCTGCGCGTAATCGGCGCCAGGAGGCAGGCTCAGCGCCCAGTCGACAAGAATCGAGCGGCATTCGGCCTCGCTGATGCCGTCGAGCTTGTAGGCTTCGCGGATCAGCCCCTTGGGATCGTCGGGGTCCTTGTCGCGATGCTTGTCGGGATCTTTGTCGGGTTTTGTCATCATGGCTCCAGCGCGGCGACGCCGGGCAGGGTCTTCCCTTCCATCCATTCTAGGAACGCGCCGCCGGCGGTCGAGATATAGGTGAAATCGCCGGCGGCGCCGGCGCGGTTGAGGGCCGCCACCGTGTCGCCGCCCCCCGCCACCGAAACCAGGCCCCCCTCCCGGGTGAGCCGCGCGGCTTCGCGGGCCGCGGCATTCGTCGCGGCGTCGAAAGGCTCGATCTCGAACGCGCCGAGCGGGCCGTTCCAGATCAGTGTACGCGAATTGCCGAAGAGGGCGGCGATCTGCGACACGCTCTCGGGGCCGGCATCGAGGATCATCGCATCCTCGGGGCATTCGGTGACGATCTCGCTGGGCGCGTTTGCCCTGAAGTCGCGCGCGACGACAAGATCGACGGGCAAGAGCAGCCGGCAACCGCGGGCCTCTGCCTTGTCCAGGATGACGCGCGCGGTCTCGGCCAGGTCGTGTTCGCAGAGCGATTTGCCAACCGGATGACCCTGGGCGGCGAGGAAAGTATTGGCCATGCCGCCGCCGATGACGAGCGCGTCGACTTTCTCGATCAGGTTGCCCAGGAGGTCGAGCTTGGTCGAGACCTTGGCACCGCCGACGACCGCGACGACCGGGCGGGCGGGGTTGCCGAGCGCGGCTTCCAGCGCGGTCAGCTCGGCTTCCATCAGGCGTCCGGCGCAGGCCGGAAGAAGCCGGGCGATCCCCTCGGTCGAGGCATGCGCGCGGTGTGCGGCCGAGAAGGCATCGTTGACGTAGATGTCGCCAAGCGCGGCCAGGGCGGCGGCCATCATCGGATCGTTCTTTTCCTCACCTGCATGGAAGCGCGTGTTCTCAAGCAGCAGGACATCGCCCGGCTCCATCGCCAGGACCGCGTCCTTGGCGGGCTTGCCGATGCAATCGGCGGCGAAGGCGACGGGTTTGCCCAGCCGCGCCTCGAGCGCCGGACGAACCTGCGCGAGCGACATCTCGGGCACGACCTGCCCCTTGGGGCGGCCGAAATGGGCAAGCAGGACGGCCTTGCCGCCCGCCGCGACGATATCGTTGATCGTCGGCAGGACAGCGTCGATGCGGGTGAAATCGCTGACGGCGCCGTTCTCGAACGGGACGTTGATGTCCACGCGGACGAGGGCCGTCTTGCCGGTCAGCTCCATCGCGTCCAGGGTCTTGAAATCCATCTGCTGCTCCTCAGGCGGGTACCCGGGTTTGATGCCCCCGTGGAAGGGGCGCGTCAACCTTGGGCGCCACTGCCGGCCCATCGGTGGCGCATTCATCCGCGTTTCGCATGGCGCGGGACGACCGGTCGGGTGCGGAACGCGGCATGGGAGCAGAAGGCGGCGCGACACGTTGGCCGAATTCCCCGGGCAGATCGACGGAAAGGGGGCCGACCGGCAGGGCTGTGGGCTTACCGAAACGCTGCGGGTCTGTCGCTGCCGTCCGTAGAAAGCGCGTTGGCCGCGCGTTGTCAGGACGGGCCTCAGTCGCCGGGTCGCGACGATGCCGGTACGGGCCGCCGGGACATGGACCGGGTGTCACGCAACATGACGGTCTTGCAGATCGGCTGCCCGGGTGCCGCCAGAATTGTCACCGGTGCGGAAATCCGCCAGCACTTCGGCCAGATCGAGCGATTGCTGGCGCAATTCGTGGATGGCCACCGTTGTCTGTTGCACCATGGCCGCGTTCTGTTGCGTCACCGTGTCAAGCTGGCCCACGCCCACGTTGATCTCGGTCACGCTGTGCGCCTGGTCGTCGGCCGCCTGTGCGACGCTGGTCATCAGACCGGCGATCTCGTCCACCTGGACGGCGAATTCGGACAGTGCCGAGCCCGAGCGGCGGACCAGTTCGACGCCATGATTGACCTGATCGGCGCTGCCGGTGACCAGCTCCTTGATTTCGCGCGCGGCATCCGAGGAACGTTGCGCAAGGCCGCGCACTTCGGAGGCGACGACCGCGAAGCCGCGTCCGGCTTCGCCCGCGCGCGCCGCCTCGACCCCGGCATTGAGCGCGAGAAGGTTGGTCTGGAACGAGATATCGTCGATCATCGTGATGATCTGCGAGATCTGCGACGAGCGGTGCTGGATCGCCGCCATCGCGTCGATCGCCTCGCGCACGATGGGCTCGCTGACCTGCGCTTTCTGCTGCGCGCCCCGGGCGATGCGCTCGGCCTCGCGCGCGTTGGTGGCGGTTTCGGTGACGCGGGTCGAGATCTGCTGGATCGCGGCGGCCGTCTCTTCCAGCGTGGCGGCCTGGGTTTCGGTGCGTTTCGACAGGTTGTCGGCCGAGCGCGTCATGTCTTCGGCCCCCTGACGCATCCGGGTGACCGAATCGATCACGATATTGATCGTGTCGCGCAGCGCCGTGACGGTCTGGTTGAAGTCTTCGCGCAGGGTTTCGTAGCGGTTGCTGAAGGGGCTGTCGAAAGAGACGCCCAGGTCGCGGCGCGCCAGCGCCGCGAGCCCGTCGCGCAGGGTTGCCACGACGCGCAGCTGTTCCTTGTGGTCGGCTTCGCGCGCCAGTTCGTCGTCATGGGCGATGCGCAGACGGTCGCGCAGGTCCGAGATGTGGCGGGCGAAATCGCCGATTTCGTCGCCGCGGGTCAGTTCAGGGATCGCGCCGTCGTACTGCCCCTGGCCGATTTCCGCGAGCGACATGGCCAAGCGGCGCATCGGCAGCGTGATGAGCTGGCGCATCAGCAGCATCGACAGCGGGATCAGGACCACCAGGATAACGCCGGCGAGGGCCAGCTTGAGCGGTGTGTCTTCATGCGCGCGCGCAAGCGCCGGCGCGGTGGTCCAGATCGAGGTGATGCTGCCCACCGGCTCGGCGCCGTCCCGGGCGTGGATCGGCGTTTCCATCAGGAAACGCCCGTCGCCGAGCCCGGTGCGAAGCATGTCCCCGGCTTCAACCCGGGCGGCGCCGGCGGCGGCGGCGAGGTTGCGGTCGAGCCTGGCCGCGTCGCCGAAGCTGCCGATCCGGTTGCCACCCGGATCCGTGACAACGAGCGCGATCAGCGATGCGGAATCGATCTGGGCGAAGGACTGAATCAGGTCTTCCAGCCGTGCCGTATCGCCGAACCGGACGGGTGCTGCAATGGTTTCCGCCAGATCGTCGAGCCGCAACTCGGTGACGTAATGCATGTTTTCGACGCCGTGCTCGGTGGCCGAGCGATAGGCGATGGTGAAACTGGCGGTTTCGACCAGAAGCGTCACACCGACGAGCACCGCCGAGATCTTGATGAACAGCGACAGGCGGAAATTCATCGCGTTGAAGCGCGGCACGGACTTGAGAAGTCGCATCGTCGGATCCTTAGCCTGTTGCGATCACATCAATTGTTCGGCGTCGACACCGACCGTGATGGCGCCGATCGGATCGCCGGTTTCGGGATCGGTCAGCGTGAACGAGATCTGCCCCTGATAGCGGCCGGTCGATTCGTCGAGTTCGACGTCGCTGAGATGCAAGGCACCCGGACCGGAGCCATAGGTTTCCGTGTATTTCGCTTCGTCGCCCTGCCAGTAATCCGACGTGGCCGAGGAGACGGCGACATTCAGCCCGACGGCATCCATGACGATGATTTCGGTGATCGTCCCGCGCGAGGCTTCCACTTCGCTGCGAAGGTGGTCAGACAGGGCATTGCCGAGCACGGGGGTGATGGTGGGCGTTTCGGGCTGGCCCAGTTCGGCCTGCCAGGCGCGGTCCAGCGTCGCGATGCGGTCGCCGTCATAGGATCCGGTCAGGGCATTCTGCGCGCGGACCGCGTCGAGGATCATGGGCTGGCTGCCGAGCTGCGACAAATCCGACCTGTAGAAGCTTTCAAGCGCGGGCCCGAAATCCTGGGCAAGACCGGCGCTGGCGGTGAAGGTGGCGAACACGGCGAGACTGGCCAGTTTCATAACGGGATCCCCTGAATGGCGCGCCCATGGCCGGACGCGATTCGCAAGATAGGGGCGAAGGTTTTAGGGGGTGTTAATGCCCACCCGCCTCGCTCGGGCGCCAATCTTGCGCGGTTTCTCGTCGCCTGCGGCCATCCTCGCGGGGGCGGCGGCGTTGCCTGCGAAGCGGGCGCCGGGCTTTCGTGGTGATGCAAAATCAGGCGGAAAAGGAACTGTGAGCGTTAACACGCGCATCATCTCTTACCATTGCCGCGCACGCCGGATCGACTACACTCAAGGTGAACAGGGACGGTGGCATGACAAATTATTTCAATGAAATGATGGAAAACGGCGCGGTCAGAGCGCCTTACGCGCATCTGCAAGGCTGGGTCGACCAGATGCCCGCCGAGCTGCGTAATCTTAAACAGGCCGAGGCCGAAGCCCTGTTCCGCCGCATCGGCATCACCTTCGCGGTCTATGGCGAGGGCGGCGATCCCGACCGGCTGATCCCCTTCGACATGTTCCCGCGCGTGTTCAGCGGACAGGAATGGTCGCGGCTCGAACGCGGTATCAAGCAGCGGGCGCGGGCGCTCAACGCGTTCCTGGCCGATGTCTACGACCGGGGCGAGATCGTGCGCGCGGGGCGTCTTCCGGCGAAGCTTGTCTACCTCAACGAGGCCTATGAAAAGGCGGTGGCGGGGATCCGGCCGCCCAAGGGGGTCTACAGCCATATCGTCGGCATCGACCTTGTGCGGACGGGTCCGGACGATTTCTTCGTGCTCGAAGACAATTGCCGCACGCCCTCGGGGGTCAGCTACATGCTGGAAAACCGCGAGATCATGATGCGGATGTTCCCCGAACTCTTTGCCCAGAACAGCATCCAGCCGGTCGAGGCCTATCCTGAGATCCTGCGCCGCACGCTGGCCTCGGTCGCGCCCGAAAAATGCGACAGCGAACCCAACGTGGTGATCCTGACGCCCGGGCATTTCAACAGCGCCTATTACGAGCACAGCTTTCTGGCCGACATGATGGGGGTCGAACTGGTCGAGGGGCAGGACCTGTTCGTCGAGGGCGAGTTCGTCTGGATGCGCACGACCGAAGGTCCGCGCAAGGTCGACGTGATCTATCGCCGGATCGACGACGCGTTTCTGGACCCGTTGTGCTTCAGGCCGGATTCCATGCTGGGCGTGCCGGGGCTGATGGATGTTTATCGTTCGGGCGGGGTGTCGATCTGTTCGGCTCCCGGCGCGGGCGTGGCCGACGACAAGGCGGTTTACACCTTCGTGCCCGAAATGGTGCGCTTTTACCTGGGCGAGGAGCCGATCCTGCAGAACGTGCCGACGTGGCAATGTGCCAGGGGCGACGAGTGCAAATACGTGCTGGAGAATCTGGGCGAGCTGGTGGTGAAGGAAGTCCATGGCTCGGGCGGTTACGGGATGCTGGTGGGGCCGAAATCCACCAAGGAACAGATCGAGGCCTTCCGCGCCAAGATCGAGGCCGATCCCGACAATTACATTGCCCAGCCCACGCTGGCGCTGTCCACGGTGCCCAGCTTCGTCGAAGAGGGCGTGGCGCCGCGACATGTCGACCTGCGGCCCTATTGCCTTGTGGGCGAGCGGATCGAGCTGGTCCCCGGCGGGCTGACCCGCGTGGCGTTGCGCGAAGGCTCGCTCGTGGTGAACTCGTCGCAGGGCGGCGGGGTCAAGGATACCTGGGTCTTGGCGGAGTAACGGACATGCTGAGTAGAACCGCCGACAACCTGTTCTGGCTCGCGCGCTACATGGAGCGCGCCGAAACCGCCGCCCGGCTTCTGGAAGTGGGCGCGCGCATCGCCATGCTGCCCAATTCCGAGCAGGGCTACCGCAACGAATGGGAGGCGCTGCTGCATGCCAACGGCACGCATGACGCCTTCATGAAGAAATACGGCGACCCGGTGCAGCGCAACATCGAGAGCCACCTGTTCTTCGACCGCGAGAACCCGTCATCGGTCATATCCTGCATCACCGCCGCACGCGAAAACGGGCGCATCGTGCGCACGGCGCTGACGACGCAGATGTGGGACGCGCTGAACACCGCGTTTCAGGAAATGCGCCAGATAGAGCGCGAGCCGCGTTCGGATCAGTCGCTCAACCGTCTGACCGACTGGACCCGGCGCCATTGCGCGATGGTGCGCGGGGCCATGGACACGACGCATCTGCGCAACGATGGCTGGGATTTCCTGAATATCGGCTATTACCTGGAACGCGCCGACAGCACCGCGCGGCTGCTCGATGTGAAGTACTGGGTGCTGCTGCCGCATGCCGATTTCGTGGGCTCAGGGCTGGACAATTACCAATGGCGCACGCTGCTGAGGGCGATGTCGCTGCACCGCGCCTTTCACTGGGCCTATGGCGGCGAGATCACCGCGCGCAAGATCGCGCATTTCCTGATCCTGAACCCGCAGACGCCGCGCGGGCTGGTGCCCTGCGTGGAGGCGCTGAACCTGCATCTCGACCGGCTGGCCCGCTATTACCGCCGCCCGACCGAGGCGCAGGCGGCCGCGCGCAACATGATGGCGCGGATGTTCGAGACCTCGACCGAAACGATCTTCGACGAGGGGCTGCACGAATTCCTCATGCGCTTCATTTCCGAAATCGGCGATCTGGGGAGCCGCGTCCACGCGGCCTATCTGAACGGAGACGTGCGATGAAACTCACGGTCGAACACGTCACAACCTATGTCTACGACCAGCCGGTGCGCGGCGTCGTGCAGAGCCACCGCCTGCTGCCGACGCAGTGCCAGAACCAGAGCGTCGAGCGCTGGAACGTCACCGTTTCGGACGGGATGATGGGTGGCAGTTTCCGCGACGGCGCGGGCGATCAGGTGCAGGCCTGGACCGTTACCGGCCCGGTCGAGCGCATCGAGGTCCGCGTCACCGGCGTTGTCACCACGACCGATTGCGCGGGCGTCCTGCGCGGCAATCGCGAGCTGATCCCGCCGGTCGCCTGGCTGGGCGAGACGGGGCCCACCATGCCCGACAGCGGGCTGAAGGCGCTGGCGGCGGGGGCGAGTGGCGAGACCGCGCTGCCGCTCGCGCATGATCTCTCGGCGCGGGTGTCCGAGGCGATCGCCTACACCCCCGGCGCGACGGACGCCCATACCACCGCCGCCGAGGCGCTGGAACAGGGGCAGGGGGTCTGTCAGGACCACGCCCATGCCCTGATCGCCTGCGCCCGGTTGCGCGCGCTGCCCGCGCGCTATGTCTCGGGCTATCTGTTCACCGATTCGGACGGCACGGGCCACGAGGCTGCGCATGCCTGGGCCGAGATCTGGATCGAGGGGCTGGGCTGGGTCGGGTTCGATCCGGCCAATGCCTGCTGCCCCGACGAGCGGTATATCCGGCTGGGCTGCGGCGCCGATGCGGCCGCCGCCGCGCCCATTCGCGGCATCGCCCGCGGGCCGGGATCCGAGCGCATGGAGATTGCCGTTGCGATCGCCTCGGCGCAACAGTAAGCACGGACGGTCGCGCGCCCCGGGCCGGGGTGCGGCGGGGCTGAGAGGGCCGGAGTGACGTGACCTATTGTGTGGGATTGCTGTTGAAGGCAGGCATGGTCTTGCTGTCGGATACCCGGACGAATGCCGGGCTCGACAATATCGCCACCTACCGCAAGATGTTCACCTTCGAAGAACCGGGCGAGCGGTGCATCGTCATCCTCACGGCGGGCAGCCTGTCCGTGACGCAGACCACGCTGGCGCAGCTGCGCGAGGGAATCGAGCATCCCGAGACCGAGGAAACGCCCTCGATCATGCAGGCGCATACGATGCTGGACGTGGCCGAGATCGTCGGCAACACGCTGGCCTCGGTGCGCCAGGATATCGACGCGAAGATGCAGGCCTCGAAAGTGTCGACCGCCGCCTCGATGATCGTCGCCGGCCAGAGGCGGGGCGGTGCCATGCGCATGTTCCTCGTCTATCCAGAGGGCAATTTCATCGAAGCGACCGAAGACACGCCCTACCTGCAGATCGGCGAGCACAAATACGGCAAGCCGATTCTCGACCGGGTGGTGACGCCCGACACCTCGCTCGACGACGCGCGCAAGGCGGTGCTTCTGTCGATGGATTCGACCCTGCGCTCGAATCTCTCGGTGGGCATGCCGCTGGATTTCGCGGTGGTCGAAAAGGATGCCTGCCGCCTCAGCCGTGTCGAGCGGATCGAGGCCGAAAACGAAAGCTTCCGCGCCATGTCGCAGGCCTGGTCGAACGCCCTGCGCGACGGCTTCCAGAAGATCGAGATCTGAACCACGCGGTTCGATGACACAAAAGGCCGGGTTCGCCCGGCCATTTTGCTGCGCGAAACACGCGCAAGGCCGCTTCGCGGAGGGCCCGCCCTGTCACCGCTGCGTCATGGCATCTTCACCGCCGCGACATCGTCGCGTCACCGGGATCGGTCATCTTTTCAGGAAGTTGGCTGGGGCGGTAGGATTCGAACCTACGGTACACGGTACCAAAAACCGATGCCTTACCACTTGGCCACGCCCCAACTGAGGCGCTGTTTATCTCGGTGACTCGGCCGCCGCAAGAGGGCGAGGGCGAAAAAATTGCCCCTTCTTTCCGGCGATGCTCATGCAATCCGCGCATCCCTTTCTGCACAGGGATCGGCGGCCCCTGGGTTTGTGTCGCGCCTGCCCGGGCATCGGCTTTCCGGGCCGCGTTCGCCTGTTTCCGGGCCTTTCCAGACGCTTGCCGATTCGCGCGGGGTTGTCCCTCCACCCTTGTGTCACGAAGCGGGCTTGCATCCCGGCCGCGCCCCCGTCTATCGCTGGCTCCTGCGCGCAGGGCGCGACGACGGGAGATCGGGGATGCATGACGTGATCGTGCTGGGCGCGGGGGCGGCCGGACTGATGGCAGGGATCGAGGCCGCGCGCCGGGGCCGCCGGGTGCTGGTGCTCGACCATGCCAGGGCCCCGGGCGAGAAGATCCGCATCTCGGGCGGCGGGCGGTGCAATTTCACCAACCTGCAGATCGCGCCCGAACGCTTCCTCAGCCAGAATCCGCGCTTCGCGCTCTCGGCGCTGCGACGCTACACCCAGCATGATTTCATCGCCCGGATCGACCGCGCGGGCATCGCCTGGCACGAGAAAACGCTGGGCCAGCTCTTTTGCGACGGCTCGGCGCGGCAGGTCGTCGACATGCTCCTGCGCGATCTCGCCGAGGCCGGGGGCGAGCTGCGGCTCGGTGTGACGATCTCAGGCCTGCGCCCCGGCTTCACCGTCGATACCGGCGACGGCCCGCTCGACGCGCGTTCGGTGGTGGTGGCGACGGGCGGCAAGTCGATCCCGAAGATGGGCGCGACCGGGCTGGGCTACGATATCGCGCGCGCCTTCGGTCTCGACGTGATCGAGCCGCGTCCGGCCCTTGTCCCGCTCACCTTCTCGGACCAGCAGCGCGACGCGATGCAGGCGCTGGCAGGGGTGAGCGTGCAGGCGCGGGTGGGGCTGAAGGACGCGAAGATCGCCTTCGACGAGGGGCTCCTCTTCACCCATCGCGGGCTGTCGGGGCCGTCGATCCTGCAGATCTCCAGCTATTGGCGCGAAGGACAGGCGATCGAGGTCGACCTCGCGGCCGGTCGCGATCTCGCGCAAGAGGCGCAGGCGGCCCGCTCCGAAAAGGGCGCACGCGAGCTCGCCAATGCACTCGACCTGCCCGAGAAACTTGCGCGGTCGGTGACCGAGCGCGCGGGGCTGTCGGGCAAGCTCGCCACGCAGTCGAAAGCGGCGCTGCAAAAGCTCGGCGACGCCGTGCATCGCTGGCAGCTCGTCCCCAACGGGACCGAGGGCTGGCGCACCGCCGAAGTCACGCTGGGCGGCGTCGATACCCGGGCGCTCGACGCGAAGACGATGCAGGCGCGCGGGGTGCCCGGTCTCTATTTCGTGGGCGAGGTGGTCGATGTGACGGGCTGGCTCGGCGGCTACAATTTCCAATGGGCCTGGTCTTCCGGCTGGGCCGCCGGGCAAGCCGCCTGAGCGCTCTTTCACTTTGCCTCAAATACTCAAAAAGCGGCTCCCACGAGAGAGCCGCCCGGACCGGGCGATACCGGCCTCAAGCGTCCCGCCGGGCCCTTGGCCCGGCCGCGCGGCGCGGGGGCTCGATGCCCCCGCGCCGCGCCCCTTCAGAGCCGGTACAGGTCGCTGAACTTGGCCTCGAGATAATCCATCAGCGGCGCTTCCGAGGGCTCGAAACCGCAGGCCTCGGTGATCGTGTCGCGCGGCTCGCGCAGCCCGCCATGACGCTGCAGCTTCGCGGTCAGCCATTCGGTCGCGACCGTGGGCCGCCCCTCGGCCAGCGCGGTATCGATCCCCACGAGGTCCTTGCGCAACGCCTTCATCAGGCAGCCCGCATAGACATTGCCCAGGGCATAGGTCGGGAAATAGCCGAACAGACCGATCGACCAGTGCACGTCCTGCAGCATCCCGTGCGACGGGCGATCCACCGCGACGCCGAAATCCCGCAGGAACCGGTCGTTCCAGGCCGCTTCCAGGTCGCCGGGCTGCAGGTCGCCCGAGATCAGCGCGCGTTCCAGGTCGAAGCGCATCATGATGTGCAGGTTGTAATGCACCTCGTCGCTCTCGGTGCGGATATGGCCCGGCTGCACGCGGTTGACCGCGCCGAAGAAGCCCTCGGGATCCAGCCCCAGATCGCCGAATTCGTGGCGCATCTGGCCATGCAGCCAGCCGGTGAAGGCCCGCGAGCGGCCGAGCTGGTTCTCGTAGATCCGGCTCTGGCTTTCATGCACGCCCATCGACACGCCTTCGCCCAGCGGCGAATAGCGGTAGCCTTCGTCGATATTCTGCTCGTAGCAGGCATGCCCCACTTCGTGGATCGTCGAATACAGGCAGTTGAACGGGTCGTTCTCGGCCACCCGCGTGGTGATGCGCGCATCCGCGCCCGACCCCGACGAGAAAGGATGCACCGCCAGATCGAGCCGCCCCTTCGCGAAATCGTAGCCGAAGGCTTCGGCCAGGGTCCGGCTCAGCCGCAATTGCCTTTCGCGAGGGAATTCGCCCTTCATCGGCGCAGGCTGATAGGCGGCGCCCAGAACCTTCTCGCGCAGCGCGACCAGCCGCGTGCGCATCCGCGCGAAGATCGCCGCGATCTCGTCGCCGCTGATGCCCGGTTCGTAATCGTTCAAGAGCGCGTCATAGAGCGCACCGTTCTCGGCCAGCGCCGAGGCTTCCTCGCGCCGCAGCTCGATCACCCGCGTGAGGGTGGGCAGGAAATGCGCCACGTCGTCGCGCGCGCGGGCCTCGGCCCAGACACCCTGCGCGACCGAGGTCACGCGGGCGAGTTCCGCCGCCAGCGCGGCAGGCACCCGCGTGTTGCGGGTATAAGAGCGGCGCACATGGCGCAGGATCGCCTCGCCCTTGGCATCGGGGGCGGTGGCCGCTTCCAGCCATTCGCCAAGGCGGGGATCGGTGCGCCGCGCGTGCAGCACTTCCTCCATCGCCGCCATTTCCTCGCCCCGCTGCTCGGCGGCGCCGCGCGGCATCATGGTTTCCTGATCCCAGCCCAGGCGCCCCATCACCTGCGACAGGGCCCAGCTCGTGCGTTCATGCGCGACGATGTTGTCATATGCGGTCATGGTTTATCCCCGGATGGTGCCGCCCAGCGGATACTGGGCCAGATAGCGGGCGCGGATGATCAGCACCCACAGGATGACGGCCATGAACTGGTGCGCGATGCCCAGCTCCAGCGGCGCCCCGTGCATCACGGTGACGATGCCCAGCACGATCTGCGCGGCCAGCGCGCCCAGAACCCAGTGGAAGGCATTGCGCGTGCGCGCATAGCTCGAGCGCCGGCCCCGGTTCCAGGCGATCACGCCGAAGACCAACAGCAGATAGCCCGAGACGCGGTGGATGAACTGCACCGTGCCGTCATTTTCGAAGAGGTTGCGCCAGACGGGGCTGAGCTCCCACATCGCGGGCGGCAGCACCGAGCCGCCCATCAGCGGCCAGTCGGTATAGCCCCGGCCCGCATCGATCCCCGCGACCAGCGCGCCGAGGATGATCTGCAGGAAGGCGAAATGCATGAGCCCCGTTCCCAACGAGAACAGCTTCGCCTCGCGCGAGCGGCGGGCCTGCAGAAGCTGCGCCTCGGGCCGGCCCAGCAAGAACATGTACCATGCGATGAAACCCAGGATGACGAAGGCCAGCCCCAGATGCGTGGCCAGACGGTAGCTGGCGACGCTGGTCACACCTTCGCCCTGCGTCACGCCCGACGAGACCATCCACCAGCCGATCGCGCCCTGAACGCCGCCCAGCACGCCGGGGATCAGCAGCCGCCCGGTCCAGCCCGCGGGGATCTTGCGCAAGGCCAGGAAGGCCAGGAACCCCAGCGCCCAGACCACGCCCACCGCGCGGCCGAGCTGCCGGTGCGACCATTCCCACCAGTAGATCGACTTGAACTCCGACAGCGTCATGTCGGCATTCAGCAGATGGAACTGGTCGATCTGCTGGTAGAGGTCGAACTCGGCCTGCCAGTCGGCCTCGGTCATCGGTGGCAGCGCGCCGGTCAGGGGCTTCCATTCGGTGATCGACAGCCCGGAATCGGTGAGCCGCGTCAGGCCACCCACGGCGATCATCGCCATGACCATCACGAACAGCACGCCCAGCCAGACCCGGATCGCGCGGCGCGCGCCCGACGGGGCCTCGATCCCGCCGCGCCGCGCGGGCTGCGCGGCAGGCTGTGCGCTCGCTTTGGGCGCTGTGGCATCCTCGAAGATCGGGCGTTTCGCCATCGGCACACTCCTTTTCTGGCGGCGTCAAGCTATTGCGGGGGTGGGGCGGTATCAAGAGCACCCGACGCCGCAGATCAGTCCCTGGGACGCACCAATTGCCGCAACGCGCCGTGCAGCGTCTGCACTTCCGAGCGCGTCATGCCCCAACGGCCCCACATGTTGCGCAGGTTGCGCTTCATATGCGGCGCCTTCTCGGGCGGATGGAAGAACCCGGCCTCGTCCAGCCGGTTTTCGAAATGATCGCCCAGCTTCTCGATCTCGATCTGCGTGGCCAGATCGGTGCCTGCCAGTTCCAGCCGCGCGCCCTCGACCTGCGTGGTCTGGCGCATCCATTCATAGGCGGTCAGCAACACGCATTGCGCAAGGTTCAGAGAATAGAAACCCGGATTGACCGGCACGGTGATGATCGCGTTGGCCTGCGCGATGTCGTCGTTTTCAAGCCCCGCACGCTCGGGGCCGAACAGAACCGCCACACGCTTGCCCGCGCCGATCATCGCGCGCGCCTCGGCCATCGCGGTCTCGGGGGTGAGGACGGGCTTCACCAGCCCCCGCCCGCGCGCGGTCGTGGCATAGACATAGTCGCAATCGGCCACGGCGTCGGCCACGCCGGGAAAGACGGCGGCGTTGTCGAGCACGCTCGACGCGCCCGAGGCCATGGCGATCGCCTTGGGATTGGGCCAGCCGTCGCGCGGCGCGACAAGGCGCATGTGCTCGACGCCGAAATTCAGCATCGCCCGCGCGGCGGCGCCGATATTCTCGCCCATCTGCGGGCGGGTAAGCACCATCAGCGGGGCAGTGCCAAGGTCGGTGGAAAGCGCGCGCATGATCGGGATCCTTTCGCCCGCCCGATTAACGACCGGCGCCGCGCTTGGCAACCGCAAGCCGCCGGGGGCTCTGCCCCCCGCCACGCCGGCTGGCGCCGCCGCGTCTCCCCCCGGGATATTTGGAGAACAAAGAGGCGCGCTCACGGACCTGTCAGCGGCATCTTTACGCCGCAAGTATCCTCGGGGGGTGAATTTGCCGCAAGGCAAAGAGGGGGGCAGACAGCCCCCCTCTCCTGGTTTCAGGCGCGATGGCGCCGTGTTCAGTGCGCGGCGGCGACCGCGCGGCGGGTCATCACGCCCACCAGATGCGCGCGGTATTCGGGCGTGCCGTGCAGATCGCCGATCATCTGATCGGCCGAGGCCGCCAGCCCGGCAAGCGCGTCGGCCGAGAAGTTCGACGACAGCGCCGCCTCGGCCTCGCTCCAGCGGAAGACGCCGTTCTCCGAGGCGCCGGTGATCGCCACCCGCACGCCGTTCGCGTATTGCGCGACGAAGGCGCCGGTCAGGGCAAAGCGCGAGGCGGGCTGGGCGAATTTCGCATAGGCCGCCTTCTGCGGGATCGGGAAGCGCACCGAGGTGATGATCTCGCCCTCGTCGAGCGCGGTGGCGAACATCCCCTGGAAGAAGTCGTCCGCCGCGATCTCGCGCTTATCGGTGACGATGGTCGCGCCCGAGGCCAGCGCCGCCGAGGGATAGCAGGCCGAGGGATCGTTATTGGCCAGCGAGCCGCCGATCGTGCCGCGGTTGCGCACCATCGGGTCGCCGATCTGGCCGGCCAGTTCCGCCAGCGCCGGGTAATCGGCGGCGGCGTCCCGCGCCACGACCGCATGCGGCGTGGCCGCGCCGATGACCAGCATGTCGCCGTCGCGGCAGACGCCTTTCAGCGCGTCGATCCCGGTCAGCGAAACCAGCGTCGCGGGCGCGTTCAGGCGCTGTTTCATCGAGGGCAGCAGGGTCATGCCGCCCGAGAGCGGCTGCGCCTCGTCGCCGCCGAGCGCGGCGACCGCGTCTTCGACCGAGGCGGGTTTGACGAAGTCGAAATTATACATCCGGACCTCCTTTTACTGGGCGTTCATCGCCGCCCAGACGCGCGAGGGCGAAGCGGGCATGTCGATATGGGTGACGTGGGAATGGCCGCCGCGCTGAAGCGCGTCGATGACCGCGTTGATGACGGCGGGCGGGCTGCCGATGGCCCCGGCCTCGCCGCAGCCCTTCACGCCCAGCGGGTTGTGGGTGCAGGGGGTTACGCAGGAATGATCGACCGTGTAGTTCGGCAGATCGTCCGCGCGCGGCATGGCGTAATCCATGTACGAGCCCGAGACGAGCTGCCCGTCCTCGTCATAGACACAGCGTTCCAGAAGCGCCTGACCGATCCCCTGCGCGATCCCGCCATGGACCTGGCCTTCGACGATCATCGGGTTCACCACATTGCCGAAATCGTCGGCCGCGGTGAAGGCGAGGATCTCGACCTCGCCGGTCTCGGGGTCGACCTCGACCTCGCAGCCATAGGCGCCCGAGGGATAGGTGAAGTTGGACGGATCGTAGAAGGCCGTCTCTTCCAGCCCCGGCTCCATGGATTCGAGCGGGTAGTTATGCGGTACATAGGCCGCCAGCGTGACGCCCGCCCAGTCCACCGACTTGTCGGTGCCCGCGACGGTGAACTTGCCGTCGGCCAGCTCAATATCCGCTTCCGAGGCTTCAAGCAGGTGAGCCGCGATCTTCTTGGCCTTGTTGATCACCTTGTTGGTGGCCTTGACCAAAGCCGAGCCGCCCACCGCCAGCGAGCGCGAGCCATAGGTGCCCATGCCCATCGGCGTGTTGGCGGTGTCGCCGTGGTTGATCTCGACCTGGCCCGCATCGATGCCGATCATCTCGGCCACGACCTGCGCGAAGGTGGTCTCGTGCCCCTGACCGTGCGAATGCGAGCCGGTATAGATGCTGATCGAGCCGGTTGCGTTGACCCGCACTGTGGCGGATTCGTAAAGACCGGCGCGGGCGCCCAGTTGTCCGACGAGGTTCGACGGCGCGATGCCGCAGGCCTCGATGTAATGGGCGATGCCGAAGCCGCGCAGCTTGCCGCGTTTCTTCGATTCCTCGGCCCGGGCGGCGAAGCCCGCGTAATCCGAGATCTCGAGCATCTTGTCCATCGTCGCGTCGTAATTCCCGGTATCGTATTCGACCGCCACGGGGGTGGCATAGGGGAATTGATCGGCCTTGATGAAGTTCTGACGCCGCAGCTCGACCGGATCGACGCCCAGCTCGCGCGCGGCCTTGTCGATGACCCGTTCCAGCTGGAACGTGGCCTCGGGGCGGCCGGCGCCGCGATAGGCATCGACCGGCACGGTGTTGGTAAACACGGCCTTCACGTTCACATAGATAAGCGGCGTACGGTAATTGCCGGCCATCAGCGTGCCGTGCAGCCAGGTCGGGACCGAGGGCGCGAAGGTCGACAGATAGGCGCCCATATTGGCGTAGGTCTCGGTGCGGATCGCGGTGAAGTTGTTCGCGTCATCGAGCGCCAACTGGATCTTCGTCACGTGGTCGCGGCCATGCGCATCCGAGATGAAGGCTTCCGACCGCGACGAGGTCCATTTCACCGGGCGCTTCAGCTGACGCGCGGCAAAGGTGCAGAAGGCTTCCTCGGCATAGTGGAAGATCTTGGTGCCGAAACCGCCGCCCACATCGGGCGCGACGACGCGCAGCTTGTGCTCGGGAATGCCCAGCACGAAGGCGCCCATCAGAAGGCGGATCACATGCGGGTTCTGCGAGGTGGTATAAAGCGTGGAATTGTCGTTCCAGGGATCGTAATCGCCCACCGCCACGCGCGGCTCCATCGGGTTGGCGACGAGCCGCTGGTTGACCAGTTCCAGCGTGGTGACATGGGCGGCCTTGGCGAAGGCGTCCTCGACGGCGGCCTTGTTTTCCTCGACGAAGCCCCAGTCGTAGCACAGGTTGGACGTCAGGTCGTCATGCACCTTGGGCGCGCCCTCGGCCAGCGCGGCCTTCATGTCGACGACCGCGGGCAGGTCCTCGATATCGAGCTCGATCGCCTCGGCGGCGTCACGCGCCTGTTCCAGCGTCTCGGCGATGACCACGGCGACGGGATCGCCGACATGGCGCACCTTGCCCTCGGCCAGGATCGGGTGCTTGGGCTCCTGCATCGGCTGGCCGTGTTTGTCGGTGATTTGCCAGCCGCAGGGCATGCCGCCCACGCCCTCGAAATCTTTCGCGGTGAAGACGCGGATCACGCCGTCCATGGCTTCGGCGGCCGCGGTGTCGATGCCGTTGATCTTGCCGTGGGCAACCTGTGAGCGCAGGAAATAGGCATGGGCCTGTCCGCGCAGATTGATGTCGTCGGTATAGCGTCCGTTCCCGGTGAGGAAACGAACGTCTTCGCGCCGCTTCGTGCTGGCGCCGATTCCGCCGTCCTTGGGCATGGAATCCCTCCCTGATGTCGGTGACGGTGCGTGACATCACGCACCCTACAAGTCCTGCGCTGCGGCGGGCGGACCGCCGGCAGCCGTCCTCATTCGGCGGCGACGGCCCCGCCTGCATCCTGACCCGACGCCGCCATCACCGCCTTGACGATGTTGTGGTAGCCCGTGCAGCGGCAGATATTGCCTTCGAGGTAGTGGCGCACCTCGGCCTCGGTCGGCTTGGGATTCTCGGCCAGAAGCGCCGCCGAGGCCATCACCATGCCCGGCGTGCAGAAGCCGCATTGCAGGCCGTGATGGTCCTGGAATGCCTGCTGGATCGTGCCCAGCGACCCGTCGGCATTGGCCATGCCTTCGATCGTGGTGACGCTGGCCCCGTCGACATCCTGCGCCAGCACCGTGCAGCTTTTCACCGCCTGTCCGTCCATATGCACGACGCAGGCGCCGCACTGGCTGGTATCGCAGCCGACATGGGTACCGGTCAGACCCAGTTCCTCGCGCAGGAACGACGACAGAAGCGTGCGTCCCTCGGCCTGTCCCGACATGGACCGGCCGTTCACGGTCAGTGTAACCTTGGTCATGTATCCCTCCCTTGGATGGGCGCATCAAAGCACGCGGGCGCGGCGCATGAAATGCCACCTTAGGCGTATTTTCGCGAAAAGCGCGCGGACCGGGCGCCGATTCCCCCCTTTCTTTGCCTGCCGCATCGCAGTATTGGGGGCGCATCCAGTCCCGCCTGACAGTATCGGAGCCGCGCATGAAAGCCGCCGTGATCACCTTCCCGGGTTCCAATTGCGACCGTGACCTTGCCGTGGCCTTCGAAGCGGCCGGGGCAGAGGTGACGCGCGTGTGGCACAAGGATGCGACGCTGCCCGAGGGCACCGATGTCGTGGGCGTGCCGGGCGGGTTCAGCTTCGGCGATTACCTGCGCTGCGGGGCCATCGCCGCGCGCTCGCCCATCGCCAAGGCCGTGATCGCCCATGCCGAGCGTGGCGGCTATGTTCTGGGCGTGTGCAACGGCTTTCAGGTCCTGTGCGAAACCGGGCTTCTGCCGGGCGTGCTGATGCGCAATGCGGGGC
Organism: Pararhodobacter marinus; assembly: GCF_003122215.1. Classification (GTDB taxonomy): domain Bacteria; phylum Pseudomonadota; class Alphaproteobacteria; order Rhodobacterales; family Rhodobacteraceae; genus Pararhodobacter; species Pararhodobacter marinus. The sequence continues at coordinate 110,638 of NZ_QEYD01000003.1, read as the reverse complement.
TGAAATTCGTCTGCAAGCCGGTCGCGCTGCGGGTCGAAAGCACCGACAGCGCCTTTACCTCGGCCTATCAGGCGGGCGCCGAGCCGATCATCCCGATCGCCCATCACGACGGCAATTACCAGGCCGACGAAGACACGCTGGCCACGCTGGAAGGCGAGGGACGCGTGGCGTTCCGCTATGTGAGCAACCCCAACGGCTCGCGCAATGACATCGCCGGCATCCTGTCGGCCAATCGCCGGGTGCTGGGCATGATGCCGCATCCCGAGCGCGCGGTCAGCGCGCAGCATGGCGGCACCGATGGCCGGGCGCTGTTCGACGGTCTCATGGGCGCCTTGGCGCTTACCTGAGGCGCGGGGCAGGCGGTGTCGCTTGAGCCGCTCGCGGCGCTTGCGTAAGTTGTGCGCATGAGCACCGACCCGTCGCAATCGCAACCCGTATCGGTCCTGAGGACGGGGATGCCCGCCTGGGGCAAGGCGCTGATCGGCGCCTTGCTGGCCGTCGCGGTGGCGGTGGTCTGGGTGATGGACGACTGGCTGAGCGAAAGCTTCACCGTCGATACCCGCACCCGCGCCGAGCTGCGGCTGGTGCTGTATGCCGGGAATATCGAAGCCGAATTGCAGCGCACGCAGATCGTGCCGATTCTTCTCGCGCGTGACCCGGTGCTGCGCGAAGCGTTGCAGAATTCCAATTATGCCTCGATCTCGCAATTGCTGATCGGGCTGCAAAGCGAGGTCGGCGCGGCGTCTATCGAGCTTCTGGACACATCGGGCCGGGTCGTCGCGGCGACAGACCGCAACCGGCTGGGCAGCGTGCGTGGCAGCGAGGCGCTGTTCATCGAGGCCCGGCGCGCCAATGACACGATCTTCAACGTGCGCCAGCGCGATTCGGGGGGCTACGGCTTTGCCTATGCCCGCGCGATCCGCTCGGGCAGTCAGGTTCTGGGCGTCGTCACCGTCGAGGTCGATCTGGCACAGTTCGAACGCTCGTGGTCGGGGTTTTCGGACGCGGTGGCGGTGCTCGACAGCGAAGGCCGCATCGTTCTGGCCACCGAACCGCGCTGGCGGGGCCGGACCGAGGCCGAGGCGCTGGCAATGCGCGACGCACCGACCGCCATCGAATGGGCGCTGCGCTATACCGCCGACCTGGCGGGGCGGGGGCCCGATGCCTTCCTGTCCAACGAGGCCGTTTTGCGGTCCGAAACCCGGGTACAGCATCGCGGCTGGCGGCTGATCAGCTACACCACCTATGACGGCGTGCGCGAGAAAGTGAACGGCGTTCTGGCGCTGATCATCATGGGCTTCGCGCTGCTGCTGGCGATGGTGTTCTACCTGTTCTCGCGGCGGGCCTATTCGCAATCCGCGCTGTTCGAGCAGGAATCGGTCGAACTGCGGCAACTCAACCTGCGCCTTCAGCGCGAGATCGCCGCGCGCGAGAAGGTGCAGAAAGAGCTGACCGTGGCCGAACAGACGCTGGCGCAATCGTCGAAACTGGCGGTGCTGGGTGAAATGTCGGCCGCCGTCAGCCACGAGCTGAACCAGCCGCTGGCGGCGATGAAGACCTACTTGGCGGGAGCCCGGCTGCTGATGACGCGGCGGCGCACCGAAGAGGCGATGGTCAGTTTCCAGCGCATCGACGACCTGATCGACCGGATGGGCGCGATCACCCGGCAGTTGAAGAGCTTCGCGCGCAAGGGCGGCGATGCCTTTGCCGCGATCGACATCCGCGATTGCGTGACCGAGGCGCTGACGATGATGGAACCGCGCCTGCGCGAGCGGCGGGTGCTGGTCGTGCGAACGCTGCCCAAGGATCCGGTGCGAGTGATGGGCGACCGGCTTCGCATCGAACAGGTGCTCATCAACCTGATGCGCAACGCGGTCGATGCCACGCAGAATGTCAATGCGCCGCAGATCGACCTGATCCTGACACAGGGCGATACTGTGACGCTGACGATCAAGGATAACGGCACCGGCATCCGCGACATCGACAAGATTTTCGAGCCCTTCCACACCACCAAGGGCGCGGGCGACGGCGTCGGGCTGGGGCTGGCGATTTCGTCGGGCATCGTCGCGGATCACGGCGGGCGTCTGACCGCGCGCAATCTGCCCGAAGGCGGCGCCGCGTTCGAGATCGCCTTGCCGGTTCTGGCCGAGGCAGGACAGGACGCGGTCGGACACTCCTCTGTGTAGGGACGGCTGCGGCATTGGGCCTGCGAGGTTTTGGGCTTATATTGAAGACGGAATGGATCAGGAGATCGCTGCATGAATGCAGGCAACACCGCTGAACCGGCTGAAAAGTCCACGAGCGCAGCCCCCCGCACCCCGACGCGGGTGATCGTGATCGACGACGAGCAGGACATGCGCGCGTCGATCAGCCAGTGGCTGTCGCTGTCGGGGTTCGAGCCCGAAACCTATGCCGGCGCGGAAGAGGCGCTGGCCCAGATCGGCGCGGATTTCCCCGGCATCGTCGTCACCGACATCCGCATGCCCGGCATGGACGGGATGGCGCTGCTCAAGCGGCTGATGGGCATGGACGCCTCGCTCCCCGTGATCCTGATCACCGGTCATGGCGATGTGCCGATGGCGGTCGAGGCGATGCGCCTCGGGGCCTATGATTTCCTTGAGAAACCGTTTGACCCCGAACGGATGGCCGATCTGGCCCGCGCCGCGCTGAAGGCGCGCGCGATGGCGCTGGAAAGCCGGGCCCTGCGTCACGAACTGGCCGATGGCGGAGCGATCATGCACCGGCTGGTCGGCGGCTCGAACGAGATGGTGCGCCTGCGCGAGGATATCCTCGATTACGGGCAGGCCGACGGCCATGTGCTGATCGACGGCGAGACGGGCACCGGCAAGACGCTGGTGGCGCATGCGCTTCATGCCGTGGGTCCGCGCGCCGGGCGCAAGTTCGTCAGCGTCTCCTGCGCGGGGATCGAGGACGAGGCGCTGTCAGCCAAGCTGTTCGGCCCGGTGGAATCGGGCGGCCTGCCGCTGGTCGAGGAAGCGCGCGGCGGCACGCTGTGCCTGGAAGATATCGAGGCGATGAGTCCGGTCCTGCAGGGGCGGCTTCTGACCTTCATCAACGATCAGCCAGCGCCGCCGCATACCCGGATCGTCGCCATCTGCAACGATCACAAGCCCGGCCGCACGCTGGAAGACGTGCTGCGACCGGACCTGTACTACCGTCTGGCCGCGATGAAGCTGACCCTGCCGCCGCTCAGGACACGCGGCGAGGATATCCTCGCGCTGTTCAAGAGCTATGCCACGGATTACGCCGAGGAATACGGCTGTCCCGCCCCGGATCTGAGCGCGCAGGACGCGGCCTACCTGCTGCAGGCGCCGTGGCCGGGCAATATCCGTCAGCTCATTTCCATCGCCGAGCAGTCGGTTCTGCAGAGCCGTCGTGGCTCGGGCTCTGTCGTGTCGTTGGTCATGGCCGAGAACGAAGCCTCGGGCGGGGCGCTGACGACCGAGGGCAAACCTCTGAAGGACTACGTGGAAGCCTTTGAAAAGACGCTGATCGACAACACGATGCGGCGTCACAAAGGGTCGATCGTCGCGGTCATGGAAGAGCTCTGCCTGCCGCGCCGGACGCTCAACGAGAAGATGGCGAAATACGGTCTGAGCCGGACAGATTACGTCTGACATTCGGGTCAGAAGGCAGGGCGGGTGCGCGACCGGGCGGACCCGCCCTTTGCCGTGGCGGCGGTGCCATTCGCCGCCTGCCGGCACGCGTCGAATTTCGAAGAAAACGAAACTTTCTTGCGCCGATCTTTCACGCGCGCATTTTCCATATTGAACAGGGCGGGTGTTCCCCCCTATGTTTGTGACAGCTCTGCGATTGTCGCAGGGCCCGAAATTCACAGCCTGACTCTCCCTTCGGGTGAGACGATGGCGGGATCGGCCCACGGGCCGTAGAACTGCCCTAAGCGGCCCCGCCGCGAGGGCCTGTCATGGACGCAACGCTCAGTCGGGTGCGTCGGAGCCTGAAACCGTGATGCCACTTGGCGCATCAGCTTTGACCGAGACCGGGACGCGCGAAGGCGCCGCCCGCCGTCAGCTGACGCATGGCATTGCCCATAATTCCCCAAATGACTCTCTGCCGCGCGGCCCTTCGGGGCCGGGGGGCGGATGGCCGGGGACACGTGAGAGACTATGGGAAAGAAACTACTTATTGACGCGACACATGCGGAAGAGACCCGCGTTGTCGTTCTGGATGGCAACAAGGTCGAGGAATTCGATTTCGAAACCATCCACAAGCGCCAGCTGGCAGGGAACATCTACCTCGCCAAGGTAACGCGCGTCGAACCGTCGCTGCAGGCCGCTTTCGTCGATTACGGCGGCAACCGGCACGGTTTCCTCGCCTTCGCCGAGATCCACCCCGATTATTACCAGATCCCCGTTGCCGACCGTCTGGCGCTTCTGGAAGAAGAGCGCGCGCTGGTCCGCGATCAGGAAGAGGAAACCACCCGCCGCACCCGCCGCCGCCGGAACGACAAGTCCGAGAAGGGCGGCAAATCCGCCCGCGACACGCACGGTGACGAGAATAGCGATGACGAGACCTCCGAGGGCGACACCCCCGAGGTTGATGCCGCTCTGACCGCCGCGCAAGACAGCGCTGCGGTGATGGAGGCGCCGGCGGAAGACGTGACGCCGGAAGTCGCGGAGGAAACCGGGCCCGTGGCCGAGGCCCTGCAGCCCGTCGCCGAAGACGCGCCCGCCTCCGACGAGGCCGAGGATGCCGCGCCCGCCGAGGCCGAAACGTCCTCCGACGCGGCCTCTGACACGCCTGCGGACGAGGACAAGCCCGCGCCCCGCGCGCCGATGGCCGCGAATGCCGACGGGATGGAGCACCGCACCTACGGCGCGATGGACATCGTCGAGCTCGACGAGGATGACAGCGCCAGCGCCGACGACACCGACGACGCGCAGGGTGACGACCACGGTCACGATCACGCGGATGGCGACGACAAGGACGACAAGAAACCCTATCGCGCCGCCGATCACGCCGCCGACAATGACAGCGACATCGAATCCGTCGCCGACGAGGACGTCTCGGACGAGGTGCGTCCGCCGCGCCGCTCGCGTGCGCGCCGCTACAAGATCCAGGAAGTGATCAAGGTTCGGCAGATCATGCTGGTCCAGGTCGTGAAGGAGGAACGCGGCAACAAGGGGGCCGCGCTGACCACCTATCTGTCGCTGGCGGGCCGCTACTGCGTGCTCATGCCCAACACCGCGCGCGGTGGTGGCATCAGCCGCAAGATCACCAATGCCGCCGACCGCAAGAAGCTCAAGGACATCGCGTCCGAGTTCGACGTGCCGGAAGGCGCGGGGCTGATCATCCGCACGGCGGGTGCAAACCGCACGAAATCCGAGATCAAGCGCGATTACGAATACCTGTTCCGCGTGTGGGAGCAGATCCGCGAGCTGACGCTGAAATCCATCGCGCCCGCGCCGATCTATGAAGAGGGCAACCTCATCAAGCGGTCGATCCGCGATCTGTACAACAAGGACATCGACGAGGTCCTGGTCGAAGGCGAAGCGGGCTACCGCACCGCTAAGGACTTCATGAAGATGATCATGCCGTCCCACGCCAAGAACGTGAAACTCTATGGCGAGGGTCTGCCGCTTTTCGCGCGCTACCAGGTGGAAAGCTATCTGGGCCAGATGTTCAACCCAACGGTCCAGCTGAAATCGGGCGGCTACATCGTCATCGGCGTGACCGAAGCGCTGGTCGCCATCGACGTGAACTCGGGCAAGTCGACGCGCGAAGGCTCGATCGAAGACACCGCGCTGAAGACCAACCTTGAAGCCGCCGACGAGGTGGCCCGCCAGCTGCGCCTGCGCGACCTTGCCGGTCTGATCGTCATCGACTTCATCGACATGGAAGAGCGCAAGAACAACGCGGCGGTGGAAAAGCGTCTGAAGGACGCCCTGCGCACCGATCGCGCGCGCATTCAGGTTGGCCGCATCTCGGCCTTCGGGCTTCTGGAGATGAGCCGCCAGCGCCTGCGCCCCGGCATGATCGAGGCCACGACGCAGCCCTGCCAACATTGCCACGGCACGGGCCTGATCCGCTCGGACAATTCGCTGGCGCTGCAGATCCTGCGCTCGCTGGAAGAAGAGGGCACGCGCAACCGCTCGAAAGAGGTGCTGGTCAAGGCGCCGATCGGGATCGTCAACTACCTGTTCAACACCAAGCGCGAGCATCTGCAGCAGATCGAGCTGCGCTATGGCATGGCGATCCGGATCGAGGCCGACCCCTCGCTCATCAGCCCCGACTACTCGATCGAGAAGTTCAAGACCGCGACGCGGATCGTGACGGCGCCGGCGACCCCGGTCGTGTCGCTGGATGCGAAGACAATGTCCGACCTGGACGATTACGAGGACGAGGACGAGACCGAAACCGACGACACCCCCGAGGCAAAAGCCGACGAATCCGGCGAGACCGAGGCCAAGGGCGACGGTAACGAGGATGGCAACGGCGAAGGGGGCAAGCGCAAGCGTCGCCGTCGTCGGCGTCGGCGGGGTGGCCAGTCGAATGGCAACCGCAACGAAGGCGATACCGACGGCGACGACTCGTCCGACGACGACACCGGATCCGAGGACGCGCCTGCGGCCGAACCCGCCGCCGAGCGGGTCGCACAGGCCCCCGCCGAGGCTGTCGAGGAAACGGCAGACGAAACCGCAAAGGCTGACGCCGCGCCGGTCGAAGAGCCCAAGCCCGCACGGCGCCGTCGGTCGCGTCGCAAGAGCACCGACGCCGAAGGGGACGCCGCCAAGGAGGACGCCAAGCAGGAGGCTCCGGCAGAACCCGTGAGCGAAGCGCCTGCGGAAGCCGAGGCCGAGGCCGAGAAGCCCAAGCGTCGCCGCGCGCCGCGCCGCAAGAAGGCCGAGATCGAGGCCGAGAAGGCGGCAAAGGCCGAGGAAGCCGCGAAAGCGGCGGAGCCGGTCGCGGCGGGCGGCACCGAACTGCCGGACGAGACGCCGAGCGAGGCACCGGTCGAGAACCCGATCGAAGCCCCGGTCCCCTCGACCCCCGAGGACGCGCCGGCCACCCCGGTCGAGGCGCCCGACGATCAGCCCGCCGAGATCCCGGTCGAAGCGCCTGTGGAAACGCCTGTGGAAACGCCGGATGAAAGCGTTGCCAACGTGTCCGAGGCCGAGGCGCCGCCTGCGGAAGTTCAGCCGGTCGTGACGACCGGCGAAGAAGCCCAGGCGGAACCGGCGCCAGAAGCGGAACCGGCGGCAGAGACGAAGCCCACGAAACCGCGTCGTGCGGGCTGGTGGGCGCGCAAGAGCTGAGCTTGCCGGGGTCGCCCCGGCGACCCCGCGAGGCGAGGTCGTAATACCAGGCCCGCGACCCGAGGTCGCAATATCAGGCCCGCGACCCGAGGTCGCAATATCAGGAACGTGAGCGCGCCCCCCGTGACGAACGGGGGGCGCTTCGCTATCAGGGGCAGGGGTCCGGAACAGGACCGTGCCCTCAGGACAAAACCGGGAGACGCCACGCCATGTTCGGGATCGACCTGTTCGACGCAGCCCTGCTGCCCGCGTTGTTCGTGGCGGTCGCGGCCGGGCTGTTGTCCTTTCTCAGCCCCTGCGTGCTGCCCATCGTGCCGCCGTATCTGGCCTATATGTCTGGCATCTCGATGCGCGACCTGACCGAAAGCCGGGGCCTCAGCCCGGCCACGATTCCCGCCTTGTTCTTCGTCATGGGGCTGAGCACGGTGTTCCTGTTCCTGGGCTTCACCGCCTCGTCCCTGGGGCGGCTGTTCCTGGCCTATCGGCAGGAATTCGCGATGGCCGCGGGCGTCGTGGTGATGGTGATGGGGCTGCATTTTCTGGGCCTGTTCCGGCTGTCCTTCCTGATGCGCGAGGCGCGGTTCGAGGGCGGCAAGGGCGGTTCGGCCTTCGGGGCCTATGTGCTGGGGCTGGCTTTTGCCTTTGGCTGGACGCCCTGCATCGGGCCCATCCTGGGCATGATCATCACGCTCGCCGCGACCGAGGAGTCGGTGGCGCGCGGCACCGGGCTGCTGGCGGCTTACGCGTTGGGGCTGGGCCTGCCGTTCCTGCTGGCCGCGATCTTCATCAACCGGGCGATGGGCCTGATGAACCGGCTGAAGCCATGGATGGGCTGGGTCGAGAAGGGAATGGGCGCGCTTCTGGTGCTGGTCGGCCTTGCGCTGATCACCGGCTGGCTTGCAGACTTCTCGTTCTGGTTGCTCGACATGTTCCCGGCGCTGGGGCGGATCGGCTGAGGTCGCCTGAGTATTTTCAGCAGAGTGAAGGGGCGGGTTTGCGCGCCTGCCTTTTTCGCGTAGCCTGTTGAAAACGCGTGAGGGTGGCATGGGTGACGGGCAGGCGAGGGTGCGCAGGCGGCGGGTGTTCTACGTCCCGGGCTACGACCCGTTCCCGCCCCGCCGCTACCGCGAATTCTACCGCAAGGAGGGCGCGGCGCAGGCGGCGATTTCCGGCTACGATTTTGCCATGCAGGCCGAGACCGGCGGCGGGCACTATGTCTGGCGCGTCGAAACCGTGATCGACGGGCAGGACAGCGAGGCGCGGGTCGAGGTGCTGGTCTGGTCGGACCTCGTGCAGGCGTCGATGCGGCGCGGGATCCTGGCGACCTATCTGCTGATGCTGCGCACGCTCTGGATCTTCTTTTCCACCGGCGCGCTGGGGGCGATGATCCGCCTGCGTCCGGGCCCGATGCTGACGGGCGCCTGGCCGGTGGGGATGTTGAGCCTGCAGATGCTGGTGGCGCTGCTGGGTCTTTGCGCCGTCTGGTGGGGCGCTCATGCGCTGATCGGGGGATGGGCGGGACATCTGGCGGGGCTGGTCCTTGGCGCGGGCGCCATGGCGGCGATCCTGACCGGGTTTCGCCGGCTCGATACCAAGTTCTTCGCCTATTACATGCTTTACGATTTCGCCCAGGTCGCGGCGCATCGCGGCGACTATGGCACCGACCTTGCGGCGCGGCTGGACGGCTTTGCCGATGCCGTTCACGCGGCCCTGAGCGAGGGCAACGACGAGGTGCTGATCGTCGGCCATTCCTCGGGCGCGGCGCTGGCGGTGACGCTGGCGGCGGCGGTCGAGCGGCGCGGTCTGCCCGCGGATGGCGCGCGGCTGGCGCTTCTGACGCTGGGACAGGCGATCCCGATGCAGGCTTTCCTGCCCGAGGCGACGCGGCTGCGTGCCGATCTGAACCAGCTGGCGCAAAGCGAGGCCGTGGCCTGGGTCGATGTCACCGCGAAGGGCGACGGGGTGTGTTTCTGGCTGACCGATCCGCCCGCCGTCTGCGGCGTGGCGCCCGAGGCGCCGGTCAATCCGCTGGTCTTCAGCGCCGCGTTTTCCGAGACCGTATCGCCCGAGAAATGGCGCCAGATCCGGCGGCAGTTCTTCCGGCTGCATATCCAGTATCTCGCCTGTTTCGAGCGTCCGCGCGACTACGATTATTTCCAGATCACCGCCGGCCCGGTGCTGCTGGCTGATCGCTACCGGGGGCGCATGGCCTCGCCGCAGGTCGAGCGGCGGGTCTATTCGCCGCATCGGAGCCGGGCGTGAGCGCGATCATTCCGCCGAGACCCGCCTCGCGTGCGGGGCGGTTTGCCTTCTGGCGCTATGTGCGCGCCTTCCGGCGCGACATTCTGAGCGCCAATCCCGAGCGCCTGTACAGCGCGAAGATGGCCGAGTTCCGGCTGCCTTTCCTGCATACTTTCCTGACGAACGAGCCCGCGCTCTGGCGGCGGGTGCTGACCGAGGAGCCCGCCGATTTTCCGAAATCGCCGCGCATGGCGGCGGGGCTGGAGCCGCTTCTGGGGCAGGGGGTTTTCCTGAGCAACGGCGCGCTCTGGCAGCGGCAGCGGCGGATCATCGACCCGGCTTTCGAGGGCGGGCGGCTGCGCGGGACGTTCCCGGCGATGCTGGCGGCGGGCGAGGCTTCGGTCTCGCGGCTTGCGGGATTGGCGACGCGCGGGCCGGTCGATATCGACGCCGAGATGAGCCACGCGACGGCGGATGTGATCTTCCGGACGCTGTTCTCGGTTCCGATCGAGGATGCGGTCGCGGGCGGAGTCTATGCGGCGTTTCGCGACTACCAGCGCACGCAGCCGCTCTTGAACCTTGCGGCCTTCCTGCCCCTGCCACGCTGGGTGCCGCGCTTTCACCGTCGGGCGACCTTGCGCGCGGCGCGGCGCATCCGCGCGCTGATCCGCCAGCTGGTCGAGGCGCGCAGGATCGCCATCGCCCAAGGCCGCGCGCCCGACGATCTGGCGACCAAGATCATGACCATGGCCGATCCCGTGGACGGCCGGCGTTTCGACGACGATGAGATGATCGATCAGGTGGCGGTGTTCTTCCTGGCCGGGCACGAGACCTCGGCCTCGGTTCTGAGCTGGGCGTTGTACCTCTTGGCGCTCGATCCCGTACTGCAGGAGACGCTTGCGACCGAGGCGGCAGAGGTCCTGGGCGGGGCGCCGGATTTCGGCGCGGTGAGCCGGCTGAAACTGGCGCGCGACGTGTTCCGCGAGGCGTTGCGGCTCTATCCGCCGGTGCCGATGATGGTGCGCGAGGCGCGCTGCCCGGTCACGTTCAGGAACCGGCGGGTCGGGGCGGGGTCGCAGGTGGTGATCTCGCCCTGGCATCTGGGGCGCCACCGCGCCATCTGGGACGCGCCCGATGCCTTCTGTCCCGCGCGCTGGCAGGGCGCGGAAGGTCGCGCGGCGGCGCGCGACGGGTTCATTCCGTTCTCGGCCGGGCCGCGCGTCTGTCCGGGCGCGGGCTTCGCGATGATCGAGGGGCCCTTGCTGCTGGCGCTGATCGCGCGGGCGTTCCGGATCACCCGCGCGCCGGGGCCCGAGCCGGTGCCGGTGGCGCAACTGACCGTCCGCGCCCGTGACGGGATCCGGGTGAGACTCGATCCGCGCAATCCCTGACCAATCCCGTGAAACGGTTTTGAAAAATCCGGTCAGCCGGAGTTTTTCTTGGACAGATTGGTAAGATTATTTTACCTCTTGAGGCAGTGGCGAAGAATCTTCGGCCGGAAGCCGGGCGCAGCGCGTGCAGGTTTCCGGGCGGTCCGGGGCTTCGTCATGGTTCGAGTGAAGAACAGGCGGCCGGGGGAGAGGGGAGTTTCCCACGGGATTTCCGCCAACAGGGAGAAAGACATGAAAAAAATTCTGACCACCACGGCGCTGGTCGCTGGCATGTTCGCGGGCGGCGCGCAGGCGCAGCAAAGCTGGAACCTGCAATCGACCTATCCGGGCTCGCTGCCGCAGCTTGGCACGCTGGGCCAACGCATTGCCGACCAGATCACCCGCATCACCGGCGGCGAGATCGAGGTGACGTTCCAGAACCCCGGCGGTGTCGTTCCGGCGCTGGAAGTGTTCGACGCCGTGGGGTCGGGCGCGGTCGAGGCCGGATGGTCCACGCCGGGTTACTGGGCGGGCCGCGTTCCCGCGCTGCAGCTTCTGGCCGCGGTGCCGTTCGGGCCGCAGGCGGGCGAATACCTGGCCTGGCTGAAATTCGGCGGCGGCGAGGAATTCCTCGACGAGCTTTACGAGCCTCACAACATCAAGTCGATCATCTGCGCGGTGATCGCGCCCGAAGCCTCGGGCTGGTTCCGCAACGAGATCACGTCGGTCGAGGACCTGCGCGGCCTGTCGATGCGCTTCTTCGGTCTGGGCGCCAAGGTCATGGAGCGGATGGGCGTGTCGACCCAGCTTCTGGCCGGCGGCGACATCTTCCCGGCGCTGGAGCTGGGCACGATCGACGCGACCGAGTTCTCGATGCCCGCCATCGACCTCAATCTCGGCTTCTATCAGGTTGCGAGCTATTACTACTTCCCCGGCTGGCACCAGCAATCGACCTTCTTCGACCTGATGATCAACCTCGATCTGTGGGAAGAGCTGGACGAGGACACGCAATTCGCCATCGAGACCGTCTGTGACGCCAATATCGCCTATGGTCTGGCCGAGGGCGAGGCGCTGCAATTCGATGCGCTGCGTGAGCTGGAAGAAGAGCATGGCGTGAATATCCGCCAGTGGTCGGACGAGGATCTGGCCGCGCTGGAAGCCGCCTGGGACGAGGTTGCCGCCGAGCTGGTGGCCGAGGACGAGGACTTCGCCCGCGTCTATGAAAGCTACACCACCTTCCGGCAGAACTATGCCCGGTGGCGCGAGATCGGCTATCTGGACTGATCGCGTGACCTCCTGAAACCAGGGGGGCATCCCGCGCGCGGGATGCCCCTTTCCTGGCACCTTCCTTCCAAATATCGAGAGGCCGCACCGTCATGGGTACGCTTTTGTCGATCATCACCATCGCGGCTTCGGCCGTCATCGTCGTGGTCGATCCAACCTCGCTTTGGGTGTTCTACGCGCTGGGGGTCATCCTTGTGTCGCATCTGGGCGCGTGGCTGTTGCGCGCGCAGCCGGGCTGGTTCTCGGCCGCGACGCTTCTGGGCTGGGCCTCGGTCATGGTGGCGACGCCGCTGGCCCTGCAGCGCTCGGATATCCGCGCGCTGGAACGCATCGTCCGCAACGAGCGCGATGGCTGGGAAGAGGCTCAGCGCACGCTGGATTTCTTCGCGCCGCTGGTCGATTACGCCGTGCCGCTCCTGATCGCCGTGACGATCTTCTTTGCCGTCATCGCCTTCCTGGCGCTGCGCGGCGCGCGCGAGGGCTGGGCACAATACCTGATCGACGCCTCGGAGCAGCTGGCGCGGGCCTGCACCATGGTCGGCAAGACCGCGGCGCTGCTGTTCATCCCGATGATGATCATCATCCTCTATGACGTCGCGCAGCGGAAATACCTGGGCTGGAGCCCGGATTTCACGCAGACCGACTGGTACCGGATGTTCACCTCGACCCGGCTGCAAGAGATGGAATGGCACCTGCACGCGGCGCTGTTCCTGTTCGCGCTGGGTTTCGGATATGTGCGCGACGCGCATGTCCGCATCGAGCTGGTGCGCGATGCGCTGAAACCGCGCACGCGGGCGTGGATCGAGCTTCTGGGCGCGATCCTGTTCATGGTGCCCTATTGCTACGTGGTCATGGAATACGGCGTCGAGAACGCGATGCGGGCCTACAATATCGGCGAAGGATCTGACGCGCTGACCGGCCTGCCACATCGCTTCATCGTCAAGGGCATGCTGCCCGCGGGCTTCGTCTTCGTGGCGCTGGCCGCGCTGTCGGCGGCGTTCAAATGCGTGGTCTACCTGTTCGGGCCGCTGAGGCTGCGACCACAGGCCGGGCAATATGCGGGCGACACTGAAACCAACGGCCAGACGGCCGAGGCCTGATCGGAAAACTGAGCATGGATATTCTCATTCACTACATGCCGCTGCTCATGTTCGCGGTTCTGGCGGTGCTGTTGTTTACCGGCTACCCCGTGGCGTTCATCCTGGGCGGCGTGGCGCTTCTGTTCGCGGTTCTGGGCGACTGGGCGGGCGTGTTCCGTCTGGACCAGATCCAGCTGGTTCCGCTTCGGATCTATGGCGGGACGATGGCCTCGCTCGTGCTGGTGGCGATTCCGATGTTCACCTTCATGGGGACGATGCTGGAGAAATCGGGCGTCGCCTCGGACCTGCTGGAAGCGTTGCAGGTGCTGCTGCGCCGGGTGCCGGGGGGGCTTGCGCTGTCGGTCACGCTGATGGGCACGATCATGGCCGCGACCACGGGGATCATCGGCGCGTCGGTCGTCATGATGACGCTGATGGCGCTGCCCGTGATGATGAAGGCGAATTACTCGATCCCGCTGGCCACAGGCACGATTGCCGCCTCGGGCACGCTGGGCATCCTGATCCCGCCCTCGATCATGCTGGTGATCATGTCGGACCTGCTGTCGGTGCCGGTGGGGACGGTGTTCATCGCCGCCATCGTGCCGGGGCTGCTGCTGGCGCTGCTCTACACGTTCTACATCTTCTTCCTGTGCCGCTGGAAACCGCATCTGGCGCCGCCCATGGCCGAGGATATCGGCCCCTCGACGCGGGCCGAGTTCTGGCGGATGATCTTCCGCTCGTTCCTGCCGCCGATCCTGCTGATCGTGGCGGTGCTGGGCTCGATCTTCGCGGGCATCGCCACCCCGACCGAGGCGTCGGGCGTGGGCGCGGCGGGCTCGGTCGTGCTGGCCGCGTTCAACCGCCGCCTCAACTGGTCGACACTGATGGATGTCTGCGTGCGCTCGGCGCTGACCGGCGCGATGCTGTTCGGCATCTTCGTCGGCGCCACGGCGTTCAGCTTCGTGTTCAAGTCGATCGGCGGCGAAGAGCTGATCATCGAGTTCATCGAAAGCTCGTCGGCGGGTCCGTGGTCCATCCTGTTCGTGCTGATGGCGATGGTCTTCGCGCTGGGGTTCTTCTTCGACTGGATCGAGATCACCCTGATCGTGCTGCCGATCTTCGCACCGATCGTGGGGCTTCTGGATTTCGGCGGCCATGTCGGCGAATGGGACGGGGTGACGACGCCGATCGTGATCTGGTTCCTGATACTGGTGGCGGTGAACCTGCAGACCAGCTTCCTGACACCGCCCTTCGGCTTTGCGCTGTTCTATCTCAAGGGCGTGGCGCCGCCCGAGGTGAAGATCCAGCAGATCTATGCGGGCATCATCCCCTTCGTTCTACTGCAGGTGCTGGGGCTGACATTGTGCGTGTTCTTCCCCGCGCTGGTTCTGTGGTTGCCAAGCTTCGCTCTGGGCGGCTAGAACCGGCGGACCGGGTCAACCGGGCGGGCGGCGGGACTACCGCCGCCCGTTCTCGTTCGGGGACTGCGCCATGCTGCATCTGTATTTCGATCCGCTGCTTTACGGCTTCGTCTTCCTGGGCCTGTTCACGCCCGGGCCCAACGTGATCATGCTCACCGCCTCGGGCGCGCGCTTCGGCTTCTGGCGCACCTTGCCGCATCTGTTCGGCGTCGTGGTGGGGGTGGGCATCACCGCCGGTGTCACCGCTATGGGGGTTGGCGCGGCGGTGCAGGCCTCGTCGCTTCTGAACCTGATCCTGCGTCTGGGTGCCGGGGGCTTCATCCTGTGGATGGCCTGGGGCTTGTGGAAAGCCTCGGGCCGGCCCCGCGCGGCGGACGGCCCCGACGCGAAGCCGCTCAGCTTCAGGGGGGCGGTGCTGTTCCAGTGGATCAATCCCAAGGTCTGGGCCGTGGCCTTTGCCGCTTCGGCGGGCTATGGCGCGGGGCAGGCTGCATGGTTCGAAGCGGCGCGGCTGGCTACGGCGTTTTCCTCGCTCAACCTGATCGTCTGCCTGTTCTGGACCGCCGCCGGCACCCTGCTGACCGCGCTTCTGGCCGCGCCGCGCGCGTGGAAGGTCTTCCTGCGGATCATGGCCGTTCTTCTGGGCTTCACCGCGCTTCTGGTCTTCCGGTAACGCGGTTTTGGCTTGAGGCAGGGCGCCGCCCGTGGCGCCATGGCCGCATGAGAGACGAACCCCGAGATCCCGCCGCAGAGAAGGCCCGCGGCCGCAAACGCCAGCGCAAGATCGCCGCGAATTCGTCGGACAAGGCCGCGCGCCGACATGCGCCGCGCATCAAGGCCGTGGCGAACCGGCAGGTCCGTCGCGCCGGCCGGCAGGCGCTGGCCGAGGCGCCGGAGGATGCGGCCAGCCAACCCGACGGCCTGCACACCCGGCCGCGCCACTGGGGCACCGAGAACGCGGCGCAGCGCCGGGCCGAGCGGCAGGCCGAACGCGCCTGGCTTGACGACAACCCGGTCGAGGGTCGCAAGGGCCGGGGGCGGGCGCAGCACCGTCCGTGGCAGCAGGAATAGCGTCAGCCGCAGCGTCACGACGCGCAGACACGGTTTTTCATTTGACCGAATCCCTCTGTCCGGGTTTATTGAACGAGTGTTCAATTCGGGAGGAAGAGGGCATGTTTGCCGCATCCATGACGTTCGATCTGGGCGAGGACGTGAACGCACTGCGCGACACGGTCCATCGCTGGGCGCAGGACCGCGTGAAGCCGATGGCGGCCGAGATTGACCGCACCAACGCGTTCCCCAACGAACTGTGGCCCGAAATGGGCGAGCTGGGCTTGCTGGGGATCACCGTACCCGAAGAATACGGCGGGGCGGGGATGGGCTATCTGGCCCATGCCGTCGCGGTGGAGGAGATCGCGCGCGCCTCGGCCTCGGTCAGCCTGTCCTATGGCGCGCATTCGAACCTGTGCGTCAACCAGATCAAGCTGAACGGCAACCCCGAGCAGAAGGCGAAATACCTGCCCGGTCTGGTCAGCGGTCAGGCCATCGGTGCGCTGGCGATGTCCGAAGCGGGCGCGGGGTCGGACGTGGTGTCGATGACGCTCAGGGCCGAGAAGAAGAATGACCGCTTCATCCTCAACGGCACCAAGTATTGGATCACCAACGGCCCCGATGCCGATACGCTGGTGGTCTATGCCAAGACCGACCCGCAGGCGGGCTCGAAAGGCATCACGGCGTTCCTGATCGAAAAGAGCATGGCGGGTTTCTCGACCTCGGTGCATTTCGACAAGATGGGGATGCGCGGATCCAACACCGCCGAGCTGGTCTTCGAGAATGTCGAAGTCCCCTACGAGAACATCCTCGGTGAAGAGGGCAAGGGCGTGCGCGTCCTGATGTCGGGCCTCGATTACGAGCGCGTGGTGCTGGCGGCCATCGGGCCGGGGATCATCGCCGCCTGCCTCGACGAGGTGATGCCCTACATGAAAGAGCGCAAGCAATTCGGCCAGCCCATCGGGAATTTCCAGCTCATGCAGGCCAAGATCGCCGACATGTACACGGCTATGAACTCGGCCCGCGCCTATGTCTACGAGGTCGCCAAGGCCTGTGACAGGGGCGAGGTGACGCGCGCCGATGCCGCCGCCTGCTGCCTCTACGCCAGTGAACAGGCGATGGTTCAGGCGCATCAGGCGGTTCAGGCCATGGGCGGGGCGGGCTTCATGAACGACTCGGCGGTCTCGCGGCTGTTCCGCGACGCAAAGTTGATGGAGATCGGCGCCGGCACCAGCGAAATCCGGCGTATGCTGGTCGGGCGCGAGTTGATGGCGGCGATCTAAGCCGCCCGCTTGCCCGACATGAAGGAGCGATGCCGATGACCCGATCAATCCCCCTCTGCCCGATCCTGGGGGCGCTTGTTGCCCTCGTCCTGGGTGGTCCCGCGCTGGCCGAGGCGCCCTATGACGGTTTCATGGGCCGTGTCCCGGATTGCGTCGTCAGTGCAGCATCGCGCGAGGATGCGCGCGCCTGTATCGGCATCGGCACGCAAGCCTGCATCGAGGGCGCGCCCGACGGGCAGACCACGGTGGGGATGATGCAATGCGCTCAGGCCGAAGCCGACGCCTGGGACGCGCTGCTGAATGCCGAGTACCAACGCGCGCGCGAAAGCGCCCGTCAGGGCGATGCCGCCGAAGGCCGGCCCGAATTCCAGAACGCCGCGCAGACGCTTCTGGAGGCGCAGCGCGCGTGGATCGCGTTCCGCGACGCCAATTGCGCGATGGAATATGCGCGCTGGGGCTCGGGTTCGATGCGGATGACGGCGGGGGCGTCCTGTCTTCTGGACATGACCGCCGAGCGCACGCTGGATCTGCGCGCCTATGCCGGGGGCTTCGGCGACCGATGACCCGCCCCGTGCTGGCCGCCAACGGAGGCTACGACGCCCTGCGCCGCGATTTCCGCTGGCGGCTGCCTGCGCGCCTGAACATGGCCGCGCAGGTCTGCGACGACTGGGTCGAGCGCGACCCCGAGCGGCTGGCGATCATCGACCTGACCCACGGCGCGCGGCGCGATGTCAGCTACGGCGACTTGCAGACGCTGTCGCTGCGCGCCGAGGCCGCGCTTCATGCGCATGGCGTGGGGCAGGGTGACCGGGTGGGTGTGCTGCTCAGCCAGTCGCCCTGGACCGCGGCGGTCCATATCGCCTGCTGGCGGATCGGCGCGATCTCGGTGCCGTTGTTCACGCTGTTTCGCCACGATGCGCTGGCCGTGCGGATTGAGGATGCGGGCGCGGCTTTGGTCGTCACCGATGACGAAGGTGGGCCCTTGCTGAACGGGCTGGGCGTGCCGGTCCTGCACCTGTCGGACATGCCGGTCAGTGTGGCCGGGCGCCATCCCGTAGCGCAGACCGGCCCCGAGGATCCGGCGGTGTTGATCTATACCTCGGGCACAACGGGCGCGCCCAAGGGGGCGCTGCATGGCCACCGCGTGCTGACCGGCCATCTGCCCGGCGTCGAGATCAGCCATGACCGGCTGGGTCAGCCCGGTGACGTGCTGTGGACGCCCGCCGACTGGGCGTGGATCGGCGGCCTGTTCGACGTGCTGATGCCGGGGCTGGCGCTGGGGGTGCCGGTGGTCGCGGCACGATTGCCCCGGTTCACGCCCGAAGCCGCGCGCGACGTGATCCGCGCGGGCACGGTGCGCAACGTGTTCTTCCCGCCGACCGCTTTGCGCATGCTCAAGGCGTCGGGCATGGCGCTGCCCGGCCTGCGCTCGGTCGCATCGGGGGGCGAGCCCCTGGGGGCCGAGATGCTCGACTGGGGCAAGAAAGCCTTCGGGCTGACCATCAACGAATTCTACGGCCAGACCGAATGCAACATGGTGGCGTCCTCGGCGGCCTCCCTGTTCGCGCCGCGGCCGGGCTGCATCGGCAAACCGGTGCCGGGGGTCGAGCTGGCGGTGTTGGGCCCCGACGGGCCCATCGACCGGGGCGAGGGGGATATCGCGATCCGGCGGGGCGCGGCCTCGATGTTTCTGGGCTACTGGAACCGCGCCGAGGCCACGGCCGAGAAGTTCCGCGGCGACTGGATGCTGACCGGCGACCGGGGGGCCTGGGAGGCAGGCTATCTGCGCTTCGTCGGGCGCGAGGATGACGTCATCACCTCAGCCGGCTACCGGATCGGCCCTGCCGAGATCGAGGATTGCCTGCTGCGCCATACCGCCGTCGCCGCGGCGGCGGTGATCGGGGTTCCTGATGCCGAGCGGACCGAGCGGGTGCGGGCGCATGTGGTGCTCAGGGACGGGGCCGAGGCCGACGGAGAAGCGTTGCGCGATCATGTCCGCGCGCATCTGTCGGCGCATCTGGTCCCGCGCGAGGTGCGCTTCGAGACGGCGCTGCCGATGACCGTCACGGGTAAGATCATCCGCAAGGAACTGAAACGACGGGCGCTGGAGGGCGACGCATGAAACTGAGATCCCAAATCCTCACCGGCTCGGACGCGTTCAGAACCAACCGTGCCGCGCATCTCGACGCGCTGGAACAGGTGGCGCGGGCAGCCGCTCTGGCGGCCGAGGGGGGCGGCGAGAAGGCGCGGGCGCGGCATGTGGCGCGCGGCAAGATGCCCCCGCGCGAGCGCGTGGCGAACCTGCTCGATCCCGGTTCGCCCTTTCTGGAAGTGGGCGCGGTTGCGGCGCACGGGATGTATGACGGCGCGGCCCCCGGTGCGGGGGCGATCGCGGGGATCGGTCGGGTCCACGGGCAGGAGGTCATGGTCGTGTGCAACGACGCCACCGTGAAGGGCGGCACCTATTACCCGATGACAGTGAAAAAACACCTGCGCGCGCAGGAGATCGCGGCGGAAAACAACCTGCCCTGTATCTATCTGGTCGATTCGGGCGGCGCCAACCTGCCCAACCAGGACGAAGTTTTCCCCGACCGCGATCATTTCGGGCGCATCTTCTACAATCAGGCCAACATGTCGGCGCGCGGCATCCCGCAGATCGCCGTGGTGATGGGGTCGTGTACCGCCGGGGGCGCCTATGTGCCCGCGATGTCGGACGTGACGATCATCGTGCGCGATCAGGGCACGATCTTTCTGGCCGGGCCGCCGCTGGTCAAGGCCGCAACCGGCGAGGTGGTCAGTGCCGAGGATCTGGGCGGGGGCGAGGTGCATACGCGGCTGTCGGGCGTCGCGGATTATCTGGCTGAGGACGACGCCCATGCGCTGGCGCTGGCTCGGCGCGCGGTGGCGCAGCTCAACCGCCGCAAGCCCGACAGCGTGCTGATGCAGACGCCCGAAGATCCGGCCTATGACCCCGATGAGATCCTCGGCGCCGTGCCCGCCGACCTGCGCACGCCCTATGACATCCGCGAGGTGATCGCGCGGGTGGTGGACGGGTCCTATTTCGACGAGTTCAAGCCGCGCTTCGGCGAAACGCTGGTCACGGGGTTCGCGCATGTGATGGGCTATCCGGTCGGCATCGTCGCCAATAACGGCGTGCTGTTCTCGGAAGCCGCGATCAAGGGCGCGCATTTCGTCGAACTCTGCTCGCAGCGCAAGATCCCCTTGGTTTTCCTGCAGAATATCACCGGTTTCATGGTCGGGCGGAAATACGAAAACGAAGGCATCGCGCGCCACGGCGCCAAGATGGTGACGGCGGTGGCGACGACCTCGGTGCCGAAGATCACGATGCTGGTGGGCGGCTCGTTCGGGGCGGGGAATTACGGCATGGCGGGCCGGGCCTATCAGCCGCGCTTCCTGTGGACCTGGCCCAACAGCCGGATCTCGGTCATGGGGGGGGCGCAGGCGGCGGGCGTTCTGGCGACCGTCAAGCGCGACGGGATCGAGCGCGCGGGCGGCACCTGGTCGGCCGAGGACGAGGCCGAGTTCAAGCGCCCCACGATCGAGATGTTCGAACGCCAGTCGCATCCGCTCTATGCCTCGGCCCGGTTGTGGGACGACGGGATCGTCGATCCGCGCAAGACCCGGCAGGTTCTGGCGCTGTCGTTGTCGGCCGCACTGAACGCCCCCATCGAGGACACGCGGTTCGGCGTGTTCCGGATGTGAGGGGCGCGAGGATGGTCGCCTCCGTCGAGAACGAATCACCTGGGCGGATGGTACACGCGCCGGTTGCCGGGCTTTCCGGGCTTAGCGTCACGTCGCGAGCGTGGGGTCGATCCATGTCGGCGGGCGCGGCGGGCAGGGCGCGCCCGGGGACTTGTCCAGTGCCTCAAGCCCAGCAAAACAAGGCTTTCGGCACGGAAACGGGCGTGTTTCGCCGTATTGATGCCTTGATCTGGGGCGAGTGTGTTACTCATGTACGCACCCGCCTCCTCTCGCCGGTCTTCCTCGCTGCGACCCTCGCCGTCGCAGGCGGATCTGTCCGGCCTGCGCCGCAGCATGACGCGCGAGTTCCGCAAGAAACGGCGGCGCAAGGAGACGCTTGTGCGCCGGATCGCGGCGGTTCTTCTGGTGCTCATGGTCGTACCGGTCGCCGCGGCCTTCGCCGGCGCCTCGCGCGAGGCCGAGGGATGCACGCTGGTGCATGTGGTGGATGGCGACACGGTGCAGCTGTCCTGCCCGGGCACCGGCACGCAGCCGCACGACGTGATGGGCCTGTCATCGCCGCCGCTGATGGGGGCGTCCTGCCTCGCCGAAGCCTGGTGGGGCCTGCGCGCCCGGGTCGCGCTGCGGGCGCGTCTGTGGCAGGCGTCGCAGGTGCGCTTCGTAACCGAACCGCGTGCACGGCTGACGGTGATCTATCTCGACGACCGCCCCGTGCATCGGGTGATTACGCCGGTACCCGCCCATCTCTGCGCCTAGGCGCGGTCTGCTTCCCTGTTCTTTCTGAACGCCTGCCCCGCGCGTCGGGTCGCGGGCGCTTGCCCTTTCGTCCAGCCGGCCGCGTTTCGCGCGCCGGTTTTTCCTGTCTGACCGGAGAGAGTGATGTTTGACACGATCCTGATTGCCAATCGTGGCGAAATCGCCTGCCGCGTAATCAAGACCGCGCAGTCGATGGGGCTGCGCTGCGTCGCCGTCTATTCCGATGCCGATGCAAAAGCCGCGCATGTCGCCATGGCTGACCGCGCGGTGCATCTGGGCGGCGCGCGCCCGGCGGACAGCTATCTGCGCGGCGATGCAATCATCGAGGCCGCGCTTGCCACAGGCGCGCAGGCGATCCATCCGGGCTATGGCTTCCTGTCCGAGAACCCGGATTTCGTCGACGCGGTCGAGGCGGCGGGGCTGGTCTTCATCGGCCCCTCGGCCAAGGCGATCCGGGCGATGGGGCTGAAAGACGCGGCCAAGGCGCTGATGGAAAAGGCGGGCGTGCCCATCGTGCCCGGCTACATGGGCGACAATCAGGACCCCGCGCATCTGCAGGCGCAGGCCGACGCGATCGGCTATCCGGTGCTGATCAAGGCCGTGGCGGGCGGCGGCGGCAAGGGGATGCGGCTGGTCGAACACGCGCGCGACTTCGCGGATGCGCTGGCCTCGGCCCAGGGCGAGGCATCGACGGCGTTCGGCAATTCGGCGGTGCTGATCGAGAAATACATCGAACAGCCGCGCCATATTGAAGTGCAGGTCTTCGGCGACGGCACGAAGGCCGTGCATTTGTTCGAGCGCGACTGTTCGCTGCAGCGCCGGCATCAGAAGGTGATCGAAGAAGCGCCCGCGCCCGGCATGACGGACGAGATGCGCGCAGCGATGGGGCAGGCCGCCGTGCGCGCCGCCGAGGCCATCGGCTACAAGGGCGCGGGCACGGTCGAGTTCATCGTCGATGGCTCGCAGGGGCTGCGGCCCGATGGCTTCTGGTTCATGGAAATGAACACCCGCCTGCAGGTCGAACATCCGGTGACCGAGGCGATCACGGGCGTCGATCTGGTGGAATGGCAATTGCGCGTGGCAGCGGGCGAAAGCCTGCCCTGCGCACAGGAAGACCTGACGATCTCGGGCCACGCGTTTGAGGCCCGGCTCTATGCCGAGGACGTGCCCGCAGGCTTCCTGCCCGCGACCGGTACGCTGTCGCGGCTGGCTTTCCCCGAGGGCGCGCGCATCGATTCCGGGGTGCGCGAGGGCGACACGATCAGCCCGTGGTACGACCCGATGATCGCCAAGGTCATCACCCACGGCCCGACCCGCGCCGTGGCGCTGGCACGGCTGGGCGCGGCGCTGGCGGGAACGCAGGTGGCCGGTTCGGTGACCAATCTGGAATTCCTGGGTGCGCTGACCCGGCACACCGGCTTCCGCGCGGGCGAGGTCGATACCGGCCTGATCGCGCGCGATATCGACGCGCTGACCGCAACGGAGCCGGTGACATCCCTTCAGGTGGCAAGCGCGGCTATGGCGGCCTTCGATCCGGGGGACGAGGCCCTGGCTGGCTTCACGCTCTGGGCGCCGCTGACGCAGGCGCTTGAGGTGGTGCAGGGCGACGATCGCTACGCGGTGCGGATTTCGCGGGCGGGCGCGGGCTGGCAGGTGGCTCTGGGCGACGAGACGCTTCAGGCCGAACGGCGCGCGGGGGCATGGTGGATAAATGGCGCGCGGGCGCCCGAGGCGGTGCGCACGGGTCGGGACTCGGTCAGCGTGTTCGGCGCGCGCACGCTGCATTTCACCATCCCCGATCCGCTGAGCGTGGCCGAAGTCGCGGGCGCCGGGGCGGGCGTGGTGCTGGCCCCGATGCCGGGGCTGGTGAAGGCGGTGTTTGTCTCGGCGGGCGATATGGTGGAAAAGGGCGCGCGTCTGGCGATTCTGGAAGCCATGAAGATGGAACACACGCTGAGTGCCGGGCGCGACGGAACAGTGGCCGAGATTCTGGCGCAGGCGGGCGATCAGGTCGAGGCCGGCGCCGCGCTGATCGCGCTGGAGGATGAATGACGGATCTGCCCCCGCAAGACCTTGCGGACCTGCCACAGACCTTGGCCGAATGCGCCATTGCCGTGCTGAACACGGCAGACGGGCGGGCGAAGACGGCGCTGTCGAAACGTTGCGCCGAGGCGTGGTTCGAAAGGCGCGCGGCGGGCGATCCGATGCCGGTCGGGCAGGGCGCGCCCCCCGATACACCCGCACGGCCCGACAAGCCCGAGCTTCTGAACCCGCGCGACATGCCCCGGCGCAGGCCCGGCTCGCCCGCCGGGCGGATCGCGCTGTTGCACGCGGTCGCGCATATCGAGCTGAACGCCGTGGACCTGCACTGGGACATCATCGCGCGCTTCACCGATGTCAGGATGCCCATCGGGTTCTATGACGACTGGGTGAAATCAGCGGCGGAAGAATCCAAGCATTTCAACCTTGTCTGCGATGTCCTGGAAAGCCTGGGCTCGTCCTACGGCGCGTTGCCCGCCCATGCCTTCATGTGGCGCGCGGCGCTGGACACCAAAGACGATTTCCTGGGCCGGCTGGCGGTGGTGCCGATGGTGCTGGAAGCGCGGGGGCTCGACGTGACGCCGGGCATGATCGAGCTTTTTCGCAAGGCCGGGATCGAAAATGCGGTCGCGGCGCTCGAGACGATCTATGCCGAAGAGGTGGGGCATGTCGCCTATGGCTCGAAATGGTTTCACTTCCTGTGCGGACGCCATGACGAGGATCCGAAGGACGCGTTTCACCGGCTGGTCCAGCGCTATTTCCATGGCGCCCTGAAGCCGCCCTTCAACGAGGAAAAGCGCGCCGAGGCCGGGATCCCGCCCGATTTCTACTGGCCGCTGACGGAAGAACATCGCGAGAACACCGCGGGTTTCGACACAAACGCGTAAGTGATTCAAAATCGGCGGTTTTTTGCCGAATGGGCCGAGTCCCGCCTATGGGGGCGATTCGGCATGGGCAAAATGGTTGCCCGACTAAGGTCTGGCGATTAACAGAGTCCAAGGTTTCGCATTGACGCGTCGAAGAGGCGTTGAATCGCCCGGATAAAGTGAGGGGAACCCGTGGGGGCCTGGATCGATACTCTGAACGCCGCGCTTGAGCGCTATCTTCCCGAACGTCGTTTGTTTCTCCGCTCGGAGACCAGCACCCGCTTCGTCCGCCTGAAACCCGCAGCGCAGGCGGTCATCCTGACCGGCACCGTGGGCTACATGGCCTGGAGCCTTGTCGCGACCTCGATCCTGTTCTTCGAAATCCTCGGCTCGAACGATCTGCGAGAGAACACGCGCCGCGAGCAGACCTATTTCGAAACCCGTCTCAACGATATGGCCGCGCAACGCGACCGGGCGCTGGCGGAAGCGCAGCAATCCCATGCCCGTTTCGGCGAGGCGATGGACCGCGTGGCGCATATGCAGGCCACGCTGATGGAAGGCGAGCAGCGCAACGCGGAACTCGCGCGCGGGATCGACGCGCTGCAGGCGACGCTGAGCGGCGCGCTGGACGAGCGCGACGACGCCCTGTCGCGGCTGGCCGAGCTGGAGGCTCTGGACGCCAACACCCAGCTGGCCGAGGCCAACGAGGATCTGGGCGAGGTGCAGGAAACCCTGGACTTCGTGCTGACCGCGCTGGACCGGACCGCCGCCGAACGCGAGATGATCCGCACCGTGGCCGAGGGCGCCACGCGCGAGGCCGAGCATCTGGCGCTGGAATACCGGCTGATCCAGGACCGCAATACCCGCATCTTCACGCAGCTTGAGGACGCGGTCGAAGCCTCGATCCAGCCGATCGAGCGGATGTTCAACGCCGCCGGCCTGTCGAGCGAGACGCTCTTGCGGCAGGTGCGCGCGGGCTATCAGTCGCAATCCGCCTCGCTGCAGCCGATCTCGATCTCGACCTCGGGCACGCTGGATCCGGCCAGCGACGAAGTGCGCGCCAATTCGGTTCTGGCGGCGCTGGAAGAAATCGACATGTACCGTATCGCTCTCGCCCGCACGCCCTTCGCGCTGCCGGTCACGGGTGCGCGGCTGACCTCGCCTTTCGGGCGCCGGACCGACCCCATTACCGGCGGACGCCGTCTGCATGCCGGGCAGGATTGGGGGGGCGCGCGCGGCACGCCGATCCACGCGACCGCCGATGGCGTCGTCACCTTCGCCGGCCGTCAGAGCGGCTACGGCAACATGGTGACCATCCGGCACGATTTCGGATTCGAAACCCGGTACGCGCATATGAGTAGTATCGCCGTGAGCGAGGGCCAAAGAGTCTCGCGCGGGGACCGGATCGGTGGTATGGGCTCGACAGGCCGCTCCACCGGGACGCATCTGCACTACGAAATCCGTGTCGGCGGCGATCCCATCAATCCCATGACCTACATAAGGGCAGCACAGAATGTTTTCTAAGAGCAGGATCAACGAGACCGCCGCTCGTCCTGAAGCCGCGCGTCCGACCGAATCGTCTTCGCCCGCGCCATCCTCTTCCGCGCCGCGCCCCAACATGGACTTCGGCGGCGCTGCCGCGCCCGGCGGGGCTCCGAAAAGCAAGCCGGCGGCCTCGGTGCTGTCGGCCGATCTGCAGATCTCGGGCAACCTGCGCACTTCGGGCGACGTGGTGATCGAGGGTGTCGTGGACGGCGATATCCGCGCGCATCTGCTGACCGTGGGCGAAAGCGCGACGATCCGCGGCGAGATCGTTGCCGATGACATCGTCATCAATGGCCGCGTGATCGGTCGCGTGCGCGGGCTGAAAGTGCGCCTGACCTCGACCGCGCGGGTCGAAGGCGACATCATCCACAAGACCATCGCCATCGAATCGGGCGCCCATTTCGAAGGCTCGGTCCAGCGCCAGGACGATCCGCTGGCCCAGGCGTCGCAAAGCGCGCCGAGCGCCGGGTCGGGCAACGCCCAGCCCGCGCAGCAATCCTCGGCCCCGCGTCCCGCGCAAAGCCCGGCACCGGCCGCCGCAGCGGCGCGTCCGGCCTCGGCGCCCTCGGGCTCGTCCGCGCCCAAAGCGCCGGTCGACAGCAAGGCTGCCGGCAAGTAAGCGCCAGACGCGACAAACGGAATGCTGACGGGGGGCCATGGCCCCCCGTTTTCGTTTGGGTTGTCCGTCCGGAGCTTCAGTCGGCGGGCAGGAGCCGGCGGTAAAGGTGCCACGTCGCGTGGCCGAAGACCGGCAGCACGACGAAGAGGCCCAGAAACAGCGGCAGCATGCCGATGAACAGTGCCAGAGCGATCAGCGCGGCCCAGCCAACCATCGCCGCCGGATTGCGGGTCACGCAACCGAAGCTGGTGATCATGGCGGTGATGAAATCGACCTCGCGGTCCAGAAGCAGCGGCAGGCTGATCACGGTCAGCGCGTAGAACAGAGCAGCCATGATCCCGCCGATGGCCGAGCCCACGAGCAGCATCATCAGCCCGTTCGCGCTGAGCAGCATCGACAGGGTTGACCCGGTGATCGGGGTCAGCCCGAAGAACAGCGCGAAGATCGTATGGGCGATGAACACCCAGAACATGAAGACAAGCAGGATGAACATCGCCATCGACGGCACCTGCCGGTCCTTCTGTGCGAAGACGATGGCGAAGACCGCGCGCGGGGTCAGCGCCTCGCCCGTCTCGAGCCGGCGCGACACCTCGTAAAGGCCGGTCGCGGCGAAGGGCGCGAGGATGGGAAAACCGACGGCGATCGGGATGAACCAGTATTCGGCGGCAGCGGCGGAAAAGATCGCGTACATGATCAGTCCGCCCAGCACATAGACCGCACTGAAAGCGATGCCGTAGAGCGGCGCGCGGGTGAAATCACGCCAGCCGGCGGCCAGCACCTGCCCCAGCTCGGCCCGGGTGATGCTGCGCGGTTCAGGGATGATCGAAGGGTGTGACGCAAGGCCCGTCGGTGGCAGGTCGGGTTGGATCTCGGTCAAGGTTGTGGCCTCCCATGGCACGTTCGCGCCGGGAAAGGCTACCCAGCTTGTCGGGGCGGATCAATCGCCCCGACAGGCCGGGTGTTCTGTCAATAGCGGTAGCCAGCCGTGCGCAGGCATTGCGCGTTGTAAAGCGCATCGCCCGCCGTGGTGGTGTAGCGGCAGCGGCCCGGGAGATTGCGGAACCCCGCATCGCTCAGGCAAGCGGCCCAGTAACCGTCGCGGCGCCCGTCACCCTGTCGATACGTCATCGCGCAATGCGCGGGCAGGGGATCGGCATAGGCGGCGGGGGGATGACCCACCGGCGGACGGAAGCCCGGCCACCACGGATGGACGGGATGG
Organism: Pararhodobacter marinus; assembly: GCF_003122215.1. Classification (GTDB taxonomy): domain Bacteria; phylum Pseudomonadota; class Alphaproteobacteria; order Rhodobacterales; family Rhodobacteraceae; genus Pararhodobacter; species Pararhodobacter marinus. The sequence goes on along the minus strand of NZ_QEYD01000003.1, from coordinate 82,844 downwards.
CCCGGGCGGACGGGATAGCCCGGATGCTGCGGCGGGCGGACATCGCCGCAATTGCGACCGGGCGGGCAGGGGCGATCACAATAGAGGTCGAAACAGCGGGTCGGATCGTTGATGGCAAAGCCCGGCGGGCCTTCGGCGAAGGCGGCGCCCGACCCGGCGACGGTGACGGTGGCGGCAAGAGCAAGAGGCGACAGAAGACGCGCAAGACGTCGGGACATGGGATCCTCCGATTTCAAGAAGCGGGGTTTGACCCATCATGGCAAGGCAAAACCCGTCTGGATAGAGGCTCACACGCAGAGTTGACGCCCTGCGTCAACGCGCGAGCGGAGGGCCGCCATGCGCCCTCTGGTTGTTCGACGCAAGCCGATGGCGCCCATATCGCCGGGGATGAAACAATATTTCCCTTTTGTGTCGGGAAAATTTGAACCTTTGGCAGGGTTCGCTCGTTCTTACTGTAACACCGCCCGAAAACGGGCGCAGACATTCGGAGATCGATCCATGAGCCGCAACCCGACGACCCGTCCCGCCCTGGATATCTATGACGACCTGATGGCAATCTCGCGTATCGAAGCCTCGATGGCCGTCAAGGAACGCCGCAACCGCGCGCAGGCGCCGCGCGATTTCAGCCGCCTTGGCCGCTACCTGCCCGGCATCAAGCTGTGATCGGCTCCGGGATCGGGCAGGGCGGCGCGGTCTGAGGATCAGTCCTCGCCCTGCGCGTCCGCCCGGCTTTTGCCGGAAACCTGCATGGCCAGCGTGGCGGCCATGAAGCCGTCCAGATCGCCGTCCAGCACGCCTTGCGTGTCGGAGGTTTCGTACTGCGTGCGCAGGTCCTTGACCATCTGGTAGGGCTGCAGGACATAGCTGCGGATCTGGTTGCCCCAGCCCGCGCTGCCCTTGTTTTCATGCGCCTCGTTGATGGCGGCGTTCCGCTTGTCCAGTTCCATCTGATAAAGCCGCGATTTCAGCGCTTTCATGGCAATATCGCGGTTCTGGTGCTGGGACTTTTCCGACGACGTGACGACGATCCCGGTCGGGTGGTGGGTGATCCGCACCGCCGAGTCGGTCGTGTTGACGTGCTGACCACCGGCCCCGGATGAGCGGTAGGTGTCGATGCGGATATCGGCGGGATTGACCTCGATATCGATATTGTCGTCGACCACCGGGTAGACCCAGACCGAGGCAAAGGACGTCTCGCGCGTGCCCTTGCCGAAGGGCGAGATGCGCACCAGCCGATGCACGCCCGATTCCGATTTCAGCCAGCCATAGGCATTGGGGCCGCTGATCTTGTAGGCGCAGGATTTGATCCCCGCCTCGGCGCCGCCTTCTTCCGATTGCAGCTCGACCTTGTAGCCGGCCTTCTCGGCCCAGCGGACATACATCCGCTGCAGCATCGACGCCCAGTCGCAGGCTTCGGTCCCGCCGGCACCGGCGTTGATTTCCAGGAACGTATCGTTGCCGTCGGCCTCGCCGTCCAGAAGCGCCTCGAGCTCTTTCGCCGCCGCCTTCTCCTTGAGCGCGGCGATGGCCTGCTCGGCTTCGGTGACGACCTCGGCATCGTCTTCCATCTCGCCCAGTTCGATCAGTTCGACATTGTCGCTCAGATCGCGGCTGATCGCGTCATAGGTACCCATCGCGTCCATCAGCTGCTGACGCTCGCGCATCAGCTTCTGCGCGCGCGCGGGATCGTTCCACAGGTTGGGATCCTCGATCATCGCGTCGAATTCTTCCAGCCGGTGGGCGGCGGTTTCGCGATCCATGCGCTGTGCGAGCAGGGCCAGCGATTTCTTGATCGCTTCGACGCTGTTCTGGGTTTCTGCGCGCATTCAGGTCACCTGTGTCAGCAAGAAAGGAAGATCGCCAAAGGCGAGGGGGCCGCGATGGCCCCCGGGAAGGTCTTGGTCTGATATAATGCCGCGCGCGGGCAGGCAAGGGCAGGGCGCGGCGGGGGCTTCACTCGATCCGCTGCATCTCGTGCACGGCGGCAAGCACCTCTTCGGCATGGCCCTTGACGCTGACCTTGGGCCAGATGCGGGCGATATTGCCCTGGCCGTCGATCAGGAAGGTGGCGCGGGTGATGCCCATGAAGGTCTTGCCGTACATCTTCTTTTCACCCCAGACACCGTAACGCTCGCAGATATCGCCCTCGGCATCCGACACCAGCGTGACGCCCAGATCGTATTTCAGCCCGAACTTTTCCAGCTTCGCGGGCGCGTCCTTGCTGACGCCGATCACCTTGGCGCCGAGCTTTTCGAAATCGTGGCCCAGCTCGGTGAAATCCTTGGCTTCCTGGGTGCAGCCCGGGGTATCGGCCTTGGGATAGAAATACAGCACCACGGGCTGACCGCGGAACTCGGAGAGGGTGATGGTGCCCCCATCCTGTGTGGGAGCGGTGAAATCGGGGGCTTGGTCGTCGATGTCCATGGGAGACTCCTTCGTCGTCACCTAAGTTGTAGTCAAACTGCGGCAGCGTTAAAGGGCGGCAGGCGGAAATTTGCGGAGAGACCGCGTGAAACTGAGCGATTTCGACTTCGACCTGCCCGAAGAGCTGATTGCCACCCGGCCCGTGAAACCGCGCCCGGCGGCGCGGCTGCTCCTGGCCGAGGGCGACACGATCGCCGACCGGCATGTCCGGGACCTGACCCAGATCCTGCAGCCGGGTGACCGGCTGGTTCTGAACAATACCCGCGTGATCCCCGCGCGGCTGTTCGGCACGCGGAGCCGGGCGACGAAAGACGGCTCGGGCGTCGCGCGGATCGAGGCCACGCTTCTGAACCCCGACCCCTCGGGCGGCTGGCGGGTGCTGGCGCGGCCCCTGCGCAAGCTGGCGCCGGGCGACCGCGTGGATTTCGGCGCGGGCCTGACCGCCACCGTCAGCGCGCGCGACGAGACCGAGGCCGTTCTGGATTTCGACCTGAAAGGGCCTGATTTCGATGCCGCGCTCGACGCGGCGGGACGTATGCCACTGCCCCCCTATATCGAAAGCCGCCGCCCCGCCGACGCGCAGGATGCCGAGGATTACCAGACCGTTTTCGCGCGCCTGCGCGGCGCGGTGGCGGCGCCGACCGCGAGCCTGCATTTCGACGCGGCCCTTCTCGATGCGCTGAAGGCGCGCGGTGTCGCGTTCACCGAGGTGACGCTGCATGTCGGCGCGGGAACCTTCCTGCCGGTGAAGGTGGAGGATGTGAAAACCCACCGGATGCATGCCGAATGGGGCGAGGTCACGCCGGACGCCGCCGACGCGATCAATGCCACCAAGGCCGCGGGCGGTCGGGTGATCCCGGTCGGCACCACGGCGCTGCGCCTGATTGAAAGCGCGGCCCGCTCGGGCCGCGTCGAGCCCTGGCGCGGCGAGACCGACATCTTCATCTATCCCGGCTTCGAGTTCCACGCGGCCGATGCCTTGATGACCAATTTCCACCTGCCGAAATCGACGCTGCTGATGCTGGTTTCGGCCCTGATGGGCAAGGAGCGGATCGACGCGATCTATGCCCATGCCGTGGCCTCTGGTTACCGCTTCTTCAGCTACGGCGACGCCTCGCTTCTGGTGCCCCGGCGCGAGTGAGTATTTGTGGCAGAATGAAAGAGGCGGGCCGGGCTAGACCACCGTGTCGCGGTCGGTCTCGGTCAGCAGCCAGTCCTTGAAGCGCGCGGTGGCGGGCTTGGGTGCTGCATCGGGTTCGACGAACCAATAGCCGAAGCCGGTCGAGGTCTCGGGGCCCAGCGGCACCAGCGCGCCGCTGTCCAGTTCGGGCCGGATCAGGAAAGCGGGCATCAGCGCCACCCCCATGCCTGCCGCTGCCGCCTGCGCCAGCGTCGCCACCTGTTCAAGCCGCATCGACGGCGCGGGCAGGGCGCCGCGCTGCCCGCTATGCGCCCACCAGTCGGGCCAGGCCTGCGGGCGGGTGGCGAGCGCCAGAAGCGGCTGACCGGCGACGCCGGGCGTGCCGGGGGCCGCGACCGGGATCACCGTTTCGGCCATCAGGAGCGTCAGCCGCGCGCCGGGCCAGTCGCCGCGCCCCGAATGGATCGCCGCGTCGATCCCGGCACCGGCCAGGTCGAACTGGCCGATCCGGGTGGTAACATGCAGCGTGATCTCGGGATGGCGGCGCACGAAGCGGGGGATACGCGGCATCAGCCAGCGGGTGCCGAAGGTGGGCAGGATCGCCAGATGCAGGCCGGGTTCGGGCGCCTGTCCGAGTGCCTCCATCGCGCCCTGTCCCAGCGTGTCGAGCGCCGAGCGCACGGCGCGGGCATAAGCGCGCCCCGGTTCGGTCAGCCGGGCCGCGCGCGCGCCTCGCGTCACCAGCGCGACGCCCAGCTGCGCTTCAAGCTGCGCCACCTGCCGCGAGACCGCACCCTGCGTCTGGCCCAGATCGCGCGCGGCGGCGGTGAAATTGCCGGTCCGCGCCACGGCGTCGAAGGCCAGAAGCGCGGGCGTATTCGGCAGAAGGCGGCGTTGTAGCATTCCGTTCCCTCATGGTTCTATGCCGAATTATCCGTTTTTTGCGCCGCTGTCTCATGGTAATTCAGGTCATCCCGGAAACTGAGAGGCCCCCATGACCGATCGCCCCACGCTCAAACCCAAGGACGCTCCCGATCTTTCGCGCTTTCAATGGGACGACGCGCTGCGTCTCGACACCCAGCTCAGCGAAGACGAGCGGATGCTGCGCGACGCCGCGCGCGATTTCGCGCAATCGGTGCTGCAGCCGCGCGTGATCAAGGCCTTCCGCGAGGAAACCTCGGACCCGTCGCTGTTCCCGCTGATGGGCGAGGCCGGGCTTCTGGGCGTCACCGTGCCCGAGGAATATGGCGGGCTGGGTGCAGGCTACGTGACCTATGGCCTGGTCGCGCGCGAGATCGAGCGCGTCGATAGCGGTTATCGCTCGATGATGTCGGTGCAAAGCTCGCTGGTGATGTATCCGATCTACGCCTATGGCTCGGAAGAGCAGCGGCAGAAATACCTGCCGGGGCTGGCCTCGGGTCAGCTGATCGGCTGTTTCGGTCTGACCGAGCCCGATGCCGGGTCGGACCCGGCGGGGATGAAGACCCGCGCGGTCAAGACCGACAGCGGCTACCGCCTGACCGGCTCGAAGATGTGGATCTCGAACGCGCCCTTTGCCGATGTCTTCGTCGTCTGGGCCAAGTCCGAGGCGCATGGCGGGCGGATTCGCGGCTTCGTGCTGGAGAAAGGCATGGAAGGGCTCAGCGCGCCCGTGATCGAAGGCAAGCTCAGCCTCCGCGCCTCGACCACCGGCGAGATCGTGATGAACAATGTCGAGGTCGGCGAAGACGCGCTGCTGCCCCATGTCGAGGGGCTCAAGGGGCCGTTCGGCTGTCTCAACCGTGCGCGCTACGGCATTGCCTGGGGCGTGATGGGCGCGGCCGAGTTCTGCTGGCACGCGGCGCGGCAATACGGGCTCGACCGCAAGCAGTTCGACAAGCCGATCGCGGGCACGCAGCTGTTCCAGAAGAAGCTCGCCGATATGCAGACAGAGATCACGCTGGGCCTGCAGGCGGCGCTTCAGGTCGGGCGTCTCCTGGACGAGGCGCAGGGCGCGCCCGAGATGATCAGCCTGATCAAGCGCAACAATTGCGGCAAGGCGCTGGATATCGCCCGCGTCGCGCGCGACATGCATGGCGGCAACGGGATTTCCGAAGAATTCCAGGTCATTCGCCACATGGTGAACCTGGAAACCGTCAACACCTATGAGGGTACGCATGACGTCCATGCGCTGATCCTCGGCCGGGCGCAGACCGGGCTTCAGGCCTTCTTCTGACGCGTTGCTTGTTCATTCTGCCCGAAATACTCTCGGGGGGTGAATTTGCCGGAAGGCAAAGAGGGGGGCGGAAAGCCCCCCTTTCTCACTCCGCCGCCCGGCGCCGCTGCTTGAGCAGGGGGGCCAGGTAATGCCCGGTATGGCTGCCTGCGACCTTCACCACCTCTTCGGGCGTGCCCTCGGCCACGATCATGCCGCCGCCATCGCCGCCCTCGGGGCCGATATCGATGATCCAGTCGGCGGTCTTGATGACGTCGAGATTGTGCTCGATCACCACCACCGTGTTGCCCTGCTCGACCAGTTCGTGCAGCACCTCCAGAAGCTTGCGCACGTCTTCGAAATGCAGCCCCGTGGTCGGTTCGTCGAGGATATACAGCGTCTTGCCGGTCGACCGGCGGGCCAGTTCCTTGGACAGCTTGACGCGCTGCGCCTCGCCGCCCGACAGCGTCGTCGCCTGCTGCCCCACCTTGATATAGCCCAGCCCCACGCGCATCAGCGCGTCCATCTTCTCGCGGATCGACGGCACGGCGGTGAAGAAATCCTGCGCTTCCTCGACCGTCATTTCCAGCACGTCGGAAATTGATTTACCCTTGAACAAAACTTCGAGCGTTTCGCGGTTATAGCGTTTGCCCTTGCAGGTTTCGCAGGTCACATAGACGTCGGGCAGGAAGTTCATCTCGATCTTCAGCACGCCGTCGCCCTGACAGGCCTCGCAGCGCCCGCCCTTGACGTTGAACGAGAACCGCCCCGGCTTGTAGCCGCGCGCCTTGGCTTCGGGCAGGCCCGCGAACCAGTCACGGATCGGACCGAAGGCGCCGGTATAGGTGGCCGGGTTCGAGCGCGGCGTGCGGCCGATGGGGCGCTGGTCGATATCGATCACTTTGTCCAGATGCTGCAGCCCCTGAACCGTTTCGCAGGGCGCGGGTGTCTGGCGCGCACCGTTCAGACGCATGGACGCCGTCTTGAACAGCGTCTCGATCGTCAGCGTCGACTTGCCGCCGCCAGACACGCCTGCGACGCAGACGAACTTGCCCAGCGGGAAATCGACCGTCACGTCGCGCAGGTTGTTGCCGGTGGCCTTGACCACGCGAATATTCTTCCCATTGCCTTCGCGCCGCGTGGCCGGAACGGCGATCTCGCGTGCGCCCGACAGGTATTGCCCGGTCAGGCTGACGGGGTCCGCGGCGATATCCTCGGGCGTGCCCTGACTGACGATGCGCCCGCCATGGACGCCGGCGCCGGGCCCGATATCCAGCACGAAATCGGCGGTACGGATCGCGTCTTCGTCATGTTCGACCACCAGGACCGTGTTGCCCTGATCGCGCAGGTTCCTGAGCGTGGTCAGCAATCGGTCGTTGTCGCGCTGGTGCAGGCCGATGGACGGCTCGTCGAGCACATAAAGCACGCCGGTCAGGCCCGAGCCGATCTGGCTGGCCAGGCGGATCCGCTGGCTTTCACCTCCCGAGAGCGTGCCCGCCGCGCGGCTGAGCGTTAGGTAATCGAGCCCCACATTGACCAGAAAGCCCAGACGCTCGCGGATCTCTTTCAGGATCGCTGTGGCAATCTGGTTCTTCTGTTTCGACAGGTGGTTCGGCGCGTCCTCGATCCAGGCGAGCGCGTCGCGGATCGACATTTCCGAGACCTGGCTGATATGCAGCCCGGCGATCTTGACCGCCAGCGCTTCGGGTTTCAGACGCGCGCCGCCGCAGGCCGAGCAGGGGCGGTTGTTCTGATACCGCTCGAATTCCTCGCGGATATAGGCGGAATCCGTCTCGCGCCAGCGGCGTTCCATGTTCGGAATGACGCCTTCGAAGGCGCGGCTGACCTTGTAGACACGGCCGGAATCGTCATAGCGGAACGCGATCTCCTCGCCGCCCGAGCCGTGCAGCAGCACCTGTTTCGCGGCGTCCGGCAGGTCGCGCCACGGCTTCTTGGCGTTGAACTTGTAGTGTTTCGCCAGCGCCTCGATGGTTTGCAGGAAATAGGGCGTCTTGCCCTTGCGCCAGGGCGCGATGGCGCCGTCTTCCAGCCGCAGCATCGCATCCGGCACGACCAGCCGTTCGTCGAAGAACAGCTCGACGCCGAGCCCGTCACAGGCCGGACAGGCGCCAAAGGGCGCGTTGAACGAGAAAAGGCGCGGCTCGATCTCGGGGATGGTGAAGCCCGACACCGGGCAGGCGAAATTCTCGGAGAAGGTGATGCGTTCGGGCGCTTCGCCCTCCGGCGCCTGCGCCATTTCCAGGACCGCGATCCCGTCGGCCAGGTCCAGAGCGGTGCGGAAACTGTCGGCAAGCCGCGTTTCCATGCCCGGGCGCACGACGATCCGGTCGACCACCACATCGATATCGTGACGAAATTTCTTGTCCAGCTCGGGCGGCGTGTCGAGTTCATGGAAGGTGCCGTCGACCTTCACGCGCTGGAACCCCTGCTTTCTGAGTTCCAGCATCTCTTTTTTGTACTCGCCCTTGCGGTCGCGGACGATCGGGGCCAGCAGATAGGCGCGGGTGCCTTCCTCAAGCTGCAGCACGCGGTCGACCATGTCCTGCACCTGCTGCGCCTCGATGGGCAGGCCGGTGGCAGGCGAATAGGGCGTCCCGGCGCGCGCGAACAGAAGGCGGAGGTAATCGTGGATCTCGGTCACCGTGCCGACGGTCGAGCGCGGGTTCTTCGAGGTCGTCTTCTGCTCGATGGAAATCGCCGGGCTGAGACCGGCGATATGATCGACATCGGGCTTCTGCATCATGTCGAGGAACTGACGCGCATAGGCCGACAGCGATTCCACGTAGCGGCGCTGCCCCTCGGCATAGATCGTGTCGAAGGCCAGCGAGGATTTGCCCGACCCCGACAGCCCGGTCATCACCACCAGCTTGTCGCGGGGAATGTCGACATCGACGCCCTTGAGATTGTGCTCGCGCGCGCCGCGGATCTCGATGAACTTCTGTTCCGCCATGTTTTTCGCTTCCGGCTCGTGTGGTGTTGCGGCCCCCAGCGCGAGCCTTCGGCGCGAAGATAGTGCAGGCTGCGCGAGTCTCCAATGGGCGAGAGTGAACAAATAGTAAACTTTCGTGTTTCACGCGGCGTGCCGGGGCAAAAAATTCCGCAACGCAGCGGAATACAAATTCCATATCTTGAATATTACTGCCGGGTCTGCTATCTGACCGTCAACCGATCCTGTCATCCCTTGGGGAGCCTGACGATGTTCAACCTGTTTTCTGCGTTCATGGGCGGCACGGCCGCCGTCGATCCTGCCGAGGCCGTTGCCGCGGTCGGGGACAATCGCGCGCTTCTCATCGATGTGCGCGAAGAGGCCGAGACGCGCTCGGGCATGGCGCGGGGCGCGCTGAACCTGCCGCTGAGCCGCCTGCACCTCGCCGCCGATCCGGCGTCGGGTCATCACGACACGCGGCTGGCGGCGGCCCGGAAGGCGGGGAAGCCGCTCTATCTGTACTGCGCTTCGGGGGCGCGGTCGGGCCGGGCGGCGGGCATCCTGAAACAGCACGGGTTCCCGGAAGTGCACAACCTTGGCAATCTGGGTGCGTGGCAGCGGGGCGGCGGCGCGGTCCTGCGCTGAGGCAATCGTGACCGGACCCTGCCGTCGCGCGCCCGGTTGACGAGCGGCGCGAACATCTGGTTAAGCCGGGGCCTCGTCTGCACGGTTCGGGCAAAGCGTTGCCGAGGTGCCGCTTTTCGGCCTTTACGTTCCTGTAACTGTGCTAGGTGAGAAACGCACAGACTGACCGGAGCGCGCCCATGTTAAAAGTTCTCGCATCGACCTGGCCCCTCTTGTTCGGGCTGATGCTGCTGATGCTGGGCAACGGCATGCAGGGCACGCTTCTGGGTATCCGCGGCGGGATCGAGGAATTCTCGACCACGCAGATGTCCATCGTCATGTCGTGCTATTTCGTGGGCTTCCTGTTCGGCTCGCGCTTGGCGCCGGAAATGATCCGCCGGGTCGGGCATGTCCGCGTCTATGCCGCGCTCGGCTCGCTCATTTCGGCGGTGCTGATCCTTTACGCGGCGGCGCCCAACTGGATCGCTTGGTCGGTGATGCGGGTGCTGATCGGCTTTTCATTCTCGGGCGTCTACATCACCGCCGAAAGCTGGCTGAACAACGCCTCGACGAACGAGACGCGCGGACAGGCGCTGTCGCTGTATCTGATCGTGCAGATGATCGGGATCATCGCCGCGCAGGCGCTTCTGAACTTCGGCGATCCGTCGGGCTATATTCTGTTCGTCATCCCGTCGGTGCTGGTGTCGCTGTCCTTCACGCCGATCCTGCTGTCGATCTCGCCCGCGCCCGCGTTCGACACGACCAAGCGGCTGAGTTTCAAGGCGCTGTATCAGGCGTCGCCGCTGGGCTGCGTGGGAATGTTCCTGCTGGGTGGCGTGTTCTCGGCGCAGTTCGGCATGGCCTCGGTCTGGGGCACGCAGGCGGGGCTGAACATCCGCGACCTGTCGATCTTCATCGCCTCGATCTATGTGGGCGGGCTGTTCCTGCAATTCCCCATCGGCATGCTGAGCGACCGGATGGACCGCCGCGTGCTGATCCTGGCGCTGGCCATCGCGGGGGGGATCGTGCTGATGGTGCCGGTGCTGTTCGACGTGCCCTTCGTGATGTTGATCGGCGTGGGCGTCCTGATGGGCGGGATTTCGAACCCGCTGTATTCGCTGCTGCTGGCCTATGTGAACGATTACCTCGACAACAGCGACATGGCGGCGGCCTCGGCGGGGCTGATGTTCATCAACGGGATCGGCGCGATCTCGGGGCCTATCGTCACCGGCTGGCTGATGGGGGCGATCGGGCCGTCGGGCTTTTTCCTGTATATGGGCATCATTTTCATCCTGCTTGCAGCCTATGCCGGCTGGCGGATGACGCAGCGCCGTGCCACGCCCGATGCACAGGGTGGCTACACGGCGATTTCGCCCACCGCCTCGGTGGTGACGATCGAGGCCGCGCTTGAGCAATCCGACGCCGACTCGCAGACGACGCAAAGCTGAAGGCGGCCGGATAAAGGACCAAAGACCGGGCAGGGGCCGCTTCCGGGCGGCCCTCGCTACAGGGTGATCGACGCCGGGCTTGACCGCCGCCCCGCGCTCGGCGCAGGCTGGCGAAAAAGGAGCCAGCCATGACCACCACCGCCCGCGCCGACGCGATCCTCGATTACTGGGACGATCTGGGCCCCGAAGGCTGGTATGCCGGGGGCGAGGCGCTGGATGACGAGATCCGCGCGCGCTTCGAAGAGGACTGGAACGATGCGCAGGCGGGGCGGCTGCGCCACTGGATGTCCTGCCCCGAAGGGATGCTGGCCTTTCTTCTGCTGACCGACCAGTTCCCGCGCAACATGTTCCGCGGGCAGGCCAAGGCCTTCGCCACCGATTACAAGGCGCGGCGGGTGTCGCATTACATGTGGCTGAACATGGCCGATCTGAAGATCGACGAGCCGCTTCGCCAATTCTGCTACCTGCCGCTGATGCATTCCGAAAGCCCGTTCGACCAGGACCGCTGCGTGGCGCTGATGATCGCGCGGCTGCCCGAAACGGGGGCCGACAACGTCGTCCATGCCTGCGCGCATCGCAACGTGATCCGCCGCTTCCGCCGCTTTCCCTTCCGTAACGAGGCGCTCGGGCGCGAGACCACCCCGGACGAGGCCGCCTGGCTTGCCGAGGGCGGCTATGGCGCCATCGTCCGCCAGCTTCAGGCGGCGTGAACGGCCGCGGGCGCACCGCGGGCCGTTTCCGTATGTGCAAGGCGGCTATTCACCGGACGCAGCGGCTTTCGGGATGCTCCGGTTGCGCGCGTCCCGAATTTAGTTTAATGCTAAATCATATTCATCCGGGAGGGATCCATGGCAGAGCACAGCTTTGATGTCGTCGTGATCGGGGCGGGCCCCGGCGGCTATGTGGCGGCGATCCGCGCCGCCCAGCTTGGCAAGAAGGTCGCCATTGTCGAGCGCGAGCATCTGGGCGGCATCTGCCTGAACTGGGGCTGCATCCCGACCAAGGCGCTGCTGCGCTCGGCCGAGGTCTTCCACCTGATGCACCGCGCGAAGGATTTCGGGCTGAGCGCCGACAAGATCGGCTTCGACCTGGCCGCCGTGGTCAAACGCTCGCGCGGGGTGGCCGGGCAGTTGTCGGGCGGAATCGGCCATCTGATGAAGAAGAACAAGATCACCGTCTTCATGGGCAAGGCCACGATCCCCGCCGTGGGCAAGGTCTCGGTAAAGGGGGACAAGGGCGAGGAAACGCTCAAGGCCCCCGACGTGATCCTGGCCACCGGCGCGCGGGCGCGCGAATTGCCGGGTCTGGAAGCCGATGGCGACCTGGTCTGGACCTACAAGCACGCGCTGGATCCCAAGCGGATGCCGAAGAAGCTGCTGGTCATCGGCTCGGGCGCGATCGGCATCGAATTCGCCAGCTTCTTCAACACGCTGGGCGCCGATACCACGGTCGTCGAAGTGATGGACCGGGTGCTGCCGGTGGAAGATGCCGAGATCTCGGCCTTCGCCAAGAAGCAGTTCACCAAGCAGGGCATGAAGATCAAGGAAAAGACCACGGTCAAGAAACTGGACCGCGGCAACGGCAAGGTCACCGCGCATCTGGAAGCGGGCGGCAAGACCACGACCGAGGAGTTCGACACGGTGATCTCGGCCGTGGGCATCGTCGGTAATGTCGAAGGGCTGGGCCTGGAAGAGCTGGGCGTCAAGATCGACCGCACCCATGTGGTGGTCGACGAATGTTGCCGCACCGGGGTCAAGGGGCTGTGGGCGATCGGCGATATCGCCGGCGCGCCGTGGCTGGCGCACAAGGCCAGCCACGAGGGCGTCATTGTCGCCGAGATGATCGCGGGCCAGCATCCGCATCCGATCAAGCCCAACACCATCGCCGGCTGCACTTATTGCCACCCGCAGGTGGCCTCGGTCGGGCTGACCGAGGCGAAGGCGAAGGAAGCGGGCTACGACATCAAGGTCGGGCGCTTCCCGTTCATCGGCAACGGCAAGGCGATTGCCCTGGGCGAACCCGAAGGCCTGGTGAAAACGATTTTCGACGCGAAGACCGGCGAGCTTCTGGGCGCCCACATGGTCGGCGCGGAAGTGACCGAGCTGATCCAGGGCTATGTCATCGGCCGCACGCTGGAGACGACCGAGGAAGACCTGATGCATACCGTCTTCCCGCATCCGACGCTGAGCGAGATGATGCATGAAAGCGTGCTCGACGCTTACGGTCGGGCGCTGCATTACTGAGACGGGAAGGGGCCTTGGGCCTCTTTTTCGGGGCCGGAACGGTGCGTGCAGAGCACGCACCCTACAGCGTCAGGCTGCCGTCCCCCAGCGCGGCGCCCAGCCTGTCGACGGCGCCGGCGAGCTTTTCATCAACCACATGCAGGTATTCCTGCCAGTCATGCAGCCCGGTGAGCTCGGCCTTGCCGTCCGAGATGCCGCGCAGGGCGATCAGCGGCACCTCGGCCAGCATGCAGGCGCGCAGGATGGCGAAGGTCTCCATGTCCACCATGTCCTGCACGATGCCGTCATAGCCCGCGCCCGAGACGATATTCGCCCCGGTCGACAGGGTCGCCCGCTTGAGCCCCGGAATGGCATGACCCAGTTCCAGGATCGCGGGCAGGTCGAGAAAGGGCGTGGTCCCCCGCTCGAATCCCAGCGCTGACGCGTCGATATCGCGCCAGGCGACATGGCTGGCCTGATAGAGCCCGCAATGATCGAGCCGCGCGGACCCGGCCGAGCCAAGCGACACGACGAGCGCGGGTTTGCGCGCTTGGGATTCCAGAAGTGTCAGCGCGCGGCTGGTCTGGACCGCGGCCTCGATCGGACCCACACCGCAGATCAGCGGGGTGATGCGGGCTTGCAGATGCGGGCCGTATTCGGCTTGGGCGGCCATGACGAACAGCACGTCATGGCCGGCAATCGGGGTGAGGGGGATCATGCGGGTCTCAGCATCCGGGTGGCGAGCCCCGAGATTGCGGCAAGCGACAGGGTGAGGGCAAGAGCGATCAGCGTGACGCGGTTGTGCCGCTCGCGCGCGGTCGGCCAATAGGCAACCTGCGGCGGATGCCCCGGGGTCACGGCGACCTCGACCAGGGCGCCGGGCCAGATCTCGGTCACCGAGACGGGCGGGTGATCGGTCGCGATGGTGAAGGTGCCCAGTTGCGGGTCCGAGACAAAGAGCCGCGCGCGCCCTTCATACCACGGTTCGGTCTGCGTGGGCGGGCGCAGGTCGACGGTGAGAACCGTGGCCTCGACCCGGGTGCCCGGGGGCCGCGCGCGCATCAGGCCCAGCGTCTGGACCATCGCCACGCCCGTCAGCACCAGCGCCGCCGCGAGGGAGGCGCCGGTGAAAAAGGGCAGAACCCTCAGCAGAAAGGCGCGAGGCTCAGGCCGCACCGCCGCGCGCCAGCGCCGCGACGCCGGTGCGCGCGATTTCGCACAGGCCCAGGGGACGCATGAGGTCGGCGAAGGCGTCGATCTTGGACGGTGCGCCGGTCATCTCGAACACGAAGCTTTCCAGCGTGGAATCGACGACATTGGCGCGGAAGATCTCGGCCAGGCGCAGCGCCTCGATCCGGGCATCGCCCTTGCCTTCGACCTTCAGAAGCGCCAGCTCGCGCTCGACCGAGGCGCCCTCGACCGTCAGGTCATGGACCTCGTGCACCGGCACAATGCGGCCCAGCTGCGCCTTGATCTGCTCGATCACCTGCGGCGTGCCCACGGTGACGATGGTGATGCGCGAGCGATGGCCCTTGTGGTCGGTTTCGGCGACCGTGAGGCTTTCGATGTTGTAGCCCCGGCCCGAGAACAGGCCGATGACCCGGGCCAGGACGCCCGGTTCGTTGGCGACGATGACGGCGAGCGTATGGCGTTCGAGAACCTCGGAATTCGGGTCGCGAAGGTCATAGGCCGAATGCTTGGACGAGCCTTGCTGGATGTGAAGCGGGGACATCAATTTCTTCCTTGCACCAAGGGCTTACACAAGCGCCGCGCCAGCGCCGGTAATGGCGCGGACATCGTCGGACGGCAGCAGCATGTCGTTATGCGCATTGCCCGAGGGGATCATCGGCAGGCAGTTTTCATGCTTTTCGACGAGGCAGTCGAAGATCACCGGGCCGTCGTAGTTGATCATCTCCATGATCGCGTCATCCAGCTGATCGGGGTGATCGACCTTGATCCCCTTGCAGCCGAAAGCCTCGGCCAGTTTCACGAAATCGGGCAACGATTCCGACCAGGAATGCGAATACCGCTCGCCATGCAGCAATTGCTGCCACTGGCGCACCATGCCCAGACGTTCGTTGTTCAGGATGAACTGCTTGACCGGCGCGCGGAACTGCACCGCGGTACCCATTTCCTGCATGTTCATCAGCCAAGAGGCCTCGCCGGCGACGTTGATCACCAGCGCGTCGGGATGCGCCACCTGCACCCCGATCGAGGCGGGCAGGCCGTAGCCCATCGTGCCCAGACCGCCCGAGGTCATCCAGCGGTTGGGCGCGTCGAAATGCAGGAACTGCGCGGCCCACATCTGATGTTGCCCCACTTCGGTGGTGATGTAGCGGTCGCGGCCCTTGGTCAGCGCTTCCAGCCGCTGCATGGCGTATTGCGGCTTGATGATGCTGTCCGACCCCTTGTAGGCGAGGCAGTTCACCGCTTTCCATTCCTCGATCTGGCTCCGCCACTTGGCCAGACCTTCCTTGTTGGTCTTGCGGCCGCGCGATTTCCAGATCCGCAGCAGGTCTTCCAGAACGTGGCCCACATCGCCGATGATCGGCAGATCGACGCGGATCACCTTGTTGACCGAGGAGGGATCGATATCGATATGCGCCTTGGTCGAATGGGGGCTGAAGGCGTTGACCCGGCCGGTGATCCGGTCGTCGAAACGCGCGCCGACATTGATCATCAGGTCGCAGTCATGCATCGCCATGTTGGCCTCGTAGAGACCATGCATGCCCAGCATCCCCAGCCAGTTCTTGCCCGACGCCGGATAGGCGCCCAGACCCATCAGGGTCGAGGTGACGGGGAAGCCGGTGCTGTCGGCCAGCTCGCACAGCAGCTGGCAGGCGGCGGGCCCCGAGTTGATCACGCCGCCGCCTGTATAAAAGACCGGGCGCTCGGCCTGTTCGATCAGCTCGACCAGAGCGGTGATCGCGGCGATATCGCCCTTCACGCGGGGCTGGTAGTGATCGACCTTCGCTTTTTGCGGGGGCGTATAGGTCCCGTCAGCGAATTGCACGTCCTTGGGGATATCGACCAGAACCGGGCCGGGACGGCCGGTCGTGGCGACGTGGAACGCCTGATGGATCGTCTCGGCCAGGTTGTCGGGATCCTTCACCAGCCAGTTGTTTTTTGTGCAGGGGCGGGTGATGCCCACGGTGTCGGCTTCCTGAAAGCCGTCGGTGCCGATCAGGAAGGTGGGCACCTGGCCCGAGATCACGACAAGCGGGATCGAATCCATCAGCGCGTCGGTCAGGCCGGTCACCGCGTTGGTCGCGCCGGGACCCGAGGTCACCAGCACCACGCCGGGCTTGCCGGTCGAGCGGGCATAGCCTTCGGCCATGTGGGTCGCGCCCTGTTCGTGACGCACGAGGATATGGCGGATCTCGTTCTGTTGGAACAATTCGTCATAGATCGGCAGAACCGCGCCGCCGGGATAGCCGAACACGACTTCGACACCCTGGTCCTTGAGCGCCTGAACGACCATCTTGGCGCCGGTCATCTGCGCTGCGTTCGTCTGCTGGGACATGACTTTCTCCACCTTAGGATCTCGCTTCGGATCTTGTGCCAGCCTTTGCCCCAGGCCAGCCGATAGGGCAACAAAAAACCCCCGGTCAGGGGGGCGCATGGGGAACGGTCGGTGTCGGCCTCATGCCGATCCGGTGCGATCCCCTGAACTGATAAGTACGACGGTCATCCGTCTCTCCTGTAGCGTTCGGCGGGACATTACGTCCGCTGCAGGGCAGCGTCAAGCGCCCTTGACAGCGGTTTGCGTCAAAAATGGTCGAAAATCTTTGCGGATATTGCGTGATCATGGGGTTTCCACGCACGAAATGGAAATTCCGGTGCCCGATTCGGGGGCTGGGCGCCCCGACGGGACGAAATGCCGCCGGGTGGACGGGCCTTGAAACGCAAAACGCCGCGCGAAAGGGCGCGGCGCAGGGCGGGAAGCATGAAACCGGATCAGCCGTTGCGCGGGCCGCGCGCTGGGGGGGCGGGCGGCAGGCTGATGGCCGCGACCTGTTCGGTGATCGGGCGGACCGACAGCGGATGCGGCTGGCGGCCGTAATCCTCGGGGTCGCCCAGATTGTGCCAGTCGCCGTCGCGATAGACCTCCAGCCCGCTGAACTTGGCCTTGTAGGCCATCTTCGCGCTGCCGGGCACCCAATAGCCCAGATAGACATAGGGCAGCCCCACCTGCCGCGCCAACGCGATATGGTCGAGGATCATGTAGGTCCCCAGCCCGTCCTTGATCCGGTCGGGATCGTAGAAGGAATAGACAAGGCTCAGCCCGTCATCGAGCACATCTGTCAGGCAGACCGCCGAAAGATGCCGTCCCGATCCGCGCCGTTTCTCGCCCGGATTGGCGGGTTTCTCGGTGTATTCGATCACGCGTGAGCGGACCGGCGTCTCTTCGATCATCGCGGCGAATTCGAAGATGTCCATATCGGCCATGCCGCCATCGGCATGGCGGCTGTCGAGATAGCGGCGAAACAGCGTGAACTGTTCATCCGTGGCCCAGGGGCTGGTCGCCTCGCGATGCAGGTGCTGGTTGCGCTTGATGTTGCGCCGCTGGCTGCGCGAGGGCTCGAAATCCGCCACGCGGATCCGCGCCGAAAGGCAGGCTGCGCATTCCGAACAGGCCGGACGATAGAGCACGTTCTGCGACCGGCGGAATCCCTGTTTGGACAGCGTGTCATTGAGCGCGCGCGCCCCTTCGCCGGTCAGGGCGGTGAACAGCTTGCGCTCGCTCTGCCCGGGCAGATAGGGGCAGGGCTGCGGAGCCGTGACATAGAATTGCGGCGCTATGGGCAGCGTGTGGCGCATGGGGGGCGCACATCCTTCGAACGGGGCAATGAAGACGTAGGGCCGGGGTCGTGAAACTCAACGCATTGCGCCCGGGGGCACAACATAGATCAACCTAGCAACGGTTTTCCGCCCCGCCAAGGGGCATGGCGTCGCAATCCCGCATGACCTGAAGGCGCCTCACCGATCAGTGTTCGATGTAGCGGTTCACGATGGTCGTGCCGAGGATCCAGTCATTGAGCCCCTGCCGGTAGGGCGTGATCATCATCATCGCGACCGAGGCGATCTGCGGGATCACGAAGCTCATCGAGCCTGCATAGATCACCGAATGCCACAGCGCCAGGGTCTGGTCTGGGCGCGTGGCGTCCAGCCGCACCCAGCGGACCGAGGCGACCATCATCCCCAGGGTCGCGCCGTAGCGCGTCAGCATCACCGTGCGATAGGCAATGGCGATGGCGGCCCAGACAAAGGGCAGGATGAAGATCGCAAGAAACCCGGTCAGCACCAGCGCGATCAGCACCATGACAAGCGTGATCACCAGGTCGATCACCCAGGCCATGAAGCGTTTGATCATCAGGTGATCGTAGAATTCCGGCTCGTCGAGGGGATGGGGCAGGCTCATTGCGTGAAATCGGCCTCTTTGGCGTGACAGGCGGCGAACAGGGCATCGGGCGCGACCGCGAAGACGTGGTCGGGCGTTCCCGCCGCAGCATAGACGGTGTCGAATTCCTTCAGCCGGGGATCGGCGAAAATGCGGGGCGCCGAAAGATGGCCGATCGGGGCCACGCCGCCGATCGCGAAGCCCGTGACCTTGCGCACCGTGTTCGCATCGGCGCGCAGCAGGGTCTCGCCCGCGACGGCGGCGCCCTTGTCCGCGTCCAGCCGCTTGCCGCCCGCCGTCAGGAACAGGTAGATCTGGCCGCTTTCCCCCTGGAAGATCAGCGATTTCACGATCTGGTCGATGTCGCAGTCACAGGCGCGCGCCGCATCCTCGGCGGTGCGGCTCTGTCCGGGGTGAAGGATCTCGGCGTCGAGGCCGATCTCTTCGATGGCTTGGCGCACGCGCGCCAGCGACTTGCTCATGGCGTATCCGATTCCGGTTTCGTCTGGACCAGAACATGAAGGCTCCGGCGCAAACGAACAACCCCGCGACCGGGGGCGCGGGGTGTTTTGCCGGGTGCTTTGAGGGGTCGGAACGCGAAGTGATCCGATGTCGCCCCCCGCAAGGCGAGGCCGGGGCTCGGTGCTTACTTGCGGAACTTGTCGAGGCTCACGACCTCGCCCGCTTTCTGCGGTTCCGGTTCGGAATGCATCATCGGCGCTTCCTCGTCCTCGAACTCGTCGTCCTCATCCTCGTCATCGGCATGGGTTTCGAATTTCAGGCCGAACTCGACCGAGGGATCCACGAAGGTCGTGATCGCGTCGTAAGGAATATAGAGCGGCTCGGGCTGGTTGCCGAAATTCAGCGTGATGGCAAAGCCTTGCTCGTCGACGCTGAGATTCTCGAACCAGTGCTGGATGACGATGGTGATCTCGTCGGGATAGCGCGCCTGCAGCCAGTCGGCCATCTGCACGCCGGGATTGCGGGTGTTCAGCGTGATGAAGAAATGATGCTCGCCGGGCAGGCCGTTTTCGGCGATTCCGGTCAGAACCTCTCGGATCAGGCCGCGCATGGCCTGGTGCATGAGGTTTCCATAATCGATTCCGCGCGCCATGATCGTCCTCTTGAAGTCCCCCGGTCGCGGGGGCGGTCTTATCGTCACCATAGGGTTTTCAGGGCCGAAGAAAACCCTTCACCGCGCCGGCATCCGCAGAAACATGTCGAGCGCGGCGTATTCCGGCAGCGGGGGCGCGGGCGGGGCAAGGGCCGGTTCCGGACCGGGCAGGGCGGCCACCGGGGCGATCAGCTCGCGCAGCATCTTCTCGCGCATGGCGCGGGCGAAATCGTCGTGCTGGCGGGCGGTGATGACGAACCCGCCGGGCGTCACCACATGGCGGTTGTAGAAATTGGTGATGGACTGGGATTGTCCCGCCGCCTCGATCGCCAGCCCGTTGATCTGAATGCCGCGCCGATAGGCCGCGACGCGCTCGGTGCCCAGGGTGAAGCTTTCGTTCTCGTCCCCGTCGCCCGAGACGTCGATCACCCAGCGCACGCAATCGCCCACCTGCGCAAACAGCGCGGCCGACACGCGGATCGCTTCGCCCACCGCCGTGTTGCCACCGGCATGGGCGCGGGGCATCACCTGCACGCGGGTGGCCACGGCCTGGGCGTCGGCCGGTTCGGTGATCCGGGTCCAGGGCAGGGTGACGCTCTGCTCCATGGCGCCCGACCATTGCACAACCGCCAACGCCGCGCGGCCATGGACCAGCGCGTCCTGCACCTGGGGATCGCGGATCGCCTGCGCGATGCCCTGCGACTGCAGCGTATATTCATAGGCATCGACCGAGCCCGAGACGTCCATGGCAAGCACCAGCGCCACGTCACACGCCAAGGCGCGCCCGGGGAACAGGGCCAGCCACAAGCTCGCGGCAAGGCAGATCGGACGGAGACTGCGTCGCTCGGACATGGCGCATGGTCGCACGCAGCCCGAGGGGCAGGGATCACGAAGCCGTGAGGCCGGGCGCTGCGAAGGGGGGAAAGTGCAGGTTTCTGTTGCCAGGTACCTGCGAACCCCGCCTTACGCGGCTAAGCGCAAGGGCTTAAGATCGGTTTAGGTCAACTGCTTACGCAGCGACGGCCACCGGAGCACGGTTGTCATTGGCAACTGTACGTTTCGGACCGATAACGGTGGTACCTCACCGGGACAAAGCAAACCCCTTTAGACGTTCGTCGATCCTGTTTCGGCCCCATTCGCCCCCAATGAGGGAAGTCTGGTGGAGCCGCCGGGTACCGCCCCCGGGTCCGAACCGCTTATTACGAGCGCGTTTATGTCCATAGTCCCCGTTGCCGGGAACACGCTCTATATAGGGCGGCATTCGGCGCGGCTCAAGGGGGCGCGGCAGGGCAAACGGGTTCAGTCGTGGCGGTGCCGGCGCTCTTCGCGCGACTGGCGCATCGCGTCGGAAAACGCGCCCGCCAGCAGGCCCGTGGGCAGCGCGATGAACCCGATGCCGCACAAGGCCGTCAGCGCGGCCAGGAAACGGCCCAGCGGTGTCACCGGCACCACGTCGCCATAGCCCACCGTGGTCAGCGTTTCGACCGCCCACCACAGGGCGCGGGGGATCGAGCCGAAAGCCTCGGGCTGGACCTCTCCCTCGACGATGTAGAGCAGCGTCGAGGCCGCCAGCATCAGCGACAGGGCCATCACCATGCTGAGCCAAAGCTCGGTCGCGCGCGAGCGCAGCGCGTCATAGAGCAGGTTCATGCCGCGCGAATACCGCCCGAGCCGGGCAAGCCGCAGGATGCGCAGCAATTGCAGCAGGCGGAACACCGTCGCCTCAAGTCCCAGAAAGGGCGAGGCAAGGGTGACCAGAACCGCCAGATCCAGAAGCGCGCTGGGGCTGAACGCGTAATGCCAGACATTGCGGATGCGCGGGTTGAGCGGCGCAACCCAGAGCCTGAGCCCGTATTCCACCAGGAAAAAGACGAAAAGCGCCGCCTTGATCATTTCGAGTACGCCGCCGAAACGGCGGATCACATGCACCTCGGTTTCCAGCACGCCCACCAGGATCAGCAGCAGGATGCCGCTGACCACAAGCCGGTTGAAGGGCGAAAGTCCGTCATCCTCGCGCATCTCGGGATCGACGGCCACGGACAGGCGATGCCGCAACGAGGGCTGCATGGCGCGTGCTTACTCTGGCGGGGACTGGTCCGGCAGCGGCGTGAGACGCTGCACCGGCGGCAGTCGCAGATCGCGCATCCGCGGCGGGCGTTCGACCGGCTGGGCGTCGTCGGCCTCACCGTTCGCGCGGTCGGATTCGAAGCTCCACAATTCCATGATCGCCGCGCGGGTATCCTCGCCGCGCAGCCCGGCGATGCCATTGGCGATGCGCACGTGATAGGACAGGAAGCGCGCGCGGATGCGGGTGGGGTAGTCGGTCTTCGGCGTGACGGCGAACTCGGCCTCGATCAGCCCCTGCGTCAGCATCGTCATCGCGTTGTTGCCCGACGCCGCAGCCAGCGCCAGGTTCATGCGGCGCATCGAGCCGACGAAGGTCTCGTCATCGATGGAAAAGTCGGATTGCAGGTCGATCTCGGCGCGCAGATCGGTGATCTCTGCCTTGCGCAGGATCGCCAGTTCGGCGCAGCCCAGCATCATCTGGATGCGCGCTTCGGTCAGGAAGGGCCGATGCGCGTTATCCGGCGCGCGGGTCGACAGGGCGACCAGCGCCGCCACCTGCTCACCCGCCACTTCCGGCGTGGGCTGGGTGACGAAGGCGCCACCGCCGGCCCCGCGCCGCGCGGTGATCATGCCCCGGGCATTCAGTCGCCCCAGCGCTTCGCGCAAGGTCGGGCGCGAGACCTTGAAATGCGCGCAGAGATCGGCCTCAGACGGAAGACGGTCGCCCGGCGCGTAGTGACCCGAAAGGATGTTGTCCTGAAGAAGCGACGCGATCGCCGAGGCCCGGTCCGGCGTGCGCTTGTCCAGGGAAGACCCGCTGCTCATGCGTCAACCCACTGTGTTATCGGTGTTTTTATTGTCTGTCATTAGGATGACAGAGGCCCCGAGTCGTGTCAATCGCATAGGTTGTTTCTCGGTCCATACGGTTGCGGCCGGACGGCTATTGACGTCACATCTGGCACGCTAGATCGCGTTTTACGCAATGCGAAAGACGACATGACCGACAAAGACCGTGCCGATACCCCGCTGATCGTCTGGTTTCGCCGCGATCTGCGGCTGGACGACCATCCGATGCTGGCCGCCGCCGCCGCGACCGGCCGGCCGTTGATCCCCGTCTTCATCGCCGACCGCGCCGTCACCGATATCGGCGCCGCGGCACGCTGGCGCTATGGCGAGGCGATCGGCAGCTTCGCCGCGCGGCTCAAGGATCGCGGCACGCGGCTGATCCTGCGCAGGGGGGCGGCTTTGCCCGTATTGCTGGAACTTCTCGACGAAACCGGCGCGGGCGGCGTGTGGTGGACGCGGCTCTACGATCCGCTGTCGCGCGACCGCGACAGCGAGATCAAGGATACGCTGAAAAGCAAGGATTTCGAGGCGCGGTCGTTCCCCGGCCACACGCTGGTCGAACCCTGGGAGATCGAGACCAAGGCGGGCGACCCCTACAAGGTCTATTCGCCCTTCTTCCGCGCCCTTGACGAAAAGGGCGTGGCGCAGCCCTGCGAGGCGCCGGATGATCTGAACCCGCCGGATCGCTGGCCCGAGAGCGAGGACCTGGCCGACTGGGATCTGGGGGCGGCAATGAAAAGGGGCGCCGACATCGTCGCGAAACACGCCATCGTCGGTGAAGAAGCAGCCCGCAAGCGGCTGGAGAATTTCCTGGACGGTCCGGTGCTGGACTACAAGGACGACCGCGATTTTCCGGCGAAACCCGCGGTTTCGGGCCTGTCCGAGAACCTGACCTATGGCGAGATCGGCCCCCGGCGCGTCTGGCACGCGGCCAAGGTGCATACAGGCAAGGGCGGCACGCATTTTCGCAAGGAACTGGCCTGGCGCGATTTCGCCCACCACCTGATGTTCCATTTCCCGCAACTGCTGGAAAGCAACTGGCGCGAGGAATGGGACGATTTCCCCTGGCGGCAGGACAACAAGGATGCCGAGCGGTGGCGGCGGGGCATGACGGGCGAGCCCTTCGTCGATGCCGGTCTGCGCGAGATGTATGTCACCGGAACGATGCATAACCGGGTGCGGATGGTGGTCGCAAGTTATCTGACCAAGCACCTGACAACGCATTGGAAAATCGGCATGGAGTGGTTTGCCGATTGCCTGATCGACTGGGATCCGGCTTCGAACGCGATGGGGTGGCAGTGGGTGGCGGGGTCGGGGCCCGATGCGGCCCCCTATTTCCGCGTGTTCAATCCCGAGACGCAGGCGGAAAAGTTCGATAAAACAGAAGAGTACCGCAAACGCTTCATCGCCGAGCTGAGCGACGATCCGGGCGAGGAGGCGCTCGATTACTTCAAGGCCGTCCCGCGTGCCTGGAAGCTGGACGCGAAAGCGGATTACCCCGAGCGCATGATCGCGCTGTCAAAGGGACGCGAGGCGGCGCTCGAAGCCTATGACAGCCTTAAGAAATCGTGACGAAACGGGATTGCGTATACATCCAGCGGCCTTAATCTTTCGTACAACAAACAGACAGACGACAGGGACGCGGATGGACATCATCACCACCACCGAGGGGCAGTCCGATCTGCCCCGATATTTCAAACCCGTTTTCGCGCAGCTTCAGCGCATGAATTACGGGCGCCTCGACCTGATCCTGCCCGACGGGCGGCGGTTCCGCGCGCAGGGCAGCGAGCCGGGCCTCGCCGCCGAGATCACCATCCACAATCCCGACGCCTTCGCCCGGCTGATCCGCGAGGGGGATCTGGGTTTCGCCGATGCCTATATCGACGGCTGGTGGACGACGCCCGACCTGCAGGATCTGATGGACATCGTGTTCAAGGACAACCCCGCACTTCTGGACGATTTCACCGGCATGGCGCTGGTGCGTGTCTATGAACGCGTGCGCCACTGGTTGCGGGGCAACTCGAAGCAGCAGGCGCGCAAGAACATCTCGTATCACTATGATCTGGGAAACGATTTCTACGCCCAGTGGCTCGACGATTCGATGACCTATTCCTCGGCGCTGTTCCACACGGGGCAGGAAAGCCTAGAGCGCGCGCAAGAGCAGAAATACGCGGCGCTGGTCGACTCGCTGGGGCTGCAACCGGGCGACCATGTGCTGGAAATCGGCTGCGGCTGGGGCGGGTTCGCGGAATACGCGGCCGGTCAGCGCGGGCTGAAAGTCACCGGGCTGACGATCTCGAAGGCGCAGCACGATTTCGCCGTGGCGCGGATGGCGCGGGCCGGGCTGTCGGACAAGGTCGAGATCAAGATGCAGGATTACCGCGACGAGCGCGGCACCTATGACGGAATCGCCTCGATCGAGATGTTCGAAGCGGTGGGCGAAAGCTATTGGCCCGCCTATTTCGAAACGGTGCGTGACCGGCTGAAGGCCGGGGCGAAGGCGACGATCCAGGTCATCACGGTGCCCAATGACCGCTTCCCGACCTATCGCAAGAATGTGGATTTCATCCAGAAATACATCTTCCCCGGCGGCATGCTGATCTCGCCCGCGCGTTTCGCGCAGGAGGCGCAGAAAGCGGGTCTGGGCTGGCTGTCCTCGATCGAGTTCGGCGAAAGCTATTCGATCACGCTCCGACGCTGGCACGAAAGCTTTACCAATGCGTGGGATCGTATCCAGACAATGGGTTACGACATGCGCTTCAAGCGGATGTGGGACTTCTACCTCACCTCTTGCGCGGGGGCGTTTCACACGGGTATCTGTGACGTGACTCAGATCACCCTGCGCCGTCCGGCCTGACCTGCGGGTCGGGGGCCGAGCGGTGCACGCCGCCTGAGCGCCCGACGCAGACAGCCGATGGAGACGCCATGTTCACGTTGATCCGGCCGATTGCCGCGATCCTGCTGGGGGTCTTCGGCTATTTTGCCGCGAAGGGGTACGAACCGCTCTTCGACCCGCTGGCGCGCATGGGGGCCTTTGCCGTCTGGACGGCGGGGATCAGCGCGCTGATCGGCTGGCTTTTCGTCGGCGGGCGGATCGGGCGCGCGCTTTGGTTCTCGATCTATATCGTTGCGCAGGGGATCGTGTTGTCGGCCCTTGTCACCGCGATGGTGATGGGCGTGCGCGAGGTCTTCATCCTGGGCTTCCGCCGCCGTTATGGCGAGGTGATGGACGCGCTGACGGGCTATATCGACATCATCATCGGCTGGCTGAAAAAGGCGCTGGTGCAGGAATACCTGATTTTTCTGGGCGCGGGTGCGGTGGTGATCGGCATCGTGCTGCATGTCATCTGGCGGATGATGGAACGGCGCCGGAATGCCCGCTAAGCCGCTCTTTCTGTTCGGAACCCTGCGCCACGCGCCGTTGCTTGACGCTGTCGCGGGCGCCCCCCTTGACGGTGAGGCCGCGACGCTGACGGACCACGCGGTAAGCCGGGCCGTCGATGGCGCGGGGATCGCGCAGCGTTTCCCGCTTTGCGCCGCGCAGCCGGGCGCCGTTGCCCAGGGGCTGCTGGTACGCCCCGATGCGCGGGCGATGGCGCGGCTCGACGCCTACGAGCAGCTTTGGCACTATCGCCCCGAGCCGGTGACCGTGCAGGCCACGGACGGGCCGGTCGAGGCGCTGGTCTATCGCCCCGAGGCGGGGCTTTTCACGCCGGGTGAGCCGTGGTCCCTGGCGGAGTGGGTGGCGCTTGAAGGGCGGCTGCGGACCGAGGTCGCGCAGGCGCTGATGCCGCTGTTCGACCGGCTGCCGCCCGCCATCATTGCCGAACGCTATCCGCTGCTGGCAGGCCATGTGGCGAGCCGGCTGCGCGCGGCGGACGAGCCTGCGCCCGCGACACTGCGCCACGACGCGATGCCCGACGATGTCGCGCTTCTGGCCCGCGAGGAACCCTATACGCGGTTCTTTGCGGTGTTCGAGGACCGCCTGCGCCATCGTCGTTTCGGCGGCGGGAGCAGCGAGACGGTGCTGCGCGCGGCCTTCCTGATGTCGGATGCCGTGACCGTGCTTCCCTATGATCCGGTGCGCGACCGCGTGATGGTGGTCGAGCAATTCCGTGCCGGTCCGTTCGCGCGCGGCGACCGCAATCCCTGGTCAATCGAGGCAATCGCCGGCCGCATCGACGCGGGTGAGGAGCCCGAAGCGGCGGCGCGGCGCGAGGCCCGCGAAGAGGCCGCGCTGGATCTGGGCGTGCTTCATTCATCGGGCCGCTATTATCCCAGCCCGGGGGCGGTGACGGAATACCTGTACACCTATATCGGGCTCGCCGCGCTTCCCGACGAGGCGGCGGGGATCCATGGCCTTGCCTCCGAGGCCGAGGATATCCGCTCGCATATCCTGCCCTTCGAGCGTCTGATGGACCTGATCCGCTCGGGCGAGGTCGCCAATGGTCCGCTGATCACCAGCGCCTATTGGCTGGCGCTGAACCGCGAGCGGCTGCGCCAGCCATAGGTGCCTCAATCCTCGCTGAACCGACGGGCCCAGAGCATGAACCCCGAGGCGCAGAGGATGCAGAACAACACCCCAGCCGCCAAGGGCACCGGGGTGCCGTCGCCCAGGGTCGCCAGCGCGGTGGCGATCAGCGCGGACAGCACCGTCGAGACCCCGCCGATGACCGATGCCGCCATGCCCGCGACATGGCCCATCGGTTCCAGCGCCAAAGCGTTCAGGTTGCCCACCAGGAAGCCGATGGCGAAGAACTGGGTGAACATGAACAGCATGAAGAATGCGAAGCCGGCAAAGGGCAGGTTCAGCGCGAAGACCAGCAGCGTCGCGGTGATGACGACGATCTGCACGCTCAACGCCGTGCCGACCATCCGCCGCATCCCCAGTTTGACCACCACGCGGGCATTGATCAGGCTGGCGGGCGCCGAGACCAGCGCGACCATCGCGAACCAGACGGGGAATTGATCGAGCCGGCCGAAGCTTTCGTCGAAGATGCGCGCGACCGAGCTGAGCCATGTCAGCATGGTCGAGAAGTTGAAGGTCAGCGCCATCAGGCAAAGCCGCACGCGCGGATGCGCCAGGACGGTTTTCAGCGCCTCCCAGAGCGGCCCCACGGCCAGTTTGCGACGGTTCTCGGGCGCCAGTGTTTCGGGCTGGCGCAGGCCCAGCCACAGGATGGTGACAAAGCCGAAGACCACGAAGCTCCAGAAGATCGCGCGCCAATGGAACAGCTCGGCCAGCTCGGCCCCCATGAACGGCGCGACGGCGGGAAACAGCGTGAACACGGTCATGCCGAAGGAAATCACCCGCGCCATCATCCGGCCCGAATAGAGGTCGCGCACCATGGCCTGCGCGACGATGCGCGGCGCGGCGGCGCCGAAGCCGTGCAGGAAGCGCGTGATCAGAAGCGTCGTCAGGTCGCCCGACACGGCGGCGATCCCGGCGGCGGTCATGTAAAGCAGCGTGCCGCCCAGAATGACGGACTTTCGCCCGAACGCGTCGGAAAGCGGCCCCATGACGAAGGTGCCCATGCCCAGCCCCACCATGAAGACGGTGATGACAAGCTGCGCGCTTTCGGGCGATTGCGGGGACAGCTCGTCTCCGATGATGCCGATAAGCGGCAGCATCGCGTCGACCGAATAGGCGACGGTGGCCATGAGCAGCGCCAGAAGCGCGATGAATTCCGCAAACGAAAGCGGTTTCGAAGGCCCCGTCACCGAGAGGCCGCCGTCAGCTGGTCGATGATGTCGAGCCATGTCTCGACCGGCTGGGCGCCGTTGATGACGTATTGCCGACCCAGAAGGAAACCGGGCACGCCGCGCAGCCCGCGTTCACGGATCTCAGCGTCCCGGGCGCGGATCTCGGTCACGTCGGCCTCGCTGTCGAGAAGCCGTGCGATCATGGCGCGGTCCAGACCGGCCTTTTCCGCGATGTCGAGCAGCGTGTCGCGGTCGCCGATATCGCGGCCTTCGGCGAAATTGGCACGGAAAAGCCCGTTGACCACGGCGCTCTGACGCCCTTCGAGGCCCGCCCAGTGGATCAGCCGGTGCGCGTTCAGCGTCGAGGGCTGATAGTGCATCTTTTCCAGCTCGAACGGCAGGCCCAGCTCCTGGCAGGCCTCGACGATGGGGACATGGACGCGCACGACCTCGTCGGGCGGGCCGAACTTGGCCTGCAGGTATTCGCGCCGGTCCATGCCTTCGGGCGGCATCGTCGGGTTCAGCATGTAGGGGTGCCATTCGATCACCAGAGGATGATCGGGGCGCTGCTCCATCGCGCGGTCGAGCCGGGCCTTGCCGATATAGCACCACGGGCAGACGGGGTCGGAGAAGATGTCGAGTTTCGTGCTCATGCGGTCACGTTTCCTTGCCGCAGCGCGCGGCGGTTGATCTTGTTGTTGGCGCCCTTGGGCAGGGCGTCGATGGCGATGAACTGGCGCGGCTGCTTGTAGCGGGCAAGGCTGCGGCGCGCATGCTCTTCAAGCGCGGCGGTTTCGGGCGCCTCGCCTTCGGGCACGAAATACAGCGCCACGACACTTGTCGTCGCATTGACGCGCGCCTCGACCGCCGCGCATTCGCGGATCGCGGGATGGGTGTTCATGGCGCTTTCGACCTCGAGCGGCGAGACGCGGTAGCCGCCCGCGTTCATCATGTCGTCGTCGCGGCCCAGATAATGGATGGCGCCGTCGTCGTCCATGCGTACCGTGTCGCCGGTGACGAACCAGGACCCGCTGAATGTCGCCGCTGTCTCCTCGGGCTGGCCCCAATAGCCCAGGAACAGGCCCGGATCGCTGCGTGCCACCGCCATCACGCCCGGCTCGCCCCGCAAGGCAGGCTGGCCGTCCTCGCCCAGCACCGCGACGCTGCGCCCGGGTTGCGGATAGCCCGAGGCCCCACCTGACGAGGGCCGCGCGGGCGAAGCCGACACATAGGTCGACACTTCGGACATGCCGAGCGCCTCGTAGACCGGCGTTCCGGTGGCCTGCTCCCACCGCGCGCGGGTTTCGTCGGGCAATTTTTCGCCCGCCGACAGCCCGTGGCGCAGGCGCGGCATCGGTGCCATGGGCTGGCGCAGCATCTGCCGGTAGACGCCCGGCGCGGCGGCGAAAATCGTCGTGTCGAAGCGCTTCAGCAGCAGCGGCAGTTGCGTCAGCTCTACACCCGCCGCCGGGATCAGGGCGGTGGCGCCGATGGCCCAGGGATCCATCAGCCCGGTGCCCAGCGTGTAGGTCCAGTTGAACGCGCCCGCGTGCAATAGCCGGTCATCGGGTCTGAGCCCGTACCAGCCGTCCCACATCATCCGCCGCGCCCAGACCGCGCGATGGGCATGCATCACCGCGCGCGGCTTGCCCGAGGTGCCCGAGGTGAAGACAAGGTAAGCCACCCTGTCCGGGTCGCCCATCTGCCAGTCGCAAGGCGCAAGCGCGCGAAAGCCGTGCAGGGTCTCGGTTGTGAGGATCGGCCTGTCTCCGTCGGGCAGCGCGATACCAGGCGCGGCGATGATCGCGGCGGGGCTGACCTGTTCGGCCATGGCGGTGATCTCGGGCGCGGTCAGCTGAGACGAGGTCGGCATCGGCACCAGCCCCACGGCGCAGGCGCCCAGGAACGCCAGCGGGAAATCGACGCTGTTGTCCAGTCGTAGCAGCACGCGGTCGCCGGGCGTCAGGCCCGATTGCAGCAACCCGGTACCGATGCCGCGCACCGCCTCTTCCAGCGCGCGGTATGACCAGCGCTCGGCCCCCGTCAGGCGCAGGATCTGCAGCGCGATCTTGTCGGGGGTCGTCCGCCCCTGTTCCAGAACATAGGCGGCCAGGTTGAACGGCGCGGGGCAGGGCGGGAAGGGCGCGGATTCGATTAACGCGTGCATGAATTTCAGCTAATCCGACCGCGCCGCAAGAGCAAGGGCGGAGTGCCCCGGCGCGGGCTCTGCCTTGCCGCAGGGGCGCGGCGCAGGGCGGGGCGGGGAGTGCCAAGCCTCGACAAGCCCGGCGGGATGGCGCAAAAGAGCGTCCTGCCTTCCCTCGCAGCGAAAATCCGATGAGCGACCTGTCCAATCCCAGCATTATCCGCATTGCCCGTTCCGATGGCGAAGAGGCCCTGGCCGCGCCGATCGATCTGGCCGACCGCGTGCGCACCCTGCGCAAAGAGCGCGGCTGGACGCTGGAACAGGCGGCGCAGGCGGCGGGGTTGGCACGCTCGACGCTGTCGAAGATCGAAAACGGGCAGATGTCGCCCACCTATGACGGGCTGAAGAAACTGGCCGAGGGTCTGGGCATCACCGTGCCGCAGCTCTTCACGCCGCCCCGAAACAGCGCGCCCGGTGGCCGGATGACCACGACCCGCGCGGGCGAGGGCGAGGCGCATGTCACCACGACCTACGAGCACGAGCTGCTGGCGGGCGCGCTGACGCGCAAGGCGATGCTGCCCTACCGCGCCACCATCCATGCCCGCAGCTTCGACGATTTCGACGGCTGGGTGCGCCATGACGGCGAGGAATTCCTGTACGTGCTGACCGGGCAGATCCGGCTGTTCACGGAATTCTACGCGCCCATCGACATGAAACGCGGCGACAGCGCCTATTACGATGCGTCCATGGGGCACAACGTGATCAGCCTCAGCCCCGAAGACGCGACCATCCTGTGGGTCACGTCGCTGGAATAGGGCCGAGGGCGGGCCGGGTTCAGTAGAACCAGCCCCGCACCACGTTCGCGCCGCCCGAAATGTCCTGTCCGACGCCTTCGATCGTGTTGCACGCGCCAAGCGCGGACAGGGCGAGGGCAAGCAAAAGGGCGGGTCCGAAAGCGCGTTTCATTCCTGATACCACCAAGTTTCGGGCAGAAAGCCGGTCCAGTCCCCGTATATCGGCAAAGTCTCGGGGAAGTGCAAGTTTGCGTCGATCGCCATGCGGCTGACCGGCGAGAACCAGAGCGGGATCGCGTAGCGCCCGGCCATCAGCACCCGGTCGAGCGCGCGCACGGCGGCGGTGAAATCCTCGTCCGACTGCGCGGTCAGCATGGCGCCGATCATCGCCTCGACCGCCGGATCGTGCACCCCGGCCAGGTTGCGCGTGCCGGGCTGCTCGACGCCCTCGGCGCCCCAGTAGAGATATTGCTCGTTGCCCGGCGACAGCGACATCAGCCGCAGCGAATGGGTCATGTCGAAATCATAGGCATTCGTGCGCTGAACGTATTGCGCCGAGTCGATGACGTTCATCCGCGCCTCGATCCCCAGCCGGCGCAGATCCTCGACATAGGCGGCGACGCTCGACTGGATCTCGGACTGGCCCTGAAGCAGCAGGATCTCGAAGGCCAGCGGCGCGCCCTCTGCGTTGCGGATCTGGCCCTGCGCATCGGGCTGCCAGCCGGCCTCGGCCAGAAGGCGCAGCGCGGTGCGGCGGTTGCGCCGGGCGTTGCGCCCGTCGCTGTCGGGAAGAACCTCGCCCGACAAGGCGCCGGGCGCCAGGTCGTCCGCGAAAGGCGCCAGCAGATCGGCCACGCGCCCCTCGGCCGCGCCGGGGCGCATTCCCAGAACGGAATTGCCGAAATAGGACGCGATGCGTGGCTCGGCGCCCCCGGTGACGAGCGTGTTGATCCGTTCGAAATCGAACGCCAGCAGCAGCGCCTCGCGCACGCGCCAGTCGTCAAAGGGCGCGCGGCGGGTGTTGAACCACAGCCCCGACATGCCCGAAGGCCGCTGATGCGGGATCTCGACCTGGCGCATCCGCCCGTCATTCATCGCCGGGAAATCGTAGCTGTCGTTCCAGCGCGCGGCGTTGGGCTCGCGCCAGACCGAGATCAGACCGGCCTTGAACCCCTCGAAGGCGACGGCGAGGTCGCTGTAATACTCGTAGCGGATTTCCTGCGCGTTGTGCTGACCGGCATAGAAGGGAAGATCCTCTGCCCACCAGTCCTCGACGCGGGTGAAGGTGACCGAGCGGCCCGGATCGACCGTGCTGACCCGGTAGGGGCCCGAGCCGATCACGGGTTCGAGCGAGCTGTCGGCGAAAGGCCGCCCACCCGCGCTCACGTCGAATTGAGCGCGCTGCACGATGGGCCGAAGGCCCAGGATCAGCGGCAATTCGCGGTCGGGTTCGGTGAAGGTGAAACGCAAGCTCCGTTCGCCAACCCGCTCCATCGATTCGATCTTTGTCCAGGCATTGCGGTAGCGGGGGTGGCCCTCGGTGCCCATCGTCTCGAAAGACCAGATCACATCTTCGAGCGTGACCGGACTGCCATCCGAAAAGCGTGCGCCCTCGCGCAGCGTGAACTCGACGAAGGAGCGGGCCGAATCAGTCTCGACGCTTTCGGCGAGAACGGCGTAAAGGGTAAAGGGTTCGTCGTAAGAGCGGCCCAGAAGACTCTGAACCGTCAACAGGTTGACTCCCCAGGGCGCCGAGCCGCGCAGGATGAACGGATTGAGCGAATCGAAGCTGCCCACTTCGGCGAAAACGAATCGTCCGCCCTGCGGCGCATCGGGATTGGCATAGGGCAGGGACACGAAATCTTGTGGCAGCGCAGGCTCTCCGTACATAGCGATGCCATGTTGCGGACCCTCCTGCGCCCCGGCACCGGCCCCTCCGCCCAGCGTCGCGATGA
Organism: Pararhodobacter marinus; assembly: GCF_003122215.1. Taxonomy (GTDB): domain Bacteria; phylum Pseudomonadota; class Alphaproteobacteria; order Rhodobacterales; family Rhodobacteraceae; genus Pararhodobacter; species Pararhodobacter marinus. Next base: position 49,818 of record NZ_QEYD01000003.1, on the reverse strand, counting down.
GTGCCGCGATCGCGAAATAGCGGCATTTCCGGGGGCTGAATCGGGGCATGGTCGGGGTTTTCCTTTCGTCGCACCGTCCGTCTGCAAGGGGCGCATGGCGGCCCTGACGGGGTAAAGCACCCGCTAGGTGCCTGTAAACTTTACACTTGGAACGATCTGAACAAAGCGCTATAAGTAACTCACTGCTCGATAGGTTTCTTGCCTGTATGAAACCTGCCTCAACGACTGACGCCCGCCTTGTGCGGGCGTTTTTTTTGGCGTCACGGATTTCTGGTAATCGCGTCGCAACATCTTATGTTGCAGGTGCAGCATCGTGCGCTGCCGGATTACCAGGAGGGTACCATGACCGAGAAAACACTGAGCGGACGCCGGGCCATCGTGACCGGATCGACGTCGGGCATCGGCCACGGGGTCGCCGTGGCGCTCGCCGCCGCCGGGGCCGACGTGGTGCTGAACTCATTCACCGATACGGAAGACGATCACAAACAGGCTGCGGACCTTGCTGCCCAATACGGCGTTTCGGTCACCTATATCAAGGCCGATATGTCGAAGCCGGAGGAATGCCGCGCGCTGATCGAGAAGGCAGGCGGCTGCGACATCCTGGTCAACAATGCCGGCATCCAGCACGTGGCGAAGATCGAGGACTTCCCGGTCGAGAAATGGAACGCGATCATCGCGATCAACATGTCCTCGGCGTTTCACACCACGGCCGCCGCGCTGCCGGGGATGTATGACAAGGGCTGGGGCCGGATCATCAACATCGCCTCGGCGCACGGGCTGCGCGCCTCGCCCTACAAGGGCGCCTATGTCGCCGCCAAGCACGGCGTGGTGGGCTTTACCAAGGTCACCGCGCTGGAAGCGGCGGGCAAGGGCGTGACCGCCAACGCGATCTGCCCGGGCTATGTGCTGACGCCGCTGGTCGAAGCGCAGATCCCCGACCAGATGAAGACCCACGACATGGACCGCGAGACGGTGATCCGCGAGGTCATGCTGGACCGCCAGCCGTCGAAGGAATTCGCCACGACCGAAGAAATCGGCGGCACCGCGCTGTTCCTGTGCACCGACGCGGCCAAGCAGATCACCGGCACGACGATCAGCGTCGATGGCGGCTGGACGGCGATGTGATCGCCAGTTGAAGGGGCGGCGGCGAAGGGGGGCATCGAGCCCCCCTTCGCCGCCTCGGGGGGGCGCTGCCCCCCGCCGGGCCTGCGGCCCGCCCCCCGGGATATTTTCGAACAAAGACGAGGAGCCCCCCATGGCTGCCAAGGCGCGCAAGACGAAGCGGATCAACCTGGCCCTGCAGGGGGGCGGCGCGCATGGTGCGCTGACCTGGGGGGTGCTGGACCGGCTTCTGGACGAGGAATGGCTGGATGTCGCGGCGATCTCGGGGACATCGGCGGGGGCGCTGAACGGGGCGGCCTTCAAGGCGGGCTACGCGGCGGGCGGTCGCGAGGGCGCGCGCGAGACGCTGGCCACGCTTTGGGACACGGTCGGGCGCGGCGCGTCGGATCTGGTGCCGGGTTTCGCGCAATCCGACTGGGCGCGGGCGTTTTTCTATCCGCTCGACATGGCGATCAGCGTGAGCGAGGCCCTGTTGCCCTTCACGCCCGTGGACCTGGCCGCGCAGATGTTCAGCCCCTATGACTGGGCGCCGTTCTGGGGCAATCCGCTGGAACCCGCCGTGCGCGCGCTCGATATCGACAATGTCTGCGCCGAGGGCGGGCCCGCGCTGTACGTGGCCGCGACGAATGCCCATACCGGGAAGGTGCGGGTTTTCGGCGGGGCAGAGGTGACGCATCAGGCGATCATGGCCTCGGCCTGTCTGCCGACCTTTTTCCGCGCGGTGGAAATCGACGGCGAAAGCTATTGGGATGGGGGGTACTCGGCCAATCCCGCCTTGTTCCCGCTCTACGACAAGGGGCTGCCCGACGATATCGTCATCGTCTCGCTGAACCCGTTATACCGGCCTGTCGTGCCCGAGACGTCGCAGGAAATCCTGAACCGGATCAACGAGATCAGCTTCAACGCCGCCTTGCTGTCCGATCTGCGCGCGATTGCCTTCGTCAAGCGGCTGCTGGCGCAGGGCGTGATCGAGCACGGCGCGATGAAGGATGTGCTGGTGCATATCATCTCGGATGACGACACGATGCGCGAGCTGTCGGCGCGGACCAAGATGGCGCCGAACGCGGCGCTTCTGGAGCGTCTGTTCAAGGCCGGGCGCAACGCTGCGGACCGGTTCCTGCGCGCCCATTGCGACGATCTGGGCGAGCGGGCGACGGTGGATCTGCAGGCGATGTTCCGCTAGGCGCGGGCCGTTCAGGCCCGGCGGCGGCGGGTGGTGATCTGTCCCGGCTTGTCGGGATCGGGCGCCACAAGGCCCGCCGAGATGATCAGCTTGGCCGCGTCCTCGACGCTCATGTCGAGCATGCGGACGTCGGATTCGGGCACGAAGAGCAGGAAGCCCGAGGTCGGGTTCGGCGTCGTCGGCAGGAAGACCGAGATCAACCCCTCGCCGCCGATCTTCGTCGCGACCTCGCCGCGGGTTTCGGTCGACACGAAGGCCACGGCCCAGAGGCCCGGCCGGGGATACTCGACGAGGCAGGCGCGCGAGAAGGAATTGTTCGATTGCGAGAAGATCGTCTCGGCAATCTGCTTGATCGCGTTGTAGATCGAGCGGATCACCGGCATGCGGGCGACGATATCCTCGGCCCAGGAGATCAACGAGCGGCCGATGAAACCCTTGGCCAGCCAGCCCACGATCAGCACGAAGAGCAGGGCGATGACGACGCCGATGCCGGGGATTTCCAGCGTCGCCAGCTGCTCGGGCAGATAGCGCAGCGGGATGAGCGGGACGACACGGCTGTCCACGAACTCGACGAAGGCCGTGATCAGCCAGATCGTCAGCGCGGCGGGCGCCACGACGACCAGCCCGGTCAGGAACGAGGTTCGCAACCAGGCGAAGATTCCGCGACGGGGCGGACGGGGGGAGGGCGACATGGCGAGGCGGCCTTGGGACAGAGCACGAGCCCACAGATAGGGGGGCGCGGGGCGGATCGCAAGGGTCCGTGCCCCGGGCCGTGATGTCAGACCTTCATGCCCCGAAAGGCCGCCTGAATGTCAGACCAATTCGCGGGCGATTTTTGCGGCCAGACGCGCATTGTTGAGCACCAGCGCGATGTTGGCATCGAGCGAGCGGCCCTCGGTCGCGTCGAACAGGCGGGAGAGCAGGAAGGGTGTGACCTCTTTCGCGGTGATGCCCTGCACCGCGGCGGCCTTCAACGCCTCTTCCACCACCGGCATGATCTCGGCGCGGGGAATCTCGGCCTCGACCGGGATCGGGTTGGTGACGAGCTGACCGCCCGCCAGACCCAGCGCGCCGCGCAGGCGATGGGATTTGGCGATGGCGGCGGGGTCGTCCATCCGCAAGGGCGCTTTCAGGCCCGAGGCGCGCGACCAGAAGGCGGGCAGCTCGTCCTGGCCGACCGCGATCACCGGTACGCCCAGCGTTTCAAGCACTTCGAGCGTCTTGGGCAGGTCGAGGATCGCCTTCGCGCCCGCCGCGACCACGGTGACGGGGGTCTTCGACAGCTCCTGCAGGTCGGCGGAAATGTCGAAGCTGTCCTCGGCGCCGCGATGCACGCCGCCGATGCCGCCGGTGGCAAAGACCGCAATCCCGGCGAGATGGGCGCAGATCATCGTCGCGGCCACGGTGGTGGCGCCGGTCCTGCCCTGCGCAAGACACACGGCCAGATCGGCGCGCGAGAGTTTCATCACGTCCTGCGCCTGTCCCAGCTGATCGAGCTGGGCGTCGGTCAGGCCGACATGGATCGTGCCATCCAGAATGGCGATCGTTGCGGGCACGGCGCCCTGGGCGCGGATCTCGGCCTCGACCGCGCGGGCGGTTTCGACATTCTGCGGAAAGGGCATGCCGTGGGTGATGATCGTCGATTCCAGCGCGACGAGGGGCAGGCCCTTGGCGCGGGCTTCGGCGACGTCGGGCGAATAGGAGAGGGGCAGGGTCACGGGTGGAAATCCTCGTAGGCGACATAGGCGGCGGCGGCATCCTGGGCGCGCGTCAGCGCCTGCAGGCGGTCGGCACCGCGGGTTTCTGCGAAAAGATGCGCGGCCATGAAGGTGTCGCCGGCGCCGGTGACGCGGCGGGCCTGCACGGCGCGGGCGGGGTGGCTGAGCGGCTCGAGCCCCCGGGCGCAATCGGCGGCGGGCCGGGCGCCGTCGGTAACGAGCGCGCGCGCGGCGCCCGCCGCGACCAGCGCCTGTGCGGCTTCAAGCGCGGTGTCGGCGGCACGGCCGGTGATCAGTCCCGCTTCCTGCCGGTTCACATAGAGCGTGGCGCGGGCGTGCCGCATGACCGGGATCAGGCGTTCGGCCTTGCCGGGCGAGGCGGGAGCGATGCGCAGATCGGCCTCGGCAAAAAGCGGCGAGGCGGCGATCTGTTCCAGAAGCCCGGCGGTCAGGTTGCCGTCCAGCGCGATGGGCCCGCGCCACGGCGCCTGCGCGCGGCCCAGCCGGCCATCCGCCAGCGGGGTCAGGATCGCCTCGCCCGCCGCCTCGAGCGAATGCGCATCGGCGATGGCGGCGATCAGGCCCGAGGCGTCCTCGATCGCCATGTAGCGGTCGGTGGGCAGCTCGGTGCGGAAGACATAGGCGGTCGACACGCCCAGCGCATCGGTGGCGGCGATGAGTTCGTCGCCTTCTGGGTCCGCGCCGATGGCGGTCAGCACGGCGGGTTTCAGCCCGAAACGCGCCAGCGTCATGGCGATGTTCATCGCCACCCCGCCCGGAATCCGGGTGATGCGGCCGGCCACGTCGCCCCGCGCGCGCAGGGCGCCGTCGGTCCGGCCGATGATGTCCCACAGGACAGAGCCGATGCAGAGAATGTCGGGTGAGGTCATGCCTTGCGGAACGTCACGATCTGGGCCTTGTCGGTGGCATGCGCAGGGTCCTTGCCCTGCGCCGCCTGCCCGTAGATCGCGACTTCGGCGCGGTCAAGCCCGGTGATCTGCCCGCCAAGCGCGGCAAAGGCCGGGCCAAAGCCCTTGTCGCGCCAGACCACGTCGTTGATGGACAAGGCAAAAAGCGCGCCGGGCAGGGCTGCGGCCAGAAGAGGGGCCAGCGCCTCGGTCCCGACATGACCATGCGTGAAGGTACCCGAACAGACGATCCCGGCATAACCCGCGCAGGGCAGGGGCTTTGTCACGTCCGCGGCGATCAGGTCACGATACAGGCCCTTCTGGCCGGCGCGTGCCAGCATTTCTTCAGAAAGGTCCAGCGCATCGACCACGCCCTGAAAGCCCAGCCCCCGCAAAGCCGCCGTCAACAGACCGGTCCCCGCGCCCACATCCAGCACCGGCCCCTCGGGCGGGTGCGCGCGCAGGAAGGCGGCGGCGACTTCGGCAGGCAGGCGGTAATCCATGTCCTGCGCGAAATCCTGATCATAGGTATCGGCCCAGTCGGCATAGAGTCGCCGGCAGGAATCGGGTCCGTCGAGCGCGTAGGCGCCGGAAAGGTCAGGTTTCTGCATGCCGCGATTGGGCCATGAGCGCGGCGCAGAGTCCAGTCCGGATCACCGCCAATGCGCGGCGCTGCGCTTGTGGGGGAAGGGCAGGTTCGTGGCGATGCGGGTCTCGTAATCGGGCTGCGTCAGAAAGCGGATCCCGGGCGCCCCGACAAGCCCGGCTGCGGCCTGCGTGATCCGGGCGGGGCCGGAATGCCACCACGGATAGGGGGTTTCCGTTTCTGCCAGCGTCGCGGCGACGCGGTCGCGCAGGCCTGCCATGAAGGGCAGCCCCGGTTCGGCGGCCAGGAAGTTGTTGGCGATGGTCGCGTGGCCTTCCTCGATCACCAGGACGAGCCGCGCGCCCTCCAGCCAGTCGGCCAGCCCCGCGCGCGGGTATTCGTCGAGATCCACGAAGATCCCGCCTTCGGCGGCCAGCAGCGCAAGGCGGAACAGGTCAGCGCGGGTGGCGGGGTCGGGCAGGCGGTCGAAAAGCGGGGCCAGCGCGGTATTGCGTTCCAGCCAGTCGCGTGCGCTTTCGGCATCGAACAAGCGTTGCGGGCAGAGCGCGGCCCAAGCGGCAAGGCTGCGCGTAATGGCGGAGGAGCGCGGTCCCTCCCAGTAATGCGCGACGCGCTCCGGGATGGGGCTGTCGGCAAGCGGGATAAAAGCGGGAACGGCGCAGGCAAAGCCCAGCGCCGCCTGCGCCGGGCCGGGTGCTGCGCCGAGCGCGTCGGCGACGATCCGGTCGCGCAGATCGAGGCCGGGATCCATGCCCAGCTCGGCGGTTTTCAGGGCCCGGAAGGCATCGAGCTGATCCTGTGCCCCCGGCGCGTCGCCCGACAGGAACGCCACCCGCGCCGCGGTCAGCCGCAGACCCATGCGCGTGGGGCTTGTGTCCAGCGCTTCTGACAGCACCGTGCGGGCGGTGGTGAGGTCGCGCGACGCGGCGGCGATCTCGGCCTGCCAGAAGGCGTGTTCGGCGCGCATCGGGATGGCAGCGGGGGCGGGGCCCAGCGCCTGCATCGCCGCATCCGTGCGGCCCATCCGCAAAAGCGTCTCGGCCCGCCTGAGCCTTGTGCGCAGCGCGTCGTCGGGCAGCGCCGGATCGGGCGGCGCCAGCCGGGCAAGCGCGGCCTCGGGCAGGCCCAGCCGCAACAGGCTGCGCGCGGCCATCCTGGCGTCGGGGTGGGAGTCCAGATCGCGCGCCAGAGCCGCCCAGTCATCCGCCAGTTCGCGCGCCTGAACGTGCAGCCCCTGAAGAACCCGGTTGCGGGGAAAGAGCCGCAGCGCCCGCGTGGCATGGTCCAGGACGGGCGCGTAATCCGGCCGCGACCCGGCCGAGAGCGTATCGAGCAGACAGCGCAGGTGTTGGATATGGCGTTGCGCGCTCCAGAGCCACGGCGTGTCCCGCGCCCCCTGCGCGTCAACCTGCGCGTCAAGCAGGCGCCGCGCTTCGACCGTGCGCCCCTGTTCCAGCGCCAGACGGATGCGCTGAGCGGCGGTGGCGGGGTGATCGGGCTGGCGCGCGGCGAGCCGGGCGAAGGCCGCGCCCGCGCTGTCGAAGTCGCGCTCGGCCACGAAGGTGTCGATCAGCCACGACCACAGCCCCGGATGGGCGGGAAGCGCCGGGGATTCGAGCGTCATGCGCCGCGCCAGCGCCGCCGCGCCCTCGCGTCGCCATGTCTGCAGCAGCGACAGCCGCGCGCCCTGCGGGCCGGGCGGCGGATCGGCGGGCAGATCGAGCAGGATGCGGATCTCGGCCTGCGCGGCCAGATCGCCGTCATGGCTGGGCGACGCCGGGTCGAGCCGTGAGACAGCGGCCAGCGCGCGGTCGGGATCGTCGAGCGACCAATGCGCCCAGGCCAGCGCCGCCCGCCGCCGGTTTGCCCGCTTGACCACCGTTTCCAGCGGACCGGCGTCGCGCGTGGCCTCGACCGAAAGCCGCGCCAGGTCGACCGAACCCGGCCAGCGTTTTTGCAGCGGGTCCAGATCGACGGGCAGGTCCATGCGCACCAGCGTCGCGGCCCCGGCCAGCGCCGCATCGTAATCGAGCCGCGCAAGCCCCGCGACCAGGTCGCGGCCCGGCGCCGACGGGTCGGGCAGCGGCGCCGTCCACATCTGTTGCGCCAGCGCTGGCATCCCTAGCCGCCGAGCAGACGCTCGCCTTCGGCAAAGCGCATGTCCAGCTCGGCCTCGCAGGCCAGGCGGAAGCGGTAGGTCAGGCCCTGAAGGAACATCAGCGCGTCGCGCTCGATGGGAAATTGCTCGGACGCCCAGACGCGCGAGCCCATCAGCCGCGACAGCCGTCCCTGATTGGCCTCGGCGATATCCAGATCCAGATGCGCGAAGATGCGCGCGACGCTGCCTTCGCGGTCGGTATGAAAATCCTCGTAGTTCAGCAAAAGCAGGTCGGGATAGGCCGCGCGCCAGCGGGCCAGGTTGCCGGTGAAGTCGCCATGCAGACCCAGCCGTGCGTCGCGCACGAGGGACAACAGCGTGTCGTCCAACCGCAAGGGCTGATCGTGATCTTTGCCGAAGCGCCACAGCATGTGCATCCGGATCGCCGACACCGCCCGCGCGAGCGGATCGCGCAGGATATAGAACACCTTGGCGCTGGGACTGAGCGCCTTGCATTCGGCGATCTGGGCGGGCGTGAGGAAGGCGTATTCCGGCGTGAAATCCATCGACAGCTTGCCCGGATCGGCGGGCGTCATCAGCGTCCGATACCAATCGACGCCGCGCTTGTGGTTCCAGTCCCAGAAATGCGCCTCCTTGTCGGTCGAGGTCTGAGGCCGGCTGTCCGGGAAGGCGTGGGTGCGCGGATGGGTGCTGACCACCGAATGCAGCCAGCTGGTCGAGCCCTTCTGGCAGCCGATGCACAGGATGTCCGTCACGTTTTCGCGGGTCATGCCGGGCTCTCCTCTCGCGCGCGAAGGATCGCCTCGCCCTCGGTGAAGGTGATGCCGGTGTCTTTCTCCAACGCCTCGCGCATGGGCCACATCGCGCCGTGCAGGAAATCGAGGCAATCGCGCGACAGGGGATAGGCGGGCGTTTCCCAGACCCGGCGCCCGGCGCGTTCGGCCAGCGTTTCGCGCAGGCTTCCCGACAGCGCGTCCCAGCTCAGCCCGCAATGGTCGAGTACAAGCCGCAGCCCGGCCAGCGGATCGGCGCGCAGATCCTCGTAATTCAGGATCAGCATGTCGGGATAATGCCGCTTCCAGCGGGCGATATTCCTGGCATAGGCGCCGTGATCCCACAGCCGCGCGTTCTTGCAGCGGGCAAGGAAATGCTGGTCGTAATCGAGCCGCGCTTCATCGGCGGCGGCGTGTTTGGTGGCCCAGACCGTGTGCATCCGCAACCCCGAGACCGCCCGCGCCAACGGATCGCGCAGGATGTAGATCACCCGCGCACCGGGGTTGAGATGCTTGCACTCGGTCAGCTGCGCTTCGTTCAGAAAGGCGTATTCCGGGGTGATATCGACACTTTTCTTGCCGGCCACGAGCGGTCGCATCGTCACGCGGTACCAGTCCGGCCCGCGATGGTGGTTCCAGTCCCAGTAATGCGCTTCCTTGGTATGCGCGGTGATCGGGTGGAAATTGGGAAAGCTCCAGACCCCCGGATGCGCGGACAGGCATTGATGCAGCCAGGTCGTCATCGCGCGCTGTGCGCCGATGCACAGGATGTCGGCGACGTTTTCGCGGGTCATGCCGGGTCCTCCGCCTGCGCAAGGTCCGCGGGCAATTGCCAGCGCAACTGATAGGCCGCGCGATGGCGTTCGATCGCGGCGCGGTCTCGGGCGAGCCGCGCGGCCTCGATCGCCTTGCGCCGGCGGAACGGGTTGTCGCCCGCCGCGACGGAGGTTTCGAAACAGGACAGGGCAAGGGCGGGGTCGCCACCGCGCAGGCATAGATCTCCGAGCATCCGCAAGGCGTAGCCGGTTCCGCCATGGCTGTCATCCCGAAAGGCGGGGGATTGCACACGCGTCGCCAATACCGGCTGGCAGAGCCGGGCGATCGACATGCCCAGCGCGATGCGGTTGAAATCGAGCACCGGTGCCACCGAACTGGCCAGTGTTCCGGGCTCTGGCGGCAGGCTCTCGGGATCGCGTGTGAGCCGGGCCTCGAAGCGGGTTGCGGCCAGATCGGCCACCTGCCACGCGCGGAAGAATTCGGTATAGAGAAACAGCCGCAGCGGGTCGCCCGCCGCCGCCCGTGGCCAACCCTGCGGATCGGTCAGCGAAAAGGGCGCCGCGCAGGTCAGGGCGCCGATCCCCTGCGCCAGCGCCGTCAGCGCTTTTTCCTGTTTCCCTGCGGCGGGATCGAGGGGCTCGAACCGGCCATCGTCGGACAGGATGGCGATGCAGCGAAAGCGCGCGCGGCGGTGGTTGGGGTCGGAGATCCGGGTGAACAGGTCAATCCCGGTTTCACCGCGCACCGCCAGCTCGGTCGGGTCGTCGTCGAACATCGGGCGCGGATCCTATGGCAAGCGGCTGATCACCAGATCGTGGATCATCAGCCGGAAGTTGCGCGCCTGACGGGGCAGGGCGATGGACAATTTGGCGCTGGCTGCGGGACCCACCGCCGAGGCGTCGAAATACCGCGTGACCTGCACCGCGCCGCCGGGCTGGCAGGCATGGACATGCCCGTCGGAGAAGGCATGGCTGCGCCGGCCCAGCCGGTCGCGGGTTTCGACCGAGAGCGCGGTTTCGAAAAGACAGCCCTGCAGGTCGGACACGATCAGGTCGGCGCGGATCCCCGAAAGCGTGGGGTCGGCCTTTGCCCCCAGCCAACCTTCGAGCGACATTTCCAGCGCCGTCCAGTCGCGCGTATCGGGAATCTGCAGGATGGCGCGCTGGGTGCCGGGATCGGCATGGAACAGCAGTCCTGCCGGGGTCTCGGCCATCGACAACGCGAAACGGTCGAGAAACGGGGTGCCCGCGCCCAAAGTGTAGCCGATGGGCGAGGAGCCGACGGCGGGCCAGAGCGACCACAAGCGTTCCTCGGCCTGGATATCGACCTCGTGCCCGCCCGCACCGCCCTGCAGCGCCGTTTCCAGCCGCGAAAGCCGCGCCTCGATGCCTGACCGCGTGCCGTCGAGCTTGTGCCAGAGCGCGCTGGTTTCGTCGTTGAGCTCGCGCACGACCGACGCCGCGGCGGCCCGGACCAGGGCGGCCGTGGCAACCGGGGAGGCGGTCGCGTCGCCGGTCTCGGCGCGCGGCGTGTTCAGTCCGACCTTCGCCAGATCCGAGAACAGCCGCCAGTCATAGGACGGGTTGTCGAGCGTGTTGAGCGTCACGCTGCGCTGGGTATCGTCGGTGCGGCGCACGCGGCGATGGTGAAAGGCAAGCTTCTTGTCCAGAACGGCCAGCCGCCGCGATTGCAGGAAGATCGTCATGAAGGCGCGGTCCTCCATGACGTTGAAATCCGGGGGAAAGCCGCCCGCCTCGATCACCGCGTCGCGGCGCAGCATCCACTGCACCGGGTACAGGTCGTGGCGATAGGTCGTATAGGCCACGGGATCGACGAAGAAATCCTTGCGCCCGAAGGCATGGGGCAGCCCCTCTTCGCCCAGCGCGCGAATCGTCTCGACCCCGTCCTCGACCACGATGTCCTCGCGGATGGCCGTCACCAGCGCGGCCACGCCACCCAGATCGGGAGCGAGCGGCAGCGTGCGGTCGAAAAACGCCAGAAGCTCGTCCAGAAAATGCGCGTCCCAGGTATCGTCATCGTCGAGACAACAGACGAATTCGGTGTCCAGCGCGTGCAGTCCCCGGTTGAACGCCTCGGCCCGGCCCACCGATGCGGGCAGATCCAGCCGGACCACCGATCCCGAACGAAAGGCGGGGGGACGCACGAAATCGCCCAACGCTGCGTCGAGCGCGGCCTCGTCCCCGCCGTCATTGACCAGACAGATCCTCCAGCCCCGATAGCTTTGCGCCGCAATGCTCGTCAGCGCGCGCGCGACGAAGCCGGGACGGTCCTTTGTGCGGACCACAACGCCCACCCGATCCACCGATGAAACCATGTAACCCACTGCCCCGGATGCCGTCTTTTGTCGTTCGCGCGCAGAGTAGAGCAAGGGCCGTGAACGGGTCCATCCCGAAATTTGTGATCAGCTTATGATTGATGGGGCAGCGCAAAGCGTCTAATCTTCGCGCATTCAGCATGGCTTTTCAGCCAGACGAATAGCCAAGAACCCTTTGGGTTGTTTTCTAAATCGGAGTTTCTCCATGACTATCCAGACCAGATTTCCTGGCCGATTGAGCGCGCTCAGCGTGGCGGCTGCCCTCGGCATGGCTCTCTCGGCCATGCCCGCCCTTGCTCAAGGCATCATGGCCTCGCCCGAGCAGCCGATGATGCGGACCACCATGAGCCAGGCCCAGATGGCCGAGATCATGGCGATCGCTCAGCCCGCCGATCAGGTGTTTGCCGCCGACCGCGCCGCGCCCACCGGACGCACGATGCGCGCCGCCACCGCAGCGCCGCTGGCCGATCCGATGATCGCCGAAGGCTTCGCCGGCCTTCCGACCCGCATGATGGTCGATGAAAGCGCCCTGCGCGAGCTTCAGGCCGAAGCGGACGCCGCGGTCGCCGCCTCGGGCGGGATGTCCACCGACGATGCGGGTATCGGGAACGCCGACACCATTTACCATTACAGCGATGCGCTTGTGCCGCCGCAATATTTCCAGTGGCCCTATCGCTCGATCGGGAAATATTACTTCCAGGCGTCGGACAGCAGCTGGTATTCGTGCTCGGCCTCGCTCATCCACCGCGCGATCATCGTGACCGCCGGTCACTGCGTCTTCGACGGCGGGCGCAACAACCAGTCGGGCTGGAACCTGCAAGGCTTCTTCGTGCCGGGTTACAACGCGAATAACGGCAACTCGCATCTCTACGGCGTGTGCGACATCCGCATGATGTACACCACCTGGGGCTGGTACAGCGAAGGCGATCTGAACGGCGGCTACGACGTGGCCCTGGCGGTCTGCGGCCGCCTGCGTGATGCGCGTTACGCGCAGAACTACAACGGCTACCTGCCGGGCGGGCGTCTGGGTTACCTGGGCTTCTGCTACATGAACTGCGCGCGGAACTACTTCCATCTGACGCAGTTCGGCTATCCCAGCAACCTCTATGACGGCGACGTCATGACCTCGGGCGCGCACCTCTCGGTGATCGGCCAGCCGCTGCCGCCGCAGCCCAGCCTGAACGGCGTCGACTTTGTGTATGGCAGCAGCCATTCGAGCGGCACCTCGGGTGGCCCGCACATCGCCAATGTCGGCTACATGCAGGAAGACCCCGCGATTGCGACCTACTACTCGAACCGCAACGTGGTCTTCGCGGTCAGCTCGTGGGGCTATACCAACCGGTCGATCCGGATCAGCGGGGCGTCGCCGCTCAGCGGGTACAACAACACCAACTGGTTCCGCGCGATGTTCAACCGCGCCTGCGCCCAGTCGCGCACCTATTACGGCGCGTGGTCCTGCACCAATATCTGAGGCTTTCCTGCCCGGCGTTTTTCGCGCCGGGCAGGACCTGATCGCTTGACTTTCCGCCCCGTTCGGGGCTATGAGCAGCCCGTGCCCCGCATCGACCTGCCGGTTGGTGCGGGGCACATATCTTTATCATACCCGCAAGGGGCGCTGTTCGAGGCGGTGCCGGCATCCGATGCCGGGTCACGAAACACCAGGAAACGCCGGGCAACCGGGGCCACAGAACGCGGAAATCGAAGGAAACAAGGACATGTTCGCAGTCCTCAAGACCGGCGGCAAACAGTACCGCGTCCAGGCGGGCGACGTTCTGCGCGTCGAGCGTCTCGCGGCGGAAGCCGGTGAGAAAGTGCAATTCAACGAGGTTCTGATGGTCGGCGGTGACTCGCTGGTCGTCGGTGCCCCGCTCGTGGCCGGTGCCGGCGTGCAGGCGGAAGTGATCGACCAGATCAAGGGCGAGAAGGTCATTCACTACGTCAAGCGTCGCCGCAAGCACAGCTCGCAGCGCACCAAGGGCCATCGTCAGCAGCTGACGCTGCTGCGCGTGACCGACATCCTCGCCGAAGGTGCGGACAAGTCGGGCGTGAAAGCCGCGATCGGCTCGGGCACCAAGGTCGAGGTCGCCGAAAGCCAGCCCGCCGCCAAGAAGCCCGCTGCCAAGAAAGCGGCGCCGAAGGCCGAGGCCGGGGATGCCGCCGAGAAACCGAAACGTGCGCCGCGCAAGAAAGCGGCCGCCAAAGCTGAGGAGTAAGATCCCATGGCTCACAAGAAAGCAGGCGGTTCGTCCCGCAACGGTCGCGACTCTGCGGGCCGTCGCCTTGGCGTGAAGATCTACGGTGGCCAGGACGCCATCGCGGGAAACATCATCGTGCGTCAGCGCGGCACCAAGCACTGGGCCGGCGCCAATGTCGGCATGGGCCGCGACCACACGCTGTTCGCGCTCACCGATGGCGTGGTGACCTTCACCAAGGGCCTCAAGGGCCGCAGCTTCGTGTCGATCGTCCCGGTGGCCGAGGCCGCCGAGTAACGCTGTCGTCACAGTTACAAGTTACTGGGGGGCCGACAGGAAACTGCCGGCCCCCTTCGTTTTTTCCGTGTTCTTCCTGTCCCCTCTGACCGCGAGCAGATGCATGAGCTATTCCTACGGCACCATCGACGCTTCGACCCGGCTGCAGCCGACGATTCCCGGCGAGCGACTGGTCCTGCGACCGTTGCGCGCGCTCGATGCACCGCTTCTGGGCGCCTATGTGGGCGACCGGCGGCTGGCTGAGGGAACACGCTCGATCCCGCATCCCCTGCCCAAGGGCGCGGCGGACGCCTTCATCGAGGCGGCACAATCGGCGTCGCGCGATGAAGACGTCTGGGCGATCGATGGCACCGCCTTTGGCTCGGCGCCGCTTCTGGGCGTGATTTCGCTCAAGGCGCTGGATCGGGGGCAAAGCCAGATAGGTTACTGGGTCGCGCCATCCTATTGGCGGGGGGGCATCGCCTCGGCGGCCGTGCGCGCGTTGCTCGACGCCAATCCGCATGACAACGCGACCGTCTTTGCCGAGGTGTTTCAGGATAACCCGGCTTCGGCGCGGGTGCTGACCAATGCCGGGTTCGAATATATCGGCGATGCCGAGGCCTGGTCGGTCGCGCGCGGTCGTTCGGTCCCAACCTGGACCTATCTGCGCCGCATGGGCTGACCCGCCCTCCGCGCTTTTCCATACGGCCCGCGCCCAAGCGCGGGCCTTGATCCGCCACGCGCATAGAGCTATCGCCAAGGCGACGCCGTTCTCAGATGGCCATGACACCGCGCAAACCGGGATTCCGACATGAAATTCCTCGATCTCGCCAAAGTCACGATCCGCTCGGGCTCGGGCGGTAACGGCTGTGCCAGCTTCCGGCGCGAAAAATACATCGAATTCGGCGGCCCCGATGGCGGCGATGGCGGCACAGGCGGCGACGTCTGGGCCGAAGTCGTGCCCGCGCTGAACACGCTGATCGATTTCCGCTATCAGCAGCATTTCTTTGCTGGCAACGGCAAGCCCGGCATGGGTAAACAGCGCACCGGCAAGGATGGCGATGACATCGTGCTGAAGGTCCCGCAGGGGACCGAGATTCTGGAAGACGACGGCGAGACGGTGATCGCCGATCTGACCGAGATCGGGCAGAAGGTGCTGCTGGCCAAGGGCGGCAATGGTGGCTGGGGCAACCTGCGGTTCAAGTCCTCGACCAACCAGTCGCCGCGCAAGGCCAATCCGGGCCAGCCGGGCGTCGAACGCGAGATCTGGCTGCGGCTGAAGCTGATCGCCGATGCGGGGCTGGCAGGGCTGCCCAATGCCGGCAAGTCGACCTTCCTGTCGGCCACCTCGAACGCGCGTCCGAAGATCGCCGATTATCCCTTCACCACGCTGCACCCCAATCTGGGCGTCGTCGGCGTGGACCAGAAGGAATTCGTGCTGGCCGATATTCCCGGCCTGATCGAAGGCGCGTCCGAGGGCAGGGGGCTGGGCGACCAGTTCCTTGGCCATATCGAGCGCTGCGCGGTGCTGTTGCATCTGGTCGATGGCACGGCCGAGGACGTGGCCGAGGATTTCCGCATCATCGACCGCGAGCTCGAGCTGTATTCGGATATCGTCTACGCCAAGCCCCGCGTCGTGGGGCTGAACAAGATCGACGCGCTCACGGACGAGGAAATCGCCGAGAAACGCGAAGCCTTGCAACAAGCCGCCGGCGCGCGGGTCTATCTGCTGTCGGCGGCGTCGGGCAAGGGCGTGACCGAGGTCCTGCGCGCGCTGTGGACCGAGATTTCTGCGCAACGGACCGAGGCCGCGGCCGAGGACGAGGACGACGCACCGTGGCAACCCTGACGGAAAGCGCGCTGTCGCTGGCTCAGGCGCGGCGGCTGGTCATCAAGATCGGATCGGCGTTGCTGGTCGATGCTGCAACCGGCGCGCTCAACAGCGAGTGGCTGCACGCGCTGGCGCAGGACGTGGCCCGCGCGAAAGCGCGGGGCGCGGACGTGGTGCTGGTCTCGTCGGGCTCAATCGCGCTGGGGCGCCGGGTGTTGAACCTGCCGCGGGGCGAGCTGGCGCTGGAACAATCGCAGGCCGCCGCCGCCGTGGGCCAGATCCGTCTGGCGCGGGCCTATGAAGAGGCGCTGGCGCCGCACGGGATCACCACCGCGCAGGTGCTGGTGACGCTGGAAGACACCGAGGACCGGCGCCGCTATCTGAACACGCGCGCCACGATGGAGACGCTGCTGTCGCTGGGCGTCGTGCCCATCGTCAATGAAAACGACACCGTCGCCACGGACGAGATCCGCTATGGCGATAACGACCGGCTGGCCGCCCAGGTGGCGATCACCATCGGTGCCGATCAGTTGGCGCTGCTGTCGGATGTGGACGGGCTTTACACCGGCAACCCCCATGTCGATCCCGCCGCACGCAGGCTCGATTTCGTCCCCGCCGTCACGCCCGAGATCGAGGCGATGGCGGGCGACCCGGTGTCGGGCGTGTCCAAGGGCGGGATGAAGACCAAGATCATGGCCGCCCGCACCGCGACGCATGGCGGCTGCGCCATGGTGATCGCGGCGGGTAATGTCAGACATCCGCTGCAGGCGATTGAAAACGGGGCGAACTGCACCTGGTTCGGCGCGCTGGATGACCCGCAGGCGGCGCGCAAGCGCTGGATCGCGGCCATGAAACCGCGCGGTGTCGTGCATGTGGACGCGGGCGCGGTCGCGGCGCTGATGCAGGGCAAATCGCTGTTGCCCGCGGGTGTCACGGCGGTCGAAGGCCGGTTCGGACGCGGCGAACCCGTCTCCATTGCCGGGCCCGACGGCGTTCTCGGCATCGGTCTTGTCCGCTACACGCAGGACGAGGCGCACAAGATCAAGGGCAAGCGGTCGGACCTGATCGCCGAGACGCTGGGCTATCCCGGCCGTGCGGCGCTCATCCACCGTGACGACATGGTACTTTGAGGGAGGGCAGCATGATGGACGGCAGCACCGAACAGATGGATATCGCCGCGCTGATGAAAGGCCTGGGCGAGAAGGCCCGCGCGGCCTCGGCCGAGCTGGCCTTTGCCGAACCGGCGCAGAAGGAAGCCGCCCTCAACGCCGCCGCCGATGCGGTCTGGGCCAAGCGCGACGCGATCCTTGCCGCCAATGCCAAGGACCTGGAATTCGGGCGCGGCAAGGGGCTGAGCGACGCGATGATGGACCGGCTGGCGCTGGACGAAGCCCGCATCAAGGGCATCGTCGCGGGCCTGCGCTCGGTCGCGGGGCAGAAGGACCCGGTCGGAGAGACGATCACCGAATGGGACATGCAATCGGGCCTGCATATCCGGCGCGTGCGCACGCCTCTGGGGGTGATCGGCGTGATCTATGAAAGCCGTCCCAACGTCACCGCCGATGCGGCCGCGCTGTGCCTGAAATCCGGCAACGCCGTGATCCTGCGCGGTGGCTCGGAAAGCTACCACAGTTCGACCGCGCTTCATGATTGCATCCTTGACGGGCTGCGCGAAGCCGGATTGCCCGAAGCCTCGGTGCAGATGGTGCCGACCCGCGACCGCGCCGCCGTGGCCGAGATGCTGCGCATGGTGCCCTATATCGACGTGATCGTGCCGCGCGGGGGCAAGGGGCTGGTCGGGCTGGTACAGGCCGAGGCCCGCGTGCCCGTCTTCGCGCATCTCGAAGGCATCTGCCATGTCTATGCCGATGGCGAGGCCGATCTGGAGAAAGCGCGCCGCGTGGTGCTGAACGCCAAGACCCGGCGCACCGGGATCTGCGGTTCGGCCGAATGCCTGCTGATCGACCGGGCTTTCTTCGAAAGGCACGGCGGCGTGTTGATCGAGGATCTGCTGAAAGCCGGTGTCGAGGTGCGCACCGAAGGCGAATTGCTGAGCATTCCCGGGACGGTAGAGGCCAATGCTGACGATTTCGGACGCGAATTCCTGGACATGATCATCGCCGCGAAACTGGTCGACGGGGTGGATGGGGCGATAGCGCATATCCGGCGCTACGGCTCGCAGCATACCGAGTCTATTTTGACGGAAAATCAAGCGGTTGCTGATCGTTTCTTCCAGCGACTCGACAGCGCGATCCTGATGCACAACGCCTCGACCCAGTTCGCCGATGGCGGCGAGTTCGGGATGGGCGCCGAGATCGGCATCGCCACGGGCAAGATGCATGCGCGCGGGCCGGTGGGTGCCGAGCAGTTGACCAGCTTCAAGTACCTCGTGACCGGGGACGGGACGATCAGACCCTGATCGCCAAGTGGCCCTCGGCCTCGTCGACAACGACGGGGCCGGTCCGGACAAGCAGGATGAACTGCACGATGTCGCTGCGCGGCTCGGCGGGCGGCTGACCCGCCGCCAGCGCGCTCCATGGATCGGGGTCGATGCGCAGCCGCGCCGCATGGGCGCTGACCCCGTCGGGCGTGATCACCACTTCGCCGCCATAGGCCAGTGCGGATTCGAGGCAGAGCAGGGCCAGCATCAGCCGCTTGACCCGCATCCGGGGCAGGGGCTGCGCAATGTCGTTGCGGATCCGCAACCGCCCGGCGGCGGACAGGCTGGATGCCGCTTCCTCGATCTCGGAGGGGCGGATATCCTGCATATCATGCGCCCGGCCAAAGGCGAGGCGGAACAGCTTGATCCGCGCCTGCGCCACCTGCACCGCGTCTTCGACGAGACCCAGCTCGTCCGAGGCATTCTGGATCATGCCCAGAAGCTCGACCCCGTTGCCGATCGCGCCCAGAGGGCTTACCAGATCATGGCACAGCCGCGAGCCGACCAAGGCGGCAAGTTCGTCATCGGCCATCATGCGGCCCCCGATACTGGACTGGAGAGTTACCATGGCTCAACTCCTCGAACCCGGGATGTTCGTCCGTCATCCGTCGCAACCCGACTGGGGCCTTGGACAGGTCCAGTCCGTGGTCGGTGCGCGCGTGACGGTGAATTTCGAAGAAGCGGGCAAAGTCGTCGTGGATACACAGGTGATCGATCTCGAATGGGTTCCCGGAATCTGAACGGATCGGAGACTAAGTTAACAAGGTTAACGAAACTGTAAGCGACAACGGACGCGTTCGTCAAACGCGTAGGTTGTGCAAAGGGATACGGGGTATGGAGCAACGCATCAGCGGGGAAGAGGGCGCGCGCGACGCCCATTATGCCGTCCGGCTGGCTGCGGACGAGGCCGACCTGCTGTCGGCGCAGCGCCTGCGCTACGCGGTCTTCGTTGAGGAACTGGGCGCGCAATGCGCCGGGGCCGACCACGCCGCGCGGCTGGAACGCGATGCGCTGGATCCGTATTTCGACCATCTGGTGCTGGTGGACCGCCATGCCGATCCCGCGACGCTGAACCATGTTGTGGGTGTTTACCGGTTGCTGCCTCAAGACCGCGCCGACCATCTGGGCTGTTTCTATTCGGATGCCGAGTTCGACCTGACCCCGTTGCGCGCCAGCGGTCGGAAACTGGTCGAGCTGGGGCGCAGCTGCGTGCACCGGGGGCATCGGCGCGGCGCGTCGATGGTGCATCTGTGGAACGGACTGGCCGAGTACGTGATCGCGCGCAAGATCGAGATCATGTTCGGCGTGGCCTCGTTCCACGGCGCCGATCCGCAGCGCCATGCCCACGCGCTGAGCTTCCTGTACGCCCATCATCTGGCTCCCGAGGCGCTGCGCGTCCATGCCCGTCCCGAGGGCGCGGCAAGGCCCGACCTGCCCGATCCGGCCGGGATCGACGCGCGCGCGGCGATGGCGGCGATCCCGCCCCTGATCCGCGCCTATCTGCGGCTCGGCGGCTTCGTGGGGCAGGGCGCCTTTGTCGATCACGATTTCAACACCACCGATATCTGCCTGATCATGGACACCTCGGCGATGTCCGGTCGGGCCTTCGATTACTACACCCGGAAGTCGCCGCGTGGCTGAGAACACCCCCCCCTCCCCGGATCCGCGCCGCTACGGCGCCAAAAGCGCCCCGCCCGCCTGGGTCTTCACCGAGGGCACGCCCGCGCCCGTGCGGATCGGGCCGTTTGGCTGGCTGGTCGTGGCGCTGCGGTTGCCGGTGCTGGTGGTCGTGGTCTTCGGCGGGCTGCTGGTTCACCTGACGTTGCGGCTGTTCGAGCGTCCGGTTTTCGGGCTGCGGCGTCCGGTGACGCCCTTCGTCACGCAGGGTGTGTGCAAGGCCGCGCTGGCAATCCTGGGGCTGCGGCTGAGAACCCAGGGACGGCCGATGCGGCGGCGCGGCGCGGTGGTGGCCAATCATGCAAGCTGGCTGGACATCTTCGTCATGAACGCGCCCCAGCGGATCTATTTCGTCGCCAAGGACGAGATCGCCACCTGGCCCGGCATCGGATGGCTTGCCCGCGCGACGGGGACGATCTTCATCCGGCGCGCGGCGCGCGAGGCGCGAGCGCAGAAGCTGACCTTCGAGGCCCGGCTGCGCGCGGGGCATCACCTGTGCTTTTTCCCCGAAGGCACCAGCTCGGACGGGATTCGCGTGCTGCCGTTCAAGCCTACGCTTTTTGCCGCTTTCTTTGCCGAGGAACTGGCTGGCATCCTGTCGATCCAGCCCGTCAGCGTGATCTATATCGCGCCCAAAGGCCGCGACGCGCGGTTCTATGGCTGGTGGGGCGACCTGGGATTCGGCGCGCATTTCCTGCGGGTCCTGGCCCAGCCGCGGCAGGGACGGGTCGAGCTGATCTTCCACGAGCCGTTGCCCATCACGGAAACCAGCGACCGCAAGGCCCTGGCCCGCGCCTGCGAGGAGCGGGTGCGCGCGGGGCTTGCCGCGCATCTGCCCGACGGGGTCATGGCGCGCTAGGCGCCGGCCCTCAGGGCGCCCAGTGCACCGTGGCCTTCGACAGAAGGGCGGCGATCGGCGCCTCCATCGGCGAAAGCTTCTGTGCCCGCTCGATGGCCGCGCGTTTCTCGTCCCCGGTGATCAGCACATGCAGCGCAAAAGCCTCGCGCAGGATGCGCGCGCTCAGCGTGACGCGCGGTTCGGGCGCGCCGGGGGCGCTGATCGGCAGCACGGCGGGCGCGTCGGAGGCCAGCGCGGCTTCCAACCCCTCCGCGCCGGGAAAGAGCGAGGCCGTGTGCATGTCCGTACCCATCCCCACCAGTGCCACGTCGACGGGCAGATGCGGCGCCAGAGCCTCGGCCACGAGGGGCGCGCCCTCTTCGGGCGTCGGCACGTCGCGCCAGAGAGACAACAGGGTCGCCGCCGCGGCCTTGTCACGCAAGAGCCGCGCCCGTACCTGCCCGGCATTCGAGCGGGGATGATCCTCGGGCAGCCAGCGTTCATCGCCGGGCACGATATCGACCGCTTCCCATTCCATATCGACCGCTGCCAGCATGTCGAAAACCGGCCCGGGCGTCGTGCCCCCCGGCACCGCGAACAGCACCCGGTCGCGCCGCGCCAGCGCCTCGCGCAGGTCGCGCGACAGGTGCCGCGCAACGGAAATCATCATCATGTCGGCGTCGGAATATTCGACAAAGTCCATTCAACGGATCTCGCGCCAGCTTCTGTTGTCCATGTGGATCAACTTAAGCGCTTCGTCCGGCCCCGACGACCCCGGATCGTACATTGCCGGTTTGTCGGCGGAGCCTTGCCACGCTGCGATGATGGGATCGGTCCAGGCCCAGGCGGCCTCGACCTCGTCGCCGCGCATGAACAGCGTCTGGTTGCCCCGGATCACGTCCATGATCAGCCGCTCATAGGCGTCGGGGATATGCAGATCATCGCCCAGAGCCTCGGCAAAGGACATGTCCAGCGCCACGTTCTTCAGCCGCATCCCCCCGGGGCCGGGTTCCTTGATCATCACTTTCAGCGTCATGCCCTCGTCGGGCTGCAGGCGGATGACCAGCAGGTTGGCTTTCCAAGGTGCATCCTCGCCGAAGATCGAATGCGGCGGGTCGCGGAAGGCCACGGCGATTTCCGACACGCGCGAGCGCAGCCGCTTGCCGGTACGCAGATAGAACGGTGTGCCCTTCCAGCGCCAGTTGGAAATCCCCACTTTCAGCGCGATATAGCTTTCGGTCGCGGTATTGGCGTTCTCGACCTCGTCCGCGAAGGACGCGGTTTCGGGCCCGGCCGCGTACTGACCCCGGACCACATCCGCCGGCGCCACCGGGTCGAGCGCGTGGATCACCTTGAGCTTTTCGTCGCGCACCGCGTCGGGATCGAATTTATAGGGCGGCTCCATCGCCATAAGGCACAGAAGCTGCATCAGATGGTTCTGCACCATGTCCCGCATCGCGCCCGACTTGTCGTAATAGGGACCGCGCCCGCCAACGCCGACGGTCTCGGCCACGGTGATCTGCACATGATCGACGAAGCGCGCGTTCCACAGTGGTTCGAAGAAGATATTGGCAAAGCGCACGGCCATCAGGTTCTGGACCGTTTCCTTGCCCAGATAATGGTCGATCCGGTAGATCTGCGTTTCGTCGAAGAACTCGGCCAGCGTGTGATTGAGCGCGCGCGCGGTCTGCAGATCGTTGCCGAAGGGCTTTTCCACCACGATCCGCGTCTGCGGCGTGATCATCCGGAACTTGCCCAGATTGGCCGCCAGCGGGCCAAAGAGCGAGGGCGCGACCGAGAAATAGAAAGCGCGCACGACATCTTCACGCATCTGTCCGGCCAGCGTGGTCCAGCCGTCATCGCCCATCGCATCGATGGCGACGTAGTCGAGACGCTCGAAGAAAGCCGCGCGTTGGGCGGCGTCGGGCGCCTGTGCGCCCAGGAATTCGTCGAAAGCCTGCGAGACCATCTCGATGAAGTCATCGCGCGACATCTCGCTGCGCGCGGCACCGATGATGCGCGCGCCCTCGGGCATCTGACCTTCGCCGAAGCGACGGCAGAGCGCAGGCAGGATCTTGCGCCGGGCAAGGTCGCCGGTGGCACCAAAGATGACAAGGTCGAACGGATCGACGGGAATGACGCGGGCGACCATGGGCGGGCTCCTGCGGTGTTAGCGGTAACTTCAGGCCGGGATAGGCCGCTTGGCGCCCAAAGTCCAGCACAAAGCCGCGCTGTCAAGCCTCGGACCGGTCAGGCTTCCAGTTCGGTATCCCAGTAGAGATAATCGGCCCAGCTTTCATGCAGGTGGTTGGGCGGGAAGCGGCGGCCCTTGTCGATGAGTTCGGCGGCATGGGGCCGGCGCGCGGGCCGCGCCAGCCGCATCCCCGAGGCGCGCAGGCTCTTCGATCCCTTGCGCAGGTTGCACGGCGCGCAGGCGGCCACGACGTTTTCCCAGCTGGTCACGCCGCCCATCGCGCGGGGCACCACGTGGTCGAAGGTCAGGTCATGGCGCGAGCCGCAATACTGGCAGGTGAATTCGTCGCGCAGGAAAAGATTAAAGCGCGTGAAGGCCACGCGCTTTCGGGGTTTGACGAAATCTTTCAGCACGACGACCGAGGGTATTCGCATCTCGAGCTTCTGGCTGTGTACCGTCTGCTCGTACTCGGCGGCAATCGTCACGCGGTCCATCCAGACCGCCTTGACCGCTTCCTGCCACGGCCAGAGCGAAAGCGGGTAATAGCTGAGCGGACGGTAATCGGCGTTCAGGACGAGTGCCGGAAAATGTTTCAAAGCCGCGGGTTCGTGCACGAAGCTTTGCCTGAAGTCGCCGTCCATTCTGCGTGTCTCCTGCCTTGGACTGGTCGGAGCGGTCGTGTGCTTCGACTATATCCGGTGTTTTCCCTCTGGCAAGCCCGCGACATCGCGGGCTTGGCCGCATTCTGGCGCGGTTGCATCACACTTGTGCAACAGCGCCGTGATCGCGGGCAGAAGGGGGCAGGTGGCCTGTTCAGCCCGGCAGCTTGTCCTTCAGGAAACCCAGCGCCAGCGACAGGCCTTCATTGTCGATCGAATGGCCGACACCCTTGCAGACATGGGCATAGGTTTCGAACCCGGCCTTGACCAGCGCATCGGCGGCCTCGGGCAGGCTTTGGACCGGCACCATCGGGTCGGCATCGCCGTGGATCAGAAGGACGGGCGGCTTGCTGAGCGCCTCGGCCTCCAGCGTTTCGGGCTGCAGCATCCGGCCCGAAAAGCCCACCAGCGCGGCAATCGGCTGGCCGCGGCGGGGCGCGATATGCAGGCTCATCATCGTGCCCTGCGAAAAGCCCACCAGCGCCAGGGCATCGGAGCTCAGCCCCTCGGCCTCGAGCACCTGATCGATGAAGGCGTTCAGGTCCTCGGAGGCCTGCACCTGTCCCGCCAGCGCCACCTCTTCGGGGGAACCATCCAGCCACGGGATCGGAAACCACTGGAACCCGAACGGGTTGCCCTGGCATTTCTCGGGCGCATCGGGGGCATAGAAGGCCGTGTCAGGCATATGCGGCGCCAGCGGATCGGCAAGCCCCAGCAGGTCGGCGCCGTTGGCACCATAGCCATGCACGAAGATCACCAGTGATTTCGCAGCACCCTTGGGCGCACCCTTGCGGTCCGAGGTCAGCGGGCGAGGGGGCATGGAACGTCCTTTCCGAATGTCAGACAACGCCTTCGCGGCGCTTCGCGTGATGGTAGTAATGCCACAGCATCCCCGCGGCAACCGTGCGCCACGGCGCCCAGGCTTCGGCCATCTGGCGCAGCGGCTTTTCGCGCGGGCGCTCGGGTAGCGCGAACAGAAGCCGCGCAGCTTCCTGCAAGGCCAGATCGTTGGGCGCGAAGGTGTCGGCACGGCCCAGGCTGAACATGACATAGATTTCGGCGGTCCAGCGGCCGATGCCGGGCACGGCGGTCAGGGTTGACAGGATCTCGTCCTCGGGCGCCTCGCGCAGCGCGTCGAAATCGATTGCCGCGTCCGCCAGGGCCTTGACGTAACGGGCTTTCTGTCGTGACAGACCATGTGCGCGCAGATGTTCTTCATCCACCGCCGCGATCCGGTCGGCGCGCAGCAGATCGGCCGCTTGCAGCTTCGCGCTGATCGCCCGCGCCGAGGCCACGGAAACCTGCTGGCTGACGATCGCGCCGACCAGGCTGTCGAACCCGTCGGGGCGCCGGCGCAAGGGCGGCGGGCCGCACAGCTCCAGCGCCTGCGCGAAACGCGGCTCGGTACGGGCCAGCCATTCGGCGCCTTCGGCCATGCAGGCCTCGGTCGTCAGGATGCGGGTGTCGGCGGAAAAAGCGCGGGTCATGGCGGGCATTGTGCGCAGGATGGAGCGGGGCGCAAGCCCGGCTGTTGCCCGAACACGTCACAACCCAAGCGAATACCCCTCGGGGGGCGCGCGGGGACATTTTGCTCTGGGCAAGTCATGCGCGAATTGGCATGAATGGCGGGACACAACATCTGGAACGTTTTGATGACCAACTGGGCCGCATTGCGCGACCGCCTGCGCGAGGTTGCACAGCAGCCGATCCTCGATCTTTTCGCCGACGAAAGCCGCGCTCAGATCTTCTCGATCAGCCTCGAATCGTCCGAGACCGGCGAGATTTTCTTCGATTATTCAAAAACTAACATAGATCAGTCGACTCGCGACGCGCTGCTTGAACTGGCGCGCGAGGCGGGCGTCGAAGACCGCCGCGAGGCGATGTTCTCGGGGGCTGCGATCAACGAGACCGAAGGCCGCGCGGTGCTGCATACGGCCCTGCGCAACCTCGACGCGGAAGTGCTTGTCGACGGCAGCGATGTCATGCCCGACGTGCGCGCCACGCTCGCCCGGATGGAGAGCTTCGCACGCGATCTGCGCGACGGGCGGATCCGCGGCAGCAGCGGGCGGATCACCGATGTCGTCAATATCGGCATCGGCGGCTCGGATCTGGGGCCGGCCATGGCGGTGCAGGCGCTCAGCCCGTATTGCGACGGGCCGGCCTGTCACTTTGTCTCGAATGTGGACGGCGCGCAGATCCAGCAGGTGCTTGACGGGCTCAATCCCGATACCACGCTGGTGATCGTCGCCTCGAAGACCTTCACCACGATCGAGACGATGACCAATGCGCAGACCGCGAAGGCGTGGATGGCGCGCTCGGTCGCCGATCCGGCGCGGCAATTCGTGGCGCTGTCGACCGCGCTCGACAAGACCGCGGCCTTCGGCATCGACCCCGCGCGCGTCTTCGGCTTCGCCGACTGGGTCGGCGGGCGCTATTCGATGTGGGGGCCGATCGGGCTGAGCCTGATGATCGCCATCGGGCCCGAGAATTTCCGCGCCTTCCTCGCGGGGGCCGCGCAGATGGATCAGCATTTCCGCTCGGCGCCGCTGGGTGAAAACATGCCCGCGATGCTGGCGCTGGTGGGGATCTGGCACCGGCAGGTCTGCGGCTATCCCGCCCGCGCGGTTCTGCCCTATGATCAGCGTCTGGCGCGTCTGCCGGCCTATCTGCAGCAGCTGGAGATGGAATCGAACGGCAAGCGCGTGTCGATGGACGGCGCCGATCTCGAGGTGCCCTCGGGCCCCATCGTGTTTGGCGAGCCGGGCACCAACGGGCAACACGCCTTCTATCAGCTGATCCATCAGGGCACCGATATCGTCCCTTGCGAGTTCCTGCTGGCGGGCAAGGGGCACGAGCCCGCGCTGGCGCATCAGCATCGGCTTCTGGCTGCCAATTGTCTGGCACAAGCCGAGGCGCTGATGCGGGGCCGGTCGCTGGAGGAAGCGCGGGCGCTGATGGCCGAGACCGGGCTCGAGGGCGACGAGCTGGAGCGCCAGGCGCGCCACCGGGTGTTTCCGGGCAACCGCCCCTCGACCATGCTGATCTATCCCAAGCTGACCCCCGCCGTGCTGGGCGCGATCATCGCGCTGTACGAGCACCGCGTTTTCGTCGAGGGCGTGGTGCTGGGCATCAATTCCTTCGACCAATGGGGTGTCGAGCTGGGCAAGGTGCTGGCCGGAGAGATCCTGCCGATGCTCGAAGGTCAGGCGCCCGCCGCAGCGCGCGACGCCTCGACCGCCGGGCTGGTGGACAAGCTGCGCGATTTCGGCATCTGAGACGCGCTTGAGGGGCAGGGGCCCCATCGGTGAAGCGGGGCCTCCGCCCCGGTAAGCCATGTTTAAGGGGGGCTCTGCCCCATTGAGTTAAGTTAAAGGGGGGCTCTGCCCCCCAGGCCCCCCGGAGTATTTTTCGCAAAGTGAAGGGGCACGGTTTTCCTCAGCGCAGGAAGGGGGCGTGTTTCATCGTCCCGGGGAGGGTGGCGCCCAGCCGGGTCAGCACGGTGGGCGCAAGCTGACGCTGGTCGAGCAGGGTGTCCTTGGACGGCCCGTCGCCCGCGCCGAAGTAGTAAAGCGCGAAATCCTGCTGATCCTCGCCCGCGCCGCCGTGATGGCCCCGCAGCGACTGGCCGTGATCGGCGGTGACGATCACCTCGTAACCCATCTGCCGCCAGGCGGGCAGGAACTTGGCCAGCATCGCGTCGAGAAGCGCGCAGGCATGGTCCATCTCGGGGCATTCATGGCCGAAACGGTGGCCCATGCTGTCGAGCGTACAGGTATGAAGGATGCCGTAATCCAGCGAGAAGCGCGCGCAGAGCGAGGTCAGCGTGGCGAAGAGATCCACATCCGACGGCGTCGCCTGGTTCTTCAGGTCGTAGCCGGTCATGGTGTGGAAGCGCCCGTGATTGATCGCGTCGCTCTCGGGCTCGTCGTATTCGATGTCGCGGATATAGTCGAAGGGCGCGCGGTTGAAGAATTCCGACCACCAGGAATGCGTCACCGCGCCGGTCACGAGCCCGGCCTTGCGCGCTTCGCTGAAGATATCGGGCATGTCGACGCGGTGGATATGGCCGTTCGACAACACGCCATGGACCTGCGGCGCGACGCCGGTATGGATCGTGGCATAGCAGGGCCCCGACATCGAGGGCAGCGTGGCGCGCATCTTCCAGGTCCGCGCCTCGCCGCTGTCGACCCAGCCTTCGAGGCAACCGAAATAGCGGCGCCAATTGGCGTAGGGGACGCCGTCGAGAAGGATCAGCAGAAGCTTGGACTTGCGGCTCATGGGGCACCTGTGGCAGCGATAACGCATGCAGCCTAAGCCATGCGCCCCGCTGTCGCAATTGCCGCGTCACAGGGTCGCAATTGTCGGGTCCGGGCTGAATGTTCCGCGTCAGCATCGGCGCACAACCCGTTGAAAAAAGGCTTGCAATGACCCGTCCCAACATCCTGATCCTGATGGTCGACCAATTGACCGGAACGCTGATGGAGGACGGCCCGGCCGATTTCCTGCATGCGCCAAATCTCAGACGGCTGGCCGAGGGTTCGGCGCGGTTCTCGCGCGCCTATTGCCCCAGCCCGCTTTGCGCGCCCGCGCGGGCCAGCGTGATGGCCGGGCAGTTGCCGCGCCGCACCGGGGTCTATGACAACGCGGCCGAGTTCCGCTCGGACACCCCGTGCTATACCCATCACCTGCGCGCTCAGGGTTACCAGACCACGCTGTCGGGCAAGATGCATTTCGTTGGCCCCGACCAGTTGCACGGGTTCGAAGAGCGGCTGACCACGGACATTTACCCCGCCGATTTCGGCTGGACCCCCGATTACCGCAAACCCGGCGAGCGGATCGACTGGTGGTATCACAATCTGGGATCGGTGACCGGGGCAGGGGTCGCGGAAATCACCAACCAGCTGGAATACGACGACGATGTCGCGCATCTGGCCTGCCAGAAGCTTTACGATCTGGCGCGCGGACAGGATGCGCGTCCGTGGTGTCTGCATGTCAGTTTCACCCATCCGCACGATCCTTTCGTGGCGCGGCGCAAATACTGGGATCTCTACGAGGGCTCGCCCGAACTGGAGCCGTCCGAGGCGATCCCGTATGACGCGCAGGACGCGCATGGAAAACGGTTGCTCGAGAGCTTCGATTATAAGAATTTCGATGCGAGCGACGATCAGATACGCCGGGCAAAGCGCGGTTACTATGCGAATATCTCGTATATCGATGACAAGGTGGGCGAGATCCTCGACACGCTCGACCGCACGCGGCAGGAGGCGGTGATCGTCTTCCTGTCCGATCATGGCGAGATGCTGGGCGACCGGGGTCTGTGGTTCAAGATGGCGTTCTACGAGAATTCGGGCCGCGTGCCGTTCTGGCTGTCGGGTCCGGGTATCACGCCGCAGCGGGTGGATCAGCCGGTTTCGACGCTCGACATGTTGCCGACGCTTTGTGACCTGGCGGGCTGCGATATGAGCGCGATCGGCGCGTGGACCGATGGCGAAAGCCTGTTGCCGCTGCTGCATGGCACGGGCGGGCGTGGTCCGGTTCCGATGGAATACGCGGCCGAGGGCAGCATCGCGCCCATGGTCGGGCTGGTGGAGGGGGCGTGGAAGTACATCGCCTGCGACGCCGATCCCGAATTGCTGTTCAATCTCGAGGACGATCCGGGGGAACGGCACAATCTGGCGGATGATCCGGCCTATGCGGCGGTGCTTGATCGCTTCCGGCAGATGGCGAAAGCCCGCTGGGATCTCAAGGCCTTCGACGCCGAAGTTCGCGCAAGCCAGGCGCGGCGCTGGGTGGTGTACGACGCCTTGCGCGCCGGGCGCTATACCGACTGGGATTTCCAGCCGTATCGCGATGCCAGCCAGCGCTACATGCGCAACCACATGGATCTCAACGTGCTGGAAGACAATCAGCGCTTTCCGCGCGGCGAGTGAGCGACGTGATGCGCGATGACCGGCGGGTTCAGCCCTGCCGGTCGTAGAGCAGATGAACCGACAGGCGCGGGCAGATCGCCGTCAGTTCGCGCAGGATCAGTTCCGCATGCGGCAAAGGCCGTGACAGCGCGAAGAGGTCGCCGCGATAGCCCATTGCTTCCAGTATGAGGCCCAGATCGACGATATCCCAGTCTGCCGCCATGAGCGGCGCGATGACTGCATCGGGATTGGTCGAGGACAGCATGGCGGGTGTCAGGTGCCGCATGCGGGTCAGCACGACGCTTTGTCTGTTCGGACGGGCATCGAGGAAGCGCATCGCGTCGGAGGCATCGACCAGCAGCACCGACCGGCATCCCGTCAGCGGATGAAAGACGGGTTCGACACCGGAATGCTGTTCTTGGGGCGCGTGGCCTAGGATCATGCGTCGTCTTCCTTCGTCACCGCGAAGCGAAACAGGGGCGTGCAAGGTCGGGTACCGGCATAGGGGTCAAACATTAAGAACTCGTAAAGGCATGATTTCAGGGCATTTCGCCGCTGAACGGAACAGGCGGCCGACCTTGGCGCGACACCTTTGCGTCCAAGATCGTCGCCAGTTCTTCACACCTCTGCACAAATTGCAAGGCCGGGACACATTTCGACGGGTTTCAGGGGCGTTACAAACTGTTGCTGTACCGAAATATGATGCTTGGGGTACTACCGCAAGTTACATAATACAGATTATAGGACTCAGGCATCGAGCCTGGCCGGGCCCCTCATTCCGGCGTTTCCGGCAGGTCTTTTCCCCCCGGCATCCGCGCCGTGACCCATGCGTTGAGCCAGGCCAGCGCGACCAGCGACAGACCCAGACCCAGGAACGCCCCCACGCGCATCAGCCCCGACAGGCCCGACGCGTCGATCAGAAACGCCTTGGCCGCCGCCACGCCGATCAGCGCCAGCCCGGCCACGCGGATCATGTGGCGCCCGGTCCGCAGTGCAACCGCCATGGCCACGGCGCCGGCGGCCAGCAGCGCCAGCGTATAGGCATAGAGCTCGCCCTGCAGGAAGCCTGCGCCCAGCGACATTCCGGCGCTGCCGTGCCACAGGTGCCGGATCACCGTGGCGATCCAGATCCCGACCAGCGCCAGCGCCATCAGGCGGCCCAGCAGGCCCCGTTTGCCGCCCTGCCTCCGCAACGCCCCCCACAACAGCAGCGCCGGCACGGCATAGGCCAAGGCCAGATCGTTCAGGATCGGCCAGCCCGAAACCGAACTGCCAAAGCCAAAGCCGAAAACCGGCGACAGGATGACCGCACCGATCCACAGACAGAACGCCGCCGCGATACCCAGCCCCCAGCACAGGATGCGTCGCACCCATAGCATCGCCCGGCTGGATGACAGCCGCTCGGCGCGTTGCGCCTGAACCCAGGCCAGCACGATCAACACGCTGGCCTCGACACCCAGCGCGGCATGGGCCGAGATGCCGTCGAGAAACCGTGCGAAGATCACGATCAGAACCACCGGAACGCTTGCGCTCAGCGCCGTCTCGGTCACCACGCGTCCCCAATCGCGCGCGGGATGCGGTGCCAGGCCGCGGATCAGCGCAAGCGCGCCCAAGGGCCCGGCCAGCACCGCGACAAAGGTCAGCCAGACATCGAGCGTGGAAACCTCGCCGTCGATCAGCGCGCCCAGTCCCGGCACCAGCATCAACCGCCAGCCCATCGCCATCGCGCCGAGGCCCAGGATCCAGCCGAGCGCGGGCAGATCGAAACGGCGGTCCATCGCGCCCGCGGTGACCAGGAGAACCGCCAGCGCCAGCGACAGCGCCGCGTCCGAGATCAGCAGCGTCATCGCCAGGGCGATCATCGTATAGGCGCCCACGATGGCCGCCCCCAGCCGCGCGCCCTGCCCCGCATCGCGCCGCGCCGCCCAGAGCGCCACCGCGGCGGCGGCTCCGGCAAGCGCCATCACGGCAAAGGGCCACAGAACGGGAAGCAGGCTGAGCGGGCGCCACAGCAGCTCGATCGCGATAGCCGTCGCGCCGGGGGTGGCGATGGCAAGGATCCCCCAGAAGCCGCGCTGCGCCGCGTCGGCCTCGCTGCGCCAGAGCATCGCCGCGCCGGCCAGCGCGGACAGCGCCAGCGTTGCGATCACGTTCCATGTCGCGGCGTTCAGTACGAAGGACAGAAACAACGGCGTGGTGATCAGGCTTGCGCCGACCGCCAAGGGGATCGCGGCAGAGACGGGCAGCGCGAGGCTGGTAAAGACCGGGGCGCGCCGGGTCCAGAGCGGCAGCACCGCGGCCAGAAGTCCCAGCGCCAGCGTGTTCGCGGGCGCGGGGACGGTGCTCAGGATCGCCAGAAGCGCGCCCAGAACCGCCAGCGCCCCGGCCAGCACGGTCAGCGACGGCCGCGCCTGCCGCCAGCGATGCAGCATCGGCCCCTCGGCCTGCGGGATCAGCGTGCCACCGGGCAGCGCCAGCGCGGGCAACGCGATGCCAAGCGCCATCGCAGCCAGCGCCCATCCGGGTCCTCCGGCCTGCGACATCAGCCAGCCGCCGGCCATCGGCAGGGTCACGGCAAGCACCGAAACCCAGCCCCAGCGGCGATAGCCGTCGATCCCCTGGCCAAGCCACGACAGGATCAGGAAATAACCGAAGACCGGCGCGCCGGGGACGGTGCCGCCTCCCAGAAGAAAGGGCGCGGCGCTGCCGCCGATCACGCCGATGGCGGCCAGAAGCGGCCCGTGGACCCACCCCAGCGCCATGGCCAGCGCGGCGATGGCCGCCAGCATGGCAAAGGCGCCCATCTGGCCGAGCATCGCGTAGAGATGCAGCGCGGCAAGCGTGGCCGAGAACAGCGCGACAACGCCCGCCCCGGCCAGCGTCGCGGGGACCAGGCGCGCCCCGCTGTCCCCGTCGCCCCAGCGCCGGCGCAAGGCTTCGGCCCCGGCGATCAACACAGCCCCGAGCGCGACGGCCAGCGCGATCCGTGCGGATGGCGACAACAGGCCCTTTTCGATGGAATACTGCACAAGGTAGATCGCCGCCATGATCAGCGCCGTGCCCGCCACCGGGTAGATCCAGTTGGCCCGCAGCCAGTCCATGACCCGGCGCAGTGCCTGTCCGGCTGCGAAAGGCGCGGGTCGCCAGGCTTGTCCCGTGCGCGTGTCGCCCCGGGGTGCTGCGATCGGCGGAGTCTCGTCAGGGGGGGCCGCCTGCGGAACCCGGGGGGCCGCGCCGCCGGGCGCCATCGGCGCGCCCTGCCCCGGAACGCGCGATCCAGGCGTGCCCTGCGCCTCGGTCTCGAGCCCGCGCAACCGTTTCTCCAGCGCGCGGATCCGGCGAAAGGCCACGACCAGCGCCACGCCAAGCAGAAGCGTCAGAAGGAAGTTCAGGTCATCGCGCATGCAGCGCTCCTTGCTGGGCCTGCGGTTTGGTATGGACGGGCGCGCGGCGATGGCTTAGGGCACCACGCATCGACCCTGCCATACCGGAGCTATGCCTGTCATGAGTTTCCCGTCGCCGATCAAGATCGCGCCCTCGATTCTGTCCGCCGATTTCGCCGATTTCGGCCGCGAGATCCAGGCCATCGAGGCGCAGGGCGCCGACTGGGTCCATGTCGACGTGATGGACGGCCATTTCGTGCCGAACCTGACCTTCGGCCCGCCCGCCGTCGCCGCGTTCCGCAAGCATGTGAAGACGGTGATGGACGTGCATCTTATGATCGCGCCGGTCGACCCCTATATCGACGCCTTCGCCGAGGCCGGGGCCGATATCATCACCGCCCATGTCGAGGCCGGGCCGCACATTCACCGCACCCTGCAAGCCATTCGCGCGACGGGGAAAAAGGCGGGCGTGGCGCTCAATCCCGGCACCCCGGCCGAGGCCGTGGCGCATGTGCTCGACCTGACGGACCTGATCTGCGTGATGACGGTCAATCCGGGGTTCGGCGGGCAGAAATTCATCGACATGACCGCCAAGATCCGCGCCCTGCGCGCGATGATCGGCGACCGCCCGATCCATATCGAGATCGATGGCGGCGTCACGCCCGAGACGGCGCCGAAAGTCGTCGCGGCGGGCGCGGATGTGCTGGTGGCGGGATCGGCGGTGTTCAAGGGCGGCTCGGTCGACAACCCGGCGCCCTATGGCGCGAACATGCGCGCGATCCGCGACGCTGCCGAACGCGCCTCGGGCGCCCGTATGGCCTGATTGTCCCTGGCCCGGCGGCGTTTGGCCTGAGCGCCACGGCGTTCGGGTGAGTATCACTTGCGTTACGAGACTGTCCCTGCCCGTCTTCCGGATCCGTGCGACCCGGGCAAGGGGGGCATGAGCGGGGCCGGAACCTTCAGGTCGGGCCCAATGCTTATCATCGCAACAGGAACGAAACTTCCCGCCAAAGCATCCCGGCGCGACCAGAAGGTCGCGCCGGACTGTCTTGCTGCATCGGGTTGGGAAAGGACACGGCAAGAATACGCATATGACAGAAAAACGCACCCGAACTGGTTGGCAAGCGGGCACGTCCGTCATTACTCATTACTGACCTTAGACTAAGGGAATTGCGCCCTGCATGTCAGTACGAAAAACCATACCTGAACGCAAAAACTCGGTTGCAAGTTGCACAAGCGTTCCGTTGCAATATGCGATTTCTGTGCAAAATGAGAGTCAGGCGTCCCAGGCGGACACGGTTGTCATCGTTCCGTGCTCTGCCGGGGTCGCCACGAAGACCTGATTGAGATAGGCAGCCTTGCTGATCGCATGGGCCGTCGTTTCGACCCCCAGCGTCTCGCGGGCGAGTCGCAGGTGTTTTTCCACCGTCGAGACGGTGATTCCCATGATCGTCGCGATATCGGCCGAGGTCTTTCCGTCCGCCACCCATTCCAGCACTTCGCGCTGCCGGCGCGACAGGCGGCGGCCCGGCGGATGATAGGGCAGGATCGACAGGCTGCGATGCGCCACGGCGGCGACGGTGAAGATCACGTCATGCAGATCGGACAGAAGCTTGTCCACCTCGTCTTGCGAGACGACCGCCGGCGCGATGAGCGCCATCACCGCCCTGCCCCGCGTCCGCTCTTTCTGAAAGCCGATGCAACAGCCATTGATCAACCCGTGTTCGGCGAAGAAATCCAGCCCTTCCTGCCGGACCTCGATCTGGCCGGCCAGCCCGGCTTCTTCATGGGTCATCGACCACGACGCGATCCCGGTATTCTCGACCGCCCACTGAAAGGTACAGCTCATCCGGAAATAGCCGCGGTCGACCAGTTCGGTGACGATGGCCTTGGGCATGGTCGATAACAGCAGGAAATCCTCGGGCGCGCCCAGGTTCTGACCGCGGGAATCGGGGGAATAGCCGTAGAGCACATGCTCGAATCCCAGGCCGCGGAAGAAATCGCAGGCCAGTTTCCAGATCACCGCCTGATCTCGGCTGGCCAGCATCTGCGCCAGCCGGGCCGAGAGCCCTTCGACCGTCAGGTTCTGCAAGGGTTTTGCAGGGACCGGAGAGACGTCCGACCAGGTAAAGGATGTCTGTTCAAGCATCATGCGATCCCGTTAGCGCGTCGACCGCGCATCAAGCGCAGGCGAGTCGTGACGACCGGCACAAGTGTAGCAGGAAGCATGGCCAGAAAATGTTACAATCGCCGAAAGTCGTGGCATGAATGTGCGGCGCGGAAACAAAGAATTCAAGCATTTACGGCAAATGCGCCATGATTGCCCGCTCGCTTGCGCCGGAGGGTGGCATTGCGTCAGCCAGCTTACTCTCCCTCGCCGTGTATGCACTGCCTTCGGCTCGCCACGGGTTTCCGCGTGACGCCCAGCGAAAAAAGGGCGGCCCCGAAGGACCGCCCTTTTCGATACGGATCGGTTCCGGCTCAGCCGGCGAGGGTTTTAGCCACCTCGGCTGCGAAATCCTCTTCCTTCTTCTCGACGCCTTCGCCCACGGCGACACGCGCGAAGCCGGTGATCTCGACACCCGCGTCCTTGGCCGCCTGCTCGACGGTCACGTCGGGATTGATCACGAAGGCCTGGCCCAGAAGCGTGTTCTCGGCGAGGAACTTCTTCATCCGGCCGGGGATGATGTTGTTGTGGATCACCTGCTCAGGCTTCGGCTTGGCGGCGGTGGCGTTCTCTTCCAGCGCCTTGGCGGTCTGCACCTGCAGCTCGCGCTCGACGACGTCTTTGTCCATCGTCGCTTCCGACAGCGACATCGGCGCGGTGGCGGCGATGTGCATAGCGAATTGCTTGCCGATTTCCTGCGCCTTGTCGGCCGGACCGTTCAGCGCGACCAGCACGCCGATCTTGCCCATGCCTTCGGCGGCGGCGTTGTGGACATAGGTCACAACGGTTTCGCCTTCGAGCAGGTGCATGCGGCGGAAGGTCATGTTCTCGCCGATGCGCGCGATGGCACCGTTGATGACGTTCTCGACCGTGTCGCCGTTCAGGTCGGCGGCCTTGACCACCTCGATCGACTCGCCGGTCTGCAGGGCGACTTTCGCCACTTCCCGCACGAGGCTCTGGAAGTCTTCGTTCTTGGCGACGAAGTCGGTTTCCGAGTTGATCTCGATCGCGACGCCGCGGCCACCGTCGACGGCCACGCCGACAAGACCCTCGGCCGCCACGCGGTCCGATTTCTTCGCGGCCTTGGCCAGACCCTTGGTGCGCAGCCAGTCGATGGCGGCGTCCATGTTGCCGTCGTTTTCGACGAGCGCCTTCTTGGCGTCCATCATGCCCGCGCCCGACATCTCGCGCAGTTCTTTCACCATCGCAGCAGTAATCGCCATGATCTCTCTCCTTGAATTGGGGATGCGGGCAGGGTTGCCCCTGCCCGGTCTCACGCCTGTCTCAGCGGCACCCTGTTAGGGCAGCCGCATGACGATCAGGCGTCGGCGTTTTCCGACACGGTTTCCTCGGCGGGCGCGTCTTCCAGCTCGCCAAGGTCGACACCCGCGGCGCCCAGCTGCGCCGACATGCCGTCAAGCGCGGCGCGGGCCACGAGGTCGCAATAGAGCGCGATGGCGCGCGATGCGTCGTCGTTGCCGGGGATGATGTAATCCACGCCTTCGGGCGAGCAGTTGGTATCGACCACGGCCACGACCGGAATGCCCAGTTTCTTGGCTTCCAGGATGGCGAGGTCTTCCTTGTTCACGTCGATCACGAACAGCAGGTCCGGCAGACCGCCCATTTCGCGGATCCCGCCCAGCGAGGCTTGCAGTTTCGTCTGCTCGCGCTCCATGCCCAGACGCTCTTTCTTGGTCAGGCCGGCGGCGCCGCGCTCCATGACCTCGTCGATCTGCTTCAGGCGCTGGATCGATTGCGACACGGTTTTCCAGTTGGTCAGCGTGCCACCCAGCCAGCGGTGGTTCATGTAGTATTGCGCGCATTTCTCGGCGGCTTCGGCGACCTGGCGCGACGCCTGACGCTTGGTGCCGACGAACAGAACGCGGCCACCCTTGGCGACGGTCTCGCGGATGACGCTCAGCGCCTGGTCCAGCATCGGGACGGTCTGCGTCAGGTCGATGATGTGGATGCCGTTACGGTCGCCATAGATGTACTGGCCCATGCGCGGGTTCCAGCGCTGGGTCTGGTGGCCGTAGTGAACGCCAGCTTCCAAGAGCTGACGCATGGAGAATTCGGGAAGCGCCATGTCCGTGTTCCTTTCCGGTTTACGCCTTGGACGGGGCTTATGGGCAGGTGCCCAACCGGTGGACCGTTGCGGGATGTCTCCCCGCAGGGCCCGACCCCGCCTGTGAAGTGCGCGCGCAATACCCCAGCGCGGGACGGGGCGCAAGTGGTTCCGGCGGGCTACCCGCGCATCAGGGCGTCAAACCCGCCATCTGGCGCAGGATTCGCAGCCGCGCGGGGGGCATCGCGGCGATATCGACGCAGGTGAAGACGTGACAGGTTCCCAGATCGCGGTCGATCACCGCGTGATCCGACACCCAGCCGCCCAGCGACAGATAGGCGCGCAGAAGCGGCGGGACCTGCGATTGCCCCTCGGGGCCGGGCTGAGCAGGGACCGCCTCGAACGGGTAGATCTCGGGCGCCTTGCGACCGGGGGTCAGAGTCGAGGGACCGGCAGCGCGGGTCTTCAGGAAGGACCAGGCGGGATCGAGCGACGCGGGGTCGGTGCTGTGGAACGAGGTGCAGCCGACCAGCCGGCCCGCACCCACGCCAAAGGCGATCCGGGTGACGCCCGCCCACAGAAGCCGCAACAGGTCGCCGCCCCCTGCCCCGAGGCCGCTGCCGGGTTCGACGCAGAGCCGGCCCAGCTCCAGCGTCTCGGCGCCTTCGGCCTCGCCCGCGCGCGCCAGAGCGCACAGGTCGTAATGCTGCGCGACATAGCCCGACAACAGCGCGCGCGCATCGGGATGGCGCAGGATGCGCAGCGTCGCCAGAGGCGGCGCGCCCGGCGCATCCGCGCCGACCCACAGATGCAGGCAATCGCGGTCATAGGCATCGCCATCCTCGGCGCCGCCGCGAAAGGCCCGCCCGCGCAAGGCCAGCACGCCCGGCATGTCCCCGGGGCCGGCCAGCCGCACGATGCGCCCGCCGGTGCGGATCGGCGGGCCGAAGGGATCGGTCGCGGGGATCGGCGCGGCGGCCAGGTCGCGGGCGGCGCCAGTTGTGGCACTGGTGGCAGTGGAAAAATCGGCGTGTCTCACGCGGGCTCCGGCAGGTTGCACAAGGCCCAGTCTATCACCGTTTCATGACATTTGTCAGACGCCGCGCGACGCAGGCCGCGCGGTCTTTCCGGCATTGTCACAGGGTTGTCGGGTCACAGGGTTTACTGGAACGACCCGGCTGTGAAGTTGCCCAGAACCGCCAGCACCTGCGAGACGATGCTCGGACGCGGCCCGGCATCGGTGACGCGGCGCGACAGGGCGATGACTTCGCCGTCCTGCAGGCCGAAGCGCTCGATATTCGAGACGCGGTCATTGGCGTCGAAGCTGATGGCGACGACCTGGCGGTCGATCTCTTCCCGCTCGCGCCAGCCGCGCTGACGCCAGTCGGACTGGACGTAGAACCAGCCCGATCCCTCCATCACGCCGCCCATGCCGGGACGCCCGATGGTTTCGGCCACGGTCTCGCGCGTGTCGCGACCGACCTCGATTTCGGCCAACAGGTCGTCGGGCGGCGCGTAGCCGTGATAGGTCATGATGGGCGAACAGGCCCCGACCAGCAGCGCGGCCCCCACAAGCGGAGCGATCAGGCGGCGGGCAAACCCCGCGCCGACACGTTGCTTGCCCGAAGCCAGCCTGTCCTGCATCGCGCGATCCGTCATGCCCGTCTCCGTGCGTTCTGTCCGGTGTCCGTGTTGAGTGCCGCCCTTACCGGAGCGGTCGGCGCCTCTGGGGTTACTAAAACCCCGAGCGGTGTTCAAGAAAGGAACCGGCCCGCGCCGCGCTGTTGACCAGCGCTCGCGGGATTGTGCGGCGCCCGGGCGGTGGGCGCGCCATTTCCAAAGCGGCAAAACACAGGCATAGGGGGCAAAAGCATTCCACAGGAGGTCCCCGATGAGCGATCAATCCAGCCCCTCCGGTCCGCTGCGCGAAAGCGACAGTCTTAAACTGACGCTGCGCCTGCGCGACCTGTCGCCGAAGGCGGTGACACGGTTCCATCTCGCCCCGACTGCAGAGGCGCGGGCGGAGCTGACGCAGACCCTCGGCATCCAGAAGATCCGCAAGCTCGACTTCCGCGGCACGGTCGAGGCCGAGGGCAAGCATGACTGGCGGCTCGAAGGCGTGCTCGGCGCGACCGTCGTGCAGGATTGCGTCATCACCGCCGAGCCGGTGACGACCCGCATCGACACGCCCGTCACCCGAATCTTCGTGCGCGACATGGACGAGCCCAGCGAGATCGAGACCGAGATCCCCGAGGACGACACCCGCGAGCCGCTGGGCCCGGTG
Source organism: Pararhodobacter marinus (assembly GCF_003122215.1). Lineage (GTDB taxonomy): Bacteria > Pseudomonadota > Alphaproteobacteria > Rhodobacterales > Rhodobacteraceae > Pararhodobacter > Pararhodobacter marinus. Next base: position 10,361 of record NZ_QEYD01000003.1, on the reverse strand, counting down.
ATCGATCCGGGCGCGGTCATGGTCGAGGCTCTGGCGCTGGCGCTGCCCGATTATCCGCGCATCGAGGGCGCCGAACTGCCCGACTCGGCCACCGACGACCTGGGCGAGGACGAGCGCCCGAATCCCTTTGCCGCGCTTGCAGCGCTGAAAAAGGACGCCGATCAGGGCTGAGCCGCGCCGCGGCGCGGAAAACCTTGCACGACAGGCGCGAATCGTCCCGCAACGCCCCTTGCACGGCGCGAAAAACCTTCTATGTTCCGCGCCTCATGCACGTTAGGTCTTTCATTGCCTGCCTTGGCGGTGTAAGGCCCCGTCGCAGCAAGTTTCCACGAACTCGGGCCGCCCGGTCGGTCCCCTGAATAAGAGCAGAGGTTAACATGGCCGTTCAACAGAACCGCGTGACCCGTTCCCGCCGCAACATGCGTCGTTCGCACGACGCGCTGGTCGCGGGCAACCCGAACGAATGCACCAGCTGCGGTGAGCTGAAGCGCCCGCACCACGTGTGCCCGTCCTGCGGCCATTACGACAACCGTGAAGTCGTCGTGCAGGCCGAAGTCGATCTGGAAGACGACGCGGCCTGACGGTTTCGACCGGCGGGGCCATGATGCAATCCGAACAGGACCATCCGCACGCCGGTCAGCCGGTTGACAGCCAGCCGGTTGAGCGGGAGTCGACCGGACGGATCGTGATATCCGTCGACGCCATGGGTGGCGATCGGGGTCCTTCGGCCGTGGTCGCCGGCTGCGTGCAGTCGCTCCGGGACAATCCCCGCATAGATATCCTCCTGCACGGAGACAGCGCGGCGCTCGAGCCGCTGATCGCCCGCGAGCCTGCGCTTGCGGGCCGTCTGTCGTTGGTCCATGCCGACCGCGCCGTGACCATGAACGACAAGCCCAGCCACGTGATGCGCCACGGCAAGGACACGTCGATGTGGTCCGCCATTGCCGCGCTCAAGGACGGGCGCGGCCACGCGGCGGTAAGCTGCGGCAATACCGGCGCGCTGATGGCGGTGTCGATGCTGCAACTGCGCCGGATGGAAGGCGTGAACCGCCCGGCCATCGCCTGCCTGTGGCCCGCGCGCGGGCATCACGGCTTCAACACGATGCTCGATGTGGGCGCCGACGTGAAGGCCGAGGCCGAGGATCTTCTGGCCTACGCGATCATGGGCGTGACCTATTTCCGCAACGGCTTCGGCGAGCCCCGGCCCCGCGTCGGGCTGCTCAATGTCGGGACCGAGGAACACAAGGGCCGGGCCGAGATCAAGGCCGCGCATGAACTGATCGCGCGGCACGAAGAAACCGGGCGCTACGAATATGTGGGATTCGTCGAAGGATCCGACATCCCGTCCGAGCGCGTGGATGTCATCGTCACCGACGGCTTCACCGGCAATGTCGCGCTGAAAACCGGCGAAGGCACGGCCAAGCTTATTTCGGATCTGCTGCGCCAGTCGCTGACCTCGGGGCCGCTGGCGATGCTGGCCGCCCTTCTCGCTCGCGGCGCGCTGCGCCGCCTGAGCACCCGAATCGATCCGCGCCGCGTCAATGGCGGCGTGTTTCTCGGTCTGAACGGGACCGTCGTGAAATCGCACGGCTCGGCCGATGCCACGGGCGTTGCCGCGGCCATTGGGCTTGCCGCCAAGCTGGCGCAGTCGGGCTATCAGGGCCGGATGGCGGAACGGCTTGTGATTGCCGCCAAGACGGCTCAGGATGCGGCCCCAAGCGGAGAGCAGGAATGAGCCAGAATACCGTCACGCGCGCTGTGGTCATCGGCCACGGCCATTATCTTCCCGAGCGCGTGGTCGAAAATGAAGCCTTTACCCAGACGCTGGATACCTCGGACGAGTGGATCAAGTCCCGCTCGGGGATCGAGCGTCGCCATTTCGCCGCCGAAGGTGAGATGACCTCGCATCTGGCGATCAAGGCCGCGCGCGCCGCGCTCGAGACGGCCGGCGTGGGCGCCGACACGCTGGATGCGATCATCGTCGCGACCTCGACGCCCGACCTGACCTTTCCATCCGTCGCAACGATGGTGCAGGATGGAATCGACGCGGGCGGCGCCTTTGCCTTCGACGTGCAGGCAGTCTGCGCGGGCTTTGTCTACGCGCTCGGCAATGCCAGCGCGCTGATCGCCGCCGGACAGGCGCGCCGCGTCATGGTGATCGGGGCCGAGACGTTCAGCCGCATCATGGACTGGACCGACCGCTCGACCTGCGTGCTGTTTGGTGACGGTGCCGGGGCGATCATCCTGGATGCCCAATCCGGCAACGGCACATCCGACGATCGCGGCGTGCTGTCGGTCGATCTGCATTCCGACGGCAAACTGCGCGACCTGCTTTATGTCGATGGCGGCGTCGGCACCACGGGAACCGCCGGCTACCTGCGCATGCAGGGCAACCAGGTCTTCCGCCACGCCGTTGAAAAGCTTGCCGATACCGCCAATACCGCGCTGTCGCGCGCAGGGCTGGGCGCAGGCGATGTCGACTGGGTCGTGCCGCATCAGGCGAATATCCGCATCATTCAGGGCACGGCGAAGAAGCTGGGCCTGTCGATGGATAACGTGATCGTCACCGTGCAGGATCACGGCAATACTTCGGCCGCGTCGATCCCGTTGGCACTGTCGGTGGGGGCCGCCGATGGCCGCATCAAGAAGGGCGATCTGATCGTCACCGAAGCGATCGGCGGCGGGCTGGCCTGGGGCGCGGTGGTGCTGCGCTGGTAAGCGGCGCCCCGCTTGTCACCCAGCACAAACAACGCGCTGCAAACCCCGCTGTTGACAGGATAATTTTCTTGGCTCATTTTCCAACAAAAGCCTGTCAATCGCCGGGGAGATCGGGATGAGCGGAAAGACTCTGACACGGATGGATCTGAGCGAGGCGGTGTTTCGCGAAGTCGGCCTGTCGCGCAACGAATCCGCGGCGCTCGTGGAATCGGTGATCCAGTACATGTCGGATGCGCTGGTGAAGGGCGAACAGGTCAAGATTTCGTCTTTCGGCACGTTCAGCGTCCGCTCCAAGGCCGAGCGCCTGGGCCGCAATCCGAAGACCGGCGAAGAGGTGCCGATCAGCCCGCGCCGCGTGCTGTCCTTCCGGCCCTCGCATCTGATGAAAGATCGTGTCTCGCGCGGGAACTTGCGCGACAAAGCGTAAGCGGACCCTATGAAAAAGGCCCCCGACGCCTTTCGCACCATTAGCGAAGTGGCTGAAATCCTTGACACTCCCGCGCATGTTCTTCGGTTCTGGGAAAGCAAGTTCTATCAGATCCGGCCGGTCAAGCGGGCGGGCGGGCGGCGCTATTACCGTCCCGACGACGTCGCGCTGATCAACGGCATCAAGTCGCTTCTGCAGGAGCATCACGTCACCATCCGGGGCGTGCAGCGCGTGTTGCAGGAGCAGGGCGTGAAGCATGTGGCCTCGCTGGGCGGCCCGCTGCCGGCGCTGGTGGGCGAGGATGCGGTGGACGAGACCGAAGACCTTGCCGCGACGCGCGCCGTGGCCGATCCCGATACCGGAACGGAAACCGAGGCCGAGACCCCGCCGCCGTTGGACGAGATCTTCGCCACGCGCCGCAGCGACGCGCCCGCGCACGAGCCCGTGGCCGATCCGGACGATATGCCGGACGCTCCGCTGGGCACCGAGATCGCCGATGACGAGGACACGACCGAGGCGCTGGATACCGCGCCCGAGACCGCGCCGGAAATGCCGCAAACCGCTCCGTCAGCAGCCCCGGCAGAGGCTCCGGCGGCGGAACGCAGTGGCGAGCCGGCGGATGACCCTCAGGCCGTCGTGGCTGAAACCCCGCAAAACGCTCCCGCCGCGCTGCCCGGGAAACCTGCGCCGCGCCCTGCCCCCGCGCCGGCTGCGGAACCGCCCGTGCCCGCCGACGCCCTGTCGCTGAGCGAGCCGTCCGAGCGTGCGCAGATCGCCCGCCGCCTGAGGGCGATGAAGCGCGGGGCTCTGGGACCGCAGCGCGACCGCGCCGACATGCTGGCCCGCCGCATCGATTCGCTGCTGGAGCGGATGTCCGAAGCCTCGGGCGCCGGACGCTGGTAAACGCGCAGCCGCTTCCCGAGCCATCCCGGCGTGCCCCCTCGGGTCGCGCCCTTTCGCGTGTTCCCGTCGCTGCGGGCGCGTGCGAAAATTTCCCGCCGCCCGAGGCAAATTGTTGCTTGCCCCCGCCGTCAAAAGCGGTAGAAAGCGCCTCGTCGGGCTGTGGCGCAGCTTGGTTAGCGCGTCCGTCTGGGGGACGGAAGGTCGTGAGTTCGAATCTCGCCAGCCCGACCAATTCAAACCGCCCGTGGCCACCCGGTCACGGGCGGTTTGCACATGAGCGGTTTGCCCACGAGGAGGTGTCATGCCCGCATCAACCCTGTCCGAGCCCGCCGGCGTCCTGCCGTCGCAAAGCCTGCGCCGGTTGATCGAACAGGGCATCGTCGCCGCCCGACCCGAGATCCGCGCCGAACAGATCCAGCCCGCCAGCCTGGACCTGCGGCTGGGCGACACGGCGGTGCGGCTACGCGCCTCGTTCCTGCCGGGACGGGGCAAGACGGTGGCCGAGCGCCTGCCCGAATTCGAGATGCATCGATTCTCCATCGCCTCGGGGATGGTCTTGGAAAAGGGCTGCGTCTATGTCGTCGAACTGGCCGAAACGCTGGCACTGCCGCGTGAGTTGAGCGCGGTCACCAATGCCAAAAGCTCGACGGGGCGGCTGGACCTTCTGGTCCGGGTGATCACCGATGACGGCGTGGAATTCGACCGCGTGCCAGCGGGTTACACCGGAAAGCTGTATGCCGAGATCTGCCCGCGCTCGTTCTCGGTGCTGGTGCGTCCGGGGATGCGGCTGAACCAGATCCGGCTGCGTCATGGCCAGTCGGTTCTGTCGGATGCCGAGCTTTCGGCGCTGCACGCCGGGACCCCGCTTGTCAGTGGCGAGGCGCTGATTTCCGAAGGGCTGGGCTTTTCCGTCGACCTGAAGCCCGAAACCGGCGATCTGGTGGGCTACCGTGCAAAACCCCATGCCGGCGTGATCGATCTGGACCGCATCGGTGCCTATGACCCGGCCGAGTTCTGGGAAGAGCTGCACACCACGACCGGGCAGCTGATCCTCGATCCCGGCGCGTTCTATATCCTTGTCAGCCGCGAAGCCGTCTGCATCCCGCCGCTCTATGCCGCTGAAATGGCGCCTTATCTGGCGATGGTGGGCGAGTTCCGTGTGCATTACGCGGGGTTCTTCGATCCCGGTTTCGGCCATGCCGCGGCCGATGGCGTGGGCTCGCGCGGGGTGCTGGAGGTGCGCTGCCACGAGGCGCCCTTCGCGCTGGAACACGGACAGATCGTCGGGCGGCTGGTCTACGAGCGCATGAGCGCCGAGCCGGATCTGCTGTACGGCGCGGGGATCGCGTCGAATTACCAGGGACAGGGGCTGAAACTGTCCAAGCACTTCAAGTGAAACGGGGGCCGTGCGGCCCCTGTTTCGTTACGCGATCGCCGCGTTCGTCTTTGCGCCCAGCTCGCCCTTGGCCCAGGATTTGAACACCTGAAAGGCCACGAACAGGTTGAAGCCCGTGGCGAAGACCAGAAGCACCGCGCCGATCCACAATCCCGGCTGTCCCAGCGCCAGGACCGAAGCCGAGGCCGTCGCCGCCAGCGGAAAGGTCAGCGCCCCCCAGAGCGGCGAAAAACCCGACGCCAGCAGCCACTTGGCCGACGCTGCGAAGACCGCGACGAAGGCCAGCGCGAGCAGCGCGAAGCCCGCGCCGATCAGCGGATAGCCCAGCCAGACCGCGACGCCCGCGAAAACCGCGGCGGGAGCGGCGTGGATCGCCATCAGCGGGCGCAGCGGCGCGGGCGGGTTGCGGCGCAGGAATTGCGCAAGGCTCGCCAGCCAGATCAGCACCGCGCTGACCATCGTCACCCAGAAGATCACGCGCGAGAGCCCCTCGAAGCCCAGCGGGATCAGCGTCTGCGGCGCAAGGATGTATCCCACATAGGTCAGGTGAAAGACCGGCGTGACGCCGCGCCCCTCTTTGGGGCCGGTGCCCACCTTCCAGGTGATCAGCGCGCCGACGACCGCCAGAGCGGCCATGCCCAGAAAGACCAGCACCAGCGCCAGTTCCGGCGCATAGGGGCGCAGCGCCGAGGCGGCCAGCACCATCGACAGCGTCAGCGCGACCATGCCCGCCCGGCCGGGCAGGATGTTGAGTTCGTCCAGCACGACCCGGGGACGGCGCAGGGGCTTCGACAGCCACGCGATCAGCGAGAACGCGTAGAGCAGCAGCACCGCGCCGAGGATCGCCTCGCCGAGTGGCTGAAGCGGCAGAAGACCGGGCTGCAGCGCGAGGATGCGCCATGCCAGCCCCAGCCCGAACAGCCCCATGATCGCGGGAAACAAAGCGGGCGGCGTCCGGCGCCACAGGCCCGGCGTTTTCTCGATCAGCGGCGGCGGGGGCGGGAAATGGCGCGATTTCACCGGCGGGACGGGTTTGCTTTTGTCAGACATCGGACCCTCACTGGATACACGGTCACTCAACCGCAGCCCTTCTTCGGGCGCAAGAGGACAGGGCGTCGCGCGCAGGTGGCAACAGGCCTGCCTTCGCCCCGTATTCGCCATAGTGCAGCCGGGCCAATCCGGCTATGAAGAACCGACCCCGACAAACCCGAAGATCCCAAGCATGACCGACCGCCCGCTGAAATCCTGGCCCTTCACCCCTGCCCCGCAGCTTGTCGCCGATATCGGCGGCACCAATACCCGCGTGGCGCTGGCCGATGAGGGCGTGCTGCGGCAGGGCTCGATCCGGAAATATCCCAATGCCGGGCGCGGCTCGCTGTCCGAGATCCTGACGCAATACCTGACCGACACCGCGACAGGCGATTGCGCGGGCGTCTGCGTGGCGGCGGCGGGTCCGGTGCGTGGCGGGGTCGCGCGGATGACCAATCTGGACTGGGAAATCACGGCCGGGGATCTGGCCCGCGTCGGCGGTACGTCGCGGGTCTCGATCCTCAATGACCTGCAGGCCCAGGGCCACGCGCTGGCCTCGCTGGACCGGCGGCATCTGCGCTGCCTGCTGCCCGGCCAAGCTGCCGAGCCGGGCGCGGCCCAGCTTGTCGTCGGCGCGGGCACCGGCTTCAACGCGGCGCCGGTGCATCACCTGCCCGGCGGCACCTATGTCGCGCCGTCTGAATGCGGCCATATCCACCTGCCGCGCAAGGGCGATCAGGAGGCCGCGCTGGCCCGCCATCTGGCCGAGAAACACGGCATCGCCACGATCGAAGAGGTTCTTTGCGGGCGCGGTCTGGTCGCGCTGCATCACTGGGTCACGGGCCAGACCCTGCCCGGCAACGCGCTGACCGCCGCCATCGTCGCGGGCGAGGCCGAAGCACAGGAAACCGGCCGACTTTATGCCCGCATCATGGGCCGCGCGCTGGCCTCGCTGGCAATGGTGCATCTGCCCTTCGGCGGGATTTTCCTGATCGGCAGTGTCGCGCGCGCGATGGCACCCGTTCTCGCGCCCCTCGGCATGGCCGAGACCTTTCGCGACATGGGCCGGTTTTCGGATTTCATGGACGCGTTCCCGGTCTCGGTCGTCGAAGACGATTACGCCGCGCTTCTGGGCTGCGCCGCGCATGTGACCGCCCTGCCCGCCTGACGCGGGATTGATGGCGGACCGGCCCCGTCCACCTTGTCGAGACGCGCAGAAACCGCCATATCCGGATCATGCTGCGCTTGGCTCCGATCCTTCTCGCCGTCGCTTACGGCCTGATCTACTGGCATTTCTCGGCCTGGCGCACGAAGCGCGAGCTCGATGAACGCTCGACGCCGCTCAAGGATCCGATGCTCGAAGCGCTGACCGCACGGCTTGCGCGCGCGCTGGATCTCAAACGCATTCAGGTCAATGTCTATGAAATCCCCACCATCAACGGGCTTGCCGCGCCCGATGGCCGGATCTTCCTGACGCGCGGTTTTCTCGACCGCTACAAGGCGGGCGAGGTCAGCGCCGAAGAGCTGGTCTCGGTCATCGCGCATGAGCTGGGCCATGTGGCGCTTGGCCATACCCGCAAGCGGATGATCGACTTTTCCGGCCAGAACGCGGTGCGCGTCGTTCTGGCCACGGTTCTGGGCCGCCTGTTGCCGGGGATCGGTGTGCTGGTGGCGAACGGCCTTGTTCATCTGCTGGCCGCGGGTCTCAGCCGCAAGGACGAATACGAGGCCGACGAATACGCCGCCGCCCTTCTGACCAAGGCCGGAATCGGCACGGGCGGGCAGAAATCCCTGCTCACGCGGCTCGAATCGCTGACGGGGATGCGCGGCGCTCCGCCCGTCTGGCTGGCCTCGCATCCCAAGACCGCCGACCGCGTGGCCGCCATCGAAGAGCTGGAACGCCGCTGGCGCGTCACCTGAAAAAAATGGGTGAGGCCGAAGCCCCACCCGGACGATCACTTGGTGCTCGAAAACGAGATCACCCTGCCATGCAGGAGTGACAGCGCCGTGACACTCACGCCTCTTCCTTGCGCAATTCCTTCGCGTGCAGCCAGGCCGCGTGCTGCGGCGCGCGCTTGGTCCGGCTCCATTCCTCCAGCATGTCCCATTTCACCGCATCAAGCCGCTTGAGCAGCGCCTCTTCCTCGGGATCCGGGCAGGCCAGCTCGATCCGGTGGCCATTGGGATCGAAGAAATAGATCGAGTGGAAGATCGAGTGATCGGTCACCCCCAGCACCTCGACGCCCTTCGCCTCCAGATGCTCCTTGAACGCCACCAGCGTATCGCGGTCCTTTACCTTGAAGGCGATATGCTGCACCCAGGCCGGCGTGTTCGGGTCGCGCCCCATCTCGGGCTTGGTGGGCAGTTCGAAGAAAGCCAGGATATTGCCGTTCCCGGCATCGAGAAACAGATGCATGTAGGGATCGGGCTCATGGGTCGAGGGCACCTGATCCTCGGCGATGGCCAGCACGAAATCCATGTTCAGCATCTGCGTGTACCATTCGACTGTCTCCTTCGCGTCCTTGCAGCGATAGGCGACGTGGTGCATCTGCTCGATCTTCAGAATGGGGGCGGTCATCGGGTCCTCCGTATTTATTGCAAGTGCAACGTTATGGCGCCCACAAATCACGAATCGCCATCGCCTGTCAATATCGTTGCATATGCAATGAAATGATAAGGCAAGGCGGAGGCATCCGGCCCCCGCCCTGAGAACTGCCCGGCGGGCAATCGGTTCGTCAGCGATCCATGCGCGACAGGACCCGGCCCATCATTGCCTCGGCGCGGTTCACGCCGGACTCGGCCGGGGCCACGCGCGGACGGATCTCTGCGCGTGGCGCACGCGCGACGGGTTCCGCGCCCCAGTTCCACGGCAGCAGGTACCACAGAAACGACATCCGCGGCACTTGGGCAAAGCCCGGCTCCTGCAGCTCCACGATCACGCGGGTTTCCTCGAACCGCAGGGGGGTGGCCGACCGCAGCACGCTCACGCGCGCATCGGGACCGCCCTGCCGGATCACCGTGCCGCCGGGCGACTGGTGCACGAAGACCGTGTTGGTACCCGAAACGAGGGTGGTCGCCCCCGCCGCCCCGGCGCCCAGAGCGGCGGCAGCGGCGAGAAGCATGGAAATCTTGCGGGGATGGGTCATGGGAAATCTCCTTTCAGAAGCGGTTTCAAGGGGGTCGTGGCGTCTGTCCCTCACCATCCGAACTGGACGGTTAGGCCGGTCTGTCCGCCGGTCTGGCTGACATGGGAGGTGGTGTTCTGGCCGAACTGGAAGAGGCCATAGGCGTTGTGGCCGCCGGTTTGCGAGACGGTGCCGGTATGGCCGGTGCCGTCCTGGTGGATGATCGCCTGGTCGGTCGCGCCCTGGGCGATGCCGGCGGCGTTATGGGCGCCCTGCTGGGTGACATGGCCGTTGGTCTCGATGTCCTGGTGCAGCGCATAGGCGGCTAGGCCGAGGCGCAGGAGCCGGGCTTCGCGCGCATTCGACGGCGCGATGTTGATCGAGATCCCGCCCGAGGCCTCGGCCGGGCTGGCCAGCGGCAGGCTGGCGGGCATGGCGAGGGCGGCGGCGAGAAGGGCGGCTTTGGGGAAAGCGATCATGGGTCTGGTCCTTTGCAAATGGGGCGGTCCGGCGGGAAGGGCGAGGTGCTGAAATGCGGAATCCGGACCGCGCAGGAGGGTACGGGCGGGGTTCAGAAAGCGGGTTGGCGGCAGCTCTGGCGCTCACCGTCATGGCGGATCTCGAGCGCCACCTGCTGGCCTGCGCGCGGACCCACCAGCTCGGTCTCGGCAAGGGTGATGCGCTCGCCGGGCCGGGCCTCGAAATCGCCGCCCTGCCGGATCGAGGCCGAGCCCGAGCGGATCTGCAGGTCATAGGTCCCGGC